>NZ_RAQM01000005.1 GCF_003610735.1 Tenacibaculum lutimaris | reverse complement strand
CTTAAGTTAGCAATTGTTTAAATTTAGTAATATAAATCAGAAAGAAAAAAGCGTAGAGTAAGGTTATGTTATACGTTGAAACCTAGATTTCGTCAACATTGATAATCCCTACGCTTTTACTACTTCGAATTCGTTCAGTTCTATGAGACCAAGATCTCGTTTTCAAGTTGTTGAATTGTTGGTAGTGTTTTCTTTCCAATCCTTTTTTTCTTATGAGTAAAAATAAACAATTTTTAGGAATCGATGTAAGTAAAGATGTTTTAGATGTGTATGATTATCAAGGTAATTGGTATCAATTTAAAAATGATGAATCAGGCTTTAAAGAGTTGTTGTTAATCACGAGTGATTTAACTCATTGTATAATGGAGGCGACAGGTTACTATCATGTACGATTAGCTTATTTTTTAATAGAAAAAGGAGTTTTGGTATCAGTAGAAAATCCGTTGAAAGTAAAACGTTTTATTCAAATGAATTTATCAAAAGTAAAGACGGATAAGAGTGATGCAAAGCAGTTATATAATTATGGTGTAAGTCAAGATCCTTCTATATGGAAAGGAGAGAGTAAGGATCAACAAGAAAGTTTACAAATAGTACGTTTATTGGGAGTTTATACGAAACAATCTACTCAATTAAAGAATAAGCTTCATGGCGAATCAGTATTAGGAACTCCATCGAAATTGGTAGTTGCTTCCTTAAAAAGACAGCTAAAAAACATACAAAAAGAGATGGTTAAATTAGAAGATTTGTTGCTAGAGAATGTAAAAAAGAGCTATCAAGAAGAAGTAACTTTATTAAAGTCTATACCAGGAATAGGGGGTAAAACAGCATTAATGTTATTAGTTTTTACCGATGGATTTAAGCGTTTTACATCAGCAAAGGAGCTTTGTAGTTACGCAGGTATTACACCTACAATTAGAGAATCAGGAAGTAGTATAAAAGGAAGACCACGAATAAGTAAAATGGGTAATCCAAAGCTTAGAAATTTATTGTTTATGTGTAGTTTTAATGCTTGTAAGTATAACAAAGCATGTAGAGAACTTTATGACCGAATTGTAGCTAAGGGAAAGAGTAAAAAACTTGCTTTAATAGCGGTATGTAATAAGCTGCTAAAACAAGCTTTTGCAATAGTAAAAAGTGGTTTACCTTATGATGCAAATTATAAAAGTACTTTGGTTTAAAAAAGTATAAAATTTACTTGTTTTTTACCTCAGTTCTTTGTT
>NZ_RAQM01000004.1 GCF_003610735.1 Tenacibaculum lutimaris | reverse complement strand
AGCTTATAATCTGCTACGTCTACAATCTCTGGATCGGTCATGTCGTAATCTCTCGATACTAAGGTAGTTTCGGTATCACTGTTTCCACAATCATCCGTAATAGTGAAGGTATATAATCGATACTGAGTACATCCATCCGCACTATCAGGTTGATCTACTCCGCCATCTGACTGGATTCCTTGTCCGCCTGCTGAACAGTTGTCTGTCCAATCGGTTGTTAGGTTTACTGGCCATGGCGTGTTACAGCCTTCTAGCTTATAATCTGCTACGTCTACAATCTCTGGATTGGTCATGTCGTAATCTCTCGATACTAAGGTAGTTTCGGTATCGCTGTTTCCACAATCATCCGTAATGGTGAACGTATATAATCGATACTGTGTACAACCATCGGCACTGTCAGGTTGATCTACTCCGCCATCTGACTGGATTCCTTGTCCGCCTGCTGAACAGTTGTCTGTCCAATCGGTTGTTAGGTTTACTGGCCATGGTGTGTTACAGCCTTCTAGCTTATAGTCTGCTACATCTACAATCTCTGGATTCGTCATGTCGTAATCTCTCGATACTAAAGTAGTCTCGGTATCACTGTTTCCACAATCATCCGTAATGGTGAAGGTATATAATCGATACTGTGTACAACCATCGGCACTGTCAGGTTGATCTACGCCGCCATCTGACTGGATACCTTGTCCGCCGGCTGCACAGTTGTCTGTCCAATCAGTCGTTAGGTTATCTGGCCATGGTGTGTTACAGCCTTCTAGTTTATAGTCCGCTACGTCTACAATCTCTGGATTGGTCATGTCGTAATCTCTCGATACTAACGTAGTCTCGGTATCACTGTTTCCACAATCATCCGTAATGGTGAACGTATATAATCGATACTGTGTACATCCATCGGCACTGTCAGGTTGATCTACTCCGCCATCTGACTGGATTCCTTGTCCGCCTGCTGAACAGTTGTCTGTCCAATCGGTTGTTAGGTTTACTGGCCATGGTGTGTTACAGCCTTCTAGCTTATAATCTGCTACGTCTACAATCTCTGGATCGGTCATGTCGTAATCTCTCGATACTAAGGTAGTTTCGGTATCACTGTTTCCACAATCATCTGTAATAGTGAACGTATATAATCGATACTGTGTACAACCATCGGCACTGTCAGGTTGATCTACTCCGCCATCTGACTGGATTCCTTGTCCGCCTGCTGAACAGTTGTCTGTCCAATCGGTTGTTAGGTTTACTGGCCATGGTGTGTTACAGCCTTCTAGCTTATAGTCTGCTACGTCTACAATCTCTGGATTGGTCATGTCGTAATCTCTCGATACTAAGGTAGTTTCGGTATCACTGTTTCCACAATCATCCGTAATGGTGAACGTATATAATCGATACTGAGTACAACCATCGGCACTGTCAGGTTGATCTACTCCGCCATCTGACTGGATTCCTTGTCCGCCTGCTGAACAGTTGTCTGTCCAATCGGTCGTTAAGTTATCTGGCCATGGTGTGTTACAGCCTTCTAGCTTATAGTCTGCTACGTCTACAATCTCTGGATTGGTCATGTCGTAATCTCTCGATACTAAGGTAGTTTCGGTATCACTGTTTCCACAATCATCCGTAATGGTGAACGTATATAATCGATACTGTGTACAACCATCTGCACTGTCAGGTTGATCTACTCCGCCATCTGACTGGATTCCTTGTCCGCCTGCTGAACAGTTGTCTGTCCAATCGGTTGTTAGGTTTACTGGCCATGGTGTGTTACAGCCTTCTAGCTTATAATCTGCTACATCTACAATCTCTGGATTGGTCATGTCGTAATCTCTCGATACTAAAGTAGTCTCGGTATCGCTGTTTCCACAATCATCCGTAATGGTGAACGTATATAATCGATACTGTGTACAACCATCGGCGCTGTCAGGTTGATCTACTCCGCCATCTGACTGGATACCTACTCCACCGGCTGAACAGTTGTCTGTCCAATCGGTCGTTAAGTTATCTGGCCATGGAGTGTTACAGCCTTCTAGCTTATAGTCTGCTACATCTACAATCTCTGGATT
>NZ_RAQM01000003.1 GCF_003610735.1 Tenacibaculum lutimaris | reverse complement strand
TAGTAAAAAGTGGTTTACCTTATGATGCAAATTATAAAAGTACTTTGGTTTAAAAAAGTATAAAATTTACTTGTTTTTTACCTCAGTTCTTTGTTACCTGCTGGTTTTTTTTATTTCTTTTCAATTTTTCCGTTTTCCAAAATTTGATACTCGACTTTCCCTGTCGTCATTTTCATGCTTTCTTCGATAATGTCCGTTTCATCTTCATTAAATTCCCAATGTTTAACAGTATCAAGAACTATTATTGTCCTGTCAGCGTTGAAGGTCAAATGTTCTATTGCTTCATATCCCATGTCCTGCCCACTCTTATCGTAAAATCCTGTCGAGTCAATTTTGTTTCCTTTTAAATCATAGGTTGTCAAAAAAGGTACAAGTCCCCAATCGCCAATCGAGCAATCAATAATTCCAACCGTCTTCTCATCCTGATAATAGATACCTAAAGGTTGACTTGTCCATGTGTGTTTATACTTCTCAAAATTCTTTTTGTCAAAGTTCTTCGATATTTTAGGAAGCTGTCCAAGAGGATTTGTTTCTAGTGGAAGTTTAATACGGTCAAGTGTCGAGATATAACTTGCAAAATCTGAACTAATCTTCTCGGTTACTTTTGCTGATTCCGTTGAACTTTTCTTATTTGTTGAACTATTACAACCTAATAAAACGGTTAGAAGAATAGTTGCTATAATTATTTGTCTCATTGTCGTTTTTTATGCTTGCAGGTAACGTTGATGTATATGGAAAGTTGCGTTTTTGTGTGCGAGGATTTTCCGAAGGAAAATCAGATGCAAGCAAACAAAGCAACTCACATTGGTTTAGCTAAAACTAGCAATTTTTTATATACGGTGTTAGCTTTAGTTTTTTAATTCAGACGTTTCTTTTATTTCCGTTATATTCTTTCCGAAAACATTATTCTTTATTTTCTGATAGGCGGCAATTCCAACAACAAATTGCAATAGAAAAACAAAAACTATTGAAAAACCAATTAGTGTCAAATACAAATCAGGTTTAATTCCTTTGAAATATATAAATCCAATCATAATAATAGCCATATAACCAAATGACCTTTTATTTGGATATGGAATCATTCTTTTTAAAGTTCTATTTTCAAATTGAAATAAGAAATACGGAGAATAATAGTCTGCATAATTTTCAGGTTTGTAACGTATTATATATTCATTCTCTTTTTTCCATTTTGTCGAGATTGATGAGCCATTTTTCAAAAACACTTTTTTAGTTTCTCCGAGTTGAGAAGGTGTGAATTCCATTGAAATATGATTCATTTTATCGAATGTCATTTAATTAAAGCTAACGTATTTGGCTATGGTTTCGTTGCGTGAAAATCCGCGAGGATTTTCCGCCGTAAACCGAAGATAGCAAATTTGCGAGGACTTTCTGAGAGGAAAGTCAGAAGCAATGAACTATAGCCGGTGTTGTACACAGTATTTATTTTATTAATTCTATTTGGTATTTCGTAGCGTCAAAAGCCGCTTGTAAACCTCTCAAATTTGGTTCAGATTTGTTTTGTTCGAATAATTCAGTCAAGTGTTCAGTTTGTTTGGTAACATTATCATTCTCTCTTTTAAAGATTTGATATTTTAAGAGAATTAAATTCGCCATAATTTTATCAGAAATACTTATGTCACTTTGGTTTAGATATTCCGCTATTGTACTTTCTATCTCGGAATCGTTTTCGGATAGTTCATCGAATAAGTAGGCATTAGCCAAGTCAGATTTATTCATAGTTGAGTAATCGTTCTGGTCCGACATATCTTTTCGGTAAGTCATTTTGTTTCCATTTAGAAAATACCATCTGGTGTAGGAATCATTTTCCATTTTAATTTCTTTTTCGAATGCTTTTTCCTTTACAGTCCAATTTGTGAAAGCAATTAAAAGTTCAGTTCCGTTATCTTTCTTTAAAATGGCAAATCGAATCAAGTAATTTCTTTTCCCAGGTTTTTCAATTTCGACGTCTAATTTGTTTTCTACCGAAACATATTTTTTAAGAGCTTTTAAAATAGAAGAAACATCTTCGGGACTTGCTTCTGGAAATAGATTTTCTCTTAAAAACAAGTCGATGTATAGATAATGAGTTAAATAAAAATCATCGATTTTTAGGTAATTAGCCTCTGTTAAATGGTCTGTTTTAATATTAATTTTTTTCGATTGAGAATATCCAAAATTTGTGAATATTGCTACAAGTAAAAGTGTTATTATTTGTCTATTCATTTGTTAGGTTATATTGTGTACAACGTGTTTGGCTATGGTTTCGTTGCGTGAAAATCCGCGAGGATTTTCCGCCGTAAACCGAAGATAGCAAATTTGCGAGGACTTTCCGATAGGAAAGTCAGAAGCAATGAACTATAGCCGGTGTTGCCTACAGTTTTTTATTTCAATTCATAATTATAGTCAGATTCACTGTTCCAAAAATCAGTCAATCTTTTTTGTCCATTTGCGTAATCCAATTCAGCGTTCCGATTAGTTTTTAATACTCCCAATAGTTTTTTGTCAGATTCCATTTTTTCTTTAATCGCAGGAATTTGTTGTGCGATTTGGGAATCAGTTAAACCTCTTTGTTTTAAATCGGATTTTATTGATTCTAAATCCAATTTCAAATAATTTTCCATACTCGAAATAATTCCATTCAATAAGTTTGTATCCATAACCATAAAATCAAATTTTACAGGTGTTTTGTCCAATGGAATAGTTTTGTCATAATAATGCTTTAACTCCGTATTTTGAATCATTTGTTCTTTTGTCAGTTCTACAATTCCATTTGAGTCGGTTGGTATGAAACTGTATGTGTAATAACTCAATGAGTCAATATAAATGTTGAGATGACAGAGTACGCTTTCTAACTTTAGATTCTCTCCGTTTTTATCTTTTAATTGAACGGAAAATTTATTCGGTAAAATCGGATGTTTTTTATTTTCCAATTCCTTTGCGTATTTGGCAAATTTTTCTGGACTATCAATTCCCATATCAATTTTTTTATCGTCTTTACAAGAGAAAGTCAGTATTAATATCAGTATGTAGAGTGTTTGTTTCAAATTGTAGGCAACGGTCTTGTATATGAAAAGTAGCGGATTTTATACACTAACTTTTCGGATTATAACAAACTTTTAATATATTCATTTTCTTTCGATTAAGTGACTAAACCGCTATTTTTTATATACGTCTTAAGTTAGCAATTGTTTAAATTTAGTAATATAAATCAGAAAGAAAAAAGCGTAGAGTAAGGTTATGTTATACGTTGAAACCTAGATTTCGTCA
>NZ_RAQM01000002.1:0-3261 GCF_003610735.1 Tenacibaculum lutimaris | reverse complement strand
GCCACACGTTCATTGACATATTGGTAAAATGATATCGTAAAGAATCAAGATAGAGAGTTAGATAATATCTAACAAAATATTTTTATAAGAACAAGAATTATAAAGAGCTCGTTGTAGTAGAGATACTACAGCAAAAAGTACAATAAGCTAAATAAGGGCGTATGGAGGATGCCTAGGCTTTCAGAGGCGAAGAAGGACGCGATAAGCTGCGATAAGTTACGGGGAGAAGCACATATTTTATGATCCGTAAATTTCCGAATGGGGCAACCCACTATGTTGAAGACATAGTACCCGCAAGGGGGCAAACCTGGTGAACTGAAACATCTAAGTAACCAGAGGAAGAGAAAACAAAAGTGATTCCGTTAGTAGTGGCGAGCGAACGCGGATTAGCCCAAACCAATGTTGTTACGGCAATATTGGGGTTGTAGGGCTGCAACATTAGAATCTTAGAGAACTAGAATCGTTTGGAAAGACGAACCATAGAGAGTGATAGTCTCGTATAGGTAATCGAAGAGGATATAGCAGTACCCTGAGTAGTGCGGGACACGTGTAATCCTGTATGAATCCACCGGGACCATCCGGTAAGGCTAAATACTCCTGAAAGACCGATAGTGAACTAGTACCGTGAGGGAAAGGTGAAAAGAACCCTAAGTAAGGGAGTGAAAGAGAACCTGAAACCGTACGCCTACAAGCGGTCGAAGCACATTTACTGTGTGACGGCGTGCCTTTTGCATAATGAGCCTACGAGTTACTGTTACTAGCAAGGTTAAGATTTTAAGGATCGGAGCCGAAGCGAAAGCGAGTCTGAATAGGGCGATTTTAGTTAGTAGTAGTAGACGCGAAACCGAGTGATCTACCCATGGGCAGGTTGAAGCTGTGGTAACACACAGTGGAGGACCGAACCAGTTGACGTTGAAAAGTCTTTGGATGACCTGTGGGTAGGGGTGAAAGGCCAATCAAACTCGGAAATAGCTCGTACTCCCCGAAATGCATTTAGGTGCAGCGTTGAGACAAAGTTTTATAGAGGTAGAGCTACTGATTGGATGCGGGGGCTTCACCGCCTACCAATTCCTGACAAACTCCGAATGCTATAAAATGTTTCTCAGCAGTGAGGGCATGGGTGCTAAGGTCCATGTCCGAGAGGGAAAGAACCCAGACCATCAGCTAAGGTCCCCAAATATATGTTAAGTTGAAAAAACGAGGTTTGACTGCCCAGACAGCTAGGATGTTGGCTTGGAAGCAGCCATTCATTTAAAGAGTGCGTAACAGCTCACTAGTCGAGCGGTCGAGCATGGATAATAATCGGGCATAAACATATTACCGAAGCTATGGACTTATTAAAGTGGTAGGGGAGCATTCTATATGTGCTGAAGGTGTGCTGTGAGGCATGCTGGAACGTATAGAAAAGAAAATGTAGGCATAAGTAACGATAAAGGGGGCGAGAAACCCCCTCACCGAAAGACTAAGGTTTCCTCAGCGATGCTAATCAGCTGAGGGTTAGTCGGGACCTAAGGCGAATCCGAAGGGAGTAGTCGATGGACAACAGGTTAATATTCCTGTACTTCTTATAACTGCGATGGGGTGACGGAGTACTGAAAGCACCGCGAACTGACGGAATAGTTCGTTGAAACATTTAGGTATTAGACTGGTAGGCAAATCCGCCGGTTTAGCTGAAGTGTGATAGTACCACAAGTCTTCGGATGCGTGGATAGTGTGCCTAAAATCTTCCAAGAAAAACCTCTAAGCTTCAGGTTATAAGAACCCGTACCGTAAACCGACACAGGTAGTTGGGATGAGAATTCTAAGGTGCTCGAGAGATTCATGGCTAAGGAACTAGGCAAAATAGACTCGTAACTTCGGGAGAAGAGTCGCCAACAGCAATGTTGGCCGCAGTGAAAAGATCCAGGCGACTGTTTATCAAAAACACAGGGCTTTGCTAAATTGAAAGATGATGTATAAGGCCTGACACCTGCCCGGTGCTGGAAGGTTAAGTGGAGTTGTTAGCTTCGGCGAAGCAATCAAATGAAGCCCCAGTAAACGGCGGCCGTAACTATAACGGTCCTAAGGTAGCGAAATTCCTTGTCGGGTAAGTTCCGACCTGCACGAATGGTGCAACGATCTGGATACTGTCTCAGCCATGAGCTCGGTGAAATTGTAGTATCGGTGAAGATGCCGATTACCCGCAGCGGGACGAAAAGACCCCGTGAACCTTTACTATAGCTTCGTATTGACTTTGGATAAGTAATGTGTAGGATAGGTGGGAGACTTTGAAGCAGCGTCGCTAGGCGTTGTGGAGTCATCCTTGAAATACCACCCTTTGCTTATCTAGAGCCTAACTCAGCAATGAGAACAGTGCGTGGTGGGTAGTTTGACTGGGGTGGTCGCCTCCAAAAGAGTAACGGAGGCTTCTAAAGGTTCCCTCAGCACGCTTGGTAACCGTGCGTAGAGTGCAATGGCATAAGGGAGCTTGACTGAGAGACATACAGGTCGATCAGGTACGAAAGTAGAGCATAGTGATCCGGTGGTTCCGCATGGAAGGGCCATCGCTCAAAGGATAAAAGGTACTCCGGGGATAACAGGCTGATCTCCCCCAAGAGCTCACATCGACGGGGGGGTTTGGCACCTCGATGTCGGCTCGTCACATCCTGGGGCTGGAGAAGGTCCCAAGGGTTGGGCTGTTCGCCCATTAAAGTGGCACGCGAGCTGGGTTCAGAACGTCGTGAGACAGTTCGGTCTCTATCTGCTGTGGGCGTTAGAAATTTGAGTGGATCTGACTTTAGTACGAGAGGACCGAGTTGGACTGACCTCTAGTGTATCTGTTGTCTCGCCAGGGGCACTGCAGAGTAGCTACGTCGGGAAGGGATAAGCGCTGAAAGCATATAAGCGCGAAACCCACCACAAGATGAGATTTCTTTAAAGGGTCGTGGAAGATCACCACGTTGATAGGCTATAAGTGTAAGTGCAGTAATGTATGTAGCTGAGTAGTACTAATAACCCATAGGCTTATGTACGTATCCCGGTCCTAGTGGCCGGGAGCAAACTCTTTGATGAATTTATGATATGATTTTACTAATATGTTAACTTATACAGTTGAAATATACTGCAACGATTTAAGGTGATTATCGCAATGGGGCTCACCTCTTACCATTCCGAACAGAGAAGTTAAGCCCATTAGCGCCGATGGTACTGCCACTGGTGGGAGAGTAGGTCGTTGCCTTTCTTTTAAACCTCAATCTTTTAGTAGATTGAGGTTTTTTTTTG
>NZ_RAQM01000001.1 GCF_003610735.1 Tenacibaculum lutimaris | reverse complement strand
TGACGAAATCTAGGTTTCAACGTATAACATAACCTTACTCTACGCTTTTTTCTTTCTGATTTATATTACTAAATTTAAACAATTGCTAACTTAAGCTGTATATAGCAAATAGGGCGTTTGGTAGTTAACGAAAGTTTAGTGCTACTTACAAACACCGCCAAATCGCTGATTTGGCTTTTAAAATGAATAAGATAAAAACAAAATACAACGATTTGGCTCAGTGCAAAATTGAAAGGTTATCGCTTTCTACTGCCCTACTTGCCATATACTAAACGTTAGTAAACTAAATTATCCCAAAAACACTATCAACAACCCTACTACTCCTAAAAACAAACATAATGGAGAAAAATATTTGGTATCGTTCATGGCAAACTCTGTAGTTGTAACTTTCTTAAAAAAACCTACATAGTTAAAATCACCTATAGCTCTTATGAGAAAAATACTAGCCACAACGTAAAGTCCATAGTCTTGCAACCATGTAGGCATTGAATTCAACGTAAATAGCTGTATTTTTTCTGCATACACAACCGCAAAAGCACCTATTACTATAGCTACTACAAAAGTTAGTGATTTAGGCGGATTCATCGCTTTTTCATTTGCTGTTTTAGTAGGTATTACAGCATCTACCCATAAAGTTCCACCAAAAGCCCAATAAACGTGAATTAACGAAATAAAAAAGAGTATTAAAACACAAATCACTCCTAAAAAATGTATCATAAATTGTAGTTTTTACCGTAAGTTTGTCTAACAAATTTAAGCATTCAACATGACAACTTTATTCATAAACATCAAAGAATTAATCCAAATTAGAGAAACAAGCACTAAAAAAGTATCAGGAGCTGCGATGAACATTTTACCTACCATTAAAAATGCTTTTTTATTGGTTGAAAATAGTATTATTACTGACTATGGAAGTATGAAAAAAGCCCCTACTTCTGCTGATAAAACTGTGGACTGTACTGGTAAAATGATGTTACCTACTTGGTGTGATTCGCATACACACATTGTATATGCAGGCAATCGTGAACAAGAGTTTGTGGATAGAATTAACGGATTGAGTTATGAAGAAATTGCCAATCGTGGTGGTGGTATCGTAAACTCTGCAAAGAAGTTACAAGAAACTTCAGAAGAAGAGCTATATCAACAATCGGCAAAACGATTAGAAGAAGTTATTGCATTAGGTACTGGAGCAGTTGAAATAAAATCAGGATATGGTTTAACCGTAGACGCTGAATTAAAAATGTTGCGTGTTATTAAAAAGCTACGCGAGAATTATAACATTCCTGTAAAAGCTACCTTTTTAGGAGCGCATGCCTTTCCTACTGAATATAAAAACAATAAAGAAGGATACATCAATTTAATTATTGATGAAATGCTACCTAAAGTTGCAGAAGAAAACCTTGCTGATTTTGTAGATGCTTTCTGTGAAACAGGATATTTCTCGGTAGAAGATACCGACAGAATTTTAACCGCTGCTCAACAATACGGATTAACACCAAAAGTACATGTAAATCAGTTTACAACTATTGGTGGAGTTCAAGTAAGTATAAAACACAATGCCTTATCTGTAGACCATTTAGAAGTTATGAATACAGAAGATATTGAAGCATTGAAAGGAACGCAAACCATGCCTGTTGCCTTACCTTCTTGTTCATATTTTTTAAGTATTCCGTATACGCCTGCACGTGATATTATCAATGCAGGATTACCTTTAGCTTTAGCTACCGATTATAACCCAGGGTCTACTCCATCAGGAAACATGAACTTTGTAGTAGCAACCGCTTGTATTAAAATGAAAATGACACCAGAAGAAGCGATTAATGCAGCAACGATTAACGGAGCCTATGCTATGAATTTATCTGAAGAAGTTGGAAGTATTACCAAAGGAAAGAAAGCGAATTTAATCCTTACAAAGGAAATTCCTTCGTATGGATTTTTACCGTATTCCTTCGGAAGTAATTTAATTGATTCAGTATTTATCAACGGAAATAAACTGTAAATTATACCCTGTCATTCCGAGTGGTAACGAGGAATCTCATTAAGGTGAGTTACAAACATTCTTAAGATTTCTCCTTTCGTTACACTTCAGTTCGAAATGACTTTTCCTAAAAAGAAAATACAATATGCTAACAATATTCAACGAAAAAGACATACAAGAGTTTGTAACCCCACGTGAAGGTGAAACAAAATTAGGTGAGTGCGTTGCAGTTATCAACTCTAAAAAAGAGCTACAAGAGGAACTTAAAAGCTCAACTGCTTCTTTTGTTATTTTAGGAGTTCCCGAAGATATTGGGGTTCGTATGAATGGTGGAAATGGTGGTGCACATACTGCTTTTGTTCCTGCTTTAAAAGCATTTTTAAATACACAGCAAAATCAGTTTATTGATGGAAATGATATCCTAGTGTTAGGCTATTTAGATTGTTTGGATGAAGTATATAGTTTTGATGCTTCTGATAGAGAAAGGGGGGATTTATTAATAAAAGCTATTGATAAAGAACTTTCTTATCTTATCAAAGTCATTGTTGAAAGTGGTAAAACTCCAATTATCATTGGTGGTGGACATAACAATGCTTACGGAAACATTAAAGGGCTTTCTGAAGGAAAGAAACAACCTGTAAATGTGATTAATTTAGATGCACATACCGATTTACGTCGTTTGGAGGAACGTCATAGTGGTAACGGATTTTCGTATGCTTTACAAGAGGGTTTTATTAAGAACTACTTTATGTTTGGACTGCATGAAAACTATACGCCTCAGTATGTTTTTGAAATGATTCACGATAGTTTAAACTTAGAATACAACACCTTTGAAGAGTTAGAAGTATATCAGTCTACTTCTTTTGATGGTGAGTTACAACGCGCTGAAAGTTTTATAGAAAATACTCCTTTCGGAATTGAAATCGATTTGGATTGTGTGCAACACTTTCCTAGTAGTGCCATGACACCTAGCGGGTTTACACCACAGCAAGCACGTAGATTCACACATTATTTTGGAAAGCTACAAAATGCTTCTTATTTACACATTTGTGAAGGTGCTCCAGCAGTTGTTAAAGATGACATTGCTAACGGACAAGTAGGAAAATATATCAGCTATTTAATTTCTGATTTTATTAAGGCTAAGAATAATTCTTAAAAAGTTGTCATTTCGAACTAAAGTGTAACGAAAGGAGAAATCTCAAGAATGTTTGTAACTCATTTTAAAGAGATTCCTCCTTGTACCTCGTTCGGAATGATGTTTTTCATTATTTTTTTGGCAATCGCGCCCTGCGATTAAAACAACTGCTCTTTTTTCACCTGTTTATATTCAGTAACGATAGCTTCCAACACTTCTTTTGCTGGTTTAATTTCATGGATAAGCCCTGCTACTTGACCTATTTCTAGTTCTCCATCGTCCAAGTTTCCTTCAAACATACCTCTCTTTGCACGTGCACGCCCTAACAATTCTTTTAATTGTTCTATCGTTGGGTTTTGTTGATATAATTCTTGAACTTCTTGAAAAAACTTATTTTTTACCAAACGTACTGGAGCTAGTTCCTTTAACGTTAGTTGTGTACCTCCATCTTTTACTTCAACAATTGTTTTCTTGAAATTATCATGTGCCGAAGATTCTACCGTAGCTGCAAAACGACTTCCAATTTGTACTCCATCAGCCCCCAATACCATTGCTGCTAACATTCCTCTACCCGATCCGATTCCTCCTGCAGCAATTACAGGAATTTTCACCTGTTCTTTCACCATAGGAATTAATGTAAACGTCGTAGTTTCTTCACGTCCATTATGACCTCCAGCTTCAAATCCTTCACATACTACAGCATCTACACCCGCAGCTTCGGCTTTTAATGCAAATTTTACCGAACTTACTACATGTACTACTGTAATTCCCTTTTCCTTTAAAAAAGAAGTCCATGTTTTTGGATTACCTGCAGAAGTAAACACTATTTTCACCCCTTCTTCAACAACAATATCCATGATTTTTTCAATATCAGGATATAACATTGGTACATTTACACCAAAAGGTTTATCTGTTGCTTTTTTACATTTTTGAATGTGTTCACGAAGTACTTCTGGATACATAGATCCTGCTCCTATTAAACCTAATCCGCCTGCATTAGACACTGCAGAAGCTAGCCTCCATCCTGAAACCCAAATCATTCCACCTTGAACGATTGGATACTGTATATTAAAAAGTTTGGTAATTTTATTTTGCATAGCGTAAATGTACAATCATTAAATAGCAAGCACAAAAAAACCTCGAAAAAATCGAGGTTGTATCTTACTTTTTTAAATTGATAAATTACGAAATCACTCCCGAACCTAACAATTCTTCGTTTTTATACCAAGCAACAAACTGCCCTTCTTGAATAGCTGATTGTGGATTTTCAAACTCAACATACAATCCGTTTTCTACTTTATATAACGTAGCATTTTCTAATGGTTGTCGGTAACGAATACGTGCTTCTACTTCCAAAGATTCACCTGTTTGTAAAGCTAAATCTTCACGTACCCAATGCAATTCTTCATTTGATACAAATAATACACTTCGATACAGTCCTTGGTGATTTTTACCTTCTCCTGTATAAATAATGTTGGTATCTACATCGGTTTCAATCACAAACAATGGTTCTTTGGTTCCGCCGACAGCTAATCCTTTTCGTTGCCCTTTAGTGAAATAATGTGCTCCTTGATGCTTTCCAACTACCTTTCCGTCTTCTTTATTATAAGAGAATTTAATTGAAAAATATTCCAATTCTGCTTCTTTATTCTCAAATTCTGGAACTGAACGATTGTACTGTTCAAACTCATCTGGAATTTGAACAATTTCTCCCTCTTTAGGTTGTAATTTTTGCTGTAAAAAATCAGGAAGTCTTACTTTTCCAATAAAACATAATCCTTGACTATCTTTTTTATCCGCAGTAATTAAATCAGCTTCTTTTGCAATTTCACGAACTTCAGGTTTTGTCAACTCTCCAATAGGGAACAATGCTTTCGATAATTGTTCTTGCGATAACTGACATAAAAAATATGATTGGTCTTTATTGGTGTCTTTTCCTGCTAATAACTTATACACAGGTTTTCCATCAATAATTTCTTCTGCTTTTCTACAATAATGTCCTGTTGCTACATAATCGGCTCCTAAACTTAATGCGATGTCCATAAACACATCAAACTTAATTTCTCGATTACATAATACATCAGGATTAGGTGTACGTCCTTTTTCGTATTCATTGAACATATAGTCAACGATACGTTCTTTGTATTGTTCGCTTAAATCAACTGTTTGAAAAGGAATTCCTAATTTTTCAGCAACAATCATTGCATCGTTGCTATCTTCTAACCATGGACATTCATCGGAAATAGTTACTGAATCATCATGCCAGTTTTTCATAAACAGCCCAATAACTTCATACCCTTGCTCTTTTAGTAAATAAGCTGTTACACTACTATCTACACCTCCTGAAAGTCCTACTACTACTCTTTTCATTTTGTACTTTTGAAGCTGCAAATTTACGAAATAATAAATGTTTTTATTATGGAAATAATTGATGACATCATTATAAAAATTGATGGACTCAAGTATACCTGAGTGCATCATCATTTCTTATAAACTTAATTTTGTATTTACTATCTCTAGCTCTTAATTTTTGGGGATTGTATGTACAGTTCTTTTTCTTTTATCGGTAACAACCTCTCCATCCATATAAAACTCCCATTTACCGTCTCTTTTTCCGTTTTTATACATTCCTTTTTCTTTTAAACTACCTTTTAAGTCGTAATATCTACCTTCTCCTTCAAGTTTTCCAGCTACATAATTTACCTCTTCAATCATAATACCTGAATCGGTAAAAATTTTAGAGACTCCATCTTTCTCTCCCTTTTTATAATAAGTTTCCTCTGTTAACTTTCCGTTTCTGTAGTAGTTTTTTACAACTCCATCTAACTTACCATCCACATATTCTTCTTCTGAAAATATATTTCCATCAGAAAAATAATAAACCCACTTACCTACTCTCTTTTTTCCTATCATCCATCCTTTTGTTTTTACTTTTCCTTTTGGAGTAAAAAACTGAACAAAAGCACTATCAGATTTTACCGAAAATTCTTTTGTCATAGAGGGTATTCCATAAGAGTTTGGTTCATAAAACTTAAAAGTTCCTATTTCTTTACCGTTTTTGAACTGCCCAGTATATCGAACATCATTTTTATCATCATCATAATATTTTTTCCAAACACCATCTCTCTTTCCGTTAGCATCTAACTGATTTATTTTTTGTGCCTGCGCAGTAGTTATAAAAAATGCAGACAATAGAAGTGTTGTTGAAAATATCCTTTTTATATTTATCATGCTATTATTTCTTTTACTATTCAAATTTACACAAACCATACCAATATGAAAGCTGATTTTTTAATTTCTGTTTTAAATGATGTTGATACTGCTGCTAGAACAAACAGAGAAAAAGCTTCAAATATTGTGTTGCAAAACCCAAAACTTATAAAAAACTTAGTAGAATTTACTTTTGATGTCGACAATAAACTATCCATTAAAGCCGCTTGGGTATTGGAATGGATTTGTACCCATCACGGAATTGAAAATATACTACGATATTTAGATGCTTTTACTGAAAAATTAGCTCAAGTACACTTTGATAGTGCCATAAGACCTTGCGCAAAAATATGTGAACAATTGGCTACTGCGTACGCTTCTAAAACAGATAACGAAGTAAAACAAAAGCTCACTAAACAACAAATTGATTTAATTATTGAAACAGGGTTTGACTGGTTAATAACCGATCAAAAAATAGCAGTGAAGGCTTATACTATGAATACGTTATACCTTTTGGGTTTACAAAAAGATTGGGTACATCCTGAACTGGAATATATCATTCGAACAAAAGTTATTCATGAAAGTAAAGGTTGTAAAGCTAGAGGTAAGAAAATAATGAGTTTAATTCAAAAAAGGTCTAGTTCTTGATAAGATTAAAAAAACTGTATTATGAGAAAGTTAATCTATTTTTTATTTATTTTAGGTCTTACTTCATGTAAAAAAGAATTCAATCCTGATAATTTTAAAGGGGTTTGGATGAATATTGATAAAGATAGTTCTTCCTATTATTTACCTTCATTAACTTTTAAAAATGATTCTGTTTACTTAGAAGATATATACACATATGTTTCAAAAGGAAAATTTAAAATATTAAAAAACAAAATAACTTATTACTTAAAAAAAGACACTTTAGTTTATAACTTTTCTTTTAATAATAAAGATTCTACAATCCTTATAAACAATAATAAATATGGCTTCTGGGATGGTTATTCTTATAACGATAAATTAATTAGTTACGATTTAATAGATATTAAAAACTTAGGCCTAATTACAATTGATTCATTGGTTAGGTTTGATGGTGGGTTCCATATGTTTAAAAATAGCTCTGGAGTTACAACATTAAAATTAAATGATAAAATCACTTCCGATTTTAATGAAATACGACGTTTTGTTTTTGATTCACTTTTTGATATTCCTGTGCCTGTTATCTATATTGGTGATAGAATTAAAACCTCTGATCTTATTAATTCTTATTTTCAACTAGGAAATATAAGAGCAGCTTTGTTAATAACAAATTATGACCCAAAAACAAATTTGTACAATGGTTATTTAGACAAATTTCAATTTTGGGATTCTCAAATTGAAAAATATTACAATTATAAAATTCCAAACAAAGTTCCTGAATTATTAAGCAGAGAAAAATACTTTAAAAAATTCTCACCAAGTTTAATAGAAATCAACACCAAAAAAGACATAGTTAAATTAGGCTCTTTAAAGGCACATAATTTCTACCTTATTTCAATAAACCCTGAAATTGACTTAAAAAGTTATCTTTTATTAAAACAACAACTTTTAGATATTAAAAAGGAAAAAGGTATTAAAATAAGAACGGAGTTTAATTTATTTCTTTCTCACTAACAGGACATAAATGTAAGTTTTTTCTCTAATATAATTCTTTTAGGGTAGATTAAAAATTAAAAAGAGACTAACTTAAAAATAGGTTAGCCTCTTTTGGGAAATAATCATCGGGGAATGACTTAAATTTTAAAAAGACAATACTTTTACTTCTGTACGTCTATTTTCTTGATGTGCTTCTTTAGAACAAGGAACACCATTTGAGCATTTATTTAATAATTGACTTTCACCATAACCTTTTGCCTGTAAACGGTCTCTTGAAATTCCATTGTTTACTAAATAATCTACTACTGATTGTGCTCTACGTTGCGAAAGCTTCATATTATACGCATCTCTACCACGACTATCTGTATGAGAAGATAATTCTATTTTTAGCGTAGGATATGCATGCATAATAGATACTAATTCATTAAGTATAACTGCTGCATCTTTTCTAATATCATGTTTATCGAAATCGTAATGGATTCCTTCTAATACAATTTTCTTATTTATTTCTAATAAAGACTCTAAATGTAGTGCTACTTTTAAGGTATCTCCTGCTTTTATTGTTTTGGTATCTACTACAAGAGAATCGCTATAAAAACCTTTTTTCTGACCTAAAATTTTATACGACGTATTTGGTTCAACTTCAAAAACAAACTCTCCTTTAGCTGTACTTTCTTTTTTAGCTATTAGCTGTCTGTCTTTTCCTTTAAATAAACTCACAGCTACGTCGGTTAAAAGCTTCTCTGTCGTTTTTCCTTCATAAGTAATTCCTTCTAAAGCTATAAATTTCTTTGGTTTTTTATAGGTGAATGAATAAATATCATCTCCTCCTTTACCTCCTAATCTATTTGAAGAAAGATATCCAAACATTGTTTCACCTTCTATTTCGGATACGATAAAACCAAAATCATCTCCTCCACTGTTTACTGGGTATTGTAAATTTTCTGGTGTAGACCAAGATGCTTTAGAACCTTTAGTTTTAAAAATATCAAGCCCTCCCATACTTACAAATCCATCACTAGAAAAGTATAATGAACCATTAGAAGCTACAGTTGGAAACATTTCATTTCCTACACTATTAATAGTATTTCCTGCATTTTTAGGAGCTGTCCAATTATTTTGAGCATCCAACTCACTATACCAAATATCTGTTCCTCCTATACTTCCTAACATGTCAGATACGAAGTAAAGAACTTTTTCATCTGGGCTTAAAACTGCATGACCAACTGAATATTCTTTTACATTATTGTAAGGGAAAGGAGTCGCTTTCCAGTTACCTGAATCGTCTTTTGAATAGATGTATAACTCAAGTTTATTACTCAAGTATTTTCTATCTCCTTCTTTTTCTTTATTTCCTTTTCTACCTGGGTAGGTTTGAGTTACATAAAAAGTATTTCCTGCTTTATTACTAGTAATAGGACCAACATGAAACTTTTTTTCATTGAACAACTCTTTTAGTTCTGAAGAACTTAATTGCTTTGCGTCATCAACTTTGGCGTTATAAATTTTTAAGAAAGAGTTTCCTGTCCAACCATATCGTCTTTTCGCTTCTAGTTTTTCACCTACATAATACAATTGATTTTCTAACAGGAATGGACTAAACTCAGATTTTTCAGTATTAATTATTTTTTCATTACGTAATATATAACTTTTAGGGTTTGCTTGCCATTTAAGCGCCAATGTACAACCTTCAATTTCTTGCGCTACTTTTTGATGATTTCCTGTTTTTTTCGCATACTCTTCTAAAATACTTTTAGCTTTTATATACTCTGAAATTTGCTTTAAACTTTTAGCATATTCAATTAATACTTCAGGATCTACATTGTCAAACTCTAATAATCTTGCATACCAATTACAAGCTTGTGTATATGCATTAATTTGATAATAACTTTTTGCTAGTAACTCTATATCTTTAGCTTTAGGTTTCTTTACATCTATAACTTTTAATAATAAAGGTACTGCTTTTGCATATTGATATTCATAAATATATCGGTACGCCATTTCTCTATTTCCTGGCTGCTCTTGTGCTATTCCTTTTACAAAAAACAACATTAAAACAACTATAATTATTTGGTTTTTCATTAGAACATATTTTGTGTTATGAAAATTTGCTTTCATTTTTTAATTAAAAGAATCGTGGACTTAACAATCTGTTTCCTCTCTTTGGAAAAGTGTATCCTAAAGTAAGTTCGTGAGTCCCATTTTCAACGCTAGAAAGGTTGTTTAACATATAATCATACGAATAACCTATTCTAAAGTTATTGGTAGCATAAAACTGAACTATCCCTGAAATAGCATTTGTTTTAGATGTTTTAACAGGAGTATAATCGGTGTAATCATTCTTCCAAATATCAACACCCGTACGATAACTTGCACCAAACCAAAAACGTTCGTTAAAAATTAGCATTCCATTAATATCAACACTTGTAGTTCCTTTAAAATCTTCTTTAAGCATTAAACTTGGTCGTAATTTGAACGAGTCGTTTAAATCGAATAAATAACCTGTTATAAAGTATAAATGCTTACGGTGATAGATGTTATAATTAGCATCTTCACTATTAAAAAGATAGGTATCTTCTTTGTCTAGTACATTCATTAAAGAAACCCCTGCATACCATTTAGGACTGTAGTAATAAACCCCTAATCGCAAATTCCATTTCCAAACACTTTCATTACCTAAACTTAAAGCCGCATCTGTTTCATCTACAGGTCTAAATTTACTTCCATCCAATCCGTATTGTAATAAACCAACTCCAATACCAAAACTTAATCTTTGGGTATCTTCTTCATTTAATCTGATTCGATATGCTTGATTCAAATACACTGATAGTGATGTTTCCGGCCCTATTTTTTCTGAATTTATTTGTAAACCTAATCCTACATTTCTAGTATACGGTGATACTATTCCATCTATAGAGAACTGTCCTGTTTTAGGGGCTCCATCTAGGCCATCCCATTGATTACGCAAAGCTAATTGAGCAAACCATTGATCTTTATAACCAGCATAAGCAGGGTTTACACTTAATGTATTAAAAATATACTGCGTAAACTGTACTTCTTGTTGGGCTCTTAATTCTGATGCTGCGAATAACATCAGAACTACAAACCAAAAACCTATTTTCTTCATTTCCCCTTTTATTTCTTCTTTCCTAATTATTAATCTTATCATTTTCTTAGCGCTTTATAAAAATCCAACCTTGATATGTTTCAGGATTTTGACCATTCTTACTTAAACTTATTAAGTAATAATAGGTTCCTTCATTTAAACCTTCTCCTGTAAAGTTGTTCTGATATTCAAAGCTTTTATAAACTTCATTCCCCCATCTGTTATGGATTATTACTTCAGCACGATCATACTGCTCTAGTCCTACTATTTCAAAAGTATCGTTCTTACCATCTCCATCAGGAGTAATAACATTAGGTATAAATAATCCTGAAATATTAATAGTTACTATAGCCACGTTCGTCCAATTACCATTGTTATCTCGAACTCTATAAGTAAATGTATCTTCCCCTGCATACTTTACTCCTGGGGTTGGTTGATATACAACTTTTCCATCAGACATAACTGTGACTGTACCATAAGCTGGAGAGTTTATAATCTCAATACTACTGTTTTCAAAACCAACTCCATAATTATTATCATTCTCTAAAATGTTTATAGTTACTGATTCCCCCATTTTAGTTTCTGAAACATCATCAATAGCATCTGGAACACTCACATTAAGGTCTGTTACTGTTTCATCATCTGGATCACCGTCTCTATCTGTATCATTATTTGTCGTGTTTGTAGGATCATCTGATATATCAATAACATCATTATCACTCGGATCTTTTCCTGTTACTGTCGCCTGATTTGCAACACTTCCTGAATCTATATCCGCCTGAGTAATCGTATACATTGCACTAAACGTAGTACTATCACTTACTCCTGGTGCTAAACTTGGGATGCTTCCCCCTACAGATACTAATGGATCGTTAATCGTAATATCAGTTAATGTTACATTTCCGGTATTGGTTACTGTAAAATTATAGGTGATTGTTTCACCTGCCTCTGCAAAACCGTTTCCGCTAGTATCATTAAAAACTCCTGTTTTCTCTAATTCAATACTTGGAGTCTGAGTAACTGGTGTAATCGTTGGATCATCCTCTGTATTACCATCGGTATCATCGCCGTCATCCGATACATCACTTACATCGTTATTATTTGGGTCTTTCCCTGTTGCCGTTGCCGTATTACTTACATTTCCTGCATCAATATCTGACTGGGTTACGGTATAACTTCCACTAAATGTTGTGCTATCACTTACGCCTGGTGCTAAATCTATCGGACCTCCTGTTAATACGATTCCTGGTAATGCATCTATAATACGAATACCCGTTACCGTTACGTTTCCTGTATTGGTTACTGTAAAACTATATGTGATTACTCCTGTTACGGCATTGTAAACTCCTGTTTTCTCTAAACTTAAGTTCGGTGCACTTGTCGTTACTTCTACATCGGTTGGATCTTCTGGATCGCCATCATTGTCTGGATCATCATTCGTCAGGTCCGTTGGATCATCTGAATTATCCGTTACATCATCAGTACCACTTGGACTATCTCCTGTTGCCGTTGCCACGTTGCTGATGCTCGTACCGTTGTCGATATCCGCCTGGGTTACGGTATAACTTGCCGTGTAACTCGTGTTATCGCTTGCCCCCGGTACCAAACTTGCTATCGGTGTTCCTGTTAACCTGATTCCTGGTAATACATCTGTAACCTCAATGTTGCTTACCGTTACGTTACCGTTGTTCGTCACATTGAACTCATAGTCAATCGTTTCTCCTGCATCGGCCGTTCCATTACCATTGGTATCGTTCAGCGTTGCCCTTTTTTCTAAACTTAGGTTCGGTGTGTTTGGTGTTACATCTACCATTGTTGGGTCTTCCGGGTCTCCGTCTCCGTCTGGATCATCATTCGTCGGATCCGTTGGATCATCTGAGTTGTCTGTTACATCATCAGTACCACTTGGACTGTCTCCTGTAGCCGTTGCAACATTGCTGATACTTGTTCCTGCATCAATATCTGCTTGGGTTACCGTATAGCTTGCACTATAACTCGTACTATCACTTGCTCCCGGTGCTAAACTTGCTATTGGGCTACCTGTTAACACAATGCCTGGTAATACATCTGTTATCTCAATATTACGTAGCGTTACATTACCGTTGTTCATTACATTGAACGCATAGTTGATTGTTTCTCCTGCATCTGCTGTTCCATTTCCATTGGTATCGTTCAGCGTTGCCCTTTTTTCTAAACTTAGGTTCGGTGTGTTTGGTGTTACTTCTACATCGGTTGGATCTTCTGGATCTCCATCATTGTCTGGATCATCATTCGTCAGGTCCGTTGGATCATCTGAATTATCCGTTACATCATCAGTACCACTTGGACTGTCTCCTGTAGCCGTTGCAACATTGCTGATACTTGTTCCTGCATCAATATCTGCTTGGGTTACCGTATAGCTTGCACTATAACTCGTACTATCACTTGCTCCCGGTGCTAAACTTGCTATAGGGCTACCTGTTAACACGATACCTGGTAATACGTCTGTTATCTCAATATTACGTACCGTTACATTACCGTTGTTGATTACATTGAAAGCATAATTGATTGTTTCTCCTGCATCTGCTGTTCCATTTCCATTGGCATGAGCTAACGTCGCCATTTTTTCTAAACTTAGGTTCGGTGCATTAGGCGTTACGTCTACTTCCGTTGGATCTTCTGGATCGCCATCATTGTCTGGATCATCATTCGTCAGGTCCGTTGGATCATCTGAGTTGTCTGTTACATCATCAGTACCACTTGGACTGTCTCCTGTAGCCGTTGCAACATTGCTGATACTTGTTCCTGCATCAATATCTGCTTGGGTTACCGTATAGCTTGCACTATAACTCGTACTATCACTTGCTCCCGGTGCTAAACTTGCTATAGGAGTACCTGTTAACACGATACCTGGTAATACGTCTGTTATCTCAATATTACGTACCGTTACATTACCGTTGTTGATTACTTTGAAAGCATAATTGATTGTTTCTCCTGCATCGGCTGTCCCATTTCCATTGGTATGTACTAACGTCGCTACCTTCTCTAAACTTAAGTTAGGTGCACTTATCGTTACTTCTACATCGGTTGGATCTTCTGGATCTCCATCATTGTCTGGATCATCATTCGTCGGATCCGTTGGATCATCTGAATTATCCGTTACATCATCAGTACCACTTGGACTGTCTCCTGTTGCCGTAGCTACATTACTAATGCTTGTTCCTGCATCAATATCTGCTTGGGTTACCGTATAGCTTGCACTATAACTCGTACTATCACTTGCTCCCGGT
>NZ_RAQM01000014.1 GCF_003610735.1 Tenacibaculum lutimaris | reverse complement strand
TCTTTCGTAATATCATTTCCACACTCGTCCGTTAACGTAAAGGTTACAGTTTCTGAGCCTGTTCCTCCACATAAATCACTTAAACCGGTACTGTTATGAGTTACTATAGCTGTTCCACAACTATCACTTCCACTAAAGCTTGCTAACCAATCACTAAATGCTTGTGCATTTGTCGATGGATCACACTCTACACTTGTCATATCCATTGGCTCATTTACCCATACTGGATCTGTAGTATCTACTATTGTAATTACCATTGAATCTGTTCCTGTTTTACCACAAGTATCTGTTACAGTAAACGTTCTTGTAACTGTAGTTATACATCCATCATCAGAACTAATCGCATCTATATAAGTTATACTTGCTATTGTTCCATCATCTGAAGCTATATAACCTGTTGTATAAAAACTACCTTTTATATCCGAAGATTCAGATAAACTAAAAGGATACCTAGCATTAAGACTTGTAATATCATTTTCATCACACCCCTCAATGCCTAACGCTTCTGGAACACTTATTACAGGATCTTCATCATCATTTGATACTAAGGTAATAGAATCTACTTCTTGACAACCATTGGCATCAGTAACGGTAACTGTATAAGTCCCCTCTGTTAACCCACTAAGGTCTTCTGTAGTTGCTCCTGTATTCCATAAGTAAGTATAATCTGCTGTTCCTCCTGACACTGTCAAATCAATAGCTCCATCACTTCCTCCACAACTTAAATCACTTCCTAAAAGAGAAAGAGATAATATTGGTGGTTCTGTTATAGTAACATCCGCTAGTGCTATACAACCATTGGCATCAGTTACGATAACATTATGTGTTCCTACTCCTAAGCCACTTACGTCTTCTGTAGTGGCTCCCGTACTCCATAAATAGGTATAAGGAGCTTTTCCCCCTGTTACTGTTAAATCAGCTATACCATCATTAACTCCATTACAAGTAATATTCGTTCCAACAATAGCAGCTGTAGGAGTGCTATCAATCATAATATTTTTTGTTATTGAGTTTGTATCACCATCTTCATCTGTTACTGTTAACATGACCATTTTTGAACCCGCACTACTATAACCAACAAGATGAGGACCTTCTGTCGTTGCTATACTTGGAGAAGAATCTGTTCCAAAACTCCATTCATAAGTCAATACTCCATCTCCTCCTGTAGAAGTATTTGTAAATGTTACTCCTTGAAATCCACTACCATTAGCTCCACAATTATACTCGAATGTAAAATCGGGTGCAATAGGTGTTTGCACATCTATTGGTGGTAAATTTTCTCCTGAACATTTTGACGTTTGAACTGCACATCCAGGACCACCAGCACTACCTGGTGTTTGCCAAGAAATATATACATCTGTTAAGGTTAACTCCTCACCACATGTGTAATTCATTAACTCAAACATTTGATATATTCCTGGACTAATTGATCCTGGTATACCAATACTTATTTTATCGGTTCCTACATAAACATTTCCATCTTTATCTATTTTATCTGTACCATTCATTAAATAGAATTGCATATACAAATCTATTTTACTTGCTGCTTTAGAAATATCTAAATACAAATAAACATTAGAAAGAGGCTGTCCTACTGTACAAGTACTAATTGGATCTCCGTTTATATCTCCTATATAAACACTCCCTATCTCTACATCCTGGGCTCCGCAGCCAGAAATACTACAGGGACTTTGCATAGATACTGTTGTTTGTGAAAAAATATAATTCACACTAAACAACAATAAGGCAAGAATTAATTTTTTAAAATGAGTAGTTTTCATTCCCATACCTTTACTTTTTAATTAACTTTTTTTAATATTTCTCTAGACTTTTCTAGAAAACATATACTTATAAAAGTTTTAGTTTTACCTAAAACCATACGGGGATGGGGTAAATGGGGATGGGGTAATTAAGGGTTACGCACGTCCTAGTATTGCTTTTAACAATACTTCAATACACAAGGATGTCCAATAAATTTTAACTGAGGAAAATAAAATAATACTGATTGGGAATTGTATTATTTTGAGGGATTAACGTTTTTCAAGTTCTAAAAACTTTAAAGTAAAAGTACTGCTAATTTTTAGATTCAAAAAAATCAAATTAAAAAAAGGGGGATTTTCCTTTAGAGGCAAAGGAAAAAAACAGAATTAAAATATTTTAACAAAATTCTTTTATAATTAGGTAATTTTGCAACATGATACAAAACGATACAATTATTGCTTTAGCTACACCTGCGGGTGTTGGTGCCATTGCTGTTATTAGACTTTCTGGAGAAAAATCGATAAAAATTGTAGATTCATTTTTCTCTTCTATAAAAAAAAATAAATCATTATTAAATCAAAAATCTCACACCTTACATTTAGGTCATATTGTAAATAATGGAGTTGTTATTGATCAAGTTTTAGTATCTATTTTTAAAAATCCACACTCTTATACTGGTGAAGATGTAGTTGAGATTTCGTGTCATGGTTCTAGTTTTATTCAACAAGAAATCATTCAACTTTTCCTGCAAAATGGTTGTAGAATGGCTGATAATGGCGAATTTACCATGCGCGCTTTTTTAAATGGCAAGATGGACTTATCACAAGCGGAAGCTGTTGCTGATGTAATTGCTTCTAATTCTGCTGCTTCTCATCAAATGGCAATTCAGCAGATGCGTGGAGGTATCACCAATGAATTAAAAGAATTAAGAGCTCAACTATTAGATTTCGCTGCATTAATTGAGCTTGAACTAGATTTTTCTGGTGAAGATGTTGAGTTTGCTGATAGAACCAAATTTAAAGAATTGGTTGCTAAGATATCAGCTGTTTTAAAGCGTTTAATTGATTCTTTTGCTTTTGGAAATGCTATGAAAAATGGAATTCCTGTTGCTATTATTGGAGAACCTAACGTTGGTAAATCTACGTTGTTAAATGCCTTACTAAACGAAGAAAAAGCTATTGTATCCGATATTGCTGGTACTACTCGTGATGCTATTGAAGATGAACTAATTATTGATGGTGTTGTTTTCCGTTTTATAGATACTGCTGGTATTAGAGAAACTGAAGATGTTGTTGAAAATATAGGTATTAAAAAAGCCTATGAAAAAGCAGAAAATGCGCAACTAATTATCTTCTTAATTGATTCAAATAAATACATACATTCTAAAGAATTATTTCTAGAAGAAATTGATACAATACACCAACGTTTTCCCAACAAACGTTTATTAGTTATAGCCAATAAAATAGACACGTTATCTTGCCATGATTCCTCTATTTTACAATCAGATATTGAAAACTTAATTTTACTCTCTGCTAAACAAAATATTGGGATTGACGAGCTTAAAAAAGAGCTTATCTCATTAGTGAACACAGGAGCTTTAAGTAATAACGAAACTATTGTTACAAATTCACGTCACTTTGAAGCCCTAAACCATGCTTTAGAAAGTATTAACTCTGTTAAAAATGGTATTGAGTTAGATATCTCTTCTGACTTATTTGCTATTGATATTCGAGAATGTTTACGTCATTTAGGAAATATTACTGGTGAGTATGATGTTGATAAAGATATTTTAGGTCATATTTTTGGAAATTTCTGTATAGGGAAGTAAGAAACGAAAACAAAGGAAACCAAAAGAAACAAAACCCAACAATATCAATACATTAAGCTAATTTTTTCTCAATGACAGGTTTTCCCGCATAGTATTCTTCTATCATGTTCTTTATGAATTAGTTTTTTTTGCTTCTTGTATGGTCTTCCTTCTGTTTTAGTTTGTACATATTTTAGGTATATATGATTTAAGTTGCTTCTGAATTTCTGAATGTTGATTTTCTATATTATAATCATCATCTCCCTTTAATTTTATTTCAGTCTCATTATTTGAAGGCTTGCATATATAGCTATAGGTTTCCTCGTATTCTTTTGACAGAACTTCGTTAACAAACATTTCTACTTTAAAGGTTACTTCACTAAAATTGTTGTTAGTTACAATTTTGTTTTCTGTATAGATCATTGCGCAACCAGAACCACAGGAAATAACAAAAGAATTATTTGCTCTTCTTTCTGAATCTACTAAAATTATTCCTTCTGAATTATATTTAAAGATATCTGTTGTGATGTAACGAATTACACTACTCTCTCGGACATTTATAACCTTAACTTTATAAGTGATTGTTATTATTTGATTTTGAGTATTTGTTTCCAATAAAATTTCATCAAATGTTGATTGCATCGTAGCGCCATTTGGTATTGTGGTACAGCGTTTCAATTTTTCTATCGACACAGAATCTTTTGAAAACCATTGGTTTAAAAAGTCTAAATGTCTGTCGGAACATTGGTAACCTAAATCTAAATAAGTGAGCAGTTTACACTCTAAGTTGCTTCTGCTTTCATTAGGATTTCTTCCATCCCATTCGCATTCATTCCCCACAAAGGTAACGACATACCCTAAAGCCGCTCTTTCGGGTTGAGTAATATTTTTTTGATACTCTTTATTCAGAACAATGGTGTTAATATCTGTTTTTAATTCTTCGTCATACACCGTATCCCGCCATAAAATTTTTATGCTATTATTATCAGATATACTTGAACTTATTTTGTTAAATGAAACTAAATACGGTTTTAAGTATGTTATATCTTCATCGCCCGCTTCTTGCAAAATTTTCAATTCCCATTTTATGGAAATTGTATCTCCTTTCACTAATTCATTTATCGGAATATCATAATACATTATTTGTACAGTATCCTTGTTTTTTTTAGCTAAAAAATACCAATAATCATAATTATCATCGTAACTTAAAAAAGTTACAGTATCGTTATAAATTGTTTTGAGTTCTAATTGTTCATCTGGCCTTAAACGGCTTTTAAAACTACCAAGAGTCTTACTTTCTTCTTCTGAAGACTTTATAATATCTTTATTATCTGCTTCTACTTTAAACACTGTATTGATTTCTGTTTTTACAGGTTTTTCAGATGTATTTTTACAAGAGGCTAAATAAAGACTCAGTAAAATAGCCAGTAAAAAAAGTGGTGTAATTTTATTTTTCATATTTTTTTTTAAAATTAATGTAACTCTAATTCCCAGTCTTCGTATGGAGGCATTACTTTAAAATTAGGGTCACAATACGAACGGATATAATCTACCGCTCTTTTTTCGGCATGCTTTGCATTGAGTACTTCTCCATTTTCATCCAGCTCTATGACATTGGCAAAAATGGCAAAGGCTTGTTCAATTGCACTGGGCTCTTCGCCATAAAGTTTTAGATAATCAACACCTTTTAACAGGTAGTGTGTACCACTTGCCATAAAATATGCAAAGGTTCTAAGTGCTCCGCTAAATGATTCGCTTAGTTTCATGTGTTTATTTATAGGTTTTACCATCAAATTTTAGCACCGATGTTTTGGTAGTGATGGTATCTTTACTTTTACAATCTCCATTTTCATCTTCAAAAGCTATATTATTGGTGATTTTATGTTTTACTAAAATATCAAAATAACCATTGTTTTTTTCTTCTGAAATAATGAGTGTTCTTTTTTCGGTTATAAATTCACCATGACAATTACCATCCCATTCACCTCCATTGTCTATTATTTCAAAATTATGTAGGACTTTCTGCAAATTGTTATTAGCTATTATAAACAAGGAAAGACTTTCATTTTCATAAGGATTTACACGTGAACTACCAACAAAATGAGTCTTAACTCCAAAAGCACGTTCATTTTCCGTAATGGTATAAGGTGCAGTATCTATAACTATTTCTGTTAGCATTATAGCATCTGAGGTCCAGCCGTTTGTTTCAGCACTTTCAAAATAGTGAAATAAAACCTGCCTGTTTTCTATATTAACGTAGGCAATATGTGTGTTGAGTGTAAAATAATGTTCTTCTTCACTTCCTTCAACAATTTCAGGAATAACTACAATCGCTTCGTTCGGACGGTTGGGCAGAGTTTTAAAAGCCTGCAAGCTTGGTATTAGTTTTGATTTGTCTATGTTTAATTCATCTATTACCAACTCATAGAATATATCACTGAGGCCTAACATTCTAAATTTTCCGTTGGGTTCAATTTTAACATAACCCGTTTCTTTGCTTACTTTATATTGATAGTTGATGGTAATGCGATCTGTTTCTATTGTTGATTTTGTTCTCATCCAATCTTCCGTTTTTGAGTCATAGGCAACCATTTCTGAAGCAATGACATTGCCTTCTAAATCATAGTTGATAAGTTTCGATTCTATTTCCTCATCGCTTTGTAATGCTGTTATCATAACGGTATAAAAACCTTTAGATAATTTTAATCGATATGCATCAATAATACGGTAATTAGATTTGAGTTTTTCCCAATTTTTATAAACCTTAGCAAGCTGCAATGCTTCGGTATTTATGTTTTGATAATCACCCTTATCTATAAGGTTATCAAACGAAGTGCTATCAACCAAAGGAACCGTTTTTAATTTCAGCTTCAATAGTTCTTCTTTAAAGGTTGTAGTAACATGTTCTGATGGTTGGGCTACAGCTTCAATTTCGTCAGCTACTGTTTCTACAGCATTTTCTATTTCTTGTTTTTCTATTGCTCCTTTTGCAGATGTTTTTTCTTTATTGCTTTTTACGCAAGCGAGAAGTAGAAATGTTATCAGTAGATAGCTATATCTCATTTTAAGTTTATTTTTTTTTGTAATATAATGGTATCTATTTTTACAACATCACCTTTTTCATAATACTCCAATAGACCATAATGTTGTGTACTGTCATTTTTATAAAGACGGATATTGAAAATGGCTAGTTTTTCATTCTGATACATGCTCAAATCTTCTACCGAAAAACCACCTAAATCTTCTTCATGGTCTATAAAATAGGTAGTACCGTAATCTTGAAATATAGATAGTCTGGAACTTTTGGAATAGTTATAAAAAGCTAACGCTGCGTAAGGTGCTTTGTGTGTATTTTCTATGTATTTTTTTCCATTGTCTATAAAATTGAGGTCTATTTTTTCGACAACTATTTTTTTAATGATATTGTTTAAAGAATCTCGGTTTTTAATCTCATTTTTTACCAAATATAAATTAGGATATACGTTGGATTGAATGAATTCCATTTTTACAAAAAACAACTGGTAAATAGTAACGCTAACAATTGTGACAAACAGTATTGATACCACACCTACAACTCTTCCTTTTCTTGCAATAACCCATTTTACAATTTTGTAACTCAGGAATAGGACTATACCAAAAAGTAAAATGAGAAAGAAGATAAATACTATTTCCATTTGTAATTTTGTTTAAATTACATCAATTACTTTTTCTAATATATAATGTATGGCTGCAACTACAATGGTAATTGTAAGAAGAGATCCAAATCGTACAATAATTAATTTATCTTTCTTTTTAAATCTCTTTTTTAGGTAAAAAAAATCTACAAGAATAAACAAGAAAGCAATTACGAATCCAACTACCAATCCGACATGAAACAAACCCCAATTGTAAAAAAGATGGAATAAATATCCTAATCCTTCCTTAGATACATTATTCGGACCTAAAACAATTCGCATATACCCTATACCTAACAATAAAGAAAGGCTTGTCCAAATTAGATAAGTAAGTAATTGTTTTAGGTATTTCATTTTATTTTTAATTTAATCTTCTAAATAAGGTAATGCCATTTTTTTATAATATGCTTCATATTCAGTCATACCTAAATTACTAGCTGTCCAGTATAATATTTTATACAATTCATATCTGTACAGGTTATTGTTTTCAATAGGAGCTGCCTTAACCTCAGTCATTAATTGTTCTATTTTACCATCAGAATCTTGATAATCATGAAAATAATTTAAATCAAAATAATATTTAGCTAATATTAATTGTTGAATAAAAGGAGACCATTCATTTATATGGTTTAAATAATTTTCATATTCCTCAACAGTTGCTCCCCATTTAGGCGATACAAACTCTAAATAATTTTTATGAAGCTCTACATCTTCCGGAAACTCACTTATAACATCTTCAAAAAGCTGATGCACATATTGTCTATTTGCATCAATAGCTTTATAAATGGTTAGCAAACAGGCAACAGCATTGGCTTTAAAAATGCTATTTTTATTATTAACTTCTATTAAAATAGCTTCGGCCTTTTTTAAGTGCTTTTTAAAAGACACTAGCTTTTCATTAGATACACTGTCAATAGTTCCTCTCCCTCTTATTCCCCAAGCTTTATGAATTAATTGATATCCTTTTATAATTTTGGGTAAATCATTATATGGTTCTTTATTAATCCATTCATCACTTGTCTTAATATCTCCATATTGACCTAAACTTTCAAAAGCAAATGAACGTTCGCTTGAATTCATGCTCTTTAAAGTTTGTTCTATGTTACTAAACTGTTTTTTATTAAAGAAAGTTATTATTTCTTTTAGTTTGGGATTATTTAAATGTGCTTGATTTTTAAATTTATACTTACCTATTCTATTTATTAAATTATCTATAGGACTAAAGATGCCATATTTATCTAAAAAGTATAAGATTCCAAATCCTACTAAGATCCATTTTACCAGTGGGTATTCATTAAAAAAGTTTATCATAATTGTCAAGAGTTAAAAATTTAAAAGGAAATGAAAAATCGTATAAATTAAATTTGGTGAAAATATTTTATTTATACGATTTTTTTATAATTAGAGTGTTACATTAAAAATCAGTCCAAGCTCTAACAGCCCTCACATTTAAATTATTAATTCCTTTACCGAATCCTTGTGGACTATTATATCCATCTGAAAATCTAAGAATCCTAGCTGAATCATTACTAGATTCAGTACTACTCCAATAAGCGGAGGACCAGTAAGCCGTTTCTTCAAGCGCAGTTCCCGAATTTTGAAGACAAGTTGTATTAATAATTTCTTTATTATTATAAATTTCTTGCAATTCACCAATACTTGGTAAAAACCAATCATCATAATTATTTAAACTTAAATCATTACAAATTTGTGCCGCATAAGAACCAACTCCTTGAACATTTACAATAGCTGTAGTATTTACTTGTCCTGTCCCAATTTCTAATGCTGTAGCACCTGTACTAACATTTGTACCATTATACCATCTAATTCCTAGACTTTGGTCGCTTACAGCACAAACCAACCCTTCATCTCCAGATGTATTTACCCAAAATATAACACCTCCAAATTTATACTCACCAACTTCGTGTTTGTCTTCTAAATTTATGGTTACTGTAGCGGTATTTTGAGCTTTATCTGCAGCAATAATTGCTGTAATTATAGGATTTGTTTCAAAGTCAAATAAGCTAGCATCTGCTACGGTTAATTCTCCTGTATTTTCATTTATCTCAAGAGCTCCGCTTGGTGTTTGTGAAGTAATATTAAACGTTAAAGATACGTTATTATCACTTTCAATCGTTCCTACAACCTGTCCAACCGTAGGGTTTTCATCTATTGTAACCTCTAAATTTTGAAGATTAATAACGATTGGATCATCATCTTTACTACAACTATAAGTTATTATTAATAATGTAAGAAATAATGTTTTGGTAAATTTGATTGCGCTTTTCATATTATTTTAATTTTTGAGTTTACAGTGTTTTAATAATCCATCTCGATAAAATCTCCGTTTAATTTATATCGGAAGGTAAATGTTGTGCCTCCGTTTTCAGGATTCAACATCACAACATATTCAGTTTTAGTGGTGTTTCCATTTTTTGGAAACTTGATATACGCCATGTTTAAAACAGGATTATCTATACCTTTTTCAGCAGTTAATTGAGTGCTCGATTTTTCAACCAACTCACCTAATTTAGACAAGTTGATATTGTTGTTTAGCTGAAACATAAAGTCTGCGGCTTTACTTCCTTGAGGCACTTCTAATGAAATTTCTGAGTTTTGTTTCCAGTTACCTTGTGCTTGATTCCATTGTCCCATTTTTAGAGATTCAGGTGCTGTGGTAACGGTTACTCCAATAATATTTCCTATTGACTTATTATGAGTAATTGTTAAATCTGTATAATATGCCTTATTACCAAATTCGTTTTTGAGTTCTTTTTCTATAGCAGCAAATCCTTCTTTATTGGCTGCTTGCTTACTTGTCGATTTTCCGCAAGAAACTAACGAAGTAAATATTGCAATGATTGCTATAAGTTTTAATACTTTCATTTTCGTGTTTTTTTATTATTACACACTAAAAGTATATAGCAAAAGTGAAATAGGAAATAGAAGATCTATTTCTGGAGTTTTTGAATAAATAAACGTGATACTTTACAGAATATTCGAAAAAGCAATAACTTAATTATTTGTCCAGTTTAAGAAAGTGTTTAAAAACTGTTCTTTTTTTCGAGAAGACACTGGTATTTTTTTACCATTTTTTAGATGAATAACCCCCGACTTGTCGTACTTATCTATGAATTTTAAATTGACCATATACGATTGATGTGGACGTGTAAAATTAGCATTACAAAGACGTTCTTCAAACTCTTTTAAGGTTTTTGAAGCCAAGTATTTTTTATTATCATTACAATAAAATGTAGTATATCCTTTGTCTGATTCACAAAACAATAGTTCGTTTAAGTCAATTACCTGAAAACTATCTTGTAAAGACAAAATCAGTTTTGATTCTTCATTATTCCAAGCTTGTTTAGCAATTTGTACTTGTTGTTTTTGTTGAATTATTGGAAGTTGAGTAATTTTTTTAAGCGCTATTTCTAATTCATCTATATCAACGGGTTTTAATAAATAATCTACAGCTCCAATCTTTAAAGCACGTAGAGCATGCTCTTCATAAGCAGTGATAAAGATTACTTTAAAATCGAGGTTTTCTGTTTGCTCTAAAAAATCAAATCCCGTACCATCAGTAAGGTTAATATCTAAAAAAACCAACTCAGGTTTACAGGCATTGGCTACCACAACCGCTTCTTTTACAGATTCGCATTCACCCAATACTGTTATTTCTGTATCCAGTAACTGTAATAGGTTTTGTAAACCTTTCCTAATATATTCTTTATCCTCTATTATTAATGTTTTCACTACTTTCAATGATTATATAAGGGATTGTCAAAGTAACAATAGTTCCTTGTTCGTTATATTTTTTCCTGTCTTCTACAGTAACAGAACCTTTCTTTTTAAAGTCTTTTGATAGTATTTGTAATCGTTCTGATGTAATAGCTGTTGATAATGATTTCTTATCTTGATTTTTTCCCTCTTTCAAATAATCTACACCTACTCCGTTATCTTTAATAACACAAATTAATTCTTCATTTGAATAAGTAAGTTTTATATTAATAGTTTTATTTCCTGTCTGGTTCACAAAAGCATGCTCTATAGCATTTTCTACAAATGGCTGAATAAGCATTGGAGGAATTTTAAAGATAGATGTATTAATACTGTCTTCTACAGAAATAGTATAAGCATATGATTCGTTTTCTAAATTTTGAAGCGCTAAATAGTTTTCTACAGCAATTAATTCTTGAGAAAGTAACACGGTTCTATCTCTAGAGTTTTCTAAAATGGTTCGGAGTAATTTTGAAAATTTAGATAAATAAGAAACCGATTTTTTCTGCTCTTTATTCAAAATCATGCCTTGTAAAACTGAAAGTGAATTAAAAATAAAATGAGGAGTCATTTGCGAACGCAATAGCTTTTGCTCTATAACTACATTTTGTGTTTTTGATTTTTGATTCCTCAGTTTTAAGAGTAGAATGATGATACCTAAAGCCAAGGTTATAATTAAAAAAGCAACAACCCCCAAAAACAGATTTCGTTGTGACTTTTTTAAATTTTGAGAAGTATCAAGTACTGTTTTAGTTAATTTTAACTCTCGAAGACTAGCAGAATCCAAAGCTTGTTTATATTTATACTCGTATTCTAATTGGGTAATTTTTTCAATATTTTCTTTATTGAAAATACTATCATTTAACTTTTTAAATTCTTGATGACTTTCGAAAGCTTTTTGGTATTGCCCTGTATTTTGATAAACTTCAGAAAGTATGTCTGATGCTGTTTTTTGAGGTTCTAACAAGTCTAATTCTTTGGCTATCTGTTGACCTTGCAAAGCAAAATTAAGCGCTTGCAAATAAAACTTTTCATGTAAGTAAGTTTCTGCAATACCTAAAAAGCTAGCAGATAAAATACGTTTGTTTTCTGTTGTTTTACTTATGTTTTTTGCATTTATGTAATTTTTACGAGCAGCTATTGGTTTACCAAGTTTTAAATAGACATTTCCAATATTGATGTAGGTTATTGAAGTATGCTTTAAATCATTAATTTCTTGACTTACTTGCAAAGATTCACTAAAATATTCAATAGCTTTTAAATACTCCTTCTTGTAAAAATAAACATTGCCGATATTACTCTTATTAACCGATATAAGCTTCTTATTTTCAGTTTTATGAGATAAGCTCAAAGACTCATAAAGATGTTGTAATGCTTTATCATATTTTTTTATAGAAATATACGTTTCACCCAAATTATTATGCATTCTAGCCATACCTAATATATTTCCTGTCCTTTTATCGTAATCAAGACTTTTATTAAAATTATCGATAGCTAATGGGTAATTACCTTGCACTTTATAAACGACTCCTAAATTGCTATGAACATAAGAAATACCATCTTCATCATTAATAACTTCACTAATAATAAGTGCATCCTTATAGTTGGAAATAGCATCATTGTAATTTCCAATTTCCGAATATACATTTCCAGTATTTATAAGAGTTGTGACAATTTCTCTTTTATTGTTTAGCTCCCTATAAATTTTGGTTGCATTTTGATAATTTTTTATAGCTTCATCATACCTGGATAAATCGTAATTGGTAATTCCGAAAGCTACATACACATCAGCAACTCTTTTTTTGTCTTGAATAATTTCGTAATACTTAAGCGATCTATTAAAAAAATGTAAGCTTTCTGTGTAATTAGCTTTTACATTCTCAAGCATCCCTTTTAAATAATAAACACGAGCCTTCCCCTTTTCATAATTTAAAATAGTGCTTAGGCTATCAGCTTCATTTAGGTAACGATCGGTTGCACCAATATCCTTTCTAAAATTAGCACGCGACAAATCATATAATAAATTAACACGAGTAGTGTCATTAAATTTATAATTTTCTAATTCAATTTTAAGGCTATCTATTTTTTTGTTTTGAGCCTTAATATTTATAATAAAAATGAAGAAAACAAATAGTGTAAGAATATACTTGATGAATTTCATAAAATTTTTATAGCTGGTTTATAGCAAAATAGCGAAGTTAAATCTAGTAAAATTAATTTAATAGATTTTAACTGATAATTGTTTTAAGGTTCTATAAAGTAATTCTTAGTAAAACAACTTTAATTAGAGAACTTTAGTCCTACTTCTTTCAATACTCCTTTTTAATTCAATAAATAAGCGGTAAATTTGCACTTACCAAGTGTAAATGATACATGACTGCAATATTTACATTTCAAAAAAACTTTGCGCAAAAGCTTATTGCTTCGTTGCGTTACCTGCTTGATGATATATTTTTAAAAAATTCTAAAGAGTTTATTATTTAAGCCCTACCCACTTTAAAGGTAGGGACAACTTTAGTTTTAATTAATTTAAACTAAGTCCTAAGTGTTTTTCAATACTTAGCGATGGTTTATTTCTATTCATCAATAATTATAAAATAATGACAAAAAATATAATAGTAACTACAGGTATATATGATCTTATAAAAGACCACGTTAGAAGAAAAAAAGTAACTCTTGAAGAGGAAAACCGCTTACTAGCTGAATTAAAAGGTGCTAAACAAGTAAGACGAAGAGAACTTCCTGATGATGTTGTTACCGTAAACAGAAGAGTTTTAATTTTAGACCATTCAGACCAACAAGAAAAAGAATATATTTTTGTTTCTACAAATAAAACTAAACTTCAAAAAAGAAAATTCTCAATCCTTTCAGATATGGCTTTAGCTACAGTAGGATATAAGGTAGGAGATATTATCGATTGGCCTTTTAAAAAAGGAGAAAAAAGAATTGAAATTTTAAAAGTAACTCCTTTCGAGCAACTTTAAGTTTAAAGTTTATAACAAGGAGTTTTAAATTAGACTCCTTGTTTTAATTACATTTTCAATTTAGCCTAAAAACTTCAAATTTATAACGTTTTACTACGCTTATAAAACAGATTATTCTCCTTTCGCCAAGATTTATAATTTTACTATTTATTACTTAGTCTAGGCACAAATTATGTTTATGGAAAAAGAAAGAAAAATATTATTACAAGAAAAAAAATATCAATCTGTAGGAAAACTTACTACAAGTAAAATTATTGATCTTTTTATAGAAAGTGAAAACGAAGCTTTACTCCATAAGTTTCAAGGTCAATTTTACCCGTATCGTCATTATGATATTAATGCAACGCTAACAAAAGCTTTAAAAGGAATAGACAAGCAAAAAATTGTTGATGCTTATTTTCACGCCTCTAGATTAGGTATTATTACAAAAGTAAAAGAAAACAATTACCCTCTTTTCCTAAAAGGAATTGAAAAAACACTATCATCTCTTGGTGAGGGATATAATATTAATGTTTTAAGACCTAGTACAGTATATTTACTCTTTGGAGTAAACTCACTAAATGACATAGAAAACCTATACAATACAAAGTACAACGAATTTTTAGAAAACTTAAAATTTGTTACCAAGGTTAACTCGTATACTAGTTATCCTAGTTTACGAAAGAAGCTAAAAGTAACTCACTTTTTTGAAAACACAACCCTTTTAAAAAGAGCTCAGAAAATGACTCCTTTCTTTAATGAATTCAATTTTGAAATAGCGGGTGTGTTAGTTTTATTATTAGTTGACTCATCTGAAACTTCTAAAAAAGTTCTTTTTGAGTATCATAGCACAGATTTACCAAGAGAAACAGCGTGGACTCTCGGTAGTTTTTATAAAGATTTCTCAAATTCAGAAGCTAACAAACTACTTCTTAAAGACTTATACAAAAAGTATCCTAAAGAATGGATTGATAAATATTATAACTCTATTTACTAGTAGTTTTATAAGTATTTTTGCTTTATGGATTCACTTACACAAATTGTTCTTGGAGCAGCAGTTGGAGAAGCTGTATTAGGAAAAAAAGTTGGTAATAAAGCAATGCTTTATGGTGCTATCGCTGGTACAATTCCCGATTTAGATGTATATGTTGGAAAACTTTTCGATACTGTTACTGCTCTAGAAATACACAGAGGTTTTACACACTCTGTTTTTTTTGCAATTATTTTTGGGTGGATTTTCGGTTGGCTCATTTCCTTGTATGAGAAAAAAGCCTCCACAAAAGAATGGGCTTTACTCATGTTTTGGGGATTTATAACACATCCTATTCTGGATGCACATACCACTTGGGGAACTCAGCTCTTTTGGCCTCTCGACATACGATTAGCTTTTAAAAACATTTTTGTAATTGATCCTTTATACACGTTACCTTTCTTGGTATTTCTACTAATGGCAATGTTTCAACCTAAAGAAACAACAAAAAGAAGAAAGTACAACAATTTAGGACTTATTATTAGTAGTTCATATATGGCAATTACTATAATTATAAAAGGAATTACTTACACTAAATTTTCACATGCTTTAAAAGAACAAGGAATAGCTTATAAAGAAATAGAAACTAAACCTACACCTTTCAATACTATTTTATGGTCTGCGAATGTAGAAACTGACGATGCTTATCTAATAGGTTATTATTCTTTTTTTGACACCAAGCCCATCAAATTTTACTCATACCCTAAAAATCATCATTTATTAGATAATTATATAGATGATATTTCAGTAAAACGACTCATTAAAATTACCAAAGGTTGGTATACAGTTTCAGAAAAAGAAAATGTTATATATTTAAACGATTTACGTTTTGGATTGCTAAGTGTAGCTCCTAATTTTCAACAATTTGCTTTTAGCTTCGAAATAGCTGAAAAACATAATAAAGTAGTCATAAATGAAGTTCCTAGGAATCGTGAAAAAGCTAAACAATTATTAACAGATTTATGGGAAAGAATTAAAGGTAATTGATTGAATAGTCTCTGTATATATCATAAATTTGCAACTCTATTGTAAAGCATCATTACTCAGGTTTGAGACAAAAATATTTTCACTTTTTTTCAATCATTTTTTTAGTTCTTACTCAATTCGCATTTATTACTGCGCTATTATTAGAACATAAAAATGTTTTTATAGTAATATCGTTAACAACACTTATTACAGTACTCATAATTTACACTTATATAAAGTTTTTTAAAGTTAAAGAAGTAGATTTTGAACCTTTTTATGTAATGATTTTTGTTATAATTGGTGCACTACTTACAAGTTATTTACACCTTTTTACTCCTTTGAATTCTGTTTTGGCAGCAGCACTTATCGGAACTGTAGCTTCTTTTTTACCTGACTTGAATAAAAAGTCAAAGGTTTTACAGAATATTCCTAACGCTATGTATTGTGGTTGTTTTGTAGGAATGTCTCAAAAACATATTGTTATTGATTATAGCTTTATAATTATTGCAGGTATGATAGCTGGTGTCTTTTATATGTTTTCAAAAAATCTTTTTCATGGCGTTGGTGGTAAACTGGGCACCCTTGCTTTTGGTAGTGTCGTTATCTCATCATTATTACTTTTAATTCTCTCATAATGCTTACTACTATATCAATATACATAACAAGTATACTAGGAGCTTTTTTAACTTTTTTAGTAAGTACAAAATACAAACAAGGCCCTGTAAGAGCCTCTGCCCTATTAACTCTTATTGTTGCTGGCATATGCTTTCTTTTTCCTGAGTTATTTTCAGAAGAAATAACTAATCAAATTCCTTGGGTGTTTTTTGGAGCTTCTTTTGTTGGCATGACCTCTAGTAAACTTACTCGTAATTATATTTCAATTATTTTTGGCGGAGTTATTTTCGGGTTTATATATACGGTTAGTCCTGATTTTTTTAGTGGTTATGGAGGCACATTAGGAACAGCTGCTTGCATTTCTATCTTAGTTGTTATTGGAATAAACAATCTTATCCGACTTTCAATAGCTTCAAAAAAGAAAAAGAAGCTACTTAAAAAAGTTGTGCTTAAAAACTAATTCACTTTTAGGCTTAACTACTAAAACCAAATACAAAATCACTTCCCCCGCTTAAACCTCCTTTATTTTTTCTTAACTTTATGCTTCAAAGATTATAGAAAAAAACAATGGCCAACAAATCTAATAAACAAGGCGACAAACAACCTTCTGCTGAACCTCCTTACAAATTATTAAGCTTAAGAACTGGTAAACCAAAAGATTGGGCTGCGGGAATTCCTGGAGTTACAAACGCTATAAAGAGTTTAATAAACGATAAAGCTTTGGTTAGAGGAGGAAAAGCTTTGTTTAAAATGAATCAGTTTGATGGTTTTGATTGTCCTAGTTGTGGTTGGCCTGATCCAGATGATGAGCGATCACCTATTGCTGAATATTGCGAAAATGGTGCAAAAGCTATAGCTGAAGAAGCTACTAGTAAAAGAATTACTGCAGATTTTTTTAAACAAAATTCTATTTATGAGCTTTCTCAATTAACTGATTATGAAATTGGACATTTAGGTAGACTTTCTGAGCCTATGTACCTACCTAAAAATGGTACACATTATGAGCCTATTAGCTGGGACAATGCTTTTAATAAAATTGCCGAACACCTAAATAAATTAGAATCTCCTGATAATGCAGCTTTTTATACCTCAGGAAGAACTAGTAATGAAGCTTCGTTTGTGTATCAACTTTTTGTCCGTGAATTCGGAACCAACAATTTTCCTGATTGTTCTAATATGTGTCACGAAACCTCAGGTTTCACCTTAGCAGAAACAACAGGCATTGGAAAAGGAACTGCAACCTTAAACGATTTTTACGATACTGATATCGTAATGATTATTGGGCAAAACCCAGGAACAAACTCCCCACGAATGTTAAGCGCTCTTGAAAAAGGAAAAAAAAACGGGGCTAAAATCATTGCTGTTAACCCACTTCCCGAAGCTGGCTTAATGGGGTTTAGAGATCCTCAAAAAGTAAATGGTATTTTAGGAAAAGGGATCCAACTTGCCGATTTACATCTTCCTGTTAAAATTAATGGAGATTTAGCTCTCTTAAAAGCAATTGAACAATTACTATTACATTTTGAAAAAGAAACTCCTGGTAAAGTTTTCGATCAAGAATTTATCAAAAATAAAACAGTTGGTTATGAAGATTTAATTAAGCAAATTGAAAGCTATGATTTAGATGAATTAGCAAATGCATCTGGTGTTTTAAAAGAAGATATTCAAAAAGCTGCAGAAATGCTAGCTCATAAAAACCGAATTATTATTTGCTGGGGAATGGGACTTACGCAACAACCTAACGGTGTTGATATTTTAAAAGAAGTTCTTAACCTGTTATTCTTAAAAGGAAGTATTGGTAAGCCCGGAGCAGGTTCTTGCCCTGTACGTGGACATAGTAATGTACAAGGAAATAGAACGATGCTTATTAACCACAGTCCTTCTGTAGAGCAACTTGATAAATTACAAGAGGTTTTCGGCTTTAATCCACCAAGAAATAATGGTTATGATGTTGTGAATACCATAAAGGCTATGAATGAAGGAAAAATTAAAGTCCATTTTAGCATGGGTGGAAATTTCTTATCAGCAACTCCTGACACCACATATACTGCAAATGGAATGAGACAGCTTGATTTGTCTGTTTCTGTTTCAACTAAGTTAAACCGAACCCATTTGATTCATGGAAAAGAGGCTTTAATTTTACCTACTATTTCGAAAAGTGAAATTGATATCGTTAATGGTGAGCATCAGTATACAAGTGCTGAAAATGCCATGGGAATTGTAGAGTGGTCTAAAGGAGTATTAAAACCAATTTCTGACAAGCTTATCAACGAAACACACATTGTGTGCCATATGGCAAAAGCTACTTTAGGAAGTAAAAGTGTTATTGATTGGGATCGTTACATGAACAGTTATGATGCCGTAAGAGATGATATTGAAAAATGCATTCCCGGTTTTGAAAACTATAATGTTCGTGTAAAACAAAAAGGCGGATTCTACTTACCAAACGGTGCTCGTGAAGGAAACTTTAAAACAAAAGAATTCGGTGACCGTATTCCGTTTTCTATAACTAAATTACCTCAAAACATACTAGCCGACGATGAATATTTAATGGCTACTGTAAGAACACACGATCAGTTCAACACCACAATTTATGGATTAGATGATCGTTATCGCGGAGTTTATAACGAGCGTCGTGTAATTTTCATGAATAAAAAAGATATTGAAAAAGCAGGTTTTAAAATAGGTGATAAAGTAGATTTATTCAATTATGACAATAATATTGAGCGTGTTGCTCCATTATTTATTATAGTCGAATATCCTATTCCTGAAAAAAATACAGTTACATATTTCCCTGAAACTAATGTATTGGTATCTATTCACAATGTTGTAGCAGGAAGTAACATGCCAGCTTCTAAGCATGTCAAAATTAAAATTAAAAAACATAATCCTGACAATCTAACTAATTAGAAAAAACTCACCAGATATTCCTTAACTAACTAAAATCCTTGCTCTTAAACAAGGATTTTTTTTATTTTAGTAACTGTTACATCAACTAATACAATACTATGTCTAAAAAAATAGGTTTAAATGAAGCCATATCTATAGGTATTGGCGGCATGGTTGGCGGTGGTATTTTTGCCGTTTTAGGGCTTGCCGTTTTACTTGCCAAAGGAGGAACTCCAATCGCTTTTTTACTTGCGGGTATTCTTGCCCTTATAACTTCTTATAGTTATGTCCATCTTTCCAAGAAGTACCCAGATAGAGGTGGAACCGTAAAATTTATTAATCAAGGCTTTGGTAAAACAATTTTTAGCGGAGCTATCAATAACCTTTTATGGATCAGTTATATTGTAATGCTTTCATTATATGCTTCTGCATTTGGCTCTTACGCTCCTAACCTATGGGAAATTACACAAAATAAAACAATCAACTTTCATATATACGCAAGTGCTATTATTATTATAGCTACTGCTATTAATTATTACAGTATTGTTGTTGTAGGAAAAATAGAATCCTATGCTGTTGTAATAAAACTCATTATTCTTATCGGATTTATCGCTATTGGTGCCTATGGACTTATAGGCAATCCTTCTATTTCTCAGTTAGCTATTACAAACTGGGAAAATCCTGTCAAATTATTTGCTGGTGGAATGGTTATTTTTGTTGCTTATGAAGGTTTTGAATTGATTGCCAATGCTGCTCCTGATATTCTAAATCCTGAGAAAAATATTTCTAAAGCCTATTATTACTCGGTAATATTTGTCATTTTTCTGTATATCATAATAGCTTTGGTTACTGTAGGGTCTTTACCTTTTAATCAAATTGCAAAGGCACAAGATTATGTACTAGCAGAAGCTGCGAAACCTATGTTAGGGCAACTCGGTTTTACTATCATAACCATTGCTGCTTTAATTTCTACCTTTTCTGCCATTAACGCTTCATTATATGGAGGAAGTAAGGTAAACTATGAAATTGCTGAGGACGATGAATTACCTCACCATTTTTTATCAAAATTCTGGAACCAACCCATCGGCTTATTAATAACCGCTATTGCCACACTTGTTCTGGTAAACACTTTAAATCTTGAAAGTATTTCTACTGCTGGGAGTGTTGGTTTTATTTTAATTTTTGGAATTGTAAATTATGTAGGTTTTAAACTTTCAAAAGAAACAGGTGCTAATAAAACAATTCCTTTATTAGGGTGTTTTTTATGTGTAATTGCTCTTGTTATTCTAATAAAACAACAACTTCAATCGAATCTAACTGGAGTATTTGTAGCTATTGGAATTATTCTCCTTTGTTTTATTATTGAATGGTTTTATAAGAAAAGTGAAGCCAAAAACTAAAAAACTATGGATAAAATGATTGACAACATCACCCGAATTTGGCAAGAATTTCAACAAAATATTTTAGAGCATATCCCAAAAGTTGTATTAGCTCTAATTATAGTTATTCTTTTTGCTCTTGTTGCTAGTGGAGTAAAAAAAATATGTATTAATATTTATCGAAAAGCTTTTAAAGAAAACTACCTAAATATTGAAAGAATTATAGCTTCTTTATTTTACGCACTATTTTTTGCTACTGGTATTTTATTAGCTCTCCATATTTTAGGTTTAGACAAACCGTTTGAAAAACTACTAGCAGGTGCTGGTGTTGTGGGCATCATCGCTGGTTTTGCTTTAAAAGACATTGCTTCTAATATGTTTTCTGGACTTTTAGTTGATTTACAACGTCCTTATAAAGTTGGCGATTGGGTTGAAATTGATGGAAAATATGGTGTTGTGCTAGATATTAGCTGGCTTACTACAAAAATTAAAACTGTACCAGGACAGGAAGTATTTGTTCCTAATCAAATTATTTATAATGGAACTTTTACAAATTATTCCTCTTGGGGAAAACGTCGTATTATTTTAAAGAGTGGAGTTTCGTATGGTGACGATTTAGAACATGTTAGAGCAGTTGCTTTAGATGAAGTTCAAAAAATAGAAGAATATCTCCCTGAAGAAGGTATCGATTTTTATTTTACTGATATTGGTGGTTCTACTTACGATTTCATGCTTCGATATTGGGTTAAATTTGAGTCTAATGATGATTTCTGTAAAGGAATGAACGATGTTATTATGCGAATTAAAAAACGTTTTGAGCAAGAAAACATTTCTATTGCCTACCCTGTTACTACCCTTGATTTTGGTGTTAAAGGAGGTGTAAACCTATTTGATAAGAATATAAATGTTAATTCAAAAAAATAATTAGTAATTTTAAATCCTAACATAATATTCTAGCTATGAAAAACTTAACCTTTTTATTATTTATACTAAGTACTGTATCTATATTTTCTCAAGAATCTAAAAATAAAATTAATTGGCATAATGATATAGACATAGCCATTGCTTTAGGCAAAGAAAAAAATCAAGATGTTTTTATTTATTTAGGAGAGAAAAAGTGTGTTCCTTGTAGAGCGGTAGAAAAATACGCTTATAGTACAAAGGTATTTCAAGAATATGCTAAGAAGTTCATTATGGTTAAAGTCTATAATAATTTAGATGAAACTAAAACAAAAGAACTACAATACTTTAATGACGCTAAAAAACGATTTAACACCAAATCTGTTCCTCGTTTTATCATCATTAAAAATGGGGAAGAAATTGCAAATTTCTTTGCTTATATAAAATCTCCAGAAGCTTTAATAGAAAAAATAAACTCTTTCTATTAAAGCCTCTAAATAATCTATTTATTCTTCTAATTTAGAATTTTCAGAATACGTGCGCCACTTTGCTAAACACGCTTCTATATCTTCTGGAACTTCAGAATTAAACTGTAAGAATTCTCCTGTTGTTGGGTGTGTAAATCCTAAAGTTTTTGCATGTAATGCTTGTCTTGGTAAAACCTTAAAGCAGTTCTCTACAAATTGTTTGTACTTCGTAAATGTTGTTCCTTTTAAAATAGTATTACCTCCATAACGCTCGTCGTTAAATAAGGTGTGTCCTATATGTTTAAAGTGCGCTCTAATTTGATGGGTTCTACCCGTTTCTAACTTACATTGTACCAAAGTTACATATGTTAATCGTTCTATAACTTTATAATGTGTTACTGCATGTTTCCCGTGTTCTCCATCTGGAAAAACATCCATCTGTAAACGATTTTTAAAACTACGCCCTATATTACCTTCAATAGTACCTTGATCTTCCTCTATATTTCCCCAAACTAAAGCGTAATATAAACGTTCTGTAGTTCTATCGAAAAACTGTTTCGATAAATGTGCCATGGCATATTCAGTTTTTGCAACAACTAATAAACCGCTTGTATCTTTATCGATACGGTGCACCAAACCTGGACGTTCATTCGAGTTTTTAGGTAAGTTTTCAATATGGTGAATTAACCCATTCACTAACGTTCCAGAATAATTTCCATGACCTGGGTGTACCACCATTCCTGCTGGTTTGTTTACTACAATTACCTCGTCATCTTCATACACGATGTCAATTGGAATATCTTCAGCAACCAATAAATTCTCATGTGGTGGATAAGCTAACACCACTCTAACCACATCTTTTGGTTTTACTTTGTAATTTGGTTTTACCACAACATCATTTACCAAAACATTTCCTGCTTTGGCTGCTTGTTGTATTTTATTTCGAGTAGCGTTTTCAATAAAATTCATTAAAAATTTATCTACTCGTAAAGGTACTTGACCATCGGTTGCTACAAACCTATGGTGTTCGTATAAATCATCATTTTCAAAATCTGTAGTCGTATCTTCCTGCATCAATCAATATTAAAATTAGTTTCCATTACCATCTCCTAAAATTAAATCGATGGTTGTTTGTTTTGGCAATTTTGTTCCTGGTTCTATTTTTTGTCCGTTATATTTTAATCCACGAACTACATCTTTTCCTATATCGTGTACCCAAGTAACATTGCTTCCTACTTTAAATCCTATAGAACGTAAATGTGTAGTTGCTTGACGTCTTGTGCGTCCATTCAAATCAGGTATTACAACATCTCGGTATTTAGACGGATTTAATGTTAAGTATATTTTTCGTTTTTCTTTTACAAAATCTCCCGCTTCAGGATCTTGTTCAATAATCGATTTTTTAGGGTATTCAGGGTTATAACTAGCACTATCAATCACTACAAAATCTAAGTTCAATTCATCTAGCTTTTGTGTTACTTCATCTAAAGACATTTTGTGCAAATTTGGCACTTGTATTTTTTGGTTATGATTCGTTGTTACTCCAAGCCACCATTGTAACCCAAATACGAATATAAATATTGCTACAACTGCTATAATTATGTTTGTTAAAAAAGATTTACTTTTAATAAATTGAAATAAACCTCCAGACTTTTCTGTTAAATTACTCATATCATTTTTTTGTAAGATCGCACAAATTTACAGTAAAAATATTACTATTTTAAATTCAACAAGTCTTAAACGAGTTTTTTTGGTAAGTTTGTATAATCCGACGTTCGGATATTAGGGAAACAACAACAAAATAGTAATTGAAATAAAAATAAAGTGAAAAAAAACATCGCTATTATTATGGGAGGATATTCCTCAGAAGTAGGTATATCTTTAAAAAGTGGTAATGTAGTTTACAAACATCTTAATAAGGAAAAATACAACCCATATAGAGTTCATATTTTAAAAGATAAATGGGTTTTAGTTGATGATGATGAAAATGAACACCCTATAAATAAGCATGATTTTTCTGCTGAAGTAAACGGAACCAACATCTCTTTTGACGCTGTTTTCAACGCTATTCACGGTACTCCTGGTGAAAACGGAGTTATCTTAGCATATTTTAACCTTATCGGATTAAAACATACCTCTGCCCCATTCTATCAAATGGCTTTAACTTTTAATAAGCGAGATACACTAAGTGTAGTAAAAGAATACGGTATTCCTGCTGCGACTTCTGTGTATTTAAACAAAGGAGATAAAATTAACACCAATACTATTATTGAAAAAGTAGGCTTACCTTGTTTTGTTAAGCCTAATGGTGCTGGTTCTAGTTTTGGAATCTCTAAAGTATACACGCAAGAAGAATTAATTCCTGCTATTGAAAAAGCTTACGAAGAAGATTCTGAAATTTTAATTGAAAGTTTTTTAGACGGAACAGAAGTTTCTGTTGGTGTTATTCAATACAAAGGAGAAACTAAAGTTTTGCCAATTACTGAAATTGTTTCTGATAATGATTTCTTCGATTATAAAGCTAAATATGAAGGAGAATCACAAGAAATTACTCCAGCTCGTTTAACAGAGGCTCAAGAAAAGAGCGTAAACGACATTGCTAAACGTGTCTACGAAATTTTAAATATGAGTGGATTTTCGCGTTCTGAATATATTCTGGTAAATGACATTCCTCATTTCTTAGAAATGAATACCGTTCCTGGATTAACAGAAGCTAGTATTTTACCACAACAAGCCAATCATGCTGGTATTTCATTAACCGAATTATTTGGTAACGCTATTGAAATGGCTTTAAAAAACTAATTATGAAAAGAGCAATTTTTCCAGGATCATTTGATCCAATCACCTTAGGACATGTGGATATTATTGAACGTGGTGTTACACTTTTTGATGAGTTAATTATTGCTATTGGTATAAATGCCGATAAAAAATATATGTTTTCTTTAGAAGAACGTAAACGTTTTATTGAAGAGACTTTTAAGCATGAACCTAAAATAAAAGTACTTACCTACAGCGGACTTACAGTAAACTTTTGTAAAGAGCAAGACGCTCAGTTTATTTTAAGAGGCTTACGTAATCCTGCCGATTTTGAGTTTGAAAAAGCTATTGCGCATACTAACAGAAAACTTTCTGAAATTGAAACTGTTTTTCTTTTAACCTCTTCGGGTAAAAGTTATATCTCATCATCTATTGTACGTGATGTAATTCGTAACGAAGGAGATTACACAGGTTTGGTTCCTGATGCTGTTAGAATTTAACCCCTTAAAATTATACTTTATTGAAAAAGCTAGCTGTACTATTACTATTTATTATTGTTGCCTGTAAACAAGAGTCTTCAAAAGAAAAGAAAGATTTTACGACACTGTTTGAAACCTCAAATGGAACTGAAACACCTACTTACAATGAGGTAATTTCTTATTACAAAGATTTAGCTGATACATATCCTGAAATTTCTTTGTTTGAAATAGGTACAACAGACATTGGTAAACCTTTACAACTAGCTGTTTTTAATACGAATGGAAAAACAGATATCAATAAAATAAAAAACTCCTCAAAAAATAGGATTTTAATCAATAACGGAATTCACCCTGGAGAATCTGACGGAATAGATGCATCAATGTTACTATTGAGAGATATTGTTCAGAATGACTCGTTAAAAAAAACGTATAAAAATTCTTTAATTTGTGTAATTCCTGTATACAATATTGGTGGAGCTTTAAATAGGAACTCACATACGAGAGCTAATCAAAACGGACCAAAAGAGTACGGTTTTAGAGGAAATGCTCGTAATTATGACTTAAATAGAGATTTTATTAAGCAAGACACTAAAAATACAGCAGCATTTGCAGAAATATTCCATACGGTAAATCCAGATGTTTTTATAGACAATCATGTAAGCAATGGTGCCGATTATCAATATGCTATTACCCATTTATTTACGCAACACAATCAATTAGGAGGAAAATTAGGTGAGTTTATTGAAAAGGAAATGCGCCCAGAGATAGAACAATCTTTAGCTAAGAAAGATATTATCATAACTCCATATGTTAATGTTTGGGGAACAACACCAGAAAGTGGTTGGTCTCAGTTTTTTGACTCTCCAAGATATTCTACTGGATACACTTCCCTATTCAACACCTTAGGCTTAATGGTAGAAACACACATGCTTAAACCCTATAAAACACGTGTAGAGCAAACATATGAACTGTTGTTTTCTGCTTTAGATTTTTCCGAAGAAAACAGCACAAAAATAAAAGATTTACGAAAAAAAGCTGTTAATGAAATAATAAATAGGAAAACGTATCCAGTTGTATTTACAGTCGATAAGAATAATCCTACAACTCTTCATTTTAAAGGATACGAAGGAACTTTTATAGATAGTAAGGTTACTAATGGCAAGCGTTTGTTTTATGATAGAACAAAGCCTTACACTAAAGAAATTTCATATTACAATAATTATATTCCAACAAAAGAAATTACGATACCTGAAGCTTATATTTTAGAACAAGGTTGGTACAAAGTTGTTGAGCGGTTACAAAATAATAAAATTGAATTTACTCGTTTTAAGAATGATACTGTTTTAGCGGTAGAAACACAGCGCATCAAAAATTTTGAAACTCGAAACACAGCATACGAAGGCCATTATTTACATTATAATACTGAAGTTACTAAAACGGAAAATCAGAAAATTAAATTTAGCAAAGGAGATATTTATATTCCAACCAATCAAGCAGGTATTCGATATATTATAGAAACCTTGGAAGCTGAGGCTGTAGATTCATTTTTCAACTGGAATTTTTTCGATACCATTTTACAACAAAAAGAAGGTTACTCTGCTTATGTTTTTGAAGACATTGCTGAAACTTTTTTACAAGAAAACCCTTCAATAAAAAAACATTTTGAAGAATTGCTGATTACCGATGAGAATTTTGCTAAAAATCCACAATCACAACTATATTGGATTTATACAAAAACTCCTCATTATGAAAAAGCTCATAAAAAACTACCTATATTTAAGTTATATTAACAATTAGTAAACCTCTTTGTAACATTTTTATATTTTTGTTAACGATTAGGAAATTAATCTAATGAATAAAGAGCCCTTAAAATCCGTTTGTGAACAACAAAACTTTGAAGAAGTTTTCAATAAACATTCACAAACCTTACGAAATTACATCTACTATAAATGTGGCGATACTCAGCAAGCTGAAGATATTGTACAGGAAGCTTATATCAAATTATGGAACAATTGTGCTAAAGTAATTTTTGAAAAAGCTAAATCCTTCTTATACACAGTAGCCAACAATCATTTTTTAAATGAAGTCGCTCATAAGAAAGTAGTATTAGAATATCAAAAACAAAATGTTACTAATAATACAACTATAGAGACTCCTCAATATTTATTGGAAGAAGAAGAGTTTCATAAAAAATTAAAAAAAGCGATTGCTAATCTTCCTGAAAGACAACGAGAAGTATTTTTACTAAGCAGAATAGATAAGAAAAAATATAGTGAAATTTCCGAAATTTTAGGTATTTCTGTCAAAGCTGTAGAGAAAAGAATGAGTAAGGCATTACTTACTTTAAAAGAACAAATAGGTAAAGTGTAATAAAAAATACTATTTGCAGTAGGGTAATTAGTTTTTTAATTGTTTATATTACAAATAGCACGAATTATAGGAAATGAAAATAAATTATAAAGATGAGACTTTTTTAGCTAGGTGGATAGCCAATGAGCTTTCCCTTAAGGAGCTGGAAGAATTTCAACAATCTGACGTTTATCATCAATTTAAAGCCATTGATGATGCTTCTCAGTTATTAAAAACCCCTGATTATAATCAGAAAGAAGCTCTTATTCAAATTCAAAACAAATTACAGTCTAAAGAGGCAAATAAAAAAGTCGTAAAATTAATTCCTAATTGGGTTTATGGCGCTGTTGCTTCTATAGCATTATTAATTAGCTTTTTTTACTTTAATTATAGTACAACTGATTTTTCTACAAGTTACGGTGAGTATTCAACCATAACTTTACCAGATAATTCGACTGTACATCTTTCACCTAATTCTACCGTTAGTTATAAAAAATACAAATGGGATGCTAACAGAGAGGTATCATTAAGAGGAAAAGCATTTTTTGAAGTTGAAAAGGGTAAATCTTTTACTGTAAACACCACAGAAGGTAACGTTACTGTTTTAGGAACAAAATTTACAGTTAATACTTCTGAAAATTATTTTGAAGTTCTATGCTACGAAGGAAAAGTGGGAGTTACTTCTAAAAATAAAGGTGAAACAATTTTAACTTTAGGTAAAGCTTACAGAAATTATAACGAAAAAACTGAAGAATGGACTTTTAACTCAGACAGTCCTTCTTGGTTAAAAGGGGAAAGTTCTTTTATGAATACTCCTTTATATGAAGTAATTAAAGCATTAGAAAACCAATTCAATTTAAAATTTGATTCTTCAAAAATAGATACTGAAAAACGATTTACAGGTACTTTTACACATGAAGATGTTAATATAGCTTTACAAACTGTTTTTGCTCCTATGAAAATTTCTTATAAATTAGCAAAAAATAGTACTGTTGTATTGACATATAAATGAAAATAAAATTAAGTATACTTTTTATATGCTTAGCGATGTCTATTTTTTCTCAGGAAAAGATAGACATTTCTTTTATAAACACTCCTTTGTTAGATGTTTTAAAACAAACCGAATCTAATTTTGGAGTAAAATTCTCGTTTAATACCGAAATTATTCAAAAAGAAATTTTTTCTTTTTCAAAAAAGAATTGCGAGTTAGTATATCTTTTAGGCGAAATAGAGCGCCAAACCTCCTTTACTTTTAAAAAAATTAATGATCGCTACTATTACATAACAAACAAAGCAACTCTTAGCGAAGACTATTACACTCTTTTAAATGAAATTCTTGTTACTAATTATATCACATCTGGAATTAACAAGAAGAAAAGTGGAGCTATTTCTATTTTACCAAAAGAGCTAGGTGTGTTACCTGGGTTAACCGAACCAGATGTTTTAGAAAGTTTAAAAATTATTCCAGGGGTTCAAAGTCCTGATGAAACTGCTGCTGGAATTTATATTAGAGGAGGTACACCAAATCAAAACTTAGTACTTTGGGACGGTATAAAAACTTACTACTTAGGTCATTTTTTCGGAATGATTTCTGCCTTTAATCCTTACACTACAAAAGAAGTTGTACTATCTAAAAGTGGTACAAGTGCTAAATATGGAAACAGAGTTTCTGGTGTAATTGATATAAAAACGACTGAAGAAATCCCTGAAAAAATTACTGGAAGTTTTGGATTAAATATGACCCATGCAGATGCTTTTGTTAATATTCCTTTATCTAAACAAACAGCTTTATCATTTTCTGCTCGAAGTTCTTATTCTAATTTTTTAAAAACTTTCACTTTTAATAAATTATCTACAAGAGTATTTCAAACATTCAATAATAACCAAGAAAATAACATTATTGATAAAAATATAAAATTTAGTAGAGATAATGAATTTAATTTTTCTGACTACACAGCAAAATTTATAACTAATCTCTCTGAAAAAGAATCATTATCCTTTAGTTTTTTACACACTAAAAATAAAATGTATAATGATTTTACAGTTCCTGATTATGAAGATAAGTACAATGACCAAATAAATATTAAGAACACTGGTATGAGTATTAATTGGGAAAAACAAAGTAATGAAAAAACTACCCATAACATAAAAAGTTATTTTTCTACTTTTACCTTAGACTACAGTGCTGATTATAGTTATTTTGAAGATTACCTTACAGAACATTCAAGTAAAATCAATATTTTAAATGATGTGGGTATTTCTTATAATGTAAATTACTCTCTTAACAACAAAACAGATATACTTTTAGGATACGACTATACTTCTACAGATTCTGAATATGATTTAAAGTACTCTTATAGCTTGCAAGGACAGAATCAATACAACTCTCAACAAAACGAAGAAAGCTCAAACGATACACATTCAATTTTTGGAGAATATTTATACGATTCTTATAATTGGAATATAAATGCTGGATTACGATTCAATTATTTTTCTAAAATTGATAAATTGGTTTTAGAACCCAGATTATACCTTGAAAAAAAGTTAAACACTAATTTTAGCTTTAAAACTTCATTTGAACAAAAACATCAAACACTTAGCCAAATAATAGAATTTCAAACCTCTAGTTTAGGTTTTGATTTAGAAAATCAAATATGGGCACAAGTAAACGATGATGATATTCCTCTACAAAAAAGTTTACAAATTTCTACAGGAATACTTTTTAATAAAGATAATTGGAAAATAGATATAGAACCCTATTATAAAAAAGTAACTGGTATGACCTCTCAAACTAGTGGCTATAATGATCAAACAGACGATTTTTCTAACGGTGAAGGTAAAATATATGGAATTGATGTATTAATTAATAAAAAGTTTAATAATTACAGAACGTGGGTAAACTACTCTTATACTAAAAACAGGTTTAAGTTTTTAGATTTAGAAAATAAATTTTTCCCCGCAAATCATGATATTACCAATTACTTTTCTTGGTCTCATGCCTACAAGTTAAACTCATATGAGTTTTCTTTAGGATGGATTTATAGAACAGGAAACCCCTATACTGCTGTAAAAGAATTTTATAACACAGAAAATGGCTTCCCTATAATTGACTTAGACTCTGACAATATCAACGCTCTTAGACTACCTAATTATCATCGTTTAGATGCTTCAATGACTTACACTTTTAATTTTTCAAAAAATTGGAAGGGTAAATTAGGCGTATCTGTTTTAAACATTTACAATCAAAAAAATATCTTAAGTAGAACTTATAATGCTATTCCTACTATAAATTCAGATAATGATCTTGAATACCAACTAGAACAAGTTGATAAGGTTTCTTTAGGAATAACACCTAATATTGTTTTTCGTGTAAGCTTTTAATAAAAAAAGGCTCTAACTAAAAAGTAAAGCCTTTAATATTAATAATTTCTATATTGTTTAGTTTCTTCAAAAATGTGTTCTAAAATTTGTTTTTCTTGATCATCAAACACAATACCACGTCTTTCCATCACCACTTCAGCTACTTCAAAAACTTTATTTGTTTTATATTCTGTAAATCCTGATGCTCCACCCCAACTAAACGATGGTACAAAATTTCTTGGAAATCCACTTCCAAAAATATTAGCAGAAACACCAACAACAGTACCCGTATTAAACATGGTATTAATTCCACATTTTGAATGATCTCCCATCATTAAACCACAAAACTGTAATCCTGTTTTAGCAAAGCCCCCAGTTTCGTAATTCCATAAACGAACTTCTGCATAATTGTTTTTCAAATTCGAATTATTACTGTCTGCCCCTATATTACACCATTCTCCTAAAACTGAATTTCCTAAAAACCCATCATGCCCTTTATTGGAGTACCCAAATAAAACAGAATTATTTACCTCTCCTCCTACTTTACTATGAGGTCCTAATGTAGTTGCTCCATATATTTTAGCTCCTAATTTTAATACTGAATATTCACACATAGCCAAAGCTCCTCGCACAACTACCCCTTCCATAATTTCAGCATTTTTACCAATATAAATAGGACCTGTTGAAGCATTTAAAGTAGCAAAAGTTAACTTAGCTCCTTTCTCCACAAAAATATCTTCTCTATTTATACAATTAACTGTTTCAGGAATTGGTTGTGATTTTCTTCCTTCAGTAATTAAATCAAAATCAGCACGAATAGCTTTATCATTTAAAGAAAAAATATCCCATGTATTTTTAATTTGAATTATATCATCTTCAAACTCTATATGCTCGTAAGAAGAAAAGTCTACTTCTTCTTGATTATCTGAAGTAAAAAAAGCAATTACATCTTCTCCTTTAAATATTGCTTGATTTTCTTGTAAATTCTTCACCATTTCAATCAGAGGTTTAGTAGGCAAAAAAGAGGCATTTAACAATACATTTTCTTCCATTTCAACCATTGGATATTTCTCCTCTAAATATTCCTCGGTTACTGTGGTTGTTGTTAAACCTAAGTATTTTTCCCACTTTTCTCTAATCGTTAAAATACCAACTCTTATATCAGCTACGGGTCTTGTATATGTAAATGGTAATAAAGCAGTACGCACATCACCATCGAATAAAATATAATTCATAATTATCATTTTTTTGAAGCAACACAAACTTACCACTTTCAATTCATTTTACAAGTCAAAATATAAATCTTACTTTTGTTATTATACATTCTTCAACTAAACACTATGAAAAAAATTTTAGGCTTAATTTTACTTGGTATTGCCCTTATTGCGGCGTTATACTACTCTTTTATTTACTTTGTTCCTTATAGTGAAGGAGTTCGCTCAGGAGAACTGATAAAAATTAGTTATAAAGGTGTGGTTATAAAAACTTGGGAAGGAGAAATTAGCCAAGGAATTTCTGGTGCTCAAATTTTTGCTTTTTCTGTAGAAGATAATCAAAAAGAAGTTATTGATAAACTTCAAAAATACCAAGGTCGCTATGTGAAAGTTACTTACAAAGAACGTTTTGGTACTTTCTTTTGGTTAGGAGACACCAAGTATTTTATAACTCATGTTGAAGAAGAACAATCTCCTCATTTTAGAGGACTAAATAATGATAATGAACAATAATTTTAGAAATATAGAAGACACTCGCATTAGCATATCTGAGTTAATGCTTCCATCACATGCCAATTTTAGTGGTAAAATTCATGGTGGATACATTTTAAAACTTATGGATCAAATAGCTTTTGCTTGTGCATCAAAACACTCTGGTACCTATTGTGTTACAGCGTCAGTAGATACAGTTGATTTTTTAAATCCGATTGATGTAGGTGAATTAGTTACCATGAAAGCCTCTATTAATTATGTAGGAAGAACCTCTATGGTAGTGGGTATTCGTGTTGAATCACAAAATATACAAACAGGTAAGGTTAAACACTGTAATTCTTCTTACTTTACTATGGTTGCTAAAAATGATGAAAAAGAACAAGTTACTGTTCCTGGAATCATTATTAATAATGAAAAAGAAATGCGTCGTTTTTTAGAAGCAATTAAACGCTTAGAAATGAAAAAGAAAAGACAAGAAGAATTTAACAGCGATAATTTTGTTGCTGAAGATTATATTGAAGATTTAGAAAAATACAATGTAAAGATTGAGTTATAAAAAAAATCCGAAGTAAAATTTACTTCGGATTTTTAATTTATTTTCTTTATTCTCTTTATCTAAAAAGAATTATTTACTCAAATACATTTTACGTCTTGCGTATAAATCATAGAACTGATCGTCTCTTAAACTTTCAATAAATAAGATACTTTCTCCTGTCGACTTCATTTCTGGTCCTAATTTCTTATTTACATTCGGGAATTTGTTGAAAGAGAATACTGGCTGCTTAATTGCAAATCCTTCTAATTGCGGATTAAAATCAAAATCAGTTACTTTTTTCTCTCCTAACATCACTTTAGTTGCGTAGTTTACGTAAGGCTCCTTATAAGCTTTTGCTATAAATGGAACTGTACGAGATGCACGCGGGTTTGCTTCGATTATATATACCTTATCATCTTTAATAGCAAACTGAATGTTAATTAATCCAACTGTATCCAATGCTAAAGCAATCGTTTTTGTATACTCTCTAATTTGTTCTAACACTAACTCTCCTAAGTTAAACGCAGGTAAAGTTGCATTTGAATCTCCAGAGTGAATTCCACATGGTTCAATGTGCTCCATAATTCCGATAATGTACACATTTTCTCCATCACAAATCGCATCTGCTTCAGCTTCAATAGCTCCTTCTAAATAATGATCTAATAATAACTTGTTATTAGGAATCTTACGTAATAAATCTACTACATGCTCTAATAACTCCTCTTTATTAATCACAATTTTCATTCCTTGTCCTCCTAATACATATGATGGACGTACTAAGATTGGGAAATCTAACTCATCTGCTAAAGCTAAAGCTTCATCAGCATTCTCTGCTACTCCAAACTCAGGATAAGGAATGTTATTATCTTTTAATAACGTTGAGAAGCTTCCTCTATCTTCAGCTAAATCTAATGCTTTATAGCTTGTTCCAATAATTGGGATTCCATATCTATCTAGCTTTTCAGCTAATTTTAAAGCTGTTTGTCCTCCTAATTGAACAATAACTCCTTCTGGCTTCTCATGCTTGATGATATCATAGATGTGCTCCCAGAAAACTGGCTCAAAGTATAACTTATCAGCCGTGTCAAAATCGGTAGAAACAGTTTCAGGATTACAGTTAATCATAATGGTTTCGTAACCGCACTCTTTTGCTGCATATACACCATGAACACAACAGTAATCAAACTCAATTCCTTGTCCAATTCGGTTTGGTCCTGAACCTAAAACAATAATTTTCTTCTTATCAGAAACCACACTTTCGTTTGATACTAAAACTTCTCCGTCTTCAGTTTCAATTTCACTTTCAAAAGTTGAATAGTAATATGGAGTTTGTGCCTTGAATTCAGCAGCACACGTATCTACTAATTTATAAACACGCTTAATTTTTAAATCCTCACGTTTTTTATATACTTCACTTTCTAAACAACCTAACATGTGTGCTATTTGACGGTCACCATATCCTTTTTGTTTAGCTTCTAATAATAACTCTCTGTCAAGGGTATCAATTGTGTACTTAGAAATTTCTTTTTCTAACTCATATAACTCTTCGTATTGACGTAAGTACCACATATCTATCTTGGTGATTTCGTGAATCTTACTTAACGGCATTCCTATCTGGATAGCATCATAAATAGCGAATACACGATCCCAAGAAGCATACTTTAGCTTATCTTTAATTTGGTTATAATCTTTATAACTTTTACCGTCAGCTCCAATTCCGTTACGCTTAATTTCTAACGATTGTGTTGCTTTGTGTAACGCTTCTTGGAACGAACGTCCAATTCCCATTACTTCTCCAACTGCTTTCATTTGTAATCCTAACGTTCTGTCAGAACCTTCAAACTTATCAAAATTCCAACGAGGTATTTTTACGATTACATAGTCTAAAGTTGGTTCAAATAATGCTGAAGTAGACTTTGTAATTTGGTTATCTAACTCATCTAACGTATAACCTGTAGCTAATTTAGCGGCAATTTTTGCGATAGGATATCCCGTTGCTTTTGATGCTAATGCTGATGAACGAGATACACGCGGATTGATTTCAATGGCGATAATATCTTCTTTCTCATCTGGAGAAACCGCAAACTGTACATTACATCCTCCAGCAAATTCACCAATAGAACGCATCATTTTAATTGCCATATCACGCATTTTTTGGAACGTTTTGTCAGATAACGTCATGGCTGGAGCTACTGTAATAGAATCTCCTGTGTGAATTCCCATTGGATCCATATTTTCAATAGAACAGATAATTACAACATTATCGTTATCATCACGTAACAACTCTAATTCGTATTCTTTCCATCCCATCATTGCCTTATCAATCATTACTTCGTGAATTGGAGAAATCTCTAATCCTCTTGATAATAATTCTTCAAACTCTTCTTCATTATAAACGATAGAAGCTCCTGCTCCTCCTAAAGTAAACGACGCTCTAATACATAATGGAAAACCAAATTCTTGTGCTATTTCTTTTCCTTTTAAGAATGAAGTAGCTGTTGCTTGAGGTGCCATTGGCACACCAATTTCTTCCATTAATAAACGGAATTTATCTCTATCTTCTGTGATATTAATTGCATCAATATCTACTCCAATAATCTCTACATCAAAATCTTTCCAAATTCCTTTTTCATCAGCTTCAATACAAAGATTTAAAGCTGTTTGTCCACCCATTGTAGGTAAAACAGCATCAATTTGAGGGTGTTCTTTTAAAATTTGAACAATAGACTTTGTAGTAAGTGGCAACAAGTATACATGATCAGCCATCGAAGGGTCTGTCATAATCGTTGCAGGGTTCGAATTAATTAAGATAGTTTCAATTCCGTCTTCTCTTAACGATCTTAATGCTTGCGATCCTGAATAGTCAAATTCACATGCTTGACCAATAACAATTGGTCCTGATCCAATAATTAAAATCGATTTAAGGTCTTGTCTTTTAGGCATTTTAGTTCGTGTTGTGTTGTGGTGTAAAAATAAAAATTGTTTGGTTATAAAAAAAGGCGATACTTATTAGTAACGCCTTTAAATATTAACAATAGTTAATCATTATTTCTTTGGTCTTGATTCAGATGAAACAGACAACTTTTTTCTTCCCTTTGCTCTTCTTCTAGCTAATACTTTACGTCCATTAGCAGAAGCCATTCTTTCGCGGAAACCGTGTTTGTTTCTTCTTTTTCTCTTCGATGGTTGGTACGTTCTTTTACTCATTACAGTATATCTTAAATATCTTCTTTAAATAATGTTTTGCTTTTGTGAAATTCCGTCTGCTAAAAGCGTGGGCAAATATACAACAGTTTTTCAGTCTGACAAATCCTATTTTTATTTTTTTTCAAAAAAAGTAGGTTTGGCAAAAATACTAAAACTTAAACAATCTTTTTTCTCTTTTTTTATTTGCTGTAATTGCCAGACTTCTTACTTTTGCGCAAACCTAACAACACCATGAACAACACAAAATACGTTTTTGTAACTGGAGGCGTAACTTCATCACTAGGAAAAGGAATTATAGCCGCTTCTTTAGCTAAATTATTACAAGAAAGAGGATACTCTGTAACTATTCAAAAATTAGATCCATATATTAATATTGATCCAGGAACATTAAACCCATACGAACATGGAGAATGTTATGTTACTGATGATGGTGCCGAAACCGATTTAGATTTAGGACACTACGAGCGTTACTTAAATATTCCTACTTCACAGGCAAACAACGTAACTACAGGTAGAATATATCAATCTGTAATTAATAAAGAACGTAAAGGAGAGTTTTTAGGAAAAACTGTACAAGTGATTCCTCATATTACTGATGAAATTAAAAACAGAGTTCAAATTTTAGGGAATACTGGTGATTTTGACATCGTTATTACTGAAATTGGAGGAACTGTGGGTGATATTGAGTCATTACCTTATATTGAAGCTGTTCGTCAATTACAATGGGATTTAGGTGAAGACAATGCTGTAGTTGTTCACTTGACCTTAGTTCCTTATTTGGCTGCTGCAGGTGAATTAAAGACAAAACCTACACAACACTCTGTAAAAATGTTAATGCAAAGTGGTGTAAGTCCTGATATTTTAGTTTGTCGTTCAGAACATGAAATTTCTGATGATATTAAACGTAAACTAGCATTATTCTGTAATGTTAAAAAGCAAAACGTAATTCAATCGTTAGATGCTGAGACTATTTACGATGTTCCTAACTTAATGTTTAAAGAAGGATTAGACTACGTTGTGTTAGATAAATTACGTTTATCGACTCGTAAACAACCTAAGTTAACTGCTTGGAACCGTTTTTTAGAGCGTCATAAAAACCCAACCTCTACTATTGAGATTGGTTTAGTAGGAAAGTATGTAGAATTACACGATTCATATAAATCAATTACCGAAGCATTTATTCATGCTGGTGCTGCCAATAAAACCAAAGTTAACGTTCGTTGGATTCACTCTGAAGAATTAACTCCAGAAAGTGCTATACAACAATTAGAAGGTGTAGATGGTGTTTTAGTGGCTCCTGGGTTTGGTGATAGAGGTATTGAAGGTAAAATCGCAGCAGTGCAATATGTACGTGAAAATAACATTCCGTTTTTAGGAATTTGTTTAGGTATGCAAATGGCAGTTATTGAATTTGCTCGTAACGTATTAAACTTAAAAGATGCTAACTCTACCGAAATGAATCCTAAAGTTGCACATCCTGTTATTAACTTAATGGAAGAGCAAAAAGACGTTACCGATAAAGGAGGAACTATGCGTTTGGGTGCTTGGGATTGCCAGTTGACACAAGATTCTAAAGTCTTTGAAGCCTATAAGCAAGAGTTAATTAGTGAGCGTCACCGTCACAGATACGAATACAATAACGAATATAAAGAGCAATTAGAAACGGCAGGAATGAAAACTGCTGGAATTAACCCTAAAACAGGATTGGTAGAAATTGTTGAAATACCTACTCATCCATGGTTTGTTGGTGTGCAATATCATCCAGAATATAAGAGTACGGTGTTAAATCCGCACCCTTTATTTGTAAGCTTCATTAAAGCAGCATTAAAGCAATCAAAAAAATAAACTCAAAAATCCTGTAATTTTAGTTACAGGATTTTTTATTCCTTCAATAAAATTTGGAATACTGTTTGAGCTACTATTCTTAACAAAATTATTCATTGTAAATCCTCTAATAATCTTTGGGGTTTTACTACCTTTGTCGGGTTTTTCAGACAACTAGAAAAACTTTAAGTGACAAGTTGACATTTTAACATATATCAATGGAACAAAAAAAATTTGATTTAAATTCCTTTATAGGAATGCTTTTATTAGGAGGAATTATGCTTTGGTGGATGAATACCCAAAAACCAGACGAAACTCCTGAAGCCACTACTCAAACAGAACAAACTACTAATGCTGCCGAGAACGCTCAAAACAACTTAACTGAAAACACCGTTTTAAACGATTCGTTACAGCAAATTGCTTTACAAAATAAGTTTGGAGCCTTTGCTTATGGTGCTTCTACAACGAAAGAAGGTAGTACTACAATTGAAAACAATCTTGTTAAGTTAACTGTAGATAATAAAGGAGGGCAAATTATTGAAGCCTTAGTTAAAAACTATAAAACCTACGATTCGTTACCTTTATACTTAGTTAAAGATAAAAACGCATCGTTCAATATCAACTTCGGTACTACTGACAATCGAATTTTAAACACCAAAGATTTATTATTTACTCCTTCCCTAACTAAAAATGGAGAGACGCAAGTACTTTCTATGAAGTTAAAAGTAGCTGAAGATAAATTCTTAGAGTACCGTTACGAAATGAAAGAGGGTGATTACCGTGTAGGTTTCGCTGTTCGTTCACAAGGATTGAGTAATGTTATCAATAGTTCTCAAGAAATCAATTTAGATTGGAACTTAAAAGGTTTTAGGCACGAAAAGAGTTTACAAACCGAAAACATGTATTCTTACTACTATTACAAAGCTGATGATGAAGTAGATTACTTACAAATGAACGATAATGAGGTAGTTAATGATATTGATTGGGTTGCGTTTAAACAACACTTCTTCTCTTCGGTTTTAACTTCTGAAACTCCTTTAAATAACGCTACCTTAAAATCTATTGATTTTGCAGGCGAAGATGTAGATAGCGTTTATACTAAAACCTACGGATTAAAAGCTCCTTTAGCTTTAACAAATGGAGAATTAAATTATAACATGCAATGGTTTTACGGGCCAACTGATTATAATTTATTAAAATCGTACGAAGGAACTAGTCTTAACGAAATTGCTGATTTAGGCTGGGGAATTTTCGGTTTCTTAAACCGTACAATTTTCTACCCTGTATTCAATATGTTAAAAGGATTTATTGGTAACTACGGATTAATCATTATTTTAATGACAATCGTTGTACGTATACTAATGTCTCCCGTATTATACAAGTCGTACTTATCTAGTGCAAAGATGAAAGTGATTCGCCCAGAAATGGAAGAAATCAACAAAAAGTACCCAGGTAAAGAAAACGCTATGAAGCGTCAGCAAGAAATTATGGCAGTACAGCGAAAAGCTGGAGTTAATATGATGTCGGGTTGTATACCCGCATTAATGCAAATGCCTGTATTCTTTGCTTTATTCAAATTCTTCCCTACGAATATCGAATTTAGACAAAAAGGTTTTTTATGGGCAAATGATTTATCTTCTTATGATACGGTTTTTCAACTTCCTTTTAAGATTCCATTTTATGGAGATCATGTAAGTTTATTCCCAATTTTAGCATCTGTGGCAATTTTCTTCTATATGAAAATGAACCAGAGCCAACAAGCTAATATGCAAGCTCCTACGCAAGAAGGTATGCCAGATATGAGCAAAATGATGAAGTGGATGATTTACTTCTCTCCTATCATGATGTTATTCTTCTTTAATAACTACGCAAGTGGATTAAGTTTATACTATTTCATTTCTAACTTGTTAACTATTGCAATTATGTTTATTATTAAAAACTACGTAATTGATGAAGATAAGATCCACGCTCAGATCGAAGAAAACAAAAAGAAGCCTGTTAAAAAGAGTAAATTCCGTGAGCGTTTAGATGCTGCCATGAAGCAAGCTCAAGAACAACAAGCTGCACAACAGCGTACTAAGAAAAAATAAATTACCTAATTTTAGGTAATTCGATTTTAAAAAACCAACTTTTTCTATCAGATGAAAAAGTTGGTTTTTTATTTTTAGCCTTTTCATTTATCGCTCTTAATTCCCTCTTTTTCAACTTCATTTCTTATTTAACATTCTTTTAACTAAACACCATTAAACCTTTCGGGAAATTTGCGGTCAAACAAGCTTTATAAATCAACGTAATGAAGAAATTTACCTTACTTATTATTTTACTAATTAGTTTTACAACTTTTGCCCAACGATCTGGCTCAAAAATCACCCTATCAGGAAAAGTAATCGAGACCAACTCAAAACAACCACTAGAATATGCAACTTTGGTACTTACAAACACTAGCACTCAACAAGTTGTTGGAGGTGTAACTGACGCCAACGGAAACTTTTCTATAGATGCTACATCAGGTACTTATGCTGTAAAAGTTGAATTTATTGGTTTTAAATCTAAAAGTTTAGGAAACCACACACTTACCGAGAATAAAAATCTAGGAGTAATTTCTCTTTCTGAAGATACTGAAACTTTAGATGAAGTTGAAATTATCGCAGAAAAATCGACTGTAGAAATACGATTAGATAAAAAGATTTACAACGTAGGTAAAGATATGACTGTTAAAGGAGGTAATGCTTCTGATGTGTTAGATAACGTGCCTTCTGTAAATGTAGATGCTGAAGGGGCTGTAAGCTTACGTGGTAACGAAAACGTTCGTATTTTAATTGATGGTAAACCTTCTGCCTTAGTAGGTTTAAGTGGTACAGATGCTTTAAGAAACCTTCCTGCTGACGCCATAGAGAAAGTAGAAGTAATTACTTCTCCTTCTGCTCGATATGATGCAGAAGGTACAGCGGGTATCTTAAACATTATTCTTAGAAAAGGGAAAATTACTGGGTTTAATGGTTCTGTAAACTTCTCTGTAGGTAATCCTGATTTATACCAAGTAAGCAGTAACTTAAATTACCGTACAAAAAAGTTTAACATCTTTTCTAACTTAGGCTATTCATACAGAAAAGGTCCAGGAAACTCTTATAGCGACTTCACGTATTTATCTGATGGTATAATTGATAGTTTAAGTACAGAAAAAAGAGTTTTTGATAGAAAAAATAAAAACTTCAACGGTTCATTTGGATTAGAGTATTATTTAAATGATAAAAGCTCTATTACAGGTACAGTTTTCTACAGAAATAATGATGGAGAAGATATCGCGACTAACAATACCCGTACTTTTGCTCCAGATAAATCTCTTATCAGAAGTTTTGAAAGAATTGAGTTTGAAACAGAAGATAACATCGATACTCAATACTCATTAAACTACACGAATAATATAGATGACAAAGGTCAAAAATTAATTATTGACTTACAGTATAGCGAAAACGAAGAAGATGAATATGCCAACATTACTAACAATTCAGTCTTAACTGAAAGAAATAGTCAAATTACTAAATCTAGAAATAGGTTATTTCAAATAGACTATGTGTTACCTCTTGGTGAAAAAAGTCAATTAGAATTAGGTCATAAAGCTGATTTACAAAACTTAACTTCTGATTTTCAAGTACGTGATGCAAATGGGCAACCTTTCGAGTTTGATCCTTCAAACGCCATTGATTTCAAACAATATATTTATGCCTACTACGCTCAATATGGTAGTAAGATAGATAAATTCTCGTACCTTTTAGGGTTACGTGCTGAACATACAGACATTGATTTAAGAGTTTTAAATACAGGAGAATTATCAGACAAAAACTATACGGAATGGTTTCCAACTGTAAATTTAGGCTATGAATTTAACGAAACTGATAATTTAACTTTAGGATATGCACGTAGATTGCAAAGACCACGTCACTGGTTTTTAAACCCTTTTGAAACTAGAAGTTCGAGTACCAATGTTTTTAAAGGTAACCCTGATTTAAATCCAGCTTACACTAGTTCTTTTGATTTAGGATATACTACACGTGTTAGTAAAATTACTTTAAACTCATCTTTATATTATCAATTTTCAACAGATTTAATCAGACCTGTATCAAGAGTTGAAACTAGAGATAATGGTAATGTGTTTGTTCGTCAATTTTTAAACTTAAACGATGAAAACCGTTATGGTTTTGAATTAACAACCAACTACAACCCTGTTAAATGGGCACGTTTATCAGCAACCTTTAACTATTTTAAATTTAATACTGATGCTTTTGATTATACATATTCTTACATAAATTCTGATACTGGTAATACAGTAACAGAAACAAAAACTTTACCAGAAGTAAATAGCAGTAGTTGGTTTGCTCGTTTTAATTCAAGAATTACCTTACCTGCAAAAATTGATTGGCAAACACGTATCATGTATCGTGGGCCTCAAGATGATGCACAAGGAAGTAGAGAAGGTATTTTTGTAACTAATTTAGCTTTCAGTAAAGACATCTTTAAAGAAAAAGCTTCTGTAGTGCTTAATGTTAGTGATTTGTTTAACGAACGTAAAAGAAAAGGCTACACTAATACTGATGATGTAAGATCATACCAAGAATTCCAGTGGAGAGAACGTCAAATAACGTTAAGTTTTACCTACCGTTTTAACCAAAAGAAAAAACGTGAACGTCCAGAACGAAACGGAGATTTCGATGGTGGAGGTGAAGGATTTTAATACTTAACCTAATACAATAAAAAGAGAGTTGAATAATCAGCTCTCTTTTTTATTTTAGGAAAGCGACCTTCTAAATCTATAACTTAAACTTATTTTTAGTTAAATAAGAACACAAAAAAACCACGCCTATTAGCGTGGTTTAAATATTTTTTTTATGGTATCTATAGATTACTTACCCTCTTCGGCAGCTCTCTTAGCTTCTCTTTTTAACTTCATGTTTTCCCAGATAGTTCCGCCAATCCAATAAGGAACTACAAATGTTAATAAGAAAATTAACAGCCAAAATCCAGCTGTAAAAATAAACATGAATAATACTAATCCTGAGAATTCTGAAAAATCTAACATTTGTTTCTTGTTAATAATTGTTATGCTACAAAATTATAACTATTTTTCTTTTCTTCCAATAAAATCTAATAAAAATCGCTCGTAAAAACTATTAGAATTTGTAATTTTGGACATCATTAATTTTTAGCATTTTAAATCATTCCAAATGACAAAATATAGAATTGAGAAAGACACTATGGGACAGGTAGAAGTACCTGCTGATAAATATTGGGGAGCGCAAACTGAGCGTTCTCGTAACAATTTTAAAATTGGTCCTGCTGCCTCTATGCCTTTAGAAGTAGTATACGGATTTGCATACTTAAAAAAAGCTGCTGCATACACTAACGCAGAATTAGGTGTTTTAGCTACTGAAAAGCGTGATTTAATTGCACAAGTATGTGATGAAATTTTAGAAGGAAAGCATGATAATCAATTCCCATTAGTAATTTGGCAAACAGGTTCTGGTACGCAAAGTAACATGAACGTTAACGAAGTAATTGCAAACCGTGCTCATGAAATTGCTGGAAAAGTGATTGGTGAAGGCGAAAAAACAATTCAACCTAACGATGATGTAAACAAATCACAATCATCTAACGACACCTTCCCTACTGGAATGCACATTGCAGCTTACAAAAAAATTGTAGAAGTAACTATTCCTGGTGTTGAGCAATTACGAGATACTTTACAAGCAAAAGCAGAAGCTTTTAAAGATGTTGTAAAAATTGGACGTACACACTTAATGGATGCTACTCCCCTAACCTTAGGGCAAGAATTTTCTGGGTATGTAGCACAATTAAACTTCGGATTAAACGCTTTAAAGAACACATTAGCACACTTAGCTCAATTAGCTTTAGGAGGAACTGCGGTAGGAACTGGATTAAACACTCCTGCTGGTTATGATGTGTTAGTGGCTAAATATATTGCTGAATTTACAGGATTACCATTTGTAACTGCTGAAAATAAATTTGAAGCTTTAGCTGCTCATGATGCTTTAGTAGAAACTCACGGAGCTTTAAAACAATTAGCTGTTTCTTTAAATAAAATTGCCAATGATATTCGTTTAATGGCATCAGGACCTCGTTCTGGAATTGGAGAAATTATTATTCCTGCTAACGAACCAGGGTCTTCTATTATGCCAGGAAAAGTAAACCCAACTCAAGCAGAAGCTATGACTATGGTTTGTGCACAAGTTATGGGTAACGATGTTGCAGTAACTGTTGGTGGTACACAAGGTCACTATGAACTAAACGTTTTCAAACCTATGATGGCCGCTAACGTATTACAATCAGCTCAATTAATTGGAGATGCATGTGTGTCTTTCGACGTAAATTGTGCTGCTGGTATTGAACCAAACCAAACAAGAATTACTGAGTTATTAAACAACTCATTAATGTTAGTTACCGCGTTAAATACTAAAATTGGATACTATAAAGCTGCTGAAATTGCAAATACAGCACATGCTAACGGAACTACTTTAAAAGAAGAAGCTGTACGTTTAGGATATGTAACTCCAGAACAATATGATGAATGGGTAAAACCAGAAGACATGATTGGAAGTTTAAAATAACCTCTTATTTACTAGAGAAATTTATTTAAAACTATTTAATAAATGAAGCCTCCCCAGTAATTTAACACTGAGGAGGCTTTTTTGTAAAGTCAATCTAAAAACTCTACTTTAAGCTATTTCTCATAAAGTCTTCTACTTCTTGTTTTGCTTTAATAGCTTCTACTTCATTAAATGTTTTTCCTTCCCCTCTTAATAAGTAAGCATTAAAAACATGACTTATATATAGCGGTGATTTCTTATTTGTTGAAAAGTTTACAGCGTTATGACAGCTAAAGCAGTTTGCTAAATTATCTGCTTCAATATCTTTTAAACTACTTTTAAAAGTTTGTGTATACGTTTCCATGGTAACATTAGCACAATTTACTGATCCTCTTGCTACCGAAGTACTATCAGGTGTTGCGTTTCCTATGTTTCCTCCTAAACTATTTATTGTAGCTGTTTGCTCTTCAGACGTCAATCCATCTGTATCAATCCAAAGAGAGCCATTGTAAAAGTAATTTTTCCAAACATCAGTTAAACTTTCTTTTACACAAAGATTAAGATTCTTTATGTTGTTAAAGTTTACAGGTTCTGATTGGCTTGTGTTCATAAAGTTTCCTACACTATCTCTTGGAACACCATACTTAAATAAATCGTACGCTTTATATGGTAGCTTAGCACTACCATTACTCCATACGATACCGTCAATTCCCGTAGTAGTTCCTTCAGCAAATAATAATTTATTGGTAGATGAAGATGCATTATTATCTTTCCAATTATAGTTTGGTGCTAAATCATCATGTTCAAAAGTAGCCCAAATAAACTCTGGGTGATTCTCTACAATACCTACAACGTGCATTCCTAATAAAGCTACTTCAGTATTTGTATATATTTCTCCATCTCTACTTAAAGCTGCAACAGTTGTATAATAGTTACCTATTTCTTCTTCAGCAATAGCAGTTACTGGTGTCCATGATACTTTTAACTCTAAAGAGCCCACTGGAAAAGATGCTTGATTATTTCCACTTAAAGTTCCGCTAACTATAGAATCTCTATACTTTCTTGATGCTTCTCTCATTGTAGGACTTATGTGAATTGAGTAAAATACTGTTTCTAAAACCCCATCTTCGTTATACCCAGGGTTTGTTTTTAAAGTTCCGCCCGATCCTGCTTGAGCAGTATCTATTAAAACCAAAGCAGCTCCTTCTTTTAGTTTTACATCTTGCATATGAGCTGTAACTTGGTGCATTTTCTTTGGGTTTAAAAACAACGGTAATGTTTCTCCTGTATATAAAGGAACTTCTTTTCCTTCTTGTTTTACTACTAATTTTTCTATTTTATATTCTGGTTTGGTTAGCCATAAAAACTTTTGCCAAGACCATTGATGAAAAATTGCATTGGTCGTACTCGATACATCAAACGGGCTTCCTTTTCCTTCTGAAGGGGCTGGGGTTTGTGTGTGAGGGAACCAATCATTTTCACATAAACTTTGTGTTGCTGTTTTATTATAAGCTACTTCTTCAACTTTTTTTTCAGCTTCTTTTTCTTTCTTCTTACAAGAATTTAAAAACACAATACTCATTATAAGCAATGCATTTAAAATAAACTTTGATGTTAATTTCATGATTGATTAGTTTTTGATTTTAAACAACAAGTTATATAAACCCTGTTTGAATATTAAAAAAGATACCATGAGTTATCTAATTATAGTTACGACACTCCCTATTTTAAGATCGAGTGTCATTTTACTTATGTATTAAAAAAGCTTATCAACGATTAAAATTGTATGTTACTTCATAAATGAAATGAAAGAAAAGACTTAGCTTTGTATTCCTTTTTTTATAAAAATTAAACAATGAATACACACGAAGAATATATGAGTGAAGCTGTAAAAGCAGCTTTAAAAGGAATGCAAAACAACGAAGGAGGACCTTTTGGTTGTATTGTTGTTAAAGATGGAAAAATCATTGGAAGAGGAAACAACAAAGTTACTTCTACCAACGACCCTACAGCTCACGCAGAAGTAACAGCCATTCGTGATGCTTGTAAAAATATAGGTTCTTTTCAGTTAGATGGTTGTATTGTATATACTTCTTGCGAACCTTGCCCTATGTGTTTAGGAGCTATTTATTGGGCGCGTCCTGATAAAGTTTTTTACGGTAGTAACCAACAAGATGCTGCTAACATTGGTTTTGATGATGAATTTATTTACAAAGAAATTCCGTTGCCATACGAAAAGAGAAGTATTCCGTTTGAGCAAATAGGACGTGATATTGCCTTAGAACCTTTTCAAAAATGGTCTGAAAAAGAAGATAAAATTGAGTATTAGAGTAAATAACCTCGAGATATTATACCCTTTGGCGGTGCCAATAAAGTTCCCTTTGTAGTTTTTACAAAGGGTTTCTTTTTTATTACACTTAAGAATCTAATACTTTTTTAGCCTCTTCATATTCTTCTTTGGTGATTTCACCTTTTGCAAAACGTCTTTTAAGGACTTCTAACGGAGATTCTTTTTTTGTTACTTGGAATAAAGAACTGTAAAACAAGAAAAAGAATACTCCTATTACTATCCAAACAATCCACCATACAAAGTGCATTCCCCAAAAATGTCCGTCGTGATAATGCATAACTATTTAGTTTTTATATTAAAACAACACTAAGTTACGGAATTATACAACTGAATGCCAACTAAATACAGTTTTAAATATAAGTTTTGCAACATGTCTTTTTCTTTTCAGTCTTTAATATAAAATTAAAAAGATTTATATGAAACTACTTACACTATTATTATCCTTATGTATTTGTTCAACAGCCTTTAGCCAAAGAACAAAAGACTTAAAGACTTTTAAACACCATTCTGTAGTAACAAATAAAGACACTATTAACTATCATACATACGTTAAAAAAGATATTGAATCTACAAATGTTCTTCTCTTATATGTTCAAGGTTCAAAAGCAATGTCACTATATCAAACAATGAAAGAAAATGGAAAAACGTATGTTGGAACAACATTACCTCTTGATTTTAACCTTTTGCCTGATAATTATCTATTTGTTGTAATATCTAAAAAAGGCTTTCCTTTCTTAACAAAAATGGATGAGGAGTTTCCTGTTCCTAAATCATATTATGAAAACCAAACATTAGCGTATCGAACTCATCAAGCCGACCAAGTAATTAACAGTATAACTAAAAAGCACCCAAATAAATTCAAAAAAGTTATTGCTCTCGGACACTCTGAAGGGAGCGATGTTGTTGCCAAATTAGGAACCGTGAATACTAGTATAACTCATTTTGGGTATTTGTCTGGTGGAGGTAACACTCAGTTTATTGACTTTATTACATTTACTAGAAAGAAATTAGCTAAAGGCTTAATTAGTGAAAAAGTAGCACAAAGAGAGATTAGTTCAATATTAGAAGATTTTAAAAAAATAATGGCAAACCCTAATGCTACCGATAAATATTGGGCTGGTAAAAACAATAGTTATAAAAGATGGAGTTCTTTTTCTGAGCCACCAATTAACAATTTATTAAAAATTTCAAAGCCTCTATTTGTAGCTATTGGAACAAAAGATCAAGCTGTAGCTCCTGAATCCGCTTACCTAATTCCAATAGAGTTTATTAGGAAACAGAAAAACAATTTAACATTCAAGGCTTATTCAGGTTTAGATCATGGATTTGGAAAAGAACTAGAGAATGGAAAATATGAAAAACATTGGAACACTGTTTTTAAAGATTTTTTGAACTGGGTTAACGAAAAATAAAAGCTCCCTTTCTTTTCATGTTATTTTTTTATATTTGAGAGAATAAAAATTGCTAAACTTTATATATCCCATACTATTCTCCGGATAAAACAACTAAGGTTTGGCATATAACGAGTTACCTGCAATTTGAAAAATAACATCTGTGATAAAAAACTTTATTCTTAACATAGCAATAGATGATTATGAGAACGCAGCTTTTCCTAAACTGAATAATGCTGTAAATGATGCTAAAAGATTAGAAAAAACTTTAATAAAAAATTATAGCTTTGAAACTATTTCCGATTCATTGTTTAATAAAAAAGCAACTCGGAAAAATATTATAGAAAGCCTTAATCATTTATCTTCTCTTACAACAGAGAATGATAATTTGATAATACATTTTGCTGGTCACGGTTCTTTGCATCCAAAAACAAAAAAAGGATATTGGATTCCTCAAGATGCTGAAAATCAAATCAGCGATTTTATACCTAATTCAACAGTTATTGATGCAATTTCAGGCATTGATGCTAAACATATTTTATTGATTTTAGATTCTTGCTTTTCTGGGTCTTTCTTGTCTCAAACAAGGTCAAATGTCGAGTTACATTATTTGAAACTAAATCAAAATAAATCTCGTTGGATAATAACATCAGGAAGAAATGAAAAAGTTTCTGATGGACAACCAGGAATTGGTAGTCCTTTTTCTATTATTCTAAATGAGTTTCTTGAACAAAACACAACAAAGACTTTTTCTGTCTCAGAACTTGCCACAATTGTATCTAAAGGAACTGGAAATTCCGCAAAGCAACAACCAATATTTGCTCATATTGAAGGAGTAGGTCATAACGATGGACAAATGATTTTTAATTTAACTAAAGAAATCAATCCATCTTTAGAAGTTCAATCTAATTTTAACAAAATAGTTGTGCCCTTTGAGTCTGCAAAAAAAATTCAAAAATTAGGTATAACACAACAAAGCATTTTTGCTTATTATAAAATTAATGATTCTATTATTGTAAAAGCATACGACTCAAAAAAAGATTTCATTTGCAATGCATACACTTACGAAGAAATTACACAATATATACCTGAACATATAGAAGTGGATGAAAATACATATGTTGCTGACTTAACCAGCTATAGCAAATTAGGGAAACCCGAAGAAGGTAGTTTTGACTATGCTACTGTTTCTTTTGAAAGGACTTTCATAAAAGACACACCATTTATGTCTATTTGTAAATGTCGAGGAAAAATGGTTGCCTTTAGTAAAACCTCTGATGGAAAATATAGAAACCTAATAAGATGGGGAGTTAACCAAGCGGAATCTGCTGCTTTAATGATAATTGCGTTAATAGAGGAAAATAAAATTGAAATAAAAACTGCAGGTAACAAAGAACTGAGGTAAAAAACAAGTAAATTTTATACTTTTTTAAACCAAAGTACTTTTATAATTTGCATCATAAGGTAAACCACTTTTTACTA
>NZ_RAQM01000013.1 GCF_003610735.1 Tenacibaculum lutimaris | reverse complement strand
GCCCATTAGCGCCGATGGTACTGCCACTGGTGGGAGAGTAGGTCGTTGCCTTTCTTTTAAACCTCAATCTTTTAGTAGATTGAGGTTTTTTTTTGCTCTATATTTTAATGAAAATTCTTTTCTTTGAAAATGTTTTACCTATAAATTATAGGTTGTTGAGTTCACTTTTATCTAGCTTATCAATAAGGCTCCAAAGTTCATCATTACTTAAGTTATAACTTTTTAGAGTTATACCAAAGCGCATATCGTATAAAAATAATACTCTATAAAAATTATCTTTCTTTGCATAGGTCTCTAAAACTTTTAATCCGTTCCGTTCGTAAGTTTTTTCGTAACCAGAAGCTTTATTGCTATTAATTTTCATGTTTTGAGCCATATAATGGGTGTTTATAGCTAATAAGCCATCTTTACTTGCTCCATCTACAATTGTGATTTCGAGCTTTTGATTTTCATCGTTTTTATAAATTGCTCCTGCAGAAGCAATACTGTTTTGCGAAATACGGCTTGTGGTAAAGGTTTCTCTTTTGAAATTACCCAAATTTTCTGGTAGCCAGTTTTTAAGTTGAGCTTCAGTAGCAGGTTCTGTGGTTTTTAAGCGCTCTCTAAAATCGTTAGACTTAGGTGCTTTTTTTACTGCTTTTACAGTTTCTTGAAGAATTTCTTTGCTTTCTTTTTTATTGGTATTACATGACCAAATAAAGAATAAGAGCAGTATGATAAAATATGTTTTTTGTGGTTTCATTTGTATAGTTGTTATTTAGGTATACATTTAAGCTTTCCATTTTCATTCGCTATTTCTAATGTTTTTTTAATTTGAAATTCTGGGGTGAACATTTTACCAACTAAATCTAAAATTGACATTTCAGGGTAAATACTGTTTTCTCCTTTATAACCATCTAATAAACCTAATTGATTGTTTGCTTTTAAAAACGTATTAAATAGTTGTAAGTGAGGGTCTTCTTGTATGAACTCTTCTAGGCCATATTTTCTTGTATCTTCAGCATGCTTTGTAAGAAGTGTTTGCTCTTCTATAGTAAGGTCAGACCATTTTTTACTTAAAGAAGGATCTCTACTCTTATTATAATGTTCAACAATATCATTAGTTTTGTATAAATAATCTCTTATTTCTTTATAAGTACCAAAAAAGTAATTTCCAATTTTTACTTCATATTGTAGAAGAAGATCAACATCTACACTTCCATCATTAGATAATCCATAAAATTCTTGTGGGCAATAGTTAATAGCGGTACCCGCAAAAAGTATCATAGATTCTATACCTAACCAATCTTTCTTTTTGCAAGGGTCTGTTTCAGTTTCAGCTTTCATATCACAATAGGCTAATACTTCTGCGTAGGCTCCCATGATTTGTAAACACTTTCCTGTTTTAGATTCATTGGAAAATTTTTTTAAAGCTTCAGAAAAATTATCCATTAACATTTTAAGTTTTGGATCGTCTGATTTTTTAGTTATTTTATTGTTTAGATTATCTACCACTTTTTTATCATCTTTTTCTTCAGTAGTTTCTACAGGTTTTCCAAAGCCATCTTTTACAGCTCCTAAAATGTCATCAAGATTTATTTGACTCATTGTATGTGGTATACTAAAGCAATACACAATTGCTAGTATGGATAGTATTTTTTTCATTATGCTTTGTTTTTAGTTTTTAGAAAAACCTTGTGAGCTATACTCTCTCTTATTAATGTTTAAATCCTGCTGATCTATTGCAGTACACACCATGTTAAAAGCATTTTTCTTACCGTTATTTGATGTGTGATCCATTTCCATAAACATGGTGTTTTTACCAATAGGTAAAATACCGTCAGGCACATTACTCATATTATTCATGCTACCTAAGAAGCCAACGGGAGTTTTATCGGTAAGCCAAATTTTTGTGACACCTTCATTAGAGGTTATTTTGTAACCTTTACAATAATATCCTAATATTGTTTTACCAGGAATAGAAGTTACTTTGGCATCACTTTTAAAAGTATTTGCTTTTTGTTCTGCTTTTTTTAGGTATTTACTCATTGTTTTATTATTCATAGGTAAATTCATAGCTGTTTTTTGCTCTCCGTTATCACTAAAAAGAACCATAAGTTTGTTATTCATATCTATAACGGTAATGTTGTTTTGTTGACCATCTTCCATTTTATTTCCAAAGTATTTTTCATTGGGCTCTAATAAATATTTCATTTCGGTCTCATCTTTATTTGTAGTTACTTTCATAGTACATACATATGAAAATTTATAAGTATCAGGAACTGCATCTAATCCACCACCAAACATTTTAGATATATTTAGGGGTGCTGAACCTTCATTGTTATTTTTGTTTTTTTTAGATGGGTTACTTGTTGTAGCACTATCTATTACTTGTTCTGTTTTTTTACTTACTACTTCATCAGTTTTTTTAAGAATAGTTCGTTCTGCAGCTTGTTGCGCTTTTTTCTTTAATTTTTTAAAAAATTGAGCTTCTGCTGAATAACTGATACTTAAAAAAAATAATATTGCTAAAATGTGTTTTGTTTTCATGATTTTATGTTTTTTAATTGATGATTTCAAATCGTATCCAGGCAGCTCCGCGGTGACGGTCATTTAAATTTGGGCGTCCTAACACAACAGGACCTTCTAAAGCGTTTCTATCCGTTTTCTTAAGCCATAGTGTTGTCCAAGCTAAACCATAATCCTTAAAAACTGTTTCGCTAGGGCTGTACACTCCAGTATCATAAAATGTTTTATCAAACAAGATTTGATTTCCTTGTTGTTGTCTTAAAATTAGAAGGTCGGCTAATACCTCTATAATGTTAACTGTAGTTTCTCCGTTAAATAAAACTAATGGTTTATCATCTGTATATTCCTTTAACCAGGAATAAATTGTAAATTTTGAATTTGGATTTTGTAATTCATCTGGAGTAATTTCAAAAACTAATGAATTTGAAATATTGCTAAACCTTGTAAGGGTTTCGTCTACATGTAATTGATTATTTATGTCACCACATATCAAAAGGTTTTCATTATAAGGGAGTATATTATTACAATTTTCATTAGAAAAGGTTTTAATATCTTTTTCAACTGCAATTTTCTCTTTATTGTTTACTAGATATTCAACTGATTGTTGAAAACCGTAATCATCTGGATTAGAGCCTCTATCTCTTTTATTTATACACAATAAATCAGTTAATGTAACTCTAATTTTAGTATTAGTGTTAATTGAAGGAGAGCATGTTCTTACGGTTTGTTTTAAAATACTGGTTACTCCCAAAGGTTGACCAGCCATGTTTTTAAGCTCATAAGATATGGGCCTAGCATTAGTTGCTACATCGGATTCTGTTTCAAGATATTCACCTAAAACAATTTTTTCTTGCGCTATTGAAGCATTAATTGATTTAAACGCAGCTGTGGTATCACCCCCGTAAAGTAATGCCTTTATACTAAAATTACTTTCTTCATTTAAATAGGAAATATCTGTTTCTAGTTTAGCCTTGTGTACTAATGTGTTCAATTTAGCCTCTAAACTACCAGCTATTTCCTTTAGGTTGTATTTAGATTCTATTACAACTATGGCTTTTCTTCCGTAGTTTACTCTTGAGATATAAATAAGGTCGTTAAAGTTAATGTCTTTGTTTGAAATAAAAATTTTTGTTTTATCAAAACTATTTAAATCTATAGAAAACATGTGTTGTGTTAGATCATATAAATAATAGTGGTAATTTTCTTTGAAATCAATATTTAGTTCAGCTTGTATAGCTGCAATCTTATTGGAATATTTCCCCATAAGTTTAAAAGAAAATTCTTGTTTGGAATGTATCTCCTTGTAGACTGGTGCACCAAACATTGATATATCATTTTCACCTGTTACGAGGGTGTTTATAGCTTCAAGAATATTACTGTTATCGTGGGGTTGAGATACTTCAACAGACCTAGATCCATCCCCAAATGCTGTTATATTTAGTTTTATTGGGTTTCTCTCATTTTTAAAAACATTATATTCTCCTTTAATATAATCTCTGGCCTTTAAAATAACACCAGGCATCATCCAATCAGGAGCAGCGTTAAGAGCAAATTCTGAAAAAGAATTAGAATTAGAATTGTATTCCATTGTTTTAGTAACACAAACAGTATTATTTTTTTCATCTTTTTCTTTGGTTGGCTCGCCTAAAATATTACTCACGTTTTTTAAAGGGTAAGTAATATCAATAACCTCAAGTTTAGAATAACCATAATTTTCATTATCTGCATTACCAAACTCTATCCGTTTTAAACTTTGTTGCCTTATATATTCTTCGTTATCAAATTCGAATTCTTGTTGAATTCCAGAGTTTTGATTGAATTCTTCTTGATGTTCACTTGCTGATTCTTTTAGGGTTTCTGTTGATTGAGTATTTGGATCATTATTAATAGGGTTTAATTCTAATAAGTTAGAATTGTTGTTTGAAGTTGATTGTGTTTCTTCACTTGGGTTGCCTGATAGCAATAAATGAGAATTATTACCTGTATTTTCATTAGTTGAAACTGTTGTTAATGGCTCAATACCTATAGGTTGTATATACAATTGTCCGTTCCTTAGCATTATATCTTTTGTAGGTGTGTTAAAAGTTGTTTTGGTTTCAAAGTAATTGCCTGAAAGAGTAGAACCAGATGCTTTTAAAATTTGTTGTTGTACTTCATTAAACCTTAAGTTTTCTGTAATGTATTCATGTTCAAAATCAAATATCATCTGAGCATTTTTCTCAGGGAGTAGTGTATAGTTTCCGTACGTATTAAGATCAATAAATTGAGGTTTTTTAACATCTGAAAATTCAACAGGTCTTAATTCATGATTGCCTGAAATAGTGCCTAAAAAGGTTTTGGTATTTGGATAGACATTTTTTAAGTTAGGTATTTTTTGAAGATTTGATACCGAATTAATATCTAAAACTCTATTTGTTTTTCGGTCTACAATCATTGCAATTTGTATATCATTGGTAGATGAGACGATTGTAAAGTTAGCAAAGCCCACTTTAGCATCGTAACTAGAGTCGTTAATACCGCCACCAATTGAAACCATAGTAGGCTGCATTTTAAATCTAGGAAGGTTAAGTATTAGCTTATCATCTAAGCGTATTTTTAGTTTGCCCATTTTACATTCTATTGTTACATGACGCCAAACGGGTTCTAGGGTATAAAACTCTTTATAGAAATTTTCGGCATTACCTGGTTGTGGTTGCGCCCAACTAGTTGATATCCCGTTTCGTTTTATAATGAAAGGTTGGTAACGAATGTCGTTATGTTTATAACCATATTTTCCGTCCCATAATCTCACAGGAATACGTTGCCCATAAATAGAACTAGTTTTTCCAAAAAAAACATCAAACTCTATGATAAAATCACCATTAAGGTAGTTGTTGGTTTGATTGTTAATTATAGGTTTAATAATACTACCGTGCTTAAGACTTATAAATTTGTAACCGTCTTGTTGTTCTACAGTAGCCATACCTGTAACGACATCCCAATTACTTGGAAAGTCACCATAGGAATCGTTAGCTAGATTATCTTGATAGGTTTGAGCAAACCCTGCAAAACTTGTATATAAACTTAATAAGAAAGTGAAAATTAATCTGTTTGTTATTACTTTTTTCATTTTTAGTAGACTTTATTTACGGTATAACACGTAAATTATTTTTGTATTGATTGTAGTTTATTATGATAAAGGGGCTAACAAAAGCATCTATTTTTGGCTTTTTAGTACATAAAAAGGGAAATAAGAGGAGATATAACACTTAAAAATAGCTCAAAAGAATACCGAAGTACTGGCTAACTTTATAAGTTCAATAAAAGACTTTATAATTTGTTAAATTGAACTTGTAAACTGTATTTAGCAAATTTAAAATATTTAAAAATCAGAATATGAGGTCTTTGTATGTATTTGTGTGGTGAAAATAACTGAATATGAAAGGGATTGGTTTATAAAGAGTTATTATAAGTATATTTAAGAAAATAAAGGAGTAGTATGATTCGGGCAATTATCATAGACGATGAATTTAACGCTGTTAAAAACTTGAAATGGGAGATAGAAAGCTTTTGTAGTGATATAGAAGTATGTGATACTTTTACCAATCCTGTTGAAGCAATTTCAGCTATTAATTATCTAAAACCCGATTGCGTTTTTTTAGATATTGAAATGCCCGAAATGGATGGATTTCAACTTTTAGAAAGACTTACTTTTAGAGATTTTGATTTAATTATTACTTCAGCTTACGATAATTATGCAATTAAAGCTTTTAAAGAACATGCAGTAGATTATTTATTAAAACCAATTGATTCAGAAGATTTACTAAAAGCGGTAGATAGAGTTCGAGAAAATCAGAAACGTAATGTTTTAGGTAATCAGCTAAAAAACATAATTAAATCGTATGTGCCTGAGAAAAAGTTTTCGCGTTTAGCACTACCTACACTAGGGAAAACCATTTTTGTAAATTTTGAAGATATCATATACTGTAAGTCGAACGGAAGCTATACAGAAGTACACTTGAATACGAACAGTATGGAGATGCTGTCAAAAAAATTAAAAGAAGTAGAAGCACAAACCAACGATTCTTTCTTCAGGGTTCATAATTCGTATTTGGTTAATTTACATTATGTAAAAGAATATGTAAAAAATGAAGGTCCGTATTTGGTGTTAACCACTGGTGAAACAATTCCTATCTCTAGAGCAAAGAAAAATGAGTTATTACAAGTATTAAATTCGTAATCTTACTTTGAAAGAATCTGCTTTAACATATTTTTTAAGTGAACCACATCAAAATGGTTTCTTGACTTTTACTTTAGGTGTCCTTTTTATTCTAACGGTTTACCACTTTTTATTATATTTTCAGCATAAAGACAAGCTTTACCTTTTATATAGTGGATACACTTTTTTTATTATTCTTTCTCAATTGCAACACCTCAGAGAAGGCTTTTTATTTGAATTTTTACAACCTATATCAGAAGTAGTAAAATATCCAGAAGTATATACTGAAATGTATTATTTTATTTATGCATTTTTTGCTTTCAAGCTTTTAAATATAAAAAAAGAACTGCCTTTATGGTATAAAAGATGTTTTAAATGGTTGTATGTAATTATAATTTACTGTGTTCTAAAACTTATGGTTTTTATAATTATAGGAGGAAATTGGGATATTTTACAAAAAGGATATTTACTCTTTACAATTGCGATGAGTATTTTAGGAATAGTAATGTACATTCCTTTTTTTAAATCAAAAAGTAAACTAAAGTACTATATGATAATAGGTTCAATGGTACTTTTTATAACTTCGGTAACCTCTTTACTGTACTATTTAAGCTTAATTAAACAAGGTCAAAGTATTGAGGCAGCGTATAGTATTTTATATATAGGTTTTATAGTAGAGAATATTATTTTTTCTTTAGGACTAGGACACAAACAAAAGTTAATTTTAGAAGAGCGTAATGAATCGCAGCAGCAACTACTTAAACAGTATGCTGAAAACGAAGAATTACGAGAAAAGGTTCAAAAAAAATTAGAATTAGATGTGGAAGCTCTTAGCAAACAAGCAGAAATTAAAAAACTAGAAACAGCTAAAATACAGTACGATAAAGAGCTGGCTGAGTTGAAGGTTTCAACATTACGAAATCAAATGAATCCACATTTTATCTTTAATTCCTTAAACTCTATAAAACGATATATTATTGATAACGATAAAAAAGAAGCCGTCTTTTATCTCAATAAATTCTCAAAACTTATTCGGAAAATTTTAGCGAGTACGATAGAAACAGAATCTTCTTTACAAGAGGAGCTTGAAATTTTAGAGTTATACATGAGTATAGAAAATACAAGACTAGATAATACGGTAGATTTTTCATTAAGTGTAGATGAATCGTTAAACTTAACGGCTATAAAAGTACCTCCTTTAATCACGCAGCCATTTATAGAAAATGCTATTTGGCACGGACTCGCATTAAAAAAAGGAAATCGTAAATTAACTGTTCAGGTTTTAAAAGTGAATGAAAATCAAGTACAAATAGATATTACAGATAATGGAATAGGAAGAGTAAAATCAAGAGAAATTAAAGAAAAAAAAATACACAAACGTACTTCTGTAGGAATAAAACTAACTGAAGAACGCCTACAACATTTCGCTAAAAATTGTAAAAGTAAATCCAACATTATTTTTACAGATTTGTATACCCAAAATAAACCAACAGGAACAAAAGTATCAATACTAATCCCTTTGGGATAAGCTGAAAATATAACTCAAATGCATGCCATATTTATTTTGTTAAAAACTGTAGTTTTGCCAATTAAAAAACAACTTGTTGTGATTTTACAACTCAAAATGAATAAAATTCAGAATGAATTATAAATATGCTTATTTAGTTCGATTTCAATATTTAGGATTTCGTTTACACGGTTGGCAAAAGCAGCCAAATTTAAAAACAGTTCATTTTTTTGTTGATAAAACATTGAAATTCGTGTGTAAAGGAATTCGTTGTAAATCAGTGGGAGTTGGGAGAACAGATGCTAAAGTATCATCAACCGATTATTATTTTCAGTTGTTTATTGACGAAAAATTAGATGAACCTTTTTTTATGGAAGATTTCAATCGAAATTCTCCTTCTGATATTCGTGTAGTAGCAGTTGAACAGTTGCACGATGAATCATTTAATATTATCCAACATCCAAAAACAAAAGAGTATCGATATTATTTTTCTTACGGAGAAAAGAATCATCCTTATTGCGCAGCTTTCTTAACAGGGTATTTAGAAGAGTTGGATGTAGAATTGATGAAACAGGGAGCTCAATTGTTTCAAGGGAATCATAATTTTAAACATTATTGTACTAAACCATCACCTGAAACAAAAGTTGAAAGAGAAATTGATGTTTGTAAGATTGAAGAAAACACTGAGTTAACAGCTTCTTTTTTTCCTGAGAAAAGTTATGTTTTAATTATCAGAGGAAGCGGATTTTTACGAAACCAAATCCGTTTGATTATGGGTGCCTTAGCAGAATTAGGTAAAGGAAATTATGATTTGGAGTTTATCAAGAGAAGTTTGAGTCCAGAGAATAGTAATATTGATTTTATGAAAACTATCGCGCCAGCTTCAGGGTTACATTTGCATAAAGTAGAATTCAAAAAATAAAGCTTGTCGATCGACAAGCTTTATTTTTTTACTATATTTTAGAGTAGAATTAGTCTCTAATTAAACTTCTTGAAATTACAATTTTTTGAATTTCTGAAGTTCCTTCGTAAATCTGAGTAATTTTTGCATCACGCATTAAACGCTCAACATGGTATTCTTTAACGAAACCGTTACCTCCATGAATTTGAACAGCTTCAACAGTTTGTTCCATTGCTACTTTAGAAGCGTACAACTTAGCCATAGCACCTTCACGGTCGTAGTTTTCACCAGCATCTTTCTTGCAAGCAGCAGCCATTACTAAATGACGAGCAGCAGCAATTTCAGTATACATATCAGCTAATTTGAAAGCGATAGCTTGGTGGTTGCAAATTTCAGTTCCGAAAGCTTTACGCTCTTTAGAATATTTTAAAGCTAATTCGTATGCTCCAGAAGCAATACCTAAAGCCTGAGCCGCAATACCAATACGTCCTCCAGATAATGTTTTCATTGCAAACTTAAATCCGAATCCGTCTTCTCCAATACGGTTTTCTTTTGGAACTTTTACATCGTTAAATTGTAACGTGTGTGTATCAGAACCACGAATACCTAATTTATCTTCTTTAGGTCCAACGTGGAAACCTTCCATACCTTTTTCAACGATAAAAGCATTAATTCCTCTATGACCTTTAGCTCTATCAGTTTGAGCAATTACTAAATAAGTATCTGCACGTCCACCGTTAGTGATCCAGTTTTTAGTACCGTTTAATAAATAGTAATCTCCTTTGTCTTCAGCAGTAGTTGCTTGAGAAGTAGCATCAGAACCTGCTTCAGGTTCACTTAAACAAAAAGCACCAATTTGCTCACCAGTAGCTAATTTTGTTAAGTATTTTTGTTTTTGCTCTTCAGAACCATAAGCTTCTAAACCGTAACAAACTAATGAATTGTTTACAGAAACCATTACTGAAGCTGAAGCATCAATTTTTGATAATTCTTCCATAATTAATACGTAAGAAATAGCATCCATACCACTTCCTCCATATTTAGGATCTACCATTACCCCCATAAAACCTAATTCACCCATTTTACGTACTAATTCGTCAGGGAATTGTTGTTTTTCATCTCTTTCTATAACTCCAGGCAATAATTCGGTTTGAGCAAAATCACGTGCAGCATCACGAATCATTAAATGCTCTTCTGTAAGATTAAAATCCATTATGTTTTTATATTTTATTAAATTATTCGTAAAAATTGTGCTCAAAGATACTTTTTTAATAGCAATTTTTCAATAGAGTTGTTATTTTTACTTCATGCAAGAAAAATATATTTACTGCATCGGTTTGATGTCAGGAACTTCTTTAGATGGTGTCGATTTAGCTTATATAAAAATGCATAACTCTTTGTATAAAGATTTTGAAATTTTAAAGGCAGAGACCATTTCGTATTCAAAAGAATGGAAAACTAAATTACAAGAAGCAATAAATTACAAGGATAAAGACTTAAAAGAGTTAAATATTGAGTATGCTGAGTTATTAGGAGAAATTTTAAATAATTTTATTAAAACACATACTATAACCAATTTAGACTTTGTTGCATCGCACGGACATACAATTTTACATCAGCCAGAGAATGGAATTACACTACAAATTGGAGATGGACAAATTATAGCCAATCGTACTCAGCAAAAAGTAGTGTGCGATTTTAGAACTCAGGATGTACAATATGGAGGTCAAGGTGCGCCTTTGGTGCCTATAGGAGATCGATTATTATTTGCTGATTACGAATACTGTGTAAACTTAGGAGGATTTGCAAATATTTCTTATGAGAAAAATAATCAAAGGATTGCTTTTGATATTTGTCCTGTGAATATTGTTTTGAATCATTATACACGCATTATAGGATTAGAGTATGATAATGAAGGGAAAATAGCTTCTGAAGGAACAATTAATGTAGAACTATTAGAGCGATTAAATCAACTTTCTTTTTATAAAAAAACTCCTCCTAAATCATTAGGGTTAGAGTGGGTTCAGAAAAATATCTTTCCTTTAATAGATGAATATGAGACCGATATTCCTACAATTTTGAGAACTTTTACTGAGCATGTTGCTGTTCAAATAGGAAATAGTGTAAAGAAAAATACTACCATTTTAATTACAGGAGGCGGAGCGTTCAATACGTTTTTAATGAAGAGAATAGAATTTTATGCAAAAACAAAAATCAAACAAGCAGATAAAGAACTTATCAATTATAAAGAAGCGCTCATTTTTGCTTTATTAGGGGTGTTAAAAGTTCAAAACAAAGTAAATTGTTTACAATCAGTAACAGGCGCAAAAAAGGATCACTCTTCAGGTGAAATATTTTATCCCAAGAAATAACATAAACTATTTTGAGTAATGTTGTTTTTTATAATAAATTTGTTCGGTAACAACTAAATAACAAAAGCTACACTAAAATGAATCAACTTTAGCTCCCCTTTGGGGAAAATAATTACAGAGGTTTTTTGAAAATGAAAAAGAAATTATATAAAGTTGAAAATCATCTATAACAAAACTAAACAATGAAAGAATTACTTAAGAGATACGAAGAAAAACAACCAGAAGTAGTGTTTAATTGGAAAGATCCAGAAACTGAAGCTGAAGGTTGGACAGTTATAAACTCGTTAAGAGGTGGTGCTGCTGGTGGTGGTACACGTATGCGTAAAGGGTTAGATAAATACGAGGTAACATCACTTGCTAAAACAATGGAAGTGAAGTTTACAGTATCAGGTCCAGCTATTGGAGGAGCAAAATCAGGAATTAATTTTGATCCACAAGATCCAAGAAAAAAGGGTGTTTTAGAGCGTTGGTATAAAGCGGTAGCTCCATTATTGAAAAATTACTACGGAACTGGTGGAGATTTAAATGTTGATGAAATCCACGAAGTAATTCCAATTACTGAAGATAGTGGTGTTTGGCATCCGCAAGAAGGGGTTTTTAATGGACACTTCAAGCCTACAGAAGCAGATAAAATTAACCGTATAGGTCAGTTACGTCACGGAGTTATTAAGGTATTAGAAGATAAAAATTTATCTCCTGATATTACAAGAAAATATACTGTTGCTGATATGATTACAGGTTACGGGGTTGCTGAAGCAGTACGCCATTACTATGATATTTATGGAGGAACTGTAGTAGGTAAACGTGCCGTTGTTCAAGGTTTTGGTAATGTAGGTTCTGCAGCTGCTTACTATTTAGCACAAATGGGAGCTAAAGTTGTAGGGATTATTGATCGTGTTGGTGGAGTAATTAAAGAGGAAGGATTTTCTTTTGAAGAAATTCAAGAAATGTTCTTAAATAAAGACGGTAATACCTTAGTTTCAGAAAATATGATTCCTTTTGAAGAAATAAACGAGCGTGTTTGGAACTTACCATGTGAAATTTTTGCACCGTGTGCAGCTTCAAGGTTAATTACTCAAGACCAAATTAATAGTATGATAAAATCAGGTTTAGAAGTAATTTCTTGTGGAGCAAACGTTCCATTTGCAGATAAAGAAATTTTCTTCGGGCCAATTATGGAAGATACTGATAAAAAAGTAAGTCTAATTCCAGATTTCATTTCTAACTGTGGTATGGCAAGAGTATTTGCTTATTTTATGGAAAGAAGAGTAGAAATGACAGATCAAGCTATTTTTGAAGATACTTCAAATACAATAAAAAAAGCATTACAAAGAACGCATGCCAAAAGTGCAGCAAAAACTCAAATAAGCGAAACCGCTTTTGAAATTGCTTTGAAAGAGCTAGTATAGTTTGTAAATACAAAAAGTATGTTTAAATATTTTTTAGGGAATAGCCCTAAATGGTTTAAGTTAACCATAATTGGTTTTTTAATCTTTAATGTGTTTTCTTTTTTTGTCTTAGGTAAGACAATAACTGCATGGCTTTTTATAGCTGAGTTTATTTTTACACTAGCAATGGCATTAAAATGCTATCCATTGCAATCGGGAGGGTTAATAGCGATAGAAGCATTAATACTTGGACTTACAACTCCAGAGAATGCATATCATGAAGTAGCTCAAAACTTAGAAGTAATTTTGTTATTAGTGTTCATGGTTGCAGGTATTTATTTTATGAAACCTTTACTAATGTACATTTTTAGTAAGGTGTTTACTAAAATTAAATCTAAGGTATTACTATCTTTATTGTTTGTGTTTCTAGCGGCAGTATTATCTGCATTTTTAGATGCCTTAACGGTTACAGCCGTTTTAATTAGTGTAGCGGTAGGATTTTATGGAGTGTACCATAAAATTCATTCGAGTGCTTCTTCTGATTATGACAAAGATGGAGTTTTAGATAGAAAAGAGTTAAGTGGAGAAACCTTAGAACAGTTTCGTAGCTTTTTACGTAGTTTAATCATGCACGGAGTAGTAGGTACAGCATTAGGAGGTGTTTGTACATTGGTAGGAGAGCCACAAAACTTGTTGATAGGAGAACGTTTAGGTTGGGATTTTATTGAATTCTTTCAACGAATGGCGCCTATAACTATGCCTGTACTATTTGCAGGTATGTTAACTACCATATTGTTAGAAACTACGGGATGGTTTGGTTTTGGAGCAAAATTGCCAAACGTAGCAGCAAGAATTATTGAAAGGTATACTGAGGAACAAGATGCTAAACGTACCGATAAAGAAAAATATGGGTTAATAATTCAAGGCACAGCAGCGGTGTTTTTAATAGCAGGATTGGCATTACATTTAGCACCTGTAGGTTTCATAGGACTAGCTTTAATTATAGTGCAAACAGCCTTTATGGGGATTACAGATGAGCATCAATTAGGGCATGCCTTTGAAGAGGCTTTACCTTTTACAGGGTTGTTAGTTGTGTTCTTTGTAATCGTGGCTATGATTCACGATCAACATTTATTTACCCCTATTATTTCTTGGGCTTTAGAACAAGATCCAGCATCTCAACCAGGTCTTTTCTATGTCGCAAACGGAGCACTATCAGCAATTAGCGATAATGTTTTTGTAGCAACAGTTTATATTGGAGAAGTACAAGATGCATTTAAACATGGAACGATTTCAAAAGAACATTTTGAAAATTTAGCAATTGCGATTAATACAGGTACTAATTTACCAAGTGTAGCGACTCCAAACGGACAAGCAGCTTTCTTATTCTTATTAACATCATCATTAGCGCCGTTAATTAATTTATCTTACGGAAGAATGGTAAAAATGGCATTACCTTATACCATTGTATTAGGTGGTTTAGGATATCTTATGGTGAAGATTGTATTAGGATAGATAAATAAAAAATAGCATTTTTAAAATCCTGAATTTTTTAAAGTTCAGGATTTTTTTAAACAATTAAAAAAGAAGTCATTCGTTAATAATTAAACACGTAAAAATTACATTAATGTTAGCATATTTTCAAGAACAAACCGAGTTACTAGAAGAAGTTCCACAAGAAAAAACATTATCAATCTATAATTTAATTATGGATGGAGGCGTTGGAGGGCAAATCATCATAGCTTTATTATTTGTATTATTAGCTGTAGCTCTTTACATTTATTTTGAGCGTTTCTTTGCAATTAAAGCAGCCTCAAAAGTTGATGTAAATTTTATGGATCAAATTAGAGATCATGTAACGAATGGTAGAATCGATAGTGCTAAATCACTTTGTGATACAACTGCAAGTCCTACAGCAAGATTAATAGGTAAAGGAATTTCTAGAATAGGAAAACCTTTAGAAGATATTAATACAGCTATTGAAAATGCAGGAAAACTAGAAGTGTATCAATTAGAAAGAAATGTTTCTGTATTAGCAACGATTGCAGGAGCTGCACCAATGATAGGTTTCTTAGGTACAGTAATTGGAATGATTGTTGCGATTCATGAAATAGCAAATTCAGGCGGACAAATAGATATTAAAATGCTATCAGATGGCTTATATACAGCAATGACAACTACAGTTGCGGGATTAATTGTAGGTATTATTGCATATATAGCATACAATCATTTAGTAGTTCGTACTGATAAGGTAGTGTATCAAATGGAAGCTAAGTCTGTTGAGTTTTTAGATTTATTAAACGAACCGGTATAATGAATTTACGAGGAAGAAATAAGGTCAATCCAAATTTCAATATGTCGTCAATGACTGATATTGTTTTTTTGTTATTGATATTTTTTATGCTAACATCAACATTGGTTACAGTAAGTGCCATTGATGTATTGTTGCCTAAAGCAGGAGGGAAAACTGAAAATCAAACTTCGGTAGCAGTAACTATAACAAACGATGCATCATTTTATATTGATAAAACCAAGGTAAGCAATACAAATTTAGAAAAAGAATTACTAGCAAAAGTAGGAACAGATAAAAAGAAAACAGTAGTAATTCGTGGCGATCAAAATGTACCATATAAAAATGTAATGCAAGTAATTGATATTGCTAATAAAAACAAGCTAAAAATGATTTTAGCTGTAAAAGGCAAATAAATGACAGTTTTAGACACCCAACATAAACGTAAATCAGCAGTGATAACAGCAATTATTCTGATACTGTTATTGTTTGGAATATTCAATTATGGAATGAAATATTTAGATCCACCGATTGAATATGGATTGGCTATCAATTTTGGGAACTCTGAAGTAGGAAGTGGTGAGCCTGTTGAAAAAACAAAAGCGCAAGCGGCTCCTCAACAGGAAGAGGTAACAGAAGAGAAGGTAGATGAAGTTCCTGAAGAAACAATTAAAGAAGAAATTATTACAGATGATACTGCGGAAGAAGTTCCTGTAGTTGAAAAAAAAGTAGAGAAAAAGGAAGCGGTAAAAGAAACTCCTAAAGAAGTAAAACCAAAAGAAAAACCGAAGCCTAAACCTTCAAAAGAAACTACAGATGCATTAAATAGTTTATTAAACGGAACATCTAAAGATGGAGCAAATACTGGTGAAGGAGATGATAAGCAAGCAGGTGTGAAAGGAAACGAAAATGGAGACCCAAATTCTGATAAATATTATGGAAATTCAGGAAGTGGCTCTGGTGGAAATTATAATCTAGCAGGAAGAAAAGCTCTATCTAAACCTATTGAAAAACCTAATTGCCAAGAGGAAGGAACTGTAGTGGTAAGCATCGAGGTAGATAGGAATGGAAAAGTAATAAAAGCAACTCCTGGAGCTAGAGGAACTACAAACTCGGCGGGATGCTTAGCAGAAGCGGCAAAAAAAGCGGCACTCAAAACCAAATGGAATGCTGATGGAAACGCTCCGTCAAAACAAAGAGGAACTATAATCTACAAGTTTTCTCTTTCAAAATAAGTTTTTTAGACTAAAATATTAAAATGACCTACCAAGAAATATTAGACTGGATGTTTGCTCAGTTGCCAATGTACCAACGTCAAGGGAAAACAGCATTTAAAAAAGACTTAACCAATATTATTGCTTTATGTGATGAACTTGATAACCCGCAAAAAAAGTTTAAAACAATTCATGTAGGAGGAACGAATGGTAAAGGGTCTACCAGTCATATGGTTGCTTCTATATTACAAGAAGCAGGTTATAAGGTTGGATTGTATACTTCACCACATTTAAAAAACTTTACAGAACGTATTCGTGTTAACGGAGAAGAGATTTCAAGAGAAGCGGTAATCGAGTTTATAGAAAAAAATAAAAACTTTCTAGAAAATCAAGGCTTGTCATTTTTTGAAATGACGGTAGGAATGGCGTTTAAAGAATTTGCAAATCAAAATGTAGATATTGCAGTTATTGAAGTAGGCTTAGGAGGAAGATTAGATTCAACTAATATAATTACACCCGAAGTTTCTGTAATTACGAATATCGGATTAGATCATACGCAGTTTTTAGGGGAAACCTTACCAGAAATAGCATTTGAAAAAGCAGGAATCATTAAATATGGAGTTCCAGTGGTTATTGGTGAGCACCAAAAAGAAACGGAAAGTGTTTTTACCGCTAAAGCGGAAGAATGTAAAGCGCCTATAGTTTTTGCTTCAGATAATCCTAAAAACTATACGACAGATTTATTAGGAGACTACCAGAAGAATAATGTAACGACAGCTGTAACTGCCATTCAGCGATTAAAAGGATTTTCAATATCAGAAGAAAATATAAAAAACGGATTGTTGAACGTTGTAAAAAACACTAATTTAAAAGGTCGTTGGCAGGTGTTACAGAACAATCCGAAGGTTATTTGCGATACAGCACATAATAAAGAAGGGTTATTTTATACATTGAAACAACTAAAAAAGGAAAATTATAAGCAATTGCATATGGTGTTAGGAGTTGTTTCAGATAAGAATTTGAGTGAAATTTTACCCATGTTTCCAAAAAATGCGATGTATTATTTCTGTAAACCAAATATTCCTCGTGGCTTGTCAGCAGATGAATTAAAAGAACAAGCGAAGGAATTCGGATTGGTAGGTAAGGTGTTTTGTTCTGTAAGTCAAGCACTTGAAAAGTCAAAAGAAAATGCGGCTAAAGAGGATGTGATTTACATTGGTGGTAGCACATTTGTAGTAGCAGAAATTTTATAGAAAAAAAGTGAAAAAAGTTATTGTCAATCTCTAAAACTGTTATATATTTGCATCCGCAATTAACAAGTAAGGGCGCGTAGCTCAGTTGGTTCAGAGCACTTGGTTTACACCCAAGGGGTCAGGGGTTCGAATCCCTTCGCGCCCACAACTCTTACAAAGATTTAATTGCAAACGGGCGCGTAGCTCAGTTGGTTCAGAGCACTTGGTTTACACCCAAGGGGTCAGGGGTTCGAATCCCTTCGCGCCCACTAAAAGTCTCATCATTGATTTGATGAGACTTTTTTGTTATATAGCCTTTTCTTAATGATGTTTTTTGTAGTTTTGTGAACTTAAAAAATAATATAGGCTATTATAATGAATAATAAAATTGCAATAATCGGATTAGGGTATGTTGGATTACCATTAGCGAGGTTGTTTGCTACAAAATATTCTGTAGTCGGATTTGATATCAATAAAGAGAGAGTACAAAAACTCAATGAAGGTATTGATGTTACAAAGGAATTAGAAAAAGAAGAGTTGTTGTCTGTTTTAAAGACAGAGAGAGATGAAGAGAATGGACTATTCTGTACATCTGAAGTAGAAGAGATCAAAAAGTGTACTACTTTTATAATAACAGTTCCTACGCCAGTAGATAAAAATAACAGAGCTGTATTAAAACCTTTGATTAATGCGAGCAAAACTGTTGGAGGTGTGTTAAAAGAAGGGGACGTTGTTATTTATGAATCAACAGTATATCCTGGGGTAACAGAAGAAGTTTGTGTTCCAGTATTAGAAAAAACTTCTGGATTAGAGTTTAACAAAGGCTTTTTTGCTGGGTATTCTCCTGAACGAATTAATCCAGGAGATAAAAAGAATACCATTGAGAATATTTTAAAAGTGACTTCAGGTTCTACTCCTCAAATTGCTAAGTTTGTAGATAAATTATATGGTTCGGTGGTAACAGCGGGTACTCATTTGGTTTCCAGTATTAAAGTGGCGGAAGCTTCAAAAGTGATAGAAAACTCTCAACGAGATATTAACATTGCTTTTGTAAATGAATTAGCAAAGATTTTTGGTTTTATGAATATTGATACTCAAGAAGTTTTAGAAGCCGCAGGAACCAAATGGAACTTTTTACCATTTAAACCAGGGCTAGTAGGAGGGCATTGTATAGGAGTAGATCCATATTATTTGGTGCAGAGAGCTGAAGAATTAGGATACCATCCTGGTATAATTTTAGCAGGTAGAAGAATGAATGATGGAATGGGAGAGTATGTGGCTTCTCAAGTAATCAAGTTAATGATAAGTCGTGATATCAAAATAAAAAATGCCGATGTCTTAGTGTTGGGGATTACGTTTAAAGAGAATTGCCCAGATGTTCGCAATACCAAAGTGGTGGATGTCGTTCGTTCATTAAAAGAGTATGGAGCAAATGTGATAATTTATGATCCATGGGCAAATGTTGATGAGGTTGAAAAAGAATATGGATTGCAATCAACAAAGGAATTACCAATAGAAAAGTATGATGCTATTGTGTTAACAGTAGCACATAATGAATATAAAGAGTTAAATATTATTTCTTTAAAAAAGGAAGAGTCTGTGGTGTATGATGTGAAAGGAATATTGCCAAAAAAAATAGTAGATAAAAGTTTATAGTGAAGAATTTTGCACTCATAGGAGCAGCAGGGTATATAGCTCCACGTCATTTAAAAGCAATTAAAGATACAAACAATGTCTTGTTAGCTGCATTGGATAAAAATGATAGTGTGGGGATTATGGATAGTTATTTTCCTAAAGCTGAATTTTTTGTTGAGTTTGAACGTTTTGATCGTCATATTGAAAAGTTAAAACGCCAACAAAATGTTCAGTTGGATTATGTAAGTATTTGTACTCCTAACTACCTACACGATTCTCATATCCGTATGGCATTACGTAGAGGAGCAGATGCGATTTGTGAAAAACCGTTGGTGTTAAATCCATGGAATGTAGATGCCTTAGAAGCGATTGAAAAAGAAACAGGGAATAGAATCAATACGATATTGCAATTACGATTGCATCCAAGCATTATTGCTTTAAAAAATAAAATTGAAAAAGAAAACAAGAAAGAAAAGTATGACGTAGATTTAACCTATATCACTTCTCGAGGAAATTGGTATGATATTTCTTGGAAAGGTGACGAGAGTAAATCAGGAGGAATAGCAACCAATATCGGGGTGCATTTTTTTGATATGTTATCTTGGATTTTTGGAAATACACAAGAAAATAAAGTACATCTTAGAGAAAAACACAAAGCGTCAGGCTATTTAGAGTTTGAAAAAGCACGTGTTCGTTGGTTTTTATCAATTGATGAAACAACTTTGCCAAAACAAGTTAAAGAAAAAGGACAGCGCACTTATCGGTCTATTACCGTAAACGGAGAAGAAATTGAGTTTAGCTCAGGGTTTACAGACTTACATACTACAAGCTACCAAGAGATTTTAAAAGGAAACGGCTTTGGTTTACAAGAAGCAAGACAATCGATAGAAATTGTGCATGACATTCGAAATGTAGAGTTGGTGAATATAGGAGAGAAACATTTGTTTTTATAAAATATAAATAGATGAAATTAATTGTTATCGGAACAGGCTATGTAGGATTGGTATCAGGGACTTGTTTTTCAGAAATGGGAAATAAAGTAACTTGTGTAGATATCGATCAAGAGAAAATAAATAAACTACATAAAGGAATCATTCCCATCTACGAACCAGGGTTGGAAAAAATGGTGTTGAAAAACGTAGAGAAGCAGAATTTATTCTTTACTACAAAGTTAGAAGAAGCTATTGAAGAAGCGGAAATTGTTTTTATAGCGGTGGGAACCCCTATGGGAGAAGATGGTTCAGCTGATTTACAATATGTGTTGGCAGTAGCGAAAGAGATTGGTCAAAAGATGAATCACCGTTTGATAGTGGTAGATAAATCTACCGTACCTGTAGGAACAGCTGATAAAGTAAAAGCAACAATACAAGCAGAGTTAGATAAAAGAAATGTAGCGATTGAATTCGATGTGGTTTCAAATCCTGAATTTTTAAAAGAAGGCGATGCTATTAACGATTTTATGAAGCCAGATAGAGTGGTAATTGGGGCAGAATCTGAGTATGCTTTTGAAAAAATGCGTCAGTTGTACACTCCTTTTACGATGACAAATGACCGATTTATAGCTATGGATGTACGTTCTGCGGAAATGACCAAATATGCTGCCAATGCAATGTTAGCAACGAAGATTTCCTTTATGAATGAAATGGCGAATATTTGTGAACGAGTAGGAGCGGATGTAAATAATGTACGAGCAGGAATTGGTTCAGACTCAAGAATAGGGTATAGCTTTATTTATCCAGGAGCTGGTTACGGAGGTTCTTGTTTTCCGAAGGATGTAAAAGCGTTAAAGAAAATAGCTGAAGAAAACGGTTATGAAGCACAACTTATCAGTTCAGTTGAAGAGGTTAACAACCGTCAGAAGTTTGTAATTGCTGAGAAAGTCATTAAAAGATTTGGAGAAGATTTAAGAGGGAAGACTTTTGGTTTGTGGGGATTGGCATTCAAACCAGGAACTGATGATATGCGTGAGGCTCCAGCAATTTATGTGATAAAAGAGTTGGTGAAGAGAGGGGCAAAAGTACAAGCGTACGATCCGAAAGCCATGGAAGAAGCACAGCATTTTTATTTAAAAGATGTTGAGAATATAGCGTATAAAAATGCAAAATACGAAGTGTTAGCTGAGGCTGATGCATTGATATTATTGACAGAATGGAAAGAATTCCGTTCTCCAGACTTTTCTGAAATTGAAAAACAATTAAAAACTCCTGTTGTTTTCGATGGAAGAAATCAGTACAACAGTTATAATTTGGAGGAAAGAGGGTTTGAATATTATCAAATAGGAAAAAACTAATGAAAATTTTAGTTACAGGGGCAGCAGGTTTTATCGGGTTTCATTTAAGTGAAAGATTGTTAGCAGAAGGACACACAGTTGTCGGAGTTGATAATATCAACGATTATTACGATGTCAATTTAAAGTATGCTCGATTAAAAGAGTTAGGGATTGGTAGAGAGGATGCTGAGGTGTTTTATAAAGAAACGATTAGTTCGATAAATAGAAACTTCAAGTTTGTTAGACTAAACCTAGAAGATAAAGAAGAGTTATTTCAACTGTTTGCTACTGAAAACTTTGAAGTGGTTTGCAATCTAGCAGCGCAAGCAGGAGTTCGTTATAGTATTGAAAACCCAAATGTTTATATTCAAAGTAACATTGTTGGTTTCCTGAATATTTTAGAATGTTGCAGACATCATGAGATTAAGCATTTGGTATATGCAAGTAGCTCAAGTGTTTATGGAATGAATAAAAAGGTACCTTTTTCAGAAGAAGATATAGTAGATAATCCTGTGAGTTTGTATGCTGCGACCAAAAAGAGTAATGAACTAATGGCACATACCTATAGTCATTTATATAAAATACCAACAACAGGATTACGTTTTTTTACGGTATACGGACCATGGGGAAGACCTGATATGGCGCCGATATTATTTGCTGATGCAATTTCAAATAATCGTCCAATCAAAGTGTTTAACAACGGAGATATGGAGCGTGACTTTACCTATATAGATGATATTGTGGAAGGGGTTAAGAGAGTTATAGAAAAATCTGTTGAAGAGAGAGGACTATATAAAATATACAACATAGGTAATAACGACTCTGTGAAATTGTTAGATTTTATAACGCAGATGGAAACAAGTTTAGGGAAAGAAGCTACAAAAGAGATGCTGCCTATGCAGATGGGAGACGTTAAAAAAACTTGGGCAAATGTTGATGGGTTAATTAAAGATTATAATTATAGTCCTAATACAAGCTTAAGTACAGGAATAAAAGAATTTATTAATTGGTTTAAAGATTTTTACATTGAAAGTTAAAATGTTATTTAAAAGAGTTTTACTGCAAATATTTCTAGCCACTTTTTTGGTGTTAGCTAGTATTGAGGGACAAGCCCAAAATATTCAGAATCAAATGAGTCAAATACAAGTTGATGATTTATCTGACGATCAAGTAGTTAAATATTGGAAAAAAATAAAACAAGAAGGATACACTTTAGATCAGGCTTTAGCAATAGCAAAAACTAGAGGAATGTCCGAATTACAAGCTCAAAAGCTTAGAGAAAGGATAGAAAGACTTAAAAGTAAACCACTAAACAAAGAGAAGGAGAGTCAAGAAGATAGTTTGGAAGAAGCTGACAGTACTCAACTTCTTTTTGGATTGACAGGAGAAGAAAATAATGAAGAGAATAAAGAAGAACTCTTCGGATATGGATTTTTTAATAACCCAAATATTTCGTTTACACCAAATTTAAATATAGCTACACCAGAGAATTACATAATAGGAGCGGGAGATGTAATTTCAATTGATCTTTGGGGAGCTGCAGAGGTAAATTATGAGAAAAAAGTAAACAAACAAGGAGCTATAAATGTAGAAGGTGTTGGCTATATTCAATTAATAGGTTTGCCTGTTAGTGCTGCAAAATCTAAAATAAAAAATTACTTGAAAAGGATCTATGCAGGAATAGGAGCTTCTTCTAGTAGTTATAATAAAGTTAATATTGCTGTTTCTATAAAAGAAGTAAGAAACGTTCAAGTAAATATTGTAGGAGAAGTAAAGGTGCCAGGATCATATTCAATTAGTGCTTTATCCACAGTGTTAAATGCGTTATATGCAGCAGGAGGTCCAACAAGGAATGGTACTTTTAGAAGAATTCAGCTTTTTAGGAGAGGAGTGAAGGAGGCTGATTTTGACTTTTATCAGTTTCTAGTTAATGGTTCAGAAGAAGGAAATATAACGGTTCAAGATCAGGATGTGATAATAGTAAGACCTTATGAAAGTAAGGTTACTATTGAAGGTGCTATTAAAAGGCCAGGTATTTTTGAGATGAAATCCGAAGAAAGTGTAAAAGATTTATTAAATTATAGTAGTGGCTTCACCTCAAATGCGTATAAACAAAAAATTGTCATAGAGAGAATTAAAGGGGTTCAAAAAGAGATTGTGGAGATTTCACAAGATAATTTTGATTCAGTGAAAATAAAAGATGGAGATTATATCAAAGTAAATGAAATAGTAGATGAGTTCTTGAATAGAGTAAGTGTTGGAGGAGCTGTTTTTCAGCCTGGTAACTACGAATATAAAGAAGGAATGACAGCCTCTAACTTGTTGCTAAAAGCTGAAGGGGTAACCAAAGAAGCCTTTTTAGATAGAGGGATCATTGTAAGAACATATGATAAGAGTGATAAGGAAACATTATCTTTCTCTCCGAGAAAAGCAATGGAAAATAAAGAGCATATACTCTTAAAAGAAAGTGATAGTATTTACATTTTTACAAAAGAAGAATTAAAAGAGAAAGAGTTTATTACTATTAATGGAGCAGTGAATAAAGAAGGAGAGTTTGACTATATGAAAGGAATGCGTGTTGAGGATTTAATAGTATTGGCGGGAGGATTGAAAGATGGAGCGGATGCAAGTATGATTGATGTATCTAGAAGATTGAAAGACGGAAGTTTTGAAACGGTTAGTGAAAATTTTGATTTAAGTGCAAGTAAAAATCTAGGTACTGATCATTTAGATAATTTTGTGTTAAAACCGTTTGATATTGTTTCTGTAAGATACTTAAAAGGGTATACTGAACAAAAAAGAGTAACTATTACAGGAGAAGTTAATTTTGAAGGAGAGTATTCAATCGGTCAAAAAAATCAAAGAATTTCTGATTTAATTGAACAAGCTGGAGGTTTAACAAAATATGCGTATGTAGAAGGTGCTTTTTTAACAAGAAAGAACAATGAAGAGGAAGATGAAAAGCAATCAGACTTTATAGCTGACTTTGCCCAAAGAGATTCGTTAGCCAGCAATGTTGAAGAACGTATGCAAAAGAAAAAAGATTTTAAAATAGGGATAGAGTTACAAAAAATATTAGCCTCAGGAGGGAAAAAATCAAAGTATGATATAATTTTAGAAGAAGGAGACGAGTTATTTATCCCTTCTGAAAGACAAACCGTAAAGGTTGAAGGAGAGGTATTGTCACCATCATTGGTGAGATATGAAAAAGGGAAATCATTCAAACATTATATTGAAAACTCTGGAGGTTTTTCAGAAAGTGCAAAAAAGAGCAGAGCATATATAGTGTATGCAAATGGAGATATTAGAACAACAAAAAAGTTTTTGTTCTTTAAATCATATCCAGATGTAAAACCAGGCGCAGTTATTTTAATCCCTAAAAAGCCTGAGGTAACAAATAAAGTTACAACTCAACAGGTAATAGCTATAACTACTGGCTTAGCAACTTTAGGGGTACTGGTTAAAACGTTAACAGAGAAATAACTTTAACAAACTATGGAAAGTAAAACTAAATATACTTCTAATGATGAAATAAATTTATTAGAGATATTTAAAACTATCTGGGAGGGACGAAAAATAGTTGTTAAATTCTTAATAGTTTTTGGATTGTTAGGGGTGTTTATAGCTGTTTTTTCAGCTAAGGAATATACGGCTTTTACTACTTTAGTGCCTCAAACGAGTGATTCAAAAGTTGGAGGTAATTTAGGGGGGTTAGCAGCCATGGCAGGAATTAATTTAGGTGGAGGAGGTAGTACTGAAAGTATACCTCCTACTTTATATCCGAAAATAGTGCAAAGTGTAACTTTTCAAAGAGAACTTTTAAAAACACCATTAAAATTCTCAAATGTTGAAAAGGTAGTTACTTATCAAGAATACTATGTTAGTTACACAAAGTTTAATTTACTAAAAGCTATTAAAGAATATACAATAGGTTTACCAGGGAAGATTATTACATTTTTTAAAAGTGATAATGAAACCATAACAGAAGCTGGTAACGATTCAATATATAGAATTACTAAAAAAGAAAGCAAATTATTTAAGAAAATACAAGAACAGTTGGTAATTGAAAATAATGAAAAAGAAGGTTTTGTTAAAATATCATTTTCAATGCCAGAAGCATTAGCAGCTGCTCAAATGACCAAAAAAGTACAGGTGATTTTACAAGAAGCTATCACAAAATTTAAGATAGAAAAAGCAGAGCAAGAGCTTAATTTTATTCAGCAACGATACAGTGAGCTAAAATTAGATTTTGAAAAAAAGCAAGCCACTTTAGCTAGTTATAAAGATAGAAACCAAGGGTTGATTACCTCACGTTCTCAATCGTACCTTAGAAGAATAGAATCGGAGTATAATTTAGCGTTTAATTTGTATTCAGAGTTAGCAAAGCAATTAGAAACTCAAAAAATTAAAGTAAAAGAAAACACCCCAGTTTTTACTGTGATAGAACCTGTGATTGTACCTGTAGAAAAATCAAAACCTAGAAGATTAATGATTTTATTTATATTTTTTTTTCTAGGAATAGCTGTAGGAGTCGGTGTAGTAGTGGTGAAAAATTGGATTAAAGAAATTAAAGCAAAACAAAAGTATTTATATCACTAGTAGGATCGATTAAACAAAAATATATGGAAGTTTAAAATAACGATTATTACATTTTATTTGTGTCTTGAATAAACTGTTACTTAGTTATAAAATTCCGGGGAGTTTTATAAAAATTAATACAAAACACTATTGTGATAAAAAGAATAAAAAACATAGTTGGCACTGAAGAAAGAAAACGATTGTTGTCTAATTTTTTCTCATTATCAATACTACAAGGTGCTGACTATATATTACCTTTGTTGACTATGCCTTATCTTTTTAGAGTTTTGGGTGCTGAAAAGTTTGGGTTGGTTGCATTCTCAACATCAACACTTTTTTTCTTTAATATATTAGTAGAATATGGGTTTAATCTATCAGCTACTAGAGATATATCTAAAAATATAGGGAGTAAGCAAAAAATTCAAGAAATTTTTGCCACTGTTCTTACTGCTAAATTATTCCTACTTTTAGTTAGTTTCTTCTTACTATCTTTATTGATAGTGATTTTTGATAAATTTAATAATGATTGGCAGTTGTTTTATTTATCATTTTTACTAGTCATAGGAAATGCATTATTGCCCACTTGGTTTTTTCAAGGTATAGAAGAAATGAAATATATAAGTTATTTTAGTTTGGGTGCAAGGTTGTTTTTTACATTAGGTATATTCATTTTTATATCATCACCAGATGACTACTTATTGCAACCCTTAATGAATGGAGGAGGTATGATATTGATAGGAATTTTCTCAATTCATTTTGTAAAGAAAAAATACGATATTAAATTTTCATTTCAATCTTTTAATAAAATAAGACGAGTTTTAAAAGATGGGTTAAATATATTTATTACAGAGTTTATACCAAATCTGTATAGTAATTTTTCAAATATATTATTGGGTTTTTTTGCAACAATGGAAATCGTAGGATATTATTCATTAGCGACTAAAGTAATAGATGTGTTCAATAGACTGATTTACATAGTAAGAAATATAACTTTTCCGTACTTAAATAAGAATAATAGAAATTTTAAAAAGGTCGCAAAAGTTACTATCTTAGGTGGTGCTGTATTAAGTTTTTTTGCTTACTCAACTACATATTACTTAGTCCCCTTTATATTTGGAACAAAAGCTTACAATAGTTTAGTTTATATTTATATCCTGGCGTTTAGTCCTTTCTTTATGGCAATATTACAGACTTATGGAGTTAACAAGCTATTGGTTGAAAAACAAGATTCTTTGTACAAGAAAATTATTATCACTGGTTCTTTATTTGGTTTCCTATTATCAACTACATTAGTGCCATTTTTCTCTGCAATTGGTGCAAGTATCACGTTAATATCTACAAGAGGGGTATTAGCTGGATTAGTTTATTTTAAAACAAAGTATAAATAATGATTAAGTTATATAATATTAAAGCTGATATTCAAGAGTTAAAAACTGATCTTGCGGGTGAATTCCCTTTATATATCTATTTAGATAAGGTCAAAAATAAACTGTTATATAGTGATGACATTCTAGAGCTACTAGAGGATAGTAGAATTGAAAAACCATTGAAAGTTTCAGAAAAAGGGTTGTCTTTCTTGCTTCAAAGTGGTGTAGTTCCTCCCCCACATACTATTTATGAAAATATATTCATATTAGGGGTTGGAGATAGCGCAAGAATATTTACCAAAGACGATAAGATAAGTATTGAATTTAATCATGTTTTTCCTTTCAAGAATGAAAACAGACTAAAAGAATTAAATATAGACGAGGAACTTATATTTGATTTGATTGCAGATGCTACGATATCTAGAATTGATGAAGAAAAAGATACTTTTTTATTCCATAGTGCAGGTAAAGATAGTAACACCATTGCCTTAGCATTAGCAAAAGCAGGATATCAAGATAATGTAACATTGATTACTCATAAATCAAAAGGAAATAAAGATGAAAGTGAGATATCAAATTCCATAGCAAAGAAATTAGGGTTTAAGCATCAAGTACTTCATGAAGTTGATGTGTTAGGAGATAAACATAAAGAAAGCATTATAAATTTTTTTAAAAACTCTCCATTTCCATCAACTGATAACGTAACATTGGCTTATCCATTATACACAGAACAAATACATCAATTAAAAAAGTCAAATATAATTGATGGCGGAGGTAATGATACATATATGATGACTCCTCCAAGTAAAAGAGATGTGAAAATTTTGCCAATATCAAAGTATACCTCTTACCTTTCGGTTCTTAGAAGTTTTGTAAACTCAGAAAGTTTTATGATGAAATTTTTAAGAACACCTCCTGAATGGTTTGGCATGTCAGGATTGAGTTATAAGGATAGTAAGTCAATATATCATAAATGTGAAAATGTATATACTCACTGGAGTACTGAATTTAAAAAAAGGGAAAAATGGGATTTATTTGATAGTAAAACAGATCTTCTTACAACGATTACTGCTGCTGAAATTCATATACGAAAGGCAAGGAATTTTGCCCACACTATTGATTCAAATTTAATATTACCTTTTTCAAATAAGAAAGTAGCTAAGTATTTTTCTAAAATGCCTGAGAAGTATTTATTTGACAGAAAACTATTTAAGAATAAATTAATATTGAGAGATATTTTAAAAAAAGAGATATCACTAGACAGTGATGCCATAGGGAAACTAGGATTTAGTTATGATTCAGGAAGCATTCTTTTAAATAATTTGGATTGGATGAAAAAAGAAATTCTAGAGTGCAATTACTGGGATAAAAAAAATATTAGTAAGTTTTTACGAAGAATTGAAAAGAATAAGAACTTGCATACTAGTAAAGGTAGTATGAGTAGAAACTGTATTTATAGACTTTATTTGGTTTCTGGTTGGCTCAATAATAATAAATACATAAATTAAGGAATAGTTAAAATGAAAGAAATACAAATTGAAAATAGAAAGATAGGATTAAATCATCCACCTTTGGTAATTGTTGAAATAGGAATTAATCATGAAGGAAGTTTAACAACAGCTTTTGAAATGGTAGATGCTGCTTGGAGAGCTGGTGCTGAGGTTATTAAGCATCAGACACATGTGGTTGAAGATGAAATGAGTAAAGAGGCGAAAAAGGTTATCCCTGGAAATGCTTCAGTATCCATATACGATATTATGGAAAGGTGTTCTCTAAATGAAGAAGATGAAATTAAATTAAAAAATTATGTAGAATCCAAAGGCATGATTTTTATAAGCACTCCTTTTTCAAGAGCTGCTGCAAACAGGCTTGAAAGAATGGGGGTAAGTTCGTATAAAATAGGTTCAGGAGAATGTAATAATTATCCACTCATAGAGCATATAGCGGCTTTTGGAAAACCGATGATAGTTAGTACAGGTATGAATGATATTGACTCTGTTAGAAAAACAGTAGATATTCTTGAAAAATATAATGTACCTTATGCGCTTTTACACACAACAAACCTTTATCCTACACCTGTTCATTTGGTTAGACTTGGAGCTATGCAAGAGCTACAAAAAGAGTTTCCAAATGCTATAGTGGGACTTTCCGATCATACTACATCAAACAGAGCTTGCTTTGCTGCAACAGCACTTGGTGCTTCTATATTAGAAAGACACTTTACTGATAAAATGGAACGTCCTGGGCCAGATATTATAAATTCGATGGATCCAATCGCCTTGCAAGAGTTAATTTATGGAAGTAGTGAAATTGCACTTATGAGAGGAGGTAAAAAAGAGGCAAGTAAGGAAGAACAAGTAACAATTGATTTCGCTTTTGCTACAGTTGTTACAATAAAATCAATTAAAAAAGGAGAAAGACTTACAAAAGAAAATATTTGGGTAAAACGACCAGGAACTGGATCAATTAGAGCTGAGTATTTTGAAGATTTACTTGGAAAAACAGTAAGTAGAGATATAGAAAGTGATGAACATATAGATTGGAAAGATATTATAAATGAGTAAAAAAATTATTTTCCTTTCAGGAACTAGGGCTGATTTTGGAAAACTGAAATCTTTGATTAGAATAACTCAAGAGTCAGATTTTTTTGAAGTACATATTTTTGTGACAGGAATGCATATGGTATCAAAATATGGAAAAACTATTTTAGAAATTGAAAAATCAGGATTCAAAAATATTTATCCATTTATCAATCACGATGATATTGATCATATGGATAGAAATCTAGCGAAAACAATTGAAGGATTTTCTCATTATATATCTGAATTAAAACCTGATTTAATTGTAATACATGGAGATAGAATAGAAGCTATGGCAGGAGCAATAGTTGGTAGTTTAAATAATATTTTAGTTGCTCATATTGAGGGAGGTGAAATATCTGGTACTATTGATGAACTAATAAGGCACTCAGTATCTAAACTTTCGCACATCCATTTAACATCAAATGAAGAAGCGAAGAAAAGACTTATTCAGATGGGTGAAGATTCGCAATCTATTTTTAACATAGGTAGTCCCGATTTAGATGTAATGAGCTCCAAAGACTTACCGTCTATAGAATTTGTGCAAAATTATTATGATATAGATTTTGAAAATTTTGCAATTGTTATGTTTCATCCGGTAACTACTGAAACAGATAAATTAAAAACTCATGTAAAAGTTTTAATTGATAGTTTAATTAGAAGTAATTTAAATTATGTGGTAATTTATCCAAATAATGATATGGGGTCAGACATTATTTTAAATGAGTATGAAAGAATATCTGATAATAAAAGGTTTAAAGTATTTCCGTCTTTAAGGTTTGAATATTTTTTGGTATTATTAAAAAATGCTCAATTTATTATAGGTAATTCAAGCGCAGGTGTAAGAGAGGCTCCATATTATAATATTCCTACAATTAACATAGGTAATAGACAAAATAATCGAGTTAAATCAAATACCATTGTATCAATTGATTTTATTGAAAAAGATATTGATAAAGCTATAGAACAAGCATTGAGAGTAGGGAGGGTAGAAAAAGATGTAGATTTTGGGGATGGAAATAGTGATAAAAAGTTTTTTGAACTTTTACAAAAAGAAAATTTTTGGAAAATATCAAATCAGAAACAGTTTAGAGATTTGTCATGAAAATAATATCAATCATACCAGCTAGAGGTGGTTCAAAAGGTTTACCAGGTAAAAACATTATTGATTTAGCAGGTAAGCCACTTATTGCTTGGACTATTGAAGCAAGCTTAAAGTCAAAATATATAACGAAAACAGTTGTGTCAAGTGAAGATGATAATATCTTGGATATTGCAAAAAAAAATGGTTCAGAAATTTTAAAAAGACCAAAAGAACTTGCACTTGATACAACGCCATCAGAGCCAGTCATTGAACATGTGTTGAATAGTATTGAAGATATAAATAAATATAACTATCTTTTATTACTTCAACCTACATCTCCGCTTAGAGATGCAGCTGATATTGATAGTGCTATAGAAAAATTAAAAGAAAAAGCTGCAACAGCTTTAATCAGTACAAAAACAATAGATAATAAAATTCTAAAAGCTTTTAAAAATAATAAAAAAGGATATCTTGAAGGAGTATCAAATAACGATTATCCTTTTATGAGAAGGCAAGATTTACCAATAGTATATATGCCTAATGGCGCTATATACATAGTAAAAGTAGAAGATTTTCTTAAGTCAAAACAATTATTCACTGATAAGACAATATCATTTGAAATGAGTGTAGAAAAGAGTTTAGACATAGATACTATGGAAGATTTGGATAGAATAAAAGCTTTTTTGAGACTTTTGAAGGTGCAATGAAAATTAAAAGATATACATTCAATTTTTTTGTCGTAGGAACACCTATAATATTTATTTTAAGTCTCATTTCTGGCTATCGTTTAAAGTCTGGCGCTGATTACAATAGTTATTCCTATATATTTAACTACATTTCGGAAAACAAATATGAATTCTATTTCGAGCCTTTGTTTTTCTTTTTGTATAAAATGGCTGAACAATACGCAGATGGAAATCTATATGTTGCATTGATGGCTAATATTATTGCGATTTACGGTATATTTAAGTTTTCACCGAAGCCGTTTATAAGCTTGGTTTTCTACGTTTTGTTGACAAATGTTTATCTTGTGCAGTTTAATATTACAAGGCAATCTTTAGCTATGCCATTTATTTTTGTTTTCGCAATATACTTTTTTCATAAGAATTATCTAAAAGCTAGCTTTGCAGGGTTACTCGGAGTGTTCTCTCATTATGCTTCTTTTTTTCCTATGCTTGTAATGTATTTTATACCTAAAAAAAGATTTAATTTATATATTATTATTGGAGTACTATCTAGTATATACGTATTGTCACTAATAGGTGTTTTTGATAATATTATGCGAAGCCTATTTTTATTTTTGCCTGGTAAGTTTGAAAATTATGCAGGATATGAATATTTGCAAAGTAGAACAACAGGTTTTAGGTTTCTTTTAGATTTTATATGGTTTATTATAATTTATTTATTTATTAAAAAGAAGGATGATGAGTTTTTTAATTTTATATCAAATATGGTTTTGCTTGGTTTGATTATATCTTTTATAGCTATTTATACACCAATATTTTTTAGAATATCTTATTTTTTTCTCTTCTTCCAAATAATTTTTTATTCATATATCTTTAGTGAAAAATATATTAAAAATAGATTTAATAGAATTGTATTGGGAAATACTCTGATACTTTACTATTTCGTAATATTTTTATATTCGTTATCTAATAATATTTATAGTATTTTTCCTTATAAAAATGTATTATTAGATTAATAATGATTAAACTTATAAACAAAATCTTAAAAAACAAAATAAAGACTGTTTTAGTAGCAGTTACACCATATCACTTTTTGGTCTATATTGCTGCTTGTGGGGAAATTGATTATAATTCTACACTATTAATAACAACAGATTCTATTTCAGAAGAAATAATGAAAAAGTTTTCAAATAAGTTAATAGTATCAAAGCTTTCAAGTAATATGTTTTTAAAACTTTTTGAATACCTAATCTATAAACTTAAATATTTTTCAATTAGATTGGTATTAATAATAAAAAATAAGAACATTAATTTCTACGGAGTAGATCATATCTTTCTAGCGGACTTTTTAACTGTTAACAAATATAGTTTAATTGAAGATGGCTTAGTTAATTATGTTTTTAGACAAAAAAACAATAACTCTTTTTATAAATTAATAATAAAGGATCCGTATGGGGTAAATTCTAAGTGTAAGAAAATATTCTTAACAGGAGTAGATAAAATACCCGATATCATAAAAGATAAAGTAGAACTGGTCTTAATTACAAATAGTAATTATAAGGTTCAATTATTGGATTTTTTTAGAATAAAACCTATTAAATTAAATAAAAAAAATGTTTTACTCATAACTCAGCCTTTAAGTGAAGATAACCTTTGTAGTGAGGATGAAAAAGTAGGTTTGTATAAAAGAGTGGTTGACAGTTTAGATGTAGACACTACAGTGCAGATATTTATTAAACCACATCCCAGAGAAAAAACTGACTATAAGTCATTTTTTGAGGCAGCTGAGATAATAGATAAAAATATACCTATGGAAGTTTATGCTATAGGAGGTGTATTTTTTAATTCTGCAATTACTTTATTTTCTACAGCAGTGTATCATATTAACGCTAAAGAAAAAGTTTTTTTAGGTACATTTGGGGTTGATTTCTTAGAAAAGAGATTTGGGGTAATTGATGCAGAAACAAAGAGGTTTTAAAATGAAAAAAACATATCTGTTCCATACTCATATTTTAGATTTAACAGGGGGAAGTAAATCAATTTTAAATATTGCTAAAGGGCTTAACGATCAAGGGCATAATGTAAATATTATACTAGAAAAAGAGATTGTAAGATATAAAATTCCTGACAATATTAACCTATATGTGATTACACTGAAAGGTATAAAAAAGCTCAAGTATAACAATTTTGAAGATCAGAATTTGTCAAATACTTTCCTTAGTAAGAAACAACAATTTAAGAATAAGGTCTTAAATATCAATCTTATAAGGTTTTTGTTGATATGGCTAAGGTATTTGTTTAATTTGGTACAATTTCCTGTTAAAAACTATCACATGAAAATATTTTTACAAAATAAAAATATTGATAGGGTAATCTCTAGTAATATGTATAGTTATCTAGAACACATATTTTACTACAAAAATAGGGTTGAAAAAGTTTTTATGAGTTTAAGAAACTCGCCTGTTAATGTTTACCAAAATAGGATTACAGCATATATACTACCTTTAAAGTATTATTATAAAAATGTAACATGCATAGGTGTTTCTGAAGAAACTACTGATGAAATGAAACATTTTATAGATCAAATTAATACAAAGCTTGTCACTATCTATAATCCTTTTGATATTGATGCAATCATTAGAAAATCAAAAGAGAAAATAGATTTTGAAAAAGATAGTTTTTTTGTTTCAGTAGGAGGATTAAACCAAAGAAAGAGAATTGATTTAACGATTAGAGCTTATTCTCAAATAAAAAATAAGAGCATCAAACTTTTATTGGTTGGGCAAGGAGACAAAGAAAAAGATTTAAAATTATTGGTTAGGCAGTTAAATATTAGTGAACGAGTGGTATTTATAGGGTCAACGGACAATCCATATAAATACATGTCAAAAGCCAAAGCTTTAGTTATGACTTCAGAGTCAGAAGGTCTTCCCAGGGTATTAATAGAATCATTGATTTGCGAGACACCAACAATTAGTGTTGACTGTCCTACTGGTCCAAAAGAAATTCTAATTGATGAATTGGAAGAGTTATTAGTTCCAATAAGTAATTCAGATGAGACGATTGTAGAAAAAGTTAGAGAAAAAATGGAATTAATTTTAGAAAAAAATATTGAGATTAATAAAGGAAACTTAGAAAGATTCACATACAAAAATGTAATTAAAAAGTGGGAATTGATATAATAAGTATAATCGCTTTAAATGAAAAGTGTAATTTTTATAGAAAAATATATCTTAAGAATTATCAAATTCATTTTGTTAAACATAATATTAAAATATCAAAAGAAAAGAACTAGATTTATTCTCGTTCGTTAACTAAAAATTATAAAGAAAATAAATTAGATTTAATTGGTTCAGATATAGATTTATTTAATGAGGGATGATGTTACACTTTTTAAAAATGGATAAATTACTTACTCATAAGTTATCTAAATGAATTGTTTTTATTGAGGAACTATAGGTGTTGTATATCCTACTTTTTGGAAAAATGGAAGTTTTTGAGAAATTAAAAGGCTATTTTAATACTTTCCATATTGAAGGTAAAGAGTTTTTTAAATAGAGTTTTTTAAATAGAGTTTTTATTAACTGATATAAGTAGGAAATGTAAAAAAGCCACGACTAAAGTGTAGATATAATAAAGTTTGTATTACAAAAACAAATATCTGATAGAAATGATAGTAGGAAAAGAAGAAATGATAAAGTGTACTCAAGAAAAAATCCTTATAGAGGAATTAAGAAAAATAATGAAAAACTATTTGTGTACATTACAATTATTTATAGTATAAAATATTTTCAAAAATTAAAAGAATAGTGATAAAGGAAGAAAATAAATTCTCAGTATTATTATCGGTATATATAAAGGAAAAGCCTGAGTTTCTAAAATCAGCACTAAATAGTATATATTTAGAACAAACACTTAAACCAGATGAAATAGTTTTAGTTAAAGATGGACCATTGACCAAAGAGTTAGATGATGTTATTGATAAATTTAAGCAGAACCTTAAAGGTATTCTTAAAATTATTGTTTTGAAAAAAAATATGGGACTGGGCTATGCTTTAAATGAAGGAATAAAAGAGTGTAGTTATGAACTAATTGCTAGAATGGATACTGATGATATAGCAACGCCATATAGATTTGAAAAACAGGTTTCTTTTTTTAAAAGTAATCCAGATGTAGATGTTTTAGGAGGAATGATAGAGGAGTTTGAAGAGGTTCCAGGAGATTTAGGTCAGTTTAGAATGTTACCTTTTGAACATGATAAAATTTTAAGTTTTGCAAAGTTTAGAAACCCAATTAACCATCCAACGGTAACATATAAAAAGTCTAAAATATTAGAAGTAGGAGGATATACTAGTGATATTCTTTTTTGGGAAGACTATTTACTTTGGGTAAAATTATTAAATAATGGATGTGTTTTTCATAATTTAGATTCTGTTTTACTTAGTTTTAGAGTCCAAAATGGAAATCAGATGATAAAGAAAAGAAGAGGGATAAAGTATGCAGTTAATGAAGTAAAGTTTGCAACATTTTCTAGAAAAATCAGGTTCTTTAATAATTATGATTTTATAAAATATATTTCTCTGAAACCACCAGGAAGATTACTCCCATCAGCAATTATTTCTATAGTTTACAATACTATTTTTAGAAAAAAAAGTAGTATTAAAAAAAAATAATTTGGTAATAAATTAGCTTTGTTCAAAGTTGAAAACGAGAAAAGAGTCTTTATATAGCTTAGAAGCTAAAAATTCTTAAAAAATTCTTAATATTGCGTAGTGAACTGAAAAGGTGATTACATATTAGAGATTTAATACTTCTATTCTTAAGTGTTCACTTTTTAATATGAAATAATGATAAAAAGAAAAAAGGAAAAATGTCTGTTTGTTAATGTTAGCAAGTCACTAGACAAACTGTTGTCTAGTAGTAAAATTGCAGATAAATATGAAATTGTCTTTTATAAAGAATTAGAGCCGTCAGAAAAAACATTCACAAACTATATAAAGGAAAACGATATAAAAGTTGTAGTTTTTGAAAATTCACAATTAAATGAACTTTCTAAGAAACAAGTTAATGAATTAATAAAATTGAGGTTATCAGGTGTTGAAATTCACGATTCTGAAGACTTTTATGAATGTATAAATAAAAGAGTACCAATTATAAAAACACAGGACAATCAATATTTTTCTGATGAGATTTTTAGTTTAAGACGTAAACGTAGATTATTATTCTTTAAAAGAGGATTTGATATTTTATTTTTCCTAATTCTTTTTCCTATTGCGTTACCATTAACAATAATTGGTTGTTTTTTTACCAAGCTTACTTCAAGAGGAACGATGTTTTACTCTCAAATAAGAGTAGGTAGAGGAGGGAAGCCTTTCAAAATTTATAAAATACGAACCATGAAGACAAACAATGGAGGGTATACGGTGGCTAACGATAATAGAATTACTCCAGTGGGTAAATTTTTGCGATTCTCTAAAATAGATGAGTTACCTCAGTTATATAATATTTTAAAAGGTGACATGAGTTTGATAGGACCAAGACCAGAACAACCAAAATATGTAGAGGAGTATAGTCAAGAAAATCCATTTTTTAATTTAAGGCATATGATACGACCTGGTGTTTCTGGTTGGGCACAAATACACTTACCTAAAGCAACTCCTGAAGAAAGTCTTAAAAAATTGGAATATGATTTGTTTTATATCAAAAGGTATTCTTGGAAATTAGATGTTAAAATTTTATTAAAGACTATAAAGATTGTTTTCACAATGAATAGTCATTAAATAGTTTCTAAAAAGTAGTTATAACATCAAGATTAAGAAATGAAAAAAATACTAGTAACAGGCGGTTTAGGCTTTATAGGATCTCATGTCGTAGTAGAGTTACAAAACTCAGGTTTTGAGGTAGTGATTATCGATGATTTATCTAATTCTAAAATAGATGTATTAGAACAAATTACTAAAATATCCAATATTAAACCAGACTTTTATCAGATAGACTTACGAGATAAAAAAGCAGTACGTAGCTTTTTTAATGATAGTACAATTGATGGAGTAATACATTTTGCTGCTTTTAAGGCTGTAGGAGAAAGTGTTCAAAAGCCATTGGATTATTACGAGAATAATATCAACGCCTTAGTTTATCTGTTACAAGAAATGAAAAATAGGAATATTGATCATTTTATTTTTAGCTCATCATGTACGGTTTATGGACAAGCAGACGAGTTACCTATTACAGAAGACGCTCCAGTAAAGATTGCTGAATCTCCTTATGGTAATACAAAACAGATAGGAGAAGAAATTATAAAAGATAGTTGTAAGGCATATAATATGAATGCCATAGCTTTACGATATTTCAATCCTATAGGAGCACACAAATCTGTTAAAATAGGAGAGTTGCCTTTAAGTATACCACAAAATTTGATTCCATTTATCACACAAACAGCGGCAGGAATTAGAGAAGAACTAGCAGTTTTTGGAGATGATTATCCAACTCCAGATGGTACTGCAATTCGTGATTATATCCATGTGGTTGATTTAGCAAAAGCGCATGTGAAAGCTTTACAACGTTTGTTAGACAAACAAAATAAAGAGAATTTTGAATTTTTCAATGTAGGAACAGGAAAGGGAAGCTCTGTAATGGAAATTATTCATTCCTTTGAAAATGTGACGCAACAGTCGTTAAATTATAAAATTGCTGAGAGAAGAAAAGGAGATATTACAGCAGCGTACGCTGATACTACCAAAGCAAATGAAGTGCTAGGTTGGAAACCAGAAGAAACACTAGAAGAAGCCTTGCTTTCCGCGTGGAAATGGCAACAGAAACAATCATAATTTAAAACGTCATTGCGACTGTAGGGAGAAATCTTTAAGTTCAGCGTAGTTAAATCTTAAAATCGTGAGTTACTCCTTTTAATAAGATTTCTCGTATTCGTTACAACTCAGTTCGAAATGATGTTTTATTTGTCATTTCGACTGCAAGGAGAAATCCCCTTTTTCAAAGAATAGTATGCAAAAGCTTCGAGATTCAGTCGTGAAACACCGCGAAGTTTTGCGTACGGTTCTGCACAGCAAAAAATCATATTGAAAAAGTATCCTTTTTTGATTCGTTTTTTAGACAAGCAAAAAATGAATGGAGGATAAAAATAAAAAACTGTTATTGCGACCCCGACACTTCGGGAGAAGCAACCACACGAATAAGAACGAAAAAACAAACCCGACCTATTTTCGTTTTAGTAGAATTCAAGGTTATGAAGTATAAGAGAATCCAAAGAGTTTACGGTCTGGATTCGAATACTGAATACAACGTAGAATTCAAAAAAAGGAAAATAAGTCTAGATTTTTTTGGTTCCTTTTTTCATCAATGGAAAAATGAACAACATAAAAGAAAATCACGTCATTGCGATCCCGACACTTCGGGAGAAGCAATCTCATGCATAAGAACGCAAAACCAACCCGACCTATTTTCCTTTTAGTAGAATTCAAGGTTATGGAGTACAAGAGAATCCAAAGAGTTTACGGTCTGGATTCGAATACTGAATACAACGTAGAATTCAAAAAAAGGAAAATAAGTCTAGATTTTTTTGGTTCCTTTTTTCATCAATGGAAAAATGAACAACATAAAAGAAAATCACGTCATTTCGACCGTAGAGAGAAATCTTTAGGTTAATCGTAGCAAATTTTATATCGAACTAAAGGTTTTTGAAATTCTTCACCACTTTGTTTGAATCACTCACTCAAAATTAAAAATTAAAACATCAAAACTGCTAATGCTTTATTTTTTCTATAAATTAGCAAACGATTTAAAAGTTACTATATGAAAGGTATCATACTAGCAGGTGGGTCAGGTACACGCTTATATCCTATCACAAAAGGAGTATCTAAACAATTACTTCCGATATACGATAAACCAATGATTTATTATCCTTTATCGGTATTAATGTTGGCAGGAATTAGAGAAGTTTTAATCATTTCTACACCTAATGATTTACCAAGTTTTCAAAAATTACTAGGAGATGGTACTGATATAGGAATTCAGTTGAGTTATGCTGAACAACCTTCACCAGACGGACTAGCACAAGCTTTTATAATAGGAGAAGAATTTATAGGGGATGATAATGTGTGTTTAGTGTTAGGAGACAATATCTTTTATGGTCATGGCTTAACAAAGATGTTAGAAAGTGCTAGGTTAAATGTAGATCAAGAAAACAAAGCAACAGTATTTGGGTATTATGTTAATGATCCTGAACGTTATGGTGTGGTAGATTTTGATACGCAAGGAAATGCGATTTCAATCATAGAAAAACCAAACAATCCTCAGTCAAACTATGCTGTTGTAGGGCTGTATTTTTATCCAAATGACGTAATTCAAGTGGCTAAAAATGTAAAGCCTTCCCAAAGAGGAGAATTAGAAATCACATCTGTAAATCAACATTATTTAGAAAAGGAGCAGTTAAAAGTAGAATTAATGGGAAGAGGTTTTGCTTGGTTAGATACAGGAACACATGATTCGTTAATGGAAGCAGGTCAGTTTATAGAAACCATTGAAAAGCGTCAAGGATTAAAAGTAGCTTGTTTAGAGGAAATAGCATTACGTATGGGGTATATAGATGAAGCACAAATAAAAAGATTAGCAGAGCCATTAAAGAAAAATAATTACGGACAATATCTTTTAAATCTTGTAAAATAAAAGAATGAATTTTATAAAAACAGCTATTCCAGAAGTAGTCATCATTGAACCAAAAGTGTTTGGTGACTATAGAGGTTATTTTTTTGAGTCTTATAACCAAAAAGAGTTTGAAGAAAATATTGGAAAGATAAATTTTGTGCAGGATAATGAATCAAAATCTTCTTTTGGTGTATTGAGAGGATTGCATTTTCAAAAACCACCGTATACTCAAGCAAAGTTAGTGAGGTGTATCAAAGGAAAAGTGTTAGATGTTGCGGTTGATATCAGAAAAAAATCACCTACCTATGGAAAGTATGTCGTTGTAGAACTGTCAGAAGAGAATAAAAGACAATTATTCGTGCCTAGAGGCTTTGCCCATGGTTTTGTGGTAGTGTCTGATGAAGCTATTTTTTCGTACAAAGTAGATAATCGGTATGCTCCTGAATATGATGCTGGAATTGCTTGGAACGACAGTATGTTAAATATCGATTGGACTATTAGTGAAAGTGAGGTAAGGTTATCTGAAAAAGACCAAAAGTTACCAATGTTAGAAGAGTTAGAAAATCCTTTTATATAAGCAATAATGAATATATTAGTTACAGGAGCTAGTGGGCAACTAGGTTCAGAAATAAAAGAATTGTCTTTAAACTATACTAGTTTTAAGTTCTTTTTTGAAGACTCAAAAAGCTTAGATATTACGAATGCTGATCTTGTTGCTAATTATATAGAAAAAAATAAGATTGATAGAGTTATCAATTGTGCAGCATATACTAACGTAGATGAAGCTGAAGAGGCTCTTGAAGAGGCTGAAAAGGTAAATGTTTTTGGAGTTGAAAATTTAGTTAACTCAATAAAAAGTAGAGGAGGGAAATTAATTCATATTTCTACGGATTATGTATTTAATGGGGAAAGTTTTTTGCCTTATAAAGAAGAAGACAACGTAGCTCCTTTAGGAGTGTATGGCAATACTAAAAGAAGAGGTGAAGAGATTGTAGAGTCTTCACTTATTGAAGCTATAGTAATTAGAACTTCTTGGGTATATTCCTCTTATGGAAATAATTTTGTGAAAACGATGATGAGGTTAGGAGAAGAGAAGGAATCACTTGGTGTTATTTATGATCAAATAGGAACACCAACCTATGCTAGAGATTTGGCGAAAGTTTGTTTGCATATTATTTCTTTAAATCGGAAGATAGATAGAGATTCAAAAATATATCATTTTTCAAATGAAGGTGTTGCTTCATGGTATGATTTTGCAAAAGCAATTATGGAGTTTGGTAACATATCATGTGTAATTAACCCAATAGAAGCTAAAGATTATAAAACACTGGCTAAACGACCACATTATTCAGTTTTGAACAAGCAAAAAATTAAAAGCGATTTTACCATAAACATTCCTTATTGGAGAGACTCTTTAAAAAAATGTATATTGAATATTAAAAAAGAAAAGTAAGATGAAAAACATAGTAGTTACAGGAGGAGCAGGTTTTATTGGGTCACATGTGATTAGATTGTTCGTAAATAACTATCCTGAGTATAATATCATCAACTTAGATATTCTTACATATGCAGGAAACCTTGAGAATTTAAAAGATATTGAAGGTAAACCAAATTATACGTTTATCAAGGCAGATATTTGTGATTATGATACTGTGGCCGATATTTTTTCAAAATACAAGATAGACGGGGTAATTCATTTAGCGGCTGAATCACATGTAGATCGTTCGATAAAAGATCCTTTCTCTTTTGCAAGAACGAATGTAATGGGAACCTTGAGTTTATTACAGGCAGCTAAAAACTATTGGGGAGGCAATTTTGAAGGTAAATTATTTTATCATGTGTCTACTGATGAGGTTTACGGTTCTTTAGGTGATGAAGGTTTCTTTTTAGAAACCACTGCGTATGATCCACATTCTCCTTATTCAGCTTCAAAGGCTTCGTCAGATCATTTTGTAAGAGCTTTTCATGATACATATGGTTTGCCAGTTGTAATTTCAAACTGTTCAAATAATTATGGTTCATATCAATTTCCAGAAAAGTTAATTCCGTTGTTTATTAATAATATTTGTAACAACAAAGCATTACCTGTGTATGGAAAAGGAGATAATGTAAGAGACTGGTTGTTTGTAAACGATCATGCTAGAGCAATTGATGTAATTTTTCATAAAGGAAAATTAGGTGATACTTACAATATTGGAGGATTCAACGAATGGAAGAATATAGATTTAATAAAGGTGTTGATAAAAACCGTAGACAAGTTTTTAGGAAGAGAAGAAGGAACTTCAGAGAAGCTAATAACGTATGTAACAGATAGAGCAGGACATGATTACCGTTACGCTATAGATTCTTCAAAATTGAAGAATGAGTTGGGTTGGGAACCCTCTTTACAATTTGAAGAAGGAATAGAAAAAACTGTAAAATGGTATTTAGAAAATGAAGATTGGGTAAAAAATGTTACCAGTGGTGAGTATCAAAAGTACTATCAACAAATGTATGAGTAATAAAAAGATGGTTTTAAGAACGTAATAGCTAACGGAGATACAGAGTGTATTTTGAAGATAAGTTGACCTACTTATAAAACAACCAGTAAATAAAAAACCGAAACTAATTAGTTTCGGTTTTTTATTTAGTATAATCTTAAGTTTATCTCAATCTACTTAAGCTAAGGTCTTTGTTGTATTTAATCACAAATAAACCATTATTACTGCCGCTTCCAAATATTTTTTTATGGTAATCAAATTTGCTTTCAACGCGTAAAGAAACTCCTTTTTTAAAGGTGTTGTCAAGATTTTCACCAGAAGCTAAACGCATTAATATATCATATGTAATATCAAATCCTTTAATAGCATAATCAGAAGGAATGGTGTTGTTTTTTAATAAATATTTTTCAGTAAACGTTTTTGTTTCTATAGCGTCTTCGTCAGTAAAAGTATCAGAAACATAGGTGAAATTAATAGTAGCAAGTTTATTATTGTCAATTCGATAATAAGCATCCCCTTTGTTTGGAGAAAACACTTGAACATTAATTTCATCAGGTAAACCAATCATGCTATTTAAAGCGTCAGCAACCACAACATTATCATCAGAAGCAATAATTACCCAATTATGCCTTTTGGAAGACATTTTTCTTGTAAAACGTTCTCTCTTAATATATCCTTTTTCAGGTTTTAAGATATTGATGTTATTGATGCTATCATGTCGTTTTAACTCAGAAACAATTTTAGAAACCAAACGATTAGATTCACTCTTGTCATCACCAACTACAAAAATTTCTTGGTCTTTATAACTGTCTTTTAAATAAGAAGCTAAATAGTCTGCATACCTACTTTTTTCAGGTGCTGTTTTTACCAATTTAGAAGAGGTAAATTTTTCTTGGTTATTAGAATAGTGAGGAAAAATAACAGGAACATTTACTCCTTTTGCAACAACTTCAGCTTTGTCTGAATAGAAAGGACCTATAACAACATCGGTATTTTCTAATTTATTTTCGTTTAAAATAACATCGATGTTTTTTCCTCTATTACCAGTATCAAAAACATTTACATGTACGTTTACTCCTTGTTTTTTGATAGAATCAATAGCAATTTCTGCACCCATATAAAAATCAGTTACCATATTAGCTAATTGATTTTTTTCAAAAATATCTTTGCTTGATTTTTCTACATACTCATCAGCTCTAAAAGGTAGTAAAATCGCTAAATTTATAGATGTGTCTTCTTCTATAGAATCTTTGTAAAAAGTATAATTTTCAGCTTCGTTTACTTCTTCAATAGGTTTTATTTTTAATAACTGACCTATTGATAGCTTGTTATCTGCTAAATCAGGATATTCGGGATTTAAACGTAAAATATCTTCTTTTGAAACGTTGTAAAAACGAGTTAAACTATACATGGTTTCTTTGCTTTTAACTGTGTGGGTTAAAAACTTTTCTAAAACCTCTTCCTTGTCAATAGTAATTGTTTTTTTAATTTCTTTAACTTTTAGTACTTGACCGATACTCAAATTATTACTTTCAATATTAGTGTATTCAGGGTTGTACTTAATTAAATCATCTTTAGTAATTCCGTATTGTTTGGTAATTCGGTATACGGTTTCTCCTTTTTGAACTTCATGAGTTTCATACTCTACAATGGTTTGCTGAAAAACAGTGTCATCTTCTTTTGTTTCAGGAGTAATTTCTTCGTTAATAGCGTCAGAAGTTATCGTTTCGTTTTCTTTTTCTGAAGAAGGAGTAGATGTAGAAGTACTGTTTTTAAGTTTAGGATTAGGAATAACAATTACCGTATTGGCTTCAGGACGTCTGCTAACATCAGGATTTAAACGTAGTAAATCTTTTGTTTTCATATCCAAACGATCAGCAATATCACGCATGGTTTCACCTTCTTGAACTTTATACGATACATAACGTTTTTGCTGTCCGCAAGAAACGGTGAAAGTTAAAATACAAACTAATAGTAAAAACTGTAATTTCTTCATCTACTCTTTTTTTATTTTTAATTTAATTGAGGGTTATTCCCATTCAATTGTTGCTGGTGGTTTAGAACTGATGTCATACACAACTCTATTCACACCTTTTACATTATTTATTATTTTATTTGACGTTTTTTGTAAAAACTCATAAGGTAAATTTACCCAATCAGCCGTCATACCATCGGTACTTTCAACTGCTCTTAAAGCAACTACCTTTTCGTAAGTTCGCTCATCACCCATAACCCCAACAGAGTTTACTGGCAATAAAATAGCACCTGCTTGCCATACTTTATCGTACAGTCCGCTTTCTTTTAATCCGTTGATGAACACTGCATCGACTTCTTGTAAAATACGAACTTTTTCAGCAGTGATGTCACCTAAGATTCTGATAGCTAAACCAGGACCTGGGAAAGGGTGACGACCTAATAATTCTTTATCAATTCCCATAGAAGCACCTACACGACGTACTTCGTCTTTAAAAATCATACGTAAAGGTTCTACTACTTTCAACTTCATGAAATCTGGTAAACCACCTACGTTATGGTGACTTTTAATAGTTGCTGAAGGACCACCATTTACAGAAACTGATTCAATTACATCCGGATAAATCGTTCCTTGTGCTAGCCATTTGGCATCTTCTATTTGGTGTGCTTCATCGTCAAAAACATCGATAAAAACTTTACCAATGGCTTTACGCTTCGCTTCAGGGTCACTTAATCCAGCTAATTCGCCCAAAAAGCGTGCCGAAGCATCTACACCTTTAACGTTTAATCCCATACCTTCGTATTGCTTTAATACATCGGTAAATTCATTTTTACGTAACAATCCGTTGTTTACGAAAATACAATGTAAATTGCTTCCGATAGCTTTGTGTAATAGAACAGCAGCTACGGTAGAGTCTACACCACCAGATAATCCTAAAACAACTTTATCATCACCTATCTTTGCTTTTAACTCAGCAACGGTTTCGTCAACAAACGAATCTGGTGTCCAAGTTTGAGCAACTCCAGCTATAGTAACTAAAAAGTTTTGTAATAATTGTTTACCGTCAGTAGAATGATATACTTCTGGATGAAATTGTATTGCATAGGTAGTTTCACCTTCAATCTTATAAGCCGCATTTTCAACATCGTGCGTGCTTGCTAATAAGGTCCCTCCAGTAGGTAATTCTTTGATAGTGTCTGAATGACTCATCCAAACTTGACTTCCTTGAGAAATTCCTTTAAAAAACTCTTCATCTTCTTTAATGAAAGATAAATTGGCTCTACCATACTCACGAGTATTTGAAGGAGCTACCAATCCACCAGAAAAATGCGCTAAGTATTGCGCTCCGTAGCATACCGCTAATAAAGGTTTTTTACCTCTAATTTCAGATAAATCTGGATGTGGAGCTTCTTCTGAACGAACCGATGATGGACTTCCAGAAAGGATTACAGCTTTAAAATCGTTTAAGTTTTGTGGTATTTTGTTGTAAGGGTGAATTTCACAATAGATATTCAATTCTCTTACGCGGCGCGCAATTAACTGCGTGTATTGCGATCCGAAATCTAATATAAGTACGTTGTGTTGTTGCATGCGCAAAAATAGTACTTACATTTTAGATTTGCGAGAATATTTAACAAGAAATTCTTCCTATTTAAGAAACTTTAATACTTGTAAACAATTGCGTTAATATTCATACCTGCTCCGACAGAAGCAAGAATAATTACATCACCTTTATTTACTTCTTGGTTTTCAATGTTTCCTTTTAAAACTAAATCGAGTAGGGTGGGGACGGTTGCTACAGAACTATTTCCTAATTTATGAATGCTCATAGGCATTACTCCTTCTGGAATAGGTTTTTTATATAAGCGATAAAAGCGTTTGATAATAGCTTCATCCATTTTTTCATTTGCTTGATGAATGAAAACTTTTTTAACATCATCAATAGAAACTCCGCTTTTGTCTAAAGCAGTTTGCATAGCTTTAGGAACGTTGGTTAAGGCAAATTCGTAAATTTTTCGTCCGTGCATTTTAATATAACGAACGTCTTTGTCTTTGCTTTTATCGTTTGAGTTTCCGAAGAATAAATAATAAGCTTCATCTTTAGTAAAAGTTTGTGAAGCGTGACTTAAAATTCCACTGTCGTTTTTGTCAGTAGCTTCTACAATACAAGCACCTGCACCGTCGCTATAAATCATAGAGTCACGGTCATTGATGTCAACTACTCTCGACAAAGTTTCTCCACCAATAACCAAACATTTTTTTGCGATTCCTGCTTTGATAAAAGCTTGTGCTTGAATAACTCCCTCAATCCAACCAGGACATCCAAATAAAATATCGTAAGCTACACAATTTGGATTTTCAATTTGGAGTAAATACTTTACACGAGTGGCTAAGCTTGGAAGAATATCACTTTGAATAGCATCCTTTTTTACATCACCAAAATTATGTGCAAAAATGATATAATCTAACTCCTCTGGATTAATATTAGCATCTTCAATAGCTTTTTTTGCTGCAAAATAACCTAAATCGGAAGCTTTATATTCTTCTTTTGCATAACGACGCTCTTCAATACCGGTAATGGATTTAAATTTTTCAATAATTATAGGGTTGGGGTTATCAAAAGAGGTTCCGTCTGCATTTAAAAATACATGATTATTAAAGTTTGCATTCTCTTTTTTGATAGATGGAATGAAGGAACCTGTTCCTGTAATTACTGATAGTTTCATTAAAGTAAATGATTTTTAGGATTGAGTAATTACAAATAAAACATTTTTATTGACAATAACCTTTTTATTTACAGTCAATTTTAAAGATTTGTTAGATTCTTAAAAAAAGGAGGTTAAATTATTTTTTTAGAAATTAGCAATCACCTTTTTTATGATTTTGATGTTTAGGTACTTTATAAATAAGAGCTGTCAAAAGAAAATGGTAATAATGAAAGTAACGACTCTGTTTTTACAATTTGTCCAACTTCTCCCATAAATAGGATTTCAATCGGTTGTTTTTGATTGATTTCATATTCTGATAATGTTTGGCGACAAGCACCACAAGGGCCAACAGGTTTATCAACCTTAGAGTTTTCAGAAGAAGCTGTAATAGCTATTTTTAGCACTTTCATGGTTGGATATTCAGAGCCAGCTTTCCAAATAGCCACACGTTCGGCACACATGCCAGAAGGATAAGCAGCACTTTCTTGATTATTTCCTAAAACAACTTCTCCATTATCAAGTAATATTGCAGCGCCTACATTAAATTTTGAGTAAGGGGCATAGGCTTTTTGTCTAGCTTCAACTGCTTTTTCAAGTAAAAAAGCGTCTTCGGGTGATAATTGAGAAATATTATCAAAAACAATAGCGGAGGTGGTTACATTAATTTTCTTCATAATGAATAAATTAGTCAAAAAAAAGCAGTCGGTTAGACTGCTTTTATATTCTGACACGAATTTATAAAAAAAATATGAGTTTTAATAAATTTCATAAAGCTCTCCTAAATCAAAAGAAAGAGAAAAGCGTAAGGTGTTTTCTAATGGGTTGTTTACTTCTGCGGTATTGATTAAGTAAGATAAGTCAATATTAAATGCCTTGGTAGCAAAACCAGCTCCTAAAGTAAAGTACTGACGTTGTCCTTTTTTAGGGCTCTCATGGAAATATCCAGTTCTTAAAGCAAAAGAATTATTGTATAAATATTCAGCACCTAAAGCCCAAGTGGTTTCTTGTAACTCTTCCTCAAAACTTCTATCTCCTAAAGAAGTAAACATTCCTTCAAACCAGCCTCTATCTGAATCGGGGTTAGAAGGAACCAATAGTTTTGTGAATTCTAAATTCAATCCGAAAATATTCATATCATCAAAAATAAAATCGAATCCACCACCAATTTTAGCATTGGTTGGAATAAAGTTAGGAACACCAGGAGTATACTCTACTTTAGGCCCAATGTTGGCAATGTTAAATCCTAAGCGGTAACGACCGTTAAAACTTCCGTAGTTAGCTTCTTTTGATTGATAATAACCAGAAACATCAACAGCAAAAGAGTTAACAGCATCTATACTAGAATCATTACTTCTAATTTTATAATTAGAGTGTACATATTTTAAACCAATACCCATTGAGAAGGTTTCGCTCAGTTTTAAGGAATAAATTCCCGTAATAGCTAGCTCGTTTGGTTTTTCTGTACCATTAGAAATACCTCCTAGATCATATAACGCTACTTCTCCTAGAGAAAAATATTTTAAGTCTATACCCCAAGCAGATTTCTCACTGTATCTATTAACGTATGAGCCTCCACCAACAAAAATATCGTCAGTAAGGTTTCTAAGCCAAGGAGTGTAGTTAACACCAACGCTAATTCTATTTTGATTAAAAGCAGTTTTTGCAGGGTTGTGAAAAATTGCAAAAGCATCAGAAGATGTTGCAACACCAATGTCTCCCATACCACCAGCACGAGCATCGGGTGTAATCAATAAAAATGGCATTGCCGTTGTGTTTATTGATGTTTCATTTTGGGCTTGTACTTTGTTTTGAAGGGTAAAGCACACAAAAAATAATACGATCGATAATTTTTTCATGTAAAAATTTGATTAATTGTTTAGCAAATATATAATTTTAATTGAAGGATTATCGGGGTTTTATGTATACTTAGGGTTTAAATTGACTATTTTGGATTACTTTTCTGTATTACATAAACGATAAGACAAAGAATATATTATATAGTTGTTTCTAATTTACTTCTTATAATGTTAGAAATAATAAATTTTATAAGGTGGTTATTTTAATCTTTTTCTTAGATTCGTAATACTAAAGTGTAAAATGTATCGTTTGTAATCTAGCAAGGTTAAGGTTGCAAAAAGAGAATTTGTAGTTAAATTAGTTGTAAGAAATTAGAAATATTGTAAATTGCGACACCCTTAAAAAACAGTTTAAAATACATGAAAAGTACGTTAAAATTATTTAGTTTATTGGCGATCACTGGCTTGCTGATTACTTCTTGTAAGAGTAATGGAGGAAGTGGTTCAAGTAAATCCTCTCTAACTGGTTGGAACTTTAATGATCCTAGTTATGGTGGTTATTTAAAAGGGAAGTACAAAGAAGGTAAAAATGTTCCCCCTGGAATGGTTCATATTGAAGGTGGTACCTTTACTATGGGACTAGTACAAGATGACGTAATGTTTGATTGGAACACGACCCCTCAAAAAATGCACGTACGTTCTTTTTATATGGATGAAGTAGAGGTAACTAATGCAGAATATGGTTTATTTATGCAATATACTAAAGATGTGTTCCCTCCAGAAGATCCACAGTTTAAAAATATTTATCCTTCTATTTTACCAGACACCTTAGTTTGGAGAAAAGGTTTAGGAAATACAAACTTATTATCGGAGAGTTACTTACGTCACCCATCGTATGCAGAATATCCTGTGGTTGGTGTTAGCTGGATTCAAGCTAATAAATACTGTAAGTGGCGTACAAATGCATTAAACTTAAAGATTTTAATGGATAAAGGTGTAATTAAAAACATCTTTAAAGACGATTCATTAAGTTTTAAAGGACAAAATAATTTTGATACCGATACGTATTTAACGGATCCATATGCAATTTTTGATGGTGATTCGACTATTTATAAAAAAGGTATTCCTGTACCAAGAGTTAAAGGAGAACCAAAACCAGCGAAAGGATCGTTTACAGGAAGACAAGTAACTTCTTCAGATGGTATTTTAGCACAGAAATTTAGACTTCCTACAGAAGTTGAATGGGAATACGCAGCAAAAGCTATTTTTGAAAACCGTGAGTATAACAACATTAGAGGTAGAAAAAAATATGCTTGGAGTGGAAAGTATACACGTGATAGAGATAAGCGTAGAAGAGGAGATCAGTTAGCAAACTTTAAACAAGGAAAAGGAGACTATAGTGGTATTGCTGGATGGAGTAGTGATGGTTCTGATATTCCTAACGCAGTAAGAAGTTATCCACCTAATGCATTTGGTTTATACGATATGTCGGGTAACGTTGCTGAATGGGTAGAGGATGTATACAGACCAATTATCGATTCAGAAGCAAATGACTTTAACTATTTTAGAGGAAATATTTTCACGAAAAAGTTAATCAACGAAGATGGTAAAGTTGTGATCGTTGGAGACGGAGAAGTGGAGTACGATACTTTAGAAAATGGTAGAATTGTAGCAAAAGATTTACCAGGAAGTGTGAAGTATATTCCAATTACTAAGGAAGATACGTACATGAGAAGAAACTATAACTTAGCGAATAACTCTAGTTTAGGTGATGGAGACCAAGCCTCTTCTAAGTTCTACGGATTAGATAAGGATCAGTTAGATCGTTCGTCTAGAATGTATAACTCTCCTCAAAAACCAGAAGCTGAAGTAGATTCTTTAGGAAATGCTATAGAGAATTACAAATATGACGATAAGAGAAGAACTACGTTAATTAGTGATAAATCTAGAGTGTATAAAGGAGGTTCTTGGGCTGATAGAGAATATTGGTTAGATCCTGCACAAAGAAGATACTTCCCAGAGTATATGGCAACTAATTACATCGGATTTAGATGTGCTACTGATAAAATGGGACCAATGGTGTTAAACAAAAGAAAGACTGCAACACCAGATAAAGTAAAATAATTACAGTTTTAATTATAGAAAAAACCTCATTGAATCTCAATGAGGTTTTTTTATTTTTACAAGATGAAGATAGAAGATTTATATCAGTTATATAGCATTCACGGATTAGTTGATACTGATACCAGAAACATTAGACAAAACACGATTTTCTTTGCCCTAAAAGGAGAAAATTTTAATGGAAATAAGTTTGCTGAAGAAGCGATAGACAACGGAGCGAGTTATGCTGTAGTAGATGAAGAAGCTTACAATACTTCTGAAAAAACTATCTTGGTAGATAATGTTTTAGAAACGCTGCAAAAGCTAGCAAATTACCATCGTAATCAATTAGGATTGCCTATTATAGCGTTGACAGGAAGTAATGGTAAAACGACAACCAAAGAACTAATCAATGCTGTGCTTTCAACAAAGTATAAGACAACTGCTACCGTAGGAAATTTAAATAATCATATTGGTGTTCCATTGACTTTATTGTCAATGAATAGAGATACTGAAATTGGTATCGTAGAAATGGGAGCCAATCACCATAAAGAAATAGCTTTTTTATCTGAAATCGCAGGACCTGATTATGGGTATATAACTAATTTTGGAAGCGCACACTTAGAAGGGTTTGGTTCGCTTGAAGGCGTGGTAAAAGCAAAATCTGAGCTGTATGAATATCTTAGAAAACATAACAAAAAAGTAATAGTCAATCCTAATGATGCTAAACAAATAGAGCATACTAAAGGTATGGATAGTGTATGGTTTAGCAATGATATTAAGTATTTAGATGCTGATCCGTTAGTTAGATTTTCTTATCAAGAAAAAATAATAACAAGTAATTTAATAGGAGTATATAATTTTGCAAATATTTCTGCAGCTATTACAATAGGTAATTATTTTAAAGTTACTCCAGAACAAATTAAAGAAGCAATTGAAAACTATATTCCGTCGAATAATAGATCACAAGTTATAAAGACGGAAAGAAACACGATAATTTTAGATGCTTACAATGCAAATCCAACAAGTATGAAGGCTGCTTTAGAGAGTTTTGAAGCACTTAAATCAGCTCATAAAACAATTATTATAGGTGATATGTTTGAATTAGGAGAGTACAGTTCAAAAGAACATCAAAAGATTGCAGATATAGTTCAGGAATTTAATTTCAACAGCGTGTTTTTAGTAGGAGAAAACTTTTACAAAACTACAACTGAATTCAAAAAGTTTAAAAACTTTACAGAGTTAGCAGAGTATCTGAAGTTTAACCCTATAAATAAAAGTACAATTTTAGTAAAAGGATCAAGAGGAATGGCTCTTGAAAGAGTAGTTGAGTTTTGTTAAAAGTTGTTGTTCCTATGAAATTCTACTAAATTATCGATTGGGCGTTGGATAACATCAGTAATAACTAGATTGTTTTTAGCAGCTACTTTCTCTAAAATATCTCTGAAATAGTAAGCAACTGACCCAATGAAGTAAATAGGTGTCTTTATGTCTTTCTTAAAAGGAAGAACTCTATAATAAAAGAAATCTTGTAATCCTTTTTTTATCATTTTTCTGATGTATTTTTCTTCTTTATGTTCAAACATAAAACGGGCAAAAGAAGCTAGATACATATTAGCGTTTGGTTTTCTGTACAAGTTCATTTTTACGATATCCGTATCCAATTCAAAAGAACTTTCAAATGCTGTAGCTATTTTTTTAGGCATTTTTTTATAGTAATAGTCACGAAGGAGTTGTTTTCCGAAGTAATTACCGCTAGCTTCATCCATAAGAGTGTAACCAAGAGAAGGAGCTGTAGTAGTCATTTTTTTTCCATCAAAATAACAGCTATTTGAGCCTGTTCCTAAAATACACACAATGCTAGGGTTATTTCCAGAACTAGCATATACAGCAGCCAAAGTATCTTCAGAAACAAAAACAGTAGCTTTTTCAAAAATTGATTTTAAAACTTGTTGTAAATTTTCAGCAGCTTTAGGGCTACCACAACCTGCTCCATAGAAATGGATTTGTTGTACCTCGTTTTGTATTGAAAGTAATTCTTCTGTATTGTTTATTGTACGAAGCATTTCTTCTTTTGTGAGTACAGAAGGGTTTAAACCTAAAGAAGTAGTTCTAAAAACTTCTTTTTTGTGGTCATTAAGAGCAATCCAATCAGCTTTTGTAGAGCCGCCATCCGCAATTAAAATCATTCTTTATACTTTTATAAGCTAAATATATGATTAAATAAGATTAGAAAAACCTCAAAAAAACGAAGAAATATTAAATCTTCTTCATTTGTTGTTTCATCATTTGCATTTGCTCTTTAAGCATTCCATGCTTGTCTAGTTTTTTAGCTTCAGCCATTAAATTTGTAGCTTCTCTTTTTCTACGTTTAGTCATTGCTATTCCTGCTAACTGTAATTTAGCCATGGCTAAATCATGATCCATAGCTAAACCTAATTTAACAGCTTTCTTTAAATACTTTTCAGCTTGAGTTATGTTCGTTTGAGATAACATAATTCCGTGTAAGTAGTTGTAGTAACCTTCTTGTTTTCTAGTTAATGCTGCTGAAGGATTTTTAATATATCCTAGCCATTTTTGAGCCCCTGGAAAGTTTTGTTTACGTAGCTGTAAAAAAGCTAAAAGAATAAATTCGTTTTTGAAGTAAAATAAAATAAATAGTCCAGCAAGTAGAAGTATTGATATTCCATTCATTATATGCCCTTGGGTAAATTCATATACAGACCATACAGTTATTAATGTAGCTAGAGCTAATTTTATATTTTTATTGAACATAATTGTTTTTTCTTTTTGTCGGTTTGCAAAAATACATTTTTTTAACAGAAAAACTGTCAACTTATTTCTTGTAATACTTTTTGTTTTTTATCCAAGCGGCAATTCCTAAAATGGCTACAAATGCTACAGAATAATATACAGATGTTGGAGTAATTACTTTATCTCCACTAGCGTATGAATGCAGTCCTGATAAGTAGAAGTTTACCCCAAAATAAGTCATCATAATAGAAGCAATAGCAATGATAGAAGCTAAGTTAAATGTATATCTTCCTCGTAAACCAGGTATTAATCGCATGTGCAATACAAAAGAATATATCATTATAGAAACTAAAGCCCAAGTCTCCTTAGGGTCCCAGCCCCAATAACGTCCCCAACTTTCATTTGCCCACATTCCTCCTAAAAAGTTACCTATAGTAAACATTACCAATCCAACAGTCAACGCCATTTCATTGATAATTGTTAACTCTTTAATGTGTAAATCCATTTTCTTTTTATTCTTTTTGTTTGTGAAAATGATTAAGAATAAAGCAAATATTCCAAGAATCATTCCCAAAAAGAAAGGTCCGTAAGCGGCAACAATTATAGAAACGTGTACATATAACCACCAAGAGTTTAATACTGGTTGTAAGTTGGCAATTTCAGGATCTAACCAGTTTTGGTGAGCAAAAGCTAAAATTATTGAGACTAAAAATGTTGATGCTGCAATTGTTAATGAAGATTTTTTTCCTAAGATTAATCCAAACAACATAGTTGCTAATCCAACAAAAATAATAGACTCATAAGCATTACTCCATGGAGCATTACCACTAATGTACCATCTAGCTGTTAATCCTAATAGATGAAAAATAAATAAGAAAATTACAACACCTATCAATGCTTTCACAACACTACTAATCCATGGTTTGTTGTTGAAAATTTGAAAGAAAACAAATACAATTAAAAGTAAACTTGCATATCCGTAATATTTAGAAAGCTTTACAAAAATATTTAGTTTGTTGTAAGCTATTTCTAAATTGATTTTGTCTTTAGAAGGAATTACTTCTGAACCAAATTTTTGTTGGAATTTCTTAATTCCCTCTAAAACCTTGTTGGTTTCAGTATAATCTCCCGATTTTTTTGAAGCTTGTAACAACTGTAAGTATACAGGTAATGACTGACGCACAAAAACAGAGTCTGTTCCTTTAAAATTAGCTTGTAGTGTTTCTGGTTGCGAAACCCATTTGTTGTTTTCGTCGTTAGGGATTGGGTAAATACGTAAAATACCGCCTCCTAAGGCTTGCGATAATAACCAAACTCTTCTTTCAATTTTAATAGCGTCTTGTTCAAATTTATTTTGAATTCTTTTCTTTTCAGCTTCAACAACAAGCTTACTAATTTTAGAAGAACCGTCAGGATTGTAAAAATCAATAAAACGAGCATATTCTGTGTCTTCTGGAAGACCTAAAATTTCTCTAATTTGTGTGTTTCCTTTTTCTAGATACACAAAAGGAACATTTAACCAAAGCATTGGGTTTTCTGTAATAGATAGTAAAATTTGGCTAGGATCCATGTCTTTAAATTTATCGACATGTGCTACTTTTCTAACTAATTCCGAAGCAAAAGTATGAGCAGGCTTCATACGTCCTCCAGCATCTTGAATAACTAAAGAACTGAATAAATCAGCGTGTTTGTTGTTTACTTTGTTTGCGATTAAAATAGAATCAATTTGAGCTTCAGTAATTTGTTTAGGTTCATGTTGTTTGTGTTGACTAAAACCAGCTAAAGAAATAAATAAAGCGATTACTGATAATTTGGCTTTTTTATTACGGATTTTAACTAGTGATTGTTTTAAGTCATAAAAACGAGTTCCTTTTACAAATAATATAGCAGTCATACCAAAGAATAATAAAAAGTAACCGATATAAGTAATCCAAGTTCCCCAAAAATCGTGGTTTACTGATAGATGTGTTTGTTCGTGTTCACCTTCGATTTTATAGCTAGATTGGAAGAATTTATACCCTTTATAATCTAAAATATGGTTCATGTAAATTCTATAATCAAAAGTTTCTTCAGGAGAAATTACTGTAACTTCACTAGCATAGGCAGCAGCACTTTCTGAACCAGGGTACTTTTCTAACTGAAAGTCATTTAATTTTATACTAAAAGGAGTTTGTAATAATTTAGAACCATACCAAGCTCTGAAGTTTAAACCACCAACGCTAAATTCTTGCTGATTAGCCACGTTAAATTTACCTCCATAAAACTCTACACGTTCAGTTTCTCCATTAGTAGTAATATCAAAAATAACGGTGTCGTACTTTTGATCGTCTTTTTTACCTCTTACCGTTTTAATTTCTCCTTTTTCAGGTGATTTTGGAACAACGAATTGTAATCCATTTATGTTATGAAGTGTTAAAAACTGGAAGTGTTGTGTGCTATCTTTAACTATTAATCCCTTTTTTTGATCAGCCATTCTAAGCCAATCACCATCATTTTTTGAAGTCATTTTTAAACTACCATCTTCATAGAAGAAGTTAATTGAGGCAGCGTTTCTATCTTCAGCTTCAAAACCAACTAAAATATTATGAATGTTTTCTATAGTACCCTTTTTAACATAGTGTTCATGTCTAGTTCCATCAGAGCTCTCAACAAAAAACAAGTGTTCTGTTCCGTTTTCATCGGGTATCATTTTAGTCTCAGACCAAGGAATATAATCAACTAAATTAAAAGTAACTTCATGATTTTTTCCATCTTTTTGAGGTTTGAAGTTTTCTGTAAAAGTAGCTGAGTTTTTGCCCCATGCAGAGAGTAGTAATTTATTAGCGGTAGTTTTTTGAAACTCGCTATTATCAATAATCACATTTAAATAAGTGTGTTCTGAATAGAATTGATTAGTGGTTTCTCCTTCATCAATAACCATTAAACCTTCATAACTGATGTATCTTGTAATACCTGCTCCAATTAAAATTAAAAGGAAAGACACATGAAATAATAATACAGCCCACTTTTCTTTTTTATATAATCGGTACCTGAAAATGTTTCCAAAAAAGTTGATTACAAAAAATACCATGATTAACTCAAACCACCAAGTGTTATACACTAATGCTTTTGAGGTTTGTGTTCCGTAGTCATTTTCAATAAAAGTGGCAACTCCCATGGCAATGGCAAAAGCAAAAAATAATATGGCCATTAAACGGGTAGAGTAGAGGGTGTCTAAGATTTTTTTCATCAGTAAATCTGCTAAGTATAAAACGACGCAAATTTACGGATTAAAGCTCTAATCACCCTAAGAAATTAATCATTTTTAAAATGTAAAATGTTAAAGTTATGTAGGTTATTTTCCTATTTGTTCTCCCATTTTAACAAAGGTTTCCATTTTGTTTTTAGTGTTAGCTAAAATATCTTCGTCAATAGTGATTTTTGAGCTATCAACTAATAACACAATAGTAGACCCTCCAAAAGCAAAATATCCCATCTCATCGCCTTTTTTAACCTTTGTATTTGGGGTGTAAGTTTCAATAATACTTCCAACCATCGTAGCGCCTACTGGAGCAATGATAATATCTCCTTTATTCTGTGTTTTTAAAGTGCAGAATTCTCTTTTGTTTTCACAAAATACTTTGGTAAAGTTTGAAGCTAAAGCATAAGGTGATACTGAAAAATAACGTCCTTTAATTTTTGTTACTTCAGAAGGAATTCCATCGTAAGGGAAGTGGTAACGATGATAATCGTTAGGTGCCAATCGAAGTATAATTAAAGAATCGTCTTTATGCTTTGTGGCTAGTTCTTTGTTGCCTAAAAATTCTTCTAAGGTGAATTTTCGTCCTTTAACAAAGAAGTTTTGAATATCTGAAATATTTTTAAATGCTAACATTTTTCCATCACCAGGAGAAACAAAACCTTCTTCAATAGGACGAGCGTCAGGTTTTAATTTTCGATAGAAAAAATCATTAAAAGAAATATAATCTTCTGAAGGTCTTTCAGCTTCGTTCATGTCAATTTGAAGCTCTCTAACAAAACTGTTTATTTTGTTAATAGAGTTAGGTTTGTTCATGAGCTTACCGTACCATGATGATAAAAATTTACGTTTAACCAATAGCAATAAAGCCATTTTACCAAACGGATTGTTGTATAGCAATTTTAAGTACCCTTCACCAGGAGGGGTTTCGGTAATTATTTTACCTGTTTTTCTATCAATGAATTTTATTTTCATAACCGTTAATCTTCAGTACTATCAATCAAAATAGTTAACATGTCAATAGCAGCTTGTGCAATTTTAGTTCCAGGGCCAAAAACACCTACAGCACCAGCATCAAACAAGAATTGGTAGTCTTGTGCAGGAATTACACCACCAACAATAACCATAATATCTTCACGGCCATATTTTTTAAGTTCAGCAATAACTTGAGGAACTAAGGTTTTGTGTCCTGCAGCTAATGATGAGATACCTAAAATATGTACATCATTTTCTATAGCCTGTTTGGTAGCTTCTTGCGGAGTTTGGAATAAAGGGCCTATATCTACATCAAAACCTAAGTCAGCATATCCTGTAGCTACTACTTTAGCACCACGATCGTGGCCATCTTGTCCTAATTTAGCAATCATAATACGTGGACGACGTCCTTCTAACTCAGCAAATTTATCAGCTAGTTCAGTAGCCTTTTTAAATAACTCGTCATCTTTTATTTCTTTACTATACACGCCAGATATGGTTTTATGCACTGCTTTATGACGTCCGAAAATAGTTTCAAGGGCGTCAGAAATTTCACCTAATGTGGCTCTGTTTCTTGCAGCTTTTACTGCTAAATCTAATAAATTTCCTTTACCTGTTTTAGCAGATTCAGTTAAATCGCTCAATGTTTTATCAACTTCAGCTTGATTTCTTTTTGATTTTAAATCGTTTAGTCTATCAATTTGAGATTGACGAACGGCTTCGTTATCAACTTCTAAAATATGTAAAGGGTCTTCTTGTTCTAGCTGATATTTATTAACACCAACAATTATATCTTGACTACTGTCAATTTTGGCTTGTTTTATCGCAGCAGCTTCTTCGATACGCATTTTAGGAATCCCTTTTTCAATAGCTTTGGTCATTCCTCCTAATTCTTCAACTTCTTGAATTAGCTCCCAAGCTTTGTTTGCAATTTCTTCGGTAAGTTTTTCTACATGATAACTACCCGCCCAAGGATCAACCGTTTTTGTAATATGGGTTTCTTGTTGTAAATATATTTGTGTGTTACGAGCAATACGTGCTGAAAAATCGGTAGGTAAGGCAATTGCTTCATCTAAAGCATTGGTATGTAAACTTTGTGTACCGCCAAAGGCAGCAGCCATAGCTTCAATTGCGGTGCGGGCTACATTGTTAAAAGGATCTTGCTCAGTTAAACTCCATCCACTAGTTTGGCAGTGAGTTCTTAATGCTAGCGATTTTGGGTTTTTAGGGTTGAATTGCTTTACTAATTTAGCCCATAACATTCTACCTGCACGCATTTTGGCAATTTCCATAAAATGATTCATTCCGATAGCCCAGAAAAAAGATAGGCGAGGAGCAAAGGTGTCGATATCCATTCCTGCTTCCAATCCTTTTTTTATGTATTCTAATCCGTCAGCTAAAGTGTATGCTAATTCAATTTCTGCTGTAGCACCAGCTTCTTGCATGTGGTACCCAGAAATAGAAATTGAATTAAACCTAGGCATATTTTCAGAAGTATATCTAAAAATATCAGCAATAATTTTCATTGATGGAGTAGGTGGGTAAATGTAAGTGTTACGCACCATAAACTCTTTTAATATATCATTTTGAATAGTTCCTGATAATAATTCAGGAGCTACACCTTGTTCTTCGGCTGCTACAATATAAAATGCCAAAATTGGTAAAACGGCTCCGTTCATGGTCATGGAAACCGACATTTTATCTAGTGGAATTTGATCGAACAAGACCTTCATGTCTTCAACAGAATCAATAGCAACCCCAGCTTTTCCAACATCACCTTGTACACGTTCATGGTCTGAGTCGTACCCTCGGTGTGTAGCTAAATCAAAAGCAACTGATAATCCTTTTTGCCCCGCAGCTAAATTTCTACGGTAAAAAGCATTACTTTCTTCTGCTGTAGAAAAACCTGCATATTGACGAATTGTCCAAGGTCTACGAACATACATGGTAGAGTAGGGGCCGCGTAAGTTTGGAGCAATACCAGCAACAAAATCTTCATGTTTGAAAGAGTTGTTTACTGCTGCTTGTTTTTTAGGTAATTGTATGTTTGATATATCTTTTCTACTCATTTTTTAAACGTTCTTGTTCAAGCTTTTCAGCTAATCGTTTTTGAATAATTGGTTGAATCAAGGTTTTTTCGTTACGTACCTCTAAGAAGGGAGAAACTTCTAGGTCTTGTTTCATTTTATCATTTTCATTCTGGATTTTGTTGGTGCCTAGTAATACTAGTTTTCCAGAATCAAATAAGTCTTGTTCTTTTTTAGCGGATTCTTTTATTTTTCGTTGAATAACGCCTTCTTTCAGTTGTTTTAAAAAGCCACCACCTTGTTCTATTTGTTTGAAAACTTCAAGTGCTTTTTGTGCGAGTTGTTGAGTGATGGTTTCAATATAATATGTTCCATCTGCAATGTTTTGTGCTTCAGCAAGCTGGCTTTCTTGTTGTAAAATTAACAACTGATTTCTTGAAATGCGCTCACCAAATTCATTCGGTTGATGGAATATTTTATCGTATGAATTATTACTAACTGTATTTGCTCCTCCTAAAATAGCGCTCATACATTCAGAAGTTGTACGAAGCATGTTTACATTATAGTCGTATATGGTTTTGTTTCGTAAACTTGGTTGAGCAAAAATATGAGCAGTAGCTTTGGTGTTGTATTCGCTTAATAAAGAATCCCATAAAATTCTAAAAGCTCTTAGTTTGGCAATTTCAAAAAAGTAATTGCTACCTACAGCAAAATTGAAATGAATGTTGTTTGCAACTGAGCTTCCGAAGTGATTTAAGTATTCGTTAGCATGTGCTAAAGCATAAGCTAGTTGCTGTGTAATTGTTGCTCCAGCATTTTGATAAATTGAAGTATTAACGCAAATAGCATTTTGTGAATTGTTTACTATTTCTTCAAGTTGATCGTGGTCACTTTTAAGGTTTGAATACCAGTTTCCTGAACTTGCTAAATGACCAATAATATCTGTATTAAAGTAACATTTTTCAGAGTTTATAAAAGAGGATACATCTTTAATAAAGTCTGAGGATAAGAAATCTAATGAAAAATAGATTGTGATATTTTCTGTGTCAATTCCTTTTAATAATATTTTGTAATCAAACTCTTTTTTAGCTAAAAATTGGATTGACGAAGCACCTCTTTGAAGTGAATCAATAGCAAACGTATTTGCCTTTTCTTCGTCGTTAATAAAAATTGACTGACAAATATTGAAACCTTCTTTAGGGATATTGACCTTTGTGTTTGTTCTGTCTTCTTTAGTATAAAAAGGTTTTACAGTAATTCCTTCTTCTGTTTTCCATAATAAGGTTTCGTTATAATCGGCTCCTTTAAGGTCTACTTGTATTTGTTGTTTCCATTCAGCGGGGTTAACTCCGTTAAAATCTTCAAATAAATAATCACTCATTACTTTTTATGGTGTCAAATTCAATAATATAAATATCTTCATCATCTTTCTTCATTAAATATTTTTCTCTAGCGTAGCGTTCTAGTTGAAGAGAGTCTTGAAGTTGTTGTATCGTTTGCTTGTCTTTTTTGATTTTCTTTTCATGATACTCAATCCAGCTTTTCAGTTCCTTAATTTCGGAATTAAACTCTCTATGTGTAAGGTACGAATTTTCGTCAAAAAAAAGCATCCAAACTACAAATACAGTAAGTATAATTACGTAAATATTAGTGGCGATTTTAAAGGATGGTTTGTTTTTAATTGATTTGAAATTCATGTTATAAGCGATCGTTAATTACGGTTCTTACAATATCAATAGCTACAGTATTATATCGATCATTTGGTATAATAATATCAGCGTAATTTTTTGTGGGTTCAATAAATTGTTGATGCATTGGTTTTAAGGTAGTTTGGTAACGGTTTAAAACTTCATTAACATCTCTACCACGCTCTTTAATATCTCTTCTAACTCGCCTAATTAAACGTTCGTCTGCATCAGCATGTACAAAAACTTTAATGTCACACAAGTTACGAAGATCTTCGCTATTAAAGATTAAAATTCCTTCAATAATAATAACCTTTCTAGGATGTGTTTTTATGGTGTCTTTAGTTCTGTTATGTGCTACAAACGAATATACTGGTTGTTCAATAATCTCTCCATTTTTTAACTCAGTTAAGTGTTGAACCATTAGTTCGAAATCAATGGCTCTTGGATGATCGAAGTTTATTTTGGTACGTTCTTCGTAAGTAAGGCTATCAGTTTGCTTGTAGTAAGAGTCTTGAGAGATAACACATACTTCATCAGCAGGGAGCTCATTAATAATTTGATTTACTACAGTAGTTTTTCCACTTCCTGTTCCTCCTGCAATACCAATAACAAATATGTTTTTCATTAAATCTTTGTAAAAATAGAGTTATGACAAATTTAGTAAAATAAGCGCATAAAAAAAGCGCTAACTTTTGTTAGCGCTTTTGACTTTTGAGCCGATGGAGGGACTCGAACCCACGACCTGCTGATTACAAATCAGCTGCTCTAGCCAGCTGAGCTACATCGGCGTTTTCCTTTAAAGCGTGGCAAATATATAACGTTTTTTGATACTGCAAAAACTTTTTTTATTTTTTAGGTGACTTTTTTTTGATGTTTTTTTTAAGTGTTTGAAAGTTAGTTTGTTTTGGGGTAAAAAAAAGTGAAGAAAAAAATAAGAAGTCGGGATGAGTGGATTCGAACCACCGATCTCTGGTCCCCCAGACCAGCACTTTAACCGGACTAAGCTACATCCCGATGAGTACAAATATATTTAAAAAGAAAAAGTTCTAAGTAAATTTACTTAGAACTTTATCAAGAATAAATATTATAATGAGAGTAGTAGTTAATATAACTACAATTCTTATGTATATATTGTTAACGCGTTAAAACACTGTTTATTGTTTAGGCAGTTAAAGGTTTACCTTTTAAACGTTTTTCAATTCGTTGTTTTACAGCTGTTAAACGTTTCATGATGTCCATTAACGTAGTGTCTTTTGTTTTTTTGTATACCTCGTTAATCTCTAAAATTAGAGCTTTTGCTTCTCTAGCAGCTAAAATTCTATCGCTAGTAGTCACAAATTTGAATTTTCTGTTTTCAAACTCTTCTGCCTTATTGATTAATTCTGATTTCATAAAATCTACCAATTTTAATTTAAAATTTTCTTTTAGGTTTGTCTGGTAATTGATTTGGTTAAAAAAATAACCCCTAAAATAACTGGGGCGACAAATTTAGAAGAAACTTTATGTTTACTATAGGTAAACTTATCAATTTACTTTATAGGTTTATAAATTTTTCTTATAGAGCCCAAAAATCTTTTTATATCAATTATAGACATAATCTATAAAGATAAATATAGTAGTTTTTATTTGTTATGTCAAATTATTAGCAGAATATTAACAATTTTTGACTATTCATTTAATGATTTGTTAAGGAATTGTAGTGTTTTAGTGAGAATACAGTATTTTTGTTTATGTTAGAAAAAATAATTACAAAATGAAAAAAATAATTTTAATAGTTTTTGCTTTTGTGTTTTTGTCATGCAAGAGTCAGGGAAAAAGAGCAGTTTTAGGAGAGTCTGATTTCCAGATAGAAATGAATACCAAATTTAAAGATGCTTCAAAATCACCTTTAACAAAAAAAGGATTAAAAGAGTTTAAAGGGTTAGATTTTTTTCCGATTGATGATGAATATACTGTAAATGCTAAATTGGAGTTATTACCAGATGCGCCTGTTTTTAATTTTCCTACAACAACAGATAGAGTAGTATTGTATAGAAAATATGGAGTGTTATCTTTTTCTATAGATGGAAAAGATTTTGAGCTAGCTATTTATCAAGATATAAACCCTGACCCTGAATATATTAATCATTTATTTTTACCATTTTTAGATAACACGAATGGTAACACTTCTTATAAAGGAGGACGTTATATAGATGTATACACCACAGATATAAAGAAAGACGGAACCGTTATAATTGACTTTAATAAAGCGTATAACCCGTATTGTGCGTACAGCGATCGTTATTCGTGTCCTATTACTCCTCAAGAGAATTATTTAGACATAGAAATTAAAGCTGGAGTAATGGCTTATAAAAAACCGTAATCAATAAAAAAAATCCTGCAAGCGCAGGATTTTTTTATTTTGAAGGAGGGGTTAACCCTTCTTTAGTGTCTTGTTCAATAGCTTTAGCTAGTAAATCTAAATAGGGTTTTCTAACCTTTAATTTTGTTTCTTTATGTGCTTTTTTGTTTAGCTTGGTAAACATTTCAGCAATTTTAAAAGCGGTGGGTAGTAAGTGTTCTTGTGGAACGATTTTATCTAAAAATCCTGCAGTAACAGCTTCTTTCGGATTGTATATTTCCGAACAACTTACGCTTCTCTCAAAATAAATAGGAGAAAGACGAGCTTTAGCAATTTCGATACCTGCATTGTGCATGGTCATTCCAATCATAACCTCGTTCAATCCAATTTTAAAATCTCCTTCAATACCTAATCTGTAATCTACAGAAAGAAGTAAAAAAGCACCCTTAGCAACAGCGTGTCCTGAACAAGCAGCAATTATAGGGTAAGGAAAAGATAACATTCTGTGCGATAATTGCGAACCTTTGGTAACTAATTCTAAAGCAGAATCAGCAGACTGTGTCATGCTTTTCAAGTCGTAACCAGCAGAGAAAATTCCTGGTAGCCCAGTTAAGATTACTGGTTTTTCTTCTTTTTCGGCGTTATCAAAGGCAGTATTTAAAGCGTCAATTACTTCATGAGAAATTGCATTGGCTTTACCGTTTGTAATTGTTATCATTACATGGTTATCTGCCGAGGTGTATTGTATAATTTCGTTCATTTGTTAAGTGAATTTTTTTGATGATTGAGGGTTGTTTTTTAGAGTAATTCTTCAATTTAAATGTTTTTAATTAAAGATTTTGTGGGTTTCCCCAAAGGTAACTTACTAAGAAAATTCCTGCAAAAACAGCCAAAAAACCAATAATAAAACTAGCAATAGTGTATAGAGCAAAACTGCTAAAATCACCTGATTTTAAGAAGACATGGTTTTCGTAAGCAAAGGTTGAAAAAGTGGTAAAACCACCACAAAAACCAGTAGCTAATAATAAAGTGTGGTTTTGTGTTAAAGTTTGGTTTTTAGCAGCTAATCCTAAAATAATTCCGATAAGTAGGCTTCCTAAAATGTTAGCAGTAAAAGTTCCGTAAGGAATTCCTGTTTGTGAGCTGTTTAATGCTTTTCCAATGATGTATCGTAATACGCTTCCTATTCCGCCGCCTAAAAAAACTAATAAAAATTGTTTCACAAAAATATTTCTAAATTAAAGCTTGATAATAACCTGTAAGAGAACTTTAAAGTAGTTCTAATCGGTTTTCTGTATGTGCTAAAATAAGAAAACCTCACAAATTTGTGAGGTTTTGCTTATATATAAATTATGTAGCGGTTTATAGTTCTACATCATCAGCGTCTGTCCAGTTCCACTTTCCAGTAATTATTCCATTTTTAACAGTTAAGATACCAGGGTTGGCTCTGATAACAGTTTTTAAGGCAGTTTCATCACAGAATCCGAAAGTGTATGGTAGCCCATATTTTTGTTGGGTAGCTGCTAAATCTTCAATATAAGAAGCAGTTAATACATAAACTTCATAACCTTGTTCGCTAGCTTGTTTTGCTACTTCTGAAACTTTTGAAATTCCTTCTTCCTCAGTTTTATCAAAATTAGACATAACGATTAGCATTGCTTTTTCTTTAGCTAGCATTTCTTCTAATTTATCGCCTTCGTCAGTTTCAATCATAAAATCATGAATAGGAGGGATGTCATCGCTTCCTTCTTGGTACTTCATTCCTTCAGCAATATCAGTTCCTACAGAATAAGCCCTGAAATCAATAATCGGTAAGTGTTGTAGTACGTAATACGTTACTAGAAGTGATAAAAAAACTGAAGTGAAAGTTGTTATGGAAGCAATTTTACTAGAAATGAAAGGTTTTATGTGTTTAACTCCTAAAATTAGGATTATAATAAATACCATAAACACAACATTTTTGTAAAACGTTTCTTTTGGTGTAAGTTTTAAAGCATCTCCAAAGCAACCACAATCAGTAACCTTGTTATAAGTGTAAGAATACCAAGTTAAAAATAAAAATATAAGGTTAATACCAAATAAACTCCAAACGGTGAATTTTGCTTTGTAACCAACTAAAAGCATAATACCTAAAACTAATTCGGTAACAATTAAAAGGATAGAAAAAGGTAAAGCAAATGGTATTAAGAACTCTAAGTTTAGTACACCAGCACTAAAATATTCTTCAAACTTGTATTGAGATCCAATAGGGTCTACCAATTTTACAAATCCAGAATAGATAAATAGTAATCCTACTAGTACTCTTGAAATATGAGTCAATAATTTTAAAATCATATTAGGGGTTGTTTTAGGTTAATTTTCTGATTCAGAAAGGTGAATCATGGCAAAAATAGCATAATTAATCATATCTTGATAATTAGCATCAATTCCTTCAGAAACTAAAGTTTTACCTTGATTGTCTTCAATTTGTTTTACACGAAGTAGTTTTTGTAGAATTAAATCAGTTAGCGATGAAACTCTCATGTCTCTCCATGCTTCACCATAGTCGTGGTTTTTATTTTCCATTAACTCTTTGGTGATTTTTATGTGTTTGTTATATAATTCAGTTGCTTGATCTGTAGTTAAATCAGGTTGTTCAACAACGCCTAATTCTATTTGAATTAATGCCATTACAGAATAATTGATAATGCCAATAAACTCTGATTTTTCTCCTTCATCAACTTTTCGTTCAGTATTTTCTTGTAATTGACGAATGCGTTGTGCTTTAATAAATATTTGATCGGTTAGTGATGGGAGTCTTAAAATCCTCCAAGCACTACCATAATCGCTCATTTTTTTGATAAATAAACTTTTACATTCTTCAACTACAGTATCATACTGTTTTGAGGTGTCTTGCATCTTTCCTATTTAAAAGTATTCGACCAAAAATAGTAAATATTACAAGCTTTTCATTTATTTTTACTTAGAAATTTAGTGTAATGACAATTAATTGTAAAGGAACCTTGGTAGATTTAACGACACCTAAGGTTATGGGGATTTTAAATGTAACTCCTGATTCTTTTTTTGATGGAGGAAAGTATAAAAATAAACATGATTTTTTAACTCAAACAGAAAAGATGTTGAATGAAGGAGCTACTTTTATTGATGTTGGAGCGTATTCTTCAAGACCGGGAGCGAAGCATATTTCTGAAGAAGAAGAATTGCAAAGAATGTTGCCTGTGGTTGAGTTGTTGGTGAAAAACTTTCCTGAAATTTTTATTTCAATTGATTCCTTTAGGAGCAGGGTAGTAGAAGAGTCTATTAATGCCGGAGCTGCAATAATAAATGATATTTCTGGAGGAAAGATGGATGAGAGAATGTTTGAAACTGTGGCAAAATTGCAAGTACCGTATATAATGATGCACATGCAAGGTACACCACAAAATATGCAGCAAAATCCGCAGTATGAAAATGTAGTTACTGAAGTAATTTCTTTTTTTGCAGAACAGCTTTTTAAACTTCGTCAATTAAAAGTAAATGATGTAATTATTGATGTAGGTTTTGGTTTTGGAAAAACTGTTGATCAAAATTATGAATTGCTTAAAAACTTATCATTATTTAAAAATTTAGATGCTCCTATTTTAACAGGAGTTTCAAGAAAATCGATGTTGTATAAAATATTAGGGACTTCGGCTCAAGAAGCTTTAAATGCAACTACGGTAGCCAACACTATCGCTTTGTTAAACGGAACGCATATTTTAAGAGTACATGATGTAAAAGAAGCAGTTGAGGCTGTAACGATTGTAAATCAGTTATAATAAAATGCTTACATTTACTTGTTTAGATTATTTTAAACATTAAAAAACTTCAAGAAAATTAATGAACCTAGATTTTATCGACTTTTCGTTTTTGGATGTGCTAGATATTTTTTTAGTAGCTATGCTACTTTTTTATATCTATAAATTATTAAAAGGAACGGTAGCAATTAATATTGTAGTTGGAATAGCTTTTATCTTTTTAATATGGAAAGTTACTCAAGCTCTAAACATGGAGATGTTAAGTGGTATTTTGGGGTATTTACTTTCAGGAGGGGTAATCGCGCTGATTATTGTATTTCAACAAGAAATCAGGAAGTTTTTATTAATGATAGGAACTACCAATTTTTCTGCTAAAAGAGGTTTTTTAAATCAATTAAAATTTTTAAAATCTGAGATTCATTCAGAAATAGATATAGAAACTATATTAAGAGCTTGCACTAACTTGTCTAGAACGCAAACAGGAGCATTATTAGTAATAGAAAAAACAAATAATCTTGATTTTTTAGTGAATACTGGTGATAAAATGAATGCTTTAGTAAATGAAGCTATAATTGAAAGTATTTTTTATAAGAATAGTCCGCTACATGATGGAGCGACAATTATTAGAGATAACTACATTATTGCAACTCGCGTGATTTTACCAGTTTCTGACAGTGCAAAAATACCTGCACGTTTTGGTTTACGTCATCGTGCTGCGATTGGAGTTTCTGAAAAAACAGATGCAATTTGTTTGCTGGTCTCAGAAGAAACAGGTGAAATTTCGTATATTAAAGATGGAGAGTTTGTATTGTATAAATCACTCGAAGAACTTCATAAAAAACTAGAAAAAGATGTAATGGCATAAATAAAAAAGCTCGCAAATTGCGAGCCTTTTTTTATTGTATTCCGTGTCAAAAAATTATTGAGCAGGAGCCATTTTAGATTGAATAGCAGTCATAACGCTATTGAATTTTTCAGCAGCAGCTTCATCTAAGTTAGCAACGATCTCTTTAGCTTGAGTAGCTAATTCAACACCTTTTTTAGCTAATTCAGTATTTTTAACAACATCACCTTTAGCTTCGATATAATCTTTAGCGTATTGAGAATAAGTTTGTAAATACTCACCTACTTTAGGATCTTCAAATTCAGGAATTTCGATACCTTCAATTGCAGATTTTACTGCTTCAGCAGCCTCTTCTGTTGCTTCAGTAGCAGCTTCAGTAGTTTCTTCTACTGCTTTAGTAGCAGCGTCTGTAGCTTCTTCAGTAGCATTTTCTACAGCTTCAACAGCATCTTTAGTAGCGTCTTTAGCATCTTCTTTAGTGTTTTTACAAGAGGTAGCTAATAAAGCACCAACTACAAATACTGATAAAATTACTTTTTTCATCGTTTATTGATTTTTAGTTTTTAGATTGAATAACAAATGTAATATTTTGATTGATGTAAACAAATTTATTTACATCACTGTTTCACTATTAAACTGTTTTTCATACAAATTCTTATAATAACCCTCATGTTTTTTTAATAATTCTGTATGATTTCCTTTTTCAACTATACGACCTTTATCCATAACTATAATAATATCAGCCTTTTTAATGGTTGCTAAACGGTGTGCAATTACTATTGAAGTTCTGTTTTTTGTAATCTCATCAGTAGCATATTGGATCATTTGTTCAGAGTGGGCATCAACAGAAGAAGTAGCTTCATCTAAAATTAAGATACTTGGGTTGCTAACATAGGCACGTAAAAAAGCAATTAATTGACGTTGACCAGACGAAAGCATACCTCCGCGTTCTTTTACGTTGTAGTGATAGTTATTAGGTAAACTCATAATAAAGTCATGAATCCCTATTTGTTTAGCTGCTTTTTGAACTTGATCTAAAGAGATGTTTTCGTTTCGTAGGGTAATGTTATTTAAAATAGTGTCTGAAAATAAAAAGACATCTTGTAATACTACGGCTACTTTTTGTCGTAAAGAAGAAATCTCATAATCTTGAACAGGAATATTATCAATAGCAATAACTCCGCTATCAATTTCATAAAAACGACTAATAAGGTTTATAATAGTTGATTTACCAGCGCCTGTAGCACCAACAATAGCTACGGTTTGCCCTTTTTCTACATTAAAGCTGATTCCTTTTAAAATTTCTTCTCCTTTTATATAACTAAAATGTACATTTTTAAAACTGATATTTCCTTTAACGTTTTCTGCTATAATAGTTCCGTTTTTATCTATTGAACTGTCTGTGTCAATTACGTTAAAAACACGTTCACCAGCAACAATTCCCATTTGTAATTGATTGAATTTGTCTGCTATTTGTCGTAACGGTCTAAAAAGCATTTGAGCCATTTTTATAAAACCGATAATAGCACCTAGGCTAACAGTACTATCTTCTATAACTTGTAGTCCACCATACCAAACAATTAATCCGATAGCTATTGAAGAAAGTATTTCTGCAATAGGAAAGAAAATAGAGTAGTACCAAACAGTTTTAATATGTGCCTTTTTGTGTTTATTGTTAATGTCAATAAAGTTTTTGTACTCAATTTGTTCTCTATTAAAAAGCTGCACAATTTTCATTCCTGTAACTCTTTCTTGCACAAAACTATTAAGATTAGCTACTTGATTACGTACATCTTGAAAGGTAGATTTTATGGCAATTTGAAATAATTTAGTAGCATAAATTAGCACAGGTAAGGTAGCAAGAGCAATTAAAGCAAGCTGCCAGTTTTTATAAAACATTACAGCTATTACAATAAGCATTAATAAAATATCACTTACTATCATAAAAACCCCCTGGGTGAAAAAGTTTGAAATGGTTTCTATGTCAGAAACTACCCGAGTTACTAGTTTACCTACAGATGAGTTGTCAAAATAACTCATTTTAAATTCTAGAATTTTTCTAAAAGTTTTGGCTCTTATATCTCTTATGATATGTTGTCCTACCCAATTGGCATTATAAATAAAGCTAAACTGAAATAGGACTTGAATTAATAAAACAATGATCATGGCTATTGTAAAATACAATAGTGTTGTCGCGTTTTTAGTTGTTGTAAAATCATCGATTGCAGTCATTAAAATTACAGGGGTAAGAACTGAAAACCCTGCTAATAATACTGTTGAAGCCGCAGCAACGATAAAACGTAGGCGGTATTTTTTTGCAAAACTCATTAGTCGTGCAAAAATTTTAATATCAAATGCTTTTCCTGTTGCTTTACTCACTATATATAGTCGTATGTTACTGCTGTTAAAAATAAACCTTTTGCTGGAGCTGAAGCACCAGCTTTACTTCTGTTTTTACTTTCAATAATTTTTTTAAAATCATCAATAGTAATTTTTTCAAGGCCAACATCAATTAATGTGCCTACTATGGCGCGAACCATGTTTCTTAAAAAACGATTAGCACTAATATGAAAAGTAAGTTCGTTACCTTTTTTTATCCACTCAGCATTGGTTACTGTGCAATTAAATGTGTTAACATCTGTTTTTACTTTTGAGAAACACTCAAAATCTTCGTATTCATATAAAATAGCAGCAGCTTTATTCATCAACTCAATGTTTAATTGTTGATGATGCAACTGCCAACTAGTTTCTAGTAAAAACGGATTTCTACCTAACCATATTTTATACTCATAGTTTCTACTATTAGCATCAAAACGAGCATGAGCATCTTTGTGCACCAGTAAGGTGTTAAATATTACCACGTCATCGGGTAAAATAGCATTGAGTTTGTAAGTGAAATCATCATTTAAAGGTGATGTAACATCAAAATGAGCAAACATTTGCGAAGCGTGCACACCTGCATCTGTTCTACCAGCACCAACAATGTTGATTTCTTGTCGTAAAATAGTGCTAATAGCCTTGTTTATTACTTCTTGAACCGAAATTGCATGTGGTTGTATCTGCCAACCATGATAATTTTTTCCGTTGTATGCTAACTGAATAAAGTACCTCAAATATGTAAAAATTTTAAAGAGCTAAATTATGAAATTCTGACTTGAAAAGTTAAATACTAAAGATTAAATAATGTTTTTGAGTTTTATTAACATATGTTAATAGATTGTTTGGACACTTGTCTTAATTTTGTTCCCTTCGAAAATACAATAATGAAGTCCCTCATAAATTTCATTATCTAAATAATAGTGAATTCCCCTTTCATTAATTACCCCTTATTCTAAAGAATCCATAATGTTTAATTATGGATTTTTTTAGTTTGTAATTCATTAGTTTTGTCTTGATGAAGAAAATTTTGCTCCTTTCAGATACACATAGTTTTATTGATGCTCAAATTTTAAAGTTTGTAAAGCAAGCGGATGAAGTTTGGCATGCAGGTGATATTGGTGATTTGCACGTTACTGATATGATAAAAGATATTAAACCACTAAGGGCAGTTTATGGAAATATCGATGATAATAATGCTAGAGCAGAGTTCCCGCTAGATAATAGATTTTTAATTGAGGGGGTGTCAGTTTGGATTACACATATTGGAGGGTATCCTAATAAATATAATTATAGAGTTCAGGAAGAATTAAAAAGAAACCCTCCTAAATTATTTATTTGTGGACATTCGCATATTTTAAAAGTTCAGTATGATGAAAAACTGAATTTACTTCACCTAAACCCTGGAGCAGCGGGAAAACATGGTTTCCATAAGGTTAGAACGATGCTTCGCTTTGAAATAGATAAAGGAGAAATAAAAAAAATGGAAATAATTGAACTAGCTAACAGAAGTTAATTTAAAGTTTTTTTGTTGTTTTAAAATAGGTACAGAAATATAAATAGAAGTTCCAATATTTTCTTTTGAATTAATAGTTAATTTCCCACTCATGATGTGAATTCTTGCCTCAATTTGATTTAGACCAATACCATCTGAAAAAGAAGAAGATGAGGTAGAAAAACCTACCCCATCATCTTTAACGAGAACGGTTAGTTGATCCTCTTCCTCTTTCAATATTATTTCGGCATGTTGAGCTTTACTATGCTTTAAAATGTTGTTAATAAGTTCCTGAATAACATTAAATATTTTTATTTCAAATTCTTGATTATATCGATTGATATTTTGAGCAGAAACTTCAAACTTAAGTTGGCTATTAGAATATTTCTTAGTAACGTCTTTAATAGCGTATTCTAATCCAAACTTTAATAAGATAGACGATACTAGGTTGTGTGATAAGTCTCTTACTTTTTGCGAGGCCTCAGAAATGATAGCTTGAGTTTTATCAATTTCTTGAGGAGTATCCCCATTGAATTGTTTCTTGGTAGCTGTTAAATGCATGTTAGCAGAAGATAGTAAAGCGCTAACATTATCGTGTAGTATTTCTGCTATGAGTTTGCGTTCGGTCTCCTTCCCATCTATTGTAGCGTTTAATATTTTTATTTGTGCTTCAGATTTTAATTTTTCAATGCTTTGTTGCTGAATAAGTTTGCTTTCAGATAGTTTGAGGTGAAGGTTTTTTTGACGTAATTTATAGTTGTAGATGATTACTCCTGAAACAATTAAAACTAAGAAACTCAGAGTTCCAAAAAGCAACGAAGTTTTGGCTTCTTGAGCTTCCTCTAATTTACGTTGTTCTTTAATTAAGTTTGCTTTTTCTTTTTGAATGTCTACTTTATGTTGAACATAAATTTGTTCCATCACAGCTCTAAATTCTTTATCTCTTAAACTATCTTTAATGATGTAAGATTTTTCTTGGTAATCATAAGCTTTATAATCTTTTTCAAGGTATAATATATATGCTATGTTTAAATATAAATCTTTTTTAAACTTTATGGCTTTGTAATTATCATTCTTTTCAATTAACCTAATACCCTCAAAGTATGTCTGTTTTGCTTTTAGGTAGTTTTTTTCTAAAAGGTAAATACTAGCTAAATTATTTAAAGAAGAAGCTTCAGATACTTTGTTGTTTGTTTTTTGATGTATTTCAATTGCTTTTTCAGTATAGTTTTTAGCTGTTTTAAAATCGGACTTATCAATGTATATACCAGCAAGGTTATTATAAGATTTGGCTCTAATAGATTGAATTTTGGGGTTTAGGGAGTTTATAGAAGCTATTTTATTATAAAAGTATTCAGCGCTGTCTATTTTTTTTATTAGCTGGTATTTAGTTCCTAAACCTAAAAGGATTTCAGCATAATCAAAACTTAAGTTTATTGAGTTTAGTTTATCTATGTTTTTTTTTGAGTCTATTGTTTGTAAGGCCTTTTTAAAATGATAAATGGCTTTTTCATTATTATTAAAACTAGAGAATATTTTAGCAATAAGTATATGAGAAGAAGTTATATATTCATTATGTTCTTGATTTTTAACATGTTCAAGGAATTTTAGAGTTTCTTGAAGAGCCTTTGCATAATCTTCACTTTTATAAAGCTTGTAGCAATAATTATATTTAGACTTCAAAATAGAGTCTTTATCTTTTTGAAAGTACACTTCTTCTTTTTCTTTAACGGATTCATTAGGGTAAAAGAAGAGGTGTGAAAAAGAAAAAATAAAAATAATAGAAAGCTTATAAGCCATTTGATAAAAATTATTTAGAGAATAGTAGGGTCGTCAAGAATTATAATAGGCCTTGTAGTGACTAGGCTTTCAATACTTTCTCCTTTGTTTAACAGTTGTTTATGGTTAACAAAATTAATGTTTAAAGTTTTACTAGAGTTTTTTTCTAGTTGTCTAGAAAATATTTTTTGTTGAGTTTCTCCATTTGACAAATGTACTTCATAAGTTTCTATATTTTCATTGTAAACAAAATCAGTAATTACATTATCATTAACTGTAAAGTTTAATTGATATGTTCCATCTCCATTTGCTGTAATGCTATAAGAATTTAAAAACTCGGTGACTCCTTTTGCGAAGGTGATATTATCGTCTTCAACATATATTTTAGTTGTTCTCCCTCTGTTAGCTTCTAAAAAACCGATTTTTAACTGATCGTTTTCTATTGAGAAATCATTACTATGTTTAGTGGCTGTTTTTTGAGCAACCTCAGCTAATATAATTTCTTTTGAATTATCTGCATTAGTTACAGTGGTCACATCTGTATTATTAGTTGTGTTAAAATCAATAGAGTAAGCACCAGTAGCGTCTCTTTTAAGAGTATACGATTGTAATAAGTTTTCAGGAGTACCTTCAACCACCTCTGTTTCGTTTGATGAACAAGATGCAAATAAAAAACTTAAACTTAAAGCAAGGAAATAAGGAGTGATTTTTTTCATGACTAAATTTATAAATTATACTATTTTATGTTAATGTTTTATAAAATAGCGATGTACTTAGGATAGGTATTAAGAGACGGGGGATCATATCTCTTAGGGGATATAAAAGAAAACAAAATGAAGGGGTTTTCTATACTATGTTTAATAACGCGTACATCGCTATTGTTTTCATTTGTAGTAGTTGTTAAGCGATGTATGATAATGTATAGACTCGGGGGGCTTCTTCTTAATCTGGGGGACTAAAGAAAAATTGAAGGGTTGATAATATCTTTACACTATTTTGTTTCTCACAGCATACATCGCTAAACCTACTACGTTTTTTACTTTTAATTTTTTATATAAATTACTTCTATATGTTTCTACTGTTTTTAAGCTAACATTTAATTTTTCGGCAATCTCATAAGAGCTTTTTTCTTCCGCAATTAATTTTAATACAGCAATTTCTCGCTCTGTTAAATCTTCTTGGATAAATTTTGGCTCTTCAATTTCTTTTGCATCTGTAGCATATAAGTCTAATAGTTTTACTTTTATGTCTTCACTAATGTATTGTATGCCGTTGTGAACAACTTTTATGGCATCAATTATTTGTTCATTAGCACGACTTTTATCTACAAAACCATTAGCTCCTAATGCTATCATTTCTTGTACAAGTTTAGGGTCGCTTAAACTAGAGAGTATGATAGTTTTAACTTTTGTGTTACGCTTTTTAAACGTTTTTAAAACTTCTATACCATCCATTTCTGGCATGTTAATGTCTAAAACTAATACATCAGCTGTATTGTTTGAGGACCAATTAACGACTTGCCTTCCTGTTAAAGAGAATCCTTCAACTTCAATGTCATCTTCAGTATTTAATAAAGCAATGACTCCGTCTATTAATATCTTGTGGTCATCTGCTATGTGAACTTTAATCTTGTAATTCATGGTCGTTTACAGTTACAAATCTATAGTATAAAACAAGTGTGTGCAATACACAGTATCCCTATTTGTTTCATTTTGAATATAGGGATAACCCTGAGTTTTCTTTAACATTTCTTTAACATTTTAGTTTAAAGGCTAAGTAAATACAGAGTTTTTCAAAAATAAAAAACCGAGATTTAAATCTCGGTTTTTTCGCACTAAATATACTAAGATGTTAGGCTTATCGTAATCTATCAACAGATTTTACAAGATCTTCATCCTTCTTAATGGCTCTATTTGCTAAAAATAAAAGCAAAATAACAATGACAGGAAAGAACATCCCAATACCTTTCTCAGAAACCGAAGCTTCTCCAGATAACGTTTGTGATAAATATATCAATATTCCTAATAAAAAAAGGTTTATCAATATGTTTAAGCGATTAATTACAAATTGTAACTGACGATTATTAAATAAAAAGATAGCTACAATTGATATTAATGCGGAAGAAAAAAATAATACAGGAATTGATTTTTCAAGTAAAGAATTGCTCGAAAATAAATCTAGAATAAATACTGGTAAGTTTGCATTAGAAGTACTCCAAAGGTTAACTAATAGAGTTAAGCCTCCAGAAATAATTCCAGCAACTAATAAGTATATAGATTGTATTCTTTGTATCATAATTTTTTATCGGGAAGCAAATGTAATACTTCTTTTTTTAAAAAGAAATATTAGAAGTTAAAATATTTGTATATATTTGCCTTGTATGTAACCGCACAAGATTATTATATAGCCCCTATATAATTAGCACTCAAAACAAAACTTAATACAAAATCAATTCTTTACACACAGAGAATTTTAAGTAACTTAACTATTTAACGAATGTTCGAAATTTCGGAATTAAAAACTAAAAAATTAGCTGATTTACAGGTTATTGCCAAAACTATAGGATTAACTAAGTTTAGTCAGTTAAAGAAATTAGATTTAGTATATAAAATTTTAGATGCGCAAGCCGAAGCAAGTGCTAATGAAGCTAAGCCAAAGGCAGAAAAACCTAAAAGAAAAAGAATAGCTAAAGATGATGCCCCTAGAGATACTTCAAAGCAACAGCAAGATAATAATCCTGTAAAAAAGGTAGAGGCTAAAGAAGAGGTAGAAAAGACTGAGACTGTAGTTAATAACCCCGTAAAAAAGGTTGAAGACAAAAAACAGTATCCACAAAGTCAGTCTAATGAGGATAAAAAACAACAGCAACCTCAAAAACAACATACTAAAAACCAAAATAGAGGTAATAAGAGTAATAAGAACCAAAATCAAAATCAAAATACATCTAAACAGCATCATAAAAGTGGAAACAAGTATCGTGATCCTGATTTTGAATTTGATGGAATTATTGAAAGTGAAGGTGTGTTAGAAATGATGCCTGACGGATATGGTTTCTTACGTTCTTCTGACTATAACTATTTATCATCACCTGATGATATTTACGTATCTCAATCTCAAATTAAATTATTTGGGTTAAAAACAGGAGATACTGTTCGTGGTAATGTACGTCCACCAAAAGAAGGTGAAAAATACTTTCCGTTAATTAGAGTATCAAAAATCAATGGATTAAATCCGAATATAGTAAGAGATAGAGTGTCTTTTGAACATTTAACTCCACTTTTTGCTGATGAAAAATTCAACTTAGCAGAAAAAGGAAGTTCTCTTTCTACAAGAATCATCGATTTGTTTTCTCCAATAGGTAAAGGACAACGTGGTATGATTGTAGCACAGCCTAAAACAGGTAAAACAATGTTGTTAAAGGATGTAGCTAATGCAATAGCAGCAAATCATCCAGAAGTTTATCAAATTGTTTTATTAATTGATGAGCGTCCTGAAGAAGTTACCGATATGCAACGTAGTGTGCGTGGTGAAGTTGTAGCGTCTACTTTTGATGAGCCAGCTGATAAACATGTTCGTGTAGCTAATATTGTTTTAGAAAAAGCAAAACGTTTAGTAGAATGTGGACACGATGTTGTGATTTTGTTAGATTCAATTACTCGTTTAGCAAGAGCCTATAACACAGTTGCTCCTGCATCTGGTAAAATTTTATCAGGAGGTATCGATGCGAATGCATTACATAAACCAAAACGTTTCTTTGGTGCAGCTCGTAACATTGAAAATGGTGGTTCGTTAACTATTATTGCTACTGCACTTACCGAAACTGGTTCGAAAATGGATGAAGTTATCTTTGAAGAATTCAAAGGAACAGGTAACATGGAGTTACAATTAGAACGTAATATTGCCAATCGTAGAATTTATCCTGCTATTGATTTAATTAAATCGAGTACACGTCGTGATGATTTATTATTAGATGAAAAGACAGTACAACGTATGTGGGTATTACGTAAGTATTTAGCAGATATGAACCCTATTGAAGCAATGGAGTTTATTCAAGACAGAATTAAAAGATCATTAAATAACGATGAGTTCCTAATTTCAATGAATGGATAATCGTTAGTTATATAAAATAAAAAATCCCGCTAAGAGCGGGATTTTTTATTTTGGATATATCACAGAATTTAGTGGGACATCAAATTCATGGGTATCTTTTATCTTTTTGATAGGAGAAAAGAAGTTGAGTCCGATAGTTTGAGTGTCTTCTCTACATTCTGATAAAAATCGATCATAAAACCCTTTACCGTAACCAACTCGATAGTTTTCCTCATCAGAAATTAACATAGGTACAAAAACCAAGTCGATATCTTTTACATTTGCTTCTTCTGCATTAACTGGTTCAGGTACTCCAAATTTATTGAGTTCTAATTGTGTGTCTTTGTCGAAATAGAAATGAGAAAGGGTGTCATCTTCAAAATTACAGCGACTTACAATAATTCTTTTTCCTTTTTCTCTAAAGAAATTGATAATTGGAAGTGTGTCTATTTCATTAAACTTTCGCATGGATAAAAACAAATGTACAGTACTAATATTATCAGTTTCTAACTCGAATATTTGTTGGTAAATACTCTCTTGTAATTTTTCTTTTTCAGTTATTGTAAGAGCATTTCTTTTTTGTTTATATAGTTTTCTAAGTTCTGATTTCAGCATGTTTAATTACATTGATTTTAGTTCTTCTTGCAGTTTTTTTGTTAGTCCTTTCACTATAAGTTCGTAGGAATGATCAATTAGCTCATAAGCAAAAGTATCAGAAACATCATTGTTTAAAGTAACTGTATTCCAATGTTTCTTACTCATGTGAAATCCTGGATTAATACTTTCATACTCAGCTCTTAATTCTAAAGCACGTTCAGGATCACATTTTAAATTAACCTTAGGCTCTTGTTGTTCCCAACTATCTAAACCCGATAAAGCGAACATTTTATTCATTACTTTAAAAACTAATACATTATCATCAAAAGGGAAGTGTTCAGTTACACCTTTTTTTTGTAAGCAATATTCTCGGTAATTTTCTATGTGCATTAGTTAATAGTTTTTTTAGTTAAAAAAACTTTAAAAAGAAATATAATCGATATCACTGCTAAAAGAAATAAGAAATATTTTCCTAAATACATGAAAATCAAAATTCCTAAACCCCTTGTTGAATAAACTCGATCTAGTTTATCTGAAAAGTTTTCAATAATTTTTGCATTTTCTATCCAAAAATATAATAGCCATGAAATTAAAGAAAGCAATGTCAGTTTTAAGGTCTTAGAATAATTCATATATAATTTAATTAATCAAATTTTGTTCAACTTCAGGTATTTCTAAAGCAGAATAATCTAGTTTCCATCCAATAGTTTCCACTAAATTTTGCATTAAAGTAACAGCTTCTAAAGCTTCTTTGTTGGCGGTTTGCATTAAGTTGCTTTCAGGTATTTTTTGAAGAATATGTTCTTTCGCTTCCTTGTTTACTTCGGTTAAATCTTCTGAATTAAACTTGTTAAGTAATCCGTTTTGAATATCATAAAAACGTAAGTTAGGTTCTATCGAAAAAACTTCAGGTTGCGGAAATTCAGAAAGAACTAATACTTTCTTCTTAGTATCCGTATGCATTTTTATTTTCCTGAAATCAAAACCAATATGTACTTTGGCATTGATTAAAATAATGGCTTTTTTCTTGCTAGTAACAAGTCCTAAAAACTTCTCTTTGGTGTTTTCGTGATGATAAATCTCAGCAAACTCTCCTTCAACAGTAATTAATTTAGATACTTTCTTAATTTTATCTAACAATACTACTGATTGTTTTTCGGTTAAATTTTTTCTTTTTACTGAGGTGAATTTTTTAAAAATGTAATAGGAGATGATAGCGCCTCCTGCTAAACCTAAAAATAGTAATTCCATAACAACGAATTTACATAAAAAGAATTAGTGTTGAATGTCTCTTGGGTAGTAATTTTGTATTTTTATACGGCTATTGTTTTATAGTTGTTTTAATAAAATCTTAAAAAATAGATGAGAGTATCCAGTACTACAGAAGCAGAATTACACGAACGTATTAAAGAGTTAACATGTCTTTATAAAGTAACTTCTTTAATAATAAGTGCAGATCTTGAGCAGATAGATATTACTTTAAAAGCAATAGCCTATAGTTTAAAAAAAGCACTTCAATTTCCTGAAAATACGGAGGTGGTTATTGAAATAGAAGGTGATGTTATAGAAGATAAGAAGGTAGAGGGTAGTATTTGTATTATTTCGAGTAATATTCCTGTGTTTAATTTACCAAAAGGTAAAATCGAGGCTTATATCAAAGGAAAAGAGTTTAAAGAAAATTTATATTTAAAAGAAGAGCAAGAATTATTTGATTCGGTAGCTATAAAAATTGGGGGACTTTTAGAACGAATAGAGATAAAGAAAAATGAGCTATCGATGAGGCGTAAGATGGAGCACGCAGATCGATTATCTATTTTAGGAGAATTAACAGCAGGTATAGCTCATGAATTAAATACCCCTTTGGCTAATATTTTAGGTTTTTCAGAATTGTTGAAAGCAGATTTAAAAGGAAATAACAAGGCATTAGAAGATGTAGAAAAAATTATTCAAAGCGCTATTTTCTCTAGAGAGGTAGTTAAAAAGTTAATGTATTTTGCTTGTGAAATGCCAAATGAAATGAAACAAGTAAATATAGTTCCTAGTATAAAAGATGCTATAGATTTATTAGACGCTACATTTAGAAAACATGGAGTTAAGTATATTGTAAAAGTTGAAGATGAAGAATTGTTATTACGAGCAGATACAGTACAATTAACACAAATAATTTTTAACCTTACAATAAATGCAATTTATTTTTCGCCTAAAAACGGGTTGGTTGTTATAGAAACATTTCAAACAGATAAAGAAGTAGTTCTTAGAATTTCTGATGAAGGGAAAGGACTTACACAAGAAGCTCTAGAAAAAGTATTTCAACCTTTCTTTACTACAAAGCCAACGGGAGAAGGCACTGGTTTAGGCTTGAGTGTTGTGCATGGAATTGTATCAAGTCATAAAGGAACCATAACAGCTAAAAATGGCATCGAAAAAGGTGCTATCTTTGAAGTGAGGTTACCAAAATAGAAGAAATGCAACTAAAAAAAGAAAATATACTTATAGTAGATGATGATATTCATATTCTAGAATTGTTGCACAGGCATTTACAATCTTGGAATTACCACACCTATAAGGCTGTTTCAGTGAAAGAAGCAGTGGCGATTTTAAGAGATACATCAATAGATTTATTAATTACTGATTTAAAAATGCCAGAGGTAGATGGTTTCGAACTTGTAAAGTTTGTTTCTGAACATTATCCTAAATTGCCTAAACTTATTGTAACAGGATATCCTTCTGTACAAGACTCTCTTGAAGCGATTAAATCTGGAGTGGTAGCTTATTTAACTAAGCCTTTTACAAAAAGTGAGTTAAAAGATGCGATGGATGATGCTCTTAAAAAATCGAAAACAGTACAAGATTCTAATACACAAAAAAAAGAACACAAAGATTTTTATGGAGACATGATAGGAGCTTCTGAAAAAATTAATGAAATATTTCAGATTATCGATCGTGTTAAAAATAACAAAGCAACTGTTTCTGTTAGGGGAGAAAGCGGGACAGGTAAAGAGCTGGTGGCTCGCGCAATACATTATGAAGGGAAGTTTTCAAAAGAACCTTATATAGCAGTGAATTGCGGGGCAATTCCAGAGAACTTGTTAGAGTCTGAATTGTTTGGGTATGTAAAAGGAGCTTTTACAGGAGCAGATAAAAATAGAGATGGTTTTTTTCAGGCGGCAAATGGGGGAACTATTTTTTTAGATGAAATAGGGAATGCCTCATTAAATGTACAGGCTAAATTGTTAAGAGCACTTCAGGAAAAAGAGGTGGTAAAAGTAGGGGCGCAAAAAGCCGAGAAAGTTGATGTTAGGATCATTGCAGCAACAAATAATAATTTAAAAGAAATGATTCAAGAAGGTTCTTTCAGAGAAGACTTGTTTTATAGGTTAACAGTAGTTGAGATAGAAGTACCTCCATTAAGAGAACGAAAAGAAGATATTTCAATGTTGGCAGAAAAGTTTCTTTTTAAATATGGAGTTGAGTATAAGGATAGATTTGTAAAAATGAGTCCGAAAGCCCTAGATGTTTTAATGCGTTATGATTGGCCAGGTAATATTAGAGAGTTAGAAAACATTATACAGCGTGCGGTAATTATGTGTGATAGAGTGGTAGAGGTAGAGCATTTGCCAGATTCATTAAAATATAACGTTAATTTTTCTGAAGAAGGATTAATTTCGTTGAAAGAGATGGAGAAACGACATATACAACATGTTTTAAATGCCACTAATAATAATAAAACACAGGCAGCTAAAATTCTTCAAATTGATCGAAAAACTTTACGAGAAAAACTCAAAGAATAAGAAGTTAACTTCATGGAGATTTTTTACTCACCCGAGGAAAAATTCCCCAGTATAAATTTTATCATAAATTTCATCGAACATCTCAATCCCTTTATTTTAAAGGGATTTTTGCTTTTTTGTGTTTTTTGGCACATTTAACGGCATATCATTTGCCTTTAATGGAACAGAAATTAAACGAAACAATTTTATGAATGCAAATCCTTTCAATATTTGTCCCTCGTGTGCATATTTAAACACATGTGTATTGACCAAATCAAAAGAAAAAGTTTGGTCATGTAGTGAATATAATGAGGTAGAATGCAAAGAAGATATTCAGAAAGAGGTAATGACTGAAAAAGAGGTAGAATTAGTGTAAAAAACAAAAAAAATAAGTTAAAGACTCAATAACAGTTTTTTTACTTTAGCAGCCTTAAAAAACAGACTTACTAAATTATGAATGTATGAAGAATACAAAAAGTGAAATTTCAGATAGAGAATCGAACTCAAATACAAAAGAGATGACATTAACAAAAGAGTTAAAAGTACCAGCGAAGCCTAAAAATGCTAGAGGTATGGTTGATAATGTACTAGAGCAATTCAATAGTGCATCAGACCAAATAGGGTTACACCCAAATATTCGTAAAATATTAAGTATTACTAATAACGAAGTCATTGTTAACTTTCCTGTAAAAATGGATAACGGAGACGTTGAAATTTTTCAAGGATACCGTGTACAACACAACAATGCACTAGGACCTTATAAAGGAGGTTTACGTTACCACCCAACGGTAGATATCGATGCAGCTAGAGCTTTAGCTATGTGGATGACTTGGAAAACTTCATTAGCAGGTTTACCATACGGAGGAGGTAAAGGAGGTATACAATTAGATCCTTCTAAATACTCTAAAGATGAATTAGAGCGTATCACTAGACGTTTCACATTTGCTTTAGGAGACAACATTGGGCCAGAGCACGATATTCCTGCGCCAGATGTTAATACAAACGCGCAAACAATGGCGTGGATGGCTGATACGTATATGAGTACTAAAGCTCCTGCTGCGCGTTCAATGAACCAACACGTAGTTACAGGAAAGCCAATAGGTAGTGGAGGTCTTGAAGGAAGAGATAGAGCTACTGGTTACGGTGTTTTCTTAACTATCAAATTTTGGATAGAAGAAAATAATGAAACTTTAGAAGGTAAAACTTTTATTGTTCAAGGATTTGGAAACGTAGGATACTGGGCAGCTTATTTCTTAGAAAAAGAAGGAGCTAAAATGATAGGAGTTCAAGATGCTTATGGAAGTATTAAGAATGGTAACGGAATTAAAGTAGAAGATCTTTTCAACTATACAAAAGCTAACAACGGGAGCTTAGTTGGTTACCCAGAGTCTGAGGCTATGGAAAAGGAAGATTTCTTTGCACTTGATTGTGATATTTGTATTCCAGCAGCTTTAGGAAATCAAATTACTGAGGGAAATGCTCACTTAATAAAAGCTAACTTAATAGCTGAGGGAGCAAACGGTCCAATAAATGTTGAAGGAGAGAAAATCCTTTTAGAAAAAGGGGTGACAATTATTCCAGATATTTTATGTAATTCAGGAGGAGTTATTACAAGTTACTTTGAGTGGCTTCAAAACCGTAACGGTGAATTATGGAACATGGAAGAAGTAATTGAAAGATTAGATAAGAAGTTAAAAGAGTCATATACAAAAGTTTCTGATTACGCTAAGTTAGAAGGAATTGATATGCGTAAAGCAGCATATTGTATAGCTATTCAACGAATAGAAAAGGCTTATGTTCAACGTGGAATTTTCCCATAAAGAGTATTACAAATGAAGCACGGAAGTTTAATTTTAGAGAAAAAAGAGTACGTATATATTAAGAGTTTACTAAATGTTTCAGAGCATTCTGAAGGTCATCAAGTTCAAAAATCATTAATAAAGTTTGCTGAAGAATTAAAAACAGCAATCATTTTAGATGAAGAAGAAATGTTAGATGATGTAGTACGCTTAAACAGTACGGTTACTGTAGCTTCTGGTGATGTTTGGGAAAAAACTATAAAGATTGTAAAACCAACAGAGAAAGACCTAAAAAATAATAAGGTTTCTATATTAACTCCAATCGGAATAGCCCTATTTGGATATGCATTAAACGATGTTGTTCATTGGGAGTTTCCAGGAGGAAATAAGGAAGTTAAAATCTTAAAGGTTACTCAAGAAGTAGGAAGTGAAAATATCAATTCCATAATTTAAAATACTATAAAAGTTATGACACTTAATAATCACGATAGCGATATAGATGTAGTACACAAGTACAATCATGTAGAACTAAAAGGATGGGTAGATCAACTACAGTATATAGATAGAGAGATTGATAACCTTTTAAGTTTATATGCAAACTCTTTAGGAGAAAAAAGTATACCAGCAGGAATACAAGAACTTTTCTCTGAAAGAAAAAAATTAAACAAAGAGCTTTACGAAAAAGTGCTACCATATTCAATCACGTATACTAATGTTGCAGAATGTGATGACATTCAATGTGATATGGCATATTTAGGAGAGTATGATAGATTACGAGAAAATTATAAAGATAATTTAGAGGCTTACCAACAACTAAAAGATAAGTTGTTTGAAGAGGCTCTAAGAAAAGAATAACATACTTGTGAAAGCAAGTTTGTTAGATTAGTAGATTTAGTTGATAAACCTTGGGATGAGAATCCCAAGGTTTCTGTTTTTACCACAGAAATTTTAATTAACAAAAAATATAAGTATAATAATTTGATAACTTACAAGTCTAAGGCTTTAATAGCTGTTTCCTAAATTCTGAAGGGGTAAGTTTAGTATGGTTTTTGAAAACGCGATTAAAAGAAGTTTTACTTTTAAAACCAGCTTCATAAGCAATAGCTAATATTTTATAATCTTTGTAGTCATGATTTTTCATTATTTTTTGAGCTTCATTTACTCTGTAAAGATTAATGAATTGGTAAAAGTTTTGATCAAAACAAATGTTTAAAACTTCAGAGAGGTGGTGTTTGCTCATTGAAAGCTGAGAGGCTAATTCAGATTGATTAATATCAAAATCTAGGAAAGGTTTATTTTTTTCCATATAATCAAGAATAAGCTTCATGTAGTAGTTTTTATCTTTTTCTGTTAAAGAAGAGTTTTTATATTGTATAGTTTTAGAGTTTTGTTGTTTTTTAACAGCAAATTCAGTCATTTTTGTTTTTAAAGCTTTATTTTCATCCTTAAGTAATATGTTTGTTTTTTTAAAGTATTCACGATCAGCTTCAATAGTCTTTTTTCTTCGTATGTAGAAAAACAATAAAGTACTTAAAAAAATAATAGAAACTCCACTGCCTATAAGTATTTTACTTTTTTTATTATCTATATGAGTAAGAGAATCTAATTTAGACTCAATGTCCTTTTTTTCTGTATCGGAATCATGTTTTAAATCAAGAAGGGCTGCATTTGACTGTTCTTTTAATAAAATCTTCATTATTTCAGCATAACTTTTCTGTTCTTTATGAGAGTTTTTAAAATTCCCTAATAACTCATAAGCCTTAGCTAAGTGTAGGTGAGCTTCTTTTTCTAGTTCAAGATCTTTTCTATTAGTAGCGATTACTACAACTTCATTTAATAGAGGTATGGCTTTTTTAGCTTCTTGTTTTTTAACGTAAGACATTCCCAAGTTAAGGAGAGCAACAGGTCTTTTAGCTAATCCATTTTTTTCAGAGTAAGTCAAGGATTCTTCTGCTGTTTTAATTACCTCATCCCACTTTTCTTGTTGAATATAAGAATATCCAATATTATCAAGAGCGGTATTAACAGCTTGAACATTGTTTATACTTTCAGCTAAGGTTTTCATTTTATGTAAATAGGTTAATGCTTTCTCGTAATTTTCTTTTTTAGTATAGCTATTACCTAGTCCGTTGTATGCCGCTAGTTTAATAATATCTGATACATTATTTTTTTCAACTAAAGCAAGTACTTTTTCCATGTAAGTAATTACTTTATCAGGCTTGTCTATTTGACTGTAAACATTAGCAAGATTAACTAGTATATTTATTTCAGTAACTTCGTTGTTGAAGTTAGATTTATTAAAATCAAGAGCTTTGAGGAACTCTATAAGAGCTTTTTCATAGGAATCAGTAACATTATAGTAGATACCATGATTTATAATAGATTTTATTTCTAAACCTTTTAACTCTTCAGAATTTTGAGTAATTAATAAAATAGAGTCGTTATATTTTTTAAAATCTTCAATATTAGCTTCATTATAGGCTTTTCGAGAGAGGTTTAGGTAATAGTTACACTTTTTTTTAGCTAAATCAATATTAGCTATGGTGTTGTTAGGTGAAGGTTGATTCTCTTGAGCTTGGATAATAAAAGAAGAAAGTGATAATACACAGAAAATAAAGTAATATACAGTTTTTAGTTTTGAGATAAGGGAATTAATTATCATACTAATTAAGTATTATTATTAGAACTATTTCTAGTGAGTAATTGTAAAAAAAAATAAACACAAATGTAAGGTGTTTGTGTTTATTTTTCTAAAAATTATAGTAAACTAAATGGTTTCTTTTTCTTTCTAAAATCAACTTTGTATAATAAGCTTAACATTAATGAAAATACAAAAACTACAGCTAGCAACTTTTTCACCATTGTCTAGAGTTTTTTACCTATAAAGCGAATCACACTTCCTTTGCCGTTATGGGAGTTTCCTTCATTTAAAAAGACTTCTTTTTCTTCTAAAGTTTGAATTTCAAATCCAGTAAAATCTTGTTGTATTTGTTCTATGGAAAAAAGCATATTTATATCCTTTGGTCCACCTATTTTTGGATTGTCAGTCTGATACTTTAAATGATTTTTACTGAACGCTTCGAATATGATGTATCCTCCAGATTTAAGAAGTGTAACTAATTTTTGATGAATTGCAGAAATTTTCCAAGCTGTAAAATGTGCGTAGATTAAACCAATAACATCAAAAGATTCTTTAGGAAATTCAAGGTCTTGTATATCACCTACAACATATTTTAAATTTGTATCAAACTCGTTGGCTAACTTTAGAGCTTTACTTTTTCCTTCAGTACTTAAATCTGTGGCAGTAACATCCCAACCTAATTTTGAAGCATACACACCATTTCTACCTTCTCCGTCGGCAGGTAATAAAATTGATCCTGTTTTTAATTTTTGAAGCTCTTTTTTAAAAAATAAGTTTGGTTCTTTACCATAGGCAAAGTTAAGGTCTTGATATCTTTCATTCCAAAAATCTATATACTTTAAATCGCTTTTTTTCATCGTGTTTTTAATTTAATTTATACGATGTAAAAGTATATTGAGTTCAAGCCTCAATGATAGGATAAATGCAAAATAGTGTTGTACTTATTTTAGCTTTTTTCTAAAAGCTTCAGGAGAGTAACCAGTATGTTTCTTAAAAAAACGTATAAAATAAGAAACATCTTCATAGCCTAAATGATATGCTATTTGATTTATTTGATTGGAAGATGCTAAAAGGTATCTTTTAGATTCTAATATAATTTGTTCGTTAATAAGCTGGGATGCAGTTTTACCTAAAGTTTGTTTGGTTATTGTATTTAATTGATAGTTAGATAAGTTTAGCATGTCTGCATATTGAGACACTTGCTTAATTTTTATAATATTAGTTTCTAATGAATGCAAAAACTCTTCAAGACGCTCTTGAATATATAAGTCTTTGGTATTGAGTGTTTTGTTGTTGGTGTTTTTTAACCTTATCAATTCTATAAAAAGAATATGAAGATTAGATTTTATAACTTCTTTATATGCTAGAGCTTTGTTTTTATATTCGGTGAAAATAGATGTTAGTAATAGATTTAATTTTAAAAAATCATCTTTTTTTAATTGATAATAATTAATAGCACTTGCTTTTTGCAACAAAGAATTTAACTCTTTTTGAATTGAATAGTAAAATTCAGTATTAAACTGAATCATGTAGCCTTCACAATTACTGTCTAAATCTAATTTGTGAACTTGACCAGGTCGGATTATAAAAATAGTATAATCGGTAACATCATAATTAACAAAATCTATTTCGTGATTTCCTGTACCTTTTTTCAAAGCCAAAAAGAAGAAAAAATCGTGTCTATGAAGTTTATGAACCATATTTTTCCCGTTAAGAAGTTCTAGAAGGCTTTTAATCATAAAATCACCAGATAGGTTTGGCTCTTTTTGAGAAGCTTTTAAATGTCTTACAGGTATGGCTTTCATGGTATAATGATGGAACTAAAACTGCGTGAAATTAATTAGAAAATAGGAAGAAGAAAAATAAGCTTAGTAAAAAGAATAATTAGTCAAATAAAAAATCCTGTAAATCATAAGACTTACAGGATTTTCGTCGGGGTGGCAGGATTCGAACCTGCGACCTCCTGCTCCCAAAGCAGGCGCGATGACCGGGCTACGCTACACCCCGAATAATTGGGACTGCAAATGTAGAAAAAAAAAGCAAACAACAAATAAAAAAATGAAATATTTATTAAATAATTTGATTTTATAAGACGATAGTTAAAATATATTTAAAAGCAGATAACTAGAAATAAAAAAAAATTACATTTGTAACTTCAAAAATTCAAGATAATGGCAGAAAAAATTAAATGTTTAATTATTGGATCTGGTCCTGCAGGATATACTGCAGCAATTTATGCAGCAAGAGCAGATATGAAACCAGTTATGTATACAGGAATGCAAATGGGAGGTCAGTTAACAACTACAACTGAAGTTGATAACTTTCCAGGATACCCTAAAGGAACTGATGGTACAGCAATGATGGAAGATTTAAAAAGTCAAGCAGAGCGTTTTGGAACTGATGTTCGTTTTGGAATGGTGACTAAAGTAGAGTTCTCTGATAAAGAAGGAGGCGTTCATAAGGTAACCGTAGATGAATCAACAGAGATCGAAGCGCAAACAGTAATTATCTCTACAGGGGCTACTGCTAAATATTTAGGATTAGAAAGTGAACAACGTTTAATAGGTGGTGGGGTTTCGGCTTGTGCTACTTGTGACGGTTTCTTTTATAAAGGACAAGAAGTTGTTGTAGTTGGAGCAGGAGATACTGCTGCTGAAGAGGCAACGTATTTAGCGAATATTTGTAGTAAAGTAACTATGTTAGTACGTAAAGATCATATGCGTGCTTCAAAGGCAATGCAGCACCGTGTAAATAAAACAGAAAACATTACAGTAATGTATAATACTGAAATAGATGAAGTTTTAGGAGAAAATGTTGTTGAAGGTGTTCGTGCTGTAAACAATGAAACAGGAGAGAAAACTGAGATTCCTGTAACAGGAGTGTTTGTTGCCATCGGACACAAACCTAACACAGAATTATTTAAAGGAGTGTTAGATATGGATGAAACAGGATATTTAATTACTAAAGGAAAGTCTACAAAAACGAATTTACCAGGAGTTTTTGCTGCTGGTGACGTCCAAGATAAAGAGTACCGTCAAGCTGTAACAGCAGCAGGTACAGGTTGTATGGCTGCGTTAGATGCAGAACGTTATTTAGGTGCGTTAGCATAAAAACTAGTAAAAAAGAAAAAAAAAGAGCTCTTAATTTAAGAGCTCTTTTTTTTATGGAAAAATACCATTTTTTATTCTTCTTGTTTAACAGATAATTTTATGGTTTTAGAAACTTTAAATTCTCCTTTGGGCGCTATTTTGTCTATATATTTTATCTCTTTGTCAAAGTATAAATGGAATCCTCTATTATCAACACTATTATCTAATAAATTATAGTAAAGAAGTAGCATTTCTCGCTCTTTAGTGTCTTTTAAAAATGGAAGCGAAGAGGAATAGCCCTTAACTATAATTTTCTTAATAGGAACTATATTTTTATGTTCATCATAAAACATGTGAAAATCACCAAAATTTCGAGTTTGAATGTCTTTGTCGTTCCATTGTACGATATCGTACTTTTTACTGTTTTTACGGGTTAAAGAAATTATTTGTGTATCACCATAAGGAGCTAGTAATTCTATGTCAACTTCTAAAAAAGAAATGGGGAGTTTGCAAAGTTCGTAACCAATAGGAAGCTCTTTTATAGAAGAGTCTTCATAATTAGTAAGATTAAAATCTAAATGAACATTTTGTTCAAGAATCAATTCTTTTGAAGAATTATAGGCTCTTATATTTTTTATTTTAATAAATACAGGCGCAGAATTAGTATACGTATTCAAGTTAAGTTGAATACAGTTTTTAGTATAGTTTAAGCTAAGAGGTTGCAAGTTTTGCAAGGTAGTTTTTGCTGTTTTCTTTGAATCAAAAAGGATTTTACTGTAAAAGGTTATTAAAGAATCTCGGTTAGTTTTTTTTAACAATTCAGGGACCTTAGTAATTTCGTAATCTCCACTAGAAAGATGTGATTTTCTTAATTGAACGACGTCAACTTCAGGTTCTCCTTTTAACCTAAGAATTAGAGAATGATTCTTTAAAAACAGTCTCATTTGTAAAGGCATACCATCTTTAGTGTTAATTACAAAGATACCCACCATTTCATTAGAATCTTTATTTTCATTTTCAGCCAATGTATAAGGTTCAGAATAGAGTTTAAAAATGGCCTTATTATCAACTACAGCTAATAATTTTGCTTGAACCGATTGATTTTTATCAAAATGATATTGATTAATAGTTTTTATCGTAAAAGACTCGCCTACAGTGAAAGTTTTACCAGAAAAGTAATTGAAAGTATTAAGACTAGAGTTATTAAGAAATTCTTTAAAAAACTTTTTTTCTCTTCTTTTTAAAAAAGGAGTTTCTTCAAAGAAAGTATCATTATTATTTTGAATAATGTTTCCATTATTATCAAGTTTAAAGGAAAGTTTTTTTTCAGTTAAAAACTTTTTTAGGGAATAAGTTTTGTAGTCTCTAACGGAGTCAGCAGGTTGATTTAGAAAGAAAAGAAGATCATCACCCTCAATTAATTGAACATCGGTAAATTCTTGTAGTACTTTATAGCTTTCTTTCTCTTTAGAAAATAAAATGGTATTTTTTATTTTAGTAGTAATTTTTTGGGAAGACACCTTACTGTGGGTGTGTGTACTATATTCGTATTTTTTATTCAGTTTAGGAGAAAAATCAATCTGTACTTTTCGTTGAGCTACGCCAATAACTGTATACAATAGTATAATTTTTAAAGCAATTTTTTTAAACATCATTAAGTTAATTAAATAATCTTACAAAAATAATAAGATTAAGAAGTAATAATTAAGAACTAGAAGGAGAAAAACACACAATTATGATTCACTTTCTTTAATAACTTGTTTAATCCAGTCATTAGGAATTATATCAATAGTTAGGTTTATTCTTTCTTCATTGCCGTTGTTTATAACTTTATGAGGATCGGTAAGACGCATATACCAACATTCTCCAGGTTTCATTAATACAGGAGTATTATTCAAGTAGAAAGTTACATTTTCATTATTAAGAATAGGAATGGTAAGACGAATCACTGATTTTTCAATCTCCAAACCTAAAGTAGGGTCGGTATGTTCTTTAACGGTAGCATGTGGGGCTAACCTAAGCAGTCTGACAAGGTTTACAGTTGTATGTTCTTTAAAAAAGTTAACAATACTGGTTAAGTAAGGAGATTTATTTAAAGCTGAGGTGTCTAACCAATCCGTCCATGAACCATCTGCATAATCTTCAGCAGGAGGAGGAAAAGGTAATGATGTATCTACTAAATGAGCAGGTGACCGTAAAGGAATTACATCATAGTATTCAAAATTACCTGATTGTAAAATTTTAGTTTCTTCAAGCATTTTAACAACATCAAAATTAAAAGGTAATTTAATTCGATCGGTAGTAATGTTAGTTGTTTCCATAGAAATTAATTAATAAAAAGTTTTGGTTAGTGTTTGGTGACGCTATATATCTTACATATTCTTCGTAGAAGATGTAATTAGATAAAGGTAGTTTTTTTGCTTTAATTTATGAAAGTAGATTTTATAGGTCACAATGAGTTTTATTGTAAGTTTAATTCTCTAACCTTGTATTCTAATAAATACAACAGCGACTATGAAAGAGTATCAAAGTCGCTGTTATAATTAAGCTAAATAAGTGTTTTAAAGATAGGTGTCGTGCTCTTCTATTTCAAGATCATTAATACTCGCATATCTTTTTTTCATTAATCCGTTTTCGTCAAACTCCCAATTTTCATTGCCATAAGCTCTAAACCATTTTCCTTCTTTGTTTTGATATTCATATTCAAAGCGTACAGCAATTCTGTTTTCACTATGTGACCAATAGTCTTTTTTTAGTTTATAATTAAGTTCATTATGCCATTTTTTAGCCAAGAAACCAATAATTTCTTCTCTACCATTTACAAAGGTGTCTCTATTTCTCCATTCACTATCAATAGTGTAAGCTAATGCTATCTTTTCAGGGTTTTGAGAATTCCAAGCATCTTCAGCCATTTGAATTTTTTGTTTCGCTGTTTCAAGTGTAAATGGTGGAAGCGGGTGTTTTTGTTCCATAAATATGTTATAATATTTCGTTTATAATTGTTTTAGATTTTTCTATTATTTCGTTTGATTTAAACAGTTGACTTTCTATGATAGAGCTTTCAAAAAGTAAGTATACATGAGTAGCTAATAAATCATTATTGGTTAGTTGTAAAAAAAATGAGTTTAACTCTTTTTTGTGTAGTTGAATAACAGTTAAAATAGCTTCTTGTTCTTTAGAAATCTCTGATAAAATATTAAGAAAACTACAGCCTCTAAAATTCTCTTTTGTGTTCATGTGAATTACAAAATCGAAAGCGAGTAGTATTTTATCTTTTGAGTTTTTACCTTTTGAAGTGAATTTAAAAAGCTCCTTAAACCAATACTCGTGCCTGTTGTTTAAGAATTCAATACATAAAGCATCTTTAGATTTAAAATGCTGGTAAAAACTAGCTTTTGCAACCTTAGCTTCTTTAATAACTTGATTGATTCCTGTACTATTATAACCCTGTTGATGAAATAGGTATGAAACGGTTTCTAATATTCGTTCTTTAGGATTGCTCATATTTCTTATTTTTTGACAAAGTTATAGAACAAATAAAGAACAGACAAGTCTGTATGTATTTTTAACATTTTAAGATTTGAATGAAATAAAGTTTAATAGAGTGTCAACTCTAAAAAATTAGTTGTTATAAGTTTAACGGTAAATAAGATTCATCAGAAATGTCACAGAATCTTAAGTAAAACCTATATATCATAAGATTATGTGTTTTACTCAATTTTTTTTTTTAATAGAAGAAATAATTATTCCGATTAAAAAATATAAGAATGGTATGAATCCAACTAAACTCCATATAAATTGTTCTTTCCATTTTGTTTTATTCTGAGATTTTCGATCAGATAAAATTATTAGAGGATGAAAGAAAGACCATCCAACAGAGCTTAAAACCATAACAAAATTAAGGTAATTACCATATTGATAAGCCCATCTATAATTTGAAACCCGGAAAATTTGTATATAATTTCCTAATAAAATTCCTGTTAAACAAATTCCAATTATTAGAATTGAAGTAATTTTTGGATTATATATAAATTTTAATTGTTTCATGATTAATTAAAAACATTCAAAGATTCTCTAAAATATATGTAACTAGTTTATAAAGAAAAAAACTTACTAATATATTTCTTTTTATAGTAGAATAACGAAGTAGTTTTTGCAATTTTATTCTTTCAAATATAAAAGAAAAATACACTCCAAGGAAGAGTGTATTTATGTATAAAATTATAAGAAAGTTACGCTAACAGCTTGTGAAATAGTTATGATGTTCTTTAGCGCATCATAATATTATAAATGCTTTTTATACTAAAGGCTCTGCTTTAAAACCTTTACTTTTTACAATAGCAATTACTTCATCCGCAGTAATTCCTTTAGAACTTACAGTAAGAATTTTATCATCAAAATTAGTATCTACATTCCAATGGCAAATACCTTCAGCATTATCTAAATCAGCTTGTACTTTTGATACACATCCTCCACAGTTAAGGTTAGTTTTAAATTTTAGTTCTTTATTACTTTCCATTATATTAAAAATTTATTTGTTATTGAATACTACAAATTTCAGCACAACACCGTTATTTTTTGTTGTACAATTTAAAGATTGATTTATGAGATTTACAGATTTATTTACTAAGTAAGGTTTGAAATATTCCGACACTAACTAGTGCAGAAATACTTGTTACTTTTTCCACTTTAATCGTAAGCTATTGCTAACCACACTAACACTACTCATAGCCATAGCTGCACCAGCAATCATAGGATTTAATAAGAAACCATTAATTGGATATAAAATACCAGCTGCAATAGGAATACCAATAAGGTTATAAATAAATGCCCAAAATAGGTTTTGTTTAATGGTAGCCACCGTTTGTTTTGATAGTTTTATGGCTTGCGGAATTTTACTTAGATCGGATGATATAATGGTCATTTTAGCAACATCCATTGCAATATCACTACCTTTTCCCATGGCAATACTAACATCAGCAGTAGCCAACGCAGTACTATCGTTAATACCATCACCTACCATAGCAACAGTTTTTCCTTGTTGTTGTAATTCTTTTACAAAATCGGCTTTATGTTGTGGTAATACTTCAGCTTTATAATGTTGAATACCTGTTTCTTCAGCGATAGATTTTGCAGTAGCTTCGTTATCACCTGTAAGCATATATAACTCAATATCCATAGCCTGTAGCTCCTTAATAGCTTGTACTGAGGTCTCTTTTATTTTATCTGAAATAGCAAGTACAGAAAGTGCTTCCTTATTATTAGCAAACCAAATAACTGTTTTGGCTTGTTTGCTCCATTCATTAGCCTGTTTTAAAAGTTCTTCCGCTATGGTAACCTTATTTTCAGCCAATAACTTTTTATTACCCACAAAAAAGGTTTCCTCATTATAATCAGCCTTAGCACCTTTACCTGTAATACTGTCGAAATTTGTTAGTGGAGTAGTGGCAGTATCTCCTAAAAACTTTACAACAGCTTCTGCTAATGGGTGTTCAGATTTTTTCTCAATACTTAAAAGTATGTTTTTAGTAGTATCATCATTACGTAGCCAAGATATACCTGTAACTTCAGGTTTTCCTTCGGTAATAGTTCCTGTTTTGTCTAAAATAATAGCGTTTACTTTTTTAGCAGATTCAAGGCTTTCAGCATCTTTAATTAAAATACCGTTTTCAGCACCTTTACCCACACCCACCATAATAGCAGTAGGGGTAGCAAGTCCTAAAGCACAAGGGCATGCAATAACCAGTACCGTAATACCAGCTAATAATCCTTGAATAACTCCATTATCTCCACCTAAAACAAACCATATAATAAATGTAATAACAGCAATACTCATAACTACAGGTACGAAAATACTGGCGATTTTATCGACTAATTTTTGTACAGGAGCCTTACTACCTTGTGCATCTTGTACCATTTTAATAATCTGAGCAAGCATGGTTTCTTTTCCAACTTTAACAGCTTTAAATTGAAAACTTCCTTTCTGATTAATGGTTCCTGCAAATACTTTTTCATTTTCTTCTTTTAGTACAGGAACAGGTTCACCACTTAACATGCTTTCATCTACATACGAGCTTCCTGTAGTAACCATACCATCTACCGCAATTTTTTCTCCTGGTTTTACAAGAATAATATCACCTACGTTCACTTCTTCAATAGCAGTTTGCTTTTCCGTTCCGTCAGGTTGTATCACAACAACTGTTTTAGGTTGTAAACCCATCAATTTTTTAATGGCAGATGAGGTATTTCCTTTAGCTTTTTCTTCCAATAATTTTCCTAAAAGAATAAATGCAATAATAACTGAAGCAGCCTCAAAATATACATGTGCTTCTAATCCTCTAGATTCCCAAAACTTAGGAAATAACATGTTAAATACACTAAATATATAAGCTATACCCGTACTTAAGGCTACTAGGGTATCCATATTTGCAGAACGATGTTTGGCTTGTTTCCATGCATTGATAAAAAAGTCTTTACCAAACCATAGCAACACTGGGGTAGTGAAGGCCCACATTATAGGGTTTGCATAGGGCATATTCATAAAAAACATACCAATAATAACCACAGGTAACGAGAGTATTACCGACCAAATGGTTTTAGTTTTTAATTGGTTGAATTTCTTTTCGTGAATTGCTTCTAAGGTTTCTTGCTGTTTGGTTTCGTCTTCAATTAACAAATCATAACCCGCACCTTGTACAGCTTTTTGCAGTTTTGTAGCATTGGTCATATTAGGAAGGTATTCTACCGTTAAGTTTCCGCTAGCAAAATTTACTGAAGCATTTACTACGCCTGGTTCAAAGCTAACAATACTTTCAGCGCTTCCTGCACAAGAGGCGCAGGTCATACCTAATACTGGAAAAACTTTTTTAACAGTAGTAACACCGTACCCCAAATCTTTTATAGTAGTAACGGCATTAGCAAGAACTTCTTCGTTACTAACTGTAATAGCAGCTCTTCGGTTGTTTAGTTCTACTTTATGGGTTTCAATTCCTTCAACATGTGCTAAGCCTTTTTCAACGATTAAAGCACAGTGTTCACTTTCCACACCTTCTAAGGGTAGGTAAATGATATCTTTATTATTTGTTGCCATTTTTTCTTGTATGAATTTGTATACTACAAAGTTGGCTATAAGTTAAAGAAAATTTATTGTGGAATTTTGTAATTGATTTATAAGATTTACACCTCGTCTAACGGAGTGCGTTTGTCTTTACGGATTTTTTTGAAGTGACTCGGGGTTAATCCTGTTACTTTTTTAAACTGATTGCTTAAATATGCTACGCTTGAATAGTGCAAACGGAAAGCAATTTCACTCAACGATAATTCATCGTAAACAAGTAACTCTTTTACCTTTTCTATTTTTTGGGCAATAAAATACTTTTCAATAGTAGTGCCTTCTACTTCAGAAAAAAGGTTAGATAGGTAGTTGTAATCGTGATGTAGTTTGTTGCTTAATAATTCAGATAAATTGATTTTTGTTTCACTGTCTTGATGATGCACTAAGTTGATGATTAGGTTTTTAATCTTTTCAATAATGCGACTTTTTTTATCGTCAATAATCTCAAACCCTAAGCTAAGTAAGGTTTTGTTTAAATGTTCTCTTTCTTCGGAAGTAAGCTCTTTTTCAAGTGTAACTTCACCTAATTTAATATTCTTTACACCCACACCTAGTTTGTCTAATTCATTTTGAATTACCATAATACAGCGATTGCAAACCATGTTTTTGATAAAAAGAGTCATCGTATTTTTCTTGCTTCTATTTTTTGTAAAGATACAGTTCTAAGAGAATACAGTAGTTTTATTTTTTAGGTTTTATTGTTTTTGAAGTAAGGGAGAATAGGTAATCATTGATGATTTTTTACTCATAATCAGGAATATTCAATCCTAAAATTAAATCTCTGTTGGCAGTCCAAATACCATCTTCTTTTTTAAGTTGTATGATTCCAGAACCACCTCTGTTTTTTTCTGATTGCTTTTTTTCTTCAGTAAGAGCAGGGTCGCTTTCAAATTGATAGCTGTCAATATAATAAGGTACGGTATTGGGCTCTTTTACATAAATATGAATGTGCTCTGGTTCTTGTGTATTTGGGTAAGATGCTGGCCTGAATGTGTAAAAAGTAAATTTTCCATCGTTACCTGTTTTTAGCCAGTTTCTATATTGTCCGTGTCTTTTTTCCGAACCTACAGGTTTGTCACTGGGTTGGTAAATTCCATTTCTGTCTGTGTGATAAATGTAGAGTATAACATTTTTAGCCGGTGTTTTTCCGTCTTTTTTAAATGCAGTACCCGTTATTTTTAGTTTTGGTTCATTTTCATGAAAACCAGGCAGGGTGTCAACTGACTTAGGATTTATATTAAGCATTTTATAATCCAATAAAGCCTTACAGTCTTGGCAACCTCCACCCACATTTCTTTCTATGTTTGTTTGTGTTTGCCCTTTACAGGAAGTTACAATTAGCATTAAAAAAAGTGCTCCTAAATAGTGTTTTAGTGTTTGGTATTTAGAAAGATACATAACGTATTCGTATAAAATTAGTTGTGTTTTTAAAGCTCTAATTTAATGAATACGAACTGAATAAGAAAACTACTGTTTTTCAGAAGTAGGCGAGAACAAGCAATTATTTATAGCCGGTGTTAGGCAACGTTATTTTTCAGTAATAAACTCATTCGATTGAGCAATAACAAGTGGTTTCAAAGCTCCGTGATATTCCATTGTACATACAAATCCAATAGCGTCTTCAATATTTTCTCCGTCATAAAACATATCATCTTCTCCAGGAATCATAGCCTTAAGTTTATATTTAAAAACAGTGGGATGTCCAATATGGCTCCAATCCGTTTCGTAGTCAATAAATTCTCGAAAATATCCATTTACCTTTTGTAGTTTTTCGTTTTCTTCGTCTCCTTCTGCAATTATTCTAATTTGATATTCATCTGATATTTGTTGTCCATATTTAGCATAAAATAATCCTTTGAAATTTTTAACGTGTAATTTTTCAATGTCATTATAACTGAAACTAACTTCAAATGATTTTCCCTCATCAATACTGAAAACTCTTTCTTTCCAATTACTTTTTCTCATTATTGAACGCACAGCTTTAGCCGTCATTTCATTTTTCAAATCATCATTTTCATTTAAAACTCCAACAGCATCTCTTATTTCTTGGTCAATTTTCGAATAAAGTCCAATGTTGCAATCATAACAAGCAGGAACTGTCAATAAATTAACTTTGTATTCTGGCGGATATGTGCTAAATAAATTCTTGGCAGGAATATGTTCAACGTGGTTAGTTTCGTCTGTCAATTCAATTCCGCAGTTGTAACAGTTCATAATGTTTGGTTTTAATGTTGCCTAACGTTGTTGTATAAGATTAGTTGCGTGTTTTAAGCACTAAAGTTGGCAAATAAATCACAGATAGAAAGTCCGCGAGGACTTTCGTAAAATGGCTTTTACTAGCAATTAATTTTATACGGCTTAAGTTAGCAATTGTTTAAATTTAGTAATATAAATCAGAAAGAAAAAAGCGTAGAGTAAGGTTATGTTATACGTTGAAACCTAGATTTCGTCA
>NZ_RAQM01000012.1 GCF_003610735.1 Tenacibaculum lutimaris | reverse complement strand
TAGTAAAAAGTGGTTTACCTTATGATGCAAATTATAAAAGTACTTTGGTTTAAAAAAGTATAAAATTTACTTGTTTTTTACCTCAGTTCTTTGTTAGCTGCTGGATTTTTTAAATCATTGTATTTATTAATTCAGATGCACTTATGTAACAAATGTTTGATTTTGATTGGTCTAATTCTTCTGTTTCTCTTAATTCTTTCCCTGGATGAACATAATTTCTAAAAATTCTAGAAATGTTTCCAAGATGAACAAAGTGTTTCTCGAGCATTTTTTTCTGTTCCAAAAATTGAAGCAAATCATTCAAGGTTGCCTCAAATAATCCTTTGCTTACTTTTCTATTATTTACTTCGTAAGAAACATTTGTGATTTTTTTCTTTTTTAGGTGATAAATCAAAAGAGTTTCAATTAATGAACCTGACAGTATTATAGTAGATTTGTGGTTTTTCATTAAATAGTTTAAAGTCAGTTCTTCATAGTCTCGAAGAATTAGCTTTTTAAACTGCTTATTGATTTTGTTTATCTTCTTAATATTTCTGTAATAATTAATTTCTTCAAGTGATTTTGTGTTCAGTTTTTCTATTCCTTGAATCCAATTATCATTTACGACCTTTAATTTTATTTCTGAAATAGCTTTCTCTAAAAAAGGGTTTATCTCATAAATTATTTCATAATATTCTCCACGTTGCCCTGTTTCACAAATGTAGTTTTTATCTATCCATTGATTTCGTAAAGATTCAGCTTTGTCCTCGTCAGTTTGCATAAAAACTTTGAATTTCCACTTTGGAATAGCGATAATTCCATTGTTAAAAGATTCATCTTTTCTTGCATTCTGAATAAATAAAGTAAGTTTATTTATTACAAATTTATTCTCTCTTTCAAGATAAATTAAAGAGTGTTTAAACTTTTGCTCTCGTTCTTTAATTTCTGAAACAATTTGATTTAAAGTGTCATAGTTGTTTGAAACAATTTCGTCATTTGGTTCAATTTCGTATGCTTGAGATATTAAGTCAAATGCTTCTTTAAATTTTCTTTTTCGTTTTTTTATGTTTGAAAGGTTATTTAAAACAGCTGAATTTTCAGGATTTGAAATTAACAGGTATTCATAGACCTTTTCTGCCATATTCTCATTATCCAACTCGACAAAAGCAAAAGCTAGTTCAAATGAATAGTATAGTTCTGAAGAAGAAGTTAGTTTTGAAATTTTATTGAAACTTTCGATTACAGCAGGATATTTTTTCTCACTATGCAACTGTTCGATAAGTTCCTCAAATTTTAATGAAGCTGAAAATTCCTCATCTTCTTGAATGAGTTTTTTTATTTCTCTTATTCTTTCTGTGATTTCTTTTTTAGTCATTTTTTCAGCTTGCAGCTAACTTGTTTATATATATGTATAATACATCGTTATACACCCATTTTTGTAGGTTTATGGTTGTATTTTATGTTTGTTTATACTTTAACGAACTTACTAATAATAATTTAATTTTCTTACGGAATCCCATAAGCTCAGCTATTTAGGTAATAAAAGATGCTTTAAGTGTCATTAAAGGCTGCACGGGTCGCTAATATCACGGCATGCTCCGCAGACACCGCGGCATGGGTCGCTAATATCACGGCATGCTCCGCAGACACCACGGCACGGGTCGCTGATATCACGGCATGCTCCGCAGACACCACGGCACGGGTCACAGATATTACGGCATGCTCCGAAGATACCACGGCATGGGTCGCTGAAACTGTATACTTATTAGCGGACGCTGCCTTTGGTAGTAAAAAAATAAACCTCATACCAACAAACTAAAAAAAGGCTGTATAGTATGAGGTTTTCCCCTATGTTATCACTCAGTTTAAAGAGACAACTATAGTGAGTTATTCTTCAGTGGTTACTTTTTTAAAGCGCATCATGGTTACATCGTCCATTAATAAGTTTAGTTTTCCTTCTATGTCAAAGCTATACTTGTTAATTTTTTTAATGGTTTTTAAAAATACTTGTTCCCCTTGTCCGCAATACATCATAGTAGTTGGTCCTGCTTCTCCAAAAGAAATAGCATTTTCTTCACCTAACATAAACTCAGCAGCATAACCGTTACAACCGTTATTTCCTGTAGCTTTTTTTGTTTCTTTATCAAACGTAAGTTGTGGCTTTTTAGTAGGGTATAATCCATCAAAAGCAATTCTTGGTCCAGTAATATATTCTAGTTCCCAAGTGGTATTGTATAGCTGATCAGCAGCATCTTTTTTAGTACAAGAAACTGTGATTAGTAAAATGGTAGCGAATAAAAATGATAGTTTTTTCATAATAAATAGTTTAATTTTTAGTGTTAAAATCAGTTGAGTTCTTTATTTCAAATTTTCTTGAAGCTTCACCGTCAACCAATTTATAATTAATTTGTCTGATGCCTCCTGTTGGGTTAGCATTAGAATCTTCTTTTGTATAAATAGGAAAGCGTTGAGATAGGGTAGTTTCAACAATGATAAACTCATCGTGTCCCATATATCCTTCACTTAATTTTTTATTTTCAGTAATAGGAGGGAAGTATATTTGACTCACCGATTTTCCGTTATTAACAGAATATCCAATTACGTTACCGTAGCTTCCGCTTCCATCAGATTGAGTATAAATAACTACTTCAGGAAAACCATCTGAGTTTAAATCTTCAATTTCAGCACCAACAACGCTACCATCAATGGTTTGGGTAATTGTTGAATTATCAATTTCTAAACCGTAAGGAGCAACCGTTAATTCAGTATCTACTTCATTTTTTTTAGTAGATATATTAAAACCAATTCCTTGCAAGATTAAATGCTTCTTAAAAATGGTTTTGTCTATTTGTGTTTGGTCTAAGTCTCCTTCAATTTTATGGTAAGAACCTGCAAGGCTTCCTCCACCAGAACAGTAAAAGTTTAATAAACCACTGTCTTCTTTGTTTGCCGTTGCAATAGAAATTTGTTTGTTTTTAAAAGAAAATACTACAGTTTTACCATTTATGTCAGCTTTGTAGGTACTGTCATTTGCTTTTTTAGCAAGAGCATCAAAAGTACAGGTAGGTTTTTTCTTGTCAGCTCGTGAGCGAACTACAATTTTTAATTGATTATTTATAGCTGGTTTAATAGCAACAGAAACCCAATCGTATCCTTCGCTTCTTTTTTCATATTCTGAAGAAACATAGTTTCCAGTAACATCAGTTATTGTGGCTACTGTTTCTTGGTTAACAGTTTTTTGTGTGTCTGCTTTTTTTGCTTCATTTTTACAGCTAACTATGGCTAAAAATGCCATTCCTAGTAGTGCTGAATTGGTAAGTTTTATCATGCTATTTTATTTTTCATAGGGACTGATTCAATAAATATACCATTAAAGATATGAAAAAGCATTTTAAGAAAAACTTAAGAACCTTAATTTTACAGAAGCTTGATATTGTAGTGTATAGGTTTGTTAATGTTTTTTTAGAGGATAAAAAAAAGACCGCCAAAAACTAATTTGACGATCTTTTAAACAAACAACTAAATTCTAAAACCTATAAAAGTTGAAGAAAATTTTTCTATTTTTTAGAAGCAGTATTTATTTTCTGCTTTTAATTTTTCTGCGATTGTGTCACGTAACTCAACTACGTTAGGGTAGTTTGCGTATTTTGTAAAACGCTTAAGTCCCATTAACATCATACGTTGCTCATCACCTTCAGCGAAAGAAATAATTCCTTCTCTTGCGCTTTTAGTAATAGTTTCTACGGCATTGTATAAGTATAACTTAGCCATTGCAATCTGTTCTTTTTGAGCATCTTCACCAAAACGCTTCGCGTTCTTTTCTGTTCTTAAAATTCCAGATTCTGCCATGTATATTTCAATTAAAATATTAGAAGCAGCAGTTAATAACTGTTGGTGTTGCTCTAATTCTGGACCAAATTTTTGTAATGCAGCTCCAGCTACCATTAAGAATACTTTCTTAAGTTTAGCTAACATCTCTTTTTCTTCTGAGAATAATTCAGAATAATCTGGAGTATCGAAAGAAGGAATTCCCATTAATTCGTTTTGAACTGCCATTGCAGGATTTAATAAATCTACATGACCTTTCATTGCTTTTTTAACCAACATTCCTACCGATAATAAACGGTTGATTTCGTTAGTTCCTTCGTAAATACGAGCAATACGAGCATCTCTCCAAGCAGACTCCATTGGAGTTTCTTCAGAGAATCCCATACCTCCGTAAATTTGGATTCCTTCATCAGCACAGTTTTGTACGTCTTCAGAAACAGCTACTTTTAAGATTGAACATTCAATAGCATATTCTTCAACACCTTTTAATTCTGCATCTTGGTGAGAACTTCCTTCAGATTCACGAATAGCAATTCTGTCTTCAATGTTTTTAGCTGCTCTGTATGATGCAGATTCACCAACATAAGCACTAGTAGCCATTTCAGCTAACTTCATTTTAATAGCTCCAAATTCTGAAATAGGAGTTTTAAATTGCTTACGCTCGTTAGCATAGTTTACAGCATGGCTAATAATTCTTCTTTGAGAATCTAAACAAGCACCAGCTAGTTTAATACGACCAACGTTTAAGGCGTTCATTGCAATTTTGAATCCACCACCACGAACAGATAACATGTTTTCAACAGGAATTAATGTATCGTTGAAAAATACCTGACGTGTAGATGATGCACGAATACCTAATTTGTGCTCTTCTTCTCCTAAAGTTACTCCGTTAGGATTGTTTTTATCATATTCTAAGATAAAACCAGTAATGTTTTTATCGTCTTCAATACGAGCAAAAACGATGAAGATTTCAGCAAAACCTGCATTCGAAATCCACATTTTTTGTCCGTTAATTTTGTAGTGCTTTCCGTCTTCAGTTAACTCAGCAGTAGTTTTACCTGAGTTCGCATCCGATCCAGCTCCTGGTTCTGTTAAACAGTAAGCTCCAAACTTTTCACCCATTGCTAACGCAGGAACGTATTTTTGCTTTTGCTCTTCAGTACCGTATAAAGTAATTGGCATCGTACCAATACCTGTATGTGCACCAAAAGCTGTACTAAAAGATCCTGTTCCACTTGAAATATAATCACAAGTTAACATGGTAGAAACGAATCCCATTCCTAATCCGCCATAAGCTTCAGGAACAGCCACACCTAAGAATCCTAATTCACCTGCTTTACGCATAGTTTCTTCGGTAAGTGCATAATCTTTCTTTTCGAAACGATCTTTATAAGGAATAATTTCACGGTCGTTAAATTCTTTAACCGCATCACGCATCATTGTTTGCTCTTCTGAAAAATCTTCAGGAGTAAATATATCTTCGCATTTTGTTTCTTTTACTAGGAACTGCCCTCCGCGTAAAATATCTTTATTTAATTCTGACATAGTATATTAGATTTTAGTATTTAGTAGTGAGTATTGAGATACTAACTACTTTTATAATTTTGTTACTTATTTTTTAAAAGAGATGAGAAAATTCTCAATACTCAATACTTATATCTTAATTTTAATTTAAGAATTCAAAAATACCAGCAGCACCTTGACCAGTACCTACACACATGGTTACCATTCCGTATTTGTTATTCATGTTACGCTTACGCATTTCGTCAAATAACTGAACAGATAGTTTACCACCAGTACATCCTAATGGGTGACCTAAAGCAATTGCTCCACCATTTACGTTAACGATATCTGGATTTAAACCTAATTCGCGAATAACAGCTAACGATTGTGAAGCAAACGCTTCATTTAGTTCAATTAATTCAATATCACTTTGTTGTAAACCTGCTTGTTTTAATGCTTTTGGAATAGCTGCTACAGGACCAATTCCCATAATACGAGGTGGTACTCCTGCTGCTGCATAACTTACTAAACGAGCTTCTGGTTGAATACCTAACTCTTTTACCATATCTTCACTCATTACCATTACGAACGCAGCACCATCACTTGTTTGTGATGAGTTACCAGCGGTAACAGAACCATTAGCTGCAAATACTGGACGTAATTTTGCTAAGGCTTCTACGCTAGTTCCACGACGTGGACCTTCGTCTTTAGTAACTGTGTAATTTCTTGTTGCACGTTTTCCGTTTCCATCAATGTAGGTTTCTTCTACATTGATTGGAGCTATTTGATCTTGAAAACGATCACTATCTAACGCTTTTAAAGCTTTCATGTGCGATTCGTATGCAAATTGATCTTGGTCTGCACGAGATACATTGTATTGTTGAGCTACTGCTTCCGCAGTATTACCCATTCCCCAATAGTAATCTTCGTGACCTGCATTTACGATATCGTAGTTTAATTCTGGTTTAAAACCTGTCATTGGTACAGAACTCATACTTTCTGCTCCACCAGCAATAATACACTCTGCCATTCCAGATTGAATTTTTGCTACAGCCATACCAATAGTTTCTAATCCTGATGAACAGAAACGGTTTACGGTAACTCCAGGAACATCCACAGAATCTAATCCGATTAATGAAATAATTCTTGCCATGTTTAATCCTTGAGAACCTTCAGGCATTGCGTTACCAACAATAACATCGTCGATACGTTTTACATCGAATTCTGGCAACTTACCCATCATATATTTGATGGTTTCAGCAGCTAATTCGTCAGCTCTTTTAAATCTGAACACACCTTTTTTAGATTTCCCTACGGCGGTTCTATATCCTTTTACTATATATGCTGTTTTCATTTTATTTTTAGTATTGAGTATTGAGGTTTTAGTATTGAGTGAATGTTTAGGCGTTTAATTTTTGCTGAAAAACATAATTCATTTTCTGAATTTCAATACACAACTCAATAATGGGTTGTACTTTATCTTTATGTATTAGGTTCAATTCAATAACTAATAGTAATTGCGTTTGAAGTTCGTATGTAGAACCATTTGCAACACTCAAAAAGTGTTTGAATTCTTTTTGTGAATTTCTACCAGCTCCTTCTGCTATATTTGAAGGAATCGAAATAGCACTTCTCTTTATTTGAGATGTTAGTCCGAATTTTTCATCCGATGGTAATTCTGAAACAAGTAGATAGGTAGCTTTTGCTAACTTTATTGATTTTTGCCATATTTTTAAATCTTCTACTTTATGCATTTCTAACTACTTAATACTAATATCTCAATACTATTCGCAACTAGTTGCGAAGTGGTTTACCAGTTTTTAACATATGCTGAATACGCTCTAACGTTTTACGTTCTGTAGTTAAACTTAAGAAAGCTTCACGTTCAAGGTCTAATAAATACTGCTCAGTAACTTTTGTTGGTTCTGATAAATCTCCTCCAGCCATTACATAGGCTAGTTTGTTTGCAATTTTCTGATCGTGTTCAGAAATATATTTAGAAGCTTCCATAGAGTCTGTTCCTACTAAGAACATACCTAAGGCTTGCTTACCTAATACTAAAACATCTTTGCGTTTTGCTGGTTGTGTATAACCTGCTTCTGCTAATAATACAGCGTGTTTTTTAGCTTCTGCTATTTGACGGTCTTTGTTTACAACCACAACGTCTTTTCCTTTTTGTAGTAAGTTTAAGTCGTATGCTTCATAAGCTGAAGTTGCAACTTTAGCCATACCAATAGTTAAGAAGTGCTCTTGTAATACGTTTAATTGAACATCGCCAGTGTGGAATAAGTCCTGAGCTCTTAAAGCCATTTCTTTAGATCCACCACCACCAGGAATTACTCCAACTCCAAACTCTACTAATCCGATGTAGGTTTCAGCAGCAGCAACTACTTTATCAGCGTGTAATGATAACTCACATCCACCACCTAACGCCATTCCGTGAGGAGCAGCAATAGTAGGAATTGCAGAGTAACGCATACGCATCATTGTATCTTGGAAATACTTGATAGCCATGTTTAATTCATCATACTCTTGCTCAACAGCCATCATAAAAATCATTCCAATGTTGGCACCTACTGAGAAGTTTGCAGCTTGGTTACCAATAACTAATCCTTGGAAGTCTTTTTCAGCTAAATCAACTGCTTTATTTAATCCTGCTAAAACATCACCACCAATAGTGTTCATTTTAGATTGGAATTCACAGTTTAAGATTCCGTCTCCTAAATCTTCAATAACAACTCCAGAGTTTTTGAATACCTCAGTAGTTTTACGAATGTTATCTAAGATGATAAATGAATCTTGTCCTGGTTTTTTAACTTGTGCTTTTGCAGGTACATCGTAGTAATATGTTGCACCGTCTTTAACTGTATAGAAAGATTTTTCTCCTTTAGCTAACATTTCTGTTACCCAAGCAGCTGGTTCTTTTCCTTCAGCTTTCATTAATTCGATACCTTTTTCAACTCCTACAGCATCCCAAATTTCGAAAGGACCATTTTCCCATCCGAAACCTGCTTTCATGGCATCGTCAATTCTATATAATTCATCAGAAATTTCTGGAATCCTATTTTGAACGTACGCAAACATTGCTGCGAAGTTCTTACGGTAAAATTCTCCCGCTTTATCTTTTCCGCCAACTAATACTTTAAATCGGTCAATTGGCTTATCGATTGTTTTTGTTAATTCTAACGTAGCAAATTTTGCTTTTTTAGACGGACGGTATTCCATCGTATCTAAGTCTAACGCTAAAATTTCACGCTTTCCTTCAGCATTGGTTGTTTTTTTGTAAAAACCTTGCTTGGTTTTATTACCTAACCACTTATTTTCCATCATTGTGTTGATGAAATCTGGTAATTTGAATAAATCGTGAGCTTCGTCGTTAGGACAGTTTTCGTAAATTCCGTTAGCAACGTGTACTAAAGTATCTAATCCAACAACATCAACAGTACGGAAAGTAGCTGACTTTGGTCGTCCAATAACAGGACCAGTTAATTTATCAACTTCTTCAACTGTTAATCCTAATTCTTTTACTTGGTGAAATAATGATTGGATTCCGAAGATACCAATACGGTTACCAATAAATGCTGGTGTATCTTTTGCTAATACTGAAGTTTTTCCTAAGAATTTAGAACCATAATCCATTAAGAAGTCAGTAACTTCTTGTTTACAGTCTGGTCCTGGAACAACTTCAAATAATTTTAAATAACGAGGAGGGTTAAAAAAGTGTGTTACCGCAAAGTGCTTACGAAAATCTTCACTACGTCCTTCGTTCATAAACTTAATTGGAATACCCGAAGTGTTGGTAGAAATAATTGTACCAGGTGTACGGTATTTTTCAACTTGTTCAAAAACACTTTGTTTAATGTCTAAGCGTTCAACAACTACTTCCATAATCCAATCTACATCTTTTACTTTGTGTAAATCGTCTTCAAGGTTTCCAGTAGTAATTCTATCTGCAAATTTTTTATTGTAGATAGGTGATGGTTTTGATTTTAACGAAGCAGTCAAAGCATCATTTACCAAACGGTTACGAACTACTTTGTCTTCTAAGGTTAATCCTTTTGCTTTCTCTTGGTCGTTTAATTCTCTAGGAACAATGTCTAATAATAAGACTTCAACGCCAATGTTAGCAAAATGACATGCAATACCAGATCCCATGATACCAGAACCGATAATTGCTACTTTTTTAATTCTTCTTGCCATTTGTTTATTGGTTTGTTTTTATACAGCTTTATTGTCAATATCATCTTCGTATATTAACTTATCTGTAATTAGTTTGTTTATTGTTGTTGTAACTTTAAAAAAGTTTTCTAACTCTTCTTCAGTAATATACTCTCTTACTTTATTGTTAAATTGGTAAACATGCCCCTTAGAAACTTCACGCATTTCCTTACCGTATCCGGTAAGTTTTAGAATAACACTTCTCCCATCATTAGGATTTTTCTCGCGACATATAACTCCTTTATCTTCCATGGTTTTTAATAAACGAGAAAGACTTGTAGGCTCCATTCCCATTAAAGGGCCCAAAGCTGTAGAAGGAGTACCGTTTTCAGAATCTATATTCAACAAAGCAAAAGCTGTAGCCATTGTGCTATCGTGCTTAGCAGCTTGCTCATTATACATTTTTGCAACCGCTTGCCAAGTGGCTCTTAATTGGTGATCTATCGATTTATCTTTATCCATCGATGCCAAATATATAAAAATTTATTATGCATGCATAGTATTTTATAAAAAAAATTATGCATGCATAATAAAATTAACATAAAATTAATCTTGTAACGTTTACTGCGAAGTAGATACTAATTGAGTATAAAAATATGTAAGTTTGTCACTGCTGTTTTTTAATAAACGGCAATTAATCAACTATTATGTCTATGAATAATTTATTAGAAATAAATAATGTGGTAAAACGTTATGGCGATTATACTGCATTAAATAATGTGTCTATGCACATACCTAAAGGAAGCGTTTTTGGTTTGTTAGGTCCTAATGGAGCAGGAAAAACCTCGCTTATTAGAATTATCAATCAAATAACAATGCCTGATGCTGGTGAAATTATATTAGATGGAGAAAAGTTAGCTCCAAACCATATAGAGCATATAGGTTACTTACCAGAAGAAAGAGGGCTGTATAAGAGTATGAAGGTAGGAGAGCAGGCATTATACCTTGCTCAATTAAAAGGGTTGAGTAAATCGGAAGCAAAAAAACGATTGAAATATTGGTTTGATAAATTTGATATTGGTGCTTGGTGGAATAAAAAGATTGAAGAGTTATCTAAAGGAATGGCGCAGAAGGTACAGTTTATAGTAACTGTACTACACCAGCCTAAATTATTAATTTTTGATGAGCCTTTTTCTGGTTTCGATCCTATTAATGCGCAATTAATAGCAAAGGAAATTTTACAGTTGAGAGATGAAGGAGCTACCATTATTTTTTCTACCCATAGAATGGAGTCTGTTGAGGAAATGTGTGATTATATAGCTTTGATTAACAAGTCGAATAAAATTTTAGATGGTAAGCTAGAAGATATTAAAAAGGAGTTTAGAACAAATACTTTTCAGGTTGGATTAGCTACTTCTAATTCAAAAGAAGTGGAGCAAAAGCTAAAAGAAAACTTTGAGGTTTTACCAGCAGATTTTAAATTGTTAAATGAAGGGTTAAAGTTAAATGTAAAACTTACTAACGGAAGTTCTCCAAACGATTTACTATCGTATTTAACCAACCAAGGTCAAGTACAGCATTTTGTAGAGTTGGTGCCAAGTGCTAATGATATTTTTATTCAAGCAATCCATAAAAACAGTTAAGCAATGAAAAGATTACGATTAATTATAGAACGCGAATTTATTGCTAAGGTTAGAAATAAATCATTTATCGTTATGACGTTTTTAAGTCCGCTGTTGATGATTGGAATGGGAGCGTTGGTGTTTTTCTTAATGAAAAAGAATGATGAGAAGGTAAAGAAGATTGTATATGTAGATGAATCAGGAAAATTTTCTAAAGATGTATTTGTAGATTCTAAAACAGTAAAATATCAAGATTTTACAGCATTAGGTATCGAAGATTCAAAAAAGAAGGTTGAAGAAGGGGATTATTATGGAGCTTTGTATATTCCAAAACAAGATAGTTTAGAAGTGTTGGCAAAATCGATTGAGTTTTTCTCGAAAGATTCTCCTAGTATGTCTATTATGGAAAGCTTAGAAGATAAGATAGATAAGGTATTGCGTCATGAAAAACTAACCAGTTTCGGAATCGATATTGCGCATATTGAAGAATCAAAAATAGCTTCAGAAATCAAAATGTTGAACTTTTCTGGAGAAAAATCATCTAAATTAATCAACGGATTAAAAATTGGTGTGGGAGCTATTGCAGGTTATTTATTAATGATGTTTGTTATGATTTATGGAACATCGGTAATGCGTAGTGTAATTGAAGAAAAAACAAGTAGAATTATTGAAGTAATTGTCTCTTCAGTAAAACCTTTTCAATTAATGTTAGGAAAAATTATTGGAAATGCTTCAGCAGGATTGTTACAATTCTTTATTTGGGGAATTTTGTTTTTAGTGTTTAGCCTAGTAGCATCTTCTTTCTTTGGAGTTGATATGATGGAAATGCAGTCAGCAAAAGTATCACCAGAACAAATGGAAGCTATTCAGCAAACAGCAACCAATAAAGGTGAAATGATTGTGCAAGAAATTTTCAGATTGCCTTTAGTAAAAATGTTTTTCTTATTCATTTTCTACTTCTTAGGAGGATATATGTTGTATAGTTCTTTGTTTGCAGCGGTAGGTGCTGCAGTAGATAACGAAACGGATACGCAACAATTTATGATGCCTATTATGTTACCGTTAATTTTAGCAGTATATGTAGGTTTTGCAACGGTAATTAATGATCCTCACGGACCAGTATCAGTAATATTCTCATATATACCATTTACGTCGCCAATCGTTATGTTAATGAGAATTCCATTTGGAGTAGCTTGGTGGGAAATAGCAATCTCTATGTTGCTATTAATTCTTACTTTTATAGTTATTGTATGGGTAGCTGCTAAGATTTATCGTGTAGGTATTTTAATGTATGGTAAAAAAGCAACCTATAAAGATTTATGGAAATGGATTCGTTATAACGGATAATCATTTTTTATGAAATAAATTGTACAGTCGTTAGTTTAATGTACTCGAAAGAGTTTAATAAAAACAATAAGAACTAGTAGATGAAAGAAATTATAAAGGAAATAACCGATTTTTTAAACTACAGAATCCCTGTGGGAGGAAAAGATGTTGAGTTTACACTAAAAACAGTCTTGTTTTTAATCGTAGGTTTACTTTTTGTCAAGTTTTTATTAAAGTACTTAAAAAAACTAGCAAAAAGTAAGTTAGAGCAAGAAGATAAAAACAAGTTTGATACTATTTTCTCGTTTACAAGTTGGTTGGCTTATGTAGTTGTTTTTTCAATAGGTTTAAGTTCTGCAGGAGTTAATTTAAGTGCGATTTTAGTAGCATCTTCTGCTTTATTAATAGGTATTGGTTTGGCTTTACAAACCTTTTTTCAAGATATCATTTCTGGAATTTTTATCATAGTTGATAAGAGTGTGCATGTAGGTGATATTATAGAGTTAGATGATAAAGTTGGAAGGGTAGAAGAAATAAAATTAAGAACTACCAGAGCAGTAACTATCGATAATAAAGTTTTGGTTATTCCTAACCATAAGTATTTGTCAAACAGCTTATATAACTGGACGCAAAACGGAACTACAACTCGTGAAAATGTTATAGTAGGAGTAGCATATGGTAGTGATGTAGCTCTGGTTAAAAAACTGTTGATGCAAGCTGCTAATGAGCATCCTAAGGTGTACCAGCATCCAGCACCATTGGTGCTTTTTGAAAATTTTGGAGATAGTTCATTAGATTTTAAATTGATTTTTACACTGAATGATAGCTTTCAGGCGGCAGTGCCAAAAAGTGATATTAGGTTTAGAATAGATGAATTATTTAGAGAGCATGATATAAGTATTCCGTTTCCTCAAAGAGACATACATATTATTGAGAAGAATAAATAATGGCTTAATTGTTGCTTTTCTAGAAAGAATAAAAAGAAAATATGGCTAAAATATTAATAATAGAAGATGAAGCTGCAATCCGCAGAGTATTAAAAAAAATCATTTCTGAAGAGAATGATTCCTATGAAGTAGAAGAAGCTGAAGATGGATTGGCTGGAATTGAAATGATAAAAAATACAGATTACGATTTAGTATTGTGTGATATTAAAATGCCAAAAATGGATGGTGTTGAGGTGTTAGAAAAGGCTAGGAAAATTAAACCTGAAACACCAATGGTAATGATATCAGGTCATGGAGATCTTGATACAGCAGTAAATACAATGCGTTTAGGTGCTTTTGATTATATTTCGAAACCACCGGATTTAAATCGCTTGTTAAATACAGTTCGTAATGCATTAGATAAAAAAGAACTAGTAGTTGAAAATAAACGTTTAAAAAAGAAGGTAAGTAAAAACTACGAAATGATTGGTGAGAGTGAAGCTATTACTCATATTAAAGATATGATAGAGAAGGTTTCAGCTACCGATGCTCGTGTGTTAATTACAGGTCCTAATGGAACGGGAAAAGAGTTAGTAGCACATTGGTTACATGAAAAATCTGATCGTTCTAAAGCACCAATGATAGAGGTGAATTGTGCGGCTATTCCTTCGGAATTGATTGAAAGTGAATTGTTTGGTCATGTAAAAGGAAGTTTTACAGGAGCAAACAAAGATAGAGCAGGAAAGTTTGAGGCAGCAAATGGAGGAACCATTTTTTTAGATGAGATAGGGGATATGAGTCTGTCTGCACAAGCAAAGGTATTACGTGCATTACAAGAAAATCGTATTCAGCGTGTAGGTTCTGATAAGGATATCAAAGTAAATGTGCGTGTGGTTGCTGCGACAAATAAAGATTTGAAAAAGGAAATTGCGGAAGGACGTTTTCGTGAGGATTTATATCACCGTTTAGCAGTTATTTTAATTAAAGTTCCTGCTTTAAACGATAGAAGAGAAGATATTCCGTTATTAGTAAACTTCTTTGCGAAGAAAATTTCCGAAGAACAAGGAATGCCTAAAAAAGCATTTGCAGACGATGCTATTAAGCAATTACAAGAATATGACTGGACAGGAAACATCCGAGAGTTACGAAATGTAGTTGAGCGATTACTTATTTTAGGAGAAAAAGAAGTTTCTAAAAATGACGTGAAACTATTTGCGAGTAAATAACATTACTAGGTAATAAATAAAAAAGAAGAGCAAAATGCTCTTCTTTTTTTATGATTTAGTTTTTAAATTATGCTAAATCATATCTGTCAGCATTCATTACTTTAGTCCAAGCAGCTACAAAATCTTTCACAAATTTTTCTTTATTATCATCTTGTGCATATACTTCTGCATACGAACGTAAAATTGAATTTGAACCAAATATTAAATCAGCTCTTGTAGCCGTCCATTTAGTACTTCCAGTTTTACGGTCAACAATATTGTATAAGTTTTCACCAGCAGGCTTCCATGAGTATTTCATATCAGTAAGGTTTACAAAGAAGTCATTACTCAATATACCTTCATTATCTGTAAATACACCATGTTTGGTACCTCCATGGTTGGTTCCTAGTACACGCATTCCTCCAACTAAAACAGTCATTTCAGGAGCGGTTAAACCCATAAGTTGTGTTCTATCTAATAATAACTCTTCAGGTTTTACTACATAATCTTTCTTTTGCCAGTTTCTGTATCCGTCATGTAAAGGCTCTAAAACATCAAAAGATTCAGCATCTGTCATTTCAGCGGTTGCATCACCTCTTCCAGGAGTAAAAGGAACTTTAATGTTGACACCACCTTCTTGAGCAGCTTTTTCAACAGCAGCACTACCTCCTAACACAATTAAGTCAGCAATACTTACTTTATTACTTAGTGCTGATTGAATCTCAGTAAGCTTATCTAGTACCTTCTTTAATCTTGTTGGTTCGTTTCCTTCCCAGTCTTTTTGAGGAGCTAAACGAATACGAGCTCCATTAGCACCACCTCTAAAGTCAGATCCTCTATAAGTTCTAGCACTATCCCAAGCAGTATTTATAAGTTCAGTACGAGAAAGTCCACTATTTAATAGTTTTTCTTTCAATTCTTCAATTTCACTGTCATTTAAAGTATAGTCAACAGTAGGAACAGGATCTTGCCAGATAAGTGTTTCTGCTGGAGCATCAGCACCTAAATAACGTGTGTTAGGTCCTAAATCACGATGTGTAAGTTTAAACCAAGCTCTAGCGAAAGCATCTTCAAAAGAAGCAGGATCATTGTAGAATTTCTCTGATATTTTTCTGTATTCAGGATCCATTTTCATTGCCATGTCTGCATCGGTCATGATAGGATTTCTTTTTACGTTTGGATTGTGAGCGTCGGTAGGTTTATCAGCTTCATCCATGTTAACAGGTTCCCATTGCCATGCACCAGCAGGACTTTTCTTTAATTCCCATTCGTGATTTAATAATAGGTGAAAGTATGTGTGATTCCATTTATCTGGAGTAGTTGTCCAAGCACCTTCTAAACCACTAGTTACAGTATCAGCTGCATTTCCATTTCCTTTTGGATTCATCCAGCCAAAACCTTGGTCTTCAATTTCCGCTCCTTCTGGACTTTGCCCTAAGGCTCCTGCATCACCATTACCATGAGCTTTACCAACAGTATGTCCACCTGCAGTTAAGGCAACGGTTTCTTCATCATTCATTGCCATGCGCTTAAAAGTTTCTCTTACATCATGTGCGGTTTTTAACGGGTCAGGTTTACCGTCTACACCTTCAGGGTTTACATAAATTAATCCCATCATAACTGCTGCTAAAGGATTTTCTAAATCCCGATCACCAGAATAGCGAGTACCTTTACTTCCAGTAGGAGCTAACCATTCTTTCTCTGATCCCCAATAAATATCTTTTTCAGGGTGCCAAATATCTTCGCGTCCTCCTGCAAAACCGAAAGTTTTGAATCCCATAGACTCATAAGCCATATTACCTGCTAAAATAATAAGGTCTGCCCAAGATAGTTTATTTCCGTATTTTTTCTTGATAGGCCATAATAGTCGTCTAGCTTTGTCTAAGTTACCATTATCTGGCCAGCTATTTAACGGAGCAAAACGTTGGTTTCCGGTGTTACTACCACCTCTTCCGTCAGCAACTCTATAAGTACCCGCAGCGTGCCACGCCATACGAATCATTAATCCTCCGTAAGTTCCCCAATCGGCAGGCCACCAATCTTGGCTGTCGTTCATAAACGTTTTTAAATCATTTTTTACAGCTTCAAGGTCTAGTTTTTTAAATTCTTCAGCATAATTAAAATCGTTTCCTAGTGGATTCGTTTTAGTATCGTGTTGATGAAGGATGTCTAAATTCAAAGATTTAGGCCACCATTCCATAATGTTATCATGTATCTCAGTATTAGCGCCTTGTGAAAAAGGACACTTTCCATTGCTGCTAGTAGAGTGAGTGTGTGCTTCTTTCATATTTATATTTTTATAGGTTAGAATACCATCAAATTTACGATAAAACCTTGAATAATTTTTATCTATATTTTTTATTTCAATATAATATTTTCTTATGTTTTTATTTTTTAAAGATGTAACTATTTGATATTAAGAAAGGTATTTGTTTAATTTATTTTGTTTTTTTATTTGTATTGATAATGCTTATAGTTGAATAAAAAAATATTTTTGCTTTTAAGCTAGAGATAGTAAGAAAGGGAATAAATTTGCCACCGATAAAAGAACATATTAATATTAACCTTTAAAAAATTATAAAATGGCTACAGTAGGAAAAAAATTTCCAAGTTTAAGCGTAGATGCAATGAATGAAATGGGTGATACGTTTAAATTAAATGTATTAGAAGAAGCAGTAAAAAATAACAAAAAAGTGTTATTGTTTTGGTATCCAAAAGATTTTACTTTTGTTTGTCCAACTGAATTACATGCTTTTCAAGCTGCTTTGTCAGAATTTGAAAAAAGAAATACAATTGTAATTGGTGCGTCATGTGATACTCCTGAAGTACACTTTGCTTGGTTAAACCAATCTAAAGCTAATGGAGGAATCGAAGGAGTTACTTATCCATTATTAGCTGATAGTAACCGTAATTTATCATCAATCTTAGGAATTTTAGATATTACTAATGAAACTTATGATGAAGCTACAGGAACTGTACAAGTAGAAGGAGATAACGTAACATATAGAGCTACGTATTTAATTGATGAAGAAGGAACTGTATTCCACGAAGGAATTAACCATATGCCTGTAGGTCGTAACGTAAACGAGTACTTACGTTTAATCGATGCTTACACTCACGTACAAGAAAAAGGCGAGGTTTGTCCTGCAAACTGGGAAGAAGGTAAAGAAGCTATGCAAGCAAACGCTAAAGCTACAGCAGAGTACTTAGCTGTAAACTAATATAACATTAAGAGAGGAAATAAGTTCGTGTGAGATAGGTGAAGGGGTCGAGCACGAGCTCCTTTCGAAATAAAATAATTTTAAGACTATGGTACAAGAATTAAGTCAAGATAATTTATCAGAAGTTGTTGCAGGTAATAAAAAAGTAGTGGTACAATATTCAGCTACTTGGTGTGGTAACTGTCGTATTATGAAACCAAAATTTAAGAAGTTAGCTTCTGAAAATGAAGATGTGGTTTTCATTATTGCAGATGCAGAACAGTTTCCTGAAAGTAGAAAACTTGCTGATGTAAGCAACTTACCAACTTTTGCTACATTTGTAGATGGGAAGTTTGTAAATCAAACGCAAACAAATAAGTTTGAAGTGTTAAAAGATTTAGTAAACGAAGTAGCTTAATTATGAAATTACCAGTAATTAAACACCTAACTTCATTTATTGAAGAAAACGATCAAGATTACGTACTAGAAACTATTGAAACTCTTGAAGCTTTAACAGAAGTTCCTTCTTTAAAAGACGAAGAGTTAGATGTGATAGGAGAATTAATCTCTAACATGTACGGAGCAATTGAAGTTGATAAAATGATTAAAGACGGAACACCTAAAAAAGAAGCGTTGAATAATTTTATGAAACGTGTTTTAGGTTCGATTGACCAATAGTTTTACTACGAAAGAAAATAAAAATCCTAAGCAATTTGCTTGGGATTTTGTTTTATATAAATCGTTGATTATACCTTTTGCCTAAATTTGTAGCATACTCAATTACATTTTTAACAATCTTTCTATCATCATTTTTACGCCAGTTAATAAATAATTCTGTTTTTTCAGGAAGTGTAATAAAGCGAACACTTGAGTTTAATGAAAATTGAAAAGAGTAGGGTAGTATCGAAATTCCTAAGTCTCTAGAAACTAAGTTTAATATCATGCTTCCAAAATCAGACTCAATATGTGTTTGTGGTTCAAAACTGTAAGTGTTAAAAATAGTACGAAGTAATGAAGAAAAGTAAGTAGTATGATGTAAACCAGAAAGAATAAATTTTTCATCTTTTACATCTCTTAAATCTACAAAATTTTCAGCGGTTAACCAGTGGTTTTTTGGAACTACAAGACAAACAGGTTCTGCATATAATCTCTCAGAGAGAATAGAAGTATTTAAAACTTCATTTCTACTAAAAGCAACATCTATTTGATAGCTTGTTAGTAAGTTTTCAAGTGTAATGTCGGTGGGTTCCATAAGCTCTACCTTTAAGTCAGGTTTTTCTTCAGAAAATATCCTAAGTAATTCTGGTAAATAGTTATAAGAAATAGAACCAGGGTAGGCAATGCTAATTAACCCAGAAGAACCTTCTTCAATTTTTCTTGCATGTTGAAGCGTACGGTCAAACTCGTCTAATAAGTCTTCCCATTTTTTCTTAAGAAAAATACCGGTATCGGTCAACTTTACGTTTCTTTTATCGCGTTCAAATAAGGTAATACCAAGTTCTTCTTCTAAAGATTGAATTTGCCTACTTAATGATGATTGTGAGATGTACACTTTTTCTGCAGTTTTCCAAAAATGTAGCTCATCAGCAAGTGCTAAAAAATATCGAATTTGTTGTATTGTCATTTTAATGCGGTTTTTGCATTAATTGTTCAAAAATAAGTATTTTTTAATAAAGAGAACCACCGTTGCTTTGCATAAAAAAACATTGGTATTCATATTTAAAATTTAAGGAAATGGGAATTGAGAATTATATCGCATTTTTTACAGCAACTATTCTTTTTGTACTAACACCAGGAATGGAAACAATTTTTTTACTTAACAAGTCGATAAGTCAAGGAAGGAAATCTGGAATTTATACTAATTTAGGCTTAAATACAGGGTCTTTAGTACATACTTTGTTTGGAGCATTAGGATTGTCAATTATTGTAGCAAAATCGGCAATACTATTTGCGTTGATAAAATATTTAGGGGCTGCTTATTTAATTTATTTAGGGGTAACAAAAGTGTTTTCAAAAAAAGAATTGATACAAGAAGGTGCTGAGGAACAAAAGAAAAACTCAGCAATTAAAGATTTTAAATCAGGTTTTATAACAAATATATTAAATCCGAAAGTCGCATTATTCTTTATTGCATTTTTTCCACAGTTTATAAGTCCAGATAAAATAGAAAGCCCTGTGCCTTTTATTTTTATGGGTGTTTCTTATACCATTATGAATACTATTTGGTACTTGTTTTTAGTGTCGTTTGCAGGAGTGTTTTCGAGGAAAGTAAGAGAAAACCAAAAGATAGGTATTCGAATGAATAAGGTCTCAGGAGCAGTATTCGTTTTAATGGGACTGCAAATAGCGTTTATGTAAAACTTAAAAACCGATAATGTTAAATTATATTATCGGTTTTTTTATGTACTAGTAGTGAGATATAGTTTTTAGTTGAAACTTAAGATTTTTACTCTTCTTCTTTTTGTTCATTCGCTTTTTTAATAATTTCTTTTAAGCGTTCTTTGGTTCGTTGTTTTTCTAGGCGAAGTTTATTCTCCTTTTGTTTCATTAAACGAGTATGTTTCGCTTTGTTAACCGTATTTTTTGCTTTTCCTTTTTTAGGCATTTTTTGATGTTTTAATAGCTAATAAACCTAAGAAAGTCAAAGCTCCGTTTAAGATTAACACAAAGAAACCAAAGTCAAATCCCATTTTTTCTTTACTGTAAAAACTAATTACATACGTTAAAACAGGAGCTATTAAACAAATGATAGGTACTAATTTGTCTTTTACGTTTAGTTTGGTAAATAATCCAAAAGCGTATAAACCTAATAGTGGTCCATACGTATAACCTGCAAATTGGAATATTTTAGCAATTACACTTTCATCAGCAATAAAATATTTAAAAATTAAAATGGTTGCCACTAAAATGAAGGAGAATAATATGTGGATTTTCTTTCGTGTTTTTTCCCTTTCTTCTTCATTATCTTTTTTGTCAATTTCTAAAATATCAATACTAAAGGATGTAGTTAACGAAGTTAAAGCACTATCTGCACTAGAATAAGCAGCTGCAATTAAACCTAATAAGAAAAATAGAGCTGTAGCTATTCCTAAATCGCCACTCATTGCTATAGTTGGAAATAGTTCATCTTTATGTGCGTTTATTTCATTAGCAGTAGCATAATCAGTTAATAAAACTCCTAGAGCTAAGAAGAAAAAGTTTACAATGACTAATACAATAGTAAACCAAAACATGTTTTTTTGAGCATCTTTTAAGTTACGACATGTTAAGTTTTTTTGCATCATATCTTGATCCAAGCCTGTCATTACAATTGAAATGAAAGCTCCTGAAAAGAATTGTTTCCAAAAGTAATTTCCAGCTTTTATGTCGTCAAAAAAGAAGGTTTTTGATAGATCATTATTAACAACGTACGAAAATAGATTGTCGATTTGCATTTCATCTTTTATCATTACAATACAAACTCCAACAGCAATTAGCATAAAAAGAGTTTGTAAGGTGTCTGTCCATACAATGGTTTTTATTCCCCCTTTAAACGTATATAACCAAATTAATAAAATCGTAATGGCAACGGTAGCCCAAAACGGAACTCCATAGGCATCAAATAAAATTAATTGTAACACGTTGGCCACTAAAAATAAACGGAAGGCTGCACCAATCGTTCTTGAAAGTAAGAAAAAAGAAGCTCCTGTTTTATAAGAATATCTACCGAAACGTCCTTCTAAATAGGTATAAATTGAAGTCAGATTTAACCTGTAGTAAAGTGGGAGTAGTACTAAACCAATCACGGCATATCCTAATACATACCCCAGCACCATTTGCATATAGCTCATTTTGTCACCTTCAATCCACCCAGGAACAGAGATAAAAGTAACTCCTGAAAGCGAAGCGCCAATCATACCGAAGGCAACTAAATACCATGGTGATGAGTTGTTTGCTTTAAAAAATGTTTGATTGTTTGCCGATTTACCTGTGATGTATGAAATAAGAATTAATACACCGAAATAAGCTAGAATTAAAAGGAGTATATGTAGTGGTTGCATATAGTTAAATTATGAATTACGAATGTACTAAAATTATCATTCGTAATTCATAATTTACGTTATCTAAGAAAGTTCAATAACCACTTCTTCGGTTTTTCTACGAACTTTTTTTAAGTCTTTCATATAATCGTCTTCAGCTCTAAAACCAACAGGTAAAACTAAAATTGATTGTAAATTGTATTTGTCTAAACCTAAAACTTCATCGTACTTTTCAGGAACAAAACCTTCCATAGGGCAGCTGTCAATTTTTTCATTAGCAGCCACAGTCATTAAGTTGCCTAAAGCAATATAAGCTTGGTTTTTCATCCAATGAAATAATACTTCTTGCGATTTGTTTTCTATATCGTTAGCTAAAAATTTTTTAAAAGGATTTAGAATTTCGTCAGGTGTGTTTCGGATGTCTTTTACTAATTTAAAGTAGCTCTCAACGTGTTCAGAAGTCAATTCTTTAGGAATACAAAGCACTAATAAATGTGAAGCTTGTACAACTTGATGCTGGTTCCAAGAATGTGCTACCAATTGTTGCTGTAAATCTTTGTTTTTAACCACAACCATTTTTACAGGTTGTAATCCATAAGAAGTGGCCGTTAAATTAAATGCTTCTTTTAAAATATTAATTTGTTCTTCGGAAAGAAATTTATGTTCGTCAAATTTTTTAACAGCATAACGCCATTGTAAATTCTCTATACTATTCATGTGGTTTAATTTTCTTATTCGGCAAAAATAGTTGAATAGAACATTGTTATAAAATACTTTGGATAATAAAAATTGATGATGCCATAAAAATATTTTGTAAATTGATAGAGAAAAAGGAAGCATATGAAAGAAGAATTTTTGCACTTTTTATGGAAATACAAGTTATTCAGCACAACAGACTTAAAATCGATAGCAGGGGAGTTTATAGAGGTTGTTAATCCAGGAATTTATAACACCAATACCGGTCCTGATTTTTTAAATGCTCAGTTAAAAATTGATGGTCAGTTATGGATTGGAAATGTAGAGATTCATCTAAAATCATCTGATTGGTATGCACATTATCATGAGGAAGATGAAAATTATGATGCGATAATATTACATGTGGTGTGGAGTTATGATGCTGATGTTTTTATGAAAAACAATCTTCCTTTACCTACTTTAGAACTGGAGCAGTTTGTTCAAAAAGAAGTACTAGTAAATTATCAGAAATTATTTTCAAAAGAGCAACGATGGATTCCTTGTGAGAAGCAAATAGCTGAAATAGATTCTTTTTTGTTAAATAATTGGTTAGAGCGCTTATATTTTGAACGGTTAGAAAACAAAGCTGTTTTTATAAAAGAGGTATTGTCAAAATCAAATAATGATTATGAAGCGGTGTTATTTAAATTACTCGCTAAAAATTTTGGTTTAAAAGTAAATGGAGACGCTTTTTTTGATTTATCAAATTCTTTCGATTTTTCAGTGTTAAGGAAAGTAAGATTTAATCAAGAACAATTATCGGCTTTATTGTTTGGGCAAGCAGGTTTTTTAGAAGACGAAGTAGAAGATGGTTGTTATGTAAAACTTAAAAAAGAGTATAACTATTTACAACATAAGTATAAGTTAAAACCTATAAGAAAGAATAGATTTCAGTTTTTTAGAATGCGGCCAAATAATTTTCCAACGATTCGAATAGCTCAGTTGGGAGCTTTATATTTCAAACATCAACATTTATTTTCTCAAATATTGGAGGTTTCTAGATTAAAAGATTTTTATATGTTGTTTTCGGTAGAGGTGAATGATTTTTGGAAAACACATTATACGTTTGAAACATCTTCAAAAAAATCACCTAAAAGACTTACGAAATCATTTATCGATTTACTTGTTATTAATACAATTATTCCTTTGAGATTTGTTTATGAACAAGAAAGAGGGACAATAAATGAAGAACAATTATTACAACTGATGCAGCAATTGAGGCCCGAGAAAAATTCAATCATTAATAAGTTTTCTGAATTAAAGATTGATGCAAAAAGTGCTTTTGAAACTCAAGCTTTGTTAGAGTTAAAAAATAACTATTGCTCAAAGAAAGAATGCTTACAATGTGCTATAGGAAATAGTTTGTTGCGTAAATAAAAAAATCTCGTGAATATTAACTGCTCACGAGATTTGTCTTTATATTTTTATCAGTATTTTTTAGTATAAACTTTTAAATTTAGCAGGGTTTGCTTCGTTCATAATTTCGTATACTTTTTCAAAAATATCTTCAGCAGAAGGTTTAGAGAAATAATCTCCATCAGTACCATAAGCAGGTCTGTGTGCTTTTGCTGTTAAAGTTTGAGGTTTGCTATCTAAATGTTTGTATCCGTTTTGGTTTTCAACAATTTCTTGTAATAAATATGCTGAAGCTCCACCAGGAACATCTTCGTCAACAACTAATAAACGATTTGTTTTTGCAACCGATTTTACAGTATCATGATTCAAGTCAAAAGGTAATAAACTTTGCGCATCTACAATTTCTACATCTATACCTACTTGTGCTAAATCTTTAGCAGCTTCTTCTACAATTCGTAAAGTAGAACCGTAAGAAACTATAGTGATGTCGTTTCCTTCTTTGATGGTTTCAACAACACCAATTGGAGTTTTAAAGTCTCCTAAGTTTGTTGGTAACTCTTCTTTTAAACGATATCCGTTTAAGCACTCTACTACTAAAGCAGGATCGTCACCTTCTAATAAAGTGTTATAGAAACCAGCAGCTTTTGTCATGTTACGAGGAACTAATACATGAATTCCTCTTACGTTGTTTATTATTCCACCCATTGGCGAACCTGAATGCCAAATTCCTTCTAAACGATGTCCACGAGTACGAATAATTAATGGAGCTTTTTGCTTTCCAAAAGTACGATAACGTAGCGTTGCTAAATCGTCACTCATAATTTGTAAAGCATATAATAAATAATCTAAATATTGAATTTCAGCAATAGGGCGTAAACCACGCATTGCCATTCCAATACCTTGACCTAAAATGGTAGCTTCTCGAATTCCTGTGTCAGAAACACGTAACTCACCAAATTTTTCTTGCAAGCCTTCTAATCCTTGGTTTACATCACCAATATATCCAGCATCTTCACCAAAGATTAATACCTCAGGGTGTTTTGCTAAAATTGCATCAAAATTATCACGCATAATAATACGTGCGTCTACAATATTTTTTTCTGAAGCATAAGTTGGAGCTTCTGCAGCAATATTTTCAGTTGCTAATTCAGTTTCACTTAATAAATGAGCCGAATATTTTACAGCAGCTTTATCAGTTGAAGCTTTGATGAAGTTTTTAAGTGCTGTTTTTTCAGCAAAATCTTCATCTCTTAAATAACGTAAAGTTTTACGAGCAGCTACTAAAATATCTTTTCTAATTGGTTCTGCTATGGCAGCTAAATCATTTTTATATTTCGTAATGAAAGAACCATTATTGCTTTTTTGAGCAATGGTTTCTAATAAAGAAATAGCTTCAGCCACTTCTGCTTTTATTTCATTTGTATAAGCACTCCAAGCATCACGCTTTGCTTTACTTACTTCTTTTTTAGCTTCTTTTTCAATGTTGATTAAGTCTTCTTCAGAATCGATAAACCTTAACGTTTCTCCATCTTCATTTTCTAATTCAAATTCTAAAATCCACTTACGCATTTGGGCAATACAATCAAACTCTTGCTCCCATTGTAAGCGTTCTTTTGATTTGTAACGTTCATGTGAACCTGAAGTTGAATGCCCTTGAGGTTGTGTTAATTCTTTTACGTGAATTAATATAGGGATATGTTGTTCTCTTGCGATTTGAGAAGCTTTATTGTAAGTGTCAATTAACTGAACATAATCCCAACCATTCACTACGAAAATCTCATATCCGTTACTTTCATTTTCACGTTGGAATCCTTTTAAGATTTCAGAAATACTTTCTTTAGTTGTTTGGTGACGTGCATGTACTGAAATTCCGTACTCATCATCCCAAACATTCATTATCATTGGAACTTGTAGAACACCAGCAGCATTAATTGTTTCAAAGAATAACCCCTCACTAGTACTAGCATTACCAATAGTACCCCAAGCAACTTCGTTACCGTTGATTGAGAAGTTCGTGTGATTTTCTAAACCTTCAACATTTCTGTATATTTTAGAAGCTTGCGCTAATCCTAATAAACGAGGCATTTGACCTGCGGTAGGTGAAATATCAGAAGATGAGTTTTTTTGAGCTGTTAAGTTTTTCCAGTTTCCGTTTTCATCTAAAGAATGGGTTGCAAAATGACCTCCCATTTGGCGACCTGCAGACATTGGTTCAACATCAATATCAGTATGAGCATATAAACCTGCAAAAAACTGTTGTGGAGTTAATTCTCCAATAGCCATCATAAATGTTTGATCACGATAATAACCTGAGCGAAAATCTCCATTTTGAAAGGCTTTAGCCATAGCCAATTGGGGTATTTCTTTACCATCACCGAAAATCCCAAATTTTGCTTTACCTGTTAAAACTTCTCTACGTCCTAATAAACTACATTCTCGACTAATACGAGCAATTCTATAGTCGTTTAAAACTTCGTTTTTAAAATCTTCAAAAGAAAGCTGTTGAGTATTAACTATTTCGGTATTTTGCGTCATAATCATCTAATTTAGGTATGGTTACAAAGATAGTTTTTTTAGTTGAAATTTAAAAATTTCTATTTTCATTGAATATTTTTCAAAAAAAAGAGAAAAAATCAGTTTTTATTGAAGTATTTACAATACTCCTCTTCTGATAAAGTTGTAAATCTGATCAATATCAGTCGTAATTATAAATCTAATTTTTGAAGGATAGGCTTCTTTAGTAACTTCAAATCCTTCGTTTGTATATATAGGAAGATAGAACTCAAAAATATCAGGAAGGAAGTTTAAACGGATTCCATTTTCGTAAAAATACTTTGGAGAACTATTTTTGTTTTTTAACATGGCTACATCGTTGTATACTTCAGCCCATTTCCAAACACTTATACTGGTGTTAAGAGAAGTTATAAGTTGATTGGCGTAATAAGGTTGTTTAAAATTAGATTTGAACCCTCCTTGTCCTACTACAAATTGCTGACTAAAAATCCCCTCATTTTCAGAACGTCCAAACAAATTCTGTTCAAATAAATAATCATTTATTTTGTTTAAACCAAAGTTAAAATAATCTCCATCAGTATTGTTTGTTATGAAAAGCCCTCCAAAAAACCTGACTTCATAACTTTTGTCGGTAGCGAAAAACTTTTTATATCTAATGTCTGTTGAAAGTTTACTGAAATTAGAATTTAATTCGGCGTTTAAAGCGTATCTAATACTTTTTATCGCGTCAAACTTGTTGTTGATGTAGCGTAAGTTGAAAATATTGTATTTGTCTTTGTCACTTTTTATTTCGCCAGAAGGGATTTCTTTGTTAACACTTATAAGGCGTGCCGTGAATGATTTCGAGCCAATATCACGAAGTGAATTTCTTCTAAATTGAAAATTAATAAAAGGAAAAAAAGTATTATAACCAAGTTCTGGAGCGTAGTGAAAGTTACTACCACCAACACCATAACGTATTTTGTATAAGTCCTGATTTTTAAGAAAGTGGTTGTAGGCAACCACAAAAGAACCTGTTAAGTTTTGACTTTTTGTACTATAATTAGGGGTGATACTAAACTCAAAATTTCTATTAACAATTGATCTGTTGTTAATATTAACCCCAAGTATTAATCCGTCATATAAATTGTATTTGAAATCTGGATAATAAAATAGTTGATTGTAATAAGGGTTTTCGAAATCTTTAAAAAAACGAAATTGTAGGGGTTTGTTAATAAGGTTGTTGTTTATATTTCTAAAATTATCTAGAGAATTAAATTCAGGGTAGGTGTTTTCATAGTTTAATGCAAGTTTTTTAAAATCACCTCTTTTAATTTTTACGGTTTTAGTAGAATCAACACCAGTAACCCAAGTTTTAAATTTAATTTCTTTCTTTTGAATTCCATATAAAGCGACAGGAGCAGAAAAGTTTCTTTTGTTTTTGATAGTTACGAATAATGAATCTTTGTTTTTTGAAAAAGAAACTTTATTTATTTTATAATCTATTTTTTTGTTTGTGGTAATATAATCTCCAAAAAACCACTGTAAATCTTTAATAGTGTTTTTTTGAATAATGTTGGCAAAATCACTACTAGTTGAAGGTTTTAATTGATGTTTAATATAAAATTCTTTTACAGATTTTTTTAAAATACTATCTCCAACAAAGTTTTGAAGATATTTAAAACCAAGTCCTGCTTTATATTTACTAACTACTTTTCTGTTGAAGTTAGAAAGAGAATCGCTAGCTGTAGTTAAAGATTGGTCATAGAATTTACGAGAACTAAACTGATAAACAAGTGCGTATTTATCATTTTGTTTTAACTGCGAAATATTATACGATTTAATAGGCCAATAGTTAGAGTATTTACCTAAAACGGTAACATCAGGATAATATTCCTTGATGTATTCCATCATTAAAAAGGTTTGTAAGCCGTCGGTTAACCAATAATCTTTTCGGGTATTTTGAATAATAACATCATCAAAATATTTTTGCACAAGAGCTTTGAAAAATCCAGTTTCCCATCTAAAGTTGTTGGGAAAAGGTTTTAACCATTTAGGGAGACCGTAAATTTCGTGCAAAGAGTTCTTATTTACAGTGCGAGCATCAACAAGAATTTCAGGATGTGGATGTTTTCCAATAAAGTTTTCAATAAATTGTATTTGTCTGTCAATAATTTTAGTAGTTTCTTTATTTGGGATACTTTTTAAATAAGAGTCAGTTTTTATTTCTTTATCCTTTATTTTGAAGGATTTGAATGTTTTAAGAGGGTCTATATGTAGTATAATGTCTTTCTTCTTACCTCCAACTAAGTAATAACTGGTAAAGTTTTTTTCTTCAGTTTTATATTGATATAAGTTACTTTCAATAAAATAATTTTTAGGGACTTCAATTGTGATTTTGTAATTAGAAAGATCTTCAAATAAGTCATCTAAATTTAGGTTACTCATTAGGTGCCAGTTACCGTCAAAAACAGCTGGAGTAATATACCAAAAGCGTAAATGATATCCAGTTTTTGTTTTTCCGTATCCTGTGTATTTAGCATTGGGGATTTTTATAAAATAAGAAGTGTTTATAATTAAACTATCATTGGGATGCAGTTTTTCATTAAGGTTCACTTTAACAATATCAGAATGTTCTTTTTTCTCTTTGTAAGTAACTTGGTTATTGTTAATAGTTAAGTTTTTTATATAACTAAATCCTTTGTCCTTATCTTTAGAAAAGGAAAAATCATTTTTGTAGTCTTCAATAAAACGTTTAGCTAAAGGTGTTTCATTGTCAATAAAGCTATTTCCCCAATTGTGTAAGTATAATTCAGATATAATTGAATTGGAAGTGTTAAAATAAACTGTTTTTTGTTGAATATGAAGAAGGTTATTCTTAACATCAAGAACAGCTTTGATGTTAACTGTATTTTTTTGCGCTGTTACCTTGAAATTGCACAAAAAAATTATACATATAAAAAGTAGTATTCTTTCTTTCAACATTAAATAAAAAAAGCTCGATGTGAATTCAACGAGCTTTAAAGATAAATATTTTTAGAAATTAGGTTTTAATTGATATTTAGCATAGAACTTGTTAAAATGTTCCACAGCTTCATCAGCAGTATCAACAACTCTAAATAAATTCAAATCTTTCTCACTTATGTTGCCTTCTTCTATTAAAGTGTTTTTAATCCAGTCTAATAAACCTCCCCAAAACTTTCTACCTACCAATACAATAGGGAAACGACCAATTTTGTTGGTTTGAATCAACGTAATTGCTTCAAAAAGCTCATCCATTGTGCCAAAACCACCAGGCATAACAACAAAACCTTGCGAGTACTTTACAAACATTACTTTACGAACAAAAAAGTAATCAAAGTTTAGGTTTTTATCTCGATCAATCCAAGGATTATCGTGTTGTTCAAAAGGAAGGTCTATGTTTAAACCTACAGAGGTTCCTTTGCCTCGGTGAGCGCCTTTGTTACCTGCCTCCATAATACCTGGTCCACCACCTGTAATAACCCCAAAACCACTTTGCGTTAATTTATAAGAAACTTCTTCAGCTAATTTATAGTAAGGGTCATCGGTTTTTGTACGTGCAGAACCAAAAATAGACACACAAGGGCCTATTTTACTTAATTTTTCATAGCCATCAACAAACTCAGACATAATTTTAAAAATTGCCCAAGAATCGTTTGTTTTTATTTCGTTCCAAGTTTTTTGTTGTAGTTTTTCTCTAATTTTTCTGTCATCATTCGGACTCATAATTCTTCTACTTTTATATTAAATAACAAATTAAACTGCTAAAATTTGATTTTTAGCAAGCCTGCTAATTTAGTGGTTTTTTTTAAAAAAAGCCTCCTATTAGGAGGCTTTGTAGAAGTTAATTAGTATAATAACAAATATTGTTTCTACATTGACTAAAAGAATCGGGGTAAAGATTACAATCCTCATCAGTTAAGCATTCAAAAAGTTTGGGTATGCCTCCATTGACTTGTTGTTGGTCAGATTTTTTTAAAGCTTTGCCTAAATTTAAAATTTGATTTTTCATAATTTAAAATTTTAAGTTTAATACCAAATACATCCAAATCTGTCACATCTACCAGGAGCGCATAAGTTACCCCATGAAGTAGATTCACAGCACATAACACCATCTTGAGTGCATCCACGAGCTATACCACCATTAATTTGCTTTTGTTCTGTTTTATTTAGTGGCTTACCAAAGTTTAGAATTTGATTTTTCATTTTTTAGTGTTTTAAAAATTAATACCATAAACAACCGTAAGTACCACATCTACCAGCATCACAAAAGACACCCCAAGGTTTGTATTCACAACATCTACTACCTTCTTGGTAACAAGCACCGCTAGCACCTCCATTAGCTTGTTTTTGATCAGCTTTATTTAAAGCTTTACCAAAGTTTAAAATTTGTTTTTTCATGATTAAAAAATTTAATATTAATTAATCCTTGAATAGTTTAAAGGCACTCAAGGTTTGTGTCTATTCTTCGCGAGAGAATTTTTTATTTTAGATAATTATCTAATGTTTTTCTAATTTGAGTAGAACTTGGTCTTGGAGCATTTTTATTTACTAACTTTCCTTTTTCTTCTGAAGACATATTACAAATAAGTTTTAGTTTGTTTGAAACTTCACTTAAGTTCAAGGTTGATTATAGATGTATAATCAACCTGTTTACAACTAAATTAACATTACTTGTTATTATTGTACTTCACAATAATAGTCTACAAGTACGCAAGGTTTATGTTCTTTAGGAAGAGCTTGATATTCAAGACAACTACCACAGTTGCTTTCAATATCGCTGTAACAATAAGGTCCAGAGTAAGTGCTGCAATTAGCAAGACCTCCTCCATTAACTTGTTTCTGATCAGTTCTAGTTAAAGCTTTACCTAAGTTTAAAATTTGTTTTTTCATGATTAAAAAAATTAATATTAATTAACCCTTGAATAATTTAAAGACACTCAAGGTTTGTGTCTATTCTTTACGAGAGAATTTTATTGAATTATATTTTTAAGTTGATAGAAAAAACGTTCTATCAAGCGTAAATCTTCAGTTACTATATCTGCAGCACCTTTCATTTCTTGTCTAAAAGGAATTGTTTTATTGTAGGTGGTTTCTAAGTTTTGAGGTAATTCTACATTAATTAAATAATTACCTTCTTCATTAGGAGTTAATGAAATTGATTTAACTTCTCCATTCAGCTCACCAAATTCATCAGAAGGGTAGTTGAGTAGTTTTATTTGAACTTTTTGTCCTTTTTTTATTTTACCTGAATTGGCAGCAGGCGCTTCAATTTTTCCTATAAAATTATTTCCTTCATCAGGAATGATAGTGAAAATAAGATCCCCGGTTTTTACAGTTTGATTTTTATTCCAAAAAGACAAAAATGAAACCTTTCCGTTAATAGAAGATGTCAGGGCATACTGTTTTTCCCAATCTTTAATGGCTTTTTTCAAGTATAAGAAAGACTGAATAGCTTTATTTTTAAGGCGTGTATCTTGTTGTGCTTTTTTTATAGAGGTTCCTTCTAAATTTTTATTAGAGTTACTAATTAATTCTCTGATTTGTGAAATTGAAGATTCGAGTGTTTTGTATGAACGTTTTGCTTGCAGGTATTCTATTTCTTTTTGGTCTTTTTCTTTGGCAGAAATAACTCCTTGACTAAACATTTTTCTGCTGCGTTTAAGATCTTTCTCTTTGAAATCTAGTTCTTTAAGGTTTAAGTCTTTTTGAGAAAGTAAAATTTGCAGTCTACCTCTTGCTTCTATAACAGACATTTGGTTTGCAAAATTTTCAGATTTAAACGGAGTTAATTTTTCGTTTAAAACATATTCAGAGTAGTCGTTTTCAAATTGAGAGTAGCTGGAAGTTATGTCACCTAAAATTAGTGGAGGAACTTTGTCAACAGGGAAAAAGAACTTTTGTTGATTCATTTCAATAGTATCTACAATACTTTTTAATAGTAAGACATCTTTGTAAGAAGCACTGTTTTCAATAACAGCTAAAACATCTCCTTCAGAGACATTTTTACCTTCACTTGTTAAAAAAGTTTCAAATTGACCTGTTGATTTTGCATAAATTTTTTCAGGTGGAGTAGAGGTGGTAACCATCACTTCTGTAGAAATAACGTCAGGATATTTTACAAACCAAGAAATGAATAATAACATTAAAATGAGTCCAAGTAACAAGGTGTTACCCCAACGAATCATCCAATTAGGTACATGAGTTAGAATTTCTTGCACTTCTTCACTACGAATTTCTATATCTTGAGTGTTATTTGGCATATTTAAAGTGTATAAAGGTGCTCTTATTAGTAAAAGAGCACCAGTGAAATAAATTTTAATTATATTAAGATACAGATCCCTACATTACATCTCCATTCCTGATTTTTAAAAGGTTCTCCTGATGGTTGGTTGTAACAATCAGTTTCAGAGTCACAAGGGAAGCCCCCGTTAATTTGTAGTTGTTCTATTTTGTTTAAAGTTTTACCTAAGTTTAAAATTGATTTTTTCATTTTAAAATAATTTAAATTTGATAAAATCCTTGAATAATTTAAAGACACTCAAGGTTTATGTCTATTCTTCGCGAGAGAAGGTTTTAATTTAAATAAAAGTTTAATAGTTTTTTTGTTTTCTCAGAACTAGGTCTTGGTGCATTTTCATTTACTAATTTACCTTTAGAATAAATTAAATACCTTGGAATAGTTTGTAATTCGAGTTTCTTATAAAATGAGGAGGAGGGGTAGTTAATTGCAAGAAAATTGTTGTTTCCCTCAATTTTTTCTTCTTCAGAAGCATTTATCCATTCATTTTTATCAGAATCGATAGATATGTAGATGAATACAACATCTTTATTTTTAAATTCATTGATTAATGCTTTTGACTTAGACATTTCATTTCTACAAGGATTACACCAACTAGCCCAAAAGTCAATATAAATAGTTTTGTCTTTGTATTTTTTTATTACTTCATTTAAAGTTAAGTTTTTTGAATCTGAATCGACTAACTCTACTTTGTTAGAGGCTAAAGCTTTTCTTTTTTCATTTATTAAGTATTTATTAGCATATATTTTGATAAACAAAGTATCATTATATGAATCTTTATATTTGTTAAAATAATAATTTGCTAAATTGTTATCCGATTTGGCAATTTGGTGTAAGCAAAACTCTCTAAAGAGTTTTAAATTTTCACCTTTTAATAAAGATGGTAAAAGTTTATAAGCCTTTTGATAATCAATGTTTACTTTAGAATTATCCTCTATTAGAACAATATCAGTAATGAAAATGTTCATATAACCATATGAAATAAAGGGGTCGTCAAATATTAACTCGCTATTAAAATACAAGTTCATGATTTTTTTTAAATAGAAATTATCTAGACTAAATTTATAGCTTCTAATAAGTGACCTAAAATAGTTGAAATCTACCTGAGATGTATGATAAACATGATTAATATTACTTATAAGGTTGTTCTTATACAGTTTGTTTAGAATCTTTTTTTTAATTCTAAGTTTATTATACTCTAAAGAGTCTAATTCTTTGAATCTATTTAGGTTAGATTTGATGATGTTTTTTTTAGGAATAAACTTATTGGAAGATTTATTAACTTGAAAAAAAAAATTAAAAAGTTTATTGTGTTTTAATATTATATGTTTTAGGTTGGTTTTGTATAGGTTGTTAAGAGGTATACTGTCATATCTTTTTAATTTTCTATTAATAAAAGATAAACTTGTAGATGTTTTCTTTATGTTAATTAATAGGGTGTCTGTTTTTTTACATAATATACTATTAAAAAAATTATTGTTTTTTATATACAATTTTAAATAGCTATTAGTTTCAATTGTTATGGTATCTGTAATTTTATTCGTATTAATGTTTATTCTATCAAAGTTTTTATTTATGCCAGAACCAATATTGGTTTTAACTTGATTGTTGTTTTTTATAATCATAGTAACCAAACCTTTTTTTGCATGTTTTTTTTTCTTCGGTAGATCTTGGCAAGAAGTTAATAAAAACAGAAACAAAAGAATTATATATATTTTCATGTTGTGATAAAATTTCAAGTTATACCCAAACGGAAATAATATCCGTTTGGGTTAGTTTAAATTAACAACTACTACAGCACCAATGTGTAACTGTAGCTGGTCCACTACCTCCTAAGTTATCATAACTATCACCTAAAAGTTCTAGAGCTTGCGCCTTTGTTTTTCCACAAGATCTATATTGATACCCATCTTCATATGTTATGGTGTTACAACATGTACCTTCTCCACCATTAATTAACTGTTGTTCAGTTTTGTTTAAAGCTTTACCTAGGTTTAAAATTGATTTTTTCATAATTAAAATATTTAAAATTTGATAAAATCCTTGAACAGTTTAAAGACACTCAAGGTTTGTGTCTATTCTTCGCGAGAGAATATTTTTATTTACCTAAGTCTAGTTGGTTTTTAACTAGATGGTAGTAACTTCCTTTTAATTTGATTAACTCTTCGTGGTTTCCTTTTTCAATAATTTTTCCTTTTTCAAGTACAACTATTTGATGTGCATTTTTTACAGTACTTAACCTATGAGCAATAACAACAGCAGTTTTGTTAGCAAAAAACTCATTAAGTTTTTCCATAATAACCTTTTCGTTATTGGCGTCTAATGCACTAGTAGCTTCATCAAAGAATAAAAATTTAGGGTTTTTATAGACAGATCTAGCAATCAGTAATCGTTGTTTTTGACCTGTACTCAATCCGTTACCTTCACTACCAATTTTTGTATTGTAGCCTAAAGGCAAGCCTTCAATATAATCACCAATGTTTGCTACATCGATTGCATGAGCTAATTTTTCTTTATCGACATAATCTTCCCCTACAGCTATGTTTTTAGCTATGGAATCATTAAAGATGTAACCTTCTTGCATTACAACTCCACAATTTCTTCTCCATTCTTTTTGAGAGACATTTTTTAAGTTGAAATTATTGATTGAAATATCTCCTTTATCTACTTGGTAAAAACCAAGGAGTAACTTCATTAAGGTGGTTTTTCCACTTCCACTAACACCAACAATAGCAGTTGTTTTATTTGCAGGGATTTCAAGAGATAGGTTCTTTAAAACAGGTTCTAAGCCACCTGTATATCTGAATGAAATGTTATTTAATTTTATAGATGCATTTTCAGGTATAACTGTCACTTTTTCATCACTAGGTTTTTCTTCATCTTCCATGTTGTGGATTTCACCTAGTCTATCTAAAGATATTTGGGCATCTTGTATGTCTCTCATAAAATTAATTAATTGAGTAATTGGACCGTTTAACTGCCCTACGATATAGCTAATAGCCATCATCATACCTAATGTGATTTGTCCATCTATTACTAGTTTTGCAGAAAGTATGGTAATGAACATATTTTTAAGCTCATTGATGAAATTTGAACCTACACTTTGTGTTTGTTCTAAAGCAAGACTTTTTGTAGCTACTTTAAATAAACGAGCTTGCACATATTCCCAGTTCCAGCGCATACGTCTTTCAGCATTATGAAGCTTTATTTCTTGCATCCCATTAATAAGTTCAATGACCTTACTCTGTTCTTGACTTACTTGAGAAAAACGTTTGTAATCAAGTTCTTTTCTTTTCTTGAAAAAGAATAATACCCACCCAAAATATAGAACACTTCCTAGTACAAAAACCCCAAAAATTTGTAAACTATAATACCCTAAAACCAAACTAAAAATTATAAGGTTGAAAAATGAAAAAAGTACAGTTAAAGATGAGGTAGTTAAAATTCTTTCAATACGTTTATGATCGTTGATTCTTTGTAATAAATCTCCTGTCATTCTTACATCGAAATAGGAGATAGGTAGTTTCATTAGTTTGATAAAAAAGTCTGAAATTAAAGATATGTTGATTCTAGTACTAAGATGTAGTAGAATCCAACTTCGAATAATTTCTAGTGAAGCTTTTCCTATAAAAAGGAACAGTTGTGCAAATAAGATAAGGTATACAAAATTTAAATCTTGGTTTTTGATACCTACGTCAACTACACTTTGAGTTAAAAAGGGTAAAATTAGTTGAAGTAAACTACCAGCAAGAAGTCCTATTATTAATTGAACTATGAACTTCTTGTATTTGTATAAGTATTTAAAAATAAATGAGAATCCAAATTTTTCATCTTCTTCAAACTCTTCTTGATAAAATTTAGGTGTGGGTTCAACTAATAAAGCAATTCCTTCTTCTGTATTTTCATCTGCGTTATTTCCAATCCAATGTTGAATAAATTCTTCTTTTGTAAAAGTAATTAATCCATGAGCGGGATCAGAAATATAAACAATGTTCTTTTTAATTTTATAAAGAACTACATAGTGGTTTTTATTCCAGTGAATGATACAAGGCAATGGAGCTTCTTTTAATTTGTTATAAGCTAATTTTATACCTAAAGACTTAAAGCCTATAGACTCTACAGCTTCACTTAAACCAAGTAAGCTACTGCCTTCTCGAGTAGTTTCACTGAGACTACGTAGTTGCTGTGTGTTAATGGTTTTACCATAGTGTTTGGCTATGATTTTGATACACGTTGGTCCGCAATCTTTGGCTTCTGTCTGTTTATAGTTTGGAAATTTTTTCAAATTCTAATTTTTTATACCCAATTCGATTTCAGATAACAAATCATCATTATATTTTATTATCTTTTTAATTTTACCGTGTTTGATTAAAAAAGTTGTAGGAATTTCTTCAATATTATAATTAATAGCAGTGATACTTTCTCCTATTTTTTTAAAGTTTGATAAGTTAACCCAATCAATTTTAAGGTCTTCGCTTTTCTTTTTCCACATTTTTTTATCTAAATCAAATGAGAAACTAACTAATTTAATGTTAGGGTGTTTTTGTTGGATAGAAGGAAATTCATTTTTTATTTTTTCAATACAAGGGGGACACCAACTAGCCCAAAAATTTAATAAAATAATGGAATCTTTAATCTGTGATAAATTAACCTTGTTTCCTTTTATATCTGAAGCTTCAATGTTTATAATTTTATCTCCTAAAATGATTTTTTTTGTTTTTATATACTTTTCTAATAATATTCCTTTTTCTGTTTTTTTTAACTGATTATTCAAGAGATTATAAAAGCTAGATAGCTCTTTTTTAGAATAATAAATTTTGTTTGATATTACTTCTGAGATTGAAAAATAATTATTAGGATATTTATTAAAGAAATTTAATGCAGCTATATTAAACTTGTCTATAATTTTATCGTATTCTTCTCTATTTATTTCTTTTTTCTTAAATCTAAGATAAGCTTCTGTTTTATTTTTTTTATGATCTTTTAAAGATTCTTTAAAAAGGTTTGAAATTTTATTCAGCTCTCCTCCTGTAACTTTAAAAATAGAATTGTTAAGCTCTTTTTTGTTGTTTTTAGTAATAATTATATTGTCGTTTTCTAACCAAAAATCTATATTAAAATTATTTTTAGCTATCATAAATGAAACTCCAGAAAGTAAAGGTTCTTTAGTTTTACCTATAAATTTAAATTCTTCATTTAAACTAAAGCAACTGTCAAGAACTTTTAACTCTTTGTAATCAAAAAGAAATACTTTTGTACTGTCTTTTAGGTTTTTAATCTTTCCTTTTATTATATAGCCATTTTTTTTAAAACAGCTAGTACAAATTAATAACAAGATAAGTACTTTTATTTTCATATCATCTTAATGTTTATAAAGGGAGGTATATGAGACCTCCCTTACCATAATTTTTCATGGGTTAAGCACAGTTTCCATATATCTGTCCCATGCCTTTTTTACAAGTACCAGAAGAACATTGACCTCCATTAGTACATAAACAGTTTTTATCCATGTCTGTTCCTGCTCTACAAGGTCCTTCAATATACCCTCCATTAATTGCTTTCTGATCTACTTTATTTAAAGCTTTACCTAGGTTTAAAATTTGTTTTTTCATAATTAAAATATTAAGATTACTTTTGCGGCGAACATTTAAAGACACTCACCAATGTGTCTATTCTTCGCGAGAGAATTTTGTTCAAAATGCAAAGCCCTTAATTGGGCTTTGTTTTTTGTATAAAGTGTATAATTTACACCACTGATAAAATTTTGGTAGTTTCTTCTAAATCTTCAATAAAGAAAATTAAGTCAGTTCTGTTGTATTCTTTTGGAAAAGATCTTCCATTGATTAAAATTTCAGGGGTAAAGTTGATGTTGTTTTCTTTACACCAATTATTTTCCCTTTCTAATTCAGGTATATAAAGCTCATTATGCTTACATTCTCCCCATTTTTTTAACCAAGTATTTGGTTTTTCGCCTCCATAAATGTCATCCATAGCAGATAAACATTCCTTTTCTCCTTTAGATTCGTAAATTTCTAAAAGTCTACTGGTTATTTTTACAACATCACTATTTTGATCACTCGGATTAATATTAAAGCGAATTTTAATCTTAACATTATTGTTGAACTTTTTTAGAATTTCATCAACATGAGTATGAACAGGTTTACAATGGCCGCAGAATGGATTAGTAACTATTACTATTTCTAAAGAAGAATTATGGTTTCCAAATGTAATTTCTTTTGAATTTTCTATATGTGTGTTAAGTTGAGGAGACTTTTGAAGAAGACTTTCAAAAAGAGTAAAGTTTCTTTTAAATTTTACACTTTCAACTTTTTCCTTTTTCAAAGTGTGTACATTTGTTATTAGTGGTTTTAAATAACTCCATGCTATAAGAGATGAGAAAGCAATTATTCCTAAAGAAATAAAATCGTTAACAATAAAAGTGTCAATATAATTATTGGTTAATATTGGGGTAAGTGCTTGAATCCATAAAACACCAACAATACTTAAACACAAAAGACACCATTTTTTTACAACTACATATTGATAGTACAAAGAGTAAATAGTTACTGGTATTGCTAATAAACTTATCGTATATGATAAAATAGGATTTGATATTTGAATTAAAGTAAGAATAGATAAGCCAGAAAAATAAAGAATACTAAAATCACTGAGTTTGTAACCTTTAACAATCTCTGCTCCCTTAGAAGTTAAAATGGCATCACAATCTTTCTTTTCATCTGTTCCAGAACAGAAAGTATCACCAATAGAAGATTTTAAACCGAGTTCTTGTTTCATTATAGCTACACTTATAATAACACCTAAAATTGAAAGAGAGAAATAAACTATATTATACAAGGAAACAGAGCTTTTGTAGAAAGAAAATAGTACTAAAAAACTAAGAGTGATAAGACTTACAGTTTTCAAGAAGTTAGAATTTTCTTTAGGAACTTCAGCGTTTTTTGTTTGTTCAACAGCTACAATAATTCCTGTAAATTTATCGAGGAATTCATTTTCTGAAAGTTTAGTTTTTTTGTTCTCAGAGTTATAGATTATGTAATCCAGTTGTTTTCTCTCAAGAACAATTAATTCTTGACCATAGTCGCTGTTTATTTGAGCTATAAAGCAATCCGGTAGTTGTAACAATGTTTCGGAATTTACAGGAACATCAGCCGCAACATTTTCTATGTTGAAGTGATCAAGAACTCCAGTTATAGCATGTAAACTAGGATAGGATGGGTGGCTTTGAATTTGGAAGGAAAGTTCTTCTCGATCAAAAGGAATTCTGTTTTTTTTGAGTAACTTTTGTACTAAAGGTATTAATGTATCTTTCAAAATGAAGGGTTTTTTAAGAATAGCTAATTTTTAGATTTTTCCAAATCTATCTTTTAATAATTGTGTTTTTTTTAAAAAACACATAAAAAAAGTAAGGGAAAACCTTATTTTTTGATTTCTTAGATGTAGCCTTTTTCTTTCGCTACTAAAATTAATTCTCTATCTCCTTTGTCTTTTACGTTGAAAACTTTTTTTAAGTGTCTTTTGCGTTTCTCAATGCTAGCAGCAGATAAAGGTATGTAATTGGGCATATCTTTCATTTTAGATCCAATAGATAGTTCATAGAGAATTTGTCTATCTATAGTGTCGATTATAAAACTACTCGAAACTTCTTTTCTTAAAAGTTTTAAAACAGTTTTGCTGTAATAAGGAATATTATTAGCAACATTTTTAATGGCGTTTTTAAATTCATCAGAGGTCAAGTCACTTTTTGTTAAAAAGCTTTCAGGGTTTAGACTTTTAATAACATTATGAATTCTGTAGTTATCATTACAGTCTGTAACTACGATAATTTTTGTGTTAGGGAGTAGTTTTCTGATTAAGAAGCCTAAATCTTCACCTGATAAAATTTTTCTGTTTGAAGAAGGTTTGAGTTTTAAATCTAAAACAACAAAATCTAATTTAGTTTCTTTTTCAATTGTTCTCTTAATAATGTCGTAAGCACCATTACAATTGTAAGTAATGTCAATGTTGAAACTGAAATTTGAAGTCTTTTTGGTGATTTTAGATGCAATGTTCCTGTAAGTTTCACATACAAGGGGGCAGTTGTCCGCTATTAAAGCAGATAGTTTTTCTTTTCTCATATTTAAATAGTTTCGGGGGAAACAATAATTACTGTTTTTATAAAAAACAGTTTTTAAATTTAGAAAAAAGGATTATAAAGACAAAATAAATGTATAAATAAAATATTTTTAACTATTTAATTGAGATGTTTTTATTGTGGTTTTTAAGGGTTAAGCTATTTAATATAATGTTTTCAAAGCTTTATGTACAGCAGGATGCAATATAGTTGCGTGGTCTTCATTATAGTCGGGTTTGTAAATGCAGTTGATACCTCTTTTGTTATTGAGTTTTTTTGCTAAAGTATCAGCTATTTCATTCATTGCAGGATGCTCTTTCCCAACAGATAAAAATACAGTTGGATCAGAAAACTGCTGCTTATTTAGTAAACTATCAATGTTTTTAAGCATTCTGTATTCGTTCCACCAAAGTGATGGACTTACGATGATATAATCATTAAACATGCTTGGGTTTTTTAGTAAAACTTCCGTAGCTAGTAATCCGCCTAACGATTGACCAATTAAAGTTTTATGATTGTTGGTTTTATAGCTCTTGTTGATATATGGTTGTACTTCTTCTTTTAAAAAACGGATAAATTTTTCAGAGCCACCATGGGTCGGGAAATCTTTAATATCTAAACTATCGTTACTTGGATGTGTAAAATCTCTATTTCTATCAATATTTTCAATACCAACAACAATCATGGGCTCCATTTGAGTTGATAACTGCATGAATTGGACTAGTCCAGCAATGTGTTTAAAATCTTCTTCTTTAGAACCGTCTAGCAAATAAATAGTGTTATAGGTCCTAGTTGAATCAGGATGATAACCATGGGGTAAGTAGATGTTTAAATTTCTGTCTTCATTTAAAATAGAAGAGTATAAGGTAGCTACTTCACCAATAGAAATTAGCTCTTTTTCATTTTCTATTTTAATCTCTTGTTTTTTTGTATTACAAGCAATTGAAATGAAAAGTAACAATACGTAAAAATAATTCTTCATCATAGCTCTTAGGTTTTTAGTTTAGTTCTTTTTTCAAAAATTTAGCAGTATAACTCGTCTTATGCTTAGCAACTTCTTCTGGAGTTCCAGAAGTTAGTACTTTTCCTCCTTTTTTACCGCCTTCCATACCAATATCAATAATATAATCGGCAAGTTTAATTACGTCTAAATTGTGTTCAATAATTAATACGGTGTTTCCTTTGTTAGCTAGTTTGTTTAATACTTCCATTAGTACTCTGATGTCTTCAAAATGCAACCCAGTAGTTGGTTCGTCTAAAATATAAAAGGTGTTTCCGGTATCTCTTTTTGATAATTCTGAAGCTAATTTAATACGTTGTGCTTCACCACCAGAAAGTGTGGTAGATTGTTGTCCTAAAGTAATATATCCTAGTCCAACATCTTTGATCGTTTTTAATTTTCTATGTATTTTAGGAATGTGTTCGAAGAACTCGGTAGCTTCGTTAATAGTCATGTCTAATACATCAGAAATTGACTTTCCTTTGTAACGAATTTCTAAGGTTTCTCGATTAAAACGTTTTCCTTGACAGGTTTCGCATTCTACATGAACATCAGGTAAAAAGTTCATTTCTATCACACGAACTCCACCACCTTGGCAGGTTTCACAACGACCACCTTTTACATTAAAACTAAAACGACCGGGTTTATAACCGCGAATTGAAGCTTCTGGAGTTTTTGCAAATAAACTACGGATTTCACTAAAAACACCTGTGTATGTAGCAGGGTTTGAACGTGGTGTTCTACCAATAGGAGATTGGTCAATGTCAATTACTTTATCAATATGTTCTAAACCTTCAATTTTCTTGTAAGGCATCGGCTTTTTTACAGCTCGATAAATATGAGAATTTAAAATAGGGTAAAGGGTTTCGTTAATCAAGGTAGATTTTCCACTACCTGAAACACCTGTTACACAAATCATTTTTCCTAAAGGAAACTCAACAGAAACATTTTTTAAGTTGTTCCCAGAAGCACCTTTTAAAGAAATTGTTTTTCCGTTTCCTTCACGACGTTTGTTAGGAACCTTTATTTCTTTTCTTTTAGATAAGTAATCTGCGGTAAGCGTATCATGACTTTTTAAATCTTCAAAAGTACCTTCACTCACAATCTCACCACCATGTCGTCCAGCACCAGGACCAATATCTAGGACGAAATCAGCGTTTTTAATCATGTCTTCATCGTGCTCAACCACTAAAACAGAATTACCAACATCACGAAGTTTAATTAAAGAGTCTATTAATTTTTGATTGTCACGTTGATGTAAACCAATACTTGGCTCATCTAAAATATAGAGTACGCCAACCAGTTGAGAGCCAATTTGTGTAGCCAATCGAATACGTTGAGCTTCACCGCCCGAAAGTGATTTTGAGGTTCTGTCTAAAGTCAAATAATCTAAACCAACATCTAATAAAAACTGAATACGTGTGCGGATTTCTTTTAAAATTTCAGAAGCAATAGTTAATTGCTTTTCTGATAGTTTTTTATCAACTTTTTGAAACCAGCTAGCTAACTCCAAAACATCCATCTGAGCTAAATCACTAATATTTTTATCGGTAATTTTAAAATGGAGGGCTTCTTTCTTTAATCTTTTTCCATCACACACAGAGCAAGTAACTTCGTCCATAAAATCTTTAGCCCAACGTTTAATAGAAGTGCTTTCAGAATTTTTATATTGATTTTCAATAAAAGCGATAATTCCTTCAAAATCAATTTCGTAATTTCTAGTAACTCCTGCTGCTTTTGATTGAATTTCAAACTTTTCCTTTCCTCCATGTAAAATAACTTCCATAGCTTCTTTTGGAATGTTTTTTATAGGGTCAGTTAATTTGAAATTGTAACGCTCAGCAATAGTTTGTAGTTGTTTAAAAATCCAACTGTTTTTTTGTTCTCCTAACGGAACAATTCCTCCATTTTTAATTGAAATACTATCGTCTGGAACTACTTTTTGATGGTTGATTTCGTTGGTAATCCCTAATCCGTTACAATGGGTACAAGCTCCTTTAGGCGAGTTGAATGAAAAAGTATTTGGTTCAGGGTTTGGATAGGCAATTCCAGTAGTAGGACACATGAGCTCACGACTAAAATAGCGTGGTTTCTCATCATCAACATCAATTACCATTAAGATGTTATCACCAGTGTATAAAGCAGTTTTTATGGTTTCTTCTAAACGTTTTTCTGCGGTGTCATTTACAACTAAACGATCGATAACTACTTCTATATCGTGGGTTTTGTAACGATCGAGCTTCATGCCTTTTTCAATCTCACGAATTTCACCATCTACACGAACACGAACAAAACCTTGTTTAGAAATTTGTTCGAATAATTCACGGTAATGTCCTTTTCTCGATTTGATTAAAGGGGCAAGAATAGCAATGCGCTTTCCATCAAAATCTTTTAAAATTAATTCTTTGATTTGTTCATCAGAATAGCTAACCATTTTCTCGCCAGTATTGTATGAGTACGCATCTGCTGCACGAGAAAAGAGTAAACGTAAGAAATCGTAAATTTCGGTAATGGTACCTACGGTAGAACGCGGACTTTTATTAGTCGTTTTTTGTTCAATAGAAATTACAGGAGAAAGTCCGTCTATTTTATCAACATCAGGACGTTCTAGTCCTCCTAAAAACTGACGAGCATAGGCAGAAAACGTTTCAATATATCGGCGTTGACCTTCGGCATAAATAGTATCAAAGGCAAGTGACGATTTTCCACTTCCGCTTAAACCTGTAATCACAACCAGCTTTTCGCGAGGAATTTTAATATCTATATTCTTTAAATTGTGAGCTCTTGCTCCGTAAACTTCTATGTATTCTTGTTCTTTCAAAGTGAGGATTTTACCAAAAACAGCAAAGTTACCAAAACCAAATTTATTTTAAAGGAGTGATGTTTAACAAATGAGTTGAAATTGGTATCTTGCGTTAATTGTTATTATGAGTAACCTGAATATTCAAATACACGAAACCGCTTTTGTTACATCAACATTTAGATCTCAAAACGAAGATTTGAGTAAAGATATGTATGCGAAACTTTGGAAGAATCCTCGTACAACTATTTGGGTAGAAAAATATCTTGATCAAGTTTGTTCAGAAGAAGTATCAGCGCATTGTTTAAGAAACCGATTTTTTCTTGAAGAGATTGAAAGGCTGCAGCCAGAAGTTCTTATTAATTTTGGAAGTGGTTTTAGTATGTATCCTTTTTTGTTAAGCGACGATATTATTCATATAGAAATTGACAAGGAAGAAGTGGTGAGTTATAAAGAGAAAAAGATAAAGGAGTTTCAAAAGGAAGGAAAGTTGCCTGAAAGAAATATTCATTTTATCGGAGTTGATTTTAGTCAAGATTATGTTCATATCTTGTTAGAAAAACTACTTTTACTGAAAGGAAAAAAGTCTTCATTTATTTTAATAGAAGGCGTGCTTTTCTTTTTATCGAAAAAAGACACAGAGAAATTATTTGAGTTTTTTTCTAGATTGCAAGAAAAAGGAGATTATATAGGAAGTGCTTCTTTTCAAAATGAGTTAAAGGCTTCAAAAGCTTTTGAAAAATTACTCGATTTTTGTAATAAAGAAATGGTGAAAACTGAAGCTTCTGATTGGCAAACGGTAGAAGATATTTTTTATAAAGAAAATGCAAATTATGACTTGATTAATCATCAAGATTATTTTAGTTTGTCAAAAAAACACAGTAATACAATTAAGCTAGAAAAAGATTTAATTTTGAACGAGAATTTTTATATCTTGAAAAAAATAGTGTAATGAAATTTATTCATTCTGTACGACATTTTTTTGAAAGACACGGGTTTAATGTGTCTTCCCGATTTGCAGATCGTTTAGGTATGCGAGCTACTAATGTGCGTTTATTCTTTATTTATATATCATTTGTTACCATTGGTTTGTCATTTGGTTTGTACCTTACCATGGCGTTTTTATTGCGTTTAAAAGATATGATTTACACCAAAAGAACTTCTGTTTTTGATTTATGATAAACACGGTATTTCAATCGAGGTTATATAGAGCGATTACTTATTCTGTATTAATTGTTACAGTAGGAGTTTTAGGGTATATTCTATTTTTTGAATATTCACTTATCGATGCACTTTATATGACAGTAATCACCATAAGTACTATTGGGTTTGGAGAGGTGCATCCTTTTGGTACAGGTGAAAAACTATTTACAATAGGTTTAATAATATCTAGTTTATTTATCTTCGGTTACGCAGTTTCATCGTTTTCAGAATATCTAATTAGCGGACAATTTTTCTATCAACTAAAAGTAAAAAAAGTGCAAAAACAAATAGAACAATTACAAGGGCATACCATTGTGTGTGGCTATGGAAGAAATGGAAGACAAGCTATTTCAAAACTAAAAAGCTATAAAAAACAAGTTGTAGTGGTAGAAAAGTTTGAAGGAATTGTGAAGCAGTTAGATGAAAAAGGCGTGTTGACTATTGAAGGAGATGCTACACTTGACGAAACATTGTTAAGGGCAGGTATAATGAGTGCAAATAATTTGATTACCGCATTGCCTTCTGATGCTGATAATTTATTTGTTGTTTTAACAGCTAAACAATTAAATAAAGAATGTAAAGTAATAAGTAGAGCATCTAAAGAAACATCATATAGCAAATTAAAAATAGCAGGAGCTGATAATGTAATAATGCCTGATAAGTTAGGAGGTTCACATATGGCGTCTTTGGTGGTAACTCCGGATGTGATAGAATTTGTAGATCGATTAACTATTGAAGGAGAAACTACGGCAAACTTAGAAGAAGTCGCAATTAACGATTTGCCAGAAAAATACTTAGACAAAACAATTTTAGATTTAGATTTACGAAAAAAAACAGGATGTACCGTTATAGGTTACCGTACGCCGAACAAAGAGTATATTATAAATCCAGAAGCTGAAGTAAAGCTAGAAGCAGGAGGGAACCTTATTGTTTTAGGTAGGCCTGAGCAAATAAATACTTTAAGAAGGTTGTTTTAAAAAAAAATGAAGTGCTAAAAAGCAATGAATGATGTTTTCTTAAATGTCTGCTAGAAAATTTGCGAAAAACTAAAAAAAACTTCCCTCTTTTTTATTATTTGAAAAGTCTAAAAATCTTATAGTTAAACAAGATTTTAAGTTTCTAGTTTTAAAGTTCAGTAAAACAAAAAAGAAGCTAAAAATAGTATAAGAGATCTCTTAAAGTCCTCTCTGCTTACCTAGGAATATTTACAAAAAATTAAAGAAAAACTAATCTTATATTCATATTTAACGATTAAAACTTGTTGTAAGTTCATTTTTTTATGATATTGCGGGCTACTAAATCAAAAAATCTAATACTTACATTATGAATAAAAGATTACTTGCATTGCTGTTTTTAATAACGCCGATGTTCACATTTGCACAAGAAAAGGGGCTGGATCAACAAATTGATGAATGGTTCAAACCTATATCTGATTTTTTTAGCAGTGTAATTTTCTTTCCAGTATTTGGAACCCCTTTTGTATTGATTTTGTTAGTGGCAAGTGCCGCTTTTTTTACGATTTATTTTGGGTTTCCAAATATTCGTCACTTTTTTACAGCAATCAATGTAGTTAGAGGGAAGTATGAAGATATTGAAAAGCACGGAGCACAATTATTATATGGTGAAGATGGTATTGCGCAGGGTGTAGATATGAATGAAGTTGATGATATTGAAGAGCATATTGAGAATATTGAAAGCTTGCATAGCGATTTAGAAATAGATGGAGATATAAAGGATACGATTAGAGATGAGAGTCATGAAGGAGAAGTGTCGCACTTCCAAGCATTAGCAACTGCTGTTTCAGGTACAGTTGGTAATGGAAACATTGCAGGGGTTGCTTTAGCAATTGCTTTAGGAGGTCCAGGGGCTACTTTTTGGATGATTATTTGTGGATTATTAGGTATGTCAACAAAGTTTGTTGAGTGTACTTTAGGGGTTCACTACCGTGATGTAGGAGAAGATGGTACAGTATATGGAGGTCCTATGTATTATTTATCAAAAGGATTAAAAGAAAAAGGTTTTGCTACTTTAGGTAAAATTGCTGCAGGAGCATTTGCGGTGTTCTGTATTGGAGGATCTTTTGGTGGTGGTAACGCTGCTCAATCAAACCAAGCAACAATTGTAATTAAAGAGTTATTAGGGCTAGAAAGCACAGCAGCGGGAGCTATTATAGGACTTGTGTTAGCAATTTTAGTAGGAATTATTATTATTGGAGGAATTAAAAGAATTGCTTCGGTTACTGAAAAAGTGGTTCCTTTTATGGCGTTATTATATTTATTAGCTTGTTTATATATTTTAGGAGTTAATTTCTCTTTAATTGACGATGCTATCTCTTTAATTCTTGCAGAAGCATTTAACCCAACAGCAATTGGAGTTGGTGGAGTTATAGGTGTGTTATTAGTAGGATTTAAAAGAGCAGCTTTCTCAAATGAAGCAGGAGCAGGATCAGCATCTATTGCGCACTCAGCAGTAAAAACTAAATATTCAGCTTCAGAAGGTTTAGTAGCGTTATTAGAGCCTTTTATTGATACTGTATTAATATGTACAATGACAGCTTTAGTAATTATTATTTTTAACTTCGGAGGAGCATTTGAATATGGAGGAGATGGAACAGGGTCTGTGTTTATTGACGGAATTGCTTATGAAGGAGCAGGAATTACATCAAAAGCATTCGCAGCGTATATTCCTTTCTCAAACGTGTTTTTAACGGTTGCTGTAGTGTTATTCGCTGTGTCAACAATGATTTCTTGGTCTTACTACGGATTACAGTCTTGGAAGTTTTTATTTGGTAGAGGTAAAAAAGCCGATTTAACATATAAATTTTTATTCTTAACTTTCGTGGTAATTGGTGCTGCAGCAAGTATGAAATCTATTTGGGATTTTTCAGATGCAATGATTTTTGCAATGGTGTTTCCAAATATGGTAGGTTTATACTTGTTAATGCCAGTGGTTAAAAAGCAATTGAAAAGATATATGGATGCTATTAACCTAAAAAAGGAAGCAATAGAAGATTAAAAATTAAAAGATGAAAATATTTAAACCCCATTTCTGGTACAACAAACGCCAACGAAATGGGGTTTTCTTTTTGTTGGTAGTAATCATCATATTGCAACTCATTTATGTTTATGTTGATTTTTCTTCAGAGGTAGAGAAAACTATTGAAACAGAAGAATTACTAGCTTTTCAACATCAAATAGATAGTTTAAAGCAAGTAGAACTAGAAAGCAGGAAGCCGAAGTTGTATCCGTTCAATCCAAATTATATAACAGATTTTAAAGGGTATCAATTAGGAATGAATACAGAAGAAATAGATAGACTTCACACATATAGAAAACAAAACAATTTTGTAAATTCTGTATCTGAATTTCAACAAATAACAAAAGTATCAGATAGCTTGTTAGCTATAGTTTCTCCATATTTTAAATTTCCAGATTGGGTAATAAGAAGAGAGAATCAAAAGAAAAACAAAACTATTAAAGCGAGCTTATCAGAAAAGCATATATATAATAAGGTATACAAAACTTCAACTAATGATATTAATAAAGTTACACAACAAGATTTAGAAACTATTAGTGGAGTTGGTGAAGTGCTTTCTTCGAGGATTATAAAATATCGAAATAAATTACAAGGATATTCGTTCCCTTCTCAATTGTATGAAGTTTGGGGATTGAACAAAGAAACCGCTAATAAGGTTCTAGCAATATTTAAAATAGTAGACAAACCAATTATAGAAAAAGTAAATGTTAATACAGCTACTTTTAAAGAGGTGTTAAAAAATCCATATATAGATTATGAACTCTGTAAAAAGATTTTTGAGTATCGAGACGAGGTAGCAGAACTTCAAAATATTTCTGAATTAAGAAATATTAAAGATTTTCCACTAGACAAATACGATAGAATAGTTATATATTTGGAAGCAAAATAACAAACAACAAACAATTAGAGAACGAATGAACAGTATGTATTTTACTGAAGAGCACGAGTCTTTTCGTCAAAGTTTTAAAGATTTTTTACAAAAAGAAGTTGTTCCGCATATAGATAAATGGGAAAAAGAAGGAACTGTTGAACGTTTTATCTGGAAGAAATTCGGTGAAATGGGATACTTTGGTTTAAACCAACCAGAAGAGTATGGAGGATTAGGTTTAGACCTTTTTTATACTGTAATTTTTTTAGAAGAATTACAAAAAGTGAATTCAGGCGGATTCGCAGCTAACATGTGGGCACATGCTTATTTAGCAATGACACACTTGAATAAAGAAGGAGACGACCGTATTAAAAGAGAATACTTAACACCAAGTATTGAAGGTGATAAAATAGGATGTTTGTGTATTACAGAACCTTTTGGAGGAAGTGATGTTGCAGGAATGCGAACTACTGCAATTAAAAAAGGAGATACTTATGTAATTAATGGTTCAAAAACATTTATTACTAACGGAGTGTATTCTGATTATTTAGTGGTTGCGGCAAAAACAAATCCAGAAGACAAGCATAAAGGAATGAGTATTTTTATTGTAGATAGAGATACACCAGGAATTTCTTCAACTAAGTTAGATAAGTTAGGTTGGAGAGCTTCTGATACTGCTGAAATCGCTTTTGATAATGTGGTAATTCCTGTAGAGAACCTTATGGGTGAAGAAGGAAAAGGATTTCCGTACATTATGCAGCATTTTGCTTTAGAACGTTTAGTTATGGGGATTAATGCACACGCACGTGCAGAATATGCAGTAGAGTACGCGATACAATATATGAGCGAGCGTCAAGCATTTGGTAAAACATTAGATAAATTCCAAGCGTTACGTCATAAAATTGCTGAAATGGCAAGTAGAGTAGATATGTGTAAAGAATATAATTATTCTATAGCAAAACGATTAAATGACGGAGTTTATGTGGTAAAAGAAGCGAGTATGAGTAAATTGTTGTCAACTAAAATGGCAGATGAGGTGATTTATGATGCATTGCAATTGTTAGGTGGTTATGGTTATATGGAAGAATATCCTATGGCGCGTTTACTTCGTGATAGTCGTTTAGGACCAATAGGTGGAGGTACATCAGAGATTCTTAAAGAAATCATTGCTAAAATGGTAATAGATAAGAAAGAATACAAGCCAGCAACATAAGTTCGCTTGAAAATAAAGATTTATAGAAGTTAAAATCCTGTTTTTAAAACAGGATTTTTTTTATGAAAAAAGAGTTTGAATAATTTGATTTTAAATAATACTTTGTATCTTTGCCGTCCAAATAAATTAAAAACAATATAATCTTCTGATATACTGTGTTTTATCAAAAGATTTTAAAAATATAGAAAACTACAATGAAAGGAGGTGCAAAAACATGTTAATCATTCCAGTTAAAGAAGGAGAGAATATCGATAGAGCGTTAAAACGTTATAAGCGTAAATTTGATCGTACAAAAACGATGAAGCAATTACGTAACAGAAAGCAATTTACAAAGCCATCTGTAGCAAAACGTGCTCAAATGATTAAAGCATCTTACGTTCAGAGATTAAGAACTCAAGAAGAAGTAGGATAGTAATCATCCTTATAATGTATAAAACCTGTGTTGATCTTAATACAGGTTTTTTTTGTACCTTCATTTTAGTAAATAAGAATATAAATGCTTATAGAAGCTTTCCTAGAATACTTAACGTTTGAAAAAAACTATTCAAAAAATACAATACAAGCATATAAAACAGATTTAATTGCCTTTAAAGATTTTTGTGAGGTTGAATTTGATCAAGATGATTTAGAGGCTATTCATTATAATCAAATACGAACATGGATTGTTAGTTTGGTAAACAGTGGTGTGTCGAATAGAAGTGTGAATAGAAAGGTTAGTTCCTTAAAAACCTTTTATAAGTTTTTGCAAAAAATAGGTGAAGTAACAATTAATCCATTAGCGAGTCATAAAGCTTTAAAAGTTCAAAAGAAAATTCAAACACCATTTGAGCAAAAGGAAGTAGAAGAGGTGTTGAAATTGTTAAATGAAACTTCCGATTTTGAATCGATAAGAGACCGGTTAATAGTTGAATTGTTGTATTCAACAGGGATGAGAAGAATAGAGTTAATAAATGTTAAAGAGAAAGATGTAGAGCATTCTAAAAAAGCAATTAAAGTTTTAGGGAAAAGAAATAAAGAAAGATATGTAACAATCTTGCCTTCAGTCTATAAAACACTAGAGAAATATTTGTCTGAAAAAAAGGAGTACGAAATAGAAAATGAAGAGGCGCTTTTTATAACTAAAAAGGGAGTTAAAATTTATGAAACCCTTGTTTACCGAATAATAAATTTGTACTTTAGTAGGGTGTCGACAAAAGCAAAAAAAAGTCCTCATATTTTAAGGCATGCATTTGCAACACATTTACTAAATAACGGTGCGTCGTTAAATTCGGTTAAAGAATTACTAGGGCATTCAAGTTTAGCCTCTACCCAAGTGTATACGCACAATAGCTTGGAGCAAATAAAAAAAGTGTATAATAAGGCTCATCCTAGAGAGTCAACTTAAAAGATCGAAGAATTATGAAGGTATTCACGCAATCAGTAAATTTCTCAGCAGACAAAAAATTAATAGATTACATTGAGAAAAAAGTAGGAGGATTAGAAAAGTTTCATGATAAGATCGTTGATGCAGAAGTATTTTTGAAAGTGCAAAAAACGAGCGAAAAAGAAAATAAAATTACAGAGGTAAAAATCAATATACCAGGAGATGAGTTAATGGTAAAAAAGCAATGTAAAACTTTTGAGGAAGGTGTTAGTGTGTCGGTAGAATCATTAAAAAGACAGTTGCAAAAGTCGAAAGAAAAAAAGAAAGATGCTCTTGTGTAAAAAAACAATAAAAAATAATTAAAAAAAGTTTTAAAAATCGAAAATTACTTTTTACATTTGCAGTCCGTTAGAAATAGCGGATTGTTTTTTTATAACAATTGCCGATGTAGCTCAGCTGGCTAGAGCAGCTGATTTGTAATCAGCAGGTCGTGGGTTCGAGTCCCTCCATCGGCTCTAAAAGAACAAAAGTTCATTAAAATTTTGATTTAAGATTATTGGGGAGATTCCAGAGCGGCCAAATGGGACGGACTGTAACTCCGTTGTCTTACGACTTCGCAGGTTCGAATCCTGCTCTCCCCACTAAAATCTTAAACAAGCAAAATTGCGGGAGTAGCTCAGTTGGTAGAGCGTCAGCCTTCCAAGCTGAATGTCGCCGGTTCGAACCCGGTCTCCCGCTCTAAATTCGTTGCCGACATAGCTCAGTTGGTAGAGCGCATCCTTGGTAGGGATGAGGTCACGGGTTCAAATCCCGTTGTTGGCTCTATTTTAGAGTTTATTTGACAAGAGTTTAAAAATAACACTAAATATATTTAACTAAGAATTAAAATTAATAATCATGGCAAAAGGAACTTATGATCGTTCGAAACCGCACTTAAACGTAGGTACTATTGGTCACGTAGATCACGGTAAAACTACTTTAACTGCTGCAATTACTAAAGTATTAGCAGATGCTGGATTTTCTGAGCAGAGAGCTTTTGATCAAATCGATAACGCTCCAGAAGAAAAAGAAAGAGGTATCACAATTAACTCTTCTCACGTAGAGTATGCAACAGCAAACCGTCACTACGCACACGTTGACTGTCCAGGTCACGCCGATTACGTAAAGAACATGGTAACTGGTGCTGCACAAATGGATGGTGCTATCTTAGTAGTAGCTGCTACAGATGGTCCAATGCCACAAACTCGTGAGCACATCTTATTAGGTCGTCAGGTAGGTATTCCACGTATCGTTGTTTTCTTAAACAAAGTTGATATGGTTGATGATGAGGAGTTATTAGAATTAGTAGAAATGGAAGTAAGAGATTTATTATCTTTCTATGACTATGATGGAGATAATGGTCCTGTTATCGCTGGTTCTGCTTTAGGTGCATTAAACGGAGAGCAAAAGTGGGTTGATACAGTATTAGAATTAATGGAAGCTGTTGATACTTGGATTGAAGAGCCACCAAGAGATACTGAAAAGCCATTCTTAATGCCAATCGAAGATGTATTCTCTATTACTGGTCGTGGTACTGTAGCAACAGGACGTATCGAAACTGGTATCATCAACACAGGAGATCCTGTAGAGATCATCGGTATGGGAGATGAGAAATTAACTTCTACTGTAACTGGTATTGAAATGTTCCGTCAAATCTTAGATAGAGGAGAAGCTGGAGATAACGCTGGTATCTTATTAAGAGGTATTGCTAAAGAAGATATTAAGAGAGGTATGGTAATCTGTAAGCCAGGTTCTATTACTCCACACGCTAAGTTTAAAGCTGAGGTGTATATCTTAAAGAAAGAAGAAGGTGGACGTCACACTCCATTCCACAACAACTACCGTCCACAGTTCTACGTACGTACAACTGACGTAACTGGTAACATCAACTTACCAGAAGGAGTAGAGATGGTAATGCCTGGTGATAACTTAACTATCACTGTAGACTTAATCCAACCAATCGCATTAAACGTTGGTTTACAGTTCGCTATCCGTGAAGGAGGTAGAACAGTAGGAGCTGGTCAGGTAACTGAAATTTTAGACTAATTATAGTTTAATTATAAATTATAAGGAGTCTCCTTATTAGTGAGGCTCCTTTATAAATACGGGTTTAGCTCAGTTGGTAGAGCACTGGTCTCCAAAACCAGGTGTCGGGAGTTCGAGTCTCTCAACCCGTGCAAAAATTAAAAACGAGTTGTAGTTTTACTGCAACTCGTTAAAAGGATAAAATATGAGTAACTTTGTACAATATATTAAAGATTCTTTTGAAGAATTAAATACCAATATGACTTGGATATCTCGTGAAGAGGCTCAAAAGTCTACAGTTGTAGTAGCAGTATTTACTATTGTTTTTGCTTTAGCAGTAGCAGGTATAGATAAAGTTTTTCAAACAGGGTTAGATAACTTCTTTAAAATTTTTTAATGATGGCTGATTCGGTGATGAAATGGTATGTTGTGAGAGCTATTGGAGGTCAAGAAAATAAGGTTAAATCTTATATCGAAACTGAAATAGCACGTCATGGGTTGTCTGATTATGTAAACCAAGTAATCGTTCCAACTGAAAAAGTTATTCAAGTACGAAACGGAAAGAAGATAAACAGAGAGAGAGTTTACTTTCCTGGTTATGTAATGGTAGAAGCTAATTTAGCAGGTGAGGTTCCTCACGTTATTAAATCAGTAACAGGAGTTATTGGTTTTTTAGGTGAAACAAAAGGAGGTGATCCAGTTCCAATGCGTAAGTCAGAAGTAAACAGAATGTTAGGTAAGGTTGATGAACTTTCTGTTAAAGATGAAAACGTTGCAATTCCTTACTCAGTTGGTGAGACTGTAAAAGTAATTGACGGACCTTTCAATGGATTCGATGGAACGGTTGAGAAGGTTAATGAAGAAAAGCGTAAATTAGAGGTAATGGTAAAGATTTTCGGAAGAAAAACTCCATTAGAACTAAATTACATGCAAGTAGAGAAAATATAATTGTTACACCTATATTTTGATGTGTTTAGGCTTCCAATTTAAACACATCGTTAAATCTTAAACAATGGCAAAAGAAGTAAGTAAATTAGTAAAACTACAAGTTAGGGGAGGTGCAGCGAATCCGTCGCCACCAGTTGGACCCGCTTTAGGTGCTGCCGGTGTTAACATCATGGAGTTCTGTAAGCAGTTTAATGCTCGTACACAGGACAAACAAGGTAAAGTATTACCTGTTGTTATTACAGTTTATACAGACAAATCTTTCGAGTTTGTTGTAAAAACTCCACCAGCTGCGGTACAATTATTAGAAGCGGCCAAAATTAAGAAAGGTTCAGGTGAGCCTAATAGAAAGAAAGTAGCAAGCGTTTCTTGGGATCAAATTCGTGGAATTGCAGAAGACAAAATGGCAGATATGAATGCCTTTGAAGTTGAGTCTGCAATGAGAATGATTGCTGGAACAGCTCGTTCTATGGGATTAACAGTAACAGGTGATGCTCCTGCATAAACTTAAAAGAGATTTAGAAAATGGCAAGATTGACTAAAAAACAAAAAGAGGCTCGTGCTAAAGTAGATAGCTCTAAAGTTTATAATTTAAGTGAAGCATCAGCTTTAGTTAAAGAAATTACAAACGTAAAATTTGATGCATCTGTAGACTTAGCAGTGCGTTTAGGAGTAGATCCTCGTAAAGCTAACCAAATGGTACGTGGAGTTGTAACATTACCTCACGGAACTGGTAAAGATGTTAAAGTTTTAGCATTAGTTACTCCAGATAAAGAAGCAGAAGCTAAAGAAGCTGGTGCTGATTATGTTGGATTAGATGAATACCTTCAAAAGATTAAAGGAGGATGGACTGATGTTGACGTTATTATTACTATGCCTTCAGTAATGGGTAAATTAGGTCCTTTAGGACGTGTATTAGGTCCTCGTGGTTTAATGCCAAACCCAAAAACAGGTACAGTAACTATGGATGTTGCAAAAGCAGTACAAGAAGTAAAAGCTGGTAAAATCGACTTTAAAGTAGATAAAACTGGTATTGTACACGCTGCAATCGGAAAAGCATCTTTTGATGCAGCTAAGATTACAGAAAATGCAAACGAGTTAATTCAAACATTAATTAAATTAAAGCCAACAGCGGCTAAAGGAACTTATATTAAGAGCATCTTTATCTCTTCTACTATGAGCCCTAGTGTTGCTGTAGATGTTAAAACAGTATCGTAAGGCAGTTAAAACTTTTTAATTATGACTAGAGAGGAAAAATCACAAGTAATACAAGATTTAACAGCACAATTAGCAGATACTAGCACAATCTATTTAGCAGATATTTCTGGTTTAGATGCAGCTACTACATCTAACTTACGTAGAGCTTGTTTTAAAGCTAACGTACAATTGGCTGTTGTTAAAAATACATTGCTTTCTAAAGCAATGGAAGCTTCTGATAAAGATTTCGGAGAGTTACCAGATGTATTAAAAGGTAATACTTCAATGTTAATTGCTGAGGCTGCAAACGCACCAGCAAAAGTTATCAAAGAGTTCAGAAAAAAATCAGACAAGCCTTTATTAAAAGGAGCGTATGTTGAAGAAGCAGTTTATGTTGGAGATGACCAATTAGACGCTCTTGTTAACATCAAGTCTAGAGAAGAACTTATTGGAGATATTATTACCTTATTACAATCTCCTGCTAAGAATGTTGTTTCAGCATTACAATCAGGTGGTGGTAAGTTATCAGGTATCTTAAAGACATTATCAGAAAAATAATTTCGCGCACTAATAAACTAAAATAATAAAATTTTTAAAAACAATTAAAATGGCAGATTTAAAAGATTTCGCAGAACAATTAGTTAACTTAACAGTAAAAGAAGTTAATGAATTAGCTGATATTTTAAAAGAAGAGTATGGTATTGAGCCAGCAGCAGCAGCTGTAGCAGTAGCAGGTCCAGCAGCAGGTGGTGGAGATGCAGCTGAAGAAAAAACTGAATTTGACGTTATCTTAAAAGCAGCAGGAGGTTCTAAATTAGCAGTTGTAAAGTTAGTTAAAGAATTAACTGGATTAGGATTAAAAGAAGCTAAAGAAATCGTTGATAGCGCACCAGCACCAGTAAAAGAAGCTATATCTAAAGATGAGGCAGAAGGTCTTAAAAAATCTTTAGAAGAAGCAGGAGCTGAGGTAGAGCTTAAGTAAGCTATACTCCCGATTTAAAACGGGGAAAAACAATTAAGGTTTAGGTACTAAAAACACATGTTTTTAGGCCTAAACCATTTTGTGTATATATTCGTTCTTTATTTTTCACAATAATTTTCATTGTGATTTTACGATTATAAAGTGCTGATTTTTAATCAGTAAAAGCAATTAAAATTGCAGTATTGAAACGGTTAAGTTTCAAAAATAATATTTTTAATTAAAAATAGCATCTCTTTTGGCAACGATAAATACTACTGAAAGAATTAACTTCGCGTCTTCGCAGTTAGGAACTGATTATCCAGATTTTTTAGATATTCAGGTGAAATCATTCCAAGATTTTTTCCAATTGCAAACTAAAGCAGAAGAACGAGGAGAAGAAGGTTTGTACAAAACCTTTATGGATAACTTCCCGATTACCGATACACGTAATCAATTTGTACTAGAATTTTTAGACTACTTTGTAGATCCACCAAGATATAGCATTCAAGAATGTATCGAGCGTGGTTTAACTTACAGTGTACCTTTAAAAGCACGTTTAAAATTATATTGTACCGATCCTGAACACGAAGATTTTGAAACGATAGTTCAAGATGTATACTTAGGTACAATTCCTTATATGACTAACTCTGGAACTTTCATTATTAATGGAGCAGAAAGAGTTGTAGTATCACAATTACACCGTTCACCAGGTGTATTCTTTGGGCAATCTTTCCACGCAAACGGAACTAAATTATACTCAGCAAGAGTAATTCCATTTAAAGGTTCTTGGATAGAATTTGCTACCGATATCAATCAAGTAATGTATGCTTATATTGATAGAAAGAAGAAATTACCAGTAACAACATTATTCAGAGCCATCGGTTTTGAAAGAGATAAAGATATATTAGAAATTTTTGATTTAGCTGAAGAAGTAAAAGTTTCAAAAGCTGGATTAAAGAAGGTATTAGGACGCAAATTAGCTGCGAGAGTTTTAAAAACTTGGCACGAAGATTTCGTTGATGAGGATACAGGAGAAGTAGTGTCGATTGAGCGTAACGAAATTATTTTTGACCGTGATACCATTATTGAAAAAGAACATATAGATGAGATAATCGAATCTGGAGCAAAAACTATCTTATTACACAAAGAAGATAATCAGCAAGCAGATTACGCAATCATCCATAATACATTACAAAAAGACCCTACAAACTCTGAAAAAGAGGCTGTAGAGCATATATATAGACAATTACGTAATGCTGAACCGCCAGACGAGGAAACTGCAAGAGGAATTATTGAAAAGTTATTCTTCTCAGAACAACGTTATAGCTTAGGTGAAGTAGGACGTTTTAGAATGAATACTAAACTTCAGTTAAACGAAGATTTAGATCAGAAAGTATTAACAAAGAACGATATCATTACCATCATTAAGTATTTAATTGAGTTAATCAATTCAAAAGCTGAAGTAGATGATATCGATCACTTATCTAACCGTCGTGTTAGAACTGTTGGTGAACAATTAGCAGGTCAATTTGGTGTAGGTTTAGCTCGTATGGCACGTACAATTCGTGAAAGAATGAATGTTCGTGATAACGAAGTATTTACTCCAATCGACTTAATTAATGCTAAGACTTTATCATCAGTAATTAACTCTTTCTTTGGTACCAACCAGTTATCTCAGTTCATGGATCAAACCAACCCATTAGCAGAGATTACTCACAAGCGTCGTTTATCGGCATTAGGACCTGGAGGTTTATCACGTGAAAGAGCAGGTTTCGAGGTTCGTGACGTTCACTATACACACTATGGTCGTTTATGTCCGATTGAAACACCTGAAGGACCAAACATTGGACTTATTTCTTCTTTAGCTGTATATGCTAAAGTAAACAATATGGGATTCATTGAAACTCCGTATAAGAAAGTAGAAAATGGTTCAGTTTCTTCTGAAGAGCCTATTTATTTAAGTGCAGAGGAGGAAGAAGGAATGAAGATTGCTCAATCTAACTTACCAGTTGCAAAAGATGGTAAGATTGAAGGAGACAGAGTTATTGCTCGTGAAGAAGGAGATTTCCCAGTAGAAAGTCCTGAAGCAATTAACTATATGGACGTTGCGCCTAACCAAATCGCTTCGATTTCAGCATCGTTAATTCCTTTCTTAGAGCATGATGATGCGAACCGTGCGTTAATGGGATCGAACATGATGCGTCAAGCAGTTCCATTATTACGTCCAGAATCTCCAATCGTAGGTACTGGTTTAGAGCGTAGAGTTGCAAAAGACTCTCGTATCTTAATCAATGCTGAAGGAGCAGGAGTTGTTGAATATGTAGATGCCAACAAAATTACAATTAAGTACGACAGAACAGAAGAAGAGCGAATGGTAAGCTTTGATTCTGATGAAGTGTCTTACGACTTAATTAAATTTAGAAAAACCAACCAAGGTACGAACATCAACCTAAAACCAATCGTAAAAGTAGGTGATAGAGTTGAGGAAGGACAAGTACTTTGTGAAGGTTATGCAACACAAAAAGGAGAATTAGCTTTAGGTAGAAACATGAAAGTAGCCTTTATGCCTTGGAAAGGGTATAACTTCGAGGATGCGATTGTGATTTCTGAAAAAGTTGTTCGTGAAGATATCTTTACTTCTATCCACATCGATGAGTATTCATTAGATGTTCGTGATACGAAGTTAGGAGCAGAGGAGTTAACAAACGATATTCCTAACGTTTCAGAAGAGGCTACTAAAGACTTAGATGAAAACGGTATGATTCGTATCGGAGCAGAGGTAAATCCTGGTGACATCTTAATTGGTAAGATTACACCAAAAGGAGAATCTGATCCAACTCCAGAAGAAAAGTTATTACGTGCTATCTTTGGTGATAAAGCAGGTGATGTAAAAGATGCATCATTAAAAGCTTCTCCATCATTAAGAGGTGTTGTAATCAACAAAAAATTATTCAAACGTGCAGTAAAAGATAAGAATAAGCGTGCTCGTGATAAAGAAGCTATCGCTGCTTTAGAAGCATCTTACGTATCTAAGTTTGAAGAGTTAAAAGATGTATTAGTTGAAAAATTATTCAACTTAGTATCTGGTAAAACTTCTCAAGGAGTTTATAACGACTTAGGAGAAGAAGTATTACCAAAAGGTAAAAAGTTCACGCAAAAAATGTTAAACTCTGTTGAAGACTTTACACATTTAAATGGAACTTGGACTACTGATAAGGAGCTAAATGATTTAGTTGTAGAATTAGTTCATAACTATAAAATTAAAGTAAACGATTTACAAGGAGTTTTACGTCGTGAGAAATTTACTATTTCTGTAGGAGACGAATTACCAGCAGGAATCTTAAAACTTGCTAAAATTTATGTTGCTAAGAAACGTAAATTAAAAGTAGGGGATAAGATGGCAGGACGTCACGGAAACAAAGGTATTGTTGCACGTATCGTTCGTCAAGAAGATATGCCTTTCTTAGAAGACGGAACACCAGTAGATATCGTATTAAACCCATTAGGGGTACCATCGCGTATGAACATTGGTCAGATTTATGAAACTGTTCTTGGATGGGCAGGTCAAAAATTAGGTCAAAAATATGCGACTCCTATTTTCGATGGGGCTTCTTTAGATGAAATTAACAAATTAACAGACGAAGCAGGAATTCCAAGATTCGGTCATACATACTTATATGACGGAGGTACAGGTAAGCGTTTCGATCAACCAGCAACGGTAGGGGTAATTTATATGATTAAGTTAGGTCACATGATTGAAGATAAGATGCACGCGCGTTCTATTGGGCCTTACTCATTAATTACACAACAGCCATTAGGAGGTAAAGCTCAGTTTGGAGGTCAGCGTTTTGGAGAGATGGAAGTTTGGGCACTTGAAGCATATGGTGCATCAAGTATCTTACGTGAAATCTTAACTGTTAAGTCGGATGACGTATTAGGTAGAGCAAAAACTTACGAAAGTATTGTAAAAGGTGAGGCTATGCCAGAGCCAGGTTTACCAGAATCATTTAACGTATTAATGCATGAACTTAAAGGTTTAGGATTAGACGTTAAGTTAGAAGAATAATCACAGTGAAATGTCTCAGAGCAATAGCTCTGAGGCAAATCATTTTTTCAATATCAGTCTTATTATAAGACATTTATTTTTAATTCGAATCCATTATCATGGCAAGAAAAAACGAAAAATACACTGTTAAGAAGTTTAACAAAATTTCAATAGGTTTAGCATCACCTGAGTCTATTTTAGAGGCTTCTAAAGGTGAGGTGTTAAAACCAGAAACTATTAACTACCGTACACATAAACCAGAAAGAGATGGGTTGTTTTGTGAGCGTATCTTTGGTCCTGTAAAAGATTACGAGTGTGCGTGTGGTAAATACAAAAGAATTCGATATAAAGGTATCGTTTGTGACCGTTGTGGGGTTGAAGTTACTGAGAAAAAAGTACGTAGAGATAGAGTAGGTCATATTAACTTAGTAGTACCAGTAGCACATATTTGGTACTTTAGATCATTACCTAACAAAATGGGATACCTTTTAGGGTTACCATCTAAGAAGTTAGATATGATTATTTACTACGAGCGTTATGTAGTAATTCAACCAGGTATTGCTAAAAATGCTGAGGGAGAGCCATTACAAAAAATGGATTTCTTAACAGAAGAAGAGTATTTAGATATTTTAGATACGCTTCCACAAGAAAATATGTACTTAGAAGATACTGATCCTAATAAGTTTATCGCTAAAATGGGAGCAGAGTGTTTAATTGATTTATTAGAAAGAATCGATTTAGACCAATTATCTTATGAGTTACGTCATAAAGCAAATACTGAAACTTCTAAACAACGTAAAAACGAAGCATTAAAACGTTTAAATGTCGTTGAAGCATTCAGAGATTCTCAAAAGAACAGAGAAAATAATCCAGAGTGGATGATTATGAAAGTAATTCCGGTTATTCCACCAGAATTACGTCCATTAGTTCCATTAGATGGAGGTCGTTTCGCTACTTCTGATTTAAATGATTTATACCGTCGTGTAATTATCCGTAACAATCGTTTAAAGCGATTAATGGAAATTAAGGCACCAGAAGTAATTTTACGTAACGAAAAACGTATGTTACAAGAATCAGTAGATTCATTATTTGATAACACACGTAAATCATCTGCAGTAAAAACAGAGTCTAACAGACCATTAAAATCATTATCTGATAGTTTAAAAGGTAAACAAGGACGTTTCCGTCAAAACTTATTAGGTAAGCGTGTTGATTACTCTGCACGTTCGGTAATTGTTGTTGGGCCTGAGTTAAGATTATTTGAATGTGGATTGCCAAAAGATATGGCAGCAGAATTATACAAGCCTTTCGTTATTCGTAAGTTAATAGAAAGAGGTATTGTAAAAACTGTAAAATCTGCAAAGAAAATTATAGATCGTAAAGAACCAGTTGTTTGGGATATCTTAGAAAATGTAATTAAAGGACATCCGGTATTATTAAACCGTGCCCCTACCTTACACCGTTTAGGTATTCAAGCATTCCAACCAAAATTAATAGAAGGTAAAGCAATTCGTTTACACCCATTAGCATGTTCGGCATTTAACGCGGATTTCGATGGGGATCAAATGGCGGTTCACTTACCATTAGGGCCAGAAGCTATTTTAGAAGCTCAGCTATTAATGTTAGGTTCTCACAACATCTTAAACCCAGCAAACGGAGCTCCTATTACAGTACCATCACAAGATATGGTATTAGGACTTTACTATATGACTAAAGAAAGAAAGTCAACTCCTGAAGTACCAATTAAAGGTGAAGGATTAACTTTCTACTCTCCAGAAGAAGTAATTATTGCTTTAAATGAGGAAAAAGTAGACCTTAACGCAGGTATTAAGGTTCGTACAGAAGATGTAGAGAATGGAGAACGCGTAGTTAGAATTATAGAAACTACTGTAGGTAGAGTTTTATTTAACGAAGTTGTACCTGAAGAAGCAGGATTTATTAATGAGGTTTTAACTAAGAAATCATTAAGAGGTGTAATTAGTAGAATTTTAAAAGTTACTGATATACCAGCTGTTGGAAAATTCTTAGATGAAATTAAAAATATGGGATATAAATACGCCTTCGAAGGTGGTTTATCATTCTCATTAGGTGATATCATTATTCCAGAAGAGAAACACGCTATGATTGCAGAAGCGAATCAAGAAGTGGATGGTATTATCATGAACTATAACATGGGTATGTTAACGCAAAAAGAGCGTTATAACCAGGTAATTGATGTTTGGGGATCTACCAATAACCGATTGACTGAATTATCGATGAAGCGTTTACGTGAAGACCAACAAGGATTTAACTCGGTATTTATGATGTTAGATTCTGGAGCGCGTGGATCGAAAGAGCAGATTCGTCAGTTAACAGGTATGCGTGGTCTGATGGCGAAACCTAAAAAATCGACAGCTAGTGGTGGAGAAATTATTGAAAACCCGATTTTATCTAACTTTAAAGAAGGTTTATCAATTTTAGAATACTTTATCTCTACACACGGTGCTCGTAAAGGTCTTGCCGATACCGCTTTAAAAACAGCCGATGCAGGTTACTTAACACGTCGTTTAGTAGATGTATCTCAAGACGTTATTATTAACGAAGTAGATTGTGGTACTTTAAGAGGTTTAGAAGTTTCTCCATTAAAGAAAAATGATGAAATCGTTGAATCTTTAAGTGATAGAATTTCTGGACGTACAGCATTACATGATGTATATCCTCCAAACTCAGATGAGTTATTAATAGCTGCAGGAGAATTAATTACTCCATTATTAGCTGATAAAATTGAAGCGGCAGGTGTAGATACAGTTGAAGTTCGTTCTGCATTAACTTGTGAATCTGAAAAAGGAATTTGTGAGAAGTGTTACGGACAAAGTATGTCTACTGGTCAGAAAGTTCAAAGGGGTGAAGCAGTTGGTGTAATTGCAGCACAATCGATTGGAGAACCAGGAACACAGTTAACGTTACGTACGTTCCACGTTGGAGGGGTAGCAGGAAACATTTCAGAAGACAACAAGTTAATCGCTAAGTTTGATGGTAATGTAACTATTGATGATTTACGTACAGTAAAAGGTAAAGATGCAGCTGGTGAAGAAGTAGATATCGTTATTTCTCGTACTGCTGAAATCAAGATTATTGATAAAAAGAATGGAGTTGTATTAAGTACTAATATTATTCCTTACGGTTCTATCATCTTTGATAAAGATAGAGAAACTATCAAAAAAGGAGATGCAGTATGTCAATGGGATCCATTTAACGGAGTTATCGTTTCAGAATTCGCTGGTAAAGTGAAGTTTGATAACTTAGAACAAGGAATTAACTATTCTGTAGAAATCGATGAACAAACAGGTTTCCAAGAAAAAGTAATTACTGATTCTAAGAACAAGAAAATCATTCCTTCATTAATTATTGAAGATGCTGATGGTAACGCGTTACGTTCATACAGTTTACCAGTAGGAGCTCACTTAATTGTTGATAATGGTGATAAAGTTGAGTCTGGTAAAACATTAGTGAAAATTCCTCGTAAGTCTGGTAAAGCAGGAGATATTACAGGAGGTTTACCACGTGTAACAGAATTATTTGAAGCACGTAACCCTTCTAACCCAGCAGTAGTTGCTGAAATAGACGGAGTTGTATCTTTCGGTAAGATAAAACGTGGTAACCGTGAAATCATTATTGAATCTAAAACAGGTGATGTTAGAAAATACTTAATCAAGTTATCTAACCAAATCTTAGTTCAAGAAAATGACTTTATCAAAGCAGGTATGCCGTTATCTGACGGAGCAATTACTCCAACGGATATCTTAAATATCAAAGGACCTTCAGCTGTACAAGAATACTTAGTGAATGAAATTCAAGAAGTATATCGTTTACAAGGGGTGAAGATTAATGATAAGCACTTCGAAGTAGTAGTACGTCAAATGATGCGTAAAGTTAGAATTATTGATTCAGGAGATACTTTATTCTTAGAAAATCAATTAGTTCATAAAACTGATTTCATCAAAGAAAATGACGCTATTTACGGAATGAAAGTTGTTGAAGATTCAGGAGATTCTGCAAACTTAAAACCAGGACAAATAGTTTCTGCTCGTCAATTAAGAGATGAAAACTCTTTATTACGTAGAGAAGATAAAAACTTAGTAATTGCACGTGATGCTCAACCAGCAACAGCTGAACAAGTATTACAAGGTATTACAAGAGCTTCGTTACAAACGAAGTCATTTATCTCAGCTGCGTCATTCCAGGAAACAACTAAAGTATTAAACGAAGCCGCAGTAAATGGTAAAGTAGATACATTAGAAGGATTAAAGGAAAATGTAATTGTTGGTAAACGTATACCAGCAGGTACAGGAATGAGAAGTTATGATGATTTAATCGTTGGTCCTAAGGATGAGATTGAACAAAGTTTATAAGAACTTATGTTTATAAATTATAGCAAGGGTTTGGAGTTTTTAAAACTCTAAACCCTTGTTTTTTTTCTAAAAAATAAAATATTACAGTATGGATGATAATAAAAAAGAACCACAATTAAACATAGAATTAGATCAAGAAATTGCAGAAGGAACATATAGTAATTTAGCAATTATAAACCATTCTGTTTCAGAGTTTATTGTTGATTTTATTAACATAATGCCAGGTGTACCTAAGGCAAAAGTAAAATCGAGAATTATATTAACACCACAACATGCAAAACGCTTATCAAAAGCTTTGGCAGATAATGTTCGTAAGTTTGAACAAGTACATGGTGAAATTAAAGATTATGAGCAGCCTCCAATTCCAATGAATTTTGGTGGGACTACAGGTGAAGCTTAAAATAAAAAAAATCGTCTATTTGGACGATTTTTTCTTTTTATAGTTAGAAGCCTTCAGACAGGTCTTTCAAGGCCTTAACATCTAAAATAAATACTTCTTTACCTTTTAAGTCAATCATCTTTTTCTTTTTAAATTCAGAAAGTAATCGGATAGCACTTTCAGTTGCAGTTCCAATAATATTGGCAATGTCTTCTCTAGATAAGTTAACTTTTATTGAGCCATTGTCATTTTTTTCAAATTTTGCTTCTAAAAATAAAAGTGTAGTAGCTAAACGTTGTTTTACAGTTTTTTGAGCCATGTCAACAATAACATCATCTGCTTTTTTTAGAGAGTTTGCCATTTTTCGTAAAAGGTCTAAAGAAAAGTTAGGATTGTTTTCTAAATCCCTAATAATTTCGTCTTTAGGAATAAAACAAACTTCCATATCGTTCACAGCTATGGCTTTTAAATTTGAAGCTTCATTGTTTATTAAACTGCGTTCTCCAAGAATATCTCCTTTTTGTATTAAGTGAATAATTTGATCTCTACCGTTATCACTCATCTTTGAAACCTTGCAAACACCATCTTTAATACAAAATACTCCATTAATATATTCTCCTTCATCAAATAAAACTTCTCCTTTTTTAACTGTTTTCGATGTTTTACAGCCCGTGATTCTTATTAACTCGTCTTTAGTTAAAGTTTTTAAAGAGTTGAATTCACGAATAATACATTGCTCACACTTGCTCATTTCTATGCCTTTTTTTCTACTCAAATATACAGAAAAGCTGACAATTATCATGTTTTAAAATGGAATCTTATCGGACATTTGTTGTAGGCAAAAGAGTAAATATGGAAAGCAAAATCTGTTTTCATTGTGGTAACGAATGTGATACCGAAAAAATTACAGTACAGGATAAATTTTTCTGTTGTAATGGGTGTAAAACCGTTTATGAAATATTTTCAGAAAACGATTTAACGTGTTATTACGATTTTCAAAACAATCCAGGAGCAATTCCTGAAGAAATACAAGGAAAGTACGATTTCTTAGACAATCAACCGATTGTAGAAAAACTTCTTGAGTTTAACGATGGTAATATGCAAGTTATTAATTTGTATATACCACATATTCACTGTAGTTCATGTATTTGGGTATTAGAAAACCTGCACAAATTACAAAGCAATGTGTCGTCGGCACAAGTTAACTTCCCCAAAAAGACAGTACGAATTACGTACAATTCAGAAAAGACTTCACTGAAAGAAATAGTATTGTTATTAAGCTCTATTGGTTATGAACCGTATATCAGTTTAGAAGATTATGAAGTTGGAAAAAAGAAGGTAGATCGCAGCTTAATTTATAAACTGGGTATAGCAGGATTTGCCTTCGGAAATGTAATGTTTTTATCATTCCCAGAGTATTTTGAAGTATCTGAGTATTGGTTAGAGCAATACAAAGGTATTTTCCGTTGGTTGATGTTTGCCTTTTCACTTCCAGTTGTGTTTTATGCAGGGATAGATTACTTTGTTTCTGCTTATAAAGGGTTGCGTTCAAAAATTTTAAACATTGATGTTCCTATTGCTTTAGGAATATTCGTATTGTTTGTTCGTAGTACAGCTGAGATTCTTTTCGATTTAGGAACTGGATTCTTCGATAGTTTAACAGGATTAGTATTCTTTTTATTACTTGGGAAGTTTTTTCAGCAGAAAACCTATAATTTCTTATCGTTCGAACGTGATTATAAATCGTATTTTCCAATTGCGGTAACCAAGATAACTTCCGATAAAAAAGAAGAGAATACTCAAATTTATGAGGTAAAAAAAGGAGATAGGTTACTAATTAGAAATCAGGAGTTGATTCCTGTTGATGGAATTTTAATTAGTGGGGAAGCAAAAATAGATTACAGTTTTGTTACAGGTGAGGCTGTTCCTGTAAATAAAAAGTCAGGAGATAAATTATTTGCAGGAGGAAAACAACTGTCAGGAAGTATAGAAATGGAAGTGTTAGCTTCGGTTTCACAGAGTTATTTAACACAGTTATGGAGTAATGATGTATTTCAGAAAGATAAAAATTCATCTTTTAAAACATTAACCGACGAGATAAGTAAAAACTTTACCATTGTTGTTTTATCTATCGCTTTTTTATCTACTGGTTTTTGGCTGTATTACGATTCAAGCGTAGCATTAAACGTATTTACTTCGGTGTTAATCATCGCATGTCCGTGTGCTATTGCGTTAGCAGCTCCGTTTACTTTAGGAAACATTTTACGAATTTTTGGCAGAAAGAAATTCTATCTTAAAAACGCGACTGTGGTAGAACAATTAGCAGCTGTTAATTCGGTAATTTTTGATAAAACAGGTACACTTACTACAAATAAAGAAAACACAATAACTTACGAAGGAAAAGAATTAGATAAAACTCAAAAATCGATATTAAAAAGTTCTCTTAGGGCATCGAATCACCCGTTAAGTAGAATGTTGTATACTTCGTTACAAGATGAAGAAGTGTTAACTGTAGATAGTTATCAAGAGCATGTAGGTAAAGGAATTGAAGCGAATTATCAACAAACAAAAGTAAAGATAGGTTCATCTTCATTTGTTAAGAACGCAAAAGAACAAGCGAACTTATATACTTCAGTACACATTAGTGTAAATGATGAGTACAAAGGTAAGTACGTTTTCAAAAATGCTTATAGAAAAGGTGTTCAACAATTATTTACGCAATTAAATAAGAAATATGACTTATCGGTAGTGTCAGGAGATAATGAAGGAGAAAAAAAGTTTTTAGAAGGGTTATTACCAAAAGAAACTACATTTTTATTCAATCAAAAACCACAAGATAAATTACACTATGTAGAGGAATTGCAAGAAAAAAGTAAAAGTGTATTGATGATTGGAGACGGGTTGAATGACGCAGGGGCTTTGGCTCAAAGTAATGTTGGCGTAGCAATTTCAGAAAATATAAATGTGTTTTCTCCTGCATGTGATGCAATTTTAGATGCAACAAAATTTAATCAGATAGCAGACTATATAAAAGCTTCAAAAAAAGCAGTAAAAATTATTAAATATTGTTTTTTACTATCTTTAATGTACAATGTTTTAGGACTATATTTTGCAGTAACAGGACAATTAATGCCTGTAATAGCAGCAATTTTAATGCCTTTAAGTTCTATAAGTGTAGTTGTATTTACAACAATTGCTACCAACATGTTAGGAAGAAAAATAAAATAAGAAAAATGAAAACAGCAGCATTTTTAAATGATATACAGTACAATGAAGAAAAAGTAGCTATTACTTTATTGTTAGAAACCGATTTTTCAAAAGAAATAAGAATAGTTTTTAAGAAAAATCAGGTAATGAAAGATCATAAAGCACCATATCCTATAGTTGTTCAAGTACTTAAAGGAAGTATTAATTTTGGTGTAAATAATGAAGTTAAGAAATTGAATTCAGGAGATATAATTTCTCTAGAGGCAAAAGTTATACATAACCTAACAGCTTTAGAAGATAGTGTTGTTCGTTTAACTTTATCTAAATCAGATTCAGTAAACAGAGTAAAAGAAGTTTAATTATGAGGTTGAATAGATATATAGATCATACTTTACTTAAAGCTACGGCTACAAAAGCTGATATCGTTAAGCTGTGTAATGAAGCGAAGGAGTATGATTTTTATGCGGTTTGTGTAAATGGTTGTTATGTAGAACTTGCAGCAAAAGAATTAGAAGGAACGGATGTGAAAATTGCTGCAGTTATTGGGTTTCCTTTAGGGGCAATGACTACCGAAGCTAAAGTTTTTGAAGCCAAAGATTGTATAAAAAATGGGGCATCAGAAATTGACATGGTTATCAATATCGGAAAGCTGTTAGAAGGTGATGAAAAATATGTTGAAAAAGAAATTCGATTAATTAAAGAAGCGATAGGAGAAAATACCTTAAAGGTAATTTTTGAAAATTGCTATTTGTCAAAAAAACAGATAAAAAAAGCAAGTCAATTAGCTGTTAACGCTGGTGCCGATTTTGTGAAAACGTCTACAGGTTTTGGTACTGGAGGAGCAATTTTTGAAGACGTAACCATAATGGATAGTGTCGTAGACGGAAAAGCTCAAATAAAAGCTGCTGGAGGAATTAGAGATGTGGAGACTGCGTTGAAGTTTATAGCAATGGGAGTAACTCGTTTGGGAACTTCTTCTGGGGTTTCATTAATTACTGAAGGAACTTCTGATAACAACGAATATTAAATTTTAAAAACCTAAAACTATGAGCGTGCATATTGAAGCAAAAAAAGGAGAAATAGCAGAAACTGTTTTATTACCAGGTGATCCCATGCGTGCAAAATGGATTGCAGATACGTTTTTGGAAAATCCAGTTTGTTATAACGATGTTCGAGGTATGTTAGGATTCACTGGAACCTATAAAGGAAAACAAATTTCCGTACAAGGAACAGGAATGGGAATTCCTTCTGCTTTAATTTATGCTCATGAATTAATTAATGAATATGGGGTTAAAAACTTAATAAGGGTAGGTTCTGCTGGATCGTATCAAAAAGAAGTAAAAATCCGAGACATTGTTATTGCTATGGCAGCTTCTACCAATTCAGGATTAAATACCATTCGTTTTAACGGAGCCGATTTTGCGCCAACAGCAAGTTTTGAGTTGTTTCAAAAAGCCGTAGATGCAGCAAAAGAAAAAGGAATTCCACTAAAAGCAGGAAACATCTTAAGCTCAGATGAATTTTATGCAGATGAATTTGAAAGCTATAAAAAATGGGCAGATTATGGTGTGTTATGTGTTGAAATGGAAACCAACGGATTGTATACAGTTGCAGCAAAGCATAAAGTAAATGCATTATCAATTTTAACCATTTCAGATAGTTTGGTTACAGGAGAAAGAACCACAGCCGATGAAAGAGAACAAACCTTTAAAGAAATGATTGAAATTGCTCTAGAATTGGCGTAATGTCAGTTAGATTGATTTTATTGAAGAATGAAACAAAACATTATCAAGAACATGAACTCACTTATTCAAAAATATAACATTCCAGGACCTAGATACACAAGCTATCCAACAGTTCCATATTGGGATAACGAAACATTTTCAAAAGAAAAATGGATAGATACTTTTAAGCGTTCGTTTATAGAAAGCAATTCCTCAGAAGGAATTAGCTTATATATTCATTTACCATTTTGTGAGAGTTTATGTACGTTTTGTGCCTGTCACAAGCATATTACAAAACGCCATGAAATGGAAAATCCGTATATAGAAACCGTTTTAAAAGAGTGGCAGTTATATGTTGATTTAGTTGACGAAACACCTATAATAAAAGAAATACATTTAGGAGGGGGAACGCCAACATTCTTTTCAGAGAAACAATTAAAAAGGTTAATTGATGGAATTTTTATCAATGCTGAAAAACACCCAGACCACGAATTTAGTTTTGAAGGGCACCCAAACAATACTACAAAAGAACACTTGCAAACATTGTACAATTTAGGTTTTACAAGAGTAAGTTTTGGGGTACAAGATTATAATCCAAAAGTACAAGAAGCTATTCATAGAGTACAACCTTTTGAAAACGTAGAAAAAGTACACAATTGGGCAAAAGAAATAGGCTACACGTCTATCAGTCACGACTTAGTATTTGGACTTCCATTCCAAACAAAAGAAAACGTAATTTATACCATTAATAAAACAAAAGAATTAGAACCCGATAGAATTTCATTTTATAGTTACGCGCATGTTCCATGGGTAAAAGGAGTAGGGCAACGTGGATTTAATGAAGATGACTTGCCTAAAAATGAAGAAAAACGCGAGTTGTATGAAATAGGTAAAGAATTATTTGCCGAAATGGGCTATGTAGAAATTGGAATGGATCATTTCGCATTACCTACTGATAGCTTATATAAAGCTACCAAAGAAAAAACACTACATCGTAACTTTATGGGATACACCGCTAATAAAACACAGTTAATGGTAGGTTTAGGAATGTCGTCAATCTCTGATTCTTGGTATGGATTTGCACAAAATGTAAAAACTGTAAAAGAATACGAAAGAATTGTGAACGAAGGAGAAATTCCTGTGTTTAGAGGGCATATATTATCAGAAGAAGACTTAATAATAAGAAAACATATTTTAAATATTATGTGTCATTTCTCCACCTCGTGGGAAGAAGAGCAATTACAGATAAAAAATGTAGAAGCACATATAGGAAAGTTAGAAGAAATGATAGATGATGGATTGGTTTCTATTAAAGGGAAAAAGTTAACAGTTCCTGAGAAGGCAAGACCCTATGTACGTAATATTTGTATGGCATTTGATAAGAAATTACATGAAAAACAACCAGAAACAAAATTGTTTTCAATGACTATTTAATTTGTTGGTAATTAATGTTTTATAATGGGTATTGTTGTGTTTTTACTAAAAAAATGATTAAATTTGAGTGAACCTAAAAACCAGGCGTTATGGAATCATTTGAAGTAAATTGGTCAAAGGAAGAGCTACATACCTATCTTTTTATCTATTGTATTAATGCAGATTTTAAAGAAACAAAAGAAGAACTCGAAGCCATTTCTTTAAGAACAAACCAAGAAACGTATAAGAAGATGCATAAAGAGTTTGAAAAAGATAATGACTATGCTAGCATTCAAAAAATTAATAAATCACTCAAAAAATTAAACTACGGTAAAGAAGAAGTAAATAAACTATTTGAAGAAATAAAAGAATTATTTCTATCAGATGGTAGTTATGCTATTTTAGAGAAAAATCTTCTAAGAGGTTTACAAAGATTACTTAAATAAAGAGAACTTTTCGTTCTCTTTATTTTTTTTGAAAAAAAACTCAAACATGACAAAAGTCATATTTTAAGAAAACCTTCACAGTTACCTTTGAACTATAATTATCAGGCAAGATATGAGCGTTATTTACTTACTACTATCACTAAGTATTTTAGTGGCTATTATTTTCTTTATAGCATTTATTGTTTCAGTAAAAAAAGGGCAGTACGATGACTCGTACACGCCATCAGTTCGCATGTTGTTTGATGATGAACTGGTAAAAGAAGAAACAAAGAACTAACAATTAACAATAGATATTAAATTCAAATAGATTATGGAAATGCAACAATTTTATTACGATAATAAGATCGTAAAAAAATTCATCTACGCAACCTTACTATGGGGAATAGTAGGTTTTTCAGTAGGATTGTTATTGGCTTTTATGTTTTTATTCCCAAATTTAACTGACGGAATTTCGTGGTTAAGTTTTGGGCGTTTAAGACCATTACACACAAATGCAGTAATTTTTGCATTCGTAGGAAATGCCATTTTTGCAGGAGTTTACTACTCACTACAACGATTACTGAAAGCGCGTATGGCGAGTAATTTTTTAAGTAACTTTAACTTTTGGGGATGGCAGTTAATAATTGTTGCAGCAGCCATAACACTTCCGTTAGGGTATACAACATCAAAAGAATATGCCGAATTAGAATGGCCAATTGATATAGCCATTGCATTAGTTTGGGTAGCTTTTGGAGCTAACATGATTTGGACAATCTTACAAAGAAGACAACGCCATTTATATGTAGCAATTTGGTTCTACTTAGGAACTTTTGTAACCGTAGCGGTATTACATATTTTTAATAGTTTAGAATTACCTGTAAGCTTTATGAAAAGTTATTCAGTATACGCAGGTGTTCAAGATGCATTAGTACAATGGTGGTACGGACATAATGCGGTAGCATTCTTTTTAACGACTCCGTTCTTAGGGTTAATGTACTACTTTGTTCCTAAAGCCGCTAACCGTCCGGTATATTCATATAGATTATCTATTGTACACTTCTGGTCGTTAATTTTCATCTACATCTGGGCAGGGCCTCACCACTTATTATATACATCATTACCAGATTGGGCTCAAAATTTAGGAGTAGCATTCTCTGTAATGTTGATTGCACCATCTTGGGGAGGTATGATCAACGGACTACTAACACTTCGTGGAGCTTGGGATAAAGTAAGAGTAGACCCAGTATTAAAATTCATGGTAGTTGCAATTACAGGTTATGGTATGGCAACGTTTGAAGGACCAATGTTATCATTAAAGAATGTAAATGCAATTGCACACTTTAGTGATTGGATTATTGCTCACGTACACGTAGGAGCCTTAGCATGGAACGGATTCTTAACTTTCGGTATGTTATACTGGTTAGTACCAAGAATGTTTAAAACAAAATTATACTCTACAGCATTAGCAAACTTCCACTTCTGGATAGGTACCTTAGGTATTATCATGTATGCATTACCAATGTATGTAGCAGGATTTGTACAAGCATCAATGTGGAAACAATTCAACCCAGATGGAACCTTAACATACGGTAACTTCTTAGAAACAGTAAATGAAATTATTCCAATGTACTGGATGCGTGCTATCGGAGGAAGTTTATTTATACTAGGAGCATTCGTAATGCTATACAATATTGTTAAAACTGTAAGATCAGGTAGTGAAGTAACTGATGAATTAGCAGAAGCACCTGCATTAACTAAAGTATCTAAACATAGAACTTCAAATGAAGGATGGCACACTTGGTTAGAAAGAAGACCAGTAAAATTAACTATCTATGCTACTGTAGCTATTTTAATTGGAGGTGTTGTGCAAATTATACCAACATTATTAGTAAAATCTAATATTCCAACTATAACAAGTGTACAACCATATACACCTTTAGAATTAGAAGGTAGAGATATTTATATCCGTGAAGGGTGTGTTGGATGTCACTCACAAATGGTACGTCCATTCAGATCAGAAGTAGAGCGTTATGGAGAATTTGCAAAAGCAGGAGAGTTTGTATACGATCATCCATTCTTATGGGGTTCTAAACGTACAGGACCAGATTTATTAAGAGTTGGAGGTAAGTATAACGACAGTTGGCACTTAAACCATATGTATGATCCACAAAGCACATCACCAGGATCTATTATGCCAGCGTACCAATGGTTAGTAAGAGATGAGTTAGATAAGAGCGATACCGAAAGTAAAATGAAAGCTATGGTAAGCTTAGGGGTTCCATATACAGATGAAGATATAGCGAATGCACAAGCAAGTATGGATGCTCAAGGAATGAAAATTCAAGAGAACTTATATGCCGATCCTGATTTCAAAGCAAATTATGAAGCTGATAAAAAGTATGCTCAAGAGAATGGACAAACTTTTATTGAAATGAAAGATAGAGAAATTGTAGCCTTAATCGCTTATTTACAAAGATTAGGTACCGATATTAAAGTAAAAGATGTTGAAGATCAATTAAGCGCTAAAAACTAGAAATTATGTTAAAGTTTGTAAAAAACCATATGGAAACAATTGCAGGTATTGAAATATACCCAATTATTTCACTAACCATATTCTTTACATTTTTCGTAGTGTTGTTTTGGTGGGTGTTTACAGCCAAAAAAGAATATATAAGTAGTGTAAGTGAATTACCTTTAGATAATTAGTAAAATTTAACAAGATGAAAAAATATTTTCAATCTATAGTATATATCATTTTTGTTGCAGTAACCTTTTTTGCTATTGCTACTGCAATTAAATCATACCAAAATCCATTTAGTCTGTATGAACATCCATTAGTTTGGATAGCAATTGTAGGGCTTATAACCGTGGTAGTTTTAAAAGAAGCTTTAAACATTGTAGCGCAACAAAGAGCAGAGCAACTTCAAATGGAAAAAGACGGAGTTAAACCAGAAGAAGTTGATAACTGGGCTTGGGCTAAAAAGCTTATTAGTAGGTGGACAGAGGCTAAAGCAGTTGAGCAAGAAGATGAAATTATTCTTGATCATAACTATGATGGAATTAAAGAGTTAGATAATAACTTACCACCGTGGTGGCTGTATATGTTTTATGCAACAATCATTTTTGCAGCGGTATATTTAGTAAGATATCATGTATTAGGTGCAGATAACCAAGAAATGGAATATGCACAAGCAGTTGCTGAAGCAAAAAGAGAATTAGCAGCGTTCAAATCAACTTCAAAAGAAGCTGTTATTGATGCAGAAACAGCAACCGTTTTAACAGATGCAGGAGATTTAAGTAGAGGTAAGGCAGTATATAACCTAAACTGTGCAGCATGTCACGTTGCTGATGGTGGAGGTGGTATTGGACCAAACTTAACCGATGAATATTGGATTTTAGGTGGTGGTATGAAAAATATTTTCAACACTATTGCTAATGGAGGTAGAGACGGTAAAGGGATGGTAGCTTGGAATAAAACCTTAAAACCAGCTGATATTCAAAAAGTAGCGAGTTATATAATTTCTATGCAAGGAACTACTCCTGCAAAGCCAAAAGAACCTCAAGGAGAGTTATATAAAGAAGAAGGAGCAACTTCTACTGTAGCTGAACCTGATGAGCAACCAAAAGATAGTATTCAATAAATAGTTACAAATTAGTTTTTAATAGTTGATTATGGAAACACCCAAAAACGAACAATTTAGAGATAGTATAGGCACTATAAATGATGAAGGTAAAAGGGCTTGGGTGTTTCCAAAAAAACCAAGTGGTAAGTTTTATAAATATCGAAGCTATGTAAGCTACTTTTTATTAGCATTCTTGTTATTAGCTCCTTTTGTAAAAATTAACGGAAACCAATTTTTACTATTTAATGTTTTAGAACGTAAGTTTAACATTTTCGGTTTTCCTTTTTGGCCTCAAGATTTCCATTTAATGGTAATTTCAATGATAATAGGAGTGGTGTTTATCATTCTATTTACTGTTGTGTTTGGTCGAATTTTTTGTGGATGGATTTGTCCACAAACCATTTTTTTAGAAATGGTTTTTAGAAAAATAGAGTATTTAATTGAAGGAGATAGAGGAAAACAAATACGATTAGCTAAACAACCTTGGAATGCAGAAAAAATTAGAAAGAGAGTATTAAAATGGATTGTGTTTTTTATCATCTCTTTTATTATAGCAAACGTATTCTTAGCTTATTTAATAGGAAGCGATAAGCTAATAAGTTATATAACAGGCAATCCGTTAGATCATTTTAGTACGTTAATTTCTTTATTAATTTTTACAGGAGTATTCTATTTTATTTTTGCATGGTTTAGAGAGCAAGTGTGTATTATTGCTTGTCCTTATGGTAGATTACAAGGAGTACTGTTAGATAATAAAACGATAAATGTTGCTTACGATCACGTAAGAGGAGAAGGAAAGACAGGAAGAGGAAAGTTTAATAAGAAAGAAGATAGGGTAGCATCAGGTAAAGGAGATTGTATTGATTGTTTTCAGTGTGTACACGTATGTCCTACAGGAATTGATATTCGTAACGGAACACAGTTAGAGTGTGTAAACTGTACAGCTTGTATCGATGAGTGTGATCATATAATGGAAAAGGTAGGCTTGCCAAAAGGATTAATCCGTTATGCAAGTGAAGAAAACATTGTAAAAAAATCACCTTTTAAGTTTACTGCAAGAATGAAAGGATACTCAGCAGTATTATTCATTTTAATTGGAATTTTAATAGGGATGCTGTTTTTAAGAAATGATGTTGAAGCTACAATTTTACGTTTACCAGGACAATTGTATCAACATAAAGAAAATGGAATAATTAGTAATATTTACACCTATAAAGTAGTAAATAAAACAACTAAAGAGATAGATGATGTGAGTTACAAATTATTGTCACATAAAGGAACAATAGAAACGGTAACACATCAAAATTTTGAAGTTCCTAAACAAGGATTGGCTGAAGGGACTTTGTTTATAGAGTTACATCAATCTGAAATGAAAGATGAAAAAGAAAAACTAAAAATTGGAGTATATAGTGGTGATAAACTTATTGAAACAACAACTACCAACTTTTTAGGACCAAGAAGTTATAGATAAAAATACCGTCATTAAGAGGAAGAAAGGTGAAGTAATCACTTAGTTTATAAATAGGTTGCTACATTTTTCTCAATGACACAAAAACAAAATAAAATGAAACTAAACTGGGGCACGGGTATAGTAATAGCAATTATAGGGTTTATAGGGTTTATCATGTATTTCGTAATAACGATGAGTACAGGTAAAAACTTTAATCACGATTTAGTAACAGAAAAGTACTATCAACAAGAGTTGGAAGTTCAAAATCAAATAAATGCTACAAAAAATGCGAAAGCATTAAAAGAAAATATTAAAATAGAAAAAGTATCAGAAGGAATTAAAGTCTATTTTCCAACAGACTTTAACCCTAAAGATATCAAAGGAAAAGTGTTCCTATACAGACCATCTGATAAACAATTGGATTTCGAAATGCCTATTTCGCTTTCCGAAACATATTTGCTCGTGCCTGAGAACCGTTTGTTGGGTGGTCGTTGGAACATAACCGTTTCCTGGAACTACAAAAATAAAGATTATTTATTTCAGAAAGAATTGGTTTACTAATGTTTCTTTCAGCAATTATATTTGGGCTATTAGGAAGTTTTCACTGCATAGGTATGTGCGGACCTATAGCCTTTATGTTGCCCGTAAATAGAACAAACAAAGTAAAACAGTTCCTCCAAATTACCAGTTATCATTTAGGACGCTTGTTTACATACAGTTTAATAGGTTTGCTATTTGGGTTGTTAGGAAAAGGATTTTATTTTTTCGGATTTCAACAGCAACTTTCTATTATTGTAGGTGTTTTAATGATTTTGGTAATCTTATTACCTAAAACTTTTCAAAAGTATAGTTTTTCAGCACCTATTAATAAATTGGTGATAAAAGTAAAATCTTCTTTAGGAAAAGAGTTAAAGAAAAAAGGAAATGATACGTTTTTTACTATAGGTTTTTTAAACGGGTTTCTTCCATGCGGATTGGTGTATATGGCTGTTTTTGGAGCTTTAGCTACCAATAACATGCTATCAGGTAGTTTGTATATGTTTCTTTTTGGCTTAGGAACCATCCCTTTAATGACAGCTGTGGTATACGTAGGTAATTTTGCAAATGGATTGGTTAGAAAAAGAATTCAACAAGCCATTCCTTTCGTGGTTGTTTTCATAGGAATCTTGTTTGTATTAAGAGGGTTGGGTTTAGGAATTCCTTATGTGTCTCCATTACCAGTTACTGAATTACATAATTCAGTAGAAGGTTGTCATTAAGAGCTTTAATGATAAATATCATGGTTTAAATGAGAAAGTTTAGGTAACTTTATAAAGTGTATTAAACTTTAAAACTAAACAAATCATGAAAAAAATAATTGTTCCTGTTGATTTCTCCGAATATTCTGAAAAAGCGCTACAAACAGCTGTGTTTTTTGCAAAAGAAACTAATGCTGAAATAGTAGTTGTACATATGTTAGAACTTTCAAACGCTGTACTTAGTCAGTCAGAAAGTTACATACAGCAAGAAATGGTATTTTATTTAGAGCTAACGGAGAAGAAACTCACTGAATTTTTAAAAAAAGAGTATTTATCTGGTGTGAAAGTAACACCAATCATTAAGCATTTTAAAATTTTCAGTGAAATAGACCTTTTAGCTAGAGAAGAAAAAGCAGATTTAATTATAATGGGGTCTAAAGGAGTTAGCGGATTAAAAGAAATGTTTATAGGTTCTAACACCGAAAAAGTAATTCGTTATGCTCATGTTCCTGTACTAGTAGTTAAAGAAAAACCGATAACAGAAAAAATTGAAAAGGTATTGTTTGCTTGTGATTTTTCTGACGATGATGTAAAACCATATATGCAAGCTAAAACTTTCTTTAATGATATAGAAAAAGAGGTAGAACTAATATATGTAAGTACTCCTACATCTAAGTTTAAAAGCACAAAAGAGTTGGAAGAAAGAATGGAGCGATTTTTTAAACAAACCAACGAGAGTCCTGAGGAAGGAATGAAAAAGGTGAAAATTGTTTCAGATTACTCAGTAGAAAGAGGAGTGTTTTATTATGCAGATAAAATAGATGTTGATGTGTTAGTTGTAGCATCACATGGTAGAAAAGGTGTAGCTCACTTTTTTGAAGGAAGTATTTCTGAGGACATTGCAAACCATAGTAAATTACCAGTAATGTCTTTTAAGATATAATAAAATAGAAATAAAAAAGCTCATTCAAATTTGAATGAGCTTTTTTTATATAATAAAGAAAAGGATTATTTACCTTCTTTTGTTTTGATATCACTTACAAATTTTTGCAAACGTTTTCCATATTCAGAGCTTTTAACTCTATCTGTTAAACTATTGTTGATAGTATCTAAAAGTTGAATGTTAGCATCGTATAATTCTGATAAAGCAATGTAAGGGGCAGCTTCGCTATCAGCATTAGCAATAGCAAAGTTTGTAGAAAATAAGAAACGACGACGAATCATTTTTTTATAATCTTCCTCTATTTGCTGTATTTGAGCTTCATCTTGAGATTGACGAGCTTCAAGATCTTTTTTTACAAAATCTAAACGTTGCTCTAAAAATTTCTGGTTTATCTTACGATATTCATCCATAACTTTTTGATTTTTAGATCCTTTAATTTCAGGTTTAAAACCAAATTCTTCAATATTATCATTTATTGTAATTTCACCTTCTTCACCAAAGAACATAATGTGTTTGTCGGTTGTGTTACCATCAAAAGTAAGGTAGTACATTACAGGAGATTCTACATTATCGGTTAAAATAAATTTGTCATCACCTAATAAAGCTAAAGAATCAACAGATACTAATAAGGTATCGTTCATTTTTTGAAGATATAAAGTACCTTTTTTTAGTCCTTTGATTTGACCTTTAACTATCATGTTTCCCTCTTTTTTAGAGGAGCAGGCAAAAGCTACAAGTGCTATTGCGAAAAGAGCAATAATTTTCTTCATTGAATTCAAAATTTGTCTGTTGCAAATATGCAGATTTCTCTTAAACTTTTGAGGCTATTTCCATTAAAATTGTACAGAGAATTGCTCCCACGGTACCTATTGCATATCCAAAAACAGCTAATAAAACACCTACAGTAGCTAATGATGGGTGAAAAGCTTGTGCTACAATAGGAGCAGAAGCAGCACCACCAACATTTGCTTGACTTCCTACAGCCAAGAAGAAATATGGAGCTCGGATTAATTTAGCTACTAATATTAATAATCCAGCATGAATAGCCATCCAAACTAATCCAATAGCAATTAACCCTACATTGTCAAAAATTAAAGTTAAGTCCATTTTCATACCAATAGTTGCTACCAATACATAAATAAAAATACTACCAATTTTACTAGCACCTGCACCTTCGTAATTTTTAGCTTTTGTAAATGATAAAAATATTGCTACAATTGTTGAAATACTAATTAACCAGAAGAATCCTGATCCTAAAAATGAAAAGATATTTCGCCATGTTTGAGATTCCATACTAGCAGTAATAGAAGCAAAAATTTCGCTTAAATATCCTGCAGCAAAATGACCAAAACCAACAGTACCGAAAGCGATAGCTAACATAATTATGAAATCAGTTAAGGTAGGATTTCTACGTACGCCTTGTGTGAAATTAGAAACACGTTCTTTTAAGTCTTCAATAGCAGAAGTATCAGCTTTTAACCACTTATCAATTTTATCTTTTTTACCAATTCCAATTAAAATAATTGCCATCCAAATATTAGCCACAACGATATCAACAAATACCATTCCTCCATATTTAGCAGGGTTATATTTATAAATTTCTAACATTGCGGTTTGGTTAGCACCACCACCAATCCAACTACCAGCAAGGGTAGATAAACCTCTCCATACAGCATCAAAATCTGCTCCGCCAACAGTTTCAGGAGAAACAGTAGAGATTAATAAAATAGCGATAGGGCCTCCAATAACAATTCCAATGGTTCCTGTAAAAAACATAATTAATGCTTTTGAACCTAAGTTAAAAATTGCTTTTAAATCAATACTTAAAGTCATTAAAACTAAGGCTGCAGGTAATAAAAATCTACTAGATACATAGTATAATTGTGATTTGTTTTTTACCACTTCGCCAGCAGCATTTGTAGTTTCCCATTCAGGAGAAATAACTCCTAGAGTAGTAAATATTGCTGGAATAAAATAGGCCATGAATAAACCGGGTACTATTTTATAAAATTTATGCCAAAATCCTGAGGTTTGTGATTCTGTATAAAAAACAAAACCTAAAGAAATCATTAAAATACCAAATACGATTGCATCGTTTGTAAAAAGAGGTGTTTCCATCTAAAAAAATTTGTCGCTAAAGTATGAAATAATAGTTAGTTCTATTTTCTATGGTTTGTGGTAATTGCAATTCCTAATTGAATTCTATTGAAATTACCAATCTCATTTACATTTATTAGTTGATATCCTGCTTGAAGCTTAACTATGTCAGATATTTTATATTTAAAACCAGCCCCAAACCAGTTTTGATTATATGCTTCACCTTTAAAATCTAAAAAAGTTTCATTATATATGTAAGTAGACCATTTTTCATCAATAGGATGACCTAAGGCTAATTGATATCGAAAGAAGTTACCAGTAGTTGATTTAAAAAAACGTTGTTCACCTCTAAAGCGATGTGCTAAATTTAAGCTAGCTATTTTATGCTTTACATTTAGGTCTTCATAAATACGATGTTCGTTAAAGTCACCAGCATTAATATCAAAAGTTTCATCGGTGTTTAAGAAAGCATACCCTACAGTAGCATTTATATTTTTATTGAATTTATAATTAGCTCCTAAACGTCCGATGAATTGTTGCATGTCGTCTCCTACTTCAAAGAAACGAAAATGTGCCATAGATTTTAACCCGAATTTATCTGAAATTTGGTGAGATCCGTTGTACATATACCATACACCAAGTTCTTTGGTTGGATCAGGTTGATTTTGAGAAAAGGTGTTTAATGAAAATAAAGTGATAATTAATAAGAATAATTTTCGCATAATAATAGTTGTGGTTCTTTGTGATATTAAAAATCCCCTACATGAATGAATATGCAGGAGATTTTATGTTATGCTGACAAAAATATAAACTCGATAATTTTTATAAAAAGTTATACTGTTAAAGTTCTTTGAGTTTATTTATAATTCATCGTTTTTAATTGGAGTTTCTTTCTTTAAATAAGTGTCTAAGAATTGTAAAATTTTACTGTTTGCTTCTATTTGATTTTCTTTTTTAACAAAACCATGCCCTTCATCTTCAAAAAGAACATATTCTACAGGAACACCATTTTTTTTAACTCCAGCGACAATTTCATCAGACTCTACTTGTAAAACTCGAGGGTCGGTAGCTCCTTGTAATACCATTAAAGGTTTGGTTACTTTATCAGTATGAAATAAAGGCGAAATCCTTTTAAGCCTTACTGAATCGGCAGAATAAGGGTTTCCTAATTCTTTGTATAAAGCTTCTCTAAAAGATTCCCACCATGATGGAATACTCTTTAAAGTACGCATCCAGTTTGTAACTCCATAAATGTTTACACCAACAGCAAACTCTTCAGGTGTATAGGTTAATGCAGCCATTGTCATATAACCACCATAAGAACCACCAATGATTCCGATTTTTTCAGCGTCAATTTCTGGTTGGTTTGCTAACCAATTTTTTCCTTCTACACAATCTTGTAAATCTTTTTCACCGTGATTCAAGTCATCCATAGTAAAAAAGGTTTTACCATAACCACTACTTCCGCGATTATTAACAGCTAATACAGCATATCCATGGTTCACTAAATATTGAATTCTAGAATTGAAGTTTTGACGTGATTGCCCTCCAGGGCCTCCATGAACCCAAACTAAAGCAGGAACTTTATTATTTTCTGTGGCTTGATGAGGTAGATAGTAAATAGCAGGAATAGTTACTCCGTCAAAAGAAGGGTAACGGATTACTTTTGCTTCTACCAAGTCATTAGGGTTAATATCTTTGTTAAGTACATCTGTTAGTTGTGTTTGTTTTTGAGTTGCTAAATCGTACACATATAGGTTTGATGGAGAGTTAGAACCTCCTGCATAAAAACGCATCATGTTTTCATCTCTAGAAAAACCAACGCTAGTTATACTTTTTCCGTTAACATTAGGTAAGGTTATATTTTTACCTTCAGCAACATCAAAAACTTCAATTACATTTTTTGCATCTTCATTAATATAGGTAACTCTATATTTTCCATTGTTGGTAAAATAACTTCCAGAAATATCCCAATCTTTAGCTAATATTTTTTCTGTTTCATTGGAGCTAATGGTGTATTTCATTAAGGTAGCAAATTCACCTTCTGCATCTGTTGTATAGTAAAAATCAGTATCATCAATAGAAAAATCAGCAGCTGAATTACCACTCAATGTTAGATTGATTTTTGTGATTACTTTAGTGGTTCTATCAAACAAGAATAGATCACTATCGTTGGTGTTAACAGTTTTGCTTAGCGCTAAAATATTTTTATTATTAGATATTGCTGCTACGTTATAACCCTCCTTATTTTCATAAATCATTTCAGGAGTGAAAGTTTCAAGATTCATCTCATAAAGATCCATGAAACGCTTATCTCTTTTATTAGAAGTAAAAAAGAAGCTTTTCTCATCTTTTGCCCAGCCAAAAAATCCAGCTCTAGCACCTTTAGTTGGTGTTAAATTTTTAATGTTGCCATCAAGCTCTCTTAAAAAGATATGATAAATTTCATCTCCATTATTATCCATTCTAAATAACATTCTTTCATCTTTTGGAAAATAAGATGTTGCAAAAACAGAAGAACTGTCCGATTTTGTTATTGGTTCAAATTCTCCACCAGCTGTAGAAACTGTATACATGTTGTAAATTCCAGAACGATTACTGGTTACGAGTAATTTTGAATTATCAGGTGAAAAACTTCCTCCTAAAACACTTTCGTTATCCATCATTTGCTCGATAGAGTATTCTTTAAGTGTTTCACCAATTTCTGCTGGCTTTTTTTGGTCCTTTTTACAAGCACTTGCTATAATAGTTATAGCGAGTAGTAAGGTTATTTTTTTCATTATATAAGGTTTAGTTAATTTGAATTTATTCTACAGAAAATTTTTCTGTTTCTTTAAATGGAGATAAATCTATTTTTTCTACCTCAACTTTATATTCTTTCCAGTCTTTATCAAAAAAAGCATTGGTTTTTTGAATGACTTCTTTAAAAGCTCCTTTAAATTGATTGATTAATTGTTTTTCAGTAGCGGTTTGTTCACCAAATCTACTATTTACATACCAATTAGCTGTACCTAATCTTTGGGTAACTGTCGGGTCGGGGTTACGAATAATTCCTTGACGTTTATCAACTTTTCCAAAGTAAATATCAAGTAAGCTATCAATTTTTTTAATAGTTTCAGTTGAATTTTTTATTTGCTCTTTGTAGGCTTTCTTGTCTTTTTTAGTAAACTTAGCTTTATAACTATTAGCTATGTCTTTACTTTCAACCAATTGTTTAACTGCATCTGCAATAATATTTTGATACTTTTCTAGCTCTTTACCTGTATCGTATTTTTGATTTATAGCCGTTTGAGAAATAGTTAATCTAGGATCGAATTTTACCGTGATATTTTGCTCAGAAATTTGATCTCCAAACGTAGTTTTAATTCTGTAAGTACCCGGTTTTACTTTTACACCACCAGGCTCATTTTTTTGTTTTCTAATGGTTCTTGAAGGTCTAGTTACTCCTTTTTCATCCATAAACCAAACTCCTTTGTGAATTCCATTTTCTTTGGGAGTTTTTCTTTTTAATGTTCTAATTAACCGATTACCATCAAAAATTTCAAATTTAATAGAATCCCATTTTATTGTATTTTCAGCTTCTTTTTGAGTTGTTTTTTTAGTGTCTTCTTTTTTATCAGTTTTCTCTTTTACTTTTGGTTTGTTGATGTAGAATTGTACTAAAGCTCCACGACTTCTATTTTCACCATTATAAATAGCATCGGCACCAAATCGACTACCTGTTGGTTGTTGATATGCTGCTTGATAAGCAATAGGAGGTTCAAATAATTCGATACTTTTTGTAAGAATATTTTTGTCTTTAGCTAAAGCTCTTAATGGACGAATATCATCCAATACCCAAGCTGATCTACCAAATGTACCTATAATCAAATCGTGTTCTCTTGGGTGAATCACCAAATCTTTTACAGGAACAGTGGGAAAACCTTCTGTCCATTTTGTCCATTTTTCACCAGCGTTTAAAGAGATGTATAGTCCGTCATCAGTTCCTAAAAAGAGTAGGTTAGATTCTATAGGATCTTCAATAATACTTAACGTAAAACTCTCTACATCGTTTTCATCTACAATAAGTTTCCATGTTTTTCCGTAATCTGTTGTTCGGTAGGCATAAGGTTTGTAGTTAAAACGACGATAATCGTTAGCAACTAGCAATGCTTCTCCTTTGTTTTTATTAGATGTTTTTATTTGTGTTATCCAACTATTTTCTGGTAACCCTTTTAGGTTTTTAGCAACATTTGTCCAAGTTGCACCACCATTTTGAGTGATGTGTACCTGACCATCATCCGTAGCCACCCATAACATGTTTTTTTCTAAAGGTGAAGGTTCGATTACTAAAATAGTACAATGGTTTTCGGCCCCAGTAGCATCCATGGTTAAACCACCGCTTTCATGTTGATTCAATTTAGCTTTGTCATTGGTAGTTAAATCGGGAGAAATAACTTTCCAAGTCAGTCCTTTATCGGTTGATTTATGCACGAACTGACTTCCGAAGTATAAAGTTGAATTATCAAATGGATCAATATTAATAGCGGAGTTCCAGTTAAAACGTAGCTTTACATCAGGATCTGGATGCGTAGGACGAACCGTGTAATTGTTTCCTGTTTCATAATCGTAACGAGATACGAAACCTTGTTGACTCATTGTCCATCCATAACGTGAATTGTCTTTGTCTGGAACTACGTCAAAACCATCACCAAAACTAATCTCTTGCCAATAAGAGTTTCTAATTCCTTGGTCTTTCCATACATATGCAGGTCCTCGCCAAGAACCATTGTCTTGCATTCCTCCGTATATATTGTAAGGAAATTCGTTATCAACATTAATATGATAATACTGGGCAATAGGCAAGTTAGCAATAAAACGCCATGTTTTACCACCATCTCTTGTTATATTCAATCCTCCGTCATTACCATCAATCATAAAACTACCGTCTTTAGGATGTATCCACCACGCGTGATGATCTGGATGGATTCCGTTATCAACACCATAAGCAGGCATTAATTGTTTAAAGTTTTTACCACCATCAATAGAAACATTTATGTAGGTGAAAACTGTATATAATTTATGTTCGTTTTGAGGATCAACATAAATTTCAGAGTAGTAGAAAGGACGATTTCCAATACCTTTTTTATCATTTATTTTTTTCCATGTAAATCCTCCGTCTTCACTTTTATATAACGCATTCTTTTTTGCTTCTACTAAAGCGTACACAGTATTAGGGTTAGAAGGTGCAATTGCTACACCAATTCGACCTAACTCTCCTTTAGGGAAACCTTCTTTATCGGTGATTTTTTTCCAATTGTCACCACCATCATGTGTAATGTATAAACCACTTCCTTCACCTCCAGATTTAAAAAACCAAGGATCTCGTTTGTGTTCCCACATAGCTGCTATTAGTTTATTAGGATTGGATGGATCCATAATTAAATCAGCAGCACCAGTTTTGTTATTGTTGAATAAAATTTGTTTCCAAGTTTTACCACCGTCGGTAGTTTTATATACACCACGTTCTTTATGTTCTCCCCAAGGAGATCCGATAGCGCCTACGTATACAACATCCGGATTGTTTGGGTGTATAACTACACGATGTATGTGACGTGTTTTTTCTAAACCCATTGATTTCCATGATTTTCCACCATCTAAGGATTTAAAAATTCCGTAACCTCCATTCAAGCTGTTACGAGGGTTACCTTCACCAGTTCCTACCCAAATAACGCTTGGGTTTGATTGTTGAATAGCTAAGGCTCCTATAGAGGCAGTTACCTCTTTATCGAAAATAGGTTGCCATTTAATACCACCAGAAGTAGATTTCCAAACTCCACCAGAAGCTGTACCAACGTACATAATATCAGGATTTGACTCTACTACATCAATAGCGGTTACACGACCACTCATACCACCTGGACCGATGTTTCGTGGCTTCATGTTTTTAACCAAATCCATTGAGAATTCTTGAGAGAACAACATAGATACAGTAAAAAATAAAAGGAAAGAAAAAAGCTTGTTCATAATTGTTAGTTGATTGTAGTTTAGTTGTGTACAATTTACAAAATAGAAAACGCCTAATTTAAAATTAAGCGTTTTTTAACAAGTTGTTAAGATTAGAGGTTATTCTTCTTTCTTTTTTGGTTCTCTTTTAGCTTCTTTAAGTGCTTGCATAAGCATCCATTCAATCTGTCCATTGGTAGATCGAAACTCGTCAGAAGCCCATTTTTCAATAGCTTTTAACATGTCTTCGTTAATGCGGAGTGCAAATGCTTTCTTTTTTGCCATGTTTGTTGTTATATATAAGTAATAGTTGTGTTAGAGGTTTAGATTATAGGTTAAAAATATGACTTTATATTATTTTGTTTATACCCATGGTATTATAAAAGTCAGAAGATATATAATAATAAAGACTATGATGTTCATCATAATTTACTGTAATTTATATTGATAGGTTTCTAAAACACGCTTTGCTTCTTGTTCTTTTTTTGTTCCTATTAGTAATTTTTTATCATTTTTCAGTTCTAGTTGAATACCAATATCTCCTGAAATATTTACAGCAGTTCCCCTTTTTTTATTCCAAAGTAATCCGCCTTTCAAGCCCCATCCTCCATATTCACCAATAGGATCATAATTTCTGACATATGCTTTTTCTATTTCAGACCAAGCTATTTTTCTTAATGATAGATGAAAAGGAAAGAATTGATAATGAATTCCATACTCATCGATTCTTGTAGTTAGTTTAAAAATAAAAATGAAAGCGAAAGAAACTACAATACCAAGAAGAGTAAGTGCAAACTCTGTTGAACTCATTGTAGAGTTTTCTTGTATGTACTCTTTGATAATAAGAGTAATAGGGACAATTAAACTTACTGCTAAAATTACTAATAACCATAATTGTGTAAACCGTTGTTCTTCTTTAAAAACTTTCATTACTTAACCTTCTTTGAGTCTTTTAATGATTCAACGTTCCTGCATTTACTACAGGTGCAGCTTCTTTATCGCCACATAAAATCACTAGTAAATTACTAACCATTGCGGCTTTACGTTCTTCGTCTAAATCAACAATTTCTTTTTTGTTTAGTTCTTCTAAAGCCATTTCTACCATGTCAACAGCACCTTGTACTATCTTATGTCTAGCAGCTACAATAGCTGTAGCTTGTTGACGCTTTAACATAGCACTTGCTATTTCTTGTGCATAGGCCAAATAACCAATACGTGCTTCTAAAACTTCGATACCTGCAATAGCTAAACGCTCTTCTAGTTCTTTTTCTAAAGCTTCACTTACTTCATTTACACTTGATCGTAAGGTAATGTCTTCTTCATGACCTTCATCAGCAAAATTATCATACGGATACATACTTGCTAGTTTGCGTACAGCAGCATCTGTTTGTACGCGAACAAAGTTTTCATAATTGTCTACATCAAAAGCGGCTTTATAAGTTTCGGTAACGCGCCATACCAAAATAGTGCTAATCATTACTGGGTTTCCAAGTTTATCATTCACTTTTAAACGCTCACTATCAAAATTACTAGCTCTTAATGAAATAGTTTTCTTTTTGTATAAAGGGTTTGCCCAATACAATCCATTTTGTTTTACTGTGCCTACATATTTACCAAAGAATAACAAAACTTTAGAGGAGTTTGGGTTTACTAAAATAAAGCCTAAGGCTAGTATAAAAGCTAGTAAAGAAATTAAAAGGAATGCTGGATTTTCGGTTTTAATTGTTAATGTAATTCCGCTTATAAAAAGTATAAGTACAATAAAGAACATTAAATACCCATTGGCTGGTTTGATGATTTTTTCTGCTTTCATTTTTGTTTTAATTAAAGTGATATTAAAATGATATTATAAAGATATGTTTTAATTTTTGTTAAATCCAAATTTTTGAGGAATTATTTTTATAATTTAGCTTCCGATTATAATTTAAACTATTCATGAAGACAAAATTTTTAATAGTATTCGCTGCTTTTTTGGTAAGTGTTTCCTCAGTAGCTAATAACGAAGATGTGTGGGGGCCAACTGGTCACAGAGCTACAGGAAAGATAGCAGAAAAACACCTGACAAAAAAAGCTAAAAAGAAAATAGAAAAGCTATTACAAGGAGAAAGTTTAGCGTTTGTATCTACTTATGCAGATGAAATAAAATCTGATAGAAAGAAATATGGTAAATTTTATACTTGGCATTATGTAAATATGCCATTAGATGCTCGTTATGAAGATACCGAAAAGAATCCTGAAGGAGATATGGTTACGGGTATTGAGAAATGTATAAAAGTGTTAAAGGATGAAAATAGCTCTACAGAAGATAAACGTTTTTACTTAAAAATGTTAGTACATTTAGTAGGAGACTTACATCAGCCAATGCATATAGGTCAAAAAGAGGATTTAGGAGGGAATAAGATACAAGTTCAATGGCACGGTAAAGGCTCAAATTTACATAGAGTTTGGGATGAGGATTTACTTAATAAGTGGGATATGAGCTATATTGAATTAGCTAATAACACTAAGCAATTATCAAAAGAGCAGGTAAAAGTAATTCAACAAGGAACTGTTGTAGATTGGTTACACGACACACACAAAATTACCAAAGAGGTATATAAATCTGTTGAGGTAGGAGAAAATTTACGCTACCGTTATTCGTATGTTTATTTTCCTGTAGTAAGAGAACAATTACAAAAAGGAGGATTACGTTTAGCTAAACTATTAAATGAAATTTATAGCTAAAAAATAAAAGTATTACTGATAAAAAAAGCCCGAAAAAATTAACTTTTCGGGCTTTTTTCTTGTTAATGTTTCGTTAATTCTACTTTTTAACTAACACAATCAGTTAATTTTGAGAGGAAACAAATATCAAATGCATAAAATTCTAATACTTTTTTTGGGGAGTTTCATGTTGCTTTCTTGTAAAGGAAAACTTAAAGAAACGGATGAAGTCAGAGACTCTTCAGTTAAAATAGCTACGCTAAATTATGAAGAGTTAAAACCCTTGCTACATAAAAATGACGATAAAACCTATGTTGTTAATTTTTGGGCAACTTGGTGTATGCCTTGTGTAAAAGAGCTACCCGCTTTTGAAAAGTTAAACGCAGCGTATAAAGATAAAAATGTAGAGGTGGTTTTGGTGAGTTTAGATTTTCCTAAACAGAAAGAAAGTAACTTAATACCGTTTGTTAAGAAGAAAAGTTTACAATCTAAAGTACTACATTTTGACGATGCAAACGAACAATTTTGGATACCAGATATTGCTGAAAACTGGTCAGGTTCTATACCAGCAACGTTAATTTACAATGAGAAAAAAAGAAAGTTTTACGAGAAATCATTTAGCTATGAAGAGTTACAATACGAATTACAAACCTTTTTAAACTAAATAATTATGAAAACATTTAAAACAATATTGTTATTGTTAGTAGTTGCAACGATATCTGCATTTACTATTAATCCTTCAAAAGGATATAAGGTAGGAGATGAAGCGGCCGATTTTTCACTAAAAAATATAGACGACACCATGGTTTCTTTAGCTGATTATTCAGAAGCAAAAGGATTCATTGTAGTGTTTACGTGCAATATGTGTCCGTATTCGGTAGCAAATGAAGATCGAATCATTGCTTTAGATAAGAAATATAAAAAGAAGGGGTTTCCTGTAATAGCTATTAATCCAAATGACCCAGAGGTTTCAAAAGGAGATAGTTTTGAAGCGATGAAAGTGCGTGCAAAAGAGAAAGGTTTTACTTTTCCTTATTTGTTTGATGAAGGTCAAGAGGTGTATCCAAAATACGGAGCAACTAAAACGCCACATGTTTACATATTGAATAAAAAGAAAGGTAAATTAATTGTTGAATACATTGGCGCTATTGATGATAGTTCTCGTAACGAGAATAATGTAAAGGAACGTTTCGTTGAAAACGCGGTAGATGCTTTGTTAAAAGGAGAAAAGCCAACAAAAACAGATACCAGAGCAATTGGATGTTCTATAAAAGATAAAAGAAATAGTTAATAAACACCAACAGGATAAAAGAATCCCACTTTTATGTGGGGTTTTTATTATTTAGACAAAATCTATACACAAGCGATTTTAATCGTAGTTAACACAATCAACTTAAAATAATGAAGAAATTATTACTATCACTACTATTTGTTAGCACAGCATTAACAGCACAAACAGTCGATTTAAATTATTACTTACCTCAAGATGTTTCCTACAATCAAAATATACCTATGCCAAAGTCTATTTTAGGGCACGAAGTAGGAGAGTGGCATGTAACTCACGATAAATTGGTAGAGTACATGAAAGCACTGGCAACATCTTCAGATAGGATAACATTTGAAAATAGAGGGACAACTTATGAAGGAAGACCGTTAGTATTGTTAACAATTACTTCCCCAAAAAATCATCAAAATTTAGAAGCAATACGAGAAAAGCATATTAAAGCCACAAATGATGCTTCTGTAGATGTTTCTGATAGTCCAATTGTGGTATATCAAGGATTTTCAATTCACGGAAATGAGGCAAGTGGTACCAATGCAGCGTTAGCAGCCGCTTATTATTTAGCAGCGGGAGAAGGGCAAAAAATTGAAGAATTATTAGAAAACTCAGTAATTCTTTTTGATCCAGCGATGAATCCAGATGGTTTACAACGTTTTGCATATTGGGCAAATACAAATAAGGCAAATAATATAAATCCAGATCCGAATGATAGAGAATATCATGAGGTTTGGCCGGGGGGAAGAACTAATCATTATTGGTTTGATATGAACCGTGATTGGTTGCCAGTTCAGTTGCCTGAGAGTAGAGCAAGAATTCAAACTTTTCATAAGTGGTTGCCGAATATTTTAACCGATCATCATGAAATGGGAACGAATTCTACCTTCTTTTTCCAACCAGGAATTCCGAGTAGAACAAATCCGTTAACACCAAAAATGAATCAGAAGTTAACTAAAGAAATCGCTACGTATCATGCAAAAGCATTCGATAAAATTGGTTCAACCTATTATTCAGAAGAAAGTTTTGATGATTTTTACTACGGAAAAGGGTCAACCTTTCCTGATATTAATGGAAGTATAGGAATTTTATTTGAACAAGGAAGTTCTCGTGGGCATGCGCAAGAAAGTGAAAACGGAGTGCTAACCTTTCCGTTTACAATTCGTAACCAGTTTACAGCAGCGTTATCAACTTTAGAGGCTGCTAAAAACATGCGAACTAAAATTTTACAATACCAACAAGATTTTTATAAAAACTCAAGAAGTTCAGAAAAGAACAATGCTATTGTGTTTGGAGATGAAAAAGATGCAACAAAAACAAATCATTTAGCAGAAGTCTTACAACGTCATCAGATAAAATTTCATGAGTTAAAAGAAGATTTTACATCGAATGGAAAACACTTCAAAAAAGGGTATAGCTATGTAGTACCGATGAACCAAAAAAATCATCGATTGGTAAAAGCGATGTTTGCTGTTCAAACGAAATTTAAAGATAGCTTGTTTTATGATGTGTCTGCATGGACATTTAATCATGCTTTTGGAGTTGATTTTTCGGATGATATTTCATTATCAAAAGCAGGAGTTGAGATAACTGAATTACAACCTAAGAAAGGGAGAATTCAACAAAAAAGTAGTGTGGGATATTTATTTCCTTGGAATGAATACAATACACCAAAAGCTTTAAATGCGATTTTAGAAAAAGGATTACGAGCGAAAGTAGCGATGAAAAAGTTTACAAATGATGGTAATTCATACGACTATGGAACCATTTTTATTCCAGCTCAAAATCAAAAATTAAATGGAAATGAATTATTTGATTTCTTAGGCACAGTAGCGAATGAAAATCATATTGCAATTAAAGGAGTATCTACAGGGTTGAATGAAGGAATTGACCTAGGAAGTAGAAATTTTGAAGCAGTAAAGCAACAAAAAGTAGCGATGTTGGTAGGAAATGGAGTAACAAGTTATGATGCAGGAGAAATTTGGCATTTGTTAGATCAACGATACGATATGAAATTAACAAAGTTAGATACTGATTATGCTACGAGAGTAAACCTTGATAGGTACACAACGATTATTGTTCCTAATAGTCGCTCGCTTGACAAGAATTTAGAGGAAAAATTAAAGGTATGGGTGCGTAATGGTGGCGTGTTAATCGGATATAGAAATGCAGTAAACTGGTTATCGAACAAAGGATTTATTGATGTGAAGTTTAATAAAACTAAAATAGATTCAGTGAATAATGTATCGTTTGAAAATCGTTCGTTACAATCGGGAGCGCAAGTAATAGGAGGTGCTATTTTTGAAGCAAAGATTGATCGTTCACATCCAATCAATTTTGGTTACAAAAATGATAACATAGCTTTGTTTAGAAATACTAAACAATTTATTCAAGCGGATACAAAGAGTTATAACAATCCAATTCAGTATACAAATAATCCGTTATTGAGTGGTTATATTTCAAAAGAGAACTTAAAGGAATTGAAAAACACCGTTCCGTTTAAAGCAGGACGCTTAGGAAGTGGTAGAGTAATCATTTTTACTGATAATACTAACTTTAGAGCATTTTGGTTTGGAACTAACAAATTATTGATGAACGCTATTTTCTTTGGAAAGTTAATGTAGTAGAATTAGAAGTGTAACAAAATTCTAATTAACTCGTCTTTTAAGTATACTAACTAAAAAAGTACTATGAGTTTATTAAGAGTTTTATTAGCAATTTTTTTTCCACCCTTAGCAGTGATAGGTAAAGGTTGTGGATCTATTTTAATAGTGTTTCTACTAACACTTTGCGGATGGGTTCCAGGAGTTATTGCAGCACTAATTATATTAAACAACCCAAATTAAACAATGATTTGAGAATTTGAAGATGAATTAATTAAAAACGCCATTTTGAGTTTGTCAAAATGGCGTTTTCTATTTACTTGGTTTTAAATTCTCTATTCAAGAACTTCATCTATAACTTTTCCTGTGAAACCGTTCGGAAATTCAATTTGTAATAAATTAGAAATCGTTGGAGCGATGTCTACAATTTCATATTTCTTTTTAGAAACACCTTGTTTAATTCCGTTTCCGTAGAAAATCATAGGAATGTGTGTGTCATAAGAGTAACCAGAACCGTGTGTAGTTCCTTTTCTAGAGCTGCTTGCAATAGTTGAAGGATTTGGAACTAAAATCACATCACCAGAAAACTTTTGGTTGTATCCATTTTGTAACACATGTAAAATTCCGTTCGTAAACGTAGTAGTTTGCATGGTTCTAGCAGTAACAGCTTTGTAAATTCTATTATGGTTAATAGCTTCGTCAGCAATAGTTTGTGCTACATTTTCATAGTTAAGGTTTAACTCTCTAATCTTATCTTTGTTTAAGAAGACTTGAAAGTTAGAAATGTTTTCAATGATTTCGTCAGATTTAAAGTGCTTTACCGTAATCTCATTTAAAAAGTTTTTAAAAGCTACAGGTTTTACATAACCCGCAGGTATTTTTAAAGATTCTAAGTAAGCAGGAACTTGTACAGCAGCATGATCAGCTGTTAAGAATAAGGTGTAATTGTCTTTCCCTACTTGTGTGTCTAAAAACTTGAATAACTCAGCTAAATCTTGATCTAAACGTAAGTATGTATCTTCAATTTCCTTAGAAGCAACTCCAAATTGATGCCCAACATAATCAGGAGAAGAATAACTGATTGCAATAAAATCAACAAACTCAGATTTTCCTAAGTTCTCACCAATAATAGCTGCTTTAGCAAAGTCGGTAGTAATCGAGTTTCCAGCAGGAATACCTTTTATAATACTGTAGTTGTTGTTGCTTTTTCTTAATGTTGGAATATCATGAGGAAAAACAGGTCTTTCTTGCCCTTTAAAAGTAACTTCAAAATCGTTATCGTCTTCAATACTTTGTGTATAAGTACTAATATCATATAAAGTTTCCCAAGGCTTACTTAAATATTCATCAGCTTTTCCTGAAGCGTTGAACTCTTGTACCCAAGTTGGTAATTCATTTAAGTAAAAAGAAGAAGAAATCCATTGTCCTTTATCACCTCCATCAAACCAATAAGCAGCATTAGCAGTGTGTCCTGCAGGTAAAATAGCCGAACGATCTTTAATTGCCACACCAATCGTTTTACCTCTCATGTTTTGAGCAAGTTTTAACTGATCGGTTACTGTAGTGGTTAACATTCTGTAAGGAGATTTTTTTCCGCCTTCACCATCATTTCCAACAGTATTGTAATTATTATCATCAACGCAGTAAATAGATTTCTTTAAATATTTATCATACCAATAATTACCAATAATTCCATGGTGTGTTGGTGTAGTTCCCGTGTAAATAGAAGTATGTCCTACAGCTGTGTAGGTAGGAATGTAATTATAATGAGCATTTTCTAAAGAAAATCCTTCTCTTTGTAAACGTTTAAACCCATCATTTCCATATCTATTAGCGAAACGAGTAAGATAATCATATCGCATTTGATCAATAACAACCCCTACAACCAGTTTAGGTTTTTGGGTACTTTTTTGAGGAGCGGTAGCACAACCTGTAATACATACGATGGCTAGTAAAAAAGCTATTTTTTTCATTTTATTCTTTAAAAATTAAAACTCAAAGGTACATAAAAAGAAAGCTAAAACTCTTAAATAAGGCGATGAGTTAATGGTTTTTTAATACTTTAGCAGAAAGAAAAAATAGATTTCGTTTAATGAATTACATTGAGCATATAGGTAAGTACGTTGCAATGCTAAAACAGGTTTTTACTAAACCCCAAAGAGCAAGAGTGTTTCGTGAAGCTTTATTTAGAGAAATTGATGAATTAGGACATAAATCGATAGGTATTATTGCATTTATATCGTTTTTTATTGGAGGAGTAATCGCTTTACAAACTGCGTTGAACTTAGAAAGTCCGTTTATACCAAAATCGTTGATCGGTTTCGCAGCAAAACGATCGGTTATTTTGGAGTTTGCACCTACATTTTGTTCTATTATTTTAGCAGGTAAAGTAGGGTCGTATATTACTTCGAGTATAGGAACAATGCGTGTAACTGAGCAAATTGATGCGCTAGAAGTAATGGGGATTAACTCACTAAATTATTTAGTGTTGCCTAAAATAATATCAACCGTTTTCTTTTATCCTTTTTTGATAATTTTAGGAATGTTTTTAGGAATTTTTGGAGGATGGGTAGCAGGAGTTTTATCTGGTTTGTTTTCTGGAGCAGATTATATTACAGGAGTTCAGATGGATTTTGATCCGTTCCTTATAACCTATGCGTTGATAAAAACAGTAGTCTTTGCCTTTTTAATTGCTACAGTACCTTCATACCATGGATATTTTGTTAAAGGAGGCTCATTAGAGGTTGGAAAAGCAAGTACACAGTCGGTTGTTTGGACAACAGTACTTATCGTAATAGCAAACTATTTCTTAACTCAAATGTTATTAACCTAATGATAGAAGTAAATAATTTACATAAAGGATTTAATGGTGTTGAGATTTTAAAAGGAATTACAACTTCATTTAAACCAGGAGAAACAAGTTTGATAATTGGACAGAGTGGTTCTGGGAAAACTGTGTTTTTAAAATCGTTAATTGGTTTACATACACCAGAGGAAGGAACAATTGTGTATGATGGACTTGCCAATATTGATATGACTTTAGAAGACAAACGTCAATTCCGTCAAGAATTAGGAATGGTATTCCAAGGAAGTGCATTGTTCGATTCGCAAACAGTAGAAGAAAATGTTATGTTTCCTTTAAAAATGTTTACAAAGCAACCTGAAAGTGAAATGTTAGATAGGGTAAACTTTGTGTTGAACCGTGTAAACTTAGAGAACTCGAATAAAAAGTTTCCAGCAGAATTATCAGGAGGAATGCAAAAACGTGTAGCAATTGCTCGTGCGATTGTAATGAATCCTAAATATTTATTTTGTGATGAGCCAAATTCTGGATTAGACCCTCAAACATCTATTGTTATAGATAACCTAATTCAAGAAATTACGGATGAATATAAAATTACCACAGTAATAAATACACACGATATGAATTCGGTGATGGAAATAGGAGATAAAATTGTTTTTCTCAAAAATGGAGTAAAAGCATGGGAAGGATCTCATAAAGAAATCTTCAAAACAGATAATGAAGCAGTGGTAGATTTTGTGTATTCATCAAATTTATTTAAAAAAGTTAGAAAAGCATACTTAAATGATCTTTAGGTAACTTTCTGTTAATTAATAGGTAACAAATAGTATCAAAAAAATTTCAAAAAAACTTCTAAAAAATGTTTGTGGGAACAATAAAAGCTTCTATATTTGCACCCGCAAACGCAGAAAAGCAAAAGCAAAAAATGACCGGGTAGCTCAGTTGGTAGAGCATCTCCCTTTTAAGGAGAGGGTCCTGGGTTCGAGCCCCAGCCCGGTCACTAGTAAAGCTTCTCGATTTTACTGAGAAGCTTTTTTTAAAAGCTTTGGGGAGATTCCAGAGCGGCCAAATGGGACGGACTGTAACTCCGTTGTCTTACGACTTCGCAGGTTCGAATCCTGCTCTCCCCACGAAAACTCAATCATAACGATTGAGTTTTTTTGTTTCTAATATATTTTTGTTTATCTTTTTTTGTCTTTTGTTAAACAAAAAATGTATTTTTGTTAAGTCTTAAATATTTTGATATGAGAAAAGTGTTGATACTCTTGGTTTTACTTCAGTCGTTTACTGGAGTGTCTCAAAATGAAGGAGGAATTTCAGGAAAGGTTATTGATTCTAAAACAAGAGAAGTACTTCCTTTTGTTAATGTTTTGGTATATGGAACAAAAATAGGAGCAGTTTCAAATGAAAAAGGAGAGTTTGTATTGAATAATGTTCCTTTGGGGTATAATAAAATACAGGCTTCATTTGTCGGCTATAAAACGTTAATTTCTGATGAGTATTTAGTTACTAAAGATAATTCGCCATATATAACCTTAGAGTTGATTGAAGATGCAACACAGTTAAAAGAAGTTCAAATACAAGCACCACTATTTAAAGAGTCTGTAGATAGCCCATTATCACTTCAAAGTTTGGGTATAGCAGAAATAGAAAAGAACCCAGGAGGGAATAGAGATGTGTTAAAAGTAATTCAGTCTTTTCCTGGAGTAGCCTCCAATCCTGGATTTAGAAATGATATTATTATTAGAGGAGGAGCAACTTCTGAAAATAAGTTTTACTTAGATGGAATTGAAGTTCCTGTAATAAATCACTTTCAAACCCAAGGGGCAACTGGTGGACCAGTAGGAATTATGAATGCAGATTTAATTCGTAAGGTAGATTTTTATTCAAGTGCTTTTCCAGCAAACAGAGGTAACTCTTTGAGTTCTGTTATAGAGTTTACTCAAAAAAGAGGAAATCCAAATTCACTAAACACAAGAGCAACTATTGGAACTTCAGACGCAGGAATTACCTTAGATGGTCCATTAGGTAAGAATACAACCTTTATTTTTTCTGCTCGACAATCGTATTTACAGTTTTTATTTAAGTTGATAAAACTTCCTTTTTTGCCAACATATAGCGACTTTCAAGTAAATGTTAAATCACAATTATCAAAAAACAGTGAATTATCAATAGTTGCTTTGGGGGCTATTGATGATTTTAAAATAAATAAAGAGGTAAATGATGGTGAAACAGACCTAGAAACTATTAAAAGGAATAAAGTTATACTTAATTCAGTACCAGTAAATAGTCAATGGAATTATACTGTAGGAGCCAGTTACAAGTATTTTGCACCAAACTCCACACACTTAGTTGTGCTTAGTCGAAATGAATGGAAAAACAAGGCGGTAAAATATTTTTTAAATGAAGAAATACCAGCGAATTTACTGTTAGATTATTCATCAAAAGAAATAGAGAATAAATTGCGATATGAAAACAGCTTTGAAAGTGACAATAAGATTGATTTTAATCTAGGTTTTAACTTAGAAACAGCAAGATATACGAATAGTAATTATCAGAAAAATGCTAATTTAGATGGAGTAACCATCTACGATTTTAATTCAGCGATTGATTTTGTTAAATATGGAGTTTTCGGACAAGTATCAAAAAGGTATTTAGATGAAAAATTAGGAGTTTCTTTTGGTTTTAGAATGGATGGGATAGATTACAATTCAACAATGAAAAATCCATTCAATCAATTTTCACCACGATTGTCGTTGAGCTATAATCTGTCTGAAAAATGGATGGTGAGTTCTTCAGTAGGTCGTTACTATCAATTACCGTCTTATACAGTATTAGGATATAAAAACGATATAGGCGAATTTGAGAACAAAAATGGATTGAAGTATATACAATCAGATCATTTTGTAAGTGGATTAAGTTATAAGCCTAATACAAGTTCAAAAGTTACTTTTGAAGGGTTTTATAAAGGATATAAAGACTATCCATTCTCGTTAAGAAATCAGATAAGTTTAGCAAACCTAGGTGCTGACTTTGGCATTATAGGAAATGAAGCAGTGAGTTCAACATCTGAGGGGCGAGCGTATGGATTCGAGTTATTAGCACAGAAAAAATCATATAGCGGACTGTATGGAATAGCGTCGTATACCTTTGTAAGAAGTGAGTTTAAAGATGCACAAGGTGGATATATTCCTTCAACATGGGATAATAAACACTTGTTAACAATTACAGCAGGAAAAAAACTAAACAGAAATTGGGAAATAGGAACTAAGTTTCGATTAGTTGGTGGTAAACCTTATACACCATACGATTTAGGTGCTTCTTCTTTAAAAGATAATTATGATGTGCAAAATGGCGGAATTTTAGATTATACCAAACTTAATACAGAAAGATTAGATACGTATACACAACTAGATATACGTGTAGATAAAACATGGTTCTTAAAAAAAGCAGCCATAAACCTATATTTAGATGTTCAAAATATATATGCCAGTAGCTCTAAACAGCAACCATTTTTATTACCTATTGAAGATGGAAATGGTAGAGTAACCGATCCTAATGATAGTTCAAGGTATTTACTAGAGGAAATAGAAAGTACAACAGGAAGAGCTTTACCACGTATTGGCGTTATAGTGGATTTTTAACACTTTTGAAGTTTAATAATCTTTTAAAAAGAGTAAATTGCTTGCTTAAATTATCATAAGATTTTTAAACATGAAAAAAATTCTATTAGGAGCGGCATTAACTTTTTTAAGTATAACTTCAACTTCAGCACAAAAGTATCAGTTTTCAACAGTAAAAGATATTGAAGATACTGAAGTTAAAAGTCAAGGAAGAACAGGAACATGTTGGAGTTTTTCTACAACCTCTTTTTTAGAATCAGAAATTATCAGATTAACAGGTAAAAACATTGATTTATCTGAAATGTACACGGTTCGTAATACGTATTCAGATAAAGCAAATAATTATTTATACCGTCAAGGAAAAGCACAATTTAGCGAAGGAGGTTTAGCGCACGATGTAATTAATTCAGTAGAAAAATACGGATTAGTACCTGAGCAAGTTTTTACTGGTTTAGATCTTGGACAAGACAGACATAATCACGCTGAAATGATTGCGGTGTTAAAATCGATGTTAGACGCTTACATTAAAAACCCAGCAGGAGAATTAAGTCCAAAATGGAAGCAATCGGTAGAAAGTGTTTTAGATGTGTATTTAGGAAAAAATAAAGAAGAGTTCACTTTCGAAGGAAAAAAATATACTCCTAAATCGTTTGCAGAATATGTAAAAATAGATCCTTCAAACTATGTAACGATTAGTTCTTTTGAGCATGCAAAAAAATACGATCAGTTCATTTTAAACATTCCTGATAATTTTTCAAATGGAGCATTTTATAATATTTCTTTAGATGAATTAGTAGCTGTAACAGAAGAAGCTATTAAAAAAGGATATACAGTAGAGTTAGACTGTGATGTTTCAGAAAAAACATTTTCATCAAAAAGTGGAGTTGCTGTAATTCCTGCGAGTAGTACAGAAAATAAAAAAGCGTTGACAGAAATTGTAGAAGAAAAAACAATTACACCAAGTTTACGTCAAACAGAATTTGAAAATTTTAACACAACCGATGATCACTTAATGCATATTGTAGGTTTGGTAAAAGACCAAAAAGGAAACACCTATTTTAAAGTAAAGAATTCTTGGGGTAAAAATCAAGGAAATCAGGGGTATGTGTATATGTCAGTTCCTTACTTCAAATTAAAAACAATATCTGTTTTATTACATAAAGATGGAATTTCACCAAAATTGAAAAATAAATTACACATTAACTAAATAACGGTTTTTAAACAAAATTCTTAAACGCTTGTGGGTTCAATGCTTACAAGCGTTTTTTATATCTTTTCTAATTCGGGAATTTTGTATCTTTCCGAAGTTAATAAAAATGAAAAATATGGAAGAAAATAAGCAAGAGGAAGCTGTAGAGCAATCAGAGCAAACTATACAGCAAGATGCGAAAGGCTTATGGGAAAAGATAAAGAAGTTTATATTAGAGCTTCTTGATTTTAGAGATGATACAGACCAAGAGGCAACAATAGAGGCAATAAAAAGTGATATTTCTTTTAAAGGAGCCACAGCTTGGATTTTAATCTGTTCTATTTTTGTGGCATCTATAGGGTTAAATGCAAATTCAACAGCAGTAGTAATTGGAGCCATGTTAATATCTCCTTTAATGGGGCCTATTTTAGGGGTAGGAATGTCTATTGCTATTAACGATATTGATACATTACGCAAATCGTTAACAAACTTAGCTACAATGATTGTGTTAAGTTTATTAACAGCGTTTTTATTCTTTTTTATATTTCCACTTCGTGAAGAAACTTCAGAGTTATTAGGTAGAGTAAGACCTGATATTAGAGATGTATTAATTGCTTTCTTTGGTGGTTTAGCATTAATTATTGCACGAACTAAAAAAGGTACAATTGCTTCTGTAATATTTGGTGTAGCAATTGCTACAGCCTTAATGCCGCCATTGTGTACAGCAGGGTATGGTTTAGCAATAGGTAATTTTGACTACTTTCTTGGTGCGATGTATTTATTTACAATCAACACCATTTTTATTGCATTGGCAACTTTCTTAGTGTTGAAATTGTTAGGATTTACAATGATTCGTTATGTAAATTCTGCTAAACGTAAAAGAATAGCACAAATAGCATCTTTTATTGCCTTTTTGGTAATGGTTCCTGCTGTGTTTACTTTCGTGGGAGTATATAATGAAAGTGTAATTGATGCAAGCTATAAAAGGTTCTTAAAAGCAAAAGTGTATGATAATCCTAATTTATGGTTACAGCGTGAAAAGCTAGAGGTTAAAGAGAAAACAATAAAATTATTTTTTAACGGTGATGTAAGCGATGCAACGGAATCTTTTTTGAGAAATGAATTAAAAACCTTCCCTAAAATAGACTCTTATTCTCTGGTAATAAATGAAAACAAAGCAAAAAGTGTTGATAGGGTAGTAGATGCGTACGATAGGGCAGTAAAAGAGTTAGATGAAAAAGATAATATCATAACAGGTTTACACATGGAGATTGATGATTTGAAAAGAACAATTTCTAGTTTAAATCAAAGAATAGAGCAAGATGCTTTGTATAGAGATAAAAACTCAATTCCTTTCAATAAAATTAGTACAGAAGCAAAAATTCGATTTAATGATATTAAAGAAATGAGTTTAGCAAAAGTATTATCATCAAGTGATTTTATAAAAGTAGATACCTCTACAGTCGTATCTATAAGTTGGAATAAAAAGTTAGCAGACTCTATTATGGTAAAAAATGAGAGAGAGTTAAGAACTTGGATACAAAAAGAATTGAAAACTGATAAAATTCAAATAAGAAGAAAGTAGCAAAAAGATATATTGTGTATTATAAAAAAAACCTCGCAACAGCGAGGTTTTTGTTTTTGATTTTTTGTTAGAGTATTTCTAATAAATAAGAAATTACTCTAACTATATGACACTATTATCCTGTGAAAGTCACAAAATAAGGTTTAAAACTTGTTGAAATATAAACTTTTAATAATTCCGTCTGAAAGTCCAATTTTAGGAACATAAATTTTTCTGGCTCCACTCCATTTCATGGCAGATAGGTATATTTTTGTAGCAGGAACAATAACATCGGCTCTATCAGGGTTTAAACCTAATTCAGAAATACGTTCTTGATAGCTCATTTTTTTTAAGAATTGGTATTGAGCATTCAAGTAAATGTATGAAATAGGTTTACCAATATCTCTTCCAGACATTTTAAAGAGTTTGTTAATATTTCCTCCTGATCCAATTAAAGAAATTCGTCTATAATCACTGGTGTTTTCTTCAATCCAGTTTTGTACTTTACCAAAAAGAATTTTGTTTTCAGATTTCTTATTGTTAAGTAAACGTACGGTACCTATTTTAAACGATTTAGAACGAATAATTTTTCCTTTTGAAAATAAGGTGAATTCGGTACTACCACCACCTACATCAACATATAAGTAAGTAGAGTCAGATTCTATTAATTGGTTTAAATCGGTAGAAGATATAATAGCTGCTTCTTTTTTACCATCTATAATATCAATTTTAACTTCAGTATTTTTTAAAATAGAATTAGCAACTTCTTCACCATTTTCAGCTTCTCTCATCGCTGAGGTAGCACAAGCTTTATATCGCTCAACTCCATGAATTTTCATGATGAGTTTAAAGGCTTGCATTGCATCAATCATTCGTTGCGTATTTGCTTCTGAAATTCGTCCAGAAACAAAAGCATCAGCTCCTAAACGAATAGGTACACGAACTAACGATGATTTTTTAAATTGGGGTTCTCTATCTCTTTCTTCAATAACGTTAGCTACTAATAACCTTACTGCATTAGATCCAATATCAATAGCGCCGTACTTCTTTATTTTCAAAATATATAGATTTATCTATGGTTCTTAGGAAACTCTACTAATATAGTGCTTCCTTTCTTAATATCTTTCCAGTGTTTAGTATCAAACTGAATTCCTACAACACCACATGTAGTTACATGAGCAATAGGTTTATTACCAAATTTGTTCACAAAACTATTAATACCGTGGTCATGACTAAATACAATGGCACTATCAAAACTATCATCAAGTGCTTTTACAGTTTTAACTAAATAACCATCACTAAAATTATATAGCTGACGTTTTATTTTAAGGTTTGACAACGGATATCCAAAGTTTTCACAAAAAATAACCGCTGTATGCAGCGCTCTATTTGCACTACTAGAAAGAAAAACATCAGGTTTGTTAATTTTCTTAGCTAGGTATTTTGACAAAAGATGGGCATCATTAATACCACGTTCTTTTAAAGGTCTATCAATATCTTTAACGCTATCATACTCCCATGATGATTTAGCGTGACGAACGATATATAGTGTTTTCATTCAAATATAAATACTATGTAAATATAAAACTAAGGAGCTAAACGTTCAAGTTTCCAAGAAAAATCTTTTTGTAAAGTGTATCGAATGCGGTCGTGCATACGGTTTGGACGCCCTTGCCAAAACTCAATAGAAACAGGTTTAACTAGAAAACCACCCCAATGTTTGGGCCTAGGTATGTCTTGATTTTCAAACTTTCTTTCAAAGGAAGCAAGATTGTTATCTAGCTCATTACGAGAAGTCACTACTTCACTTTGGTTAGAAGCCCAAGCACCTAATTTACTTCCGTCTGGTCTCGATTCAAAATAACCATCAGATAAATTCTCGGCAAGTTTTTCAGCTTTCCCTTTAATAATAATTTGTTGCTCTAAACTAGACCAGAAAAATGACAAACACACATGGTTGTTGTTTAAAATAGCCTTTCCTTTTTCTGAATTGTAGTTGGTATAAAAAATAAAACCTTCCCATGTATATTTCTTTAATAAAACAACTCTACTTTTTGGAAAACCATCTAATCCAATAGATGCAATTGTCATAGCGTTTGCTTCATCTACTAACTCAGATTCATCTGCAGTAAAAAACCAATCTCTAAATAATTCAATAGGATTTTCAGGACAGTTATCCTCTAGTAACTCTCTTTTTTCGTAAGATTTTCTATAGTCACTTAAATCGTGTGCCATTCTTGTTAATTTATACTATGTAAAAGTACAATTTTATACTATTTAAAATCATACTTAGGCAAGATTTATAAAGAGACTCGTCATAATTTATTCTTTAAGAATTAATTGTTTAATTAATATAAAAGAATCTTCATCAGCTACCCATTTTTTATATTTTTTAAAAGGGAGTTGTTGAAGGTTTTTTGTTGGATATAATTGATGAAAAATAGTAAGAGCAGCTACAAAACTTCCAGCAGTAGAAGGATGGAAGTTATCCAGACTATATAAAGACTCTTTACCTTTATAAGTGTTATATTCTTTCCATATATTTCCCACAGGAAACAAAAAAGCATCGTTCTGTTTGGTAGCAAATTTGTGATTCTCTATTACTTTATCAAAAGTATGGTAATATCTAACGGATGGCCATACCATAAAGTAACTAAGTTTAGTGTTGTATTGCTCACAAAGAGCTCTTATTGTCGCTCCGTCTTGTATTAGCATTCTTCTTCCTTCTGCTTGTGAGGAAGGACCTTGTTGAACAATTAGATAGTCAAATTGTTTTTTTGCTAATAGTTTTTGAAGTTTTCCGTCGTTAATATGATCAATAATAGCATAGTTAGGAAAACATAAGCTTTTGGTTTTAATAGTAATTCCTTGTTGTTTTCCGATATACTCTAACATTTTAGGCATATTGTTCGTATAGGTTAAACTATTTCCAACAAATAATATTTGTTGTGATTGAACAGAAAGTTGAAAAAAGAGTAGTATGTAGAGTAGCTTATTCAAGGGTAATGATATTTTTACACCTCTAAATTTAGCCTATTTTTTAATTCTATTCTACCAATAGAGGTAATAATAACTTCTCTAGAGTTTGTTTTTTTACGTAACCAATCTTTTTTAATCATTGCTTCGAGAAGAGAAGCACCTAATGCTCCTGCAATATGACGCTTTCTTTCACTCCAATCTAAACATTGATGAGCAAAAGAACGTTTTTTTCTATTGAATAGTATATTTTCTATAGCGTTCATAGTTACTTATTGTTTGTTAGAGTTAAAAGTACATGACGCTTTTATATTCTACTTCATTTTAAAATGAAGTATGGATTTTACGTTAATTAAAAAACAAATGCTTTTCTATAAACAGACAAAGCTGTAAGAAAAGCATTTTGTTGAGTGTTTTACTTTTTTAATAAAACAGTGTTTATTGCTGTACTATTTTACATCAATAACGAATTCATCTCTAGGAATTCTAACTTTTTTCATTGGTTTAATCCAGTCCTTTTCATCGTCGGTATAACCAATGTACATTAGTGATACACTTTTTAAGCCCATTTTATCTAATTCTAAAACTTCATCAACTACTTTATTGTCAAATCCTTCAGCAGGACAAGTGTCTACTTTTAACTCTGCAGCTTGTGCCAAAGCTAACCCTAAAGCAATATAAGTTTGTCTTGATGTGTGTGCAAAATTAACTTCGTCAGGAAGATCTAAATATACTTTTTTAAGCATGTCCGTATAGCTACTAAATCTACCTCTAGGTAATCCTCTTTCGTCTGTAGTATAGTCGAACACTTTGTCTATTCTTTCCTCTGTATAGTTGTCCCAAGCAGCAAAAACTAACACATGCGAACAGTCTTTCATAGAATCAGGGTTTAAAGCTCCTTGTACTAACTTTTCTTTAACCTCCTGATTTGATATTGAAATAACTCTAAATTGTTGTAACCCCGATGAGGTTGGTGCTAATCTAGCAGCTTCAATAATTTTTTCAATATTTTCTTCACTTACTTTTTTATTTGGATCAAAAGCTTTTACAGCATGTCTCCAGTTAAGATTTTCTATTAATGACATTATATTAATATTTAATTATTTGTTGTATTTAATTTTACTTCAATATTTCCTCTTGTAGCATTTGAGTAAGGACAAACTTGATGAGCTTTTTCGGTTAAGGCTTTTGCTTCTTCTAAAGAAACATCAGGAATATTTACATCTAATGCTGCTGCAAGTCCAAAACCACCATTTTCTATTTGACCAATACTTACTGTTGCTTTGACAGTAGTTGTACCAGTATTAATTTTAGATTTTTTGATGACTAAGTTTAACGCACTATCAAAACAAGCTGAATATCCTGCTGCAAAAAGCATTTCAGGATTTGGATAATCGTCATTAGCTCCTCCCAGCGCTTTAGGATGTCTAACATCAAGTTCTAAAACTCCGTTTTCACTTTTTACATGTCCGTTTCTTCCGCCAGTTGCTTTGGCGCTGATATTATAAATTGGTTTTATTTTTTCCATTAATCTGATTTAATATATGTTCTATTATATTTTTGAGTTCTGTTAATTTGTCAACAGAAATATTTAGAGAAGTCATAATTTGACCAGGAACACATTCTGCTTTTTCTTGGATATTTTCCCCCAGTTCTGTTAAATTAATTTTCACAACGCGTTCGTCCGTTATCTCTCTTTTTCTTTCTATAAGTTTTTTATGCTCTAACCTTTTAAGCAAAGGAGTAAGGGTACCACTGTCCAAATTAAGTTTAGAACCTATTTCTGATACACTTTGATCACCTTCTTCCCATAAAACTAACATTACTAAATATTGAGGATATGTTAAATCTAGCTTTTTTAGTATGGGACGGTATAAACTAATTACTTCTTTCGCTAGCGTATAAACCGGAAAGCATACTTGATTGGTTAATTTTAATTGTTCTGACATAATTGACTTATAAATAACGGCACAAATATATCGCACAATTAAATTGTGTGCAATTTAATTATTGTAAAATTATGTGAAAATTATTTTAAGAATGTTAATTCGCTTGTTTTACTGAATGATTAACTGTTTAATGCGGTATTGAAATTTTGATATTCGTAGGTTATTGTTTGGGTGTAAAGTTGTGTAGCTAATTTTTCATCTATAGGATTTTCTTTCTGATATTCAATTGTCCTAAAAAGTACTATTATTTAATGTGTTTTTTTATGTCATATTCAAATTTGAGAACTTTTAAATTCCACAAAGTCAAAGTTTGCGTTGCGGTAATTTTATTATTTACGCTACTTACGACTAACTTGTCTTTAAATGACTTGATAAATTTTGTCCATAATTGACCTTTTGAATCCCTAAGCAAAAAATAAAATCCACTATCCCCAATTTTTTGTCCGGATGAATCCAAAATGAGTTCACCTTTCTCACCAACTTTAGGAGATAAAATTACAGAGGCATTGCCATTTGGTAAAGGAAAAACGGCTTTGATGCAAGTTTCTTTATTTGGTAAAGAACAAGTTTCATAAACTCCTGAATAAACTACTTGACCTGTCGACTTAAAGGTTCTAAGCCAGATAGTTCTTTTGACTTCATTAGTTTTTGAATCAATTAGTTTAATTATTTCGTTAGTTAGCTCTAATCCATTTTCTAAGTTTTGAGTTGGAACATTCAATTGTTCAATTCTATTACTGAAAATCATTCTGACCAAGGAGCCAAAAACTTTGAATATTGGATTCCATTTTGCTTTAAGGAGTAGATCGTAATTTGAAGTGTTTTCATAGAAGTCTATTACATCTGGAGATAGTCTTTGAAAATCAGTCTTTGGTAGCCTTAAATGTTTAATTGAATCTAATAATCCCTTATCCTTTTTTTGACTCTCGACAACCAAGTTTTCATTTTTTGCTAATTGGTCAATAAATTTAATCCCGATTCCATGAGTTTCTCCAAATGGTCCTATAAGCCATTTGAATTTTAAAGTGTCAATTTTTTTTTCCGAAAAGGATAACCCATTGTTGAGTAATCCAATCTTGTATGTTCTGATTTTTTTTGGCTATCCCCATTATTGCCTATATTATATGTTAGGAATAAAGTTGGATTGACCTTTCCACTTTCCAAATTCTGATAAAGGTTTAAACCTAAGAGTGGTAAACTCAAAATGGAAATCCTTTCTTTTTCTTTCTTTCATTGCGTCCGAATGCCTTTTCGGTTTTTCAACTTCACTATGACCACGAACCATATCAGTCATTTCTTTTTCAGTCTTCCAAATTGAAAAGGTCGATACTGTGTTGGGAAATTTAACTGAAGCCAATGAGAGAGTTGTTCCTGGGTGATCTCTAACAAGTTTTTCAACCGGTCTGCCCCAATGTATAAATCTAGGAACTGCAAAAGGTTTCATTCTTGCTATTGTAACAGCAACTACAGGAGAGTTCGGACTATCTAATTCGTCTTTATGATTAGGTATTTTGAACCCACTAAACTTTCCCCATTCTCTAACAAAAGACAAACGTACATGCCAACCTTTTGCCAGGATTCTTCCAAAACTGTTTTGTTCTAAATAGTTTTTAAGTGCAGCTTCATTTTCCCATTGCATAAAAACTGCTACTTGTCCAATTAAAAACCTAGAGGGAGAAAAGATTGGTGAACCTAGTGTCATTGCTGTCATATATTCCGAATGAATTAGTCCTTTTGTGTTTTTGGAGATAGGATTCGAGAATATTCTTTTTACCGCATCAAAAAAGGGAAGTTCGACTAAATGATAAGAGAATATGCTCACTTTGATTTTAATTGAATTATTAGTTCTATGTGGTTCGTCTAATTACACACAACGTGTTTGTGTATGATGTCGTTGCGTTGGTCAGGTTAAAGTTAGTAAAAGAAACTAGAACTTTGGCGTGTCTATAAATTATTCCAAGTACACCAGGAACAAGCAATGCATTATACACGTCTTAAGTTAGCAATTGTTTAAATTTAGTAATATAAATCAGAAAGAAAAAAGCGTAGAGTAAGGTTATGTTATACGTTGAAACCTAGATTTCGTCA
>NZ_RAQM01000011.1 GCF_003610735.1 Tenacibaculum lutimaris | reverse complement strand
TAGTAAAAAGTGGTTTACCTTATGATGCAAATTATAAAAGTACTTTGGTTTAAAAAAGTATAAAATTTACTTGTTTTTTACCTCAGTTCTTTGTTGGGCATAGTTATTCTAAAAGTTCTTTCCAATCATTTGGAATTCCCATTTTTGACATTAATTTTTTATTTGTTAATCCTACAGAAATTATTGTAGCAACCGAACTAGAGTGAAAGTTAGGATGATCATCAAATTTTGGCTGTTTCTGCTCAAACTTTTTAATACCTTTATTTACTAGGTTGTCTAAATCTAATAACTTGCTTAAATCTACTGCATTTATTAGTTCCTTAAAAGCAATGGAAGATTGATCATCAAAGGTTTCTAAAGGAAGTTTTGGGAACTTCCAAGAAATGTATTGTTTGAATGAATCAAGATTTAATTCCGTATTTAGAAATTCATCAGGACTGCTTTTTGATTTATCTACATTTTTGATATATGTTTCCCTCATTTCGCGAAGTTGATTAAACTGATCATCAGCAGTTTCAAACAAGCCAGCTAGACTATTTAGCTTTCTGCGTAACTCTTTAGGAACAGAAGAAGTATTTTTGTAGACTAAATGATGGTCAATAATTGACCATGCATCTTGTAATACAGTTCTTATTTGAATTTCACAATTTTTATCAACCAAATTATCATATCTAGCACCTGCATGATTTTTATTTAGTTGTACAATGTAATGTATAGCTCCATAACCAAATTTATCAACTCCTTTGTCATTTAGTTTATCTACTTTTTCAATAATTTTAAAATTATCTTTGACAATTTTTTCGATTTTATCAAAATCAGAATTATATAAGAAAACTAATCTCACTCCAGCGAAATCAGTTATTTCAGAAAAAGGATCTTTATACTTTTTTCTTGTGATTTTTTCTAAAAAACTATTTAGTGTTTTTGATCTTTTGCTGATAGCTGAATATTCTAAATCACTTTCTTCCATAGCGAACTTTAGAACAAAAGCTATTTCATCGCAAAGTTGCTCATAAATGTGTCGTTGATCAATAAACTGTTTGATAGTTTTCGCATTATCTAGCCAAACTTTTTCGTCAATATTTTTATGTGCCATCCTTATTTTTTAATTATGCCCAACGTATTTGTGTATGATTTTTTGCGGGAAAAGGGCGCGAGTCGTTTTCCGATGTTTTGGAAAGATAATTAATAAGATTGAATTTCCTTTAGGAAATTCATTATCTTTCTTTTGTTTGTTATCTATCTATTAATCATTGCTTTACAGGGTTTTCAGTGTTCTTTTTTGTTGCCAAACTACCCTTTTTTGCTTATATTTGTTGCCGTATTGTTGCCCATATAACACTCTTAAAACGCATAGTATAACACAGTAAATATAAGGAAAATGAAAGTTACTTTACGCCAACGTAGAAAAGGGAAACGAATTAGTTTATATCTTGATTATTACGAAAACGGAAATCGTAAGTACGAGTACTTGAAATTATATTTAACGCCAGAACCCGACAAAGGGTCCTTAACTAAAGCACAGAAATTAGAAAACAAGAAAATCTTACAACTTGCTGAAAGCATCAGAGCCAAAAGACATTTAGAGGTACAGAATAATATTTATGGTTTTGAAAATAAAGAAAAGAAACAAGGCAATTTTTTCGTGTATTTAGAACAATGGATTGAAAGACGTTCAGAAAGTAAAGGTAATTTAGGTGTATGGAATAGTACTCTAAAACATTTAAAAGATTATCATCCTACGGGAATTTCTTTTGAAAGAATAGATGAAGAGTGGGTAGAAGGTTTTAAAGAGTATTTAGACAAAAAAGCACTTTCCAGAAGTAAAAGACCATTAAGCCAAAACACAAAATCAGCATATTTTAAAAAACTTTTAGCTGTATTACGACAAGCTGTTAAAGAAAAAGTAATTCAATACAATCCTGCTATTTCAGTTGAAAATTTTAAAGAAGAAGATACACATATGGAATTTTTAACTTTAGAAGAAGTTAGAAAGCTTTTTAATACAGATAGCAGACATCCACAATTAAAAAATGCTTTTCTATTTTCCTGCCTTACAGGTTTACGTTGGTCAGATATTACAAAACTTCAATGGTCTGAAATCCAATATTCAGAAACCTATGGAAATTTTATTAGATTTAAGCAAAAGAAAACTAAAGGAGCTGAAACCTTACCAATTTCCGAACAAGCATTTGAATTGTTAGGAGAAAAAGGCGAATCGACTAAAAAAGTTTTCGAGAATATTAATAACGTTCAGAGAAATTATGACCTACTAAAAGAATGGGTTGGTGATGCAGAAATTAAGAAGAATATCACGTTCCATTGTGCGCGACATTCATTTGCAACATTACAACTGACTTTGGGTACTGATATATATACAGTATCAAAAATGTTAGGTCATAAGAATTTGAAAACAACTCAAATTTACGCTAAAGTAATTGATGACAAAAAGAAACAAGCAGCTTACAGAATAAACCTTAACCCAAATGGCTAAAGACTTATTTATCGACTTACTGTATGTGGAAAAGGTTACTGATGATAAAAGAACCGAAAACCAATTTAAAGAGCTTTTAAAAGGCTTTAAAAAGCAATACCTCAATACAACGCCTAAATATGAAATCGACTTCAAAAAGGCGTATTCTAACAAGCGTAAATACTATTTAAAATTAATAGAAAACGAGTACATCAAAAATTTTAATCAAATTAATAATGCACTTGATGCAAACTCAACAGCTGATCACTTGTCTTTTCTATATGATAATGCTCACCGTAAATTTTTAAATTATTTAACCCAGATTAAAAATTACATTTCAGATAATGTTATTGTTGAAAGTTTGTCTTTAAAGCCAATTCAAAATGATAAATCTGATGAAGCCTATATCATTTCATTTTTAAAAGCAAATGCGATGATGCTTTTTATGGAACTTCAAGAACGATTTTCAGAATTAAGTGATGCTGAAATTTATACAATAGAAGAACTGCACGAAGTATTTTTTAATGAAGAACCACCTCAAGAGTTAATTGTAAAATCCTATTCCGGTGCAGAAATAAAAACGGTCAGGAAACAAGTAAAACAAAGTTCAATTTTCAACGCTATACAAGGTGATTTTAGAAAGGAAAACAATGATGTCTTATCCTATAACGCACTTATTAATAAGATTAAACAAAGAGAATTTGCAAAATTAGAGGAGCTATTAAATGAAAAAGGCATTATAGATGATGAATATAACTTCATAAAGGATAGAGGTAATAAAATATTACTTGCAGCTTTTATGGTTAAGTTAACAGAAACTAAATATTTTAATGAAAGAATATTTTTTGACAGTAAACCATCTAAAAAAATAGAGCCTAAACACATTTATAAATTCTTTGCTTATAGGTATGGGCCAAGTAGTAATGCAGGTAAAGAATACCGTAGATTTTTAGGTACTGAAAAAAGAGCCTATCAAAAATTAGTTGAAGCCAATTTTTGGCTTGACCAAATCAAATAAAACTTCACCTTTTAAAAGTGGTATTTTCTCTACTTAATACCAAATAGATAATACCAAAAACGGTGTAAATCATTGTTTTACAATGGTTTAATAATACCATTTTTTCTCTTTTCTGTTATACCAAACACCTTTTTCAATATTTGTTATGTCCTTGACAATCAAGGATGACTTTTGCGCAGAAGTCCATTTTTAAATTAAAATTTATAATAAGATGGACGTTAAAATAATTGAACGTTTAGAACGCATCGAAAAGTTGTTAGTAGAACAACAAACGTTGCAAAAGCAAGTATTGAATTTCAATGAAACTTGTCAGTATTTAGAACTATCACAATCGCACTTGTATAAACTTACAAGTACGGGAGCCATTCCACACTATAAACCGAATGGTAAAAAAATCTATTTCCAACGTCAGGAATTAGACCAATGGTTATTGCGTAACCGTATGGATTCCCAAGATGAAATCGAGCAACAGGCAGCTAATTACTTAATCAAAAAAGGAAGGATTTAGTTATGACTGAAATCATCGATTTACTCTTGGCACTCTCACAAGAGATTAAGGACTTAAAGGCACGTATCGAATTAATAAGAGCTACGAGAGCAGAACGCTTAAAAGATACGTGGATTGACAATCAGGACGTAATGCAAACGCTACATATTAGCCAACGGACATTGCAAACATTCCGTTCAAATGGCACGATTCCATATAGCAAGATTCAAGGCAAGTTTTATTACAAAGTATCTGATATAGAGGAACTATTACAAAGCAATTATTATAACCCAAATTTTAAATGCGATGGAAATAAGTAAAGAGAGCATCTTAAAGAAAACGCATTACGGTTTGAATATTTACGCTTATGTATTAAGGCAGTATTATCCTAAATCAACAGTCCTTTCCTTAAAAGGAAGGGACTGTGGGATAACCCGAAATCCTTTTAATGGTGGTAAATCAACATTACAAATTAATGTTGTTGAAAATAAGGCAATGCATTACGACATAGAATTAACCGATTTTAAAGGTGATGTATTCGATTTTGCATCCTATCATTTTAAAATCATTAATGAAGAAGAATTGTTACTAAAAATCAATGAGGTACTGCATCTAAATTTTGAAGTTAAAAAAGAAGATGAATTATCCTGGTTAGATGCACCTGATGATACTTGGTATGCTTACAGCAGTTTTTACAAAGCACCAATTAGAAATGTTTTTCCAACTGAAAAAGTAAGATTACACCAAATATTTGAGCGTATTACAAGCGATAAGTATAAAAGTATCACAGAGCAATTTAGAGCGATTAAAAACCCTAAAGAAGCACGGAAATTTAAAGCAAATCATTTTGATTATGTAACATTTTCAGGTGTGTTTTCTAAACGAAATGATGATAGCTTAATTGAGCATTCATCATTATTGACAATCGATTTTGACCATTTAGAAAATCTTGAAGAACTAAAACAACAATTATTAAACGATGAATATTTCGAAACCGAAATGTTGTTTACATCACCTTCAGGAGAAGGCTTAAAATGGATAATTAGAATCGATTTATCGAAAGTGTCACACAACGAATATTTTATTGCGGTGGCCAATTACATAAAGCAAACATATAACATTGAGGTAGACCAATCGGGTAAAGACATTTCCAGAGCGTGTTTTTTATCCCACGATCCATTGGCATACCTACATAAAAGACATCAAAAGCTATGACAAAAATATTCAACCCGAAAGATTGGTTAGCTGTTCCAGAGCAAAAAGAAGTGCCTAAAAAACCAATCAACAACAAACCGACAACGGTTGTTGCAAATGATATTGAAACATATATCAACGCTTTAGAACAATTAGGTATCGATATTACTGATACTTATGAAAAGTGGCGTGATATTGGTTTTGCTATTTCAGAGGAATACGGTGAAGCTGGACGTGATTACTACCATAGAATTAGCAGAAATTATTCAGGTTACGACCATAAAGAATGCGACGAACAGTATAATAAATGCTTACAAGCAAAAGGACACGGTATAAGCATAGCAACCTTATACCACCATTTGCATCAAGTTGGTATTAAACCAAAACAGCAACAACAAGTTGTTGAAGTATCGCAACATCCAGAGGAAGAAAAACAACCATTGCCAACAATACCAACAACAGTTTACAACAACATCCCAACATTTTTGCAACAAGTAGTAAAACCATCAAGCAGTAATGAAGAACGTGATATTTTGTTGTTGGGTGCATTAACTGCATTTAGTGCCTGTTTTCCTAAATTGTTTGGTGTGTACGACCAACGGAAAGTGTTTAGCAACTTGTATTTATTTGTTACTGCACCTGCTTCAGCAGGAAAAGGGAGATTAAACCAAATTAAAAATTTGGTAAATCCTGTTCACAAAGAAAAGCGCGAACAATCCAAAACCCTAAAACAACAGCATCAAGTTGAAATGGCTACTTATAATATGAATAAGGGCAAAAGTGAAACTATGGAAAAACCGAGTAAACCACCTGAAAGAATGCTGTTTATTCCGGCTAACAATAGTGTAACAGGTGTTTATCAATTAATATCGGATAATGAAGGTAGAGGGTTAATTTTTGAAACCGAAGGAGATACTTTAGCACAAGCTTTTAAAAGTGATTACGGTAATTATTCCGATGGTTTTCGTAAAGCATTCCACCACGAAACCATTAGTTACTATCGTAGAACGGACAGAGAGTATGTAGATATTGAAAGACCTTGTTTGTCAACGGTGTTGTCTGGTACACCAAAGCAGATTCAGGCATTGGTTCCAAGTGCTGAAAATGGCTTGTTTAGTCGTTTTATGTTTTATTATATGAATATCAGACCTACTTGGAAGAACGTTTTTCAAACTGATACAACCAATGGTTTAGATGAATATTACGACCAATTAGGAAAAGAATTTTTTGGGTTATACAAAACCCTAAAAAACAATCCTGATATTGAAGTAAGGCTAACAACCGAGCAACAACAAAAGTTTAATGTGTTTTTTGAGAAGCTTCAAACCAAATACCTCAATCTTCAACCCGATGACTATATAGCAACTGTTAGACGTTTGGGGTTAATAGCATTTAGAATTATAATGTTGTTTTCTGTATTTCGCATTATGGAAGATGGTGATGTAAACCAAGTAAGATATTGTGAGGATATAGATTTTGAAAATACATTGGAAATGATAAGCGTATTAGTAAAGCACAGTAGTAAGGTGTTTAACGATTTACCTATCGAACAAAAAGAAGTAAAAAGAGCCAATCGTAAAGAACGTTTTTTAGAAGCACTACCTTATCAATTTTCAAGACAAGATTACCTAAATATAGCCGACAAAAACAAGATTCCTCATAAAACAGCAGAAGGCTATATTACTAAATTTGTTGATGCTGGTCTAATACATAGGGAAGCACATAACAATTATACAAATCCCACAAAAGCACAATAAGGGTTTTGAGGATTTTAAGGAAACAAGGATTTATAAAAATTCTTTATATCCTTAAATCCTTAACTTCCTCATTTCCTGTTTATAATTGTTAATATCTTTTTGTTAGTTCTTATTTTCTTTTTCTTACATTAGACAAATATTGACAAGTCAAAATATCCCCAAAATGACATTTGGCGAATACATCAGAGAAATACGAGAAGAAAAGCAATTATTATTAAGAGAAGTTGCTTCTCAAATGAATATTGATACGGCACTTTTAAGTAAAATTGAACGTGGTACTCGTATGGCTCGTAAAGAACAAGCTGAAGCATTAGCCAAAGTATTAAAACAAAATAAAAATGAATTGCTTCAATTCTGGATGGCAGATAAAATTGTCTTTATGTTAAAAGATGAAAAGAACAGTACGGAAATCCTCAAAATTGTAGAACAAAAAATTAATAGATTGAGCAAGAAGTAGAATTAATAAACCCAAGTATTATGAGTCAGGAACTTTATTTCAATATCATAACGTTTGATTTACCAGACAAACCAATAACTTTTTATTTAAGTAAAGAGAAAATTGGTAATGCTCAAAAGTTGTATAAAACAAAGTTTCCAACCAATATAGAAGATTTGTTTCCTGGTATAAAAGAAGAAAATCCTGATTTTATCTACACATCATTTATTTATGAAAAGGAAGGATATTTGCCTTTAAAACTCAATCTAAAAGAACAACCAACCGACTTAATAAAGCATTACTATAATTGGCGAATCAAAAAATTCTTTAAAAGCATAAAAAAACTTGTTGGTCAAAACTTTGTGAATGATAATCAAATTTGGATAGGTAATAGATCATATCAAAATAAAAGTTTTGCACAGTATTATAAGTTTACTGTCAAAGTACAAATTAAAGAAGTTAGTGAATATGGTGAGTTAGTTATTTCTTATGATGGTATGGCTAAAGTGTTTAAAAAACCTATTTCTGAAATTATAAAACATACCTCAACAACAAATCTTAATAAAGTTGTATATAAAATGAGGTTATTAAAATATCATAAGGAAAAGGAATTTATTGATGATAACACAATGGCTTATGCCATTTTGAATAACGATTTACGAACAGCTTTTAATATTCAACCAGAACCAAAAGATGATTCCAATAAATATATAAGTTATAAACACAAAATCGATAAGTTTATTCAACATTTCATTTTAAGTGAAGAATTTAAAAAAGTTATACCTGTTAATAATGACGATTACTTACCTGTAGAAATAAATCGAATTGGTGAAGTTGCTGATGAAAGCAATGATTTAGTGTTTCAAAATGGTGTTGGTAGAAATCCCAAAATTGATTTTAAGAATTTAAAGCCTTTAAATCCTTGTCAGTTAGATAATGTGCATTTCTTCTTTATATATCATACAAGTTATGCTAAAGAAGTAGAAGCATTGCAAAAATTATTGGAAGATGGTACAAGTTGGTATAAAGGTTTAAATATTTATGCAGGTGTTTTAGCACATTTCGATAATAATGTCAATATAATATTTGATGATTTAGAAAATCCATTACCTCAAATTTCACAAGGTATAAAAGACTTTAAATCAGACCCTAACATTAATTATGTTGCTATTTATTTAAGTCCTTTTAACAAGCACGAACCCAATCTTGAAAAAAAGTTAGTGTATTACAAGGTTAAAGAGCAGCTTTTATATAAAAGAATTATATCTCAAGTAATAGAGTTTGATAGATTTAGAAGAAATCAACATAAGTTTATATACGATTTAACCAATATATCATTAGCCTTATTAGCAAAATTAGATGGTACACCTTGGCAACTAAATGTCAAACCTAAAAATGAATTAGTTATAGGTGTGGGTGCATTTAAAAATACCGAAGAAAACATTCGATATGTAGCGAGTGCATTTAGTTTTAAAAATAATGGAAGATTTAATGAATTTCATTATTTCAGTAAATCTGATGTTAAACAGTTAGGGGGTGCATTAAGTGATGCTATCTATCAATACGTACCAACAAACCAAATACCTGAAAAAATAGTGATTCACTTTTATAAGGATATGAAGGATGAAGAAATACAACCTGTTTTAGAAATGATGGATAAACTTCAATTGCCTTGTCCTCTTTTTGTTCTTAATATTAATAAAACAAAATCACAAGATATTATTGCTTTTGACCAAAATTGGAATGGTGAGTTAATTCCAATGAGTGGCACATATATAAATATTGGCCCTAAAGGAGAATATAAATATTTACTCTTTAATAATTTGAGGTATAACAATACTGTAAAATACCCAAGTCATTCAAGTTATTCATTTCCAATAAAACTTAAAATATCAAGTCCTACACCAGAGGCTTTAAATGATAGTAAAATGATTAGAAAGCTAATAGAGCAAGTGTATCAATTTAGTAGGCTATATTGGAAATCCTTACGTCAACAAAACGTACCAATAACAATTAAATATCCTGAAATGGTTGCAGAAATAGCACCTCGTTTTGAAAGCAAGGAAATACCACCTTTTGGTCAAGAAACCTTATGGTTTTTATAATCCGAAGCCTTTTTTCTTTGCACAACCATTGCATTAAAAAATTCTTATATTTGCCTTAATGAAATTTTTAGCATTCATATTGTCAATCTATATCTTCACACTAAATTTAGTGCCTTGTGAAGATACAGGTACTTTTGACAATGAAGTTAAAACAGAAATTTCTCAAGATTTAGGTGATAACCACCAACATCAAGATGCAGATTTATGTTCCCCATTTTGTATTTGCCAATGTTGCCATATAAACGCAACTTATTTCAAATTCGCAGAAATAAAATTTGAGTTTAAATACATTTCTTCTCAAGATTTTCTCTACTTAAACGGTATAAAAAAAGATTTTACCACTTCCATTTTACAGCCACCACAGGCATAATTCAGTTTTTTAAAGGATAGCTATATCCTTACGCAATGCTTTTTAACAAAAGCATTGCTTCGCTTTTATTTTGCGCGAAGCGCAAAATGATATGTTTAACTGAATTAAAATTTTTCTATGATTAACAAAATCATTTCATTTTCCATTAATAACAAGTTTATTATTGGGCTCTTTATAGTGGCACTTGTAGGTACGGGCATTTGGTCTATGGCCACTATAAATCTGGGTTCTGTACCCGATATTACCAACAACCAAGTACAGGTTATTACAGTTGCCCCAAATTTAGGTACTGAAGATATTGAGCAGTTTGTAACCTATCCGGTAGAATTGGCAATGGCAAATCTTCCTGATGTTATCGAACTGCGTTCGGTGTCTCGTTTTGGGTTGTCTGTAGTTACCATTGTTTTTAAGGACGAGGCAGGCACTTATCTTCCCCGGCAATTGGTGCAAGAGAAATTAACCGAAGTTGCTGGAGAAATTCCTGAAGGCTTTGGTACGCCATTTATGGCACCAATAACTACAGGTCTGGGCGAAATTTACCAATACACCCTAAAACTAAAAGAGGGCTACGAAGATAAATACGATGCAATGGAGCTTCGTACTATTCAAGATTGGATTGTAAAACGCCAAATGGCATTAGTTCCAGGAGTGGTCGAGGTCAATGCTTTTGGAGGGTATGTGAAACAATATGAAGTGGCCATAAATCCTGATAAATTAAAAAGTTTTGGCATTACAATGAATCAGGTTTTTGAAGCCCTGAAAGTGAACAATGCCAATACAGGTGGTGCTTATATCGAGAAAAACCACCAAGCAAATTTCATTCGCGGAGAAGGTTTGGCGCGTAGCATTGAAGATTTGGAAAACACCGTTGTAACCACACAAAACGGAAGCCCTGTTTTAGTGCGGGATGTCGCTGAAAAAGTGGGCTATGGGAATCAGGTGCGATATGGTGCGTTTACCCAAGATGGCCACGAATCTGTTGGTGGACAAATACTGATGCTGAAAGGCGAAAGTCCAAGTAACGTTATAGAAAATGTTGAAAAGCGCATTGTAGAAATCCAAAAATCCTTACCGGAAGGCGTTTATATTGATGCTTTTTTAAGTCGAAGTGAACTTATTGAGGCAACCACAAGTACCGTTAAAACAAATCTAATAGAAGGTGCCCTTATTGTCATATTTGTTTTGGTCTTGCTTTTAGGAAGCTTCCGTGGTGGCTTGATAGCAGCGTCGGTAATCCCTTTATGCCTATTATTTGCATTTATTTTGATGAAACAATTTGGCATTTGGGCAAATTTAATGTCCTTGGGTGCGATCGATTTTGGGATTATTGTAGATGGTGCGGTGATTATCGTGGAAGGAGCGGTTTTCCACATTCATCAACGGATGAAAAAATCCACAACCGCCATTAACCAAGCTGAAATGGATGAAATCGCCTATGACTCTTCAAGTAAAATGATGAATTCTGCCTTCTTCGGTCAACTAATTGTTCTTATAGTTTTTACACCTATTCTGTTTTTGACCGGTGTGGAAGGGAAAATGTTTCGACCAATGGCATTTACATTTGGTTTTGCCGTTTTAGGGGCAATTATTCTTTGCCTTACCTACGTACCAATGATGTCATCATTATTTTTAAAACCTGCTAAAAATCAAAATAGTTGGTTTGCCAAATTTGAAAACAAGATTGATAGGTTCAGTGATAAAATTATGGGGGTTCTGAATCGTATCTATCTGCCTATATTAAATTTTGCACTTCGCTTTAGGGCTGGTGTGGTTATAGGAGCGGTTTCATTGCTATTAATTGCAGGATTTGTATTTAGCAATATGGGAGCAGAATTTGTCCCGAAATTTGATGAAGGCGATATTGCCTTTCAAGCCTTGATAAAACCAGGGAGCAGTCTTACAGAATCTATTGAGGCTTCAAAAAAACTTCAGAATTTAATCAATGAATTTCCAGAAGTAAAAACGGTAGTTTCAAGGATTGGTGTGGCCGAAATACCAACAGACCCAATGCCTATGGATATTGCGGATAGTTATATTATTCTTGAAAAGGACAAGAGTAAATGGACATCCGCAGATAGTAAAGAAGAACTCATAGAAAAGATTCAAGAAAAAATTTCAGTAGTTCCCGGCGTAAATTTTGTGTTTACACAACCTGTTGAACTTCGATTTAATGAATTGCTGACTGGCGTTCGTGAGGACGTAGCCATCAAATTATATGGAGAAGATTTAAACGTGTTGGCAGATAAGGTTCAGGAAATTGCTGCGGTCATACGGAAAGTTCCGGGTGCTGCAGACCTTAACGTAGAGGCTACAAGTGGTTTGCCCCAAATGACCGTGGTGTATAACCGCGCAAAAATGGCTCAATACGGAGTAACCGTTGACAAGCTGAATGATTATGTAAGTGCTTCATTTTCTGGAGAACAGGCAGGAGTCATTTTTGAAGGGGAAAAACGATTCGATGTGGTCATTCGTTTGGCAGAGGAATATCGACAAGATATCAACAGCTTAAAAGATCTTTATATCGATTTGCCAAACGGTGCACAAGTACCATTAAAGGAGGTTGCAGATATCAGCTATAAGCCAGGTCCGATGCAGATTTCAAGGGACAATACCTCCCGTCGTATTTCGGTAGGGGTCAATGTTCGTGGGCGCGATGTAAAATCGATGGTCGAGGAAATTCAACAAAAATTGGAAACGGACGTGAAACTGCCACCAGGTTATTTTGTAACCTACGGAGGTTCTTTCGAAAACCTTCAACGTGCTTCAGACCGATTGATGATTGTAGTTCCAATCGTTCTATTAACAATATTTGTTCTGCTTTACTTTGCTTTAAATTCAGTTACACAGGCCTTGATGATCTATATGGCAGTGCCTTTGGCGACCATTGGTGGTGTTTTCGTTTTGTTGATTCGTGGAATGCCTTTCAGTATTTCTGCCGGAGTCGGGTTTATCGTGCTCTTCGGAGTTGCCGTATTAAACGGACTCATACTCATAAACAAATTCAATGAATTAAAAGACAGTGGAATGACAGATTTAAAAAAACGTATATACGAAGCAACGCACGAACGTTTACGTCCAATTTTATTAACAGCCATTACAACAATTATGGGTTTTATCCCAATGGCGATTTCTACCTCTGGTGGTGCAGAAGTACAGCGACCTTTGGCGACAGTAGTCATTGGAGGAATGCTTACGGCAACATTTCTGACCTTGGTGGTTATTCCTATTCTTTATTATTGGCTGGAATCCCGAAAAGAAAAGAAGGACAATGGTGGAGATGTAAGTTATATTAAAAAATCAACCAATATTGTAACCGTATTATTGATGGTTGGAGGTTTGATGGCTTCTGGTACTTCATTTGCCCAAGACACCAATCAAGATGGTACAATCCCAAAGACCTTGACCATTGATGAGGCTATTGCTATGGCTAAACAGAATTATCCATCACTTAAAGAGAGCCAAGCATTTATTGAACGGGAAAAGGCACTAAAGGGAACGAGTTTTGACCTTGGTAGCACTCAAGTTTTCACGGGCAAAGAAGAATATGGAAATAATCTTCCTGGAGTGCAGACAACCGTTGGTGTGCAACAGGGCAACATTGATTTGCTTTCCGGTTTTTCAAAATCGAAGTTTTACAAAGAGCGTATTGCCTTGGGAGAAAAGTTTTATGTGGCCAGTGAACAACAATTGGTGCGTAATGTGATGCAAGCGTATGACCAAATAAATTATTATAAGGCGCAGTTGCGCTTTGCAGACCAACTGGACAGTATTTATGCCAATTTTAAGACCGCTGCCCAACTTCGGTATGATACGGGAGAAACAGGCAAATTGGAATTTATTTCAGCATCTTCGGAATATCAGCAAATACAAGTATTAAAACAACAAGCCTATGATGATATTGAAATTGCCAAACGTGCTTTAAAACAGTATTTGGGAACGGATGAAAGCATTGAAACGGTGAACGATTTTTACGAGCCATTGGATTTTATGGCAAATTTGGATTCTACCTCGGTAGCAAACAACCCAATATTGCAATATGCGTTGCAGAACGCCGAAGTAAGTAAAGCAAATGTGGGTGTTGAAAAATCGCAACTCCTACCGAAATTCAGTTTATCGTTTGGAAGGCAAGTAGTGGATGATGTTTCTGGATTCAATACCTATCAGGCAGGTATTAGTATTCCGTTATGGTTTTTTCCGCAGAAATCGAGGATAAAGGCAGCCAAGGCAGATGCAATGGTCGCAGAAAATCAATATTTGGAGCAAAAGGCAACCACCGAAAGTAGGGTGTCGCAATTGTTCAAATCCCTTGAAAAAACGCGGAAAATATTGCAGTATTATGAAGAAGGCGCATTGCTTTTGGCGGAAGAACAAATAACCACCGCAGAATTGGCATCCAAGGAAGGCGAAATAGATTATGTCAACTATATAACCATCCTTAACAGTGCCATCAGGATAAAGCAAACACATTTGGAATACATCAATCAATACAACCAACAATCTATTGAGGTACAATATCAGTTGGGTAATCTATAATATAATAAAGAAGAAAAATGAAGAATATACTATTAGTAAGTACCGTATTATTTACGCTTATGTTTATGAGTTGTAACGATGGCCAAAAATCTGAACTTGGGCATAACGAAGCTGAAGGCGTATCAAAAACCAATGAAGCTGGAGAAGATGCACACGGCGAGGAAGGCCACAGTGAAGGAGAAGAAGAAGGTCACAGCGAGGAAGAAGGCGTTGTGGAACTCACAAAGCAACAGGCCGAAACCATAGGTTTGGAAATGAAACTTTTGGAGGAACGCAATTTAGGGAACAACATTAAGGTAACAGGAACGCTGGAACTTTTCCCACAGGACAAGGCGAACATAAGTCCTTTTGTTGGTGGAAATGTGAGTTCCATAAAAGTAATACCCGGAGATAACGTAAGCAAAGGACAGGTGTTGGCATATATAGAACACCCTGATATCATTGCAATGCAACAAGATTATCAGGAAAAAAATGATGAATTGGTCTTTTTGAAACAGGATTTTGAGCGCAAGCAGACTCTTTATGATAAAGGTGTTTCTTCTGGCAAGGAATTTCAAATGGCACAGTCAAAATTTCGTTCTACAACATCCAGCGTCAATGGTTTGCGGTCCCAATTGAGACTGTTGAGCATTAACCCGGACAAAGTGGCGGAAGGACAGATATATTCCGCTGTTCCCATTACCTCGCCTATAAGTGGGTATGTGGATGAAGTAATGATTAGCCTTGGCGATTACGTGGCACAACAATCCAAAATGTTCTCAATAAGCGATAATTCAAAGATTTATGTCAACTTCAAAGTATATGAGAAGGACATAAAGCAAATCAAGCAAGGGCAACAGATATATTTTTCCACGGCCTCTCGTCCAGATGAACTGCTTAAAGCAACCGTTCGGTCTGTTGGTAAAACCTTCAATACAGACCCAAAAGCTTTGGAAGTTCTGGCAGATATTGAAAACAAGGATAAAAACCTATTGCCGGGTATGTATGTGGAAGGGCGAATAGTGCAAGGCGAGAAAAAGGGTTTTGCCGTACCGGAAGCTGCCATTATAAAAGAAGGCGAGCAATCCTTTATTTTTATTTTGGATGAAGATGAAGCAATGGAAGCGAACAAAATGAAATTTAAAATGGTACCCGTAACGGTTGGACTAACTGATTTGGGCTTTGTTGAAGTCAATCTTCCTGCCGAAGTTTCAACGGATGCCAAAGTGGTCATCAAAGGAGCTTATAACCTGTCTTCTGAAATGGTTAAAGGCGAACTGGAACACGACCATTAATTCAAGAAAAACCAAAGGTTTTGATTCCGAGTTTGTTTATCGTCTTAATTAGTTTGTTAAAAATTAGAAAACAGGCTCGGTTCAAAATCGATTAAAAATTTAAAAAATTCATAATATGAAGGAAATAAAAGCATTTATAAAACCGAACCGAATCCAAAGAGTCATTGAAGCACTATCTGATAATGGGTTCAAAAGTATGACCCTTTCACAAGCTGAAGGCACTGGTGCATTCAAATCAAAAGGTGCAAGACCGTCGCTGGATTTTCACGTTACAGACAGTCCAGTGGTTAAGCTGGAACTGGTCTGCCAAAATGAGGAAGCCCAAGCGGCCATTGAAACAATTATAGCCAACGCCAAAACCGACGGGCCTGGAGATGGTATTATATATATAGCAAATATTGAAGATGCCTTTCAGATTAAAACTGGAGATTCCTTAAAACGGTACGACCTATAAAACACTTTATCACAAATGGAAAAAATAGTCCAACTACTTGAAAGCAAAGGGATACGACCTACGGCTATGCGCCTTATGACTTATAAGCGTTTAGCAGAATTAGAGGTGGCCATCAGTCTTGGCGATTTGGAAAAGGATTTTAAGGTCAGTGAAAGAAGCACCCTATTTAGGACTATGAAAGCGTTTGAGGAAAAAGGTATTGTACATCAAATTGAGGATGGGACAGGTGTTATAAAATACGCCCTTTGCGAAGAAAATTGTGAGTGCGAGGTTGGCAACGACCTTCATATACACTTTCATTGCAACAATTGTAATGAAACTGTCTGTTTAACAGAGCATAAAATCCCTCATATCAACTTACCTGATGGCTACATTACCGAGGATATCAACTTGGTGGTAAAGGGCATTTGTGAAAAATGCAGCGACAATCTGGATTAAACGTTTGGTTTTTAAATTCAATTATCATTTATAAATAGTGAGCAATGATAACAATCTATAAAAAAGAGGCTACTGTATATATGGTGGCAGAGAATAAGCTGGATGCCAAGGATTATGAAAACTTGATACCGGTCTTAACAGAACATATAACTGCATATCAGGAAGTTTCCTGGTACATTGAAATGCAAAATTTTGAAGGCTGGACGGTAAGTGCCTATTGGAAGGGCATTGAATTAAATCTTCCGAATGAAACACATTTAAAGCGTGTTGCTTTAGTGGGTAGCGTTAAATGGCAGGAGCAATTTACCGAGGCATTGCTTCCTTTTTCAGAGGCACATATAAAATTTTATAAGCCAGAAGAAAAAGACGATGCCAAAGAATGGATTAAAAAAAATAGTAAAAAATGAAAAAACTACAAATAAAAATCCCGGTTATCCTACCGCAAGTTCCAAACGAAAAAGATAATTGTGTTGAAAGGCTTATTCAAGAACTACAGGCTAAAGAGGGTATTGAAAAAGTGCACGTTGCCGATACAAAAGAAGATGCCACGCCACAGCTCTGTTTTCATTATGACCCCGATATTATTTCCATAGACCGCATTCAATCTCTCGCAGAACGGACAGGTGCCGAGATTACCGAAAAATACGGGCATTTGCTCATTGAGGTTAAAGGAATCAGACATACAAGACAGGCACGTTCCATAGAGAAAAGCCTTTTGGCAATCAATGGGGTTTTGGAGGCTTCCGTTTCGGCCTCTGGAATGGTGCGCCTTGAGTTTGATAAAAAGCAAACAAATTTTGATGAAATAAGTAAACAGATTGAAAAGGAAGACCTTCAGGTTCAGCGGAGTTCTTCAAACGAAAATAATTACACCGAAGCATCCAAAAAAAAACAGGAACGTTCAAAGAAGGAAGATACTAAAGAGCAAACTTCCACAGAGGGCCACGAGCACAAGGAGGGCGAGACCCACGAGGAAGGAGAAGAGCACGCCCATGGTGGGGTTTTCGGTAAAAATACGGAGCTTATTTTTTCCATTATCTGTGGGGCACTTCTCGGGATAGGTTTCGGGCTTTCTTATGTGGAATCCATCCCGGATTGGGTCAGTCTTACTTTGTACATTGGCGCGTACTTTTTCGGTGGTTTCTTTACGGCCAAGGAAGCGGTTCAAACTGTGGCCAAGGGTGGTTTTGAAATTGATTTTTTAATGCTGGTCGCTGCCATTGGTGCCGCCATTCTGGGAGAATGGGCAGAAGGTGCACTGTTGTTGTTTTTATTTAGCCTTGGGCACGCCTTGGAACATTACGCAATGAACAAAGCAAGAAAAAGCATTGCTGCGCTTGCAGACCTTGCACCAAAAACAGCATTGCTTAAAAAAGATGGCAAGACCGAAGAAGTTGGAATTGAGCAATTGAGTATTGGCGATATTATAGTGGTCAAGCCCAATAGTAAAATATCCGCAGATGGCGTCGTGGTCAACGGAAAAAGCAGTGTAAACCAGGCCCCTATTACTGGGGAAAGTGTACCCGTGGATAAACTTCCCGTGGAAGATACAGGCAGGGACTATTCGGTAGACGATGATATTAAGGATGAAAATCGGGTATTTGCCGGAACTATCAACGGTAATAACACGCTGGAAATAAAGGTAATCAAAGAAGCCAAAGACTCTACCCTGTCACGACTGGTCAAATTGGTCAACGAGGCACAGACCCAGAAGTCCCCCACGCAACTGCTGACCGATAAGTTCGAAAAATACTTTGTGCCATCCGTACTGATACTGGTTGGTATCCTACTCTTTGCCTTTCTGGTCATTGACGAACCGTTTAGTGCCAGCTTTTATCGTGCAATGGCGGTATTGGTAGCTGCAAGTCCCTGTGCACTGGCCATTTCAACACCAAGTGCCGTATTGAGCGGTGTGGCAAGGGCAGCACGTGGCGGCGTGCTCATCAAAGGTGGGCGACCACTTGAGGATTTAGGGGTCATAACCGCTTTGGCTTTTGATAAAACAGGCACGCTTACCGAAGGCAAGCCCAAACTTACCGAAGTAGTACCATTGGGGGATATTGAAGAAAATGAACTGTTAAAGATAGCCGTTGCCGTTGAAAACTTGAGCGACCACCCTTTGGCCAAAGCCGTCGTAAGGGATGGGAAAGAGCGTCTGAAAGGTACTGATATTATCGATGCGTCAGATTTGGAAGCAGTTCTCGGAAAAGGTATCAAAGCTTCTTTGGGCAAGGATAAAATCTATATTGGAAACCTTGACTTGTACGAAGACCTCGATGAAGCAAAACCATCCGAAGATATATCGAATAAAGTAAAAGAACTTGAAGGTGGTGGAAATACTACGATGCTCATAAGAAGGAACAAAGAATATATAGGTATCATCGCCCTGATGGACACCCCACGGGAAGCGGCCAAGGAAACACTGAAAAAATTAAAGGAAATCGGTATCAAGCGGATGATAATGCTAACCGGGGATAATCAAAAGGTTGCCGATGCCGTTGCTAAAGAAATTGGGTTGACCGATGCCTGGGGAAGCCTGTTGCCAGAGGAAAAGGTAGATGCCATTAAAAAATTAAAAGAACAGGAATCCAAAGTCGCAATGGTAGGCGACGGTGTGAACGATGCCCCTGCAATGGCAAACAGCACAGTAGGTATCGCAATGGGTGCAGCGGGCAGTGATGTGGCCTTGGAAACTGCAGACATTGCCCTAATGGCCGATAAATTGGAAACCCTGCCCTTTGCCATAGGCTTGAGCAGGAAGGCAAAGGCAATTATCAAGCAAAACCTTTGGGTAAGCCTCGGTATTGTGGCATTGCTTATCCCATCGACCATTATGGGTTGGGCCAATATCGGTATTGCAGTGGTCATCCACGAAGGCTCAACATTACTTGTGGTTTTTAATGCGTTAAGGCTTTTGGCTTATAAGAAATAGCATCAAATATATGTTTTGAAAAAAGGGTTTGCTTTTGAATTAATATTGCAATGACTAAAACGGAAAAGATACTATTAAATCACGGTATTCGACCTACTCAAATGAGGTTGAAGATATACAAGTTCCTGAAAAGGAAGCAAAGTGCCGTGTCCTTTTCCGATTTGAAAAAGGCTTTTGTTCAAAAGAGCGAAACCAATAAAACAGCAAACAGAACGACATTTTATCGAAATCTCAAGATTTTCGAGGATAAAGGGCTGATTCATCAGATTAATGATGGGGTCGGAGTGGCAAAATATGCTATTTCTGATGAAAACGCCAAAAATAAATACGGTATAGATTTACATCTGCATTTTCATTGTACCGATTGCAGAAGAACAATCTGTTTACCGAATAAGATATCGAAAGAAAGCTTGCCAGACGATTATGAAGTGAGAAATGTGAACCTGATATTAAAGGGAATATGCGAAAAATGCAGCAGTAATTTACTTTAATAAACAAACGAACAAATTAGATTGATTTTGAAAAAAAGCACTTTTATAATAACTAAAATGGACTGCCCTTCAGAAGAGCAGATGATTCGGATGAAGTTAGAGTCTTATGCTCAAGTAAAACACTTGGATTTTGATATTCCAAACAGAAAATTGGAAGTATATCACGTGGACGACGTCAAGGCGATAAAAACGTCTATAGCCAGCTTAAAACTTGGGGATTCCTTAGAAGGAACCACAGAAGCCGAACCACCCGTAATGGAAGACCAATCCAAACAAAAAAGAATCCTATGGTGGGTCTTGGGCATCAACTTTGGCTTTTTCGTTATCGAAATGACCACCGGTTGGATTTCTTCTTCGATGGGTCTTGTGGCAGACTCATTAGATATGCTGGCAGATTCCATCGTATATGCATTAAGCCTATTTGCGGTAGGCGGTGCCATTTCAAGAAAAAAGAAGGTTGCGAAATACAGCGGATACTTTCAGATGGCATTGGCAACACTTGGGTTTGCAGAGGTCTTGAGAAGGTTTTTTAGCAATACCGAAACACCCTTGTTTCAATGGATGATTATCGTTTCAATTTTCGCATTGGCAGGTAATTTGATATCGCTCTGGCTCATCAACAAGGCAAAGAGTCAAGAGGCTCATATGCAGGCAAGTGCCATTTTTACATCCAATGATATTATTGTTAATGGTGGTGTTATAGTAGCTGGGGTGCTGGTTTATTTTCTGAATAGTAAATGGCCCGATTTAGTGATTGGCGGCATCGTTTTCACTTTTGTAATGCGCGGTGCATTGAGAATATTGAAATTATCGAAGTAGTTTTTAAAATGATATCAAACTTGATTTGAACATATGAAAAAGAAAAAAATAAACTTACGTGACTTAGAACCAAAAAAACAACAAGGCGAGCACAGTCACGACGATGGCCATAACCACGGTAATGGTAGTGCATTCAAAACCTATGTACCTGCAATCATAAGTTTTACAATGCTTATCATTGGTATAGGTTTAGATTATTTTGATGTTTCCTTCTTTAAGGATTGGATTCGTATTGCTTGGTATGGTATTGCATATCTTCCTGTAGGGTTTCCTGTTGTAAAAGAAGGATGGAAAAATCTTATAAAAGGCGATGTTTTTACCGAGTTCTTTTTAATGTCTATAGCAACTATTGGGGCATTTATAATAGGTGAATATCCCGAAGGCGTTGCGGTTATGCTATTTTATGCAGTAGGCGAATTATTTCAAAGTGCTGCTGTAAATCGTGCAAAAGGAAATATAAAAGCATTATTAGATGTTAGACCTAAAGAAGCCAATGTATTTCGTGAGGGAGATTATAAAAGTGTTTCGCCTGAAGTTGTCAATATTGGAGAGAAAATTCAAATTCGTGTAGGTGAAAAAATTCCATTGGATGGCATTTTATTATCCGAAAAAGCATCTTTAAATACAGCTGCGTTAACAGGAGAAAGCAAACCAGATTCCATTCAAAAAGAAGCAAAGGTTTACGCGGGTAGTATTAATTTGGAAAGCGTTATTGAAGTTGAGGTAACCAATAAGTTTGAAGACAGTTCTATTGCGAGAATATTAGACTTGGTTCAAAATGCAACAGCACATAAATCTAAAACAGAATTATTCATCAGACAGTTTGCTCGTATCTACACACCAATTGTAGTGTTTTTAGCTATTGGTGTTACTTTTATACCTTACTTTTTTGTAGATGATTATGTGTTTAGAGATTGGTTATACAGAGCATTAATTTTCTTGGTAATATCTTGTCCTTGTGCGTTAGTGATTTCAATTCCATTAGGATATTTCGGTGGATTGGGAGCAGCTTCAAAAAATGGAATCTTATTTAAAGGTGCTTCATTTTTAGATGCAATGACCAAGATAAATACTTTGGTAATGGACAAAACAGGAACCGTAACTAAAGGTGTTTTTAAAATCAAAGAAGTAAAAGCAATTGATTGGAAAGAAACCGAATTTATGCAATATTTAATGGCGATGGAAGAACAATCCACGCATCCAATTGCTAAAGCAATTTTAGAGTATAAATCAGAAGGAGAAGATTTTGAAGCTCAAGACGTTTCTGAAATTGCAGGTAAAGGATTAAAAGGAATTGTAAATAGTAAAACAGTTTTAGTAGGTAATAAAGCATTAATGATTGCTAATAATATAGAAGTCCCAGCGGAAACGGAAAATATTGTAGAATCTATTGTATTAGTTGCAATAGATAACAAGTTTGCTGGTTATGTGGTAATAGCAGACGAATTAAAAGAAGATGCCAAAGAAACAATTGTCAAATTACAAAAAGTTGGTATCAAAAATATTATGATGCTTTCCGGTGACAAAGATTCCATTACTCAACAAGTCGCTAAAGAGTTGAACATCGAAAATGCAAAAGGTGATTTACTTCCAGAAGATAAGTTAAACGAAGTTGAAATATTAAAAAATAATCCTGAAAATAAAGTAGCATTTATAGGGGATGGTATAAACGATGCGCCTGTTTTAGCAGCAAGTAACGTTGGAATTGCAATGGGTGGTTTGGGTAGTGATGTAGCTATTGAAACAGCAGACGTTATCATTCAAACCGACCAACCTTCAAAAGTAGTTAGAGCCATTAAAATAAGTCGTTCCACACGAAAAATCGTTTGGCAAAATATTATTTTGGCATTTGGTGTCAAAGTAATTGTACTGATTTTAGGAGCAGGTGGTTTAGCGACGATGTGGGAAGCAGTATTTGCAGATGTAGGAGTAGCATTATTAGCAATTTTAAATGCAGTTAGATTACAACGAATGAGTTGGTAATTGTCCCCACAACCCAAAACCCAGTTTTTTCGTACCTCAAAATCCTCTGTCTTTTGTTTTGTTCCGCTATCCACCGCACTTGTAGTTTTTGGTTGCCAACCCTCACACAGCACATTGCTTATTTTATTTGCTATTATATTTTAAAAGTAGTACAATAAAAAAGCAAAGAGCTGTTGCCATCCCTCACACCAAAAACTACCCAAAGCTATGTTTACATAACGGGTAGTTATAATAGCAGCCGCTACACCCACCGCATCACCAAAGCTGTAGTTATAACGCCATTATGTAAAATAGCCGCTTTTCCCACGCGCACACCCGAACTTTCAATAAAAATCCGAACTAAACTGAAACAATAGCCATATGAAAATTTAGCTTAAAATGATGCATATTCGTTACCTTATTCAAGCTGCACAAAACCATCGTTAAGTCCAAGTATTCCTTACCTCAAGTCTTTGTTTGTTTCATTTCGTTAACAAATATAAAAGACCACTTTTCCCCACCACCCAAGTCAGCGGTTTTAAAAAAATAGGTTCATAAAATGTAGTAATACGCCATAGCATATTGCTTTTTCTCGTACCTCAAAAAAACAAAAAGCTATTGCCTAAAAGTCCTGTATAAGTAGCTTGTTTAAATGCTGTTTTATCAAACAACTATTTAAAACGCTACCCATACAACCGCTTCATCCAATGCTCAAATTGGTGATAACCTATTTTTTTAAGAGTTTATGCCCCAAAAAGTGGAAATCAATTAACTAAAAAGAAAACAAGATGATTACAAAAACAATCCAAATCACAGAGGTTACAATAGATGAATTAGCAGATGCGGTAGCCAGATAAACTAATGTTTAAAATTGAAAACTACCTTAAAGAATTATCTAAAAAACAAAATGATGAAATCCTAACAAGACAAGAAGTAGCTGATTATTTAAGGATAAGTTTAGTAACAATACATTCCTGGAATAAACACGGCATTTTAAATCCAATTCGTATGGGCAACAGAATTTTTTACAAAAAACAAGACATATTAGATGTTTTAGAACAACAAAAAATAAATAAAAAAAGGTAGCAAATATATGTGGCTACCACAGCCAACGCGCAAGGCTATAAAGGTCACGCCCTACGGGTTTTGAAAAAAATCTCCACCCCAATATTATTAAAAAAAGAGGGTAGTATTTTTTCCAAAAACCTTGACAGCCTTATCCACGCCACAAGAACATACGGCTTTCTTTTTTTATTGTTTTTCTTTTAAAAAATTAATGGTGCGAAGCGTAGCGAAGCAATTTTAAATTGGATAGCTATGTCAACTTTTGAACTGAAAACACACCAAATCGGAAGAACCTACTCGCAACCTCATTTTTTTATTCTGAACAAAGGGCAAAACAGCGGAAAGCCTTTAATAAATCCCTGTCCTAATTGCTTTGTGGTAACTGCACCAACCGAAAAAGAAAAACATACCCTTTATCATTTATCGATGATGCTACAAATAGGCGGTTTCTATGCGTATTATTTAAAAGGCAGTGTTATTCCGTTCATTTCAATAGATGATTGTAGAAACACGCTTAAAGATGGCTACACTTCATTACTAAATGAATCTAAAGAGTTGCAGAAGCATATTAGTATTGTTTCAGCTATTAGCAGAAAAGAAGCAGAATTACAAAAAGTCATTTCAAAAATGGCAGATTTAAAGGTGTCATATATTCAAAGTTTATTTTCTAAAAAGCAAAATCGGGCAACAAAGGGCAACAAAAACCTAATCAATCGATTAGCATAGTATTTGCCATATATTACTTGTGTTGGTTAAAGACCGTACCAAGTCCGTACCAACTTCGAACAAGTATTAATTTTAAATTTTATATACAATGGGTGTTATTTCACAAGGAATCCTGGGCGGTGTATCAGGTAAAGTAGGAAATGTAGTTGGTGCTACTTGGAAAGGTATTGACTATTTGAGAATCAAACCTTCAAGTGTGGCAAATCCACGAACAGAAGGACAAGTTAACCAAAGAAACAAGTTTACTGTTACTTTGGAGTATCTTCAACCGAATTTAGGTTTTATCAAGAAAGGGTATAAATCTTATGCGGTGCAAAAAACAGAGTTTAATGCAGCAATGTCTTATGTATTGAATAATGCGATTACAGGAGCTGCACCAAACTTTACTGTTGATTATTCTTTAGCTTTATTAAGTAGAGGTAATCTATCAGGAGCATTGAACCCTGCAACAGATTTAGCAACTGCGGGACAAGTAGAATTTACTTGGGATGATAACTCTGCTGAAGGTAATGCAAATGCAACCGATAAAGCAATGATTTTAGTTTACAATCCAAGTAAAAAAGAATCAATGTATATTCTTGATGGTGCTGATAGAACTGTAGGATCTCAAATCATTACAATTCCAAGTACCTATGCAGGAGATACTGTTGAGCTTTTTATGGCATTTACTACAGCAGATGGTAGTATCGTGTCAAACAGCGTTTATTTAGGCTCTGGAACAGCTAATTAACGGTTGATGTTTAAATAATAAAACCGTTCTACACGAACGGTTTTATTTTTATCGTTTAATAAGTTCCTAATTTTATCTATTATTTCTTTCCTTTGGTTAGTTCTTATAATCAAATATTTGTTGCCTTATTGTTGCCTTTTTAACTTAAACCCCTTATAAATAAGGGTTTTTTAATTTCCGATGAGGAAATTCAGCCGCAATTAATTATACACTTTGTTGCCAGTAGTTATTTTTCAGTTATATAATTATTAAATTCATCTTTATTGATATTTACAATTATAGTCGGTTTTCCATACTTTAATTTTCCACTTTCAGTTACTGAGATTTCTTTTTCATTAGGTTTTCCCAGAAAGTATTGAATTGTTTTCTTTTCAAAATCATATTTAGACCAAGCGAATGTTCCCTTTATATTCTCGTTTTGATAATAATCAGTTTCAGGTTTGATATTAAATATTCCGTATTCTATGATTTTCTTAAAATGACCATTTCTTGGGTTCGGTTTCCACCATTGCGTCTCAAATTGCCCAGAATAATGGTTGTCAATTTTCCAATTAGAAGCGACAGTTGGGATTCCAAGTTTTTCTCGTTCTGAGTTGAATTCAATTCCATGATCTTTGTTAAATGGAATTATAAATTCGGAAGCCATTTTTAAACCTCCGATTATAACAAGTAGAATAATGCCATTAATTAGTCCTTTTCCAACTGTTTTTATTGAGTTTTTAAATTCAATTTTATTCTGTTTATAATCTTTGTAATAGGCAAATAATATTCCAAGGGGAACAATTATAAATCCGATTATTATGTAAATTCCGTAGTTCATTTTTAATTACTGGCAACTCGTTATATGCCAAAATTTAGTTGTTTTATCCGGAGAACACAGTATGGGATATATAAAGTTTTAGCAATTTTGTTCTTTTTTTATTTAGCAGCCTAAATATAGTAAAAAAAAGGAACTTACAGGTTTAGGCTAATAAATTACTAGGTAAAAAGTTAATGTAGCATACTTGTACTATAATAAATAAAAAAGCCCTCTTAAAAAGAGGGCTTAAAAATATATTGTAGAAAAAATATTAAGCGAATAAACTATCAATTTTTTCTTTTTCTTCTTGTGCTAAAGCAGCATCAACTAAGATACGTCCACTGTGCTCGTCAATGGTAATTTTCTTACGGTTAGCAATTTCTAACTGCACCTGTGGTGGAATTGTAAAGAAAGAACCTCCAGCAGCACCACGCTCAATAGCTACAACAGCCAATCCGTTACGTACTTTGGTTCTAATTCTTTTATAAGCAGATAATAAGTGATCGTCGATAGACTGAGAAAACTCTTCTGATTTTTCCTTTAATAACTGCTCTTCTTTTTCAGTTTCTTTTAAGATAGCATCTAATTCACCTTTTTTGTGAGTTAAATGGTTTTCTTGTTGTGTTAATTTCTCTTTAGTATTCTCGATAACCTCGTTCTTTTGAACGATTTTAGCTTTGAATTCTTTAATTCTTTTTTCTGATAATTGAATTTCTAATTCTTGATATTCAATTTCTTTAGTTAAAGAATCAAACTCACGGTTATTACGAACGTTCTTTTGTTGTTCTTCGTACTTCTTAATTAATGTTTTAGATTCGTCAATAGCTAATTTTTTATTGCTAATATCGGTTTCTAAATTTTTAACATCCTCAGCTAAATTAGAAAGTCTCTTGTTTAATCCGGCAACTTCATCTTCTAAATCTTCAACTTCTAAAGGTAATTCACCGCGAACGTTTCTAATTTCGTCAATTCTAGAATCGATTAACTGTAAATCATATAACGCTCTTAATTTTTCTTCTACCGTTACTTCTTTTTTTGCCATCTGTTAAATATAGTATATTGGATTTGTACTCTTTTCGCTTAAAATAATTGCAAAAGTACTAAATTTTTTGCTAAGATAATCAACTAAAAGATTTTTTGTAAATTGTTCGCTTTCATAATGACCAACATCAGTCAGCAAGATGCTTTTTTCTGCTTTAAAAAACTCATGGTATTTAAAATCAGCACTTATGTAAGCATCTGCACCAGCTCGCATTGCGTTTTTAATAGCAAAACTTCCTGAACCTCCTAATACAGCTACCTTTTTAATAGGTTTGTCAAGTAATTCAGAATGTCTAACACAGCCTGTTTTAAATGTTTCTTTTACAAATAATAAAAAGTCTTTTTCTTTCATTGCGGATGGAAGTTCGCCAATCATACCCATACCTACGTGTTGGTTTTGATTGTCTAAGGTTATAACTTCATAGGCAACTTCTTCATACGGATGATTTTTAAAGAGAGCTGAAAGTATTTTTCCTTCTGAAAAAGAATCGAAAGTAACCGTAATACAGGTTTCTTTTTCAAACATGAGTTCTCCTTTTTCACCTATAGTAGGGTTAGAGCTTTCGTTTCCTCTATAGCTTCCTTTCCCTTCTACATTAAAAGAACAGTTGTCATAATTACCAATGTTTCCTGCACCTGCTTCAAATAATTTGTTACGAAGATTGTCAGCATTTTGAGAAGGAACATACGTTGTTAGTTTTTTGATGATTCCTTTTTTAGGAATAAGTGTTTTCATGTTTTTTAACCCTAAAACTTCTCCCATTTTTGCTGAGACACCATTATTTACATTGTCTAATGCAGTATGTGTAGCATAAATAGCAATGTTATTTTGAATAGCTTTTAATACGACGCGTTCTACATAATTGTTGCCGTTAATCTTTTTTAGTCCGCTAAATACAATGGGATGAAAACTTACAATAAGATTACAGTTATTAGCAATTGCTTCGTCTACAGTTTCTTCAAGAGTGTCTAACGTAACTAAAACTCCTGTAACTTCAGTACTGTAATTACCTATTAATAAACCAACGTTATCAAAATCTTCGGCATATGAAAGCGGTGCTAATTGTTCAATATAGTTGGTGACGTCTTTTATTTGCATTTGGGTACGTTTTCAAAATATTACTATAGCAAAGTTACAAAGTAGAAAAATGAAAATAAAAGTATCCTGTACATTAATGCTTAAATTATTACTTTTGGTGTAATGAAGCTACTTCGATTTTTATTATTTCCGTTTGCTGTTTTGTACGATGCTATTACGAGAATTCGTAATTGGTTTTTTAATATAGGTATTTTAAAATCTACTTCTTTTGATATCCCAGTGATTGCTGTTGGAAATTTAAGTGTTGGTGGAACAGGAAAATCTCCGCAGATTGAATATTTGATACGCTTATTAAAGGATGATTATAAAATAGCGGTGTTAAGTCGTGGTTATAAACGTAAAACAGAAGGGTTTCAACTGGTAAATGATACGCATACAGCTGAAGATGTTGGAGATGAACCGCTGCAATTTTATAAGAAATTTAAAAAAGATATTACGGTGGCTGTGGATGCTGATAGAACAAACGGAATTCAGCAGTTGTTACAGAATGATATTCCGCCACAAGTAGTATTGTTAGATGATGCTTATCAGCATAGAAAAGTAACTGCAAGTAGTTATATTTTACTAACTAAGTATAATGACTTATATGTTGACGATTTTGTGTTGCCAACAGGGAATTTACGTGAAAGTAGGAGAGGAGCTAAACGAGCGAGTGTGATTGTGGTTACTAAATGTCCTGAGGATTTATCGAAGGCAGCACAAGAAAAGATAGTACGAAAGATAAACCCGAAGTCATGTCAAAAAGTATTTTTTACAACGATTGCATACGACGAAGATTTAAAAGGAACAGAAGAACTAGCAATTTCAGACTTGAAAGATAAAGAAGTATTGTTAGTAACGGGAATTGCAAATCCGATACCATTATTGAACTTTTTAAAGGAAAAGAAAGTAGGTTTTAAGCATTTAAATTTTCCAGACCATCATAATTTTACTCAGCAAGACATTTCAACTATTAAGAAATCTTTTGAAGAGTTACCATCTGAACAAAAAATAATTTTAACTACTGAAAAGGATTATATGCGTTTAGAAGGTAAAATAGATGGACTAAATTATATTTCTATAAAAAGTAAGTTTTTAAGTGAAGATGAAATTTTTGATTCTTTAGTGTTAGAAGAAATAAGAAGAGTAAAAACAAAATAACTTTATTTACTTGTTAATAGGCTTCTAAAAGCTGTGGTATATATTTTTCTTGAATTTTCTTTTTCTTCTTTTGGTATTGGTAAAGTAAATTTCATAATTCTATTAGCATCATATCCTTCAAGGCTAGTACCTTTAGTCTCATCTATAAAGCAAATACTGTGTTTGTTGTGATTTTTGTTTAACGATACGTTTTTCATATAACTAAAGGTTTTAATAATATAGTATTCGTTCATGAGAACTAAGCCATATTTAAAACATTGAATCTCTCTTAGAGGACAGTCTAAAGCGTGTTTTAAGGGAGATATTGAAAATCTGTACGAGAATATTCCCCAGAAAATAGAAATCATTAATAAGTTGTAACCTACAGCTAAAGCAAATTCACCATCATTTTTTAAGTTATAACCCCAAAGTATTAAGGAAATGGAAATAAAGAAAATGAACAGAACAATTATAGTATGTTTTTTCTTTCTTTTTGTTAGGTTTTCTTGAATAAAAAGAACCCATTCACTTTTGGTATATTTAAAATTTAATATAGGTTTTATTCTTTTGTGTTTAATATCATAAATGAAACGTCTTTTGTTAGAATCTATAATGTATTTGATTAAAAGAGAAGAGAATAAACCATAGAAAAAAGCAAAAATAAAATAGTCGGTTCTAGGATTTTGAACCCCTATATAGCCAATCAAGGCTAAGTAAGTGGTTCCTAAAGGTATAATTATAATTGATTTTACAAGAGTAATAAGAGTACCGTCAACATAATTTCGATTCATTTTTATAGCATTTTTTAATGATATAAAGTATTATGACAGTTATACATGCTTTTCATCAAAAGCATCTTTTGCTTCTGTTCGTAGTTGTTTTATGTCTTGCTCTTCTTTACGTGGACAAATAACCAATACATCATCTTTTTCTACAACAATAAAATCTTGTAATCCTTGAACCACTACTTTCTTACCGTTTTGAGTGCTAATCATATTTCCGTTAGCGTCTTTAAAAATAGTATTAGCACCAACAGTTGCGTTTTGATACTTGTCTTTACTTAATTTATTGTATAAAGATCCCCAAGTACCTAGATCGTTCCAGCCAAAATCTACAGGGAGCACATGTACTTTTTCAGAACGTTCCATAATTCCGAAGTCAATTGAAATGTCTTCACACTTTTCATAGTTGTTCTTTATAAAATCGTCTTCAAGATCAGTGTTGTATACATTATTTCCATTGTCTAAAATATTAACCATTTTAGGGAGGTACTTTTTAAAAGTATCTAAAATACTTGAAACTGACCAAACAAAAATGCCGGCGTTCCACAGATAATCACCACTCGCTAAAAATTCTGTAGCTTTTTCTAGGTTCGGTTTTTCGGTAAAGGTTTTTACTTTTTTTATTTCAGAAGAATTTTCTTCAAACTGGATATAACCATACCCTGTATTAGGGTGATTTGGTTGAATTCCTAAAGTCATTAACATGTCTTCTTTAGCACAAGCCTTAAAAGAAGTCTCAATATTCTTAATAAATTCAGTTTCGTTTTCTATCCAATGATCCGATGGAGCAACTAACATCACTGCATTTTTATTTTGCTGATGAATTTTTAAAGCAGCATATAAAATACAAGGAGCAGTGTTACGCATTGCAGGTTCAAGTAATAGCTGTTTGTTGCTAATTTCAGGAAGTTGTTCTAATACTAATTGTTCGTAACGCTTATTAGTGGCAATTAAAATATTTTCTACTGGAATTAATTGATTAATTCTGTTGAAGGTTTTTTGTAACAAAGACTCTCCAGTTCCTAATAAATCATGAAATTGCTTAGGGTACTTTTCAGTACTTATAGGCCAAAGGCGAGAACCTACGCCACCCGCCATAATTACTGCGTAATAATTAGTATTCATACAAGTATTATTTGTTTAAAGCTACTAGTTTCACTTCTGCATTTTGGTTGAATAAATATACACGCTTGTTACTTAAATTTAAACATTCATAGCGTGTTCTTCGTTTACTTCCTTTTTTGTATAAGGTGTCTTTAAATTGAAAAACACTACCATTAGGAACTTCAAAGATAAAATTCTTTCCGTTTTCAGATTGACCTCTTCGTAAAGCTAGTGATAAATTCACGTCAGTATCGGTACTAGCTTTCGGATTTTTTAGGTAGTTGGCTAAATATGGTAGTATATCTTTCGGATAGATTTCTGGTTGTAAAAAAGGGAGCATTAAATGTTGGAATACTGTTTTCCATTCTTTACCGTGGGGTTGTACTCTTCCAAATTTTTGATAAGTAACATGGTGAGCAATTTCATGAACTAACGTCAATAAAAACTGATAAGGGTTCAAGTTGTTATTCACTGTAATTTGCATGTGCCCATTTGGTAAGCGACGAAAATCACCGTGTTTAGTTTGACGTTCACTCACTATTTTTAAATTGATTTTGTGCTCAATAATTAAATATTCAACTAATGGAATAGCTTCTTCAGGGATGTATTTAACTAGTGTTTTTTTCAAATGTAATACTTGAATTTAAGGGGTAGAACTAGAAACTTGTAAAACTTTACCGTTGTAATACTTATTGCCAGTTAAAGCAAAATCAAAAATGTAGTTAGCCATTTCTTTTGCTGATAAAGGTGCTTCATAACCAGGGAAAGCTTCCTCCAGCATTTCTGTTTGTACAGCACCTAAGGCTAAGACGTTAAAAGCTATTTGTTGTTCTTTATATTCTTCGGCTAGTAATTCAGATAAAGTAATTACTGCACCTTTGGCAGAGCTGTAGGCAGCTAATCCAGGGAACTTCATGCTTCCTTGAATTCCTCCCATGCTACTTACAGTTATTACATGACTTCCTTTTTGCATAAACGGTAAAAGGTTTCTAGTTAATTCAGCAACTGCAAAAACATTTACTCTATATACCTCTTCAAAATCTTGTGTTGTTAATTGTTCAAAAGGTTTATTAATCAATTTTCCTGCGTTATTGATGAGAATATCTACCTTCTTCCATTCGGTAGCAACAAAACTAACCGCTTTTTCTATATCTATTTCGTTAGATAAATCAACAGAAATAGTTGTAATGTTTGAATGATTTATTTGCTCTAAAGGTTTTGTATTTCTAGATAATGCTAATACTTGATGTCCTTGATTAGCAAACTGCTGTGCTAATTCAAAACCAATACCTCTACTGGTTCCTGTAATAACAACGTTCTTCATGTAACTGTTAAAATTTAAAAAGGCAAGCTACATAAAAATCACTACATTTATTACTTAATCATTCTTAAATTATCATGAAAAAAAGATTTTTTTTAGTACTGTTTTTAACGATGTCGATTGTTTCATTTGCTCAGAATACCTATATATTCTGCGGAAAGTTAATTGATACAGAAAAAGGTAAAATAAATAAAGAGCAAACCATTGTAGTAAATGGAAATAAAATTATTGATGTATTAAAAGGATATGTAAGTCCTGAAAATTCAGAAGATGTTGTTATAGACTTAAAAGATAAGGTAGTAATGCCAGGGTTAATTGATATGCACGTGCATATTGAAAGTGAACATAGTCCGAAATCAAGGTTGGAAAAATATATTTTGAATGAAGCTGATAGAGCGTATAATTCTGTAAAGTTTGCAGAAACAACCTTATTAAATGGTTTTACGACAGTAAGAGACTTGGGAGGAACTGGAGTGAATATATCATTAGCAAAAGCAATTAAAGCTGGAAAAATAACTGGTCCACGAGTGTTTACAGCTGGGAAATCTTTAGCTACTACAGGTGGGCATGCTGATCCAACAAACGGTAATAGTAGAGAATTAATAGGTAATCCAGGTCCGAAAGAAGGGGTTGTGAATTCGATTGAAGATGCTAAAAAAGCAGTACGTCAACGTTATAAAAATGGAGCTGACTGTATAAAAATTACAGCAACAGGAGGTGTGTTAAGTATGGCTAAAAGTGGCGATAATCCACAATTTAATATTGATGAAATAAAAGCGATTTGTGAAACTGCAAAAGACTACGGAATGCATGTGGCAGCGCATGCTCATGGAGATGAAGGAATGCAAAGGGCTATTATAGGAGGAGTGAAAACTATTGAGCACGGAACTTATATGAGTGATGAAACAATGGAGTTGATGAAAAAATATGATGCATATTTAGTACCAACTATTACAGCAGGAAAAGAGGTTGAAGAGAAAGCAAAAGTAAAAGGATTTTACCCAGAAATTGTAGTGCCTAAAGCATTAGCTGTTGGTCCGCAAATACAAGGAACTTTTAGTAGAGCTTACAAAAGAGGAGTAAAAATAGCTTTTGGTACTGATGCTGGAGTATTTAAACACGGTAAGAATGGAAAAGAATTTGGATATATGGTAGAAGCAGGGATGCCAGCTATGGAGACCATTCAATCTGCTACAGTAACTAATGCCGCATTGTTAGATATGAAAAATGAGTTAGGTCAGATTAAAAAAGGTTTTTTTGCAGACATCGTCGCAGTAGATGAAGATCCTACTCAAAACATCCATACAATGGAAAATGTGGTTTTTGTAATGAAAAATGGAGTGATTTATAAAAAATAAGAGAAAATAAAAAATCCCATTTCTTAATTGTTTAGGAAACGGGATTTTTGTTTTTATGAAGAGATTTATTGTTTGATTAATTCAATTTCAAACAATTTTCCCCAATGCTTTCCTGTAACAAACAAACGATTGTTTTCAGCATCATAAGCAATTCCGTTTAAAACCTCGTCTTGATCTAAAGTTTGTTCTTTTAAAATGATATCACGTAAATCATCTAAACCAATTAATCCTTCAACAACTCCACTATTAGGATCTATGATAGCAATGGTAGATTTAACTTTTCCGTCAGTTTTCCAGTAATTAGAAAAGATTTTACCGTTTATATATTCTATTTCATTTAGTTTGTCTAAAGCTCTATCATGAGTGTATACTTGAATGTTTCTTTTTTCTTGTTGATTTTCAGGGTTTAAAAACCAAATTTTATTAGTTCCGTCAGTTTTTATTAACTCAGAGTCACTGTGTGTTAGTCCCCAACCTTCATTACTATTATCATAATTAAAAGAACCAAGTTGTTTAAAGGTTTCTAAATCATAGATGAAACCTTTACGAGCTTGCCATGTTAACCAATATATCTTATTGTTAAAAATGGTCATTCCTTCTCCAAAGTATTTAGCGTCTAAATCAATTTTTTGCAAAACTTTTCCAGTTTTGATCTCCACTTTACGCAAAGTAGATTGACCTCTACGTCCTGTACTTTCATATAAATATCCGTCTTTGTATTCTAAACCTTGAGTGTAGGCTTCTTTATCATGCGGATAGGTGTTAAGAAGTTTGTAAGAATATACAACAGGCGCTTTTTGTGCTAAAACTTCGATAGAATTGTTTAGTTTTTTAGATTTATTCGGATAAAAAGCCAAGGCGGTAACCTCGTGTTTACCTACGCCAAAATCAGCTGTATTAATTATAACACTAGATTCGTTTTTATTAACACGTTTGTTGTTTACATATAATTGAACAGAATCTATTTGATCACCGTTTAATTGTTCAAATTTTATAGCTGCTTTTTGACCTAAAGTTGTTTTCTTTGTAGTGTCAAGTTTGAATTTGTAATTAGTTTCGCTACAAGAAGTTACGAGTAAAGTAGCTATTCCTAAAGTTAAGAGTGTATAAAAACGCATATGTTTAAGAGTTATTTTCTGTATTTTAAATCTTGTTCTACAAATTAAAGCAAATTATTTGTTTGCAAATTAAAAAAAAGGGTTAAATTTGCACCCTCAAATAGCCATTGCAGGTTTTTGAATTATGAATGATTATAAAGATTTACCAACTTTATATTTTTCAACAAAAATAAAAGATTAAAATTTACAAGAGATGAAAAAAGGTATACATCCAGAAAATTATAGAATGGTAGCGTTTAAAGATATGTCTAACGGAGATGTTTTTTTAACGCGTTCAACTGCTAACACAAAAGAAACTTTAGATGTTGATGGTGTTGAATATCCATTAATCAAATTAGAAATTTCAAGAACTTCACATCCTTTCTACACTGGTAAGTCTAAGTTAGTAGATACTGCAGGGCGTATTGATAAGTTCAAAAACAAATACGCAAAATTCAAAAAGTAATTTTACGTGTTTAATAATATACGAGAAGCTCTGGCTATGTGTCAGGGCTTTTTTTATAGTTAAAATCGTATTTTTGTTCTCAAAAAAAAAAGAAATGAGAGATACTATCTTATCTGTAGTTTTAGCCATTAATATTCTGTGCGGGGTATTAGTATACTTTATGCCAGATATGGGGAATGTAATATTGTTAACAATAGCAACCGCTATTACTTTATTAGCAATATACGACGCTTTTATTCAAAAGAAACACTCGCTAATGAGGGCATTTCCTGTCATTGCTCGTTTGCGATGGGTCTTTGAAGAAGAACGTGAAAAAATTCAGCAATACTTTATTGAAGATGATTTAAACGGAAAACCAATTAACCGTGAAAAGAGAAGTATTGTTTATCAGCGTTCAAAAGAAGAGATAGAAACGGTGCCTTTTGGTACTCAGCATAATGTATATGCAAAAGGGTATGAGTTTGTAAAACATTCACTATTTCCTAAAGACCATCATAATATTGGTGGAGATAGGGTTTTAATAGGGTCTGATAAGTGTTCTCAAAAATACGACGCTTCAATAGTAAATATTTCTGCTATGTCATTTGGTTCATTAAGTAAGAATGCCATTATGGCGTTAAACCAAGGAGCTAAAATGGGGAACTTTGCACACAATACAGGTGAAGGAGGAATATCACCTTACCATTTACAAGGAGGAGATCTAATTTTCCAAGTAGGAACAGGGTATTTCGGAGCAGGAAAAAGTATAGATGGTAAACGTGTTTTTGATCCAGAAGTTTTTCAGCAAAATGCTGTAAGACCAGAAGTGAAAATGGTTGAAATAAAGCTTTCTCAAGGAGCTAAGCCTGGTCATGGAGGAATTTTACCTGCAAAGAAAAACACAAAAGAAATTGCAGCAATTCGTGCAATAGAGCCTTTTACACGTGTTGATTCACCTCCAGGACACTCAGCTTTTTCTAGTTTTGAAGAAATGATCAACTTTATTCAACAAGTTAGAGATTTATCAGGAGGAAAACCAGTGGGGATTAAGTTTTGTGTAGGAGATAACGAAGAGATTGAAGCTATGATTAAAGCATTCGCTGATGCTAATAATTACCCTGACTTTATAGCTGTTGATGGAGGAGAAGGAGGAACTGGTTCTGCACCTTTAGAATTTTCAAATTACATTGGAACTCCATTGTTAGAAGGGCTTTCTTTTGTAAACAAAACATTGAAAAAATACGGGTTAAAAGGACAAATAAAGATTATAGCAAGTGGAAAGGCTATTGATGCTTTTGATATTATTAAATACTTAGCTTTAGGTGCTGATGCTATTGGAATGGCGCGTAGTTTTATGTTGAGTTTAGGTTGTATTCAAGCTCGTGAATGTAACATGGATACTTGTCCAGTAGGAGTAGCAACTCAAGAGAAAGATTTGGTAAAAGCTTTAGTTGTTGAGTATAAAAATGTACGTGTAAAGAATTACCATAAAAAAACCATTAGCGCAGTTAAAGAGATGACAGCAGCTATGGGTAAAGAATCTATCACAGAAATTGAGTCAAAACACATTTTTAGGAGAGATAGAAATGGAGAAATTACTTCGTTAGATAAGATTTATTTTCCAGAAGAAGATGTGTTAATGTATTAAAAACAGTTTGTTGGAGTTTAATTCTCAAACATATCAGTTAGAACGTTACCCCAAAACGTTTGATAAAAGTTTGCGTGCTTGGAGTAACGCCGAATTATTAGTATTAGATTCTGTTACCAATAGAAAAACAGAAACGGTACATCTTTTTAATGATCGTTTTGGGGTGTGGAATTGTGCTTTACACGACAAGAAAGTTACTACGATTTGGACGTACGCTAGTCAGCAAAAAGCAATTCGTCAAAATTTAGAATTGAACAAGTTGTCTGTAGAAGTTGATTATAAAACTCCTTTAGATGATTTAGAGAGTGTTGATTTAGCACTGATTAAAATTCCAAAGTCGATAGAATTGTTTGAGTTGTTCTTACAGCAAATTCATAAAGCTTCGCATGAAAAAACTGAAGTAGTATGTGGGTTTATGACTAAATATTTTTCGGCTTCTTTTATAAAGGTTGCTGAACAGTATTTTGAAGAGGTAGCGCAATCAAAAGCTTGGAAAAAAGCGCGATTATTGATATTAAAATCACCCAAGAAAAAACTACAAAAGAAAGAGCTTGTTAAAACAATTGCATGGAAAAATCATGTCTTACAGCAATATTATGGCGTGTTTTCTTCTGGAAGTGTAGATATAGGAACGCAATTTTATTTAGAGAACTTACAATTAAAACCTAATGAGTTAAAAGTATTAGATGTAGCTTCAGGAAATGGTATTATCGCTTATGAGGTAATGAATCAAAATCCACAAGCAGAAGTAACTTTGCTAGATGATTTTAATTTAGCTATTGAGTCATCTAAAATTAACTTAGAAGGGAAAAAAGCACAGTTTGTGTGTGATGACACTTTAGAAAAATTAGATAAGAACTCGTTTGATTTGGTAGTGTCGAATCCGCCTTTTCATTTCGAACATGAGAATAACATTGAAGTGGCACTCAATCTTTTTAGGGGTGTAGAAAGTTGCTTGAAAGTAAATGGTAGGTTTTTGTTAGTTGCTAATTTACATTTGAATTATAGTACGCACCTAACAAAGCTTTTTACTTCGGTAAGAGTGTTACAACAAAATAAAAAGTTTCAAATAATAGAATGTATAAAAAAACGCTAAGAATTTTCTTAGCGTTTTTTGTTTGATTTGTAAACTTTAATACTACCAATAATATGATAGGCCAAAAAATAAATCAGTTGAGTTGATGCTAAAATTAAAACTGTCGAATTTGCTATTTGAAAAATCGGAATCTTCTCGGTCTATTTTAGAATAACCTAAACTACCTATATTAGCTTCTAAGGCAATATTTTTGTTTAAAAAATAAGTCATTCCAGGTCTCATTCCTATAAAATATTGGTTGGTGCTTCTTTCGTATGGATCAGGAGTAATATTGTTTGAATAGTCAGAATAACTATAACTAAATTCTCCTTGTAACGAAATAGTTAATTTCTTTCCAAGTGGAAAGTGTTTTTTGATATAAGGAAAGATTTGGTACGAGTTACCTTTTCCAATTTCACTCCCTGATTCACTTTTTGAATACCCATATCCTACACCTAAACCTATAATTAAGTTGTCGTTAATAGTGTATCCTACCTTAGGAGAGAAGTTAAAGTTAAAATATTTAGAAGTTTCAGGAGAACCTTCAAATTCATTATTACTTTTTCCAATTGAAAAATTTCCAGCAGTATACCACGTACCTTTATCAATAGTTAATTTTTCTTTTTTTTCTTGCCCATAAGCAAATGACAATGCAAAAAGCATTGTGCATAATAGTAATTTCTTCATAATTAATTTTTCTTTTAAAGTAGCCGAAAGTACTGTTTATAATTTAACTGAATGTTAGCTTAATGAAAAATCATAGGAAAATTCCTCCTCAATAATCTGTTCTGTACAATTTTTTAAATCGTTTACAAATTCATCAATTTGAGTTTTTGTTACGTTAGGCATACAAATGACATGAGAAATGTTACCTTCAGTAGCTAACTGCCATTTATCTTTAATACTTTGTGGAGTTTTTGGTAGCACTACAGTGATAGCATTAGGATTTCTCCAAGCATTTATTCCAATTTTTTGTAATTCAGCTTCGCAATATTCAGCTACAGCTAAACTATGCTCGTAGCGTTTTTGTAGGCCTTCAATACCTAATTGCTTTAAGGCGTACCATAAAAATAACGGTGAATGTCCGTTACGAGAACCTGTAATGGTAGTATCAAATGATCCTATATAAGAAATGCCTTTGGCGATTCTGTCTCTGTTTGATCGTTTAGCCATTAATACTCCAGTCGGTATTGGTGAACCGATAAACTTATGTCCACTGATAGAAATACTATCTGCACCATCCATAAAATCAAATGGTAAACGGGGTTGCATAAACGGACCAAATGAACCAGCCAAAGCAGCGTCACAGTGAATATAGTGGTCTTGAATCGCTAGGTTGCTTAAAATTCCTTTAATTCTGCCTATATCGTCTTTAGCTTCTTTCATGGTTGTGCCAAAAGTAGCCAAAACGATTACTGGTTTATGACGATTCATACGAACAGTATTTTCAAAATCTTCATAATCCATTTCACCATTTTCTTGCGATTTAATTACAATGCTTGGAATATTTAGTAGGTGAATGTTTTTACGTACACTATAATGTGTAGATTCAGAATAGTACACCATAGCTTTAGGAAACAGTTCACGGGCAATATACAAACCATATAAATTACTTTCAGAACCACCATTAGTTACATAACCCCAAAAATCTTTCGGATTAGCTCTAAATAACTTAGCGAAAAAAGCTATAACTTCACGTTCCATTTCGTGGGTTTGTACGCGGTAAGTGCCTTGTTCAAAAGGATCACCAAGGTTGTTAATTGGGTATTGAAAGAATTTATTTAGTTCAGAATAGTCAAAATCTTTTGATACTGGATATCCTAAAAAAGTATCACGAGCAGTGCTTAATTCTTGCTCTAGTTTATGTAGTTTTTCTTGATCTTCTACTGATAGTTTTTGCTCGTTTGCCATGGGTGAAATTTTAAGCGGGCAAAAGTAAATGAAACAATATTGTTTGTCATTTAAAAGGTTAAAAGTTAGATTATTTTTCTAATTATTTTTTTTTAACCGTTAAATAATCTATTTGCTGTTTGTAAAGCTAGTTTTTAGTGAAGGATTTTAATCTGAGTTGTTAGTTAAGCATAAAAAAAGCTCATCAATTTGATGAGCTTTATAACTTGTAATTTAAATTTGGATAGACCTTAATTAGCAGCCTTATCAACAACAACACGATTTTCGCGATTAGCAACTTCCCATGCAGTATGGAAAACTAAGCGAGCTCTGTTTTCTAACATTTCATAGTTAATTTTGTCAGGTGTATCGGTTGGTCTATGATAATCAGCATGTGTTCCATTAAAATAAAAAATAATAGGAATGTTATGCTTAGCAAAATTATAATGGTCTGAACGATAATAAAAACGGTTAGGGTCGTTATCATCGTTGTATTTGTAATCTAAGTCAATGTTTGTATATTTTTTGTTCATAGCTTCTGAAATATTGTGTAATTCAGTACTCAATTTATCAGAACCAATTAAATATACATAATTAGGATTTCCTTTGTGGCGATCATCAACTCTACCAATCATATCAATGTTTAGATTGGAAACCGTATTTGCTAATGGGAAAATTGGATTTTCAGTATAATACTTAGAGCCTAATAATCCTTTTTCTTCTCCTGTTACGTGTAAGAATAAAATAGAGCGTTTAGGGCCTTTACCAGCATCAGCTGCTTGTTTAAAAGCTTCCGCAATTTCTAAAATAGCCACTGTTCCAGAACCATCGTCATCAGCACCATTGTATATTTCACCATCTTTAATACCTTCATGATCTAAGTGAGCAGAAATAACAATTATTTCGTTTGGTTTTTCAGTTCCTTTGATGTATGCAAGAACGTTTTCAGAATCTTTTAAAATGATTCCTCTACGGTTATTACTTAAATATTCAGAAGGTACTTCTTGATAATAATCATCGCCACCTAGCGGAGAAGCAATTCCTTGACTTACGTAGAAATCTTTTAAATATTTTACCGCTTTCTTTTGTCCAGGTTCACCAGTATTTCTTCCTTCAAACTCATCAGAAGCATAAATAAATAAATGTTTTCCTAAATCTTTAGCAGTAATGGTTTTGGCATATTTAGCAGCAAAATCAGTGGTAGTATCATTGTCGGTACTAGCTGTTTCTTTGCTAGAACCACATGCTACCAATGCAATTGCACCTACCATGTAAAGTAATTTTTTCATCAATAATTAAGGTTTGTTTAGTTTGATTAGTATCCAAATGTAACAAAATGTTACAGGGATTCAAATTTAATTTTTCTTAATAACGAATTGTTCTAACGTTTTGTTAAAACTTATAAGTTCTTTAGGAAAAAGTTCTTCAAAAGCATTTTGCTCAATCAATTCTTGCGAAGTACCTGTATATAATTGACTTTCTGAAAGTAAAATAAACTCATCTGCTAATTGAATAGCTAGGTTTACTTCATGTGTAGAAATGATGATAGTTTTACCAGTATTTTTTACTAATTTTTTTAAGAGGGAAAATACTTTGAATGTGTGGTGTATGTCTAGGTGAGCAGTAGGTTCATCCAAAATAATGATTTCGGTGTCTTGGGCTAAAGCACGGGCAATTAGTACCCGTTGTAATTGACCATCGCTTAACTCGTAAAAACGTTTGTTTTTTATATGTGTAATTTCAGTTTGTTCAATTGCCCAGAGAATCTTTTTTAAGTGTTCTTGTGTGAGTTTGTCAATCCAATTGGTGTAGGGTTGTCGTCCCAAAGCAACTAATTCAAAAACGGTTAACTGACTTAAAGGTAAACGTTCGGTTAGTACTAAACTTAAACAAGTAGAAAGCTCTTGGTTTGAATAAGAAGAAAGTTCTTTTTGATTGATTTTTACAACACCTTTTAAAGGTTTTTGAACTTTAGAAATAGTACGAAGTAAGGTTGATTTTCCAATTCCATTTTTTCCTAACAAAGCAACAAATTTCCCTTTTTCAATAGCTAAATCAATGTTTGAAGCAATAAGAGTTTCTTGCTTTTTTGATTTATAACCTATTGAAAGGTTTTCTGTTTGTAAGACGGTATTTTGTTGTTGTTGCTTGATGTTTACTTATTTAATTGTTTATAACCTTAGTTTTATACATATATTTTCTTCTTTCTAATTAAAAGCCAAATAACTACAGGAGCCCCAAATAACGATGTTATTGCATTAATAGGTAAGGTAAACTCGCTTGTAGGTAATTGCGCTATACTGTCGCAAATTAAGAGAATAATTGCTCCAATTAAAGCAACTGCAGGCAATAATATTTTATGGTTTGAAGTAGAAAAAATCATTTTTGCAATATGGGGAACAGCTAATCCAACAAAAGCAATAGGACCTGAAAAAGCAGTGATTACTCCTGTAAGAATACTTGTGATTAGTAAAATTATATTTCTACTTTTTTTGATGTTGATTCCTAAGCTTTTTGCATAGTTTTCTCCCAATAAAAAGCTGTTTAAAGGTTTAATAACTAAAAATGTTCCAAGAATTCCTACTAGGTAAATAATTCCAAAAACAGAAAGTTCAGCCCAAGTTAAGTTTCCTAAGCTTCCAAAACTCCAAAATAAATATTGTTGTATTTGTTCAGCTTCACTAAAAAAAGCCAGTACGCTAATAACTGCGGATGTTAACGAACCAAACATTAATCCAATAATTAATATAGACATCGTATTACGAACTCTGTTAGCAGCTATAATAACGGAAGATAATACTAAGAAAGATCCTGCACTTGCTGCAATGGCTAACGCCCAGTTAGAGTAAATAGCAACAAGAAAAAATCCTCCAAAAACACTAGAACCTAAAATAAGCAATGCTACACCAAGGCTTGCACCAGAAGAGATTCCTAAAACAAAAGGACCAGCAAGCGGATTTCTAAATAAGGTTTGCATTAACAAACCACTTATAGAAAGTCCTGATCCTACTAATATTGCTGTAATAGCTTTTGGTAGTCGGTAGCTTATAATAATGGTTTCCCAACTACTTTTTGAAGCAACACCTCCTGACAGTAAGTTGAAAATTTCTTTTAAAGGTATAGAAACAGACCCTAAACTAATGTTTGTAATAAATAAAACAAGCAGTATTACAAATAAGAGTATAAAATGTGTTGTGTATGTTTTTGATAAGTTCAACTAGTTTATTGATTTTAGAAATGAAACTAATTGCTGAATAGCTAATCCTCTATGACTAATGTTGTTTTTTTCTTCAGCTGTCATTTCTGCAAATGATTTATTGTATCCTTCAGGTTGAAAAATAGGATCATATCCAAAACCTTTTTCACCTTGTTTAGATGTTAAAATGGTTCCCTTACACACTCCGTCAAATAAAAATTGTTCCCCGTTTAAGTTTAAACAAATCGAGGTTTTAAACTGAGCGTCTCTATTAGTTTGGTTATCTAATTCTTGTAAGAGTTTTTGCATGTTGTTTTCTGCATTGGTAGGTTCACCTGCATATCGTGCAGAATATACTCCAGGAGCCCCGTTTAAAGCAGAAACTTCTAAACCTGTATCATCGGCAAAACAGTTGTAACCGTATTTTTCGCTAATGTGATTGGCTTTAATTTGAGCATTTCCTTCTAAGGTTGTAGCTGTTTCTTCAATATCATCAAAACAATTAATATCTTTTAAAGAAAGTAACTCAATAGTAGTAGGAAGCATTTTTTGTACTTCAGCAAGCTTATTTAGGTTGTTAGTAGCAAAAACTAATTTCATGTATTGGTAATTAACTAAAGCAAATGTATTCAATTTTTATCATCTTTACTTGTGTTTTTCTTATTTGTAGAAGGAATACTGTTGCTTAAAGCGTTAACATAGAGAAATAAAAAAAGAGGCTTGAAAGCCTCTTTTTTTATCCTTTTATCTTTGCTAATTCTTGTTTTTTAGCGTCTATTTCGTTTTCAATTTTTAGCAAACGAGTTTCAATTTGACTAATAATAGCTTCTTTTCGTTCGATACTTTCTTTAGAGGTAGAAGCATCTTTTTTAGCTTCTTCTAGTTTAGATTTCATTTTAGCTAAACCTTCTTTTCCGCTGATTAAAATTTCTTCATTAATGCTAATATCATCTTCAAGATCGCTGATTAATGTGTTTTTTTCTTTGCTAATGTTTTGCTCTTTAGCTTTAATTTGATTGCTTAATTGCTTCAATTTTTCTTCTTCTAAACGTAACGTTTCTTGCTCTTTTAAGTAAGCTAATTCTCTAGCTTTTCTTTCTTCATCTAACTTTTTACGAGCTTCTTCAAGCTTTTGCTTTTGTAAAAGAATTTCTTTTTGCTCACTACTAATGTTATCGTCATAAGCAACCTCAGTGTTTTGAGTTGTGTTTTCAACTTTTTCTACAGGTTGCTCTTTTTTAAGTTTTCTAGCTAATTTTCTTTCCAGAGTAGCTAAATCTTTTTTATGTAAATCTATTTGAGAATTTAACTTGGTAAGTCTTTGTTGCATATTCGCAACGATTTTTTCTTTTCTTTCTACTTCTTGTTTTGTAGCCTTTTTGCTGTTTTTAAAGCGCTCTAAGTTACCTTTTACACGTTTTAAGGCTGTAACGCCGCTCATTAAAATCTCTTCATTAGCACTAATTTGGCTTTGTTTGTTTTTAACTTGAGCTTTTAAAGTTTTAATATCGTCCTGGGCTGAAATTTGTTGTATACTAATAAGGGATACAAAAAAGATTGAAACTAATAATCTTAATGTTTTCATTTTAATAAGTTTTATTTTTCGGGGCGCAAAAATATAGCTTATTACTAAAAGAACATTGTTTTGTTGAAGGTTTTTTAAGAATGAAAAAAAATGCTATTCATGATGGTAAGGTTCGTTACGTAAAATGGTAAAACCACGGTAAATTTGCTCCACAATAAATAAACGAATCATTTGGTGAGAAAACGTCATTTTAGATAACGATAATTTTCCTTGCGATTTTTGATAAACAGCTTCTGAAAAACCATAAGGTCCACCTATAACCAATACTAGTTGTTTAATACCAGAGTTCATTTTCTTTTGTAAATACTGAGAAAACTCCATAGAAGTGTGCTGTTTTCCTTTATCGTCTAATAAAACTAGTTGGTCTGTAGGTTGTAATTTAGCTAAAATTAACTCACCTTCTTTTTCTTTTTGTTGAGACTCACTTAGGTTTTTAACATTTTTAATGTCAGGAATAATGTCCAAGTCAAACTTTACATAGTGTTTTAATCGGTTTTGGTATTCGTCAATTAATTGCTGTAACTGCTTATTGTCAGTTTTACCTATGGCGAGTAGTTTTATTTTCATAGGGCAAAATTACGAATGTTTGACAAATTTTAAAGAGGATAGTTTTTAGGTTAAAAAACTTGCTTTAATAGCGGTGTGTAATAAGCTACTAAAACAAGCTTTTGCAATAGTAAAAAGTGGTTTACCTTATGATATGAACTATAAAAGTACTTTAGTTTAAAAAAGTATAAAATTTACTTGTTTTTACCTCAGTTCTTTGTTTTAGGTGGGTTTTATTCCGTTTCTATTTTTTTAATTGCATTTTCAAGTGATTTGTCACTCTCAAAGTATTTGGTTTTTAAGGTGTTTAATTCCTTTTCATTTTTTAATGTTTGCTGTAATGTCGAGATTAAAAAATTGTAATCGGTGAATTTAGTTGGTTTAATCAATATTCTATTTAACCATTTCCACATTTCATTTTCCCCAATTTCTTTTTTAATAGCAAGGAATATTATTGGTGCATAATTGTAAACATATAATTGTCTGTTGTTATATTCAGAATCAGATTTTATTTTAGCAAAAGGTGTAGCATTAAATTTTTCTAAATTTTTAATTTTCTCATTTACTTTTTCCTTGTAAACATCTTCTCCTATAAATTTCTTTGTCAATTGTAATGATAAGAATTCTGAAAACCCCTCACTCATCATATCTCCAAGTTCAGAATTAAAGACTTTGAAAGTGCCGAAATAGAAATGACCTAATTCGTGAGCTATAAAAGGACGATAAAAATTTTGGTATTTTGGCTCAACAATGTTTTTTAGGCTATTTTTCCAACCAATACTCATAATTGTTGGATATGAAACAAACATCCATCCGTCTTTTTTTGAGATTGGTGTTGTTTGAACAAAACTAACTGGTTGTTCAAAAGATATATTTAAATTTTTAGAGTAAAAGTTCTTATAAGAATTTATAAGCTCTCCAAATTCTTCTACCTCTTCATTATCAAGACCTGAATTCAAAAAGTAAGTATTATTCAATTCTGCAAAATCATAGTTGCCGCAAAAAAGTGTCAATTCTTGTGGACTTTCACTCTTAAAATTATATGATTGTGCTTTAATTGGTTTATTACCATTCATGTATAATGTATTGCAGTCAGAACAAGTTAGTTCAATATTGTATTTTATTTTTTCTAATACTTTGTCGTTTGTAATATCGTACAAAATTGGATACCAAGCGGATTGACGTCCATCTGAACGAACCGAATTTCGATTAAATGCTATATTTCCTTTCCAATCTTTTCGGCTGTAATTTTCAATCGTATCTTTTACAACAGGGAACTTACCTACATATTTAAACTGAACGGATTCTGGAAGAAACTTACCTTTTCCACTATTATTTTTAAAAAAATAGGCGTTACTTTCCCCTGTTGATAGGCTGTCATTAAGTGATTTACTGTAATAGATTAAAAAATCATTTGGTTTTTTACTTCTCATATGAAGTATATTCATTCCTGAATTTAGACGGATAAAATAATCTTCAATGTGAGGTATTTCACTTAATGTTAAATCACATTCAAAAGTTCCTTCTGTAATTGAAATCTCAACTTTTCCAGTTAAAATAGGTGTTTTTTCCTGTGCCAAAATATTGATTAACGGAATAGTTAGTAAAAGAGCTATTAATAAACTTTGTTTCATTTTTGTATTATGTTCGGTTTTTCAGAAGTAGGCGAGAACAAGCAATTACTTATAGCCATCCTAAGTTTGTATTTCTATTTATTATTCTTAATTTCCGATGCCTTTCGTTTTATCCAATTGACAGAAATATTTATTGGTTCTGTCATATTGGTATTATGTCCTAATGATGGAAACAAAACATACTCAAATGGTTTGTTCTCTAATTTTAAAGCATTTAGATGCTCAATACACATCTTCACAGGAATTTGAATATCTTTTTCTCCAAAAACCCAAAGACCAGGAATTGATAATTCTCTTAAAACCTCTTTTGGGTCAGTAGCTTCAAATTGAAATTTGTCAGGGTCGTTTTTAATATGTTCACGTGCGTCTTTTTCTGTGTGATTATCCCAAAAATCGGTTCTCCCATTTGTGTAAAATTGAAATCTCAATTGTTCAAGTGTAGTTATTGTAGGGCTACTCATTAAGACCATAAATTCCACTAATGGATTTTCTTTTACTACAATTGGGATTATCCAACCTGCTTGACTCGCACCAATAAGTCCAATGGGTAAATCTTTTTCTTTACTATGAATTAAATTAACAGCGGAACTTGCATCTTTTGCTAATAGGTTTAGATTTTCAACACTAATATTATTCGTTCCAACTTCTGGTCCTGCATAAACTCCACCAGATTCTCCAACCCCACGTTTATCATAGGTCAATACTAAAATGTCATTCTTGGCTAACAATTCAGCAAACTTTGTCATTCGAGGTACTTGGTCAGAACCGTGCACAATGACAACTGCTGAATGTGGATGATTAGGACTATAAATTGTACCAGCCAATTTAACCCCTTCACTTTCAAAAGTTACATTTTCTGTTTCTATAGAATCAATCGATTCAGTTTTTTCTTGAGTAGGTGTTGTATTTTTTTGTTCTATTGATTTATTGCAACTAATCATTGTTACAAATAGAATTAGTAATAAAAGTGGACTTGTTAATTTCATTATATAATTTTCTTCATAGTTTTGGTCGGTTTAAATTGCTTACAACGTGTTTGTATAAGATTAGTTGCGTGGTTTAGCACTTAACTTTGCAAGTACAGACCAAACTGAAATCCGCGAGGATTTTCAGAAGTAGGTGAAGGCAAGCAATTACTTATAGCCATTGTTGGCAGTAGTATTTTTATTTTTTTTCAATAACAACGTTTTGAACAAATTGTCTTCCAAATTCAGTTAGCCTCACTAGTTTCTTTTGGAAATCAACTGTTCTTTTTAGTTTAGATGTAATTTCATCTTTTATTTGGTCTAATTCTGGGTCAGTCGTCAATGCTTCATAGGTGTTTGGTGCGGTCATTGAAGTTAATGCAGGAATTTCTAAAATTCCTAATCGGCATAAGTTATCAATATATGCTGGCACTAAATCTGACCTATCTAATGCTACTTTCTTATGGAAATGCCCATAATTTGAATACAGGTTTGCGTATCCTTTACCATCAGTTAATTTACCTCTAATATCAATTAATGGATGCGAGCTTTGTGTTGTAAACGCTTGTAGTAAAAGAGCTTCGTCACTAGTTAAATTTTTTAAAGTCTCTACAAATCCAGGATGAGCTTGATGTATTGTTTCTTTGTCCATTGCGGTCGCTAAAAGGTTAGCATATAGCTCTCTTAAATTCACATCGTGCCCCGAAAACCTTAAAGCTTCAATTGCTGGTCCAGCAACTTGTGGTGGTGGTGTAGTGATATTTTCTTCAGGTACATTTTTGAGCTTTTCTGAAACCCTTGTAGAAATAAAATCCTCAATTTTTTCGTATCCCCAAACCAATGCTTTTATTGGTGCAAGTGCAATATTTACAGTTTTAGATACCGTTTCTAATGATTTTCCAATTTGTTTTGCGGCTGGCTGAACTGCATCTTGGTAAACAGGAACAGCTTTAACTAATCCCGTTACAGCATCTATTGTCGCTTTTACATTTGTCTCTTTTTCTTCGTTTTCTTCCATTTTCGTTTATATTACTGCCAACGGTTTGCATATGGCTTGTGGCGGTTTCGAAGCACTTTCCTGTCGCCCGAAACAAAAGTTGGCTACGGAGCGAAAACCTTGCTGGTAGCTGTTCACCCGCCATAAGCTATATGCGTTGTTGTGCCTCGTTCTTATATTTTTCAAAGTATTTGTTCAGAGTATTCTTCAGTTCAGTCGAATTAATATTAAGTCCTGAAGCAGCGATGTTAAATGGTGATTCATAGTTGTTGATATTGAATTGCATCATTTTTTTTCTAATCATATTTGTTTCTTGCTCAAGCCAGTATTCAGGATTCATGACTCTTATTATGAGTATTCTTGTGCTTTGAATTTTTATTTCTTCAAAGCCAATTATTTCTTCCCATTTAATAAACTCAGAAGTTGACTTTTTTGGATTAACGTTCAGTCCGATTGGGTCAATAATCAAAGCGATTTCTGACTTTAAAAGTCTTTTGATAGAAACAAAAATTCCCAGTCCGAAGAATAGAATTGATGCAATACCGATTGCTCTCGTGAATAATGGATTTCTTGCTCTCCAACCAGTCAAGTTGTCGGCTTCCATTACAAGCCAGATTCCAAGAGCAACAAATGCTAAGGATCCGAAAAGAAGTAATAATGATTTCTTTTTACTGGTGTAGATTTCTATTCTTTCCATTTTCTTTTAATGAGGCACAACGTTTATGTGTAAGGATAGTTGCGTGTGCAAGCAACTAACTTACTAAAAAGGAACGAACCAGAGGAAAATCCGCAGGATTTTCCGAGTAGGCAAGAACCAAGCAATTATTTTTACACGGTGTTGCCACACGTTTTTCATTCCAATTTGTTAGTCAAAAAACATCTTGTCCAACTTCTCTTTTTTATATGCTTTTACATATTTTTTTGTTTTTGAGTTAATTGGAACGTTGTTGTTTTTATCTCCTATATATTCCAGCAAAATTTTTGCTCCACCGATTTGGACTTCTCTGACATCTTCTTGTTCACTGTATTTTTGTCCGTTAATTTTTTTACAAGTCAAAATTCGGCCGTGATTGATTTTTTGGTCTAAACCATAATGAATCATTGCAACTGTATAAAGAAATTGTTGTTGATTTTCATTGGTCAGAGAAGTGAAAAAATCTCCAAAGGTTGGTATTCCCATTCCAGTATCTTTATTCATCCAAAATCCGACAATTTGTGTTGCAGAAATGAATTCCTTTGATTTTACGTTTACTGGATTATCAAAGATGTATTTCGTTGCTTTAAATAGCAAAGGTTCATAATTTTTATATTCAGGATTTTCATCCGCTTTCATATTATTAAGGGATTCCGATAATTGTCCGAAGACTATCATTGGCAAAATCAATAATAAAATAAGATGTAATTTTTTGCTCATAGTTTGGTTTTTCAAATGTGTGGCAACTCGTTATATGCCAAACTTTAGTTGTTTTATCCCGACAATAGCATGGGATATCAATAATAAAGGATAGCAATTTTATAGGTTATCAAATATAGCAAAATCAATACTTTACCAAAAAGAAAAGTTATTAACGAGTTATCGGGATTTGTTAATTAATTATATAATTCCTAAGAATCTAATACAATAGCTATATACATTTTTACGGAATTCCATAAGCTCTCTTAATAACCTACCTATACGGAGGACCCGCAACCCAACCAACAATAGACTTACGAACCCCTTTGGTAATAGGAGTAACACGATGCATCATAAAAGAAGGAAAAACAATAATGGTACCTTTCTCTCTAGGAGCACTTACAATTTTCTGATTAAACATAAACTGTAAATCACCACCCTCATACTCATCTGGGTCAGATAACTGCATGGAAATGCTCAACTTTCTATCAGAAATTTCACCAGCACCAAAATCTAAATGCCAATCAAAAAAATCACCCTCAGTATAACTAGCCAATTGCAAATTGTTATGAAATCCCAATAAATCAAACCAATACCGTTCGTTATTACACTTAATAGCCAAACCAGCCAATCGGTTGTAAATCCATTCGTTTTCAGGAGTATTATCAATAAACATCACATCACTTTTTCGAAGCTCATCATCATAAGTGTCTGCTCCGCTCAGCGTAGCTTTAATTTTTTCATTATCATCCCATAAATTAAGAATTCGTTCCGTTTCATGCGGAAGAAATAACCCATTATAATGCACGAATTCAGCAAAATTATGTTTCAACGGAAGACCAAAAGGATAGTTTATTGCCATATTATTTAAGTAGTTAAAAGCGAAGAAAAAGTAAGCTTTTCTTTATAAAAATTAGGTTTTTAACAGCAAAGTATAAAAAAACAACCAATAACCATAAAAAGCATACCGTAAAAGCAAGTATTTTAACCAAGAGTGTTAAATAGTAAGTAATAGCTTTCAGTTTTTTAAAATAATGGCAACCCTTTTAGCCCCAAAAACAAGATTCATTTTAATAATTATAAAACTATTAAACATTAGAAAAAAACTGTAAAAGTTGTAGAACTTTGTTAGCAAAGGAGTGATAAAAATTATCAAACAATAAACTAATAACTCAAAACGGAGAACTAAAAATAGTTGTATTTTTACGTCAATAATTCAAAACTATGATTTCAAAAGAACAATTTAATAAAGAGTTAGATTTAATTATAGCCAATGCTATTAGAGAAGATATAGGAGATGGAGATCATACCTCATTATCATGTATTCCTGCCGATGCAAAAGGTAAAGCAAAGCTATTGGTAAAAGACGAAGGAGTAATTGCTGGGGTAGAATTTGCTAAAATGGTGTTTAATTATGTTGATCCAGAATTAGAAGTAGAAACCTTAATAAATGATGGAGAAAAAGTAAAGTATGGAGATATTGTTTTTTACGTATCAGGAAAATCACAATCCATATTAATGGCAGAACGTTTGGTGCTAAATGCCATGCAACGTATGAGTGCTATAGCAACCAAAACCAAGTTTTTTGCAGACCTGTTAGAAGGAACCAAAACTAAGGTGTTAGACACCCGTAAAACAACACCAGGAATCCGTGCTTTAGAAAAATGGGCAGTAAAAATAGGGGGTGGAGAAAATCATCGATTTGCCTTATACGATATGATAATGATTAAAGACAATCATATTGATTTTGCAGGTGGAATTACACAAGCAATAACCAAAACTAAGAAATACCTAGCGGAAAAAGGACTAGATATTAAAATTATTGTGGAAGCACGCAGTTTAGAAGAAATTGAAGAAATTTTACAAAACGAAGGTGTGTATAGAATTTTGATAGATAATTTTAACTATGAAGATACCCGAAAGGCGGTAGCAATGATAGGAGATACTTGTTTAACAGAATCTTCTGGAGGAATTAACGAAAAGACTATTAGAGCGTATGCAGAGTGTGGTGTTGATTTTATTTCGTCTGGAGCCTTAACACATTCAGTATACAATATGGATTTAAGCTTAAAAGCAGTCGATTAATATAACTTACTACATCATGAAAAAACAACTATTACTCATAGCAACGCTAGTAGTAGCTATGTCGTGTAAAACAGAGCAAACTAAAAAAGAAACCACTTCAAACATGGTAGAAAACCCATTATTAGTAAAAAGCAGTTTACCTTATGGTGCACCTGATTTTACCAAAATAAAAAACGAACACTTTATGCCTGCAATTTTAAAAGGTATGGAAGTTCAAAATGAAGGAATAGCTAAAATTATAGCAAATACAGAAGCTCCAACATTTGAAAATACAATTATAGCTTTTGAAGAAAGTAGCAAAACGTTAGATAATGTTGAGGCAGTTTTTTATGCTTTAGCAGGAGCACATACGAACGATACAATTAAAGACAATCAAAAAGAATTAGCTCCAAAGTTTTCTAAACACAACGATGAAATTTTATTAAACACCAAGTTGTTTGAAAAAATAAAAGCGGTACACGATAATTTAGATAACTTAGATTTAGATGCAGAGTCTAAACACTTGGTAAAAGAACAATATAAAAAGTTTGTAAAAGCAGGTGCTAACTTATCTGAAGAAAAGAAAAACGAGTTAAAAGAAATTAATGCAGAGTTAGCAAGCTTATCTAACGACTTCGGAAAAAAGTTATTAGATGCTAGTAAAAAAGGAGGTTTAACGGTTACCGATAAAGAACAGTTAAAAGGACTTTCTGAAGAAACAATTAAAGGATTAGAGAAAGACGGAAAGTACGAAATCCAATTAATCAATACTACGCAACAACCTTTATTACAAACTTTAGAAAATAGAGAAGTTCGTAAACAATTGTTCGAAAAATCTATTCACAGAACAGATGCAGGTGAGTACGATACAAGCGATTTAGTAAAGAAAATGGCTTCGTTACGTGCTAAGAAAGCACAAATTTTAGGTTTTGACAACTTTGCTAGTTGGAGCTTACAAGGAACAATGGCTTCTACACCAGATAAAGTTTTTGAAATGTTCAACGGATTAATTCCTGGTTCATTAGAAAAAGTAGCTGCTGAAACGAAAGAAATCCAAGCAGAAATTAACAAAGAAGGAAACGACTTTACTTTAGCTCCATACGATTGGAATCATTTTGCTGAAAAAGTACGTAAGTCTAAGTACAACTTAAATGAAGATGAGGTAAAACCATACTTTGAGTTAACCAACGTGTTGGAAAAAGGAGTGTTTTATGCGGCAACAAAATTATACGGAATTACCTTTAAAAAGCGCACAGATATTCCAACATATCACCCAGATGTGGTAGTGTATGAAATTTTTGAAGAAGACGGTAGTAAGTTAGGATTGTTCTACGGAGATTTCTTTGCAAGAGATAGTAAAAGAGGAGGAGCTTGGATGAGTGCTTTTGTAAAACAATCTAAATTAAGAGGTCAAAAGCCAGTAATCTACAACGTTTGTAACTATCCAAAACCAGCAGAAGGAGAACCAGCATTAATTAGTTTTGATAATGTAGAAACTACCTTCCATGAGTTCGGACATGCGTTACACGGTTTATTCGGAAATCAAAAATATGCATCAATTTCAGGAACAAGTACGGCAAGAGATTTTGTAGAGTTCCCGTCGCAGTTTAACGAAAACTGGGCAACACATCCAGAGGTATTAAACAACTATGCATTGCATTATAAAACAGGAGAAGTAATTCCTGATGCATTATTACAAAAAATTAAAGATGCAGGAACGTTCAATCAAGGATATTCAATTATAGAAAACTTAGCATCTTCTAATTTAGATATGCAATGGCACACTATTTCAGCAGACACTACAATTGAAGATGTAGCTAAATTTGAAGAAGAAGCTTTGGCTAAAATGAAGTTAAAGATTGATGAGGTACCACCAAGATATCGTTCAATATATTTTGCACATATTTTTAGTGGAGGATATGGAGCAGGATATTACTCGTATTTATGGACAGAAATGTTAAGTCACGATGCGTACGATTGGTTTAAAAACAACGGATTGTTAACTAGAGAAAACGGTCAGAAGTTTAGAGAGCAAATCTTATCGAAAGGAAACACGATGGATTATGCAGAAATGTATAGAGTTTTTGCAGGAAGAGATCCACAGGCAGAACCAATGCTAAAAGCAAGAGGGTTACAATAAATGAATGATTTCTTTGACAACGAAACATTTACAAAAGTTGATTTTACAGTAACAAAAATCAACAAAGGAGAATATGACAGCTGTACGTTCGAGAATTGCAATTTCGAGAACGTACATGCTTCAAATATTGAATTTTTAGAGTGTGAGTTTATCAACTGTAATTTTAGTAATACAGTGGTAAACCACACTTTTTTTAAAGATTGCACTTTTGAAAATTGTAAAATGGTTGGGGTAAAGTTTAATGAATGCAACAACTTTTTGCTAGAAATGAGCTTTCATAACTGCCAGCTAAACTTATCTTCTTTTTACCAATTAAAAATTCCCACTACAAAATTTATAAGTTGTAATTTGCAAGAAGTAGATTTTGTTGAAGCTGACTTAAGTAAAGGTGTCTTTAAAGATTGTGATTTAAAAGGAGCAATTTTTGATCAGACGAATTTAGAAAAAGCAGATTTTACAACTGCCACTAATTTTACAATCGATCCTGAAAACAATAGGGTTAAAAAAGCAAAATTTTCTAATGAAAATATTGCAGGACTATTGTATAAATATGATATTGTGGTGGAGTAAGGAAGTAAGAAAAAAAATAGCTAAACCTAAATATGACAAAACCAATAGAAGAAAACCTTGAGAAAATTCCAGTAATTAACTGGCTCGTGGCCTTTGGAAAGAAAATTAAAATTCCGGGGTTAGAAGGAATGTCTTTGTACGATGTACTTGAAATGTATGTTATAGGTATTGTAAAAGGAGCATTAACTACAAGGGCAGGAGGTATTGCTTTTAGTTTCTTTATGGCAATCTTTCCATTCTTATTATTCATTTTAACATTGATTCCTTACATCCCGATTGATGGATTTCAAGATGGGTTACTTTCATTAATGCAAGAAGCATTACCACCAAAAACCTTTGAGGCGGTAGATTTTGTTATAAAAGATATTATAAACAATCAATATGGCGGATTGTTATCGTTTGGTTTTTTTGCTTCTATTTTTTTAATGACAAATGGTGTAAATGCAATATTTGGTGGGTTTGAATATTCTTATCATGTAACCGAAGTAAGAAATGTTTTAAGAGCCTATTTTATTTCGTTAGCAGTATCATTGCTAATGTCATTTTTCTTAATCGTAACGGTAACACTCATTATTTTTTATCAAATAGCCTTAACAAGAATTCACAAAATTGGATGGTTAAACACAGGAGATTTAGACCTCTTTTACTACGGAAGAGGTTTCTTGTTTTTAGTAATGATTTTTACCATTGTATCTTTACTCTTTAGGTACGGAACCAAACAAGGTAAAGATGTGAAATTCTTTTCTCCAGGTGCTATTTTAACTACGGTAGTATCTATGTTTACCTTTTACTTATTTGGAATTTATGTAGTAAAGTTTGCTCAATACAATCAGCTATATGGCTCAATTGGTACCCTGTTAATTTTAATGCTTTTTGTGTGGTTGAACGCAATTATTCTTCTTTTAGGTTTTGAGTTAAACGCCACGATTTACCGTTTAAAGCGCAAAAATAAAGCGAGAGCTAAATAACATTTTTCTTCATATTTTTTCGGATATTTGCAGGCTAAAACGCAAATCAAATTACGAATTGACAATTATGAATTATCAATTAATTCATAGTTAAAAATTCATAATTCATAATTAACAAAAAAAATGAAACCAGGAATCCCAAAAGGAACAAGAGATTTTTCATCAACAGAAGTAGCAAAAAGAAACTATATTTTCAATACAATTAAACATTCGTTTGAAAATTTCGGATTTCAACCTATTGAAACACCAAGTTTTGAAAATTCTGAAACCTTAATGGGAAAATATGGAGAAGAAGGGGATAGATTGATTTTTAAAATCTTGAATTCTGGTGATTATTTAAAGAAAGTAGATGAAAACTTATTGGTAGATAAAGACAGCCAAAAAGTTACTTCAAAAATTTCTGAAAAAGCATTGCGTTACGATTTAACAGTTCCGTTTGCACGTTACGTAGTACAACACCAAAACGAAATTACATTTCCATTTAAACGTTACCAAATCCAACCAGTTTGGAGAGCAGATAGACCACAAAAAGGACGTTTCCGTGAGTTTTATCAATGTGATGCCGATGTAGTAGGAAGTACTTCATTATGGCAAGAAGTTGAGTTTGTACAATTATATGATACTGTTTTTAGTAAGTTAGGATTAAAAGGTACGACTATCAAAATCAACAACCGAAAAATCTTATCTGGAATTGCTGAGGTAATTGGAGCATCAGACAAGTTGATTGATTTTACAGTGGCTTTAGATAAGTTAGATAAAATAGGAAAAGACGGTGTAGTTAAGGAGATGTTGGAGAAAGGAATTTCTGCTGAAGCGATAGAAAAAGTTGATCCGTTATTTAATTTTTCTGGAAGTAATCAAGATAAGTTAGCTTCTTTAGAGGCTATGTTACAAGGTTCGGAAGAAGGATTACAAGGAGTAGCTGATTTGAGAACCGTAGTTAATAATGTAGAAAGTTTAGGGCTAGATTCAGCAAGCTTAGAATTAGATGTAACCTTAGCTAGAGGATTAAACTATTACACAGGAGCCATTTATGAAGTAGCAGCTCCAGAAGGTGTAAAAATGGGTTCTATTGGTGGTGGTGGTCGTTATGACGACTTAACAGGTATTTTTGGGTTAAAAGATGTTTCTGGAGTAGGAATATCTTTTGGGTTAGATAGAATTTACTTGGTAATGGAAGAGTTAGGATTGTTTGAAGCAGTAGAATTACCAAAGCCTAAAGTATTGTTTTTAAATTTTGAAGAAAGCGAGAGTTTAGAAAAGGTTAAAATCATCAAAACATTACGTAGTAATGACATAAAGGCAGAGATGTATCCTGATGTTGCAACAAGCAATAATCAACAAAAAAAACAGTGGAAATACGCTATAAACAGAGAAATTGAGTTTGTAGTAACTACTGTTGAAAACGGTACACTTGTTGTTAAAGATATGGTGGCAGGAGAGCAAACTACTTGTTCTTTAGACGAATTGATAAATAAAGTGCAGTAAATTACCAACAATGTTGTAAATTTGCGCCCTACTAATTTTTAGATAGAAATGTTTGAAGTGAACAGCAACAAAATGAATGACGATAGAATAGACGAAATAGGAGAGAACCACATCGGTACATCGGCAAAAACACCTTTACGTGCAGATGCTTTCGATATTTCTGACAAAGAAAAAATTGAAAAAATTCAAGAAAGTGTTAGAGAAATTCTTGAAACTTTAGGAATGGATTTAACGGACGATAGTATGAAAGGTACTCCTAAAAGAGTAGCTAAAGCTTTCGTAAATGAGTTGTTTATGGGGTTAAATCCAGAAAACAAACCAGAAGCATCAACATTTGACAATACGTACAAGTATGGTGAAATGTTAGTTGAAAAAAACATTATTGTATATTCAACATGTGAGCATCACTTATTACCAATTATTGGTAGAGCGCATGTTGCGTATATTTCTAATGGTAAAGTAATCGGTTTATCTAAAATGAATCGTATTGTAGAGTATTATGCTAAGCGCCCACAAGTACAAGAGCGCTTAACGATGCAGGTAGTACAAGCAATGCAAGAAGCATTAGGAACCCAAGATGTTGCATGTGTTATAGATGCAAAACACTTATGTGTTAACTCAAGAGGTATTAAAGATATTGAAAGTAGTACAGTTACTGCTGAGTTTGGTGGAGCGTTTAAAAACAAAGAAACTAAACGTGAATTCTTAGATTACATAAAGTTAAATACTGATTTTCAATAGAAAATAAAGTTTAAATAAATAAAAAAGCTCATTCTTTTGAATGAGCTTTTTTTGTTTAGGATTTTACCCTAAATCTTTTATATCCAATAAAAAAGAAGAATAAACTAAAGATAATTTTTATGCTTAAGTAAAAATATTTATCTGTTGTATTCCAAGAGAAAAGCAACTTGTATAGCTCTTTATTTTCTAAGAATTGAACAATACCATCAAATAGTATAACCAAACCAAAAATAAAATAAAAATAAGGCATTACTTTACTCATTACTGAACAGGGATTTTAATTTCGTATAGTTTTCTGCTACGGTTGTTTAAGTGATTTTCACGTAACCAAGAATTATGTAGTTTCAAATCTTTGTAGGTAGTTCCGAACTTTTTAGCAAATAAGGCAATATTGGTAATAGCAGTATCAACTTTTACAGTGTAGGTTTCAGGTAAAGTGTATAAATCTCCTTTATCGAATGTAAAACCGTATTTTTCAGGATTCGTGATGATTTCTTTTAAAGCTAAAATTCTGAATACATAACGTTCAGTTTCATCAGGTAATAAAGCATCGTAATAGCTAGTAACTCCTTGAGCTTCTAGTCTTTTAGAAACACCATAATTCCCTGCATTATAAGCTGCAGCAGCTAGTGTCCAAGAACCAAAACGCTCTTTTGATTTTTTTAAATATTCAGCAGCTACTTCTGTAGATTTTTCAATATGATAACGCTCGTCTACATTATTGTTGATTTCTAATCCATATTCTCTACCTGTTTGTTTCATAAAGTGCCACATACCTGCAGCTCCTACATTAGATGTTTCATCAATAAAACCACTTTCAGCTAAGGCTAAAAATTTAAAATCGTCAGGTAACCCATGTTTTTTTAATAATGGTTCTAAAATAGGGAAGTACTTGTTGGCGCGTTTTATTAGTAGTAATCCATTAGACTGCCAATAGGTATTTACTAATAATTCACGATCCATTCGTTCTTTAATGTCTGGTTTTTCTAACGGAACACGTTCTCCTGCTAAATTTAAATCATCAGGTAACTTTAAAGCTTTAACTTCATAGGTTTCAGCTACATTTTTAATAGTTGGTTCGTTAGACTTACTAATAGTATTGGTAAATAATATTCCTACGAATACTATAGTTATAATTGATAAAAAGCGGATTGATTTATTCATTTTTTCTTTAGTTTTTGTTGAAATTGGGGTGTGGTATTTAATCTATCAAAAAACATTCCTTTTCTAAGATTTTAGAAATAGTTTTTGCTTTATTCAGTATCATTACATGCGTACCATTCTCAATTTCAATAGAGTTCTTAATATGTTTTATAGGGAAAACTTCATCTTTTTTTCCATGAATATGAATTATATCTTTTAATGGTTCTTTTTGCTGCCAATGTAACACATTGTATATAGCCCATTGTAAATAATCTTTATCTCTTATAGATAAATATATTTTATAAAGTTCAGCTCGTTTTTTTAAATAATCATTGAAAAAGTAATGTTCGTAACTTTCAATGTTTGCTATAATTTTTGAAGGGAAAAGTTTATAGGCTTTTGTTATTTGAGCTAGTTTTAGTCGTCTTGGTAACTCTTTGTTACTTTTAATGCTAGAGATAATAATTACCTTTTTACAATTGATAATTTTACTCATTTCTTGCACAATAATTCCACCAAAAGAAACTCCTACTAAGATAGGGTTTTTATGTTGAATTTTAGCACACATTCGCTGAGCATATTCTTCAATGCTTTCGTTAATAGAGGTTGGTAGCATCCAATCTAAAAAATGCAGTTCAAAATGTTCTTCAGGTAAAGAAATACGCTCAAATATTTTGGTATTGGCAGCTAAACCAGGAACAAAATACAAGTGAGTTTTAGGCATTATTCAAAAAACTTTTTATCTAATAAAATACCGTCAATATATTCGTGTACGTCAATAAGCTCATCAGGAATATCTTTCCATAAACGAATTAAGATTTGTTTTCCATCATGAACTATATAAGTACTAGATAAATCTGGAATTTTAGGGTTGCTATAAACATCTTTAAAACTAGCAAAATCCTTTTTGTTAAGCTTATTGTTTAGCTCTTGCAGTTGTTTTTCTGATAGTGTAAATTTTTGTGTTCCTTTTACTAATACATATTCAATTCCGTTGTAAAGAACATTTCCTTCTTTATCAATAGAAACAGAATATACGGGACAGTCACCAAAACAAGGAGTTTTGATAATTCTTAAAAGGTTATTTTTTTCTTCGGAAATAATGTTAGTTAATTTTTCTTCTGAGTTGGCATCAACTAATCTAAACTCTCCGCTTTCCTGTAGTTTATCAATCCAAAAATCACGCTTTCCTTCAGGAACTTCAACAATACCTATTTTTGAAGCATCTGTTTCATAAGCCATTTTACTCCAAGTTAAACCACTATTTTTTATAAGTGATTTTACATCATCAATACTTTTAGCGTTTTTAAGAACAATAATTAACTCATTTTGAGAAGCTATAGGTTTTGTAACTTCTTCTTCAATAATTGTTTCTTTTTCTATTGGCTCTGTTAATTTGGTTTCAGAACTTTTTTTAGGAATACCACAAGAGATTCCTAAGGCTAAAAAAGAGTATAATAGGTACTTCATAAATGAGTTTTTTTGATTGTGTGAACTAGTTGACAAGTTAAGCAATAACTCCAGCATCCACAAAATCAAAACGAACTAAACCGTCTTCATCTATTTTTGTTAAAGTAATTGTATGTAATGTATTTACTAAATCAGGGTTCCAAGGAGTCTTAACTTTTACATAGTTTTCTGTAAAACCGTGGATATATCCCTCTTTATTTTCACTTTCAAATAAAACTGTTAAGGTGTTACCTAACTGACTTTCATAAAAAGCTCTACGTTTTTTAACAGATAATCCGCGTAGCATTTTGCTGCGTTTTGCACGTGTTTTTTTAGGAACAGCACCGTCCATTTCTACAGCTTCTGTATTTGGTCTTTCAGAATAAGTGAAAACGTGTAAGTAAGAAATATCTAAGTCTGCTAAATAGTTGTAGGTTTCTAAAAATAATTCATCTGTTTCACCGGGGAAACCAACAATAACATCTACACCAATACAAGCATTAGGCATAACCTCTTTAATTTTTGCTGCTCGATCGGTATAAACTTTACGTAAATAACGACGTTTCATTTTCTTTAAAAGCGTGTCGCTACCTGACTGTAATGGAATATGAAAATGTGGAACAAATATGTTTGAGTTTGAAACAAAATCAATCGTTTCATCTTTTAATAAATTAGGCTCAATTGAAGAGATTCGTAAACGATTAATCCCATCCACTTTATCAAGAGCTTGTACTAACTCTAAAAATGTATGTTCGTGTTTTTTATTACCGAATTCTCCTTTTCCATAGTCACCAATATTTACTCCTGTTAAAACGATTTCTTTAATACCTTTCTCAGAAATTTCTTTAGCATTTTTCAATACGTTTTCTAACGTATCACTACGTGAAATTCCACGTGCTAACGGAATGGTACAATAAGTACACTTATAATCACATCCATCTTGTACTTTTAAGAAAGCACGAGTACGATCTCCAATAGAATATGAACCTACATAAAAATCAGCATCTTCAATCTCACAAGAATGTACTTCCCCAATATCATTTTTGGTTAAGTCGTTAATATAGCTAGTTACATTAAACTTTTCAGTAGCACCCAATACTAAGTCTACACCATCAACAGCAGCTAATTCTTCAGGTTTTAATTGCGCATAACATCCTACACCAATAACAAAAGCCTCTTCATTTTTCTTTAAGGCAGACTTTACAATACTTTTAAAACGTTTATCAGCATTGTCTGTTACCGAACAGGTGTTAATTACATATATATCTGCTTTTTCTTCAAACTCAACACGCTCAAACCCTTCATTTACAAAGTTTCTAGCAATGGTTGAAGTTTCCGAAAAATTTAATTTACATCCTAAGGTGTAAAAAGCTACTTTCTTATCTACATTCATCTTTTCTCTGTCCTAAATAAAAAACAAAAGCCTTGTACAAGTCTTTAATTTTTTAGAAGTTCGTATAGTTTATTTAATCTACTACTGCTTAAAGCAGTTTTGGGTTTGCAAAAGTACGATAATATTCATGATTTTTGAAACGAAAAGATTACTTATTCGAAAGCTTCAAGTTGTTGATATAGAACCTTTTTATGAGTTAGAAAGTAACCCTAAAGTATTGCAATATGCAACAGGGGAACCTAAAAATTTAGAAGAAAGTAAAGAGGATTTAAAACAGCTGATAGCACGATACACCAATAAAGAAAATGATTTTTGGATATATGCCATAGAACGTAAATCAGACAATGAATTTGTAGGTACGGTTGCTTTGGTAAAAGATGAAGAGGGAAATGATGAAATAGGATATCGGTTTATAGAACGATACTGGGGTAATGGCTTTGCAACAGAGCTTTGTGAAGGATTGATACAGTACTGTAAATCGGTAGGAATGAAAAAACTTATTGGGTGTGTGGTGGATGAAAATATAGCTTCCGCTAAAATATTAGAACGATTTAACTTTGTTGCGATAGAGAAATTTATAAGTGACGATATTGGCTTACCAGAAACAAAATATGAACTAATTTTATGATAGTAGATAATTTAAAACCTCCGTATTACGCAGTAATTTTTAGCACAACTCTTTCAGATGATACAGAAGGATATTATGAAATGGCTGAGAAAATGGACAATTTAGCTAAAGAACAAGAAGGGTACTTAGGAGTAGAATCAGCGAGAAGTGATGTAGGGATTACGGTTTCTTATTGGGAAAGTTTGGATGCTATTTTAAAATGGAAAAATAACATAGAGCATACTGAAGCTAGAAATATAGGAAGAGAGAGATGGTATAAAAAATATCAACTTCGAATAAGCAAAGTAGAAAGAGAGTATGGATTTGATAAAGGTTAATAGATAAGGTAGTAAATTTATGTACGCAGCACTAAATAAATTTTTAAGTAAGTTTTTTAAGAAAAGTACCATATTTAAGTATGGGTTTAACTTATCTCCAATGTACAAAAGGTCTACAGGAAAAATAATATATGTATCTGATGACTTATTGAATGTGAAAGTGAAAATTCCTGTTAGTTATAAAAACAAGAATTATGTTGGATCTATATTTGGTGGAAGTTTATTTTCAGCAACAGATCCAATTTATATGATTCAATTAATTAATATTTTAGGAAATGATTATGTTGTTTGGGATAAAAGCTCATCTATTAAGTTTATAAAACCTGTTTATGAAGATGGCTTTATAGATTTTATTTTTTCTACTGATGAAATTGAAGAAATAAAGAAGAGAGTAGAAGTAGAGAAAAAAATAGATTTGATTAAAGAGCTAGAAATAGTAAGTAAAGATAAATCTACAGTTTTTACAAAAATTGATAAAACCATATACATTGCAGATAAAACGTACTATAAAAATAGACGAAAGAATACATAATTTTTTATTAGTTCTTATAGCTTTATTAGTTATAACTTCTTGTAAAAAAGAAAAAAGTAATTTTACTGATAAACAAGTTTTTCGCTATAACGAGCATTCAAATATTACTTCATTAGATCCTGCTTTTGCAAAAGACCAACGAAATATTTGGGCTGTAAATCAATTGTATAATGGATTGGTAGAGTTGGATGATAGTTTACAAGTACAACCTTCGATAGCCAAGAATTGGACAATTTCTGAAGATGGAAGAACCTATCAGTTTCATTTAAGAAATGATGTATTATTTCATAAACACAAACTGTTTGGGAAAGATTCTACAAGAAATGTAATAGCCAAAGATTTTGAATATTCTTTTAATCGATTACTAGATAAGAATGTGGCGTCTCCAGGTGGGTGGGTATTACAAAATGTTGCGAATTTCAAAGCAGAGAGTGATTCTGTTTTTACAATCAATTTAAAACAACCTTTTCCACCTTTTTTAGGATTGTTAGCCATGAAATATTGCTCCGTTGTACCAAAAGAAGCAGTTGATTATTTTGGAAATGAGTTTAGAGCAAACCCGATAGGAACTGGTCCTTTTCATTTTAAACTTTGGGTAGAAAATACCAAGTTGGTATTGAGGAAAAACCCTCTGTATTTTGAAAAGGATGAAAAAGGAAATCAACTTCCGTATTTAGAATCAGTAGCTGTTACTTTTTTGCCAGATAAGCAAAGTGAGTTTTTGCAGTTTATTCAAGGAAATATCGATTTTATGAAAAGTTTAGATGCTTCGTATAAAGATGACATTCTAAACACAGACGGAACCTTAAAAGAGAAATATGTTTCTAAAATCAATATGAAAACAGGGGCGTATTTAAACACAGAATATTTAGGAATTTATTTAGATGGAGAAGAAGAGCTCCCAACAAAATCGAAATTGATACGACAAGCTATAAATTTTGGGTTTGATAGGGAGAAGATGATTAAATTTTTGAGAAACGGGATCGGGAGTCCTGCTACAAGTGGATTTATCCCGAAAGGATTGCCTTCATTCAATAATCAACAAGGATATTCATACAAACCTGAAGAAGCAAAGAAGTTGGTAGCACAATACAAAGAAGAGACAGGAGATGAGAATCCGCAAATAGCAATTACAACGAACAGCAACTATTTAGATTTGTGTGAGTTTATTCAACGTGAATTACAAAAAATAGGAATAGTAACTAAAGTAGATGTGATACCGCCTTCAACATTACGCCAAGGAAAAGCAAATGGTAAGTTGCCTATTTTTAGAGCAAGTTGGATAGCTGATTATCCTGATGCAGAAAATTATGTGTCGTTATTTTATAGCAAAAACTTTACACCAAACGGCCCTAATTATACACACTTTAAAAATGATTTTTTTGATAGGTTGTATGAACAATCCATTAAAGAAGTAAATGTAAAAAAGCGTTATAGGCTATACCAAAAAATGGATAGTATTATTATTGCTGAGGCTCCAATTGTACCATTATATTATGATGAGGTAATCCGCTTTACACAAAAGAATGTTTCAGGTTTAGGAATTAACCCTATTGATTTATTGAATTTAAAAAGAGTACAGAAAAACTAAGCGTTACTTTTTGTTTCGTTCCAGTAATAGCTATCAGGGTAGATACGTTCTCCAAAAATAGCTGTTCCAACTCGTACAATAGTAGCACCTTCTTCAATAGCAATTTCTAAATCACCACTCATTCCCATGGAGAGTTCTTCCATAGCTACATTAGGAATTTGTAGTGCCTTTATTTTTTCTTGAAGCTGTTTTAAAAGGCGAAAACATTTTCGAACTTCATCGGATTCTGAGCTTAGTAAACCAATGGTCATTAATCCCCTTATATGAATGTTTTTAAACTTAGATATTTCTTTTACAAGCTCAATAGTTTCCTCTGGATTGGCTCCGAATTTGCTTTCTTCAAAAGAGGTGTTTACTTGTATGTATACATCAATTTCTTTTTCTTCAAAAATCAACCGTTGATGTAATTTTTCAGCAACTGATAAACGATCGATAGATTCAATACAACTAGCCCATTTTATAACTTCTTTAATCTTGTTACTTTGTAAATGACCAATAAAATGTACTTCAGGTTGTAAGTGCTTTATTGCATTACACTTTTGCTTTAATTCTTGTATTTTATTTTCACCCACAAGAGTTTCACCTTGTTCTAAAGCAAAATTTATTTTATCAGTATTTACTGTTTTTGTAGCTAGTAACAAACGAACATCTTCTGGCGCTCTATTAGCTTTCTTACAAGCAAATTGTATTCTTTGATGAATAATGCTAAGGTTGTTTTGAATATTATCCATTTACGAATTGATTGTTCAGTTCTTCTTTTTCAATAATTTTATTTTTTACAGTTCTAAAAGTAATGTCTTTAGCTTCTGCATAAGATATATCGTACACACGATTTACTTTTCTAAACTCTTCTGGGAATTGTTGCAGTAACGTTTCGTAATAGCTGTCTAAGTCTGATTCACTAGGTGCTTCGAATTTAAGTTTTAACTGAAAACGTCTTAAAAGTGCAGTATCTATAACACTAGAGTGATTGGTAGCAGCAATTAATAAAACATCGTTAGGTAATTGATCTATTAATTGAATAACAGTATTTACCAATCGTTTCATCTCGCTAGAGTCTTTACTATCATAATCTCGAGCTTTACCGATGTAATCAAATTCATCTAAAAATAACACAGCACTTTCTCTTGTAGCTTTTTTAAAAACTTCGGAAATATTTTTAGCTGTTTCTCCTAGTTTTGAAGAAACAATGCTACCCAAATTAAGTATGATAATTTTTTTATTAAGCTTTTTGGCAATAGCTTTAGCGGTGGTAGTTTTACCACAACCAGTATGTCCGAATAATAAGATTTTATTATCAACAGGGAGTTTGTATTGATTCAAAACAGCTACGTGTTTAAATTCTTTTAGTAGTTGCTGTAGCGTATTTTTGTTTTCATTACTAAGATGAACTTCATCTAGTTCTATAGTTGTTTCTTTCGTTTGAAGAATCAAGTTATGTATAGCCATTTTATAATTTTTTGTCAAAAATAAAAGGTTATAGGTAATAAAGTAAACCTTTTAACATATAGTTAAGAAGTAGGGTTGATGCTTTAAAATATTAACTCTTAAATTCATGTTCAGGACAATCAATTCTCAACTCTTTAGAAGCCAATTTAGATTGTAAAAGTTTACAAAAATGTTCGTTGTTTTCATTTTGGTAATAAGAGCAAGTAAAGCACATTCTTTGAATAGTTATAACTCCTGCTTTATTTAGTTGGTATATTACTTTTAAAAGCCCTGCCAGTATATCTTTCTTTTGGTTTTCAGGTAATGAACTTAACGGTTGCTCTATATTAAGTGTAAAATTAGCTGATTTCTCTGCTATTTGTTTTCCTTGATTGGTTAAACCAATAATATAACTTCTAGTATCGCTAGGGTTACTAAACTTTTGAACTAATTCTTTTTTTAATAAAACTCTAATACTATCACTAATGGTAGCTTTAGTCATATTAAATTCTTCAGATAAATAACTCACTTTGCATTTTTCTTCAGAGTGAAATAGTAAAAAAATTAGAATTTGAATTTGGATAGGGCTTAAAGAGTTCTCCTTACTTTCGCTCCAAAGAAGTACTCTGAAAGCCTCAGAAATTCGCTCTAAAGCCACAACTATTTTACTTTCAATTTTTGTGTTTTGCTGATTTAAGTCAAAAGGAGATTTCATTAATTACAGTTTTCCATTTCGTATATAAAATACCCTTTTTTATGTATAGCATCTTCCCATTCGGGTTTGAGTATTTCAATATGGCAAAATACACATTCTTTTGAAGATATTTCTAGGTTTTCTAGACCTTTAGTTCTTAAATATTCTTTTCCATAATTAAAAATTATGTTAGTGTCTTTATTGTTAGAAGGTGCAATAATATCAAAATGCATTATTTTACCATCTTTCTTAGTTACATAAGTATCCCAAACAGCTACTTCCATTTTATATAATTTAAAATATTAAAAGCTCTACAAAATTAGGATTCCTAACTTTGTAGAGCAAAAAAATTATCCTTTTACTTCTTCCATTGAAGCTCCAAAATTAATATGGAGTACATTACCAGTAGGAGTTACCAAAGCAGGGACAGATTTTACACCTGCATTTTCTGCTTCTAAAATTCGATTTTTGTCTTCACCGAAGTGAACTACTTCAACATTGTCTAAACCAATTAGATTTATAATGTCTTGTTCTGCACTAACACAAACAGGGCAACCTGCGTGATAAAAAATAGATTTACTCATAATTATAAAGATTTTAAATTCTATTGCAAATATAGTTAGGTTTCCTAACTAATAAAAATTATCAGGAATAAATTTTTAAAAAAGAAGTACGAATGAAAGAGTTTTGTTTCTTCTGAAGGAGTTATAAAGAATAAAATAACTAATAGTTAATTAAGAAATAAAAATGTTCTGTAATTTTGGAAGTCATAATTGTTTCAGAAAAAAGAACCTATAATTGAAAAAATATAAAAACTGTTTTAAAAAAAATGAAAAGAAAAAGGTTGCTTTAAAACAAATTGTTTTAGGTGTCTTTTTATTATTTAGTTGTAAGATGTTGGCACAATCTGAGATGCAAAGTTTTAAAGCTTTTGGGGTGAATCCAACAATACCTAACGATTCCCTTTTCAAAAACATCGAACAAGCAAAAGATTTTAAGACAAAGTATGCAGCTACCTACAATCTTATTGAATTTCATCAGCAAAAAGGGAATATAGACTCAATTATACAATATGGACATAAATTGTATACTGAAACCTCCAATGAAGAACTTTTACTAAAGAAAGAAGAATATCTATCTAAGGTTTCAAATGCTATTGCAGAAGGAAAATTAGAAAAAGGGTTGTTTGATGAGGCGTTAAAATGGTTTTTAAAAGGAATTGAACATTCTAAAAAGAATTTTGATGATGAGCTCTATGTTAAAAATAGAATAGGATTAGGGTCTATAAAATATGTAAGAGGAAAAGAAGAAGAAGGACAAAAAATTATTGAAGAAAGCATTGAAAATGCTCCAAATGAAAAACTAAAACACGATGCTTTTTTTGAACTGGGATTCATTTATTACACAAAGAACGAATTAGAAAAAGCAAAAGACAATTATAATAAGGCAAAAGTTTTTTATATATCTGAAGGATACCTTAAAAATGCATTAGAAGTTGACTTATGGTTGAGTAAAGTATTAGGGAAAGAAAATAAAAACGAAGAAGCATTAGACCTTTGTTATAATGTTTTTAACGAATCTCTGTCAAATGGTTTTTTTACACTGTATGCAAAAGCAGGAAATGTATTAGGGGGTATTTATTTAAAGGAGAAAGATTATGATAATGCAAAGAAAATACTATCAACAGTATATATAAACTCTATTCAGTGGGGAAATTTAGAAATAGAGAGAAGAGTTGTTTTAGGACTTCAAAATGCTTATTCCGAAACAGGAGATTATAAAAACGCACATGCTTTAATGACACAACTAAATAGTATAAATAATAAAATTTTAGTTAGTCAAAACAAACAGCAGGTTAATGAGCTTGAAGTACAATACAAAACATTAGAGCAGAAACAAGAGATAGAACGACAAAAAACATTAAAAGCAAATATTTTAATAGGTTTTCTTGTCGTTTTAATTCCTGTGTTGGGATTGTTGTATATGTACTATCAAAAGCTTCAAACCCAGAGTAAATTAACCAAAACGTTAGAAGAAGTTAACCAACAAAAAATATCTGCCCTTTTAAAAAACCAAGAGTTAAAATTGGTAAAAGCATCGTTAGAAGGTCAGAATAATGAAAGAAAACGTATTGCAAGAGAACTTCACGATAGTATTGGAGGAAATTTAGCAACTATAAAACTGCAGTTATCAAATGAGACAAAACAGCAAAAAGAAAATATTATTCAACAGGTTGATGATACTTATAATCAAGTAAGAGAATTGTCTCATAACTTAATGCCTAAAAAGTTTAAAGATTCTGCTTTTACGTCAATAGTTTCTGAATATATAGAAAATGTTAAGAACTTGTCTGATGAAGAAATAACACTACAAATTCATCCGAAAGAAGAGATTGATAAGATTGAAGAAAATTTAAAAGTAGAATTGTATAAAATAATTCAAGAGTTGTTAACGAATGCTTTAAAACACGCAAAAGCAACTCAAATTGATATTCAACTTTCCGTATTTAATAATAGTGTAAAATTACTTTTTGAGGACGATGGAGCAGGCTTTGATCAAGAAAAAGTAAAATACGGACTTGGGTTTCAAAATTTAAAAGATAGATTAAAAATTATTAAAGGAGAAATGTTTATAAATGCTTTTCCAGACAAAGGAACTGTTATTGACATTGATGTACCTTTAAATTAGTATACTATGAAGCATAATATTATTCTGGTAGATGACCACAAAATGTTTTTAGACGGATTGTTAAGTATTTTTAATAAGGAAGAAGCTTACAATATTTTGTTAACAGCCAATAGTGGTGAAAATGTTATAAAATTTATAGATACCAATCCTAATGAGCAAATTGATATAGTAGTTAGTGATATTTCTATGCCAGATATAGATGGTATTACATTAAATGATTACATTAAGAAAACTCGTCCAGAAATAAAAACATTAATTGTAAGTATGCATACAGATACAGGTATGATAGATACATTAATAAAAAGTGATGTTGATGGTTATTTATCAAAAAATGCAACCCAATCAGAGTTGTTATTAGCTGTAAAAACAATTCTTAGTAACGATAAGTACTTTTCAGAATCGGTAAAACAAGCTTATATGAATAATGTCTTTAATAAAGGGAAAGACACTATGGTTACACTTACCAAACGAGAGAAGGATGTGCTAAAGCTTATTGCTGAAGAATACACTACACAAGAAATTGCCGACAAACTCTTTTTAAGTAAGCATACTATTGAAAGTTACAGAAAGAATTTAATATCAAAACTCAACGTAAAAAATCTAGCTGGATTAACCAAATATGCAATAAAACTAGGACTTGTAGAGTAATAAATTAGTACACCCCTGAAAACAGGGTGTTAACTTTGGCTAGTTTCAGTCTATTTTAAAAAACACTTACAACGCATCTTTGTACCGTAATTATTAAGTAATAAAGTTATGGTAATTTTTGGATGGCGTGAAGCCAAAATAAACATACAACCAGTACACAATCATAGTTGCAGTTATTGCAATACACCAGAACATTTATTTATTCAGGTAAATAGATTGTATGTACATATATTTTGGATTCCTGTTTTTCCATTATTCAAAAAAACATATAGTATTTGTGGGCATTGTAAATTAGAGATGAGTAAAAGTCAAATGCCTCCAGATTTACAAAAAAAAGCAAAGGATTTTAAGAAAACCAGTAAAACACCTTGGTGGATGTTTTTGGGGCTTATTATCATAACTTCATTAATGCTGTTTGTGTTTTCTTCAGCACTATTAATTCATAAATAATAAATCAATATAAACCATTTAAATTTTAATTAAACATGATTTACGGAATTTCATTAGTATTTCTAAGTATAGTGGCAGTACCGTCATTAATTTTAGCCAAAAAACCTAATGCTAAAGAGTTATTAGAAAAAATAGAGCCTTACCAAGGATGGATTGGTCTTATCTTTTGTATCTGGGGAATTTGGGGAATAATTTCAGCTATTTTAAACTTAGGTTGGTTAACTACAGCACCAATTTGGTGGGTAACTTTTTTAGCAGGTAGCGTAGTTGAAGCTGTTTTAGGTTTTATGTTAGGATACGGAATGATAAATAAATTGTTCTTATCAAAGAATGCAGATGCTAAAGAAAAAGCAGAACAGTTGAGAGGGAAGATTGCTCCAAAACAAGGAAAGTTTGGAATATTAGGAATTATAGTAGGAGTTTGGATGATAGTTGCTTCATTCTTATTCATATAACCTAAAAAAGAAAGAAAAAGAAAAATATTTATAGCATTGCAAACCAAGGTAAAATGTAAGTAGGGGTGTGGGATTTCTAACAAAAAATCAAAAGCCTTGTTTGCAATGTTTTTTATGAAAAATTGAAAGCTTATTTTTATAAAGCAATAAAGAATAGTCGAAAATGAAAAGGGTAAAAAGTGTTTTAACAATCATTGTAGTATGTATATTGTTTATAAGTTGTCAGAAAGAAACTCCGCAAAAAGTTGTTGAAAAAACGGTATTAAAAGCCAATTTGTTAACGGCTAATTACGGCATAGGGTATTTTGAACAATTGAAAGAATTACAAAAAAACGAATACCTAAAGTACTATGATAATGACGGAGAAGAATATGCAGCAACATTCTCTCAATATCTTCATAAAGTAACAATTCCAGATTTAGAAAAAAGTTTGAAAGACGTTCAAAAATTAGAAGTAAACGAAGATTCAAAAGAGTTGATAAATACTTCTATCGAGTTGTTTGAGTTTTGCATCGGTTTTTATAAAAAAGACTATGCGGAAATAGCCTATATGTACGACGAAGGAAAAACTCAACAAGAAATTAATATGATAATCAATGAGTTTGAAGCTAAAAGCTTCCAAGAGTTTAAAGAGAAAAATTTAAAGTTAGATGAAGCCGCAAAAGTTTATGCTGAGAAAAAAGGAGTAAGCTTGAAGTTTGTTTAAATAACTGTAACTTCAAGTTTAGGGTCAATACCAATTACATATTGAGACTTAATAGTTAAGGATTCTTTTTTGTTGTTAGAAACATCTTTAATGTATTTAGGAACAGTTAAGCCACTTTCATTTATAATAAGTTTCTCATTTTTATAAATTGTGATTTCTGTCATCACCACAATTTCACTAGCTATAGAAAGTTCTTCCTCTTTTAAAACTGTATACTTTTCAGTAAAACCTAATTTGTTTGAAGTCTTTTCAAATAACCAATCATTCGATTTCATGGCTTCTTTACTAACTTCAAAAACCTTGTCATGTTCGCGATAGTATTTTTGTTGAATGTAAGGTTTACTATTTTCAGAAGAGCTTGTACCAATAGCTAACGTAATTTTCTCAGGAATAAAAATAGTATTAGAATTAGACTGACTCATTAAGTTATAAAAAACAGAAACTTGTTGCTCACTATCCAATGCACGTTGCATAGTTTCACTCACAATAATATCTGGAGAAAAGTTTTTAGGGAATTGATATTTTGTAGCGTCTTGATTTATAAAGTTGATATTATTAGTTTCTAAACCTAACTTTTTAATTGTACTTTTTAAAACCTCAAAACTTAGAGGATTTACCTCTAAAAGGGTGTATGTTATATTCAAATCAGCATACCTTAATATAAAAGGAAGCATAAGCGAAGCAAAAGGGCCAGTACCAGCATAAAGAATATGTAGTGAGTCTTTTTGATAGATTTTCTCTTGAATAGCAAACTCAATTCCTCTAATAAACTTATAGGTTCTTACCAAATCATCAAGACAATTAGCGGCCCATAAAGTACCTATAGCTACACCATTTTCAAGTTGAACATTATTTCGATGCTCTTCATTATTTATAGTTTCATTTGAAATTCTAAAAAGTAATTGTTTGTACTCTTTTAAAGCAGAAGAATAATCAGATTTTTCTTCAAAGAATTGAGAAGTAATATGCAGTAACTCTTTTTTTAAATTCATCATAAGTTATTATTTAGATGTAAGTTTTAATAACTTTTGTTCCATTTCATGAATAAGTTTTTTAGAGGCAGGCTCATTGTTACGTTTTAGCTCGTTTAAGATAAGACGTATTGTTTCTGGTGAGTCAATTTCTTCTTGTATAGGTTGAAAGCTATCTTTTGGAGCAAGTGTAAAGAATAAAGAATCTGACCACTCGTTTCTTTCTGCATCAATAACTAAGTGTACACGATCCTTATTTCCTTTGTTGGCAACAGAATGTACATAATTTACATTCGTATACCAACATTCTCCAGGCAACATATTCAATTGTTTATCATTTAAAATAAATTCAACCTTGTTATTTGTAATAATCGGAATATGTAAGCGAAAGTTGCCATCTTCATAACCCAGTTTGTAATCACGATGAGGTTTTATTTCTGCACCAACATTCAAACGAAGCAAGCGAGCAGATAAAATAGGGCATTGAAAAGAGTTAATGACCTCTCTAAAATAATTACAATTATTCATTATGGGAGTTTCCTGGATAGTACCATTATCATTTTGAAAAGCAAAAATGTTAGAAGTGTCACCATTATTAGTATATAAAGGGATAGCTTTCCACTCACCTTCATATCCAGATTTGTTAAAATGAGGAATCCAATGTTGATTTACAACTAGAGAATAATCATGCAATAGTTTATCTGCATCAAACAGAAAAGGAAGTTTTAAAGATGTAGTAGTTTTAATTTCTTTCACTAGAATGTAAAATTTAGAGATGCAATAGTTTTACAGCAAGTTAAAGTAAAAAAAGCAGACAAAATATTTTTTGAGAATAAGTGCTAACTTTTTAAGTATAAATGAAAGAATATTAAAAATAAAAAAAGCAACCTTTTTGGGGCTGCTCTTTATTTTTAAGAAACTAAATCTTTAATTCGTTTCGTAATTGTTTTTTTAATGTCTTTAGGATAACTTCTATCCCCGTGAAAAACATCAGCCATAGCTTCGCTAAACTGTTGACCGTATTTTTTTAACACAATATTTCGAATACTTTTTTGTTCGTAAAACCACTTAGAAAGCCATAAACCAGTTTTTATTTCAGGAAGTAAGCTTTCCGATATTTTTTCTAGGTATAATTTAGCAGCTAATTCAGGCTCTTTTTTACTCTCAATTATAGCTTCAGCAGCTAATTTACCACTGTAAATAGCATTAGAAATTCCTTCTGCAGTAATAGGATCAGCAAAACCAGCAGCATCACCAATTAAAAATACATTGTTTTTAACAAATCCGTCTGTACGAGGAGAAACAGGAATTTGAAATCCATGCTGAGATTCGCTAACAATATTTGTAATATTTAAAGTTTTTAAATATTGTTGATAGTGTTCTTTTAAGTTAATTTTAGTTCTTCTAGCGGAAGCAACTCCGATAGATAAATGCTTCTTCTTTGGAAAATTCCATGCATAACCATAAGGAATAGCATCAATATCAAAACGAACTTCTTTAGATAAACGTTCAAAGTCTTCATCAGAAACCTCTACTTCATATTCTAAAGCAGGAATTAATTTACGAGTATCTTCTTTCCATCCAGCCATTTTTGCGGTTGGACTTAAAGCTCCGTCTGCAGCAATTACAAAATTAGCAGTAAAATTCCCCTGAGAAGTTTCTAGAGTAATAATATCATCAGAAAAAGATAATCCTTTTAATTTATGATTTTCTAATAACGTAGCTCCAAATTCTTTTGCTTTTTGAGTAATTAGATTGTCAAAAGAATCACGCATAATCATAGAAATAGTTGGTTTTTCTCTATGCGTTTTAAAATGAAGTTTTTCTCCAAGATAAATATCAACAGTATGGAACTCTTTTTCAACTACCTCCTTAATATCAAAAGGTAGATTTTTACGTCCTCTAAAAACAAAACCACCTCCGCATGTTTTATAGCGAGGTAAAGTTTCTTTTTCAATAATAACAGTTGAAATACCTTTTTGGGCTAAATAAAAAGCTGTTGAAGCTCCTGATGGTCCGCTGCCAATAACAGCAACATCGTAGTGTTGTTTCATAGATTTGTTTTTAAATCGGTTAAAAATACACTTTTATACCGAATTAAAAATAAAATTACCAGTGTAAGCGAGTCATAACTGGGTAGTGGTCAGATAATTCTATATCGCTATAGGTTTTAAAGTGATTAATAGTCGTATTTTTATCTACCAAAATAAAGTCGATTCGCATAGGGTAGATGTAGCGAAAAGATTTACCAATACCCATACCAGCTTCAATAAAAGCATCTTTCTTATCTGTAGCTAGCTGCTTGTAAGCCCATGAATAAGCAGTGTTGTTAAAATCACCACATATTATTTTTTTTCCTTTCCAGGTGGCTTCGTGTTGAGTTATCAAATCAACTTGATCAACTTGTTTAACAAACCCATTCTCCAAGCGTTTGAACAAACGTTCAGAACTTTTTTCACCAAAATTCTCTTTTTTCGGATTAAGTTTTAACGATTCTAAATGTACATTGTATACCCGAATAGTATCTTTTTCAACAAGAATATCAGCAAAAATAGTATTGTTGGCACTACTTTTAAAATTAAGAGAACCAGAATTGATAATAGGATGTTTGGAGTAAATAGCTAATCCAAACTTATTTGTTTTCGTTTTTGTTTTTATGTACTTATAAGGAAGTTTAATGCCTAGAAGCTTAGAGTTATAAAATTCTTGAATAGCAATAACATCAGGATTTTCATTGTTAATGAGTTTATATATTTTTTGTTCGGTTGTTGTGTCATCTTCATGTTTATAGTGATTAAACAAACGAACATTATAACTCATGATTTTTAAATCATTATTAAGTATAACTTCTTTGTTAGTAAATTTAATTAAAGGAGTAGAAACAAACCATCCTATAATTAGTACTAGGAGTGATAACAAAGCATTTTTATGAATTTTAATAAGCCAGTAAATAAAAAAACAAATGTTAGTAACAACTAATAGAGGAACAGATAAACTGAATACTGAAAGAAAAGGAATTGTTTTTGGAGAAATATACGGAAGCGCATATGAAAGCAACAAAACAGTTGCAAAAACTGAATTAATGAAAAATAAAAATTTATGAGTTACCGAATACTTTCTCATTTAGTTTTTTCCTTGTTTGAATAAAAATTCTTTTTCACTTTTACTAAGTGTATCGTAACCAGACTTACTAATTTTATCTAAAATTGCATCAATATCTTGTTGATTTTGCGTTTTGTTAGTCTTGTTTGTGTGTGTTTTGTTCCCTGACTTATATACTGTTTTAAGTTTAGGTTCTTTTTTAGTAAAGAGTTTTTTTATATATGTAAAAATATCTAACTCTTTATTACTGGCACTACGCACATAGAAAAAACCAAATAAAGCACCACCAATATGTGCTAGGTGACCACCCGCATTACCAGCAGGAATTTGAATCACATCAATGGCAACCCAAATGCAGGCTAAAACCCATAATTTCACAAAACCAATTAAAGGAAATTTTAATTCGTAATTAGGCATGTAAGTAGCAATACCAATAAAAATTGCTGAAATTCCTGCAGATGCTCCTAGTAAAACACTATTGTGAGCAACGTTTTGTAAAGCAGGAAAAAAATTATAGCTAGCTATAAAAATAATACCTCCAAATACGGTTCCTAACAAATAAAAACTAAGTAGTTGTTTAGGGGTAAAGTATTGCTTAAATAAATACCCTACATAAAACAAAGCGATTAAGTTTAATAAAATATGTAAGAAACTTGTGTGTAAAAAACCGTAGGTAATAAGAGTCCATGGTCTAGTAATAAAATCGTTAAAATTGGCAGGCAGAGCAAACCATTCAACAATAAAATTAGTTTTTGATTGGAATAAAAAACCAAAAGTGTTGGTAATAAAAACCAATAAAAATACAGCAAGGTTTACATAAATAAGTTTTTCAACTACACCTGCGTGTTTAAATCTATATTTTAAATTATCTAGCACGTTCATAACACATAGCTTCTTTTATAAATATACTAAATTACTGAAATCTGAACTGATTTTTTTTCCAATACCAAGCTATAATAAAACCAATAATAGCACCTCCCACATGGGCAAAATGAGCAATGTTACCGATAGAATAATTGGTCATTCCGAAGAATAAATCACTTAAAATAATCAACGGAATAAAATATTTTGCGGCAATAGGAACAGGGAAGAAGATTAAAGCTAGTTTAGCATTAGGGTAGGTTAGTCCGAAAGCAACTAAAACCCCATAAATTGCACCTGAAGCACCCACTGCAGGAGTGTTATATAAGCTGTAAAACTCGCTCATTTCTTTGTTAGAAAGTGTAATTAAACTATCATTATACCTTCCCATATCTAAAATGCTTTGTATTTCAGCAGGAGAAACTCCCATACCAATTAATTGTTCGTAAATTCCATTAAATTGATAATAATTGGTAAGTGTATAAATTAATCCAGCTCCAATTCCTGCAGAAAAATAGAAGAATAAAAACTTATTTCGTCCCCACATTTGTTCTAACGGAGTACCAAAAGCCCACAAACCATACATGTTAAAAAGTAAATGAGCAGGACCACCATGCATGAACATATGTGTAACATACTGCCAAATACCAAAATGTTCATTTTTAGGATAATGTAAAGCAAACAAATTGGTTAAATCCATATTTAATAACTGAGGAGCAAAAAATAGAATCACGTTAATGATTATTAAATGCTTTATGGCTTGTGTTAATCTAGGCATACAATTTTTTATTTATTGAAAATGGCATCAATTTCATTTAAAGTTAATGTTTTAAATGTTGGTTTGCCAAATGGTGAAATATTAGGTTCCTTACAAGAAAATAGATTGTTAACTAAATTTTCTTGTTCTTTCATATTTAATGAAGTACCAGTTTTTATTGCTAAAGATTTCGCAAAAGATTTCGCCATAATATCAAAATGGCTAAAACTTGTATCGGGAACTTCTAGTTTTATATCATCTAATAACTGCTCTAAAATTAGCGTTATTTGGCTTTCTGTTATTGAAGTTGGAATTCCAGCAATAACCACACTTTCTTTCGTGAACTCATCAAACATAAATCCAGCACTTTCTAAATCAGTTTTAATACTGTAAATCATTTCAATATCAGACGAAGAAAATGAAATGTTCACAGGAAATAATAATTGCTGACTACTGGCTTCTTTTACGGTAATGTTTTCTAAAAATTCTTCATACAAAACACGTTGATGTGCTAAGGATTGATGAATTAATACCACTCCTGACTTTATAGAACTCAACAGGTATTTTTTTTGAATTTGGAAGGTTTTTCCTGTTTCGGTTTCTTGTTGTGATTCAAATAATTGTTCTTGTTGAATAGGCTCAAAAGTATCAACATTTGTGTACAAAGCTTCCCAGTTACCCGTGTCTTTTTTGAAGCTCGATTGGTAGCTGTGTGTGCTAGCATTTTTAGAAGCTCCATTAGTGTTAGAAGGTTCTTTGTAGCTAGTTTCCGTTTTAAACGGATTAAAAGTAGGGTCTACTGTTATCGGTGGAATAGAAGAATTACCTTTTTTGCTGTAATCATACGGAGTATCTAAAGTGGCATCTCTATCAAAATCCAACACAGGAGCAACATTGTATTGTCCTAAGCTATGTTTTACGGTCGCACGTAAAATAGCGTATAATGCCTTTTCATTATCAAACTTTATTTCTGTTTTTGTCGGATGAATATTGATATCAATCGTATTTGGTGGTACTTCTAAATATAAGAAATATGAAGGATGCGATCCGCCTTCCAACAAACCTTCAAAAGCATTCATAACAGCGTGGTTTAAATAAGAACTTTTGATAAAACGATTATTAACAAAAAAGAATTGTTCACCACGTTTTTTCTTAGCAAATTCTGGTTTTGCTACAAATCCGTTTACAGTAATAATATCGGTTTGCTCATTAATAGGAACTAACTTTTCATTCATTTTAGCACCAAAAATTGCTACGATACGTTTACGAAGATTACTCTTTTTTAAATGATAAACTTCATTATTATTATGATGTAGTAAAAAGGAAATGCTTGGATGAGCTAAAGCAACACGCTGAAATTCATCAATAATGTGACGTGTTTCAATAGTGTCAGATTTTAAAAAGTTACGACGAGCAGGAATGTTAAAAAATAAGTTTTTAACTGCAATACTTGTTCCTTTTGCTGCTGAAACTACTTCTTGAGAAACAATTTCACTTCCTTCAATTTTTATTTGTGTACCTAATTCATCTTCTTCCTGCTTGGTTTTTAGCTCAACATGAGCAATTGCTGCGATTGAAGCTAAAGCTTCACCACGAAAACCTTTAGTATTTAAGTTAAATAAATCTTGTGCTTCTTTAATTTTAGAAGTAGCATGACGTTCAAAACTTAGGCGAGCATCAGTTGGGCTCATTCCTTTCCCATCATCAATTACCTGAATTAAAGTTTTTCCAGCATCCTTTAAAAGCAAGGTAATTGAAGTAGCTCCTGCATCAATAGCATTTTCAATCAATTCTTTTACAACAGAAGCGGGACGTTGTACCACTTCACCAGCAGCAATTTGATTAGCAACATGATCAGGAAGTAACTGTATGATATCTGACATTTAGTTATTTTTTAGGGAAAAAGATTGAAAGATCAAAATCAATAATGAATAAGAAAACAAGTGTTAAAATCAATGCGATAATTACGATTGTTTTGTTAAATCGGTATCCTGACTCTTTAAGATCGTCTAAAGCAGCATTGAATTTTCCTTTTAAATTCTTCTTTTTTCCAATAGTAGTTCTATATTGATCAAACTTTTGTTTTATCTCATAAGGATTCCCTTCTCCTTGATAATAACGAGGTTTGTAATCGAACTTTTTATTTTCTCTTTTGATAAATCCCATAAAAATGTTGCTTTATTAATAGCTTATGTGGAACAAAAATCACACCAAATAAGTCGAAATTCAAAGTTACTGAATTATAGAGAGGTGGTCAAAAATTGTGGATAAATTAAAGTTAAAAAAGAAGCGAGAAACCTTTATAAGATTTCTCGCTTTTTTATTCTGTTTTAAAAGAAATTAAAATCCTAATGAGTTAGATGTACGTTCTTGGTTTTTAATAGCAGCCATTTTAATAGCAGCTACGGCGCATTCAATTCCTTTGTTTCCTAATTTTCCGCCAGAGCGATCTAATGATTGTTGTTTGGTGTTGTCAGTCAGTACACAGAAAATTACAGGAACATCGTATTTGATGTTTAAATCTACAATTCCTTGTGTTACTCCTTCACATACAAAATCGAAATGCTTAGTTTCACCTTGGATAACGTTTCCAATTGCGATGATAGCATCCAATTTTTGAGTTTCAATCATTTTTTTACATCCATACACTAATTCAAAACTACCAGGAACGTCCCAAGAAATAATATTTTCTTGTTCAGTACCACAGTCTAATAAAGTTTCAATTGCTCCTTTATGAAGGTTTTGAGTGATTTCAGGATTCCATTCTGAAACAACAATCCCAAATCGAAAAGGTTTCGCATTTGGGATTGAAGCTTTATCGTAATAAGATAAATTTGTTGTTGCCATTACTGAGCGTATTTTGCGCTGTTGATATATTTTTCAATATCTCTTCCTTGATCAGAATCAGCGTATTTTTCTTTAATGGTTGTGTATAATTTTTCAGCTTTACTGTACTCTTTTAAATCCATAGCAATTTGAGCTGCTTTGAATAAGAATAAAGGAGTTGTAAATTGATTGTCTTTTTTGTTGGCTGCCTGTTGGTAGTAGTCTAAAGCTTCCTTTGGTTGGTTAATGTCTGCAAAAGCATCACCAATAGCTCCTAAAGCAGTAGGTCCTAATAATTCATCATCAGACTTAAAACTACTTAAATACTCAATAGCTTCTTCATATTTTTTCATTTTTAAGTAAGAAATACCAGCATAGTAGTTTGCTAAGTTTCCTGCTTTAGTGCCACCAAATTGATCAGCAATATCAATAAAACCATATTTTCCATTAACTCCTCCTGCTAAAGCTAAGTTGTAGATAGAATCTGCTTTGGCACCAGCAAAAGTAGCAGCTTCATCAAATAAAGCTCTAGGGTATGCTAATTCATTTGAAGCTTCTTGTTGTTTAGGTTCAGCAATAAACTTGCTATAAGCTAAGTACACTAAAATTAAAGATGCAATAGCTACCAATCCGTAAAATAATGGCTTGCTGTTTTTTTCAATCCATTCCTCTGATTTGTTTGCAGTTTCGTCTAAAGTATTAAATACTTCAGCGGTAGTACTTTGCGTTTCATCAAATGTTTCTTCTACTTCTTGTGTAACCTTTTCTTTCTTAGGTTTGTAACCTCTTTTCTTGTATGTAGCCATAGTTGCTTAAAAAATTAGTGGCGACAAAAATAGTTTTTTTAATTGGATTTTAAAAGTCGTTTTTTGGTAAATTTTCGATAATTTGCGCATTCTTTTTTGAAACAACACTTATTCATGTATTTGCAAAAAATATCATTGGTTAATTTTAAAAATATTGAGTCGCAAACTTTTGATTTTCAAAAGAAAATAAATTGTTTTGTGGGGAATAACGGTATTGGTAAAACCAATATATTAGATGCAATTTATTACTTGTCTTTTGCTAAAAGTTATTTCAATTCGATAGCAGGACAGAATATTCGTCATGGTCAAGAATTTTTTATGATTGAGGGTGATTATTTGTTACATGATAGACAAGAAAAGATTATTTGTTCTTTAAAAAGAGGGCAAAAAAAGGTGTTAAAGCGTAATGGTAAAGTCTATGAAAAGTTTTCAGAACATATAGGGCAGTTACCGTTGGTGATCATTTCTCCTGCGGATAGAGATTTAATTGTTGAAGGAAGTGAAACACGTCGTAAGTTTATTGATGGTGTAATTTCACAACAAGATAAGCAATATTTACAAGCTTTAATATCATATACAAAGATTGTAAGTCAACGAAATGCTTTGTTAAAATATTTTGCAGCAAACAGAACGTTTGATGCATTGAACCTTAAGGTGTACGATGAACAGTTGATTGAATATGGGTCGATTATTTATAATAAACGAAAAGTGTTTTTAGAAGCATTTGTTCCTATTTTTAATGCAAAGCATCAAATTATCTCAGGAGCAAAAGAAGAGGTGAATTTACGTTATAAAAGTCAGTTGCATGATACGTCTTTAGAGTTGTTGTTACAGCAAAATTTAGAGAAAGATAAAATTTTGCAATACACATCGGCAGGAATTCATAAAGATGATTTAAGTTTTGAAATAGGGGAGCATCCGATTAAGAAATTTGGTTCGCAAGGACAGCAAAAATCGTATTTAATTGCGTTAAAACTGGCGCAGTTTGAGTTTATTAAGCAACAATCTAACGTAACGCCAATTTTGTTGTTAGATGATATTTTTGATAAGTTAGATGAAAACAGGGTAGCTCAGATTGTAGATTTGGTAAATAGTGATGAGTTTGGTCAGATTTTTATTACTGATACCCATGCAGAACGAACAGAGGATGTGATTAAACAGAGTAACCAAGAATATCAGATTTTTAAATTATAATAGCGTTGTTAAGAACAGAGCATAAAGTAGAGTAAATGGCTAAAAGAGAAAATGATAGTTTTTCGTTAAAAGACTTAATGGGAAGTTTTATTGAGGAAAATAATTTAAAAAAAGGGTTTCAAAAAATTCAAATAGATGAAGCTTGGGCAAAATTAATGGGTGCAGGAGTTGCTTCTTATACTAGTGAGGTGAAGCTTCAAAACGGAACATTAATAGTCCGTTTATCCTCTTCTGTATTACGAGAAGAATTAAGTTACGGAAAAGATAAGATTGTTCGTATGATTAACGAAGAAATGGGTGAGGAGTTAGTGAAAAAATTGATGTTGGTATAGACTTATTTACCTTTTTTTTAAATATAAATTTTGTTTCTTTGATATTTGGGTTCATTTAACTTTTTTGAAGATGACTCCATCTTTATCATTGAATTCAGTAGGTCGTTTACCGTTAAAACCAAATTGTAGTTTAATAGTGTTTTTCTCAATTTTTTCGGCAATACACAATAATCTGCTCATCTCACCGCTTGCTTTTGTTTTAACGATAAAATCAATTTCTATTGGTTTTTTAGAGTAATCTACTTCATATGTCATAGTTGCTTTCTCCTCATTAATAAGAAATTTCTTTCCCCCTAAAGTTTGCCCTTGATATTTAAAGTAGGCATATCCATTCTTTTTAAAAATTAAGTAAGCAGCTTCTTTTTTGTCTTCCCCTTTCCATTTCCCTATAATACTGAAGTCACTTTCGGAATATTTAGTAAACGATGTTAATGATAATGTGATAATTAATAAGATTATTATTTTTTTCATAGGTTTAATTTTTAAAGGTTAAATACAACAAGGTTTACTTGTTAATTATATTCGTTTTTTATAATTTAAAAATTCAGCGTAGTTTATGTTCTATAAAGATATGAGATTAAATTTATTCAGTGTGTTTGTTGTTGTGTCTTTTTAAAGATTATTAAAATTATGTACTTTTAGTTTGTAGAATAGATTTATAAAAAAAAATATGCAAACACGTTCATACGATTGTTATATAGAGGTTACAGATATTAAAGGATATAGGCAGGTGAATGAAGATTTTACAGCTGTTATACTAGATCAAGAGACTAATTGTTACACTAATATGTATGTTGATAATATAGCTGTTAGCTTTTTACATTCGATGGAAGAAGAACAGCTAAATGCTATTCATTTTTTTGAAGATAATCAAGATGTTATCATCAGCGTTATCACAGATTATCTTGCAAAAACCTTCAAGAATCCTAAACAAGAATTGGGATTAGACTGTATAAATATTTTAAATGAACATGAGGATGCAATTTGTTATGTGACGTATCGATTTATAGATGCTTCAGGAAACAAGTATTTAATTAAGCTTCATAGAGAAAAGGTAGTAGGATTTGAAATTTTATAATTTTAGAGAAATTAAGTTAAGAGGATAGTAAAGAAATGCTTTTTAATTATTGTTACGATACAATCGCATTAAGTAAAATGAAGAGAAGAAGCATAAACACAATCATTTTCATTTTAGATGTGTTTCCTGCGGGAAGGTTGAGTGTTTAGAAGGAGAAATAAAAGTAATGCTGCCTGAAAAGTATATGTTAGAAAACTTTAATGGGGTGATTTTAGGAACTTGTTCTAATTGCAATCAGTAAATAAAAAGCAATAAAAAAACTCGCTACATAACTATAGCGAGTTTTATTTATTTGTTAGTTTTTCTAGAATAGAAATTAAAACATTTCTCTTCCTGAAAAATGGAAAGCGCCTTCGATAGCTGCGTTTTCATCAGAGTCAGAACCGTGTACAGCATTTTCTCCAATTGAAGTAGCGTATAATTGACGGATAGTTCCTTCAGCAGCCTCAGCTGGGTTAGTAGCACCGATTAAAGTTCTAAAATCTTCAACAGCGTTATCTTTTTCTAAAATAGCAGCGATGATTGGTCCACGAGTCATAAACTCAACTAATTCACCAAAGAAAGGACGCTCGCTGTGTACTCCGTAAAAAGTTTCAGCATCACGCTTAGTCATTTGAGTTTTTTTCATAGCCACGATTCTAAATCCTGCAGCATTAATTTTTTCTAAAATTGCACCAGTGTGTCTGTTTTCAACAGCATCTGGTTTAATCATTGTAAAAGTTCTATTTGTTGCCATTATTAAATGTAATAATTATCAATAAAATGATAAATTCCTTAATTGTTGTTGTTTACACAAACTTTGTATAAATCGGCGCAAAAATACACTTTTTAATGTTATTCACAAGTTAAGGGTATATTTCGTTGATTTCTTGTAGGATAGCTCCGTTTTTACCTCGCATTTGTAGGGTAGCTTTTTTAGTTTTTAAATCTAAAAGTAACGTACCGTAGCTTAAAGAGTTTACAACATTTCCAATTCGGAAGCTATTTTTTTCAGAAGTAAAAGAAGAATAAGCATGAGTTAATCCACTTGAAGTAAAATCAATAATAGGGTATTTTAATCCTTCAACAGTTGTTTTTGAGAATTCAGAAATATGTCTATCTCCTGAAAGAAGAATTACATTCGTGTTTTTAGCCTCTTTAATTAAGTTGAATAGTTTATCTACTTCATGAGGAAAGTTGCCCCATTTTTCAAAACCATGTTCTTTTGATAAGATTTGAATACTACTAACAATTACAGTAAATGTAGCGGTAGAACTTGTAAGTTCGTTTGTAAGCCATTTCCATTGAGTGTCGCCCAAAACAGTACCTTCGTTATAATTGTTTGGTTGAAAACGTTGTCCGTTAGTTCCTTTGGTAAGTGAAGTTCTAAAGTAGCGGGTGTCAAGTACTATAACTTTAACATCACCGTCTTTTGTTTTGAATATTTTTGAGTGATAAACACCTTGTTGCTTTCTTCTAGGAGAATCTTTAGGAATATCTAAAAAATCTAAAAACAACTGCTGACTTTTGTCTTTCATTTCAAATTCTACTCCTGCATCGTTTTTACCATAATCATGATCATCCCAAGTAGCAAGAATAGGAGTTGTTGAGCTTAACTCTTTGTATCCTCTTATGTTTTTTTGAGTTTTATACATGCGTTTCATTTTACGCATATTGTTTGTATCGGCATAAATATTGTCGCCTCCCCAAATCCATACATCTGGTTGCAGTGAAACAATATCTTGCCAAAAAAGATTGTCAAGTTTTTGGTTGTTGCATGAACCAAAAGCAATGGTAAAATTTTCTTGACCAAATGAGATAATAGAAAAAGTAACTAAAAGTATAAATGAAATTAGAGATTTCATAAATGTCATAATGATTTAATTTTTATGCGAAGAAACGAAAAGAAAAGCTTAAAAAGGTTAATAAAGCATTAATTTGTATATTCGCCACTTATGATTTTAAAGCACTTTACAGAACTAAAGCAATTTTTGTCACAACCTAGAAATATTGTGATTATAGGACATAGAAATCCTGATGGAGATGCAATTGGTTCAACCTTAGGGTTGAAACATTATTTAGATAAAAAAGGGCATACAACACAAGTGTTGATGCCAAATGAATATCCTGAGTTTTTACATTGGGTTCCAGGTTCAGAAACTGTAAAGCGTTTTGATAGGCAAAATAAACAATCGGTTAAAGCTTTAACAAAATCTGATATCGTTTTTTTATTAGATTTTAATGCTTTGCATAGGGTTGGAGATGATATGCAAAATACCTTAGAGCAATATGAAAATGACTTTGCCTTGATAGATCATCATCAACAACCAGATGAATTCAAGTATATGTATTCAGACACTTCAATGTCTTCAACATGCCAAATGGTATACAATTTTATTGAAATGATGGGAGATGTTGATTTGATAGATAAGAATATAGCTACTTGTTTGTATACAGGTATTATGACTGATACGGGTTCTTTCCGTTTTCGTTCTACAACGAGCACAACTCATAGAATTATAGCTGATTTAATAGATAAAGGAGCTGAAAATGATAGAATTCACAGTAATGTGCATGATTCGAACTCATACAGTAGGTTGTTGTTGTTAGGACAAGCTTTGAGTAATATGAAGGTATTACCAGAGTATAAAACTGCATTTATAACACTTACGGAGGAAGAAAAGAGAAGGTTTAATTACGAAAAAGGAGATACTGAAGGAGTTGTTAATTATGCACTATCTTTGAAAGGAATTGTATTCGCAGCTATTTTTATAGAAGATGAAGAGCAAGGAATTATAAAAATATCTTTCAGGTCTAAAGGAGATTTCTCAGTTAATAAGTTTGCTCGTAACTATTTTAATGGAGGGGGGCATGATAATGCTGCAGGTGGAAGAAGTGATGAAAGTATGGAAGATACGATAGCAAGATTTAAAACGTTATTAACTTCGTATCAACAAGAATTACAAAATTCGTATGAAGCATAAAACAATACTTTTTATTCTTATAACTTTATTGATAACAGTTGCTTGTGAAAAACCTGAGGCAAGAAGGCCTAAGCAACACGGTACAACAAACTTTTATAAAGAAGTTCTTAAAGAGAATAAAAAATTAAACGCTTTAGAAAAAGAGCGTTTAGAAAAATGGATTTCTCAAGATACAATTACAGAATATAAAACTTCACCTCATGGTTTTTGGTATACTTACGTTACAAAAGACACCTTAGGATTAAGTAATAGTCCTAAAACAGAAGATGTGGTTTTGTTATCGTATAGTATTTCAGATATTAACAACAGACTTATTTATGAAAGAAGAGAGATAAGTTATAAAGTAGACAAAGAAGATTTTATTCCTGCATTACAGGATGGAATAAAGTTGATGAAAAAAGGAGAAACCATTACATTTGTCATTCCATCGTATAGAGCTTTTGGAGTTATAGGAGATGGAAATAAAATAGCTGTAAATCAGCCAATACAAAGTACAGTAACACTAATCGATATAAAATCAAAAAAAGACAATGAAATTAACTAATATTTTAGCAGCTACGGTAGTAGGTTTATCTGTAGTATCATGTAGCAATGGTCAATTCCAACAAAAAAGTTCATTAGCAACAGAAGTAGATTCTGTAAGTTATGCTTTAGGGCTAGATATGGCGAACAAAATCAAACAAAATTTTGATGATATGGATCAAGGTTTATTTGTTCAAGGTTTCAAAAATGGTATGGATTCTACTAATTTATTGATAGAATCAAAAGACATCAATAATATTTTAAGAGCATTCTTTCAAAAGAAGCAACAAGAAAGAATGAAGCAAATGGAAGAAGAGCAGGCTAAAAAAGCGGAAGCAGAGTTTGGAGATAACAAAAAAGCAGGAGAAGAGTTTTTAGCGGAAAATAAAAACAAAGATGGAGTAAAAACGACTGAAAGTGGATTACAGTATATCGTTTTAAAAGAAGGTGAAGGAGAAGCTCCTAAAACAAATTCTAGAGTTAAGGTTCATTATCATGGTACTTTAATAGACGGAACAGTGTTTGATAGTTCGGTAGAAAGAGGTGAGCCAACCGAGTTTGGAGTAGGTCAGGTAATTAAAGGATGGACTGAAGGTTTACAGTTAATGAAGCCAGGAGCAAAATACAAGTTCTTTATTCCTCAAGAATTAGCTTACGGATTTAATCCTAGACCAGGAGGTCCAATAAAGCCTTTTTCAGCTTTAGTTTTTGAAGTTGAGTTATTAGAGGTAAAATAAATTTTAACCCAAAGAGTTGATAATTAATTAGGTTAGCACTAGCTGTTAACCTAATTAATTGTTTATAAAAGTAATTTTTTAAAAATAAATTAATGAAACTATTTAAAGTTCTACTATTCTTATTAGTGGTTTTTGCTTCATGTAAGACAGCGAAGTATTCTAATTTAGAAAATGGTTTGTATGCAGATATTCAAACCAATAAAGGTGATATTTTGGTGAAATTTTTTGATAAAGATGTGCCTATGACGGTGGCTAATTTTGTAGCTTTAAGTGAAGGGACACATCCTAAAATGACTGATTCTTTAAAAGGAATTCCTTTTTATGATGGAGTAAAATTTCATAGGGTAATTAAAGACTTTATGATACAAGGAGGTGATAGAACAGGTAAAGGAAGTGGAGATGCAGGTTATACTTTTCCTGACGAATTTACTACAGATGAAGAAGGTGAATTATTGCATAAGCATGATGGGCCAGGTGTTTTATCTATGGCTAACTACTCAAGACCGGTAACAAACTCTAGTCAGTTTTTTATAACTCATAAGGCTACTCCTTGGTTAGATGGAGGACATTCTGTTTTCGGACGTGTTTTAAAAGGTCAAATGGTGGTAGATACGATCCAAAAGGGAGACGTTATTAATAAAGTAGAGATTTTAAGGATAGGAGAAAAAGCTAAACAATTCAATGCATCATTAGTATTTGAACAAGAATTAACAAATGCAGAAAAGAAGGAGGTAGAGCGTAAACAAAAATTAGAAGAACTAAAAAAGAAATACCAAGAAGAACAAGGAATTAATGATGCAATTACAACCAATTCAGGTTTGAAAATTTTATCATTACAAAAAGGAAATGGAAAAAAAGTTAATCCAGCTTTACCTACCACAGCACATTATACATTATATTTAACAGACGGAAAAAAAATAGATTCAAGCCTAGATAAAGGAGAAGCTTTTGTTTTTACGGTTAATGATGAGAACTTTCCTTTAATAGCTGGTTGGAAAGAAGGAGTAAAAACAATGAGAGAAGGAGATAAGGTACGTTTATTTATTCCTTATTATTTAGGATACGGAGATCAAAGAATGGGGCCAATTCCTCCTAAATCAAATTTAATTTTTGAAATAGAAGTTTTAAAAGTAGGAAAGTAGTTTTGATAGAAAATATTATACAAAAAGATAAAGAGTTTTTAATTTATCTTAATAATTTAGGGAGTGAGCAATGGGATGGGTTTTGGTTAACAATAACCAACCAGTTTTCATGGACACCATTGTTTGCTTTAATTCTATATTTAGTATTTAAATACTATGGATGGAAGAAAGGATTGTTTACAATTATTTTTTTAACTCTATTGGTTACTTTTTCTGATCAATTCACAAATTTTATAAGAGGAGTTTTTGAGAGGTTGCGTCCTAATAATGATCCTGAAATAAAAGATGTATTGAGAACTCTAATTAGACCTCAAAGTTATAGTTTTGTTTCTGGACATGCTACTACTTCAACTGTTGTAACTGTATTTATGATTTTATTACTTAAAAAGCATGTTGAATATATAAAATTTTTAGTACTGTTTCCTTTAATTTTTGCTTACAGTAGATTGTATCTAGGAGTACACTTTCCTATAGATATATTGGCTGGTTTTATTAACGGAACTATTATCGGGCTTTTAGCTTATAAATTATATGATCTTTTAGATAGGAGAATGAATTTATAATTACTTTTTATTATTATAGTATAAGTACTTTGTACTATGATATACGGCATTTAATAAACTATCTAATTTTTGATGTAAAGTTGGATAGTTTTTTTTAATGTCAGTTGTATATTCTTTAGCGTTCATGTTGTATAAGTGACTATAGTTATTACTAACAGTCTTGGTAAATAATAAAGAATCCTTTAAAATAGTTAAAGCAGGTTCTCCTTTTATTTTAGAATATAAAAAGGCATAGTCTGAAGTATTTTTAGCTAAAGCGTCTGTACCTAGAGTATAATTAGTGTAATTAATATTTGCTAAACCCGCTGCAGTAGGTATTACATCAATTAAGTTACTGAATTTTTTAATTTCTTTAGGTTGTGCTAGTTTAGGAGCGTGAATAAAAAAAGGAACGTTATGAACGTTTAAATTTAAATTAAATAGCTTGCTATACTGGTCTACATAACTCATAGAGGTATTGTGATCTCCGAAGAATAGGAATATAGTATTATCATAGTACCCAGATTCTTGAGCTCTTTTCAAGAATCTAGCTACATTGAAATCTAGGTAACGCAAGGCATTTAACCTATCAATCCCATCAAAACCAGCTTTTTTTAAATACTCTTTACTAAAGGTGTCTTTAGTTAAAGGCTGGTAACTTTCTTTATTTTCAGGAACCGTAAAAGGCATATGATTTGTAGCTGTTTGAATATAAGCTATAAAAGGTTTTTTATTAATATGTAATTTTTCAAGTTCAGTATTAGCCTCCTTAAATAAATCATAATCATCAATTCCCCAAACATCAGCTCTGTTTTCTTCTTCAAAACTACCTTCTTCAAATATTTTTAGGTTTTGAATATTTGATTGAAAAATACCTCTAATATTAGCCCAGTTAGCACTTCCTCCTAAAAAATAAAGTTTCTCATAACCACTAAATTGATCAAAAATAATTCGTTGGTCAATAACTCTAGGGTTCCTAGAGGCTGTTCTAATTCCATCAACATCGGGTAAACCGGTTATGCTGGCAAAGACACTTGCAGCAGTACCTGCTTTATGTACATAAAAATTAGAGAAATTAATGCTTTTTTTAATAATGCTATCCATTTTAGGAGTAGAGTTTAAAGGGTTTCCATAATAACTCATAGGCACCGTTCCTAAAGACTCTAGCATTACAATTACAATATTTGGAGAGTATTTTAATGAATCGTTTTTATGATAAATCCTTTTAAAAGAAATAGAGTCTTTAGGTAATTGTAACTCTTTGGCGATGGCAGGATAGTATTTTTTTGTTTTTTCAAGGTCAAAACCTTCATTTCTGAATTTAAAACTATCGAAAAAATATAGAACAGGGTTTAAGGCAAATTGATTTACAGCATTGTTTTTTGAAAAGAAAGCTTCACTCCAACGTAAAGGGTAGTGTGTAAAGCTATTGTAAATGCCTAAAGCGAATAATAAAAAAGGTACCACAATAAAAAATGCCTTTTTCTTTTTTGAAACATGCTCCTCAGAAGTATTAAAAATATTGTAAATCCAACTTGAAAATTTGTACAGGAAGAATATTAAAATGATAAAAGCGAAAATACCTTTATATACAGGGTAGCTTTCAAAAAGAACCTGTGTTGAGATACCAATATTACTTAAGAATCGTAAGGAAGAAGAGTCTAAACGAATATTTAAGTAGTCATAATAACCAAAATCAAAAATATGGAATAAGGTAATTGTTATATATGTAAGAATGATGTAAAATACACTAAGTTTCTTGAAAAAAGGTTTAGAAAAAAATCGATAATTAACAATGAAAATTAAAATAGCAAGAGGTAAAAAACTAATAACAGCTAGCTTAATGTCAAAACGAATACCTAAAGAGAAAGCTTTTGATACTTCATGAGTAGGTTGATTTTCTATTCCAGAAAAAAAGTAATAAAAAATAATTCTGAAAATAGAGATATATAAGAATAGGAATAAAGTATTACTAAAGAGATACTTAATATAGTTAGGGATTCTCTTAAACATTCTGTTTTATTTAAAGCTGCAAATATATTTATTTTAAAAAGGTGTTGTATTAATATTAACATAAAATCAAAAAAAGCTTACAATTATGTAAGCTTTTTTTTCTTTAATCCCCTAAAAAAAAATCCGAAGCTTTCGCTTCGGACTTGCGGAGAAAGAGGGATTCGAACCCCCGGACCTGTTACAGTCAACGGTTTTCAAGACCGCCGCATTCGACCACTCTGCCATTTCTCCTGAGCGCCTCATCAAGTATTCCCTGATTGCGGATGCAAATATATGACCTTTTTTCAATTCTAAAAAAGTTTTTGCCTACTTTTTTTATGTTTTTTTTCAGTCAAAAAGCAATGGTAATTATAACACTTTTGCAATCAGTATGTTTGCTTTAATTCGGATAAGAAAAAAATATTATTTTTCTTATTGAAGCTCATAATAGACTAGGTAAAACAGGAAGTTTATTGAGAAATAATAGACTTTTAAATGTAGTTTTTCTTGTAAAATAACTCTACCTTCGTTCTTAAATTTATTAATTATGTTTAATTCGTTTGGAAATATTTTAAAAGTAACTACATACGGAGAATCTCACGGAGTAGCAATAGGAGGTGTTATTGATGGATTCCCAGCAGGAATGAAAGTAGATTTTGAGGCAATTCAATATGAATTAGATCGTCGTAAACCAGGTCAGTCAAAAATTGTAACACAACGTAAAGAACCAGATACTGTAGAATTTTTATCAGGAATTTTTGAAGGTGTTACTACAGGTGCTTCTATTGGTTTTATAATTAAGAATACAAACCAGAAGAGTAAAGATTATAATCATAACACAGATGTGTATCGCCCTTCTCATGCTGATTATACTTACGACAAAAAATACGGAATTAGAGATCATAGAGGAGGAGGAAGAACTTCTGCGCGTGAAACTGCTAATTGGGTAGTAGCAGGAGCTTTGGCAAAGCAGTTAATCAATCATATAAACATAAATGCATTTACTTCTTCAGTAGGTGATGTATTTATGATGAAACCTTATCAAGAATTAGATTTTTCAAAAACAGAAAGTAATATAGTACGTTGTCCTGATGAAAAGTCTGCTGAAATTATGATTGATAAAATAAATGAAATACGTAAAGCAGGTGATACTATTGGAGGTACTATTACTTGTGTGGTTCAAAATGTACCTGTTGGTTTAGGAGAGCCAATATTTCATAAATTACATGCCGAATTAGGTAAAGCTATGTTATCAATCAATGCTGTAAAAGGCTTTGAATTTGGTAGTGGTTTTTGTGGAGCAAAAATGCAAGGGTCTGAACACAATGATATTTTTAATCCAGATGGTACTACACAATCTAATTTATCAGGAGGAATTCAAGGAGGAATTTCTAATGGAATGGATATTTATTTTCGTGTAGCGTTTAAACCAGTAGCTACGATTATGCAAAATCAAGCAACAATTAATTCAAAAGGTGAAGCTACCGATATTCATGGTAAAGGACGTCATGATCCATGTGTGGTTCCAAGAGCAATACCAATTGTAGAAGCGTTGACCACATTGGTACTGGCCGATTTTTGGTTAATGAACAAAACAAGAAAAGTTTAAAATATGAAAAGCCATTCTTTACTAGAATGGTTTTTTTGTTTATAAAATCTTTTTTCTTTAACAGTTGTGTCGTGTTTTATAGTGTAATTTTAAGGTGATTTCTAATCTATTCATCTTTTTACTGTGGACATCATTAAAGGACGTGGCGCACAACACAATACCCAAAATAAGTTTTTACAGCATCGGCATACAGTGTTGGATGACTTTCTAAATTATTGCGAGGCTGAAAGTGAATCAGCTGATAATAACAAAACGTCTTATTTGGAAATTTATCCTAAAACAATTTTGAATAAAGTAACGAGTCCAGATATAGGTTTTTCATATTCTATGAATCCTTATCAGGGGTGTGAGCATGGTTGTATTTACTGTTATGCGCGCAATACACATGAATATTGGGGGTATTCAGCAGGGTTAGATTTTGAGCGTAAAATTTTATATAAAGCCAATGCACCAGAATTACTCGAAAAAAAACTGAGAAGTAAGAATTGGCAACCTCAAGATATAATGTTTTCGGGGAACACAGATTGTTATCAACCTATAGAAAAGAAGTTAGAGATTACCCGAAAAATGTTGCAGGTACTACTCAAGTTGAAACATCCAGCAAGTATGATAACCAAAAACTCATTAATTCTTCGCGATTTAGATGTATTGAAAGAAATGGCTGCATTGAATTTGGTAAGGGTAAGCATATCCATTACCTCGCTATCGGAAGAGGTTAGAAAAGTGGTAGAACCCAGAACAGCATCGATAAGAAAAAGGTTAGAAACAGTGCAAATTCTTTCAGAAAACGGAATTCCAGTTAATGTAATGATGGCGCCAATAATACCGTCTATAAACAGTCATGAAATATTACCATTAGTAAAAAAAGTAAGTGAGTTAGGAGCTGCATCAATAGGATATACAATAGTGCGTCTCAATGGAGCTATAGGAGAAATATTTACCAATTGGCTACGTAAAACTTATCCTGATAGAGCTGATAAAATTTTACATCAAATAGAAGATTGTCATGGAGGGGCTTTAAATGATTCTCGTTATGGGAATAGAATGCGAGGAGAAGGTAAAATAGCCGAACAAATTAACCTGCAGTTTAAGTTAGCAAGAAAACTATATTTAAAAGATCAACATTTACCTCCGCTAGATCTTTCTAAATTTGATAAACATCAAACCAATCAAATAAGTTTATTTTAATAAAAAAGCTCACCATTGGTGAGCTTTTTTTGTTATACTTTTATTAAAAACTATGCTAACATGGTAACAGGGTTTTCAATATATGTTTTTAAAGTTTGTAAAAACTGAGCACCAACAGCACCGTCAACCGTTCTGTGGTCACATGCTAAGGTTAACTTCATTGTATTACCTACAACGATTTCTCCGTTTTTAACCACTGGTTTTTGTACAATTGCTCCTACCGATAAGATAGCAGAATTAGGTTGGTTTATGATTGAAGTAAAACTTTCAATACCAAACATTCCTAAGTTAGAAACCGTAAATGTACTTCCTTGCATTTCGGCAGGAGTAATTTTCTTAGTTCTAGCTTTTCCTGCTAAATCACGTACTGCTGCACCAATTTGTGTTAAAGTTAAAGCATCAGTATGCTTAATTACTGGTACAACTAAACCTTCATCTACTGCTACAGCAACACCAACGTTAATGTGACTGTGGAATAATGTATCATTATCCGTCCAGCTAGTGTTTACTTGAGGATGCTTTTTCAATGCCATTGCACAAGCTTTTACTACCATATCATTGAAAGATATTTTAGTATCAGGAATTTCGTTAATGGTTTTACGAGAAGCCATAGCATTGTCCATGTCTACTTCAATATTTAAGTAGAAGTGAGGAGCAGAGAATTTAGAATTGCTTAATGCCTTAGCAATAGCTTTACGCATTTGAGAATTCTTAACTTCAGAAGTGTTTTCTTCGCCAGCAATAGCAAAATTAGTTACAGCTGATGGAGTAGCAGCAGTACTTGTAGCTACAGGTGCTTCAACTTTTGCAGCTGGAGTATAATTTTCTACATCCTTTTTAACGATACGGCCATTTTCTCCAGAACCTTTAACGTCTGCTAAATTGATTCCTTTATCCTTTGCTATTTTTTTTGCTAAAGGAGATGCGAAAATTCTTCCTCCGTTATTATTTGATACAGTTGCTACTGGAGTAGTTACAGTTTCTGTTTTCTTTTCTTCTGTTACTTTAGGAGCTTCTTCTTGTTTCTCAGTAGTAGTTGAGCTTGTTAAGGTACCTGCTTTATGTGCTTCTACTAATGAAGAAACATCAGTTCCAGCTTCACCAATAATAGCTAATAAACTATCTACAGGAGCACTTTCACCTTCTTGAACTCCGATATGTAATAAAGTTCCTTCGTTGAAAGATTCAAACTCCATCGTAGCTTTATCAGTTTCAATCTCAGCTAAAATATCACCTTCTTCAACTTTATCACCTACTTTTTTCAACCAAGAAGCCACAGTACCTTCAGTCATAGTATCACTCAAACGAGGCATAGTAACAACCTTTACTCCTTCAGGAATATCAGTGCTTGTGTTTGATGCTTTTGGCTCTTCAGTTTTAGTTTCTTCTGTTGATTTTGTTTCAGCAGGAGCAGAAGTGTTTCCATTTAATAATGAAGAAAAATCTTCTCCTTCTTCACCAATAATAGCTAATAAACTATCAACAGGAGCTGTTTCGCCCTCTTGAACACCGATATGTAATAATGTTCCTTCGTGAAAAGATTCAAATTCCATTGTAGCTTTATCTGTTTCGATTTCAGCTAAAATATCACCTTCTTCAACTTTGTCTCCTACATTTTTTAACCAAGAAGCTACCACTCCTTCTTCCATTGTATCGCTTAAGCGAGGCATGTTTATAATTGTAGCCATAGTTTACTTAGATTTTATGAATGGATAATCTTCTTGTTCGTATACCATATCATATAATTGATTTAGTTCTGGATATGGAGAATCTTCTGCAAATTGTTCACATTCTTTAACCATATCTTTTACTTCTTTATCAATTGCTTTGATTTCATCTTCAGTAGCGTAGTTGTTTTCTTTGATGATATCTAAAACTTGAGTGATAGGATCTATTTTTTTGTACTCTTCAACTTCTTCTTTTGTACGGTAATGTTGTGCATCAGACATAGAGTGACCTCTATAACGATACGTTTTCATTTCTAAGAAAGTTGGTCCATCACCACGACGAGCTCTTTGAATAGCTTCATCAACAGCTTCGGCAACTTTAATAGGGTTCATTCCGTCAACAGGTCCACAAGGCATTTCGTACCCTAAACCTAATTTCCAAATGTCGGTATGGTTTGCAGTTCTTTCAACTGAAGTACCCATGGCATATCCATTGTTTTCAACAATAAATATTACAGGTAATTTCCAGTTCATTGCCATGTTAAAAGTTTCATGTAAAGAACCTTGACGAGCAGCTCCATCACCAAAATAACATAAAGTAACGGCGTCGCTACCTTTGTATTTGTCTCCAAAAGCAATACCAGCACCTAAAGGAATTTGTCCACCTACAATTCCGTGACCACCATAGAAACGGTACTCTTTAGAGAAAATATGCATTGAACCACCCATACCATGTGAAGTACCAGTTGCTTTACCATATAATTCTGCCATAACACGTTTAGGGTCTTCACCCATACCAATTGGTTGCACGTGGTTACGGTATGCAGTAATCATTTTATCTTTAGTCAAATCCATTGCGTGTAATGAACCTGCTAAAACAGCCTCTTGACCGTTATATAAGTGTAAAAAACCTCTTACTTTTTGTTGAATATAAACTGCTGCTAGCTTATCTTCAAACTTTCTCCAAAATAGCATATCTCTATACCAGTTGATATAGGTTTCTTTGGTGATTTTCTTCATTATATATTAGTTGTTTATTTTAAAGTTTGTTTGTTACAAAACGTAGCTACAAAAGTAAGTAGTTTTTAGTAATTTAAAAAAGGGTTATTGTGAAAAGTTATGATAAGTTTTTTAGAACTTTTACGATTTATTTTTCTTTTGCTACAATGATTGTAGCTTTTGCTCCTGTAGCTAAGTTCCATTCATTTGATGAAATTAGCATACCAGCATCATTGTAAATTTTAAAAGCAGCAGTATTAGGACCAGAAGTTCCTTGATTTAGGGCAACAATTTTTATGGTGTTAATGCCTTCATCTAGAGGAAGATTAAAAGATTGATAACGTTGTTTAAGTGTTAGGTTACTTACAACAGGTACGCCATTTATATAGATGGTTACTCTGTCTCCATCAGGATATTGGTAATCTCTACAAATAATATTGATACTACCACTTTTTGTTCTGAAACTTCCTAAATCTTGATCAATAACAGGGTATTGATACATTCCATTTATTTGCTTAAAAGCTTTTAGGTGTTGTTCTTCGGCAATTTTAGCTCTTGTTAAAATTCCTTTATTTTCAAACTCACTTTTAGCTCGTTGTTTTTCAAGTTCTTTTTGTAGGTCGTTATGTGCAGTTTTAAAACCACTATCACTATTGAAATCTAAGTTCTTAGGTTTAATAACTTCTTTTGCAGGCGCAGTAATAATTCCGAAGGAAGTATTCTCCTTTTCTTTATTGCCTATTGTACCATCCATTTGAGCAAAAACATTAGATGTTATACTATATAAAATAAAGATTGCGAGTGTTGATATTATTTTCTTCATTAAAAAAACTTAACAATTATAATGCCGATTTTTATGAGGCTCTATAAATTTAAGAGTTAAAACTAGTTATTTTACAGGGAAATCGAAAAAAGTTTTAGGAAAAGGTTCACCTCTTAAGGTAAAATGCCACCATTCTTTACTGTAAGATCTGAAACCATGTTTTTTCATTACTGTTTGCAGTAATTGCCTATTTTCTTTTTGATGGTCAGAAAGATTCTCATAAGTGATATGGGAAGAAACACCAAAAAAATCATATGGACTCCCCATGTCTAATTCTTCTCCAGTTTCCAAATTGATAATGGTAAGATCAACAGTACTACCCCTAGAATGTCCAGATTTAGAAGAAATATATCCTTTTTTGAACAAGTGACGTTTATTAACCTCTGGATAATATTGTTTTTTCATTATTGTATCGCTCATTACTCTAGCCCATTTTACAAAATGGTTAACAGCTGTTTGAGGACGATACGCATCGTAAATTTTTAAACCTAGCTTTTTCAAAGCCAATTCATCTTGAACTTTTTTCAAAGCTTTAGCAGTAGCAGTAGTTGCTATAAGTGTGTTTTCTTCATATCCATTAACAGGAACTCCCATGAAGTTATTGTTATAACAATATCTTAGTTCACTCTGTATTGTTGGTGAAACATCATTGATATATGAAAAGCCTTCAGGTAGGTTTTGTGATTGAATTCCTAAGGAAATAAGTAAAAATAAAGATAAAATCCATTTCATAGGGTAAATGTAATGAAATGGATTTTAACATCATTTTTTAATAATAAAGATTAACGTTTATTTATCTAAAAAATCTTGATATGCATCTTGACTTATGGCTCTACCTAAAGAGTCTAAAGGTTTGTAGTTTCCTTCTTTAATTACGGGCTTATTACTTACATAATCAAAAACAAAGGTTCCATTTTTAGAAATTGTACCAAAGCCTTTGTTAAATATATAATGGGCGTATTGGTTTTCAGAAGTATTAAAAATGTTTTTTCCGAACTGAAATTGCTCTGGATTTCCACCTAACATATCTGTTAATGTATATGCTAAATCACTTTGAGCACTGAAATTGTCTATAGTAACACCTGTTTTGTTAAGGGCTCCTCCTAACCAAACCATAGGGATTTGAAATCTTATAGGTGAGTTAAAGTATCCTTTGTGTTTAGGAAGCGGATGTCCGTGGTCAGATAAAATAATTATTAAAGTATTATCCCACCAAGACTGTTTTTTAGCCTCGTTAATAAACTTTCCTATAGCTTTATCAGTGTATGCTTGAGCACTTTTGTATAAGTTTTCTACAGAGCTTTTTCCAAATTTATATTCATCGGGAAATTCATAGGGTTCATGACTAGTAAGGGTTAGTGCTATTTCAAAAAAAGGTTCTTTAAGGGTGGGGTTAGATAAATCCTCCATAAATCGATCTAAAAAAATATGATCGTGCGCTCCCCATTTTGAATTCCAATTTTCCTTATCAAACTCAGTTCCATCTACAATTTTATCTATTTGACCGTTCCGTAAATAGGTAATCATATTTCCAAAGTTACTATCACCACCGTAATAAAAGCTAGTGTTGTAACCTAGTTTTTTCATTTCTGTAGTAAGCATTGGTAGTTTTCTAGCTTTATAAGGAATTTTCATAATACTATTAGTAGGCTGAGGGTAATAACCACTTAAAATAGCAGGAATTCCTTTATCAGTTCTATCTCCATTACTATAAAAATTAGTAAATAAAATACCTTGTTTGGCTAATTTATTTAGGTTACTAGTAACATCAGATTCACCGCCTAAAACTCCCACAGCTTTAGCAGAAAGGCTTTCCCAAATAATTAAAATTATATTAGGCTTTTGTGTGTTTAGAATAGAATCTGTACTAGCTGTTAAAAGTTGATTTTTAGTTTTGTTTATAATGTTTTGAGCAACATCAGGCTTGTAGTGTATGTATGGGTTCTTACCGTCAGTTTTGTGACTAATGGTGTTAGCGAAATTCCAAATGAAGTTAACTGCTGAATGATTAGCAAACATATTAGTAGAAAAATATACATTACTTTGGTTTATTGGAATATTAGCAAAACCACCACGTATTGGAACAATTAAACTACCAATTAACAAAAGAAACACAGGAGCTTCAACAAAATGACCATTAACCACTTTGCTAAACGCTTTGTTTAATACTTTGTTGAAAAAATATATAGTAGCAGTAGAAAGTAATACCCAGATGATTATACCACCCACTAATTGTAATGTGCTTACTGAAGCTAACATTGCTTTAGGGGTATTGATATAGTTAAGTACAGTCACATCAATACGAACTCCCCAAAATTTGTATAGAGCAATATCGGTTAGCATGAATAAGTTAACAATTAGGATAATAGGAAATGTATATCCTTTTATTAAGTAGCTGGTTATTTTTTTAGGAATCCAAATGGAAAAAAGAATAATAAAAAAAGGAATAGCTGCTAAATAAGCGGCAAAAGAAAAATCTAACTTAATACCATACACAAATGTTTTTAAAGTAGTAAAGAAGCTTAGTTCTGAAGTTTTTTCGTAATAATATACTAAAAATAAAAAGCGAGCAAATAGGAAGTAAATGACCCATAAAAAATAATAGGTAATGCTGAGAAGGAATCTACTTTTAAATTTATTCATATTTTAATCTATAAAAGGGTTATTCAGTAACTTTTAAACGCGCTTGGGCAGTTACAGAAATATCAGAATAATCGTTGTTTAAGTATTTTAAATAACCAGCAATAGCAATCATAGCGGCATTATCTGTGGTGTATTCAAATTTAGGTATATAGGTTGTCCATCCCCAGTATTTTTGGGCTGTGGTTAATCGTTTTCTAATTTCAGAATTGGCAGAAACACCCCCAGCTATTGCTATACGTTTGATACCTGTTTGTTTTACAGTGTTTTTTAGTTTATCCATTAAGATTTCAATAATGGTATATTGAATAGAAGCACAAATATCGTGTAAGTTCTCTTTAATGAAGTTAGGATTTTCTTTTGTGTTTTTTTGGACAAAATATAAGATTCCTGTTTTTAAACCACTAAAACTAAATTCTAAATCCCCAACTTTAGGTTTCGTAAATTTGAAAGCTTTAGGATTTCCTAATTGTGCGTATTTATCAATTAAAGGACCGCCGGGATAAGGTAAACCTAATATTTTAGCTGATTTATCAAAAGCCTCACCAACAGCATCATCAATGGTCTCTCCTAGGATCTCCATCTCAAAATGATTGGTAATTTTTACGATTTGTGTGTGTCCACCACTGATAGTTAAACAAACAAAAGGAAAAGGAGGAATATTACTATCTTCTTCATTAATAAAATGCGCTAAAATATGTGCCTGCATATGATTTACATCTATTAAAGGAATGTTTAATCCTAAAGCTAGAGATTTAGCAAAAGAAGTTCCAACAAGTAAAGAGCCCATGAGTCCAGGTCCGCGAGTAAAAGCAATAGCATTTAAGTCATGTTTTGTAATACCTGCTTGCTCAATGGCTTGTTGTACAACAGGAACTATGTTTTGTTGATGCGCTCTTGAAGCTAATTCAGGAACTACACCACCATATTTGGCATGTACTTCTTGGTTAGCAACAACATTACTTAGTACTTTTCCGTTGCAAATTACTGAGGCACTTGTGTCGTCACAAGAGCTTTCAATTCCTAAAATATAAATAGTTTCGTTACTCAAATCATTTCGGATTTAGACTACAAAAATATTGATATTACGTTAGATTTTCGTTAAAATCAATATTTCTTTAAAATAAGGCAACATTTTTGCAGTTTGCTGATTACTTTTGTTTATTAGGATTGTAAAAAAGGGAAATCATTAAAAGAGTAGGTAACATCATAGGTAGAATACTAAAGTACACGTTGCTTTTTCTACTCTTGCTTTTTATTTTGTTATCGCTTCCTTTTGTGCAAAGCCAATTAGCAAAGCAAGCTACAAATTGGGTAAACAAAGAGTTTAATACCAATATTGTTGTAAAACGAATAGATTTATCTTGGTTAGGGAAGGTTCAATTAAAAGAGATTGAGATAAGAGACCACCATAAAGACACCCTTATTTTTGTTAAAAACTTAAGTACTTCATTAGAAAATGTAAAACGAGTATTAGATAATAAAGTAGATTTAGGTGAAGCCTCTTTAACAGGAGTTCATTTTTATATGAAAACCTATAAAGGAGAGAAAAATGATAACATGTCTGTTTTTGTTGAAAGTTTCGAAGATGGAAAACCTAGAGATAGTTTAGCAACTCCTTTTATTTTAAAAAGTGAAAAAATCTCATTGGAAGATTTGACTTTTAAATTAATGGATGAGAATAAAAGCGAATTACTTCAATTTGCAGCGTACAATGGAGGGGGAGAGTTACAAGATTTTTCTATTGTAGGACCTGATGTTTCTACAAAAATTAGAAATCTACATTTTACTGAGAATAGAGGAATAAATATATCTAATCTATCAACGAATTTTACTTACACAAAATCATCTATGGATTTTGCTGAAACAGTACTTGAAACAGATAATAATACCAAGTTACAAGCAGCCATAAAATTCACCTATGACAGAAAAGACTTCGTGAACTTTAATGATAAAGTAAAAATTAAAGCAAAGTTTCAAGAAAGTACGGTATCAGTTAAAGACTTAAATAAGCTCTATAATGAAATAGGAGGGAATGATTTTCTGTATATAAGTGGGGGTATTAGTGGAGTTCTTAATAATTTTAGTGCAAACAATGTCCGAATACATTCTAAAGGAGGTATGCGAATTGTTGGAGATATGGGTTTTGTTAATGCTTTTAACACAGATAGAGGTTTTGTTTTTGATGCAGATTTAGAAAATCTTACAGCCAATTATTATCAGTTAAGAAATGTACTTCCGAATCTACTAGGAAAAACATTACCTACTGAATTTCAGCGATTAGGTAATTTTACAATGAATGGTTTGGTTAAAGTAACACCAGATCAAATGGATGCGACTCTGTCGATAAAGTCAGAAATAGGAACTGCTATTTCTGATCTTCAATTAACTAACATAGATAATATAGACGAAGCAGAGTATACTGGTGAAATTGAGTTTAAGAACTTTGATTTAGGGGTTTTTGCTAACGATCCTGTATTAGGAACGGTATCATTAAAAGCAGATGTAAACGGAAGCGGGTTTAATGTAGAGAATGTAAATACTATTATCATAGGAAAAGTAACTAGCTTGTATTTTAATGATTATGAATACAAGAACTTACTGGTTAACGGGCAATTTCAAAATAAAAAATTTGATGGTTTGCTAACTGCTGAAGATGATAACTTTAAATTGAAGTTTGAAGGGTTAGCAGATTTTTCATCGGAAATAAATAAGTTCGATTTTATAGCTAATGTTGATAGAGTTGATTTGAAAAAAACAAACCTATTTACTAGAGACAGTACTGCTGTGTTAAAGGGAGACATTAATTTAAATATTTCAGGAAACACTTTTGATGACATTGTAGGTAAGGCAACGTTTAAAAACTTGGTGTATACAAACCAAAAACAGAGTTATCCTTTTAAGAGTTTTGAAGTAAACTCATCGGTAAAAGATAGTATTAAAACAATAGAAGTAAATTCCGAAGATATTGTTAAAGGAGAGTTGAAAGGAAAATTTTCATTTGAAGAATTATTACCAATAGCTCAAAATGCTTTGGGTAGTGTGTATACAAACTATCGTCCGCATGAAGTTGCTCCAAATCAATTCTTAGATTTCGATTTTACTATTTACAATCAAATTATCGATATCTTTTTACCTAACATTTCAATAGGTAGTAATACGCGATTAAAAGGACGAATCAATTCTGATAAAAACTCCTTAAAACTTACTTTTGAATCACCTGAAATAAACGTTTATAAAAATATAATAGAAGGGGTTGTTTTAAGATTAGATAATAAAAATCCATTATATAACACCCATCTAACAGCTAATAAGATTAATACGAAGTATTATAATATTGAAAAACTGAATCTATTAAACCGTACTCAAAATGATACGTTGTTTTTTAAATCTGTTTTTAAAGGAGGTAAAGATTATGCTGAGAGTTTCAATTTAGATTTCTTTTACACAATTAATGAACTTCAAAAATCGGTTGTAGGAATTCAAAAATCAACCCTACACTACAGAGGGTTTGATTGGATTGTGAATCCTAACGATGATAAAAACAATAAAGTAGCTTTTGACTTGAGAAAAGACGATTTCAACATAAGTCCGTTTATGTTTAAGTCTGGAGAACAACGAATAGATTTTAAAGGAATTGTAAAAGATAGTACTTATAAAGATATACGCGCCAATTTTAATAAAGTAAAATTGGGAAGTTTTTTACAACCTATAGATAGTTTGAAGTTAGATGGAAAGTTAAACGGAAAGCTAGAGTACAAGCAAGAACAAGGAACGATAGCACCTAAAGGAAATCTATATATAGAAGACTTTTTTATTAATGATTACTCACAAGGAAATCTAGCTTTAAATGTTACTGGAAACAACTCTTATGAAAACTATAAAGTTGATCTTACTTTAGAAAATGAAAACGCTAAAAGTATTTCAGCAACGGGAGGAGTAGATTTTTCAGGAGAAAGACCTACAATAGACTTAGAAATATATCTAAAAGAATATGATATAGCTGCTTTTAGCCCTTTAGGAGAAGATGTTTTATCTAAATTAAGAGGAAAAGTAACAGGAGATTTTACAGCAAGAGGTTATTTAGGTAGTCCAGATTTACAAGGAGAGCTTAATTTTGAAAATGCTGGATTAGGATTTTCTTATTTAAACGTAGATTTTGATTTAAAAGGAAACTCTAATGTAGTGTTAGATGGACAAGAATTTATCTTTAAAGATATTATTCTTGAAGATACAAAATACTTAACACAAGGAGATTTAACAGGAAGTATTGCTCATCAAAACTTTAAAGATTGGGCTTTAAACTTTAATATTAATACTCAAAATTTATTGGTGTTAGACACACAAGAAACAGAAGAATCTCAGTATTATGGAACAGGTTTTTTAAATGGAGAAGCAAAAATTAGAGGGCTTACAAGCTATTTAGATATTGAGGTTAACGGAAAAACAAACAAAGGTACCTTATTTGTAATTCCGTTAAGCGATGTTAAAACAATAGATAACTATAAGTTAATTCGATTTAAAACAGGAGAAGAAGAAGGAGTAAAAGAAAAGGTTATTGGAGATATAAAAGGTCTTGATTTAAGGTTTAATCTAGCTGTAACTAAAGATGCTGTTGCACAAGTAGTAATAGACAAAGTTTCAGGAAGCGAGCTAAAAGGTAGTGGAGAAGGTAATTTATTTATAGATATAGATACCCGAGGTAAGTTTAATATGTTTGGAGACTTCACTGTAGATAATGGTTTTTATAATTTTAAATACGCAGGAATTACCAAACCGTTTATCGTGCAAAAGGGAGGAACTATTTCATGGAATGGAGACCCTTACGATGCAGAATTAGATATTACCGCAGTATACCGAACTAAGGCAAATCCAGCACAATTGTTAGATAATATTAATTCTAACCGTAAAATTCCTATCGATTTATACACAAAAATTACAGGAGGTTTATTTAGTTCAACACAAGAATTTGATATTAAGATACCTAATGCGAATTCAACAGTAACATCAGAATTGGAGTTTATTCTGAATGAAAATGATTTAAATACTAAAATGCAACATTTCTCATTCTTGTTAGCTTTTGGAACATTCTATAACGCTGATGCAATTGGAAATAGTGCAAGTTCTGGAATCACAGGAACAGCATCAGGTATAGCTTCTAGTATATTAACAAATATGTTAAATAGTGACGGAAGCAAGTTTCAATTAGGAGTAGGATATACACAAGGAGATAGAAGTGAGGTAGATAATCTTAATTCAGATGATCAAGTAGATGTTTCAGTGTCTACTAGGTTGAGTGATAGGGTTTTAGTAAATGGTAAGGTTGGTGTTCCGGTAGGGACAAATACCCAAACAAGTGTTGTAGGTGAGGTAAAAGTTGAGGTGTTGTTAAATGAAGAAGGAAATTTAAGAGGTACCGTTTTTAACCGTCAAAATGAAGTGCAATATTCTACAGAAGAAGAAGGATATACACAAGGAGTAGGTATTTCTTATCAAGTTAATTTTAATAACTTGCGCCACCTAGGAAGAAAATTAGGGCTAAATAAAAAAAGAGAAAAAAAAGATACTCTAAAAGACAGTATTCAACCAAAAAAGAAAAAAGGGTTGATTAACTTTAAGTCTAAAGAAAAAAAATAACCAAATAATTTTATGACGAGAACTATAAAGGATTACATGGTAATCTTGTTGAAGGGAATGGCTATGGGAGCTGCTGATGTTGTTCCTGGAGTTTCAGGAGGTACAATTGCATTTATTTCTGGAATTTATGAAGAACTGCTGGGGTCTATCAGTAATATTAACTTAAAGCTATTAAAAACACTAAGAAAAGAAGGAATAAAAGCAGCTTGGAAACAAGCTAATGGTAATTTTTTAGCTTCTCTTTTGGTAGGGATTTTTATCAGTATAGTTTCATTGGCAAAAATAATATCTTGGTTGTTAACGAATCATCCGATTTTAGTGTGGTCTTTTTTCTTCGGATTGGTATTAGCAAGCGTTATTTACATAGCAAAACAAGTGACACAATGGAATATGGTATCAGGAGTTTTACTAATTGTAGGGGCAATTGTAGCTTATTATATCACTACATTAAATCCGTTAGTTTCTGAACATTCTTCTATGCCGTTTATGTTCTTAGCAGGGGCAATTGCAATTTGTGCGATGATTTTACCAGGTATTTCAGGATCCTTTATTTTGGTGCTTTTAGGAGCATATAAGCCTGTTTTAGCAGCAGTAAATAACCGCGATTTAGCAACGATAGCAGTTGTAGCTTTAGGAGCAATTATTGGGTTGTTATCTTTTTCAAGAGTTTTAAAGTATCTATTTGCAAACTATAAAAACTATACATTGGTAGTGTTAACAGGTTTTATTATTGGTTCATTAAATAAAATTTGGCCATGGAAAAAAGTGTTAACGTATCGTACCAATTCACATGGAGAACAAGTTCCGTTTAATGAATTATCAATTTCACCTTTTTCTTACGACGGAAATCCTCAGTTAATGTATTCAGTAGTGCTAGCATTATTAGGGTTTGGACTAATTTTAATGCTAGAAAAATTAGCGGTAAAAAAGCAATAGAAAATAAGTAACTTAGCGTTCTAATCAAACAATATGTATAAAGAGCGTACGCTACTACAAAAAATCCATCTTTTTTTAAAAGGCCTAATCATGGGAGGTGCTAATAAAGTGCCTGGGGTTTCTGGTGGCATGGTAGCCTTTGTTATGGGGTTTTATGAAGAACTTATTTATACATTTCAGAGAATAAATGGTAAGGCTTTTAAACTACTTTTTAATGGTAGATTTAAAAGTTTTTCAAATTATACCAACCTACAGTTTTTAGTATGGGTAATGGCAGGAAGTATGTTTAGTTACTTTAGCGTTTCTTTGGTGTTAGATTATTTTCTGAAAAATTACGAGTTATATGTCTGGTCATGGTTCTTCGGAATGATTATAGGTTCTATTTATTACATTTCAAAAGACTTTGGAGATTGGAAACCTAAAACAATAATAGGTTTACTAATTGGAGTTGCAGTAGGCATCTCTATTAGCTTTATGACGCCAGCAACAGAGAATGATAATTTATGGTTTGTGTTTGTGTGCGGAATTATCGGTGTTTCTGGAATGACATTGCCAGGGTTATCAGGATCTTTTATTTTAATACTGTTAGGGAATTATGTGTTATTACTAGTCGATAGTGTAAATGTTTTAGGACACGTAATAACGAATTTAATTTCGGGTAATTTCGAGGTGTTACAAGATGAGGTTAAAGTAAGATACTTAAAAATAATAGCAGTTTTTACTGCGGGTTCAGCATTCGGATTAGTTTCTATTTCACATGTGTTAGGGTATGTGTTAAAAAGATGGCATCAGATTGTAACAGCAATTATTATAGGGTTTATTACCGGATCTCTAGGAGTTGTTTGGCCTTGGAAAAAAACAATATACAAAACCGAAGGAGCTTCTTTTTTACTAGATCAGAACGGGAATAAGATCATCGAAAACTACCAAAGGTTTATTCCTAATTTTAACAATCAAGAAACATGGGTTTCAATAGGATTCATTATTATTGGAATCGCATTAATCTTAATTATTGATTTTTATGACAGAAAAAGAAAATAAGCACTTATATGCTTTAGTAGGGAAAAATATTTCCTACTCATTTTCTCGTGGATATTTTACTAAAAAATTTGAAAAGTTAGACTTAGAAGATCATAAGTATATCAATTTTGATATTCAATCAATACATGAACTTCCTCAAAAGATAAAAGAGAATAAAAAAAGATTAAAAGGGATGAATGTAACTATCCCTTATAAGTTAGAAGTCTTTAATTTTTTAGATAGAATTGATAAAAAAGCATTGAAGGTTGGAGCAGTAAATACTATAAAAATCTCCAAAAAAGGGAGGTTGAAAGGGTATAACACTGATGTATATGGGTTTAAAAAGTCATTAAAACCTTTATTGAAAAAAAATCATAAAAAAGCATTGATTTTAGGTACAGGAGGAGCGTCCAAAGCTGTAGCTTTTGTGTTTGAAACTTTAGAAATTAAATACAAACAAGTTTCTAGAACACCAGAAGGGAAAAAGCAAATTTCTTATAGTGATATTACTGAAGAAATGATGAGTTCATATCACCTAATTGTAAATTGTACACCATTAGGAACACATCCGAATATAGAAAATTGTCCTGATATTCCCTATGAATTTATTTCAAGTAAACATTTATTATACGATTTAATATACAATCCAACAGAAACTACTTTTTTGAAAAAAGGAAAAGAAAAAGGAGCAACCATAAAAAACGGATTAGAAATGTTAGAACTTCAAGCTGAAAAAGCTTGGGAAATATGGAATGAAGACTAATTCTTTAAAAATGAAAATAAAATTTGCTATTATATTAGAATCCGTATCTTTATAATCTAAATCAAAGGAACTTAAACATTGTAGATATGTTAGAAAATAACGAAGAGAAAGTAGAAAACCCAGTTACAGAAGAACAAAACAACGCGAGTAAGGAAACTGAAAATGCAGTTAATGAAGTAGAAAATGAGGTAGCTAATGAATCTGAAAAAGCAGACGAAAAGCACGAAATTCCAATGCTTGATTATGATTCGATGGAATTAGAAAAATTGGTTGATGAATTAAAAAAATTATTAAAAGATTATCCAGTTCAACAATTAAAATCAAATGTAGATGCTTTAAAAATAGCATTCAACTCAAAGTTTGGAGCTTTACTTGCTAAGAAAAAAGAAGCTTTTTTAGCAGAAGGTGGTAATTCTATTGATTTTCAATTTTCTAGCCCTGTAAAAACAGAATACAACAAATTACTTGGTGAATATAAAACCAAAAGAGATGCGTATTATTCTCAATTAGAAAAGCAACTAAAAGAGAATTTAGAAAGAAGAAATAATTTAATTGAAGAGTTAAAGAGTTTAATCGAAAACGCTGATCCTAAAACGATGTATAACGATTTTCAAGAAATTCAAAATCGTTGGAAGAGCATTGGTCCAGTTCCTAAAACAAAATATAATGATACTTGGAGAACCTATCACCATCACGTAGAGCGTTTTTACGATTTATTGCATTTAAATAAAGATTTTAGAGAGCTTGATTTTAAACATAATTTAGAAGAAAAGTTAGGGTTAATTGAAAGAGCAGAGGCTTTAAATGATATTGAGGATGTAAATGTAGCTTTTAAAGAGTTACAAGAGTTACACCGTTTATGGAAGGAAGAAGTAGGGCCTGTTGCAAAAGAAAATAGAGAAGAGGTTTGGGGTAAATTTAGTGAAGCTACCAAAAAAATACACGATAAGCGTCATCAGTACTTTAGAGAACTAAAATCAAAGTACCAAGAAATGATCGATGCTAAATTGGCAGTAGCAGCTGAAATTAAGGCTTACGATACTTCTAAGAACAAAACTCATAACGATTGGCAAAAGAGTATAGTAGAAATAGAAAAACTACGTAAAAAATACTTCGATATAGGAAAACTTCCTTACAGCAAGAGTGAAGCTGTTTGGCAGGATTTTAAAGCTGCGACTAAAAAGTTTAATACTGCAAAAAACGCTTTTTATAAAAATGAAAAAAGTGCGCAGAATGACAACTTAAAAAGAAAAATGGAATTGGTTGAACTAGCTGAAAGTTTAAAAAACAGTGAGGACTGGAATGAAACAACCAATACAATGAAGCGTATTCAATCAGATTGGAAAAAAATAGGACATGTACCTAGAAAATTTTCTGATGATATTTGGAAACGTTTTAAAAATGCTTGTAATCACTATTTTGATAGATTACACGCCTTAAAAAATGAACAAAACAAAGAACAATTAGCTACCGTAGAAGCTAAAAAAGAATATATTGAACAGGTAAAATCTGAAGACATCAAAACAGAAGAAGATGTTGAAAGAGTGTTAGGAGAGTGGAGAGATTTAGGAGCTTTACCTAGAAATGCTCGTCATTTAGATGAAAAGTTTAATAAAGCAATGGACGCACATCTAGACAAGCTAGATATGGGTAGAATTGATATTGAAATGATGAAGTTTAAAGGTGTTGTTGATACGTATTTAGCACAAGAAGATTACAGAAAGCTAGATAGCGAACAGTTCTTTATTAGAAAGAAAATAGATGAAACTGTACGCGAAATGCAACAGTTAGAAAATAACTTAAGCTTTATTTCTAATGCTACAGAAGATAATCCTTTAGTGCAAAATGTTCGTAAGGGAATTCAAGATTTCAAAGACCAATTAGATCTTTGGCAAGAAAAACTAGACTACTTAAAAAGATTAGATTACTAAGATAATTTAGCAATCATAAAAAAAAACTCGAATTTTAAAAGGTTCGAGTTTTTTTTATGTTTAGTTTTTAGTAAGTTTTTTGGCTACTGTAAGTTCAAAATTTGATAGAATATGAAGTTTTAAACGGATTTAGAGTTTATGTAATAGTTCTTGTCAATTTTAATAGAACTTGCTTTCATAGTTTTTGTTTGCCAATTCTCAGTAGGGTTTATCAATTCAACCTTTCCATCAATAATTACCTTTACAGGCATATTAAAACCTTTAACAACATTATTCCAGCGATATTTTAAGGTATTGTTTTCAATTGTATACTCTAACTCAGGAATCTTCACCGTACGTAAATATTGATCGAATACTTTACTTAAATCAATACCTGATTTATCAATCATGTATTGTTCAATTTCTTGGGTAGTTACTGTTTTATGGTAAAAATCAGCATTTAAACCACGTAAAATTTGACGCCATTTTTCATCATCGTTTACCAATTGACGAATGGTGTGTAACATATTAGCTCCTTTGTAATACATATCTCCAGAACCTTCATTATTAACATTGTAATGTCCAATAATTGGTTTGTCATTTTGAATAGAACTTCGTGTTCCAATAACATATTCAGCAGACGCTTTTTTTCCGTAATAGTAATCTAAGAACAAGTTTTCAGAGTAAGCTGTAAAACTTTCATGAATCCACATATCAGCAATGTCTACATTGGTAATATTGTTAGCAAACCATTCATGACCAGCTTCGTGAATAATAATAAAGTCAAATTTTAATCCCCAACCAGTTCCAGATAAATCTCTACCTAAATACCCATTTTTATATTGATTTCCGTAAGTAACTGAACTTTGATGTTCCATTCCTAAGTACGGAACTTCTACTAGTTTAAAACCATCTTCATAAAAGGGATATTTACCAAACCAATGTTCAAAAGCTTTCATCATCTTAGGAGCATCTTTAAACTGCTTTTTGGCTTTTTTAAGATTGTCACGTAACACATAATAATTCATGTCTAACTCTCCATCTTCACCTTGGTATTTCTCAGAAAAATGCACATAATCTCCAATATTTACATTTACTCCGTAATTGTTAATCGGATTATCAACAAACCAATGGTAGGTGGTTGTGTTATCATTATGTTGTTCAATATTTCGTAAACGCCCATTAGAAACATCCATTAAGTTTTTAGGTATACGAACACTAATCGCCATACTATCCACTTCGTCGTACATATGGTCTTTGTTTGGCCACCAAACACTAGCTCCTAATCCTTGACATGAAGTAGCAACAAAATGATTTCCATTACTATCTTTTTTCCAAGAAAAACCACCATCCCAAGGAGCTCTAATCGCTTCTTTAGGATTTCCTTCGTAATACACATCAACAGAATTTATAGCTCCTTCTTTTTGCGGAGATTTCAGTTGAATAAAATGTGCATTACCTTCAGAAACAACTTTTAGCTCTTCATTATTTTGAATCGCTTTGGTAATTTTTAAAGGAGGTTGCAAGTCTATTTGTAAAACTTGATGAGGTTTTAAAACTTTATATTGTACAGTGTTTTTTCCTTTAATAAATTTTTTATCAGGATTCACAGCTACATTAAGGTGGTAATATGTTAAGTCCCACCACGATCTTTCTGGAGTAATAGAACCACGCAAAGAATCTTGGCGTGTAAATGTTTCACTTTTAGAAAATAACGATGTGCTTTTTTGAGCAGTAGAAGAAGAACATCCAGCAATTAATATTGCCAAAGATGTCATAAAAACTGATAAAGAATTATGCATAGTGTTTGTTCTTGATGGGATAAAACGCTAAGATAAGTTTTAAAGTTTTTTTATTGGAGGCAACTTTAAGATATTTGCTTAAAATTACAAGAATGTCAAAAATAGTTTTCATAACAGGAGCTTCTTCAGGAATAGGAAAATCAATTGCTACTTATTTACATGATAGAGGATTTAAAATTTACGGAACAAGTAGAAATCCTCAAAAAATAACTACTCCGTTTCAAATGGTAGCATTAGATGTAACTAATCAAGAATCGATAAAGAAAGCTGTAGAAGAAGTAATTACTGCTGAAGGAAAGATTGATGTGTTAATAAACAATGCAGGAAAAGGAATTACAGGTCCTATTGAAGATACTCCAACAGAAGAAATAAAAGATAATTTTAATACAAACTTCTTTGGAGTAATTGATGTAGTTAAAGAAGTATTACCTTATATGCGAAAGCAACAATCAGGAACGATTATTAATACAACATCAATCGCAGGGTACATGGGGTTACCTTTTAGAGGGATTTATTCTGCAAGTAAAGGAGCGTTAGAGTTAGTAACAGAAGCGTTGAGTATGGAGGTAAAAAGCTTCGGAATTAAGGTTGTAAACGTAGCTCCAGGAGATTTTGCCACGAATATTGCTGCGGGAAGATACCATACACCTGTTTTTGAAAATTCTGCTTACAAAGAAAAATATGCTGAAAATTTAGCTTTAATGGATGCTCATGTTGATTCGGGAGCAGACCCAATACTTATGGCAGAAGCAATTTATAAAATCATTGAAAATAAGAATCCTAAAATTCACTATAAAGTTGGTGGATTTATGGAGAAATTTTCAATTGTATTAAAAAGAATCTTACCTGATAAAGTTTATGAAAAATTACTAATGAATCATTATAAATTGTAAATTCGCAGAAGATTAGTAATTAAAGAAAATTACGGCATAAAATATTGTTTTATGCGTTGTTTTAAAGAGAGTTGTACTCTCGTAGAATTCAAAAATTAGAACACAACTACATAATAAATATACAGATGAAATTTTTTATTGATACAGCTAACTTAGATCAAATTAGAGAAGCACAGGCTTTAGGTATTTTAGACGGAGTAACAACAAATCCGTCATTAATGGCTAAAGAAGGAATAACAGGAGAAGATAACATTATCAATCACTACAAAGCAATTTGCGAAATAGTAGAAGGAGATGTTTCTGCTGAGGTAATTGCTACTGATTTTGATAGTATGATAAAAGAAGGTGAAGCGTTAGCTGCATTACATCCTCAAATTGTGGTAAAATTACCAATGATTGCTGATGGTATTAAAGCGTGTAAATATTTTTCTGATAAAGGAATTAAAACAAATGTAACTCTTGTGTTTTCAGCAGGTCAAGCATTATTAGCAGCAAAGGCAGGAGCAACTTACGTGTCTCCATTTATTGGTCGTTTAGATGATATTTCTACAGATGGATTAAATTTAATTTCAGAAATTCGTCAGATTTATGATAACTATTTGTTTGATACACAAATATTGGCAGCATCAGTACGTCACACAATGCACGTAATTGATTGTGCTAAAATAGGAGCCGATGTTATGACTGGACCTTTAAGCGCAATTGAAGGATTATTAAAGCACCCATTAACAGATATTGGTTTAGCTAAATTTTTAGCAGATTATAAGAAAGGAAACTAATCAACAAAGTTGGTTTTAGTATTTTGTCATTCCCGCGAAAGCGGGAATCTCATTTTTTAAAAGATATGTACCCAAAAAAAGAACTCGCACAACTTGTTATTACTGCATGTCATGAATTTGATGTTGATACTGTGGTTATTTCTCCAGGTTCTCGTAACGCACCACTTACTGTCGGATTTTCAAATCATCCAAAAACAAACGCATTAAGTGTTGTTGATGAGCGTTGTGCTGCTTTTTTTGCGTTAGGAATAGCGCAACAAACTCAAAAACCTGTAGTAATTACATGTTCTTCAGGTTCAGCTTTATTAAACTATTATCCTGCAATCGCAGAGGCATATTATAGTCAAATTCCGTTAATAGTAATTTCTGCGGATAGACCAAAACATTTAATTGATATTGGAGACGGACAAACGATCCGTCAAGAAAATGTGTTTGAAAATCATATTTTGTTCTCAGCGAATTTGATTGAAGAAGAGAATCAGTTAAAAAATAACTCTGACTTGTTGACAAAAGCAATACAAACTGCGATTAACAAGAAGGGACCAGTACATGTCAATGTTCCGTTTGATGAGCCTTTATATGAAACGGTAGAAGAATTACAATCTTTTAATTTTTCAAATGTCATTTCGAGTGAAACAAAACAATCTTTTGATTTAGAAAAATTAGCTTCTATTTGGAATGTTTCAACTAAAAAAATGATTTTAGTAGGAAGTAGTTTTCCTGATGTTGAATTACAAAAGGTTTTATTGAAGTATGCAGAAGATGATTCTGTAATAGTTTTAACTGAAACGACTTCTAATATATATCATCCGAAGTTTATCAATAGTATTGATAAGTTGATTTTTCCTTTGTCTTCTGAAGAGTTTGAGGAATTTAAACCTGAAGTATTAGTAACTTTAGGAGGAATGGTAATTTCTAAGAAAATTAAACAACTTTTACGAAAGTCGCCACCAAATCACCATTGGCATGTCGATGAGTTAAAAGCGATGGATACCTATCATTGTTTGTCGGAGTTTGTTCAAACAAATCCTGTTGAATTTTTAACAGCGTTATCAGTGAAGAGTGAAGGTATTGGAAGTGATTATCAGCAAAAATGGTTAAAAGAAAAGAGTTTAAGAGTTGAGAAACACGAAGCATATTTGCAAAACTGTGAGTATTCAGATTTAAAAGTATTTGAAGCGATTTTAGAAAAACTTCCTAATGAATCTCAGTTGCAAATTAGTAACAGTTCTACGATTCGATATTCTCAATTATTCGATGTGAATTCTACCTTAAGAGTGTTTTGTAATAGAGGAACAAGTGGTATAGATGGTAGTACAAGTACTGCTGTAGGCGCAGCGTTTACTGATGAGAAACCAACAACGTTTATTACTGGAGATTTAAGCTTCTTTTACGATAGTAATGCTTTGTGGAATACCAATATTCCGAAGAATTTTAGAATTATAATATTAAACAATGCAGGAGGTGGTATTTTTAGGTTTATTCCTGGACCACTAAAGACGAATGCGGCAGATTATTTTGAAACGCCTCACAACTTAACAGCAGAACATTTGGCAAGAATGTATGGTTTTGAATATGTTCAGGTGGCAGCTTTAAAAGAGTTGAATGAAGAGTTAAATGAGTTTTATGTTGAAACAGAGCAACCAAAAATAATGGAGATATTTACTCCAAAAGAAATAAATGACGTAGTTTTAAAGAACTATTTTAAAAACTTATAAGATGGAATTAAAAGAAGGAGATAAGGTAGATTTAGTTATTGGAGTTCAAACAGCTTTAGGTTATACGGTTTTAATTAATGAATCGTATGAAGGGTTGTTATATAACAATGAGGTTTTTAGTGATGTAGAAGAAGGAATGCGTACTGTTGGTTACGTAAAAAAGATACGTGAAGACGAAAAGATAGATGTATCGTTACGTCCGCAAGGTTTTAAGAATGTAATTGATTCTGATGTAGATAAAGTTTTACGAAAGTTAGAAGAGAAAGGTTTTTTGTTATTGACAGATAAAAGCTCTCCTGAATCAATTAAATTTCACTTACAAATGAGTAAAAAAGCATTCAAGAGAGCTATTGGTAGTTTGTATAAAAATAAAATGATTGAATTAGAAGAGGATAGAATAGTGTTAAAATAACCTATTCTTGACCTTCTTCTTGTTGCTCTTCATTCTGATTTTCGTTTATTTCTTCAGTAGGATTTTCTTTCTTTTCTGTTTTCATTAAATCGTTTACACGTTTAATGTTTTCGTAAAAAGCATCTGCATTAGGATTTGAAGGATCCATTTTTCCATAAGCAGCTTTGTAATAAAAATCAGCTTTTTCATATTCTTTTCCTAGCTCATAATACTTACCAATGTAAAAATCTCCCATGTGTGAGTCTGGATATTTTATCATAACAAAGTCACCTAAAACTCTAAGATAATCACCGTCTTGTCTGTCAATTACTATGTCTTCAATAACAAAAATATCATCCAAACGAACATTTAAATTAGATCCATATAAATATTGAATATCTAAGTATTTCTTCTCTACATATTTAATAGCATCTAGCGGAGCTAAGTCTTTAACGTTTGCTTCAAATTCCTCTTTAGTGATTTTTGAATACAAAGCAAACATTTGATTGAATGCTCTTGGAATAGTTTCGGCAATAACAGCTAAATGGTTAGGAGCATTAGGGAATTCATCAAAATTAATATGCAAGTTTTTAGCTTCGTAAGAAGTTAATAGTGTTTTAATTTCACTAAATAAATTGTATTGCTTAGAGTCTATATATTTTTTATTGTTACTAGTGTATAAAAAGTAAGTATTATCTATAGAACCTAATCTGCTTAAAGAATAAGATTCTAAAATAGCTGGTGCAAATTGAGGAAACTCTGGAGTAATACAAATAAGCGAGTTAAAAATAGGTTGCTCATCTTTTAAATAATGAGTTAAAAAGTTAGCCGCTTTACCTTCACCTACAATTGTCATAAAAGGAGAAGTTCTAAAATTACCTTCCATAAAAGGAATTAACTCATGTTTTATAAAGTTGAAAAAATGTGCCCCAGAAGTTGTTAAGGCATTGTTAGCAGGTATTATTGATATATCTTTACCATAAGTGTTTTTCATATCAATCCCAACAACAATTTGTCTAGGAGCTTTATCTACATTAGCATACAGTTTTGCATTTCCTACATATAAATCAAAAAGATACTCGTCTCCTAATACAATTGCTAATGGATAATTAGTAGTCTCGTCTACATCATAACCTTGAGGAATATAAATTTTAACATTTCTACTTCCACTTAATTCTTCAGAGTTAACTTTTTGAGAAATGATTTTTTGAGAAAAAAGATTAGTGCTAATTAATACGGTAAATAATAAATATAGTTGTTTCATACTAGGGGTAAATTATATCGTTCAAATATAGAAAAGAAAAATAAAGTTATTATGTTATTTTTGTACATCTAAATAACGACAATATTTTAAAATTATGATACAACCAGATTGGAAAGTTGCCAAAGAATACGAAGATATTACCTATAAAAAATCACATAATGTAGCAAGAATAGCGTTTAACAGACCAAATGTGCGTAATGCATTTCGTCCTAAAACTACGTCTGAGTTATTAGATGCTTTTCATGATGCTCACGAAGATACCAATATCGGAGTTGTATTATTATCAGCAGAAGGACCATCAACTAAAGATGGAGTTTGGAGTTTTTGCTCTGGAGGAGATCAAAACGCACGTGGACATCAAGGATATGTTGGAGATGATGGTTACCACCGATTAAATATATTAGAAGTGCAACGTTTAATCCGTTTTATGCCAAAAGCAGTAATTTGTGTAGTTCCTGGTTGGGCTGTAGGTGGCGGACATAGTTTACACGTAACTTGCGATTTAACCTTAGCGAGTAAAGAGCACGCTATTTTTAAACAAACCGATGCTGATGTAACTTCATTTGATGCAGGTTATGGATCGGCATATTTAGCGAAAATGGTTGGGCAAAAAAAAGCTCGTGAAATCTTTTTCTTAGGAAGAAATTACTCAGCACAAGAAGCTTATGAAATGGGAATGGTAAATGCAGTAATTCCTCATGACGAGTTAGAGCAAACAGCTTTTGATTGGGCACAAGAAATCTTAGCAAAATCACCAACTTCTATTAAAATGTTAAAGTTCGCAATGAATTTAACGGACGACGGAATGGTAGGACAACAAGTCTTTGCAGGAGAAGTAACTCGTTTAGCTTATATGACAGATGAAGCTAAAGAAGGACGTGATGCGTTTTTAGAAAAACGTAAGCCAAATTTCCCTAAAACTTGGATACCTTAAAAATCAGTTATCAGTTATCAGTTGTAGGTTGTCATTTCGAACGAAAGTGAGAAATTTCTAAGTCAAACGTAAAAACAAATCAACATTGAAAATAATTTGTATAGGGCGTAATTACGCAAAACATATAGAAGAATTAGCAAATGAAAGACCAGAAAACCCAGTGGTTTTCTTAAAGCCAGATTCGGCTATTCTTCCTAAGAAAATGCCATTTTTCATTCCACCTTTTTCAAATGATGTGCATTATGAAGTGGAAGTATTGGTGAAAATTAATAAAGTAGGAAAACATATTTCTCCAAAATTTGCACATAAGTACTATGATACTGTTGGGCTAGGAATTGATTTTACTGCACGAGATGTACAAGCACAATGCAAAGAAAAAGGGTTACCATGGGAAAAGGCAAAGGCTTTTGATGGTAGCGCAATTGTTGGCGAATTTTATCCAAAAGAAGAATTCGATTTAGAGAATATTTCTTTTCAGTTACAAAAGAATGATGAGGTGGTGCAAGATGGAAATACCTCTAATATGTTGTGGAAAATTGACGAATTGATTAGTTATGTATCACAATATTTTACCCTAAAAAAAGGAGATATCATTTTTACAGGCACACCAGCAGGTGTTGGTAAAGTGGTAGAGAATGACATTTTAACAGGAACGATTGAAGGAAAACAAGCTTTTCAAATAAAAGTAAAATAAAATATATCCCGCTTCGGCGGGATTCTTTTTTAGATATATAAATGAATGCAGAAATCATTACGATAGGAGATGAAATTCTTATCGGACAAATTGTAGACACCAATTCTCAATGGATTGGTCAAGAACTTAATAAAATTGGAATTTCGGTTTATCAAATCTCTTCAATTCAGGATGAAAAACAACACATATTAAATGCGTTAAAAGAAGCTGAAAGTAGAGCAGATATTGTGATAATAACTGGAGGATTAGGTCCTACCAGAGACGATATCACAAAAAAAACAATTGCTGAATATTTTCAAGACGATAAGATTATTGAATACCCAGAGGTGGTCGATAATATTAAAAATATATTCAAAAAAGTTAATCACCCGTTCAACGAAATTCAGAAGTACCAAGCACAGCTTCCATCAAAAGCAACATTATTAATGAATCGTTTAGGAACGGCACCTGGAATGTGGTTTTACGAAAACAATACGGTTTTTGTATCACTTCCAGGAGTTCCTTATGAAATGAAAGGGTTAATGAAGTATAGTGTACTGCCTAAGTTGCAGTCTACTTTTAAATTACCATTTATTTCACATAGAACAATTATGACTGTTGGTACAGGAGAAACAATTATTGCTGAAAGAATTTCTGACTGGGAAGACAATTTACCTGATTTTATAAAATTGGCTTATTTGCCATCTTTCGGAAGTGTTCGTTTGCGTTTGTCAGCGAAAGGGAATAATGAAGAGTTGTTAGCAAAAGAGATGGAGAAGCAAGTTGCTGCATTATATGTTTTAATCCCTGAGATTATAGTTGGAGATGATAATGAGACTTCACTAGAAAAAGAAGTAGGGAAACTGCTACAACAACACGGAAAAACAGTAGCAACCGCCGAAAGTTTAACAGGAGGTAAAATAGCATCAACTATAGTTTCTGTACCAGGAGCTTCCAATTATTTTATGGGAGGTTTTGTAACATATACAGCTACCTTAAAGCAACAATTATTAGGAGTTTCAAAAGAAACGATTGAGAAATTTACTGTGGTAAGTAAAGAAGTAGCTTCAGCAATGGCAAAAGGATGTTTAGAAAAACTGCAAACAGATTATGCAATAGCTGTAACAGGAAATGCTGGGCCAACGACCGATCATAATGACAAGAGTGTTGGTTTGGTATATATTGCTATTGCTAGTAAAAATAGAGTAGAAGTACAAGAGTTTAACTTTGGGCAACCTAGAGAAAAAGTAATCAATAGAACGGTAACTAAATCTTTAGAACTTTTACAAGCAAACATATTAAAATAATTAGTATTTTTGCGCCCGTTACGCTTCCAAATAGGTTAGATGCTGAACCTAAGTTTTGAATGGATTAAAATAATTTAAAATTTAATCGAGAATATTTTTGTGCAATGAATTAAAATGCATAAATTTGCACCTCGTTTAGAAATAACACTAAAAACTGTCAAGAAGATGTCTAGAGTTTGTGAATTAACAGGAAAAAAAGCGATGGTAGGTAACAATGTATCTCACGCTTTAAATAGAACTAAAAGAAGATTTAACGCTAATTTAATGACTAAGCGTTTTTATATTCCAGAAGAAGATAAATGGATTACTTTAAAAGTATCTGCTTCTGCATTAAAAAATATTAATAAAAAAGGAATCTCTGCGGTTATTAAAGAAGCAAGAGCTAACGGTTTCTTAACTAAATAATTCCTTACTTAGATAAAATTTTAGAGAGATGGCAAAAAAAGGAAACAGAGTTCAAGTAATTTTAGAGTGTACTGAGCACAAAGCTTCTGGACAACCAGGAACTTCTCGTTATATTACAACAAAGAACAAAAAGAATACTCCTGATAGAATGGAATTAAAGAAATTTAATCCAATCTTAAAGAAGATGACAGTTCATAAAGAAATTAAATAATTAGCTACGGCGTAAACTTTAATTAAAATGGCAAAGAAATCAGTAGCAACGTTACAAACAGGTTCGAAAAGATTAACCAAAGCTATCAAAATGGTGAAGTCTCCAAAATCAGGAGCTTACACTTTTGTTGAAGCTATTATGGATCCAACACAAGTAAACGACTTTTTTGCAAAAAAGTAATTCTTGTATACAGTTTAAAGAAAAGCTACTTTCATTAGAGAGTAGCTTTTTTTATATTTGACAGTCTCAAATCTTTAGCATAGTTTAAGATTTTATTGGAAAGGCAACAATATAATGACAATTTGACCGTATAAATTAAATGGTATAGTTTTTAACCTATAGTAGCGATTATAAAATTTAACAATGAGTTTTTTTAAGAAAATCTTCTCAAAAGAGAAAAAAGAAACCTTAGACAAAGGATTAGAAAAAACCAAATCAAGTTTTTTCTCTAAATTATCAAAAGCAGTTGCAGGTAAAGCAAAGGTAGATGATGATGTGCTAGATAATTTAGAAGAAGTGCTCGTATCGTCTGATGTAGGAGTAGAAACTACCCTGAAAATTATTGATAGAATTGAAGAAAGAGTATCTCGTGATAAGTATTTGGGTACCGATGAGTTAAATCAAATTCTACGAGAAGAAATTGCAGGTTTATTATCAGAAACCAATACTGGTGATGAAACCGATTTCATAATTCCAGTAAATACGAAACCCTATGTGTTAATGGTGGTTGGAGTAAATGGAGTTGGAAAAACAACAACTATTGGTAAGTTAGCTTCACAATTTAAAAAGAAAGGTTTAAAGGTAGTTTTAGGAGCAGCTGATACGTTTAGAGCTGCTGCAATTGATCAATTACAAGTTTGGGCAGACAGAACAGATGTGCCAATTGTACGTCAAGAAATGGGATCTGATCCAGCATCTGTAGCGTACGATACTGTACAATCAGGAGTAAATCAAGGAGCAGATGTAATTATTATTGATACTGCGGGGCGTTTGCACAATAAGGTAAACTTAATGAATGAGTTAACCAAGATTAAGCGTGTAATGCAAAAAGTAGTACCAGATGCACCACACGATGTATTGTTAGTGTTAGACGGTTCTACAGGTCAAAATGCTTTTGAACAAGCAAAACAATTTACCAAAGCAACGGAAGTAACTTCATTAGCAGTAACTAAATTAGACGGAACAGCAAAAGGAGGAGTAGTAATTGGTATTTCTGACCAATTCCAAATCCCAGTAAAATATATTGGTGTTGGTGAAGGAATAGATGACTTACAAGTGTTTAATAAACACGAATTTGTAGATTCTTTTTTTAAATAGATAAGTGTCATTCCTGTGTAGGTAGGAATCTTAGTATAAAAATATAACTCCCAAATTGGAAGTTTTTTATGTTTGCGTATTTTTAATCATTTTTTTTAGGAGGCGGTGGAGGTGGTGCCTGATAACGTGGCATACTGTTGTTACTCTTAGGTTTAGGATTGCTATTCGGATTATTTGTAGGTCTCCCTTGTGGTCTGTTATTTGATTGTTTTGCCATAATATTATATGTTAAATACTTGATTAAAATATTCGTCTGAATTCTTTTTACATTTCTTTACAATTCCTTTAGGTTTGCTTCTAATAGTTTCAGCTACTATTGGATTAATATCAGTTTCTAGTTTTTTAAGTCTAAAAAAGGTATTTGTTGCTTGTTCTTCGTTCATTCTATCTGATTCAAAATCATACCACAATTTTTCAATTTTGTTATAATAATCGGCATAAAACCTGTGAATATCATCAAGGTTTTTTAATTGCTTTTCATTCATAATCAAATGAGGTTGTAGTAATCTCAATAATGAAATACAAGCAATTACGAAGCAGGCAATAAGCGGAAGGCTTTCCCATATTTTCCACCCCATAATTCCAGCAGATGAAAAAGCTAGAATTCCCATGTTAAAAATCCTTAAAATAAACCTTTGTCGGTCAGAATATAATGAAGCAAATTCGATATTATGCTTTGATTGAGTTAATTCTGTCCATATTCTATTTCTCATAATTTTTATTAGTCTCCTTTTTTATGTTTGTGAGGTTTTAAGGAAGGTGTGTTTCCTTGGGTACTTTTGTTGTCTCTTTGGCGTCTGTCAGGTTTACCTGTTGATTTTGCTATTCTTTTTGGTCCTGGTTTAATTCCCATAGTCTTTTTTATAAAATATTAGATTTATAATCTACAAGTTCGCTATTTTTTGTGATATTTAGAATTTAACTTTTTAACATGTTGATTAATAAGTGTTAATAAGTTTATGAGGTGTTTTAGGATGGCTACAACAAATGGGGAGTATTATGCTACAAATAGTTAAGATATCTTTCGTTTCAACGATTAACTGTAAGATAATTAAGTTCAATAAAGTATGTTAAGAATCAAACTAATTTTAAGGGTTTAAACTACCTAAAAACCTGAATTAAAGCGTATATTTGCACTCCGAATTTTTTTTACAATATGCGTACTAAAACAACAAAACAAAACAAAATCAACGTAGTTACTTTAGGTTGCTCAAAAAACGTTTACGATAGTGAAGTGTTAATGGGGCAGTTAAAAGCCAATGGTAAAGAGGTGGTTCATGAAGATGAAAATGATGAAGGGAATATCGTAGTAATCAACACCTGCGGTTTTATTGGTAAAGCTAAAGAAGAAAGTGTGGAAACTATTTTACACTATGCACAAAAGAAAGAAGAAGGTGAAGTAGATAAAGTGTTTGTTACGGGTTGTTTAAGTGAACGTTACAAGCCAGATTTAGAAGCTGAAATTACTAATGTAGATCAGTATTTTGGTACACACGATTTACCAAACTTGTTAAAGGTGTTGGAAGCAGATTATAAGCATGAGTTAATTGGTGAACGTTTAACAACGACCCCAGATCATTATGCGTATTTAAAAATAGCAGAAGGATGTGATCGTCCGTGTTCGTTTTGTGCCATTCCGTTAATGCGTGGTAAACATGTTTCTACTCCTATAGAAGATCTGGTTACAGAAGCTACGAAGTTGGCTGAAAAAGGGATTAAGGAAATCATGCTAATCGCTCAAGATTTAACCTATTACGGATTAGATATTTATAAAAAACGTGCCTTAGCAGATTTACTAAAAGAGTTGGTAAAAGTTGATGGAATTGAATGGATTCGTTTACACTATGCCTTTCCAACTGGCTTTCCAATGGATGTATTAGAAGTAATGAAGAACGAACCAAAAGTTTGTAATTATTTAGACATACCATTACAGCACATCAATACAGAGATTTTAAAATCGATGAAACGTGGTACAACGCATGAAAAAACGACTTCATTGATTCATAAATTCCGAGAAGCAGTGCCAAATATGGCAATTCGTACAACATTGATTGTTGGATATCCAGGAGAAACAGAAGAGCAGTTTCAAGAGTTAAAAGATTGGGTAGAAGAAATGCGTTTTGAGCGCTTAGGTGCTTTTGAATATTCACACGAAGAAAATACAGGAGCGTATGTTTTAGAAGATGATGTTCCTGCTGATGTAAAATTCAGACGTGTAAATGAAATTATGGAAGTGCAGTCTCAAATTTCTTGGGAATTGAATCAAGAGAAAATAGGAAAGACGTTCAAATGTTTATTCGATAGAAAAGATGGAGAGTATTATTACGGACGTACCGAGTTTGATTCACCAGATGTAGATAATGACGTAATTGTTGATGCACGTGAATATTATATTAAACTAGGAGAGTTTATTGATATAGAAATTTTTGATGCAGGTGATTTTGATTTACACGGAAAACCGGTAGTAAAACAAGAAAGACCAGTTCCTTTAAACCAAAAGAAGAAATAAAATCAAACCTGCGAAATGCAGGTTTTTTTATGCATATTTGTCATATGAAAAAAGCCTATTTTAACTGGAGTTCAGGAAAAGACTCTTCATTAGCATTGTACAAAATATTGCAACAAAAAGAATACGATGTGCAAAAATTGATAACGAATGTAAATCAAGATTACCAACGTGTTTCAATGCATGGGTTGCATGAAGACTTGTTAGATGCTCAGGCTGAAGGTATTGGTATTCCTTTAGAAAAAATATATTTTCCTGCTGAGGTTACTATGGATTTGTATAACCAGAGAATGAAGGAGAAAACGGCTGAGTTAAAAGATTCAGGGCTTGTAAATGGTATTTTTGGAGATGTTTTTTTAGAGGATTTAAGAGCGTATCGTGATTCGAAACTGCAAGAAGTAGGAATTACAGGTGTGTATCCGTTATGGAAACAAGATACAAAAGAGTTACTTCGTGAGTTTTTAGCCTTAGGTTTTAAAACAATCACTGTTTGTGTGAATGCAAAATTATTAGGAGAAGAGTTTGTAGGGAGAGTTATTGATGAAGACTTTATCAATGAGCTTCCTGAAGGAGTAGATGTTTGCGGAGAAAATGGTGAGTTTCATACCTTTTGTTATGACGGACCTATTTTTAAGAAACCTGTGGAGTTTGAAATAGGAGAGAAGGTGTTGAAATCGTATACTTTGCATAAAAGTGATGATGACAATTGTTATCAAGATTCAAAGAAAACTAAGAAAAAAGAGGAAAGCACCACTAAAAACTATGATAGAAGTTTTTGGTACTGTGATTTACTGTTAAAAAAGTAATTTGCTTATTGATTCTAATAAATTTTTTGCTGGGGAATTTTCTAAGCAAGAGCTACAGGCGTTATACATAAATAAACAATCGATAAAATCGGTTAGCATGTGTAGTAGCAACCCTAAACCGATAATGTTATAAGGTCTTTTTAAAAATAGTAAGATAACATACAGTCCTATTGCATAGTAGGAATGGAATATGTGAAAACCAAAACTACATCGGTTAGGATCAAATATAGGACTTGCTAATAAGTGATCTACATCTACCAACATGGTAGCAAGTAGTAATAGCGCAATTTTTTTCCAGTTATTTTTAAAAAATAGATAGGCTATAATTACAGGGAAACCAAAATGTAAAAAGTAGTGAATAAATGTTTGCATTTGCTTAAAGCTTAAACCACTTCTTTTTCTAAAGCTAAAAAATGTGTGATTTCCGAGTTGTCTTTATTATGTAGCGGAATTATGTATAGTTCACATTTATAGGTAGATTTATCTTTTCTGTAATTAATGATTACATCTTTAAATGGTTTTCCTTTTAAAAGTTTTGTTTGAATTCTTTTTCTAGTAGTTTCCTTTGTTTTTTCTCCTTGTAAAAAGTGTGGGGTTTTGTTTAATGCAAATTCTTTTTCGTAGCCCGTCATTTTGGTAAAACCATCACTTACCCAAATTATTTTCTTTTGTATATCGGTAAGAACTAAAGATTCATAATCGTTTTCTTTTATTATAGATGTAATGTTATTTTTCCAGTTGAAGCTTTTTGAAAATGTTTTTATAAGTTTTAAGTCACTGTATAGTTCTTTTTCAATAAATAAGTCTTGAATTCCCCAACTTAAAAGGTTTATACTTTTTTTAGATGAAGGATTAAGGTTATCAGCAATTTTAACGTATTCTTCTTTGTCTAAATTTGATACATAAATATCTAAAGACATCATTTTATCAAAACTATTTTTCATACCTACTAAATAACTACTTTTTTTAGTAAAACTAAAATTTTTCAAAAACACCTAGGCCAAATAAGGCAAAATCATACTTAACAGGATCTTTTTTATCAAACTTTCTTAGAGTTACATCAAGTTCTTGAATGGCTTTCCAATCGTTTTGTTTTCTAGTAAGAATTTTTAATTTTCGAGCAATATTTCCTGTATGTACATCTAGCGGACAGTGTAAATGCGCTGGAGAATGTGTTTTCCAAATACCTAAATCGACTCCAGTTGTATTATCACGAACCATCCAACGTAAAAACATGTTAATTCTTTTGGATGCAGAACCTTTTAAAGGGTCAGAAACATGCTTTAAAGTTCTTGATTGGTGTGGAATTTCAAAAAATACTTGTTTAAAGTTATGAATAGCATGCTGATAATTATCGGCATTATCTTTTGGTTGTAACACAGCTTCTAATCCGCCATGATTTTGGTAGATGTTTTTTAACGATTGAACAAAGAGCTTAAAATCATCAGCATTAAACGTTCGGTGTACAAATCCGTCAAAATCAGCTAAATCTTCTTCAGAATGATTGAGGACAAAATCGTACGGAGAATTTCCCATTAAATCCATCATTTTATGGGAGTTGTTAATAATCATTTTACGGTTTCCCCAAGCAATAGTTGCAGCTAAAAAACCAGCAATTTCAATATCTTCTTTTACCGAAAATTGATGTGGAATTTGAATGGGATCACTATCAATAAAATCTGGATTATTATATTGTATAACCTTTTCGTCTAAAAATTCTTTTAGTTCTTTTTTGTTCATCTTACATTAAATCTCCTAAAAAACTAGCTCCTATAAAAACTCCATTATAAACAGCATGTAGTGCCATTGCCCAAAGTAAGCCAAAGCGAACACGAATAAAGCCTAAATAGAATCCTAATAACGTTTGAGGTAACACTAAAATAGGAGAAAGTAATAATACGTTTGTAGAAATTTGATAATTACTAATATGTACAAAACCAAATAGAACAGCGAAAACATAAAAAGCAATTTTAAATTGTTTTCCTTTTTTAAAAGCTGTAAGAGGAGCTCTAAAAAAAGTTTCTTCGAGCAAAGGAGCAAGAATAACAGCTAAGAAAAAAACTACAATTTTAGGAAGAGACTTAAATAGTTCTTCTGCTTTATGATCTTCAGCTAAATTAACTAATTCAAGTTTGTCAACAAGACCTATTAAAGCCAAACTAACCATTGCGGTTACTATACTTATTATTAAAAGATGTAAGAATTTTTGAAACCGATATAAAGTATCTTGATTGGCATCTTTTTCTAAAATAGGATTTTTTAAATAGTTGATAAGCTCGTAAAAAGTTTCTTGCATAGTTTTAGATGTATTTTATACTATAGGTATATAGAAACTTAAAAACGTTACATTATTCAACTATAATACCGTCTTTCATTGTAAGTGTTCTATCGGCCATTTGTGCTAATTCTTTGTTATGTGTAACTAACACAAAGGTTTGTCCAAACTCATCACGTAGCTTAAAAAATAATTCGTGTAAGTTTTTTGCTGAGGTAGAATCAAGGTTTCCTGATGGTTCATCTGCAAAAATAACAGAAGGCTCATTTATCAATGCTCTAGCAACAGCTACGCGTTGTTGCTCACCACCAGAAAGCTCATTAGGCTTGTGATTTTCTCTATGTGATAACCCTAAAAAGGCTAGTAATTCTTTGGCTCTTTTTTCGGTTTCTACTTTTCCTTTTCCTCCTATAAATGCAGGGATACAAACATTTTCTAAAGCTGTAAACTCAGGCAATAACTGATGAAACTGAAAGATAAATCCGATGTGTTTGTTTCTGAAAGAAGAGACTTCTTTATCTTTTAAATCTTTGATTGAAACTCCATTAACAAGTAATTCATAGTTTTTATCTTTCAAAGGTTTATCTAGGGTGCCTAAAATTTGAAGCAAGGTAGTTTTTCCAGCTCCTGACGGACCAACAATAGCAACAATTTCTCCTTTTTTTATATGAAGATTTACTCCTTTTAAGATTTCAACATCTCCGTAGTGTCTATGAATATTTTTAGCAACAATCATTAGGTAATTTTCAAAGTAACGAATGTATAAAAAAGAAATCAGATAGACTTTAAAAGCCTATCCGATTTCAAACAATAAATAATTCCCCTTTTAAAATATGTTTTTAATGTTGTTGTAATCGATAAAATATACCAATCGAACAGAAAATGTATGCTGATGTTTCTCATCAAAAAGGCGATCTAAATTTTTAAAGAAACCGTGTTTTGCATGACCGTTTGAGCCAAAGATAGAATTTCTGTAAAAAGCAATTAATTGGCTACCAGGTGCAAATTGCCATTGGTAATTTACGTCTAAATTCCAACTATTAAAGTTTTTATCATGATCTCCTTGATAGCTACTTTGATTTAGTTCTCCGTTAGTTTGATCTAAACTATAAAATTGATTTTGATATGGAACTTTACTCCAATTGTGTCTAAATGATAATGATACTGCCGATTTTGTGTTGAATGTATATTTACCAGTTAAAGAGTTGTTGTATGAAGTCCAATCACGTTGTCCAAAATAAATAGCATCGTCATCGTTATTTACATACCCAAATTGGTTTTCATACTTGTTGTAGTTTAAACCATAAATTAAAGAAAATTGATTATTGAACCGGTATCTAGGTCTTATTCCGAAACCATAACTTATTTGGTTAATATCGCTTATGGTTTCTCTATGAAACGTGTACCAGAAATCATAATCAAGAGCTAGCTTTTTTCTGTAGTCACTAGATCCCCAGTGATTTATATTTAATTGTTCAGGTCTTTTAAAGTAAATTCCGCTAGTACTTCCTACTCTAGGTTCAAAGAAATCCTTTTCTTCGGTACGATAGTTTAAATTTCCTCCAAAGCTAAATCTATTTTTAGTGTCTGCCCAAAAAGAAAGTCCCCCATTGGTACCTGTATAAGTTCCTGGATTGTGTAAAAAGTTGATGTTGTAATATAAGTTAACACCATAATTATTGAATATTCCTTTTGGTTTTAACAAACGGTAACCAACAAACCCATAAATGGTTTGTTCATTATTGCTGAAAAGAATTCCCATGTCATTAGGGTTGTAGTCTTTATTTTCGAAATTATATCCAATTTCTCCACGCCAGTTTCCTGATTGTTTTCCTATACTAGTATCAAAAGTATATCCTGTATTAGGGTTTTTTTCATCATCAGAAATGTTACTCATTTTAAAACTACCATCTATATTGTATCTACTTTTTTTGTCTTCTACGTGCCATAATAATCCAGTTACATTGGCATCTCTAAATCGACCATCACGAGTTACGTTGGTATTAATTAAGGTTATTGATGAGTTTTGGTTAAATTGTTGGTCTAATACCATTATATTATAGTTAGAGAACGGGTTTACTGTAGTTTTATAAGTACTAATATTACTAATGGTATCTAATCCGTTAATAGTTTGCTCAGTTCTTTCAACGGTAGCTTCTGTTTTTTCAGTTATAGCATTAAAAAAACCAACACCTAAACCACCTTTGGTTCTACCAGATATTTTAATAGCATTAAGCATTTGAACTTTTTCTGGAACATCAATTACTTTATCATTCACTTTTTTACCGTTGATGAATTCATCATCATTTTTACGTTCATTAGAAAATTGATCGATAGGTCTAGAACCAATTCTTCTTGAATAAAATAAATTTCCCTTACTAAATAGTTCCGTTCCTTCAGTAAAAAATTGACGTTGTTCTGTGAATTGTTGTTCGAAAGGACCTAGATTTAAGGTGACATTGTCAAAACCTACTTGACTAAAATCAGGAATTAAAGTAGCGTCAAGTGTGAAATTTTCAGTAATCCCATATTTTACGTCCATACCCACACTCCAGTCAAAGTCAGTGTTGCCGTCTGAAGTAGTTACAGTTGCTGATGCGTAGGGATAAAAGTTCAATCGAGTAGGAGGTTTTATATTGGTGAAGTTTTCATACAAACCATCATATTGCGTCCAGTTTCCTTGTTGATTATCAATATGGTTCCAAGTAAATTGAGCATTTAAGTTTAATACTTTTCTGTGATAGTTAATTCCCCAAGATTGTACAGGAACATTGGCAAAACGTAAAGCTCTATATGGAATTTTCATCTCAACCACCCAAGAATCATCGTTAATACTTATATCGCTTTCCCAAACGGCACTCCAATTAAAATCTTCGTTTCCGTTAGATACTTTCGAATCTGCTTGTGCACCAGAACTGGTAACTAAAAATTCAAAAGGGTTTTGTCCGTCGTCATTAGGATTAATGGTTATTAAGAAGAAATCGCTGTTACCAATATTGTCTCTGTTTGTAAATTCAGCTGGTATTTTAGAAGGCTCAGGATCATACATTTTCGCACTGATGTAAATAGCGTTGTCATCGTACACCAATTTAACTTCTGTTTTATGCGTATCGGGTTCAGGTTTCCCATTATCAGGACGCATCATAACAAAATCTTTAGCAGCAGAAACATTTTTCCAAGCAGCATCATCTAATTTTCCGTCAATTTTGGGAGGTGAATCTACGCGTATAACGTCTAGTTTTTTTCTGTTTTGGTTAATGGTTTGGGCATTTGTAACTCCTATAAAGAAGAAACAGGTTGTAATAAATGCTAAAACTTTAAGCATAGTTGATTGAGATATAGAATTAGTTGTTTAGCTAAATTATTATGATTAGGGTAAATAAATCACAAAATCATGTTAATTACAGTAAAGACCTGTTAAAAAAAAGAATGTTACATGCTTAAATGTTAAAAAAATGTAAAAATGGAAATTAAATAAAATTGATTTTAATCATAAATTAAAGTACAAATTATAAGGTATTATAAATTGAATTTGTATTTTTGTTCGACTTTAAAAATTCATATCTAATGAACTTACACGAATATCAAGGTAAAGAAATATTAAGCAGTTTTGGCGTTCGTATTCAACGTGGAATTGTTGCAAATACTCCAGAAGAAGCTGTTGAAGCAGCGAAGAAATTAACAGAAGAAACAGGTACTGGTTGGCATGTAATCAAAGCTCAAGTACACGCAGGTGGTCGTGGAAAAGGTGGTGGTGTTAAGTTAGCTAAAAACTTAGATGAGGTAAAAAGTATTGCTGATGACATTTTAGGAATGATGTTAGTAACTCCTCAAACTTCAGCAGAAGGTAAGTTAGTTAACCAAGTGTTAATTGCTGAGGATGTATATTATCCTGGTGATAGTGAGCCAGATGAATTTTATATGTCAGTTTTATTAAACCGTGCTACAGGTAGAAACATGATTATGTACTCTACTGAAGGAGGTATGGATATTGAAACTGTGGCAGAAGAAACTCCACACTTAATTTTTACAGAAGAAATTGATCCAGGAACAGGATTATTACCTTTCCAAGCTCGTAAAATTGCTTTTAACTTAGGTTTAAGCGGTGGGGCTTTAAAAGAAATGGTAAAGTTTGTTACTGCTTTATATACTGCATACATCAAGTCTGATTCTTCGATGTTTGAAATTAACCCAGTATTAAAAACATCTGATGATAAAATCATGGCTGTTGATGCTAAGGTTACTTTAGATGACAATGCTTTATACCGTCACAAAGATTATGCAGAAATGCGTGATTTACGTGAAGAAAATCCAATCGAAGTTGAAGCAAACGCTGCAGGATTAAACTATGTAGATTTAGATGGTAACGTTGGATGTATGGTAAACGGAGCTGGTTTAGCAATGGGAACTATGGATTTAATTAAGCAAGCAGGAGGTGAGCCAGCTAACTTCTTAGATGTTGGTGGTACTGCTGATGCACAACGTGTTGAAACTGCTTTCGGAATCATTTTAAAAGATCCTAACGTAAAAGCTATCTTAGTAAACATTTTTGGAGGTATCGTTCGTTGTGACCGTGTGGCACAAGGTATTGTAGATGCTTACAAAAACATGGGTGACAAAATTAATGTGCCTATTATTGCTCGTTTACAAGGAACAAATGCTAAAGAAGCAAAAGAATTAATAGACAACAGCGGAATGGAAATTATCTCAGCTACTGAGTTCCAAGAAGCAGCTGATAAAGTACAAGAAGTTTTAAGCGCTTAAAACTTTTTAATTAATTCTTAGTAATATATTAAAAAACCTCACTGAAAAGTGAGGTTTTTTGTTTTATCTTGCTAAAACATAAATAGCATACAATGAGAAAATTATTAATCCTTATTTTACTTCCTTTACAGTTAATAGCACAAGAAAAAACGAATTCTGAATTATTTTGGAATAAACTAAAAACTCATTGCGGAAAAGCTTTTGAAGGAACAATAACAGCAGGAGGAAAAGAGGGAGATGGTTTTACAGGAGAAAAATTAGTAATGCATGTTCGCTCTTGTGAAGAGAATACGATTAGAATACCTTTTTTTGTAGGTGAAGATAAATCTCGTACTTGGGTTTTTACTATGAGCTCCGATAAATTAATTAAGCTAAAACACGATCATCGACATAAAGATGGTACTGAAGATAAAATTACGCAATACGGAGGGGTTAACCCCAACATGGGATTACCTAATATTCAGTTTTTTCCAGCGGATAGATATACAGCCGATTTAATTTCGTATGCTTCTAATAATGTTTGGTGGGTTACGATTGATGAAACAAGTTTTACATATAATTTACGTAGAATAGGAACAGATAGATTATTTTCTGTAAAGTTTGATTTAACTACAGAAATTGATACACCAACTGCTCCTTGGGGAAGTGAGAATTAATTTTTATTTAGAATCAAATCTGTTTTTTTGGGTTAGAATTTATCTAAGTTCACTTACAAATTTTCTTTCAAAACCTCAATCTCATCACGGAGTTGTGCTGCTACTAAAAAGTCTAGTGCTTTAGCAGCTTCTTCCATTTGCTTGCGTTTGGTACGAATACGTTTTTCTATTTCTTGTTTAGGTAGGTATTCTAATTCTTGTTCAGCAGCTTTTTGTGCCACATTATCATAATGATATGAGGTAATAGCATTTTTAGATAGCGTGTTGTCAATCTTTTTATTGATTTGCTTTGGAGTGATCCCATGAGCTGTATTGTAATTGATTTGTTTTTCACGTCTACGATTGGTCTCGTCAATAGTGAGTTGCATACTGTTGGTAATTTTATCCGCATACATAATCGCTTTTCCGTTTACGTTACGAGCAGCACGCCCCACAGTTTGTGTTAACGAACGGTGTGAACGTAAAAAACCTTCTTTATCAGCATCTAAAATAGCAACTAAGGAAACTTCTGGTAAGTCTAATCCTTCACGAAGTAGATTTACTCCAATTAACACATCAAATAAACCTTTACGTAGATCTTGCATAATTTCTACACGTTCTAAGGTGTCTACATCAGAGTGTATATAACGGCAACGTACTTGAATTCTAGTTAAGTATTTAGCTAATTCCTCAGCCATACGCTTGGTTAAGGTAGTTACCAAAGTACGCTCATCTTTTTCTACACGAATCTGAATTTCTTCAATTAAATCATCAATTTGATTTAAACTCGGACGGATTTCAATTTCAGGATCTAACAGTCCTGTTGGTCGAATAACTTGTTCTACAAATAAACCTTCGGTTTTTTGTAATTCATAATCTGCTGGTGTTGCAGAAACGTAGATTACTTGGTTTTGTAAAGCTTCGAACTCTTCAAACTTTAATGGACGGTTATCCATTGCAGCAGGTAGTCGGAATCCGTATTCTACTAAGTTTTCTTTACGACTTCTATCACCACCGTACATCGCGTGTACTTGGGGTACGGTAACATGACTTTCATCAATCACCATCAAGTAGTCATCAGGAAAATAATCTAACAAGCAGAAAGGTCGGGTACCCGCTTCTCTTCCGTCTAAGTAACGAGAATAATTTTCGATTCCAGAGCAATAACCTAACTCACGAATCATTTCTAAGTCGAATTCGGTACGCTCTTGTAAACGTTTTGCTTCTAAATGTTTTCCTATTTCTTTAAAATAATCTACCTGTTTTACCATATCCTCCTGAATTTGATGAATGGCGTTTTGTAGTATGTCAGGTGAGGTTACAAATAAGTTAGCTGGATAAATATTCAGCTTGTCTAATCGCGTAAGAACTTCGTTGGTTTCAATATCGAAGGTTTCAATTTCTTCTATTTCATCTCCAAAAAAGTGAACTCGATAACCGTTTTCACCATAGGAAGGATAAATAGTAACCACATCACCTTTTACTTTAAACGTTCCACTTTTTACTTCAACTTCAGTACGTGCATATAAACTTGTTACTAACCTATGTAAAAATTTGGTACGAGAAATTTGTTGATGAACTTCAATAGTGATGACATTCTTTTTGAATTCAGTCGGATTTCCAATACCATACAAACAAGATACCGAGGCTACTACTAACACATCTCGACGCCCTGAAAGTAGGGAAGAAGAGGTGCTAATTCGTAAGCGTTCTATTTCATCATTGATAGATAAGTCTTTTTCAATATAGGTTCCTGTTACAGGAATATAAGCTTCTGGTTGGTAGTAATCATAATATGAAACGAAATACTCTACAGCATTGTTTGGAAAGAACTGCTTGAACTCAGAATACAATTGGGCAGCTAAGGTTTTGTTATGAGCCAATACTAATGTTGGACGATTGACTTCAGCAACAACATTGGCTACTGAAAAAGTTTTACCAGACCCCGTAACACCTAAAAGTGTTTGATATCTTTCGTCGGCTAAAATTCCGTTAGCTAATTGTTTAATCGCCTGTGGTTGATCTCCTGTAGGTTTAAATTCTGAGTGTAATTCAAAGTTCATTCAACAAAAATACGGATAGTTTGTGTGAAAAACCATCCGTATTTATTCTAATTTATTTAGGAGCTTTTACTTTCTAATCAATGAAAAATGTCCTGTTTTTTTTCGAGTTTTTCCACTTTTATCTATCAATTCTGCATTGTACCAATAATCATTAGTAGGTAGGGTAGTGCCATTGTATACACCGTCCCAACCAGGATGATTTTTATCAGTGATTTCGCTAACCAATTTTCCAAAACGATTAAAAATTTGGACTTTAACAATATCGTAATAGTCATTATCAACTCCTAATACTTTCCAAGTGTCAAAATATCCATCTCCATTAGGGGTAAAATGACGTTGAAAATAAATAGTTGAAATTTTGTTAGATGTAGTAACTCCACATCCATTTCTGTCTCTAATAGAAATTGAGTTTAGTCCAGGAGGAATATTAGTAAAAGTGTATGTAAGGTTCTCATTACCCTTACTAAAATCACTGACATTTGTACTATTTAAAGCGTATTCATAGTCTCCTAATCCATCAACAGTAATTTCAATCTTATTACTGTCTGGATTATCTTGATCGTCTACTGATTTAATATTTACAATCAACGCTTGGTTAGATTCTTTAACAAAAAATGTATTATATCCCATTAGAGGAGTAGTAATATCAGGGTGTACCCTATATGCTTCAACTCTATACTCACCAGCTGAATTTGCGTTGTATACAGCTGACGTTTTATTAGGAATTAATTGACCGTTAAAGTACCATTTATAAGAATCTGAGATAATACCAGTATCAGCATTTAAAGCTATAGTATGAGGTTGAGGACTTAATCTAGGGTTATCTACACATAAAATTTCCCCATTAAGGTTTCCTTGTGGAATAGGTAGTTTTTCTATAAGTATTTTAAAATTACCAACAGTTTCGCAAGATGTTGCCCCTTTGTTAGAAATCCTTACATAGACATTAGAATTATTAGTAAATAAATCATCTTCATAAGGAGGAAGAATTTGGTTTATTTGTAAGGTTGCATCTTCTGTAGTTCTGTAATATTGAAAATCGTGAGTAACTTCAGATAATGAACCTCCAGAATTATTAATTATTTTTTGAGTTTTGATTGAGAAATCAAAAAAGCCATTACCTGTACCGATACTAAATTTGGCATCAGGGTTTGATGCGTTTTGGTCTAATTCACTAATATGTTCATCAGAATAAATGTCTAATCCTGTTGGGTTTACTTGTAATTCGATAATTTGAGTTTGATAACACTTAGTAGTATTGTTAGTTACTTTAATAGTTAATGAGTGATAAGTGGCTACCGAATTGATGTAATTACTCTTATTTAAAGGTCTTGAGAAGTTAATATCTGAAGTTTCAAAAAAATCTATTGAAACATTAGAAGAGTTGTCAACTAAAGAAGCTTCTAAAAGTTCAAGGTTAAAGGCTGTGTATCCGTCATGATGATTATTATCAAAATCACATTGGATATAAGGTGGAATTGTATTGATTAGGGGTTTAGGTTCGAATGTAACTTGAACTTTACCTGTATATGTTTTTTTGCAATACGAATTAGACTCTATTTTAACTTCGTATAAACCGCTTCCAAAATTAGTGTTATCTACAGTTAGTGTTCTTGTGTTCGCTATTACTATCCCGTCCTTTGACCATGTGTAAATATCGTTAGGATTATTAATTTCAGGAACTATTTCGTAGCTGTCTCCTATACAAAATACTTGATTTGTGTTACTTAACACTACATTAGAGTTAGCGTTGAGTAACTTAATAGGAGCAAAAAAAGATTGTATAAATGGAGGTAACCCTTGTGTGGTTGTTCCTCTACCTAAATTAATTGCAACAGGTTTATATACTACATTATTAGCATTTTCATCCGGATTTTCAATAGCACCTAAATATGACTTATCAGGAATGGAACTATATATTTTTCCATCAGAAGCTAATTGTAAAGCACCTCTATATCCAGATCCTCTCCATATTTGAGCTTTTGTTAGCGCTACATCTCTATCAAGTAAGTCGAATTGAAGAATATTAAAGGTAAAAGGAGGAATAAATAAAGAAGCATAGAGTTTAGTTGACTGTGGAGAAAATTCAACACCATAAGGTACACCATCGATAGAAGGAGTAGTTAATAGATCACCTGAAGAAGTAATTCTACCTGTAATATTATCAAAATCATATAATACTAGTCGGCCACTTCCTATACCTTGTCCTGCTGTAAAATCAGCTAAAGCTATTTTTGAGCCATCAGGGGAAACTTTTATGTACCCTCTTTTATCATCAGGTGTATAAGAAGATCTAGAAATTATGGGATTTAAATAATCTACTCCATTTTTATCAACTTTATAGGCATAAAAAGAATTTTCAACGATAGATAAAACCCAAATTTCAGTACAGTCTTTTCCTTGAACAGCGGTAACTTTTTCAGACCACTCTCTATCTCTGTTATTAGAAAGGTTAATAGGACCTGCTATAATTTCTCCTCCATTTCCTTTTGTTACATCAACGGTGTAAAAATTAAAACCAGGATTTCTAGGGTATCCTGAATTATTAGGAATATAATCGGTTCCTACTGTGAAGATGTAGTAGATATTTTTATTCTCTGGTGCAGGTACAATTAAACCAGATTGAGAACTTGATGGGTTTCCTTGTAAATTATTAGCAAGCTGACCATTAGAGTACCTCATTAATTCATGGTTCTTTGTCCATACTTTAATTCCATCAGAATAAAATAAAAGATTCCCATCTTCATCTGAAATAGTAGAACAACCTTCTTCGGTATTTAAAGAGCCATCTGTCAAGGCGATTGGAGTTCCATTAAAATCAATACCAGCATTGTTTCCGAAATACCAAACATTGGCTTCTTTTTGACTATAAATAGAAAGTGAGGTTATACAAAGAAAGATAAAAAGTAGTTGTTTTACCATTTAAATAGATTTTAGTATAGATAAAACAACTAAATTACATAAAACCCTCTATAAATCTCGTTTTTTTAACAAGGCATATGATGAATAAATAAAAATAGCTGTCCAAATTAATACAATTGTTATGTTGAATAAGCTAACAGAGTAGTCTTTGGTAAAGTTTTCTCCTATTTGACTAGCAACCGATTTTACCGCTCCTAACCTAGTAAAAGGTTCTTTAATTAAATTAGCCATTGATTCTAAAGGGAAAAATTGCATGATACCGTTTACCGCTTCATCAGTTCCTGTTTTTATATTTCTAAAAGTCCAATACAAGTATCCTTTAATTAAACTTTCAACGATTAGCCAAACAATCATGGCTGCTACTGCAAAAGCTGATCGTTTAATTAATATACCTAAGAATAAACCAAAAGAGAAAAAACCTAATAGTTTTATGAAAAAAGCAAATAGGTAATCTAAATCTGAAAAAATAATAGAAATTTCATTAAAATCTGAATAAACAGCGCCAAGAATCAATGAAACAATAAATACAAAAAGTGTAGAAACAAAAGCGAAAGCAATAACAGTGTAAAACTTAGAAAGAATAAATTCTTTTTTGCTTAAACCATCAATTAAGTTTTGTTTTAAAGTTTTATAGCTGTACTCATTAGCCATCATAGAAACAATAACTAACAGTAAGAAAAATTTAAAAATAGCAGCTATGTATGTGTTAAAATGCCAGATGTATGGGAAGTTGAAAATACCTTGTTCTGCTAAGTGGAATTTAATTGGACCTATATCAAATTTTATTGCAGCGATTAAAGCAATAGATGTTAATAGGGCGAAATAAATAATTGAAAGAACTTTACTAGCTCTGTTATATTTTAATTTATGTAATTCTATAGTTAAAAGTCGTAGCATGTTGTAAGTTTATTGGTTGTTGGTAAGGTCTAAGAATTGTTGCTCTAAACTAGGTTTGCGTTTTACTAAATGCGAAAGTGAAATTCCGTTGTCAAATAGAAATTTATTAATTTCAGAAGCAGACAATTCAGAAGATAAATTCGCAATTAAAACTCCATTTTCACTGTTAATAGTACCTATTGAAGAGTGACTTTCTAAAAGTTGTTTAAGCTTGTTTTGGTCATCAGCTTGTAGCTCGAAAAATCCATTCGAAGCGGTCATTTCATCAACTCTACCGCTGTATAGTTTTACTCCATTTCTTATAACCACCACATGAGAGCATACTTTTTCTACTTCATCTAGTAAATGCGAAGCAAGTAAAATAGTTGTACCATTTTGGGCAATTTCTTTGATAATTTGACGGATTTCGTGAATTCCTTGTGGATCTAATCCGTTTGTAGGTTCGTCTAAAATTAATATTTCAGGATCGTTTAATAGGGCAGAAGCAATTGCTAAGCGCTGCTTCATTCCTAAAGAATATGTTCTAAACTTACTGTTTCTACGTTCGTAAAGATTTACAATTTTTAGTTTTTCTTCAATTTTATCATACGAAACGCCTTTTATTTTACAGATAAGTTGTAAGTTTTGAACAGCTGTCATGTAAGGATAAAAATTAGGGCGTTCAATAATGGCACCTACCTTTTTTAAAGCTTCATGAGTAGATAATTTACCGTCAAACCAGCTAAAATTTCCTGAGGTTTTGTTAACTACATTTAAAATTATACCTAAAGTGGTTGATTTTCCACTTCCGTTAGGACCTAATATTCCGTAAACATTTCCTTTTTGAATATCAAAAGAGAGGTTGTTTACCGCATGAACTTTTCCGTATTTTTTATCGAGGTTTTGTATAGATAAAATTGTTTCCAAGCTTTTTTGATTTTTGTTGATTATATGTATTTGACGACTCATTCAAATTATTGTTACAATGTATAAAAAAAGTAACAGAAAATGATTCAAAAGTAAAACATGGCTTTTTAGAAAGAATTAAAGGTTGTTCAGAAGTAAACTTAACTAGATGGTTTAAAATAAAGGTAGTTTTGCATGTCAAATTATATTATTATGAAAAAAATAAACTACTTATTAGCAATTATCTTAACAACTGTTTTTTATGTAAGTTGTTCATCTGATGATGTTCAAGAAACACCAAATCAATTTATAATTGAAGGAAAAAATTATCCGATTGAATCAATTATGGTAGAAAAATTTATTAAAGGAGATACACCTTCTGTATTTTTACATTTAATGAATATTACTGAACAAGATATAGAAGCTGCTCGAAACTCAGGTGTAGCTTTAACTGAGGTAGATTTCTTTTCAATTGCTGTTCGTGATGAAAGTTTAACTTCAAAAACTTATACAACAAACAGTTTATGGTATGAGTTTATGACTAATGGAGAATTTTTAGGAGAATACAATAATGAGCAATTGTTAATGGAGTATGAAACTGGAGATGAAGTTACTTTAACTATAAATTCAATTAATGAAACTAACATTTCATTAGACTTTAAAGTGAAAAGAATTAACGGTAGTGTAGCGACAGGAAGTTATAAAGGAAAGTACAGTACTATTGAAGAATCATTAGAGCCTAGATAGAAAAATAAATAGATTAGATAAGAAAAAAGCTTAGGTAAATCCTAAGCTTTTTTTATTTATTTAAAATGATATTATTTGTTGTCAATCAATCTAAATCCTTCACCATGTATATTTAAAATTTCTACATTTTCATCATTCTTCAAATACTTACGAAGTTTTGCAATGTATACATCCATACTACGAGAAGTAAAATAGTTATCATCTCGCCAAATTTTTGTCAACGCTAATTCACGTGGCATTAAGTCATTTTTATGAATGGCTAACATGCGTAATAATTTACTCTCTTTAGGTGATAATTTTTGAGGTTCTCCACCTTTGTAAGATAAGTGACGTAACTTAGAGTTAAAGTCAAATCCGCCAATTTTGAATTCGAACTCATCACTATCATTTGTTTTTTCAGTTTCTTTACGTTGTAAAATAGCTTTGATTTTGTGTAATAAAACTTCTGAATCGAAAGGTTTATTTAAATAATCATCAGCTCCAACTTGGTATCCTTTTAAAACATCTTCTTTTAATGTTTTAGCAGTTAAAAATATAATTGGAATTTCTTTGTTTGTAGCACGAATGTCTTCAGCTAAAGAAAAACCATCTTTACGAGGCATCATAACATCTAAAATACACAAATCGTATTCTGCATTTTTAAACATGATTAAACCATCGATTCCATCTTTAGCATGTGTAACATTATAATCGTTAAGCGCTAAATAATCTTTAAGAACTGTTCCAAAATTTGGATCGTCTTCTACTAATAATATTTTTTTACTCCCCATTCCTTAATCTTTTATATTAATGGTAATTTAACTGTAAACGTGCTTCCTTTGCCTTTTTCACTCTCAACGTGAACGGTACCTTGGTGGCTGTCTATGATTTCTTTTACATAGGCTAGCCCCAAACCATGACCTTTTACGTTGTGTATGTTTCCTTTGTGTTCTCTATAAAATTTATCAAACACGTATTTTTGAGCATTTTTGCTCATTCCAATACCCTCATCTTTTATTTTAATGATAAAGTATTTATTTGTACTCTCAGTAAACACATCAATTTTTGGTGCGTTTTCTGAGTATTTTATAGCGTTTTCTAACATGTTGACAATAACATTGGTTAAGTGGAATTGGTTTCCTAAAACCTCTGTTGAAATAGCTTGAAAATGTGTAGAAACACTTCCTTTTTTATCATCAATCAATAATTGAATGTGCTCAATAGCTTCTTCAATAATATCATGCATGTCAACTGCGTCTTTGTTAATTTCAAGTTGGTTTTTTTCAAGTCTTGAAATTCGTAATACATTTTCAACTTGCCCGTGCATACGTTTGTTTTCATCGCGAATCATTTGCACGTATCGTTTTACTTTTTCTTCGTCAGATATGATTTTTGGGTTTTTAATAGCATCTAAAGCAAGATTGATGGTTGCAATAGGTGTTTTAAACTCGTGTGTCATATTGTTGATGAAATCTGTTTTTATTTCAGAAATCTTCTTTTGACGTATTAATTGGTATAACGATGTTGAAAAAGCTGCAATAATTATACCTATAAAAAATAGAGATAGTATTAATACCTTTATCATTCCTGATAACAAGTTTTTTCGCTTGTCAGGAAACTTTACGTATAATTTATATTTACTATTTCCTTCTTCATCTTCTAACAGAGGATAATTAATATCTTCTGGTTGTATGTTAAAATATCCTGATCTTAATTGTGTTGCTAATCCATCTTCATAAACAACATACTTAAAATCTTGAGTAATGTTCATTTTAGCGAACTCCTCTTTTAATCTGTTGCTTAACTCTTTATTACTTATTCGTTGATGAATAGGAATAAAAATATTTTTACTTTGACGAAAAGCATAAGCTATCTCTTTATCATTCCAATTAGGATAGTTTCTAAAAACAGAATAACGGCTTTCGTTTAAATAGGGTTTAAAATCTTTGTTTTCTGATTTTATTACCTGAGAAAAGAAGATGTCTTCTTTACCAGAGTAACGTTTGATAATAATAGAATCATTATCAACAAATTCTCCTGGAATTTTAGTGCTTTCTTCTAAAATGGTACTACCAAAAGAAAATTTCTTCTTACTAACAGTATCAACCTGTTGAAAAAGAAATGTTTTTATTTCGGCATCAGTTCTAAATTTGTTACTATCGAAATAATCTTTATAATTTTGCTCAAACTCTTGGTATTCTCTCTCTTTAATATTTTCAGAGGTACGAGCTAAAGCAATTGTTACATTATTTTTAAATTGCTGTTGTTTGTTCTTTATAGCATCTTTTATCCAATACACTTGAATAGAGATAATTCCTATTAAAGAAATACTCATTAAAACAACAATGAGAATAAAGATTTTCTTACCCATTATTCAAAAATAAATTAATAAAAGTTAGAGATATAATGTTTTAACTTAGATTAACAAAGTTATTGTAAAATTAAGGAAATTTTAACATTTAAAGTTAGCAAAGCGTAAATTATACAGTTCTTTTTGTTAAAGAATTATGGATTTTTAACACTTGTTCTTTAGAATGTTTAAGTGTTTTATTATCAATAATATAGTTTGATTGAAGTGTTTTTTTAATAACACTCCATTGGTTTTTCATTCTGTTTTTTACTTCTTCAATAGTAGAGTTGTCTCTTTTTACAACTCGGTTAATTCTAACTTCTTCAGGAGCAGTAACAGTAATAATTTTATCGCAAAAAGCGTCGCTTTCGTTTTCAAAAAGTATTGCATTTTCATATAAAATATAAGCTTTATCAGAATTTTGCTTGATAAAATTTTGTAGATGCTCATTTACAACGGGATGAACAATAGAGTTTAGTAAGGCTAATTTTTCTTTGTTTTTAAAAACAATAGAAGCCAAATAAGGTCTGTTTAATTCATTATTGATATAGGTGTCTTTTCCAAATTCAGAAACTAATCGAGTTTTGATTTCGGGTGAAGTATGCATAAGCTTCTTAGCTTCATCATCAGCCATGTAAATAGCGATGTTTTTAAACTCAGAAAACATTTTTAAAATGGTAGATTTTCCGCTACCAATTCCACCTGTTAAACCTACTACCATATCATTCGTAAATTAAAAAGTCAATTTTATCAGGTACTATTCTTAGCACCGTAGCTAAATTAGGAGAACTCTTAAGTTTAGGAGTTAAGTAGTTTAGCTCTTTATTTTCAGTTTCTAAATAATCACATTCTATTTTAAATAAATCAGGAGTAATTTCGTTGAAATTTTTTAGGCCCACTTTATAAATTATTTTTACTTTTTTAGGGAAAATATTAATTCCTTTTGGAGCATTTTTAACAAGTACAGGCACTTCTATTTCACCTTCAGTGAATTTGTCTACTAATAATTCAATGTTTGCTGACTTATAGTTTGTTTTGATTTGAACACCTTCAGGAAATATAATAGAAGAAGTAATATTTGTGTTTTTAGATATGTTTTCTAAAGTAGCACTATCAAGATTTAGAAACTCTACTTTTTTTACATCAGTTTCATTACCAGAAATTAAAATACTATCTGGGGTAAGGGTTAAGGGTTTTGAAAGGCCATATCCTAACTGAAAAGAAATGTTTACGTTAGGTTTTAACGGAACTTTTTTAGAGCTTAACAACCCTATTTTTAAAGGGATAGTATCTACTATAATACTATTCAACTCAATACCGGATTTTAATTGATGTTGTATTTCAGGAAGAAGATTTTTGGATAAAAAATAATAGTTATTTCCTTTTTCTTTAGTTGCTTTATCTAATTGTAGTATGATTGGTTTATGGTTAATGCTTGACATTAATAAATTATAGCCACTGCTTTTTACATTTAAAGTTAGTTTGTTAAAAGGAGCTTCAATTAATGTTTTTTGTTGAGGTAGTTGAGTATATTCAATGTCATATTCTACCTCTGCGTTGTACTCTTTTGATAGGTTTATAAGTAGCCAAAAAAATACGGAGGCAATTAAAAAGCCAAAAAAGGTTTTAGGTATGTTGAAGTTTTTTTTCAAATAAATAAATATTGACGCAATCTACATAAAAAACAAAAAAGTGAGCTAATTAGCTCACTTTTTTATATAAGTGTATTACTGTTAGTTTTTACTTTCAGCACTATATTTTTTGCTTAGTTCCATAGAAATAGCTGAACGCTCAAACTTAATTTTACCAGCGCCTGTTTCGATAGAAACCGTATTGTCAGTATCATTAATTTCAACTATTTTTCCATGAATACCACTTGTGGTAACAATTTTAGCTCCTTTTTTAATTTCTGTTTGAAACTGTTTTTCTTTTTTTTGACGACGCATTTGAGGGCGAATAATTAAAAAATAAAAAACAGCAATCATAGCTACAAAAGGAAGCATGTTCATTAAGCTTTCTTGAGAACTAGCTTGTAAAAAAATGGTAGTAAACATTATGCGTCTTTGTTTTTAGGAGTTACCATACCAGAAATCTTAATTATTTCTCTACCTTTCTCAGTATTGGTAGTTAACGTAACAGATTTTGATTGTTTGTTAGTTCTTCCGCTAGTATTGAAACTGATTTTAATTTCACCTGCTTCACCCGGAGCAATTGGATCCTTTGTCCACTCAGGAACGGTACAACCACATGATGGTTGAGCATGTGTTATAATTAAATCGCTTTTACCTGTATTAGTTACGATGAAAGTAGTTTCAACAACCTCACCTTCTTTAACTGTGCCGAAATCAAATTCTTCTTTGTCAAAAGAAATTACTGGAGCACCTTGGTTAATAGTGTTGTCTCTTTTTTCTGCGTTTTCAACGTTTTCTTTTTTTACTTTTGATGAAGCATTACTTTGTCCACAAGAAACTAACATTCCTGCTGAAACAACAAATGCTAATGCTACTGCTATTTTCTTCATTGTAAAATATTTTTGTTTGTTGTAAAAATACTAATTTTTATAATAATCCTCTACCTATTTTTACCATCTTATTTGAGCTAAGGTAGTCTTTAGCTAATTTGTCTAAAACACCATTGATAAAGTAACCACTTTTATTAGTAGAATAGTCTTTAGCTAACTCAATATATTCGTTAATAGAAACTCTACTAGGAATAGAAGGGAAGTGTAAAAATTCTGTAATAGCCATTTTAATAATAATCATATCAATATCGGCTATTCTATCGGCTTCCCAGTTAGGTGTTTTTTCTTTGATATCGTCTTCGTACTTATGCTGATTTAACACAGTTTTGTTAAATAAGTTGGATACAAAGGCTTGATCTTCGCTATCTTTATATAAACTACCTAAAATAAAAGGTTTATTGGCTTTTTGTTTGTTTAGAGTTTTTAATACCCAAGTGTTTACAAACGGTATATCATCAACCCAAGAAATCATTTTGTCCTCAAAATAGTCAGCTATTTTTTCGTTAGGAGCTACAATTTCTCTAAAAAAGTCAATAACAAAAGCACGATCTACATTAAAAGAATCTTCAACTGTATCCATGTACTTTTTGTAGATGTCACTTTTTTGTAATTCGTCTAACAAAATTTTTACATACTCATCGTCAAGATCCCAATAGTTTAATTTATTAAGCTCTACATACCCTTCTAAACTTACACTTTCGTTAAGTTGGTTTAAAAGTTTGTTGTCAATAAATTTTGTATTTGGATTAAGTTCTTCTTTAGTAGCAAGAATTTTCTTTTTTGAAAGCTCTATCCTTTTTTGAGCTAGTTTTTGGACTTCAACTAATAATTGAAGATTTAAAACGTACAGGTCGTACATTTTTTGAATGCTGTGTTTTAAGAATTTTTCTTCCTTAACTAAATCATCGCTGTGCGATTGTTGCATCGCATATACCGACTGCATTACTTTAACACGAATATGTCTTCTGTTAATCATTCTAAAGAACTTTAAAAAAAAGAGCGATAGAAACTATTTCTAACGCTCTGCAAAAGTAAAACTTTTTTATTTTTTATCTAGCTATTTTGCTCTTTTTTGCGAGCATCAATTCTTGCTTGTGCAATATTGAAAGCAGCTTGATGTGTAGTGATATTTTCTTTTTCTGATAAATTGAAAATTTCTAATGTAGTGTTGTAGATGTTTTCTGTTCTCTTTAAGCTTTCAGCTTTGTCGTAACCTTCAACTTCTGCATATACATTGATAATACCACCTGCATTGATTAAGAAATCAGGAGCATAAGCTATTCCTCTTTCTTTTAACATCATACCATGCTTTAATTCGTTAGCTAATTGGTTGTTGGCAGCACCAGCAATTACTTTAGCTTTTAATTGAGCAATGCTTTCATCGTTAAGAGTAGCACCTAAAGCACAAGGAGCATATATATCAAGGTCTAAACCAAAAATATCGTTTCCTAAAACTACTTTAGCACCATATTTCTTGCTTAATTCTTCTAAACGAGCTTCGTTAATATCGTTTAAGATAACTTGAGCACCTTCGTCAGTAATATGCTTAACTAAAGTTTCGCCTACGTGACCAACACCCTGTACTAATACTTTTTTACCGTCTAAGTTATCGGTACCGAATTTATATTTAGCAGCAGCTTTCATACCCATATATACTCCGTAAGCAGTTACAGGAGAAGGATTTCCAGATCCGCCAATTGCTTCAGAAACACCAGTAACGTGTGGAGTTACTTCACGAATAACGTCCATATCACGAGTTTCCATCCCAACATCTTCAGCAGTAATATATTTTCCGCTTAAAGAGTTAACAAACTCACCAAATTTACGCATTAACGCGTCATTTTTTTGAGTTTTAGCATCACCAATAATAACTGCTTTACCACCACCAAGGTTTAAACCAGTAACAGCAGACTTATAAGTCATACCACGAGACAAACGTAATACATCATTTAAAGCTTCCCATTCACTTTTATATTGCCACATTCTTGTACCTCCTAAAGCAGGTCCTAAAGTTGTGTTGTGAATACCAATAATTGCTTTTAAACCTGTATCTTCGTCGTTGCAAAAAACGATCTGCTCGTGATTGTCAAAAGATAATTGACCAAACACAGGGTCGTTCTTAAGATCTTTAGTATCAATGATTTCTGATGTCATTTGTTTTAGTTTTTTAATTTGAGATAATTTAAGCAATCTCAAAAATTCGAGCACAAAAGTAAGAAATCGTTAAAACAAAAGCAAAAAAAGAGAGCTCAATTATGGTATCTTTAACAAGAGCCCTTTTTTAAGTTAAATTTTTATAAAAAAGTAAGGTTGAAAGCATTACAGCATTTAAATAAGTATTTCATAAAGTATAAGTGGAGGTTATTGTTAGGGATTTTTATAACAGTTCTAGCAAAAATATTTACACTAAGAATCCCCGATTTTGTTGGTGATTCGCTTAATGTGGTAGAAGACTATCAGTTAGGAAAAATAACAGAGTTGTCGGAAGTGAAAAGTATTTTACTAAACAACATTTTACTGATAATTGGAGTAACTTTATTGGGTGGTTTCTTTACTTTTTTAATGCGTCAAACTATCATTGTAATGTCACGAATGATTGAATTTGACCTAAAGAATGAGATTTATCAGCAATATCAGCGATTATCTCTTAATTTTTACAAGCAAAATAGAACGGGGGATTTAATGAACCGTATTAGCGAAGATGTGTCTAAGGTGCGTATGTATGTTGGTCCTTCTATCATGTATTCTTTAAACATGCTAGTATCTTTCGTAATTGGTTTTACCCAGATGTATGCAATTTCTCCAAAACTAACTTTATACACCATGATACCGTTTCCAGTTTTATCGGTATCTATTTTTGTGTTGAGTAAGCAGATAAATAAAAGAAGTACCATTGTTCAACAATATTTATCGAAGTTAACAACATTTAATCAAGAGTTTTTTTCAGGTATTAACGTAGTAAAATCGTATGCTATTGAAAATGCAGTAATCAAAAACTTTGATGATTTAGCTGATGCTAACAAAGAAAAGAATATTGATTTATATAAAGTACAAGCACTATTTTTTCCTTTAATGATTTTGTTAATCGGGATTAGTAATATTATTGTATTATATGTTGGAGGAACATTGTATATCAATGGAGAGATACAAGTAGGAGCCATAGGAGCATTTGTTATGTATGTAAATATTTTAACCTGGCCAGTTGCCGTTGTAGGTTGGGTTACTTCTATGATTCAGCAAGCAGAAGCTTCTCAAGAAAGAATTAATGAGTTTTTACAGCATGTTCCTGAAATACAAAATACAAATGAAGGAACGACGGAGATAGAAGGAGAGATAGAGTTTAAACATGTTTCTTTAACTTATGAAGATACTAATATTACAGCATTAAAAGATGTGAGTTTTAAGGTTGATAAAGGAGAAACTTTAGCAATATTGGGTAAAACAGGAAGTGGAAAATCTACTATTATTAATTTGATATCGCGATTGTACGATACTACTGAGGGAACAGTGTTTATAGATGGGGAAGATATTACAACTTGTAATTTATACGATGTAAGAAACCAAATAGGATTTGTGCCACAAGAACCATTTTTATTTTCAGATACCATAGAAAATAACATCAAATTTGGTAAAGAAGATGCTACTGAAGAAGAAATTATTGAAGCAGCCAAAAATGCTGTAATTCACGAGAATATTATAGATTTTAAAGAAGGTTATAAAACTATTTTAGGAGAGAGAGGAGTAACATTATCAGGAGGTCAGAAGCAACGAACCTCTATAGCAAGAGCGATTATTAAAGATCCAAAAATTTTAATCTTTGATGATTGTTTATCAGCTGTTGATACCGAGACAGAAGAACGAATTTTATCTAATTTAGAGCGAGTTTCTAGCGATAAAACCACAATAATTATTAGCCACAGGGTATCTTCAGCAAAAAATGCCGATAAAATTATCGTATTAGATAGCGGAAAGATAATTCAACAAGGTGTTCATAATCAATTAATAAAGGAAAAAGGATACTATAAAGACCTTTATGAACAACAACTTTTAGAAAAAGAAATATAGCAATTCGTATTGCCAAGTCAAATATTTTGTTAGATTTGTTGAGAAATTTTAAGTAAACAACTATTATTTAAAGCGAATTATGAGCGAGAGAGTAGAACAAGAAGAAATTTTTTCACAAGTTTTAAGAGCAGGAAGAAGAACGTATTTTTTTGACGTTAGATCTACAAAGGCAGATGATTATTATTTAACAGTAACTGAGAGTAAAAAATTCACTCACGATGATGGATCTTTCCATTATCAGAAACATAAAATTTACTTATATAAAGAAGACTTTACTGATTTTGCAGAAATGTTGAACAAAGCAACAGACTTTATAGTAAACGAAAAAGGTTCTGAAGTAATTAGTGAGCGTCACCAAAAAGACTATAAGAAAGAAGAAGGTATAGCTACAGAGGCTACTTCTACAGAAAGTTTTACTGATGTTTCTTTTGATGATATTTAAAAACAGAAGATAACTGTTTGTATAAACCCTAAACACAAATTATAATTTGTGTTTAGAGTTTGGTTTGTGCATGAAAAAAATCAATTCAAATTCAATTTACACTAGAAAAACCGCCAGTTGTTGCACAGCAATTGGTGGTTTTTTACTTTTTACATAAGTGATTTTATTTTGTTTGGTAGTTTTGATGCGAATTCAACCAGCTGCTTATAAGTTAAAGTTCTACCTACTCTACTATTAAGTTTATCTTCACGCTGGCTAATCCTAAGTAATTTTTGTTTCATAGGAAAGCTAGTTTTTGAGTTCTCCTAAATATAATAAAAAAAACTGAATTTCAATGGGTTATGTTGTGTTTGAGCTAAAGTATTTTATCAGATAGTTGTTTTTCTTATAAAACTTTTTTCATGGTAGTTGTTTTTGCAACCGTTTCTTGCCATTCTTTTACAGGATTACTGTCGCGTGTAATTCCACCACCAACATAAATGTATACAACTTTATTAGAAACTTCCATACAACGAAGATTTACAAACAAATTACTTTCTTTGTCGTTTATGTTTAGTTCTCCTAAAAAGCCTGTATAAAAGCTTCTATGGTAGTTTTCATTATCCAATATAAACTGTTTGGATGCTTCTAAAGGCATTCCACAAACAGCAGGAGTAGGATGTAAACTGTTTATTAAAGTAGCATTATCTGTTTTTAATGTACCATTAATAAGGGTTCTTAAATGAAGTAAATTTCCTGCTCTAATAGTTTCGGTATTAGAGGTGGTAATTTCTGAGCAATAATTTATAAGCTTGTCTGTAATATAATCGGTAACAAATTGTTGTTCTTCTATTTCTTTAGTTTGCCAAATAACATTGGTAGTGTCATTATAAACTTGTGTTCCTGCCAAAGACATAGTCGTAAAGTTTGTGTCTTTGATGCTAACCAAAGTTTCAGGAGTAGCTCCTAACCATAAGCCAACTTTTGGGTGGTACCAAACATATACAAAAGCTGTAGGATAACTATTTAATAGTTTTTGAAAAGTTTCAATAAGGTTGAAATCTAGTAATTCAACTTTTTCTTTTCTAGAAAGCACCACTTTTTTAAACTTCTGGTTTTTAATAGCAGCTATCCCTTTTTTAACTAGTTGAATGTGATTTTCTTCGGAAGCTGTATCAGAACTGTAATTTGTATTATTAGAAGAAATATGATCAATATTTACTTTCTCTTCAAAATAAGTAGATTGATTTTCAGGAATTAGAATAGCTTTTTCTCTACTATCAAACGGAGCAAAAATAAATCCACTTTCACTATAATCTTTCGAGGTAATTAAGTTATTATTCTGTTGAAACCATCCCTTAATTGTAGAACAGTTAGGTTTTCTATACGTAACAAAAGGTAATTGTTTGTCTAAAGTTTCTTTTATGTTTGAAAAAATACTCAATCTAGTTGTTGTATTAAGTGTTGTTTAATCGTGTCAAATTTACTCCAAATAAATCCATGGCCAGCATCAGGAATGCTAATTAACTCAAACTGATTTTTAGGAAACCGTTCTTTTAAAAATAAAGAGTTTTCAAAAGGAACAATCCAATCATTGGTTCCATGAATGCTTACTATGTTGTTAGGAGTAGAATTCCAGTTGTTTTCAAAATGTTGTAAATCTTGTTTATGAGATAACTTTTCTCTGCTAGCTTCTTGCCAAATAGGTGGAACCAACCATCGAGTAAGCTTCCACTTATATAGATTTAAAGACCATGGCATAGGTTCTATTTCGCTATACACTGCTGGAGCCAATAAAATCACTTTTCGAATTTTTTGTTGTATAGCCAAAGCAATAGGGCCGCCATAAGAGTAGCCTACTAGTATTGTTTTGTTGGGGTTATAATCTTGTAAGATACTCTTTAACATATCACGTTCAAAAGCAATACTTTCTTGAGCAGGGTTTTTATCTTGATAATTATAACCAATCCTGTCGTATGAAATCATATTTGCTTTACTAAGCAATACACTGTCTTTCATATATTTTACGAAATCAGTAGAAGATCCGATGGTTCCATGAACAAAAACGAGTGTAGGTAAAGTCGTGTCTTTTATGATGGAAAGTTTTCTATATTCAAATCCTTTAAAGTTTTCATAGGTGAGTATAGGAGTGTGAGAACTATCCGAAAACTTTTCAAGTACTTTTGTATCAGATTTTGGAGCAGAAAAATTCCAGAATAAATAATACAAAATAAGAAAGAGCACAAAGAGAGTAACTCCAACAATTTTTAAGATTTTCTTTAGCAATTTCATGCTACTGTTTATCTAAAACAATATTGGTAATCTTACAAAGTGAAATCAAATTATCATCCTCATCAACAATTCTGACTTCCCATAAATGTGTAGTTCTACCTTTATGAATAGCTTTAGCAGTAGCAAAAACATGTCCTTCTCGCTTACTTTTGATATGATTGATGCTTAATTCAATTCCTTTTACAATTTTAGAAGAATCTCTTAAGAAAAAAGCAGAAGCACAACTACCTACCGATTCAGCTAGGGCAGCTGTTGCTCCGCCGTGTAATATTCCATAAGGCTGATGTACTTTAGGAGTTACAGGCATCTTTGCTGTAATAAAATCATCTCCTAAATCAACAAACTCTATTTCTAAAGTTTCCATTAAGGTGTTTTTATTGTAGTTGTTTAAGATTATAAGAGATTCTTGCTTGTGCATTGTTACTAAAAATTATCACCCAAAAATACGTATTTTTGCATTGAATAAAAATGATAGAATGTATAAAGTACGCGTAATTTTAGATACGAAAGAAGATGTAATAAGAACCCTATTGGTAAATGAAAAAACATCGTTAGAAAACCTACACTTTGATATTGCAAAAGCGTTTGGTTTTAACGGACAAGAAATGGCTTCTTTTTACCGTACCGATGAAGATTGGAATCAAGGAGAAGAAATTCCACTATTTAATATGTCAGAAGCAGGTGAAGGAGTGTCAATGGCAACTTGTATGTTGAATGAAACTTTGCCGAATATGAATGATAAATTAATTTACGTGTATGATTTCTTACAAATGTGGACCTTCTATGTAGAGGTAATAGAGCAGTCTGATGAAGCTGTTACCGAAACAAAAATGATATTATCAATCGGACAAATTCCAGAAGAAGCTCCAGAAAAGGAGTTTAAAGCAGAGGATCTTTCTACAGATTTAGATGATGAGTTTGACGATGAGTTTAATGATTTTGAAAGTTTAGACGATTTTGATTTTGACAATTACTAAGCCATGGCACAATTTATAAAGTTATATAACGACAACCCGAACCCTAAAGAGATAGAAAAAATTGTAAAAATTTTACAAAATGGAGGGGTAATAATTTATCCAACAGATACGGTTTACGGGTTAGGTTGTGATATTACAAATGCCAAAGCTTTAGCAAAAGTTGCAAAAATTAAGGGAATAAAACCTGAAAAAGCAGACTTTTCGTTTGTATGTAATGACTTAAGTCATTTGTCAGACTATGTAAAACAGATAGATACGGCTACGTATAAAATATTAAAAAGGGCATTACCAGGACCGTATACTTTTGTATTGCCTGGTAGTAATACCTTGCCAAAAGCATATAAAAAACGTAAAACGGTAGGTATACGTGTGCCTGATAATAATATTGCTAGGGCTATTGTGGCCGCTTTAGGTAACCCAATAGTATCTACTTCTATTTATGATGAAGACGAAGTGTTAGAGTATACTACAGATCCTGAATTAATCTTCGAGAAATGGCAAAATATTGTTGATGTTGTTATTGATGGTGGGTACGGAGATAATCATGCGTCTACGGTAATCGATTTAACAACAGATGAGCCAGAAGTACTTCGTGAAGGAAAAGGAAGTTTAGATATTTTGTAATAGTAAGGCTTAGTTTAGATTTTAAAAAAATCACTTTCCATTTAAAAACACAATTCTTATCTTAGTAAAGATAGAAAAAAGGATATATGTTTTTACTGGATAGATTCCCTAACGACAGCGGACCAATATATCAAGAAACCATAGCAGGTAGGTTACCTGTTGAACCTTTCAATACATTTAGCAACCTTGTTTTTATAATGTTATTGATTTACTTCGGAAGAAGAGTTTATCAAAACCCTAAACAATACCCATTTTTTCTGTTTGCCATTCCAGTAATATTTATCAGTTGGATAGGAGGTACCATGTTTCACGGAACACGAAGTCATGAGTTTTGGTTGTTGTTAGATTGGGTTCCTATTATGATTGTATGTTTAGGAGCTATTATTTATTTCATAGGAAAAGTTAAAAAGAAATGGTGGCAACGATTAGCAATAATTGTAGCTATACTTTTAGTATCCGTTTTACCAAGATTTTTATCAATACCTTCAGGATATAGAACATCGTTTGGATATGCAGTAACAGCATTTGCAGTAATAACTCCGTTAATTTGGTATGCTTACAAAACACATTGGAAAAACGTAAAGTATATAATGTATGGAGGAATGGTGTTTGGAATAGCGTTACTATTTAGAACTATGGATAATAAAGTAGAGTTACTACCTATGGGAACGCACTGGTTATGGCATACTTTCGGCGGAATTGCAGTCTTCTTCCTATTATATTATATCTATAAAGATGAACAAGAATTAACGTAGTTCAGTAAATTCCTTCCTTCCTTTAGCGTAATACTGCCAAACTATAGACTTGTGTTCGTAGTAGTTTGATTTTTTAGGAGATTCATTTCTCTTTTTTATGAACTTAGGAAGATGCATATAAAAACTAAAATGAGCTTTTAAAATAGCAAACAAATGATTAGGTTTTCCTTCTAATAAAAATTTAAGGCTTGCCAAACCGTCTAAGATCAAACGAGAAAAAATGATTGGAAACAATTTTGTAGAAGGTAAGTTTTTAACCAAGTTGAGTAAACTATTCCTGAAATTTAAAAACGTTTTTCTAGGGTTTAAAGTATCCAATGTAGCACCACCTACATGATATACAGTTGAAGCTCCAACGTACTTTATAGTATGTCCACTGTTTTTAGCACGCCAGCACAAATCAATTTCTTCTTGATGTGCAAAAAAGTCTTCATCAAAACCGTTGAGTTGATGAAAAACTTCTGAACGAATAAAAAAGCAAGCTCCCGATGCCCAAAAAATTTCAGAAGTATCGTTAAACTGTCCGTTATCAGTTTCTAAATCGCTAAACAAACGACCACGACAATACGGGTATCCAAAAGCATCAATAAAGCCACCACCAGCACCAGCATATTCAAACTTCGATTTATCTTTAAAATCTAAAATCTTTGGTTGAATAATCGCAGTGTTAGCTTCTTTCTTAAAAGTATCAATAATAGGAGTTAACCAATTCTTGGTAACTTCAATATCAGAATTTACCAAACAATATACATCAGCATCAATATGTTGTAATGCGTCGTTGTAACCTTTTGCATAACCACCGTTTTCGGTATTTTTTACAATCTTAACAGTAGGAAAATGCAGCTTAATAAATTCAATAGAATCATCCGTAGAAGCATTGTCAGCGACATATACTTCCGCTTCTTCAGAACTAAAATTCACGACAGAAGGTAAAAACTGCTCAAGCAATTTTTTTCCATTCCAGTTTAATATGACGATAGCTGTTTTCAAGACGACAAATTTACAGTTTAAAAATGAAATCCATGTTAAAAAAGAACAAGTCATTCTGTGTTTCGTCATTGCGAGAGGAACGAAGCAATCTTTTTATAGAGAGTAAGATAACCACGTCATTATCATTCTTCGCTATGACGTTTCGCGTTTCCGTTATTCCGAACGAGGTACGAGGAGGAATCCCATAAGGAGAGTAATTTTTATGTTTAAGATTTCTCAGTCGTTATCTCCTTCAAAATAATATTTGTTCTTGTCATTTCGAACGAATGTGAGAAATCTCACGAGGAGAGTATTCCTTACTTTTCAATAACTAACTTCTCCCAAGCATCTTTCCATCCTTTGTATGTAATTCTGTTACGATACGTTGTCAAATCAAAATTAGGAGTAGGTTTAACCACAAGGTTAAATAAATCGTCTAAGCCATGCGGAGCAATAAATTCTATTTGATTATTTGTGTTTAAATGAACAGCAATGGCAGTAGCTGTTTCGGGCCAGTAAGAAATAGCTTTGTAACAATTTTTATAAGGTGAATGACCATTTCGAAGATGCATCCTAGCTTGATTTTTTACCGACCAATTCACAGTGGGATTCATTGTTTTGAGCTGTTCTTTAAAAGCTAATTCACGAATCTTAGTAATGTCGCTTTCATCAAAATAAATAACATCAATATCGTTTAAAGAAGTTCTTTTACTATTGTGTTTATAATCCCAAATTTTATTTCTAACAAAACCAGCACCAATCCAACAATCGTGAAGGTGTAGGCTACGAACAGCTTCAAGAATACTAAGCATCCAAGTATCGCTCTTAATAATAGTTACCAGTTCAGTAGTAAAATCTGTTTTCATAAAGCTTATTGGTACTCAGGAATATCTCTTAAAAACACATAGGTTTCCTTCTCTTTATCGAGCATACAAAAAAAGTGTTGTAGTCCGTTGGTAACGATGAGGTAATCGGCATTGAGCTTTAAGTTATAACGTGCAATTTGATCAAAGGTATCTTGCGTTATTTTTATATGCGGAGCCTTACATTCTACAATAATATTCGGATGTCCGTCTGAAGCAAAAATCACAATATCGGTACGCTTTTTAAGGTTGTTGATAACCAATTGTTTTTCAATAGCAATAAGCGAAACAGGATAGTTTTTTTCTTGAATTAACCACTGAACAAAATGCTGACGTACCCATTCCTCAGGAGTTAATACCATATATTTTTTTCTCAAATTATCAAAAATAAGCGTCTTATTTTCGTTACTTTTGAGCTTGAATGTATAGCTAGGAAGGTTGAGCTTTTGCATAACCCAAAAGTAAGAAAATTATAAGTTATTTTTTCGTTGTTTACTGTGACAAAACATTATTGTCATCTCGAACTGAAGCAGCGCGGAATGTGAGAGATCTTAAACACGGAGCTACTCCGTTGAATGAGATAGCCACGTCGATATCACTCCTCGCTATGACGTTATAGTAATCGTCATTGCGAGTGAAAGCGAAGCAATCTGTTTGTCGAGAGTGAGATAGCCACGTCGATATCACTCCTCGCTATGACATTATAGTAATCGTCATTGCGAGTGAAAGCGAAGCAATCTTTTTCTCGAAGAAACAAAGCCACTCCTCGCTACAACATTTAAAATAACAACACCAAGAAGAAGGTAGAAGAAAGACACATGAACGAAATTAAATCTATCATATCCGATATAAAAGGAGGCAACATTAAACCCATTTATTTTTTAATGGGAGAAGAACCGTATTACATCGATAAAATCTCAGATTACATTGAAGATAATGTGTTAGATGAATCTGAAAAAGGGTTCAATCAAGTAGTTATGTACGGTCGAGATGTGTCGATAGAGGAAATTGTATCGTCGGCAAAACGTTTTCCGATGATGGCAGAAAAGCAGGTGATTATTGTTAAAGAAGCTCAAGATTTAAGCCGTACGATTGATAAAATAGAGTCGTATGCTGCCAATCCGCAACCGAGTACCGTATTGGTGTTTAACTACAAATACAAAAAGCTCGATAAACGTAAAAAGGCGTACAAAGCCATAGCAAAAAGTGGACTTATTTACGAAAGTAAAAAGCTGTATGATAACCAAGTAGCCGATTGGATACGTCAGGTGTTGGGCGGAAAAAAGTTTAACATAGAACCGAAAGCTGCACAAATGTTGGTGGAGTTTTTAGGAACTGACCTGAGCAAGATTAGCAACGAATTAGATAAACTAACCTCAGTATTGCCTGCGGAAACCATTATTACCGATAAGCATATTGAAGAGAACATAGGGATTTCTAAAGACTTTAACAATTTTGAGTTGCGTAAAGCTGTAGGACAGCGAGATGTGGTGAAAGCGAACAGAATCATCAATTATTTTGCCCAGAACCCAAAGAACAATCCGTTGGTAATGACCATTTCCTTACTAAATAGCTTTTTTACACAGTTATTAATGTACCATGGATTAAAAGACAAATCGAAAGCTTCGGTAGCTAAAAACTTAGGGGTAAACCCTTATTTTGTAGACGACTATGTAAACGCTGCCCGTAATTACCCGATGCGAAAAGTATCACAAATTATTGCTTTACTACGTGATGCTGATGTAAAGAGCAAAGGAGTAGGAGCCAACCAAACCCATGCTAATATTTTAAAAGAATTACTGTTTAAGATTTTGCATTAACGGGTTTGTATAACAATCAGTTGCGGATTGGTTTGAAACTAAGATAGCTAAAATTACCGACTTTTGTGCTTGCGCGGTTGTGTCCGCAGGACACGAAGCCGCAATTGTTGTTATACGTCTTAAGTTAGCAATTGTTTAAATTTAGTAATATAAATCAGAAAGAAAAAAGCGTAGAGTAAGGTTATGTTATACGTTGAAACCTAGATTTCGTCA
>NZ_RAQM01000010.1 GCF_003610735.1 Tenacibaculum lutimaris | reverse complement strand
TAGTAAAAAGTGGTTTACCTTATGATGCAAATTATAAAAGTACTTTGGTTTAAAAAAGTATAAAATTTACTTGTTTTTTACCTCAGTTCTTTGTTGTATGCAGTATTAATTGTACAATATGATTTTCTTTATCAGAATAATTTGTGCAAGATGATAATAATTATGTTCAATCATTCCTTCAATATTCCTCAAATATGTTCCGTATCTTTCATCTACAAAAGTTTGGTTTAGTTTTTTTTCTTCCATTTTCCCTATTAAATCCGCCAATTTTTCTGTGTCGCTCCAAAATCTATTTAAAAACGTTTCCCAACCATTTTGAGAGGTAATTAGTGGAAAGTCAAAACTGTCTTTATCCCTTATTTCAAGTTTTCCATTTAAAAACACATTTTTAATTCCATTGATGTAGTAATGAATATGTTGAGCGAGTGCCGAAATTGTATTTAATGACTGAAATTTTGTTGTAGCAATTTTCCAATCAACATTATTCAAAAGGTCTTTATAATTTGTATCTGCTATCCAAGTTCCATTTAGAATAACTTCTCGAAGCCTATGCGCTAGTTGTTCCGTTTTTTTCACTAATTCTTATTCTTTAACTGATATGAAAGTTTCAACTTCGGCATTTTCTCCATCGTAGTATTTTTTCCCGTGAATTGTGAAATCAGCATTATAAGTTCGTTTTAAGTCTTTATTCTGCCATATTTCCATCCAAGTTTTGAGAACAGCTTCTGGCATATTACCTTTAGAAACAAATTTTTCGTAAATATCTTTTTCTATTGTAATACCGACAAAATCTTTTGGAATATTTTCTAATGAACTTACTGGCAAACCAATAATTAGCGTGTATGGTCCATTGAAGTCTGTTTCATAATCTGTGTAAACTGCGTAAATATCATCATTGACCTTGTTCGGAATTTGTTTTTGAATTTCTTCTCCCCAAAATTTTTCCCATAATGCTTCAATATCTTTGGCAGATTGTCCATTTTCATTGGTTGTTCTTACCGAAATACCTATTACACTAAATTTTTCAATTATTTGTTTGTCCATAGTTTTAGAGTTATTTGTTTGTGTTATTGCTTTGATGGAGAATAGCAAAGATGCCGTAAGTATCAAAATTTGAAATCTTTTCATTATATGATTATTATTTGTTAGACCACAAATTTAAAATACCTTGTGACAACCCTATGGCAAGGGTATTGAACATTTTTTGAGACTAATGTCAAAATATTCTTCAAAGGTGATTTTGTGTGGTTCAAACGACTGGTTTAATACAGATAAATTTTCTATTCTGTCTAAACGAAAAGCTCTAAAATCAATTCTTAATCTACAAAATGCGATGAGCAACCAATTTTCTTGAGTGGTGTAAATAGCAAATGGTTCAATTGTTCTTTCAGTTGATTGGTTATTGTTTGGCGAGTAATAACTTATTTTAACAAGATTAAAATTGGTTAATGCCAACTGAAGTGTCGATAAATAACTACTTGTGCGAACGAAGTCATCATTTTGTCCAAATACAACCCGATTTGAAAGTAAATTGGCTTTGTCTTTCGTGTTACTTCTTAAAACAGATTTAATTTTACCAATAGCTTCGGTGTATTCTTTTACAAATGAGGTGTCCTTATTTTTCACAACTAATTGTTCGGCTGTAATCAAAGCGTTGGCTTCACTTTCTGAAAACATTATTGGTGGTATTCTGTAACCTTCCATTAATGTATAGCCTTTTCCTTCCTCCGTTAATATTGGAACTCCTGATTGTTCCAATGCTTTAATATCTCGGTAAATTGTCCTTTTACTAACAGAGAATTTTATAGCAAGTTCTGATGCAGTAATGAGTTTTTTCGTTTGCAATTGGGTTAAAATTGCAGTCAGCCTGGGAAGTCTTTTAATGTCAATTTCGTTCATTTTTTCTCTGACTGATTAGGTTTTGTCATATTGCATACAACTCGTTATATGCCAAACTTTAGTTGTTTTATCCGGAGAATAGTATGGGATATATAAAGTTTAAGCAATTTTTTATTTTCTCAAATATAACAAAATCAATAAACTATCTAAGTGAAAGTTTTTCACAAACTTATACACCATTTTTGCTAATTTCGCCGCTTAAAATTATTTGTATGATTACGGTAGATCAATTAACGGTTGAGTTTAGTGGTAACACCCTGTTTAGCGACGTTTCGTTTGTAATAAACGAAAACGATAAAATTGCTTTAATGGGTAAAAACGGTGCAGGAAAATCCACCATGATGAAAATTATAGCAGGAGTTTCTAAACCTACTAAAGGAGGCGTTCGCAGTCCGAAAGATACCGTAATCGCTTACTTACCTCAGCATTTGTTAATGGAAGACAATTGCACGGTAAAAGAAGAAGCGTCCAAAGCATTTGCATCTATTTTTGCTATGAAAGCCGAAATGGAAGACCTCAATAAACAATTAGAAACCCGTACCGATTACGAATCGGACGATTATATGAAAATCATTGAGCGTGTTTCGGATTTAGGAGAGAAATACTATGCTTTAGAGGATGTAAACTACGAAGCAGAGGTAGAAAAAGCCTTAAAAGGATTAGGATTTAAGCAAGAAGATTTTGACAGAGCAACCTCAGAGTTTAGTGGTGGTTGGCGTATGCGTATTGAGTTAGCGAAAATCTTACTGCAAAAACCCGATTTAATTTTGTTAGATGAGCCTACTAACCACGTAGATATCGAATCGGTAATTTGGTTAGAAAACTTCTTATTAAACAAAGCCAAGGCGGTAGTAGTAATATCGCACGATAAAGCGTTTATCGATAACATTACCAACCGAACCATTGAAGTAACGATGGGAACCATTCACGATTACAAAGCGAATTATTCTCATTATTTAGAGTTGCGTAAAGAGCGTCGTGCTCATCAGTTAAAAGCTTATGAAGAACAACAAAAATTTATTGCTGATACCAAAACGTTTATCGAGCGTTTTAAAGGAACCTATTCAAAAACAAATCAAGTAGCCTCTCGTGAACGAATGTTAGAAAAATTAGTTCCTGTAGAAATAGATGAGGTAGATACTTCAGCATTAAAACTACGTTTTCCACCATCACCACGTTCAGGAGATTATCCTGTAAAAGTGGAAGGGTTGACAAAACAATACGGAGACTTAACCGTATTTAAAGATGCAAGTTTCTCTATAGCACGTGGAGAAAAAGTATCGTTTGTAGGAAGAAACGGAGAAGGAAAATCAACCATGATTAAAGCAATTATGGGAGAAATTGATTTTGAGGGTGAATGTGGTTTAGGGCACAATGCCAAAGTGGGATATTTTGCACAGAATCAAGCATCATTGTTAGATCCTGAATTAACAATTTTCCAAACCGTAGATGAGGTTGCTGAAGGAGACATAAGAACGCAAATCAAAAATATATTAGGACGTTTTATGTTCTCGGGAGATGATTTAGAAAAGAAAGTAAAAGTACTTTCTGGAGGAGAGAAAACCCGTTTAGCAATGGTAAAGCTGTTGTTAGAACCTGTAAACGTGTTGATATTAGATGAACCTACGAACCACTTAGATTTAAAATCAAAAGAGGTAATTAAAGAAGCCTTATTACATTTCGATGGAACGTTGATTTTAGTATCGCACGATCGTGATTTCTTACAAGGACTATCTCAAAAAGTATTTGAATTTAAAGACCAACGTGTTATTGAACACTTTGAAACGATTGATGCATTCTTAGAACGTAATAACATCAAAGCGTTAAAGGAGATTGATTTATAAAAACGTCATTGCGAGTGAAACGAAGCAATCTGCTAGTCAACGGATAGATTACTTCAGTCATACCTCCTTCGTAATGACGTTGGGTAAGTGTCATTACGAACGGATGTGAGAAACCACAAGGTTCAGCGGAGCTAAATTTCACAAGATGAGTAATTCCCATTGTTGAGGTTTCTCGTCGCTCATAAAATCGCTCTATCGAAATGACGTCTAAGTTATCGTCATTGCGAGTAGAACGAAGCAATCTGTTTCTCGACGGATAGATTACTTCAGTCGTGTCCTCCTTCGTAATGACGATTGTTCTTATTTTATCATGTGTTGATAAGCATCGCGATTTTCATAAATTACCCAAAGGTTGATAGCAAATAATACTAAAGCTATAGGAAGACCAGACGGAGCTTGAAAAATATGAGTAAGTATAATTCCAATCATTATAGGAAAAATAACAACAGCACCTAAAGCTCTTGTTTTAGGAACTAAGAATAATATTCCTCCTAAAATTTCTGCAAACCCTACTAAAGGCATTAACCATCCTATTTCCATCATAGCGGTCATAGCACTCATCATTTTTTCAGGAAGATTTTCAGGAACAGGCATGTAGTTTAAAAACTTGTTAAGCCCAGAGTTGATAAACATTAATCCGAATAGTAGGCTAAGTACGAATAAAATTTTTTGTTTCATAGTTAATTAGTTTGGGGTTAGTGGTTTGTTTTTTAGTTGTTTAAATATAATAAAATATAAAATTGATAACAAAATGATGGTGAGTAAATTGCATTGTTGAGGTTTCTCGTCGCTCATAAAATCGCTCTGTCGAAATGACAAAATGAGTGTTATTGCGAGTGATAACGAAGCAATCTTTTATTGTATATCGAGAAAAAGAGATGGTATATTGTTGTTACTTCTCATTATGAAGTCTGTGTTTTTCTTGTTTGTCTAATATTTAGGTTTAGGGTTTGTTTATTATTAATTTGTTATTTTTTATGACTTTATTTTACGGTAGAGTTAAAATTTAATTTATTTAATTAAATTATTTGTAATTTAGTTTTTAAATAGATACATTGGCAATGTGATTTTAGCTTTATGGCTTAAATCTTATTTTCATTAAGTAGTAATCTTTTAATTCCCCTAATTATGTTAACAAACTTAAGTTTTCAAACTGTAGCTAAAGAACAAATTAAATTCCTTAAATTTCCAAAAGAAGAAGTATTATGTAAAAATCAACAAGCAAAAGTAAATCGTTGTGTTGATTTACAGCGAGCTTTGTCTTTAGGAAATCTAGAAAGAGAAAAGGTAAAAATATTTTTTATGGATATGGATGGCTTAAAAAAAGTAGAAACTACTGTTTGGGGTATTACCGATACCTCAGTAATTTTAAAAGAATCTACGATTATTCCACTTGAAAGAATTGTGAAAGTAGCATAAAAAAAGCCCTCGAAATTTCGAGGGCTTTTTTGTTGTTTATAATTAAGCTTCCGCTTCCATATAATCTTCAATAGGATTACAAGAACAAATTAAGTTACGATCACCAAAAGCATCGTCTACACGACGTACTGAAGGCCAAAACTTATTGTCTGCAATATAATCTAAAGGAAATGCTGCTTGTTTACGAGAGTATGGTAAATCCCATTCATCAGCAGTTAACATTTCTTGCGTATGTGGTGCATTTTTAAGCGGGTTGTTAGGATTTTCCTTACTCGCTTCAGCAATCTCTTTTCTAATAGAGATTAACGCATCACAAAAACGGTCTAATTCAGCTACACCTTCCGATTCGGTTGGCTCTACCATAATGGTTCCTGCTACAGGGAAAGATACAGTAGGCGCGTGGAATCCGTAGTCCATTAAACGCTTAGCGATATCAGTTACTTCAATTCCGTTTTGTTTAAACTCACGACAATCTAAAATCATTTCGTGTGCTGCACGGTTCATTTCGCCTGTATATAAAGTGCTGTAATGTCCGTTTAAACGCTCTTTAATATAGTTAGCATTTAAAATGGCATTTTTGGTTGAGTTTGTTAACCCGTCGGAACCTAACATAGTAATGTATCCATAAGAAATTAAACAAACTAAGGCAGAACCCCAAGGAGCTGCTGAAATAGCTGTAATGGCATTATCACCACCTGTAGCTACTACTGGATTAGTAGGTAAAAACGGAACTAATTGTGGTGCTACACAAATAGGCCCAACACCTGGTCCACCACCACCGTGAGGAATCGCAAATGTTTTGTGTAAGTTTAAGTGACAAACATCAGCACCAATGGTTGCAGGATTTGTTAATCCTACTTGTGCATTCATGTTAGCACCGTCCATATATACTTGTCCGCCATTATCGTGGATAATTTGCGTAATTTCTTTAATTGCCTTTTCATATACTCCGTGAGTAGATGGATAAGTTACCATTAAAGCTGCTAAATTATCAGCATGTTTTTCAGCTTTAGCACGTAAATCTTCTACATCGATGTTTCCTCTTTCATCAGTTTTGGTAACCACTACCTTCATACCCGCCATAACTGCTGATGCAGGGTTGGTTCCGTGAGCTGAAGCAGGAATTAAGCAAATATTTCTGTGAGTATCTCCATTAGCTTCATGATAGGCTCTAATAACCATTAAACCTGCAAATTCTCCTTGTGCACCTGAGTTAGGTTGTAAAGAAGTACCTGCAAATCCAGTAACCACATTTAATTGGTCTTCAAGGTTTTTTAGCATGATTTGGTATCCTTCTGCTTGGTTTAAAGGTGCAAAAGGGTGAATATTTCCCCATTGCGGATTGCTTAAAGGTAACATTTCAGAAGCAGCATTTAACTTCATGGTACAAGACCCTAAAGAAATCATAGAGTGATTTAAGGCTAAATCTTTACGTTCTAATTTTTTGATATAACGCATCATTTCAGTTTCTGATTGATACGTATTGAATACTTCGTTATCTAAGAAAGAAGTAACTCTTTTTACATCCGCAGGAATTACATCTGCAGTAGTAAAGTTAGTAACAGTAATATCTGTAATATTGAAAGCTTGTTCGAAACAATCAACGATTTCGTTGATTTCTTTTAAACCAACTGTTTCGTTTACAGAGATTGAAATATGATTTTCATCTATATAATTAAAGTTGATTCCGTTTGCTTCTGCTACAGGACGTAATTTGTCCGCTTCAACTTCTACTAAAATAGTATCGAAATATGATGTGTTCTTTTGGTTGAAACCTAAATCGGTTAAAGCTTTAGCTAAGGTTGTAGTACTTGTGTGAACACGGTCAGCAATGTATTGTAATCCATCTTTTCCGTGATATACTGCGTACATACCAGCCATAACAGCTAATAGTACCTGTGCAGTACAAATGTTAGAGGTTGCTTTTTCACGTTTAATGTGTTGTTCACGTGTTTGTAAAGCCATACGTAATGCACGTCCACCATCAACATCTTTCGTTACACCAATAATACGACCAGGCATGCTACGTTTGTATTCTTCTTTAGTGGCAAAGAATCCTGCGTGAGGACCTCCGTAACCTAATGGAATACCAAAACGTTGTGTAGTACCTACTACCACATCAGCACCAAATTGAGCAGGTGCTTTTAGTTTTACCAATGATAAAATATCAGCAGCCACAGCTACCTTGATGTTTTTAGCATTACAGTTAGCTATAAAATCGGTATAATCATAAACTTGACCATGTTTTCCTGGATATTGTACAATTGCTCCAAAGAATTCTTCAGAGAAATCAAATTCTTGGTGATTTCCAATTACTAATTCAATTCCGATAGGTATGGCACGTGTTTGTAATACTGATAAGGTTTGAGGTAAAATTTCTTCAGAAACAAAGAATTTATTTACATCAGCTTTCTTTTGTGCTCTATCACGAACATCAAATAATAATGCCATAGCTTCGGCAGCTGCAGTACCTTCATCTAATAAAGAAGCATTAGCTAACTCCATTCCTGTTAAATCACAAATCATTGTTTGATAATTTAACAAGGCTTCTAAACGACCTTGTGCAATTTCAGCTTGGTAAGGCGTATAGGCAGTATACCATCCTGGGTTTTCTAAAATATTACGTTGGATAACACCAGGTAAAATAGCTTCGTGGTATCCTAAACCTATATAACTTTTAAAAACTTTGTTTTTAGCACCTAATTCATTGATGTGATTTAGGTATTCATATTCGCTCATGGCAGGAGCTAAATCTAGCTCTTTTTGTAAACGAATATCGTCGGGAATAGTTTCATAAATCAATTGGTCTAAACTTTCTACACCAATCGTTTTAAGCATCTGGTCTTGGTCTTTAACACGAGGACCTATATGTCTTAATTGAAATGAATTTGTGTTCATTATTGTGTTGTTGTTTTAAGTGGCTCAAAAATAGTGAAATTGGTTGACTTGTGGGTACATATTTTTTTGTTAAAAAACGATATTTTATTAACCAATACTAAGGGTTATAAACATAAAAGCTATTTTTGTTAGATGAAGTTTTTTAAAACAGTAATCGATTTTTATATCAATGCTAGTATTCATGTAGCTCTGGCAGTTTATGCTTTGTTACGAATAACTGAAATATATTTTGAAATTCCACATAATGAATTGTTAGACTGGTTTGTTTTTTTTGCTACGATTACAGGGTATAATTTTGTAAAATATGCTGGAGTAGCAAAGTTGCATCACAGAAGTTTGACTAAAAACCTACAAGTTATTCAAGTGTTTTCATTGATTTGTTTCTTGCTGATGTGTTATTTCGCATGGTTACTTCCTTTAAAGATTTTGTTGTTTTTTGTACCTTTTGGATTGTTAACTTTTTTATATGCAGTTCCTTTTTTAAGTGGATTTCAAAAAAATTTACGAAGTATTGGTTATTTGAAAATAATAGTAGTGGCTTTGGTATGGGCTGCAACTACGGTATTGTTACCTATATATGCCAGTGAAACTTCTTTTACTACAGAGGTTTGTTTGTCAATAATTCAACGCTTTTTGTTAATCATAATATTATTGTTGCCTTTTGATATTCGCGATGTACAGTACGATGCAATATCATTACAAACCATACCGAAAAAAATTGGCGTCGAAAACACCAAAAAGTTCGGATACGTTTTGTTGCTCTTATGTTTAGTTTTAGAATTTATGATAAGTCCTAATTCTCATTTTAGAACAGCTTTTTTAAGTGTGTTTTTCTTGATACTTTTTTTGTTAATGAGAGCACAGACGAATCAATCTAAGTATTACAGTTCTTTTTGGGTAGAAGCAGTTCCTGTTTTATGGCTGCTCTTATTGTTTTTACTTTAAAAATAGAACTTTTAAGAGGGGGATTCTGTTAATGTGTAATTGAGGTAGTTTTAAAAGTTATATCCATTTAAAATTTGAAACTTAACTGGCTTTATATAGCTGTTTTTAGGAAAACCTTTGTACATTCGTTGGCTTAACAACACAACAACAAAAAACATAACAAAGTAACATGAATTTAGTGAAACGAAATTTCGTTTTCGATTTCGATAGCACGTTAACTCGTGTAGAAGCATTAGATGTTTTGGCAGAAATCACGCTAGCAGGAAATCCGAAGAAAGAAGAGATTGTTCAGCAAATAATTGATATAACCAATCAAGGAATTGATGGTGATATATCTTTTACTGAATCCTTAGAAAAGCGCATTCAATTATTACAAGCTACAGTATCGGATTTACCATTATTAATTGAAGAGTTAAAACAAAAAGTTTCTCCTTCTATAGAAAGAAATAAAGAGTTTTTTGAAAACTTTTCTGATGATATTTATGTGATATCAGCAGGGTTTAAAGAATTTATTGACCCTATTGTAGCAGCTTATAACATCCCTTCAGAAAGAGTATTTGCAAATACTTTTGAGTTTGATAAAGCAGGAGTTATTGTAGGATTTGATACTCAAAATCCATTATCTAAACACAATGGTAAAATAGATTGTTTAAAATCCTTAAATTTAGATGGTGAAGTACAAGTAATAGGAGATGGTTATAGTGATGCAGTAACCAAAGAAGCGGGTGTTGCTGATACTTTTTTCGCATATACAGAAAATGTGTCAAGAGAAAAGACAATAGCTAATGCCGATCATATTACACCAAATTTAGATGAATTTTTATACGTTAACAAATTGCCTAGAAACTTATCATACCCGAAGAATAGAATTAAAATTCTACTGTTAGAAAATGTACATCCTGATGCTTTTACAAAGTTAACAGGTGATGGATTTTCTGTTGAAACAGTTTCAAGAAGTTTGTCGGAAGATGAATTGATTGAAAAGTTAAAAGATGTTCATGTGTTAGGAATCCGTTCTAAAACACAAGTAACACGTAAAGTTATTGAAGCTGCTGAAAAACTGATGGTGGTTTCTGCTTTTTGTATTGGAACAAAGCAAATTGACTTAGATGCGTGTAAAGAGAATGGAGTAGTAGTTTTTAATGCTCCTTATAGTAATACACGTTCGGTAGTTGAATTAGCTATTGGTGAAATTATTATGTTAATGCGTAGTGTATTTCAAAGAAGTACAGAAATTCATAACGGTCAGTGGAATAAAACGGCACAAGGTTCAAGAGAGGTTCGTGGTAAAAAACTAGGGATTGTTGGTTACGGAAACATTGGTAAGCAGCTATCTGTTTTAGCTGAGGCTCTAGGAATGGATGTGTATTATTATGATGTAGAAGATAAATTATCTTTAGGAAATGCAACTAAAATAGATACATTAAAAGAGTTGTTGAATATTTCAGATGTAGTTACATTGCATGTTGATGATAATTCAGCAAATAAAAACTATATAGGTAAGGAGGAGTTAGCTGAAATGAAAGATGGTGCTCATTTGGTAAATCTTTCTCGTGGATTTGTGGTTGATATTGAAGCATTGGTGGATGCATTGAAATCTGGTAAATTAGCTGGAGCAGCGGTAGATGTATACCCTGAAGAACCAAGAAAAAATGGTGAGTTTTACACTGAATTAAAAGGGTTGGATAATGTGATTTTAACTCCGCATGTAGGTGGTAGCACAGAAGAAGCTCAAAGAGATATCGCAGATTTTGTTCCGAATAAAATTATGGCGTACATCAATTCAGGAAATACGGTGGATGCGGTTAATTTCCCAAATATTCGTTTACCTAAACATAAAAACGCACACCGTTTTTTACACATTCATAAGAATGTACCAGGAGTAATGGCGAAGATCAATAAGGTATTAGCGAAATATGAATTGAACATTACAGGACAATACTTGTCTACAGATGAAAAAGTAGGATATGTAATTACTGATGTGGATAAAGAATACAATCAAGAAGTAATTGCAAAATTGAAAAAAGTAGATGGTACTATTAAATTTAGAGTACTGTATTAAAAATAATAAAACCCCGCTTTTGCGGGGTTTTTAATTTATAAACTATCAAAATCACTTAAACTCTGTTCTATAGTATTGGCTCCTTTTTGTAAAATTTGAATGTAATTAGCTACATTTTCCATTTTAAACCTGCTAGAAGGTCCAGAGGCACTAATACTTGCGATTACTTTTCCTTTGTTGTTGTAGATAGGAATGGCAATACATACCAAACCTAATTCTGATTCTTCTATGTCTAAGGCAAATTTTTGTTGTTGAATTAGTTGTAATTCTTCTCTCAGTTTTAAAGTAGATGTAATCGTGTTTTTGGTGAAAGGTTTTAGAGTAACCGAATTTAGAAAGGCTTCTTGTGTTTCTCGTGAAGCAAAAGCTAGGAGTAACTTACCAATAGCGCTTCCATTAATGGGAGCATAAGAACCTATTGAGGTACTTATTTTGAGTCCTTGTAAACTATCTGCTTTGTTAATGTGGAATACTTGCTGTTCTTTTAAAATACCCAACAAAATCGTTTCTTGAATTTCTAAGGCAACTTTTTGTATTGGTGTGTTGGTTAAATTTCTAAGTGATTTATAAATAGAAACACGATTTCCTAATTCAAACAACTTACTACCCAATTGATATTTTTCGTTGTCATTTTGTTGTACAACGTTTAGTGAAACTAAAGTACTAAGTAACCGGTATACAGTGCTTTTGTTATAGCCAGTTTTAGTAGCTAGTTCTCTAACACCCCATTCTTTTTTGTCATCGGTAAAAGCATCTAAAACAGAAAAAGCTTTTATGATAGATTGATTTAAGTTTTTAGAATCAGCATTCATTTATTGAAAATATTTTGACTAATATAACAAAAATGTGTAGATTTATAAAACACCGTTTTATTATGTGAAACGCTTTTGGTTTTATTTTGAGATTAAAATAAAGTATCTTTAGTGTTTTTGAAATGGTTTTTAGAAATATAAATAAGTATGTATAAACCAACACTTGATTACGCACAGCAGTTAGATAAAGAAGATAAATTAGCTCATTTAAGAGCGCAATTTCATATTCCAAAAGACAAAGATGGAAATGACTGGTTGTATTTTACAGGAAACTCTCTTGGGTTACAACCTAAACAAACGCAGCAATACATTCAACAAGAATTAGACGATTGGGCAAAATATGGAGTAGAAGGGCATTTTGAAGCGCGAAACCCATGGATGCCATATCACGAATTTTTAACGAATTCGATGGCAAAAATAGTGGGAGCAAAGCCATTAGAAGTTGTGGTGATGAATACCTTAACAACCAATTTGCATTTGCTAATGGTATCGTTTTATCAACCAACTAAAACAAAATATAAAATTGTTATAGAAAGTGATGCTTTTCCTTCGGATCGATACGCGGTACAATCGCAATTAAAATTTCACGGATTTGATGCTGAAGATGGGTTGATAGAATGGAAACCTCGTGAAAGAGAAGAGTTGTTACGTATTGAGGATTTAGAAAAAATAGTTGACGAACAAGGTGATGAAATCGCTTTGTTATTAATTGGTGGTGTAAATTACTACACAGGTCAATATTTAGATATTAAGCGTATTGCTGAAATAGGACATGCTAAGAACTGTATAGTAGGTATCGATTTAGCACATGGTGCTGGAAATATATCTCCAGAATTGCACGATAGCGGGGTAGATTTTGCAGCTTGGTGTACCTATAAATATTTGAATTCAGGACCTGGAAGTTTAGCAGGATTATTCGTGCATGAAAAGCACGCGCACAATAAAGAGTTACCACGTTTTGCCGGATGGTGGAATCATAACAAGGAAACTCGTTTTAATATGCGTCAGCCATTTGATGTTATACCAGGAGCAGAAGGATGGCAGTTGTCAAATCCGCCAATTTTATCCATGGCAGCAATTAGAGCTTCGTTAGACATGTTTGAAGAAGTAGGAATGGAAGCGTTGAGAGCTAAATCGGAAAAACTAACGGGATATTTTGAATATTTAATCAATCAAATTGATACGGATAGAATTAAAATAATCACGCCTTCAAATCCAAAAGAAAGAGGCTGTCAATTGTCTATTCAAGTAAAGAATGCCGATAAAAGTTTACACAAAAAACTAACCGAGAATAATATTATTACCGATTGGAGAGAACCAGATGTAATTCGTTGTGCACCGGTGCCTATGTATAACAGTTTTGAGGATGTATATAGAATGGTAGAAACTTTAAAAACCTTATTGTAAAAAATGAGTAAAAAAGACAACATAGTAATTATAGGTGCTGGTTTATGCGGAAGTTTATTGGCACTTCGTTTAGCACAAAGAGGATATAAAGTAGCAATGTATGAAAGTCGTCCAGATTTACGAGTTACTGATATTTCAGCAGGACGTTCCATCAACTTAGCATTATCTGATCGCGGTTTTAAAGCTTTACGTTTATGTGGTGTGGAAGAAAAAGCACGTGAAATTTGTATTCCAATGTATGGGCGCTTAATGCACGATAGAGAAGGAAATACCTTTGCGTCTAATTATTCAGGTAGAGAAGGAGAGTATATCAATTCTATTTCGAGAGGTGATTTAAACGGAATTTTATTAACTGAAGCAGAGAAACACGAAAATGTAACAATACATTTTAATACGGAATGTACTTCCGTAGATATTGAAAATACAGTTGCACATTTTAAAGATTACAATACTAAAGAAGAGTTTTCAGTAGATGGAGATGTGATTTTTGGAACTGATGGAGCAGGATCTGCATTGAGAAAAAGCTACTATTTAGAAAGAAAATTCTTATTCAGCTATTCACAAAACTTTTTGGCACACGGATATAAAGAATTAGAAATTCCTGCCGATAAATTAGGAAACCATCAAATAAGTAAAGATCATTTACATATTTGGCCTCGTGGAGAGTACATGTTAATTGCGTTGCCAAATTTAGATGGGAGTTTTACGGTAACCTTGTTTTTAAGTTATGATGAAGGAGAGTACAATTTCAATAACCTAACTACTGAAGAAAAAATAACCGAGTTCTTTGAAAAAGAATTTTCAGATGCCTTGGATTTGATTCCGAGTATAAAAGATGAGTTTCTTAACAACCCAATAGGAGCTTTAGGAACTGTAAAATGTTCACCATGGCATTATCAAAATAAAACCTTGTTAATGGGTGATGCAGCACATGCAATTGTTCCGTTTTATGGACAGGGAATGAATGCTTCTTTTGAAGATGTAACTGTATTTGATACAATCTTAGATACACACGAAGGAGGTTGGGAAGCTACTTTTAAAGCATACGAGAAAGCACGTAAAGAAGATACTGATGCCATTGCCGATTTGGCGATTGATAATTTTTACGAAATGCGCGATCATGTAGCAAATCCGTTATTTAAGCAAAAAAGAAAGTTGGAGATGGATTTAGAAAAAACATTCCCAACCGAATATTTTTCAAAATACTCTATGGTAACCTTTAATGAAGAAATACCATATGCAGAAGCGATGAAAAAAGGACGTGCACAAGACAAAGCTTTGTTAAATATGGTAGCACATCATGATTTGGACACAATTACCGATTTAAAAGAGGCATTAAAAAAGGTACAAGAAGAAACCAACGAAATTTTAGAAGAAGATAAAATCGCAGGGTTGTAAGTGAAAAGGTATATCGTCATATTACGCGGAATCAATGTTTCGGGAAAAAATAAACTTCCCATGGCAGAGTTACGAGATATTTTAAATGAATTGGGGTTTCAAAACATACAAACCTATATTCAAAGTGGTAATGTTATCTTAGATTCAGAAGAGGCAAAAGAAACCGTTTGTCAGAAAGTTAAAGAAGCGATTGCTGCAAAGTTTGGATATGATGTGCCTGTGTTAGCTAGAACTCCTGAAGAATGGAAAAAAGCATTAGACAATTATCCGTTTTCACAAGAAAACGAAAAGATAGTAGCTTTTGCTTTCTTAGACGGAATACCTAACGAAACTGTGATTGAAGTTAGTGAAATTAATGATGATGAGTATTTGGTAGCCGATGATGTAGTGTATTTGTATTGTCCGTCTGGTTTTGGAAGAACTAAACTGACAAACAATGTAATAGAGAAGAAATTGAAGGTAATCGCCACCACACGCAATTTAAAAACAACAATAAAGCTATTAGAACTAGCAACTTCTTAAAAGTCATTTCAACCTAAGGGAGAAATCTGGTAGAAAGTGTGTAAGGAAGCAAAAAATATAAAACATGGACAGTAAAGTAATTAAAGGAAAAGCAATACCAAGAGGGAAATTTCCACATGTAAAACAAGTAGGAGATTTTATTTATGTGTCGGGAACTAGTTCTCGTAGACCTGATAATTCTTTTGAAGGTGTTGAGGTAGATGAATTTGGAACCACCAACTTAGATATAAAGAAACAAACCCGAGCGGTAATAGAAAACATTCGTGATATTTTAAACGAAGTAGGAGCGGATTTATCTGATATTGTAGATGTAACCTCGTTTTTGGTAAATATGAATGATTTTGGAGGATATAATGAAGTATATACTGAATACTTTGACTATAACGGACCAACCAGAACAACAGTAGCAGTACATCAATTACCACATCCACACTTATTAATTGAGATTAAAGTGGTGGCGTATAAGAAACAAGGGTAAAGAACCAAGAACCAAGACGAAAGAAGTCTTTTTTCTTTAATCTGTGAATGAAATGAATATTAAAAACTACATAAACGGAGAATTAGTAGCACCCGTTGCAAATAATTATATAGATAATTATAATCCGTCTATTGGAGAGGTGTATGGGCAAATTCCAAATTCTACTAAAGAGGATGTAGAATTGGCATATAAAGCAGCAAAGGCAGCATTTCCTACTTGGTCGAATACTACGTTAAACGAACGTAGAGATATTCTATCTAAAATAGCACAGTTAATTCAGCAAAGATTACCTGAATTGGCAGAAGCTGAGGCTAAGGATAATGGAAAACCATTGAGTTTGGCTACTGCGATAGATATTCCAAGAGCATCTTCAAATTTTCAATACTTTGCAGATGCAATTACACAGTTTTCATCAGAAGCTCACGAGAGCGTTGGCTTAGGAGCGATGAACTTTACCTTGCGTCAACCTATTGGTGTAGTAGCGTGTATTTCTCCTTGGAATTTACCATTGTATTTATTTACCTGGAAAATTGCTCCAGCCATAGCTGCTGGAAATTGTGTGGTAGCAAAACCTAGTGAAGTAACCCCAATGACAGCATATTTATTAGGAGAGATTTGCAATGAAGCTGGTTTACCTAAAGGGGTATTGAATATTGTTCACGGATTAGGAACTACTACAGGTCAAGCGATTATTGAGCATCCAGATATCAAAGCAATTTCATTTACAGGAGGTACCGCTACAGGAGCACATATTGCACGTACAGCTGCACCGATGTTTAAGAAATTATCGTTAGAGTTAGGAGGTAAAAATCCGAACATCATTTTCGCGGATTGTGATTATGAAAAAATGCTAGAAACTACGGTGCGTTCATCGTTTGCGAATCAAGGTCAGATTTGTTTATGTGGAAGTAGAATTCTTGTTGAGGAAAGTATTTATGAACAATTCAAAAAAGACTTTGTTCAAAAAGTATCACAACTAAAAATAGGAAATCCTTTTGATGCAGATACGAATATAGGAGCTTTAGTATCAAAACCACATTTAGAAAAGGTAAAATCATATATAGATCTCGCAGAGGAAGAAGGAGGTAAAATCCTCTATGGAGGAAATACGGTAACGGTAGAAGGTAGTGAGAATGGATACTATTTAGAGCCTACTGTTATAGAGGTTTCCAGTAACAAATGTAGATTAAATCAAGAAGAGATTTTTGGACCTGTAGTAACCTTGATGTCTTTTACAACAGAAGATGAAGCTTTGAAGTTAGCAAATGATGTGGTGTATGGATTATCATCAACGTTATGGACAAACAATTTAACAAGAACCATGCGAATTTCTAAAGAATTGCATACAGGAATTGTTTGGGTAAATACATGGTTGTTACGTGATTTAAGAACTCCTTTTGGAGGTCAAAAAGCAAGTGGGGTAGGACGTGAAGGAGGTTTTGAAGCCTTACGCTTTTTTACAGAACCAAAAAACGTATGTATAAAATATGAATAAGGAAATAAAGGAAAAAATAATTGCTGTTTGTGAAGAAAAGATTGCTAAGAAAGGAGAAAATGTAGGGCTTTCGTTTTATGCATTTTTCAAGAATAAGAATGACAATCCGAAAGTACTGATGGAAGTGGCAACTTGGTGGATTCAAACACATCAGTTGGACCATTTTGAGAAAGCAGTTAAGATTAAACAAATGATTCAGAATAACGAATAAGATGAATTTAGAGATACAACATAAAAATGCCTTGGTATGTGGTAGTACACAAGGAATAGGAAAAGCAGCAGCAATACAATTAGCTCAAGAAGGAGTAAATGTAACTTTAGTAGCTCGTAGCGAAGATAAATTAAAAGCTGTGTTGGCAGAACTACCAAACAATAATCAAAATCACGGGTATTTGGTAGCAGATTTTACCAATCCAACAGATTTAAAAGAGAAGTTAGAAGCAACGAATTTACAATTTCATATTTTAGTGAATAACACAGGAGGTCCGGCAGGAGGTCCTGTGTTCAATGCAAAATTAGAAGAGTTTGAAAGAGCTTTTACGATGCATTTAAAATGTAATCATGTCTTGGTACAAGCGGTAGTTCCGTTTATGAAAGAACAAAATTATGGTAGAATTATCAATGTAATTTCTACATCGGTAAAACAACCACTAGACGGGTTAGGAGTTTCAAATACTATTCGTGGTGCTGTGGCTAATTGGAGTAAAACCCTAGCGAATGAATTAGGACAATTCGGAATTACGGTGAATAATGTATTACCAGGAGCGACAGCTACAGAGCGTTTGACAGAAATTATCAATAATAAAGCAGCTAAAACTGGTAAATCGACAGAAGAAGTTGCTGAAATGATGAAAAACGCATCGCCAGCAAAACGTTTTGCAAAACCTGAAGAGGTAGCTAATGCAATTGTGTTTTTAGCAAGTGAAAGAGCAAGTTTTATCAACGGAATTAATGTTCCTGTAGATGGAGGGAGAACAAAATCATTATAAAAGAATCAGAAATAAAGACTTTTAGAAACAAGACTATTTAAGTATCTTTAAAACAATCTTAATTTTTGTGTGTAAAAGTCTAAAAATCTAAATAAAATGAGCAAGTTAGTACAACCTTTAAATTTCAAAAAGTGGATTGATGAAAACCGTCATTTACTAAAACCACCAGTAGGAAATAAACAAGTTTGGGATAACGGAGAGTATATCGTAATGGTTGTTGGAGGTCCTAATAATCGTAAAGATTATCACTATAATGAAACACCAGAATTTTTCTATCAACTAGAAGGAGATATGGTACTGAAAATTATTGATGATAAAGGTGAAATGATTGATGTTGAAATTAATGAAGGAGATATTTATTTGTTACCAGGTAAAGTGCCTCATTCACCGCAACGTAAGGCAAATACAGTAGGTTTGGTAATTGAATATCCGCGTGATGAGGGAATGATGGATGCTTTAGAATGGTATTGCGAAAACTGTGGGCATCAATTATATCGAGAAGAATTTGCTTTAGATAATATTGAAACGGATATGCCAATAATTTTTGACAAATATTATTCTGATAAAGAAAAATGTACTTGTGAAAAATGCAGTACAGTAATGGAAGCGCCTAATAAAATCAAGTAATTTATTATTCCTACGAAGCTAGGAATCCTGCAATAATCAAGAATTAAAAATTAAAATGATTCCCATCTAAAAAAGGGGAATGATACATAAGATGACAAAACGCAAACTACGAATAAACGGACATTCACATTTGTTGCCTTATCCAGAACAAATTCCGCAGTTTATGAAAGACAAAGGAATTTTTTGGGTAGATAAGGATAGGAAATTCATGCTACAAAAAGATTGGAGTCGACCTGTAACGGATTCTAGTTTCTTTTTAGACGAGAAGTTAGAATGGATGGAGCATTTTAAAATAGACCATGCAGTTGTTTTAAATCTATCTCAATTATATGGAAATGGACTTCGTTTGGAAGAAATGAAACAGGCCTTACGTTTTCAAAACGATTTTAACGCACGTGTGCAGCATGAAAATCCGTCGAAATTTACAACAGGTTTTGTGGTGCATCCTGGGTTTGTTCGAGGTGCTTTATGGGAAATAGAGCGTTGTGTTGAGGTATTAGGTATGCGTTTGTTATGTTTACCTACACACTACATGGATACCATTGGTACCTGGCGGTGTATTTTTGATGAGGAAAATGAACCAATTTTTGAATTAGCAAACAAGTATAACCTAGCCGTTGAAATTCACCCGTATGATGGAGAGAAATTTATTAAGTTACAAAATACAAGTTGGCGTTTTCACTTAATTTGGATGTTAGCACAATGTGCTGATGCCTATCATTTTTTAACGTTAAATGGGTATTATGACAAGTATCCAAACATGCGAATCTGCTTTGCTCATGGCGGACAGTTAGCGCAAATGAACTTAGGGCGTCGCATACAAGGTTTTGACGGAAGACCAGATTTATTTGAAGGGAAAACACACCCTAGAAAAGCGGTAGGACACAAAAATATCTTCTTTGATACGCTGGTTCATGATACAGGTTCATTAGATTTATTAATTAAAAACCAAGGTTCTAAACAAGTATTAATAGGGTTAGATGATCCGTATCCATTAGGAGAAATGGAAAGTGAAATTCAATCGTCATATCCAGGGAAAATTTTAGATTTAGCAATTGATAGAAATATTATTACAGAAACAGAACGTGATGAGATGTGGGAGGATAATGTACTACAATGGTTGTTTGGCGATGACGAGAAAGCAAAGAAAGAGTTAGTTTCTAAAATATTACAATAGTATAGAAATGAAAAAATCCGAAGTAAGTTATTTACTCCGGATTTTTTATATTTAGTATAAGTTATTTATTTAAAAACAGAAGTGATATTTAAAGCTACATCATCCCAAGTTTTAGAAACTCCATCAGCACCTTTATGTAAATCTTTACAAGCAGTATTTAAAGAATCTAAAGCGTTTTGAGCTTGCCAATCAGATATGTTCATGGTAGCGTTTAAACTAAATTCTTTTCCGTTTAAAGTGTATTTAAAAGGAAGCTTTTTAGTTGTACTGTTCATAGTTAAATCAGCATAACCAATAGAATCGTTTTCTAAAACTAACTTACCAGAAAGTAGTTCAGTTTTATCCATAATTCCGAAGAAAAACTTTCTAATTTTAAAATCTCTACTACTGTCTTGAGTAAAGATACTACTTACAGGAATTGAAAATTCAGCATTATTAATTGCTTCTTTGGCAGTATTTCCTTCACCACCAGCAGTTATGTTTACTTTTTGAAATTGACCTTTTACTGGTACTTTGTCAGTAGTTTTATATGCTACCCAATTGATTGTATTTGTTGCGTCTTGTAAAACAAAAGCTTTTTTAGCAGCCTTAACTTCTTCTTTTGTTGTTTCAGTTTCTTTTTTAGCTTCAGATTTACAAGAAATCATTTGAGCAATTGTAAAACAGATAACTAATGAATAAACGATTTTTTTCATGAGGATTATTTTATGATTGAATTTACTAATTTAATATATTCTTCTTTAGCTTCATCTTCTCCCATACCTCTAAGTTGCATCCATGCATTGAACTTAAAAGCATTTCGTAGATCGCTATTGTCGTTAAATGTAAACCTGTCACCTTTTACGGCTTGTTTATAGTAAGCGTATAAGCGTAGCATAACATCTGCAGGAAGCTTTTCCTCTAGTTCAGATGCTATTTTATAGGCTTCTTTAAACCTTAAATCTAAATCATTTTCCATGTGTTTGGATAATTAAATGTGTAGATAGTTTACATTATGTAATGTATATACAAATATACGAAGGGAGCAAGGAAAAACAAACTATCAAGTCTATCTAATAATCCACCATGACCAGGCATAATAGTACCACTGTCTTTTATATTAGCTTGTCTTTTAAACTTAGATTCTACTAAGTCACCTAAAGAGCCAAAAACCGCAACGATAATAGCAATAATTATCCAGCTTGATATAGAAAAAATTCCTGAATACTGTCCTATAATAACCCCTACAATGATAGAGAAAACTAGACCTCCAATAAAACCTTCAATAGTTTTTTTAGGAGAAACTTTTTCAAATAATTTATGTTTTCCGAAATTTTTTCCCACCAAAAAAGCAAAGCTATCATTTGTCCAAATAAGAAGCATAATGTAAATTATTATGTGTGGTTGATAAGCATTATTAATGAACGGAAGGTTCATTAAAAAGTAAAAAGGGAAAATTAAATAGATAGCTTGTAAAAATATTTTTCCACTAAAAGCTTCTGTTTTTATTGGCTTTGTACTTATCAATAAATATAATAAGACAGATAAACCGAATAGGGTAATTACTAGTAAAAAATCATTGTAACTAATACTTGCTCTTACAGAGGAAAAAACTACATAAGCTAAAAGTAAGTATGGAATGAAACTTTTTGACTTTAAAATTTTAGAAAATTCCCAAATACAAACAGTAGCAAAAATAGCTAGTAAACCTATATATGTTTCTGCAGAATATAAAATAGCAGAAATGAATAGGATAGCGTAAACAAGTGCAGAAAGTGATCTTGTTAAAAGATTAGACATAGGTTAAAGGTCTTCAAAGAGCAGCAAATATAAATCTTTTGTATTATTGTTGCCATAATTTAAGAAATTATCATCTTCAATTTCAAATTTATAATTTCTTATAGAGCTAATATTGGTAGGGATATTGCCACTAAAGTGTGTTTTAATTCCCATTAAGCCTTCTCCTGTATTTTTTACTAATTGACTAGTTGTAGCATACACAATAAAATGCTTAGAATGGGCTGCTAATTTTTGGCTACCTAACTGATTAGAAGAAAATAAAATTTCTCCTTTGTCAGCAATTAAGTGCTCGCAAGAGGTGAAAAACGGAACTAACTCTGATGAATGTTGTTGAACATTTACATCAATTTTTTCAGTAATTTTTAATAAGTCATAATCTGTACAAGTAACTTTTCGCCAATTATTTTCTTGTAAGATATTTTTTAAATTATTAGTTACTTCGTTTATAGATGTACAGTATAAAAATTTACCTCCTTTATTGATAAAATGATGAACAAAAGAATCATCTAAAGATAAATGAACTACTTGCTCATTGATAATCTTCTCTTTAGATGATTCTTTAAAGGTTTTAAATAATTTGTTGAAAAAATTCATTCAAATAAAAAACTATTCTTCAGTTGTTGTTTCAGTTTTTTCTTCTTCCTTTCCAAACGGTCTGTCTCCAAAGATTTTTACTAAATCATCTTTGAAAATAACCTCTTTTTCAAGTAATAACTCAGCTAACTCTGTTAGTTTATCTCTGTTTTCATCTAGTATATCAATAGCTCTTTTGTATTGATTTTCGATAATTTCAGAGATTTCCTCATCAATTTTCTGAGCAGTGGCATCACTATAAGGTTTAACAAAGGCGTCATTACCAGATGAATCGTAATATGTAATGTTACCTACTTTGTCATTTAAACCATAAACAGTAACCATAGCACGAGCTTGTTTCGTAACTTTTTCTAAGTCGCTTAACGCACCTGTAGAGATTTTATTGAACATTAACTTTTCAGCTGCTCTACCACCCATGGTAGCACACATTTCATCAAGCATTTGTTCTGTTTGAACAATCTTTCTTTCTTCAGGAAGATACCAAGCAGCACCTAATGATTGACCACGAGGAACAATAGTAACTTTTACTAAAGGAGCAGCATGCTCTAACATCCAACTTACAGTTGCATGACCTGCTTCGTGGAAAGCAATTACTTTCTTTTCTTTTGGAGTAATTACTTTGTTCTTCTTTTCTAAACCACCTACAATTCTATCAACAGCATCTAAGAAATCTTGATGCTCAATTGCATTTTTACCTTTTCTTGCAGCAATTAAAGCAGCTTCGTTACAAAGGTTAGCAATATCTGCTCCAGAAAAACCAGGAGTTTGTTGTGCTAAGAACTCTAAGTTTACATTTTCAGCTAACTTTAAAGGTTTGATATGTACGTTAAAAATTTCTCTACGTTCGTGTAAGTCTGGTAAATCAACATAAATTTGGCGATCGAAACGACCTGCACGCATTAAAGCTTTATCTAATACATCAGCGCGGTTCGTAGCAGCTAATACAATTACGTTTGTATCGGTACCAAAACCATCCATTTCTGTTAGTAATTGGTTTAAGGTGTTTTCACGTTCGTCATTTCCACCTGTCATGCTATTTTTACCTCTAGCACGCCCAATAGCATCAATCTCATCAATAAAAATAATTGAAGGTGATTTTTGTTGCGCTTGCTTAAATAAGTCACGTACACGAGATGCTCCAACTCCTACAAACATTTCAACAAAATCAGAACCAGATAAAGAGAAGAAAGGCACGCCAGCTTCACCAGCAACAGCTTTAGCTAATAAAGTCTTACCAGTACCAGGAGGTCCTACCAATAAAGCTCCTTTAGGAATTTTACCTCCTAATTTAGTATACTTTTCAGGACTTTTTAAGAAATCAACAATTTCTTGAACTTCTTCTTTAGCTCCTTCTAAACCAGCTACATTTTTAAAGGTAGTTTTAACCTTAGTATTTTCATCAAAAAGTTTAGCTTTTGATTTTCCGATGTTGAAAATTTGACCTCCAGCACCGCCACCACCAGCAGCTCCTGACATTCTTCTCATAAAGAAAAGCCAAATAGCGATTAATAAAATAAAAGGAAGGAAGCTGATGAGGGTATCCATCATACTAGTTCTTTCGATATTTACTTTATCAAAATCAAGATTGTTTTCTTTCTTTTCTTTTTCAATCTCGTTTTCAAAATTTTGCAAATCACCAAAATTGTAACTATATAACGGAGAGCCTTTTCTAAAGAAAGGAGATTCAGCTAATTTTTTATGCTCTTCTTTTTTTTCAGCTTCAGGCTTTAAATAAATTTGAGCAACATTGTTGTTTTCAACAACTATTTTCTGAATATCGTTGGCTTCTAAGATTTTGGTGAACTCGTTTTTAGAAATATTACGAGATCCTAAATTACCAGAGTTAAAAAAACTTAACCCTAATAATATAATTAGTATTGGTATGTATAGCCAAAATGAGCTAAACGTAAATTTTGGCGTGTTTTTTTTATTATCACTCATAAATAGGTGTATAAAATGTTAGCAATTAAGCAGGGTTGATTTCGGTAATTTTTGCGTCACCCCAAAGACTTTCAATATCGTAAAACTCACGAACTTGTTTTTGAAAGATATGTACAACAACATTAACGTAATCCATAAGAACCCATTCGGCGTTTCCAAGACCCTCAACGTGCCAAGGTTTGTCTTTAAGTTCTTTGCTGACTACTTTTTGTACAGAGCCCGAAATGGCATTAACTTGTGTGTTCGAGTTAGCAGAACAAACTACAAAATAATCACAAACAGTGTTTTCTATCTCCCTTAAATCTAGTAATTGGATGTCTTCTCCCTTTACATCATCTATCCCTTTAATAATCACAGCTAAAAGATCGTCTGTGTTTGTTTGTTTTATTGTCATTAAATAAAATTAAGTTTTAGCAAAGTTATTGTTTTTTTGTGAGTAATTTATGTAATATTGATACTTGTTTCACTCACTAAATTTACATGAAAATAATCAAACTTAATGCCATCGATTCAACCAACACTTTTTTGAAAGATATGGTGTCAAAAATGTCAATTGATGACTTTACAGTGGTGGTAGCAAAAACTCAAACAAAGGGTAGGGGGCAAATGAATTCAGAATGGGTGGTTGATGAGGGTAAAAACCTTACTTTTAGTGTGTTTTGTAGGTTTGAAGCTTTATGTGTTGAAGATCATAAGTATTTGAATTTTTGTGTTTCGTTAAGCGTTTTAGAAGCGTTAAATGAGATAGAAGTGCCAAATTTAGCTGTGAAATGGCCTAACGACATTCTGTCAGGAAATAAAAAAATAGTTGGGATCTTAATAGAAAACTCTTTAAAAGGTAGCAATATTAGTTCATCGGTTATAGGAATAGGGATAAATGTAAATCAAGATATTTTTTCTGATAAATTACCTAACGCTTCTTCAATAAAAATGATTTTAAAGAAAGAAACAGATTTAGAAACTTTATTAGAAGCTGTTCTTCTTAAACTGAAAAAAAATATAGGACTCTTAGAAGAAAAAGAATATAAATTGTTAGAAGAGAGTTATTTAAAGGTGTTGTATAAAAAAAATGTTCCGACAATGTTTAAAAACAATCAGAACATTTTGTTTATGGGTAAAATCATTGGAGTTTCAAAAAATGGAAATCTCCAAATTGAATTAGAAGACGAAACGGTTCAAGAATTTGGTTTGAAAGAAGTTTCGTTTGCTAATTTATAATTTTGCTAAGTTTTCAGTTAAAGTACCAATAAACTTTGTTAATGGAGCTTTTACCATCATTGCCATCATAGCATTGAACTCACCGTCAAACTTTAAAGTTACATTACTTTCGTTTTCAGAAACCTCATTAATATCAGCAGCTAATGTAAAAGGCAACTTACTGCTTGCAGCACCTAAAGTAACATTAGAATATTCGGTTTTATCTTTCATAACCAATCTAATTTCAGGCATTCCTTTTAAACCAAAAATAAAGCTATCGCCATCTACTTCAAATTTTTGAGTATTCTCAGGCATCAATTGCTCAAAGTTTTCAAGTTTGGTTAAAAAATTGAATAAGTCTTTAGATGACTTTTTTACAGTTACTGTATTTCCTTCTATATTCATTGTGCTGTTAGTTTTCGTTTTGTTTCCATTTACTAGGTTCAATTCTCCAGTCCTCTAAAGTACGAAGTTCTTCGCTAGTTATATATTTACTGTCTAAAGCTTGTTCTAATAAGTACTCATAGTTACTTAATGTAGTTAACTCTACACCGTCTGCTTTAAAATTTTCTGAAGCAATACTAAATCCGTAAGAAAAAATAGCTACCATACCTTTTACATTGGCATGTGCTTCTTTCAAAGCTTTAACAGCATTTAAACTACTTTTACCAGTACTTATTAAATCTTCAATAACTACTACATTCTGACCACTTTCTATATGCCCCTCAATTTGGTTTTGTCTACCATGTTTTTTAGGCTCTGGTCTTACATATACAAAAGGTACTCCTAATTCTTGAGCAACTAATATACCAATTGCAATAGCTCCGGTTGCTACTCCTGCAATTACATCAGGTTTACCATGTTTTTCTTCAACTAGTTTGGCAATTTCTTGTTTAAGAAAATTCCTAACTGGCGGGTATGATAATGTAATTCGGTTATCGCAATAAATTGGAGATTTCCATCCAGAAGCCCATGTAAAAGGTTCTTTTGGACTCAATTTTATAGCTTTAATTTGCAAAAGAAGCTCGGCAGTTTTTTTTGCTGTATCTTTGTTAAAATCCATGTCGCAAATGTATAAAGTTTTTGTTAATGATAAACCAATAATCTTTACAACTTCAATTAAAAATGAAGCGGATTTTCCTGTTTATATTTACAAAAATACAATTATTGAAGAACTTATTTACAAGTTAAAAGTAGGTAAATTTGAAGGTGTTTACTTGTATTCGAATAACTTAGCTGAAGTTTGGTTAGAGTTTAAAGAAAAATTTAAGGTAATTGTTGCTGGCGGCGGATTGGTTTTAAATGAAAGCAACGAAGTGCTATTTATATACAGAGGTAGTAAATGGGATTTGCCCAAAGGAAGAATTGAAGAAGGAGAAGGAATAGAAGAAACAGCTATTAGAGAGGTAGAGGAAGAATGTGGTATTGAAAACCTAACAATACAAAGAAAGCTTATTGATACATACCATTTATTTATGATGGATAATGAATACCGTTTAAAAGAAACCCATTGGTATTTAATGCACTCAGATTATAAAGGAGAATTAATACCACAGTTAGAAGAAGGAATCACAGAAGTGACTTTTAAAAATGAGAAAGAAACTGAAGAAGCCTTAACAAATAGCTATGCGAACATACAACTTGTCTATAATTCCTACTTAAACGGATAGGTTTGTGACACTCTGTCATAAAAAATAATCACTTTTTATTCTTTTTCTGCCAAAATAATAGACGAACTCTGTTGGCACACACTTTGACTAATACTACTCGTAAATTTGAATTAAAAACTTTAAAAAGATAAATAAAGATTATGAGTAAAATTATAGGTATAGATTTAGGTACTACGAACTCATGTGTGTCTGTAATGGAAGGAAATGAGCCAGTAGTAATTCCAAATGCTGAAGGAAAAAGAACTACACCATCTATTGTAGCATTTGTAGAAGGTGGAGAGCGTAAAGTAGGAGATCCTGCAAAGCGTCAAGCAGTAACAAACCCAACAAAAACAGTTTATTCTATTAAACGTTTTATGGGGAACAAGTATTCTGAGTCTGAAAAAGAGGCAGGTAGAGTACCTTATGAAGTAGTAAAAGGAGATAACGATACACCAAGAGTAAAAATTGATGATCGTTTATATACACCGCAAGAAATTTCTGCAATGATTTTACAGAAAATGAAGAAAACTGCTGAAGACTATTTAGGTCAAGGTGTTTCTGAAGCGGTAATTACAGTACCAGCATACTTTAACGATGCACAACGTCAGGCTACTAAAGAAGCAGGTGAAATTGCAGGATTAACAGTTCGTCGTATTATCAACGAGCCAACTGCAGCTGCATTAGCTTACGGATTAGATAAAGCAAATGATGATAAGAAAATTGTAGTATTCGACTTTGGTGGTGGTACGCATGATGTTTCTATCCTAGAATTAGGAGACGGAGTATTTGAAGTATTAGCTACTGATGGAGATACACACTTAGGAGGTGATGATGTAGATGAAAAAATCATTAACTGGTTAGCAGAAGAGTTTAATGCTGAAGAAAGTATGGATTTACGTAAAGATCCTATGGCATTACAACGTTTAAAAGAAGCTGCTGAAAAAGCGAAGATTGAATTATCAAGCACAACTTCAACAGAAATTAATTTACCATATATCACTGCTACAGCTAGTGGACCAAAACACTTGGTAAGAACATTAACAAGAGCGAAGTTTGAACAATTAATTCACGATTTAATTGACAGAACAATTGAACCATGTAGAACGGCTTTAAAAAATGCAGATTTATCTACATCTGATATTGATGAAGTAATTTTAGTAGGAGGTTCAACTCGTATTCCAGCAATTCAAGAAGCTGTTGAGAAATTCTTCGGAAAAGCACCAAGTAAAGGTGTAAATCCAGATGAAGTAGTATCATTAGGAGCTGCAATTCAAGGAGGAGTGTTAACAGGTGATGTAAAAGACGTATTATTATTAGACGTTACACCATTATCATTAGGAATTGAAACAATGGGTAATGTATTTACAAAGTTAATCGAAGCAAATACAACTATTCCAACTAAAAAATCGCAAGTGTTCTCTACGGCAGTAGATAACCAACCATCGGTAGATATTCACGTATTACAAGGTGAAAGAGCGATGGCAGCAGATAACAAAACAATTGGTCGTTTCCAATTAACAGATATTCCACCAGCACAAAGAGGAGTGCCTCAAATTGAAGTAACTTTTGATATCGATGCAAACGGAATTATTAAAGTATCTGCAGTAGATAAAGCAACTGGTAAGTCGCAAGATATTCGTATCGAGGCTTCTTCAGGATTATCTGATGAAGAAATCCAAAAGATGAAGCAAGAAGCAGAGGCAAATGCTGATGCCGATAAGAAAGCGAAAGAAACTGCTGAGAAAATTAACGGAGCAGATTCTATGATTTTCCAAACAGAAAAGCAATTAAAAGAGTTTGGTGATAAATTATCAGCTGATAAAAAAGAGCCAATCGAAGCTGCTTTAGAAGAGTTAAAGAAAGCTCACGAATCTAAAGACCTTGCTGCTATCGATGCTGCAATGGAAAAAATTAATGAAGCTTGGAAAGTTGCTTCAGAAGAAATGTATAAAGCAGAACAAGATGCACAAGCTAACGGAGCTGGTACACAAGGAAATGCAAATGCAGGTTCTTCATCAGAAGGAGATAATGTAGAAGATGTAGACTTCGAAGAAGTTAAATAATTTTTACATACATAAGTTTTTAAAAGCTCGCCTATTGGCGAGCTTTTTTGTTTTTACTAAAATTTCAGGATTTCTTTTAGAAAGAAAACAAAACGTTTTAGAAATGAATAGGGTTCTTTCAGCAAGTTTTTCAGTGTGTTAGCTATTGCGCTTATACTTTTATGCCCAAATAAGGGAAAAGCACTTTTATAAGAGTGCAAAAAATAAAAATTAGAAAAAAGACACACATGAGAAAAAAAATTACCATGTATGCAGGTGCTATTCTTTTTGTACTTGCAAGTATCACAAGTTGTGATAAAGATGAAGAAATTATTCCAGCAGTATTTTCTATTGATCAAATAGAAAAAGACTTCGGAACAGTAGAAGTAGAACAGTCTGTTAGTTATTCATTTGAAGTAACAAATAAAGGAGATGCAGATTTAGAAATTGATGAGTTTGTAATAAAAGGAACAGATGCATCAGATTTCTCTACAAGTGCAGTGCCTAAAGTAATTAGAAAAGGAGATACTTATGACTTCGAAATTACTTTTGCTCCTTTAACAGAAGGTAACAAGGAAGCTATTTTAGAAATTACTACTAACATTGGTGAAAAAGAAGTAACAGTAACAGGTGTAGCAACTCCAAAACCATTACCAACTGTTGATTTGAGTGAAACAACTTTATCTTTTGGAGATGTAGAAATTAATCAAACTGATGATGCTACATTTACCATAACAAATAGTGGAGATGCCGATTTAGAAATTACTGCTTTTGAGGTAAAAGGAACAAATGCTTCTGAATTTTCAACGGCTGTAGCAGCAGAAACTTTGGCCGTTGGAGGAACAAAAACGGTTTCGGTAACGTTTGCTCCAACAACAGAAGGGAATAAAACAGCTAGTTTAGAGATAACAACAAACGTTGGAGTGAAAGTTATAGTGTTAGATGGTAAAGGTACTGCAGTAGCAGAACCAGTAATGATATTTAGTGAGTCGCCAATTGCTTTTGGTAATGTAGAAGTAGGTCAAGAATTATCCAAAAATATAACTATTAGTAACACAGGAACTGCTGACTTAGATATTACTAATGTAAATATAGTAGGAGGTAGTACATCATCATATTTTTCTGTGGTAGGAGGAACAAGTTCGTTGATAAGAACTATTGTCCCAGGCGATACATATACTTTTGAAGTTAAATTTACTCCAAGTTCAGAAGGGTTTGCTTCAGGGTCTATTAGGCTTATTAATAATTCTAATGATAGTGATGTATTTTTAGGAATGAATGGAACAGGAACAGCGCCAGCGCAACCTGCAATTGCTTTTAGCGAAATAGTATTAAATTTTGGTGATGTAACAGTAGGAAACTCTGGAAATGATTTAACTTTTGAAGTTCAAAATAATGGTCAAGGAAACTTAGAGGTAAGTAATATTAGAATAAGTGGAGGAGCTAATGGCAATAATAATTTTACTTTAGTAAATGTATCATCACCTCAAACAATTGCACCTAATAGCTCTTATGTGGTAACAGCACGTTTTACACCTCAATCTGAAGGACAAAAAAATGCAACGATAGTTGTTGAAAGTAATGATCCTACAAAACCTAATTACGGACTTATTATGCAAGGAAATGGATTACAAGCCGCAACAGGTAATGTGGTTAATATACCAGATGCTAATTTTAAGGCTGCATTGATAGGGGATTCATCGATAAATACAAATGGAGATGGAGAAATTCAGGTTTCAGAAGCACAAGCTTACACAGGTGTTATTCGTGTTGATGGACTTAATATAGCTGATGTAACAGGTTTAGAGGCTTTTGTAAATATTTCAGAATTTCATGCAATGAACAATGCTTTAACTAGTATAAATTTAAGCCAGAATACAACTATTATAAGATTATCATTAAAAAATAATAATTTAACTTCATTAGATCTTTCAGCTAATACAGCTTTACAAACTATATTAATTCAGCAGAATAATATAAGTTCAATCGATTTAACAAACCACTCAAGTTTAGGGAACTTTCAGTGTGGAGATAATAATATCTCAACACTAGTATTACCAATAACTGCAAATAGTTTAAAAACTTTATACTTAGAGCATAATCAAATTAGTTCGTTAGATGTATCTATGTATCCAGATTTAAGAACTTTAGTTGTTTACAACAACAATTTAACAAGTATAGATATTTCTAGCAATCCAAAAGTTAATAGTTTGCATGCTAGATATAACAACCTATCAAGCTTAAATGTTGCAAATGGTAATAATGTAAATTTTCTTTACATGGTTGCAGATTGGAACTCTAACTTAACTTGTATTCAACATGATGCTGGGTTTGACCCTTTAAATCCACCAAATACCACAGCAAATCAATGGGTTAAACCTGCTGGTGCTAGTTGGAGTACAACCGCATGTCAATAAAAAAACATTCCCTTTAAATAGTAATTCAAGAAAGTTACCTGTGTAAAAAGCAGGTAGCTTCTAGTAGCATAAAAACAATAATAGAAATGAAAAAATATACAATATTAGTTTGTTTATTCTTCGCTAGTTTTTTGTTTCATCAAACGGCAAATGCTCAGTTTGGTAACATGTTAAAAAAAGCTAAGCAAAAAGTAACAAAAAAAATAGAAGAGAAAGCTTCTTCATCAATAGAAAAATCAACTACAAGTTCAAATACTAATTCAACGTCTAATACTAATGAGTATTCAGACGAAGAGTTTAAAAAAGAGTTAGCTAAAAAGTACCCTAACGATAAAGAAAAGCAAGATTTTTATTTTAAAAAGTATAAAGAGTATCAACAAAAGCAGGTAGCAGAAAAAGAGGCTTTGTTAGCTAAAGAAAATAGTAAAGGTAAAGTTGTGAATGAAATTCCTTCACCAATAGAAAGTAGTGAAGAAAATAAGTTTAAAGACAATCAAATTTATGTGTTAAATAGAACAAAGTTTAAAAAATTACCTGCTTATGATGGTGGTTTTTCTGATAAAATGGAATTATCTGGTTACTACCATTTATCACAATACTTTGTTAGAAATCCATCAAGTCATTTTGATAGCAACCCAGGAGATATTTATGAAGGATTTTCTATAGAATATGATCCAGCAACATATCAGTTAAAAGCATTTTTTACTCCAGATCAAAAAAGATACGGAGTAGTACCAGAGAATTATAGAAAATCTGCAGATAAAGGGAATATTCAGTTTCAATTTGGAATGGGAGGCGGACCTGAATGGACCAATGCAAATGTACTTTTATTAGAACCAGGTGTATTGTTAATTGGAGCTGAAGTATATCATAAAAACGACAATGAAGGTCACAAGTGGATGAATAACGCACAACCAAAACAGTTTGTAATTGCTGCTAAAGACCCAGAAAAAATTAAGAAATATTATAAAAACCCTGAGTTAACTTCTCAGACAACTTTTGCTAAGTATGATAACTTACGTAAAGATTGGTTAGGAGCAAAGTTAAATAGTGTTGTAATGCCTTCAAAAGGAAGTTTCGATAAAAATTCTGCAATTAAAAGTGCAGCAGTAAACGGGTTGAATAAATACTACGGTAAAATGAGTATGAGCAATGTTTACCAATACATGACTTCTGATAGATGGTCTACAGTAAAACATAAAGTAACAGGAGTTCCATTGTATCAGTGGGCAGTAGGGGCAGTAGTTCAGAAAAATTCAGATGGACAATGTATGTTGCAACAATTTATAGTAAGAAGAGATTATACCGGTGGAGGTAAATATGGTAGCCCTTTTTTTAATGGAATAAATAGAGGGAGTATAAGGGCTCCTTACGGTACCTATGTTAAATGCGATGCAAGACCTCAAAAATAACAATGAAACTTCATGTTAAAAAGAGAAAACTAAAAATGAGATACACTCATACAGTTCATAAATTCTTATTCATACCATTATTTTTTAGAGGTAAATTTTATTGGTTAAAAACCGTTAGTATAGAGAAATCATTCAATGGTCATAAACTGATAATTATAGGGGTTTATTAATAAGTTTTAAACTAAGAATAGTTATAAATAAAGGTGGTGTTTTTGCGTATTATTGCATAGCCACCTTTTTTGTAGTAATATTAAACTTGTGAAAAAAACTTTTTACTTACTTGTTTTTATATCTTTTTTCTTTGGAAATGTTTTTTCTCAAGAGCCTTTTTACACACAATTCACTTCAGATGATGGTCTAGCTTCTCTGGCTAATTTTAATATTATTCAAGATAAAGATAATCTTGTTTGGGTTGGTGCAGAACAAGGGTTGTTTTACTATAATGGTAAAAGGTTTATCAAGGTAAAAAATCCGATAGCAACTACTAAAAGTATATTCAATTTACAAATTGATGAAGAGGGACAAATTTGGTGTTCTACAATTTCAGGACATATTTATAAAGTTGTAAATAAAGAGTTACAGCTGTTTAAAGATTTTTCTAATGAGTTAAAAGGAACCTTTGCCCATTTAATGGTTTTGAATAATGATATCTTTTTTATATCTCAGAGGAAGAGTTTTCAGATAGACAAAAAAACAGGGGCGGTAAAAAAAGACCTAAACGCTGAGGTTTCTAAAATAGCAAAATCTGAAAACGGTTTTTTTTATTATAACTTAAAAGAAACAAATACCATTACTCATGTTTATGAAGAAGATGGAATATCAGTTTTTAAAAAAGTAAAGTGTAATGAAAAAAAGTTTTCTTTAAATAAAGGAAATTTTCAGATGTTTCAGTGGTTTGATGAGATTGTTATTAAACTAGAAAGTAATGTCTCAAAAGCGTTTTCAATCAATATTCATACGAGAGAAATTAGTTCTATAAAACTTCCAGATAGTTTTCAGAAAGCTCAGGTATACAATACAAAGAAATTTCAAGAAAACTGGTTGTTAACATCAAATGGAATTTATAGAACTTCTGAAAAAACAAAAGTTAATGATACTGAACAGATTTTTGAAGATTATCATATAACCGATGTTTTACAAGACAATGAAAATAATTATTGGTTAACAACACTTCAAAACGGTGTTTTTGTAGTGCCAAGTTTAGGGATAACAAAAAAGAGTTTTTTAGAAATAAAAGAAGACATTATCTCAATAGAAACTGTAGCAAAAAATCGGTTGTTGTTAGGAACACAAAATGGTAATTTGATTGATTATAATACACAAAATAACGATTATACAATTACGAATTTATCGAATCAACGACCAGTAAATAGAATAAAATACGATAAAATACTCAATAGAGCTTATGTAAGTACCAACGGTACGAGTAGTTATATTTATGACCTAAAGAGTAAAGGAGTGACAAATGTAGGGAGTCAGTTTACTACTGCTAAAGGTTTTGCTCAAATCAGCAAAGATTCATTGGTGTACTTATCGTATCGGCATGCAATTATTTATACGCATCTGTCAAAAAATAAAGAACACATAGTTTTAGAAAGTAAAAGACCTATTAGCACTCATTACGATTCTAAAAACAAACTTATTTACCTAACTTATATTGACGGAACGGTAGTTTATAATAAGAAACTACAAACTATACCTGTAAGTTACCAAGGTAAGCCTATTATTTTTTCTGAATACACTCAAACTAGTAATGGTAAAATATGGGCAACGACAAGAGATAAAATCTTAGGATTAGAAGCTGGAAAAATAACCGACAGTATTACGTATTCAACAGGGTTGTTGCAATCTCAAATAAAAGGGATTTTAGGAAAGGAGAATTTTCTGTGGATTGTTACTGAAAAAGGGATACAGCGATATGATACAGATAAAAAATTGATAAAAACAATCAATTTAACTGATAAAAGTGCTATTAAGTTTAAACACCCAGTTGTTCAAAATAATCATTTATGGATACCTGGAAACAATTTTTTATGTAGAGTAGATGTATCTGTTCCAGATTTAACGCACTCTAAAACGGTTCCATTGGCTTATATAAGTAATGTTAAAATTGGAGGTAACGAACAAGAAATAAAAACAAAGTATGAACTACCTTATAAAACCAATGATATAACATTTAATTTTAATGCAAACGGATTTAAAGCTAGTAGCAAAAATGTTTTTCAATATAAGCTTTTAGGCTTCAATACCGAATGGCAAACATCTGAATTGAATGATGATGTTGTTAGGTATATAGGAATTCCATCTGGAAAATATGAGTTTTTACTTAGGACCAAAAGTTTAGATGGAAGTATAGGGAAAGAAAGTAAAGGCGTTAAAATTATTGTTCAAAAGCCTTTTTGGGAAAATTGGTGGTTTATAGCAGCTGTGTTTTTCACGTCAGTTTTAGGGGTAGTAATATATTATCGAATTAAATTACAATGGAAAGAGAAAGAAGGAGAGCGAGAATTAGAAAAAGTGATTTTAGATAGTAGAATAAGTAAGTTACGATTAGAGAACTTACGCTCACAAATGAATCCTCATTTCATTTTTAATTCTTTAGGAGCAATTCAAGATTACGTAATGAAGAATGAGAAATATTTAGCGAGCGATTATCTAGTTAAATTTTCTCGTTTAATTAGAATGTATTTAAATCATAGTAGGGTTAATGTAATATCACTCAAGGAAGAACTCAATTCACTTGAAATTTATATAGCGTTAGAGCAATTACGATTTGAGAATAAATTTAAAGTTCATTTCTTCGTAGATAAGAACATCAATAAAGATCAATTTGAAGTACCACCGTTGTTTTTACAACCGTTTGTAGAAAATGCCATAAAACATGGACTTGTTCATAAAAAAGAACAAGGAAGTTTATGGATATCAGTTAAAAAGAACAAAAGTAATGTGTTAATTGTAACTATAGAAGATGATGGTATAGGAAGAGAAAAATCATATGAAATTAATAAGAAAAGACAAGGACATAAATCTTTTGCTGTGAATGCGACTCAAGAGCGAGTTTCATTATACAAAAAAGAAAAGTTATTTGATATTTCAGTAGATTTTACAGATAAAGTTGAAGAAAATAATAAGGCTATAGGAACGGTAGTAACACTAAAAATTAAAAGAATTTAAAATGAAAGCGTTAATAATTGATGATGAAGCAAAAGCACGTAGTGTAATGGAAATGATGCTTACAGAGTTTTTTCCTGAAATAAAAAGTGTTATTACAGCTGATAATTTATTAAATGGAGTAAAAGAAATAAATAAACATACTCCTGATATTGTTTTTCTAGATATTGAAATGCCTGAATACTCTGGATTAGAGATATTAGATTTCATTTCTGAGCCTATCGAGTTTCAATTAATTTTTACAACAGCTTACCAACAATATGCGTTAGATGCGTTAAAGTTATCGGCAATAGATTATTTGGTAAAACCTATTGACAGAGAAGAGTTACGAGTAGCTATGAATAAAGCTAAAGTAAACATCGAACAGAAAAAGGTTTCAGCGCAATTTTTAGAACTAAAAAAAGCAATTCAATCTTTATCATCACATAAAATAGCTTTAGAAGTTCCTGGAGAAATCATTTTTGTGTCTCATGAAGATATCTTGTATTTAGAAGCAGATGGTATGTATACAAAGGTACATTTGGCAAATAAAGAAAAGCAGTTAATTTGTAAGCCGTTATCATATTTCGAAAATCAACTTCAAAGCAATAACTTGTTTTTCAGATGCCACAGGTCTTTCTTAATTAATCTCCACTATTTAGAAAAGTTTATAAAAAAAGATGGAGACTTTTTGTTGATGCAAAACCAAACAACAATACCTATTTCTAAAACAAAAAAGCAAGAATTCTTAAAAATTATAAAAGAAGTGTTTTAGATTTGCGGCATGCAATTTTACCAAAAAGAAATTCAATTACCAGCATTTAACAGAGGCTACCATTTAATTACTGATGTTTTATTAGAAGAATTCCCAGAACTTAAAAACATTAAGGTAGGGCAGTTTCAGGTGTTTATAAAACACACATCGGCAAGTTTAACAATTAATGAAAATGCTGATCCGACTGTTCGAATGGATTTCGAGACGCATATCAACAAAATGATTCCTGAAAATATGCCATATTACAAGCATGATTATGAAGGAACAGATGATATGCCTGCGCACATTAAAAGTTCTATGCTAGGGTGTCAGGTACAGATTCCGATTACCAATGGCAAGCTCAATTTAGGAACTTGGCAAGGAGTGTATTTAGGAGAGCATAGAAATTATGGAGGAAGAAGAAAAGTAGTGCTAACAGCTTTTGGGAATTAAATGAAGTATCATAAATTTAACTTTTACAGAAGTACCTATTGTGAGTTTGAAATGCAAAACATCGATTTTTTTGAGGAGATGAAAGCGCACTTTCAAAGCAAATCAGGAAGCTACTATTATTATACTGAAGAAGGTGTTTTTCGTTATTCAAATCACTGGGGTAGAGTTGCCAACTGCCGATGGAAAATTCAAGGAATAGACCATTATAAAAATCAACAATATTATGTGGGCTATGCAAATTGGTCAAGCTTTTATCCGCTAAACAGTACTGATAAAGTGTTTTATATAGAGGTAAACTATCAAGAACGTAAAGCTAGCATCAAAAGAATACGAACTAAAGAAGGGAGTAAAGAATTCTTGATGACTTCAGAATTTGCACATCAACGCTTAAAACAAATTCAAACCTTATTTAAAGAGTATAAGTGGGCACGTTATTACGAAGAGGATATTGATGTTTTAAGAAAAATAATAATTGATAAACTCATAACAACAAACAAAACACTACAGCAAATAAAGCTAGAATTATGAGTCTTTATAATCTCTATTAACACCAAGGCTAAATCCAAAACGGGTATCACTTTCTCTACCAAGTCTGTGAATAGCAACTTTACCTAAAGGAATTTTACCAAACTCATTGTTGGTAATTTCTTCGTTGTTTAAAATAAGTTTTCCTTTAAACTGTTTTTTAGTATTGTATTCGCTTCTATCTTCTTTATTCTGATAAATATTTATAGATAAAATATTATCTCTGTCAGTATACCCACAAAAAACACCATACTTATCCCAAATCATGTAGTTGTTACTCTTTTTTAATTCTCTACTAGGTTTACCTAATACTTGAGTTAAGGTACTATAATTTGTAGGAAAGGTTAGGGGCTTATTGTTAATATGAATAACATCCGTATCGCATTCAATAACTAAATCTTTTACTTTTTTTTTCTTAAAAAAATTGAACATAGTAATTATTTTATTAGGTTAATGAATTTAAGGGATGAAATGTAAAACTAAAAAATAATTTTTAAGAAACTCCTTTCTCTTTTAGTTAAATTTGCTAATTACTTATAAAACCCTAATTAATAATGAACATACCTCAAACGAGTTTTCCTCGAGTTATTATTGTAGGAGGTGGATTCGCAGGATTGGCAGCTGCAAGAGCATTAGAAAATCAAGAATTACAGGTTGTTTTAATCGACAAGCACAATTACCATACATTTCAGCCTTTATTATATCAAGTAGCTACGGGCGGATTAGAACCTGATAGCATAGCATTTCCATTAAGAAAAAGATTTAACGATGTAGAAAATTTCTTCTTTAGGTTAGCAAAAGTTACTCAAGTACATGTAGAGAAAAAATATATAGAAACTACGATAGGAAACTTAGACTATGATGAATTAATTATAGCCACAGGATCTACTACAAATTTCTTTGGAAATACCAATATTCAAAAGTATGCGATGGAAATGAAATCGGTTCCACAAGCATTAAATATTCGTAGTTTGGTTTTAGAAAACTTTGAAGAGGCATTATTAGTTACCGATTTAGAAAAACGAAGAGCGTTAATGAACTTTGTTATTGTTGGAGGAGGACCAACAGGGGTAGAGTTAGCAGGAGCATTAGCAGAAATGAAAAAAGGAATTCTTCCTAAAGATTACCCAGACTTAGATATTAGAGAAATGAAAATTAATCTCATTCAAAGTTCGGGAGAGTTATTAAAAGGAATGAGCGAAGCTTCTTCAGAAAAATCAGAAGATTTTTTAATAAAACTAGGGGTTGATGTTTGGAAAAATTTACGAGTATTAGATTATGACGGAGAAACTGTAACAACGAATGGAGAAGACCATTTTAAAGCACAAACCGTTATTTGGGCAGCAGGAGTTAAAGGAGCTGTTGTTAATGGTTTAACTGAAGAATGTGTAGTTGAAAGAGCTAATAGGTTTAAAGTAGATGAATTCAATAAAGTAATCGGTTATGAAAATATATATGCTGTAGGAGATGTTGCGTGTATGGAAACCAAAGACTATGAAAGAGGTCACCCTATGATGGCGCAGCCTGCAATTCAACAAGGAAGATTATTGGGCAAAAATATCGTAGCAAAATTAAAGAAGAAAAAACAAAAGCCTTTTAAGTATAAAGATAAAGGATCAATGGCTACTATTGGAAGAAATAAAGCCGTTGTTGATTTACCTAAATGGAAGTTTCAAGGAGTTTTCGCTTGGTTTGTATGGATGTTTGTGCATTTGTTTTCACTTATAGGATTTAGAAATAAAGTAATTGTGTTTATGAACTGGGTGTATAATTACATTCGTTTTGATCGTGAAACAAGGTTGATTATCCGTCCGTATAAAAAGAAAAATAAATACAGCTTTAAAGAACAAGAAAATGGCAATTACTAGAAACGTTAAATGCCCAAATTGTGGGGTTTTTAATAAGAATAGCGATTACTGTAAAAATTGTAATACGCTAATTTCTTTTGAAAAAAAACAAGAACAAAAAGTAGCAGCATATAAAGAAGAAGAGCTTAAAAAAGTAAAGCATGAAATAGCAAATCCGAACTTAGCAGAACGCTTAAAAAAGCATCCGTTTTGGTTGTGCCGTGTTGTCGGTTGGATTTTATATTCAGCATATTTATTAGTAAGTGCTATAGGAGCTTTAATTGCATGGTTTATAGCAATGGTAGCAGCAGGGTAGGAGCATATGCAAAAAAGGATACTTTTATATTATTTCTTTATTTCAGTTGCTTTAGGAAGTTTTATTTATACTGCTCAGCAATTAAAAATAGCGTTACCTAAAATCGTTAATAATTATATAAATGATTTTTTAATACTCCCTATTGTACTAACGGTTTGCCTTTTTATTTTACGGTGGAGTAGGAGAAATAAAAGTTATACAATACCAATTGGCGTAATTATTTATATCTGTGTTTTCTACGGAGTTTTTTTTGAGTATTTACTACCTAAATTTCACCCAAGATACACTGCTGATTTCATTGATGTATTCTTATATTTTATAAGCGGTGTAGTTTTTTATTTTCTTCAGAAGAATGATAGTAATATTGAAAATGTAAACTAGAGCTTTTCATAGGGCACGGTGTTGTACGCAGTTTTTATTTCTCCTTTTTTAATTAATTCAATCAGTTCACGTTTTTCTTTTGACTCAAAATGCTTAATGGAATCATTTCCGATAACTAAAAAATTATATGGAATGTATTTTCTAGTAAAATCATTTTTTATTTCAAAACTACTTTTCCATAACCGAGAAGTTGTGTTTTGTCAGGACTTTTTGAACTTAACAAGATTCTCTTTAAATCTCCATTTTTTTGCTTAGTAAAAACCCTATTGCTATTAATCCAATTCCAATTTTATCAAACTTGTTCATTTCTCAAATTGTGTATAACGTGTTTGTGTATGATTTCGTTGCGTGTTTCAGCAACTAATTTGCAAATACAAACTCAATAGAAAGTCCGCGAGAACAAACCATTAATTATACGGGGCTTAAGTTAGCTGTAGTAATTAATTTGGTTGAAATAAAATAGGAAGTCGATATTTCACACTTACAGGGTTTCCATCTTGTAATCCTGGTTTCCATCTCGGCATCGCTTTTATAATTCTTATAGCCTCGTTGTCAATCTCTACATTTACTCCAGTTTTAACAATAATGTTTTGTACGAATCCTAATTTATCAACTTTAAACTCTAAAATTACTTTTCCGCCAATTTTATATTGATTTGATATTGAAGGATATCTTAAGTTTTTCTTTATGAAACTTATTAATTCACGTTTTCCTCCGGGAAACTCTGGCATTATTTCAAATTTATAATATTTAATCTTTTCGCCTTTTTCATTAAAACAACTCCCCTTTTTAAGTTTATTATTTTTATAAAGATCTTTTCTTTTTATTGTACCATCTTTCCAAAAACTTAATAATAATCCTTCTTTTTTACCATTTTTTAAAAACATTTCATTTTTTAATTCTCCACTTTCATACCAAAATAAGCTTTTTCCATCTCTTTCTTTCTTTTCTTCACTATTAAGAACAAACTCAATTTCTGATTTGATCTGTCCATTGATGAAATAAACTCTTTCAATAATTTTATTTTCAGGTTGATGGATAATATCTTTATAATAAACTGCATTAATCGAATCAGTCATCTTATTCCATTCATTATCAAAATACATTCTTTCCTGTCCAAAGGAATTAATCAATAATAAGAAGTGAATTAGAATTATTAAATTTTTAATCATAGATCCATTTTTTGTTTTATTACAAACTTGTTATATGTCAAACTTTAGTTCTTTTATCCCGACAATAGCATGGGATATAATGAAGTTTAGCAATTTTATTGTTTTCTCAAATATATACAAAAAATCCCGAGTTAATTAACTCAGGATTTTTTTGATTTTATGCTGTTTGTGATTTAGTAACTTACGTAATCAACAATTTCTAATCCGTAACCAATCATACCCACACGTTTGGTTTGTTTGGTGTTAGAAACTAAGCGTAGTTTATGAATGTGTAAATCGTGTAAAATTTGAGCACCAATACCAAAATCTTTGTTATCCATTACCACATTCGGAGCTTTCATTTCTCCTTTCGCTTGGTTTTCTTTCAACACACGAAGTCTGTTTAATAAGTTTAATGCTTGCATTTGTTGGTTAATGAATAAGATAGCACCTCTACCTTCATCATTAATAACCTTAAACATTTGGTCTAGCTTTTTATCAGCATTATTGGTAAGTGTACCTAAAATATCGTTGTTAACTAAAGTTGAGTTTACACGAGTTAAAATAGGTTCGTTTTTACTCCAAGTTCCTTTGGTTAAAGCAATATGAACTTGGTTGTTAGTCGTTTGTTGGTATGCACGTAAGCGGAAATCACCAAAACGCGTTTGAATATTAAAATCTTCTTTCTTTTCAATTAAAGAATCGTGCTCCATACGATAGGCTACTAAATCTTCAATAGAAACGATTTTTAAATCGAATTTTTTAGCAACCTCTAATAGTTGAGGTAAGCGCGCCATAGTACCGTCTTCATTCATAATTTCAACGATAACTCCGGCAGGTTGTAAACCAGCTAAACGAGCAAAATCAATAGCAGCTTCGGTATGTCCTGTTCTACGCAATACACCGCCGTTTTTAGCTTTTAGCGGAAAAATATGCCCTGGCCTAGCTAAATCAAAAGGTTTGGTATCTGGATTTATTAAGGCTTCAATAGTTTTAGCTCTATCTGAAGCAGAGATACCAGTAGTAACTCCATTTCCGCGTAAATCAACAGAAACGGTAAAAGCAGTTTCCATAGGATCGGTATTGTTGCTAACCATCATACCTAGTTCTAATTCTTTACAGCGAGTTTCGGTAAGTGGCGTACAAATTAATCCACGACCATGGGTTGCCATAAAGTTGATCATTTCAGGAGTAATTTTTTCAGCCGCTGCTAAAAAGTCACCTTCATTTTCACGATCTTCATCATCAACAACGATAATAACTTTCCCGTTTTTGATGTCTTCTATAGCTTCTTCAATTGTATTTAATTGAATATTTGTTGATGCTTGTGTTGTCATTATTTTGTTGTTTTCTCTTTTTTAGAGAATATGTTTTTTACAAAGTTTCGTATTGGGGCTAAAAAACTATTAATGTCGAATAATCCTTTGTCTTTAGTAGCTCTAATAGTTAAAGTAATAGCCAAAGGTAGCATTAAAAATACACTTAACCAAGCTCCAATAATTGCTGTTAGTGAGCTTTCTTCTGCTAAATTTCTTCCAAAGGTATTTGAGAAAAAGTAGAGAACATAAATAGCAATTGCTAAAATCATAGGTAATCCCATACCACCTTTTCTAATAATAGATCCTAGTGGAGCTCCGATAAAGAAAAGTAATAAACAAGATAAAGAAAATGCGACTCTATTGTAAAATTCAATATCGTATAAGTTTAAATATTTTCGTCTATTCTTTAAGGTTTCTTTGTAATCTGTATTATTGTTTATTGTGCGCTCTAATTTAGAGGTTGCAGTGATAAGAACATTTTGTTTTTCTCTTAAGTCAAAATTATCGAGAATATCTACTGAAAGTTTTTTGTTAATTAATGAATCTGGATATTTGTATAAGTCTTCTACATCAATACCTAAAAATAGATTTTTAGCTCTACTAGTAATATACTCATCATAATTTTGTTTCATGGTTGGCAAGGTATCTTTTAACTGAGCCAAACTTAGCATATTGTATTGCGTTTTGTATTTTTCTTCCTCAAGATCGTCATCACTAAAAGAAGAAATATCAATATTGATAGTGTATTCATCAAAATTAGCATAGGATGCAGGCATTTTTTCTCGTTCTTTAAAAGAAGCACCATTTTTTATATGGTGTTCAAAAAAATGACCATCTTTCAAAATCAAAGTCATATAGCGGCTACCTTCTTCTGAAAGAATTTCTCCTCTTTTGGCTGTAATGATTTTATTGTTTCCTCTTTTAGAGGATAAATCGTAAATCATTACTTCTTTTAAAAGGTTGTCTTCTTCTCCGTATTTTTCTTTAAACTTTATTTGAAAGTTAGGAAGTTCGGTATTAAAACTTCCTGCAACTAAAGCAATAGCAGGTTGTTTCTTTTTTATATTAACCTTCATGTTAAGCTGTTTAAGCATAGCATAAGGGTATACGTAATTGAGAAATAAGAAGTTAATTCCACTTAAAAAAATAGCAAGAAAAACAATTGGACGTACCATTCGCTGTAAAGAAACACCAGCAGATTTTGCTGCAGCAAACTCGTAGTTTTCAGATAAACTACCTAGTGTCATAATAGAAGAAAGTAATACTCCAATAGGTAAGGCTTGTGGAGTTACTATTAGCGTAGTGTACCACAAAAATTTTAAGACTATTTCAACGCTAATACCTTTACCAGCAAGGTTGTCAAAAACTAACCATAATGCCTGCATTACCAACACAAATAAGATGATAAAGAAGGTTGCTAAGAAAGGTATTAAAAAGCTTTTTAGTATATATCTGTCTAGTGTTTTCACAGATGCAAAGGTAGTAGGTTAGTGGCATATAAACACAAAAGTTTTGTTAATGATTTTAATAGCAAATCATTGACAAAACTTTGTGTAATTTTTTAATCGATATAGTAACCTTGTTTAGTGTATTTAGTTCTATCAAAAGAAAAAAGTTTTTCTGAAATAGGTTGGTTACTTTTAAACTTGGTAATAGTAAACGTAGTTTCAGCACCGTTAGAACCTATTTGAGTAAGTTTGTAAATGTGCTTTGTTTTAGCATCAATACCTAGCTGTACTTTTACAATATCAGAATTGCTATCAATAGGAGTTAAGTTAATGTACTGAACATTGCGTCCATTACTGTTTTTTAGTGCACCCATGGTGTAATTGTAACCTTCCTTGTAAAAAGTCAATAACTTAGAAGGATAAATAAACCCATCTTCTTCTTCAATATTACCATTGGTAATGGTTACTTCTTTTTCGTCTTGATTGATTACAACTAATTTTTTTCCGTCAAAAATAAAAGTGTTTCCTAAGTAGTCTAAATTATATTTTTCTCCAGATAAGGTTATTTCTCCTCTAATAGGTGGGTCGTTAGTAATACCTGCAGCTTTGTTTACTAGCGATGAGTTAAAACCTATCACCATGTTTTTATAAGCTCCCATTTTAGAAGATACTTCATCAAGCAATTTTTTTGCTTCAGAAGATTTCGATTGTCCCATAGCACTTATGCTAATACATAATCCAATAAATAATAATCCTATTTTTTTCATCGTCTTTCTAATTTCCACTTTCGGAATAGTTTATAATTATTAATTCTTTTCGTTTTCTAGTAATTGCTCTAGAGCAATTAAATCGGTTACTAAAACTTGTCTTGCTTTACTACCTTCAAAAGGTCCCACAATACCAGCAGCTTCTAATTGATCTATTAATCTACCTGCTCTGTTGTATCCCAATTTCAATTTACGTTGCAATAAAGATGCCGAACCTTGTTGTGCAGTTACAATTATTTCAGCAGCGTCATTAAATAATTTATCTCTGTCTGCTATATCAATATCAAGATTTGTGCCACCTTCTTCACCTACGTATTCTGGTAATAAATAGGCTTCAGGATAAGCACGTTGAGAACCTATGAAGTCAGTGATTTTTTCTACTTCAGGGGTGTCAACAAAGGCACATTGTATACGTGTAATGTCATTTCCTCCTGAATATAATAAGTCTCCTCGTCCAATTAATTGATCAGCTCCAGGAGCATCTAAAATTGTTCTAGAATCAATTTTTGAAGTTACTCTAAAGGCAATCCTAGAAGGGAAGTTGGCTTTGATAATACCTGTAATAACATTGACCGACGGACGCTGTGTAGCTACAATTAAATGAATACCAATGGCACGGGCTAATTGAGCTAATCGAGCAATAGGAGTTTCTACTTCTTTACCAGCGGTCATAATTAAATCGGCAAATTCATCAATAACTAACACGATATAAGGTAAAAATCGATGTCCGTTTTCAGGATTTAATTTACGAGCTTTGAATTTAGCATTGTATTCTTTTATGTTTCGAACCATTGCTTCTTTTAATAAGTCGTAACGGTTGTCCATTTCAATACATAACGAATTTAGGGTATTAACAACTTTCGTAGTGTCGGTAATAATAGCATCAGATTCATCAGGTAGCTTTGCTAAATAATGACGTTCTATTTTGTTGAATAATGTTAATTCTACTTTTTTAGGATCGACCAATACAAATTTTACTTCTGCAGGATGCTTTTTGTATAAAAGTGATGTAAGAATAGCATTCAATCCAACTGATTTACCTTGCCCTGTAGCACCTGCCATTAATAAGTGAGGCATTTTAGCTAAATCGACAATAAAGGTTTCGTTAGAAATGGTTTTTCCTAAAGCAATAGGAAGTTGCATTGGTGATTCTTGGAATTTCTTTGATGAAATTACCGAGTGCATAGAAACGGTGGTTGCTTTCTTGTTGGGTACTTCAATACCAATAGTTCCTTTTCCAGGAATTGGGGCAACAATACGAATTCCTAAAGCAGACAGTGAAAGGGCAATGTCATCTTCTAAATTCTTAATTTTTGAAATACGAACACCAGCTTCTGGTACAATTTCATATAACGTAATTGTTGGACCCACCGTAGCTTTAATTTGAGCTATGCCAATTTTGTAGTTTTTTAAGGTTTCTACAATTTGGTTTTTATTAGCTTCTAATTCGTTAGGGTCAACTGAAATACTTTCATTGTATTCTTTAAGTAAGTTAAAGGTTGGGAATTTGAAGTTACCTAGCTCTAAAGTAGGATCAAATTCTCCAAAATCTTTTATTAGTTGATCCGATAAATTTTCGGTGACACTTTTTTCTTCTGCAATTTTTTCAATAGCTACTTCAACTTCGTTTTTACTTTCTTCAGAAACTTTAAGAGTAGGTTCTTTTGTTTGGTTTATGTCTAAAGAAATTTCTTCTGTTTCTTTTTTTTCTGTATTGTTTACATCAGAATAATTTGAAATAGTAGGTTGTAAATTTTCTACAGATAATTCGAAGTTAGATTTATCTGTTTTTGGTTCTATAGTCTCAGAATAGTCTTCTTCTACTATAGTAGAGTCATCTTGAGTTGTGGTGGTTTTTTCATTAAAAATAGCTTTACTCTTCTCTTTTTGACTTTTTACTTTTTCGCTAATCGCTTCAGGTGTGATACTAAAACGGATGATTAAATAAGCAACAAAAAAGAATAACAATAAAATAGTTAAACCTGTTTTGCCTAAAAATGTTTGTAAATATTCATTCAATTCAAAACCAATAACTCCAGATAGTAAAGCATTTTCTTTTTCTACAAATCCTAGTGAAGTAGAAAACCAGAGCATAATTAAAATCCCCCAGTTCCAAGAGGTGATAATACGCTTTAAATTTGTTTGTAATAAAATACGAGCACCTGTTAAAAATAAGGTTATGGGAATAAGAAAAGCACCTAAACCAAAACCTTTATATACAAAAAAGTTACTTAGTTTAGCGCCTATTTTGCCTAATAAATTTTTAGTTTGAACAGTTCTGTCTGCAAACTGGGTTAAAGTACTTTGATCTTCTTGCCACGAAAAGAAAAAAGAGATAAAAGCAACAGTTAAAAAGATAGAAAACAGTAATAGAAAAAAACCTAGAATAGTTTGATTTTGTCTATTAGAAAAAAAGGAATCTATTCTTTTAAAAATAGATATTTTAGGTTGTTTTTTTTGAACAGTTGTCTTTTTTTTTGCCATGTATTTTTGTTAGAAATAAATTGAACGCTACAATATAGCTATTATTTTAGGAAGGTAAATTATCCCTGCTATAATTAAAGATGCTGTTGCTGCAAAAGCAGGAGCTCCAGCTGCAATATCTTTTATAAAACCTATTTTCTTATGATAATTTGGATGCACAAAGTCAGCTACTTTTTCAACAGCAGTATTTAAAGCTTCGGCTACTAAAACAATACCTATGGCTAAGGATTGAAACATCCATTCGGTAGCAGATATGTTAAAATAAAACCCGAAGATAGTAGCAATCAAAGCAAATGTGAGCTGAGCTTTTATACTATCTTCTGTAGTTATTAATAACCACATTCCTTTTAAAGCAAATTTAATACTACGTATGCGTCCTTTTAAAAAGCCGTCATTAGGGTTCTTCATAAGTTTTTAAAGTACGTTTAATGCAGCTTCATAATTAGGCTCGTCAACAGTTTCATTTACTTGTTCTGTGTAAGTAATATTTCCATTTTCATCAATAATAATAACAGAACGAGAGTGTAAACCTGCTAAAGGTCCTGTGACAATTTCTAAACCATAGTCTTTACCAAATCGACCAGCTGCAAAATCAGATAGCATAACTACATTTTCAATGCCTTCGGCACCGCAAAAACGCCCTTGAGCAAAAGGTAAATCTCTAGAAATACATAAAACTTTAGTGTTTTCTAGGTTAGCAGCCTTTTTATTAAATTCTCTTACTGAGGTAGCACACGTTCCTGTATCAACACTAGGAAAAATATTAAGAATTAAACGTTGCCCATTAAAATCACTTAAGTTTTTAACAGATAAATCAGTTGCAACTAATGAAAAATCAACTGCTTTAGTTCCGGTTTTAGGTAGATTACCTATTGTTTCAATAGGATTTCCTTTTAGTGTTATTGATGCCATTTTATTCCAATTTTAATAAAAATCAAAGGTAGTTAAATAAATTAAAAAATGAAGAAGATAAAGTTGGAGCACCTTTAAAAAACTTATCTTCGCAGCTTGAAAAAAAGGATAGAAATTGAATTTACAACAATATACTTCGGAGTTTAAATATAACTTGAAACTTGCAGCGCCAGTAATGTTGGGAATGCTAGGACATACGTTTGTAAGTTTTATAGATAATATTATGGTGGGGCAACTTGGAACAGCTGAATTAGCAGCAGTTTCATTAGGAAATAGCTTTATGTTTATAGCAATGTCGTTAGGTATTGGTTTTTCTACCGCTATAACCCCTTTAATAGCAGAAGCAGATTCATCAAATAATTTTGATCAAGCAAAATCAGCTTTTAAGCATGGGCTTTTTTTATGTACGATGATGGGAATTATGCTGTTTTTAGCAGTATTCTTTTCCAAACCTTTAATGTATTTAATGAAACAACCTGTAGAAGTGGTTGAGTTGGCAATACCATATTTAGATTTGGTAGCTTTTTCATTAATCCCTATGATTGTTTTTCAAGCATTTAAACAATTCAGTGATGGTATGTCGATGACGCGTTACCCAATGTATGCAACATTAATTGCCAATGTGTTAAATGTATTGTTGAATTATTTATTAATCTACGGAAAATTTGGTTTTCCTGAGTTAGGAATCGTAGGTGCTGCTTACGGAACCCTACTATCAAGATTTGTAATGGTAACTTATTTATGGTGGCTGTTAAGTAAAAAAGAACGTTCAAAACGCTTAGTAACCAATATTAAATTTTTTGTTTTAGATACGTTAATGCTGAGAAAAATTATAAGTTTAGGTACACCGAGCGCCATGCAAATGTTTTTTGAGGTAGCTATTTTTACTGCAGCTGTTTGGTTAAGTGGATTGTTAGGAAAGAATCCGCAAGCAGCAAATCAAATAGCATTGAACTTATCTTCTATGACATTTATGGTAGCAACAGGTTTGAGTGTAGCTTCAATGATTAGAGTAGGAAATCAGAAAGGGTTACAAGATTATAAAGAGTTAAGAAGAATAGCATTTTCTATATTTTTCTTAGGAACTATTTTAGCCGTTATTTTTGCTACTTTCTTCTTTGTTTTTCATAAATCATTACCAAATTTATATATGGATTTAAGCGATGCTGAAAACTATGTAGATAATATGGAAGTAATGAGTATTGCAGCTAATTTATTAATTGCAGCAGCTATTTTTCAAATTAGTGATAGTATACAAGTAATGGTGTTAGGGGCTTTACGTGGTTTACAAGACGTTAAAATTCCTACATTAATTACGTTTATATCGTATTGGGTTGTAGGTTTTCCTATTAGTTTTTATTTCGGAGCAGCAGAAAGGTATGGTAGTTTTGGAATATGGCTAGGATTGTTAGCAGGACTAACTACCGCTTCAATTTTACTTTTTATACGATTTAATAAATTAACTTTACAATTGATTAAAACCAAACATAATGAACTTACCTAAATTTTTATTAGCAGATAATAGCAATCATCCAGAAGATATTTTTGTTTTACATACTGAGTATCCTCGTTTTTTAATCAATTTAAAAGATGATGAAATAGAGTGGTTTGAAGACTTGTCTGATGAAAACGAACAAGATTTAGCGAATGAACTTGAAGGACTTATTGAAGCAGCAGGTTTATTTTATGATGCTGAAATGGAAGGACTGGAATAAAAGCTATTCTTCTAGGAAATCAATAGGATTTAGATAAAACATTTTTTTCCATCCTTGTCTGTCTGAATCAATCTTCCATACATAAGGAATTAAAGTGATTATAGAATAGTGTAGGTGGGGAGATTTCCCCACAGCATTTCCACTAGTTCCCACTGTTCCAATTTCCGAACTATTATTTACAAAAGTTAATATAGATGTTTTCACTTCTTCTAAATGTGCGTAGTAGTGTAATCTTCATTTTGGACCTAGAATAACTACAATATTTCCTCCCATACTTATTTTTCCAGAAAATAAAACGAGTCCATTAGTTGAAGATGTAATTTTAGTATTTTTCTTAGCAAAAATATCAATTCCTTTGTGGGTAACTGATTTTCCCCATGGGTAATACCAAAATGACTTTTGATTATAATCAGATTTGATAGCTCCATCAACAGGCATTTTTAAGTTTTGAGGAATTAAAAAGCCTGTTAATAGAATTATAAAAAGAATAAGTGTTCTTTTTTTTATTTTAATTGCTCTTACCACCAGAGTTCTTTTTCTTCTTCTTTCCAAAGAATTAATCTGAAATCTTCGTGATGATTTCCATTACCTATTGTGTGCGTATCCCTATGTCCTTTACCTAGCTTTAATTTGTGAACAAACCCAGTGTAAGAACCTACCCATAAAGTTTGTTCATCATCAGAAATAGCGATACCACTTATGGTAGACCCTAAAAAATGCCTCCAAATACAGTTTCCATTTTTGTCAAACGCTTTAATATACCCGTATGCATCTCCTAAGATATAGTAATCTTTAGTTGTTGTACCAACATAAACTCTCATTTCATCATCAATAACTTTAAAGTTATCGGCTTCATTTACATAAGATTCAACTTCTATTCCATTTAAGTTATCAGCGTCTACGCCAATAGTGATTCCATTGTAAAAATGGCAAGAATTTGTAATAAGTTGCTTGTCGTCTTTAGAAAAAAGACAAAAATGAGGATAAGAAGACTGTGGACCTATTTCTCCAATTTGATTTCCTTCGCTGTCCATTACTCGATGGTCAAAAGATTGATCGCCTACTACAATATATTGATTGTTATTTGATAAAGTAGCGTTTTCCATAGCTATGTATGAGTCCCATTCTTCATCTTCTAAATCAGGCTCAGGATGTATCATGTTTATTGTGTTTTTAGAAACAAGATATATCCCTTCAGAAGTAGTGACAAGTACTTTTTTACCATCATTAAAAGGCGTCATATTTGAAATGCCTAATTTATTTATGTCACCTAATTCAAATGTTTCGATAATCTCTCCATCCCATTCTTTACGAGTAATTAATACATTAGATGTTTTAATTGCAAAAATATTATTTTGATGAGATTTTCCAATAGCTTCAATAGTATCGTCTAATTTGATTAGTGTTTTATTGTTTAGAATATATGCTTGTCTCTTTTGATATGAGCTACCAACAATGAAAACAATTTTTTCGTTTTCAATAAAACATAGTTGTTCAATGCTTTGTCCTTTCTCTTTAAAATATTTTATTAACGGAGTATGAGCGGGTGGATATTGTTTTCTGAACTCTTCAATATGCCCAGTTTTATTGGCTTCTCTTAACTTTTGTACCACGACATCAGCTAAATGGTCACGGTTGTCTTCTGGTTCTTTACCTTTCCAATTTTCCCAACCATGTTCCTCCCCAAAAGCAACCATTTTGTTAACCTCAGTAGCATATGTTTCGCCAATGTTGCACCATTCTTGTTGTATTTCTTTATCGTTTGTTTTACTAGTTTCCATTATATACTTTTAATATGTTTTTTACTTTCTTAAAGCCAGTCAGCTTCAATTCCTTTTTCTTGAAATTCTTCTAATAAAGAATCATTTTCGCTATAAAGAAGAGAAACACTTTTTAGGTTGGGTAGTAATGTAGAGTCAACAGCAGAATTCACACTAAATACATCATCTTCACCGTCCCAAAAAGGGATAATTTGACCATAGATTTCTTCACCACCATCCATGTGTAGCTCTTCAATGTTTTTAACCATTTCAGAAGTGATTTCTAAGGTTTTAAAATATTCTAATACCTCGGGAATTACTTCATAGCCTTCTTCTTCAATAATATTATAAGCTTTTGAAGAAGTTAAGTTTCGTTTCTTTTCAATAAATTCATATACGTCTAATTTAGGTTGTAATACCTCTTGAACGTACATTAACTCGTTAATTACCGCCAGTTTAAAGTTTAATTCTTTAAAATTTAATTGATTGCTCATAGTCTGCTTTTTTATTAGTAAGGGAGAAGTGTAGAAAACACTTGATAGCTTTTGGGGTGAAATTATTTATAAAAGAAAAAGTAATTGATATGAAATTTGTTAAAAAAAATATAAGTTTGGTTGGTGAGAAGTTGAAGTTGTAAAAGAAACGCAATAGTGATTGTTTTTCACTATTGCGTTTTAGGTTTATTTAGTTATTTGATGTGTCCAAAAAGCACCACTAATGTCTGTTATTTTTACGGTATATGTTCCGTTAGAAAGCTGTGAAAAAACTTGATTACTGAAAGTCATTTTAGCTTTGGCTCCTAAAGGAACGACCAAGCTATGTTTGCCTGGTTTAATTTTAGCAACATAATAGTTTGATATGTTTTGATCAGCTAACGAAGCTAACTCTTTTTGAGTGTACTGAACAATAGATTTATTATTTTGATCCAATACTTCAATAGCGATAACCCACGATCCGTATACATCAACACCTTCTGTTCTAAAAACGTCAAAAGAAAGTGTATCGTTGTTAATTTTACCTTCTGTTATTTCTAATTTAGGTTTAACTGACTTGTTATGAAGCGTCCCCCAAACTCCACCATGAAACACTTGATTGGTAAATAACGTCATTCCTAAAATTGCTAAGGAACCTATTAAAACAAACCTTGGAAAAATATTGTTTTTAATTGGTAAAATTCCTGACCCTAACCATGCAAACCATTTTTTATTAGTGAAGGAAAAATTATTCTTCATAAAGTAGTTATCTAGCGAGTACTTACCGCTTCCTGTTAAAAATAGTACATATCCTGTTGCGATTCCAAGGACACCAATTTGCCATTCGTCAAGGCAGGTTGTTCCAATCCAACCAGAACCCAAAAGAATTCCCATTGCTAAACCAAATACACCAATACTCATTATCCGTGTAAATAAACCAAAGATGATGAAGAGTCCTACAATACCTTCAATTATGGTAAATATTACCATATTTAACCATAGGATGTCTGGATTTTCTACTAAATATTGAATTAGAGGCTTAATACCTAATGCATTTGGAAGAAAATGGTTGAACTTCTCTCCGATGTATCCTGCTACTTCAGGATCTAGTTTGTTTGCTAAAATAGTTCTTCTCCAAAAGGCAGAGAAGTAGGTCCACCCAATAACTAATCGTATTGCCAGCGCCAAAAGCCCTGAATCATTTTTTATATTGTTGCTTATCATAATATTTTGTTTTGGAATTAAAGCTGATGCTATTTTAAATTTGAAGCATAGCTGATGAACTACATAAAATAGTATTATGTAGATTATTATTTTTAATTGTTAGGGAGGGAAGGTTTAAAGAGAGACTTTAAAGTTTTTAAACAAAATATAAAGAGGGATAGAAGATGATCTAAATCTCTTTTTTTGATAATTAGTTTGTTTACTCGGTAAGCTTTCAATAAAATAAAAAGAGAAGTTAAAAGCTCTAGTTAGAAAAACTGGTAAAATTTTGATAGAAGATGCTACTTGTATTAATGAAGCATCTGTAATTTTACTATCATAACAACTTATTTGGTTGTATGTTGTTTGACTTTTATTAGAAACCTCTGTTTGCGGAACGTTAAGTTCTGCTTGTACAAAGTTTCTAACCTTACAAGGAGAAAATAGTAATAAAAAAATCAACCCTATTATAGGAAATAGAGTTGATGTATTTGATATTTTAGTAAGCTTTCTCACGTTGTAAACTTATAAAATAAACTAAGTAGTATTTGTTATAGTTTTCTTAATAAAGTTATTGTATTTGTAAGTGCTCCATTTTTTTTCCTGTTAAAGTTTTCTCTCCAACAATGTCAAAACCTAGTTTTAAATAGAGTTTTTTAGCATTAGGGTTATCTTTATCCACAAGAAGTCCTAGCGTTTCATTTTGTTTGTAAACATATTCATCAATTAAAAAGTAAAGCATTTTAGATCCAAGTCCTTTACCTTGATAATTAGGGTTTACACCAATACAATCTATGTAAAATTCACCTTTTTGAGTTTCATCTTCACATTGAAAAGATTTGTTAAACATAGTTTTTATTAAAGAAGCTACAGGGTGTCTTAAATCTTCCAAATTAGCACCATTATAAACATTTGCCATAGCAATAACGTTGCTGTTATCTTCAATTACATAGCAGTTTTCATAAGAGTATTGATTGTTTTTTTGAGTAATTAATTTCCTTAGGAAATCAAGAGCTTTTTCTGTAGACTTTTCTCCTATGAACTCGTACACAATATCTTCCATAGCCAACATCATATAAATAGCAATTTCTTTAGAGTCTTGTGGAGTAGCCTTTCTAATAATCATCTTAGTTTTTTTAGCAAAGGTATTCATAAAGAATAATAGACTAGAGAAGAAACAAAAGAATAGGAAATTTTTAACAAATGAATTAGTTTCTAACTAATCGAACACTCATGCCAAATGATTTTCCTTTATGTTCTTTAGTGTAAGTTATAATTTTTTCTCTGTTTCCAGACACAGCAAACCCTTTTTTAAAACTCATGTAACTAGCTGTATTTTTATTTGGTGTTGTTGAACTCCAAAAAGCATAAACTCCTTTACCCCAGAAGGAAGTGGAATCTACTTCAATGTAATGTTTCTTATAATATTCTCGATCTTTTGTGTTTTTATTAATAGACCGATACTCTTTTATAGTTGGCACTCTCCAGTCGTTGAACCCCGCATAGTTGGTAGAGTTCATCTTTTGTTGCCATTCAAAAATTTCATTCCAATTACTTAAAAACCTTTTTTCGATCGAGCTAAAGTCTTTTTTCATCCAAATTAAGTTTGTTGTAGTGTCCAACATAATTAAAGTAGAGTCAATAGGATTTTGATTTATCTTTTTAGGTTTACTCGTAATTATTTCTTTTTCAGTTTCAGTTTTGTCAAAGTTCTCTTTTTTTGAAATTGTACACGAGAGTAAGTTAAATAACAGTACAAAAGCAATTAGTTTTTTCATGTTTTTTTTTAATTGAAAACTATTTTTTAGCTCTTTCTACCAATTCTAACTGTTCTATTTTGGCTTCAGTCGTGAATAAACCGTAATTGATAAATGCTTTTTTCTTTTCTATTTTGTCAATCGTACCCACGGCATTACCATCAATCAAACGTACCCTATCATTTACTTTAAAAATATAAGCAGCTTTTTCTTGTGCTATTTTTTCCGCTTCTTTTTTCTTTTCTTCTCGTACTTTTACTACTTTTTGAAGTACTTCTTTCTCTACTTCTTTAATGGCTTCTTGTTGCTTTTGTGCAGCTACTTTTTCTTGTTGTTTTTCTGTTTTAGTTTTCTTTTTAGGAGGATTCTTTTTTAAGTGTTTTGTTTTTTCAGCAGTAACCCATTTAAAAAAGTTGGTAGATAATTCCTTTTTATTGTTGGTTTGGAAATATTTATTCAACAATTCGTTTATCTTTCTACCTAAAGTAAGCATACGTTGATTGTTATCGTATAACTCTTGAAAACCTTCTAGTTTTTCACGAATTCTTAATTCTTTTTCTTGAAGATTTTCAATATGTTCTTGCCCTTTCGATTTTTGTTTGTTTAAACTTTCAGAAGTTTTTTGCAAACGGTTTCGTTCTTTTTGAAGTTTAGAAATAGTTTTGTCTAAACGTACTTTTTCAGTTTCTACACGTTTTTTAGCTCTGTTAATTAAGCTATATGGAATTCCGTTTTTTTGTGCTACCTCAAACGTAAAAGAACTTCCTGCCTGTCCGATATATAATCTGTATAAAGGTTCTAAAGTACGTTCATCAAACTGCATGTTGGCATTGGTAACATTTTCTAGTTCATCTGCTAATACCTTTAGGTTAGCATAGTGCGTGGTTATAATTCCGAAGGCTTTTTTCTCGTAAAATTCTTCTAAGAAAATTTCAGCTAAAGCACCTCCTAATTCAGGATCGGAACCCGTACCAAATTCATCAATTAAAAATAAGGTGTTGTCATTACATTTTCTTAAGAAATAACGCATGTTTTTTAATCGATAGCTATAGGTGCTCAATTGATTTTCTATAGATTGATTGTCTCCGATATCTGTTAAAATCGTATTGAATAATGTTGTTTCACTACGTTCATGAACAGGAATCAATAATCCGCTTTGTAACATTAGTTGTAGTAAACCTATTGTTTTTAATGTAATACTTTTTCCTCCAGCGTTTGGACCAGAAATAACAATGATTTGTTGTTTTTCGTTTAGTTCAAGGGTTTGCGGTATGGTTTCAATATTTTTAGCCTTGTTTTTTTGCCATAAAATAGGGTGGAAAGCATCCTTTAAAAACACCTTTTTTTCTTTAGTGATTTTTGGTAATAAACCGTTGATACTTTTTGCATACTTAGCTTTAGCACCTACAACATCTATATGTGTTAAAAAGTTAATATACTCGTTTAAAAGTGGTGTATAAGGTCGTATTTCAGTAGCTAAGGCTCTTAAAATACGAACAACTTCTTGTTTTTCTTCGTATAATAAGTTTTGTAATTCTCTACTATAAGCTAGCGTAGCTTGTGGAGCTATGTATACAATATTACCAGATTTAGATGAACCTAATAAACTACCTTTAACTTTACGTCGGTGCATTGCCAAAACAGCTAATACACGTTGGTTGTCGATAACAGTTTCTTTAATATCGTCTAAATATCCACTTGATAAGTTTTTACTTAAAGCACGCGAAAAACTTTCTGATATTTTTCCTCTAACAGCACCAATATCCTTACGTATTTGTTTTAAAGTAGCAGAAGCATTGTCAGCAACTTCTCCGTATGGAGTAATAATTTTTTTAATATTGTCAACAATAAACGAGGTGAACTCAATTTCATCACTCAAAATGAATAGAGAAGGGTAGTAGGTCTCAAATTTCTTTAGAAACTTTTTTAGCTCGTTTACTGTTTCAGAAACTGCAGCTAATTTTAAAAATCCGTCAGTTTCTAAAAAACTATTTTCAATAGCAAGTCGTTTAATTTCTTCAGAAATATTTTCAAAATAATGATTAGGAATTCTGTTTTCGTTTTCAAAAGAAGCTAAGTATTCGTTGACCATGTTTAATTCGAAAAATAATTTTTTCTTATTTAATATAGGCTGAATTAGCATGGTTTTGTCTTTCCCTAAAGAGGAGATACAGTGTGTAGCAACTTGTTCTAAAACTGTTGTGAACTCTAAATCTTGAAGTGTTTTTTCTGAAATACTCGTTTTCAAATTTCTATTTTTGTTTTTTTAATGTCACATCGAGTAAAATTACTTGAAATGACAGAAATTTTTTGAGAATCACAAAAATAACAAACAATGCAAGTAAAAATTAAAGATAGCTGGAAAAATATTTTACAATCAGAATTTGAGAAACCGTATTTTGAAAACCTTACTAGTTTTGTTAAAAATGAATATTCAAAACACACATGTTATCCAAAAGGAACAGATGTTTTTGCCGCGTTTGATTTTTGTGCGTTAGATGATTTAAAAGTGGTGATTTTGGGGCAAGATCCATACCATGGGGTAGGGCAGGCAAATGGCTTGTGTTTTTCTGTACATGATGGTATTACACATCCACCATCATTAATTAACATTTTTAAAGAGATTGAAAAGGACGTAAATATTCCATATCCAAAAAGTGGCGATTTATCTCGTTGGGCAAAACAAGGAGTGTTATTGTTAAACGCAACACTGACTGTAAGGGCAGGGGAGGCTGGAAGTCACCAAAAGCAAGGTTGGGAACAGTTTACTGATGCGGTGATTCAGAAAATTTCAGAAGAAAAAAAAGATATAGTGTTTTTACTTTGGGGTGGTTTTGCTAAGAAAAAAGCAAAATTAATAGATAGCAAAAAGCATCACATTTTAACTTCTGGACATCCTTCTCCTTTAAGTGCTAATCGAGGTTATTGGTTTGGGAACAAGCACTTTTCTAAAACCAACAACTTTTTACAAGATGTTGGTTTAGCTACTATTCAATGGTAATTTCAGGTAGTATTGTTTTGTTGTAATATGGTAAGATGATAGCATCTAGCATATCTTCAGTAACATCAGGATAATGAACTTCAACTATTTTATTTGAGTTGATCCACTTTTCAATTTTTGGTAATTGTTTTTTACTTAATTTTTTAACAACAGTAACCCCCATTTCTTTTAAAGTGATAGCGTTACACTGTTGTTCATATTGATTTTTCATTGGAATTACCAACAGTTTTTTACGCAGATACAAAGCTTCGGTAGGTGTAGCAAAACCTGCACCGCAAATAACTCCTTTAGATGAAGCTATACTTCGAATAAAAGCATCATCGTTTATAGGAAGAATTGTGATGTTATGAAAAAATTGATGTTCTTTACTTTTCTTTGAAAACACCTGCCATTTAATATCTTTTATGCTAGAAAGCGTTTTTACAATTTTTTCATCACTATAAGAAGGGAGATATACAGTGTAATGCCCTTTATTGGTAGTGTTTCGATAACGAATTTCTTTACGAATAATAGGCAAAAAGGTAGAAGATGAGTGTGTTTTAAAATGAAACCCAAATTTATTCTTAGCAGGAGCGTAATATTTGATTATTAGTCGTTCTAATCTAAATTTTTGATAAGCTGAATTTTTTTCATTTAACAATGCGTTTTGATTACTTAAAGAAATAATAGGAACATTTCTAAATAAGCAGGCCCAAGCTGAAATTGGTTCAAAATCATTAATTACTAAATCGTATTCTTTTACAGGAAGTGTTTTAATTTCTTGGTAAACTTTTTTTAAGTTTAAGCTGTTTAAAGTGTTAACTAGGTCGATTCCTCCCTTTTTACCAAAAACGAATCCTAAACCGTGTAATTTATATTTTATATCAAAAGGAAGTCCTATTTCGTATTGTGATCCACTAACCAATACATCTACATCCCCACGTCTTTGTAAATGCGGAATAATTTCTAGGGCTCTGCTTGCGTGCCCATTTCCTGTTCCTTGAAAAGCATATAGTATTTTCATCTTTTTAAGTTTTTTTAATTGTTTGTTTTTTTTAGGAGTTTAACAAGGTGAATAAGTGTTCGCTATTTCCTGATTAAATGCCCATTATGGCTTCACGATTATTGGGTTTTAATGTTAAATTCTTTAAGTAATTCTGAAAAAAGTTCACTGCTATTATGTTCAGAACTTACAAGTTCTAAATCTTTTACACTATAATTCAAATGGATGTTTTTAGCTATTTCGTCTTTTTCATATTCATATAAAGACCAATTATTGTTTTTGTATTCTAAAGCAGTTAAGTTCTCTATCCAATCACCAGAATTTAAGTAAGTAGTAGTTCCTTTGTCAGTTTCAATAACTCTTATTTCTGGTTGATGAATATGACCGCATACTACGTAATCGTAGCCTTCGTTTATAGCAATGTCTGCTGCGGTAGTTTCAAAATCATTAATGAATTTTATAGCGCTTTTTACACTATTTTTTATTTTTTTAGAGAAAGATAACCTTCCAAATCCCATTTTATGGCTAACCCAGTTTACAATTGTATTGATAAGGATTAAAAAGTCATAGCCCATTCCGCCTAGTTTGGCAAGCCATTTTGAATGTTGCATGGTCACATCAAAAACATCTCCGTGAAAAAACCATCCTTTTTTACCGTCAATATCTAACACTACTTTATTTACGATTTCAAAGCTTCCTAAGCGAAAACCTTTAAACCTACGTAACATCTCATCATGATTTCCTGTGATGTAGTATACCTTTGTTCCAGAAGTGATAAAATTCATCAGTTGCTTGATGATTTTCATATGTGGTTTAGGGAAATAACGTTTGTTAAATTGCCAAATATCAATAATATCACCATTTAAAATTAAAATTTTCGGATTGATGGTTTTTAGGTAATTATGAAGCTCTGTGGCTCTGCAACCAAAAGTTCCTAAATGGACATCTGATATTACAGCAATATCTAATTTACGTTTTTTGTGTTTTTTCATTCTGAGTATACTTCGATGTTTCTCAAAGTTATCTCTCGAATGTTTTTAAAAGATGAAGTAATTATAAATTCTTGGTAATAAAATCTTTATTAAAAAGTATTATAAAAGTTATGTAAAAGTAAAAAGCTCGGTATTAACCGAGCTTTTTTTTATGAAATTCTTTAGGAATTATTTGTTATGTAATACCCAAGTTCCTTGTTCTAATAAAGGGATGGCTTGCTTGAATTTAACATCTTTTTCTTCGCCAGTCATCACATTTTTAATAGTCACTTTTTCGTTACGACCAATTTTTGGTTGTTCGCGTACAATTGTTTCAACTATTTGTTGTTCTTGTGTTTGTTGATTACGTGCGCTGTTAATAGCTTGCTGAGTAGAGTTTTGAACTTCGTCTTTACGTAAGTCTAATTTCTCTCTTTGTTGCTCACGAGCTTCAGAAACTTGTGATGCTTCTTGGCTAGGTAATTGACCTTTAAATAAGAATGATAAAACTTCTTTGTTAATTTTATCAATTGTTTCTTGGAACAATTCGAAAGCTTCAAATTTATAAACTAATAAAGGGTCTTTTTGCTCGTACGTAGCATTTTGAACGGTTTGTTTCAACTCATCCATTTTACGTAAGTGGTCCTTCCAGTTTTCATCAATAATCGCTAAAGTGATGTTTTTCTCAAAATCGTTTACTAATGATTTACCTTCACTTTCGTAAGCTTCTTTTAAGTTGGTAACTACTTGTAACGTTTTAGTTCCGTCAGTAAAAGGAACTACGATACGCTCGTAACGATCACCTTCGTTTTCAAAAACGTTTTTAATTACTGGGAATGCATTTTCAGCATTTCTTTCCGCATCGTTTTTGTAGTGTTCTGTTACTATTTTGTATAGCTTGTCAATTAAATCTTGCTCTGATGTTTTATTGAATTCTTCTTCAGAAAAAGGAGAAGTCATTGCAGAGAAACGAATTAATTCGAATTCAAAGTTTTGGAAATCTTTTGCTTCTTTATTTTGTCTTACAATTGAATCACAAGTATCGTAAATCATGTTTGCGATATCAATCTGTAAACGCTTTCCATCTAAAGCATGACGACGACGCTTGTATACAAACTCACGTTGTGCATTCATAATATCATCATACTCTAATAAACGCTTACGAATACCAAAGTTGTTTTCTTCTACTTTTTTCTGAGCTCTTTCAATAGATTTTGAAATCATAGAGTGCTGAATTACTTCGCCTTCTTTTAATCCCATTCTATCCATCATCTTCGCAATTCTTTCTGAACCAAATAAACGCATTAAGTTGTCGTCTAAAGCTACATAGAATTGAGAAGAACCTACATCTCCTTGACGTCCTGCACGACCACGTAACTGACGGTCTACACGACGAGAATCATGACGCTCTGTACCAATAATAGCTAAACCACCTGCAGCTTTTACTTCCTCAGATAATTTAATATCGGTACCACGACCAGCCATGTTTGTTGCAATGGTTACCACTCCTGGTTTACCAGCTTCAGCAACTACATCAGCTTCTTTCTTGTGTAATTTTGCATTTAAGATATTGTGAGGAATCTTACGGATTTGTAACATTCTTCCTAATAATTCAGAGATTTCAACAGAAGTAGTACCTACTAGTACTGGTCTTCCTTCTCCAACTAATTTTACGATATCTTCAATTACAGCGTTGTACTTTTCACGAGTAGTTTTATAAACTAAATCTTGTTTGTCGTCTCTTTGAATTGGTTTGTTTGTTGGAATTTCAACAACATCTAATTTGTAGATTTCCCAGAATTCACCAGCTTCTGTAATTGCAGTACCTGTCATACCAGATAGCTTACGGTACATTCTAAAGTAGTTCTGTAAAGTAACAGTAGCAAACGTTTGCGTAGCGTCTTCAATCTTCACATTTTCTTTAGCTTCAATTGCTTGGTGTAATCCGTCAGAGTAACGACGACCGTCCATAATACGACCTGTTTGCTCGTCTACAATCATTACCTTATTATCCATTACCACATACTCTACATCTTTTTCAAAAACAGTGTATGCTTTTAAAAGTTGATTCATGGTATGAATACGCTCACTCTTTATGCTAAACTCGCGGTATAGTTCTTCTTTTTGATCAGCTTTTTCTTCTGGAGTAACGTCGCTATTATCTATTTGACCAACTTTTACACTAATATCTGGTAAAACGAAGAACGTTTCATTTTTTGTGATATCAGAAAGGTGTGCGATACCTTTATCTGTTAAGTCAATTTGATTGTTTTTTTCTTCAATAGTAAACCATAATTCTGCATCAACTTCAGGCATTAGCTTGTTGTTGTCTTGCATGTAGAAGTTTTCAGTTTTTTGAAGGATTTGTTTAACTCCTTCTTGAGATAAAAATTTAATTAAGGCTTTATTTTTAGGAAGACCTCTATAAACTCTTAATAATAAGAAACCACCTTCTTTAGTGTCTCCTTCTTTAATTAAACGTTTAGCTTCAGCTAAAACACCTACTAGATATTTATTTTGAAGAGAAACTAAATCGGCAACTAGAGGCTTTAACTCATTAAATTCATGATTATCTCCTTGTGGTACTGGTCCAGAAATAATTAACGGTGTACGAGCATCATCAATCAAAACAGAATCCACCTCATCAATAATAGCATAGTTTGGCGCACGTTGTACTAAGTCTTTCTTAGAGTTTGCCATGTTATCACGTAAGTAGTCGAATCCAAATTCGTTATTGGTTCCGTAGGTAATATCTGCGTTATAAGCTTCTCTACGTGCTTCTGAGTTTGGTTGGTGGAAATCAATACAGTCAGTAGATAACCCGTGGAATTCAAAAATAGGAGCCATCCACGCGCGGTCACGTTTTGCTAAGTAGTCGTTTACAGTAACAACATGTACTCCGTTACCAGTTAAAGCGTTTAGGTATACAGGTAATGTAGAAACTAATGTTTTACCTTCCCCTGTCATCATTTCGGCAATTTTACCTTGGTGTAATACAGATCCACCGATTAACTGAACATCGTAATGAATCATGTCCCAAAGAACCTCTTTACCAGCAGCATCCCATGAATTAGCCCAAAAAGCTTTGTCGTCTTCTAGAGTAATGTGTTCTCTAGTAGCTGACAATTCCCTATCGAAAGGAGTAGCGGTTACTTCTAATTCAGTATTGTTAGCAAAACGTTTAGCTGTTTCTTTTACAGTAGCAAAAGCTTCGGGCATGATGTCTAATAAGACAGCTTCAGATGCTTCATAAGCTTCGTCTTTCAATTTATCAATTTCTGTATAAATGTCTTCTTGACGATCGATATCTGCACTTTTAGCTTCTTCTTCAAGTTCAGTTATTCTATCAGTAAAAGACTGAGTAGCTTCTTTAATTTTAGTCTTAAATTCGATGGTTTTAGCCCGTAATTCATCATTAGATAAATTGTTTAATGAATTTTCATAAGATCGTACTTTTTCAACAATCGGTTGTAATGATTTTAGGTCTTTTTGTTGTTTGTCACCAACAAATAGTTTTATAATCGAATTTAAAACGCTCATTTGTAAAATATTGTTTTTTAGTTGGTTAGATTGTTTTAACTAACGCTTTTTTTGTTTTTATTTTAAGTGCTTAAAAGTAAGCAAAAAAAAAGCCTCTGTAAAAGAGACTTTTTGGTATTTATTTTTTCTAGTATTCATCTTCGTTCCAAAGATAATCTTCTTCAGTAGGATAATCTGGCCAGATTTCAATAATAGAATCGTACGCATCACCTTCATCTTCGATATCTTGTAAGTTTTCAACCACTTCTAGGGGTGCTCCAGTACGAATAGCGTAATCGATTAATTCGTCTTTAGTTGCAGGCCAAGGTGCATCTGCTAAATAAGATGCTAATTCAAGTGTCCAATACATTTCTTTATCGGTTTAATAAGATTTTCCGCAAAAATAATTTTTTTTTGTAAAAAGTCAAGTTTTTTTTAAAAAATGTGAAATCAATAATTAAAGAACTTAGTTAAAGCTTTTCAGGAATCCATTTAATTTCCTCAGCTTGTAAGTCTTGGGTCAACTTTCGTGCCAACACAAAAAGGTAGTCAGAAAGTCGGTTTAAATACTTTAAAACGGTATCGTTAAGAGTTTCTTCTTCGTTTAAAGCGACAGCCAATCGTTCCGATCTACGGCATACGCAGCGTGCTATGTGACAAAATGACACGGTCTGATGTCCGCCAGGTAGAATAAAGTGAGTCATTTGAGGTAAGCTTTTATTCATGAAATCAATTTCGTCTTCTAAAAACTGAATTGACTCTTCATTAATTTTAGGAATGTTTAAGCGTTCTTTTCCACTTTTTAAAGTTTCTTTTTCTGGAGGTGTAGCTAACATTGCTCCAAGCGTGAATAAATCACTTTGAATTTTAGTTAAGGCTTCTTTTAAAGAGCTACCTATTTCTTGATCTCTGATTAAACCAACATAAGAGTTTAACTCGTCAACAGTTCCGTAACTTTCTATTCGTAAGTGATATTTTGGTACTCGAGCACCACCAAATAGGGCAGTGGTACCTTTGTCACCTGTTTTTGTGTATATTTTCATATGTTTTTTACTAGTTTGATTATTTTTTTAAGACAGCTAATTTATCCAAAATATAATCAGGACAACGCATAGGTTTTTTTGTTTCAGTGTTAATAAATGCTAAAATAGTGTTACCTGTACAAATTAGTTCGTTGTTTTGATTAGTAATTTCGTAGTCAAATTCAATCTTAACAGTTGGTGTTTTTTTTAAAGTAGTGCTAATAGTTAATTCGTCGTCATATAAAGCCGATTTTTTAAAATTACAAGATAAAGAAATTACAGGTAGCATGATTCCTGTTTTTTCCATATATTTGTATGTAATGCCCAAAGAACGTAGCCATTCGGTACGACCAATTTCAAAAAATTGCGCGTAGTTTCCATGATAAACTACCCCCATTTGATCAGTTTCAGCATACCGAACACGTATAGATGTGTTATGTTTTTGCAAAAGATTATTTTTTTAATTAGCACAAACAATACGCAAAAAAAAAATAAAAGTCAAGAGCGATTTAATTTTTTTATACTAAAATTTATTCACACTTTTGTTCGCCCAGACGTAGGTGTTTGGTGTCCCCTAAATCTGAATAAAAATTAACAACTAAAATTGATTTTTACCAAATATGACTAAAACAGCCGATTCAGTTTGGATGGAATGCTTGTCTTTTATAAAAGACAATATTAAACCTCAAGCATACAAAACTTGGTTCGAGCCAATTAAGCCAATTAAATTAGCAGGGGAGGCTTTAACAGTACAAGTTCCAAGTAAATTTTTTTACGAATGGTTAGAGGAGCATTATATCAAATTGCTAAGAGTGGCTTTAGTTCGTCAGTTAGGAAGTGATGCTAAATTAATTTACGATGTACGTATGGAAAATACGTATAGCAGTAATAGTCCGCAAACTGTAAAAATACCAAGTTCAAATCGTAACCCGTTAAAACCTCAAAAGGTAACTGTTCCGTTAGAGTCAAAACGTGAGTTGAAAAATCCTTTTATTATTCCAGGTTTACAAAAGGTGAAGATTGAGTCTCAGTTAAACCCGAACTACAATTTTGTGAATTTTGTAGAAGGAGATTCAAACCGATTAGCGCGTTCTGCTGGTATGGCAGTAGCAAACAAACCAGGAGGAACCTCTTTCAATCCGTTATTAGTTTATGGTGGAGTAGGTTTAGGTAAAACACATTTAGCACACGCTATTGGTGTTGAGATAAAAGATAAATACCCAGATAAGACAGTTTTATATATTTCTTCGGAAAAATTTACACAACAGTTTATTGATTCGGTAAAGTCGAATACTAGAAATGATTTTATTCATTTCTATCAAATGATTGATGTGTTGATTATTGATGATGTACAGTTCTTATCAGGAAAAACAGGAACACAAGATGTGTTTTTCCATATATTTAATCATTTACATCAAAATGGAAAACAGGTAATTTTAACTTCAGATAAAGCACCTGTTGATATGCAAGATATTGAGCAACGATTATTGTCTCGTTTTAAATGGGGATTGTCTGCTGAATTGCAAGCGCCAGATTACGAAACAAGAATTTCTATCTTACAAAACAAGCTGTACAGAGATGGTGTTGAAATGCCAGAAGAAATTGTAGAGTATATTGCTAAAAATATCAAATCGAATGTTCGTGAGTTAGAAGGGGTGATTATTTCGATGATTGCACAAGCTTCTTTTAATAGAAAAGAGTTTACAATTGAGTTAGCAAAACAAATTGTAGATAAGTTTGTTAAGAACACGAAAAAAGAGTTGTCAGTTGATTATATTCAAAAAGTGGTGTCAAAGTATTTTGATATGGATGTAGCAACTTTACAATCAAAAACTCGTAAACGTCATATAGTACAAGCACGTCAGTTAGCTATGTATTTTGCTAAACGTATGACAAAATCATCTTTAGCAAGTATTGGAAGTCAAATTGGTAAAAGAGACCACGCTACTGTGTTACATGCATGTAAGACTGTAGATAATTTAACGGAAACTGATAAGCAATTTAAAAAGTACGTTGAAGATTTAACGAAGAAATTAACGCTTTAAAGAATAGCCTCACTAAGTGAGGTTTTTTTATTTTATAGAGATGAAAAAAATATTAATGGTTTGTTTGGGTAATATTTGTCGTTCACCACTGGCAGAAGGAATTTTACAAGCAAAGTTATCTTCAGAGTTTTATAAGGTAGATTCAGCTGGAACTGCTGGGTATCATGTAGGTGAATTACCAGATAAACGTTCTATTCAAGTAGCAAATAAATATGGTATAGATATTACGAATCAACGTTCAAGAAAGTTTGAAAAAGCAGATTTTGACAAGTTTGACATGATTTTTGCTATGGATAAAAGTAATTACGATGATATTGTAGCGATGTCTAAAAACAGTATGCAACGAGAAAAAGTAAAAATGATTTTAAGTGAACAGTTTCCTGATGAAGCAGTCAATGTTCCAGATCCGTATTATGGAGGAGATCAAGGTTTTGAAAATGTGTATAAAATGTTAGACGAAGTGTGTACGATTATCGCTTCAAAATTAGAAAACAAATAATGAAAGGTAAATTATACTTGATTCCTACTACCTTAGGAGATACTGAACCCTTAGAGGTGATGCCATTATCGGTAAAAAAAGTGGTAGAGCAATTAGATTATTTTATTGTTGAAAATGAAAAATCGGCTCGAAGATTCATAAAAAGAATTACTCCTACTAAATCTCAACCTTCTTTACAATTGATGTTGTTAGATAAGTATTCTGATGATTTAGAAACTAAGAATTATTTGGATGCTTGTGAAAAAGGAATATCTGTAGGCTTGCTTTCTGAAGCAGGTGTGCCCGCGGTAGCTGATCCAGGAGCAAGTATAGTGAAGTTAGCACATCAAAAAGGAATTCAAGTGGTACCATTAGTTGGCCCATCGTCAATTTTGTTGGCAATTATGGCGTCAGGAATGAATGGACAAAGTTTTGCTTTTAATGGTTATTTACCGATTGACAAATCGGAAAGAAAAAAAGCGATTAAAGATCTGGAGAAGTTATCAAAAGATAAAAATCAATCACAAATATTTATTGAAACACCTTATAGGAATGAGAAAATGTTAGACGATTTACGAGCTACTTTATCTCCTGATACAAGGGTTTGTGTTGCATGTGATATTACACTTCCTTCAGAGTATATTAAAACATTGACGATAAAAGAGTGGAAAAACGCTAAACCAGATTTACACAAGCGTCCCGCAATTTTCATTATTCATAAATAAAAAAAGCATCGATAATATCGATGCTTTTTTGTTGTTTCTGTGTGTTTTAATTAAACTACGGGCTTTTTGTTTGCTTTGATATTAGATACATCATAGTCAGCAAATTTTTTCAAATACGATTCTATTGATGTTCCAAAAGCATCGTTAAATTGAATAGCTCCGTTTGATCGTAAAAACTTTTTTACATTTCCAGCACCACTTAAGTGGGCGGCAGCTAAAATACCAGATTCGGTTATCTTTATTCCGTTAATGGTTTTCCCAACGCTTCTTTTAATATCCTTACGTAAAATCCATTTATTTAGCTTACAATAAGCTATAAATGTACGTTCTTGTAATTCAGGAGTTTTTAAGAAGTGGTCGGTGTTGTAAATTCGGAATCTTTTTAAAGTTTCTTTACCAAATTGGTATTTCCCTAAGTAGCCAAGCTCATTAATAACCCTATATCTACCTTGAGATTCTTTAAAAGCTAGAGCTTCTTTAAATCCAACAAAATCATTTAATAAAAAAGGAACATTCACTTTTTCGATTTTGTTCGCTGGCACTGGGGTAGTAGCAGCTTTTTCGTGTTTAGTTGTAGCTTCCGTAAAACTAGTTAAGAATGCGAATACTACAATAACTAATACTAAATGTCTGATAATTAAATACTTTCTGTTTAGCGGTGCAAAGATACGGTAATTTTTTATAACAGATTATAAATCAATAAATTACCGTTTATTAACTATTAGGTATAAAGTTGTTTTCTGGTGTTTTATTTAGTTAAAACACAAAAAAAACAAGGTTTTGTTATCTTTTTAATAATGTTTTATTAAAATTAATAAAAATAAATTTTTGTTAAAGGAATTCTTCTGGAGATATGTTTAAAACTTTACATATAGTTAGAAATCGATACATGTCAAGTCTAGTTTTCCCTGTTTCTAATTTAAAATAAGCATTTTGACTCAATCCTATTTTTTTGCCAAACTCATATTGAGATAAGCCTTCTTTTTCTCTTTCTTTCTTAATTTTCTCTAAAATAATACTTACTCTTTCCATAGTTTACTTTTTCTAATTTTCAGTGCTAATATAAAAAATAAGTTATAACTTTTGGGGTTAAGGGAAAACCCTTAGTTGCAAAAGGGGTTGTGTTTTTTTGTGTAAGTGTTTGGGAATTATATTTTTGGGAGAACATTGCAATGTAGTCGGTAGTGCTATGGCTGACTATAACAAACCATAGTTTTTTTTATTAAATAATTTTAAAAACAATTTTTATTATGAAAAAAGTAATTTTATCAGCACTTTTTTTAGGTGCTTTTACAACTGCTAATGCTGTGAGTGTAGATTATCAGTATTTTAGTGACAAGTGTCATGAACAAGCTTGTGAAGCAGTAGGAGATGCAGAGGCAGTTTTTGGAGATGAATTATCAGCCGCAGAGTATGATGTACTTTATGATATAGAGTTTCAAAACTGTAAAGGATAATTGGTAAATATTAAATGATTAATGGAGCTTGTTTTGAGTTCCGTTAGTCATTTAAAAAAAAAATAGAATGAAAAATAAAATATTTCCTATATTCTTATGGTTTTTATTTTTAATAAAAGCTTATACCCAAACTGGAGAGGTGACGTATAATGTAGAGTCTATAAAGCAAAATAATTTAGACAACCCTTTAGTAATGGGAGTAGGTAATGAATTGCAACAAAAGACATTTACACTAAAGTACAATAAGGGTGAATCTATTTTCAAAAAAAATAAAAACATACCAATAAACAAAAGGTATAGTCGTTTAGCAGACGTCTTAATAGGTGGAAACTATACTTGGTATCAAAATTCATTTACTAAAGAAGCTTTAGTTACTCAAGATATTGGTGGTAAAATATATACAGTAAGTTTTCCAAATATGGTAGGTTGGGAGCTAAATGAGGATACTAAAGTAATAGAAGGTTATACTTGTTACAAGGCAATAAGAAAACAACTAAATAAAAGAACTAGTGTAGGAAAAGATAAAAGATATATAGTTTATATTGCATGGTATACACCAGAAATTCCTGCCTCTTTTGGGCCTGCTGGAAATGGCGGATTACCAGGGTTAATATTGCAATTAGACAAAGTAAATGTTGCTAGGTATACTGCAACAAAAATTAAACTCAATCACAAAAAGAATATTAAAATACCTAAGCTGAAAGAAGCAACAAAAATAACACCAGAAAGAATGGTCGTATTAATGAGAAAAGCAAGGAAAGTAACTGTTGATTAAATTTATATGAGATGTAGTTTGTTATTAGTACTGGCTTGTTTGTTTACAAAAAATATATTTGCACAAGTTATAGTTTCTGGGGTTGTAAAAGGAGAAAATGAAATGTTAGGGAATGCTAACATTATAGCAAAACCTTTAACAGAGGGGGCTCGCTTTACCTATACAGTAACAGATGATAAAGGGAATTATAAGTTAAGTTTAACGAAAAATGCAACATATAAAATAACGGTAAGTTTTATTGGCTATATCACGTTAAAAGAAGATGTTTTGGTTGCAAACATGCCTATAACTAAAGATTTTATTTTAAAAGAGGATCCAAACGAGCTACAAGAAGTTATTATTAATTACAGAGAACCGATAAAAATTAGAAAAGATACTACTACCTATAGAGCAGATGCATTTGTTAATGGTAAAGAACGTAAGCTACGTCAAGTGCTTAAAAAATTACCTGGAGTAGAGGTGGATAGAAAAGGAAATGTAACTGTTAAAGGTAAAAAGGTAACCACTGTATTGGTTGAAAATAAAAAGTTTTTTACAGGTGATAGTAAACTAGCTGTTAATAATATACCTGCTGATGTAATTGATGAGATTCAGGTTATAGAAGATTATCATGAAAGTGATTTATTAAAAGGTTTAGAAACGTCAGAAGATGTCGCCTTAAATATTAATTTAAAAGAAGATAAAAAGAAGTTTGCCTTTGGAGATATCGAAGTAGGCGGAGGAGTAAAAGAGAGATATGTAGTACACCCAACCTTGTTTAGGTATTCAGAAAAAATAAATTATAGCTTTATTGGAGATTTTAATAATGTAGGAGATAAGTCTTTTACTGTAAAAGATTATATCACTTATGAAGGAGGTTTTGATATAAACTCCTTTTCATCTTTGTACAATTCACCTATTGTTAGATTGTTAAAGGAAAAAAAGTATAATGAAAATAAACATTTATTTGGAGGGCTGAATTTACAGTTCAGTACAAGTGAAAAGAATGATTGGAGTGCATTCGTAATAGCTCTTAAAGATAATACGCATTCGTTTGAGGGTTCATACCAAAATTATTTAGTCGATACTATTGAGGAAACGAGACGTGTTTCTGATGATAAAAAACAGAATATGTTGTTAGGTAAAATAGAATTAAAATCAAAACCAAATGAAGATGTTCGTATTAAGTTTGAAAATAAAGTAGAAATATCTTCAGCTAATAATAAGTCAGAAACTGAAAGTAATTTTAATTCTGAAGATTTACTATATAACTTGAGTGATAAGGTAGATAATGTATCATTAAAATCTAATTTAAAGATAGAAAAGAAGTTTTCAAGAGACCATACTTCTCAAGCTAAGATAAATCTTGTTTTTTCAAAAAATAATGAAAGTCAAAATTGGTTCAGTACTCAAAATATTTTTTCAAACAGTTTACCTATAGATCAGGCTGAAGAACATATTTTAGTCAGACAAAAAATAAATTCAGAGAATTATCAAGCTAAAACTTTATTAAAACATTTTTGGATAGTGAATCCAAGAAACCATTTGTATTTTGGAGTTAAAAATGAGTTATACTTCAATACCTATAATTCAAACCTTGGGCAATTGATAGGAAGCGATGAGTTAGATAAGTTTGATGATTTTGATAGTGAAAACTCTAATAAAGAGGTATTTTCTTCTTTTTTTGCAGAGTACAAAAAATTAATCGGAGATGCTTTTCTAACATTTAAACTAGAGTATTTAAACTATAATAGGTTTAATAAGCAATTCGAATTAGAAAAAAACAGAACATTACAAAAGCTTTTACCTAGTGTTAATTTGGAATGGGATTTTGATGCAAATAAGAAGCTTGTTTTTTATTATAGAAAAACAAATGATTTTCCTGGCTACAATCAACTAAACAGGAATAAAAAGTTAATCAACTTTAATAGTATTTATCAAGGAAATAGTAACTTAACAGAGAGCAATTATCACTATTTTCGTTTATCTTATAGAAGGTTCAAAACTTATGGATGGAGTTTTTACCCAACAGTAAGTTACAGGTTAAGAACCAATAAAATTCAGAATACTTTTATTTCAGATAATATCTATTTTTATAACAGCCCTATAAATATTGCAACTCCTGAAAAAGGTCTTTCTCTTGATTTTAAAACTATTTATAATTATAAATACTGGAGAGCCTCTTTAGGGGTTAACTATGGAAATAGAAGTTATATAACGTTATTTAATCAGCAAGAGGAAAAAGCAAATGACGACAGTTATTCGGCAAGATTAAAGTTTAAGTCAGTGTATATTAATGGACCTAATTTTGATGTTTCTTTGAGTCAAAACTATAATGTAAATAAGAATAGCTTTATTAGCAATAATACTTCCTATAGAACTAAGTTTGACTTTCAGGTGGATTATGAGATAGGAGACTGGATTTTTATAGGAGAAAACATGTACTCTTATTATCAAAATGAAACTTCAAAAACAAAAAACTCTTTTAATCAAATGAATGCCTCTGTTTTTTATCAAAAAGAAGATAGTCCTTGGGGTTTTGAAATAAAAGCGAATAACTTGTTAGATAATAAAGAACGTGTAACCTCGAGTCTTTCAGATATATTATTCAGAGAGCGTACAGAGTTGGTTTTTCCAAGAACCATAGTGTTTAAAATTGTTTACAAAATTTAGTGTAAAAATGAGAAGAAAAATATATATAATATTATTCTCTCTGTTTTTCTCTTGCTCTTCCAATAAAAGAGCTGTGAAAATACAAGAAGTTGGGAGGGAATTCACAGGAGTAATTACTCAAGATAATTTGTTAGAAACAAACAATAGTACCTGGTTTAAACCTCGTTATGAAGCATATGAAATAGAAGATACTTTAATTTCTACATTTCAAAAAAATCTCAAGAATGTAAAAATAAAAGCATTTATTGGGTTATGGTGTGGAGATAGTAAACGTGAAATTCCTTTACTTTTGAAAATGTTAAAACAAGCGAGTTTTTCAGAGGAAAATATAGAAATAATAGCAGTAGATCACAAGAAAAAAGCAAAAGGTATAGAAAAAGGTTATGGTGTTTTTAGGGTACCTACTTTTATTTTCTATAAAAGAAATAAAGAGTTAGGTAGATTTGTAGAATTCCCTGTTGAATCTTTAGAAAAAGATGTTCTAAAAATAATATCGGGTAAACCTTACAAACACTTTTATGAAGAATAAAGAGTTTATCTCTTTATTCCTTGTTGATTTATCCATTGTTGATATTTTACTGCATTTCTATTATGCTGCGCTAAAGAGTTAGCAAATTCATGAAAACCAATCTTGTCAACACTTGCACACATATAGTAATAATTGTGTTTTTGATGGTTTAAAACAGCATCAATAGATGAAATATCTGGCATTGCAATTAGAGTAGGAGGAAGTCCTGTGTTTTTATAAGTATTGTAAGGAGAGTCTATAACTAAATCTTTGTTTAAAACCCTTTTTACAACAAAATCATGACCTTTAATTTCTTTAATAGCATAAATAACGGTAGGGTCTGCTTGTAAAGGCCAATTATCTTTTAATCTATTTAAGTATAAACCAGCAACAATAGGACGCTCTATTTTTTTAGCTGTTTCTTTTTGAACAATTGAAGCTAATGTTATTACCTCTTCTTTTGAAAGGTTTAGTTTTTTAGCTTTTTCTAATCTAGCAGAAGTCCAAAAACGATTGTATTCACGCAACATTTTATCACGGAAATTTTCAGCAGAAGTATTCCAGTAAAACTCATAGCTATTTGGAATGTACATTCCTAGAGCTGATTTTTCTGTGAAATTATTAGTAGATAAAAAGTTAGTATTGGTCATTGCCTGTAATAAGGCTGTAGAATCAGCTTCAATTTGTTCAGCAATTCTTCCTGCGAGCTTTTCTAAGGTATCTTGATTATTAAATGATAAAGTGATTGGAGTTTGATTTCCGCTACGTAAAAGGTTTACCACGTCATTCATGCTCATTCCTTTTTTTAATAAGTATTTTCCTCCTTTAGGTTGGGTGAATTTTTTCTTTTCTGCCACCCAAACAAAATTTTCGGGATGTTTTACAAAATCAGTAAGTTGTTTTTGAACATCTGTAAAAGAAGCGTTTGAGCCAATAAAAACAGCACCGTCTTTGGTAACTGCTTTTCCAAATATTTTTTGATAGTAATTAAAGCCAATAATTCCGCCAATTAAAAAAATAATTACAATACTTCCTAAAATAATTTTCTTATTCATTGATTAATTGAAATAGTAGTTCGTTTTTATATACTCCTTTGTGGTATGTCCAATCTTTTTTAATACCGATTTGTTTAAAGTTATGTTTTTGAAAAAGATGCAAACTGTTGTGGTTATCGTCTGTAATATTTGCATACAATTGATGTAATTGTAAATGCGTAAAACAATACTTTATTAATAATTGTAATGCTTCTGAAGCAAGTCCTTTATGTTGAGAATTTGGGTGGACTAAAATTCCAATCCCAGCTCTTTTATGTTGAGGGTTAAAATCAAACAAATCAATCATTCCAACGGATTTATTAGTAGATTTTTCTTCAATAACTAAACGTAATTGCTTCGCTTCATATATATCTAAATGTGAATTTTCTAAATATTGTTTTAATAAAAATTTAGAAAACGGAGCTTGTGTATGACTAACTTCCCAAAAGAGTTCGTTATTTTCTATTTGAAATAAAAACTCTAAATCCTCAGGTTCTAAAGCCCTTAAGTTGATATATGTTCCAGTTAACGTATGCACTAAATATTTATTTTACCTTTAAATACAAATGTAGCAGGTCCTTTTAAAAATACATTAGTATAAGTATTGTTTTTTTCTTCAAAAGAAACTTCTAATTCTCCTCCTTCAACAGGTAAAATGATTGAAGTATTGTTGGTTTTTTTGGTAGCATGCATTGCAATAGCTACAGCGGTAACACCTGTTCCACAAGCCAAAGTTTCATCTTCAACACCGCGTTCGTAAGTACGAACTCTGAAAGTGTTAGGGGTAATTTGTTCTACAAAATTCACGTTACTTCCCTCTGTTCCATAAACGTTATTTCTGATTTTCCTTCCGTTTGAAAAAACATCATATTCATTTAGTTCATTTACTAATTGTACATGATGAGGAGAACCTGTGTTAGTAAAAACATAATTATCAAATATTTTTACATCATCAACGTCAATCATTTGAAGTGATACAATATCATTAGTAATAGAGGCATGATGAAGTCCATCAATAGCTATGAAAGTTGTGTTGGTTTCAAAAAGCCCTAATTTATGAGCAAAAGCAACAATACATCGTCCGCCGTTACCACACATAGTACTTTCGTTACCATCAGAATTATAGTATACCATTTTAAAATCGGTATCAGTATCTTCTTCGAGTAAGATTAAACCATCAGCACCAATTCCAAAATTTCTATTACACAATTTTGCAATAATGTCAGTTTTATTTTTTGGAAAGGTTTTTGAACGGTTATCTACCATTATAAAATCGTTCCCAGTTCCTTGATATTTGTAAAATTCTAAATCCATAATAGTAGACAAAGATACATATTTTATCAAGGAGGATGGACTGTTAAATAGCGGTTAAAGTCCGTTAAATAGAAGTTAAACACATTTACTTAAAATGTTAAAATTGATATATTTGAAATATAAAATTTTGTAAGCATATGAAGAAAATATTTGGAACTTTAGGAATTGCAATCTTAGGAGGAGCAATAGCACTTGCAGGATATAAAACATTGATAGAAGAGCAGCAAGTGGTTGTAGAGAAAACTGTAGAGCCAACAATGCAAACTGTTAAGGCTAGTTATACGCCAACAGTAATAAACTCTACATCAACGCCAACTGATTTTACAGAGGCAGCAGATAAAACGGTGCATGCAGTAGTACATGTTAAGAATACATCAATAAGAACTCAGCAAAACCCGTTAGCTGAATTGTTTTATGGAAGTGGTAGTGGAACAAGAAAATATCAACAAGTAGGAACAGGAAGTGGAGTAATTATTTCTCCTGATGGTTACATTGTTACGAATAACCATGTTATTGAAGGGGCAAGTGATTTAGAGATTACCTTAAACAATCAAAAGAAATTAAAAGCTACTTTAGTAGGTGCAGATAAGGCAAATGATATTGCTTTGTTAAAAGTAGAAGCAGATTTTGAATTGCCTAATTTACCTTTTGGAAACTCAGATAATATTAAAGTAGGAGAATGGGTCTTAGCAGTAGGAAATCCATATAATTTAACATCTACGGTTACTGCAGGTATTATAAGCGCAAAAGGGCGTGATTTAGATGGTAACACAAATATAGATTCGTTTATTCAAACTGATGCAGCGGTAAATCCGGGAAATAGTGGTGGAGCATTGGTAAACACAAGAGGTGAGTTGATTGGAATAAATACAGCTATTTCCTCAAGAACAGGTTCTTTTATTGGATATTCGTTTGCAGTACCATCAAACATTGCTAAAAAAATTGTAGATGATTTATTAGAGTTTGGAGCTGTACAGGAAGCTATTCTAGGAATTAATATTGATCCAGAAACTAAAAGTGTTGAAGGAGTGAAAATTGGAGCTATTGATGCTGAAAGTGATGCAATTAAGGCGGGCTTAAAAGAAGGAGATGTTATTGTAAAAGTTAACAACGTTAAAATTTCTAAATTCTCTGATTTAAAAGGTCAGTTAACAGCAAAAAGACCTGGTGAATATGTAAATGTTACTGTAAATAGAGATGGTGAAGATTTAATTAAAACAGTTAAGTTGAGTAAGAGAAGTACGTATACCTCATTTACTTTTGGAGTACAGTTAAAAGATTTAACTGAAAAAGAAAGGAAAAAGATAGGTATTAAAGGAGGTGCAAAAATCACAGCCACAAATAACGAAGGATTTAAATATTATAATGTAGGGGAAGGATATGTAGTTTCTAAGATTAACGGAAAGGAAGTAGCTAGTGCTTCTGAAGCAGTTGATATTTTAGATAGATACTCAGGTAACCAAAGAATGTACCTAGAATTAATTAGCCCTAAAGGAGAAGTAGAAAGATATAAATTTTAAAAGTAAAGTATATGAAGAAATAAATCCTGTTGAGATAAAAATCAACAGGATTTTTCTTTTAAAAAACAGAGATAAAATCAAGAAGAAATACCTATTTTTGCAAAAATTTTTTAATTTTAGTTAACACACAACTATGTCAACAATAACAAATTACGAAAAAGAAGTAGTAAATCAAGCGCAGGTTAGAAGAGCTACTGTTGAATTTATTAACATCGTTAACGATTTATGGTACGATAAATCTATCGAGTTAGTATTATTTAGAAACCCGTTAGTAGATAAAAGAGCTAGTGAGGTTTTAAACTTAATCAACTATGCTAAAGAGTTTGTCGCTAAACCAATCACTATTGAAGATGCTTTAGAAATTGCGAAAGCTATTCAATCAATCGATTTACCACCATCAAAATTAGATATCGGTAAATTAGCCTATGAATTTCACTTACAAGATGATGCTTCTGCAGACAAAGTTGCTTTTGTAAAAGAGCAATTAAAAGATGCCACAGAGGCAGAAGATATTAAACCAAAAGATGTAGTATTATACGGTTTTGGTCGTATTGGTCGTTTATTAGCTCGCGAACTAAGTAGCAAAATGGGTAAAGGTTCTCAATTACGTTTAAGAGCTGTAGTTACTCGTGGTAAAATAGATCAAACAGTTTTAGAAAAAAGAGCTTCATTATTAAGCGTAGATTCAGTTCACGGAGATTTCTTAGGTACTGTTCAAGTAGATGTTGATAACAATGCGTTAATCATCAATGGAACTACCGTATATATGATTTCTGCAAATCAACCTGAAGATATAGATTATACTGAATACGGAATTAATGATGCATTAATTATTGATAATACAGGTGCTTTTAGAGATGAGGAAGCACTAAGTCGTCACTTAAAAGCTAAAGGAGCTAGCAAAGTATTATTAACTGCTCCAGGTGGAGGTGTACCAAACATCGTTCACGGTGTAAACCACGAAGAGAACAATCCTGATAATATCGATATTTTCTCTGCAGCCTCTTGTACTACGAACGCTATTACTCCAGTATTAAAAGTATTAGAGGATAACTTCGGAATTAAAAAAGGACACTTAGAAACGATTCACGCATATACAAACGACCAAAACTTGGTTGATAACATGCATAGTAAGTACCGTAGAGGTAGAGCAGCTGCTTTAAATATGGTAATTACCGAAACTGGGGCAGGTAAAGCAGTAGCAAAAGCATTACCAGCATTAGCAGGTAAGTTAACTTCAAGTGCTATTCGTGTACCAGTACCTAACGGGTCATTAGCAATCTTAAACTTACAATTAAAAACTCCAGCAACAGTTGAATCTGTTAACGCTATTATGAAGCAATATGCGTTAGAAGGAGATTTAGTAGAGCAAATTCAATACTCATTAAGTAACGAATTAGTTTCTTCTGATATTGTAGGAACAACAGCTCCATCTATCTTTGATAGTAAAGCAACTATTGCAGATGGTGATACGATTGTAATTTACGTATGGTATGATAATGAGTATGGATACTCTCACCAAGTAATGCGTTTAGCAAAGCACATTGCTAAAGTACGTCGTTATACTTACTATTAATAGAAAGTAAATAAATAGATAAAAAAAGTCGGAGCTTTTAAAGCTTCGACTTTTTTTATTATATTTGAAATAAGAGTAACCCCTTAAAATGTCCCCTAAAATGAAAAAGATAGTTGTATTACTATTTCTAATGCTTGGTACTACTTCACTAAGTTATTCTCAAGAATTAAAAACATTAATTTCAGGTAAGTGGTTTGTAGATTCAATGAAAGTTGGCAATGAAGTTTGTGAATTTTCAGAAGGATCAAGCTGGTTAGAGTTTTCTTCTGAAGGAAAATATGAAGTAATGATGAATGATCAAAAAGAAGCAGGAACTTGGAAGTTAATAAAAGAAAAAAATGAGTTAGAGTTTGATAAAACAAGCTTTGATGAAAACTTAAAAATTGAAAAAATAACTGAAACTGAATTATTGGTTTCAGCAAAAGACGAAGATATTATCTATACTATGTCGTTAAAAAGGTAAACAATAATAGTTTGTTTTTTTAACAGCCGAGGTAAGGGATTACCTCGGTTTTTTTATTTTTAATTGATAAGAGTTTACTTCTAATACTCATAAATCTTTTCCTTAAATTAGCATCTAAAAATAAATTTAATGAGAGCAATACTTACTCCTATATTATTATTGTTTGCAGCAATAACAACAAATTCACAAAACAAATTACCTTATTACGAAATACCTAAAGAAGCTGAGGAATTTACAGCAGGAACTGTTGTAAGTAGAATGATAGACGGATTAGGATTTCGTTATTATTGGGCTACGGATGGTTTAACTGAAAAAGATTTAGAATACAAACCAAGTACTGAGGCGAAAACAACGGGGGAAACGATAGACCATGTGTTAAGTTTATCAATAGTAATTAAAAATGCAGCATTGAAAATTCCGCATAATGAAGTAAAAACAGAAATGACATTTGCTGAAAAAAGAAAAGCAACCTTAGAAAACTTAAAGTTAGCTAGTGATATTTTTAGAAAAAGTACAGATGTATCGCAACACAAAATAATTTTTGGAGATAAAGAATATCCGTTATGGAATGCGATTAACGGACCTATTGCTGATGCTACATGGCATGCAGGTCAATTAGCTTCTTTTAGACGCGCATCAGGAAACCCAATCAACTCAAAAATTAATCATTTTACAGGTACCGTTAGACAATAATTTAATGACAGTTCAAGAAAAGATACAGCAGTTAAGAGAAGAGCTACATCAACATAATCATAGCTATTATGTGTTGGATAAACCAACCATTTCAGATTATGAGTTTGATATTAAATTAAAAGAGCTTCAGCAGTTAGAAGACGAAAATCCAGAGTTTTTTGATCCAAACTCACCAACGCAAAGAGTAGGAGGAGAAATAACTAAAAACTTTGAAACTGTTACTCATAAACATAGAATGTATTCATTAGATAACTCATATTCTAAGGAAGATTTGTTAGATTGGGAAAAGCGCGTTCAGAAAATCTTAGGAACTGATCAAATAGAATATACTTGTGAGTTAAAATATGATGGAGCTTCTATAAATCTTACTTATGAGAATGGTGAGTTTGTACAAGCGGTAACACGCGGAGATGGGTTCCAAGGAGATAATGTAACAACCAATATACGTACAATAAAATCAATTCCGTTGTTACCTAATGGTGATTTTATTACTGATTTCGAAATGCGAGGAGAAATCATTTTACCGTTAGAAGGATTCAATAAAATGAATGAAGAACGTATCGCAAATGATGAAGAGCCATATCGAAATCCGCGTAACACCGCTAGTGGAAGCTTGAAGTTACAAGATAGTGCAGAGGTTGCAAAGCGACCACTTGATTGCTTATTGTATCAGTTAGTAACGAGAGAACGTAAATATGCTTCACATTTTGAAAGTTTAGAAGCTGCTAGAAAAGTTGGGTTTAAAATTCCAGATACAATTGTTTTAGCCAAGTCGATAGAGGAGGTGTTAAACTTTGTAAACGAATGGGATGTAAAACGTCATACGTTACCTTACGAAACGGATGGGGTAGTAGTAAAAGTAAACTCATTTCAACAACAAGATGAGTTAGGATATACTTCAAAAGCTCCTCGCTGGGCAATTGCTTATAAATTTAAGGCAGAGCAAGTTTCAACTGTGTTAAATGAAATTACGTACCAAGTAGGTCGTACAGGAGCCATTACCCCAGTAGCAAACTTAGAACCTGTGCAGTTAGCAGGAACAATTGTAAAAAGAGCTTCGTTGCATAATGCTGATCAAATTGAAAAGTTAGATGTGCGAGTAGGAGATACTGTTTTTGTAGAAAAAGGAGGTGAAATTATCCCGAAAATTATTGCTGTCGATTTAACAAAGCGTCCGGTAGATTCTGTGCCAACTCAATACGCAACACACTGTCCTGAATGTCATACAGAATTGGTGAGAACAGAAGGAGATGCAAAACATTATTGTCCAAACGAATTTGGGTGTGCACCACAAATTACGGGTAGAATCAAGCATTTTATTAGTAGAAAAGCCATGGATATTGATGGATTAGGTAGCGAAACGGTTGATTTATTGCGCAAAGAAGGATTGATAAAGAATTATGCAGATTTGTACGATTTAACGGTAGAACAAGTAGTTCCGTTAGAGCGAATGGCGGAAAAGTCAGCACAAAATATGATTGACGGAATTGAAAAATCAAAAGAAATTCCGTTTGAAAAAGTGTTATTTGCTTTAGGAATCCGATTTGTGGGTGAAACCGTAGCTAAAAAATTAGCCAAACACTTTAAGTCAATCGACAATTTAATGAATGCAGATTTTGAAACACTAATTGCAGTTGATGAAATTGGCGATAGAATTGCACAAAGCATTATCGATTTTTCAAATGATTTAGGGAATATTGAATTGATTAACCGATTAAAATCATACGGAGTTCAGTTAGAAGTTTCTGCAGAGAGCTTAGAAGGGCAAACAGATAAGTTAGTAGGAAAAGTATTTGTTGTTTCAGGAGTGTTTCATCAAATGAGTAGAAATGAACTTAAAAAAGCAATTGAAGACAACGGAGGAAAAGTGTCGAGTTCAATTTCTAAAAAAACTACCTATATTGTAGCAGGTGATAATATGGGACCAAGTAAACTTACAAAAGCTGAAAGTTTAGGAATTCCAATTATTTCTGAACAGGACTTTATTGATATGATTGCTTAATTTTTAATTAAAAAGAGAAACATGACTAAACAAACTAAAATAACCCTAGCATCTATTGTTTTTTTATTGGTAGCTATTGCTGACGTATATGCAGTGATTACACAAAACAAAACCATAGAAATGATTTTTAAACCATTGCTAATGACGACACTTGCTGTAGTGTATTTAGTATCGGTAAAAAAGCCAAGTTTTTGGTTGTTATCAGCTCTATTTTTCTCTTTTTGGGGCGATGTATTTCTGTTAGATAAGGAAAAGTTTTTTGTTTTTGGTTTAGGATCTTTTTTAGTAGCTCATCTTGTTTATATTAAAATAACAACTGATTTATTATTTAAAGATTTAACAGTAAAAATTATAACATCGGCAATTCCGTTTGTCTTATTATTTGTAGGGTTATTAGGTTTAATCTATGGTAATTTAGGTGATATGTTATTGCCAGTAATCGTATACGGAATTACAATTTCAACTTTTGGTACGGCAGCATTACTAAACTATCGTCAGCAAAAAACAACAGCGAATTCATGGTTGTTGTTAGGAGCTATTTTGTTTATAGCTTCTGATAGTCTTATAGCGTTAAACAATTTTTACACACCAAAACGATTATTTGATATTGCTATAATAGTGTTATATATCGTTTCTCAATACTTAATTGTTAAGTCAATAATAGTTAAAGAAAAGTAATTTTCTAATGGAAAAACCGAGGTTAACAAGGTTAACTCAAATTGTAACTTTACTACAATCAAAAAGGTTAGTTACAGCTACCGAATTATCAAAAAAGTTTCAAGTGAGTGTTCGTACAATTTACAGAGATATTAGAACGCTTGAAAATTCAGGAATTCCGGTAGTTACTGAAGAAGGAAAAGGATATTTTTTACAAGAAGGATATCAGTTGCCGCCAATTATGTTTTCAGAAGATGAGGCTAATGCACTAATTACAGCAGAACAGTTAATTCTGAAAAACAAAGATGCTTCACTAATTGAAAATTATAGCGAAGCTATTACGAAAATTAAAGCAGTTTTAAGACATTCACAAAAAGGGAAGGCAGATTTACTTTCCCAAAGAATTGCTTTTAGAGCCAATGCAGAAAAAGAACAATCGAGCAACTATCTCATTCAAATTCAATCAGCAATCACAAACTACTATTTATTAGACTTAGGGTATTTATCTCTTGAAAATAATTTTACGAATAGAGTTGTAGAACCTTTTGCTTTATATAGTACCAACGAAAATTGGTTGTTAATTGCGTATTGCCGATTGAGAAATGAATTTAGAGTGTTTAGACTAGATTGCATTCAGAATATGAAGGTCTTAAATGATACATTTACTCCTCATAAAATGACTTTGGAAGAATACTTTAAAATTTGTCAAGAAAAGTATGGTGTACCCCTGACATAGGGTTGACATAACGAGGCTTTACTTTTGTTGAAAATTTTAAAAACAAAAGATGAGCACAGAACAAAAAGAACCGTTTTATGTAGTAGGAATTTCAGTAAGAACAACAAATGAGAATCAACAAGCAGCAAAAGATATACCTGCTTTATGGCAACGATTTATAGCTGAAAATATAGCAGATAAAATCCCGAATAAATCTTCAAATGAAGTATATGCTGTGTATACAGATTATGAATCAGATTACACCAAGCCATACACAACAATTATTGGTTGTAGAGTGAATGAAATTAGTAATGTCCCCGAAGGCTTGGTGAGTAAAAAAATAGCTGCTCCAAGTTATAAAAGATATATAGCAAAAGGAGATTTAGCAGATAATATTGTCTACAATAAATGGTTAGAGATTTGGGGCGAAGATATAAATAGAGCTTACACTTCCGATTATGAGGTGTATGGGGCAAAAACAGCAGATTCAACAAATGCTGAGGTAGAAATATTTATAGGAGTAAATTAATAAAAAAGGACAGTTTTAAAACTGTCCTTTTTAGTTGTTATTTTATAAGTTCTTTCCAATTAAAGGGATGTTTTTTCGATAGGAAATCAATAAAATTAATCCAGAGATAAAAGTTATTATAGCGCTTATAAACAAAGTGCCACCATCTTCGTTATGTTCAATGCCAATAATAGTTAAGTGACTCATGATTGCACCAAACATTAAACCTAAAGTTAGTAAAGCACCTAACCATGTCTTTTTAGGGATAAATAAAAGTATAGAAGCAATTAGTTCAAAAACACCTGTGCTTATTCTCATGTAAGCTTCGTTGCTTCCAGCTATTTTAGTAAATAAATCAATACTTTCTTGTGCTCCGGTGAATTTGAAAAATAATGTTTGAAGCATTATAACAGCAGCTATTAACTTTAAGATTAAAAGAATATATTTTTTCATTTTTGATATAATCTATTATGTTAGACGTTGTAAATTTTAATGCTTACATAAACTAAAAACGATATTTTTGTAGGTATGAAAAAAATAGTATTAGCCTTGTCGGTTTTGGGTTTATTAGCTTGTAAACAAGAACAAACCTCACTTAAGTTTTTAAATGAATACGTAGTAAAAGATTCTTTACAGATTGATAATACCGTAATAGGAGGGATTTCAGGAATCGACTATTACAATAATCAATATTACATGGTTGTTGACGATGCTGCAAATCCGAGGATTTTAGTAGGAGATATTACTGTTAAAAATGACTCGATTCAATCAGTAAGTTTTGAAAAAGTTATTGTAGTTGATACTGTTAGTCAGTTTACTAAAAGTCATGTGTTAGATTTAGAATCTATTTTTATACAAGACGGAATCATTAATCTAACAAGTGAAGGCTCAATTCAGTATAAAAAAGATCCGAGTATTTTTCACATAGACACAAAAGGAAGCTTTATTAATGAGGTAGCTATACCCAATTATTTTAAGGCTGCTTCAGAAGCAAAACCTAAACATAATGGTGTTTTTGAAGGTTCATCAAAAAGTATTGACGATAAAGGTTTTTGGGTAGCAATGGAAGCTCCGTTAGGAGCAGATGGGGAAGAACCAACATTTCATGAAACACAATCACCAGTCAGAATCACTTATTACGATAAGAATACAAATGAAGCAATTAAGCAATTTGCGTATCAATTAGAAAAGATTGATAAACCTGCAAAGGGAAATGTGAATTTAAATGGAGTAACTGCAATTTTAGAATATAAAAAAGATCATTTTTTTATCATCGAAAGAATTTATCAAAGTGGTTATGGAAGTCATGGAAATGTAGTCAGAATTTTTAAAGCTACTATTGATGATACTTCAACAAATACGTTAGTTATAGAATCATTGAAAGAAGAAAAATATACACCATTAAAAAAAGAGTTATTGCTAGATTTTAGCACTGTTGAAAATCAACTAACAGACGGAATCATAGACAATATTGAAGCAATTACTTTTGGTCCAATATTGCAAAACGGAAACAAATCGTTAATTCTAGCTTCAGATGATAATTTTCAGGTGTATGGTAAACAATTGAATCAGTTTTTATTGATAGAAATTGAACAGAAATAAATAAATTAGCTACCCCTAATTTTCATACATGATAAGTACATTAAAAAGTAAATCTATTCAAAAAGAATACGATAAGTTAGTAGCTAAACAAAGCAAAAAAACACATAAGAATTCTCAAGTTAAAAAAGTAGCGATTTTGTTAGATAATGAAGCTTTGGTTAATGTTGTGTTAGCAAATTTAGCAAACAATTTTCCGTTTAAAAAAGAAGATGTATCGGTATTGGTATTTAGAGAATATTCTAAAAAAGATGAGCCATCACCAAAATTTTTTACTGAAAAAGATTTAGGGTTTAAAGCGAGTTTAAAATCCGACAATTTGAAAGATTTCGTTAAAAATGATTACGACTTACTTATAAACTATACAAAAGCCACCAACTTATTAACGAATGTAATAACTTTGTTGTCGCAAGCAGATTTTAAAGCTGGTTTTGCTGAAATTGATGACAGATTATACGATATTGTTGTGTCTGATGAAGGTTTTAATGAAGCGGTTTTGAATCAAGAATTAAAAAAATATCTAACGATTTTAAATAAAATATAATGCAAAAGTTTGTAGGAACAGGAGTAGCTTTGGTAACTCCTTTTAACGAAGATTTAAGTGTAGATTTTGATGCGCTTAGAAAGTTAGTAAACTATAATATTGAAAACGGTACAAACTATTTAGTAATAAATGGAACTACTGGAGAAAGTGCAACTATTACTAAGGAGGAGAAATTAGAAATAATAAAGGTTGTAATAGAAGAAAACAATGGTCGTTTACCTTTAGTTTTAGGAGTTGGAGGAAACAACACGCAAACAGTTGTTGAAGAATTACAAACGTTAGATTTAACTGGTATCGATGGAGTTTTATCGGTAGCACCATATTATAGCAAGCCAACTCAAGAAGGTTTTTATCAGCATTACAAAGCTGTTTCTTTAGCAAGTCCGTTGCCAATTATTTTATACAATGTTCCTGGTAGAACTGCAAAAAATATGGAGCCAGCAACTACTTTACGATTAGCGAGAGATTTTGAAAATATTGTAGCAGTAAAAGAAGCAGGAAATAATCAACAGCAGTATTATGAACTGTTAAAAGATAAACCAGAAGATTTCTTAATAATTTCTGGTGATGATGATTTAGCAGTGGGTGTAGCTTTAGCAGGAGGATCGGGAGTTATTTCTGTAATCGGACAAGCGTTGCCGAAAGAGTTTTCTAAAATGATTCAATTAGGATTAGAAGGAAAAGCTAAAGAAGCGTATGAAATACATTATAAATTAATGCATATCGTAAACTTAATTTTTGCTGAAAACAACCCAGCAGGAATCAAAGCAGTATTACAAAAATTAGGAATTTGTTTAGATGAAGTGCGTTTACCTTTAGTAAAAGCATCAGAAGAATTACAAACTGAAATTTCAGATTTTATAGACAAGATGTAATTTATCTAAATAAAAATTAAAAATACAAAAGACTACAATTTCGTTATTGTGGTCTTTTTTTAGCATCTTTGTATAAAGAGTAATTTTTAAAGTAGAAAATATGTTATCAAAAATAATAGAGAAAGCATTAAACGATCAAATTAAAGTAGAAGCAGAATCTTCACAAATATATTTAGCAATGGCATGTTGGGCAGAAGTTCAAGGTTTTGAAGGTGTTGCACAGTTTATGTATGCACATTCAGATGAAGAGCGTATGCATATGCTAAAATTAGTAAAGTTTGTAAACGAGCGAGGAGGGCATGCCCATGTTTCAGAATTAAAAGAACCACCAGCAAAATTTGGATCTTTTAAAGATATGTTTCAAACATTATTTGATCATGAGGTAATGGTATCACAATCAATTAACGATTTAGTACATATCACTTTACAGGAAAAAGACTATGCAACTCATAATTTCTTACAGTGGTATGTGTCTGAGCAAATAGAAGAAGAGGCTTTAGCACGTAATATATTAGATAAAATTAACTTAATTGGAGACGATAAAGGAGGTTTGTATTTGTTTGATAACGATGTGAAGCAGATTGTAGCACAATCAGCCGATGCAGCACAGCAATAAGATTAACAAACATTTAGTAACTTTTTTGAAAAATTATAACAGATTTTATAGTTTCTTGTAAAACTCTATTTTTAGAGTAAAAAAATCGTTTTAATAATCCATATTTAATCACTAATTTTGCCAGATGCAAAAAATGAAAAATCTAGCGTATATTGTCGTGATGCTTTTAGTACTAACTTCATGTGGAGAGTACCAAAAAGTATTAAACAAAGGAACTGTAGAAGATCAATACAAGATGGCTGTGAAAATGTACGAAGCACAAAAGTACGGAAAAGCCTTACGATTGTTTGAAAAAATTGTACCTTCATATAGAGGAAAACCTCAAATGGAGCGTATCCAATTTATGATAGCTCAGTCTAGCTTCAATGTAAAAGATTATATTTCTGCTGGTTATTATTTTAATAGATTTACGGGAAATTACCCAAAAAGTTCTAAGAAAGAAGAAGCCGCTTTTTTATCAGCATTAAGCTATTATAAAGCAGCTCCTAGCTTTAGTTTAGATCCAACAGATACAAACAAAGCGTTAGAATCTTTTCAGAAGTTTATTGATGCCTATCCTGATTCAGACAAGCAAGAAGAAGCAAATAAATATTACACAGAGTTACGCTCTAAATTAGAAAAGAAATATTTCGAAATAGCAAAAACATATTATAGAACTGCAGATTATGATTCTAGGAATTACAAGGCGGCTATCGTTGCATTTGATAATTTGTTAGAAGATTATTTAGGAACCAAGTATAAAGAAGAAGCTTTATACTATCGTTTAAAAGCAGCCCATGATTTTGCAATGAAGAGTACGCAACGTAGAAAAGCAGAAAGAATAAAAGAAGCAGTCAAAGCGTACGATAAGCTTAAAAGAAATTTCCCTGAATCAAAATTCATGGAAGAATCAAACGAAATGTTAGCAACATTAAACAAAGAACAAGAACAATTAGTTAAAGGTTAAAAAATGGATTATAAAGAAACGAAAGCGCCGTTAAGTACTATAACTTATGACAAAGAAGCTATCGAAGCTCCAACGCATAATATCTATGAAGCTATTTCTATTATAGCTAAGAGAGCTACACAAATTAATTCTGATTTAAAAAAGGAATTAGTAGATAAGTTAGATGAGTTTGCTACTTATAACGATAGTTTAGAAGAAGTTTTCGAAAACAAAGAGCAAATCGAGGTTTCTAAATTTTACGAGCGTTTACCAAAGCCACATGCTATTGCAGTAGAAGAGTGGTTAAATGGTAAAGTTTATTATAGAACTCCAGAGACAAAATAATATGTCTGTACTAAGCGGTAAAAAAGTTTTACTTGGTGTTACCGCCGGTATAGCGGCATACAAAACAGCGAACTTAGTTCGCTTATTTATAAAATCAGGCGCAGAAGTCAAAGTAATTATGACTCCTGCGTCTAAAGATTTTATAACACCTCTTACACTTTCCACCTTATCAAAAAATCCAGTTCATTCTACTTTTTATGATAAAGAAGATGAAAATGAATTGTGGAATAATCATGTAGATTTAGGGTTGTGGGCAGATTTAATGTTAATTGCTCCAGCAACAGCAAATACCTTGTCTAAAATGACAAATGGCACATGTGATAATTTATTATTAGCAACCTATTTGTCAGCAAAATGTCCAGTGTATTTTGCACCTGCGATGGACTTAGACATGTACCAGCATCCATCAACAAAAACTAGTTTAGAAAGTTTACAAAGTTTTGGAAATATATTAATTCCTGCTACTTCAGGAGAATTAGCAAGTGGATTAGTTGGTGAAGGTCGTATGGCTGAACCAGAGGATATTGTTGACTTTATAGAAAATGATATAGTATCTAAATTACCACTTCGTGGAAAAAAAATATTAATTACAGCAGGACCAACCTATGAAGCGATAGATCCTGTACGTTTTATAGGAAATCATTCTTCTGGTAAAATGGGATTTGAAATTGCAAAAACAGCAGCTAATTTAGGAGCTGAGGTGATTTTAATAGCAGGTCCATCACATCAACAAGTAAATCATTCATTTATTCATAGAGTAGATGTAAAGTCGGCGCAAGATATGTATGACGCTTGTCATCAATATTATGCTGATGTAGATGTAGCAGTATTATCTGCTGCAGTTGCCGATTACAGACCAAAAAATGTGGCAACTCAAAAAATAAAAAAGAAGGAAGCAGCGTTAAGTATTGAGTTAGAGCCAACTAAAGATATTTTAAAATCTCTAGGAGAAATTAAGAAAAAACAGTTGTTAGTTGGGTTTGCATTAGAAACGAACGATGAGGTACAAAACGCAAAAAGTAAGCTTACACGCAAAAATTTAGATTTTATTGTATTAAATTCGTTACGTGATGCAGGTGCCGGTTTTGCAACCGACACTAATAAAATTACAATTATTGATGCTGATTTGAACGAAAAATCATTCGATTTAAAATCGAAAAAAGAAGTGTCAAAAGATATCGTTAACGAAATAATACAAAAATTAGATGCGTAAATTAGCCTTTATAGTTTTTCTTTTTTCAATTGTTTTTTCATCTCATTCGCAAGAATTGAATGCTACTGTAATTATCAATTCAGATAAAGTACAAAGTAGTAATAAACAAGTGTATCAAACCTTGCAAAAGGCGTTAACAGAGTTTATCAACGATAAACAATGGACGAATCGAAACTTTAAACAGCAAGAGCGCATAAATTGTGCATTTAACATTATTATAAACGAACAAAATGGAAGTAACTTTTCAGGCACTTTACAAGTGCAGTCTACACGACCAGTTTATAATTCAACTTATGCAACGCCAGTTTTAAATATTAACGATACGAATTTTAATTTCCGTTACAACGAATTTGATCCGTTAATTTATAATCCAACGGTTTACGAATCTAATTTAATTTCTATGATAGCTTTTTATGCGTATGCAATTATAGGAGTAGATGCTGATACTTTTGCCTTAAAAGGAGGAGAAACTTATTTAAAGCAAGCAGAAAGTATTATGCTATTAGCGCAATCTAGTGGAGAATCAGGTTGGCAAAACGAAGTAGGAAAACAAAACCGTTTTGCTTTGATAGATAATTTGTTATCTTCAAAGTTTAGTACGCTACGTAGTATTTATTATAACTATCACCGTAATGGGTTTGACAATTTAGCTGACGATAAAAGTTCAGCAAAAGAAGCTATAGAAAAAAGTGTTTTAGATTTGGATAAACTATTTAATATTGCAGTAGGAAACTATATGATTCGTGTTTTTTTAGATGCAAAAGGAGATGAAATCGTAAATGTTTTTTCAGACGGAATTCCTTCTAAAAATCAATCACAAATGTTAGCCGTTCTTAATAGAATTGCCCCGACCTATAAAAGTAGATGGAAAAATATTAAGTAAAATGAAGTTTAGAAAAATAGTTTTATTTTTAGTTCTAATCTTGATTATAATATTTGTTACGGTAAAAGGAATAGTATTTGATGGAGACTTAACAAAGTTTGACCATGTATTACTACTAATTATTTTCTTGTTTTTAATATTTAAAGAGAAAGTTTATAAGCTGTTGAAAATTCGCTAGACTTCCTTAGTTTTTGGTTGATATAATTCAATCAAAATCCTTACTTTTATTCCTTTTAAAGAATAAAATTTGTTAACACATTTATCCATACAAAACTACGCGCTAATCAATCAGTTATCGATTGATTTTACAAAAGGTTTATCTATCATTACTGGTGAAACTGGAGCTGGAAAATCTATTCTATTAGGAGCTTTGGGTTTAGTGATGGGTAACCGCGCTGATTTATCATCTTTAAAAGACACTGAAAAAAAATGTGTAATAGAAGCACAATTTTCATTAGAAGGTCATGACTTACAAGAGCTGTTTGAAGAGTTAGATGTAGATTATGAAGTAGAGACAATCATTCGAAGAGAAATTTTACCTTCAGGAAAATCACGTGCTTTTGTTAACGATACACCGGTTACCTTATCGGTACTTTCTGCTTTAAAAACGAAACTGATAGATATTCATTCACAGCATCAAACTTTACAGTTATCAGATGTAAGTTTTCAGTTTTCAGTAATTGATGCCCTGGCAAAGAATCAAGCAAAAATAGCTTCTTACAAAAGAGGATTAAAAGCCTACAGTAAATTAAAAAAAGAGCTAAAAAAACTTGAGGAAGAGACAGAAAAATCAAAAGAGCAATACGAGTATAACTTACATTTGTTTAATGAGCTTGAAGAAGTAAAATTACAAGTAGGAGAACAAGAAGTTTTAGAAGAGAAGCTAGATAAATTAAACAATATTGAAGATATAAAATTGAATTTATCAGAGGCATTAGGAGTCTCAGTAAATGAAGAAATAGGTATTCAAACCTTATTACTTTCCTTAGAAAATAAGCTACAGAAAATAAGCTCATATTCAAAAGAATATGAAGAATTAGCTAATAGAGTAACGAGTGTTAAAATTGAGTTAGATGATGTAGTTACAGAATTGGAAAGTGCTAATGAAGAAGTAGAATTCAATCCTAATGAAATAGAAGAATTGAACGATAGGTTACAGTTAATTTATAACCTTCAAAAGAAACATTCTGTTGCAACAATAATTGAGTTGCAAGAAATTTACGAGTCGTTATCGGAAAAAGTAGCACAGGTTGAAGATGCTGGAGGATTGATTGCTAAAAAGGAAGTAGAAATAAAAGAGGTTGCTCAAAAGTTAGATGAAGTAGCAAACATGATTACAACATCGAGAAATAAGATAATTCCGAAGTTAAAAAAAGAAGTAGAATATCTTTTATCTGAACTAGGAATGCCCAATGCTCGATTTGCGATTGAGTTACAGCCTTCAGAAGATTATCTATCTAACGGAAAAGACAATTTAGAGTTTTTATTTTCTGCTAATAAAGGCGGAAATTTTGGAGAGTTAAAAAAGGTAGCATCAGGAGGAGAATTATCTCGAATAATGTTATCTATCAAAAAAATATTATCAGAAAATATACAATTACCAACCATTATTTTTGATGAAATTGACACGGGAGTTTCAGGTGAAGTTTCTAATAAAATAGCAAAAATAATGCAGGATATGGGAATGAATATGCAGGTAATAACTATTACGCATTTACCACAGATAGCTTCTAAAGGAGTACAACATTACAAAGTATTTAAAGGAGAAGAAGCAGGTGTAACTACTTCAAATTTAAAACTGTTATCAGAAAGTGAGCGAATTAGAGAGATTGCAGAAATGCTAAGTGGGAAAGACATTTCTGAAAGTGCCTTGACCCATGCAAAGGAATTATTAAATTAAAGAGTATATTTGCTTTCTAAACGAACAACGATAGACTAAAATATTTTAAATATGTATAATTTATTAAAAGGAAAAAAAGGAATTATTTTTGGAGCATTAGACGAAAATTCTATTGCATGGAAAGTTGCTGAACGCGCTCACGAAGAAGGAGCAGAGTTTGTATTAACCAACGCGCCAATTGCAATGCGTATGGGAGGAATCAAAGATTTAGCAGCAAAAACCGGTTCAGAAATTATTCCTGCTGACGCTACTTCTATGGACGATTTAAACAATTTAGTTGAAAAGTCTATGGAAATTTTAGGAGGTAAAATTGATTTCGTTTTACATTCAATCGGAATGTCAGTAAACGTACGTAAAGGAAAACACTATACAGATTCTAACTACGATTTTACAACAAAAGGATGGGACGTTTCTGCAGTATCTTTTCATAAAGTAATGAATGTTTTATACAACAAACAAGCTATGAACGAGTGGGGAAGCATTGTTGCGTTAACCTATATGGCAGCACAACGTGTATTCCCAGATTATAACGATATGGCTGATAACAAAGCGTATTTAGAAAGTATTGCTCGTAGCTTCGGATACTTCTTTGGAAGAGATCATAAAGTACGTGTAAATACCATTTCTCAATCACCAACACCAACTACTGCAGGTCAAGGAGTAAAAGGTTTTGACGGATTTATTTCATATGCTGAAAAAATGTCTCCATTAGGAAATGCGACAGCGTTAGAATGTGCAGATTACACAATTTCGTTATTCTCAGATTTAACGAAGAAAGTAACCTTACAAAACTTATTCCACGATGGAGGTTTCTCTAACATGGGAGTTAGTGATTCAGTAATGGAAAGATTTATAGAAGAGTAAGATCTTTATTGAAATAGAATATAGATAAAATGCAAATCGTTAGATTTGCATTTTTTATTGATAGCTACAAAATGAACAATATTTTACAGATAGAAAAGGAGTTAGCACCGTTAAGACAACAATTAAAAGAGCACGAGTTGTACAATTCGTTACAACATATTGACGATGTAAAACTATTTATGGAATCACATGTATTTGCTGTATGGGATTTTATGTCGTTGTTAAAAGCTTTGCAACGAGAGCTTACTTGCGTAACCTTACCTTGGTTACCTGCTGTAAATACCAAAACAGCTCGTTTTATCAATGAAATTGTATTAGGTGAGGAAACAGACATAAATGAGTTAGGAGAGCCTAAAAGTCACTTTGAAATGTATATTGATGCGATGCGTCAAGCAGGAGCTAGTACAGTTCAAATTTCAAGTTTTATTTCAGAGATCATTGACGGAAAGCCTGTTGAACTTGCAGTAGAAGGTTGTTCTATTATTGAAGAAGTTAAAGACTTTGTAAATTTCTCTTTTGAGGTAATCAAAACAGGACAACCACATATTATTGCATCTAGTTTTACCTTTGGAAGAGAAGATGTGATTCCTGATATGTTTTTAGAAATTGTAAAAAATACAGAAGAGAAAGAAGGAAGTTCATATAGCAAACTAACGTATTATCTGAACAGACATATAGAGTTAGATGGTGATGAACACGGACCGTTATCGTTACAAATGATAGAAGAGTTGTGCGGGGAAGATCAGCAAAAGTGGGATGATGTATTATATTATGCTAAAGAATCATTACAAAAAAGAATACAACTTTGGGATGGAATTGCTAAACAAATTAATCAAACAGTGTTAGCATAATGAATTTACAGTTTTCAATAATAGTACCTGTTTACAATCGTCCTCAAGAAATTGATGAGTTGTTAGATAGTCTAACAAAACAAGAGTTGAAAGACGATTTTGAGGTATTAATTGTTGAAGATGGTTCAGAAAATTCATCTGAAGAAATTGTAAAAAAATATACGGCTCAACTCAATTTAAACTATTTTTATAAAGAGAATAGTGGGGCAGGAGCAAGTCGTAATTATGGAATGCAGAGAGCATCTGGAAATTACTTCATTATTCTCGATTCCGATGTAATTGTTCCATCACAATATCTTTCCGAAGTAAAAAAAGCTTTACAAGAAAATTACGCTGATGCTTTTGGTGGTCCAGATGCAGCGCACCCTAGTTTCACCTCTTTACAAAAAGCCATTAATTATTCGATGACTTCGGTATTGACAACTGGAGGAATTAGAGGGAAGAAAAAGTCGGTAGGGAAATTTCAACCTAGAAGTTTTAATTTGGGTTTATCAAAAGTTGCTTTTGAAAAAACAAAAGGTTTTTCAAAGATGAAGGCAGGAGAAGATATTGACTTGACTTTTCGTTTGTGGGAAAATGGTTTTGAAACGCAACTAATAGATAAAGCTTTTGTATATCACAAACGCAGAAGTACCGTTAAACAGTTTTTTAAGCAAACTTTTGCTTTTGGTACAGCAAGACCTATTTTAAACAAAAAATATCCTGAAACGGCAAAATTAACCTATTGGTTTCCGAGTTTGTTTATTATCGGGATTGATTTTTCGATTATAGTAGCATTTTTTGGGTGTTGGCAGTTGTTAATTTTTTATGGATTTTATTTTACCTGTATTTTTTTAGATTCTCTTCTACAAAATAAAAACCTAAAAGTAGCTTTGTTAAGTGTTGTTACAACGATAACTCAATTTTATGGTTACGGGTTAGGTTTTTTAGAATCTAGGTTTCTAAAAAAATAAAAGCTCCCAATTTCTTGAGAGCTTTCATAAGTTATAACATGTTAAGAATTATTTCTCTGGATTTAAAATACCTAAGATATATCCGTTAGTTAAATATTTTTTAGCTATTTTTTGAATATCTTTTGTAGTTAAAGAGTTTACACTTTCTTCAAAAGAAGCTACTTCTGAAGCATCATTATTTTGATAATCCACATTTTTAATAGTACTTAACCAAAAACGATTCTTTTTAAGGTCTTCTTTGTAGTCAGCAATCATTCCTTTTTGAGCTTTCATTAAATCTTCTTTAGTTGGCCCATTTTTAACCACAGAAGCAACTTCAGCAACAGAAATGTTCTTTAACTTTTCAACATTTTCAGGAGCACAAGGATATGAAATTGTAAAGTTATACCAACCGTAAGGCATTTTGTTTAAACTACCACGAGCACCAGCAGAATAAACACCACCTTCTTGCTCACGTAGTTTCTCAATTAACTTAATTCCTACTACTTCTCCTAAAACTTTAAAGGCTAAGGCATCTTTTTTATTGTAATTCGCTTCTCCTTGGTAAGTAATACGAACATTACTTTTAGGATCTTTTCCTTTTTCTACCACCTTAGTGTGAGAACCTGATAAAGGTCTAAAATCAGTAACTTTATACTTTTCGTTTGAATTTTTTCCTGGCAAACCAGCAATATATTTAGTAGCGTATTCAGCAAGTTTCTTTTCATCAACGTTTCCAACAAAATAGAAGTTGAAGTCTCCTGCATCTGCAAAACGCTCTTGGTATTTTTGATAAGCTAAGTTGTAATCAGCAGCTTCATATTTTTCAGGAGAAGGAAAACCAGTATAACGAGGATCTTTTCCATAAGTAAATTCACTCATTTCTTTTTGGAAGAAGAAATTAGGGCTAGCTAATAAGTTTCCTAAGAAGCTTTTTTGTTTGTTTACATAAGAACCAAATGCTTTTTCATCTTTATTTAAAGAGGTAAAGTATAAGTGTACCATTTGGAATAACTCTTCTAAATCTTTAGGAGTAGCAGTACCTCTAAATCCTTCACTTAAACTAGAAATGTAAGGAGAAACACGAACGATTTTACCAGACATCATTTTAGATAAATCTGTCTTAGAGAAACCGTTAATACCTGCTTCTGAAAGTCCGCTATTAGCAAAAGCAGTAGCTTTTAACTCTTCATCAGAATATAACGAAGTTCCACCAAAACTAAATGCTTCAAATAAGATTTCATCATTTTTAAAATCAGTTTTCTTATAAGTAACTTTAGCGCCATTGCTTAAAATCATGGTTTTGGTCCCTAAGTCTTTATTTTCAGTAACCTTTGTAATAGCACCAGGTATTGGTTGCTTGGTAATTAAAGAAGCAGCAACAGCTTTATCTTCATAAGGTTTTAATTCTTTAGTTTTAACGTTGTTTAAAGCGTCTAAAACTTGTTGCTCGGTAACTACTTTTTTAGGTCCAGTAATTACTACAACACGGTTATCGTCATGCAAATAATTTTTAATAAGGTTATTTACTTCTTCTAATTTTACAGAAGGTAATAACATTTGGTGTGCTTGGTACTCCCATTCAATACCAGGAATTGGCTCTTGCTCTAAGAAATTATTTACATATTGACTAATAATTCTGTTAGATTCTCTTTTGTCTTTATCCTTAAAAGCTTTTTCCATACGAGCACTAACGTTCATTTTTGCACGATCTAATTCTCCTTGTTGAAAACCGTATCTTTTAACACGTTCACTTTCATCTAATAAAGCTTGTAATCCTTTTAATTGACCATCGGCACTTACACTTGCTCTTGATTGATAAGCTTCTTTACCACGAGCCCAGGTTCCACCATGATAACTGAATCCGTAAACAAAAGGAGGGTTTTCACTATTACGTAATTCATCTAAACGATTATTAATCATTTGAGCAAATAGAGACTGAACAATTGAATTTCTGTAATCAGCAACAGTTGTTTCAGGTTTTGCTTCATCGTAATCTTTATACATTAACTGTACACTTGCAAAAGGAGCTTCTTTATCAGCTTCAATAGCAATAAAAGTTTCTTTATGATTTTTTAATGGAGCAACTTCTCTTTTACGAGGATTTTTAACTGCAGGTATTTTACTAAAATGTGATTTGATTTTTTCTTCTAATATCTCAACACTTACATCACCAACAGCAACCACAGCCATTAAATCTGGGCGATACCAATCTTTGTGAAAGCGACGAATACTTTCATGTTTAAAGTTTTCTATATTTTCTTTAGTACCGATAGGTAACCTTTCGGCATATTTAGAACCATGCATTACTTTTGGTAAGTATTTTTCTAACATACGGCTGTCAGCTCCTCTACGAGAACGGTATTCTTCTAAAACAACACCACGTTCTTCATCAATGTCTTTTCCTTCTAATAAGGCTCCGTGTGCCCAATCTTCAAGAATTTGAAAACCTTTTTCAAGTTTTTCCTTATCATCACTTGGAATAGGTAAAATGTATACAGTTTCATCAAAACCTGTATAAGCGTTTAAGTGTGCACCAAATTTTACCCCAATTGATTGTAGGTAATCTACCAACTCATTCTTTTTAAAGTTTTTGGTACCATTAAAGTTCATGTGTTCCATGAAGTGAGCTAACCCTAATTGGTCATCATCTTCTAAGATTGAACCTGCATTTACAACTAATCGTAGCTCTACTTTATTGGCTGGTTTAGGGTTTTGTTTGATGTAATAGGTCATTCCATTTGATAGTTTTCCTATCTTAACTGAAGGATCAGTCGGAATGTTCATAGCAGTTACTTTTTCTTTTTTGTTTAGCTTTTGTTGTGTTTCTTTTAAAGCTTGACTATACCCCGTGGATATAATGAAGGCCAGGGATAGTCCTAATACGACTTTTTTCATAGTGAATGAATTTTTAATTTGAGAGCAATTTACAAGGAATTATTAATAAACTAAAGAATTAGTTATTTAAATTGTGTTAAAATAAAAAAGCTCCCAATTTTTTGAGAGCTTTTATAATAGTTAGATGATTTCTTTAATAGTTTCTGGTGGACGTCCAATAACAGCTTTGTTACCATTAATTACAATTGGTCGCTCTATTAATTTCGGATTTTCTACCATAGCTTTTATAATTTCAGTATCCGATAATTCTTTTCCCTTGAAGTTATCTTTCCAAATTTGCTCATTTTTACGAACCAACTGAATAGGAGGGATACCTAATAAATTGATAATATCTTTTAATTCTCCTTCAGAAGGAATAGTGTCTAAATATTTTACAACTTCAAATTCTTTTGCAGAGTTCTCTACGATTTCTAAACCTTGACGAGATTTAGAACAACGAGGATTGTGGTATATTTTTATCATTTCTAAGAGTTTTAAAATTTTTAATCTTCTTTTTGCCCCATCATCATTAAATAGGCTTTTAAAAACGGATTGATATTTCCGTCCATAACCGCATCTACATTTCCTGTTTCATGAGCGGTACGTACATCTTTAACTAACTTATATGGGTGCATTACGTAATTACGAATTTGGCTTCCCCATTCATTTTTCATCTTATTTGCTTCAATTTCATCACGGGCAGCCAATCGTTTTTGTAATTCAATTTCGTATAACTGAGATTTTAACATCTGTAAAGCTGTAGCTCTGTTATCGTGTTGCGAACGAGAATTTGAACACTGAATTTGAATTCCCGTAGGCTTATGTACTAATTGTACTTTTGTTTCAACCTTGTTTACATTTTGCCCACCAGCTCCACTTGAACGAGCTGTGGTAATTTCAATATCAGCTGGGTTTACCTCAATTTCGATAGAATCATCAGCTACAGGGTACACGTACACAGAAGCAAAAGAAGTGTGACGTTTTGCATTACTATCAAAAGGAGAAATACGGACCAAACGATGCACGCCATTTTCACCTTTTAACCATCCAAAGGCATAATCACCTTCAAATTCTAAAGTAACTGTTTTTATACCAGCAACATCCCCTTCTTGGTAGTTTAAGGTTTTTATTTTATATCCTTGTTTTTCTGCCCACATGGTATACATACGAGTAAGCATTTCTGCCCAGTCACAACTTTCTGTTCCTCCAGCACCTGCCGTTATTTGAATAGTAGCACTTAAGCTGTCACCTTCTTCAGAAAGCATGTTTTTAAACTCAATATCTTCTAAAAAAGTAGCTGTTTTTTCATATTGTTCTTCAACTTCACTATCCTCAACATCTCCTTCCTTATAAAAGTCATACAATACTGCTAAGTCGTCATTCATGCTTACAACAGCATTGTAATCTTCTACCCATTTCTTTTTAAAACGGAGTGATTTCATTACAGCTTCGGCCTCTTTTGGATTGTTCCAAAAATCAGGGTTAGCTGTTTTTTCTTCTTCATTTGAAATTTCAATTAACTTCTTGTCAATTTCTAAATATCCTTTTAACTTGCCAATTCGTTCAGCGATATTTTTAAGCTGTTCGTGTGTAATCATAAATGCAAAAATACATTTTATAAATCGTAGTTAGAAATGGAAATAAACTTAATAAGTGACACGGTAACAAAACCAACCAAAGGTATGTTGGATGCAATGATGAGTGCTAAAGTAGGCGACGATGTTTTTAAAGCAGACCCAACAGTAAATTTACTCCAAGATAAAGTTGCAGACATGTTTGGAATGGAAGATGCGTTGTTTTTTCCTTCGGGTACCATGGCAAACCAAACTGCGATAAAAATTCATACACAGCCAGGTGATAGAATGTTTTGTGATAAATGGGCACATGTGTATAATTATGAAGGTGGAGGAGCAGCTTTTAATGCTGGAGTGACTTCTTGTTTGATTGATGGAGATAGAGGAATGTTTACAGCTGAACAGTTAGGTAGTTTAGTTGGAGGAAGAAATGATATCCATACTCCGTATAGTAGGTTAGTTTGTGTTGAAAATACAACGAATAAAGGAGGTGGTGCTTGTTGGGATTTTGAAGAGTTACAGAGAATTCAAAAAGTAGCTAAAGCAAATGATTTGGCTTATCATTTGGATGGAGCGCGTTTGTTTAACGCGTTAGTAGCAAAAAATGAAACTCCGAAGCAATATGGAGAATTGTTTGATACGATTTCAATTTGTTTATCAAAAGGTTTAGGGGCGCCTGTAGGTTCAGTTTTGGTAGGTAGTAAAAAGTATATTGAAAAAGCATTGCGTGTGCGTAAATTGTTTGGTGGAGGAATGCGTCAAGCAGGTTTTTTAGCAGCAGCGGGAATTTATGCTTTAGATAATCAAGTGGAACGTTTAGCTGAGGATCATCAAAAAGCAAAAGAAATAGGGGCTGTTTTAGAAAAATGTTCTTACGTAGTAAAAGTTGAACCTATTGAAACTAATATTGTTATTTTTTATGTGGAAGATTCAATAAATCCAGATGATTTTATGAAAAAAATGGCAGATAAAGGAGTATTGTTAATTTCTATGGGAGAAGGAAAAATACGAATAGTTACTCATTTAGATTATACTGATGTAATGCATGAAAAGCTACTAGAAGAATTGAAAGCGTTTTTTTAAAAGAAAACTCTTACTACGGGAGTAAAACCTGAAGCATAAATACTTTTATCTTCGTCATATAGAACATCGTATTGTATTCCCAAGGATACACTACCTGTTCTATATGAAATTCCTAAGTTCAATGCAGGGTAGCTGTACTTTTCAGAGAATGAATTAGACTTTCTGTGAACATACATTTGTTGTAAATCTGAAGAAAGCTCTATTTCTCTAATAGGCCTGTATAGTATAAAAATGTTTGGACTAAAAATATTTGAGTTAAAAGAATCTTTTTTATTATAAGAATACCCAATACCCACACCTAGAGAAAAACTATCGTTAAAATCATATACAGCAGCAGGAGATATAGAAAGGGTGGTATTATTGGAACCAAAACCAAAACCAGCGCTACCTCCAAAGCGAACATTGTTCCAAAAATTATCTTCCTGAGTAAAAGCAATAGTAGAACAAATTAAAAATCCAAAAAGTATTAATTTTCTCATATATAAAAGGTTAACTCAGCTAATATAGGAAATAGTCATCACAAAATGTTAAGAGAAGTTTATAAAATAGTTAGTAAGTTTTTAATTTAAATCTTCAAGTTTAGCTAATTCTTTGTAGTTTTTATTTAATTTACGTAATAATATACCATATAGTAATTGGTAAAAGCACCATAAAATTATCACCATAATAATTAATACTACTATAGTAACAATTATTGAAACTAAAATTTGTTTAGAGTTAAATTCTGGATGAGTTTTAAGTGTTGCAATAGAAACAATAACTCCAAAAATAAATACATACAACAAGTTAAATAAAACATAGTACTTTACAGTTTTTCTTGTTTTAATAATCTTGTCCATTAGAGTCTTTGTTGAGTCGACTACAGATATACTTTTATAGTTCAAATAAAACTTAATTAAAAAATAAAATAATATTGGATAAAGAACAAATTGCGAATAAAACATGAAGTTGTATAGTCCAAGTTGTCGGTATTCGTTGTATGCTTCTTCCATATCAACAACAAAATATAAAGAATTCAATAAAACAAATTCTAAAATTCCAATAATAAAAATCCATTTTACAATTGATGATGACTTGGAATGCGCCATCTTATATATATCAACCTTAGAAACTTTGCGTGTTTCTTCTGGTTGATTTTCCCAAGCTTTTTTATATTTATCTAAATCCATTAACTTATGGGTTTAATACTTTTTTTAATTTATCCTTTGCTCTATTCATTTTTACTCGAGCATTTACTTCACTAATACCTAAAGTATCTGAAATTTCTCTGTAAGATTTATCTTCCAAATACAAAAAGATGAGTGCTTTATCAATATCATTTAATTTACGTATTGCACTGTACAGCGCTTTTAATTGTAACTCTTCTGTGTCATCATAATCCTCTGCTTTAATTTTAAATGAATACTCTGTGATATCTTGTGTTTGTATTGTTCTAGTTGATTTACGATATAAAGAAATTGCAGTGTTAAGTGCTACACGATACATCCATGTACTAAATTTTGCATCTCCTCTAAATTTGCTGTAATTTTTCCATAGTTGAATAGTAATTTCTTGAAACAAATCATTATGAGCATCTTGGTTAGTAGTGTAAATTCTACATACCTTATGTACAATGTTTTGATTGGCTTCGAAATCGTCTAAAAATTTATTTTCTAGTTCTTTTTCCACAAAGTTTGATAAAGTTGATATGTTATAGGTAGCCTAAAAATACAAATTGTTACAACTCATCCTAAAAAAAATACAATTCAGCTTGTTTTTGTTTTTAAAAGCTGATTTCTAATAGAGATTTGTACAAGAATTAACCATAAAATAATAACATGAAATTTTTAACACACATTTTAATAGCAATAATATTGTTTACAGTCGAAACAATTTCTGCTCAAAAACACAACGTCACAGCTACAGTTATTAACGCAACATCTGATGCAGGGAGTATTAAATATGCGTTATATACCAAAGAGAATTTTAGGAAAGAGCCAGTGCAAGCAAAAGAAGCTAAAATCAAGGAAGGAAAAAGCACTGTAGTATTTAAAAATATACCTGCAGGTGAGTATGCAATTATTTGTTTTCACGATGCAAACAATAATAACAGAATGGATTTTGAACCTAGTGGAATGCCTTTAGAAGATTATGGAGCATCGAATAATAGTTTATCTCGTTTTGGCCCTCCACGATATGAAGAGGCTAGGTTTTTAGTTACAGATAAAGATGTATCTTTCGAAATAAAATTTTAAAATTATATGAAACCCTCATCAAAAAAAATGTTTAAGAGCTTTAAAAATGATGTTTGGCTTTGTTTAAAACTTACAATTGTTTTCGGTATAGTTTTTACATTAATAAATCAAGCATTTAGTTTAAATGAAGCAGGGTTGGTGTTTTTATTTTCAGGAATGTATTCATTTATTCTCGGACTAGGGAATGGTGTAATTAATGATTATTTAAGTGCTAAGTGGGATTGGGTTACGCAAACCAATCAGCGAGTTTGGTGGGGTATTATAGCAACAGTAATTTATACAATTGTAGCAGTTTTAGGAATACATTACATTCAATATTTTGTAATCTTTTCAAATAAAGTAGAAAACTTTTTTACAGGACAATTTTTATGGATGCATCTATTTGCTATTATTCTTTCTTTAGGAATTGCAGCTTTTTTTCATGCAAAAGGTTTCATTGTAAACTGGAAGAAATCTATAAAACAAGAAACTACTCAGCATGAAATAGTAGCAAAAACAGAAACGGCAAAGTTTGAAACTTTAAAAAGTCAGATAGATCCACACTTTTTATTCAATAGTTTAAATGTGTTAACCTCTTTGATTAGTGAAAACCCGAAACAAGCAGAAAAGTTTACAACAAAACTATCAAAGGTATATCGCTATGTATTGGAGCAACGAAATAAAGAGCTAGTACCAATTCAAGAGGAATTACAATTTGCTAAAACTTATATGGAATTATTGCAAATGCGTTTTGAAGAGGCAGTAAAGTTTACAATACCTGAAGAAGTAAGTAACTCTGAGTTAAAGATAGTTCCGTTGTCGCTTCAGTTACTACTAGAAAATGCTGTGAAACACAATGTGGTTTCGGCTTCAAAACCACTAGAGATAAGCATTTTTGAAGAAGATGGTTTTCTAAAAATTCAAAACAATATCAATCCCAAAGAAGCTATAGGTAAAAGTACAAAAGTAGGGTTGAGAAACATAGCAGATCGTTACGGATTAATAACCGATAAAAACGTTCAAATAATTAATAATAACAAAACATTTACAGTGTGTTTACCTCTGTTAATTAATATAAAAAATAGTATTATGGATACAAAAAGTCTAGAAAATAGTAATTACGTAAAAGCAGTAGAAAGAGTAGAAAAACTAAAAGAATTTTATCAAAATTTAGTTTCGTATTGTATAGTTATCCCTTTTTTAATATTTATAAACCTTAAAACATATTCAAGATTTCAATGGTTTTGGTTTCCGATGATAGGTTGGGGTATAGGGTTAGTTTTTCACTACTTAGAAGTAAATAACTACAATTTATTTTTAGGAAAAAACTGGGAAGAGCGTAAGATTAAAGAATTAATGGAGGAAGAAGAAAAATACAAATAAGGTGGAAAGAGATTATACATTAGAATACAAATACGCCAAAGCAAAGAAAAAGGTAGAAAAAATAAAAGGGTTATACATTCATCTTATAGTAACCGTATTAATTATACCAGTTTTGATTTTTATAAACTTAAAGTTTGTACCCAGTTATCATTGGTTTTATTATCCAACTATAGGAATGCTTTTAGGTTTGTTTTTTCATTGGTTTGGTGTTTTCGGAATGGAAAAAATAGGTTTAGGTAAAGACTGGGAAGAAAAAAAGATAAACGAATATCTTAAAAAACAAGACTAGTATGAAAAGAGATTATTCAGAAGAACAAAAATATCTATTAGCTAAAAAGAGAGTAGATAAAATAAAAGGTTTTTATACTCATTTGTTGGTTTATGTAGCTGTAAATATCTTCATATCTATAGTAATTATTGTAGGTTTGATGAAAGATGACAATTATACTTTTGTTGAAGCAATTAGTAATTTTGGAGTGTATGCTACTTGGCTGTTTTGGGGAATAGGAATGGTTTTTCATTGGTTAGGAGTATTCGGAACAAAATCTTTCTTTAGTAAAGATTGGGAAGAACAAAAAATTCAAGAATATTTAGAAGAATTAAAAAAGAAAGAAAATGGAAGTTTTAAATAAAGAGGAAAAATACATAAAGGCTAAAGAAAGAGTAGAAGAAATAAAAAAGTTCTACAAGCATTTAGCGATTTATATACTAATAAACTTATTTTTTATTGGAAGGAGAATATATAAAGATATTGTTTACCGAGATGAATCCATATTAGATGCTTTCTTAGATGTAAATAATTATAATTTGTTCTTTTGGTGGGGAGTTGTAGTATTTATACACGGATTTAGTGTTTTGGGCAAAGACAAGCTATTTTCAAAAAAGTGGGAAGAGCGAAAAGTTAAAGAATATATGAATCAATAATTATTGAGAATAAAACTATGAATGTTATAATTATTGAAGACGAAAAGCCAGCAGCGAGAAGATTAAATAGAATGTTAGCAGAACTAAATATAGAGGTTCAGCAAATGTTGCACTCAGTAGAAGAGTCTATAGATTGGTTTCAGAATAATGAACACCCAGATTTAATTTTCTTAGATATCCAGCTTTCTGATGGATTATCATTTGAAATTTTTGAAGAAGTAACTATAAAATCAGCCATCATTTTTACAACGGCTTATGATGAGTATGCTTTAAAAGCATTCAAACTAAACTCAATTGATTATCTCTTAAAACCAATAGATGAAGATGAGTTAAAAGTTGCTGTAAATAAGTTTAAAGAACACCAACCTTTACAAAATAACATACAAGTTAATATAAATGACATTCGTAAATTATTGATAAATCCTGTAGATAGAAAATACAAAAAGCGATTTACAATAAAAATTGGGCAACATTTAAAAATCATAAATATTGAAGATATTGAGTGTTTTTATTCAGAAAATAAAGCAACTTATATTCATACGAATTCTAATAGAAGTTATTTAATAGATAACTCATTAGAGTACTGGCAAGAGCAGTTAGATCCTGAACAGTTTTTTAGAGTAAATAGAACTTTTGTAGTGCAAATAAATGCGATCAAAGATATTGTGTCTTATACAAACTCTCGCTTACAATTAAAACTAGAATCTTTTAACCATTCAGAAATAATTGTAAGCAGAGAGCGAGTAAAAGATTTTAAACATTTTATTGAGTAAGTATGGTTCTAAAGGAATCAATTTTATTTAGAGCTTCAGGATGAATGTTTTCTCCGTCTTCAGTTAACCAAGAGTGAATGCTTCCAAGGTAATTCATACCTAAATAATTAGCACTTTCAATAAAAGGCATTTCAAAACCGTTTTTAAGATCGTTATGACCAGAGTTGCTAATTACTGCCATGTTTTTACCTCTTAACAACCGTCCTAACTCTTTTTTATATTTTAACAAGTCAGACAAACGATCAAAAAATATCTTTAAAGTTGCACTCATAGTATACCAGTAAACAGGCGTTGCAAATACAATGGTATCATAGTTATTGATAACTTCTTCCATAACAGGAATAAAATCATCATTAGCATTGCTAAAGTCATATTCAAAAACACCAATATTTTTTGTTTTTAAATCAATAACATCAAAAGATTTGTTGTTGTTGAGGTAGTTAATAACTCTATTTGTATTTCCGTTACTTTTAGAGCTTGCTTGTATAATTACAGTTTTTTTCATTTTATAGATTTAGTCTGATGTTAAAACTCTAAAAATAATTAAGACGAAAGCGACGTTCTTAATTGTAAAAATTGATAATAACCAAGAGAAAATCAATGCTAGAAGTCTATATTTTTGTACTTTTATGCTAAAATTAAGAGAAAAAATGGATGTAAGCGCTTACAAGTTTGAAAAGGGAACAGTTTTAAAAGACTATGTTACAAAAGAGACAGACGAGGAAGCTAAAAAGAAATTAAAAAAATCGCGAAAAAAAATTAGTGAACTACAAGATACTATGTATGCAGAAGGTAAGTATAGTGTCTTAATTTGTTTACAAGGTATGGATACCGCAGGAAAAGATAGTTTAATACGTGAAGTTTTTAAAGATGTAAATGCGCGCGGAGTAGTGGTACACAGTTTTAAAGTACCAACAAATTTGGAATTAAAACACGATTTTTTATGGCGTCATTATATAGCATTACCGGCAAAAGGAAAAATAGGAGTTTTTAATCGTACACATTATGAGAATGTTTTGGTAACAAGAGTACATCCAGAATATGTGTTTGCCGAAAATATTCCGACAGTAAAAAGTTCAGAAGATTTAGATGATGCGTTTTACCATGAAAGAATGGAACATATTAATCAATTTGAAAAACATATTGCAGAAAACGGAACAATTATTTTAAAATTCTTTTTAAATGTATCTAAAGAAGAGCAAAAAAACAGATTATTACGACGTTTAGATATTCAAGAAAAAAACTGGAAATTTTCTGCTGGAGATTTAGAAGAAAGAAAACTATGGGATAATTATCAAGAGTGTTATGAAGATATGTTACAAAGAACATCAACCAATTATGCTCCCTGGTATGTAATACCTGCAGATGATAAACCAACAGCACGTTATATCGTAGCAAAAACTTTAGAAAAAGAATTAGAAAAGTATAATTTTAAAGAACCTACGTTACCCAAAAAAGTCTTAGATCAAATAGACGAATTTAAAAAGCAATTAAACAACGAATAATATATAAAAAGGCAATAAAAGAGTATTTAAAGTAAATAAAGTCATTGTCTTTTAACCCTTAATTAAAAAATGAATTTAAACTTAACTAAACCCATTGTATTTTTCGATTTAGAAACTACAGGAATCAACATAGCTAAAGACAGAGTAGTAGAAATATCAATTTTAAAAGTATTTCCAAACGGAAATAAAGAAAGTAAAACTTGGTTAGTAAACCCTGAAATAGAAATTCCAGCAGAGGCAACAGCCGTACATGGAATTACAAATGAAAAAGTGGTAACAGAACCAACATTTAAAGAGTTAGCAGATAAGATTAATGAAATGATAGCTGATGCTGATTTAGCAGGGTTCAATTCTAACCGATTTGATATTCCTCTATTAGCAGAAGAATTATTACGAGCTGGGATAGATTTCGATATGAACAATCGTAAAGCAGTTGATGTGCAAACTATTTTTCATAAAAAAGAACAGCGTACATTAAGTGCAGGGTATCAGTTTTATTGTGGGAAAGATTTAGAAGGAGCACACTCTGCAGAGGCAGATACGAATGCAACGTATGAAATTTTATTAGCTCAGGTTGATAAATATGAAGATTTAGAGAATACTGTAGAAGCATTAAGCGAGTTTTCTACTCACGGAAAAAGAGCAGATTTTGCAGGTTTTATTTTATTTAATGATGAAGACCAAGAAATCTTTTCTTTTGGGAAGTATAAAGGAAGAACAGTAGAAGAAGTATTAAAAGAAAATCCTGGATATAACGCATGGATTCAAAATGCTGATTTTCCATTATACACTAAAAAAGTATTACGAGAAATTAAAGAGCGAATGTCGGCATCGAAGAAAGAAACCATGACAGATGAGGAGAAATTACAGGCTTTACAACAAAAGTTTAATTTAAGGTAACCTTTAACATTTATTTTTAGTAATTATCTAAGTTGTTTTTTTAATTTAGATATAGTGAAATCAATACAAAAAAAATGTATACAGAATATAAAGAATTGCCCAAAAATTCAAGAGTTTGGGTATATCAATCAGATAGAGAGTTTACAACCGAAGAAATAGAATATATAACTGCAAAAGCGTTAGTTTTTATTGAAAATTGGACGCGACATGGAGATGATTTAAAAGGATCATTTACCATTAAATACAATCAATTTTTGGTTATTGCTGTTGATGAAAACTTCAACAATGTTTCAGGTTGTTCAATAGATGCTTCAGTACGTTTTATACAAGAGATAGAAAACGAGTTGAAGTTAGATTTAATGAATAAAATGAATGTTTCTTTTAAAGATGGAGACAATATCAATATTGTTAAACTTCCCGAATTTCAAAACTTTGCCAAATCACAAAAAATTACAGCAGAAACTGTAGTGTTTAACAATATGGTAAATACCAAAGAAGATTTTGAAACCAAATGGGAAGTACCAGCAAACCAAAGTTGGCACGCACGATTTTTGGTATAACTATTGACGTTGTTTAAGAAAGAAATATTTTAACCCCCGAAAGTTTAAAAGAAGTAAGGTACATGAAGAAAAAGGCGCTTACATTATTAGCATTCGTTTTTATACAAATAATTCAAGCACAGCAGGTAGATCCGTTGTTAGCAAAAGATTCAGATGCCCAAGGTGTTTGGGTAGACAGTATTATGAAAAACATGTCTGTAGATGAAAAAATAGGACAGTTGTTTATGATACAAGCATATTCCAATAAAGATAAAAAGCATGAAGATTTTATATCCAATATGGTTACAAAACACCATGTAGGAAATATTATTTTTATGCAAGGTACACCAGACAAGCAGGTTGTATTAAATAATAAATACCAAGAATTAGCAAAAGTGCCATTAATGGTTGGTTTTGATGGTGAATGGGGATTAGATATGCGTTTGAAAAACACCTATCGTTTTCCTTGGAATATGACTTTAGGTGCTATACAAGACACTTTATTGTTACAAGAAGTAGGAAAAAGAATTGGAGAACATTGTAAACGAGTAGGAATTCATATGAATTTTGCACCAGTGGTTGATGTTAACACCAATCCTGATAACCCTATCATAGGAAACCGTTCTTTTGGTGAAAGTAAAGAAAATGTAGCACAAAAAGCTATCGCATTTACTAAAGGAATGCAAGGAGCAGGGGTTTTGGCTAATGCAAAGCATTTTCCTGGACATGGTGATACCGAAGCAGATTCTCACCATACGCTACCAACGATTAATTTTAGCGAACAGCGACTAGATTCAATAGAATTATATCCTTTTAAGGAAGTATTTGCTAATGGAGTTGCTAGTGTTATGACTGCACACTTAAGTATTCCTGCTATTGAAACAAATCCAAAATTGCCATCATCATTATCAAAGAATGTTGTAACTGGTTTATTACAAGATAAATTAGGTTTTCAAGGACTTATTATTACAGATGGGTTAAACATGAAAGGGGCAGCGAATTATTCTACACCAGCAGAAATTGATTTAGCAGCAATTTTAGCAGGAAATGATATGTTGTTAATTCCTCAAGATGTTCCAGGGTCTATAAGCTTAATTAAAAAAGCGTTAGCGGAAGGGAAATTGACAGAAGAGCGTTTAAATCACTCTGTAAGAAAGATTTTAAAAGCAAAATATTTAGTTGGTTTAAATAATTACAAGCCGATTGCCACAGAAAATATATCAAAAGATTTAAACTCACCATACGATGAGGTGTTACACCGAAAATTAATAAAAAACTCAATAACGGTTTTAAGAAACCAAGAGAGTGTTTTACCAATCAAAAACCTTCAAGATAAAAAAATAGCTTATGTATCATTAGGTAATGATAGTGGTTCTGATTTTTATGAAATGCTTTCTAATTATACGAAGATTGATAAAATTTCTGAAACCCATTTGAGTGTTTTATTGCAAAAATTACAGAAGTATAATTTGGTAATTGTAGGAGTTCATAAATCAGATAAGAATCCTTGGAAAAGCTATAAGTTTTCAAATAAAGATTTAACTTGGGTACAAGAAATAGCAAGGAATCATAAAGTAGTTTTAGATGTTTTTGCAAGCCCTTATAGTTTACTTCAAGTACCTTCTTTTACAAATATTGAAGGTCTTGTCATGTCATATCAAAACAGCAAGTTATCTCAAGAGCTTTCAGCGCAAGCTCTTTTCGGAGCTTTTGAGTTGAAAGGGAAACTACCAGTATCTATAAAAAATGAGTTTAAAATTGGTCACGGACTTTTATTAGATGGTTTGGATGTTTTGCAGTACACAATTCCTGAAGAAGCTGGAGTTTCCTCAGAAAAATTATCAATTATTGACAAAAGAATAGATACTATTTTGCAGGAAAAAATGTCTCCCGGAGGTCAAATCTTAGTAGCTAAAAATGGTAAAGTGATTTACAATAAGAGTTTTGGATATCATACCTTATCAAAAGAAAGAGCAGTTAAAAATTCTGATTTATATGATTTGGCTTCACTTACTAAAATTTTGGCTTCATTACCAATGATAATGAAAGCCGAAGAAGAAAGAAAAATTAGTTTGTTTTCAAGTTTGGGAGATGTTTTACCAAGTTATAGTAAATCGAATAAAGACACATTGTTGTTAAAAGAAGTTCTATCTCATTATGGACGTTTACGTTCTTGGATTCCATTTTATTTACAAACAAAAGATAGTGTAACAGGAGAAAACTCTACTAAGTATTACAGAAAGAAACGTACTTCAAAGTTTAGTATAAAAGTGGCTAAAAATTTATACTTAGCTAAAGAGTACAAGGATTCTATTTATAAACAAATAGTAGATTCTGAGCAACGTAAAAGGCCTGGGTATAAATACAGCGATTTAGGGTATTATATTTTTAAAGAAATTTTAGAAAGAAAGTATAAAAAACCGTTAGATAAACTAGTAGATGAACAGTTTTATCAATCATTAGGAGCAAACAGGATGACGTTTTTGCCGTTAAACAAATTTGATAAAGACGAGATTGTTCCAACTGAGAGAGATAATTATTTTAGACATCAGTTGGTGCATGGTTATGTTCATGATATGGGAGCGGCTATGATTGGTGGAGTAGGAGGACATGCTGGACTGTTTGCAAACGCAAATGATGTAGCAAAGGTTATGCAAATGTTTTTGCAAGATGGTTCTTATGGAGGGAAAAAATACTTAGAGCCAGAGACAGTGCATAAATTTAATAAGCGTTATTACGAAAATAAAAAGGTACGTAGAGGGTTAGGTTTTGACAAACCACAGTTAAATCCTAACATAAAAGCAACCTGTGGTTGTGTTTCAGATGTAAGTTTTGGTCATAGTGGTTTTACAGGAACCTATACTTGGGCAGATCCTGCAACTGGTGTGGTATATGTCTTCTTGTCAAACAGAATATATCCTACTATGAGGAATTATGGTTTAGTTAAGAGTAATATTCGAACTAAAATTCAACAAGACATTCAAGATGCTATTCTGATGGCGGGTGAGTAGGTGATAGTTTTGTGTAAAGTAGTATGAGAAATAGTGAAGAGAAAAAGTATGCTAAACCAAATTTCCAACCCCAAAAAGAGCTTACTATCAAGCTTTGAATACAATAAAAGAAAGGAAAAAGAATTACGTTTAAGCCAAAGCGAAAAGTATCAATAAATTCAATTTCGTTTATTTTTTTGCTTACAAGTTTCCAGATAGTGAAAGGAATAATACTATTTAAAATAATAAGATAAAATAAAGAGAGAGTGTAGTTTTTACTACGCTTTTTTTCTGTTATAGTAAGTCTATTGTTTATTGCTGCATTTACAGTATTTACATCCGTAAAATCCGTTTGTTTTTTGTTAAGAAAAGTCAGAGTTTCTTCGTACTCTTCATTAAAAGGAATGTGTACGCTTAATTCTTTTAATTGTTTTGAAACAAGTTCTTTAAGTGTTTTAACAGATTGATTAATGTCTTGCTGATTGTAAAAATTATTAGCTAAAATAGGAGAACCAAAATGTATTGAAACTTTAGAAGGATAACTAGATACATTTTGATAGGTAATTCCTATTGGAATGATAAGAACATCTGTGTTAGGATACTCATCTAAAGTTCTAAAAAGAATTCTAGTAAACCCTTTACTTAAAGGTCTAACAGTTCTGGCTTTACTATGGGTTCCTTCGGGAAATATTAATAAAGCTTTATTGTTTTTTAAAAGGTTTTGGCATTTGTTAAAAATTTCTTCATTTTTAGATAGTTGTTGTATCCCATCTCTAATACGGTAAACAGGCATCATTCCAAGTAAATTGAAAAACTTAGCAATGATAGGGTTATTAAAAACAGAGGCACGTACTAAAAAATGTGTTTTTCTTTTTATATGTGTGGCTATAAAAAGAGGATCAACCAATCCATTAGGGTGATTAGCAGTAAATAGAATAGCACCTTTTTTAGGAATATTTTCGTTTCCTGATACTTTTATTTTTTTTGTATAAAAGAATAAGCCAGATTTAACAAATGCTTTAAAAAAGTAGTATACTAAAGTTTCCATTTCTATTTTTTTCTTCCCCAGTAAGTAGCTAATATCATTCCTGAAAAAATATCCCAAACACCCCAAAAAGCTGCTAATAAAGCCATACCACCTAAACCATCAAAAAAACTAAAGATAAGTAGTAGGCCTAATCCACCATTTTGAATACCTGTTTCCATTGAAATTGTTTTACAGTCTTTGTTATTTAGCCTAAAAGATTTTGCAGTAACATAGCCTATTACAAAAGCGTAAATGTTATGAAATATGACTAAAAACAAAACTAAATGAATATAGTTTTTAAAAATTTCAGCATTGTCATACAAAGCAATAACGATTAGTAAAATAAAGAAGAAAATAGAAAAAGGACGCAATAGTTTGTTTATTTTTTTTGCCATTTCATGGTGATAATGGTTTACAAGCATCCCTAGAATTATAGGAACCCCTAATATTAACAAAACAAGTTTAAATAGCTCAAAAGGGTTTAAAGAAACGCTTTTTAAAATAATATTAGTTGGTTCATACAAGCTTCCCCATAGTTGTAAGTTTAAAGGAGTCATAACTAAACATATTATAGTGGCAAAAGCAGTTAAACTAACAGATAACGCGGCATTTCCTTTTGCCATTTTACTAAAAAAGTTAGATACATTTCCACCAGGGCAAGCAGCAATCATCATCATTCCTAAAGCAAAACTAGGATAAGGTTTAATGATGTATATTAATATAAAGGTTAAAAATGGAAGTAAAATAAATTGAGATAATAATCCTACAAACAATATTTTAGGGTTATTAATAAGCCTTTTAAAGTCCTCAATTTTTATATCTAAAGCTATACCAAACATAATTATAGCAAGTGCTATATTAAGCATCCATAAAGCTTCAGTATCAAAATTAATTTTTATGTCATCTATTTGTAGGGGGTTAATTTTTAAAAGCATATTCAATTATATTAGCTCCCATTTTAAGAGCTTTTTCTCTTATCTCTTTTGGGTCATTATGTACTTCTTGATCTTCCCATCCGTCGCTTAAATCACTTTCATAATCGTAAAATAAAATTAATCTACCTTCATATAAGAGTCCAAAACCTTGAGGAGGCTTTCTGTCATGTTCATGAATTTTAGGTAATCCGTTTGGGAAAGAGAATGTTTGATGATAAATAGAATGATTTTTAGGGATTTCTTGTAGTGTTAATTCAGGAAATACTTTTTTTAATTCTCTTCTAATGTATGAATCCAATCCATAATTATCTGAAATATGTAAGAAACCTCCAGAAATTAGATAATCTCTTAACATTGTAATTTCATCACTTGTAAAATAAATATTACCATGACCAGTAATGAAAACTATAGGGTAATTAAAAATTTGTTCATCATCTAATGTTACGGTTTCAATATCTTTTTCGATTGAGGTTTTTGTATTAAGGTTAGTAAAGTTGATGAGGCTTGGTAAAGCAGTAGGGTTAGCATACCAATCACCTCCACCATTATATTTTAAAATTGCAATTTGTTGAGAGAAAATACTTGTAAAGAAAAGAAGGAAATAAAATGTAATAATGTTTCTCATAAATTAAGTATTGCTTAACAGAAGCAATATAATAAAACAGTAATAAAAAACACCAACAACTCAGTTGTTGATGTTTTTAATTTCCCCTTAAATGTAAATCATACTTTTTAATTTGAAAAGTCCCCACTTTTTCAAAAAGTAATTAATTTACGTTGCGAAAATATAAAAGATTAAAAATAACAAGTACAATAACATCTGATTGGATGTTTTAAAACTTACTTTTTATAAAAAGCATATTGTAAAAAATGAAAAACTTCGAAGTTTTTAAAATGTTCTTAGTATATAAAAAATAAAAAACACCAATATTGAATATTGGTGTTTTTAAAGTTATAGCTCTCCCTTTTTCGTATTGAGACTGAGTAGTTCTCAATAATTTTTTAGAAATCTTAATTATAAATTGAAAACCCCTTCAACTATTTTCAATTACTAATTTTTTAATTTCACTATGTAAATATAAAATATAGATTAAAGAAGTGAGTTCGAAAACATCCAGTTTGGGTGTTTTGGACTGTCTTTTTATAAAAAGAGACTAAAAATTAACTGTTAAGAGTAACTAATGATAAGTTTTTAAACTCTACAGGGGTGTGTCCTGTATGTTTTTTAAAAACGGTATAAAAAGTAGATTTAGAATTAAAACCAGATTCTAAACCAATAGAAGTAATTGTATAATCTGAATATTCTGAATCAAGTAATAATGTTTTTGCCAAATCAATTCTCATTTCATTTAAGTAATCAGTAAAAGATTTTTTGGCTACGTTATTAATAATCAAAGAGAGAGTACTAGAGCTTAATTCTGTGTCTTTAGCTAAATCTTGAAGCGTATACTTCGTAGATAAATATTTCTTTTTTGATTTGATAAAATCATCAATTTCTTGAAATTGTTCTTTTTGGCGTTCAGCTTGACTTTTAGAAGGATTTTTTTCAGTATCTACTTTTATAGTATCTACACTAAAATTTCCGTTTAAATCAATCAATAGAGATTTTCTAATAATTTCTCTTTCTTTAAGGATTCTAATTTGTTTAAAACCTTGGTAACCTAACCAGTAGATTAAAACAGTTGTAAATACTCTTAAAGGATAATAGGAAAATAAAAAATCGCTAAAGTTTAAGCTTATTTTTACAACAAGAGCAAGAATCCAAAGAAGGTATCCTACTGAAGAAAGAATAAAGAAAGTATAAAGCCATTTTAGATTGTCAAAAGATAAAATTTTAGGGAATAAGTTTTCTTTCTTGTACAAAATATACATTGAATAGATGAAAAAGCTTAAGGATGTAAGCATGCTAAAAAATTCTTCAAGAGAAGAGTATCTTTCATAAATATAGTCTAATCTTTCTTGTGAAGCAGTGTCACTGTAGTATACAACAAAACTTATTTGAGCAATTACCATTAGGATAAATGCAGGAATAGCAAATTTTAAAACATTAAAAGATTTTTGAGGTAAATCTAAATAATGAACTAAAAACATGTATAAAAAAGGCATAGCTAAAAAATGCCAAGAAAACTGCATGTACTCTAAAGCAAATTTATTTTGAAGTAAACCTCTTTCTAAAGCCCAAGATTGAAGATTATTTATAGAAATAACTAAAATTAATAGGTTTAAGTATACCATACTTTTTTCTCTTCCATTTTTAGAAGAGAATAATACCACGCTAAAGGCAAAACCATGTAAGGCACTTACTAATAAAAAAAGATTAAATAAATACTCTATTGTCACAACCTATATTTTTAACAAAAAGTTAAATATACAAAAAATGAATTATTGATGTAGGTATGCAATACTTTGAACTACGTTTAGACCAGCTGTTTCTGTTCTTAGTCTATTTTCTCCTAACGAAATGGGAGTAAAATTTTTAGTCAAGGACTGTTGAATTTCTTTTGATGAAAAATCTCCTTCAGGGCCAATAAGAATAGTGTAAGAATCGTTAGGTGTAGCGATATTTTTTAAAACTTTTTTTTCAATATTTTCTTCACAATGAGCAATAAACGTTTCACCGGAAAAGTCTTGATCAATAAAATCAGAAAATTTTATAGGTTCATTAAGTTTTGGTAAAGTGAATTGTAAAGACTGTTTCATAGCAGCTTGTACAATTCTTAAAAATCGTTCTGTTTTTACAACTTTTCTTTCTGAGTTTTCACAGATAATTGGTGTGATTTCATCAATACCTATTTCGGTAGCTTTTTCTAAAAACCACTCAAAACGATCGTTGTTTTTTGTTGGAGCTATGGCTACGTGTAAATAATAATCACGGGTTCGTGGTTTTTCTTCTGATTTTATAATTGAGGCAATACATTTTTTATCATTCCCCAATATAATTTCCGCAGAAAATAAAAAACCTTTTCCATTAGTAATATGTAATACATCTCCTTCTTTTTTACGTAAAACTCTAATGATATGACGACTTTCGTCTTTGTCAAAAGTAATTTCTTTTGAAGTAGGTCCTAAATCAGGATTGTAAAATAGTTGCATTATAAATCGAGTTTATAGGTTCTTCTACGTTTGTGAATTTTAGGATCAAAAGCTTTCCAAATTTGATGAATAGCATGGTTGTCCTCTAATTCAGGAGTTCTAATACAGTTTTCAATACCTTTAGCTAAAAATGCAGCGTGAAATTGCTCAAAAATAACGGCAGTTACTCCTTTGTTTTGGTATTCAGGATCTACACCAATTAAATAAAAGGTAACGTCTTTTGAATTTTTTCTAGCGTTTAATAGATGAAAAAGACCAAAAGGAAATAGTTTTCCGTTTGCTTTTTGTAAAGCTTTGGAAAAAGAAGGCATAACAATAGCAAAAGCAACAAGCTTATGGTTTTCATCAACGACAAATTTTATGTATTCAGGATTGATAAAACTTATGTACTTCTTTTTAAAATAATCTATTTGAGCATCCGATATAGGTACGTATGTTGATAGCTTTGAGTATGTTTTACTAAACAACTCAAACATTTCATCAACATAAGGCATAATTTTATCTGTTGAAGTAAAATTCAAAGGAGTTAAGTTATACCTTTTTTGAATTATATTACTCGCCTTTCCATATTTTTTTATATCAACATTACTAAAAGAAAAGTTACTTTCTATGTATTCTTTTTCTTTTTTAAATCCTAATAGTTCTAGATGCTTAGCGTAGTAAGGATGATTATACCAAGTAATCATAGTGCCTATATGATCAAAACCTTCAACAAGAACACCAGTTTTGTCTAAGTTGTTAAAACCAACAGGTCCTTCGATGTATTCTAACTCGTTTTCTTTACCTATTTCAGCAACTTTATCTAACAAAGCTTTAGTTACTTCGATATCATCGATTACATCAAACCAACCAAAACGCATTTTCTTTATGTTTTGATGTGTAGTTTCATAAGTATTGATGATTGCCACAATTCGGCCAACAATTTCATTGTTTTTATAAGCTAAGAAAAAACGAGCTTTCGCATGCTCAAAAACAGGGTTTTTATCCTTGTCAAAACTTTCAATTTCATCATTAATGATAGGAGGAACCCAATACTTATTGTCTTTATAAAGAGAAAAAGGAAACTTAACAAATTGTTTCATTTCCTTTTTAGTTGTTATTTCTTTAATTTGAATCATAGGTCAAATGTAAGATTTTTAATTGTCATCTTTTTCTTGATCTTCTTTCTCTTTTTGTTCTTCTTTTTTAATCTCTTCTTCTAGTTTCTTAATTTCTTTTTCTAGCTTTAAACGTTCTTTCTCTTTTTCCTTAGCTTCTTTTTCTTGCTCTTTTTTAATTTGTTTTTCTAGTTTTAAACGTTCCTTTTCTTTTCGTTTTGCTTCCTTTTCAGCTTTCTTTTGTGCTTTTTTAGCTGCCTTCTTTTCTTCTTTAGCAGTTTTCTTCTTTAGTTTTTTATCTTCTTTAGCAATAACATCTACTAAAGATCCTTGGCGTTCTCTTCTTGGTTTTTGATTCAATACGTCGTCGTCAGTATTTTTAGAAATGTCTAAATCAACTTTTTGCTCTCGTTTTTTAGAGAATAATTTCCCCACTTTGCTGAACATACGGCCAAAGAAGTTTCTATCTTCATCGTACTTAACTTGTTTTTCTTCTTCAATTTTATTTCCAAATTCATCAATTTCAACAAATTTATCTTGGTGCCTGTTAAGTCTATAAGAAACCCCTAACGAAGTGTAAAGACCAATCTCGTCTTGTTTCATGTTGGCTCTTAACGATGCATTAAATTGTAAGTTTTCGCTAAATAAATATGCAGCACCAGCACCAATATTAGTCTTCTTTTCATACTCTTCAAAAATTCCTTGTATTTCAGCGAAACCAGACCAGTAGTCATTAAAATTATAAGTTCCTGTTACAATATAAGAAAGCTGTGAAAAGTCGGTTCCAATATAATCGTAATGAAGATTGGTAATAACGTTTAGTTTATCTGAAAACTCATTTTGTAATAAAAGTCCTACTCTTGGGCTAAAACCATCTCTTTTATGGTAATCAGTTAAAAAGTCTCCAATATTTAATCCAGCTGAAATACCGATATGAGGTATCCAACGTTTCCAATCAAAAGAATGACGAGCTTTCCAACTTCTAATTTCTTTACTTTTATCATCATATTTTGGAGCGTAAATAAGGTATTTAGCACCAATACTAAAATGACTTAGGCCTGTTTTGTTATATGACGATTCAAAGATGTTTTTAAAAGCTATTTTGTCTTTTTGTAAAGATGTATTTAAGTTAACTTCTAGTTTTTCAGAAATAAAACTTGTTCTGAAAAATAGATTTAATCCTAAGGCTTCTGGATTACTAAATGTTGGTGTAGCATTAATTTTTCTGTAAAAAATGCTCGATTCAAACTGATATACACCCGAACCAACACTATAAGGACTCTCAGAAAAACCTGGTCTATTTGAATTTATAACAGGTGTATATTGCGCATTTGCAGTTAATACTGAGAAAAATACAAAAAACAAAAGGAGTTTCTTAATCATATAATAAGTCCAGATTTTCAGGTTTTACAAACATACGTAAAAATACAATTACCTATATAATATAAGTTTTGTAAAGTCTTAACGCTTCCTTTTGCTTCAAATTGTTATTTTTGGTTGATTTTTTTATTTTTTAGAAAAAGATGACATATATAAATGAAGCTGGACCTGTGAATTTTTTAAAGACCATATTAATTATTCTGTTAGTTTATTACGCTATTAAGTTTTTGGCGAGATTATTTGCTCCTTACCTGATAAAAAAAGCAGTAGATAAAGTACAAAAGAAAGCAGAACAACAGTATAGAAATCAACAAAAAGCATCTGATGTTGAAGTTGGAAAAACTGTTATTGATAAAAAACCAAATACTACAAAACAAAGTAATAATTCGGTTGGCGAATACGTTGACTATGAAGAAATAGACTAACATGAACTTAAAGAAGATTTTACCGTTTGCAATTGCAATTATTGTTTTTGCAATAGCATCGGTGTTGTATTTTAACCCTGTTTTAAGCGGAAAGCAAATAAAACAAAGCGACATTACTCAGTTTATAGGAATGTCGAAAAGTGTTAATGAATACAGAGTAGAAAAAGGAGAAGAACCATACTGGTTAGATAATGCTTTTAGCGGAATGCCTGCATATCAAGTAAGTGCTTATTACCCGAATGATTTTGTGCGTTATATTGATAAAGTAATTCGTTTTTTACCACGACCTGCCGATTATCTTTTCTTATATTTTTTAAGTTTTTTCATACTGTTAACTGCTTTAAAAGTAGATTGGAAGTTAGCTGTTTTAGGTAGCTTGTCCTTTGGTTTTTCAACCTACTTGATTATTATTTTTGGAGCAGGGCATAATGCAAAGGCACATGCTATCGGATACATGCCAATGGTAATTGCAGGAGTTATTTATATTTTTAGAAAACGATACTTACTCGGGTTTGTACTTACAGCTTTAGCCATGGCTTTAGAAATATATTCGAACCACCCACAAATGACGTATTATTTAGGGTTTTGTTTGTTAATTTTAGCTGTTGTTGAATTTATTGAAGCCTTCAAATCGAGAACATTATCAGTATTTTTCAAGCAATCAGCAATTTTAGTTGCGGCTATGTTAATTGGTATCGGAGCGAATTCAACTAGGTTGATGGCAATGAAAGAATATGCTGATTATAGTACGAGAGGTAAATCAGAATTGACTATCAATCCTGACGGAAGTCCAAAAGAAAAATCTTCAGGATTAGATAAAGAATATATTACTGAATATAGCTATGGAATTGCAGAAACATTCAATTTAATAATACCTCGTTTTACCGGAGGAGGAACAGTTGAAGGGTTAGGAGAAGATTCTAATTTTTATCAAGTTTTAGAGCAGAATGCAGGTAAGAGTGTAGCGAAAGATTATTCAAGTCAAGCATTAACCTATTGGGGGAAGCAACCGATTGTTGAAGCTCCTGCGTATATAGGAGCAATAGTATTCTTCTTGTTTTTCTTAGGAGTTTTCTTAGTAAAGGGACGTTTAAAATATTGGTTGGTAGCAGCCACAGTATTTTCAATAGTTTTGAGTTGGGGAAAGAATTTTCCGGCAGTCACAAACTTTTTTATTGATTATGTTCCGTTATACAACAAGTTTAGAGCAGTTTCATCAATTCAAGTAATAGCAGAACTGTGTGTGCCGTTGTTGGGAATTTTAGCATTAAAAGAATTTTTCTCGTCAGAGAATTCTTCCGAAGAAAAAGAAAAAGCAGTTAAAAAAGCATTCTATATAGTAGGAGGAATCTCGTTATTATTCCTATTATTCGGATCAAGTTTATTTGCTTTTGAAGGATTACGTGATGCGAATTATCAACAACTTCCAGAGTTGATTGACGCTATAATAGCTGATAGAAAGTCAATGTTGTTCAACGATAGCTTACGTTCGCTTTTGCTTGTTTTAGCTGTTGCAGGAATGCTATGGTTTTATTTAAAAGGAAAACTTAAGCAGGTGCCTGTAGTGTTAGCTTTAGGAGGTTTAATTTTATTTGATTTGGTGTCGGTAGATATGAATTATGTAAATAAAGAGGATTTTACTTCAGCAAGAAGAGTAGAAAAACCATTTACCGAGACTAAAGCGGATATTGAAATATTAAAAGATAAAAGTGATTATCGTGTAGCGAATTTTGGAGGAAGTCCGTTACAGGATGGAAGAACTTCATATTTCCACAATTCAATAGGAGGGTACCATGCAGCCAAAATGAAGCGTTATCAAGAATTGTTTGATTATCAGATAGCAAGAAACAATATGGAGGTGTTGAATATGTTGAATACCAAGTATTTTATTATTAGTGATGAGCAATTTCAAGAAAACCCAGAAGTAAATGGAAGTGCATGGTTTGTAAACTCATTAGAGAAAGTAGCTTCAGCTAATGAGGAAATTATTGCCTTAGATAGTTTGAAAACAAAAGAGGAAGCTGTAATCAATACAAAGGAGTTTGATTTTAACGGAGAAGATGCGTATCAGAAAGATACTACAGCTACTATCAATTTAGTGAAGAAAGATCTTACAGAATTAGTATATGAGACAAATACAAGTTCTGAGCAGTTTGCAGTGTTTTCTGAAATATATTACAAAGATGGTTGGAATGCTTATATTGATGGTGAAAACGTTCCGTATTACAGAGTAAACTATGTGTTAAGAGGTATGGAAATCCCTACAGGAAAACACACTATTATATTTAAATATGAACCAAGAGTTATTAAAACAGGAAGTTTATTATCGTTATTCTGTTATGGATTGCTAATCCTTGTGCCTATAGGTTGGTTTGTGGTGTCTGGTAAAAGAAAAAAGCTTTAATTAATCGTCAAGAGTTTTTAAAAATGCAGAAGGTGTTACACCAATATGCTTTTTAAAAGCTCTTGTAAAAGCAGAAGCATTGGTATAGCCTATTTCATCGGCAATAGCTTGAATAGAATACTTTCTAAAGGTTTTATCGCTCTTTAGTTTTTCTACCACATAATTAATCTTAAGTTTAGTACAGTATTGCTTAAACGACTCGTCGTGGTGTTTGTTGAAAACAAAAGAAACATACGTATTGTTGGTTTCTAATTTGTCAGCAATATAGTTAATAGAAAAATCAGGTTTTAAAAAGTCTAGATTTTTTTTAGCATTTGTAAATTCATTTAAAATCTTATTTTCTAGTTCTTCATCAATATTATATTCCTTTTTTTCTGTTTCTACAGGCTTGTCATTGTTTATCATTAAAATAAGCTCTTTCTTTTTTTCTTTTTCTTTTTTCAATAGATAAAAAGTAATAATGAAGAAAGTTATTAATAGAGCAACAAATGAAATGGTGAGTTTTTTTTGTTTACTAGCTTCTTTTTCTTTGATTTCCTGATTAAGTAGTTGAGCTTTGTTGAAGTTGTTGCTGTAAAATAAGTTAAAAGTCTTGTCTTTATTATTTCTAGCTAAATTAAATTGTTCTAAAGTTAATGCTGAGTATTTAAAGGCACTGTCTAATTTATTTAAGTTGTTGTATTCCTTTGAAAGAATGTCATAAACAGTGATTAACTTACTTGTTTCACAGTTTTTATGATTTTTTAAAAGTTTGTTAGAGTAATAAACAGCTGAGTCAGAATTGTTCAAGTTATGGAAACAAATAGCCTTTTGAAAATATTCTCTATGAAGGTAGTTGTAACCGTTGTTAATGTTTTTATAATTATTAATAAGGTCTATTGCTTTTTGATATTTGTTTTGTTTCATTAACACCTCGGTTTTTCTGAAATTGTAAATAATTTCAGAATCTTTATGCGGCGGATCAAACATTTTAGCCACTTCATAAGCTTTGTCATAATAGTAATTAGCAGAGTCTAGAAAAGCTTTATTCGGGTGTTGATTATTTAGGGAAACATAGGTGTTGCCAAGACAATTATAAGAGTTAGCTTTCCAGTGAAGAAAAAATTCATCTTTTTGTATGTTTTTTAAAATAGGATTTTTAGCTTCTGATAATGATTGAAGCAAAATACTTTTGGCTTTGCCCTGCATATCAAGTTTATTTTTAATAACAGCTTTACTAAGAGTCAAGCCGAGTAAATTCCTAAAGTTGACATCATCTTTAACAGGGTGGTTTACTATTAAATCTTCTTTTTGTATCAGAATAGCAAAAGCTTCCTGATATTTTTCTTGATTTTTTTTAATCCAGAAAAGCCTATTTAAAGCAGCTATTTTTCTATCCAAAAGACAGGTTAGATCTTTGTGCTTTAATATAGAATCAACTTGTTTAATAACCTTGAGTGATATGCTTTCAGCTTTATCGTAGTCTTTTTTTCGGTAAAACCCATAAGACTTACCAGTAGAACCTTCAAGACTTTTGCAGATGTTGTCAGATTGTTCTAATTTTTTACAATAAAAAAATAAACTATCATTATTTATGTTTTTATAATAATTGATTTTATCAAGGTAAAATGAATCTAAATTTTTAACTTGAGAAGTAATTTTCGTAGAAAAAGAAAAGGTAATAAGTATAGTAATTAAAAATCTGGTCATTTTGTGTAAAATCAATAAAAACACATACTTTCTATAAAAAGCATAGGTTAGAAAACCAAATATAACATTTTTTAGTCGTGCTTTTTATAAAATAGGGTATATAGTGTTTTTTTCATATCTAAAACAACAATATGTTTGCAGTAAGTAAAAAGTACATGTAATAAATGTACGGATTGCTATGGAAAATTAAAAAGTTAAAAGCGAGGGATTTGCCTTCGCTTTTATGTTTTTAATACCTCTCAAAACGTATTTTTACTTCTATTACTTAGAATGGTAAAATAATAATACATTTGTTTTAAAATAAATTTTATGTATTCTAAACTACCAAAAAAGAGATACGACCATACGCTTGAGTTTTTACAAAAACATCTTCCTGCTCCAGCAACGATATTAGATTTAGGAGTTCGTAACCCTTTTTCTGAAATAATGGAAGAAAACGGATATACGGTTTACAATACTAATGGAGAAGATTTAGATGTGTTGCCTCATATAGTGAAAGAGCATAAAGTTGATGCAGTAACAGCTTTTGAAATTTTTGAACATTTGTTAGCTCCTTTTAATGTATTAAGAGAAATAGAAGCAACAAAGATTATTACTACCGTTCCTTTAAAGTTGTGGTTTACGAGTGCTTATAGAAGTAAAACAGATATGTGGGATAGGCATTACCACGAGTTTGAAGATTGGCAATACGATTGGTTGTTAGAAAAATCTGGTTGGAATATAGTAGATACACAAAAATGGACAAGTCCGATTAATAAATTAGGAGTGAGACCTATTTTAAGAAAATATACCCCAAGGTATTACGCTGTTTTTGCTGAAAAAAAGACTTTGAAATGAGAATAGGAATGATTTTAGACAAAACATTTCCTCCTGATCCAAGAGTGCATAATGAAGCAATCGAATTAATTAAATCAGGGCACGAGGTTTTTTTGTTTAGTCTAACTTACTCAAATCAATCTTCAGAAGAAGTAATAGACGGAATTCAAGTTAAAAGGTATAAATCAAATACTTTAGAATATAAACTATCGGCTTTGGCGTATACAATTCCATTATATTCTACTTTAATGAAGAAAAAGATAGTTCATTTTCTTGAGAAATTTTCTATTGAAGTGATTCACATACACGATATGGTTGTTGCAGAAGCAGTTTTGAATGCTTGTAAAAAAAAGGAACTTCCTGTAGTGTTAGATTTGCATGAGAACAGACCTCAGATCATGAAGTTTTACCCTCATTTAAAAAAGTTCCCGCAAAGTGTGTTGATATCTCCCAAAAAATGGCAACAGAAAGAAGAAGAGTTTGTGAAAAATGTAGATAACGTAATTGTTGTTACTGAAGAAGCAAAAGAAGAAGTGTGTAAAAGGACTAGCATAAATTCTGATAAAGTTGTTGTAGTTCCTAATACAGTTAGAAAATCTTTTTTTGAAGAGGACGAGGGTTTAGATGAAAGAACTGAAAAAGATACTTTTAAGCTATTATACATAGGAGATACAGGTGAAAGAAGAGGTTTAGCAACGGCAATTAAAAGTTTACCAACGTTAAAAAAAGAAATAGAAAATATTCAATTAGTAATTGTAGGAAGTGTTAATGCCGAATTAAAAAAACTATCCGAAGAATTAAAAGTTGAAAAACAAGTAAGTTTTGAAGGATGGCAGGAAGAAACTACATTTCCTAAGTATATAAAGCATAGTGATGTTTGTTTATCACCTTTACATAGAAATTTACATCACGATACGACACATGCTAATAAATTATTTCAATATATGAGTTTGAGAAAACCTTTATTAGTAAGTGATGCAACAGCGCAAAAAAATATAGTAGAAAAAGTAAATGCAGGATTGGTTCATGAAGCAAAAAACGTAGAAGATTTTACCGATAAAGTATTGAGGTTATACAAAGATGAGCTGCTGAGAAAAGAATTAGGAAAAAACGGAGGAGCTTTTATTCGAAGTGAATTTACATGGAATAAAACTTCTAAAGAATTGGTGAATCTATACAATAGCTTTTAACTTGAAAGTATTAATTATAACATATTATTGGGCACCTGCAGGAGGATCTGGAGTGCAACGTTGGTTAAAGTTTGTAAAATACTTACGAGATTTTAATATTGAACCTGTAATTTTTACAGTAGATGAGGCAAACTACCCAATTACTGATGTTTCTTTAGAGAAAGATATACCTGAAGGAATAGAAGTGGTTAAAAATCCAATATGGGAGCCTAATAATCTATTTTCAATTTTTAAGAAAAAAGGAGCTAAAACCAGTGCAGGGTTTTTAGATCCAAACCCGAGTTTTGCAGGGAGGATAATGCAGTATGTTCGAGCTAATTATTTTATTCCTGATGCTCGTAAGTTTTGGATACAACCTTCGGTTAAAAAGCTTAAAAAGTACCTGCAAGAAAATAAAATTGAAGCAATAATTACGACTGGACCTCCTCATAGTTTACATCTCATAGGGTTACAACTTAAAAGAGAGTTAGGAGTAAAATGGATTGCAGATTTTAGAGATCCATGGACAGATATAGATTATTTCCATCAATTACCATTAACGCAAAGATCGAGAGCTAAGCATCATCAATTAGAGCAAGAGGTGCTTATTAATGCTGATGTCACTTTAGTAGTAGGTGAAACCATGAAAAAAAATTACGAAAAATTTTCAAACAATATTCACGTTATCACAAATGGTTATGATTCCGAAGAGCAAAAAGAAATAGAAGTGAAGCTTGATGAGAAATTTTCAATTACGCATATAGGTTTGATGAATGCTGATAGGAATCCAAAAATAGTTTGGGAAACATTATCAGAATTGAGTCAAGAAAACGCTGAGTTTTCAGAAGATTTAGAAATAAAATTAATAGGTAACATAGCAAATGAGGTAGAGGAGGAGTTAGCTAAATATCAGTTTAAAAATATTACAAGAATAGCCTACGTACCTCATAGTGAAGTGCAAGAACATCAAAAAGCATCACAAGTTTTATTATTGGCGGTAAATAAAGTGCCAAGTGCTAAAGGAATTATAACAGGTAAAATTTTTGAATATTTACAAGCAAAACGTCCTATCTTAGCAGTTGGTCCTGAAGACGGAGATTTAGCTGAAATTTTAACTAAAACTAATGCAGGAACCATAGTTGATTTTGATGATAAAGCTAAAATGAAGAAAGAAATTATGCAGTTGTATGCTGATTATAAAAAAGGTGATCTGCAAGTAGCTTCTAAGGATATAACACAATATCATCGAAAAAAATTAACAGAACAATTGTCTATTATACTTAAACAAGTCGTTAATTCTTGAAAAAAATAGTAACTATATTAGGTGCTCGTCCGCAGTTTGTTAAAGGAGCTGTGTTAAGTAGAGTAATTAAAAAGCATAATGAAATTGAAGAAATAATAGTGCATACAGGGCAACATTTTGATGCTAATATGAGCGCTGTTTTTTTTGAAGAAATGCAAATTCCGAAACCGAAATACAATCTTAACATTAATGGATTGAATCACGGAGCGATGACTGGTCAAATGTTAGAAAAAATCGAAGAGATTTTACTTGATGAAAAACCAGAAGCAGTAGTTGTGTATGGTGATACAAACTCTACATTAGCTGGGGCTTTAGCAGCTAAAAAACTTGATGTTAAAGTTGTGCATATTGAAGCAGGATTACGTTCTTTTAACATGCAAATGCCAGAAGAGGTAAATCGAATTTTAACAGATAGAATAGCAGATTTATTAAGTTGTCCGACAGAAATAGCTGTATCAAATTTAAAAAATGAAGGTTTTAATGGGTTTAAAACTCTTGTAGAAAGACATGGTGATATAATGAAAGACGCTGTAGAATTTTACAGCAAGGTTTCCGAAGAAAAATCTACCATAATAAATGATTTGAATTTAGTTAAAAACGAATTCGTACTAGCGACAATTCATCGACAAGAGAATACAGATGACAAAGAAAAATTAGCTAATGTTTTTTCAGCTTTAGAAGAAATTCACAAAACAAAACAAGTTATACTTCCTTTACATCCTAGAACAAAAAAAATGTTGGAGAAGTATCAATTACAACCGAACATCAAGTTTATTGATCCTGTGGGATATTTTTCAATGTTAGAATTATTGAAAAATTGTAGTATGGTAATTACAGATAGTGGTGGATTGCAAAAAGAGGCTTTCTTTAATAAAAAGTTTTGTGTAATAGCTCGTGAAGAAACCGAATGGAAAGAGCTTGAAGAAAATGGATATGCAACTATTTCAGGTACTAATACTAAGGTTTTGGTGAAAGATTTCAATCAGTTTTTAACTTTAAATAAAAGTTTTGAAGAAGAATTGTATGGAAATAATGTAGGAGAAAAAATATATCAATCAATAAAAAAACTAATTCAATAATACTTTGGGAATTGTATTTAAACAATCGTTCAAAAACACGTTAATAATCTATTTAGGTTTTTTAATTGGAGGTATTAATACCTTGGTTTTATACACACGTTTTTTAGGTGATGAATATTATGGATTAGCAACCTACGTATTTTCGGCATCTAACTTAATTATGCCAATTACAGCTTTTGGTGTCCATTTTACGATTATCAAGTTTTTTTCAGCGTATACCTCAAAAAATGAACAAGATAAGTTTTTAAGTTCTGTAATTTTTCTACCGCTTTTGATTGCTATTCCTATAGGATATTTTTGGGATTACTTTCATAATTGGATAATGCATTATGTTGCTAAAAGCAATTCAAAAGAAAATTTAGTTATTGAAAACTACACAATTTATATATACATAATAGCGGTTTGTACAGCTTATTTTGAAGTGTTTTATTCATGGGCTAGAGTACAAATGCAATCGGTTTTTGGAAATGTTTTAAAGGAGTTATATAACAGAGTAGCTGTAATGGTAATGTTGATTGCAGTGTTTTTTCAATTTATCACAAAAGAAGAATTTCTAATTTATATGTCGATAGCATATATTTTAAGAACTTTTTTAATGATGATTTATGCATTTCGTTTATATACACCAAAGTTTTCTTTTTCGTTACCTGATAATATTAAAGAAGTATTACGCTATACATTTTATATCATTTTAGCAGGAAGTGCAGGGGCAATTATTTTAGATATAGACAAAGTAATGATTCCTGGTAAAGAAGGTTTTGAAAAAGCCGCTTATTATACGGTAGCAGTTTTTATTGGTTCTTTTATTGAAGCTCCAAGTAGGGCAATGGGACAAATATTACAGCCTTTGACCTCTAAGGCACTTAATGAAAATAACTCTATAGAAACAGAAAATTTATATAAGAAAAGTTCGATTAATCTTTTATTGATAGGTGGTTTATTCTATGTGTTAGTGAACTGCAATGTTGAAGAGTTGTTTAGGTTAATGCCTAATAAAAATTATGCAGATGGAGGTGCTTTAGTGGTGTTGTTAATATCATCAGCTAAGCTATTTTTAATGTCTTTAGGAAGTAACGGAGCCATCATTAGTAATTCTAAGTTTTACCGTATTACGTTACCAGTAGGAGTGGGAATGGCGTTATCAGTGTATTTTTTAAACGATTATTTTTACAATAGTTTAGGTATGGGAACAGAAGGATTGGCTTTAGCAACTTTAATAACAGTTGTAGTATTTAATATTTATAAACTGTGGTTTGTTAAAGAAAAGTTTAATATGACACCATTTACAAATAAAACATTTTTAATGATTGTAATTATCTTAATTATGTTTTTAGGATTTAACTTCTGGAACTTTTCAGTTTCTGAGTTTTATGTTTTGGACTTTCCTATTCATCCAATAGTAAACATTCTGTTAAAAAGTATAATTATTATAGCTGTTTATGTGGCTATAGTTGTTAAAATGTCTATTTCAGAACAAATCAATAACCTTGTTAAAAGGTATGTGAAGTAGTTTTTGATTTTTTATAATACACTTTAAACCAAAATTATTATAAAAGAAAAAAAGACTTACACACACAAGAGGTAAGCCTTTTATTAAGGGGGAATGAAACAAATAATAAGGGGGAATTTGTCTCTGGGTCAAATATAGAAAAAAATAACAACATGATTGTTAACATTTGTTAAGAAAGTTTATTAACACTAAGTTTTTTCTTAATTCTACTAAGTTGAACAGGAGAAATGTTTAAATACGATGCTATATATTTTTGTGTAATCAATTCATCTATATTCGGAATTCTTTTCTTTAAAGCTAAATAACGCTCTGTTGCAGTAAGACTAGAAATTTTTAAAAGTATATCTTCAGCCTTTACATAAGCACTTTCTAATGTTTTGATATAGAATAAACTAAATTCATGATGCTTTAAAGTAAGTTTTATTAATTCATGGAAACTACCTTTATACCCGGTTACTTTGGTTAAAGATTGGTAGTTAACATCAGACGGTATTTCTTGCATCATAGCTGAATTGGCACCAGTTATATCTCCAGAAGTAAAAAAGGCACGAGTTGTTTCAGTTCCATTGTCATTTAATAAAAACGAACGCATAATTCCTGTTTTAACAATATAGAAGTCTGTAGGATATTCACCTACCTTTGTGAAGATTTCATTAGGTTCAAGTTCAGTGAACGTAACCAGTGTTTCAAAAGTAGAAATTAGACTATCTGGTAGTTTTATATAAGAATTAAGAAAGTTTTTAATATCATCATTCATAATTAACAAGTTGGATGCTGATAACAGAAAAACTAATATACTAAAAAAATAAAGTAAGTACGTGAAAAACAGACCTAACTTTAAGGGGAATTAGGTCTGGATATTTTAAGGGGTAGTAACTTGTTAATTACACTACAAATTTATAGCGGTTTTAAGTTATAACCATTAACATATGTTAATAAATGAAATTTTTTCTTATTCTACTCAACTGTACAGGAGTGATATTCAAGTAAGAAGCAATATGGTATTGATTAATTAAGTTGTCTATACCAGGGTAATTTTCCTGAAGTTTTTTGTATCTCTGAGATGCATCTAACATTTGTAATTCTAAAATTCTATCTACTTCTCTGATATAAACACTTTGTAAAATTTTGTAATGAAAAATTGATATTTCATGGTGATTTAAAGATAAATTATAAAAATCTTTATAGTTACATTCTAGTACCTCACAATCAGTTAAGCATTCGTAAATTAATGTAGATGGTTCGTTTTTTATAAGGGCTCCTAAATTACCAGAAGTACTAATAGGAGTGTAAATAGTTCTAGTATGTTCTTTGTTTTTTTCGTCGATACTATAAGCGCGTATAACACCAGTTTTTAAAATGTAAGCATTTACAGGTGTTTGGTGCAAAGAAACTAGTTCGAAGTTTTTTGGGAATTTTTTTATTGTTAAAAGACTAAAAATTCTCTCCAATCCATCTTCTGATAAAGGATGGAAACTAAGAGCAAATTCTTTAAAAAAGTCCATACAAAGATGTAAATGTTGAGATTATCTCAAATCTACATCAATTTTTTCTAAAAAGCTAATCGTATTAGGTCCCTCCATAAATAGTAAATCCAAAATAGATAAGTTAGGGATAAACCCATATTTGTTATCAAACATTTGAATGTAGGAATCCATTTCTATTTCAATACCTTTTTTAGCAATCGCTAAATCTCTATAGTCTGTGCTATTTGGAGCCAATTCATAACTCGTTGTTTTAGCAAAATCTTGTTCCATTTGTAAAGCATCAGTTACAAATAGGTGAGTGTCGATGTTTAAGTCTTGTAAAAAAGTATATTTTTTATTGAAAATTTTTAATAAATCCTCTTCAAAAAACTCAAAAAAAGGAGAAGAACGGTACGCAGATTGTAACGATTTGTAATGCTGTTGTTGCCATGGAAAATCATTTTCTACCAAGGTGTCTTTTGTTTTTTTTCTTCCTTCTGTAGTTTTTTGTTTTACAGGAATATTTAAAGCTAATTTACCATTAGCTCCATATATGTAACAACGATTACGGTAGGTTTGTTTTTGAAAATTGTCTTCTATTTCAAAAGTAATTGCTTCTGATTGGTATATCGCTGAATATTGAGAGATAGGAGCGAAGTAAGTAGGAATAAAAAGTGACATTATGCTTTCTTCTTTTTACTTTTTCTAAAACTATACACGGTGTAACCTCCAATTAATAGTAGCACTAACCATAAATATGATACGGGTTTTCCACTACCTCCAACGGTTGTAAACATTCTATCCCAACGAATAGAGTTTAGCTTAGCAACAAAATTAGGAGCGTTAGCATCCCAACTTAACCAAATCATTACAGGTTTACCTACTACATGATCAAAAGGTACATAACCCCAGTTTCTTGCATCTAAAGAACGCTGACGGTTGTCACCCATCATCCAGTAATAATCTTGTTTAAAAGTATAGTTTTCAACTTTTTTTCCGTTAATGTATATATCGTCACCTATAAAAGTAAGGTTATTGTTTTCGTATCTTCGGATAATTTGCTCGTAAAAAGGAATGGTCTTAGCGTTTAACTCGACAGTAACTCCCTTTTTAGGAATATAGATAGGACCAAAATTATCATTAGACCAAGCATATCTTGGATTATGAGGAAAAACAGATTCATCATAAAATCCTTTAGGTGCTAAAAATTTTTCAACTTTTTTAACAAGAGGGTTTTTGGCGATTGAAGCAGCTTCTTCATCGGTAAGGTTTAATGCATACTTACCATCGGTAGTCATTTTACCTTCTCTGTTTTTGTTGTATTTTTCTATAATGTTTTGAGGTAATTCTTTCCCTTCAGTATCAACAAAAAAGTACCATTGTGGTTTAGCTCTATCAGGCAATACAGTTTTCTCTCCATTAATAAAAACATATCCATCACGTACTTCTAAGCTATCACCAGGAACTCCTACAGCACGTTTTACATAGTTTGTACGCTTATCAATAGGTTTATAAGTAAAATTACCAGAATTGTCACCCCACATCGTAGCAAGAGAGTCTGAAGGCCAGCTGAAAACAACAATATCATTACGCTTAATTTTTTGAAAACCAGGTAAACGCATGTATGGTAATGATAGTTTATTTAATAAACCGTCTTTGTTTTTATCGTCTGATAAGAATGATTTTGTTCCTAAAAAAGGAATAGTATCGTGTGCCATTGGTGCAGCAACAGTAGTCATAGGAACACGAGCACCGTAATGAAATTTACTAACAAATAAATAATCACCTACTAGTAATGTTTTTTCTAAAGACGAAGTAGGAATGGTATAAGGCTGCATAATATAAGTGTGTACTAAAGTTGCAGCGATAATAGCAAAAGCAATAGAACTTACCCATTCTCCTAAAGGAGATCTTGGCTTTAAACTTCGGTTTTCAATGTATTTTGCGTCTGTAAAATAGTTGATATAATAGATGTATAACCCTAAAGTAAGAACAGCTAGAATAGTGTCTGGTTTTTTGTTAAAACCAAAGCTTCTGCAAGTTTCAATCCATATTATAGGAAACATAAGTAGGTTTACAATAGGAACGAATAGCAAAATCACCCACCATTTTGGGCGATTAATAATTTGCATTAGTACTATGGCGTTGTATACAGGTACAGCCGCTTCCCAAGCTTTTTTACCAGCTTTTGTGTATAGTTTCCAAGTACCTAAAAAATGAACAACTTGTATGAATATGAAAAATAAAAACCATTCAGTAAATGTCATAATCTGTATATTTTGTTTTCCTTTTAAGGAATGTAATTCTAAGCTTATTAGTGCTTTTTAGCTGCTTGTTGTTACGGTATTAACCTAAGTTTAACACATCTCTCATGGTGTAAACACCTGTTTTGTTAAGTAGCCATTCTGCAGCTATAACTGCTCCTAAAGCAAAACCTTGTCGGTTATGTGCTGTGTGTTTTATATCAATAGTGTCTACTTCAGAATTATAGGTTACTGTGTGAGTACCCGGTACATCTGGAGTTCTAAGAGCTGTAATAGGAATATTGTCTTCGGAAGTTTTTCCGTCTAATTCCCAAGCTTTTTTATTGGTGTTTTCAATAATTCCTTCAGCTAAAGTAATTGCAGTACCACTTGGAGCGTCTAATTTTTGTGTGTGATGAATTTCTTCAATAGCAATATTGTATTGTTCAAGTGTACTCATCATTTTAGCTAGTTGTTTGTTTAACTCAAAAAAAACATTCACACCTAAACTAAAGTTTGAAGCATATATAAAACCACCATTTTTTTCATTGCATAAATCAATAATTTCATTATACCTGTCTAACCAACCTGTAGTTCCTGAAACTACTGGGACGTTATTGTTAATACAATTACTAATGTTGTTATAAGCAGAAGCAGGCACGCTAAAATCAATAGCTACATCAGCTTCGTTAATATCATAAGTGTTTTCTCCAGTAGATTTAATAACGATCTCGTGTCCTCTCTGTAAAGCAATCTTTTCGATTTCTTTACCCATTCTACCATAACCAAGTAAGGCTATTTTCATTTTAAAAAGAATATTTTAGTGTTAAACCAACTTTTGGTGCTTCAATAAATAAAGGGTCTGGTGTAATTACAGGGTTTATAGATAAACTGTCATCAGTATCAAATTGTAATAAATGCGCGTTTACACTAGCTTCTACAATTTGTAAAACATATAAAAGTACCCCAGTTAGTAATGATAAGTCTCTGTTTTTACGCAAGGTTTTTTGAGCGCTTTCTAAACCAGCTGTTGAAATAAATGGATTTCCATCTTTACCATTAAACTCATCTGATAATCCTTGATTTCTAAGTTTAAAGGCTGTTCTGTATCGATCGTACTGATCGCTATTGTCCAAGTAAAAATACATACTTGTACCCATAGCAGCCCAAACTATTGGAGCTTTCCAATATTTTTTATTGTATATCTGTCCACCTCCGGGAAAAATAGCAGAATAAAATGCTGCTTTAGATGGAGAAAGTGGATTGTATTTGTCGCTTGATAACTGAAGTTGCTTTGCTCTTACAGCAATAGAATCTTTTTGAGCAAAGGTGTTTTGAAACAAAAAAAGACTAAAAAAAGCGAATATGATTACACGTATGTTCAATTACTTTAATAAGTTTTTAATACGGTTAAAGTCTTCTTCTGAGTGAAAAGGAATAGAAATTTTTCCTTTACCACGATTGTTAACAGTTACGTCAATTTTATGCCCGAAATAATCGCTAATATCTTTTACACTATCAGAAATATAATTAGGTAAAACTTTCTTTTTAGCGGCTTTAGCAACAGTACCTGCTTTTAAGTTTTTAACCAATTCTTCAGTTTGACGAACAGATAGTTTATCACGAACAATTTTTTCGTAAATGTTTAATTGGTCGGTAGTACTATCAACATTAATTAATGCACGACCATGTCCCATTGAGATAAATCCGTCACGCATTCCTGTTTGAATAATCGGATCTAATTTTAATAAACGTAAATAGTTGGTAACTGTTGAACGTTTTTTACCTACACGTGTACTCAATTCTTCTTGTGTTAATTGAATTTCATCAATTAAACGTTGGTATGAAAGAGCCACTTCAATAGGATCTAAGTTTTTACGTTGAATATTTTCTACCAACGCCATTTCTAACATTTCCTGATCGTTGGCTAAACGAATGTATGCAGGAACTGTTGTGTTTCCAATAAGTTTAGAGGCTCTAAAACGACGCTCTCCGGAAACTAATTGAAATTTATCGCTCGATAATTTACGAACAGTAATAGGTTGAATTACGCCTAACTCTTTAATAGAACTCGCTAATTCACGCAAAGCTTCTTCATCAAAATAAGTTCTAGGTTGGTATGGGTTTACTTCAATCGAGTTGATGTCAATTTCAATAATATTTCCAACTAGTTTATCTGCGTTTTTATCTGATGCTGAATTTACTTCTGCAGTTTCTTTTAATAAAGCGGATAAACCTCTACCTAAAGCTTGTTTTTTCGTTGCTTTTGCCATGTATCTTTATTATGCGTTTTTAGTTAAAATTTCGTTCGCCAAATTTAAGTAATTTACGGCACCTTTAGAGGTTGCATCGTATGAAATTATACTTTCCCCGTAACTAGGCGCTTCACTTAAACGGGTATTTCGGTGTACTATTGTTTCAAAAACCATAGAACTGAAGTGTTTACGAACTTCATCAACTACTTGGTTAGATAAACGTAAACGAGAATCGAACATAGTTAATAACAAACCTTCAATTTCTAAATCAGGGTTATGTATTTTTTGGACACTTTTTATGGTGTTTAATAACTTTCCTAAACCTTCTAAAGCAAAGTATTCACATTGAATAGGGATTACAACAGAATCTGCTGCTACAAGTGAGTTTAAGGTAATTAAACCTAAAGAAGGAGCACAATCTATTAAAATATAATCGTAATCATTTTTAATATCTTCCAAGGCTTTTTTTAGCATGTATTCACGCTCTTGTTTATCAACTAATTCAATTTCAATAGCTACTAAATCAATATGAGCAGGAATTAAATCGACGTTAGGAGATTCTGTTTTTACAATCGTGTCTTTTGCTAGAATTGTATGCTCTAAAACCTGATACGTTCCAACTTCTACACTTTCAACATCTATACCTAAACCAGAAGTAGCATTTGCTTGGGGATCAGCATCAATTAATAATACTTTTTTTTCTAAAACACCTAAAGCCGCAGCTAAGTTTACAGATGTAGTAGTTTTACCTACTCCACCTTTTTGATTTGCAATTGCAATAATTCTACCCATTATTATTTATAAAGTTTGAAAGAGGTAAATTTACAATTATTTATCGTTTTTGAAAGTGAAAGATGTTATAAAAAACAAAAAAGCCACAGGTATTGATACTGTGGCTTTTATAATGTTATAAGTTGGTTTTTTTTACCCATTTAACATTACTGGCATAACTAACATAGTAACTTGTTCACCTTCTTCAGTACCATCAATTGGAGTCAAAATTCCTGCTCTATTTGGTAAACTCATTTCAATTAAAACATCGTTAGAGTTTAGGTTGTTTAACATTTCGCTTAAAAAACGAGAGTTAAACCCAATTTGCATGTCATCTCCTTGGTAATCACAATGTAATCGTTCATCAGCTTTGTTAGAGTAGTCTAAATCTTCTGCAGAAATATTTAACTCAGTACCAGCCATTTTTAAACGAATTTGATGTGTTGTTTTACTAGAGAAAATAGAAACACGACGAACAGAGTTTAAGAAAGAAGCTCTATCTACTGTTAATTTATTAGGGTTTTCTTTAGGAATTACAGCTTCGTAGTTAGGGTATTTTCCGTCAATTAAACGACAAATTAATACCACATTGTCAAAAGTGAACTTAGCATTGGTGTCGTTATATTCAATAGTTACGTTATTTTCAGAACCGCCTAAAATCCCTTTTAATAAGTTTAAAGGTTTTTTAGGCATAATGAATTCTGCTGATTTTTCAGCGGTAATGTCTGTACGTGTATATTTTACTAATTTATGAGCATCTGTAGCTACAAATGTTAATTCCTTAGAGTTGAACTGGAAAAACACACCGCTCATTACAGGGCGTAAGTCATCGTTTCCTGCTGCAAAAATTGTTTTAGAAATAGCAGTTGCTAAAATATGTGATGGAATTTCAGTACTACTTGGAGAAGGTAATTCTACAGCTTTAGGGAATTCATCTCCACTAAAATAAGCCATATCATACTTACCCTGCTCAGAAATAATTTCAATAGTACTATCGCTTTCTACTTTAAAAGTAAGCGGTTGCTCAGGAAATGTTTTTAAAGTATCTAACAATAAACGAGCGTTAATAGCAATGGCTCCAGTATCTGTACTTTCAACATCAATTACTGAAGACATTGTCGTTTCAAGGTCAGATGCAGATATTTTTAATTCGTTTTCAGATAGTTCAAATAAAAAATTATCTAAAATTGGTAATGTGTTATTGCTGTTTATAACTCCTCCTAAAACTTGTAGCTGTTTTAATAACTGTGAGCTAGATACGATAAATTTCATTGAATAGTTTTTCTATATTATTAGACTTACAAATATATTTTAATTTGATGATTATAAAAATTATTTTTTTTAACCAGATTTTAACCTTAGTTAAACTGATAATTTAATTGAATGGTTCCGTAAATATTACCTTTTGGAACTCGAGCACTTTTCAGTTTTCTTGTGTGATAATTCATAGCATAACCAAAATTAAAACGGTTACTAGTAAAACGTATTCCAAGCTCAGTAGTGAATACAAAAGGTTGAATGTCAAAAGTAACGGGGCTTCCGTCAGTTAAAAAACTTCCTTCTATGGTTGCGTCATACGCTGCATAACGAATCATGGGATTAATATATAAAAAAACTTCCGAATTGTTGTTAAACTGGGTGTTTTGGTTGTTTAAATTTCCGTTAAAAGCAATAGAGTTTATAATGCTTTCTAAAGGTTTAAAACCAATACGGCTATATAAACCAGTTGATAAATCGGTATAAACTGTACCAATTCTTGCTGTATTTCTCCAGTTAAGATCAAAAATGTTGTCTTTGGCAAGTTTTCTAATATATTCAGTTTTTAAATTGAAGGCAAAAGCATCTTTTATTTGATATTTCCAACCGCTAGCTTTTTTAAATCCATAAATATCATGGATAAAATCTTGCAGTTCTTCACTAAAAGCAGAAGATCCAATGCTACCAATCTGTACAGATGTTTTTAAGATTGATTCTTTTTTGAAGAAATAATTGATGCCAAAACTTCCGTAGAGATATCCAGCAAATGGTCGATCATGTTCTTCCACGGTTTCTACAATCGCTTTATGAGGTGTGTACATATGGTGTCCTAGTTGAATTTCGTAGCTTTTTTTTTCAATATTTTTAAATTGTTTTTCACTAAGATAACGATAAGTTAAAAACACACCGTTTGTATAGTATCTATCATAGTAAGTAGAAGTGTATAAGTCGTTGTCATTTAGGAAGCTGAACTCTTTAGCGTATTTTCGTTGCGAGAAGATAGTGAGTGAAAATAAGATGAATAAAAGTGTTATGTTTTTTTTCATAGCTGTAAATATCGTATTATTTTAGCACAACCTAGGTTAAATTATTAAGAAGAATAATTAGTGGTTTTATGAGTAAAGAATCTGTATTAACTATTGAAGACTTTGAAAGTGTTTCTTCTAATGAAGAACTAATGGCTAAAATTAGAAAGAAAGGAATTTCTATAGCAAAAGTTCAAATGAAGTTAGACTATGAAGAAGAATTAAAAAAGCTTCAAATAGAGTTGGTGAAACTTCAACAATGGATTGCTAAAAAGAATAAAAGAGTAGCTGTAATTTTTGAAGGAAGAGACGCGGCAGGAAAAGGAGGGAGTATCCGTAGATTTATGGAGCACCTAAACCCTCGTTCTACACGTTTAGTAGCCTTAAATAAACCAACTGATGTTGAAAAAGGACAATGGTATTTTCAACGATATATAAAAGAATTACCAAACCCAGGGGAGATTGTTTTTTTTGATAGGAGTTGGTATAACAGAGCTGTTGTAGAGCCTGTAATGGGGTTTTGTACTGATGATCAGTATAAGAACTTTTTGGTACAAGTTCCAGAGTTTGAACACATGTTATATGAAGACGGAGTAGTGATAATTAAGTTTTGGTTATCTATTTCAAAAGAAGAGCAGTTACGTCGATTTAATTCAAGAAATGATAATCCGTTAAAACGTTGGAAGTTTAGTCCAGTAGATAAAAGAGGACAAGAATTATGGGACGATTATACTTTTTACAAAGATGAAATGTTTAGTAGAACCCATACAACATATAGTCCATGGATTGTAGTAAAGACAAATAACAAAAAAGAGGCAAGAGTAGAGTGTATGCGCCATGTATTAACACAGTTTAATTATGATGGAAAGGATGAAGCGCAAACTATTCTTACACCAGATCCAAATGTAGTAATGCGTTACTATCGTTCAGTAAAACAGTTAGATTAAGAATGAGAAAATTAACTCAAAGAGACGTAAATAAATTAAATAGTACAAGAGGGTTAAAAGCTTTATTATCAAAGCCTTTTAATATAGAGAAGTCAATTCGTTATGTAGATTATGAGCGAAAGTTGAAAAAATTACAAGTAGAGTTGATTCGTTTACAAGCTTGGGCGATTAGAGAAAACGAACGAATTATAGTAATTTTTGAGGGGCGTGATGCAGCAGGAAAAGGAGGGGCGATTCGTAGAATTACTGAGCGAATCAATCCGCGTCATATGCGAATTGTAGCATTGCCTAAACCAAATGAAGATCAGAAAACACAATGGTATTTTCAACGTTATGTAGAGCAGTTTCCAAAGGCAGGAGAAATACTCTTTTTCGATCGTAGTTGGTACAATAGAGCAGTAGTAGAGCCTGTGAATGGATTTTGTACTCAAGAAGAGTATCAGGTATTTATGAATCAAGTCAATGATTTTGAAAGAATGATTTTAGAATCAGGTATTCGCTTGGTCAAAATTTATATGTCAATAACTAAAAAAGAGCAAGCTAAGCGATTTAATGATATTAAGAACGATCCGCTTAAACAATGGAAAATGACTCCTGTTGATGAAAGAGCACAAGAGTTATGGGATGATTATACAGAGTATAAAAAAGCAATGTTTTCTAAAACAAATACCGAGATTTCTCCTTGGAAAGTTATTCGTGCAAACAGAAAAACAGCAGCCCGTATTAATGTGATTAATCACATTTTAAAAAGTATTCCTTATGATAAAAATCTAGAGGTATGATTCAGGTAGTCGATTTTTAAATTCTTCAAAAATAAAATACAATTCTCCTGCAATTTGCTTACTCGTTTGTAGGTAAGTTTCTTCGGTTAAATCGGTATTGTCTGAAGTTTTAGGGTCTGAATAAGGTAAGTGAAAACGCTCTATCGCATCAGGAATAAAAGGGCAGTCTTTATCGGCACTGTCACATGTTGTTATGGCAACAAAAGGATAGCTGTTTTGAGGATGATCAAAAACTTTAGAAAAGCCTAAAATAGATTTTTTAGTGTCTTCAAAAGAAATTAAATATCTAGGGTTTTGGTGAGAAAAATCAACAACATTAAAAATAAACCCAGTTTTTTGTAAACATTTTACAGTGTTTCTATGAAAAGATGTGGTTTCAGTACCTCCCGAATAAGTAAAAATGTTTCTTAAATTAAAATACTCGACAGCAAAGAAACTCCACACTTGAGCTAATTGACTTCTTCGTGAGTTGTGAGTGCAAATAAAGTTTAAATTTATTTTATCTCTTTCAAGATATTCATCGAAGATAGCGTCAGAGATAGAAAGTAATAAATTTTTTCTATCGTCAGTAATTATCATTTCTTTTCGTGCTTCTTCAAAGAAAACTTTTGTGTTGATATTTTTAGTGTTTATCATTTATTTGCAGTTCTTTTGCAGTGTGTAATTATTTGCAAAAATACGAGCTAATACCCTTTTAGCTAATTAAATAAAGGTTAAGAATGTGTTTAGAAATCGGCAATAAAGTAGCGGTGATTGACGCTGATATTAGAGGATTCGTAACAAAAATTAATAAAGAAGAAGTTTTTGTTAAAGATTCTGAGGGGATGGAGTACCGTTTTTTTAAAAAAGAATTGGTAAAGATTGAAGTAGATCAGAATGAGTTAAGTAAATTTTCAGATATCAATAATCCGATGCTGAAAGCTAAAATTCAGCCGTCAAAAAAAGCAAAAAAATCGTCTTTTGTAAAAGATAGAAATGAGGTTGTAATGGAAGTTGATTTACATGCTGAAAAATTAGTGAAATCAACAAGAGGGATGGATAATTTTGATATTTTATCTCTGCAATTGGATACAGCAAAACAAAAATTAGAGTACTGTATATCAAAAAAAATATCAAAATTAGTATTGATCCATGGAGTAGGTGATGGAGTGTTAAAAACAGAATTACTTTATTTATTAAATAATTATCCGGTAAAATATTACGATGCTTCTTATCAAAAATATGGTCAAGGTGCAACTGAAGTATATGTTTATCAAAATTACTAATCGTACTATCTAAAACTTTACTTTTGTGTTATGAATTCAGTATACTTAGATAATGCAGCCACAACACCTATGTTGCCAGAGGTAGTTAAGGTAATGCAAGAATCAATGCTTGTTAATTTTGGAAACCCATCTTCAACTCATCAGTATGGAAGAAAAGCAAAAGCAGCTATTGAAACGGTTCGAAAAAATATAGCGAAGCATTTAAATGTTTCTGCAAGTGAAATTATTTTTACTGCTGGAGGAACAGAAGCAGACAATTTAATTTTGCAAAATGCGGTTTTACATTTAGGGGTAAAACGAATTATAACATCTAAGGTAGAGCACCATGCTGTTTTAAATACAGTTCAGTTTTTAGAAAAAAAACATAAAATAAATGTAGATTATGTTAGGGTAAATGAAAACGGGGCTGTTGTATTTAGTAGTTTGGGGGAAGCTTTAGAAAAGTCAAACGAAAAAACCTTAGTGAGTTTAATGTATGTGAACAATGAAGTTGGTAATATTTTACCAATTGAAGAGGTAGTAAGTATGTGTAAAAAATACAATGCTTATTTTCATTCAGACACGGTTCAGGCTATTGGTCATTATCCGATAGATTTACAACAAACTCCAATAGATTTTATAGCGGCGAGTGCACATAAATTTCATGGTCCTAAAGGAGTTGGGTTTGCTTATATTAAAAAAGGAATACCAATTCAGCCAATGTTTTTTGGAGGAGAACAAGAAAAAGGAGCGAGGTCTAGTACTGAAAATGTTCATGCTATAATAGGTATGGGAGAAGCGTTAAGCATAGCTTTTAAAAATCTTGCAGAAGACACCATATATATTAAAGGACTAAAAGATTATTTCGTAAAAAAAATAACAGAACTTGTTCCGAATGTTGAAATAAATGGAGAGCTAGTTGATAAAACAAGTTATACTATTATTAATGTAAGATTTCCTTTAGAAGATAAAATGTTACTGTTTAATTTGGATTTATCTGGAATTGCAGTGTCTGGAGGAAGTGCTTGTCAAAGTGGTAGTAATAAAGGATCTCATGTGTTAAATGCTTTTTTAAGAGAAGAAGAAGCTAAAAAAGCTTCAGTACGATTTTCCTTTAGTAAGTTAAATACAATTACTGAGATTGATTATGTTGTAAATCAATTAAAAAAAGTGTTAAAGCTATAATTATGGTTTTAATTTTTTTAAAGTTTTTTGTAGATGAGTAAGGTGTTTGAGAACTATGGAAAACTTAAAATAGGTTCTTTTTAGATGAAATTTATCGATAATTTTTATTGATGTTTTTGGTTTTAAATATTTTTTTTTCTTATAAAGTGACTTGGATTGTTAAAATTACGTCTAATCTATAAGAAATAGCAAAAAAAGTTTACTTTTGCGCATTCGAAAAATAGAAGCCCCCCACGAGAAAAAAGTTGTAATAGAGCAACTTAAGTTTTTTTGTGTGGGGTTTTTTGTATCCCACCATGTTTATTGTATTGAAATTATAGCCTAAGCAAATAGCTTAGGTTTTAAAATATATAGTTGTTTGTTATAAAAAACGAGAAATGAAAGAAAATTACACCTTACCTCTCAAATCTAAAAGGGTTTTATTTTTAGTAACCTTTTTTTTGTGTTTAAGTTCTTTAGCACAAGAAACCTATATTGATAGGTTTAATACAGTTAGTTATTCAAATAATAATGGATCGCAAAATTTTTCTTCTTCTTGGGTAGAAGCTAATGACCCTTACGATTGGTTTTGGGATGAACCTGAAAATTCTGGAAATATTTACGTGTCTAGTAATAGGCTTAATTTTAGAGGACTAAGTAGTAATCAAAGCATAAGAAGAAATGTCGATTTATCGGCTTACCCAAGTACTTCTGAAGTTACGTTTACTTTTGATTATACAAATAATGAACTAGAAAAAAACGAGTCTTTAGTTGTAGAAATAAGAGCCAATGGAGGTAGTTGGAAGCAGGTAGGAGAAATTAAGGGTGATGATGGAAATGGTTCTCTTATTCCATATATTTTGTTACCTTCTGAAATCACAGCGAATACAGAGATTAGGTTTAGAAGAGGGAATAGTTGGAAGACACATTGGAAGAGTGATCCTCAAGATTATATAGAGATTGATAATGTAACGTTTACAGTTACTCCTCGAGCGATAGCAATAATAGCGTATGATGATGTTAATAGTATTTCAGCGAATAATGGAGGTACAATATCTGGTAATGTATTAAAAGATGGTACTGCTGATGAAGGAGCAGATATAACTGTTTCAGAAGTAGATGTATATCCTTCTATGGTAGGTAATACATATAATACATTGTATGGATCTATAATTATTCAATCTGATGGTAGTTATGTTTATAATGTAGACGAAACTAATCCTGCTGTTTTAGGGTTGAAATCAGGGGCTTCAATAGATGATATTGTCTCTTATTCAATAACAGATATAGATAATGATACAGACTATGGTATATTAACTATTACCATAAATGGTGTGGATGATTTACCTATCGCTATTGATAATCATGATTCTATAACCACTATTTCTGAAAACACTACATCAGGTAATTTAATTACTGATGATACAGGAGGAGGTCAGGATTCTATTGATAGAGGGTTGTCTGTTTTAGTGTGGGAAGATAGATATGCAGACAATGAAAATGTAGGAGGAACAAGTTTAACAATTGATGGAGTAGGTGTTTCTGTTTCTTTGAACGACCCAGACGGATTGGGTTCGTCTACTAATCACGAAGTTGATTATGGTGAAAATGGAGGGCATTCAGGTTTTTTAAGGTTAACAGCAAATGGAAACTCAGCAAATTTAAAAGATCATGAGGTAATAATAGATTTTGATCAAGCAGTATTTAATTTAGGTTTTTTAATAACAGATTTAGATTATTCACAAGGTATATCTTGGCAAGATCAAGTAACTATTGAAGGTAGTTTAAATGGGACCCCAGTAAATTTTAATTTTGTAACTACAGGTGGAGTAACAAATATTGGAACTAATATATTTTACGGTACAGGAATTGCAATTCCAGAAGATGCTACAGGTAATTTAAACGTTTTTTTTAATCAACCAATAGATCAATTAAAGATTAGTTATAATTATGGTCCAAGCGTAACAACATCTAATCCTAGTTTTCAAATAGCAGGTGTATCTGATATCTATTGGCAAAATAATTCAGCTACTATAGAGATAATAGAAGTTGATGGTAGTTTTTCTAATGTAGGAGTTTCTTACCCAGGTGATTATGGTAGTGTTTTAGTGCAATCAGATGGAAGTTATATTTATACTTTAGATTATTCAAATCCTGTTGTTTTAGGTTTGTTAGAGGGAGATACACTAACAGATACTTTTCAATACACTTTGTCTGATGGTTCAGCTACAGATGAAGCTAATTTAATAATTACTATAATAGGAACTGCAGTAGATTCTGATGGAGATGGTTATGTAGATAATGTAGATTTGGATGATGATAATGATGGTATCTTAGATGTAGATGAAAGACCATGTTTTGTTTTTTCTGAAAGTTTTGGCACAGGCTCAGGTAGTCAATCATCAAACCATCCTAATGTACCTTCTAATAGTGTTGATAATATTATGGTTGGAACAAATACAGATGCAGGCAATAGGACATGGTTTCAGTCAAATTCAGGAGCAGATGCAACGGGAGATTCAGAAGGTAAATATTTAGCATTAGATAACCCTAATGGAGCTTCTCCAGTATTAATTTATCAAGAAACTATCACAGTTTTACCTAATGAAGAATATTCTTATAGCTTATTTGCAGCTGCTGCAAAAGAGGAAAATGGGCAGCCTGCTAGTGCTTATCCTGATGTTAGAATGCAAATTAAAGATGCTTCAGGCAATGTTTTGAAAATGATAAACACAGGAGCTTTGTCGTTATCATGGCAACAATTTGAGTTTTTATTTACTTCAACAACAGCTACTGTAACATTTGAGATATACAACAACAACAATAGTGATGCATATAATACATTGTTGTTGGACGAAATTTTTATATCCTTGATTTCTTGTGATTCAGATAATGATGGTATACCAGATTATTTAGACTTAGATAGCGACAATGATGGATGCCCTGATGCTATAGAAGGAGATGAAAATGTTCTTACTTCTCATCTTAACCCTGATGGTAGTATCAACATTGCTGCTAATGGTGGAGTTGATGATGATGGAGTACCTAATCTTGTTAATACTTCTGGAGCAGCAGATGGATCTAATGATAATCAAGCTCAAGGAAGTAATGATGCAGTTATTACATCAGCAATACTTACAATAGGTACAGATTTAGTTGTTACTACTCCTATTTGCCCAAATGGAACAGCAAGTTTTACATTTACAGCTACTGGTAATGATAATGCAGTAGTCTCAACAAAATGGATGTATCAGTTGCAAAAAGATATCTCAGGTATTTGGACTAATGTAGAAGCTCCTGGAAGTTTAACAGATAGTGTTTCAGAAAATGTAATAATAGAGATAGTTAATGCACAAGTTTCTGAATCAGGGATATATAGAGTGTTATTTACACACCCTAATAACTCTTGCGAACAAGTATCACAGTCAGTTAGTTTAGTAATAGACGATACGATTGTACCAACAGCGAGCAATCCAGTAGCTATTACAACAGAATGTAGTGTACCGTTACCAGATGTAACAGTTGTAAGCGATGAGGCAGATAACTGTGGTGTACCTACGGTAGCTTTTGTAAGTGATGTCAGTGATGGGAACTCAAATCCAGAGGTAATCACCAGAACGTATAGTGTAACAGATGGGGTAGGAAATAGTATAAATGTAACCCAGACTATAACGGTAAACGATAAAACCGCACCAGTAGCAGATACAGCGACGTTATCAGATATAACGGCAGAGTGTGAAGTAACGAGTTTAACTGCTCCAACAGCGACGGATAACTGTGTAGGGGGGATAACAGGAACAACGACAACAAGTTTCCCAATCACGACTCAAGGAACTACAGAAGTAACGTGGACGTATAATGATGGTAACGGAAACACGAGTACACAGATACAGAAAGTAGTAATCAAGGATGTAACCGCACCAGTAGCAGATACAGCGACGTTATCAGATATAACGGCAGAGTGTGAAGTAACGAGTTTAACTGCTCCAACAGCGACGGATAACTGTGTAGGGGGGATAACAGGAACAACGACAACAAGTTTCCCAATCACGACTCAAGGAACTACAGAAGTAACGTGGACGTATAATGATGGTAACGGAAACACGAGTACACAGATACAGAAAGTAGTAATCAAGGATGTAACCGCACCAGTAATCAATTTAGTAGGCTTAGCAAGTCAAACAATAGAATCTTGTGGTAGTTATAGAGAAGAAGGAGCTACAGTAACCGATTGTGAGAGTGGATTAACAGTAACTATCGGCGGTGATACTATTGATACGACTACACCAGGAGTTTATATCGTAACTTATAATGTAACGGACAGTACAGGAAATGCTGCGACTGAAGTAAGCAGAATAGTAACGGTTGAAGATACTATGATTCCAGTGATTACTTTAGTGGGTTCAAACCCACAGGTGTTAGAAGTTGGTAGTACTTATACAGAAGAAGGAGCTATGGTTACCGATTGTGAGGGCGGATTAATAGTAACTATTGGAGGAAACATGGTTGATGCTACTACACCAGGCATTTATACGGTAACCTATAATGCAACCGATACAGCAGGTAATGTAGCGAGAGAGGTAACAAGAAAGGTAATAGTTGAATATACCACTGCCCCGGTTTTAACGATAACTATAGATGATATTACGGATGATAATATTATTAACAGTGTAGAAGCAGGAAGCAATATTACAGTAACGGGAACTGTAACAGGAGATTTTAAAGAAGAAGATATTGTTACTTTAACAGTAAATGGCATTAATTATACTGGTTTAGTAGATTCTAGTGGAAACTTTAGTATAAGTGTTCCTGGGGTAGAATTAGTCTTAGATATAGATACGACTGTTGAAGCGAATGTAAGTTCTACCGATGGAGAAGAAAACAGAGGCTCAGCTAACGCTGAACAAAAGTATTTCTTGCAAGATACAGATAGAGATGGTATACCAGATGTTATAGATGTAGATGATGATAATGATGGGATTCCTGATGTAGAAGAAGGAGATGGTTTAGTAGATACAGATAGAGATGGAATTCCTGATTCATTAGACTTAGACAGTGATAACGATGGTATTAATGATGTGATAGAAGGAGGGAATGGAGATTTAGACACGAATGGAGATGGTTATATCGATGTTCAAGACTCTGGATATTCAGATACAAATGGAGATGGACAAGCAGATGCTTCAGTAGATGAAGAAGAAGAGCCAGATACAGACGGAGACACTATTCCTGACTACAGAGATTTAGATAGTGATAATGATGGTATTAACGATGTAATTGAAGGAGGGAATGAAGAATTTGATACTAACGGAGATGGTGCTATAAATTCAGAAGATACTGGAGGTTCAGATTTAGATGGAGATATTACTAAATTTGGAGAAGGTAATGGAGGAGATGAAGGGACTATAGATTCTGATGGAGATACTATTCCTGATTATAGAGATTTAGATAGTGATAATGATGGAGTGAATGATGTTGTTGAAGGTGGAAATTCAGATACTGATGGAGATGGTCAAGTAGACAATCCTTTTGATGATTCAGATGGTGATGGTATCGCAGACAGTGTTGATGATTTAGACGGTTTTGGTGATGCTAATAATCCAGATTACAATTCTAATCCTACAGATCCTACTGATGGAGGTAACGGAGTAGTAGACGGAGATGATTCTGACGGAGACGGGATACCTAACCCTGTAGATGGCCTTGATGGATTTGGAGATGCAAACAGCGATGATACTTGTGTAAAAGTGAATAACTTGATGAGTCCAAACGGTGACCCTGCAAACAATTATTTACATATCGATTGTATTGAAAATTTCCCAAGAAACACTATTGAAATTTTCAACAGATGGGGTAATACTGTATTTAAAATGGAAGGATACTCGAATAATAATCAAGACAAGAGATTCGAAGGTATTTCAAACGGACGCGCTAATATAAATGTTAATGATAAATTGCCTGTAGGAACATACTTCTATATCTTAGACCTTGGAAACGGAAGTAAAGTTAAAAAAGGTTGGATTTATATAAATAGATAACATGATTATGTTACAACAAAACAAACTGATGAATAAAAGTTTTAACCAAATGAAATTATATATAAGTTTACTACTAGTATGTGTAATGAGTATCTGCATAACTACAGATATTCATGCGCAACAAGATCCTCAGTACACACAATACATGTACAATACCATGAATGTGAATCCTGCTTATGCAGGGTCTAGAGGGCACACTGTAATTACAGCTTTAGGAAGAATGCAGTGGGTTGGTTTTGAAGGAGCTCCTAATACTCAAAACTTATCTTATGATACACCTTTAGGATATTCTGGTTTAGGTTTAGGGGTTAATTTAATGAATGATCAAATAGGACCGTCAAGTGAAATATATTTAGATGGAAATGTTTCGTACACTATTCAAACCGGAGAAGAAGGAAATTTAGCTTTTGGTCTACGTTTAGGAGGAAGGTTGTTAAATATAGATTGGACAAAAGGAACACAGATAGATCCAAATGATCCTTCATTTGCTCCAGTAAATAATAAATTCTTACCAACTGTTGGTGCTGGTATTTATTATCATCAACCACAATGGTATGTTGGGTTGTCTGTTCCAAATATTTTAAGAATGGAACATTATGATGCTGAAACACCAGGAGAGGTAGCTGTAGAAAGAATGCACTTTTTTTTAATAGCAGGATATGTTTTCGATATCAATGAAGATTTAAAATTTAAACCAGCAGCTTTATTAAAAGGAGTTTCAGGAGCACCTTTATCATTAGATATTTCAGCAAATTTATTATTTAATGAAAAGTTCAGAGTAGGAGCATCTTGGAGATGGGATGACTCTGTAAGTGCACTTTTAGGTTTCCAAGCAACTGAATCGCTATTAATAGGATATTCATACGATTTAACAACATCAAATTATAATGTAACAAATTCAGGAACGCATGAAATATTGTTACAGTACGAGATATTCCAAGATATTAGATATAGATCCCCTAGATTCTTTTAAAAAAAGAGAAAAATATGAATTTTAAAAAAGTACTAGCATCATGTTTATTGATGTTGGCAGTAAACAGTTTTGCACAAAGTAAAAAAGTAGCTGATCGTTATTTTGAAGAGTTTTCTTACGTGCAATCAGCTAAACTGTACAAGGATTTAGTATTGATTAAAGGAGACACTTCTAAGCATGTATTGAGTAGGCTAGCAGAATCTTATTACAATAATTCAGATACAGAAGAAGCAGAAGTTTGGTATGAAAAGTTATTAGCTAATTATAAAGATAATTTAGATGAAAAACATTTATTTAAATACGCTCAAACGTTAAGAAGTAACGGAAAGTATAAAAAATCGGATTCTATTTTTTTAAAGCTTACTGAAAATCAAAAAGGGAATTTAAATGAAGAATTGAATAGAGAAGGGTATTTACAAGATTATTCGAATCAAAAAAAGAGAATAGGAATAAGAAACTTGGCTATTAATACTCCTTTTTCAGATTTTGGAGGGTTTTTATTAAATGGAAAATCATATTATTCATCTTCTGTTCCAAGTGGAGATAAAAGAGAAAATATTTATAAATGGAATAATCAGCCTTTCTTAAATATTTATAAAGCAGAAGAAGATATTCAAACATTAGAAGGAAGAGAACAAGACACAGTATTAGTATTAGCTAACAGTCAAAAATTAGAAGCTCCAATATCTTCTGAATTGCATGAGTCTACTCCAGTATTTACTAAAGATGGAAGAACAATATATTTTACCAGAAATAATTCAGATGGTAAAAGAGCCAGAAAGAGTAAAAAAAATACTTCTAACTTAAAAATATACAAGGCTAATTACATAAATGGATATTGGGTAAATGTTAAAGAATTACCGTTTAATAATGATGAATATTCTACAGGTCATCCTGCATTAAGTCCAGATGAAAAAACATTATACTTTGTATCTAACATGCCTGGTGGTTACGGAGATTCAGATATTTATAAAGTTGAAATTAAAGGAAAAGACGAATACGGAACACCTGTTAATTTAGGAAGTTCAATTAATACATCAGAAAAAGAAGTTTTTCCTTATGTGGGAAGCGATAATGTACTGTATTTTTCATCAAACGGACATTTAGGTTTAGGGCTTTTAGATGTTTTTCAGTCAAAAATAAATGACGATGGTACTTTATCCTCACCTGAAAATTTAGGATACCCTTTTAATAGTAAAAAAGATGATTTTTCATTTTTTATAAGTGAAGATGGGAAAAGAGGTTTTTTCTCTTCAAATAGAGAAAAAGGAAAAGGTGATGATGATATTTATAGTTTCTATATTTATACAGATCCTCCTGTTTGTACTCAAATTGTAGAGGGCGTTATTCAAGCAAAGAACACTAATGAAGTTATTGAAGCAGCTGTTGTAAAATTAATTGATAAAAATAAAGAAGTTGTAGCAGAAGTTATTTCAGATGTTAATGGTAAATATATTTTTAAAGAAGTTCCTTGTAATAGTACTTATACAGTTACAGCAACAAAATTAGATCATCGATCTGGAAAAAATAAGGTAGCTACTTTAAATAATCGAAACGAGGTAATTAAAACGAATATAGAGTTAACTCCGTTAATTATTGGTGACCAAATCGTAATAAACCCTATTTATTTTGATTACGACAAATCAATTATTAGGGAAGATGCCGAGTATGAATTAGAAAACATTGTTACTGTTATGTCGAATCACCCTGAATTAGTGATTAAAATTGAATCTCATACTGATAGTAGAGGACCTAGAGAGTACAATAGAATGTTATCTGATAAAAGAGCTAAATCAACTAGAGATTTTATTTTGTCTAGAGGAATAGCTAAAGATAGAATTGAAAGTGCTATAGGTTATGGTGAAGACAAACCTTTAAACGATTGTGTTGATGGAAGAAAATGTTCTGAAGAAGAATATCAATTAAACAGACGTTCTTATTTCTATATAGTAAAAGGAGGAGAGAATATACAAAGAAGACACAAAATTGAAGAACGAAAAATTAGGAGAAGAATATCTACACGAAAAAGTAATTTCTTAGAATATTTGAAAAGGAACTTCAAAAATTCAAATAATTCAAGACCAGAAAGTAGAAAATGTTTCAAAGAAGATGATGAAAATTGTGAGGCTACAAAAAAAGAGGTTAATGTGAATTATAAGAGATAATTCATTATTCTAAAAACTTAAAATTAATAAACAAAGAAAGTCCCTTTAAAAAAGGGGCTTTTTTTTATGCATAGTATAATATTACAGTAAAAATTAAGTTATAGGTGTACATTAACTTATTATATCATTATTATTAATTATGAAAAAACTATTTATCCCCCTAGCGGTATTAGCTTTGACGATGACGTCGTGTGTGTCAAAAAAGAAGTATGTTGAGTTAGAGCAAAAGTACAATGATACTAGAGGTAACTTGCAAAAAACAACTCTAGAAAAAGAGGAATTAGAAGCTAAGTTTGCTAAGATTGAGCAAAGAGTTGATAACTACAACCAAAAAATTAACTCGTTAAAGAATGTAAACGAGTCGCTGCAAGAAGAAAATAATGTTAAGTTAGATATGGTTGGTAATACAGCTGTAATTTCTAACACTATGAAAGAAAAAATGAGAGAGACACTTAAAAATGTTGATCCAGCAGAATTAGCTAATGCAAAAACATTAAAAGATTCGATGAATGTTGCAGTAGCTTATAACCTTAAAAAGTCAATTAACTCTTCAGAATTAGAAAACGATGAAGATGTAAATATTGATATAGACCAAACAGTTGTAATGATTTCTGTATCAGATAAAATGTTATTCAATACAGCTAGTTATAGGGTTAAAAGTAATGCTCACAAACTAATTAAGAAATTAGCAGACATCATTAACTCTGAACCTAGTATGGACGTTATGATTGAAGGACATACAGATGCTAGATCATATAACTCAGGTGTATTACAAGATAACTGGGATTTAAGTGTAAAAAGAGCAACATCTATTGTTCGTCTTTTAGAGAAAAAATATGGAGTTGATCCAAGTAGGTTAATTGCTTCTGGTAGAGGTAGTGCTGTTCCTTTAGTAGAGAATAATTCTGCTGAAAACAGAGCAAGAAACAGAAGAACAAGAATTGTAATATTACCTAATTTAGATAAGTTCTTTGGTTTAATGGCTAAAGAAGAAACTATCAAACCTTAATTAGATCTTATACAAGTAAAAAACCAGCATAATGCTGGTTTTTTGCTTATTTAAAGTGACTTTATAACAATAAAAGTGTCTTATAGTATATTAATCCAATCTATTAATTAAATTATGAAAAAACTACTGATTTTAGCATTTGGAATCCTTATTATGATTTCATGTACAGACAAAAAGAAAAAAGAAGACGAAAAGAAAGTTGAAACCGCTATTCAAAAAATAGATTCTATAGAGATGAATCTTGAAGAAGGTATGGATAAACTTAACGAAGCTGCAGAGAAAGTAGAAGAGCAATTACAAAAGTTAGATAGTATATAAACTTAAAATATAATTACAATGAAACACATAAAAATTATAGCATCTATAGTAATGCTTTTTGCATTCATAGGTACACAACAATTAATGGCACAAGGACAAGGAAAAGGAAAAGAGAAGAGTGTAGAAGTTAAGCAAAAAGGAAAAGAAAAAGCTAAACAAGCAAAAGAAGAGTTAGAGCAGGAAGCAAAACAGAAAAAAGAGAAGACTCAAGGTAAAAAAGAGAAGATTGAAAAATCGAAAGACCAAGACCGTGATCCCAAATTAAAGGAAAAGAAGGATAAGAAAGAATATAAAGGGAAAGGAAATGCTTACGGTCGTGATAAAAACGGAATGAGCGGAAGGGAGTTTGGCCAAATGAGATCTAACGAAGCCAAAGAAAAAATAGAAGAACAAGAGCGAAATATTCGTGAAAGAGAAGATATTTTGAGAAGAGGAAGAGAAAGAGTGAAAAAAGCGAACGAGAGAATTAAAGAATCTAGAGAAAAGAAAGAAATAACCGACGAAGAAGTTAAGGTTAAAGAAGAGGTAATTCGTAAAACCAATGAAAGACTTAGTGAGTTGAGTAAAAAGATTGAAGAACAGAAGGAAAAGGTAAAAAAAGATAAAGAAGCTTTAAGTAAAATACTTTTTCCTAAAGAAGAAAAATAATCACTTTTTTTTAGAAGAGAAATATTGATTTCATAAACAAAAAAGCAACCTATTTAGGTTGCTTTTTTGTTTATGGTATATTTAAATATTTATGAGTTTGTAAGGAAATTTTCCACTGAGGATGCTCCATCAATAATCAATAATTTGTGGAGTCATTTTTTCCTTTTTAATATAAGAAAGGGTATTCTATCAGTGAAAAATTAAGTATTGAAATTAACTTTATAGCTTTATTTTATATACAAAAAGCTTTAAACATTGTGTTCAAAGCTTTCTTATTATTTATTGGTAATATTATATACCCTTATTCGTGTAACTTAAAGTTAATTGGAATATAGTATTCTACATTTGCAGATTTTCCATTGTGTTTAGCTGGAACAAAAGTAGGAAGATTAGCTACCATTTTCTTAGCCTCTTGCTCTAATAATTGTCCATTTTCAGGTCCCTTCATTTTAATGTTAGAAACATCACCGTTTTTATCGATAATAAAACGAACCCAAACTCTACCTTCAATATTTTGTTCAGCAGCTCCAGCAGGATAATTAAAGTTTCTTTGAATATGACTAATCATTCTTTCATTAAAACAGTTTAATTTTTGCATATCAGCTACTTTTGTACAAGCTTTAAATTGAGGTATACTTTGCACTTCAGCAAACTTTACAAAGTCAGTAATTTCTTTTTCCTTAACAACTTTAGAAGTGTTAGCTACCGAAGTTTTGTTTACGTTTGTAGTCTTCGTATTTGAAGCACCTGGAGCTTTAAAAGTAATTGGAACTCCGTATTTTACTTTTACATTTTTTCCGTTGTGTTTACCAGGAATAAACTTAGGAAGGTTGTTAATAATTCTACTAGCTTCTTTCTCTAAAGATTCTCCTCCTTCAGGTCCACGCATTAATATGCTTTCTACATCACCTTGTTCATTAATTGTAAACTGAACTAAAACTCTTCCTTGAATTCCTGCATCTAAGGCTTCTTGTGGGTAGTTGAAGTTTTTTACAATGTGTTTGGTCATGTTAGTTTCAAAACACTTAGCTTGTTTAATTAAAGGCACATTATTACATTTATCAAACAACGGAATTTCTTCAACTAAATTAAAAGGAATTTTTTCAATAGTTGCAGAGTTATCTTCAAGTTCTAATTTACCAACTAGTAAAGAATTCTTTTTAATATCCGCTACTTTTTGAGAAGAATTAATTCCTCCAATAGCAGATACTGCTTCTTTATTCTTACGAACAACACGTCTCCTTGTTGATACTTCAATAGATAATTGTTTTCCTGCACCATTATCGGTGTCTTCAACTGCACATTTGGTTATACTGTTTGGATCAGCTACCGTTTCGTCAGGAGTGGTACATACTTCTTGACCTACAGCTGCTAAAGAAAGTAACATAGCAGCTACTACTGAGGGGAGTTTTTTTATCATTGTGCTCTATTTTAGGGTTTTGTAGGTTAATTTAATGTTAACTAACGCGGTAAATGTAATAAAAAAAATAGTAAATGCAAAATAATTTTGCATTTACTATAAGAGAATGATGATTTTAACTACAAAAAGTATAATTATCTTTTAGGTACTTTAAATATTATAGGTAGCGCGTATTTTACATTTACGACTTTGCCTTTGTGGGTTCCAGGAATAAATTTTGGTAGTGAAGAGATTAATCTGTTAGCTTCTTCCTCTAATATTTCACTGTTTTCTGGCCCTTTTTCTTTAATATCAAAAACATTTCCTTCTTTGTCGATAGTAAATTGAACAAGTACTTTTCCTTCAATTCCTTTAGAAATAGCTTCTTTAGGGTAATCAAAATTTCTTACAATATGTTCAATCATTTCTTTTTCAAAACATTTTGATTGTTGTAAGATAGGCTTTTTTCTACAATCTTTAAACAAAGGTATTTGTTCTACAAGGTGAAAAGGAACTTTTTCAATAGATGTTAAAATATCTTCTTCAATATTTAACTTTTCAACCAGTAATTCTTTGTTTTTTAGTTTTTTAACTTCGTTAGGGGGTGCCGTTGAAATAGTATTAACTTTTCTTAATTTTCTATGTCTTCGCCTAGTAGAAATTTCTTTAATTTCTTCTGATTCTAGAGCTTCTTTTACATCGTTTATAGAGCATTTAGTAATGCTAATAGTGTTAAGATCTTGAACTTGATCTTTAGGTGTTTCGCATTTTTCTTGTGAGTAAGAAAGAGAAATGTATAAAAATAGACATACTTTTAAAATAAGCTTCATCCTAGATTTTATAAGGGGTTTGAGTTGCAAAAATAAAATTATATAGAATTAAATTAATATATCAAGATGTTAATTTAATATTAAGTTTATAGGGAATGAATAAGTAACATTCACTGGTATTCCCTTTTCTTTACCAGCTGAAAATTGTGGAAGTTTATTTATAATTCTATTAATTTCATCTGTTATAATTTCACTGCGCTTAGAACTAACTACTTGAATGTTTTTTGGATTTCCATAAATATCAATGGTAAATTGAATTAAGATTCTACCACGTATACCTTCTTGAGAAAAAACTTCAGGATAATAATTTTTTGAAAAATGCTTTTGCATATTATCTTTAAAACATTTTTTAGCGTCCTGTCCTATGCTATTTTCACAATTAGGAAATAAAGGAACTTCCTCTATAACCGAAAATAAAACTTCTTTGGTTTGTGTCGTTAAAGTGTTTTTTAAAGTTAGATCATTATTGGTGGTAATAATAGTTACATTAGAGTTAGCATTAAGATTAGATTGATTTTCTTGAGCTTGTTTTCTAACTTTTTTAATTCTATTTCTAGCTGTTAATGTTCTTGTGTTCTTCTGAGGCAATTTTTGGGCTTCATCAGTAACGTCACATTTATTAACACTAATAATGTTTAAATCAATCGTATTGTCTTCAGGAGTTGTACAAACTTCTTGAGAAAATATTGTTTGAGTTATAATAAAATAAGTAATTAAAAGTAATGTTGTTTTCATATAGCATTAAGAAGTAGTTAGTGTTGTAAAAGTCATTCTTTTTTATCTTTTACTTCTTAAGGAATTATGATAAATCTATTAAATAAAGTTTCTTTTAATGTTATGAATGTTAATTAAATATAAACAAGAGTTAAAAGAAAAACCTCTTCATGGTTAGTGAAGAGGTTTTAAAGTTTTGAGAAGTAAATAGTTACTTTACATTCATTAATTCTACGTCAAAAATTAAGGTTGCATTTGGAGGAATTACTCCACCAGCTCCTTGTGCACCGTATGCTAAGTCAGAAGGAATTACTAAACGAGCTTTATCACCCACTTTTAATAATTGAATACCTTCATCCCAACCAGGAATTACTTGACCAACACCGATAGCAAAATCGATAGGTTGTTTACGTTTGTATGATGAATCAAATACAGTTCCGTCTAATAACTGACCTTTGTAGTGTACAGAAACCATAGCTCCTTTAGTAGCTTGTTTTCCGTCTCCGTTTTGTAAGATTTTATAACGTAATCCGCTTGGAGTTTCATCGTACCCAGCAGCTACTTGGTCTAATAATTCTTTTTGTTTAGCTTTAGCTTCAGCTTCACGTTTTTCACGAGCTCCTTCAAAAGTTCTAAAAGCTTCTACTGCATTAAAAGCTTCAGCAGCATCACCAACACGTATAATTTCTACGTCCATAGTATCGTCTTGAGCAATCGCATCAACAACATCTTGTCCTTCTACAACACTACCAAAAACAGTATGCTTACCGTCTAACCAAGGAGTAGCAACATGTGTAATAAAAAATTGAGAACCGTTTGTTCCAGGTCCTGCATTAGCCATTGATAATTTTCCTGGAGCATCGTGCTTTAATTCAGGGTGAATCTCATCATCAAATTTATAACCAGGATTTCCTGTTCCTGTTCCTTGAGGGCAACCACCTTGAATCATAAAGTCAGCAATTACACGGTGAAACTTTAAACCGTTGTAATAAGGAGTTCCTTGTAGTTTTGCTGAGTTTTCTAAGTTACCTTCTGCTAAAGCAACAAAGTTACCTACAGTTCCAGGAGTTTTTTCATATTCCAAGTTTACTAAAATATCACCTTTTGGAGTGGTGAACTTTGCATAAATTCCGTTATCCATTTTTCTCTTATTTATATATGAAACTACTTTTTCCGAAGAAAAAGCAAAGTTAGTTCTTTACAGACAAAGTTGAAAGGTTAAAGCTTAAACCTATGTTAATATTGTTTGAGTTTACATTACCAAAAGGAGAATAATATCTACCCCCAGAAGCAATTATAGAAACTTGATTTGTTACATCGTAACTTAAGCCAAGAGTAGGGCGAGTAATAATTCCTTCATCGGTATCTACGCCAGCACCTCCACCAGCACCTGCCATAATCTCTAAAAATCCTCTCATTCTATCATTAAAAAAACGAGGACTGTAAATACCACCACCTACTAATCCGTGGGCATAACCACCTGAGCGACCATCATACGCAAAACCTGCCTCACCAGCAATGTAGAGCCATTTGTTTAAATCGTAGTTTATCTTTAAACCTATTAACTGTAAATCGACAGTATATCTATTATCAGGTGAATCGAATTTAGCAACGTCAAAATAGGTTTGATTTTGTACTTCAAAACGTAATCCTTGAGTGTGATAAGTCTCATTTTCTTCCGAAGAAGTTCCGCCGTTCAATCCGAAATATTTCAGACCGAAACCGTAGGTGTAGGCTTCCAAATCACCAGCTATTGCACGATAATATCCACCATGACCACTAATAGCAATATTTTTAAATATTTTTAAATCGATTCCGGCAGAAGGATAAATCATTAATCCGCCTTCAGGAGCCACACGACCACCAGCAGCACCAATTCCTAATTTTCCGAAGATATTAATGTATTTTGATTGGTATGGATGATATCCAGCACCAACAAATAAATCCATAAAACCAGCGCGTAAACCTTTATAAATAGCATCAGTATGAGCAAATAAGAAGGTGTTTTCGTTCAAATATTTTTGATACTCAAAACCGATAACATATAATGTTTCTGTAAGAGGTTCTTGATTATTGGCGTCATCTTTCCTAGAATTACCAATAGGTTTAAAGAAATCAAAACGGACTTGTTGTACATTTTTTACTGCAGGTTTGCTCCAAAAACTATCAGAAGAAAGATTGTCTGCTACAAATTTTTGATGCGCTTTATCGTAGTCAGTAAAACGTAAAATACTTGGTATTTCTACAAAGAATGAAACCGAATTACTTTTAATCTCTCCAGAGTAAAAATTAACATGACTGTATTGTATTCCTAAGGAGTAATCGTTCTTTTTGTATTGTAATCCAATATTCGGATTGATAAATCCTCCATCGTTTACCAAGTAGCGATACCCACCACCACCACCAAAATGGAAGTTAGCATCTAGGTATATGTTTTTATATAACTGTTTGTTAATTCCTAATTCAGCACCTAACGTAAATAATCCTCCTTGATCTCCTGTTACTGCAAAATGGAAAGCAGCCCCACCATACAGCCAATCGTTAATAGGAATTTGATAGTGCAAACCAGTTAGTCCCATTGTTGGTTTTAAGCTAGGAAATTCATCCGTAGGCATTTCAACAGGAATAAAATTCAAACGAACTTTATTGTGTAATTCTTTTCCCTGTAAACTCGATAAACTCTCTTGACTGTGTATTGAGGAAAAAGAGAAAAAAGAGAAAAGAAAAAATACTATGTAGTGTTTTTTAGAATTCACTAGTGAAATGTAATTTTACCGTTGGGTATTTACTTTGTGTCATTTGAATTGTAAAAGGAGAGTCGGCTAAAAATACTAACTGACCTTGTTTGTCTTTAGCTAAATAACGTTGTTTTACACGTTTAAACTCTTTGAATTCTTCATTTTTGGGGTCTTCTGGCTCAACCCAACAGGCTTTGTGTACAGCAATATTTTCATAAGAACATTTAGCTCCGTATTCATGCTCTAAACGATATTGAATTACCTCATATTGTAAAGCTCCCACAGTTCCTACAATCTTACGTCCGTTCATTTCCATCGTAAATAACTGAGCAACCCCTTCATCCATTAATTGGTCTAAACCTTTGTATAGTTGTTTAGCTTTCATTGGGTCAGCATTGTTTACATAACGGAAATGTTCTGGAGAGAAACTAGGAATTCCTTTAAAGTTTAATTGTTCTCCTTCAGTTAAGGTATCACCAATTTTAAAATTTCCTGTATCGTGTAAACCAACAATATCTCCAGGGAAAGATTCTTCAACAATTTCTTTCTTTTCAGCAAAAAATGCATTAGGACTAGAAAATTTTACTTTCTTACCGTTACGAACATGTAAGTAAGGGGTATTTCTTTTAAAAGTTCCAGAAACAATTTTCACGAAAGCTAAACGATCACGGTGTTTAGGATCCATATTTGCATGAATCTTAAATACGAATCCAGTTAGTTTTTCTTCTTTTGAATCAACTAAACGTTCTTCTGCTTGTTTTGGTTGTGGGTTTGGAGCAATATCAATAAAGCAATCTAATAATTCCTTCACTCCAAAGTTGTTTAAAGCGGAACCAAAGAAAACAGGCTGTAAATCTCCATTTACATAAGCTTCTTGATCAAAGTCTGGATATACTTCATTCACTAATTCTAATTCCTCACGAAGTGTATTTGCAGAATTTTCTCCAACAATTTTATCTAGCTCAGGATTATCTATATCATCAAATTCAACACCTTCAGAAATGGTTTGTTTATTGTCTCCAGAAAAGATATTTAATTTCTTTTCCCAAATATTATAGATTCCTTTAAAATCGTATCCCATTCCGATAGGGAAACTTAAAGGAGTTACTTTTAAACCTAATTTTTGCTCAACTTCATCTAATAAATCAAAAGCATCTTTTCCTTCACGGTCTAACTTGTTAATGAAAACAATCATTGGAATTTTACGCATACGACAAACCTCTACTAATTTTTCGGTTTGTTCCTCAACCCCTTTTGCAACATCAATAACTACAATAACACTATCAACCGCAGTTAAGGTTCTAAAGGTATCTTCAGCAAAATCCTTGTGACCAGGTGTATCAAGAATGTTTATTTTTTTGTCTTTATAAATGAAAGCTAATACAGAAGTGGCTACCGAGATACCACGTTGGCGCTCAATTTCCATAAAATCGGAAGTAGCTCCTTTTTTAATTTTGTTATTTTTTACCGCACCAGCTTCTTGAATTGCTCCACCAAAAAGTAATAACTTTTCAGTTAGGGTAGTTTTACCAGCATCGGGGTGTGATATAATTCCGAATGTACGTCTCTTCTGTATTTCTTCTAAAAAACTCATCTATAAATTTTAAGGTTGCAAAGATACATTTTAAAGCGAACTGTTCAAAAGGTTTTAATTGTTGAACTGGTCTCAATTTCGTAAGTTTGCTTTTCGTAAATTTTCTAGATGAAAGAGCAAGTAATTTTAGTTGATCAGCAAGACAATCCGATAGGATTAATGGAAAAGATTGAGGCACATGAAAAAGCTTTACTACACAGGGCATTTTCGGTATTTGTTTTTAATGATAAAAATGAATTGATGTTGCAACAACGTGCTGTTGAAAAATATCATTCACCTTTACTATGGACAAATACTTGTTGTTCACACCAAAGAGATGGAGAGTCGAATATAGAGGCTGGAAAACGTAGGCTACAAGAGGAAATGGGATTTTCTTGTGAGTTAGAAGAAGTATTTTCTTTTATCTATAAAGCACCATTTGATAATGGTTTGACAGAACATGAATATGATCATGTAATGATTGGTAGATTTAACGACGAACCTATTGTAAACCCAGAAGAAGTAGCTTCATATAAATGGATGCCTTTAGAAGAGGTGAAAAATGATATAGAAAATCATCCAGAAGAATATACAGCTTGGTTTAAAATAATTTTTAAAGAATCTTACGATAAAATATCTAAGTATATTTAATATGCCCAAAGTAACAGTTCATAGAAAAGCGCATTTTAATGCTGCACACAGGTTATTTAATCCTAAATGGTCTGACGAGAAAAATCATGAGGTTTTTGGTAAATGTAGCAATCCTAATTATCATGGTCATAATTATGAGTTAATTGTTTCATTAACTGGTGAGATAGATCAAGAAACAGGTTATGTGTATGATTTAGGTAAACTGAAAGATTTAATTAAGTTGAAGGTTGAAGATGTTTTAGATCATAAAAACTTAAATATTGAAGTTGAAGAGTTTAAAAATGTTAATCCTACAGTAGAAAATATATCTGTGGTAATTTATAATAAGTTACGTGTAAGTATTCCAGAGCATTTAGATTTAGAAGTTACATTATACGAAACACCTAGAAACTACGTAACTTATAGAGGCGCCTGATTTATGATAGACCAACTACTACGATTTACCCCAATTTTAAAACAAAAAATATGGGGAGGAAAAAAACTGAACCAACTGCTTCATAAAGATGCCACAGGAGATAATATAGGTGAAAGTTGGGAGATTTCTGACGTTGACGGAGATGAATCTATTATTAGTAACGGTAGTTTAAAAGGAAAAACTTTAAGAGAGGTCTTAAAGGAGTACAAACATAACTTAGTAGGAAGTTATGTTTATAAAACTTTTAGAGACGAGTTTCCTTTGTTAATAAAATTTATCGATGCTAAAGAGGTGTTAAGTATTCAGGTTCACCCTGATGATGATTTGGCAGAAATTCAAGATTCTTTTGGAAAAACCGAAATGTGGTATGTTGTTCAAGCAGATAAAGATGCCAATATTATTATCGGATTTAAAAATGATGCTACTAAACAAGAGTATTTACATCATTTAGAAAACAAAACATTGCTTGATATTTTAAATGTAGACCAAGTAGCTAAAGGCGATGTGTATTTTGTACCTCCAGGAAGAGTGCATGCTATTGGAGCAGGTTTGTTAATTGCAGAAATACAGCAAACTTCAGATATTACTTATCGTATTTATGATTGGGATAGAAAAGATATTGATGGTAATTATAGGGAATTACATACTGAGAAAGCATTAAAAACGATCGATTTTACTGCTAAAGAAAATTATAAAACGTCTTATTTAAAAGAAAGTAATACCTCTAATAAAGTAGTTTCTTGTCCTTATTTCACAACAAATATTTTACCTGTAAAAGGAGAGATAACAGTTGATTTATCTTCAAAAGATAGCTTTGTAATTTATATGTGTGTAGAAGGTGAGGTAATATTTAATTATAAGAATCAACAAGAAGTTATAAAAATGGGAGAAACCATTTTAATACCAGCTTGTATTGATACTGTTACAATCTCTTCAAAAGAACAGTCTAAATTATTAGAAACGTATATTCAATAAAAATAAGCTTAAGGTAGTATTACCCTAAGCTTATAACAAACCAGACTAACTTAATAAAGGACTGACTGATTTTAGAAAGCAATCGTCCAAGTCATCAAGAAGCTTTTTTACAGTATAGCTAAATACAGCTTTACAGATAATATCTTGTTTTTTTTCTTCTTTTTTTGATACTGTTATGTTTAAAACAACTTCAGTAGTACTCAATTTTTTTACATTGTTTTTAATGATAAGTTTATCATTTAAATAAGCATTTTCTAGAAGATCAAAATCAATGCTTTTAAAACTCAAATTAGATGAGTTTTTGTGTAAATTAAGTGAAGATTGAAGATTAGACTCAATCTTATCAAATAAGATAGAAGTCTTTAATACTTTGTTTTTGCTAACTTGTTTTTTGTTAACAATAAACTGATCTTTTATGTTTTGTGTAGTGTTTAATGATTGCATGATAATTATGGATTAAGTATTAGTAATTCAGGATCTCTGTAAAACGGATTTTGTACTGAGTACATAATTGCTGCTGTGTGTTTGTTAAATCGGATGTTGTTTTTTAATGTGCTCATAATGATTAAAATTTAAAATATTAGTAAATAAAAAAGGTGCTTTTTATAAAAAGCACCTTTGTAAGTTTATAGTAAAATTGATTTTATTAAAATCGATGTTTATATCTATTGTTTTGGGTGCTTTGAGTCACATGTACATACTGTTTTTGCATACGGGCATTACACGAAATCGAATTGATCGTGTTAAAAATAAACGTGTATGTGCGTAAAAGCGCCTTCATAATGGCTCAAAAATAGTAAAACTTTTTAAAGATTGTACAAAACAAAGAATTAATTAATGTTAAATTTTTGTCAACCTGATATTTATAAACTTTTATTGTCGGTGTATAAATACGTATCTTTGATACATAGTTTTATATCATTTATGAAGATAATAGCAATGATTCCTGCACGTTATAGTGCATCACGTTTTCCAGGGAAATTAATGAAAGATTTAGGAGGTAAACCAGTAATTGTAAGAACCTATGAAGCTGCTTTACAAGCGAATTTATTTGATGAAGTATATGTAGTTACCGATTCAGATGTAATTTTTAATACTATAGAGGCTGTTGGTGGTAAGGTATTGATGAGTAAAAAAGAACACGAATGTGGATCTGATAGAATTGCTGAAGCGGTTGAAAACTTAGACGTAGATATCGTGGTAAACGTACAAGGAGATGAACCTTTTATTGATACGGTATCCTTATCAAAACTGATTGATGTTTTTAAAGGAGATGATAAAAAAGAAATTGATTTAGCTTCATTAAAAGTAAAGATAACTAATGCTAAGGATATTAAAAACCCTAACAATGTTAAGGTGATTACCGATGCGAACGATTTTGCTATCTATTTTTCTAGAAGTGTTATTCCTTATCATCGAGATCAAGAAGTGAATGCAACTTACTATAAACATAAAGGAGTATATGCTTTTAGAAAGAATGCTTTAATCGATTTTTATCATACACCAATGACACCAATTGAAGCAGCCGAAAAAATAGAATGTATTCGTTATTTAGAAGTAGGGAAAAAAATTAAAATGATTGAAACTTCAGTTGAAAGTATTGGTATTGACACCCCTGAAGATTTAGAAAAAGCCATAAAACAACTAACAAATGAATAATATTAAAGTAATATCTTTTGATGCAGACGATACACTTTGGGTAAACGAAACTTATTTTCGTGATGCCGAAGATGATTTTGCAAAATTGTTATCAGATTATGAAACCGAAAACAAAATCCATCAAGAATTATTTAAAAAGGAAATTGAAAACCTTAAAATTTATGGTTATGGTGTAAAAGGCTTTATGTTGTCAATGGTTGAGTGTGCTTTAGAAATTTCTAACTATAAAATAGCTCCAAGAACTATGGAAGGAATTCTTGAAATAGGAAAAGAGATGTTAGAAAAACCTATAGAATTACTAGATGGGGTAGAAGAGGTATTAGAAGAACTACATGGAAAGTATAAACTAATTGTTGCTACCAAAGGTGATTTATTAGATCAAGAACGCAAGTTGGCAAAATCAGGAATTTTAAAATATTTTCACCATACAGAAGTAATGAGTGAAAAGAAAAAAGCCGATTATAAAAAACTAGTAAAACGGTTAGATATTAATCCGTCAGAGTTCTTAATGATAGGAAATTCATTAAAATCAGATGTGTTACCGTTGTTGGAAATAGGAGCAACAGCTATTCATGTGCCCTTTCATACAACATGGGCACACGAAGAAGTGAGCGAAGAGCAAAAATCTGATGATTACAAAACAGTATCTAGTATTACAGATGTGTTAAAGTTTTTATAGATGAAGTATTTAGATATTGAAAACTGGAATAGAAAAGAGCTTTTTAAACATTTTAGAACTATGGCAGATCCAACTTTTGGGTTGGTTGCCGATGTAGAAGTATCAAAAACATATCAATTAGCCAAAGAAAAAGGAGATTCATTTTTTGTTCGATATCTACATGCGTGTATGAAAGCTATAAATTCAGTTGAGAATTTAAAATATAGAATTGAAGATGATAAGGTTACTATTTATGATGTAATTAATGCTTCTACAACAGTAGCTAGACCAGATACTACTTTTGGTTTTTCTTATTTTGATTATTCAGAAGATTTTGAGGTTTTTAATCAAAATTATTTAGAAGAAAAGGAGCGGATACAAAATTCAACAAATTTATTACCTCCCAGATATTCGTTAGGCTGTATACATTCTTCGGCAATTCCTTGGGTGAGTTTTACGGGGCATAAAGAGCCTTTTTCAGGTAATAAGGATAATAGTGTGCCTCAACTAGCTTTTGGAAAACTTAAAAAAGAAAAAGAAAAAATATTACTTCCTGTGGCTATCAATGTAAATCATGCTTTAGTTGATGGATACCATGTTGGGCAGTTTTTTGAAAAATTTCAGCAAGAATTAGATAAAATCGATTAATTTTGCATCAAAATTTATAATTATGTCAAGCGTAAAAAATTTAAAGAAAGATATCAACTATACACTAGGAGACATTATCAGTATCTGTCAAATAGCTACAGAGTTAAACCCTGAAGTTAAAAAAGCAGAAGCAGATGCTATTGTTGATGAGGTTATTGTAACTTTTGATGATTTAATTTCAAAAGTAAACGCAAAAAATGTTGAGAATAAAAAGGCTCACTACAAATCAGTAAGTGCTGAATTAGAGTCTAGAGCAAATGCTTTAATAGAGAAAGTAAACAGCTTATAAGTAATGTTATAAGTAGAGAATTATAAAAGCGAGATGATGGTCTCGCTTTTTTTTTTGATAAATTTTAACACCTGTTAAGAATATAATTTCGTAAATTACGTTCAGATATAAAACAACTTTAACCCCAATAATAATATGGCAAGAGCTATGTATGAGTACACGAAAACTGTACTTCAAAAGGTTAGTTTTAACGCAGATCTGTTTTGTAAAGAGTTAGAAAAAGCTCTAGGGAGATTACTTCCTTATGAAATAGATGAACTAACCATTTGGCTAAGACAATTTACAGCTAATAAACCTGATTTGTATGTTTGTTTAGCTTTAGTTGATAAAAAATAAAAAAGGAGGCAATTTTGCCTCCTTTTTTATTTTTTATCTTCTTTCTTTTCACCTTTAAGCTTACGTATAAGTTTACGGTGGAATTCGTATTCAGCAACTTCAAGGCGAAGTATTTTTTTATAGGGTAGAATTTTAGTCAGCTTAGAGTAAAATTCATTTTTAGTTTCGTATTGTTCTTTAGAAACAGCGTTAATTTTTTCAATTATTTGTTTAGACTCACTTTCTGATAAATTATCGAGACCTCCATCGGCCATGATTCTTTTTTTAATACTGCGTCGTTCGTCTCTATGCAGTTGCATCATTTTTTTGTCATATACATTGTATAAAGGCCAAAATTTTTCAGCTTCTTTTTCTGTTAAATCTAATTTTTCAGTAAGAAAAGCTACTTTAAATGCGCGAATTTTTTCGGAATCTCCTTTTCTTGTTTGGGCTTGGGTAACCAAGTTACCTATAAGTAAAAACAAGAGTAAAAGTATGTTTTTTTTCATCTTATTCTATATCGTTTAAGGGTGTTGTACTATCAAGTAAATAATTTTCTAGACTTTCATCGCTAATAGAAGCGAATAAGTCGTCTTCAATATCAGAAGTATTTATAGCTGTAGCTAGTTCTTCTGTATAGGTCTCTCCATATCCGTTTTCGAACCAAGATTCAATGTCAGTAATGGTAATATCATCAAAAGTTGTTTTTTGAGTGCTTAAATAATTAATTCCGATAAAAAGTAATACTGAAGCAGCAGCAGCCATTGGTATGTATTGAAAAAATCGTTCTTTAAGCGAAATGATTTTTATGTCTTTGTTTTTTTCAGAAGCTAATCTTTTAAAAATAGAATTGTCTATGCTTTCAAAATAATTGGTAGGAGTTATATATGCTTTTTCTTTAGGTAAACTATTTACAAAATTTATAAAAGAAAGGTTTTCTTCTACTTTTTGAAAATAATTTTCAGGAGTAGAAAAACCAGTGTTTTTACCAACTTTTTGGTTTAAAAAATCTATGCTATGTTTTAACTCTTTGTTCATTACTTTAGTAAGACTATGTTTTAGTTAAAAGGTTTAATTATAGTTTTTTATAAATTTCTCAATCTTTTTAACGGCGATATGATATGAAGCTTTTAAGGCGCCTACAGAGGTTTCTAAAACATTAGAAATCTCTTCATATTTCATTTCTTCAAAATACTTCATATTAAAAACTAACTGTTGCTTTTGAGGTAGTGTTGCAATTGCTTTTTGTAAAATTAGCTGTACTTCATCTCCTGTAAATAATAGGTCACTGTCTAAGCTTGAAACTAACTGTTGTTGATAATCATTAATATCAATGTTTTTTTCTTTAGCTTTTTTATTGATAAAAGTGATAGCTTCATTAGTTGCAATTCGATACATCCAAGAGTATAGTTTACTATCTCGTTTGAAACTGTCTATATTTTTAAAAACCTTAATGAAAGTATTTTGTAAAACATCATCAGCGTCATCGTGAGAAATCACAATTTTTCGGATATGCCAGTACAATCGCTCTTTATATTGCGATAATAAATGCCTGAAAGCAGTCTCTTTTGTTTTAGACTGCTGCAATTGATCTATAAGAGTAATTTCGTCAATCAACTAAAGATAGTTTAGTTGTTAGACTTTAAAGATAGTAAAAGGTTTAAAAAGGCAGAAAATAATTATTTCAATCTTTTTGTATACCCGAATAAACGTTTTTCTTTAATGGTTTGAGAAACTCCTTTAGGAAGCATGTCTTCCCATCCATCTTCACCGTCTTTAATCATTTGTAGTACTTTTCTAGAGAAAATATGTAAAATTTCAGGGTTGAAATCTTTAATATCAATAAGTCTACCATTATTTTTAAAGAACTTATAAAGCTCTTTCATTCTTGGGTGTACTTTTAAATTTTCACTAGTAATGAACTCTTCTGTTTCTTCATCCTTGTATGGATACATATAAACTTTAAGGTCTCGATAAAATAATTTACCAAAAGCTTCAAGAATACCACCACTTAAATCTCGGTAATACTTCTCGTCAAAAATTTGAATAAGATTATAAACTCCCATAGCTAGCCCCATACGTTCTTTGGTGAATTCACTAAAGTATTCTACCAATCTAAAATACTCTTGATAGTTTGTAATCATTACATTTAAGCCTAAAGAACAAAGTAGTTCAGCTCTGTCAAGGAAATCACGTTCATTAATTTCACCTTCAGCACGAAGATTACTTAAGGTTATTTCAAAGATTATTTTTGTTTTTTCAGGATCTACTTTTTTCTCTTCAAAGAACAACTGTTTAGAGCGCTCAAACATATCCATGTTTACTTTAGTAACAGGACGGTAGCTACCACGTAGTGCTAAAATATTTTTTTTGTAAAGTACTTGGGCAGGTAACATGTTGTTTCCATCAGGGCCAAACATAACGGCATTAGTCATCCCGTTTTTAACAAGTTGTAAACTCATTAAACGATTGTCTACATACATAAATCGAGGTCCAGAGAAATTAATCATGTCAATTTCTAAGCGATCTTTATCAATATTATCATAAAAAGATTTTAATAAATCTTTAGGGTTGTCATTTAAATAGTAAGCTCCATAAATAAGGTTAACCCCTAAAACACCGAGAGTTTCTTGTTGTTGACGAGCATCTGTTTCTTTAAAACGAAGGTGTAAAACAATTTCATTATAATCTTCTAAAGGATCTAGTTGAAAACGAATACCAACCCAACCATGGCCTTTAAACTTTTTAGAGAAGTTTATGGTTGCTACAGTGTTAGCGTAACTAAAAAATAGTTTGTCAGGATGTTTTTGACGGGTAAGGCGTTCCTCAATCAAATCCATTTCATGTTTCAACATCTTCTTTAATCGAGGTTCCGTAACATAACGGTTGTCTTTTTCAATACCGTAAATGGCATCAGAGAAATCTTTATCATATGCACTCATTGCTTTTGCTATGGTTCCTGAAGACCCACCAGCCCTAAAAAAGTTACGAACAGTTTCTTGACCAGCACCAATTTCAGCAAAAGTTCCATAAATGTGAGCGTTTAAATTAATTTTTAACGCTTTCATTGTCGTAGTTGGTACCGTATTTATTTTTTGATCTCCTTTTAACGTAATTGCCATTTTCTAGTTTTTTGTTACGTATTACAAATGTACTGAAATTAGGAACGAACAGACAATTTTTGTTGTACTTTTGTAGTAGAAATGAAGGAAAAAAATCAATTAAAAATAACTTTTTTAGGAACAGGAACATCAACAGGAGTTCCAATGATTGCAAGTAAACATCCAGTAGCTTTGTCTAGTAATCCGAAAGATAAGCGGTTACGTTCTTCTATTTTAGTGTCTTGGAATAATATCAATTACGTAATTGATTGTGGACCTGATTTTCGTCAGCAAATGATAAGGGAAGAAGTACAATCTATTAACGGGATTTTATTTACTCACGAACATGCCGACCACATTGCAGGATTGGATGAAATTCGCCCGTATTGTTTTCAAATGGGATCTGTTCCAATTTATTTATTAGAGCGAGTTCTGAATGTTTTAAAAAAGCGTTATGATTATGTTTTTGCTACTGAAAACAGGTATCCTAGTGCACCAAGTGTGGCGCCAACAGTTATTTCACATCGAGAAAATTTTATGTTGGATGGAGTAGAGGTGACTCCTATTGAAGTGATGCATGGAAACTTACCAATTTTAGGATACCGTTTTAATGATGTAGCTTATATTACAGACATCAAAACAATTTCAGAAGAAGAAAAAAAGAAATTAGAAAATTTAGATGTTTTAATTGTAACAGGTTTACGAAAAGAACCACACAATACACATTTTAATTTAGAAGAGTCTTTGCGTTTTATTGAAGAAATTAAACCTAAGAGAACCTATTTAACACACATAAGTGAATTGTTAGGGTTGCATGATGAGGTGCAAAATGAGCTTCCTGAAAATGTGTTTTTAGCTTATGATGGATTGAAAATTAATAGTAAACAAAACATTTAATTTATCAATACCAGTATCAATATTAATTACCCAAAGTAATTGATGAATTTAAAATTGCTTCTTATTTTTACCATAAATATTTATTGAATGAAGATTATTATTTCACCTGCCAAATCGTTAGACTTTGAAAATAAGGCAACGACAGATGTTTATACACAACCAAGATTTTTAGAGCAATCTGAAAAGTTAAATAAGAAACTAAAAACTATTTCTAGAAAAAAGCTAGGAGAGTTGATGAAGATTTCTGATGATTTAGCAAGTTTAAATTATGATAGAAACCAAGAATGGCAGCCTCCTTTTACACTTGATAATGCAAAACAAGCAGTTTTCTCTTTTACGGGTGAAGTGTATAGAGGTATTGATGTAAATTCCCTTTCTCAAGATAAAATTCCTGCATTACAAGATAAGTTAAGAATCTTGTCAGGTTTATATGGGTTATTAAAGCCGTTGGATTTAATTCAGCCTTATCGTTTAGAAATGGGGACTAAATTAAAAGTAGGAAGAGCAGACAACTTGTACAAGTTTTGGGATACTACTTTGGCAGAGTCTTTAAATGAAGAATTGACAGATAATGAATTGTTAATAAACTTAGCAAGTTCAGAATATTTTAAAGCGCTTCCTAAAAAAGTTTTGAAAGTACCAATGATTACTCCTGTATTTAAAGATTTTAAAAACGGACAGTATAAAACTATTATGACCTTTGCCAAAAAAGCACGTGGATTAATGGTACGTTATATAATTGATAATAACATTGAAACATTAGAAGAATTAAAAGGTTTTGATGTGGATGGATATGGGTTTTCTCAAGACATGTCTACCGAAACGGAATTAGTATTTACAAGATAAATGAAACTGAAAAAAATTGCTAGGTTTTTTCTTATAGTAAGCTTACTAATAGTTGCTGTTATTTATTTTTCTAACAGAATTATAGAAAATAATGGAGAAGGAAAACTATTTAATTCTACAGAAAATATCCCTAAAAATAAAGTAGGATTGTTGCTAGGAACTGTAAAGTATCTTTCAGATGGTAGAGTAAACTTATATTATCAATTTCGTTTGAATGCAGCTGTGGAATTATATAAATCAGGAAAAATCGACTTTATACTTGTAAGTGGAGATAATGGTTCTAAAGGATATGATGAACCTACCGATTTTAAAAATGATTTAATAGCATTGGGTATTCCTGAAGATAAAATATTTTTAGATTATGCCGGTTTCAGAACGTTAGATTCGGTTGTACGAGTTAAAGAAATTTTCGGACAAACTTCAGTAACAATTATCTCTCAACAATTTCATAATGAGAGAGCTTTGTATTTAGCTAAACATTTTGATATTAATGCAGTGGGGTTTAATGCTAAAGGAGTTTCCGGAAAAAAAGCGTTAAAGGTTCAGTTAAGAGAATATCTGGCAAGAGTAAAAGTATTTGTAGATATTCTCTTAGGTGTTAATCCTAAGTTTTTAGGAGAACCAATTAAGATAGTGTAATGCTAACAATCTGCTAAACGTACCGTAACTGCTAAACCACCTTCAGAAGTTTCTTTATAGTTTCGATTCATGTCTTTAGCAGTTTCCCACATGGTATCAATTACTTTATCTAAGGGAACTTTAGATTCTTTAGGATTGGTTTCTAAAGCTAATTCAGCAGCGTTAATTGCTTTGATAGCTCCCATAGCGTTACGTTCGATACAAGGTATTTGAACCAATCCACCTATAGGGTCACATGTAAGCCCTAAATGATGCTCCATAGCTATTTCAGCAGCTACTAAACATTGAGATGGTGTTCCTCCTAACAACTCGGTTAATGCAGCAGCAGCCATAGCTGATGAAACACCAATTTCAGCTTGACAGCCACCCATAGCAGCTGAAATAGTAGCATTTTTCTTAAAGATACTGCCTATTTCTCCTGCAACTAATAAGAATTTTTTAACGTGTTCAAAATCTGCATCATGGTTTTCAATTACTAAATAGTACATTAAAACGGCAGGAATTACACCAGCACTTCCATTGGTTGGAGCAGTAACCACCCTTCCTAATGCGGCATTTACTTCGTTTACTGATAAAGCTAAACAACTTACCCATTTTAAAATTTCACGGAATTTAACTTCAGTACCTCGAATGGCAGTTATCCATTCTTGTTGATTGGTGTATTCAGCATCTTTAATTAGTTTTTGATGTGTTTCAAACGCACGTCTCTTTACGTTTAATCCACCAGGTAAAGTACCTTGTGTATGACAACCTATATACATGCACTCTAACATTGTATTCCAAATACGGTGTAGTTCTTTATCAATTTCTTCAGCAGAATTAATTACCAATTCGTTTTGATAAACAATGTCTGAAATATTTAAACTCTCTCTTTCACAATAGGCTTCAAGCTCAGTAGCTCTGTTTATTGGAAAAGGGAAGTTTTGTTTGTTAATTTCAATGTCTTCTGCTAAATGATCATCTTCTTGTACAATAAAACCACCACCAATAGAGTAGTAGGTTTCAGTAGAAATTTCTTCACCTTGAGCATAACCTCTAAAGGTCATTCCGTTTGCATGAAAAGGGAGAAATTCTCGGTTGAATTTTACAGAATCTTTTAAAAATGGAATGTTTCTTTCGTTGTTGAAAAACAACTGTTCTTTATTTTGAATATCGCTAATAATAACGTCAATACTTTCAATAGGAACATATTCTGGATCAGCTCCACTTAATCCTAATAAAACAGCTAAGTCAGTCGCGTGTCCTTTTCCTGTTAAAGAAAGAGAACCGTACAAGTCTACTTTGACTTCTTCAATTAAAAGAAATTCATTAGTTTCTTTTAATTTTTGTATCCATTGTTGTGCTGCTCTCCAAGGACCTAAAGTGTGAGAGCTAGAAGGTCCCACCCCAATTTTAAGCATGTCAAAAACGCTAATAAACTGCGACATAAGTATAAGTTGTTTGTTGGTGGCTAAAATAAAAAAATCCTGTATTCAAAAGTAAATACAGGATTTAATTTTTATTTAAAAAAGACGTATGTATTACATTCCGTAAACAGACTCTTTGTCAAATTTCTTAACTAACATGTAGTACACTACTGCACGGTATTTGTTTCTTTCAGATCTTCCAATTCTTTCCATTACTTCATCAATGGCTTTGTCTAAAGCAGGACTATCGTCTAATCCTAATTTTTTCATTAAGAAGTTTTTCTTTACTGTTTCTAACTCTTTAGAATCGCTACCAGATACTGTTTCAGCATCATTTTTGTAAATAGAAGGACCTAAACCTTTAGTTACTGCGGTTAATAAATCGGTGTTTGAACGGATATCTCTATCGTCCATAAATTTCTTATAAAGTGCTACTTTTTCGTCAAATTTACTCATGATTTTTTGTTTAAAATTAGATGTTAAATTCTCTTGAATTTTTTAATTCTTTCAAATATAGAAAAATAATTGGTTCTTTCAAATATCTTAGAGTTAATAAGCTCTTAACGTATATTTTGTTAATTAAATTGTTGAAAACAATTAGTTTTTTTGTTAAAAGGGTATTGTTCTTGTAGTAACTTTAATGTGAATTCAAATCTTTAGCCTATGTCATTATCAAAATTTGAATCTATGTTGAAAACCAATGAAGTATATTTTTTTGATGCAGTCGAGTTTGAAACAATCGTAGAGCATTATTTAAATATAGGAAAACAATCATTGGCTAAAAAGGCAGTACAACTAGGGTTGGAACAGCATCCTTCTTCAATTCAATTAAAATTAATGAAAGTAGAAATTTTAATTTTTGAAGATAAATTGCCGGAAGCAATCAAGATGCTATCTAACATAGAAGCAGTAGAACCTCATAACGACGAGGTGTTTATTCAGAAGGCTATTATCTTATCTAAAAAGAAAAAGCATACAGAAGCCATAGCAATCTTAAAAGAGTCTTTGCAGTATATTGAAGATCCTGCAGATATCTGGTCTATGATAGGTATGGAATATTTATATCTAGATGATTTTGAAAATGCGCGTTTAAACTTCGCAAAATGTATTGAGGTAGATTATGAGGATTATTCTTCGCTATACAATATTGTGTATTGTTTTGATATGGAAGAAAACCACGAAGAAGCAATACGATTTTTAAATGCTTATTTAGATAGAAATCCCTATTGTGAAGTAGCGTGGCATCAATTAGGAAAGCAATATTTTGAGTTGGGAATGTTTAAAGAAGCATTAACAGCTTTTGATTATGCGGTACTTATTGATGATAGTTTTATAGGAGGATACTTAGAAAAAGCAAAAACCTTAGAAGAGTTAAAACGTTATGAAGAAGCTATAGAAAATTATTCGGTAACATTAGAACTTGATGATCCTACAGCTTATGCTTATGTAAGAATAGGTGAATGTTATGAAAAACTAGATAATGTTAATGCAGCTATAAGCTTTTATAAAAAAGCAGTACACGAAGATCCGTTGTTAGATCGTGGGTGGATTTTATTAACCAATGCTTGTTATAATCAAGAAAATTATCAAAAAGCATTGCACTACATTAATAAAGCAATCCAAATAGATGAAGGTAATGTACTGTATTGGAGACGATATGGTGATATTAATTTAAAACTAGGTTTTTATGAAGAAGCTGTTAAAGCTTTTAATACATGTTTAGCACTTGGTGATAGAGAAATTGAGATTTATGTAGCATTAGCAGATATTCTGTTGTTTTTAGGTGAGTTTAATGAAGCATTAATTACTTTAATAAAAGCTAAAAAGACATATAAAGAATTTGCTGAAATTGAATATAGGCTTTGTGGTTTATTTATGATTTTAGGAAAGGAAGAATATAGTTTAACCCACCTACAAAGTGCTTTAGAAATCGATTTTGAGTATCATACCATCATAAAAGAGTTATATCCTACTGTTTTTGATAGTGAAAAAGTACAAGATGTTGTTTCTAAATACAATAAAGCAATACAGTAAATAAAATTATTTTTTTTAAGTATAAGAGCTGGTTTTTTAACTGGCTCTTTTTTATTGTAGTAATGAAAGATTACAGTTGGTTTCATTTTTTTGACTTAAAGTAACCAAATAAAATGAAACGTTTAATTTTAATTAAAATGCAAAAATGAATTTGTTGTTTTTTATTAAAAAATGACTAAAATTGAGTAAATTTGATATTCGTTTTATGAGAAAAATAAAAAAAATAGCAGTGATGACTTCTGGAGGGGATGCTCCAGGAATGAATGCCGCGATACGATCTGTTGTAAGGACTTGTGCCTATTATCGTACAGACTGTATGGGGATTTATAGAGGGTACCAAGGATTGATAGAAGGAGATTTAATTCCTTTAACCGCTAGGAGTGTAAATAATATTATTCATAAAGGAGGAACGATATTAAAATCGGCTCGATCAAAAGATTTTAGAACTAAAGAAGGAAGACAGAAAGCTTATGAAAGCTTAAAAAAGAATAATGTAGATGCTTTAGTAGTAATCGGAGGAGATGGTTCTTTTACAGGAGGAGTGATTTTTAACAAAGAGTTCAATTTCCCTATTATAGGAATCCCAGGAACAATAGATAATGACATTTCAGGAACAAGTCATACGCTTGGTTACGATACAGCCTTAAATACAGCTGTAGAAGCTATTGATAAGATTAGAGATACAGCTTCTTCTCATAATAGACTTTTCTTTGTTGAGGTTATGGGGCGTGATGCTGGGTTTATAGCATTAAATGCAGGTGTTGGTGCAGGAGCTGAAGAAATTTTAATTCCTGAAGAAGATTTAGGGTTAGAAAGAATGTTAGAATCGTTAAAGAAAAGTAGAAGATCAGGAAAATCATCAAGTATAGTAGTAGTTTCAGAAGGAGATAAAACTGGAAAAAATGTATTTGAATTGGCCGATTATGTAGAGGAAAATTTACCTGAATATGAGGTGAGGGTTTCTGTGTTAGGACATATGCAAAGAGGAGGTTCTCCATCTTGTTTTGATAGAGTTTTAGCAAGTAGGCTAGGTGTAAGTGCTGTTGAATTATTACTTGATGGAAAAACAAATTTGATGGTAGGGTTGAAAGATAATAAAGTAATTTCTACCGATTTAGAAAAAGCAATCAAAGGTCAACATAATATTGATACCGAATTATTACGCGTATCTGATATTATGACCACTTAAATATGAATATAAAATTTTAAATAATGATAAAAATAGGAATTAACGGATTTGGAAGAATTGGTCGATTAGTATTCCGTTCTGCAATAAAAAGAGACAACATTCAAGTTGTGGCTATTAACGATTTGTTAGATGTAGATTATTTAGCCTATTTATTGAAGTATGATTCTGTTCATGGACGTTTTGAAGGAGATGTTGAAGTAAAAGATGGAAACTTAGTTGTAAATGGACAAACAATAAGAATAACTGCGGAAAGAAATCCTGAAAATTTAAAATGGAATGAAGCCGGAGCAGAGTATGTAATTGAATCTACAGGTTTCTTTACAGATAAAGATAAGGCAGCAATGCATATTACAGGAGGAGCGAAGAAAGTAATTATTTCAGCGCCTTCTAAAGATGCTAATATGTATGTTATGGGGGTAAACCATAAAGAATTAACAGCTGATGAAAATATCTTTTCAAATGCTTCATGTACAACAAATTGTTTAGGCCCATTAACAAAAGTAATTCACGATAACTTTGGGTTAAAAGAAGGTTTGATGACTACGGTTCATGCAGCAACATCAACACAAAACACGGTTGACGGACCTAACAAAAAATGGAGAAGAGGACGTTCAGTAGTTAACAATATTATACCTACATCAACAGGAGCAGCAAAAGCTGTAACAAAGGTTATTCCAGAATTAGAAGGTAAATTAACAGGTATGGCTGTTAGAGTTCCTGTAGCGGACGTTTCTTTAGTAGATTTAACGTTTAGAACAGAAAAAGCGACTTCGTTAGAGGAGATTTTAAAAGCTTTAAAGGATGCTTCTGAAGGTGAGTTAAAAGGGATTTTAGGATATACTGAAGATGAGGTAGTGTCACAAGATTTTGTTTCAGAAACAAGAACATCAGTAATTGATGCCGATGCTTGTTTAGAGTTAAACGAAAACTTTTTCAAGGTAATTTCTTGGTACGATAACGAGTTTGGATATGCTACTAAAATTGTAGATTTATTAGAGTATTCAGCTTCTTTATAAAAGCATAAAATATTTTGTAATATTGTATTCCCGCTTTTTGCGGGAATACTTTTTTAAACACTATTTATGGAAATAGCAATTATAGCACATGATGGAATGAAAGCTGAAATGGTTCAGTTTTTAAACGAACACAAAGAAGTTTTACACCAAAAAAGAATTCAACTTATTTCTACGGGAACAACAGGAGAAAAAGCAGAAAAAGCAGGTTTTGAAGTAACAAAGTTTTTATCAGGGCCTATTGGAGGAGATGCACAAATTGCTGGTAGAGTAGCGGAAGGAAAATGTCAAATGGTATTATTTTTTAGAGACCCTTTAGCAAAGCATCCACATGAACCAGATATTTCTATGTTAATGCGTTTGTGTGATGTTCACGATGTACCGTTAGCTACAAATCCATCAACAGCAGAATTATTAATCAAAGCGATATAATAAAAAAATCCACTTTCAAAAAGTGGATTTTTTATTTATTCATGTTTTTAAGATTGGCTTACTTAACAGCAATCATACTAATTTCTACATTTACAAACTTAGGTAAGTTAGCAACTTCTACTGTTTCACGAGCAGGAGCAGTGGCATCATCAAAATACTCACCATAAACAGCATTAATTTTTGAAAAGTTATGCATGTCTGAAATGAAAATAGAAGTCTTAATAACGTTTTCAAATGTCATTTCAGCAGCAGCTAATACTTCTTTCATGTTTTGCATTACTTGTTTTGTTTCTGCTTCAATAGAATCTAAAACTAACTCACCAGTTTCAGGGTTAATAGCAATTTGCCCAGAAGTGTATAAAGTATTTCCACTAAGTACAGCTTGATTATATGGTCCAATTGGAGCTGGAGCTTTATCAGTTGTGATTATTTTTTTCATTTTAGTTTGAGTTTATAAAGTTGTTTGCTTTGTTAAAAAGGAAAAGTTAGATTTTTCTAACTCTAGAATAAAACCCTGTCTGGCGGTTTGTTTTTATCCCATTTTAGGTCGCTTAATACAGAAGATTTAACCCCAATAAAGAAGTTATAAGAAGAGTTAATACCGAAAGGAGTCCAGTTAAAGTTGAATCGCCAGCTATCTAAATCTCTCGAAAAACCTAATCTTGTATAGGTGAAAGCATTGTCTTTAATGTCGTATCCAGAAGAAAAGTTAACTTTCCATTTAGGAGAAAGCTCAACATCACCACTAAACATTAATGCGTTGTTGCCTATTTGACTTGTTAGTCCGTTGTTAGTATAGCTCATAGAGTAAGCTAAATTAAGGGTCCAAGGTATTTTAGCTCTGTATAACTCAGTTTCTTTTGTTTCACTTTCGTTATTTTTATTGCTGTTGTTAGGAAAGCCATTAGTTGCGCCTATACTTTCACCAAAAACATCAGGGGTATCTTGGGCTCCATTTCCATTTTTGTTATCAGAATTATCTTTACCATCTTTATTTTTTTCAAAATCTTTACTAGAAATAGAGTAGTTTGCTGTTACTCCCAAATTAGTCATTCTAAGAAGACCGCCGTTAAACTTATTAATTCTATCGCCTTTGCTGTTTACTTGATAAGGATCAAAAGTAGCGTTCATGTTTAAGGCAAGTTTATCTTTGAAAAGACGCGTACCAGCATTGGCTCTTACAGGAGCCCAACGTAAACTATCAGCAGCGATGTTGTAACTTGTGCTAAAGTTTAAGTTGTTAAGAAGGGTGATTTTTTTGTCTTCTTCATCACTGTCAGGGTCTTTCGGAGCTACTTTGGCTTCTAAAACATTATTTACCGAAATACCAATAGAGTTTGAAACTCCACTTCCTGGTGTACCATAAATACCACCTTCAAAAGGAGAGTAAGTTAATAGGTCATTAGGATCAGAGCTCTGACGAACTGTTAAATCGTAATCATCAGCAAAATTAGGACGATATCCGTATGAAATAGAGGGTCTAATTGTATGACGAATAGCTTTTAAACGTCCTTTTTTGAAGTTAAATGTACCATAGATGTTTGTAGATAATGAAACTCCAAAGTTATATTCATTGTAACGCGTAAAGCCACTAATAGTATCGTTAACTGCAGCTCCTAAGTTACCATCTTTGTTTACAGCAGTAGGATCATATCTCTTTTTAATTTGATCAAAATACCAAACATCTTTATAACTCACACTTGGAGATAAAGTAAAGTATTTAAAAGCTTTTAAGCTTGTATTTGTACTCAAATTGTGTTGTATTCCTTTTTTAGCTGTTTGAAACATTTTAGGAGTAAAAAACTCATCGTCAGTAGTGTTGATTTGATACTGACCTTGCATGCTATAATTCAATCCCATTTTTTGAATAGGATTCTTTTTTACACCATCTTTACCAGCGAATGGATAAATACGATCCATGTTTAGCTGTAAAGAAGGTAAAGTCATGGAGATAGTTTCAGTATTCGTATTTTGATTATGGGTTGCAGTTACACTTAAATTAAAAGGTGTACCTACAAATTTTGTATAATATGAAATAGAAGAGTTTAAGGTGTTAGTTAAAAACTGAGAACTATTAAATTCATTTAAAGATTGTTGATAGTATTTACTACTACCCAAATTAACAGAGGCAGAAAAACGAGAGTTCGGACTAGCTTTAGAATCTTGACTATGTGTCCAACGAATATTAAAATTTGTTGACTTGTTATAATCACTCAAACCACGAATACCTCGTATAATGTTCTCATAGCGAATACTAAAATTTCCACTAAATTTATAACGTACATAATAATTAGAGGTAGCATTTAAGCCCCAACTACCGTTGGTGTATAGATCTGCTAAAGTTGTTAAATCAAAATAATCGCTAACAGCAAAATAGTAACCTCCGTTCTGTAAGAAAAAACCTTGGTTATTACTTTCACCCCAAGAAGGAATAATAAAACCGGAAGTTCTCTTATTAGTCATAGGAAAGTAAGCAAAAGGTAAATAAACAGGGGTAGGTACATCTGCTAATACTAAATTACTTCCTCCTACAATAATTTTTTTACCAGGAACTAACTTTGCTTTATTTGTTTGTATGTAGTAATCAGGATTTTCTTTTTGAGAGGTTGTAAAACGTAATCTACGCATATATATGGTAGAGTCGTTTATGCGTTTGGTTTTTTCTCCGTAAGTAATAATTCCTGCTTGGTTTGTTTTTACTCCGTAAACTAAAGCCTTTTTTGTTTTGAAGTTAAAAAGAATAGAATCTTGTTCAGATTCTTGTCCACCTTGTTTAAATTGAGGTTTTTGATGGTAACCAGTACTATCTTTAATACCCTTGGCGTACACCATGTTGTTTTTATAATCTAGTATAATTATACCAGCTTTTAAATCAATATCGGTATAAGTTACATGGGCTTTATTGTATAAGGTAACAGTTTTGTTTTTGGCGTCTTGTATGGTGTAATCTTCAGCGTTATGTGTAATTATACCATCTATTACTTCTTTTGGTTTTATAGAGTCGTTAGCAATAGTATCTCTTTTACCAATAAGAGCATTGTTTTTTAACGCGATTAAAGAGTCCTTAGGATTTGAAGAAATAGAATCTTTTTTAAGATTGATAGAATTAATTTCTTTCTTACCAAATTCTTGAGCAGAGCTTAATTGAAAATAAAAAAGACAGAAAGCTAAAAGTATGTAAGTAGGATTTGCTCGCAATATTATTAATACTATTTTTGTGTTATATTTAAAAACTTTGGCGTACTATTTGAACGCTCTTATTTTAAAATCCAAAAATAGTTAAATTTTATTGATGCAATTCTTAAATTTCCGTAAATATAATATCTCAAAAATATCATTAATTGTTATAACCTCTCTAACTGTTTTATTAGGAGAGATATCATCTGTTTTTGCACAAAAAAAATATACAGTTGTGCTAGATGCAGGTCATGGAGGAAAAGATCCAGGTAACTTAGGAAACGGATTTAGAGAAAAACATATTGCTCTTAGAGTAGCACTCGATGTAGGAAAGGAGTTATCAACATCAAAAGATATTGAAGTTGAGTATACAAGGAAAAAAGATGTTTTTGTAGAGTTACACAACCGAGCTAAAATAGCAAATGATAAGAAAGCAGATTTATTTGTATCAATACATTGCGATGCTTTTAGAAGATCAGATCCTCATGGAGCGAGTACTTTTGTGTTAGGTCTTAGTGGAAATAAAGAAAATTTAGAGATAGCAAAAAAGGAAAACTCTGTAATTTTATTAGAGGATAATTATAAGCAAAACTATGATTATGATCCTAATTCTCCTGAATCGGTAATAGGGTTATCAGTACTTCAAGAAGAAAATTTAGAAAATAGTTTAGGAATAGCAGGATTGGTACAAAATAACTTTGTAGCTCTTAAAAGAAATAATAGAAAGGTAAAGCAAGCTAATTTTTTAGTGTTGCGAGAAACTGTAATGCCTAGTGTTTTAATAGAGTTAGGTTTTTTAACTAATAAAGCGGAAGGTAGCTTTCTTAATTCAAGAAAAGGACAACTTCAAATGGCAAAATCAATAGCTCAGGCTATAGAAAAGTACTTTGAAAGGTTAAAACTAAATACAATTAGTGAAACCATTACAGTAAATGCGCCATTGATTCAAAAAGAAGAATCAAAACCAACGGTTAAGAAAGTAAATCCTAAACCTGTAGTGAAGAAAGAAGTAACCCAAACAAGTGATAAAAAAGAGGAGTCAATTAAAAAAGTAACTAAAACTCCAGAGAAAAAATCTTCAGAGGTCGAATTTAAAATTCAAATTGCAGCTTCTAAAAAAAAGTTATCTACAAGTACTTTTAAAGGGTTGAAAAATGTAGAGGTTTTATTTATAGATGGTTACTACAAATATTATTACGGAAATTCACCAAGTCTTTCAGGAATAAAAAAGTTGTTGCCAGAAGTAAAAAGTAATGGATATAAAGATGCATGGGTAGTGGCTTTTAAAAACGGAAAACGAATTTCTATCAAAGAAGCATTGAAAAACCGTTAATTTAGAGGTGTTCTATATTTATACTCCCAAAATTATTATTATTTTCGCTCGTATAAATATTTTATATGTCTAAAGAACTAAAAACAGGAATTGTTGCTGTAATCGTTATAGCCTTATTCATTTGGGGGTATAACTTTTTAAAAGGGCAAGATTTGTTCAGTGCTAATACAAGACAATTTTTTGTAGAGTACAATAACATAAACGGTCTTAATGAGGCGAGTTTAGTTACAATTAATGGGTTGAAAGTAGGTAAGGTAGATCAAATTTACTTTAATGAGCAACCAGAAAAAAGAGGTAAACTAATAGTGAAAATATCGTTAGATACCGATTTTGAATTTTCTAAAAATAGTATTGCTAAAATTTATTCAGCTAGTTTAATGGGAGGTCAAAATTTAGCCATTGTTCCTAAATATGATGGAGAAATAGCTAAATCTGGAGACTATTTAAAAGGAGAGGTTGAATCAGATATATTTTCATCAGTAGGAGAAAAATTAAATCCTATTCAAGCAAAACTAGAAAATGTTTTAGTTGGAGCAGACTCTTTATTGATAGGAATAAACCAAATATTGGATGAAAAGTCTCGTAAAAGTTTAAATAGAAGTATTCTAGGCTTAGAAGGAACTATTTATGATGTTCGTAAAACATTATCTTCAGTAAACTCTTTAGTAGCAGACAATAAATCTAATCTAGATTCTACATTACAGAACGCTAAAAATATTACTGATAATTTCTCAAAAGTTTCAGAAGATTTAGCGAAAGCTAATTTAGGAGAAACTGTTAAAAAGTTAGAAACAACTTTAGTGAATGTAAATACTTTGTTAGCTGATATGAAGTCAGGAAAAGGTACTTTAGGTAAGTTAATGACCGATGAAAAAATGTACACTAACTTAACGAACGCTTCAAAGGAATTAGAGGAACTTTTAAGAGAAATGAAATTAAATCCGAAGCGTTTTGTACATTTTTCATTGTTTGGAAAAAAAGCAAAACCATATAACGAAGAGAATAACGAGAAAAATGTAAGTAATAAATAAGCTTATATTTATAAAATCTAACAAAACTTAATAATTAAAGAACGATGGAGAAATACGTACCAAACATCTTTTTTGCACTTATTTTAATTGCAGGTATCGGGTATTTTGTAATGAATGTTCGTAAGTTGATACGCAACATTAAATTAGGAAAAGATATTGATAGAAGTAATAGAAAGCCAGAGCGTTGGAAAAACATGGCAAAAATTGCTTTAGGACAATATAAAATGGTACGCCGTCCTGTTTCTGGTATTTTACATATTGTCGTGTATGTAGGATTTATTTTAATCAATATCGAAATGTTAGAAATCGTTATTGATGGTTTATTAGGTACACATCGTGTTTTTCAACCAATTATAGGAGATGCTTTATATGGTTTTTTAATCGGTAGTTTTGAAATATTAGCTCTTTTGGTATTGCTAGCGGTTACAGTTTTTTGGTTCCGTAGAAATATTGAAAAAGTAAAACGTTTCTGGAATAAGGAAATGGAAGGGTGGCCAAAAAACGATGGAAATATTATTTTATATTTCGAAATGGTATTAATGACTTTATTTTTGGTCATGAATGCTACTGATGTTCATTTCCAAGAAGCAGGAGTAGGGAATGTAGTTTCTCAATTTGTAGCACCTTGGTTTGATGGTTTTTCACCAGAAGCATTACACACAATTGAAAAATCTGCATGGTGGTTACACATTGTAGGTATTTTAATTTTCTTAAACTATTTATACTATTCAAAGCACTTGCATATCTTGTTAGCGTTTCCAAATACATTTTTTGCAAATTTAAATCCAAAAGGACAGTTCTCTAATTTAGAAGCTGTTACTAAAGAAGTAAAAATGATGATGGATCCAGATGCAGATCCTTATGCAATGCCTGAAGAAGGAGCAGAGGAAGGTGAGCCAGAAAAATTCGGGGCATCTGATGTTACCGATTTAAATTGGGTACAGTTAATGAATGCATATACTTGTACAGAGTGTGGACGTTGTACTTCTTCTTGTCCTGCAAATTTAACGGGGAAAGAATTATCTCCTCGAAAAATTATGATGGATACTCGTGACCGCTTAGAAGAAGTTGGGAAAAATATGGATGCAAATGGAGGTAAGTTTGTTGATGATGGAAAGCAATTATTAAACGATTATATCACTCCAGAAGAATTATGGGCATGTACAAGTTGTAATGCTTGTGTACAAGAATGTCCTGTAAATATCGATCCGTTATCAATTATTATGGAAATGCGTCGTTATTTAGTAATGGAAGAATCAGCAGCTCCTCAAGAGTTGAATATGATGATGACCAATATTGAAAATAACGGAGCTCCATGGCAGTATAGTCAAATGGATAGATTAAACTGGAAAGACGAAGAATAAATATTACTTATTCGATCCTTAAAAAACTAAATAAAACAGTTCAACAATTAAACGATAAAGAATTATGAACGTACCAACAATGGCAGATATGATGGCTCAAGGAAAACAACCAGAAGTGTTGTTTTGGGTAGGAGCTGCAGGAAGTTATGATGATAGAGCAAAAAAAATAACAAGAGCTTTCGTAAAAATATTACAACAAGCTAATGTAGATTTTGCTGTATTAGGTACCGAAGAAAGTTCAACAGGAGACGCAGCAAAACGTGCAGGAAATGAATTCTTATTTCAAATGCAAGCCGTTACTAATATTGAAGTTTTAAACGCTTACGAAGTAAAAACAATTGTTACTTGTGATCCACATTCATTTAATACTTTAAAAAATGAGTATCCAGGATTAGGAGGTAAGTATAAAGTGTATCACCACACCCAATATATTAATAAGTTAATTAAAGAAGGACGTTTAACTATTGAAGATGAAAACTTAAAAGGTAAGCGTTTAACGTATCATGATCCGTGTTATTTAGGTCGCGCAAATGATGTATATGAAAGTCCACGTGAATTAATTCGTCGTTTAGGAGTAAAAATGACGGAAATGAAGCGTCATAAATCAACAGCATTATGTTGTGGTGCTGGAGGAGCACAAATGTTTAAAGAGCCAGAAAAAGGAGATAAGGATATCAACGTGTTAAGAACAGAAGATGCTTTAGAAACAAATCCGCAGATTATTGCTACAGGTTGTCCTTATTGTAATACCATGATGACTGACGGTGTTAAATTTAAAGAGAAAGAAGCACAAATAGAAGTAAAAGATATTGCTGAATTAATTGCAGAAGCAAATAATTTGTAATAGCAAAAAATATAAATTGTGTTATTCCCGCGAAAGCGGGAATCTTATTTTTTAAGAATGATCAAAAACTATATCAAAGCGGCACGTTTAAGAACCCTACCACTTTCTGTTTCAGGAATTATCGTAGGAGCTTTTTTAGGATTTAATAACGTATTTTATTCAGAGAGTGCTGTAAGCTTATTAGAAACATCTATTTTCTGGCTAGCCATTCTAACGACAATTGGTTTTCAAGTATTGTCCAATTTTGCTAATGATTATGGAGACGGAGTAAAAGGTACGGATAATGAAAGAGAAGGAGAAGCACGTATGGTAGCTTCAGGAGTAATTACACCAAAACAAATGAAAAATGCAATGATAGTTACAGGAGTCGTTACGACTATTATTGCATTGTTACTGATTTATGTTTCCTTCGGAAAAGACAACTTTTTGTATTCAGTAATTTTCTTCGGATTAGGAATTACTTCTATTGTTGCGGCAATAAAATACACGGTAGGTAAATCAGCCTATGGTTATAGCGGATTCGGAGATGTTTTTGTGTTCCTTTTCTTCGGATTGTTAGCAGTAGTAGGAACGTACTTTTTATACACTAAAGAATTAAACTTTATCATTTTCTTACCAGCAATAACTGTCGGATTGTTAAGTACAGCGGTGTTGAATTTAAATAACATGCGTGATAGAGAGAATGATGCAAAATCAGGAAAAAACACGTTGGTAGTGAAAATGGGAGCTGAATCGGCAAAAATGTATCACTACTTTTTAATTATCGCATCATTTCTGTTTGCATTGTTATATGTGGTTATCAAGTATCACTCACCAACTCAATTTCTATTTATTGTAGCTTACATTCCTTTGGCAAAACATCTGTTTTTTGTGTACAAAAATAAAGAAGAGACTTTATTAGATGGAGAGCTAAAAAAAGTAGCGTTAAGTACCTTTTTATTTTCAATTTTATTTGGATTGGGGCAAATTTTGTAACTTCCCTGAAAAAATATGATAAAAAAAATTTTAAATCTTTTTGTAGTTGTTGTTTTATTAACAGCTTGTAATGGCGGAGGTGAAAACCTTGAGTCTTATGGTAATAATAAGGCTTTAGGGAATATGGTAATTGATAAAGATATAGAGGAATCAGTAGAGTTAAAGGGAAATAATGAAGCTCCAGTAGTTGAAAGAAAACTTATTAAAACAGGAGATGTATCTTTTGAAACAAATGATTTATCAGCGACAAGAAACCACATTGAACAAGTATTAAAAAAGTACAAAGGTTATATTGCTACGGATAATGAATACAAATCTTCACAAAGCATAACAACAAATTTAACGGTTAGAATTCCTTCTAAAAGTTTTGATGATTTTTTAAATGAAGTTTCATCAAAAGTTTCACGATTCGATAGTAAGAATATATCGGTAAATGATGTAACTGAGCAGTTCTTAGATGTTGAAGCTCGTTTAAAAGTAAAAAAAGAGTTAGAGCAGCGTTATAGTGAGATATTAAAAAAAGCGTCTTCAGTAAAAGAAATTATAGAAGTAGAAAGAGAATTAAACAATGTAAGATCAGAAATAGAATCGATGGAAGGTCGCCTGAAGTATTTGCAAAACCAGGTATCATATTCAACCTTAACAATCCGATTTTATAAAACAGAAATAAGCAAAGCATATTCAAAAAGTTATGGAAAACGCTTAGCAGAAGCTTTTAGTAGTGGGATAGATAATATAAAATGGTTCTTTATTGGTTTGGTAAATATTTGGCCATTTATATTGTTAATAATCATCCTAATTATATTTATAAAAAAGCGAATAAAACGAAAGAAAGGATAGAACCTTAGAGTTTAAGGTAATATCTTATCATATTAAAACTAAAAACAAATAGATGAAAATCACTTTTTACGGTCATGCGTGTTTTGGAGTAGAAATTAATGGGACTCATGTGTTAATTGATCCTTTTATAACAGGAAACCCTTTAGCATCGCACATTAATGTTGATGAAGTAAAAGCAGACTATATATTACTTACACATGCGCACCAAGATCATGTATTAGATGTTGAGCGTATTGCAGAAAGAACAGGAGCTACGATAGTTTCAAATTACGAAATTGTTATGTATTATGGTGCTAAGGATTTAAAAGGACACCCTGTAAATCATGGAGGTACTTATACTAACGATACATTTTCTGCAAAATATGTAAACGCTATACATACCTCGTCTTTTGCTGATGGAAGCTATGGTGGTCAACCAGGAGGATTCGTAATTACTGCAGGAGAAAAATCGTTATATGTTTCAGGAGATACAGCTGTTACTATGGATATGCAGTTAATACCAATGGCAACAAACCTTACAGCGTCAATTTTTCCAATAGGAGATAATTTCACTATGGGAGTAGATGATGCTATTATAGCAAGTGATTTGGTAATTTGTAATAAAGTAATAGGTTGTCACTTTAATACTTTTCCTCCAATAACAATTGATGTTGATGATGCAAAAGAAAAGTTTACACAAGCTAAAAAAGAATTAGTGATTTTAGAAATTGGAGAAACAATAACTATTTAAGAAGTTATTTTAGGTTAGAAGTATGAAAAAAATCAAAATAATTTTAGGAATTATAACTGCTTTAATTCTAGCATTTTTTTTAACAGGATTGGTTGTTCAAGAGGTAGTGTATACGAATGAAGTAACAGTTAATAAGCCTGTAAAAGAAGTTTTTTCCGATTTTCAAAATGTAGAATTGATGAAACAATGGATGCCGGAAGTAAAATCGATAGAAACATTAGAAGAAAAGCCAAACAAAGTAGGGAGCACTTATAAAGTTGTAGTTGAAAACCAAGGAAAATTGGTAACTATGACAGAAGAAGTATTAGCTTTTAAAGAAAATGAAAAACTTACTTTTCATTTTGATGCAGAAAATATGTTAAAAACAGATGATTATGTATTTACTTCAGAAGGAAACACTACTAAAATAGTACAAACAACTACCTGTACAAGTGAGTCGTATGTAATGAGTTGTTTGTTCCCTTATTTTAAAGGAGCATTAAAAAAAATGAGTCAACAATATTTAGATGAATTTAAAAAAGCATCTGAAACTCATAACTAAAATATAGAAAGTTGATAAAAGCTACCTATCATAAATATTTATTGAATTTTAAACAAGCCAGCGGAACTTCTCGTGGAGTTTTAAGAACAAAAGAAACTTGGTTTTTAGTTTTAGAAAGAGACGGAAAACAAGGTTTTGGAGAGTGTGGCTTATTTCGAGGATTAAGTGCAGATGACAGACCTAATTATGAAGAGAAGTTACAGTGGGTGTGTAGCAATATTAATTTAGGTTTAGATGTTTTATTGACTGAAGTGGCACACTACCCGTCAATTCAATTTGGATTAGAACAAGCTTTTTTATCATTAGAAAGTAAAAATCCGTTTGAATTATTTCCATCAGATTTTTCTGAAGGCAAGCAACAAATTTCAATAAACGGATTAATTTGGATGGGAGATAAAACCTTTATGCAACAACAAATAAAAGATAAGTTGCAACAAGGTTTTACAACCATAAAAATGAAAATTGGAGCAATTGATTTCGATACAGAAATAGAATTATTAAAGTCAATCCGAAAAGAATTTTCATCCAAAGAAATAGAACTTCGTGTAGACGCAAATGGAGCGTTTTTACCTGAAAATGCTTTAGAAAAATTACAAAGATTAGCAGAGTTAGAATTACATTCGATAGAACAACCAATTAAACAAGGTCAATGGCAAGAAATGGCAAGTTTATGTGAAAAAACTCCATTACCAATTGCATTAGACGAAGAGTTGATAGGCGTGTTTTCTTCCGAAGAAAAAGAAAAATGTATTGCTACAATTCAACCACAATACATTATTTTAAAACCAAGCTTGGTTGGAGGTTTTCAAGGAAGTAACGAATGGATTCAAATAGCAGCAAACCACAATGCAGGTAATTGGATTACTTCGGCATTAGAAAGTAATATTGGATTAAATGCCATAGCACAATGGACGTACACGTTGAATAATCCATTACCACAAGGATTAGGAACAGGAAGTTTGTTTACAAATAACATAGAAAGTCCGTTAGAAGTTACAAATGGTAGCTTAGGTTATAACACGAATAAACATTGGGACTTTAATATTTAACAATGGATTTTATACAACAAGTATATAAAGGCGAAAATAGTTGGTGGAGGTGGTTACTTACAATTTTAATAGTAATGTCTCCTTTTTTATTAAACTTCGCAATCTATTTTTTATTACCAGAAGTATATAAAGGGTTAATGGAAGATACAGCCAATTTTCAAGGAAACAAAAATATTTTCCTAATTGAAAATTTAATACCATTTGCAGTACTTTTAGTTTTGTTGATAGTATTTGTGAAGTTCGTGCATTTACGGTCATTCACTTCTGTAGTAACAAGTAGAAAGAAAGTAGATTGGAATCGCTTTTTTTATGGTTTTGTTACTTGGTTTTTAATGACGGTATTTTTTCTCTTTATAGGCTATTTGTTAGCACCAGAAGAATTCGTGTGGAATTTTAAACCAGTTCCGTTTTTTCTATTATTAACGATTTGTATCATTTTAATTCCGATTCAAACATCGTTAGAAGAGTTGTTGTTTAGAGGTTATTTAATGCAAGGAATAGGAATTTTAACTAAGACTAGATGGGTTCCACTAATCGTAACTTCAACGTTGTTTGGTTTAATGCATATTTTAAATCCAGAAGTATCCAAGTTAGGTTACGGAATTATGGGTTTTTATATTGGTACAGGTTTTTTATTCGGAATTATCACCTTGTTAGATGAAGGAGCAGAGCTAGCTTTAGGAATTCACGCAGCAAATAATATTGCAGCGGCTGTTTTAGTAGCTTCAAATTGGGCAGTTTTTCAAACTGACGCCTTATTTATTGATCATTCTGAACCGAATTTAATATATCAAATGATTATTCCTGTGTTTTTCATTTATCCGTTATATATAATGTTTTTGCAAAAAAAATATGGCTGGAAAAATTGGAAAGAAAAGTTGTTTGGTAAGATTGAAAAACCAGTGATTACTAAAGAAATTCAATAGTGAATTGATCAGTATATTGTGAAAAAAAATACCTTTCATAAAAGTTTTCAGTTAAATGGAGAGTCTTTTTCTTCAGAAGAAGAACTCTTAAGTTTTTCTAAAAGAATAAATAATTCTGTCTTTTCATTTTTATCAGATTGGTTTAATACTGAAGATTTTATTATAGTACAAACTTCAGGATCTACAGGAAAACCGAAACCAATTCCGTTAAAAAAAGAGTTTATGAAAAACTCAGCTGAGGCAACAGGCACTTTTTTTGAATTGAAAGAAAACACTACTGCTTTACTATGCCTTTCTACTGATTATATTGCAGGAAAAATGATGTTAGTCCGAGCATTAACGTTAGGGTGGAAGCTAGATATTGTTGAAGCAATTTCTAATCCATTGGAAGGAATGGATAAAGTGTATGATTTTTCTGCAATGGTACCAATGCAGTTGCAAAACTCGTTAAAAGATTTACATAAGGTTAAAAAACTAATTGTAGGAGGAGGAGTGGTATCTAATGACTTGATTTCAGCAATTCAGAACCTGTCTACTCAAGTTTTCGCTACCTATGGAATGACGGAAACAATTACACATATCGCAGTTAAGAGTTTAAATAACTGTGCACCATTGCGAGGAGGAATGACGAAGCAATCTATTGATAATGAGATACCTCACTATAAAACATTACCCAACGTATACCTTTCACAAGACAATCGAAATTGTTTGATAATTGATGCGCCTAAAGTATCGGAGGAAAGAATTGTAACAAATGATGTAGTTCATTTAATTTCTGAAACAGAATTTGAATGGTTAGGGCGCTATGACAATGTAATTAATTCTGGAGGAGTTAAGCTGCATCCAGAAAAAATAGAGGAAAAACTATCTAAAATCATCTTAAATCGTTTTTTTGTTGCTGGTGTTCCTGATCAAAAACTAGGAGAGAAATTAATTTTAGTAATAGAAGGAGAGAAAGATAGTGTCATTTCGAACAAAGTGAGAAATCTTAATGAGCTCTCTAAATACGAAACTCCTAAAGAAATTTATTTTGTAGAAGAATTTATTGAGACAGAAACAAAAAAAATCCAACGTAAAAAAACGTTGGATTTAGTAAGGTTTTTATAATCTTATCATTAGTATAAAATAGTCCATTTCCCCATTTCTTTTTTATGGGAGTATTTGTTGGCTAACCATTTTAATCTTTCTGGAAGTTGCTTTTTATAAAGTATTAGCACACTAGGTTTTTCTACAATTTCATGTAAACTTTCCAACTCAGTAGCATCTTTAAGATTGATTAAGTGATTTTTCCAATTTGTATCAGTTTCAAACTGAGTTTCTCTGTTTAAAGACTCATGCCCATCGTATAAAGAAATAATCGATTTATTCAATCCAAAAGCAATTGATGACTTTCTGATGTTATAGACTAAAATATCTCTAGAATTAAGATTTTCACTAATAATAAAGTCTGTTACAGGTTTTGAAGCATTTACTTTTAATTCATTTTTAGCTAAAATAGTCGAAGCACTGATCAATAAAAATACCGTCACAACAAAAGAGGTAAGTACGGGCTTAAATTTAACTTCTTCTTTAGATCTATAAATAAAGAATACTATGATTGCGACACCACAACTAGCAATAGCTAAATAATACGGAAAATTCATTCCAGTATTAATAAATGGAGCTACTATAAAAGTTAATAGAATTAAACTAGAAAAACCAAGAATAAAGGCATTAATAGTTTTGATTTTTTCTGTGTTGATTCGTGAAAACAAGTCAGCTATTAAAATAGCAAGCAAGCCATATAATGGTAAGATGTATAAAATTCGTTTTGAAGAAGAAATTGAAAAGAAAATCAAAGGAATTATAAATGCCATTAGCATAGCGAAATGAATTGTTTTTGTTTTCAATAGCTCTTTTTGATCTTTAAGTAAATAAATGAATGCTAAAAACCATGGTAAACCAACTAGTGGAGCAAAAGCTAAGAAATACCAAAAAGGTTCTGTTCTTCCGAAGGCATTTTTAGAGAATCTATCTGCGGTTTGTTTTCCTAAGAAATAATCTAAAAAGGCAGGATTACTATAGCCTAAATATACAAACCAAGATGCTGCAATAGCTAAAAATAATGACCATGCTGCAATATGATGTATAGAAAAGCTTCTTTTCGATTTTTCTGTACGATTATAAAATAAAATAAAAATTACCGGAACAATAAATATTACAGGTCCCTTTGTTAAAAAGCCTAAAGCTAAACTCAAGGTAAAGGCATAGAGCCATTTTATAATTCCCGTTTGGCGATATTTTACCCAGCTATAAATACTTAATAAAGCAAAGGTTGCTAAAAAAGCGTCGGTTGTTAAGTTTCGTGAAGACATTAAAACCAACGGAAAACTAAAATAAATAATAGTAGACCAAAGTGCCGTTTTTTTATTGTTGAATAATGAAATACTTAAACGATACACTAATATAAGTTGAAGTAAAACAGCTAGTTGTAGAAAGAAACGAGCTCCAAAAGCATTAATACCAAATATTTTGTAACCTAACGCTGTAATTTGATAGGTAAATGGAGGTTTGTGATAATGGTGAACATCTAACAGGTTAGGATGCATATAATCACCAGAGACATGCATAGCTCTACCAATTTCGGCATATCTAGCATCGCTACTTTCAATAACCCCATACGAACCCACGTTAATGAGTAAACTAATAGTTGCGATTACTAAAAAGATATTAAAAGTTAGTTTGTTTTTCATTCTGAAAATAGAATAAGTTTATGAGTTGGTTTTTAACACTTTATCTTGTTTTAATAAGATAAAAACGTTTCTGATATAAATAACAAAACCGAATAATTGACCAATAAATAATACAGGGTCTTTTCTGATAATAGCGTAGCTTAAAATCATTAGAGAGCCAACGAGACTTAATAACCAAAACCCTAATGGTAATGAAGATTCTTTCTTACGCTCAGAATAAATCCACTGATACACAAAACGCAACGTAAAAATAATTTGACCAATACTTCCCCAGATTAGTAAGTTAATAGGAACATCTTCATTACGGAACAATCGCTCTACATCAATTTGGTTATTTTTAAAAGAATATAACGCTATTAAAAAAGGAAAAATAAGTAAAAAACCACGTAGGAATTTAGGTAGTTTTATCCATGATCCTTGTAATTGCATGTTTCTAATATAAATAAAGTAGGTTAGCGATTGCCCTAACATAATGGCAAAATCGTCTCGTAACCAACCGTAAACAAATAGTAAAAAGGAAGCAATTAAACTTAATTGCCAAAACAATTCAGGTGTTAATACTCTTTTTACTTTTTCAGATTGAATCCATTGTAATAGCAATCTTGCTGAAAATAAAATCTGAGCAGCAAAACCGATAATGTATACAAAATATTTATATGAAAGCCAGTCGCTCATTAGCTAATTTTAGACTTTTCAATAGTGTAGTTTATATAACTTTTTCGCATCCATCTGTAAGCAAAAGTATCACGTAACGCTTTTAAAGATCTATTGAAAATGTTGAATTTAGAAGTACCTGCAATACGCTCAAAATGTTGCACTTTTAACTGCTTTATTTTTCCATTCTGTAATAAAATTAAGGCAGGAATAAAGCGGTGCATCCCTTTAAAGAAAGGAATTTTTTTAGCAACATCAGTACGAAGTACTTTTAACGGACAACCTGTGTCGATAACTCCGTCGTTAATTAAACTCCGTCGTATGCTGTTAGCAATTAACGATTGTATTTTTTTACTTAAAGTATCTTTTCTTTTACCTCTATACCCAATAACTGCTTGATAATTATCAATATCTTCTAATAAGATGTCAAAGTCATAAGGAGTAGTTTGTAAGTCGGCATCAATGTACCCGATTAATTCGGTTTCTATATGATCTATTCCTGCTTTTATAGCAGCACTTAATCCGCAGTTTTCTTTAAATTTTAAGTATTCAAAGTCAGGGTTGTTTGTGCAGATTTCAGAAATTTTATTGAAGCTATCATCGGTAGAACCATCATCAATAAATAAAACTTTACTTTTAGTTTTGCTTTTAGAAAAGTAATCAGTGAATGTACTGTGTATTCTATCTAAATTATCAATTTCATTAAAAACTGGAATGATGATAGTCATTCTATAATCCATAGACTAGTTTGTTTTAGTATGATCGTGCGAAAGTACAAATAATAAAAAAAAATAGATTTTGAGTTTACTATTTGTAGAAGTTAAAATCTAAATAGTTTAAATAATTCTTGTTATCTATTAACATCTAAAAAATCATTGTTGTCAAAAGCATCTTTATAGTCAGATAAACTCATACCAAATCGTTCAGCATTGTAATTTTCTTCTTTATCTATTTTATAAAGTTTACTCCTTTTACTAATTTCCATTGAATTAGCCACAAAGAAAATAGAATCGGTAGTAACGTTTGTAACTTTTATAGTAGAGTAAGCTTTTTTGGAAGATTTATATTTAATAATGTCATTTACTTTGGGATTATTGATATAGATATCGACATCTTTATCATGTTGTTTTACAGAGTAAATTACAAAAAGTATAAGAACACCAACCAAAAGAGAACCTATCCAGTGTGCAAATGGAGTTTTGGTATTCCGTTTTACATTGTCGTGAGCTAATTTTAACTGTTCGCTCATGTTTTTACGTTCATAAGTAGCTTTGCAATGGTTACATTCAGAAACTCCTTTTTTACCCAGAGGAAAAATTGGAATCCAGTAGATGTAAAAATATTTACCAAAAATACTAATGGTATGAGCATTTTGCTGTTCGCAATGGGTACATTTTACACCGCTAACTTTTTCGCTGTGTAAATGTGTTCCTTTAGTTCCGTAGAATATCATGATTATGAGAGGTTTGGTTGGAGTAAATATATAAAAATCCAACGTAATAAAACATTGGATTTAATTATGTTATAATTTCTTTTACTATAATAATTATTTATAGGAAATGTATTTTTGTTATTCGTAAATATAATTTACTTCACTCCAAAGATTACCATCTCTATATTTCTTAATATTTAAGGGGTAACCAGTCTTGTTTTTTTCTACTTGAATCTCCAAATCAATAAAAAATCTCATTTCCTCTTGAATGAATGAAATCTTTCTGTGAGCTAGAGGAGATCCTTTGTAAAAAGGATTTAAAACATTTTCATACTTGAAAAGGCTTTCAAAATTTTCATTATAAATTTCTTTCTCTAGTAAGTTTTGATTGTTGTAGAAATAGCTATATTTACTACTTTCATCAATATCTTGTTTACTTTCTAAATAATCTTTATCGTTATAAAAGTAATTGATTATACGTTCTGTGTCGTTATCGAACGTAGATGTTTCACTAGTAATTAAATCATTTGTATAGCTAAAATCTATTTTAAGTATGTTTGATGAGTTTGTTCTTTTTTGTATATAGTCAAACTCTTCCACAACAACTTTATTATCAATAAAAACTCTGTTAATTATATATTCGTGATTTCTTTCAGGTTTAGACTCATAAACCCTTTTAATATGAATCTTATTAATAAAGTTAGAGTTGTTGTAGTAATATTTATAGGTGTTTTTACTATATATAGATCCGTCAGAATTATAGTTTATAGAATTTAATCCAGTTATTTTTTTTTCTTCAAAGGTGTTATCATTTTCGTCCGAGCATGATAAGTTTAAGGATGAAATAACTATTAGTAACAGTAAAAAATAAATATTTTTCATAGCAATTTGTATATGAAATTATTCTTCCATAGAATGATATACGTTGTTAACGTCATCATCTTCTTCTAATTTTTCTAAAAGTTTATTTACTTCTTCTTTCTGTTCATCAGAAAGTGCAGTTGTTGTGGTTGGAATACGTTCAAACTCGGAAGAAATAATTTCAATATTGTTTTCTTCTAAATATTTTTGAATAGATCCGAATTGACCAAATGGAGCGTATAACATTATAGAATTATCTTCTTCATCATTAAATACTTCTTCCACTTCAAAGTCAATCATTTCCATTTCAAACTCTTCTAAATCCATTGTTAATGATTCTTCTTTTATTTTGAAGTTAACAACATGATCGAACATAAAAGCTACAGAACCAGAAGTACCTAAGTTACCGTTACACTTATTAAAAGCAGCACGAACATTAGCTACTGTTCTGTTATTATTGTTGGTGGCAGTTTCAACTAAAACAGCCACTCCGTGAGGCGCATACCCTTCAAATAATACCTCTTTATAGTTTTCTGTGTTTTTATCAGATGCTTTTTTAATAGCGCGCTCAACATTGTCTTTTGGCATGTTGGCAGCTTTCGCATTTTGAATAACTACACGTAAACGAGAGTTGGTTTCGGGGTTAGGACCTCCTTCTTTAACTGCCATAACAATATCTTTACCAATACGAGTAAAGGTTTTAGCCATAGCTGACCAACGTTTCATCTTTCTTGCTTTCCTAAATTCGAATGCTCTTCCCATGTGTATTCTGTTTTAATTTTGCTTGGCAAATGTAATTAATGCTATAAAATATTACAATTAAAATTGTTTTTTGAAAATTACATTACTTTTTTGTTCGTCATAAGCTTTCCAAGTTCCACTTTGCTTATCATTTTTATAATGCCCTTTAACTTTTATATTTCCGTTTTCATAGTAAGATTTATAAGAGCCATCTTTTAAACCATCGTTTAAATCTACTTCAAATTTGATGTTTCCGTTTCCATAAAATTCTTTATATGATTTAGCACTTAAATCTGACGGATGTATAGGAGGAAGATTGAAAAAGTTTGCTGAACTTTGAGTATTTATAGAGTCTTTATAAGGAATTAATTCTTCAAGTAACTTCTTTTTTAATTCCTCTTCCTTTTTAATGTTGATTTCAATTTCATCTGGATGCTCGTAAACAAAGGAAAGATTACTTTTAAATAGATCTTCTTCTGAAATAAGTTGTAAGCCTATTTGAGAAAAACATGTAATAAAAGGTTTGTCTTTTTGAAGTTGACGTCGGGTTTTATTATCAACCAAGCTTAAAAGATCTTTGTATGAGTTAGGAGTGTTTACATAAGCAAATACACTAGATTTCTTTTCAAAATGATAATTAAAATCGTCAAACTTTTCAGAACTTTCAAGTGTGTATCCTATTAAGTGATTATTAATGATTTCTTTAATTGTATTTGGACTAGTACTAAAAACAATAAAATCATCAATAATGGTAAAGTAAGGCTTTTCCATTTTAGAAAACATATTTCCAGCTAACATTTTAAAGAATCCTTTTAAATCAAAAAAGTTAATTGGATAACCTCTATAATTAATTTGTTTGTATTTTAAAGGGGTATTTTCTTTAATTTTAGAAAGAATAAGCTGAAGGTTTTCTTTAGCGTCATCAATATCATCAGCTTTAATAATAGCAGCGATATCTTTTTTATTTTTTGAAAGTTCAGTGTTAAAATGAATTAAAGCTATTTCACTACCAATCCAACTATAAATATTTTCAGACACACTTATATCTAATTTATCCTCAATCATAGCGAGCTGATCAGTATACATTTTAAATTCAGCTGGATTTTCTTGTTGAAGCTTTTCTAAATTGCTATTAAATGTTTTAAAATCATCAAAAGCGAAACTAAGGTATAAAGAAGTGTTTTTGGGAGCTATTTTAGCAACACTACGCTTGCCAACTCCAGATTTTTGTAATACTTTTAAGTAGGTCTGTGAATTAGTGTCAACGTTGGTATAACCTGTGGCTTGAACTATAACACCCTCAATAATTGAAATATCTAACCCTGTGTAGAAAAAAGCTTCTTTGTTTAAGAAGTCTAAATTGCTAGAACTGGTAAAACAATTTAAATAGTCTTTTAGATATTTATGTTGAAGATAGATGTTAAAAAAGCCATCGTTATTTGTTTTTTCTTTTATTTCTACAAAATTTACATCACGACCAATAACAGGGTTTACGTATTGGTCTATTGATTTTTCAACGAGAATATGAGTATAGGAAGCAATTACCTGATTTTTGATAAAGGAAAGGTGTAAGGTTTCCCGTGTCTCTTTATTATAAAGTTCAATGATTTCATGTTCTTTATATACTCGTTTGGTAACTTTATAATCTTCGCCAGCTAAATTACTGATAGCTTTTTTTAGGAAAATGAGTTTAGAGAATTTTTGTAAATCAGCAATATATAATAGCCCGTATTTTTTAGGACTGTATACATGTACAGAGATAACTAAGTTACGTTCTCCAATAAAGTCAAAAATTTCCTTTTTTGCTTTAAAAGTTTCATCTAAACTATTTATACCTTCAGATAGTTTATTGATTTGTTGATTCTTTTGAAGATGTGTCCAAATTTGACTTGAGCTTATTTCATCCCAAGTGTCAATAGGTCTTTCTGTATCAACTATGAAAACAGCATCATCAGGAACTAAGTAAATAGATTTTATATTGTCATTTTCAGATAAGGTGAAAATATAAACCTGATAGATTACAAAACCAATTACAAGGGCAATAATAGCCCAAAATACCTTCCTCTTCATGCTGCTTTCTATGTTTTAAACTTGTAACACTCCCAAGTTAAAAGGCTTTTCAATAGGAGCGTGGTCAGCAGCTTCTATTCCCATAGAAATCCAAGTTCTAGTATCTAGTGGATTAATCACAGCATCTGTCCAAATTCTTGCTGCAGCATAATAAGGAGATATTTGATTATCGTATCTCGATTTTATTTTGTCAAATAATTCAGCTTCTTTTTCAGGAGTAATTTCTTCTCCTTTTTTCTTTAAAGCAGCTGTTTCAATTTGTAATAATACTTTGGCAGCAGAGGCTCCACTCATTACAGCTAATTCAGCACTAGGCCATGCAAAAATAAGGCGTGGATCATAGGCTTTACCACACATAGCATAATTTCCTGCTCCGTAAGAGTTACCAATAACTACCGTAAACTTAGGAACTACAGAGTTACTTACAGCATTCACCATTTTAGCTCCGTCTTTAATAATTCCGCTATGTTCAGATTTACTTCCTACCATAAACCCAGTAACATCTTGTAAGAAAACTAATGGAATTTTCTTTTGGTTACAGTTAGCAATAAATCGAGTAGCTTTGTCGGCTGAATCGTTATAAATTACACCACCAAATTGCATTTCGCTAGGTTTCGTTTTAGCACCTTTTGATTTAACAATTTTACGTTGGTTGGCAACAATACCAACAGCCCATCCATCAATACGAGCGTATCCTGTAATAATTGTTTGACCGTAACCGGCCTTGTATTCTTCAAATTCAGAATTATCTACCAAACGTTTAATGATTTCCATCATATCGTATTGCTCATTACGAGCTTTTGGTAAAATTCCGAAAATATCATCTTCATTTTCTTTTGGAGGGAAAGCTTCTTTACGGTTAAAACCGGCTTTGTCATAATCTCCAATTTTATCCATTAAGTTTTTAATGGTGTCTAAAGCATCTTTATCATCTTTTGCTTTGTAATCGGTAACCCCAGATACTTCACAATGTGTGGTTGCTCCACCCAACGTTTCATTATCAATGGTTTCACCTATAGCGGCTTTTACTAAATAACTACCGGCTAAGAAAATACTTCCTGTTTTATCTACAATTAAAGCTTCATCACTCATAATAGGTAAGTAAGCTCCACCAGCAACACAGCTTCCCATAACGGCAGCAATTTGGGTAATTCCCATGCTACTCATTACAGCATTATTTCTGAAAATTCTTCCGAAGTGTTCTTTATCAGGAAAAATTTCATCTTGCATTGGTAAGTACACCCCAGCAGAATCTACCAAATAGATAATAGGTAGTTTATTTTCAATAGCTATTTCTTGTGCTCTTAAGTTCTTTTTTCCTGTAATAGGGAACCAAGCACCTGCTTTTACTGTAGCATCATTAGCAACAACAATACATTGCTTACCGCTAACATATCCCATTTTTACAACTACACCTCCAGAAGGACATCCACCGTGTTCTTGATACATGTCTTCACCTGCAAATGCAGCAATTTCAATAGACTTAGATTTATCGTCTAATAAGTAATCAATACGTTCACGAGCAGTTAATTTTCCTTTCTCATGATGTTTATCAATACGTTTTTGTCCGCCACCTAATTTTACTTTGGCAAAGCGTCTGCGTAAATCTGATACTAAAAGTTTATTGTGGTCTTCGTTTTTATTGAAGTTAAGATCCATGGTAAGTTATTTGTTTGCGTGTGCTAAAATAAGAAAATCAATGTATAAAACAAGGTGTTTAGGTGTACGATTGAATGATGTTTTCAACAGTGTTTTCTATTTCTTTGTTTCTAGATTGCTTCATTAAAATATACGGTTCAGCTACGCGTTCGTTACAATTTTGTACAGCACAAGTTTCACAAGTTACCCCCACTGTTTTTTTAATAAAAGTATCTTCATCAAAAAAATGAAGTTTTCTTTTTAAGTGTGGAGAAAGTAACATGCCTATGCTCACGCTACGATTAATTTTTTCTTTAAAAGGGTCTGCAGTAGCTGCAGAAAGTACTAAGTATTCTTTTTGAGAGTTTTCGTATGAAGATATCTGAATTCCGTAAGCAGATTTTTTTTCTTTAGAAGTTTCTAAGTCTTGAATAGTTTTAATAGCAATCCATCTTCTGCAATAATGTTCGTTATTACGATTGGCATGTGGAGATTGTTGCTGAGTAATATGTAACTCTTTAGAAAGTCTATGTACAGGAGAGCCTTCTTTATGTGTAAATCGTAAAAAGAACAAGTTCTTAATATTAAAATGCTTAGGCAAAATATTAGTTAAGCGTTGGTAAAAAGTTTCATCAGAACAATTATAACTTCGGATGATTTTATGTAGTTGTATAGGTTGCCACGTTTGTAAAGAAAATAAGTGTGTTAGTTTTTGAGCTAAATTGTCTTTAGGAATAATTAATGCACCAGCAAAATAAGATGCTATAAAATTATTGAGTACTTGGTCAAAACTCTCAAATTTTATCCAAGGAAAGGTGTATAATCTGTTTTCTATCTGTAAATAATTATAAGCTATCTCTTTAGCAAAAATGAATGTTTTCTGCGCTTCGTTTATATCATTATATACAAGCAACGTTTTATTCTTTGGAATATAAATGTTTCTTAATTCAGATAGTTTTTGATGTTTAGAAAGTTCTTCACTATCAATAGTATAACCATATTCTTCAATTAAAATTTCTTCTAAGTCTTTTGAAGTAATAGGTTTGTTTGGGTTTATTTGATATGCTTTAATAAAGTCAGTAACCTTTGTTTCAATATCTTCAAAATAGTTATTGTGTGCCTCTTGGTACGAACGTAATGCAGCAAGAAAAAAGCTCTCTCTTGTTAAATTGTAGTTTTGAGCTATTTTAATAATAGTACTAATGAATGCATTTACTTTAGCAGGGGCGTTCGCAATAATATCAATCAAGTTGTTTTCTTGTATGCCAAATAAATCTAAAGGGATTTCTTTTAAAATTTTCGATTGTAAAATTTCACCAATTGGCGCTAAGTTTTTATCTAATTTTAAGGAAACTAAATGATCATAAGGTACTTCTAGCTTCTCAGAAAGAATAACAATTTTATCAGTTTTTGGGTACTTTTTTCCTTTCTCAATTTCGTTTAAATACGATTTTGATAATCCTGTTAGTTTAGCTAATCCAAAGAGCGATAGGTTTTTATCTGTTCGTATTTGTTTAAGCTTTAATCCGAAAACTAATCTGATATATTCTTCTTCCAAGGTGTTTTTATTAAAAGATTCGTAATTCAAAGGTATAAAAATTAGCGAATTAATAAAAATCAGTAAATTACTTATTTTTAGCGAACGTTCGCTTTTTTGTTTGAGTTCTTTTTTTTAATATTGAACTGTCAATCAATAAGAAAAAATAAATAGATATGAATCAAGATGTTTTAGCAAAAGAAATTCAATGTGTAGGTTTTGATCAAGCCGAGTATAAAAGTGTTCTAACTAATGAAGCCAAAGCGTTTTTAATTCAACTTCAAGAAAAGTTTAACACCCAAAGACTTCAGTTATTAGCTGAAAGAGAAAAAGAACAAGCTCATTTTGATGCAGGAAACAACCCAACATTTCCTTTAGAAACGAAAGAAATTAGAGAAAGCGATTGGGTATGTGCTCCATTACCTGAAGATTTGTTAGATAGGAGAGTAGAAATTACAGGACCAGTAGAGCGTAAGATGATTATCAATGCTTTAAATTCTGGAGCAAAAACATTTATGGCAGATTTTGAAGATAGTAATTCACCTACAATTCAAAATATTTTAGATGGTCAGGTGAACTTACGAGATGCAGTAAATAAAACAATTTCATTTTACAACGCCGCAAAAGATAAAAGCTATGAGTTGAAAGACAAAGTAGCTACTTTATTAGTAAGACCAAGAGGATTGCACTTAAACGAAAAACATTTGTTGATTGATGGAGTAGAAATGTCAGGTTCTTTGGTTGATTTTGGTTTGTACTTTTTCCATAATATCAAAACGTTACAAGAGCGAGGAAGTGCAACTTATTTTTATTTACCTAAACTAGAACATTACAAAGAAGCACGTTGGTGGAATGATGTTTTTGTATTTGCGCAAGAGTATATGGGAGTGCAACAAAAAACAATTAAAGCAACAGTGTTAATTGAAACAATTACAGCAAGTTTTCAGTTAGATGAAATTATTTATGAGTTAAAAGATCATATGGCTGGATTAAACTGTGGTCGTTGGGATTATATTTTCTCATACATTAAAAAGTTTAGAAATCACACTGGTTTTATAGTGCCAAATCGATCACAAGTAACCATGAGTAGTCCATTTATGAAAGCATATTCATTACGAGTTATTCAATCATGTCATAAACGTGGTGTACATGCTATGGGAGGAATGGCTGCACAAATTCCAGTAAAGAATAACGATGAGTTAAATAAAGAAGCTTTTGCAAAGGTGAAGAATGATAAGGAACAAGAAGTTAAGAATGGTCATGATGGAACTTGGGTTGCTCATCCTGGTTTAGTAGAAGTTGCAATGGATGTTTTTAATAAAACAATGCCTAATGCAAATCAAATAGATAAAAAGCTAGAAGATTTAACTATTACTGAAGAAGATTTAGTGGCATTACCTGAAGGTACAATTACTGAAAATGGTATACGAGAAAACATTAATGTTGGAATTCTGTATATAGAATCTTGGTTAATGGGACAAGGAGCCGCTGCCTTGTATAACTTGATGGAAGATGCAGCAACTGCTGAAATTTCTCGAACACAGGTATGGCAATGGTTGCATAAAAGCGTAATGCTTGAAGATGGTAGAACATTTACGGAAGGCATGTACGAGCAATTTAAAAAAGAAGAACTCAAAAAAATAAAAAGTTATGTAGGTGAAGACAGGTATAACAACGGAAAATTTGAATTAGCCGTTCAATTATTTGACGAGTTAATTTTAAACAAAGAATTTGTTGAGTTTTTAACCTTACCAGCATATAAATATTTATAGAGTAAGCTATTTAGGTGTAAGCTTAGAAGGTATTTGTAGAGAAAAGCATTTTAAATTAAAGACTAAACTTAAAATATTTAAATCTCGATTATCGAGAAAAAGCCCCCAAAAATGCGGCAACATTTAAGAGGGCTAGCTATCAATAAAAATTAATAACCTTATCAATTACAAAATTATGAAAAATTTAGCACACGCTAATTATAGTTCTGCTTTACAAACTGTAAAAGAATTAAAGAAAAAGTACGGGACAACTTGGAACTCAGTCTCTCCTGAAAATGCTGCTAGAATGGTAGCGCAAAACCGTTTTAAAACTGGTTTAGATATCGCCAGATATACCGCTACAATCATGCGAGAAGATATGGCAGCTTACGATGCAGATTCATCTAATTATACACAATCATTGGGGTGCTGGCACGGATTCGTGGCACAGCAAAAAATGATTGCGGTTAAAAAACATCATAAAACTACTAGTAAACGTTATTTATATCTTTCTGGATGGATGGTAGCTGCGTTACGCTCAGAATTCGGACCGTTACCAGACCAGTCAATGCATGAAAAAACAGCAGTTCCTGCGTTAATTGAAGAAATTTATGATTTTTTGCGTCAAGCAGACGCTATTGAATTAAACGATTTATTTAGAAGATTAGAAAACGGAGAAGACGTGCAAAATGAAATCGATAATTTCGAAACGCACATTGTACCAATTATTGCAGATATTGACGCTGGTTTTGGAAATGAAGAAGCAACGTATTTATTAGCAAAAAAAATGATTCAAGCTGGTGCTTGTGCTATTCAAATAGAAAACCAAGTTTCAGACGCTAAACAATGCGGACATCAAGATGGAAAAGTAACTGTACCACATGAAGATTTTATAGCAAAGCTTAATGCAATTAGATATGCCTTTTTAGAATTAGGTATAGAAGATGGGGTTATTGTTGCTAGAACCGATTCGGAAGGAGCAGGATTAACTCAAAAATTACCAGTAAGTCAAGAACCAGGAGATTTAGCATCACAATACTTAGCTTTTGTAGAGGCTGAAGAAATTACGATTGAAGAAGCAAGAGAAGATGATGTGTTATTAAAACGTGAAGGAAAATTAGTGCGTCCTGTACGTTTGGCAAATGGTTTGTATAAATTTAGAGAAGGGACTAATATCGATAGGGTAGTGTTGGATTGTATTACAAGCTTGCAAAATGGTGCAGATTTACTTTGGATTGAAACACCTACACCTCATGTAGGGCAAATAGCAAATATGGTAAATAGAGTAAGAGCTGTAGTATCAAATGCAAAATTAGTATACAACAACTCGCCATCATTTAACTGGACTTTAAATTTCCGTAATCAAGCATATGATGAAATGGTAATACAAGGGTATGATGTTTCAATGTATGATAGAAATAATTTAATGGATGTAGCTTATGACGGGTCACAACTTTGCCAATTAGCAGATGAGAAAATTAGAACGTTCCAAATAGATGGGGCAAGAGAAGCAGGAATCTTTCATCATTTAATCACCTTACCAACGTATCATACAACAGCACTACATATGAATGATTTAACAGAAGGTTATTTTGGTGAAGATGGAATGTTAGCTTACGTAAAAGGTGTACAACGACAAGAAATTAGAAAAGGTGTATCGTGTGTAAAACATCAACGTATGGCTGGTTCTGATTTAGGAGATGATCATAAAACATTTTTTGCAGGAGACAAGGCGCTGAAAGCGAGTGGTGAAAAGAATACGTCTAATCAATTTGAAGCAGGAACAAAAGATAAAAGATTAGAAGAAGAGAGTGTAGTGGTTATATAAAAAATCTTAGTTGTTTGTAAACTTCCCGTTATGTTTGGTTTGTTTTAGTTGTTTGTTTGCATAGCGGGAAATTTTATCAAGTATTAAAAAAATAAATTTATAATTAGTGGTTGTAAATTTTATTTTGAAGCAAAAGCTCCCTTAATGGGAGCTTTAATATTTTTGGTTGTCAATAGATTTTGTAATAGGAGTTATTACATCACCAGTATGTTTGGTAGATTTTGTTTCAATAAGCATAATTAAACACTCATCAGAAGAACTAACTCTATGGTTTACACCTTTAGGAACTACGTATAAATCTCCTGTTTTCATCGTAAAACTAGGTTGATTTTCAATTTCCATTAAAAGGTTTCCATTAATAATGTAAAAAAGCTCATCCTCATTTTCGTGATTATGCCAGGGAATATCTTCTCCTTTAATTTTAGCGATTTTAACGTATTCATTATTAACCTCAGAAATTATTTTAGGAGAAAAGTAATCTATTAGCTTTTCAGCCTCCTTTTGAATATTAATTATTTGAGTTGCATCCATAGAGTAAATTATCAAGACTTTGTTTTCAGTTCCATTTTAATATTACAACGTTCATAAGGGCAACCTTCTTCCACAGGAATTTCTACAAAACCAAATTTTCTATAAATATAAATAGCGTTTTCTAATATCGTATTTGAATATAAAACAAGTTTATTAAAGTTGTTTTTACTAGCAAAATCAATACAGTGTTGTATTAGTTTTTGCCCTGTTTTGTGTCCTCTATGATTAGGTGAAACAGCCATTTTAGTTAACTCAAAAACATTTGGTTCGCTCATAGGCATTAGGGCAACTGTACCTATAATTTCATCATTTAACTTGGCAAAGAAAATGTATCCCCCTTTGTCAATGATGTATTTATTGGGTTTACTAAGAACTTCTTCATCGTATGGTTCTACATAAAAAAAAGTTCGCAACCATTCAATGTTCAAATCATAAAAAGAGGAGCTGTATTCTTCTTTAAATTTAATTATATTCATTAGTTTAATTTATCTCTATAAAGGTATGAATATAATTTTTAAAAGCTGTTAATTACCGTGTTTTTATTTTCCATGGTAAATAAAAATATTTTATATACATTTGTAAAGAATTTAAAAACAAACAAAATGAAAAAAGACAAAATTATTTTTTATGTAGCTACCAGTTTATTAACCTTGTTAATGTTTTTCTCATCAGGGATGTATTTTTTTAATTACGAAGAAGTAGCTAAAATGTTTGGTGCATTTGGGTATCCAACTTACATTATTTATCCATATGCTGTAGTTAAATTACTAGGATTAGTAGCACTTTGGTTTTTTAGAGGTAAGTTTATAAATGAGTGGGCATATGCAGGGTATTTCTTTGCGTTTATTCTGGCCTTTTTCGCTCACTTTATGATAGGAGATGGAGAACAAACTGGAGCTGTAATAGCAATGGTACTATTAATAGTTTCGTATATTTATAGTAAAAAAATATAATGAGCAATAATCCAACAGCAACAGTTACTTTAACTAATCGAAACTACTTAGCAGAAGGCAAAATGAGAAATCATTTTGCCGTTATTGATGAACCTTTAGATAAAGGAGGAGACGACAATGGACCTACGCCAGTAGAGTATTTACTAACTGCAATAGGAGGTTGTGTTTCTATCACTTTACGTATGTATGCAGAACGTAAAGGTTGGGATTTAGGAAAAATTACGGTAAATGTTAGTCAAAAAGAGCAACTAACTCCCGAAGGAATTAAAAAATCATTGATAGAAGAAATTTCTTTTGAAAAAGAAGTTACAGATGAACAGCGAACTAAATTGTTAGAAATAGCTGGTAAGTGTCCTGTAGCAAAAATGGTGAAAGGAGAAACAGTGATAGATTCAAAAATAACGACTTAAATGAAGAAGATTATTGCATTTGCAGGTAGTAACAGCAAAAAATCCATAAACAAACAATTGGTGGTATATGCCTCTAGTTTATTAAATGACTTTGAGGTTGAAGTTTTAGATTTGAATGATTACCCACTACCAATTTATGGTATTGATGAAGAAATGGAAAATGGATTTCCTGCAAATGCGGTAATCTTTTTAAACAAGATTAAAAAAGCTGATGGTATTATGTTATCATTAGCAGAGCATAACGGAAATTTTACTGTGGCATTGAAGAATATTGTAGATTGGATGTCAAGAATAGAACAAAAATTTTGGAATAATAAACCAATGTTATTGTTATCTACATCACCAGGAGGAAGAGGAGGAGCTTCTTCTATGGTAATTGCTAAAAACGGATTTCCTCATATGGGAGCAAATATTATAGCAGATTTTTCTTTACCAAAATTTTATGATAACTTTAAAGACGGAAGTGTTGTAAATGAGGAGTTTAATGAATGTTTGAAAAAAGAAGTGAAGACTTTCGTGAATAAAGTGTAATCCTTAAATCATAAAGTCATGTCAGGAACTAAAGAAGTTATTAAAAAGTACAGTAATGACGATATTACTGTAGTTTGGCAACCGAATAAGTGTATTCATTCAAAAAAATGTTGGAAAGGCTTGATACAGGTTTTTAATCCACAAAATAGACCTTGGATTAACATGGATGGAGCAACCACAGAAAGAATAAAAAAACAAGTAGAAGAATGTCCTTCGGGAGCATTATCTTATATATCAAAAAAGGAAGGTAGTCAAGCATCTGCACATACTGAAACAAAAGTAGAAGCCTTAGAAAATGGTCCTTTATTAATTTACGGAACATTACATGTAACCAATTCAAAGGGAAAGATTGAAAAGAAAAGTAAAACAACAGCTTTTTGCAGGTGTGGTGCTTCTCAAAATAAACCTTACTGTGATGGAGCTCATGTAAAAGTTGAGTTTAAAGGATAAGATTCTTGATAGAATAAAAAAAGTGATGAAAAAAAATATTCCTTTTAATTATTTGAAATAGAGTTATTTTCCTTGGTAAATAGTTAGGGGTTGTTGTATTTTTGCAATAAGAAAGGAGATTAAAATGAAGATAGTTTTATACGGAAGAAAAGGTCATGCACATACTGTAGCTTATAAGAACTTTTTAAAATCTGCAGAAGTACCTTTTGTATATAAAGATGTTTCCACAGACCAAGAAGCGAGGGAACATAGTAAAGAATTGTATGAAGGACAAGTAAAGTATCCAACCTTATTTATTGATGATGAAGTGTACTTAACACCAACTTCGGATACATTTAATAAGCTAATGCAAGATTTAAAATTAAGGGGATAAATAGTTGGTAGTTAGAAGTTAATACCAACAGCCAATAACCAAAACTATGGGCGATATTTCAAAAGACATTAATTCCAAATTTCCAAATAATAGGATTAAAGCGTTTATCAATATAAAATACACAGCTAATTGGGTGAGTAGTAAAGAGAATGAGTTTTTTAAACAATATAGTATCTCTTCGCAACAATTCAATATTTTACGTATTTTAAGAGGAGCAAAGAAGGCTATTAAGGTACAAACAATCAAGGATAGAATGATTGAACGTGCACCAAATGCTACAAGGTTAATGGATAAACTTTGTGAAAAAGACTTAATTAGCCGTATACGTTGTGAACACGATAGGAGAGTAGTTTATATCGATATTACGAAGAAAGGTGAGAGCTTATTAGAAGAAATTGACAAAAACTTACATTTAGATTTTATAAATAATCTTACTGAAGAAGAAGCCACTCAACTTAGTAACTTATTAGACAAAATAAGACAATAACTACCGTTTTTTACTCCTTTTTTATAACTAGAATTTAGGTTGTGATTTAAAAGTTGTATCTTTAAAAGTGAGCAAAAAAGAGTACAATTATGTATACATATGACACACTTTCAGAGGCCTTAAATGATTTACAAAAAAGAGGTTATACACATGATTTTAACCTTACTTATACACAAATAGAAAGTAAAACAACTAAAGAATTATATTCTCCAGAAGTTTTTGAAGTAGTTGAGGTATATCGCTTTGAAGGTATGAGTAGTGCTGGTGATAACTCGGTTGTATATGCTATTGAAACTTCACAAGGAATTAAAGGTGTTTTAGTTGATGCCTATGGAATGTATTCAGAATCCCTTTCTCCTGATATGATTCAAAAACTTCATTTTAATAGATAATAGGTTATAGCTCGAAGGTGTAAACTTCGAGTTTTTTGTTTTCTAAAAAATCGTATCTTGCCATTTATTATGCGTGCATAATATTTTAATACAAAAAAGATGAAGTACAAACATATTTTCGAACCCTTAGATTTAGGATTTACAACCTTAAAAAACCGAATTTTAATGGGGTCTATGCATACGGGTTTAGAAGAAGAAAAAAATGGAATTGAGCGCATTGCTGCTTATTATGCAGAGCGTGCACGTGGTGGAGTAGGTTTGATTGTTACAGGAGGTATTTCTCCAAATATCCAGGGGTGGACAGCTCCTTTTTCTGCTCGTATGAGCACAAAAAAACATGCACGAGAGCATAAAGTAATTACAGAAGCAGTTCATAAAGAAGGAGGTAAAATATGTATGCAAATTTTACATTCTGGACGTTATGGATATCATCCATTTAACGTAGCACCTTCAAAAATAAAATCACCAATAACTCCTTTTAAACCGTTTGCATTAAAGCAATCAGGAATACGAAGAACAGTAAAAGATTTTGTTAACTGTGCTAAGTTATCACAAGAGGCAGGATATGATGGAGTAGAAATCATGGGATCTGAAGGATATTTAATCAATCAGTTTATAGTAACAAGAACTAATAAAAGAACCGATGATTATGGAGGAAAATATGAAAATAGAATTCGTTTAGCGGTAGAGTTAGTTCGAAAAATTAGAGAAGCAGTTGGTGAGCATTTTATCATTATCTATCGTTTATCAATGCTAGATTTGGTAGAGCAAGGAAGCTCTTGGGAAGAAGTAGTGCAATTAGGGAAAGAAATAGAAAAAGCAGGAGCTACTATTATCAATACAGGTATTGGTTGGCATGAAGCACGAATACCTACTATAGCAACTTCAGTACCTAGGGCTGCGTTTACTTGGGTAACTAAAAAAATGAAAGAAGAATTATCTATTCCGTTAGTTACTTCTAACCGAATAAACATGCCAGATACTGCTGAAAAAGTTTTGGCAGAAGGGCATGCTGATATGATTTCAATGGCACGTCCGTTTTTAGCAGATCCAGAATGGGTAAATAAAGCGAAAGAAGAAAGAGTGGATGAAATAAACACTTGTATAGCTTGTAATCAAGCTTGTTTAGACCATGCTTTTCAGAAAAAAGTAGCAAGCTGTTTAGTAAACCCAAGAGCATGTCATGAAACAGAGCTAAACTATAATCCAACATCAAAAAAGAAAAAAATAGCAGTTGTAGGTGCAGGACCAGCAGGATTAGCAGCTTCAACAGTAGCAGCACAAAGAGGATATGATGTTACCTTATTTGATGCTGATAAAGAAACAGGAGGGCAATTCAATATCGCAAAACAGATTCCAGGAAAAGAAGAGTTTTATGAAACCATTCGTTACTTTAATAAGCAGCTAGAATTACATAACGTAAATGTAAAGTTAAACACAAGAGTTTCTGCAGAAGATTTATACAACGGTAATTTTGATGAGGTTGTTTTAGCAACAGGAATTACGCCAAGAACTCCAAGAATAGAAGGTGTAGAGCACGAAAAAGTATTGAGTTATATTGATGTTGTAAAATTAAAGAAACCTGTAGGTAAACGTGTTGCGGTCATTGGAGCAGGAGGAATTGGTTTTGACGTTTCAGAATATTTAGCTCACGAAGGAGAAAGTACTTCTTTAAATGTAGATGCTTGGTTAGAAGAATGGGGAATAGATAAAACATTAGAAGCACGTGCAGGAATTGAAGGAATTGCTCCAAAAATTCATCCTTCACCTAGAGAGATATTTATGTTCAAACGTAGTTCAGGAAAGTTTGGAGGAAATTTAGGAAAAACTACAGGATGGATTCATCGTTCAGTGTTAAAAAGAAAAAAAGTACAGTTTATTAATGAGGTACAGTACACAAAAATAGATGATGAAGGTTTGCATTATGTTCAAAATGAAGAACAAAAAGTATTACCGGTAGATAATGTAATTATTTGTGCAGGTCAAGTTCCGTTTAAAGAATTATTAGAGCCATTAGAAGCTAAAGGAATGAAAGTACATGTAATTGGAGGAGCAGATGTTGCAGCAGAATTAGATGCTAAAAGAGCGATAAATCAAGGAAGCAGGTTAGCTGCTGAAATTTAGTTTTATATAAATTTAAAATCACTAAAAAAGTCTTGCCAATGCAAGACTTTTTTTATGCGTATTATAAACATGAATAAGTCTAAATAATTACCGATATTTGTGGCTCACAATTTTTTTGAAAAAAGTAAATTATGGCAATGAACAAAAACACTGTCCTAGGTTGGGCAACGCTTATAATGATTTTAATGGGAATATTACTTATTGGTTTAGCAATATTCAAGTATGATGAAATAGCTGGATATGGCTTTGGTGCTGTTGGTTTAGGTTTTTTTGCAAATGCATGGGTGTTTAATGCCCTAAAAGGTAGAGTTTAATTAAGAAAATACAAGAAAATGAGCGACGATAAAAAAGTCATTTTTTCAATGAATAAGGTCTCTAAGACCTATCAAAGTACAGGAAAACAAGTTTTAAAAGATATTTATTTAAGTTTCTTTTACGGAGCTAAAATTGGTATTTTAGGTTTAAACGGTTCGGGTAAATCTACTTTATTAAAGATTATTGCAGGAGTAGAAAAGAATTATCAAGGAGATGTTACTTTTTCTCCAGGGTATAAGGTTGGATACTTAGAGCAAGAACCGCAATTAGATGAAGAAAAAACTGTTTTAGAAGTTGTTAAAGAAGGAGTAGCAGAAACGGTTGCTATTTTAGATGAATACAACAAAATAAACGATATGTTTGGTTTAGAAGAAGTGTATTCTGATCCAGACAAAATGGACAAGTTAATGGCGCGTCAGGCGGAGCTACAAGATAAAATTGATGCTTCAAACGCTTGGGAATTAGATACCAAGTTAGAAATTGCTATGGATGCCTTACGTACCCCTGAAGGAGATAAAAAAATCGGAGTATTATCAGGAGGGGAGCGTCGTCGTGTAGCCTTATGTCGTTTATTATTACAAGAACCAGAAATTTTATTATTAGATGAGCCTACCAACCATTTAGATGCAGAATCTGTTCACTGGTTAGAGCATCATTTAGCACAATATAAAGGAACGGTAATTGCGGTAACGCACGACCGTTATTTCTTAGATAATGTTGCAGGATGGATTTTAGAATTGGATAGAGGAGAAGGTATTCCTTGGAAAGGAAACTATTCTTCTTGGTTAGATCAAAAATCTCAACGTTTAGCACAAGAAAGTAAAACAGCTTCTAAGCGTCAAAAAACGTTAGAACGAGAGTTAGAGTGGGTACGTCAAGGAGCAAAAGGTCGTCAAACAAAGCAAAAAGCACGTTTGAAGAACTATGAAAAGTTAATGAGTCAAGACCAAAAGCAGACGGAAGAAAAACTAGAGATTTACATTCCGAATGGTCCACGTTTAGGAACGAATGTGATTGAAGCAACAGGAGTTTCTAAAGCATACGGAGATAAACTATTATACGAGAACTTAGAATTTAATCTTCCTCAAGCAGGAATTGTAGGAATTATTGGTCCGAACGGAGCAGGTAAAACTACTATTTTTAGAATGATCATGGGAGAAGAAACTCCTGATACAGGAAGCTTCTCTGTTGGTGAGACAGCTAAAATAGCATATGTAGATCAGTCGCATTCAAATATTGATCCTGAAAAAACTATTTGGGAAAACTTCTCTGAAGGGCAAGATTTAGTGATGATGGGAGGGAAACAAGTAAACTCTAGAGCTTACTTAAGTCGTTTTAATTTCTCAGGAAATGAGCAAAACAAAAAGGTTTCAACATTATCTGGAGGAGAGCGTAACCGCTTACATTTAGCAATGACGTTAAAAGAAGAGGGTAACGTATTGTTATTAGATGAGCCAACAAACGATTTAGATGTAAATACGCTACGTGCTTTAGAAGAAGGTTTAGAAAACTTTGCAGGTTGTGCTGTTGTAATTTCGCATGATAGATGGTTCTTAGATCGTATCTGTACACATATTTTAGCTTTTGAAGGAGATAGTCAAGTGTATTTCTTTGAAGGATCTTTCTCTGATTACGAAGAGAATAAAAAGAAACGTTTAGGAGGTGATTTAATGCCAAAACGTATTAAATACAAGAAGTTAATTAGATAATAATTAGTTGTCATAAATTATATAAAACAAAACTCGAAGTTAGCAGCTTCGAGTTTTTTCTTTTTCTATAACAATTACCCCCCCCCAATGTTAAACTGTTTTGTAGATAGTTTTTCATAGTAATGGTATTATGTTACTATTTTAAATTTTAACAATAATCATTCCGAAAGTTTATTTTTTTTATTTAATTATTGCTTTAAATGTAATTTATAATGATTTTAATTAACGTGTTTTAAAATTTAATTATTAAAATAACAAAAGCTCACCAATTGGTGAGCTTTGTATATCTTAAGGTTGAGAATCAAATATTTAAACCTGACAAATAAATGGAGATTAAATAGTTCTCTAGTTATGCACTTCCTTTTTTATTGATGATAAGCAGCATTATGCGCTAAATCTCCACCACAGCTGTTACATTTTCCTGTAGTATCTCCACCACCAGCACAACCATTGGTACAGGTATAATGATATTGCCCAGAAGCATTTGGTCCGCTAGAAGTAGTTGGAGCTATAGGTGTTGATATTGGTGAATTAGAAGTTGTGTTTTGTGAATTGTGAAACGCAAGGTTATGAGCAAGAGGAGTTTTACAAACAGGACAAGCAGTACCTTGAACACTTGAAGTTCCTCCTTCGCACTTTTTAGGGCATATATAATGCGCTCCTCCAATAATATTAACAGAGTTATTATTAGTATTTGGAAGTTGAGGAGTTGGGCGTTCGCTAAAAGGAATTGTTAACGGATTTACAGGTGCTTTTTTTTCTTCTGTTTTACAAGAGAAAAAACAGCATAATAATACGAATAGTGTGAATAATTTTTTCATATTCAAATATAAAAAAACCTCGTTAAAAAAGACGAGGTTTTAATTATATAAAGTATATGATTTTTATAAGTGAATTACTTCATCGTAAGCATCAGCAACAGCTTCCATAACCGCTTCACTCATTGTTGGGTGAGGGTGAATTGCTTTTAATACTTCATGACCAGTAGTTTCTAATTTACGTCCTAAAACAGCTTCAGCAATCATATCGGTAACTCCAGCACCAATCATATGGCATCCTAACCATTCACCGTACTTAGCATCAAAAATTACTTTTACAAATCCGTCAGGAGTTCCAGCAGCTTTAGCTTTACCTGAAGCAGAGAATGGGAATTTTCCAACTTTTAATTCATAACCTTTTTCCTTTGCTTGTTCTTCAGTTAAACCAACAGAAGCAATTTCAGGAGTAGCATAGGTACAACCCGGGATGTTTCCATAGTCGATAGCTTCAGTATGTAAACCAGCAATCTTTTCAACACAAGTAATTCCTTCTGCAGAAGCAACGTGAGCAAGTGCAGGACCAGGAGTAACATCACCAATAGCATAATAACCAGGAATGTTAGTTTGATACCAATCGTTTACTAAGATTTTATCTCTATCAGTAATAATACCCACATCTTCTAAACCGATGTTTTCAATGTTAGTTTTAATACCAACTGCTGATAATACGATGTCAGCTTCTAAAACTTCTTCTCCTTTTTTAGTTTTAACGGTAGCTTTTACTCCGTCACCAGAAGTATCAACAGATTCTACAGAAGAACTAGTCATTACTTTAATTCCGGCTTTTTTGAAAGAACGCTCCATTTGTTTAGAAACATCTTTATCTTCTACAGGAACAATTGTTGGCATAAACTCAACAACAGTAACGTCAGTTCCCATTGAATTATAAAAGTGTGCAAACTCTACTCCAATAGCACCAGAACCTACCACAATCATTGATTTTGGTTGTTTAGGTAAGCTCATTGCTTCACGATATCCGATAACTTTTTTACCATCTTGTGGTAAGCTTGGTAATTCACGAGAGCGAGCCCCTGTAGCAATAATAATGTGGTCAGCAGAGTACTCAGTTACCTTACCATCTTTATCAGTAACATCTACTTTTTTACCAGCTTTTACTTTACCAAAACCATCGATGATATCAATTTTGTTTTTCTTCATTAAGAACTGAACACCTTTGCTCATTCCTTCAGCAACACCACGACTACGCTTAATAACCGCTTCAAAATCTTTATCGATTGCTTCTGCTTTTAAACCATACTCATCAACATGTTTTAAATAATCATATACTTGAGCAGATTTTAATAATGCTTTCGTAGGAATACATCCCCAGTTTAAGCAAATTCCACCTAAGTTTTCCTTTTCAACTACAGCGGTTTTAAATCCTAATTGAGATGCTCTAATGGCAGTTACATAACCTCCAGGACCACTTCCGATTATTAATACGTCGTATTTCATGTCGTTTATTTTTACTTGTTGTTTGTTAATTTATTACATTCTTTCAGGAACCTGAATTCCTAATAAATTGAATGCAGATTTTATGGTGTCAGCTACTTTTTTTGATAGCTGAACTCTAAATACTTTTTTATCTTGATTTTCTTCTCCTAAAATTGATACGTTTTGATAGAATGAGTTAAACTCTTTTACCAAATCGTATGTGTAATTAGCAATTATAGCAGGTGAATAATTATTTGCTGCTTGCTGAATTATTTCAGGGTACAATTCTAATTGCTTGATTAATTCTTTCTCTTTCTCGTGTAATTCTACAGACACAGAAGCTGAATAATCAAAGTCAGCTTTACGTAAGATCGATTGAATTCTCGCATACGTATATTGTACAAACGGACCTGTGTTTCCTTGGAAATCTACCGATGCTTGTGGGTCAAACAAAATTCTCTTTTTAGGATCTACCTTTAAAATGAAGTATTTTAAAGCACCTAATCCGATAATTTTATATAACTCCTCTTTTTCTTCAGTTGAATAGCCTTCTAACTTACCTAACTCTTGTGATATTTCACGAGCAGTATTGGTCATTTCGTCCATTAAATCATCAGCATCTACTACAGTTCCTTCACGAGATTTCATTTTTCCAGAAGGTAAATCTACCATTCCATAACTTAAATGGAATAATTGTTTAGCCCAAGAATAGCCTAGCTTTTGTAAGATTAAGAACAACACTTTAAAGTGGTAATCTTGTTCGTTACCTACGGTATATACCATTCCGTTTACATCAGGAAAATCTTTAGAACGTTGGATAGCAGTACCAATATCTTGCGTCATGTACACCGCAGTTCCGTCAGAACGTAATACTAGTTTTTCGTCTAGTCCTTCGTCAGTTAAATCACACCAAACAGAACCATCTTCTTTTTTGAAGAAAACACCATTTTTAAGTCCTTCTTCAATAACATCTTTTCCTAATAAATAGGTATTACTTTCGTAATATAATTTGTCAAAGTTAACTCCGATGTTTTCATAAGTAACGTCGAAACCTTTGTATACCCATCCGTTCATCATTTCCCAAAGGGTAACAACTTCTTTATCTCCAGCTTCCCATTTACGAAGCATTTCTTGTGCTTCTAAAAATAATGGGGCTTGTTTTTTAGCATCTTCTTCAGAAATTCCTTTTGAAACTAATTCAGAAATTTCTTTTTTATACTCTTGATCAAACTTTACGTAGTAATTACCAACCAGTTTATCTCCTTTTAATCCAGTTGATTCAGGAGTTTCTCCATTTCCGAATTTTTCCCAAGCCAACATTGACTTACAAATATGGATACCACGGTCGTTGATAATTTGTGTTTTGTAAACTTTATGTCCTGCAGCTTTTAAAATTTCAGCAACAGAATATCCTAATAATACATTACGAACATGTCCTAAGTGTAAAGGTTTGTTTGTGTTTGGAGAAGAATACTCAACCATTCGAGCATCTGTTTCGTTTTCTTTTACAAAACCATAAGTAGCATCTGCTGCAATTTCATTAAAAAAGTTTACGTAGAAAGAATCGTCCACTACCAAGTTTAAAAAACCCTTTACAACATTGTAGTTGGTAATTTCGTTAATGTTTTCAACCAAATATTTTCCTAAATCTTCACCAATTTGAACCGGATTTCCTTTTTTGTACCGTAATAGAGGGAAAACGACAACGGTAATGTCACCTTCAAAATCTTTACGGGTTGCTTGAAATTCTACACTTGGAATTTCTACATCATACAGGGCTAAAAATCCTTCTTTTACTTTCGTTTCGATTAACGATTGAATATTCATTGGTTCTTTTTGATTATCGCACAAAATTAGTGTTTTTAATTTTTTATTCCCACGATTTCACTGATGATTTTTTGAGAGGTAAAAATGGTAGACTTCAAAGTCGCTTTTGTACCTTTGCATTATGGATAAAGACCTTGAAAACTTATCAAAATTAGCGAAAGACGCTTTACAGGAAAACAAAAAGTATTTTCAGAAATTAAAAAAGCGTACACCTAAACGTTTAGACTTACTAATGCAAGAATTGCATGAGGAAGAATTTGAACGTACAGATTGTTTGGAGTGTGCCAATTGTTGTAAAACAACCTCGCCAATATTTACCGAAAAAGATATAGAGCGTATTGCTAAACACTTAAAAATGAGAGTGATTGATTTTACAAATCAATACCTACGAAGAGATGAAGATAATTTTATGGTCTTACAATCAGCTCCGTGTACTTTTTTAGATGAATCTGATAATACATGTTTTATTTACGATGTACGTCCGAAAGCTTGTTCAGAATATCCACATACGAATCGTAAAAAGTTTATCCAGTTAGCCGATTTAACAATTAAAAACACAGAGGTTTGTCCTGCAACATACAGAATAGTAGAAGAGCTTAAAAAAAGGTTGCCTCAGTAGGGGTAAGGAGTAATTTATTTTTTCCTATTTTTAGGGAAAATATAATACTTTGGAAACCCTTATACATTATTTTGAAAACATTCCTTCCAGTCATAGAAGTATTATTTTAGTTGGAGGAATAGCTTTTTTCTGGTTGTTAGAAGGCGCTGTGCCTTTATTTAGCTTTAAATACAATAAATGGAAACATGCATGGCCTAATTTGTTTTTTACAGCTACCACGGTAATTATCAACTTTACTTTGGCTTTTGTATTACTTAAGACAGCCGATTGGGTGCAAGCAAATGATTTTGGATTGATTAACTGGCTTCCTGAAATGCCATTATGGTTATATGTGTTATTAGGGGTGTTATTTTTAGATTTCTTCGGGGCTTATTTAGCACATTTGGTAGAGCATAAAGTGAAACCCTTGTGGATGGTACATTTAGTGCACCATTCTGATCATAAAGTAGATACTACTACAGCAAATAGGCATCACCCTATAGAAAGTGTTATTCGTTTTACATTTACATTACTAGGTGTTTTTTTAGCAGGAACACCAATAGGTATAATAATGTTATATCAGTCTATGTCTTTAGTATTTACACAACTAACTCATGCCAATATAAAAATGCCTAAAAAATTGGATAAAGTATTAAGTTATGTTATTGTTTCACCTGATATGCATAAAGTGCATCATCATAACTTATTGCCTTATACTGATTCTAACTACGGAAATATTTTTTCTATATGGGATCGTTTATTAGGAACTTACATGGAATTGGATAGAGAAAAAATTGTTTACGGAGTAGATACCTTTCCTGATGAAGAAAAAAACTCTAGCTTAAAAGAATTATTAAAGCAACCTTTTCAAGGGTACAGAAAACCGACTAATATTTAGGGTAAAAAAAAGAGCTATTTATAGCTCTTTTTTTTAAAAATTAAAGTTATGTCTTCACAGGAGTTGTAACTAAATTACCTTGAGCAAAGCAAACAGTAGTAGAAGAATTTAAGTTTGCAAAAGAGTAGAAGAAATTATTTCCAAAATCATTTCTATAACATTTCCAAATAGTGTTTGGATTTGCTATTCCGATATCATCTCCATGTCCTCCATTTGTTTCTTTATGAGCTTTTTTACTTAGGTTTTTAACTCTTTTTAATTTTAGATTTTTTTTGTAACATATTTTTTTAATTAAAGTTTTAAGTTATCAAAATTATAAATGGAAAATAAGAGAAATTGAAGGCTATGCACTTTATTTTATAGAGTGATATGCCTTTAACTAGTGCAGGAAAAAGATTTTAGATTTAAAGAAAAGGTTGTTAAGTGACTTTATTATTATTTTTGTTTCTAACTAAATTAAAAAACAGTTCTAACTGTTTAAAATTGAGTTTATGAAAAAGAGTGTAATAATCTTATTTTTATTTACCTTGACAGTAATTAAGGCTCAAGGTAAAGAAGTAGATACTAATAAAAGGTTTGATAGTATATTTTATGATACGGCTGTAAGAATTTCTGCTATAGATATGAAAAGAGCAGAGATAATTGCAGATTCTTTATTTAAAGCTTCTATTTCTGATATTCACAAAATTAAATCTTTAATGCTTAGCGCTAGTTTATTAGAAAAACAAAGTAAAAGAGAACAAGCGATAGAATATGCTTTAAAGGCTGATGAAATAGCAAGTTTAACGTCACATTATAGATGGATAGCCAGAATATATGGTTTTTTAGCAACACAGTTTAGGTTGATAGGTTTAGTAGATTATAGTAAACAATATTTAGAAAAAGGAGAGCGTAATAGTAAAAAAATAGAAGATAAAAATCAAGCAGATATATGTTTAGGAATGGTTTTTCAAGAAAAAGCCCACCATGCTATAAATGAAAAAGAATTCACTAACTCTATAAGTTTATTAAATGATGCAAACAGACTTTTTGAAGTAGTAAAAAATGAACATACTAAAAACCTATTCATAGGTATAAACTCAGAAATGATAGGTAGGAGTTATGTAGAGTTGAAGAATAAAGACTCTGCAAGGTATTATTATGAAAAGTCACTTACATATTTAAATAAAATAGGGTTAAATAAGTCTGAATATTCAGGGCTTGTTTTTCATGGTAAAGCGCATTTATATTTAGAAGAAGGTAAGTTAGAGCAGTCAAAAATATTTTTAGATAAGGCGCACAATATAGCAACAGCCGCTAATCAAAAAAACTTACTTGAGTTAATTTACAGAGATTTATCTAGATATTATAAGAGGAAAAATAATAATAGAGAATATTCTGTTTTCTACGAAAAATATTTGAACATAAAAGAAGAAAATAATGTAGAAAAGAGAAAAGCTACAAACGCGGAAGTAAATAGGATTTTTGAAAATCAACAAAAAGGTTTTCTAAGGCTTTATTGGTATATAATAGCAGTAGGAATCTTACTTTTAATAGCCCTAATAATGCTGTTTTATAAAACAAAGGAGTATAAAAGGAAAAGAGAGATATTTGAAGCTACTATTTTAAAATTTAGAGAAAAAGAACTATCCAGAGCTTCTGAAAATAAAAGTAATGAAAAATGTAAAGAAAGTAAAGAGAGGTTAATGACGATAGAAACAGAGATGATTCTATTAAAGAAATTAGAAGAATTTGAACTAAAAGAAGAATATAAAGATCCTAAATTAACATTAGCTAAATTATCAACAATTCTAAACACAAATACAAAATACCTTTCTTGGATAATAAATGAGTATAAAAAAAATGACTTTAATAATTATATCAATCATTTGCGAATTTATTATATAGTTAAAAAAATGCAGACAGATTCTAATTATCTTAACTACAAAATAAGTTATTTATCTTCTGAGTGTGGTTTTTCTTCTCATAGTAAATTTACAGCTGTTTTTAAGAAAGAAATAGGCTTAACACCTTCTTTTTTTATAAACGAGTTACGAAAAGAATAGCATAAAAATAGTAATATTTTATCTAAATCGTCTACTTATAAGTTTGATAATGTTATGATCTTCATAATGTTTTTTTTTGTTTAATAAAAATGTAAGTTTGTTAAACTTTTTTGTAATTTAGCACCGCTCACTTCAAAAGGGGGAATTCTACTAAATCACTAATTATTTTTTAATCTGTTATAGCTAATCTTTATGTATAAAATAAAGATAAGGTCATTTGTTGTGGCTTTTTTATTTGTGTTATCTGTATTTGCTGAGAATGAAAGAGATTCTTTTAATAAGCGATTTGATAGTATTTATAATAATACCGTTTTACAAATAGTTTCATCAAACCTTGATAGGGCAGAAATAATAGCAGACTCACTATATGAAAACTCAAAAAATAAAATTCAGAAAACAAAAGCACTAATGCTAAAAGCAAGTGTTTTAGGAATGCAAAACAAAAGGTTAGAGGCTATAAATTACGCATTACGAGCGTCAAAAATGGCAGATTCAGAATCTAATCAAATGTGGATTTCAATAACTAATAGGTTTTTATCCAAACAATATAGATTAATAGGCTTAACAGATTGTAGTGAAGAATACCTTAAAACAGCAGAGAAAGAAGCTTTAAAAGTTGAGGATAAAACAGAAGCTGATGTATGTTTAGGAATGCTTTATCAAGAGAAAGCGTATCATAATTTTGCAAAAAAACAGTTTTACAAAACAATAGAATTTTTAAAAAAGTCAAATAATTTTTTTCTTCAGGTAGAAGTTGATCAGCCTAAAAATTATTTTGTTGGATCAAATTATGTAATGATAGGAAGAAGTTTTGAACAGCTAATAAAATATGATTCAGCTCAACATTATTTTAATAATTCTTTAAAACTTTTGTCAAAAGCAGGTTTAAAAAACTCAAAACACCAAGGTTTTGTTCATCATGGAAAAGCGTTAATATTCTTGGAAGAAGAAAATTATGAAGCAGCAAAAAGTGAACTTGATAAAGCTAAAAAAATAGCAGAATCTGATAATCATAAAGAGTTAATTGAAGTAGTATACCGAGATTTATCAAGGTTTTATAAAGAGGTAGGTAGTTTTAATAATTATTCGTTATACCATGAAAAGTATTTGTACATTAAAGATAATAATGTAAAAGCATCTAAAATTGCTGCAAATGCAGAGGTTAATAGAATTTTAAAAGAACAGGAAACTAGCTTTTCTTTGTTGTATTGGTTAGTTGCTGGTATTGTTGTTTTGTTGTTTTTTAGCGCAAGTCTGTTTTTTCTTCAAAAGAAGAAATTTAAAAAAGAACAACAATTGTTCAATGATTTTCTGTTGAAAGATAAATCTAAAATAGAAGAAGAAAAGCTTATCTCATCAAATTATAAAAAACAAAGTAAGGAAAACGGCGAAGATAAAAAAAGGAATGAAACAAGGTTAATGTCTATTGAAACAGAAAATATAATTCTGAATAAATTAAAAGAGTTTGAAAATCAAAATGAATTTATAGATCACGACCTTACCTTAACAAAACTATCAGCAAAATTTAACGTTAATGTCAAATATCTTTCTTCAGTAATTAATGAGCATAAAAAGAAAGATTTTAATAATTATATCAATCAACTTCGCATTCATTATATAATCGAAAAAATAAAAACTGATCCAGATTATATAAATTATAAAATAAGTTACTTATCAGTGGTAGGTGGATTTTCTTCTCACAGTAAGTTTACTTCCATTTTTAAAAAAGAAACAGGTTTAACTCCTTCGCTTTTTATAAATCAAATAAAAAGTAGGGAAAATAAAGAGTAATATATATTTGACTTGAGTTAGAAGTCCGGTTCTTTTGTTACTACACTTTTTTTGTTAACTTTTTAATTACTTAGAATTGAAAACGGCTCCTTTTTAAAGGATATTAACTAGAACTTGTACAATGTTTTATTAAAGTTAAAAGTGCATGCTTATGTTTTTGCAATTAAAGTGTATGTGCTTGTTTTTCTGAGGTTTTTAACTGTTCGTTTTCGTGAAAACAGACAGGTAAAAACTTTTTTGAGGTAATAAATTTAGGGTTCTTTGCACAAAAATATCTAACAATATTAAAAAAGTTGTTTTTGAAAACACTATTCCCCCACGTAGTGTGCAAAAACAATGCTATAAAACTTTTTTAAAATCAATAATTTATTCTATGAAATACTTTTACGCTCATGTGTTAGAAGTTTACTGCTTTGTAAAAAAGAATGTTTTTAGTAAAAAGAAAACAACAAAGTATGGTTTTAACTTACAATTTACTATTTTGTTTTTACTGTTAGGGGTATACAGTACAGCCAAATTAAATGCACAAACAATTACTCTTAAATCATCTGATAAACTTATTATAGATAGTAATAAGTCTTGTAATGTAAACCCAGAAGGACCTCTAACAACTTATGTAGCTTATGAATTTTGTAATACAACAGGTTTATCAACAGCTCCATTAGAAGCTACATTGTCAATTTCTGGAGCTAATTTTAGTTTAGCAGGTGGGCAAGCAATAACACAATCATTAGGAGTGTTAGCACCAGGTGACTGTGCTACGTTGTTTTGGTTTATATCATATCCATGTACTGAAGAGGTAGGGAATGTTACAATAGGACTTAAAGATAATGGTAACAATACTATTTCAACAGCTACGAGTACATTAAGCATTTTAAAAGGACCAAGCGCAAATGCAACAGGTCTTCTAGGAGGAGTAGGGTTAACATCTTCTGGTGTAGGGCAAGTAACTTCATATAACGTTATTTATGAGTTTGGAACTACAGATGCAGGAGAGCTTATTACATTTCAACCAGCAGGAAATACTGATTTTAATGCAGGTTGTTTTCAGTTGGTAGGTTTAGAAATAATAAGATCTGATATACCTGATGTTGTAGTAGGTACCATAGATGAAATGGTTTTTTACTTAAATCAAGCAATAAAAGGGTCAGGTAATCAAGTTGAAGTAACATATTTTTTTAAAAATAAGTGTGTTGATGCTAATACTACAGCTAGCCCTTATGCTTACGGTGTTTCAGGAACTCAGCTTAAGTATACAGGTAATTTTGATGACCCTACTTATTTTGGTCAGTTTCCTGTAACAGAGAATAATTTATCAATTACAAAAACGGTATCTACACCTCTAGTTACTACTGCACCAAATACTATTATATATACAGTAGCTATAACTAACTCAGGAACGAGTCCTGCTTCAATAGATAAAATTACTGATATCTTACCTTCACCGTTACAGTTTAATGAGATTGATGCCTCTAGTGATATTCAAGCTAATAACATGTCTAGTATACCAGTAGCAAATGCAACTGGAACGCTTGATTTTGTTGGAGGAAATGATTCAACTACATATCCTTACACAGAGTTTTTAATACCAGGGAATTCTACAGTAAATTTAGTATACAATGTAACTGTACCTAGTGGTATTACTGATGGAGATTATACGAATAGTGCTACATTTACAACAGGAAGTTACACTTCACTACCAGTAGAGGCTACTTTTTCTTTTGGACCAATACCTCCAGTAGCAAATAACGATTCGGCCGTTACAGAAGAAGATATACCGATAGCTCTAAATATTATAGCCAACGATACAGATAGCGATGGAACTATTGATGCAACTACAGTAGATTTAGATCCAATTGCTCTTGGCCAACAAACTTCTTACCCAATCACAGGAGAGGGTACATACACTGTTGACAATAGTGGAATTGTTACTTTTACACCAGAATCAGGTTTTACAGGAATTTCTATTATTAATTATACAGTAAGAGATAACGCTGGTAATATTTCTAATGAAGCTAGTATAACAATTCAGGTAGGAAATGTATGTACAGAAGATGTAGCAGGAAAAGAGTTTGATTTGCAAGGCGGAAATAGTGTTACATTTAACCAACCGGCAACAAACTATGGGTTTCAATTTGATATTTACACGCTTGACAACTCTTTTAATCTAAATATTAATGGAGTTAATTTAGCTACACAGGAATTGCAATTTCAGTCATTAGGAACAAGTGGTATAAATGTTCGTTTTCAAGATGGAGATGAGTATGAAACAGATACATCAGGAGATATTTGGCAAATGACTGGAGGAGTTTTAAATCCTTTGATTAGGGTAGTAATTAGCCCATCAGGAACAGTTTCTATGTTTGGTAGTAAAACATCAGGAGGACCTTTGTTTCCGTTAGAATTGTTTGGTGGTAATACGTTTAACATTATTACTTGGAATAACGCTGGAACAAATACAATTATAGGAAGTCAAACGGTAGCAGGTGCTACCAATATGAAAGGTTATGGTAGTGGTAAAAATATAGTATCATGTGTACCTAACCTAAGTTTAGAGAAGGTAGCGACGTTAGCCGATACCAACGGAAATGGAACAGCAGATGCAGGAGAAACGATTGACTATGCTTTCAAAGTAATCAACAACGGTAATGTAACGGTACGTAATATTGAGATTACAGATGTATTACCAGGGATCGTGTTAACAGGTACTCCTATAGCAAGTTTAGTACCGGGAGCAAGTGATAGTACGAGTTATAGTGCAAGCTATACGGTAACCCAAGCAGATATTGATGCAGGAACAAGCATTAGTAATGTAGCTACGGCAACAGGAGACAGTCCAAGTGGTACTGATGATGTAACGGATAATTCAGATGATCCAACGGACCTGACGAATGATGATCCAGACAATGATGGAGATCCAGAAGATCCAACCGATGTAGAAGTAACACCAAACACACCGAACCTAAGTTTAGAAAAAAGGGCAACGCTGAACGATACCAA
>NZ_RAQM01000009.1:135193-423381 GCF_003610735.1 Tenacibaculum lutimaris | reverse complement strand
TGACGAAATCTAGGTTTCAACGTATAACATAACCTTACTCTACGCTTTTTTCTTTCTGATTTATATTACTAAATTTAAACAATTGCTAACTTAAGTTGTATAACATTTTAGTTCTGCAAATGTCTTTTATACTCTATTTGTTTTCATTGATTCAAATCAAGAAATACGCTTTTTAATTCTGCTTAGTGTTTCTGGGGTTACGTTTAAGTACGATGCTAAATGGTATTGAGGTATATTTTGTATCCATTCAGGTTTGTAAATAAATAATTCATTATACAATTCTTCAGGTGATTTTGTAGTACGATTAAACTCTAGTCTCTCTTTTTGTTTTAAAAGTTTTTGAAAAGAGGCTTCAACAAAGGTTTTACCACATTGATATTTTTCTAACAAATCAAAAAAAGGCTGCCTTTCAATGCTTAAAATTTCTACAGATGTTAAGGTTTCTTGGTTTTTCTTGGTAGCAGTATTTTGACTAAAAGTTAGTAAATCGGAAATAAATTGTGGCTTTACATAAAAGTTGATATTAACTTCTTTGTCTTCGCTTGCGTAATATTCTCTTACAATTCCATTGTTTAAAAAACGCAACTTTTTTTCTTTGGAGTTTTCTAGTAGTAAAATAGTTCCTTTAGTGTGTTTTTCAACTTTAAATAGACTAAAAAGTTCATCAATTCCATGTTGATTTAAAGGAAATTCTGTTTCGAAAAATTTATAAATTTCTAGGAACGGTGTCATTAATCGTGTTTTTCAATTCCAAATACGAATGGTTTAGAATTGTTATCTAACAAAAATTCTTCTTTACTAATCGCTTTTCTAGGGTTAAATAGTAGTTTTATTATTTTGTAATTCATAACTATTATATTGGAGTATCACTTTATTAACTTTTGTTTAAATTAATAAGGTAGTCTATTATTTCTTGTTTAGAAGTGAAGATTTTATCAAAAGAACCTTCAATCATAGCATTTAATTTGGAATCGATAAAGGAAGCTCTCATATCAGTATGAAGCCCAATTATATGTTTTTTATTACTGTATGCAATACCAAGCTCAAAGCAAGCACCTTCATCTGGAACTCGACCATCTAGAACAAATAAAAAAATATCACAATTTAATATTTGTTTTATATCTAGATTAAATATAGCATTATTTCTCTCGGTTTGAGTCATTCCATCGAAAGGAGGTTTGTTTAATTCAGCACCGTCTCGTTGAGGTAAAAAAACTGTAAAACCAATATTTTCTATTTTAGATGTAAGGTTTTGATTAAAAGCTCTTTCAGCTTCATTAAAAAGAGGTCCAGCAAAATATACTTTATTTTTTAACATAAATTAATAGTTAGTTTTTGTAAAGGTAAGTTAAACATGTATAGAGGTATTTAGTTTTGTTATACTTAACTTATCTTTTCAGTAAATTCTAAGTAATTATCTTTTCCGAATGATATATAATACAAAGGGTATAGAATGATAATTCCTGCAATAATCAAAAAAATAAGACTTTTAGAAAACATAAATAAAGCAAAAAACACCATGATAACAGCTCTTATAATTCCTTCATACTTAAAGCTGTTAAGAGTTAAAGTTACGGTTTGATCATCAGTAACATTTATGTTGATTTTTTGACTACCACACCAAGAGGCTTTGGCATAAACTTCATATTCGCCATTTTCTAACTCATATTCTTTATCTTCTCTTTTTATTAAACCTAGTTCTTTTTCGTTAGCATAGATTTTAGCACCAACTGTGCTTTCAATTTTAATTTTTCCCATTTTAATTTTTAAGTTGTTTAATGTATTGTGTGTTTCTTTTTATAGAATTATTCAACTAATTCTTTTGTTTTGTTCCAAAGGCTCTTTCCTTTATTCTTTAAGTCTTCTGTACTGGCATACTCTTTTAGGTTGTCAATAAAACTTTTTAGATTATCAATAGTTTTAAATATTTCATTTGTATGTGGTACATTTTGTTCTTTCATTACTTTTTCCCAATCTACTTTTGATAAAATTGAGTACATGTATTTTGTAGCGATTTTACTCAAAAAGAATTTATCATAAAAACCATTTAATACCTTACCTGACTCTCTGTTCTTAACATATTCAATAGATTCATCTATTCTTTCTTTATCTTCTGAAGAGAGTAGGGTACTTGTTTTAAGTTTGGTTAAAGAAGTAATTGCTTTTTCATTTTCTTCGTTTTTTAAATATAAATAGGTTTCTATTGACCAAGTAATTTCATTATTTAATCCAATTTTATTAGCATCTTTTAAAAATGCTTCAAAATCTTCAAGAGCACGTTTTTCATCAATTTCTCTTTCCATCATTAATCGGTCAAAACCTCTAAACAAATGATTTAAAGAGTGAAGTCCTAAATGAGTACTTTTATTATCAAGATTTCCCCATTGAAAAAAAGCTCTTGTGTAGGGTAAATCCACCTCTTTATTGTTGTTTAACCAATTGATGTTTCTTGAAATTTCATCTTCAGATAAATAATAAAGACCTTTTTCAAAAAACAAGAAGCCTCTAAAGTATAGTAGTAGAGTTTTTATTTCAGAATCAGGTAGTAATTCAGGATTTGTTTTTGTGCATTCATAAAGCGATACTTCCTTACCTAAATCTTTACTTAATATTACAATTGCACTTAAAATAGCGTGCTCTATATTTTGAACATATTCTTTTTCTTCTCCTTTATAATACTCTCTTTTTTTGCTAGTAGAGTCTCCGTAAATTAGATTAAAAGAGTCTACTAATGTTGGAAAAATATCTTCATCAGTTTTCATAATGAAGTCTTCCATTTTTTTATAATCACGGTATATTAAAATGTAATCTATGAGTGATAAACTTTCTGGGTTTTTAACATCATATTTTACCACTTTATTAAAAATCCTATCAAGATCTTTTTTAAAAGACTGAAATTCTGTAGAAATAGTATCTTTTTCTGCTGAAGATCTGATTAGAATTTTACCAAATTTATAAGTGGCTATTTTATAGGAATCTAAGTTTTCTTTTAAATCTGTTTTGTCTTTTTCAAGTAGTTCTTCGTCTGTTTTTTCTTTGTTAAAACAACTAATTATTAAAAATAAAGATAATAATAAAGGCAAGTGTTTTAGATTTATTTTAAAAAGTGTTTTCATAGTAATTTATAAGGAATAAGAAAAGTAAATAACCTTTAAGCAAACAAGGTACTTACCTCTTTTTTTAGTTTAAAAATATAAGGTAAAAGTAAAAAGTTATTTTAAAAAAATCTAAACCTTAAAATATTTAAGGTTTAGATCGTGGGGTGAAATTTACTATTCTTTATAGACTACTATTAATTATAAGAGACCATTTGTTGGCAACTAACAGTTCGTTACTAATTAATAAATCTGTTTTTTCATCATAAATAATAATAGAAGTAACCTCATTTTTTTTAATGAAATTGAGCTCTATTAATGCAATTGTTTTATCGTTTATACTTCGTGTTTTTTTTATAACAACACATTCATCAATTTCTTGTAAATTAATAACTTGACTATGTGTGGTTTCTTCGGATTGTTTATAAAAGAAAAGAAAATTTTTAGATTTATCAATTCCTAAAATAAAATCATTACAAAATTCATACTCTTGTATAAAGCAATTGTATTCTTGAGAAAGGTTATTTAGTATTTGAAGTTTTTCATTCTTCTTTGTTAATTGTCTTTTACGTACTAATATAAAAGGGGCTATACATATAACTAATAGTACAGCACCAACGATTGTGGTTCCTAAATCCATTTATTTTTAAATTAATTACATTAAGTTTTACTCTTTAGTTTATAAAGAGTGTGTTTTCTTAGTAAGATTGATTAGTTGTTTGTTAAAACTTAATGAAGTTCTCACCAATGATAATGGAAAGGAAATATTAAATCAGATTTTTTATAGGCTATTAAAATATTTCTTGAAAAAGAAACATATTGAAGATATTTTCTGTTGAAAGATAATTCAATAGATTTTAAATTAATACCAATTTCAGAAAATGTATTTTTTACATTATTTGAAGGAAGGTTATTAAAGTAATTAGTGAAGTTTTCTGACTCTGAGGTATGTTCTACGCCCTTAGAAGAAAGTTTTTGTTTGTATTCTTTATGAGAAGGGTTTGGATCGCTAAACTCACTAGAAAAAGATTGATCTTTTTGCGTATAACCAATGGTAGAAAAATATACCATTGTAATAAAAAGGACGCTCAAAAATCGCAACATTTTTTTCATGCTACAAAATTACTTTAATAATTAAAATTAAAACTAATTATTAGTTAATTTTTAAGGCTTTCATTAATTTCTTTAAAAATACTAGGTTTATCAGCAAGAACAATCAAAGTGTCAGCAACATTTATCGTAGTTGAACCATTAGGAGTTATATAATTACCCTCTCTTTTTATCAAGGCTATAATAGCGTTTTTAGGAAAATCTAATTCTACAATTTTTTTATTTGCCGATTTGCATGATTCTGTAATTGTAATTTCTTGCATTAGAGCTTTCGGGTTTTCTTCTAATAGCATATCGGTGGCACTCAATCTTTTTGTTTCTTCAGGCAAAGCAACGTTTAACCATTTTGCAACAATACTAAGCGTTGTACCTTGTATTAAAATAGAAGTAACCGATATAAAAAATACAATATTAAAAATAATATTAGCTTTATCTATACCAGCTAAAAGAGGGTAGGTAGCAAACACTATAGGAACAGCGCCACGTAAACCAACCCACGAAATATAAAAACGTCTTCTTAACTTCATTTTAAAAAAAAGCAAACTAATAAAAACTCCCACAGGGCGAGCAATAAAAATTAAGAAGAGCGAAATAATAAGTCCAATACCAATGTAAGGAACAATTTGTGAAGGAAAAACAAGTAACCCTAAGGTTAAGAATAGTACAATTTGCATTAACCAAGCTAATCCATCAAACATTTTTAAAATAGTTTTTTTATGAATTAAGTTTTGATTTCCTAAGTAAACAGCACAAATATAAATAGCTAAAAAGCCATTACCACCTATAAAATCTGTAAATGAAAAAGTAATAAACATAAGAGCAATAACCAAAACAGGATACAATCCTTCAAAGTCAAGTTTAATTGAGTTTATTATTTTTTTACTAAGTATACCAAATAAAAAACCAGCAATAGCACCAAATATCATTTGTTGTAAAAATAAAGGTATTATAGAGGTTAAACTTTGATCTTGATGGGTTACCAACGTTAAAAAAGCGATAGTTAATACGTAAGCCATGGGGTCGTTACTACCACTTTCTAACTCTAAAGTGGGGCGTAAGTTTTCTCTTAATGCTAAGTTTTTAGAGCGTAAAATAGAGAATACAGCAGCTGCATCGGTAGAAGAAACAATAGCACCTAGTAGTAAGCTTTCGTAAATTGTAAAATTGGTAACATTCCATACGAAGAGGCCCAAAGAAACAGCAGTAAGCAATACTCCTAAAGTAGAAAGTACTAATCCTTCTTTGAGTATAGGTTTTACAGCTTTCCAATTAGTGTCTAAACCACCAGAAAATAGAATAAAATTTAAAGAAACAATTCCTATAAATTGTGCAGCTTTTGGATCGTCAAAAATAATACCACCAACACCATCAGATCCAGCAAGCATTCCAATGCTTAAAAACAGCAAAAGAGTTGGAACCCCAAATTTATAGGATGTTTTTCCAACTATAATACTTATTAAAAGTAAAACAGATCCTATTAATAAAATATTTTCAATAGTTAAATTCATGCAAGAAATGTTTTACACAAAGATATGTGTTTTAGCATTTTTATTATTGAGTTTATATAAAGAAAAAGCCAAAGCTGTACAGCTTTGGCTTAACTAATAAAACCAAGTATTAGTGTCATCGGAGTTAGCTAACCAATGAACTAATGTTTTTAAAATCAATTATATGTTAATGCAGGCTAATAACTTTTGTTATTAACCACTTTGCGTTTTCTTTTTTCCAGATAGCAATAAATTTACTAGGGATAGATTTAGCGTTAGGTTCTCTATTATTAAAAAACTTATGATAACCTATTTGGACTGCCCCATATTTATTAATAGGATATACTTCAATACTTCCTTCTATTAATGTACGAGTAACCTTACCACAAATATTTCTTTCTGTAGCGGCTATAATTTCACTTTTTGAAGTAGATAAGCCTCCTTTGTCATGAAAGAACTCAATATCATCACTTAAAATATCAGACTGTGTTTTCATGTCACAAGTATTGTAAGCGTTAAAGAATATACTATCCATTTTTACAATTTGCTTGTGCAAGTCAATGTCAACAGGTTTATAGTTTGGAATTTCTTGTACTTGTCCATTCATTACCCATGATAGTAAGAGTGTGTATAGCAGGGTAACTATTTTCATAAAAAAGTTACCCTTAAAGAAGAAGTCAAATAAATCGTTCATAGTTTTTCAGTTTATGCGTTTACCAAGTTTTAAAGCTCAAAGCTCCTTCTTCATTATACAGCCTACGGAAACCTTTTGATATATCATCTAATGTACCGTTTGAAATTTTTATACTACCTACATAGCCATCGTTACAATCAATTTCTAAAACAAGGTTATTAATTGTTTTATCACTATTAAATTTTGAATCAACAATATCAATATCTATGTTTTTACGATCTTTAAACCAGTCAATTAATTTGTTAAGTTCATCTTCAGTAGTGTTTTTTGAAATGATAAATTCAGCTTTTACATTATTAATTGTACTATCAAATAAGAAACTTACTTCATCATCATTATCAGAATCCCAATCATCAGAATCTTCATTATTAATGTCTTCCTCATCACAATCTAAACAATCAAAACCTTTAGATGTCATTTTGAAATGGTGGTTAGCCATGTCACGATCGTATACGTTTTGAACGTTTTTTACATCATCTAAAAAGTTACGAGACGATCCTTCAAAATATATAGTTGTTCCTTCAGGAATGTATATTATTGCATTTATCTCTTCATCTTTCCAAATGTTTTTAAAAGCACTTAAAAAGAAGGCGTCAAAAACAATAGTATTGTTATCGCTTTTATAAGCATATTTTATAGCTTCTGCATTATTGTTTGCATCATTACGCTTTTTTCCTTCAGATGTTTTTTTAATTTCAATATATGCGCTATCAGTTTCACTTTTACGAACATCAATATTAATATTGTTAGAATACTTTAGTTCTTTATCATCAATATTCACCAACATCGCGTTATCACGATTTCGTAAATTATGTAGGTAATGAATATTATCATCGTTAACAACTCGAATCTTTAAAGGTTCTTGCTGGTTGTAGGTAATACTATGTTTAGTAACATGTGTACCATCATAAGCATGAGATGTAGCAAACTCTATACCTGTAAAACCTATTGCTAATAATGAGATTAACCATAAGCCGAATAAGGTTAAAATAGTAGCCGTACTTAACTTTTTAATATTCGGAGATAAAATTCGTAATCCCAAAATAAATAAGACCATAAAAGGAATACCGATTAAGAAAAACAAAAAGGTCATTAATAACCATTTAGGCATTACCGAATCATAGAAGAATGGTGGATATTGAACTATATCTCCATCGAAGTTTAAAATTTCTAAGCTTCCTACAGAGAATAAACCTAGCAATAATGAAATAATAGTAATACCTGCAATGAAAATTAATAAAACGCCCATGAATTTACCGAACACTTTGAATAGTGTTAGTAATATTTTACCCATTGTGTCTAAAAAATCTTGTAATCCTGATTTAGTTTGGTTACGTAGCTTTTGGTAATCAGCATTCGAAATTTTATCCGATAAATCATGGGCGCCTTCCTTTACCTTTGATGATAAGTTATCAAATTCGTTACGAATTTTTTTTTCAATATTGTCAATGTTTACAGCTTCACCTTCCATTTGTAATTTTTCAGAAGTAGTTTTAGCTTCTGGTAATAATACCCATAAGATGATGTACCCTATAATTCCAAAACCGAAACCAGCTAAGGTTAGAATAAGAAAAGCTAAACGAATCCAAACAACATCTATGTTAAAATAGTGCCCAAGTCCAGAACAAACTCCTCCTAAAAATTTGTCGTCACCATCTCTAAACATTTTTTTACTAGAGGTGTTTCTATTGTAACTGTAAGAAGTATTTTCGTTATATGCTTCTTCAGCTTCTGCATAATCTTCAGGTTGCCCCATAATAGCAATAATTTCTTCAATATCGCTTTCATTTACTACTTGACGAGCATCGGTAATTCTTTCAGATAATAATTCGCTAATACGAGCTTCAATATCTGCTATAATTTCATTTTTTCCTTGCGGATCGTCACTTAACGAACGAGCAATGGCGTCTAAGTATCGTTTTAATTTCTGATAGGCAGTTTCATCTATATGGAAGAAAAATCCGCCCAGGTTTATATTTATTGTCTTATTCATCTTTAGTTGATTTTGTACTTGTTACTTGGTTTACTGCGTTTACTAAATTATGCCATGTTTTGTCTAATTCTTTTAAAAACATTCCGCCATTTTCGGTGAGTACGTAATATTTTCTAGGAGGTCCAGAGGTTGATTCTTCCCATCTGTAGCTTAGTAATCCTGCGTTTTTTAAGCGGGTAAGCAACGGATATATGGTTCCTTCAACCACAATCATTTCTGCACTTTTAAGGCTAGAGAGTATCTCAGAGGTATAAGCATCTCCTTTTTGTAAAATGGATAAGATGCAATATTCTAAAACACCCTTACGCATTTGTGCTTTTGTGTTTTCTATCTTCATGTAATGCGGTTTATGGGTTATTTTATAAATTTTATTGTAAAAGGGTAATGGTATCGTTCACCTTTATTAGCATTCATAGCAGCGATAATTATCAATGCTATTTTTATAATTGATATAAGTCCTGCTAAAGAAGCAAAACCTAGAAAACCGAATAGGCCTCCATATCCATGATGTCCTCCAAAGTCAATGTCAATTCCATTAAATCCGTGCATTACATTTCTAAAAAAGAATGGGATAAAAGAGGCGCTAACAATAAAGATGTACAACCCGAAACTAATATTAAAGTTTACAGCTTCTTTACCGTGGTCATCTAAAAATGTACTTCTCTCTTTTAAGGTTTGCCATAAAATTAAAGGAGTAATAATACTTCCTAGTGGGAATAAATATCCTGCAAAAGCAGATATATGTATTAAAAAGGCATTGGTATTTTGTTTATTGTGTTGCATAATAAAACGAATTATATAATACTTTACAATACAAATATATATCTTTTAAAAGGTATTATGCAATACATAGTACTAAAAATTAACAAAATTTAACATTTATTTAAAGAGAAATAATTGGATAAAAAGCCGTACATTGCCTGTAAATACTGAAAAAATGAAGTTTACACCTAGAAAAGTTAATGCTTTTTTATTTTTTAAATTACCCTCAGCTTTTTTTACTGGGGTACGTTTAAAATCACTTACTGATGATACTGCTGAAGTAAAAGTTACCTACAAATGGGTAAATCAAAATCCGTTTAAGTCGATGTTTTGGGCGGTACAAGGAATGGCATCTGAATTAGCAACAGGAGTTTTGGTAATGAAAGAAATCGCTGCATCAAACAGAAAAATTTCAATGTTAGTTACTAACATGAACGGAACTTTTACAAAAAAGGCAACAGGAAAAATACGCTTTGAATGTAATCAAGGACAATTAATAAGAGAAACGATTCAAAAAGCAATTGAAACAAGTGAAGGACAAACAGTGATTGTTACTGCAGAAGGTTTTAATAAGGAAGGTATTTCGGTATCGAAGTTTGAATATGAATGGAGTTTGAAGGTTAAAAATTAGTTTGTGAATGAAATTTAATTATTTTTTTATAATTATAGTGCTACTGTTTTCTTGTAAGAGCGAAGAAAAGAGCAAAAAAGAGAAAGTTGAAGCAAAGTTTGTAGTCAATAATCAGTTTCAAGAAATACTTGATGTTACAAAACTAGAAGGAGCTATACTGGTTTATGATTTGCATAAAGATGTGTATTATTCTAATAATTTTGATTGGTGTAAAGTAGGAAATTTACCAGCATCAACATTTAAAATTCCGAATTCTATCATTGCTTTAGAAACTGGAGTAGTAAAGAATGATAGTGTAATTTTTAAATGGAATGGAGAACCTAGATATCTAAAAGCTTGGGAGCAAGATTTAACATTTAAAGAGGCTTTTCAGTATTCTTGTGTTCCTTGTTACCAAGAAGTAGCTAGAAAAATTGGAGTAGAAAGAATGAAATCCAGTTTAACAAAGCTTAATTTTGGTTCAATGGATGTAGATGAAATAACATTAGATAATTTTTGGTTAGAAGGAAAATCGAAGATCAATCAGTTTGAACAAATTGATTTTTTAAAAAGATTGTATAATTCTGAATTACCAATTTCTAATCGAACCGATAGTATTGTTAAAAAGATGATGATAATCTCTAAACATAACCAGTATGTACTGAGAGGAAAAACAGGTTGGTCTGTTAGAGGTGAAGAAAATAATGGATGGTTTGTAGGTTATATCTTAGTTCAAAATAATGCTTATTTCTTTGCAACAAATGTAGTTCCAAAAAAGAGTTTTGACATGAAGCTTTTTAGTAAAGAAAGGAAAGAAGTAACTTTTAAAGCCTTAAAAGAGCTAAAAATAGTAGGAGAAAATGAATTGTTTGTAACAAAATAGTAAAAAACTCTTCTTATAGTATAAAAACAAAAAATTATGAATGCACACGAAATAGATTATCGCATTTTTGGAGAAGAAATGCAGTATGTAGAAATAGAATTAGATCCACAAGAAGGAGTAGTTGCTGAGAGTGGTAGCTTTATGATGATGGATTCTGGTGTAGGAATGAATACCATTTTTGGAGATGGTTCAAATCAAGAAAAAGGATTATTAGGAAAGATTTTTTCCGCAGGAAAACGAATCTTAACAGGTGAGAGTTTATTTATGACGGTGTTTACAAATGAAGGTCAAGGGAAAAAACAAGTTTCTTTTGCTTCACCATATCCTGGAAAGATTATTCCTATTGATTTAACTGAGTTTGGAGGTAAGTTTATTTGTCAGAAAGATGCTTTTTTATGTGCAGCGAAAGGTGTGTCTATAGGAATTGAGTTTTCAAAACGCTTAGGAAGAGGATTATTTGGTGGTGAAGGATTTATTATGCAAAAAATGGAAGGTGATGGTATTGGTTTTGTGCATGCAGGAGGTACGATGGCTAAAAAAGTATTACAACCTGGTGAAGTTTTAAAAGTTGATACAGGTTGTATTGTAGGTTTTACCCAAGATGTTGATTATGATATTGAATTTGTAGGTGGTATAAAAAACACCATTTTTGGAGGTGAAGGATTGTTCTTTGCGACACTTAAAGGTCCTGGTATAGTATACATTCAATCGTTACCGTTTAGTAGATTAGCAGGTAGGGTGTTAGCTATGGCGCCTCAAACAGGGAAAGGAGATAGAGGAGAAGGAAGTGTTTTAGGAGGCTTAGGTAATCTTTTAGACGGAGATAATCGATTTTAGAAAATAAACTACAAAAAAAGCCGCTAATTTTAGCGGCTTTTTTTTGTATATATGGTTTGATTATATTCCTAATTCATCAAACATATTGATTAATTTTTCGCCTTCAGATGGTGCAGGAGCATTAGGACTTACAATGTTTCCGTTAGGATCGATTAAGATAAATCTTGGTAATCCTTTAATTAAGAAGTTTTGAGCCCAGTCTAATTTTAAGTGACTATCACCTGCCATTAACTGTATACCAGTCATTTCTCTATCTTGGATTGTTTCTTTCCATTTTTCATCGTTTCCTTTATCATCAACATTAATACTTACAAACTCAATGTTTTTACCGTGGTATTCTTGTTCTAATCTTTTTAATAAAGGAATTTCTCTTTTACAAAAAGCACACCATGTAGCCCAAACATCAATGTACAGATACTTACCTTTACCTAATAAATCGTCCATTGAAGTTGTACCACCGTTATAATTAACGTAATCCTTAAATTTAGGTGCAGGTTGCCCTTTTGCAGTGGTTTTTAAAAGGTCGTAGTCTTTGGTAATTTCTTTTTTATGTGCTTCATTAGTAGAGTAAGCCATAAATTTTCTGTAAAATTCTTTCAAATCACTAGTATAGGTAATACTATTTTGAGCACTTTTATATAATAAATCATTTTTAGCAACGGTATCAGTTACTTCTGTATGAACAGTTTCTAAATAAGTTAAATATAAATCTTCGCCTTCTTTGTTCTTTTCTTTAGCTATTTTATTAAGCTCATCTTCTAACATGGTTCTGTAAAAGTAAGAATGTACGTAATCGTTGCCATTACTATAGTTAAAGTTCTCTAAAGGATTAGGGAAGTTTTCAGAAACTTTAAAATCTTTGTTACCAGTTAATGTAATATGGTAATCAGAGTAATTATATAAGTTTCTTAAACATTCATAATCAATGTTTTTAACTTCTTGCTTTAAGAAATCAGCAGGTAATTGCTTAGAGATAGAAAGTTCAGTAACTGCATCTTTATACTCGTCAGTTTTCTCTAAGAATTTTTCTTCATCTAAAACAAAGTATTTATTCGCATTTTCTAATACCTCAAACCAAGTTTTTCTCTTTTCTAATAAATAACTATTAATGTTTGCATGCGAACCTTCAAAGTTAACAATGTCTGCATTTTTATAATCAAATACAAGACCAGCATCTTCTGTTTTTGTTAGATATAAATTAATAGGTGTTTTATTGAAAAATAAAGTGTAGTAACCATCTATGTCAATTTTAAGGGTATCAACAAAAGAACCAGTTTCTCGATCAAACTTTATTTTTTTCTCAAATTTAAAGCCAGATAAAGTAATATCTCTTCGCTTAAAGTTTTCAACTTTACCAGATAAAATCAGATAGTCTTTTACAGGTGCTTGTTCCTCTTTTTTACATGAAATTATGGTAACTCCTATGAGGGCTAAAAGTACTAGTTTTTTCATTCTATAATATTTAGTGAAAATAAGGTGTTTAAGGCGCCGAAGTTAGTTTTTTTAACGTTTTAATCAAAGAAATTAACATATAATTTAAATACTATCACTTTTTTATAAGAAAAGATCTTGAAAATTTATCTTTTTTTAGGTTCTTTGTACACCTCAAAAATATAAAAATGGATACTACACATATAATAAGTTCACAACCAGTAGGTTTAGAAGATATTCATAGTATTGTATTACTAAATAAAAAACTTTCATTATCAGAAGAATCAAGACAGAAGATACAAAAATGTCGTACTTACCTTGATGAGAAAATGAAAACACATAGCGATCCTATTTACGGAATTAATACAGGATTTGGCTCGTTGTGTAACGTAAAGATTAGCGGAGAGAATTTACAACAGTTACAAGAAAACTTAGTAATGAGTCATGCTTGTGGAACAGGGGATGAAGTACCGAAAAAGATTGTGAAATTAATGTTGTTGTTAAAAATTCAATCGTTAAGCTACGGACATTCAGGTGTGCAATTAGCAACGGTTGATCGTTTAATAGATTTTTACAACAATGATATTCTTCCTGTTGTTTATACTCAAGGATCATTAGGAGCTTCAGGAGATTTAGCTCCGTTAGCACATTTATCGTTACCATTAATTGGTTTAGGAGAAGTGTATGTTGAAGGAGAGCGAATTTCTGGTGAAGCCTTGTTAGCAAAATTTGGATGGGAGAAAATCAACTTACAATCTAAAGAAGGATTAGCATTGTTAAACGGAACTCAATTTATGAGTGCTTACGGAGTACATAATTTATTAAAAGCCTATAAATTATCATACTTATCAGATGTAATTGGTGCGGTCTCTTTAGAGGCTTTTGACGGAAGAATAGAGCCTTTTAATGAATTGATTCATTTAGTACGTCCGCACAACGGACAGTTAGCTACTGCAAAACGTATTTCTGAATTGTTAGAAGGGAGTGAGTTGATAGCGCAACCTAAAGAGCATGTGCAAGATCCATATTCGTTTAGATGTATGCCACAAGTTCACGGAGCAACAAAAGATACCTTAGAATTTGTGAAGAAAACATTTGTAACTGAAATCAATTCGGTAACAGATAATCCAAATGTGTTTGTAGATGAAGATATCGTAGTTTCTGGTGGAAATTTCCACGGGCAACCGTTAGCATTAGCGTTAGATTATTTAGCGATTGCTATTGCTGAATTAGGAAATATTTCAGAAAGAAGAACCTATCAGTTAGTTTCTGGTTTACGCGGATTACCAGCGTTCTTGGTTTCTAATCCAGGTTTGAATAGTGGGTTTATGATTCCGCAATATACCGCTGCAAGTATAGTAAGTGCGAATAAGCAATTCTGTACACCATCGAGTATTGATTCTATTGTATCGAGTAACGGACAAGAAGATCACGTAAGTATGGGGGCAAATGCAGCTGTAAAAGCTAAAAAAGTAATTGACAATGTGTGCTCGGTTTTAGCTATTGAGTTGATGAATGCTTCACAAGGATTGTCTTTTAGAGAACACAATACTTCTGAATTCTTAGCTTCTTTTGTAGGAATGTTTAGACAAGATGTACCTGTGGTGAATGACGATAGAGTATTGCATAACGATATTAAAAACGCAGAAAGCTTTATTAACAACTTAACTATTGAAGTAGAAGAGTTGTTTTAAGAAACAATAAATAACATAAAAACAAAAGACTCCAACTGTAATTTATAGTTGGAGTTTTTTGTTTAATAGTCTTGACTATGAGTAGTTGAGTGGTTTAGCACTTAACTTTGCAAGTACACACCAAGTTGAAAATTTTTGCTAGGGTTTTCAGAAGTAGGCGAGAACAAGCAATTAGCTATGGCCATTGTTAGCGGTAGTTTTTAATAATATTCAATTTTTCTTTCGCATATGAATCTAGCTTTTCCTTTTCTAAATTCAATTTGTTTAACCCAATTACCCATTTTATCAAAATCCGTATATTTAAATTCGCTAATTATAGTAGTAATTGTTCCTTTGTAAATTTTTTTTATCATATTTCCATCAGCATCATATTCTCTTGTTGTGGTATCGTATTCAGTAATTTCTTTTATTAAGTTGTTGTTTTTATCATACTTAAAAGTTCTACCATCAAAAATCAAATTTTTATTTTCATCATATTTGATATTGTAGTTTTTAATTCCATAATTTGAATTATTTTTTGTAACTAAAATTGAATCATTTTTCTTTGTATAATTAAAACTGGTTTTGCCCTTAATTTCACCATCAGAGTAGAATTCAATTTCTTCAGTAATCAAACCTTGTTTGTTGTAATTGTATGTTAGGTGATAGTCTATGTCTCCATTGTTTTTAAATACAATATACTCAGTTTCATATCCCCTTTTGTCAAATTTTGTCATATTGTTTCCGAAAAATAAGCCAGATTGTTCTTCTCCTTTTCTAAGTTCTTCGTCTGTTTCTATTACTTCAAAGACTTTGAAGTGTAAAGATTTTACTTTCCCTTTAAGATTTTTTTTCTCAAGGGTAGTTCGTTCAATTGTATTTGCACAATTTACAAACATTACTGTAGTCAAAAGGAGGAGTATTAATTTCATTTATTTTTTTATTAATTACCGCTAACTTGTTTATATACGTAATAAAATTACTATTACATCGCTTATTTAGAAGTATATGCAGAATTTTTAGCAATTTTATTCTTTTCAATTTTAAGAGTTCAATATACTAAAAAAACCTAAGTTGTTGCTTAGGTTTTTGTTGTCATTTTTGTTCAATGCTGTTTTGGTATGTGACGCTTAAGCTTTAGAGTTATTTAACGGCAATAATGGCGCTTGCAGGTCCTGTTAAATGCATCATTCTGGTGTTGTTAAAACCAGTTTCTTGTGCCCACTGCTTAAAATCTGAGAGCGTAAAATCGTAACCTTCATCGGTTTCAATTGCCATGTTTAACGACATCATTAAACCAAAAGCATTTTTATTTCGTTCATCATCAATAATGTTTTCAATAATAATAAGTGATCCTCCTTCAGGTAGGGCGTTGTAGGCTTTTTTTATAAGCATCAATTTATCTTTTGTTCCCCAATCATGTAAAATGTTTCCCATAGTAATAACGTCTGCTTTAGGTAATTCATCAGCAAAAAAATCACCTGAGCGAGTTTCTATTTGGTCGTTTAATCCAAAATGGGTTACATTTTCTTTGGCTATAGGTTCTACAGCAGGAAGATCAAAAGAAATACATTTTATATGTGGGTTGTTTTTTGCGATAAGTATAGATAGCGTTGCACCAGAACCACCAACATCACAAAGTGTGTCGTATTTAGAAAAATCTATATCACGAGCTAACTTCATAAAATTTCCTACCTGAACACCAGACATTCCATTTATAAATTCTCGGAGCCTATTTTCATCAGCATAGATCGCTTCAAAAAGTGGTTTACCACCGTTTTTTGTTTCGTTTTGAGGTTTTCCTGTTGTTAAAGCTTCCTCTAGGTTGTTCCAGAAAGGATATAATCGGTTGTTAGACATTTCTAAAATACCGCCTATATAACTGGGTTTGTTTTTGTCTAAAAATAAGTTAGAGTCTTCAGAATTGCTGTAAGTTGCATTTTCTTTTAATCCAGAACGGTTTAAAAAGCCTAGAGCAACCAAGGTGTCAAGAAAGTCGAAAAGTGATCTGTCGTGAAGATTGAGTTTTTCTTGAATTTCTTTTCCTGATAGTTTACCATTGGCTAAATGTGTAAACAATCCCATTTTAACAGCAGTAAGTAAGGTTTTGGAGGCCCAAAATCCCATGCCTACTTCCATAATTCTAGAGGGTGTAATTTGATTTTCAGTAGTAGAGTTCATAGTCTGGTTATTATGGTTAATAATTAATCTTTCGATTTTGTTAAGTTCAATTATTAGGGATAAATCAAACTGTTTTATGAATGAGGGAAAATCAAGGGAATAAAAAAATCCCAAGTACTTTAGTGCTCGGGATTTTTATTTTTTAATTGTCTTCGTCTATTTCTGTTCTAGACTCTTTAGGTTTTTCACCTTTTTCTATTTTAATGAGTAGTTTTTGGTCTTTCTCATCTAAATCCATAAAAATGGTGTCGCCTTCATTTAGTTTGGAGTTTACAATCTCTTCAGCTAAAGCATCTTCAATATACTTTTGAATTGCTCTTTTTAATGGTCGAGCACCATACTGTTTATCAAAACCTTTATCGGCAATATAATCTTTTGCTTTTTCGCTTAAGGTAAGCTTATAGCCTAAATCGTCAATACGTTTTAATAACTTATCTAATTCAATATCTATAATCTTATGAATGTCTTCACGCTCTAATGAGTTGAATACAATAACATCATCAATACGGTTTAAAAATTCAGGTGCAAAAGACTTTTTTAAGGCACCTTCGATAATGCTTCTTGCATTAGCATCTTCTTGCTCTTTTTTAGAAGCAGTGCCAAATCCAACACCGCCACCAAAGTCTTTTAACTTGCGAACTCCGATGTTAGAAGTCATGATAATCACGGTATTTCTAAAATCGATTTTACGACCTAAGCTGTCAGTAATATGTCCGTCATCTAACACTTGTAATAACATGTTAAATACATCAGGATGCGCTTTTTCAATCTCATCTAGTAAGATTACCGAGTAAGGCTTACGACGCACTTTTTCGGTTAACTGCCCACCTTCTTCGTAACCAACGTATCCTGGAGGCGCACCAATTAAACGAGAAATTGCAAATTTTTCCATGTATTCACTCATGTCAATTCTGATAAGAGAATCTTCAGAGTCAAATAACTCACGAGCCAATACTTTTGCTAATTGTGTTTTACCAACACCAGTAGAACCTAAGAAGATAAAAGAACCAATAGGTTTGTTAGGATCTTTTAACCCTACACGGTTTCTTTGAATTGCTTTTACCACTTTAGTAACTGCTTCTTCTTGACCAATTACCTTACCTTTAATTAATTGAGGTAATTCTGCTAAACGACTGCTTTCTGCTTCGGCAACACGGTTAACAGGAATTCCTGTCATCATCGATACTACTTCGGCAACATTGTCTTCGGTAACCGTTTCACGGTGCATTTTAGAATCTTCTTCCCATTGGTGTTGAGCAGACTCTAACGCAGTTTCAATATTTTTTTCATCGTCACGAAGCTTAGCTGCTTCTTCGTATTTTTGTCCGCTTACTGCTTTGGTTTTACGATTACGAATTTCTTCAAGTTTAGATTCTAATTCTAAAATTTGTTGAGGTACTACGATATTTGTGATATGAATTCTCGATCCTGCTTCATCTAACGCATCAATAGCCTTGTCTGGTAAGAAACGATCGGTCATATAACGATTGGTTAATTTTACACAAGCTTCTATAGCTTCATCGGTAAATGTAACATTGTGATGTGCTTCGTATTTTCCTTTGATGTTGTGTAAAATCTGAATAGTTTCTTCTACTGTGGTAGGGTCAACAATTACCTTTTGAAAACGACGTTCTAAAGCTCCATCTTTTTCAATATTTGTTCTGTACTCATCAAGTGTAGTAGCACCAATACATTGAATTTCTCCTCTTGCTAAAGCAGGTTTTAACATGTTAGAAGCATCTAACGAACCTGTTGCGCCACCAGCACCAACAATCGTGTGAATTTCGTCAATAAAAAGAATAATATCATCATTCTTTTCAAGTTCATTCATTAGCGCTTTCATACGCTCTTCAAACTGACCACGGTACTTTGTTCCTGCAACTAAGCTGGCTAAGTCTAAAGAAACAATACGCTTATCGAATAAAATTCTTGATACTTTTCTGTCTACAATACGTAGCGCTAATCCTTCTGCAATGGCAGATTTACCAACACCTGGTTCACCAATTAGCATTGGGTTGTTCTTTTTTCTTCTACTTAAGATTTGAGAAACGCGTTCTATTTCTTTTAAACGACCAACTACAGGGTCTAACTTACCTGCAATAGCTAAAGCTGTTAAATCACGTCCGAAATTGTCTAAAACAGGTGTTTTAGATTTCTTTACTTGTTTCCCTTTTTGAGGTTGTTGACCGTAAGGATTTGTTTTATCGTCAGCAAAATCATCTTCAGAAGGCGTTTCACTTATAGGAGAGATATATGTATCGTCATCAACATGTAACTCTTTGTATAAGCTTTTTGCTTGCTCATAATCTACATCATACTTTTGAAGTAGTTTTGTTGTAGGATCATTCTCGTTGCGTAAAATACACAACAATAAATGAGCCGTGTCAATAGCATTGCTTTGATATAATTTAGCTTCTAAAAACGTTGTTTTTATTGCTTTTTCTGCTTGTCTTGTAAGATGTAAGCTCTTTCTTTGTGAGTTTGCTATAGATGGGGTTGTAGGGTTTAACTTTTCTAATTTATTGCGAACTAAATCTAAGTCTACATCGAAAGTAGTTAATATTTCGATGGCTTTCCCGTCACCTTTCCTAATCAAACCTAACAATAGATGCTCTGTTCCAATAAAGTCATGACCTAAACGTAAGGCCTCTTCTTTACTAAAAGTAATTACATCTCTTACTTGTGGTGAAAAATTATCGTCCATAAATTTATTTTCTGTCTCTGTAAAGTTAGTAAGTTTTTTTCTTAAAAATTACAAAAAAGGTGCCAATAGTTTTTAACTGACATTATGACGAGTAAAATAAGCATTTTTAATGTTTAAAACCACGTAAAATTGTTAATAAGTATCTTAAAACAATAGGGATATTTTTTGTGTAAAACTGAGGGTTGTAGTATCTTGCAATGTTTTAGAAAATGCGACAAATAAAATTGCATTTTAAAAGTGAGTTTTATCGAGTGTAAAATTCACTTTTTTAACGAAAATAAATACTAATATTTTAAAAGAAAATATATGGCAGATGGCGAAAAGTTGATCCCTATCAACATTGAAGAGCAAATGAAGTCGGCATACATCGATTACTCAATGTCGGTGATAGTATCTAGAGCATTACCAGATGTAAGAGATGGTTTAAAACCAGTACACAGAAGAGTGTTGTTTGGAATGCATGAATTAGGAATTAAAGCTACAGGAGCATATAAGAAATCTGCAAGAGTTGTAGGAGAGGTGTTAGGTAAGTATCACCCACATGGAGATACTTCGGTATACGATTCTATGGTGCGTATGGCACAAGACTGGAGTGTGCGTTATATGATGGTTGATGGACAAGGGAACTTTGGTTCAGTTGATGGTGATAGTCCTGCAGCAATGCGTTATACAGAGGTGCGTATGCAAAAAATATCAGAAGAAATGTTGTCTGATATTGAAAAAGAAACGGTAGATCACAAGTTAAACTTCGATGATACTTTACAGGAGCCAACTGTATTACCAACACGTATTCCTAACTTATTAGTTAATGGAGCATCAGGTATTGCAGTAGGTATGGCAACAAACATGGCACCACATAACTTAACAGAAGTTATTAATGGTACTATTGCCTATATTGATAATAGAGACATTGAGATTGATGAGTTAATGCAACACATCAAAGCACCTGACTTTCCTACTGGAGGAATTATTTATGGATATGATGGTGTAAGAGATGCTTTCCATACAGGTCGCGGACGTATTGTAATGCGTGCTAAAGCTACTATTGAAGAGGTAAAAGGACGTGAGTGTATCGTTGTAACTGAGATTCCTTACCAAGTGAATAAAGCAGAAATGATTAAGAAAACTGCTGACTTGGTTAATGAAAAGAAGTTAGAAGGAATAGCGAGTATTCGTGATGAATCTGACCGTAAAGGAATGCGTATCGTTTATGTATTAAAGCGTGATGCAATTCCTAACATTGTCTTAAACAAGTTATTTAAATATACACAATTACAAACATCGTTTAGTGTAAATAATATCGCTTTAGTAAATGGCCGCCCAGAGCAATTAAATTTAAAGCAGTTAATTCACTATTTTGTTGAACACAGACATGAAGTAATTGTTCGTAGAACAGAATTTGAATTAAAGAAAGCTGAGGCTCGTGCTCATATTTTAGAAGGATTAATCATTGCTTCGGATAATATTGATGAGGTAATTGCAATTATTAGAGGTTCTTCAAATGCTGATCAAGCACGTGAAAAATTAATGGAGCGTTTTGAATTAACAGAGATTCAAGCACGTGCCATTGTTGAAATGCGTTTACGTCAGTTAACAGGACTAGAACAAGACAAACTACGTTCTGAATATGATGAAATCATTAAGACTATTGCAGATTTAAAAGATATTCTTGCTAATGAACCAAGACGTTACCAAATTATTAAAGATGAATTATTACACATCAAAGAAAAGTATGGTGACGATCGTCGTTCAGTAATTGAATATGCAGGAGGAGATATGCGTATTGAAGATATGATTCCTAACTCTAAGGTAGTAGTTACTATTTCACATGCAGGTTACGTAAAACGTACAAACTTAGACGAATATAAAGTTCAGAATAGAGGAGGGCGTGGACAAAAAGGAGCAACTACTCGTAATGAAGATTTCTTAGAACACTTATTTGTAGGTACCAACCACCAATATATGTTGTTCTTTACTCAAAAAGGAAAAGTATTCTGGATGCGTGTATATGAAGTGCCAGAAGGAGGTAAGAGTACCAAAGGTAGAGCGATTCAGAACTTAATCAACATTGAGCAAGACGATAAAGTAAAAGCATACTTAGTAACGGGTGATTTAAAAGATGAAGATTACATTAACAGTCACTACGTAATCATGGCTACAAAACAAGGTCAGGTTAAGAAAACTCCTTTAGAACAATATTCTCGTCCAAGAGCTAATGGTATCAATGCTATTACTATCAAAGAAGGAGATGAGTTATTAGAAGCGAAGTTAACTACTGGAGATAGCCAAGTAATGTTAGCGTTACAATCAGGAAAAGCAATTCGTTTCGAGGAAGAGAAAACGCGCCCGATGGGTAGAACAGCATCTGGAGTTCGTGGTATTACCTTAGCGCATGATAACGATGAGGTAATCGGTATGGTTGCTGTAGATGATGCTGAAAGTGATATCTTAGTGGTTTCTGAAAAAGGATATGGAAAACGTTCTAAATTAGAAGATTATCGTATTACCAACCGTGGAGGTAAAGGTGTGAAAACATTGAATATCTCAGATAAAACAGGTAATTTAGTAGCAATCAAGAATGTAGATGATTCTAATGATTTAATGATTATTAACAGATCCGGGTTAACCATTCGTATGGCGGTAGAAGATTTGCGTGTTATGGGACGTGCAACTCAAGGAGTTAAGTTAATTAACATTAAAGATAATGATGATATTGCAGCGGTTGCAAAAGTGATGCATGAAAAAGACGAAGAAGAAAATGGCATAGAAATTGAAAATGAATCAAACGAAAATCAAGAACAACAATAAATAAATCATAACTAAAAATGAAAAATCAATTTATAGCCCTTTCTTTAGGATTGATGTCGTTAGGGGCAGTGGCTCAAAAATCAGAATTAAAAGAAGCTGAAAAAGCGATTAAAAAACAAGATTTTACGACGGCATTAAGTACTCTTAAAACTATTGAAGGGTCTTTAATGATGAATGGTGAAGATAAGTATAAGTCTAAATTCTACTTTTTAAAAGGTAAAGCATTAGCAGCACAAAAAGATTATAAAGGAGCAGCAGAATCTTTGAACGCTTTATTTGCAATGAACGAAAGCAAATATGGTGATGAAGCTCGCCCTATCTTAAATCAAATGATTCAAGAGGTGTCAAACAAAGCAGTTGATTTGTATAACAACAAGAAAGATTATAAAAATGCAGCTGAAAACTTTTATTTAACATACCTTTTAAGTCCTGCAGATACTTCTTTTGCTTATAATGCAGCAGTTTCTGCTACGCAAGCTAAAGATTACGATAAAGCTGTTGAGTATTATAAAGAATTACAGAAAATAGGTTATACTGGTATAGAAAAAGAGTTTGTTGCTACAGATAAAGCTACAGGAAAAGTAGAAAGTTTCGGAAATGATAAAGCTCGAAGAGATTTAATGGTAAAGTCAGGAGGGTATTTAAAGCCAGATACTAAATCAACAGAATCTAAAACAGCAACAATAGTTAAAAACGTAGCCTTAATCTTAAAAGAGCAAGGAAAAACGGATGAAGCTATTGAAGCGTTTAAAGAAGCTCGTGCTTCTAACCCTAAAGACCTTAATTTAATTTTAAATGAGGCGCAATTATATGTTGAAATGGGAAAAATGGATAAGTTTGGAGAGTTAATGAACGAAGCAGTAGCTTTAGATCCAGAAAATCCAACTTTATACTATAACTTAGGGGTGGTAAACTTCAATCAAGGAAGAATGGAGGATGCTAAAAAGTATTATGAAAAAGCTGTAGAATTAAAACCTGATTATGCAGATGCTTATATGAACTTAGCTGTAATTGTTTTAAATCAAGAAAAAGCGATTGTAGATGAAATGAATAAGAATTTAAATAATTTCAAAAAGTACGATGAGTTAGCAGCAAAGCAAAAAGAAGTTTATAAAGAAGCTTTACCTTTTTTAGAAAAGGCAGATGGCTTAAATAGAAATGTTGAAACTGTTAAAACTTTAATGAATTTATATGAGGTTTTAGAGATGAGTGACAAAGCTTCTGAATACAGAGAGTTATATAAATCTATGCAATAGGATAATTGTAGAAATGTATAAAAAAAGCGGAACTAAACTTAGTTCCGCTTTTTTTTATGATTAAAGTTAAACGCTTTAGTCAATTAAACGTTTAATAACTCTTAGTTTATGTGTGTGTTGGTGTGTATCAACATTGTAAATACCGCTATGGTCTAATTTATCGATACGTACCTTTCCATGAGCATGAATAATGTTGTAATCATTCATGATAATTCCAACATGGGTAATAACACCTTCTTCGTTATCAAAAAAGGCTAGATCACCAGGTTCGCTTTCTTCAATAAAACTTAGTACCTCACCTTGAGTAGCTTGTTGTTTAGCGTCTCTCAGAAGGTTATATCCACATAATTTGTATACGGTTTGTGTAAAGCCAGAACAGTCAATTCCGAAAGGAGATTTACCACCCCATAAATAAGGAACATTTAAAAATAAAAAAGCGGTTTCTACTATAGTAGATTTATCTAATTTATTACCACAAACTTTACCGTCATAAAAAAACGAAGTATTGTTTATGTTAATTGTATTGTCCTTAAATAGTGGAAGACGAGCTCCCATTGAAATTGTTGTTAGGTTACTGTTATTGTCAGTAATAAAGTCTATCAACTCACCAGCATAATGCTTTTTCTCTTTTGATAAAAGCGTATGAATTTCTTCTGAAATTTCTTCGTATTGCTTATTGTCGATATATCCTTCGTAGCTATCAAAATCTAAACGAATTTTACTCCATTTTTTTGATTTTTCTATAACTTCAAAGTGTTCGCCAAAAAGAACCTGATTTACCATTTCTGAAGCATCAGAAGGCTCTAATCGAAGAGGAACAATACTTAAATTACAAATTCCGAAAGACATCTACTTAGTTGGGGTTTTTAAAACAATTAAACTCTTTCAATTACCATTGCACTAGCACCACCACCACCGTTACAAATACCAGCAGCACCAATTTTAGCGTTGTTTTGTTTTAAAATAGAAGTTAAAGCAATAATAATTCTAGCTCCAGAAACACCTAATGGGTGTCCTAAGGAAACAGCTCCACCATTTACGTTTACTTTATCAGCTGATAAACCTAAGATTTTCATATTAGCTAATCCTACAACTGAGAACGCTTCGTTTAATTCGAAATAATCAACATCTTCAATAGCAACACCAGCTTTAGCTAAGGCTTTTGGTAAAGCTTTAGCAGGGGCAGTTGTAAACCATTTTGGTTCGTGAGCAGCGTCAGCATAACCTTTAATTTTTGCTAGTGGAGTTAACCCTAATTCAGCAGCTTTTTCAGCAGACATTAATACTAATGCAGCACCACCATCATTAATAGTAGAAGCATTGGCAGCAGTTACTGTACCTTCTTTTGTAAAAGCAGGACGTAAAGCAGGAATTTTATCCATTTTTACGTTTTTATATTCTTCATCTTCAGAAAAAATGATAGGTTCACCACGACGTTGAGGTATTTCTACAGGAACAATTTCATCTGCAAATTTACCTTCACTCCAAGCTTTTGAAGAGCGGTTGTATGATTCAACAGCAAAAGCATCTTGATCTTCTCTAGAAAATTCGTATTTAACAGCACATTCATCAGCACAAACTCCCATAGCTACTTGCTCGTAAGCATCAACTAATCCGTCTTTTTGCATTCCATCTTCCATTTTAATAGGACCAAACTTAGAACCTGTTCTAGCATGTTGATAATGTGGAATCATACTCATGTTTTCCATACCTCCAGCTATAACAATTTCAGCATCACCTAAAGCAATAGTTTGCGCAGCTAACATGATAGACTTCATTCCTGAAGAACAAACTTTGTTAACAGTAGTACAAGGTACCGTATCAGGAATTCCTGCAAAAATTGCAGCTTGACGCGCTGGTGCTTGACCTAAACCTGCTGAAACTACATTTCCCATAAAAACTTCTTCAACCATTTCTGGTTTTAAGTTAATTTTATCTAAAGCTCCTTTGATAGCTACAGCACCTAATTTTGGTGCAGGTATAGTTGATAAAGATCCTAAAAAACTACCAATTGGAGTTCTAGCTACTGATACTATTACTACTTCTTTCATTTGTTATATTGTTAATTTTATTCTTTTTGATAAACCTTTTAAAGGATAGGTTTATTGTATTGAATATGTTGTATTAAGATTTGTTTTGCGAAAATAACCATTTTATAATAAGTACTCAAATAATAGAGAAAGGTTATATTTACATTTTATAAACATCTAAAATGAACGATTTAATCAATAGACTGTATAAAAACAACACGATAATTTACAAAGTGTTATTGTTTTTAATAACAGTGATAGCTATTGTGTATTTGTTTCCGAAAGGAGGACAATTTAAGTATGATTTTCCGCAAGGAAAACCTTGGCAGTATGATAACTTATATGCTCCTTTTGATTTTGCTATTCAAAAAACTCCTGAAGAAATTGAAACAGAGAAAAAGGAAATTGAATCCAATTCGAGAAAATATTTCGAAGTAGATACTTCTGTGAAAAATGACGTACTGAATTCTTTTTCAAAAGATATTAACTCTTTAGATTCTTTATCGACTTATACTAAAAGAGATTTAGTTAAAGAAGGAGAAGCGATTATCGATAAAGTTTATAACTATGGTTTTTTGGATGACGCAAGTATTGATAAGGCTAATAGAGGAGATATAGTAGTTTTAAGAAAAGGAAACTCTATAGATGATGTTCCATTCTCAAAATTGACACAATCCAAAGAAATATTAAAGTTTTTACGGGTAAATACAGAAACGTTTTCTTACTACAAACAAAGAATACTTATAAACTACTTATCAAGTAACTTAAAACCTAACGTAACGTATGATTATAAGTATAGTGAGAAAGAGCTTGATGAACTCTTAAAAAGTATTTCTTATGCAAAAGGAAAAGTATCAAAAGGAGAATTAATCATTTTAAAAGGAGATATTGTTGAAGGAAGAAAATACAATGTTTTAAAATCGTACGAAGTAGCTTCTAGTTCTCTCATTTGGACAAAATCTAATTACAACTGGATTGTTTTCGGTTATACAATTTTAGTGGCATTTGCGCTTTTAATGTTATTACTTTTTTTAGAAAAATACAGACTTGAAATATTTAATGATAATAACAAAGTAACATTTATCTTCTTCAACGTATTTTTAATGATTTTTGTGCAAACTATGGTGGTTAAGTATAATTCAGATTATTTGTATGTAGTTCCGTTAAGTATTTTGCCAATTGTTTTAAAAGCCTTTTTTGATGCGCGTTTAGGATTATTTACACATGTGCTTACAGTGTTATTGTTAGGATTTATTGTACCGAATAGTTTTGAGTTTATTTACCTTCATATTATCGCGGGAATTGTAACTATTTTAACAGTGTCTGAGTTGTATAAAAGAGCAAGTTTGTTCATGTCAATAGGGCAAATTACGTTGATTTATATGCTTACCTATTTTGCATTTTCAATTTTAAAAGAAGGAAATGCAGATAAAATAAACTGGGAATACTTTGGGTTATTTGCGGCTAATGGATTGTTGTCCTTTTTAGCTGTATTCTTTATTTATTTTTACGAAAAATTATTTGGATTGGTTTCTGATGTTACACTGTTAGAATTGTCAAATACAAACTCTAAGTTGTTGAGAGATTTAAATGAAAAAGCTCCAGGAACTTTTCAGCATTCTATGCAAGTGGCAAATTTAGCAGAAGCAGCGGCGAATGAAATAGGAGCAAACTCTATGTTAGTTCGTACTGGAGCTTTGTATCATGACATTGGTAAAATGGCAAACCCGATGTACTTTACCGAAAATCAATCGACAGGAGTAAATCCTCATAATGATTTGTTGCCTATAGATAGCGCTCGTATTATTTTAGACCATGTGATTAACGGAATAGAAATAGCTAAAAAAAATAAATTACCAGATAGAATTATCGATTTTATTAGGACACATCACGGAACAAGTGTTACGTATTATTTTTATAAAATGGAGTTGGAGAACAATCCTGATGTTGATATTAAGAAATTTCAATATCAAGGACCTATTCCTTTTTCTAAAGAAACAGCTATATTAATGATGTGTGATGCAGCTGAGGCTGCTTCTAAGAGTTTGAAAAATCCAACAGCGCAATCTATAGATCAATTAATAGATAGGATAGTTGACAAGCAAAAAAACGATAATCAGTTCATAAATTCAGATATTACATTTAGAGAGATAGAAAAAATAAAAAAAATTATTAAGAATAAGTTAATGAATATCTATCACTTACGTGTTGAGTATCCAGAATAGTGAATTTTTTTCGATAAAAAGTTTGTGAAAACGTATATATAGTTATACATTTGCACTCGCAATTTTTAATTCACGCTTCGGCAAGAATTAAGGAGAGGTGGCAGAGTGGTAATGCAGCAGCCTGCTAAGCTGTCATCCTTCGGGATGCCCGGGTTCGAATCCCGGTCTCTCCGCACAAAAATTGAAGATGACACTAATCGGGGTGTAGCGTAGCCCGGTCATCGCGCCTGCTTTGGGAGCAGGAGGTCGCAGGTTCGAATCCTGCCACCCCGACAAACAATGGTCGCGTAGCTCAGCTGGATAGAGCATCTGCCTTCTAAGCAGACGGTCACAGGTTCGAATCCTGTCGCGATCACAAAAAGCCTTACTAGTTTTAGTAAGGCTTTTTTGTTTTTTATACCTTCAAAAAACGTTTTAGTATTGAGTTAGTTTATATAAAAAGGAAATAAACTAATATTAACGTTTACATAATTTAAACTTAATTACAGAATGACATCTCTGAATTTCAACAAAATTATTTTTGCTAGTTATAAAAGATGGAAGTATGAGAACGAAGTTATTTTTTTTGTTTTTTATTGTTGTGGCTAACAGTTTAGGGCAATCTTTAAAATTTAAAACATTAACTACAAAAGAAGGGCTATCAAACAATTCTGTAAATGATATCATAAGTGATGACAAAGGAAGGTTATGGGTTGCTACTTGGGACGGACTTAATCGTTATGATGGGAATAACTTTAAAATTTTTAAACATGTAGATAATGATACTACTTCTCTTCCTGGTAATGTCATTTATGCTTTACAAAAAGATACAAACGGATCGTTGTGGTGTTTAACCGATAATAACTCGGTAAGTAAGCTGCATAAAGAATCAATATTTCAAAACTTTTCATTCAAAGATACTCCTGTAAACTTTAGGTTTTCAAAAAAGAGAAATCTTGTTGTTGAAACTAAAAACAGCAAATATTATGAGTTTGATGGTACTAAGTTTACAGAAATAGAAGCCAATCAAGTCTTTAATAAAGAGCCATTAGTTCATGAACAATTATTGTTAAATGAATATCCTGAAGTTGTTATCAATGAATCTTACCAAGATAGAAAAGGTAATATTTGGTATGCTACTAGAAAAAATGGACTTTATGTTATCAGAAACAATCAGATAAATATTCACGATACACAAATAGAACATTATACATACGATTTATACAATCCATATAGTTTTACAAGTAATGAAATAGAAAAAATTTACGAAGATAATTTTGAGAATATTTGGTTAGGACACAAAGATGGAGGTCTTAGTATGGCTTATATTGGTTCAGAGTATATAAATACGATTGCTCCACATCCGATTAACTATAAACATTTACCTAATGAAACAGTAAGAGCTATTACGAAGGATAAAGATAATAACCTTTGGTTAGGTTATTACACGGAAGGATTGTATAAGTATAGCAAGTCTGAGAAATGTTTTGTTAAGAAACAATTAGAAAAAGCAAAAGAAAATCAAGAATGGGAAAGGATACGTAGTTTATACACTGCTAAAGATGGTTCTATATGGGTAGGAACCTATGCGGGACTTATTCGTATAAAAGAATCAGAAATTTCTTATTACAGTGCTGATGAATTTTCATTGCTACCAGCAAACAGAATTTATGCAATGACAGAGACAGATGATAATAGAATTTGGTTTGCTTGTTGGGGAGGATTAGCGGTATTTAATCTAAAAGAAAATAAGTTTGAAGAAGTTCCTGGAGTAAGCTCATTAAAAAAATACCATATTAGAGATGTTGTTGCAAGTGGTAATGAATTAGCATTGGCAACTGAAAACTATGGAATGGTGTTGTTTTCTATTGCTGATGGAAGTAAACATAGTGTTACTACAGCTGAAGGTTTAACTGGTAATAGTGTATATAGTATTGCCAAAGACAAATCTACAGAAATGTATTGGGTAGCAACCTTAGGAGGGGTAACAGTTTATGATCGAGAAAAAGGAGTTGTAGCAACTATTTCTGAAAATGAAGGGTTACCTAGCCATATGGTATATAGTGTAATTCCTAAAGGAAACTACATATGGGTAAGTACTACTAAGGGGATTGCTTCAATAAATAAAGAGGATTATAAAGTTAATGTGTCACATCCAGAAGAAGGTTGGCAAGCACCAGAGTTTTCAGAAGGTGCGTACTATCAGGATTCTAAAGGAGTATTGTATTTTGGAGGAATTAATGGGGTTAATTATTTCGCCCCAGAACTAATAACCTTCAATAAAAAAACACCTGAATTAGTTATTGAAGTAGATGGAATAGAAGGTAGAGGGGATCTAATAGAAAAAACATTTTCAGAAAATAATATCAGTTTAGAAATAACCTCTGTAGCATATCGAAAAAATCATGAAAATGTAATTTTATATAGGTTAAAAGGTTTTGATAAAGACTGGAGAGTGTATGGAACAAGTCCTGTTTTATACAAAAAACTACAGCCAGGAGAATATATTTTGGAAGTGAAAAATAGTTTAAGTACTTCAGAGGAGGAGTTGACTTCTATTCCTGTAATAATTAAACCCCCATTTTATAAAACCTCTTGGTTTTTATGGATATTGGTTTCTGGAGGAATTGGTTTAATAATTTTTGGATTTGGTTATAAAGTACGTAAGGATAAGATTTATAAAGAAAAATTAAAACAAAAAATTAGCGAACGAACAGCTATAATTGAAAGGCAAAAAAAAGACCTAATAAAAGCAAATGCAAAGCTAGAAGATAAGAATCGTGAAATTTTTCAACAAAAAGAAGAAGTACTGGCTTTACATCACAAATTAAAAAATGAAGACTTTGAAATAGATAAATTCAAAACGTTTGTTTTGGCTGAATTTAAGAAGCCTTTAATGCAATTATTACAAGAAAGCCAAGACATAAGTATACCAGAAGAAATACAAACTAGATTAATTCGTCAAACACAAACTATGGTTGATGCGTTAATGGAATGGGATTTTTTAGAACAAGTACACCATGTAAAAACTACAGAAGCGTCAGCAATAGAGATTAATGATGTTTTACATGAGCTAACTAAAAACTTAGAAAGAAAACTTATACAATCTGGTATAAATCTTAGTTATCAAATACCTGGAAAAAAAGAATGGATAACAATAAACCTATTACAATTCAAACTTTTATTTAAATATGTTTTTAACGACCTTATAAAGTATAGTAATCAAGGTAGTACTATAGAGGTAGTTTATATTTTAAAAGATACAAGTCTTGAATTAAAAGTTGATTCTGACAGTAGTGTTCTATTGAATAATATTGAAAGTTTACAACGCTATAGTCCTTATTACAATGCAGCAAAAGAGTTGTTACTACAATTAAAAGGAAAAATAACTGTAAATCCAGATGGAGGAAGAGTGTCTATAGAGGTAGAGGTACCGTTTCAAAAAACAAGCTCAGAAAAGGCCTCTATGATACAATGGAATCATTTAGGAATGATAGATGAATTACCAACTGATAAACATAAAGTATTAGTGCTGAGTAGTGAGGTGAATTATGGAATATTACAATCGTTATTAGGAAATGAAGCTTATCATTTAATTTTTGAAAGTAATGTTGATAAACTATTTTCTGCACTTTCAAATCTTAACATAGATTCTATAATTTTTTATGATGTAAAACTTACAAATGAAGTTGTACAGTTCTTAGAAAATCGTAAAGAAAATAAAAAAACACCTCATTGTCCGATACTCTATCTTTCTGACGAAATAGGGCATTCTCAAATAGAGCAGGTAACAAAATTAGGATTAGATGTAACCGTTCAGTTACCAGTAAGTAAAACATTTTTACAAGCAAAATTAGAAAACCTTTTAAATAGTAGAAAGCCTTTATTTACTACAAAATCGATTAGTAATACTTGGATAGAAAAGCATAAAGACGAGCAATTACTTTCACCAAATGAAAAATTAGTAAAAAAAGCGCTTACCTATATGCATGAGTGTTTACATGATCATACTTTCAATATAGAAAGCCTTCAAGAGAAGCTAGAAATATCAAGAGTGAAGTGTTATCGTGTTTTTAAAGAAATATTAAAACAATCTCCGTCAGATGTGTTGATTAACCTAAGACTCCAAAAAGCACAACATCTGTTAAACCAAAATATATTGAACATTTCAGAAATTAGTTTTGAATGCGGCTTTGCAAACCCAAAATATTTTAGTAGGCAGTTTAAAAAGCATTTTAATATGAGTCCTAAAGCGTATAAGGATCAAAAAATAGTAGCTTAAAAGTTAGCTTCAGATTAGGCTAATGTTAGTAAAAAGTTACTGAAACAAAAGTGTAATTATTTAGGCTTTTTTATGAGGTTTTTTGAAACATATGTGCCCCTTTTTTGAAACGATTAGACCCCTTCTAAATATCTCCTTAAAATAGATTCGTCTCAGAATCAAAACCTATTTATCAAATGAAAAAACACTATTTATTTATGTTGCTATTATGTTTCGGAGCAGCCTCCAACGCAATAGCACAAACTATTTTAAAAGGTACTGTTGTATCTAAAATCGACGGAGCTCCCATTCCTGGAGCAACTGTTCTTGTAAAAGAACAACAAGAGAATGGAACAGCTACCGATTTTGATGGTAAGTTTACCCTTAGTGTAAATAAAGATCAAGGAACCTTAGTCGTTTCTTTTATAGGGTTTCAAACATTAGAGCTTCCTTTCTCAGGAAATCAAGAGTTTAATATAGCACTTAATGAAGAGTCAAATATTCTAGATGAGGTAGTATTAATAGGATATGGTAGTGCAAAAAAAGGAGATCTAACTTCAGCTATTTCAACAGTAGAAAATATAAAATCTATGTCAAGTAGACCCGTATCTACGTTAAATGACTTTTTACAAGGAAGTGTATCGGGGGTAACTGTTTTGCAGCAAGGAGGAGATCCTTCAGAAGATGGTAAAGTAGTAATTAGAGGGTACGGTTCTTTTGCGAATGAAGAGCCTCTTACGGTAGTAGATGGTGTACCGTATTATGGACCAGCAATTAACCCTAACGATATAGCATCGGTATCAATTTTAAAGGATGCAGCAGCTGCTGCAATCTACGGAGCACAAGCAGCTTCTGGAGTTATCGTAATTGAAACTAAAAAAGGAAAAAAAGGAAAACCAAGAATTAGTTTTGACTTTTATAGCGGTATGCAATCAGCAGCTAAATTACCTACCCCTTTAAATGCACAGCAGCAAGCAAGTGTGTACAATATGGCAGCAGATAATGTAGGTGCGCCAAGGCAATCAGCTCACAATGCAGAACAAAACCCTTGGGGGCAAGTAACACGTACTAATTGGATGGATGCTATTTTTAGAACAGGAGCTATCTACAACACCAATATGAATATAAGCGGTGCTACAGACAAGATGAATTATATGACGTCTTTCGGGTATAACAAAAAAGAAGGATTGTTGTTAAACACATATTCAGAGCGTTTTTCTTTTAGAGTGAAAACAGATATACATCTTACAGATAATCTTACAGTTGGTGAAAACGTGTACTACTCAAGAAGTGAAGCTGTGGGTACAAACTCTACAAGCTCTTATGCAGGTAGTATTGTAAATGCATTATATATGCCGTCATCTGCACCTATTCGTGATGCAAACGGAAACTTTAGTGGAGTAGTACCAGAAAACTTATCAAATTATGCAGGTGCTTACGGAGATGTATACAATCCTGTAGCATTATTATTACGTCCAGATATTAATAATCCTGTTAATTACTTAAACGCGAACGTATATCTTAACTATGATATTACGGACGGATTAAAGTTTAAAACGAGTTATAGTTATAGTACTACTGATACAAAATATAAAAAATTCTCTCCTAGAATTCCAGAGCTAGGTAGAACGAACTTAAACAACTATTTATATCAGAGTTATTCGGATACCAAGCGTTGGGTTTGGGATAATCAATTAAGCTATAAAAAGAGTTTTGGAGATCATAATTTAGACCTTACTGCTGTTTACTCGTCACAGTTTACTGATTACGAATACTATTTTCAACAAGGAGAAGGATTTAGTAGTGAAGAACCTTTCAATCAATTCATGTCTAATGCTTCAGTAATTAGAACTCCAGAAACAGATGTGTACGAAGATGCTTTAACTTCTGCAATAGGAAGGGTAATGTATAATTATAAAGGAAAGTATTACCTATCAGGAAGTATTCGTAGAGATGAAACCTCTCGTTTAGCAAAAGAAAATCAAGCAGACTATTTTCCATCAGCTTCAGCGGCTTGGAAAATATCAGGAGAAGATTTCTTTAATGTTGAAGCAATTAATAACTTAAAAGTAAGAGCTTCTTGGGGACAAATAGGAAACATCAACTCTGTAGGATATTACTCTTTTGATGTTCCTTTAAATACAACAAATGTAATTTTAGGAGAAGGAGGTTCTTTAGATGATAAAGGTACATATGTAGGAAGACAGTCAAACCCAAATCTTAAATGGGAAATGTCAGAATCTTTAGATTTTGGAATTGATATGAATTTATTCAATAACCGACTTTCAATCGTTGCTGATTATTTTGAAAAAACAACTAAAGGAATGATTATTCCTGGATTGGAAGATATTCATCAAGGAACGTCAGCTGCTGATGTAAATGGAGGGGAAGTTAAAAATACAGGATATGAGTTTGCAGTTTCGTATAAAGATTACGTAGGTGACTTAAATTATAGTATTAGCGCAAATGCTAGTTTCTTAGACAATGAGTTGATTAATCTTAACGGATATAACAGTAGTGGTATTGATTATATCGCTCATTCAGATAATGTTAGGAGTACATTGTATCCGTACAGGTCTGTAGTAGGAAAAGAATTATATTCTACTTATCTAGTGCCTTACTTAGGGATTTTCCAATCACAAGAAGAAATTAATGCACATAGTAAAGACGGACAGTTAATACAGCCTAACGCAGTACCTGGAGACTTTAAATTCCAAGATACTAACAACGATGGTAAGATAGATAATAAAGACCGTGTTTTTATGGATAGCTATTTGCCAGAAGTAACTTATAACTTAGGGTTAAACTTAGACTACAAAGGGTTTGATTTAAATATGAACTTTCAAGGAGTAGGTGGTGTTAAAGTGTTTAATGGATATAAGTTTACAGCTTTCAACGCTTCACAACAAGGGTATAATTTAGACAATGGAGTGTTAAATGCTTGGACTCCTGAAAATACAAATACAAATATTCCAAGATTATCAACACAAGATAATAATCAAACTTATGGAACTACATCTAGTTGGTACTTAGAAGATGCTTCTTACTTACGACTTAAAAATGTAACACTTGGTTATACAGTACCAACAAGTAAAATGAGTTCTGTATTAAGTCAATCATCATTAAGAGTATATGTTTCAGGAGAAAATTTATTTACAATCACAAATTATAGTGGAATGGATCCTGAAGTAGGAGGTAAAGGATTGGATGTAGGTAGATATCCTTCAGCAAGAACTATATCTGCAGGAATATCATTGTCATTATAAAAAACAAAACAAGAAGATGAAAAATACATATATAAAACTAATTGCATTTATTGTGAGTATTCAAATGGGAATTGTTTCCTGTTCAGATGATTTCACAAATCTAGATCCATTAGGAAGTACTTCGTACGAACACTTCTGGAAAACGGAACAAGACGCTATAGAAGCAACAAATAGTATGTACGAGTATATGCGTGCAGAAGAAATGTTTGCACGTGGATTTTTCTGGTACATCAATGCGTCTGACGATATGGTTACCGGAAGATTGAATGCTACGGCAGATAATATTAAAAACTTTAATGTAACTGGTGATGAGGGATATACATCAAAAATGTACAAGCAAGGTTATAAAGTAATAAGAAGAGCGAACGATGTTATTTTAAATGTTCCTCAAATGAATATTAGTCAATCAACTAAAAACCGTTTGTTAGGTGAAGCTTATTTTATGAGAGGATTTCATTATTTCTGGTTAGCTCATACTTACGGAGATAACGGTACTAACGGAGGGATTCCTATAGTTACTGAAGAGAATATGAATAATGAAGCAGGGAGCTACGAGAGACCACAAAGTGTAATAGAAAATTATGAATTTGTTGTTGAAGACTTAAAAAGAGCAGCAGATTTATTGCCTCTTTTTACTGAAATGGGAGAAGGTGATTACGGACGTGCACATAAAGATGCAGCTTTAGCTTACATTGCAAAAACCTATTTGTATTGGGCACAATATGACAGTTCTAAATATGCTGATGTGGTTACCTATTGTGATGCAGTAACAAATTCAGGATCGGGTAGAGCGCTTATTGATACAGATAACCCTAAAAAAGATTTCAGATTGTTACACAGTCACCTAAATAACTGGACAAGTGAATATATCTGGTCTGTAGATTCTGGTGTTGAAGGTGGTAGCATCTTACCAGGAGTAATGTTAGAAAACAAAGGCTGGGGGCTTTATAATGGTTGGGGATATTACACACCAACACAAGACTTATACAATGAGTTTGAAACAAATGATGCAAGAAGAGAAGTAACTATCTTAAAATTTGGTGATGAGTTCCAGTTCTTTGGCGAAACCAGAAAATACCAATCAGAAAACTCACTTTCAGGATTCCAGTTTAATAAGTATATGTATGAATATGGAATGGAAAACCCAGTAGGGAACTCTATCAACTCAAACGGTAATGCGCCAACAACGCTTTATAATGTACCTGTAATGCGTTATGCAGAGATTTTATTAATGAAATCTGAAGCATTAATTCAACAAGGAGGAAACGGAGATGCTGATTTAAACAGAGTTAGAGAAAGAGCAGGATTAGCTCCAGTTGCTAATGCTACATTAGAAGATATAAAGCACGAAAGACGTGTTGAGTTTGCAGGTGAATTTGCTAACAGACATTATGATTTAGTACGTTGGGGAGACGCTGCTGAGGTATACAGTAAACCTTTATACGGAAGAATTCACTCAGATAGATCAAACCCAGATTCAGACTACACTGTTGAACAAGTGTGGCAGGCAAGAAATTTTGACCCTAGTTATATGCATGTATGGCCAATTCCAAACGAAGCAATTATCTCTTCAGGAATCAAGCAAAATACTGGATGGTAATTTAGTCATTTTTTAGTTTAATTTAAGTTTAACAAAAAGATGTCGTTAAGGCGGCATCTTTTTTATAAATGCATGAAATGAAATTTATTCAAAAGATATTTTTATACCTAATATTAGGTGTTGGGGCTATACAAGCACAAACCTCAAATTATACTTATAAAGTACATTCTCACAATGATTATAAACAATCAGTTCCTTTTTGGAAAGCCTATTCGGCCGGTGTTCATTCTTTAGAAATAGATGTAATATTTAAAGATAATAACTTGTTTGTAGCTCACGAAACAGCTGAAATTATTAATAAGCACACTATTGAGTCACTTTATTTAGAGCCTTTACGAACTACTTTAAAAAATAATCTTCAACTTACACATAAAATACAGTTGTTAATAGATGTAAAATCAGAGCCTTATAGTACGTTAAATCATTTAGTAAAAATATTAAAGCAGTATCCTGATTTAACTAAAAATGAAAATATACAGTTTGTTATTTCAGGTGGAAAACCACAGGTTAAAGACTATGTGAATTATCCAGATTATATACAATTCGACCATCAAAAACTAACGAAAATTTTAAACCAAGAAGCTTGGAATAAGGTTGGGTTAATTAGTGTTGACTATAAAAACTATTCTGTATGGAATGGTAAAGGAAGAATGGTTGCTGATGAACTTGAAAAGGTGAAAAAAGTAATTGAAATTGCTCACGGATTAAATAAACCTTTTCGTTTTTGGGGAGCACCAGATTCAGAGTCAGCTTGGAAAGTTTTTACAGATTTAAAAGTTGATTTCATAAATACCGATCAACCTTTTGAAGCTACTAAATACCTTAAAAGTTTATCAAAAAGAGTAAGTTTTACTAAAGAAAAATCAGAAGTTTACAAGCCTACATTTGCTTACGATCAAAAAAACAAAAAAGTAGAAAACATCATTTTATTAATTGGTGATGGAAATGGAGTGTCACAAATTTCTGCGGCTGCTTTGGCTAACGGAGGAGATTTAACCTTAACCCAATTAAGAAGTGTTGGATTTTTAAAAACACAATCGTCAGACGATTTTACGACAGATTCTGCTGCTGGTGGTACAGCTATAGCAACTGGAACGAAGACATACAACAGAGCAATTGGTGTAGGGCCTGATGGGAAGCCAGTAAAAAATATTAGTGAATTACTAATTGAACATAATTATAAGGTTGGTTTAATTACTAATGATGAAATTACAGGAGCAACTCCTTCTGCTTTTTACGCACATCAAAAAGATAGATCGCATATGCAACAAATAGCTTCAGACCTTGTAAAGAGTAAAATTTCATTATTTATAGGTGGAGGAGCAAAACACTTTACGAATAAGAAAGAATTACCATTCAGTATAAAAAAATCTGTGGAAGACATTATTATGGGTGAAGAAAGAGTAGGAGTTTTTACAGCTGAAGGAGGTATGCCAGGAATCACACAAGGAAGAGGTAACTTTTTAGCAGAAGCAACTCAACGTAGTTTGTCTTTTCTTAAGTCGAAAAAAGAACCATTTTTGTTAATGGTAGAAGGAGCTCAAATAGATAGTTACGGACACTTTAACGATACTCATGGTATTATTGCAGAAGGAATTGATTTTGACAAAGCAGTAACCGAAGCGATAAAATTTGCAGATGCAAATAAAAATACCTTGGTAATTGTTACAGCAGATCATGAAACTTCAGGATTTTCTATTCCACAAGGAAATATTGAAAACCATATGATTGAAGGAGATTTTACTACTCACGACCATACAGGAGCAATGGTACCTTTGTTTGCTTACGGTCCGCAATCAGATAAATTACAAGGAGTTTATGAAAACAGTGATCTTTTGGGTAAGATTCTAGAAATCTTAAAGATAAAGACTGATGAATAAATCAAAATATCTTTTCGGATTATTGGTGTTTACTGTACAAGTAGCTTTAGGGCAATCTTATAAAATTTCAGGAAGAGCTTATCATGATAAGAATCAAAACGGAATTTATGATAAAGGAGATAAAGCTCTTAAAAATGTACTTGTAAGTAACGGAAAAGATGTTGTAGTAACCAATTCTAAAGGAATTTATAAAATAAAACCTTTACAGAATAATCCACTATTTGTTATTAAACCAAAGGGGTATGTTTCACCACGTACCCCACAAAACAACTTGAGGTTTTACTATTTGTTTCAAGAGTTAACCAATAAAAAATCGGTTGATTTTCCGCTTTATGCTAATAAGGAAAAAGACAAGGTGAAAATAGCGTTGCTAGGAGACCCTCAATCAGATGTAATTGACGATATTCATCATGTTAGTAAGTTAGTAACTGAAGAATTAGTCAAAAATAAACCAGATATTATTATTCCTTTAGGCGATCTTTCTTTTGATAATTTAAACATATTTAAACCTCTATCTGAATCGTTAGGGTTGGTTGGAGCTCCTGTATTTTATGTAATAGGAAATCACGATTTAAACTTTGAAGAGCAAGAATTTTCTAATAGAGACAAAACTTTCGAAGCTTCATTTGGACCTTCATATTATGCTTTTGAATATGGAGATAACCTGTTTTTGGTGCTCAACAATAATTTTCCAATAAATAACCGTGAGTATATAGGTAAGTTTGATGAAGATCAATTAACATTTGTATCTCATATAACTAAGAAGTTTGCAACGAAATATAATTCAATAAAAATTTTCACGCACATTCCTTTAGAGTATACAAGAAATAAAGAAGAGCTTATAAAGTTGATGAATCCTTTCGAAAAGGTTTTGGTTGCTGCAGGACATACACATACACAATATCATACTTTTTTTGAAAGAAATCAAAAACCAGCAGTTCATCAGTTAGTAGGAGGAGCGGTTTGTGGCGCTTGGTGGCAAGGGGCGCACGATATTAATGGAGTTCCTTTTGCTATGATGTATGATGGTACTCCAAAAGGGTATTGGTTCTTAGAAACTGAAGATAAAGATTATCAACTTAGTTACAAGGTTTCAGGAGCACCTGTAGAAAAGCAAATGAATGTTTGGATTCCTGAAAGTAAAGAATGGGATACCGAGATGAATATTTTGAACGAACCTTACGTGTATGTAAATGTGTTTGCAGGAGGAGAATCTACAAAAGTTGAGGTTTCTTTTGATAATAAAATTTGGCAATCTATGGAGTATTATCAAGGAGTAGCACCAGAGTTAAAAAGATTTTATTTACTTCAAGAATTAGGAAGGTATAAAGGACAAAAATTATCAAAAATGCCTAAGCCAACTACAAAAAGTAAACACTTATGGAGGCTTAAAATGCCTGAAAATCTTTCAAATGGAATGCATCTAATAAGGGTTAGAGTAAAAGACGACTTATTAAAATTACAAGTAGAAGATGTAAGAGTTTTTTATAAACAATACCAATAAAGAAGACATTAGAGTTTTTTGTAATTGTGATTGTCATTGTAAGGAATAAAATATAAAGGAACCTGTTTCTTTCTATTAATGAGTTTTTACTTCTGTTTAAGGAGACGGTTGTTTTTATTTGTAAAGTTCATATTAATATTCCTTTCAAAACAATGTTGTTAATGAGTTTAGTATAGTTCCATTTTTTTTAGAAGAGTTGAAAGCAAATAAGTTCTGTATAAAACCTTAATTTTTTGTTCATATAGTTGTAGTATTCCCCTAAAACAGGGAGTAAATTATTACTACTTTCAGTATGTTTTAAAAAGTATGTGCTATTGTATCTTTACCAAGTTTTTTAGATAAGTGTAAAAATTAAAAATAAACAAAATATGAAACGTATTATTTTAGTAATAGTATTAGCTTTAACAGGTATAGTGTCAAACGCACAACAATATGAACGAAAAGAATCTCTTGTAGAGGTAAGGGTAGAGGTAGAAATAGAATCAGAGGTAATTTCACATAGCTTATCAATAACATTAAGTAAGTCTTTAAATAATAATAGTAGTTTAAATGAAGAAAAAGGGAAATTACTATTTCATTTAGATAGTATAGGGGTAAAAAAAGCTGATATTTCAGAAGAAAAAAAATATGTAGTAAATAGCAATTACGAAGATTCAATTTTTTTTTTAGTTAAAAACTTAACAAATAAACAAGTTATCAGTATTAAAAAACTTAACAAAGGAAATTTGTTTGTAGGAGATATAATAACATTAAACAGAGCAAAAGAAACTGAAGAGGTTTTAATAGATAAATTAATGCTTTTAGCAGAAAAAAAAGCTAAAATTATAGCAAAATCAATAGGAAAAAAAGTGAAGGATATTCAGCACGTAACTTGTTCTACTGATTTTAAAAAAGAGTATATAACTGTTTATACTCCATTGTACTCTAATAGAAAATATTATGCAATAGTTACGTATACTGTAGAATAAATTTAAAAAGGAAGAAGTTAACTTCTTCCTTTTTATTCTATTTGTTTCGAAATTAGCAGTTTAATTTTTGAAAAGACTATTTAAAATATATTTTTATTACTTTATCATAAGTAAGTAGTATAAAGTAATTTTTCTGGTTAATCTTCATTTTAAAGGTGTATGACTGAGAAATCTTATATCTAATTTTAAGTGTTAATTCTCTGTTGGTGCTATAGTTTACCTTAATGTTATTTCACGATGTTCAATACCCCAGGTAACCATAACATCTAAGGTAGTATGTAATCGCATTCCAGATTCTGTTAATTCATATTCAACAGTAACAGGATTAGTATCGTAAATGGTACGTTTAATGATTCCGTTAGCTTCCAAATCTTTTAATTCTTTAGATAGCATTCTTGGAGAAATTTTACCGATGTTTCGTTGTAGTTCTTTAAAGCGCATTTTTCCGTATAGCAAACTACCAATAATAGATAGTTTCCACTTTCCGCTTATTACATTTAAAGTATCTCTTAATGCTAATACATATTGAACAGAGCACCTTTTTAGCTCTTCCATTTGAACAACTGTTTCCATGTTTATTGGGTTGGTATACTTTTGTATACTGGTATACTAAAGTATAGTAGTTACTTTTGTATAGCAAATATACATACTTTTGTGATATAAAAAACAAGTAAAAATAAAAGAATGAAATACTTAGTAATTGTAACACACCCAAATATTGAGGAATCAAACGTAAATAAGTCTTGGATAAATGAGTTGCAACAGCACGATGATAAAGTAACAATTCATCAATTATATAATGAGTATCCAGATTTAAACATTGATGTAGCAAAAGAACAAGAGCTACTATTGAGCCATGATAGTATTATTATTCAATTTCCGTTACACTGGTTCAATACACCTTTTTTATTAAAAAAATGGATGGATGAAGTGTTAACCTATGGTTGGGCTTTTGGTCCAGGAGGAGATAAGTTAAAAGGAAAGAAATTCCGTTTATCTGTATCAACAGGAGGTACTGAGGAAACCTATAATAGTTTTGTATCTTTAGAAGACTTATTAAAATCGGTAACCGTTTCGTTTCAGTTTTGCGGATCAGAAGTTTTGCCATCGCATGTGTTTTACGGAGCAAATGACAACCCAAAGCTTGAAGATATTAAAGTAAACTCAAAACAATACGCAGATTTAATCTTAAATTAATTAAAACCTATAAACAATGAAAAATTTTAAAAATCCTTTAGTGTTAGTATTAATAGCATTTGCAACACTATCGTTTACTACTATTACAAAAGAAATAAAGAAAGTAAATACTAAAGAGAGTAAAGTGGTATGGAAAGGTTATAAAGTAACTGGCTCTCATGAAGGAACAGTTAGTTTAGAATCAGGAGCCTTACACTTTGATGAAGACAAATTAGTAGGAGGGGAGTTTGTAATAGATATGACGTCTATTTCGGTAACAGATTTATCAGGAGATTACCAAAAAAAATTAGAAGGACATTTAAAATCAGACGATTTTTTTGGTATAAATAATCATCCAACAGCAAAACTAGTTTTTACCAAGGTGAAAGCTAAAGGAAAGAATTCATATGAAGTAACAGCAGATTTAACAATTAAGAATAAAACCAATCCTGTAACTTTTGAAATTTCTGTATATGGAGGAAAGGCAACAGCATCGTTAAAAATTGATAGAACAAAGTATGATGTAAAATATGGTTCTGCAAGCTTTTTTGATGGTTTAAAAGATAAAGCAATTTACGACGAGTTTGATTTGGTAGTTGATTTGGTTTTTTAAAACCCAACTAAGATTGTATGCATACCTTAAACTTTGGTTTGGGGTATATTTTTAATTATATAAGTAATCAATAATCCCTCTATGAAACGAACAACGTTTTTACAGTTATTAGGGTTAGCATCAGTAAATTTGAGTATGGGAACACTTAATGGTTTAAAAAAGTTATCAGATAGTTTGCCGGTTTCTCAAACAATGCCAGTATTGTTCTTGGGACATGGGAGTCCTATGAATGCTATTGAAGAAAACGAGTTTACTAGAGGCTTTAAAAATATTTCAAAAACACTACCCAAGCCCAAGGCGATTATTTGTGTTTCGGCACACTGGTTTACAAAAGGAACAAAAGTAACTGCGATGGAAATGCCTAAAACAATTCACGATTTTGGCGGTTTTCCTCAAGAATTATTTGAACAGCAATATCCTGCTAGTGGAAGTCCTGAATTAGCCAAAGAAACAAAACAATTATTGCATCCTAATTTTGTAGAATTAGACGAGCATTGGGGGTTAGATCATGGTGCTTGGACTGTCTTAAAGCACTTATATCCTAAGGCAGATATACCTGTAATTCAATTAAGTATTGATTATACTAAAGAAGCTAACTATCATTTTGAATTGGCTAAACAACTAGCTTCTTTAAGGCAAAAAGGCGTATTAATTATTGGAAGTGGAAACATTGTTCATAATCTAAGATTAGTTGATTGGAAGAATTTTGATAAGGATGATTATGGATATGATTGGGCTATTGAAACAAGAGAAACAGTTAACAAATATTTGCTAGAAGGAAATTTTAAACCATTGATAGATTATACAAAACAGTCGAAAGCATTTCAACTAGCAATTCCAACACCTGACCATTATTTACCGTTGATTTATAGTTTAGGCTTGCAGCAAAAAAATGAAGAAATTCAGCTTTTTAATGACAAGTTATTAGCGGGCTCTTTAAGTATGACTTCCTTAAAAATAGGGTAGAAGTAAACATTGTAATAATAAAAAAAAAGCTCTGGCAAATTTGCTAGAGCTTTTCTTATAAAGAGAATATTTTTATTGCTTTCTATGCCAGTAAGCCGTTCTACCAAAGGCAGAAAAACCAACATAACCTCTAATTTTAAGTTTGTTTTCTCCGTCTAGTTTTATGTAGCATTTATATTCTTTACCATTTTTAGGGTCTAAGATTTTTCCTCCACTCCATTCATCACCATCTTTAGATAATCCTGTTAAAATATTCATTCCTAAAATAGGGTTGTTTTTTCTATTTCCACTACATTTATCACAAACAGCCTCTTGACGATTTTTATCGGTAATTTCTACAATTTTAGCGTATGCCTTTCCGTCTTTTTTATATACTTCAATTACAGAATCAACCTTATTGGTTTCTTCATCTCGGTTTTCCCATTTTCCGAAAATAGTTTGTGCGCTCATAGATAAGCTAACGGTTGTAAATAATAAAGCAAAAAGTATTTTTTTCATAATTTAAAAGTTTTAATAGTATATCGTTTTCAAAAAGTATTCCAATTAATCGTATTGTGCGTCAAAGTTGCTATCCCACTTTCCTTGCACACGTAATACTTGTTCTATAATATCACGAGCACAACCGTTACCACCAGTTTTATCAGAAATGTATTTTGAAATTTGTTGTATTTCACGTGCTGCGTCGTTAGGGCAAGACGGCATACCAACAAGTTTCATTACAGGGTAATCAGGGATATCATCTCCCATGTATACAACATTTTCAGGATTCAATTTGTATTTTTCAACCAATTCATTAAACTGTTGAATTTTATCATGAGCTCCTAAATAAATATCGGTAATACCTAAACCTTCTAAACGTGTGCGAACACCTTCGTTTTTTCCACCAGAGATAATACAAACCCTGTAACCAGCTTTTACAGCAGATTTTAAGGCATACCCATCTTTAATATTCATTTGACGTACCAATTGTCCGTCAGGAAAAACGGTTACAATTCCGTTAGTTAATACTCCGTCTACATCAAAAATAAAAGTGTCTATTTGAGGTAAGTATTCTTTATAACTCTTTTCCATTTTGTTGGATTGATTTTGTAATAAGTTTATAAATTTCTTGTTGTTCGGCGTTTAACAATGCTAAATGATCTTGAATAGTTTTTTGATCGTTTCTCTTGGCAGGGCCTGTTTGTGCTGCATCAGGACTCAACTCGGTTATTTTTTGAGCTGTTTCTTGAATTAATGGAAGTAATACTTCAAAAGGAACTTGGTGTTCGTTGCAAATATCAGCACCAATTTTATACATGTGATTGGTAAAATTGTTTACAAAAACGGCAGCCACGTGTAATCGTTTACGTTGTTCTGAGTTGATACGGTATATCTTTTTTCCAATAGTTTTAGCAAGCGTTTCCAACAACTGTAAATCTTCTTCATTTTCAGCTTCTAAACAAAATGGAATTTCATTGAAGTTAACCTCTTTGTCTTTAGAAAAGCTTTGTAATAAGTAAAAAATACCTTTACGTCCAGTGTTTTTTAACGACTGCATAGCTACACTACCAGAAGTGTGTACCACCAAACCATTTTTTTGTTCAATTTTACGAGAAACATCACCAATGGCATCATCAGAAACAGCAATGATATATACATCAGCTTTTGTTAAAAGCTCTATGCTATTTGTAATAGAAGTAACCTCTTTTAAATGCTCTACTTGCTCTATATTTCGAGCATATACTTGCACCAACGATACTTCGTCTGTTTTACTAAAAGCATTGGCTAAATGTGTAGCTACATTACCGCCTCCTATAATGGCAACTTTAATCATAGCACGAAGATATTGAAATTAATTAAAAATATTTTCGCATATTTGTTCCATTATGATTGTATAAGTCGCCTAAAATAGAAGTGTTGCCTGAGCAGCAAATAGTTATGTCTTACTCTTTTTAAGACAATTTTATGTATTTATAAAACTTTATAATGACTGATAACAATCAAATATCAAAACAAACCATATTCTCACTTTTTAAAGATGCTGTTTTAGGAAGACAGCAAGATTTTACGACAGGAAGTATTCGTAAAGCTATTTTTTTATTAGCAATTCCGATGATTTTAGAAATGCTAATGGAATCTATTTTTGCTCTGGTAGATATTATTTATGTATCGAGAGTAAGTGTAAACGCAGTAGCTACTGTAGGGTTAACTGAGTCAGTACTAACTTTAGTATATGCAGTAGCGATAGGGTTAAGTATGGCGGCAACAGCTTTAGTGGCTAGAAGAACAGGAGAAAAAGATTCTGAAGGAGCAAATCAAACAGCAGTACAAGTTATTTTTTTAGGAGTATTTATTTCAATTCTTATTAGTGTTGTTGGAATTTTATATCCAAAAGAAATACTAGCATTAATGGGAGGTGAACCCGATTTAATAGCCGAAGGCTTTGGGTATACCCAAGTATTGTTAGGAGGAAACATTACTGTGATGCTACTCTTTTTAATCAATGCAATTTTTAGAGGAGCAGGAAATGCTTCTATCGCAATGTGGACGTTGATTTTATCAAACGGATTAAATATTATTCTCGATCCTATTTTTATCTTCGGTTTAGGTCCTGTACCGGCATACGGAGTAGAAGGGGCAGCTATAGCAACGACAATTGGTAGAGGTACGGCAGTAGTCGCTCAATTAGCAGTTTTATTTTTTGGAGCAGGTAAAGTTAAGTTAGCTATTAAAGATTTATTAGTGAGAGTTTCAGTAATGATAAACTTAATCAAGGTGTCATTAGGTGGAATAGGACAATTTATTATCGGAACTTCAAGCTGGGTATTTTTAATGCGAATTATGTCTGAATTTGGAAGTGAAGTACTTGCTGGATATACAATTGCTATTCGAATAATGATGTTTACTTTAATGCCTGCTTGGGGAATGAGTAATGCAGCAGCAACTTTGGTAGGGCAAAATTTAGGAGCACAACAACCAGAGAGGGCTGAGAAATCTGTTTGGATAACTAGTAAGTACTGTGCAATTTTTATGGGAGTAGTTTCATTAATTTATATAGTTTTTGCTCCAACCTTTTTAGGGTGGTTTTCAGAGAATATTGAAGTTGTTGAAAACGGAGCTTTGTGTTTACAAATTATGGCGGCAGGATATATAGCTTATGCTTACGGAATGGTTGTTATTCAATCTTTCAATGGTTCGGGAGATACTAAAACACCAACCTATATCAATTTTGTATGTTTTTGGCTATTTCAATTACCATTTGCATATGTAATGGCAATTACATTAGATTTTGGCCCTATTGGAGTCTTTTTAGCAATAACATTAGCAGAAATTTTAATAGCTGTTGTAGGTATTTGGTTGTTTAAAAAAGGAAAATGGAAAACAGTTCAGGTATAAACTTCATTTAGTAAATTAGCTGTAATTATTTTAAAGGAAATAATTATAAAAGAATTTATAGAAAATAGTAAATAAATGAAACTAGATATATTAGCTTTTGGTGCGCATCCTGATGATGTTGAATTAGGATGTGCAGCCACCATAGCCAAAGAAATTTCGTTAGGAAAAAAAGTAGGAATTGTTGATTTAACTCGAGGAGAATTAGGAACAAGAGGTTCTGCTGAATTAAGAGATAAAGAAGCTGCAAATGCTGCTGGAATTCTTGGGGTTACGGTACGTGAAAACTTAGGTTTTGCAGATGGCTTTTTTAAAAACGATAAAGAACATCAGTTAGAAATTATTAAAATGATACGTAAGTATCAGCCAGAAATAGTGTTGTGTAATGCTATTGATGACCGTCATATTGATCATCCAAAAGGAAGTCAGTTAGTGTCAGATGCTTGTTTTTTAAGCGGTTTACTTAAAATAGCAACTGAACTAGATGGAGCTCAGCAAGAAAAGTGGAGGCCAAAACAAGTATACCATTACATACAATGGAAAAACATTGAACCTGATTTTGTAATAGATGTTACTGGCTTTATGGATAAAAAAATAAGTTCAGTTATGGTATATTCATCACAGTTTTTTAATCCAAAAAGTTCCGAACCAGAAACGCCTATAACCAGCAAAAATTTTACTGATAGTATAGAGTATAGAGCTAAAGACTTAGGAAGATTAATAGGGGTTGATTATGCAGAAGGCTTTACCTCAGAACGTTATGTGGCAATAGAAAATTTTAGTAAATTAATTTAAAAAAAAGTTTTGTCACAATGTAAAAAGCTTGTATATTTGCACCCGCAAGTTACATGGTGATTGTAGCTCAGCTGGTTAGAGCGCTGGATTGTGGTTCCAGAGGTCGCCGGTTCGAACCCGGTCTTTCACCCAAAAAGCAAAAGCCTTTCTTAATAGAAAGGCTTTTTTTTGTGGAAAAAATTTGTGTATATAAATAATAAAAAAAGCTTCTCAGTTATTTTTGAGAAGCTTTTTTATTTTCTAACCATTGATTGTATTTGTCTTTGTGCTTAAAACGTTTATGTGTCCATAAATAACACTCTGGCTGTTCTTTTATGTTTATTTCGGTTATTTCTAAGTATTTATCGGTAATCTGATAGTTTTCAAAATTTTTAGGAGACTCGGTTATGATTTCAAATTCTGTTTCATAGTAACCTCTTTTAATTTTTTTAGCACAATAGTTAATAACGGTAAGGTTGTATTTTTTTGAAAGCATTTCTGCACCCGTGTGTATAGGAACTCTAACGCTTAAAAAATCAGTCCAGTAATGAGTTTTATGTACTTGAGGAGATTGGTCGCTCAATAATATGTAAAGGCCTTGTATGTTGTTTTGGTAATTTTTGTGAATACCTTTTACTGTTTCTGAAGTTTTAAATCCAGTAATACCAAATTTGGATCTAGAGTTTTTCACGGCTTTTTCAAAATATTTGTTAGCAAGTTTAGTATAAGCTCCAAAAACTTGAATATCTAGTACTAGGGGTAAGCTAAAAGACCATTCCCAATTTGCTTGATGAGCCCCAACTAAAGCGATGCTTTTTCCTTCTTTAGCAAGTTTGTTTATGATTTCAGGGTTTTTGTACTTGTAACGCTTGAGTATTTCTTTTTTACTAATTGTAAATGATTTGATGCTTTCAAAAATTAAGTCAACAAAGTGTTTGTAAAACTTATTAGCTATTTTTTTTATCTCATCGTCGCTTTTATCAGGAAAAGCCATTTTTAGGTTTTCTACAACCACTTTTTTACGGTAGCCAACAAGACCAAAAACAATAAATCGGAAAAAATCAGAAATTATATACAATAATCTCATGGGTAAAATTGATAATATCCATATTAGTGGATAAACAATTATAAATATGAGTAGTTTCATCGAGTTTTAATTTTAGGCAAATATCGCATTAAATTATCAATCTTTACTTTATAAACTTTTGTTTATGTTTGTGGGTATATATTAGAGATATGAGTCAAATTATTATAGGAATAATTATAGCAAATGTGTTAATGTCGATTAAAGGGTTTGGTGATCCTGCTTTTTTCGATCGATACAAATTTCAGGTGCAAAGAGTGTTAGGAGGAGAGAAGATAAGAATGGTATCGTCAGGTTTTTTACATGTAGATTGGTTGCATTTAGGGTTTAATATGTATGCTTTGTATCTGTTTGGAGAGTTGGCTATGAGAAATTTTAGCACAATTAACTTTTTATTAATTTATTTAGCTAGTTTATTAGCAGGAAGTATGTATTCGTTGTATCAGCATAAAAGAGAGCCGTATTATAGTGCAGTAGGAGCTTCGGGTGCAGTGTCGGGTATTATGTTTTCTGCTATTATATTGTATCCTGATAAAACATATAGTTTTATGTTTTTTCCTTTTATAAGTTTTCCTGCTTATGTGTTAGGTATAGGGTATTTATTATACTCGATTTACGGTATGAAAAACCAAGTAGGTAATATTGGACATTCGGCACATTTAGGAGGAGCTATAGGAGGGTATTTAATTACTTTAGTGCTACGACCAAGTGTTATAGCAAACCATACGGTAATGGTAGGAGTAATGGCGTTAATTATTGCAGGGTTGTTTTTCTTTGGAGATAAATTAAAGCTGAATAGGTAAAGTGAATTTAAAGAATAAAAAAACCGAAACAAATGTTTCGGTCTTTTTGAGCGGGAGACCGGGTTCGAACCGGCGACATTCAGCTTGGAAGGCTGACGCTCTACCAACTGAGCTACTCCCGCGGTAAAGCTTTTGCTTTTCTGTGTAATTACTTACACTATGTAAATTTGAGCGGGAGACCGGGTTCGAACCGGCGACATTCAGCTTGGAAGGCTGACGCTCTACCAACTGAGCTACTCCCGCAGTAAAGCGGTTGCAAATATAAGACTGTTTCTAATATCTGCAAAGACTTTTTTGAGAAAAATTAGATAAAAATTTACTGTTTGTGTATAACTTTCAGAAAGTGAATGCAATAAGTTTTTAAAAGATTTTACAAAAAGTAAGAGTGTTTTATAAATTTGAGTGTTAAGTTTAATATTTTCTGTAAAAATGTAGTGAAACTAGTTCTATTCTTCTTGTAGAGAGTCATGAATTATGGTATTAAAAATTAAAAAGAAGCTAATTCCCAAATAATCAATTAAAAAAGACTACCTTTGTCATGTTCAAGTTGAACACCTTAATCATTTCAAGGTAGTATATAGTAATTAGTTTTTTTGAGTTTATTCTCTTCTTGCCTTTTTTATTTCATTATTCCTTTATTTTTTTTAAGTGTTTATAAGCATAAAAGCTTTTATAAGTGTGTAATAACATTATAAAGGGTTATATAAAGGTTCTTCTTTTACAAAACATATATAATAATTTAAAATTTAAGTAAGATGCAAGAAGGCACAGTAAAATTTTTTAACAGCTCAAAAGGATTTGGGTTTATTACATCATCAGAATCAGGAGAAGATATTTTTGTACACAATTCAGGATTGATTGACGACGTTAGAGAGAATGATAAAGTACGTTACGATACCGAACAAGGTAGAAAAGGCTTAAACGCTTTTAATGTAGAAATTGTAGATTAAGGTTGTGGTTATTTTATAACCTAAACCTAACTATACAAAAGAGGCTATCTGAAAAGATAGTCTTTTTTTATGCTTAAATTTTAAGGGAACTGTTTTTCAAAATAAAATGAATAATTAAAGACTGTTCTGGATAAACGAATTTCACAAAACTGCTTCAAATAACTAAAAATTAAAGCAAGGAATTTATGAAAATACTACAAATACAAAAAGATAATTATAACATTTTAAAATACTCTTTTGAGTTAGAGTAATAAATGGAGTATCGATTATATATTACTGATTTTTAAACTGTAGGTTTTTAGAACCTTAAAACTGAAACGCTCTTTGACAATTTTTGAAGTAAAAAAACAAAAATATTTCTTTCAAATTAACATTTTTTGCAACTAAAATTTATTGTTTTATTTTTAAAAAAAATAAATAATGAAAGCTTATAATAAAATGACAAAGGAGGAAAAAATTAAGTGTTTTCTAGAAAAGTTTAAACGTGATTTTGATTATGATATGGAAAACAACTTGGATGAAGACTATTGGCCGGATGAAGACTATTTGGTGATTAAGTACTTACCAGTTCATGAATCAGAGTCTTTTATGGATAAATATTCTTTACTCTGTAGAGACTATGCTAATCGTTTTAGGAATTAATTTTCCTTTTTCTTGCTTCAAGAGCTTCAAACCGAAGCTCTTTTTTATTGTCATAATTTTAGAAAACAAATTAAAAACAAACTGTAATTTTTGCAGTTCTAATAAAAGTCCTTGTCGTCTCGTAAAACTTTTACAAAATGAAATCCATAGATTTCAAAACCTTCATTGTAATAAAATTTGTGTGATTTTCTATTACCTGTGTAAGTATTTAACTCAATAGCTTCACATCCTTTTTGTTTGGTGTACTCGTATATCCAGTTAAAAAAATGTTTTCCAATATTGTTTCCTCTGTAGGTTTCATCAATAATAACATGGTCTGGTTCTACACTTTTTCCTACATAATGTCTAATACTATACCAAAGACCAGAAATACCTATAAGCTTATTTTGGTCAAAAGCACCTACACATTCATAGTTAGAACAGGTAATCATTTCTAAAACTCTTGTTTTTAGAATGTCTTGAGGAGTTGTAGTGTTTAACTTTTGCAAAAGTGGAAGAATATCGAGGATATCTTTTTTGTTAATTGGTTTGAAATGTATATTCATTCTGTATTTTTGAGTTAAAAGAAATTAAGATGATAAAAATAAAAAATATATCGGCTCAAGAAACGTACGAAATACGATTATCGGTACTAAGAAATAATATCGATTTACCATTTAAATTTGAGGGAGATGAAGACAAAAGGACCTTTCATTTAGGGGCTTTTTATGAAGAAAAGTTAGTAGGTATAGCATCTTTTATGCGAAATAGAATTGATGTTGTTAAAGGACAGCAATATCAATTAAGAGGAATGGCAACGCTACCTGAAGTAAGAGGAATGGGAGCAGGAAAAATGTTGATTGAAGAAGCAAAAAGTATTTTAAAGGAGAAGAGTATTACCGCTTTATGGTGTAATGCTAGAAAAGAAGCAGTTGGTTTTTATGAAAATTTAGGTTTTAAAATTACAGGAGAAGAATTTGAAGTCTCAAAAGTAGGAGCTCATTTTAAAATGTATTATATTGTAAGCTAGATGTTTATTTTAATAAGTAGCCTAGATAAATCCATAAGAATATGAAAGCATTACAATTAATATTTATAATCTTCTTTTTTAGTTCATTGAACTTGACGTCACAAGAAAAAGAAGTGAAAATAACTGTAGAAAAGCTCACAGACCGTGTTTATGTTTTAAAAGGTCAAGGAGGTAATATAGGTCTCTTTATTGGAGATGATTGTGTTTTTATGATTGATGATCAATTCGCACCTTTAAGTAAGAAAATACAAGCAGCTATAAAAACGATAACGGATAAGCCAGTAACTTATTTAATAAATACACATTGGCATGGAGATCATACAGGAGGAAATGCCAATTTTCAAAAAGAAGGAGCTATTATTGTTTCTCATGAAAATGTACGAAAACGTATGAGTGTAGATCAAATTGTTAGGGGAGAGAAAAGACTAGCTTCTCCAGAAGAAGCATTGCCTGTTATTACTTTTTCAGAAGATATGCAGTTTTACATGAATAAAGAGCCTATTTTGATTACTCACGTTCACAATGCACATACAGATGGAGATGTTTTAGTATATTTTGTTAATAGCAATGTGTTGCATGTAGGTGATGCTTATTTTCAAGGGAAGTTTCCGTATATAGATATAGATTCAGGAGGAAGTATTGATGGGTATATTAAAGGAATAAAAACGATAATGAGAATTACTGATACTACTACTAAAATAATTCCTGGTCATGGAAAAGTGACTACAAAGGAAGAATTAAAAGAGTATTTAGAAATGTTGGAAGATTTAAAAACGCAAATATTTAAAGAAATTGAAAAAGGAGCGAGTTTAAAAGATGTAAAGAATAATGCTAAAATAACTGAAAAGTATAAAGGTTATAATGGCTGGATAACGGAAGATAAAATTAAAGAAGCAATCTATAAAAGTTTGAAAATTAAGTAAAAATAAAAACCCAAATCGAATGATTTGGGTTTTGTAGCGAAGACGGGATTTGAACCCGTGACCTCAGGGTTATGAATCCTGCGCTCTAACCAACTGAGCTACCTCGCCTGATTGCGGGTGCAAATATAATTACTTTTTAGGTTTGGGCAATAAAACATTAAATTTTTTTTTAAAAAATAATTATCTATATTGGCGATCAAACAAAAAAATAGATGAGCAAAGTAAAATTTGAGTTAGAGTTTCCTATACATGCTTCGCCAAGTATGTTATATCAATATTTTGCAACACCTGCAGGGTTAGAAGAGTGGTTTGCAGATAAAGTAAATTCAAGAGGTAAAATCATTACTTTTTTTTGGGATGGTTCTGAAGAAGAAGCTAAAATTATCACAAAAAAAACAGATGAACGTATAAAATTTAAGTGGACAGAAAGTGAAGATGATGAAAGCTATTTTGAGTTTAAAATACAAGTAGATCCATTAACAAAAGATGTGGCGGTAATTGTTACTGATTTTGCTGATGATGAAGACGATGTTGAAGAAGCAAAAATGCTTTGGGAAAATCAAATAGAAGAATTAAAACACAATATAGGGGCTTAATATTAGTAAGATTCCTTTTTAAAAAGGTTAACTCGGCAAATTGTCGAGTTTTTTTGTGGCTAATACTTCCCTAAATTGTAAGTTTGCATTTTAATTTTTTTTAAGAAATGGTAAATTTTAACGGAGCTTTAATTGCAGAGAACGAAGTACAACTTTCAACCCAAAATAGAGCGTTTAAATACGGAGATGCTATTTTTGAAACTATTAAGGTAGTAAACGGAAAAGTTGTTTTTTTAGAAGATCATTATTTTAGGTTAATGGCTTCGATGCGTATGCTTCGTATGAAGATTCCGATGGAGTTTACACTTGAGTTTTTGCAAGAAGAAATCATCAAAGTGGTAAAAGAATTACCAGAATCTTCAATGTATAGAATTCGATTAACCATTTATAGAAAAGATGGAGGTTTGTATACACCTGTAACAAACGATATAGATTATATTATTGAGGGTAGTCCGTTAGAATATACAGATAAAGAAGTATACAAAATTGATGTTTTTAAAGACTTTTATAATTATTCAGGATTGCTGTCTACGGTAAAAACAACGAATAGAATGTTAAATACATTAGCGGCTGTTTTTGCTGAAGAAAATGATTTGGATAATTGTATTTTGTTAAATGAAAGAAAAGGAGTTGTAGAAGCTATTAATGGAAACATTTTTATAGTAAAAGGAAATGTTGTGAAAACACCAGCTTTAACAGAAGGTTGCATTAAAGGAATTGTTAGAAAAAAAGTAATTGATATTGTTGAAAAACACCCTGATTATACAATTGAAGAAACGGCTATTTCTCCTTTCAAAATTCAAAAGGCTGACGAAGTTTTTATTACAAATGCAATCATAGGAATACAACCGGTTACTAATTACCGAAAAAAAGAATTCTCTACAGAAATAACCAATAAAATAAAGAGCAGCTTACAATTAGCAATCGTTACAAGTTAGTTCATTTGTATATCGCTAGGAGCATTTGCCCAAATTTTATATTTACCACCGCGTTGTAATAATTTGTCTTTCCAAAAGCTTTGATCATTGGTGGTTAAAATATTATCGTAATCGTTTTCAGTAATAAACCAAGAATTCATTACAAGCTCTTCGTCTAATTGATTACTGCTCCATCCAGAGTACCCCAAAAAGAAACGAATATCTGTAGCTTCTAGCTGTTTTTTGTTAAGTAACTCTTTTAAAAGTTCAAAATTTCCGCCCCAATAAATTCCTTTAGCAACTTCAATGCTATTCGGAAGTAAATGAGGAACCTTATGTATAAAGTATAGGTTGTCTTGCTCTACAGGTCCGCCTTGATAAACAGTAAAATCACAATCAATTTCTGGAACTAAATCACTAAGAACGTAATCTAAAGGTCTATTTAAAATAAAACCTACCGAACTTTTTTTAGTGTGCTCAGTAAGTAAAATGATAGTTCTCTTAAAAGAGCTATCATTTAATATTGCTGGATCTGCAATTAGTAACCTACCTTTTTCTGGTTTAAGTGCAACCATAATTTTTAATTTATAAGCACTAAGTTAAATAAATTTTTAATAAAAATTTAACATAAGTGTTAAAAATAGTAGGAAAATCAGGAAAAAAACGGTGGTTACATTTTTTCTAACGCCTGTATAACTTCATTCTTTTTTCTTACTGAAACAGGAATAGTTGTTTTGTTTTTTAAAACTAAATACCCGCCATCTGATTTTATGAACTCTTTAATGAATTGAATATTAATAAGATGACTTTGGTGAACTCTTAAAAAATCAAATTCTTTTAACATGTCGGCAAAGTGTTTAAGTGTTTTACCAACCAATATTTTTTGTCCATCATTCATGAAAAACTCCGTATAATTATTATCGGACTGACAACGAATAATATCGTCTAAATTTACCACCATAATTTTATCAGATGTGTTTAATGAGATTTTTTTAGGGCGTTGATTCGGTTTTGTGATGGATTGTTGCAGTACAGTTAGCTGTTCTTTGTCGGGTTTAATTTGATCTTTAGCCTTATTAATAGCATTTGTTAAATCTTCGTTAGAATAAGGTTTTAGTACATAATCAATCGCAGCAAATTTAAAGGCTTTAATAGCATACTCATCACTCGCAGTAACAAAAATAATTTTTGAAGAAAGGTTAGGATGAATTTCAAGCACATCAAATCCTGTACCGTCACCTAGCATAATATCTAAAAACAAAATGTCTGGTTGTTGTTTTCGTAATATTTTAGATGCTTCTACTACACTTCTAGCGGTACCAATGATATCAATTTCTGGGTGAAATTGTGTTAAATCATTTTGCAGCATATCTAAAGCTGTAGGCATATCGTCTACTAAAATTGCAGTAAGTTTTGTCATTGTTAAAAATCAGTTTTTAAAGGGATTTTAAAAGCAACTTTTGTGCCTTTAATTTGTTCATTTTCGATTATTTCATCAATTTGAAAAGTACTTTTTTTTGATAAGCTTTTAATACGTTCTTGGGTAACTTTTAAAGCAACTGATTGATGTGTACTTGTGGTTTTTAATTTTTTTGATTGATGAATTCCAATACCGTTATCTGTTATTTCGCAATGTAAAAAATCGTTTTTCACAAAAAAATGAATATCTACTTTCCCGTTCTCTACGGAAGATATTCCATGTTTAATACTATTTTCAACAAAAGGTTGAATAAGCATAGGAGGAATTAGGATTTCTTCAGGATCAATAGTAAGGTTTGTTATTATTGAATATTCGAAAGACTTCGGATTCATTTGCTGCTCTAATTCAATATAGTTTTTTAACGTGGTAATTTCTTCTGCTAAACATATTTCTTCTTGTCTTGAATTGTGTAAAACGCCACGTAAAAGGGTCGCAAACCTACTAATTGTAGTATTTAATTCAACTGATTTTCCTGAATTACCTAAGGCTTTAATTCCGTTTAAAACATTAAAAATAAAATGCGGATTCATTTGTAATTGTAGTGCTTTTTGCTCTAGCGATAACAAATGATTTTCTAATTGTAGTTTAGTTAGTTTTTCTTTGTTTTTAGCTTGAATTCTACGAATGTATAACCAAATAATACTTCCTAATAATAAAATTACTAAACCAATAACAGACCAAATGAACCATTTTTTTTGATAAATAGGAGTATCAATAAAAAAGTTAAATTCAATAGGTGTGCTTTCTATTTTGCCAATTCTTGATTGAGCTGAAAATGAATAGTTTCCTGGAGATAAATATGCCAAATCGATAGAACTTTTTTTACTCCAAGGACTTACTTGATCATTTAAGGTATAGCGATATTCTAAGTTGTTAGAATTACCAATATCTACTGTTTTGTAATAAAACGAAATATGATTTTTATCGGCAGGAAGTTGTAAAGTTTTTTCGTAATCATTTATATTGATACTGTCGATGGATTTGAAAACTACTTCAATATTTTCAAAAGATATGGTAGGTTTTTTCTGAGTTGGGTTGTCGTTTTTAAAAAAGTAGACTCCTTTGTCTTGTGTAGCAATCCAAGTGTTTTTGCCAGAATCTTGAAAAGCAGTAGAAATTTTATTAGTAGTAAGCGTGTTGTACTTATTAATGGTTCTTTTAAAATTGAAATTAGCATCTAGTACTTCAATACCATTATCTTCTGAAATTACCCAAAACTGATTGTTAATTTTTTTAATTCCCTTAATATTTTGTGAAGTAATAGTTTGTGTTTCTATTTCCTTACCTGTTATGAACTTAAGACCGTTATTATAGGTGCTAGCAACAATGGTTTTATCATCAATAAAGATAGAAGTGTAGTTGTTTACATCAATTCTGTCTAGAGTTTTAGGGTTAATAAGCTTATCAAGCCTCCATAGAGATTTGTTGGTTGCCACCCAATAGAATTTACCATCATACTGAATGTCATTTACTTTATTTAAATCTATTTGAAAATTAGTGCGTAGCGGAGAAAGGTAATCTTCACGAACTCTAACGATTCCTTTATCTGTTCCTAAAAAAGTATGATTGTTGACAGTTAAAATACAATTAACACTGTTTCCTTCAAAATTATTGAACACGTTATGACTTTTAATGCTGAAACCTTTATCAGTTCCAATTAAAAGAGCATTGTTTTTGGTTTTGACAACGTTTATGTTGTTGGATATTAATCCGTTTTTTGTTGTATAGTTTACAAATGAGTTGCCATTATATTGAATTAAACCTTTATCAGAAGCTAACCATAAATAACCCGTACGATCTTGAACTCCGTCGTTAATGTGTAAACTTGGAAGTCCGTCATTTTTATTATAAGTTTTTAAAGGTTGATTTTGAGCAGAAGCACTCATCAATCCATAAAAAAAGAAATACAAAAGTGTGTAAACGAAATTTTGCATCAAGAGGTTTGGGATTCTTGACGCAAAACTATTTTTAAATAAAACTTTAGTAGAGTTAAGGTTTAAAAACTTCATTATAACAAACATACTTAAATTAAACGTCATTACGAAGAGCAGGAGGGAATTGCTTTATTCGTGATGACGTTTGTTCAACAATTATAAGTTATTATTTCATAGCATATAAACGCTTGTTGTTAGGGTCTGGTTTTACGTGTTCTAATTCGCCGTAAGGTTTTACTAAAGGTTTCAAAACACACAGAGCAGATGCTTTTCCTGTAATTATTAGTTGATTGTTTTTTACAATATAAGTCCATCTAAACTTTTCTACAGGAATGTTTGTTTTTTGTACTTCTTTCATCAAATTTTCTTCCCCAGCAATAAAATCCATAATTTCTTCTTGCATTACAAAGTGTGGAATTTCATTGTCAGAATTGTGATAATCCAATTCTAAATTTACAGGTATACTATATTGAACTGTATATGGTTCTCCTACGTAGCGTTCTCTTTCATTATTTAAAGCATCGTACCAAGCAATATCTTTTTCTTCTGGATATTTTTTAGCAATTTCTTTAGATAAATCTACTTTTCCAGGAGAATTTGCTGTTGGGTAAAATACATAATATGGTTGTGCTAAATAATGGTTAGAAAACTCTCCGCCAAAAACATTGTAATAAGGTGATGCAACTACCTGAGGTATTTTATCTTCAGTAATAAAAGCGCTTTTAAGCGTGTTAACTAAATCACTGTTTGACGCTAACTCATTTGTATGAAAGATGATTTTTGTATCATTAGTAATAACATTGCTTTTCAACAAAGGTAACCTACCTTGATCAATTGCTTTTTGTAAAGCTTCAGTAGTTACTTTTCCGCCATTTACAACTGTTTCTAAGTTCATTGCTTTAAACGGATTGTTATTGTTTACAATATGAATTTCTCCGTAAGGATTTTCACTAGCATTACTATTCATCCAAGTAATGATTTCTTCAATAGAGTATTTTCCATTAATAACATCATAGTTTTTCTCTTCAAAGTATACGCGAGCACTGTCGTAAAAATGGCTGTTACCTTTATCGTTTCCTGTAATAAAAACTACAGGGTTTCGGTATTCTACAACAGATTTCTCAATAACTTCATCTAGTTTAGCAATATTTCCCAGTTCTTGGTTTTTGTTTTCTTTTTTTGTGTCGTTGCAGCTTGTAAATACTCCGATAAGTAGTAGTAATCCCATTACCGTTCCTACTTTTAAAATGTTTTGTTTCATAGTTTTTTGTTTTAAGGTTATTATAGTTTTATTGTTGTAAGATGATGGTTACATCTTTACCTAAATTAAAATCGGTTGACAACTTATTTAAGATATTAGGTAGGTTTCTATCGCTAATCCATTGACCGTTTTCTTGCTTCTCAACAGAAGCTATTAATCCGTTATTACCGATTTGTAATTTTAAACTTGTGTATTTTTCCAAATACATTTTTAATACTGATGAATAATTGTTGTTAGACCACATAATTGTTGTTTTTATATGATCAAAATTACCACAGAAGGATAGGTGAATTGGGAGTAAATTAGAATTCGTAGTAGATAAATTAGAATTCGTAGTTTTTTGTCGGTAGCTAACATTAAAAAGGAATAATTGCCTTAAATATTAAAGCTAACTACCAACATTTATTTAATAACAATCTGTTTTAATTTGATTGTTTTTTTTAAAGTAATTTAAAGAAGTGTTTAGTTTGTTTAATACGATTTGTTCTAATGCATTTTCGACACCTTTAAGCATTTTGATAGAACCACAAATCATTATTGTTCCACCGTTTTGCAAAACCGAAGCAATTGTATTCTCTTCTTTTACCAATAAGTCTTGAACATATTCTTTATCCTGCTCTTGAGAATATGCAATATGAATGTTGTTGTTTTCTATATTGTTTAGTAAAGGAGTATAAATTTTAAAAGATTCCTGTGTTCTACCACCCCAAAACAAATGTGTTTTTGTTCCATTTTTTTGTTGAAGCATTCCCAAAAAGGGACCAATTCCAGTTCCGTTAGCTATTAAGATTACTTCTTTGCTCTTTTTTGGAAAATAAAAGTCTTTATTCTGTTTGATGTTTGCTTGAATAGGTTCGTTTTCTTCTAATTGATAAAGTAGATTAGAACATATACCGAGTTCATGTTTTTTTATACTTAATAAAATGTCGTTATCTATTTTTCCGACAGAATATAAACGTTCAATATTGTCTTTTTTGGGTGTAATAGCGATTAAATCTCCTGAATTAAAGCGAAGTTTTTTTGTAGGCTGTAAGCGAATTAAAAAAGAATCGTCGTTGTTTAAATCGGTTTTAGAAACCGTTGTGAATGTTTGTTGTTTCTTAAGTTTTTTAACTATTTGAATTAACTCTAAATCAATTCCTGTTTCTTGACTCCATTGATGCCCCCAAGTTTTAAAATCTTGAAACGATTGATTATTAATTTTATAAATAGGTAAAACCGTATTGAATTCACAGAGGTGTTGTAGTTTGTTATCTATATCAATAGCAAATTGACAAAAATGAGGATATGCTCTTGAGCCAAAACCAACTATTGAGTAGTTTATTGGGTTTAGAATAGTTATTTGTTGAACTAACTGTAAGAATTTAGAAGCGTTAGAAGGAGCTTCACCTTCTCCGTAAGTAGAAGTTAATATTATTAGATGTTTTGCACTTTTATAAGAAGTGTAATTGTTTAAGATGTCAATGAAAACAGTTTTTCCGTTTTTAATTAAAGCATTGAATAAAGAAGAAGCAAAAGGGTAGGTGTTGTTTGTTTCTGAACCTACTAAAATGATAATTTCTGCATCATTTTTACTGATTTTATTTTTAGGAAGTGAGCTTTTCTGTGTTCTTTTTAAGGTCATTGCAAATCCTGAATAGATAAAGAATAGGATAGATATTGAAGAAAGTAACAATACTATTGACCAAATGACTGTTCCATTTCCTGTGTGTAATAACAAGCTCCAGTTTAAAAGTATGCTGGTTAGCGAAAGATTTTCTTTACTGATTATGTTCCCTGTATATTGGTGAATTAGTACTTCACTATTATTTAGTTTCACAAAAAAGTAATCTTCTTCGTCTTCAGAAAAAGGGAACTCTACACTTTTTACCTCATTTAAAGAGGTGTTTTTAAATGTAGGGAAATCAGCAACTGCTATTTTTTTGTTAGAAGAAGCTGAAGAAAAATTATAAGAGTGATTAATTTTTTCTTTGGGTAAAACTGAAAACCTATCTAGTGATAAATACACTCCTGTTAGCGTGATGATAATTATTGAAACAAGCGTGTAACGACCAATAATAATATGATAATACTGTTCAAAATTTTCTTTTATAACTTTAGAAAATAGTTGTTTAATTCCACCTTGTCGTTTGGCAATCAATATAAGTCCCGTAATTGCGATTAAACTCAGTAAAAAAGAAACAAAACCTACGATAAATCTTCCTGTTGATTTTAAAAATAATGACCTGTGTAAACTCGTAGCAAATTGAAAAACAGGATGTTTTTTTTCTAGTTCTCCTAGTTTTTTTCCTGTAAACGGATTTACATAAAAAGTAGCGCTTTTTCCTTCTTTTGTAATAACAGAGGTTGTTACAAAATCATTTTCATCAACAGTAATAGAAATTACTTCATCGTACTGTTTTTGTAGTTCAGAAATAGTTTGCGCAAGTGTTATTTCTTTGGTGTTAGAAATACTGTATTCTGATAGCTGCTTTGAAATAGGTTCAAAAGCTAAAATAATACCTGTAATGGCAGCAACGAATATGAAAAGAGAAGAAGATATAGCCAAGGTTAGGTGGCTATATCTCCAAATTGAGGTGGTCATTTTTGTTAGATGTTTATTTATAAACTATTGAGGCATTAAGCGTATGTAGCGAATAAAACCTTTACCTTCAAATTTGTTTTTAAGATTTTCAGTAGTTAATTCAAACTCTACATCGTCTTTGTAGTATTCTTGATCTTCTACAGCCGATTCAAATCTGATTTTGTAACCTTTATCAATCTTATTGTTATCAATGTTTAGTATGCTAATAGTTCTACCACCACCGCTAACTGTAGCACCAGTTATAGCATCGATATCAGAACGAACTTTTCCTTGGAATTTCCACCATTCTGTAATATCAGAATACCACTCTTCATCATCACCTATTACGTATAATGTTTCTTCATATTCGTCCTGAGGGTTTAGTAAAGAAATAGTGATGTAAGCACCTTCACCTGTATAATTTTTCAGTTGAATCATACATTTATAACTAGTGTTATAACTAGTGGTAAAAGCCATAGATAAAATTGCAATTAACAGTATTGGAATTATTTTTCTCATTTTAATTTGGGTTTTAATATTGTATACAGGTTGAGTGAATCTAATATGTTTCAATTAAACTACTCAACCTGGTAAACGAACTTATTTTAAAAAGTTAATATTGATATGTTGCTTTTTTAATACTTCATTTTCTTTGGCTAAATCATATACTGTTTCATCAAAGTCGGTAGTAATTGATTTATCCGCGCCAATACTTAACAAGTAATTGATAACATCAGTATTGTTAGCTTGCATAACAGCTAAGTGTAATGGGGTTAATCCATTACTGTTTTTAGAGTTTACATCAATTTTTAAAGTATTGATTTTTTGCAACAAGTCTATACTGTTTTTTTCAATAGCGATATGAAACAATGTGTTTTTGTTAGCTTGAAGTTGTGTTAAATTTAGTCCGTTATTAATTAAAAGATTCATCTTTTGAGTAAAATCATTCACTTTTTTTGGATGGTAATTTTTTACCAAATAGTAAGCTAGAGAGTTTCCTTTATCATCTTTTACTTGAGTATCAGCTTTATTCTTTAGTAAATAATCAACCACTTCAAATGAGTTGTTTTCAACAGCATACGTAAGTGCTGAATGTCCTTTTTTATTAGTGTGGTTCATGTTTTTTGTTTTTTCTGATAGTAATTGAATAATCTCTAAAGAGTTTCTGCTAGCTGCGATAATTAAAGGAGTATTTCCGTTATCATCAACTTGATTAGCATTTACGCTTTTATTAAGGAAATAGTTAAACGTATTTACATCTTTGTTTCCACGTGCTAAATTATGAAGCGGTGTTTTTCCGCTAGTATCAGTAATATTTGGATTGATACCTAAACTTTCCAAATACTTGAAAAACTCTAGTGAATTATATCCTGCTCTAGAACCTTGAGTAGCTAGTAACATAGCATTTCCTCCTTTTTTATTTAAGTTTTTATAAGGTATGCCTTTCTTAATAAGTAGTTCTAATATGGTTTTATTACCTTTTTTAGCTGCGTAATTAAAAGCCCCATTTCCATCGCTGTCAATACTTTGTAGGTTTAATCCTTTGGAAGAAAGGTACTCTACAAAAGATAGGTTTTTCAAACTAGGTAAAACTAATAGCAAAGCATTTGCTCCATGTTCGTCAACATCTGTTTTGATGTCAATTCCATTTTGAATGCATAACTCATAAATTTCTTTATTGGTTTGCCCTGCATTTGCTGCAAAAGTTAATGGAGATAATTGATGAGAATCTTTTAAATCCATACGAGCATTATTGGCTATTAAATGTTTCATTATTTCAACATTGTTTTTGTAAGCAGCCCAGAAAATATAAGTTCTTTTATCGTGTGTTATTTTGTTAACATCATTCCCTTTTTTGGTTAATAGATGTTTAATAACCGTATTAGGAGCTCCACCCAAAATGGCTTGCGTAACAGCATCAAATCCATTCGGATTTAATGCTGTGGCATTGTTGCCTTCTTTTATTTTTTGCTCAACAAGTTCAATGGTAGGGTTGTTTTGCCAAAAAGATCTTTCAAAAAACACATTTTTAGTTTGTGCTTGTATTGTACTAACAAGTAGTGTTAGTATAAAAATGATTTGTAATTTTTTCATGTTTTAATTTTTTAGAATCTATATCGTAAGGTTGAACCAAAACTAGCAGGTTCTATTCTGTTTATGTAGCTAGTACGGTATGCATTGTATCCTATTTCATTAAAAATATTGTTACCAAAAACATCAATGCTTACTTGTTCATTGAGTTTATAAGATGCTTGTAGGTTTACTGTAGTATAGGCTTTCAAATCAAAAGGTTTTACACCAGGAACTACACCAGTATGTGTATAATTTCTGGACCAGACATTATGAGGGCGTTCTCCTAAATAGTAAGCTCCCGCACCAATTGATAATCCATCTAATGAATTTGTAAATGCATAACGAGCCCAGAAATTAGCGGTGTGTTTAGGAGTGTTCATAGGGCGTGAGTTATAGTAATAAGATACGTGGTCTTTATATCTGGCATCTAAATAAGAATATCCTCCAATCACTTCTAAATTAGGTAATACACGGCCGATTAATTCAATTTCAACACCATTTCTAACATCTTCACCACCTTTCATGTAGTAACCGAGAGAGTTACCGTTTTCATCTATAGCTTCTAAGTTTAAGTTTTTACTACTGGTATAAAAAGAGGTAATATTGAAACGTAAAGCATTGTTTAACCAAGAAGATTTAATTCCTGTTTCAATTTGATCCCAACGTTCAGTACCTAACTCATTTCCGTTGATGTCTGTATAAAAAGAACTTCTAGGGTTTGAGTTACTAGCATACGAACCAAAAACAATAATGTTTTCTGTAGGTTTTATATTAAATCCAACTAACGGGTTAAAAGCATCATCTCTTTTAGCACCGGTTAAACTACTTCCTAAAAAGTTACCTTTGGTTCTTTCAAGTGTAGTATATCGTAAACCTAAAAATACATCTGCCCAGTTGTTAATGGTAATTTTATCTTGAATTGTAAATCCGTATGATTTCGTTTTTGAACCACTAGCTCCATTAGTATTTAAAGCAACACCAACATTAGAAGAAAGTTTGTTGTTAATAGTTTCTCTAACGTCAATAATATCAATATAATTTCCGTTATCATAGGTAGTAGTATAAGAATCATTACTAAATTCAGATGTTCTATAATCTACACCAATTTGGAAAGTGTGTTTAAGAAAACCAGTTTCTACATCTTTACCAACAAGGTCTAATTGTAATACGCTATTGTTATCTTTTCTTCCTCCAGCTCTATATTGGCGGTAACGTTCTGTGGCTTCTAAAAGAGGTAAATTAGATCTTCCACCTCCTTGAGTTAAAGAAACAGACTCATTATAAGTTTCTAAATCAGATGAGAATAAACCAGCTTTTACAGTAAGTTTATCACTAATTTCTCTATCAAAACGAATTGCATAGGTTGTATTTAAGGTTGAACTCCTGTCAGAATCAAATCCTAAAAATTTGTTGTTTGAAAGTAATAAAATGTTGTTTACATCATAGGTTCCTAAGTTGATAGTTCCAGGATCTGGAGTACGACTATCATCCATATAATCCATTTCTACTATTAAAGTAGTTTTTTCATTAGGTTTCCATGCTAATGAAGGGTTAATATACATGCGTTCAGAGTTAACAATAGCTCTGTAACTATCCGCTCTATCATATGAGCCAGCGATTCTAAAAGCTACGGTTTCGTTTTTGTCTAGAGGTCCGTATACATCAAAAGTAGGACGTAATTTACCAAAACTACCAGCTCTTAAACTTACTTCACCACCACTGTAAAATTTTGGTGTTTTAGTAACAATATTAATAAGCCCACCAACAGAACCTAAATCACCACCCAAACCTTGACTGATTGCAGAAACTCCTTTTAATACTTGAATGTTATCAACACCTGCCATATCGGTGATAACTCCAGTTCCTCTAAAATCTGAGTTAATACGAACTCCGTTTTTTAAGAGAGGAATTCCTCTAAACCCTCTTAAAGACATACTTTCTTTGGTGTTGCCATAAGTGGCAAAAGTATAAACACCAGCAACGTTTTTGGTAACATCACTTAAGTTTAACGCGTTTTGTTGATTGATTAGTTTGTCTGATAAAACAGAAATACTTTGTAATTGCTCATTTGGAGCTAAAGGTAAACGAGTAAGTGTTTCTAACTTTTCTGCTCTTTTATTTCTTGCTCCAAAAAGTTCAATTTCTTCTAGTTGTGTGTCAGATTTTAAGATGAAAACAATATTATTTATATTACCTTCAGCAGTAGTAATTTTTTGAGAAGTTTGAGAGAAACCTACTGCACTAGCTACAATTTTGTAGGTTGAATAAGGGATATCTTTTAAGATGAAGTTTCCTTCATTGTTAGTTTCTGTACCAATATTGGTTCCTTTGATAAAAACACTTGCATACGGAATTGCTTCGTTGTTTTCTGATTTTACAACTCCTTTTATGGTTGCTTGACTATAGATTGATTGAATACAACTACATATAAGTAGTAGAGATACTATAATTCTCATTTCTTTTTTATTTGAGAGGTTTTTGATTTTAGCTTATTTTTTTATGAAAGATTCAATGGTTTTATCAATTTCATTTTCTTGTGAAGTCTCTTCTGAAAATAAATGTTTATAAAGAGGTTTGTTATCTACTTTATTTTCTAGAGAAAGATTGGTATTTCTACCATAAACTTCATCCCATTTATTTCTTATTAATTGCCATTTGTTCTGATTTTTTTTCCACCAGTTTTGTGCAGCTTTACATCTACTATCTGGTACTTTAACGTAGGTGTTATAACCTTTTTCATGAGCAACAACAATATCTTCTTTACCGGTTCTTCTTATAATTTTTCTATTATCTTGATCGTGTAACCAACCGTAACTTGTAATTTCATGGCGATTTCCTCTTTCTGTAATATTATAATCGCTTCTTTTGGTGTATTCTCTTCTTGGTAAAGGGGCATCTGTAGTATTTTCCCAGTAGCTTTTTCCGTCTACATGTACCCAAGTTCCAGAACCTTCGTATCGTGGGCTATCATCTACTTGATATACTTTTTGAGTCCATTGTTTCTTAACTTCTGATTTTGGCTTCGTTTGAAACAACCAATTATTATCGCCATTATACATATAAAAGTCAGTGTTTTCGTATAGCCAATCTTGCCTCCAATGCTTAACTATATGTGGATTAGTAGGGTTTCCAACTTGTAATAAGTGTTGAATAGAGATTTTATTATTCTCATCAACTATTAATTCTGCCCATTCTAAACCTTTGTCAGTTTTTGTCTTAGAAGGTTTATAAAGCGAGTCTTTACTGTTGTTAAAAGTTTCAGCAAAATTGAAAGTTACTTCATAGCAACCACACATATCTTTTATGGCTTGTCTATCTTTTTTCTTTTTACTTTGAGCGTTAACGGTAAGTGTAAATAGTAATATAATACTACTCAATAATATTTTTTTCATTGTGAGTTTTGTTTGAATTTATTTTTCGACAAAAATATAAATTTTATTTAGACTGATTAAAAATAAAAGATATATTTGCAGAAAAATTATTAAGAATGTTTCTAAATAAGATTAGTTTCCTGTTTTTATTTCTCGTAAGTTTTGTTGTTTTCTCTCAAGAAGCGAGCAAGCAAGACAGTCTATTTTATAATAAACTTGAAGAAGTTGTAATAACAGGTCAGTACAATCCTCAATCAATAAAGAAATCAGTATATGATGTAACAGTTATAGATAGAAAACAAATAGATAAACAAGCTGCCAACAATTTGGCAGATCTGTTAAACTTTAAATTAAACTTAACAGTTGTGCCAAATGCTCAGTCAGGGAAATCTACAATTTCATTATTTGGTTTAGATTCTCAATACTTTAATATTCTGATTGATAATATTCCTTTAGTAAGTGATAATGGACTGGGAAATAACATTGATTTAACTCAAGTTAATTTAGATGATGTTGAGCGAATTGAAATCGTTGAAGGAGCTATGGGAGTTGAATACGGAGCAAACTCAGTATCAGGAGTTATTAATATTATAACTAAAAAATCCGTTCGAAGTAAATGGAGTATAAAAACATCGTTACAAGAAGAAACAGTTAGTAATGAATTTGCCTTTTTTGACAAAGGAAGACATATTCAAAGTGTAAATGTAGCGCATAACTTTTCTGATAAATGGTTGGGTAGAATTAGCTTTAATAGAAATAATTTTGCTGGTTTTTATGATAATAGAAAAGGAAGAGATTATTATAATAACGATAGTTTAAGAGGGTATAGTTGGTTGCCCAAAGAACAGATTAATACAAACGGATTTGTTAACTATAAAAACGAGCGATTTAACTTAAGTTATCGATTTAATTATTTTAACGAGTATATAAATTATTACAATCCAAGTGTAAGAGCTAACATAAATACCGATACACAAACTAGTAATCCATCTGCTACAGATAGAATTTTTAAAACGAATAGGTTTGTAAACAACCTAAATGTGAATGGTAATTTAAAATCAGGAAGTTCATACTCTATATTCGCTTCTTATCAAACACAAGATAGGTATTTAAACGAGTTCAATTACTATATTTTAAGCGGAGACAAAACAAATGAAGTAGACGAAATTTATCAGTCAAGCGAAGTCTTCTTTTCTAAAGGAACTATTTCAAACTTCATAAAAAGTAATCGTCATAACTTTCAACTAGGATACGAAACTCGATACATAAGCGGTTTTGATACTCAAGCATCAGGTAGTGTTACACAGCAAGATAAAAATCGAAAGCAAAATAATTATGCATTACATGGTTCTTCTGAAATTAATTTTTCAGATTCTTTTATGATTCGCCCAGGTTTACGATTTGAATATAACTCTTTTTTTCACTCTAAACTTTTAGGTTCATTAAGTCTTCGCTATTTATTAAAAAACGGTTTTGAACTTAGGGGTAATGTAGGAACCTCATACAGAACTCCAAACTTTGAAGAATTATACTACTACTTTGTAGATTCTAACCATGATGTAAGAGGAAATGAAAATTTAAATCCAGAAAATGGATATTCAGTTTCAGTGGGTTTAAAGAAAAAAAGTTGGTTTGATAACTCAAGTATATCATTACTAAATAACATAAAAATCAACTATATAGATGTTAGTGATAAAATAGATTTAGCAATTGTAAACTCTTCACCGTTACAATACCAATACATAAACATTGATGCTTACAAGTTGTGGGGGCTTTCATCAACTAATACTATAAAAGCTAACAATTGGGTGATTAATTTAGGTGCAACTCTACAAGGAATATCTAGAATAGCCAATTATGAAGTGAATGCAAAAAATGATTTTTTATACTCATTTCAGCTAAATACAAGTGCTACTTATGAAATAGAAAAGTGGCAAACAGCATTCACAGTCTTATTAAAACATAATGGAAAACAACAAAATTATGTTGCTTCAGGTACAGATAATGAAGGGAATTCCATTTTCTCAAAATCTACTATAGCGCCCTACAATTGGTTGGATGCTTCTCTTAAAAAATCGTTTTTTAATAACAAGTTAGAAACAACTATAGGTGCTAGAAATTTATTTGATGTTACGAATGTAAATGTAAGTAATGCAAGTACTGGTGGAGCACACTCAACAAATAATAATGCTCTTTTGTTGGGTTACGGACGATCATACTATTTAAAACTATTATATAATATCAATTTTTAAAATTAATAACCATGACAAACAAGATTTTATCATTTTCATTATTAGTAGCAACTTTCTTACTTTCAAGTTGTTCTAGTGATAATAATTTACCCTCAGAACCTATAAAAGTAATAATAGAAGGGGCAACTGTAACACCAGAAATAGGAGGGGCTAATCAACCTAATCAAGTATATGTAGATTTAAGTACAAATACAACAACGAATGTAAAAAGAGATTCATGGGATTTAGGTTTTTATTCAGGAGATAAGTTTAAAGTTGTTATAAATGGAGCTATTTATATGGCGGCTGCTCAGTTGTCTTCTACTGATATAGATGCTGTTAATTCTTCAACCCAAGAAGTGAAAGATTTACAACCTAAAGTAGCTGTAGGTACTTTTGATGCTTTAAGCTCAACATATATAGATGTACCAAACGGAGATATAAATACTACTGCAATAGCAGAAGTATCAGATAATGATGAAGATAATAAAGTGTACTTAATAAATTTAGGATACGAAATAGGAACAGAAACACCAGCCGTAGGAGGAGTAGATATCTCTGATGATTCTAGAGGCTGGAAAAAAGTTCGAATTTTAAAAGATGGAGATACTTATGTTTTACAATATGCAGATTTAGATGCAACTACACATAATGAAGTTGTAATTACCAAAACAGAAGATTATAATTTTACTTTTTTCAGTTTCAATGCTGAAAATATTGTAAATGTTGAGCCTAAAAAAACTGAGTGGGATTTAAACTTTACAGTTTTTACGAATGAAATTCCAGGTTATGGAGCCTACGGTTATTCAGATTTTGTGGTAAACAATTTAAAGTCCGGTGTAAAAGTATATATGATTGACACAGAAACAGAAGATTATACATACAACACTTTTTCATTATCAGATGTAAATTTAGACAGCTTTAAAAATGATCAACGTGGTATTGGTAGTAGCTGGAGAAATGGAGGAGGACCAGGAGCGTTACCTTCTCTTAAAGAAACTGTTTTTTATGTATTGGAAGATACTGATGGAAATTTATATAAGCTAAAGTTTTTAGCAATGACAAATGAGGCAGGAGAACGAGGTTATCCTGAGTTTGTGTATAGTTTATTAAAATAATTAAGAGTTCTTTATTTATTAAATTTTGTTAATTTTTGTTTTGAAAAGCTATCTGACTGAAAGGTTAGATAGCTTTTCTTGTTTATGAACAAGATTAAAAAAAATAGAGAGTATTATGTTAAGTTTTATTTTATGGGACCAAATTTTTCTACATATTTTTTTTCGTGTCTCTTACAAGTAGTGTGTTGTGTTTTATTTCCATATAATAACTTGTAAAGTTTTTCACTATCCTTAGTAGCGTACCTAATTACATATGAGTCTTTTTTGGAATTTTTATTTGAGTAAATATTTCTTTTTTTAAGACCATTTAAATTCAAATAACGTTCAATTTCCTCAATAAAGTCTATGGATCCAATTGTTATTTGAGAAAGAATTGTGTTTTTGTATAAACTTACACAACCGCTTCCTGCCCAACATCCTCTTAAAAAATGATTTTTTAAATGCTCAGGAATTTCGGGAAATTTTATGGAGGTGTTTTTATTTGTAGTCATACCTAACCCTAGAAGAGATTTTATGATTTTCTGGTTTTCAATATAGATCCAGTAAATTTCACCTTGCACTATTCCGCCATAATTGGTTTGTCTTCTATATTGAATTTTAGAGTTAGACTTAAATATTTCTTTTACATTTTCAAGTTGATATTTATACTTACTATATATGTGGAGGAAAAATTGATTTTTCTTTTTATTTAATGCTAAATGACCATCAGTAAAAATATACCCCAATAAATAGGCGCTTTCTGTATTTAAGTCCTGAAAAATGTTTTCATTTATACTCTTTTTATTGATGTCAGCAAAGTTTCTTTTTGGAATTAAATAATAGTCTAGAATAGAAGAAATTTTATGAGGTTTTAGATTGTTTTCCAAAGCTATTAAACGAATAGGTTTTTCTCTAACAAGATAGTTGTCAATTAAGTGTTTTGAAGAAATAGGGAGTTTGATTCCCTTAATTAAAAGCTCATCCTCTTTTTTTTTACTAAAACATCTTTGACATAACTTGTTAGGATATATAGTTAAGTTTTCTTTATTATCACAAGCGCTACATTTTCTTTTCATCTTTAAGCTGTTTAAAACAATTTTTCTTTTAAATATTTTGAAGTATATGATTCTTTGTTTTTTGCCAATTCTTCTGGAGTACCTGCAAAGATTAAATTCCCGCCTTTTTTACCACCTTCTAAGCCAAGATCTATAATATAATCAGCACATTTAATCAATTCAATGTTGTGTTCAATAACAATAATTGAATGTCCTCTTTCTATCAAAGCGTTAAAAGAAGCTAATAACTTTTTTATGTCGTGAAAATGCAGTCCAGTTGTAGGCTCATCAAAAATGAATAAAGCTTTGTCTTTGGTGTTTCCTTTTACTAGGAAAGAAGCTAGTTTTATACGTTGTGCTTCACCACCAGATAAAGTAGAAGATGATTGTCCTAATTGTACATAGCCTAATCCAACGTCTTGTAAAGGTTTGAGCTTTTTAGCTACTTTAGTTTGTTGATGAGCTGAGAAAAAAGCAACGGCATCATCAATGGTCATGTTTAAAATATCGTCAATGTTTTTGCCCTCAAAAGTTACTTCTAGCACTTCTTTTTTAAAGCGTTTTCCGTTACATGTTTCACATTCTAAATGCACATCGGCCATGAATTGCATTTCAATAGTTACTTCTCCTTCTCCTTTACAAACCTCACAGCGACCACCTTCAACATTAAAAGAAAAATGTTTAGGTTGATAATTTCTGATTTTGGATAATTTTTGATCAGATAAAAGCTTTCGAATATCATCATAAGCTTTGATATAGGTCACAGGATTAGAACGAGAGGAACGACCAATAGGGTTTTGATCAATAAACTCTACATGTTTTAAGGTGTCAAAACTTCCTTTAATCTCAGTATGCTGCCCTAATTTATCGCCATATCCTATTAGCTTTTTTTGCATGGCAGGATATAAAATTTTCTTGACTAAAGTACTCTTACCACTACCCGAAACTCCAGTAATAACGGTTAAATTATTTAGGGGAAAAGCAACATCAATATTTTTGAGGTTATTTTCACGAGCACCAATAATTTCAATAAAATTCTTAGAATTTCTTCTACTGGTTGGAACCTCAATTTTTAATTCTTCAGATAAATATTTAGCTGTTAACGAATCGGATTGTAGGATTTCATCAAAAGTGCCTTCTGCAACTACACTTCCTCCATAGGTACCTGCTTCAGGACCAATATCAATAATATAATCGGCTTCTTTCATGATATCTTCATCATGTTCTACCACAATTACAGTATTTCCTAAATCGCGTAAATTTTTTAATACGCCAATTAATCTTTCGGTATCTTTTGGATGTAATCCTATACTAGGTTCATCTAAAATATACATTGATCCTACTAACGAACTACCTAATGATGTAGCTAAGTTGATTCGTTGACTTTCTCCTCCTGATAGTGTGTTCGAAGTACGGTTTAAGGTAAGGTAACTCAAACCTACATCGGTTAAAAATTGTAAACGATTGTTGATTTCAGTAAGCAAACGCTTACCTATTTTTTCTTCGTATTTATTTAATTGAATACTATTGAAAAATACAGCTAACTCGTCTAACGGAAGTGTAACTAACTCAGAAATTGTTTTACCGTATACTTGTACATAATTGGCTTCTTTACGTAAACGTTTCCCTTCACATTCCGTACATTTTGTTTTTCCTCGATAACGAGAAAGCATCACACGATTTTGAATTTTGTAGCTTTTCTCCTCTAGTTTTTTAAATAAATGATTAATTCCTTTAAACTTCTTGGTTCCGTTCCAAATAAGACTTTTATGTTCTTCGGAAAGTTCAAACCAAGGTTTGTGAATAGAAATTTCAAATTCTTCAGCATGGAGAATTAAGTCATTTTTATATTTCTTATAACTATCCGTTTTAAACGGAAAAATAGCATCTTCATAAATAGATAATCCTGTGTTAGGAATTACTAAATCTTCATCAATACCTATCACATTTCCGTAGCCTTCACAGGTAGGGCAAGCTCCGTAAGGATTGTTAAAGCTGAATAAATGCGTGTTGGGTTCTAAGAAAGAGATCCCATCTATTTCAAATTTGTTGCTAAATTCAGTAGTATTTCCATCTGATAAATTTTCAATATAACAGATTCCTTTTCCTTCAAAAAATGCAGTTTGAACAGCATCTCCCAAACGATTATAAAAATCTTCTTCGTTTTTAACCACAATCCTGTCAATCACTAAGAATAAAGTATCACCGTTAAAATCTTCCGAAGGAAATTCATCAATTCTATAAACCGTATCCTTATATTTTAAACGCGCATACCCTTGTTGTGTAAGTACTTGTAAAACGGTTTTAATGTCTCTCTGTTCATTTATTGTAATTGGAGCAAGTAATAAAAGCTTGGTTCGTTCCTCAAATGTTTTTACATGATTGATAACATCTGAAACCGTATGTTTTTTTACTTCTTCACCAGAAATAGGAGAGAAGGTTTTACCAATACGCGCATACAATAATTTGATATAATCATAAATTTCGGTAGAAGTTCCAACAGTAGATCTCGGATTAGTAGAGTTTACTTTTTGTTCAATAGCAATGGCAGGTGCAATTCCTTTTATATAATCAACCTTTGGTTTGTGTAATTTTCCTAAAAATTGACGAGCATACGAACTTAAACTTTCAACATAACGTCGTTGCCCTTCGGCATATAGAGTATCAAAAGCTAAAGAAGACTTTCCAGACCCCGAAAGTCCAGTAATAACTACTAGCTTATTACGAGGGATTACCACATCAATGTTCTTTAAATTATGGAGTTTAGCTCCTTTTATTATGATGTTCTCTTTAGGATTTACTGTTGAAATGTCAGTCTTCATGTGCTCAAAAAATAAGCGATAAAAATACCAATTTTTAAGTGATTTTAACGTGATTACAATAGTGTTTTTCTCTTTTTTGTGAGTTTTTTTTGCTTTTATTAATAAAAAATTCAATATTTGTAATTCATTATTAATCAATAAATAAAGGCCTATAGCATAATAATTACTTTATAACTTAATATCCCTTAACAAGAAGATAACTAGTAAGTTATTCTTCAAAAAAGTAATTATTATGAAAGACATAATCGACGATAGTGTTTTAGTGAAAAACTACATTAACGGCAATGAACTAGCCATTGAATTATTGATTAAACGACACCAACAGAGATTGTATAGCTTTATTTATAGCAAAATACAAGATCGAGATACTACAGAAGATATTTTTCAAGATACCTTTATCAAGGTAATAAGAACGCTAAAAAAAGGAAATTATAACGAAGAAGGTAAGTTTTTACCTTGGGTCATGCGTATTGCTCATAATTTAATAATAGATTATTTTAGAAAGAACAATCGTATGCCAACGTTTAATAACACAGAGGAGTTTGATATTTTTTCGGTTTTAAGTGATGGAGCGCTAAATGCAGAAAGTAAAATTATTAAAGAGCAAATTTTAAACGACGTAAAAGAGCTAGTTGAAGAATTACCAGAAGAACAAAAAGAGGTTTTAAAGATGCGTATTTATAATGATATGAGTTTTAACGAAATATCAGAAAATACGGGCGTTAGCATTAATACAGCATTAGGAAGAATGCGTTACGCTTTGATTAATTTGAGAAAAATAATTGAAAAAAATAAAATTATTTTAGCAAGTTAAACAATATTTGAAAAAAAGCATCGTTAATTCATTGATTATAAGTTATAAATAAGGGGTTATATGATGCAAATTTACTCAGAAAAGTCTTCGGACTTTACTATGGAACCAAAACAAGAAACAGTTCAATATTTGATTAATTTTTCTAAATCGCTAAAAGTAGTTAAAACGAAATCAAACTATCTCATTGAATTGAATTTGAATTAAGAGTGGAAAAAGCTTCAACAAGGTTGGGGCTTTTTTTAAGCTTGTTTTTTATAATAATCGTCTATTACCGACTTTCTACCTACAGTTTTAGTAATAATGTCATTTTCTAATTTCCAACCGCGAGCAGGAGAGTATTCACGTCCGTAATAAATAATTTGTAAGTGTAATTTATTCCATAATTCTTTTGGAAATAAGCGTTTAGCATCCTTTTCAGTTTGTGTGACACTTTTTCCGTTTGTTAAATTCCAACGATACATTAATCTATGAATGTGGGTATCTACAGGAAAAGTTGGAATATCGAATGCTTGTGCCATTACAACGCTAGCAGTTTTGTGTCCCACAGCAGGTAATTCTTCCAAAGCTTCCATATCAATAGGAACTTCACCATTGTGTTTTTCAATCAAAATTTTAGATAAACCATAAATTCCTTTAGATTTCATAGGAGATAAACCAACAGGCTTAATAATATCTCGAATTTCATCAACAGTAAGTTTCACCATATCATAAGGATTATCAGCCTTATCGAATAATAAAGGGGTGATTGTGTTTACACGAGCATCAGTACTTTGAGCAGACATTAGTACTGCGATTAATAAAGTGTAAGGATCTTTATGATCTAAAGGAATAGGTGTTTCAGGGTATAATTCTTCTAATGTATCTATAACAAATTGAACTTTTTCTGCTTTGGTCATTTTATATAGTTTGAATGACTCAAAGGTACAAAGAAGCTACGTATGTTTATGGAAAATCAAAATCAACTTTGTAACTTTGACATTGTAACTTTGAAACGAAATAATATGACAACATTAAAAGTAGGAGATACCGCACCAAATTTTGAATCGGTAGATGAAAAAGGAAATGCAGTAAAGCTTTCTGATTATAAAGGAAAAAAATTAGTATTATTTTTTTACCCAAAAGCTAGTACACCAGGATGTACAGCAGAGGCTTGTGATTTACGAGATAATTACCAAACATTTTTAGCAAAAGGATACGATGTATTAGGAGTAAGTGCTGATTCAGCGAAACGTCAACAAAATTTCATTGACAAAAATGAATTGCCTTTTCCTTTGTTAGCAGATGAAGATAAAGAAGTAATTAATGCATTTGGAGTTTGGGGACCTAAAAAATTTATGGGAAGAGAGTATGATGGAATTCATCGTACGACCTTTGTAATTGATGAGAAAGGTGTGATTGAAGACGTAATTACAAAAGTAAAAACAAAGGAACACGCTAATCAAATACTAAGTAAATAGTGTAAAAAAATATCAAAATAAAAGTCGAGTATTTTACTCGACTTTTATTTTTTCTAAACGAATTTCTTGAGTTGTGTTTTTTAGCTCTCGTTGTAATTCTTTACTTGTTTTAGAACTTCCATCATGACTCCAACCAGGAGGCATAAACACATATTTTAAACGAACACGTAAAGGAAGATATTTTTTTCGATGGAAAAAATCGTTGTAAATTTCTTTCCATTCATGAAAAATAATATTAATAGGTCCTTTGTCTTCTAAAGGTTTTGTAAGACCATATTTTAATTTTTCATAATTTTCCTCATCTTCTTCAGCTTGGAAAGTACCAAATATCTTATCCCAAATAATTAAAAACATACCCATGTTTTTGTCAAGGTATTTAATGTTTGAAGCATGATGAACTCTATGATGAGATGGAGTAACAAAAAGAATCCCCCACCATTTAGAAAATTTATTATTAATAAAATTGGTGTGGCATAAAGTTCCGTAGTTTTGAATCATAGCATAAGCAAATATGATATGGAGAGCTTCAATACCAAGAAAAGCTAAAGGAATAAAGAAAATGTATCTGTATAAAGGTTGTAAAACAGACGATCTAAAGCCTGTAGAAATATTGTAGTATTCTGAATTGTGATGGGTTACATGGATTGCCCAAAAAAAACGAGAGCTATGATCAAAATAGTGTTGAAGATAATATAGAAAATCTTGCCCTAAAAAAGCCAAAGTCCAATAAGCCCAGTATTGATTACCTTCCCAATCAATAATTCTATTCTGATAAAAATAACTAAGAACAAAGAATGAAATTCCTTTCATTAACAAGTCTAAACTAAAATTAATGAGGGCGAAATAAAGGTTGGTTGCTGTGTCTTTAAATTCGTAGTTTTTTACTCTTGCTCGATAACTAAAAAACATTTCAAGAAAGATAACCAAGATAAAAAATGGAGTACTCCAATAATATAGTATATCTTGGTTAAATAAGCTATTAATATTAATTGAGTTAGATAGCAAAAAACAGTTAACTTATATTTTTATAACAGCTAAAACTATAATCTTTTTTCAATCCAGTTTTTGAAACTATAAAAGTTTTGAGGAGCAACTCCATGTCCGACTGGATATTCAGAGTATTCGTTTTCTAAATTAAAGTTTTCTAGTAGAATAGGGGCTTTTCTAGCCCAATCTACAGGAAGTACTTGGTCAACCGTTCCGTGAGAAATATAATAATCAGTGTTAATCATATTATGTATCTCAGAAGGTAATAGTTCCTCATTAATATAACCACTTAAAGCAACTACATGTTGTACCTTATTAGGGTATTTAAAACTTAGCGCATAACTTAAAATGGCTCCTTGGCTAAAACCTAATAAGAAGGTTTTGTCAGGGTTGGTATTATATTTTTCTTTGATTTCGTCAATAAATATAGCAATTTTATCTATTGATTCACTTGCTTGAGCTAAATCAGAGAATTTTCCGTTAATAGCATCGAAGTTAATAGCGTACCAAGCATAACCACCATATCCCATATCATGTGGAGCTCTAGCACTTACTATTAATAAATCTTCAGGTAATTCTTCTGCAAACGAAAACAAATCTTCTTCATTACTTCCGTATCCGTGCAATAAAATTAAAAGAGGTGGATTATCAATTGAGACCTTAGGTTCTCTTACAACGTATTGTAAACTCATGTATTAAATTCCTTTAAATAGGTTTTGAAATTGCTCTCCAACAACTGGTACAAGCTTCTTTTCTCCCTTTAAAACAGCTAAAAGGCTAATTATCCAAAGTACAAATAACAATACTCCTACAGCCCAACCTATTGTATTCCCTAAGTATCTGTATACAATCCATATATTTGCCATGTATAATAAATTTAACCCTAGCATTTGTCTTATATAAAAACTAGCAAAGGCATTTTTTTTGTTCATGTTTAAAACAAAGGCAATAATAAGCCCTATAACTGTAAAGTGGCTAATTATAGCTGCCGTCTTACCTTCGTTTACTGTTAGATTTTCCATGATTTTATAAGTTTAAAATTAGTTGACTATTATTGTAAATACCGTATACTTTTCCGTCTAGTTTTTTATCTAGAAATACACTGTTTTTAGAGGTAGAAATAATGTTTTCTTCAGAAAAAGTGTATTCTCCATTAGGGTTGAAGATAGATAAAGTAGCTTTTTCATTCTCTTCAATGATAACGGAATCAACTCCAAAACGCTTTCTAGGATTGTCTGATAAACATTTTACAATTGTTTCAATATCTAATACGGTATTTAATGCTCCGAAAGCACTTTCTAAACCAATAGTTCCGTCTTTTGCAGTAGAATACTCTACTTTTTTATGTTCAATGTCAATAGGATTATGATCTGAAGTAATTATATCAATAACTCCTTCTTTTAGTCCTTGTATTAAAGCTTTTCTATCATTTTCTGTACGTAGAGGAGGGTTTACTTTTTTATTTGCATCAAAATCATGTAGTTCATCGTCTGTTAAAAATAAATTATGAACTGCAACGCTACATGTTACATCTAATCCTTTTTCTTTTGCGTCTTTAATCAGTTGAACAGATTTAGCTGTAGAAATTGTAGGTATATGTAGTTTTCCTCCAGTGTATTCTAACAAAAATAAATCACGAGCAATTTGAATTTCTTCTGCAAGTGCAGGAATTCCTTTCAATCCTAAAAGAGTACTATTTTTACCTTCATTAGCAACCCCTTCACCTGCAATTAAATTGTTTTTAGGGAAGCTTAGTACTAATCCGTCAAAGTTTTGAGCGTAGAGTAATGCTATTTTTAACAAGTTGTCATTGCTAACAGGCTTATTGTAATCTCCAAAAGCAATAGCACCCGATTGTTGCATGTCATACATTTCTGACATTTCAACACCTTTACTTTGCTGTGTTAAAGCTCCAATAGGATGAATGCTAGTTGCAGCTCCGTTTACTTTATTAATTAAAAACTCAACAGCCGATTTATTGTCAACAATAGGATAGGTGTTCGGATTAATTGCTACGTCGGTAAATCCACTTTTAGCAGCTACCTGTACACCATGTTTTAAAGTTTCACGTTCTTCATAACCAGGTTCACCAAAAGACACACTAGTATCAAACCATCCGGTTGAAACATGTAGATTATCGAGTTCTACAACTTGATAGTTTTCTTTTGGTTGGATAGAATTATCAATTTTAGTGATAATTCCGTCAGTTATTAAAATATCTTTGGTTTGCTTGTGGTAAGGGCTAGAAGCATCTATAATTGTTGCCGATTTAAGCAGCGTTGTCATGGTTTAAAGAATTTTAAAATCAAAATTTCTAACAGCAAAGATACAATAGCTAGTGCCAAAAACCATTTCCAAAGCCATTGAATTTTATTTTCGTTATTAATATTTTCTAAAGTGTCTTTAACTGAGGTAGAAATTGTAGTGTTGTTAATATCAGAAAGTGTTAAAAAGTCTAAAGAGCTTTCACTTTTAGAGTAATTAAAAGCACAACTTTTTATCAGATTATTTTGTTGTTTAATTTGATAAAATCCTGCAATTAAAGGTTGATCATTAGTAGTAATTCGTACTTTGTTTTGAAAAGTTTGTTGTAACGGAATAAATGAACCGGTGTCGGAATAGATCGATAAAATTTCGTCTTTTCCTAAGTGTTTATCAATATCAATTGTATTTTGTTTATCAATAGTGTAATACAGTTCTGAAAGTTGTAAACTTTGTTTTCCAATGTTATAAAAAACAGGAACAATCAGTGGAGAATTGATAAAATTGCTGTTTTCTTTTTGAAGAGGAGCCGCTACCCAATACAAAGAAGCTTTTGGTAAACGTACTTGTTGAATAAAACCCTGCTTGTTTTCAAAAGAAACAAGATTAGAAACATTTTTAAGTGTTGAATTAAATGATGTTTTTACAAATGGATATTGAAAATTAGTAACTCTTTTCTCAAAAACATTTTTTAGAAGCGGATGGTTGTAATTAATATCCGTAATTTTTAAACTATCATTTTTTTGAGAAAGTAGACTTCCAATATTCAACTTGTTGAATAAATTATTGTATGAATTAATGGACGTGTTTTGGCTCGGAATAATAATAATATTCCCTCCATTTTCCATATAAGACTCTAAGCTGTTGATAAGTGTTTGGGGAATGTTTTCCAATTCATTTAAAACTACAAGATGTTGCTTTGGGATTACATTGTAATTCACATTTTGCAACGAAGAAGAGGTAAAGTTAAATTCCTCTTTCGTGTAAATTCTACTCAAAAAATCAGCCGATTCTCCTATGCTTAATACATTAATTTTTTCGTTGGTGTTGATAGTAAAGTAAAATGAATTGTCAAAGCTATAAGTGTCTTTAAAATTAAGGTCAATTTTCCCTAAAAAAACAGGTGCTTTTACAATAGAAAAAGTGACTTGTGTTGTGTTGTTTTCTTCTATTGAAAAAGTTTGTTTGTTAATGAGTTTATCGGCATTATAAAGAGCAATCGGAATGTCTTTTTTTTGTACTCCTTGGTTTCTAATAGTGATATGAATATTAAAGTTAGAAGAGCCATTATCGTTTACAAAAACACTATCAATAGAAAGATTACTTTTTTGTTCAGGACTTACTTTAACCAAGGCAGTATTCGTAGGAAGATTGGTAATACCTTCTTTTTGAATATTTTGAAAGTCAGAAATTAAGATGTTTTTAGTATTACTTGAAGTGTTTTCATTAGCTGCCTTTAACAGTACATCTTTTAAATTCGTGTTTTTAGCAGTATTAGTAACTTTTAGTAAAATGTCTTTTAGCTCAGAAGCTGTTTTATTTTTATAAAAGTTATTTTGAGTAGCTAAAGAATAGCTAGCTTTATCAGATAACTTTTCAATAATTTCTTGTGTAGCGATTTGCAGTAAATTACCCTTTTCTCCAACAGCATTAGTACTTAAAGAGTTATCTAAATATATAAAGAAATGCTGCTCTTCATCTAATTTATGATTACTAAAGTAAGGTTGAACAAAGGCAAAAATTAGAGCAGTAAGTAACAGTAAGCGAGTGGCTAAAATCACCCATTTTTTTATACGAGAACTTTTACGTGTTTGTAACACTAACTTTTGTAAAAAAGCTACATTGGTAAACGGAACTTTTACAAATCGCTGTAGTTGGAACAGGTGTACCAAAATAGGAATGAGTAAAAAAGCTAAGAAATATAAAATCTCAGGATGTTTAAACTGCATAATTGTAATTTACTAACTGTAAAAATACCTAAATAGATGGTTAAAAAAAGAATGTAGTTAAAAATCTGTTAGAAGGAGGTTTCTTTTTCGACAAAGGATTAAATTTTCCTATTTTTGGACTATGACTACAAAAGAGAGTGAGTGTAACATTCCGGAAGAAATTAATTATAAAAAACACTGGAATGCTGCCTATGTAAAAAATCCAACAGAAAAACTAGGCTGGTTCGAAGAAAATTCGAAAGAAACTATTCAATTACTAAAAGAATCCAAAGTATCTAAAGACGCTAAAATCTTAAATGTTGGCGTTGGTTCATCCATGTTAATTGACGAGCTAGTAGCTGATGGATATTCAGGTTTAATAGCAAATGATTTATCTGAAAAAGCTTTAACCGATATACAAAATCGATTAGGAAAAGATGCATCAAAAGTTAATTTTATAGCTGATGATTTAGTGACTCCAACCAAGTTACATGAGCTTGATGAAGTTGATGTATGGAATGATAGAGCGGTACTACACTTCTTTTTAAAAACCGAAGAACAGAATGCCTATTTTAATTTATTAAAGAAGCTTGTAAAAGTTGACGGATTCGTAATTATTGCTGTTTTTGCTTTAAACGGAGCAGAAAAATGTTGTGGACTGCAATTACAACGTTACAATGCGGAAATGCTACAAGAAAAATTAGGAAACGATTTTGTTTTAGTCAATAGTTTTAATCACACATTTGTAAATCCGTACGGAGGAGAACGTCCGTATGTTTACACCTTATTTCAAAGAATGCACAAGTAATGAACGTAACCAATATACCTTATAAAAACACAGGATTCTTTTCTAAAACAATGGAGGATTATTTAAAGGCTGATGAAAATATTCAACCTTTTTATAACCGTTATCCGAGTTTACGAAACTTTGAAAAGCAACTAGAAGAAAAGAAAGCAAATCCTATTTCAAGCACTCAAAGAAAAAGATTGGTTGAAGTATTGAGAAAACAATACAAAGACATTGATTTGTCGTTCGACACGCAAAAAAATATAGAAAGCTTATTAGAAGAGAATACATTTACTGTTACAACAGGACATCAGCTGAACTTATTTACAGGGCCGTTATACTTTTTATATAAGATTATATCAACTATAAATATGTGTGAGCATTTGTCAATGCAATTTCCGAATGAGAATTTTGTGCCCATATATTGGATGGCAACTGAAGACCACGATTTTGAAGAAATTAACTTCTTTAATTTTAAAGGGATAAAAGTACAGTGGAACTCTGACCAAACAGGACCAGTAGGGCGTTTTACAACCGAAGGGTTACAAGATGTTTTTGAAGTGTTTGCAGAACATTTAGGAAGTTCAAAAAATGCTGTTCAAATAAAAGAGATATTTGAAAAAGGATACTTGCAACACAAAACATTAGCAGATGCAACTAGATATATAGCCGATAAACTTTTTGGAAAGTATGGTTTGGTAATTTTAGATGCTGATGAAAGAGAATTAAAAAGAGCACTAACACCGTATGTAGAATACGATTTGTTACATGAAACCTCTTATAAAGAAGTATCGAAAACAATTACAGAACTAGAGAAATCATATAAAATACAAGTAAATCCGCGTGAAATAAACTTGTTTTATATAACCGATAGGATTCGCGAACGTATTGTTCTTGAAAACGGAATTTACAAAGTAAATAATACAGATATTTCTTGGACAAAGGATGAAATTCTAGACCATTTACATAGTCAGCCAGAATGTTTTTCACCAAACGTAATTATGCGCCCACTATACCAAGAGGTAATTTTACCGAACCTATGTTACATAGGTGGAGGAGGAGAGTTAGCCTACTGGTTAGAGTTAAAGGCATATTTTGATAAAGTAAATGTTCCGTTTCCTATTTTGTTATTAAGAAACTCAGCTCAAATACTTTCAGAAAAACAATTAGGAAAGTTAGAGAAACTAAACGTTTCAGAAGAAGAGTTGTTTTTAAAACAAGATGATTTACTAGCAAAAAAAGTGTTAGCTAATGGCGATACTAAGGTAGATTTTACCAAGCAAAAGCAGTTTTTACAACAACAGTTTGACGATTTACGTAAGGTAGCTCAAAAAACCGATGTTTCTTTTGTTGGTGCAGTAAATGCACAAGAAAAAAAGCAGATAAAAGGATTAGAAAACCTTGAAAAAAGATGGTTACGAGCAGAAAAAAGACGCCAAAAAGAAATGGTTGAAAGAATCGTAGCTTTGCAAAACGAATTGTTACCTAATCAAAGTTTAGAAGAACGTCAACGTAATTTTTCAGAATTCTATTTAGAATATGGAGCCGACTTTATTAAAGTTCTGAAAGAAAATTTACATCCGTTACAACTAGAGTTTACCCTTATTACACTTTAATGGCAGATAAAAAAGGATTACACAGAAAAAACAAACACAAAAACGGATATAATTTTAAACTCTTAAAAGAAAAGTATCCAAAAATAGAGGAGTTTGTTACTGAAAAATTTGAGAAGGAAACCATCGATTTTTCTGACCCAATAGCAGTAAAAGAGTTTAATAAAGCATTATTAGTTGCTCACTATAATATTAAGCATTGGAATTTTTCTGATGATAATTTATGTCCGCCAATACCTGGAAGAGTAGATTACATCCATCATTTAGCAGATTTGGTAGCAGATGAGGAAAATGTAAAGGTGTTAGATATTGGTACAGGAGCAAGTTGTATTTATCCTTTGTTGGGAATTGCAGAATATGACTGGAATTTTGTTGCTACTGATATCGATTTAGATTCACTAGATTATGCTCAAGACATTATAGATGATAATGGTTTTACTGATAAGGTTGAATTAAGGCAACAGTTTAAAGAAGAGCATATTTTAGAAGGAATTATAGAAGCAGATGATGCCTTTACAGTAACGATGTGTAATCCACCATTCTATAAATCGGCAGAAGAGGCTAGAGGAGCGAACCGAAGAAAATCAAGAAACTTAGGAAATAATGCTGTCCGTAATTTTGCAGGGAACTCTAATGAGTTGTGGTATATAGGTGGAGAGAAAGCTTTTTTACATACCTATTTATATGAGAGTTCTAAATTCCCGAAAGTAAGTAAATGGTTTACGAGTTTGGTTTCTAAAAAAGAAAACGTAGAAAGCTTACAAAACTCAGGAAAAAAGTTAGGAGTTAAAGAATTTAAAGTAATTCCTATGCACCAAGGAAACAAGGTAACACGCATTGTGTGTTGGAGGTTTTAGAAAAGGAAAGAAACTTTCTAAAACAATAAATAAACGTCATTTCGAAGGAGGTTACGACTTAGAAACCGTAAGGTTCAGCGTAGCTAAATCTTAACGATGGGGGTTACTACCCTTGAAGAGATTTCTCCCTCCGGTCGAAATGACGTTTTGTAGTTCTTAAATACTTTTTACAAAGTCTAAGAATACTTTTTTATGAAGCTCTAAATCCATATTAGGAGAAAGCGCTACACGAGCAATATAATCTTTATCACCCTCTTTCGTAGTTCCTTGTGTTGAGGTTGCAGGAATTGTCCAGTAACAACCCTTTAACTGTCCGTAGCTTACACAATACTTACTTTCATTAGGTATTTCGGTAATCATTAAATTGATAAGCTTTAAGTTTAAGGCTCTTTTATACGCTTCTTTTTCTTCCGCAGTATTTCCTTTGGTAGGAAGATCTAACGAAAATACCGATGGCGTAAATCCTTGTGCTGCTAGTTCTTCTGAAACAAAATTGATTTTAGCATCAGGTAAAACTTCATGGATAAAGTTTACAAACTCACGAGTATTCTTATAAGCATCACTAATTCGTTGCGTCATAGAAGGCATTTGTGCAGCCAATATTTCGTATTGAAGCGGTGTAGCCTCATTATCGCAAATGTGTAAATGCTTTTCTATTTTTTCTATTAAAGCATTCGTTGTTTTATTTCCAACACAGTATCCAGCAGTACATTTTCCACCACTAGGGAATTTTGATCCACTAGCAAACGAAATAGTTCTAATATTGGCTAACATGTCTGTATCTCCTAAAAAGTGAACATTCGGACAAAAAGTTTGGTCTAAAATAAAAACAGGATCAATCGCTGTTTCACCAGTTGGAGTAGTACGCTTTTTACTCAAAACATCTCTTAAATCAGTAAGGTTTGGTACTTCTACTCTTGGGTTGGTTGGAATTTCAGCAATGATATAAGGAACCGCATCTTGCGCTGCAATGTTAGTTAACACGGTATCAATACTTTCTACCATGTCGTTATCTCCATCAACAGGTAAATCAACAATGTCTACGTTGTTTAAACAAGCAGCAACACGTCTTGCTTGGTCGTTTGTACCACCGTAACAGTTTGGAGGCACTACAATTTTAATAGCTTTTCCTTTATGGTTTTCAAGAGCATCGTCAATTAATCCCATTAAAATGGCGTATTGTATTGAAAGTCCACTTGATGCTACTAATGCTTTTGTACTCGTATTGGTAATTTCATTGATTAATTTCTCAACCTTTGCTTTGTTTTGTGCTACGTTAGTAACCGTAGTATCATAAGGCTCATCGATAAGGCTTTTTAAAGCTTTTAACGAATTAGCGGGAGTCATGGCAATAGTTTCTCTTCTTCTTACATGTTGAATGTCTGAAATATAAGCGTCGTTTTGTGCACCGTTAACTAATAAAAAGCTTCCTAATTCAGGGTGTGTATTGATGTAGAAATCAACATTTGGTACAATGGTAAAGTTGCAAATAGCTTCTTGTTCAACAATCAATACGGTGCTACCATCAAACTCAGGAATAGCTTCAACACTATCCACCTTTTTTAATTCAAACTGATATCCGTATACATTTTTAATTACTTCTGCATCAAAAAAGCTAGGGATTTCATTAGTGTACACTATTTGCGTGTTTTTATTAGCAAACAAATTCGCTCTTAATACAGCCAACACAGGAACTGTTTGTGACGAAAAACTAATTACATTTTCTGCTTTTGTATTATATAGTTTGGAAATCGTCCACTCTAATACAGATGATAACGGATGCCCTAAACGAATATAATCGTATGCAGTTGGTAACTCGCTTAAAGCTGAAGCAGTAGCGTTATTGTTTTTATACAAATCTTCAAACTGCTCTAAAAACTGGGTTTTGGCTAGTTTTTCTACATAAATATCCAGACGGTGTGTGGTTAGGTTTAACCAATCTGCCGGCATATTTTCTACAACATTTTTTATATAAGTATGTAAGTTTTTGTCTTGCATTATAGGTGTCTTTTAATAAGACTGCAAGATACGTTAATTAGATTTTTTTAGAAAGAGAGTAGAGGGGAGTTTTGTTGTTAAGTCATTTGTAAAGTTAATAGTTGAAGAGTGTTTTTACATTTCAGTTAAATTATAGTTTGGAATTGATATTCTTTTGACAAAAATTAATCCATCATACGTTTCAGCATATGTTTTACTAATCATAATTTTATATAATGGTTTGGGCTGGTATCCTCCTGCTCCTATTAATAAGTGTTTGTTTTTTTTGTTAAAGAATTTTGTTGGTTCATTTTCGATAGCATGAAGAAGATCAATAAAATAAATATCTTTGTTTACAGACATCAGTGTTTTAGCATACGTTTTTCGAAACGGTTTTGTAATGTGGTAAGTTTTCCAATGATTTCCTTTCTTTTTGTCTATTACATAACCTTTTATATTTCCTGTTCCAAAGTCAAAGCCTATACTATAATAATCCTTCTTATAATAATTTTTCAAATACTGACCTAGATTAGTTATACCGCTTCCAGAGCCATACATTTCTTTTTTGTTTATATGTTCATTATGAGCCCAAATAAAGGCTTTTCCATTTTTAGAACCATTTTCTAAAATCCATTTAACATTCTCAAACATTTTTAAATCCCTGAATTCAGTGCTCTTTGGATATTTATCTTTAATAGATGAAGCGTATTCAACATAATTTATTAAATAATTTAAGCTTCTTATTACAGATAAATATTTTTTATTATCTGTTTTATGATTAAGTATTTGCTGTTTTAATTTATTTAATTTAGGAACCTGAAACAGCCACCAATTAGTGTGTTTTGTATAATCTATCTTTTTGTTTGAACAACTATCAACAACTTTTAAAAGGTTTTGGTCAATAGGAACTTTATTTTCTTTAATAAAATGATGTACCTCATGGTTAATACCTTTTCCTAGCTGGATATCCATTCCATAAAAGCGAATTTGCTCTTTTTTTGGTTTGTTCAAGTTGTAATTTCTCATCCACAGTAAAAGATTTACAATTTCTTTAGTGTACCAAAAACCATTATTAAAATTCTTAGCAATCTTTTTAATATCTCCTTTACCTCCACTTATCCACTCATTTATTCCTGATTCAGCTTGGTAAGATTCTTCCATTATAAAAGTTTTAACATCTTGCGTTTTTACTAAATGTTTGAAAAACTTAACTTTTAAGTTAAAAAACTCTTTTGTATTATGAGATGCTTCTCCAAACCCGTAAATTTTTGCATTAGCAAATTTATTAGGTATGTTTTGTTCAAAAATTGTGAGCTTTGAGTTAGGGTTTGCATCTTCAATCTCTATGGAGTTAATGTTGAGCCAATTGATGGTTTCTTTATTCTGAGAGTAAATATGAAAATGAGAAATAAATATAAAAACTGAAAGAATCTTTTTCATTTTTAAACTTTTTTATAAAAATTATATAGCACTTTTTTTTGAATAAAACTTTAGTTAAAAATAAAATTAACTAATTACGAAGTTAACCGTTTAAATTATAAAATCAAACTAAACTTTAAGTAGTCTCCTCAGTATCCAGTTTATCTATTTCATAACTCATATATTCTTTATACAGTTTCGCGATAGACTTGGTTTCTCCAAGTATAGTAAGTACATCGTCTTTTAGAAAAACAGTTGAACCGTTAGGGGTAAACGTTTTGTCGTTTCTTTCAACCAAAGCTACTAAAACATCTTTTGGTAACTGAATTTCCTTTAACTGTTTTCCAATCATGGTGTCTTGCGGAGTTCCTTCTAGTAGTTTGATACTTACAAATCGCTCGTTTTGTAATAAAAACTCTTTAATCTCCCTGTGGCTATTCATTTTAAGCAAGGTTTTTACGATGTGCTCTCGTTCTAAAATATCAAGAAGTCTCGATAGCATACGCAATTGCTGTTTTGGGTTTTCATCAGAATTAATTAGAAAAGCACAGATTTGTATGGGCTTTTTAAACTCATAATCTTCAGACGGAAATGCACCTTCAATAGGTTTTTTAGAAATAACAATTTTCATGGAAGGATGCGTAACACTCTTAAACTTGGCATGAAAAACTAAAATACCAGGTAACGCTATTACAGATTCATCGGGTATCGATTGGAAAAATTTGTGTAGTACTCCTTCTTTGTTGAGGTCTAACTCCCTACAAAAGTAATCGGAAGCGATATTTAATACGTTGTCAAAGTTAGTGGTATCCTTAATTATTTTTATTTTCGACTTAATTACGGTTTCATCAAAAGGATCGCCTTCACGAAGTCCTTTTTCTTTTAAAATAGTCATTAATTCATTTTCCAACTCGTCGTACTGATGCCTCCCTAAAAGCGCAAACCAATGAAAAATAGCGCCTTCTCGTTTTACTTTTCCTTTGGAATAGAAGTGATACCAAAGTAAGCCAATAACAATAATACCTGAGGTAAAAAGTATAGGCATCCATCCTAAATAAATAATAAGGATGAATGAAATAACAATTCCAATAACCTGCATAAATGGGTATAATGGAGATAAATAGCCAGGGTCGTACGATTCTATTTTACTTTTTCTAAAAACAATAACAGAGAAGTTAATAAAGATAAAAATTAACAGTTGAAAGGTACTCGCAAGCTTTACAATACCTTCTTCTGATAGTACTAGAATGAATACTATAATTAATGCTGTGGTTAAAAATATAGCGACTACAGGACTTCCTTTTTTACCAATTTTGGCTAGAATAGCAGGAAACAGTTTATCACGTCCCATAGCAAACGGATATCGTGATGCTGATAATAGTCCTGCGTTTCCTGTAGAGGCAAAAGCGGCAAGTGCTGCTACCGACATTAATAATACTCCTACATTATCGGGTAACCATTTAAAAAGTTGTTCTGCGGCTGTAGCTGCTGGTGCTAGTTCGTTAGCAAAGGCAGTAGGTTCAATAAGTGTAACCATAATAAAAACACCCAAACCATAAATTAATCCTGTAACGACTAATGAAAGTATCATACCCAAAGGAATGTTTCTTTCAGGGTTTTTAATTTCTTCTGCAACGCTTACTATTTGAGTGAGCCCTAAATAGGAAACAAAAACAAAACCTATGGTGGTAAACATACCTCCAAAACCATTTGAAAAGAAGGGGGTAAATTGTTTGTTGATAGATTCGTTGGTAATAGTATCTGAGGTAAAGATGGAGAAAAGACCATCTGCAATAAAACCAACTAAAATGACTAATAGGAATATGACAAACACTTTTTGAAAGGCGGAGGTTTTTTTAGCACCTACTAAGTTTAACGCCATAAAAAAGAGAGTAGCCACAATGGCAACTATTTTGGTTGGAACTTCCCAAAATATAGCAGCATAAGCACCAATACCAATAATAGCAAAGGCTGTTTTAAGCATTAAAGCAAAATAGGTACCCAGTCCGCCAATGGTTCCCATGAGTGGTCCTAAACTTCTATCTAAAAAAAAGTATGCTCCACCTGATCGTGGTAAGGCTGTTGATATTTCAGCAATGCTAAACATGGTGGGTAGTATTAATACACCTGCAAGTAAGTAGGCTAAAAATACAGAAGGCCCTGTGTAATGTGAGGCGATTCCTGGTAGTAAAAAGAAACCAGAACTAAACATAGCTCCAGTACTTATGGCAAAAACATCAAATAATCCTAAGTCTTTTTTTAGTTTGTTCCTCATGACTTTTGCGTTTAAGGCTTATTATTAAGTGGTTAGACCATGAGAAGATATGAAAAAAATTACACTTTTTAGAGTGATGCAACTAAAAGGATGCTTATAGTATTCTGTTTTACAGTAGAGTAAAAGTGTTTAATAAGGGGTTTTACGCAATCTTCGTCCCATTTTTAACTGCACGTTCTGCAGTTAATAGAGTTACTTCTTTATCATCGCCTAAACCTCCTAATACCAAGCATTCGCTCATCATGTTGGCAATTTGTTTTTTAGGAAAGTTTACCACAGCAACCACTTGTTTCCCTATCAAATCTTCAGGTTGGTATAGTTTAGTAATCTGAGCTGAGGTTTTTTTAATTCCGTAGTCTCCAAAATCTACTTGCATTTTATAGGCAGGATTTTTAACCTCTTTAAAAATCTCCGCAGAAATAATCGTACCAATACGCATTTCTACTTTTGCAAAATCGTTCCAAGTTAAATTGTTATTGTCTTCCATAGTTTAGTTATTTTCTAGCAATCTTTTTGCAGCAGTAAATGGAGTGGTTTTCCCATTTTCCAGTTTAGTAACTTCCTGCTGTAAGCGTTCTTTAATTTTTGGATTATTGTAAAAGTTATTTTTCAATTGTTGATTGATGGTTTCTAGCAACCAATAATTATTTTGTTCATTTCTTTTCTGTTGAAAGTAGCCAGATTTTTTTACTAAGTTCATGTACTCATCAATCATGGTATAAATAGCATCTACTCCTTGATGATGAAGTGCACTCGCCAATAAAACTTTGGGTTGCCATCCACTTTCTTTTGGCGGATATAAATGCAAGGCTCTGTTAAATTCTACTTTAGCAATTTTTGCATTTTTCTCATTACCGCTATCCGCTTTGTTAATCACAATAGCATCTGCCATTTCAATAATTCCGCGTTTAATTCCTTGTAGCTCATCACCAGCACCTGCCAATTTCAACAATAAAAAGAAATCGGTCATAGAATGTACAGCCGTTTCCGACTGTCCAACACCTACCGTTTCAATAATGATTGTATCAAAACCAGCTGCTTCACATAAAATAATACTTTCACGTGTCTTTTGAGCAACGCCACCTAACGAAGTTCCAGAGGGAGAAGGGCGGATAAAAGCATTTTCATCGGTAACCAACTCTTCCATACGAGTTTTATCACCTAAAATACTTCCTTTATGTACCGAACTACTTGGGTCTACCGCTAACACCGCTACTTTTTTGCCTAACGAAGTTAAATGCTTGCCAAAAGATTCAATAAACGTACTTTTTCCTACACCAGGAACACCCGTGATACCAATTCTTACCGATTTATTGGCATGCGGTAGGCAAGCTTCTAAAATTTCATTCGCTTGTTCTTGGTGTTTTGGATTGGTGCTTTCTACCAAAGTAATGGCTCTGCTTAAAAAAGGAATATTTCCTGCCAATATTTGGGTTACAAATTCTTCAGTAGAAGTGATTTTTCTTCTGTTTCGTTTTATTTTTTCTGCAGACGATTTGCTGGTGGTTTCTGGTTGAGAAACCCCACCTTTTTCAGAGAGTGCAGATTTGTTTTTGTCGGTCATTGTATAGCTAAAACGGAATAAAAACGTAAATTTAGAAATAAAAATGCAGGAAAATGCAACGGAGTAAAAAAAGACTCGTCTTTAGGGTAAGAAATCAAGAATGAAATCAACCAAACAGATACATCAACGGGTTATAGATGCCTGTAGAAATAATGATGCAAAAGCACAAATGCAATTGTATGATTTGTATTGTGATGCTATGTTTACTGTGGCATTGCGGTATGTGAAAGATTCGTTTACGGCGGAAGATGTAGTGCAAGATGCATTTATAAAAGCGTTTAAAAACATTCATTCGTATAAAGAAGAAGTAGCGTTTGGTGCTTGGTTGAAGAGGATTGTAATCAATCAAAGTATTGATTATTTAAAGAAGAAGAAACTAGAATTAGTTTCAATTAATGAAGAAACTACCACGCTAGTGGAAGATGATAATGATAATTGGAATGTAGCGTCAACCATATCGTATCAAGATATAGTAAACTGTATTCAGCAATTAAAAGAGAAGTATAGAATTGTGTTAACCTTGTTTTTGTTAGAAGGGTATGATCATGGAGAAATTTCGCAAATATTAGGGATTTCTGAAGTGAGTTCAAGAACACATTTATTACGAGGAAAAAAGAAAGTACAAGAGCAATTAAAAGCAGTACATCATGTCTAAAGATATTAGAGAAATACTAAAGAATGAAGTTGAAAACACAGAGAGGTTATCAACAAATCACAGACAACGTTTTCAACAAAAGTTGATGGATGAATTGCATGAAAAACCATCAACAAAAAAATCATATCAATGGTTGTTTATTGCTGCATCAATTATGTTATTGGTGAGCATAGGCGTTAAATTTTATCCAACTAATACTATAGAACCAGCCATTAAAGAAATTCCTGAAGAATATCGAAATAAAATTAGTTTAGGTTCTATTTCACCCGAATTAAAAACGGTGGAAGATTACTATGTAAACACCATTAATTACGAGTTAAGTCAATTAGAATTAACAAGTGCTAATAAAGAACTTTTTGATGGTTATTTAACCAAGATAGGTGAACTAACCAAAGAATATAAGTCGTTAACCAAAGAGCTCAATACAAAAGGAGTTAACGATGATACTATCAATGCATTGATTGGAAACCTGCAACTGCGTTTACAGCTGTTAAAACGTATGCAAAAACAATTACAAGAATTTAAAAATCCAACTCAAAATGACATTCAAACAATTTAAAATTAGTGTTTTTTCACTGTTAGTAACTGGAGTTGTATCTGCACAGCAGTATAATAAAAAGTATAGTGAAAATTTTAAAACCAATAAAGATGTGGTGGTTAACATCAATGCGTCTAACGCCGAAATAGATGTAACTACTTGGAATAAAAACGAAGTTTTTATAGAAGCAATTGTAGAGGTTGAAGGGCTAGATAAAAAAGAGGCTCAAAAGTATTTAGATAATTGGAAGTTTGAAGCTTTAGGAAACAAAAGTAAAGTGCAAATTAATGCCAATAGAAGTAGTTTTCGTTCTGTAGGAAGTGACAATATTGTCTTTTTTAATTCGTCTGATAATAATTACCCAAAAGTATTTCAATTTGATAATGATGATAAGGTAGTCGTAGTACCTGAAATGCCTGAGTTACCAGAGGTAAGAATTCCAGAAATACCTGAGATTCCAGAAATACCTGAAATCGAAATTCCAGAAATTAATTTTGAAGAAATTGTTACTGGTTTAGAAGATGTAGAGTTTGATTTTGATAAGTATGCAAAAGATGGAGGAACTTACTTTTTTCAATGGAAAGATGGTGTAAACGATATTACTATCAAATCGAAAAAAGAATGGGAAGAGTTCAAGAAAACAGCTAAATACAAAGAGTTTAAAAAACATCAAGAAGAACGAAAAAAAGAAATTCAAGAAGAATTAAAAAGAATAAAAGTAGAGCGAATTAATCAAGAAGAACTTAGAAGAGAAGTAGCGAAAGCTAGAGCAGAGGTTCGAAAAATTAATAGAGAAGAGATACGAAAAGAGATGGCTAAAGCTAGGGAAGAAATGCACAAAGTAAGAGAGGAGATGCATAAAGCAAGAAGAGAAATGAATAAAAACCGTGTTAGCTATTCTTTTTCATCAGATAGTAACAATTTTATGGTAAATGGTAAGAAAGTAAAAGTTACCAAAAAAATTATTGTAAAAGTACCAAAATCAGCAACGTTTGATTTAAATACGCGTCATTGTAAAGTTACGCTACCAAAAACTAAGGCTTCAGGAAAAGTAAGTTATGGAACTTTTAAAGCAGATGCTTTAGACGGAGGTAAGTTAACCGTGTCATTTTCACCAGTAACTATTAACTCATTAAACACCTGTACGTTGTTTTTAAATAATGTAACCGATGCTCAATTAGCGTCGGTTACTAACGCAACAGTAAATTCGAATTCATCAGGAGTTGTGGTTACTAACGTGTATAATAACGTAGAGGTAACTAACAAATTTGGTAATTTAACGATTGTAAAAGTGCATCCAAATCCAAACAACTTTAAAGTGTTTTTAAATTATTCAGATGCAACTATAAACCTTTCTGAATTAAAAGGTAAGTTAAATTTTAAAGTTTCTAATGAAATTCGAAATGCTAAAAACGGAAGTGTAGAGTATAATGGAGACTTTACACTAACTTCAAAAGATAAAAAGATTGTAATAGATGGAAAATACAGTCAACTACAACTAAAAAAACAGTAGTTATATATGTAAAAAAACTACTTTTTTTCTTAACAAAATTACTGCTAAATTCCATTTCTGTATTCTTTTTAAAGTGCCTATCTTAGCGTTTGTAAATAGTCACTTTTACCATGGAATTATACAAAGAAAATCAACTTAAAATATATAACTCTTTAAGCAAATCAAAAGAGCTTTTTAAACCAGTAACTGAGGGGCGCGTAGGAATGTATGTGTGTGGACCAACAGTTTATAGTAACGTGCATTTAGGAAATATTAGAACCTTTATGTCGTTTGATATGGTTTTTCGTTATTTACTACACTTAGGCTATAAAGTACGTTATGTACGTAATATTACCGATGCTGGTCACTTAGAAAATGATGCAGATGAAGGTGAAGATAGAATTGCTAAAAAAGCACGATTAGAAGAAATTGAACCTATGGAAGTGGTTCAGCGTTACACGGTAGATTTTCATACAGTAGCAGCAAAATACAATTTTTTACCGCCGAGTATAGAGCCAACTGCAACAGGTCATATCGTAGAGCAAATAGAAATGATTAAAGAAATCATAGAAAAAGGTTTTGCTTACGAAGTAAACGGATCTGTATATTTTGACGTGTTAAAGTATAATGAACAAAATAACTACGGAATCCTTTCAGGGCGTACTATTGAAGATGCTATTCATAACACAAGAACTTTAGACGGGCAATCAGATAAGAAAAATCCGCAAGACTTTGCACTTTGGAAAAAAGCCGATGAACGCCATATTATGCGTTGGCCTTCTCCTTGGAGCGATGGTTTTCCTGGTTGGCATTTAGAGTGTTCAGTAATGAGTACAAAATATTTAGGTGAACAGTTTGATATTCATGGAGGAGGAATGGACTTAAAATTCCCTCATCATGAATGTGAAATTGCGCAATCACATACTTGTTCTGGTGTACAACCCGTTAATTATTGGATGCATGCTAATATGTTACTGTTAAACGGTCAAAAAATGGCAAAATCTACAGGAAACTATATTTTACCTGAAGAGATTTTAACAGGGGCGAATGCTATTTTGCCAAAAGCATTTAATGCCGGTGTAGTACGTTTCTTTATTATGCAGGCACATTATCGTAGTATCCTAGATTTTTCAGGAGAAGCGTTGTTAGCTTCTGAAAAAGGGTATAATAAATTAATGGAAGCTGTAAATACTTTAAATAAGGTAACTGCTGAAGCTACGTCTACATTTGATGTGCAAAAATGGAGACAAGATTGCTACGATGCAATGAATGATGATTTTAATACTCCTATTTTAATTTCTCATTTATTTGAAGCTGTAAAAGTTATCAATCAAATAAAAGAAGGGAAATCTAGTTTAACTGAAGAAGATTTAACGGCGTTAAAAGAAACTATCGGAGCGTTTGTTTATGATGTTTTAGGGTTGTTGAATGAAACTTCAGAAGGAAATAATTCTGATAAACTAGATGGTGTGGTAGAGATGTTAATTACTATGCGAAAAGAGGCGCGAGAAAATAAAGATTGGGCGTTGTCAGATGAAATTCGTGACAAACTACTTGCTTTAGGTATTCAATTAAAAGACGGTAGAGAAGGAACGACATTTACAGTTAACTAATAGTAAAATCCTAAAAAAGCATAGTGAAACTAAAAACCATCATAGCATACCCATTTATATTGTTAGTTCGATTTTACCAAACAGCAATTTCACCATTTACACCTGCTACATGTAGGTATTCACCTACCTGTTCAAGTTATACTGTTGAAGCATTACAAAAACACGGATTGTTTTACGGTGGTTGGTTAGCATTGAAAAGAATTTTTAGTTGTCATCCGTGGGGAGGGAGTGGTTATGATCCTGTTCCAGAAAAAAGAGAAAAAAAGAATCGTCATTAAAAAAGAATGACGAAGTAATCTCTCTTTTTTAAGATTGCTTTATTACATTCGCAATGACAATGTTAAAATAAATAAGAATAGATGAATTTTTTATCCATAGTGTGGGATTGGAACCCAGAATTAATAAACATTGGAGGTTTTGGTATTCGTTGGTACAGTTTAATGTTTGTAGCAGCATTTATATTAGGACTTCGATTAATGAAAAAGATTTACATCAACGATAATATTCCTGTTGAAAAACTAGATCCGTTATTTATGTACGTATTCGTTTCTATGTTGATAGGAATGCGTTTAGGAGATGTGTTTTTTTATAGTTGGGATTATTACCAAAACCACTTACTAGAAATTATTTTACCTATTAAAAAGCAAGAAGGAGCTTCAGCTTTATTCGGTTTGTTAGATGGATGGAAATTCACAGGGTTTACAGGATTTGCTAGTCACGGAGCAGCAATTGCTATTCCAATAGCGATGTATTTTTACGCTAAAAAGCATTTACAGAAACCATGGTTGTTTATTTTAGATAGATTAGGAATTATGGTTGCCTTAGCAGGATTTTTTATTCGTTTCGGAAACTTTTTTAACTCTGAAATTTATGGAAAACCAACAGGTAGTAGTTTTGGGGTAATTTTTGAGCTAGCAGGTGAAACGGTACCACGTCATCCAACCCAATTATATGAGGCATTTAGTTACTTAGTATTGTTCTTTTCTTTATGGTATTTCTATTGGAAAACAGACAAGAAAAACCAAACAGGCTTTTTATTTGGGCTGTTTATGGTTGTGTTATGGTCGTTACGTTTTGTAATAGAATTCCTAAAAGAAGCACAAGTTGAAGGACGTGAAGATTGGGTTTTCAATTCGTTAAATACAGGTCAAGTATTAAGTATTCCGTTAGTATTAATTGGTTTTTGGTTAATGTTTAGGAAAACGAAGTAATTCTACAAGAAAGAAGGTACAGAAGAAGTAAAAACTTTTTAAAATTAATCAACCATATCAGATAAAGCTCTAAAAATATTCATAGGATATTCAGCGATACGGTTGCAAAGGTATAGATACCATTCTTTACCATAAACGAAATATAGTTTTGTATTATATCCTTCATTTTTTAAATTAATAAGTTGTTGTGTTTGTATACCATAAAGGCTTTCAAACTCATACATTTCATTAGTTGGATTGTATAGGTTGATAAGTTTTTTAGCTTCTTGTTGTATAATATAATCATGTGTAGCTATAGAACATTTGTGATTATTAGATAGTAAATGCTCAATATAATATAGGTATATATTATTTAACTCTTCTCCTCTAGGGATAGATAATTTTTTAGGGGTTTCAAAAGCACCTTTTACAATTCGAATTCTTCCTGTTTCTTTTACTAATTCTTTAAAATCATCTTTACTTCTATGTAAATACGCTTGCATAGTTATAGATAGGTTGTCGAATAATTTTGAACCTTTTTTGTAGATATCAATAATATTATCTGTTCGATTAATTCCTTCTGCGCTTATTGTAACTTCTATATTTGGGTTTTCGTTACAAATTTTTGATAGGTTTTCATAAGCTAAATCTTTGGATATTGCTAAACCAATATGTGAAAGATCTAAAGAAACAGTGGCGTTTAAACTTCTAAGATGTATTTCCTGTATAATTTTTAAAAATTCATTTGTAGCTTTATTTGCCTCTTCAATGGTAGAAGTATTTTCACCCATAAATTCTATAGAGCACTTAAATTGTTTTTCATTTTCCTTAAGAACCTTAGTTATTGTTTCATTTAAGGTTTCTCCACCTATATATCTATCTGCTGCTTTTTTTAATACATTAAAAAGAAGAGGGTTTGCCATTAAGTATTCTTTTGCATTTTCATTGATGGCTGCTTTTTTAAGAGCTTCCGAACCAAGTAAAAGTAAATCTTTTTGCATTTTAAATTAGTTTTGTGACTATTTTATTTTCCTATTAATACATTATATTCTTCTGGTATTTTAATTCCAGAAAACCCATTTGTTAGCCCATAAAGAGTTATTAAAGTGAATATAATTCCTGTTATAAAAATAATTTTTGATTGTTGTTTAACTGATAAGCCTACGAATTTTTTTTTCATTTTTTGATAATGAATAGCAGCGATATGCCCAAAAAAAGAGATTATGGCAAAGCTATAGTAAGGAATAAAAAATATACTTAAAGGGAAAGTGTTTAATCCAGCAACACCAAAATAAAAGTTAGTATCAAGATTTAGTAGATATCTACCGCTTAGTACAGCACTAACATGTATAAGTAGAAAAAAAGCTAAGTACAAACCAGTCCAAACTTGCAATCTGTCGAAAAATGTAACTAATGTTTTTCTCTTATAAATAAATAGTTTTAATCCTGAAATAATTTGAATAATAACTGTAATGAAGAGTATATATTCTATAAAAATATTTCTGTATACGATTCTTAGTTGATCCATGAATTTAATATGGGTTTCTTCTCCAAAAACACTTAAAAAATGGTTCAATAAATGTAATCCTATAAAAATAGTAATTGTTACTCCTGAAATGTAGTGTAGACGTTTCATTTTTTTAAAACAAAAATCTATACTTTTTAGTAGAATTCATTTGATATAAATCAAATTCGTTTTTTAGGCCTCCTAATTCTACTTAAGGTTTCAAGAGTAATTCCTAAGTATGATGCTATGTGAGTTAAAGAAACTCTCTGTGTTATAGTTGGATAAGTTTTTAATAACTGCTCATACCTTTGTTCTGCTTTTTGAAATAGTATAGAGGAAATTCTTTCTTGTAGACTTAACATGGTTTTAGTAACAACAATTCTAATTAATCGCTCGAAATCATGATGCTTGTTTGAGATAATTTCAACATCTTCTTTTGTAAGTTCTAATAATACAGAGTCTTCAAGTAATTCAATATAATGTGGACTGGGTTTATTGGTGAAATAACTTATAATAGGACTTATAAATTCATTTTCAAAAGCAAACCAATCTGAAATATCTTTTCCATTTTTTAAATAATAGGCTCTAGCAGCTCCAGAAATTATGTAATATGTTTTGTTAGAAAATTGCCCATCACGTACAAGGAGTGTCCCTTTTTTTAAACTTAATATTTTAGTAGTTTTTAATAAGTCTAATTGACACTTCGAAGATAATTTACTATGTGAGTTACTGATAGAGTTTAATATAGTTTCTTTATTCATAGTTAAGTATTGTAATTTTAGAAAATTACTAATTTACTTAATAAATGAAAGAAATAAGATTATAAAGGTTAATGTTTAGGAAAACGAAGTAAAAGTTGTATTGATTCGTTAGAAATTAAGGATTTTTATGCTATAGTACTTTTTGAGTAGTTAGTATTTTTTAAGTTAAATAAGTTGTTTAATGGAGAAAAAAATGAGGAGGTGTAAAAAATGAAAAATGTTAATGTTAAGTTAATTCTTTTTGTTTACTTTGTAGTAGAATTTAGAAAAAGACATTATTAATAAATACGGTAGTTTTCCGTGTTTGTAAAACAAAAAGCTATGAAGAAAGGCCTCGCTTTTTCCTTTTTTTTATGGGTATGTATTATTCATACCGTTATAGGTAATGCAACAACAGCTATTGTGAAAAATAATGAAACAGAAAAACATTATTTTTTAGATAGTTTATTCGCAAATAAAACAGATTCTTTTTTTTATGCCAAGTTAGACGAAGTAAAAAGTTTAGAGGAAAGTTACATTTTTTCTTGGTCCAATATTAAAACGTGGTATCCTACTTCTTCACTTGTAGTTAACGATAGAGATAAAGCACTAGCTTCATTTGAACAAATTGAAAAACATGAGTCTTGGGTAGATAGTTTTTCAAATGAAGATATAAAAGAACTTCCGGTTGGAGTTAAGCATACTAGAGAGAATATTCAATATGCGATAGGAATAACACAAGCTAACATATACAAAGACTATACAGAGTTAACTGTTTTTGCAAGGGTGCGATTACCACAAACTAATGAAAACGGCTATCCTATAGAGTTGTTTTTTGGAGCTAATAATGTAAAGTTATCACATGCTGGAGGTATTGTCGGAGACGCCAACTTAGTACTGTTAGGAGATATGCATATACCTTTTAATGGAGGCAAATGGATGTTAACTTTAAAAGGAGGTTTTGATTATAGAACAGGCGTTACCCAAAACAAAACATTTGTAACTATTAATTGTGATGGTGTTAAAGAGTTAGGGATAGAAGGAGAAGTTGAGTTTTCAAGAGAATTGATATTACCTTTAGAAAAAAATGGAGAAGTAAATGAAGGAAAGACAAAAGTTCCTTACAAAGTAGAAACAGAAAATGGAACACAAACACTCCAAGTACCTTATCGTGTAAAAGGAGCTTTTAAAGCTATTGCTTCAGATTGGAACGATTTATTAGTTGGAATAAGTTTACAACCTTTTGTTTTAGCTAAAAAGAGAAATAAAAAAGATTATGACGGTAATTTTCAATTTTATTTAAATGAAGCTGTTTTAGATTTTAGTGACTTAAGAAATTCTCCTAATGTTAAATTCCCTGAACATTATCATAAAAACGGATTATTACTGCCAAATCAAAATATTTGGAGAGGAGTTTATGTGAATACTTTAGATGTAAAACTACCTAAAGAGTTTAAAACATCGGAAACCATATCAAAAGGAAGTAAGAGAGTTACTTTTGGAGCCCATCATTTAATAATTGATGGAAATGGAGTATCAGGATCCTTTTATGCAGAAAATATTTTTCCATTAAATAAAGGAAGAACGAATAAAAATAAAGCGTGGGCATATTCTCTAGATAAAATAGAAGTATCATTAGCTACTAATAAACTAATAGGAGCATCTTTTGAAGGACGTATCCAATTACCTGTTTCGAGAGTAGAAAAGAAAGATACGATACAACAAGGATTAAGATATACTGGGATTATCTCAGAAGAAGAATATCTACTAAATGTTCGTAACGATTCAGTTGTCGATTTTAATTTATGGAAAGCCAAAGGAGAGTTATTGCCCAATAGTGCCATTGAATTAAAAGTAAAAGAAGGAGAATTTAGACCTAAAGCCATATTACATGGACGATTAGCTATTAGTGCTAATCAAGTGAATAGTTTAGAAAAAGAAGGAGATACTTTAGTAGATAGTTCAGGTAAAAAGAGATTAGTCGAATTTAAAGGGATTGTTTTTCAAAATTTGGTATTACAAACCGAAAGCCCAATCTTTTCAGTAGATTATATGGGGTATCGTGATAAGGTAGCTTTAGCTGGTTTTCCAGTATCTATAGAGAATATAGGAATTACAGCAAATAAAACGAATGCAAACTTATATTTTGATTTAGGGATTAACCTAATGGGGGAGAGTAATGGATTTGCTGCAAAAACTAGTTTAGGGATTATAGGGGGGGTTGAAGAGGAAAACTACAAGCAAAAGTGGGAATTCCAAGGGGTAGATCTTGATGCTATAGCATTAAAAGCCGACTTAGGAGGTTTTTCTATAGAAGGAAACTTAACATTAATGAATGATGATCCAGAGTATGGAGACGGGTTTTCAGCAAAATTAACAGCAGATTTTAAAACTCTTGGATTAAAAGCTGGTGCTAAGGGAGTTTTTGGTAAAAAAACTTTTAGATATTGGCAATTTGAAGCAATGGTGGAAGGGCTATCAATAGGTACAGGAGTGTTCAATTTAAGTGGTTTTGCAGGTGGAGCATCGTATAGAATGAAGCGGACAGATTTTTCATCAGATTTTTCCCCTACAGGAATTGGATATACGCCAGACGCTAAATTGGGTCTAGGTTTAAAGGCTATGGTCATGTTTAATGCAATAAAGGATGATGTTTTTGAAGGAAGAGCTGGTTTTGAGATGGTTTTTAACAGAGTTGGAGGTTTAGATTTCTTAGGTTTTTATGGACAAGGAACTTTTATGAATGTGAAAATACCTGGTATGAATAGTATTTCAGAATTAATGGGTACACTTAAAAAGAATACAATTGCTAGAGGAAAATTTTTAGGGGTAACCAAAGAAAATATAGAAAGTTCATGGACAGGAAGAAACCTTTTAAATAAGGCATCAAGTGATTTTCCGCAAATACCCACAGATAAAATGACTATTAGTGCTAAAGTTGGTATTACCTACGATTTTCAAAATGATGTGCTTCATGGTGAGTTAGATGCTTATGTAAATGTGGCTGGAGGCTTTGTAGAAGGAAGAGGGCCAGGAGGTAGAGCAGGTTGGGCAGTGTTACACTTTTCACCAGAGGATTGGTACATATATATAGGTACACCAGAGGATCGTTTAGGTTTGCGTATAGGTGTTGGTCCTGTAAGTGTAGAGTCAGGAGGCTATTTTATGGTAGGGTCTAAATTACCAGGATCACCACCTCCACCACCTATAGTTGCTGAGATTTTAGGAGTTGATGCTAATGAACTCGATTATATGCGTGATGAAAATGCTTTAAGCAATGGTGGAGGATTTGCTTTTGGAGCTGATATTTCTATTGATACAGGAGACTTACGTTTTTTAATATTCTATGCTCGTTTTCAGGCTGGAGCTGGTTTTGATATTATGCTTAAAGATTATGGAGAAGCTAGATGTTCTAATACAGGAGATCAAGTTGGAATAAACGGGTGGTATGCTAATGGACAAGCGTATGTTTATTTACAAGGAGAGTTAGGTATTCATGTTAAGTTATTTTTTGTAAGCAAAAAAATACCAATTATAAAAGCAGGAGCCGCTGTACTTTTACAAGCTAAAGCTCCAAACCCTGTATGGATGAGAGGTTATGTTGGTGGACATTTCAGTGTACTAGGAGGTTTAGTGAAGGGAAGGTTTAGATTTAAATTAACATTAGGGGAAGAATGTGTATTTGAAGATGCTTCTCCGTTAGGTGGACTCAAAATAATTACTGATGTAACTCCCGATGATGGAGGTAAAGATGTTGATGTGTTTACCATATCTCAAGCTACTTTTAGTATGAAAGTAGGAGAACCAATTGTAATACCTGAAGACGAAGGAGATAAAACATACAAGATTATTCTTGAAAAATATAGAATACTACACAAAGGAAAAGAAATAGATGGAAATATTGAGTGGTCAAATTATAATGATAGAGCCAATTTTGTTTCTACTGATATTTTACCACCAAATGAGGAATTAACCGTTGAGGTAGAAGTAAGTTTTAAAGAAAAAGTAAAAGGGGTTTTCCAGACAATTATGATTGATGGGAAAAAAGCCATAGAAAAGGAAGAAAGAACCTTTGTTACTGGAGGAGCTCCAACAGTTATTCCATTACATAATATTACATATGCATATCCTGTTTTAGATCAAAAGTATTTTTTTGAAAAAGAATATGATAAGGGGTATATCCAATTAAAAAGAGGACAAGACTACCTATTCGATGATACGCAATGGAAAAGTTATATAACTTACGAAAAAGAAGGTGAACTACCAGTAAAAAATGAGTTTAATTACAATACATCAGATAATATAATTACATACAATTTACCTAATGTAGTACAATCATCTAAATATCATTTAAGTATTGTAAGCGAACTAAAAGGTAATGTATCTAGTACCAATATTTCGTCAAAAGAAAGTAACACCTCTGAAAATGAAAGTTCTTATAATAATAATGTTGAAAGTACTGAAGTAGAAGTTAGAGAAAGTAAAGCAGAAAACATTTCAAAGGACGGAGAGATAGAAAGATTAGCTTACGATTTTAGTACTTCAAAATATAAAACATTTAAAGATAAAATAAACTCAATAAATACAAAGGAATATAACTGGGGAAAACTTTATTCAGATGTTATTTATTTAAGTAATAGAATAGAGAGTCATGAACCATTTGATATAGTAGAACTGTTAGGAACAAGCTACACTGATAATGTTCCTTTAGTAACTATAGAAGCAACTTTACAAGACGATTATTTTGAAAAAGATATAAATCCACCATTGTATGCAAAATATCCATTAGGAGGTTACCGAGTAAAAAGACGTGACGAAAGCGAATTGGGAGCGCCTCCAAAATATGCACTCCCATTATTAAATACCTATGTAAACAATGTAGAATATGAGGTAAATAAAAACATGTTAGAAACGACATTTCCTTTCAGGTATAATTTAGGGTATGTATATAAACAAGATTGGATAGATATAGAATCACAAATAGTAAATGATTATAGTGACGGAATTATAAACAACGGAAATTTAGTATTGGAATTCTTAGATAAGAATTATCTATTTATGAGATATGGAGAGTATAAAGTAAAACTGTTCTATACATTACCAAGTGGTATTAAAGGAACCAATACTACTTATAAGTTTAAAAACCCAAATAAATTTAGATAAACAAGTAAATTAATTATAAACCCAAGTAAATTAATTATAAACCCAAGTAAATTTTAAAAATGAGAACAATTAAAAATGCAATGATTTTAACTTTAGTAGTATGTGTAAATGTATTTTTTACATCATGTAGTAGCGACGATACACCACAAGATACATTAATAGGAAAATGGCAAATACTAAAAGATGTGGCATCCAATGGAGAGGAATATGAGCTTACTGAGTGCGAAAAAAAAGGAATAGTTGAATTTAAATCTGATAACACGTATAAAGATGTTTCTTATGAAGTAAATATGAATGAAGAATGTGTTTCGTATATAAGTGAAGGAACTTGGAAAGATAAAGGAAATAACACCTTGGGAGTAACCTATGAAGGAACAACGAATGACGTAAAATATTACTTTGTGGATGGAAACTTGAAAGTTATGACAAAAGAAGAAGGAGTTGAAATAGGTTACACTATTTATAAAAAAATATAATTAAAATTAAGTAAGGGTAGGTTATGTTAACTAACACCTACCCTTATTAAGAAAAAGCTAGAAAAGCATGAAAAAGTTATTTGCTGTGTGTTATTTAATACTAGTAAATTTTTTATTTACTTCTGAAGCATATGCACAAATTAAAGAGGGTAGTAATGTACCGAATGTACAAATACTTGCTAGGGTACAAAAAGATAAGATTTTATTACGTTGGGCAGCAACTACAGCAAATGCTTGGAAAAAGACAAATAAAAGTGGTTTTATATTAGAAAAGTATGTACTATCTAGTAATGGTAAACGATTACCAAGTCTAGAAAAGGTATGGGCAAAAAATATACAAGCAGCACCTCTTGAAACTTGGCAAGAAATTGTAGAAAAAGATAATAATGCAGCCATTATAGCACAAGCATTATTTGGTGAAAGTTTTTTTATAGAAGGTGGAAGCGAAGGGCAACTGGCTGACATTTACAATTTGGTCAATGAAAATGAACAACGTTTTTCATTCTCTTTATTAGCGGCTGATATGAGTTTTGAAGCAGCAAAAAAAGCAGGTTGGGGTTTTGAAGATACAGATGTAAAACTTCATGAAAAATATGTGTACAAAATTAAACCTGCAATTTTAGAAAGCGCTTCAAAAACTATTAAAATAAAAGGAACTGCTACCATAGCAAGTATTAAAAATTATGAACCATTACCTGCCCCTATGGATTTTCAGGGGATTTTTGGAGATAAAAATGTAATTCTAACATGGGAATACCAACTGTTTAAAAATATATATACCTCCTATAATTTAGAGCGTTCAGAAGATGGTGTAAATTTTACACCTTTAAGCAAAGAACCTTTGGTAAACTTGAATGATAAACCTGAAGCCCCAGCAAAACGTATGTTTTATATTGATTCCTTAGCAAATAATACAAAGACGTATTATTATAGAGTTAACGGAATTTCCCCGTTTGGAGAAAAAGGATTGTATTCTAAAATAATTTCAGGAGAAGGAAAACCTATTTTACCTTACACGCCTAGAGTTTTTGATGTACAACTTACCAAAAACACTAATGAGGCAGTAATTACATGGGAGTTTCCTGAAAAGGGAGAAACATTGCTAGAAAAATTTCAACTTTTGATTGCTCCAGTTGATAAAGGTCCATATGTTGTGGCTGTAGATAATATTTCTCCACAACAACGTAAACTTACCTATTCCAAACTACAAGCTTCAAACTATGTTAAAATAAAAGCAATAGGAAAAGATCCAAAACAAGAAAAAACATCGTTTTCAACACTGATACAACCTTTAGATAGGACTCCACCAGCGATACCTACAGAATTAAGCGGAAAGATAGATAGTTTAGGTGTGGTTCACATAACTTGGAAACAAAATATAGAACCAGATTTCTTAGGATATAGAGTTTTTAGAGGTTTCTTAAAAGATGAAGAACCTTCACAAATAACAGTATCACCTATAAACCAAAATAGTTTTATTGACACAGTAACAGTAAAAAACTTAAACGCTGAAGTGTTTTATAGTATAGTAGCTGTTGATAAGCGTCACAATCATTCCGAAAAATCAGAAGTGTTGGTATTAGAAAAACCAGATGTAATTCCTCCAACTGCTCCTGTTTTTTCAGGATATAAAATAAAAGAAGGAAAAATTATCATAGAATGGATACCTTCTTCAGAAGAAAAAGTAACACATGTTTTACTGAGAGAAAACCTTACTGAAAATAAGGAACGAGAGACTGTATTTAGTACTAATGACTCAGTTCGTCAATATATAGATACTGAATTGAAACCTAATAATAGGTATCGATATCATATTACAGCTATTGATAAAAGTGGATTGACTTCGCTTCCTTCCACTCCTTTAACTATTGAAATGGTAAACTTGGCTCCAAAGGAATATATAAAGGGACTGGATTATGTGGTAAATAGAGAAACTAATCAAATAGAACTTTTTTGGAGAGCAAATAATAAAGAAATAGCTGAATACACTATTTATAAACAGTTAAAAGAAAAGCAACCTAGTACATGGCGTATTTTACCATCCAATATTAAAAATGTAATTGATAAAGAAGTAAGCCCCAACGAAACGTATATCTATCATATACGTGCTACACTAATAAATGGAGGTTATGCTAAAGTAAAAACTATTGAAATAAAATTTTAGAAGATGAGGAAGATAATATTATTTATAGTTTTATTTACGACTTTTATAAGTTTTGGACAAGAGTATTTGTTTACGGTTAAGAATTATAAATATATAAGAGATTCGGGAAGCAGAGGTGTGTATTCGGATGAAGGAACAAGAATTTATTTAAAATTTGAAGATGGTTCCGAAGAAGAAATTTACAGAGGAAAAGCTAGGAACAGTCTTACAGTAAGTGAATTACTATCTATTAAAAGACCTCAAAAAATTGTTCAAGTTCGTTTTAAATCTAGATATAATAGAAATGACTGTTGTGGTGGTAAAGGAGATACGTCTCCACTATCAGTAAGTGCAAGTGTAATAAGTGATGAGAGAGGCTGTCCATTAGAAGGTAGTCTAAAGGATAAAGATACGAAAGGAGGGGCTAAGTCATCAGTATATTTTGAATACGAAATAAAACCAGTAATCAATTTATTTCAGCCAACTCCTTCTACATTAATCGGTTTTGACGATAACTTTTTTGTTTCTGTAGATAATAATTCGCTAGGTTTTCCTGCTACATTTTACAATTGGCAATATCAGGTAGTTGCTAGTGGTACTCCCAACACTAATGATTGGGTAGATATGCCTTCGCATACCAATGCAAATGGAAAATCTTCATTTATGGTAAAACCGTCTTCATTTTTGCAAGTAGAAGATATAGGTAAAAAAATCTATTTCAGAATCATTACTTGTAATTCTCAAGAATCAGAAGATGAGATTTTTTATAAGTTATCAAAGTCAGCACCACATTTTAGTAAAGTGTCACCACAAGAGGTTACATGTTATGAGGAAACAGATGGAAGTGTAACTTTTTATTTTGATAGAAATCCTAGTGCAAATGAAAAACTTAGTATTGACATCAAAAATATAACAAAAAATTCTGTGCATAATGCAGATAATGTAGAAAATGATATTATAAATAAACAATATACTAAAAATGAATTACCACCAGGAGATTATATTGCAGAAGTAATAGGTTTTGGAATTTTAGCTTATAATGGAGAAACATGGAATACATATACAGAATCTCCAACCCATAAAATTAATTTTACTATAAGAGAACCTAACCCCATCGAATTTTTAGCAACTTCAACTAGTGTTTGGTGCCATGGAGGAAGTGATGGCACAATTACTATTAAAGCTAGCGGAGGGCAAGATAGAGAAAAGTATAAATATTTATTACGAAATGAAGGAGACACTAGCCTTATAGAAGAAAGTGATTGGATTGAATTTACAAACCTAGCAACCTATATAGGAACCTTTCCAAACGGAAAATTAGAAGCTACAGAAGTTATCACAGGAAAACCAGAAGGAAATTATATTGTTCAAATAAAAGATGCTAATGATTGTATAGCTAAAGTGCCCGTAAGAGATGGAGCAGGAAATATTATTGGTTTAGCAGAAGAAAAAAAAGACCCCGTAATAGTTAATGAACCAGATTCACCTGTAAACATAGATTTCGTATATGAAAAACAACCCACTGCTTTTGGGTTTTCTGACGGACAAATTCGTGCACAAATAACAGGAGGAACTCCATTACCTAATGGGAAGTACAATTATACGTGGAAACACGAAAATGGCACCACATGGAATACCTTTAGTGATATTGTAAATGCAGATGGTTGGTATTTAACGTTAACAAATGCTATTGCAGGAAAATATAGTCTAGCTATAACAGATGCAAATTATAACAGTGCTACAAATAAAGAAGGTTGTACAGTAGCAAATGCAGAGTATGTATTGCAAGAACCACCAAAGTTAATGTTGAAAATAGAAGAAACTAATTTCATTTCTTGTAATAGTAGCAATACTTATGGAGATCCATCTAGTGATGGAGAACTTACAGCTATAGCTTCAGGAGGAGTTCCTTTTAGTCCACTTATACAAGGTATGTACAAGTATAAATACACATGGAAAAAGAAAGAAGCATCAGGTATTTATCAAATCATACCTGGAGAAACAGGAAATGTACTTAAAAATAGAGAAGCAGGAGAATATGCAGTTAATATTGAAGATGCTAATGGAATTATTATAGGAAGTTATAACAATAATACATTAGTCAACCCAACAGATGTAGAATACGAGCTACAACAGCCAGAATTATTAAAAATAACATACACTAAACAAGATGTATTTTGTCATAAAGGAACTGACGGAGCTATTAATGCAACAATAACAGGAGGAACGGGGAACTATACCATCTCTTGGAATACAGGAGAAACTATAGAAGATATATCTAATCTAGTAGCTGGAGACTATACTATTGAAGTAACTGATGAAAGAGGTTGTCAAGTTCAAGAAACAATAACAATTGAAGAACCTCAGAATCCTATTAATATAAATTATAACTTTTTTGAACCAACATTCGCTGGTGCTACAAACGGATGGATTAAAGCAACAATAACAGGCGGTACTCCTCTAAACGATGGCTCTTATACTTATACATGGCAAGATGCGAATGGAAATAATTTAAATACTCAGGTAACTGCAAGATTTAATGCTGGGAGTTATGAATTAACACTCAATAATATTGGTGAAGGAACGTATAAGTTAACAATTCAAGATAAAAACTACTCTTTAGCAGTTGATAAAAAAGGGTGTACTGTAATAGAAAGTGAATATTATATTGAAGATCCTGAACCGTTAAAAGCAAGTATTGAATTAAGAAAACCAATTTCATGTAATAGTAGTAATAGTTACGGAGACCCTTTTTCTGATGGCGTTTTAGAAGTAATAGCTGAAGGAGGAATAAAACTACAACCCAATGAAAATAATGGTTTACCTTATTACTATACTTGGAAAAAAGAAACAAGTCCAGGAGTATGGACAATATTGACTACACAAACATCAAATATAGCAAGCGGTTTAGATGCAGGAAATTATGCAGTAAATATAAAAGATGCTAATGGAATTATTTTAGGTGTATATAAAAATAATGTATTAGAAACCCCAACAGATGTAACATATAATTTTGAAGAACCACCATTGCTGGAATTAACTTTTGAAAAGCAAGATGTGTATTGTTACGAAGGTAGTGATGGTTGGGCAAAAGCAATCATTAAAGGAGGAATACCTCCATATAACATCGAGTGGGAAAGAGGAAACAAAGTAGCACAAATAAATTCCTTAACAAAAGGAGAGTATAGTGTAACGGTTACAGATACTAGAGGTTGTCAAGTAACGGGGAGTATTTTAATAAAACAACCAGAGAATCCAATAAGTATATATTTTACAGCTTTTGCTACGCCTTCTACTGGAGGAGCATCTGATGGTTGGATACAAGCAGAGATAGAAGGAGGAACCTCTTTTACAGATGGTAGTTATACTTACTATTGGCAAGATGAAAAAGGAACAATACTTAATGAACAAACAGAAACAAGTATTGTAAATGGTAAATTTCAAATAAAAATAGACAATATACCAAAAGGGTTGTATCACTTAACGATTGAAGATGCAAATTATGTTTCAGCTACTACAAAAGAAGGGTGTACCCATATAGAAGAAGAGTTTATTTTATACGATCCTATAGAAGCTACTATTAGTATTGAAAATCCTATTTCATGTAATCAGAATAATAAATTTAACAATCCTTATGCCGATGGGGCTTTGAAGGCGAGTGTAACTGGAGGTTTACCTTTTAGTGCAGGGCAATCGTACATATATTATTGGAAAAAGAAAAATAGTAGTGGAGTATATGAAGATTTGAATCAAAACAATCCAATAGCTACTAATTTATCAACAGGTGAATACGCTTTAAATGTAGAAGATAGCAGAGGAGTTATAATAGGTGTTTATGAAAGTTTACAGTTAATCAATCCATCAGATGTATTGTTTAGCTTTGAAGAACCAGAATTACTAGCATTATCGTTATCTGCTACAGAAATTTCTTGTGATACAGGAAATGATGGAACAGCAACTGTAGCTATTTCAGGAGGAATACCTCCTTATAATATACAGTGGTCTAATGGAGCAACAACAGCAACAGCAGAACATTTAATAGCAGGAAACCATTTGGTATTTGTTACTGATGCTAGAGGTTGTGAAGTAACAGGAAGTATTACAATCGGACAACCTGGAGGATTAAAAATTGAAGTAAATAAAAAGAATCCTACTTGTTATGGTGCAAATGATGGAGCCATTTCTTTAGATATTTCAGGAGGAGAAGCACCATATACTTATAAATGGGAAACAGGAGAAAAAGCTACAAGTTTATTGAACTTAGTAGAAGGAACCTATAAATTTTCATTAACAGATGCCAATGGATGTAAAGCTTTTGCAGAAGTAAAATTAGAAAACCCTGAAAAATTAATTATAGACTTGGGGAGTGACAAAACCTTATGTATAGATCAAACCTATGTTTTAGACGCCAGTATTGATGATGAAAATGTAACATATAGTTGGGTATCAAGTAATGGGTTTAGCTCAAATGAAGCATCAATAACCATAACAGAAGAGGGTATTTATACTGTCACTGTAACATCTTCATTAGGTTGTGTGGCTACTGATACTATAACAATTAATTACAGCAGCCAAGAAATAAACGCTGAGTTTTTAATGTCGTCACAAGCGTATATTAATGAAGAAGTGGTTGTGTTTCATACAAGTAATCCTACTCCTGAATCTTTTGAATGGATGTTGCCAGAAGAAGCAAAAGTAGTAGAAGAAAAGGAAAATACAGTAGTTCTTAGTTTTTCTAAAGAAGGAACCTATGAAGTTGGATTATTAACAAAAGTTGGCGATTGTGTACAAGAAATATACAAAAAAGTAGTAGTTGAAGAGGAAAGTAGTTTAGTCGACCCAGGAGATACAGAAACTCCATTTATTGAAGCGTTTAGTGTTTCTCCTAACCCAAATGATGGAAATTTTACTGTTAACATAGATTTAGTAGAAGCAACTCCTATTTCTCTCCGTATTTTTAACACACAAGGACAATTTATAACAAAGCATATACCCAATCAGACATTAGAAGAATATAGTATTCCGTTTACAATGAATTTAGCTTCAGGAATGTATGTTGTGGTGTTAGAAACAGCAAAGCAAACACAGGTAAAAAGAATGATTGTAGATTAAAAGAATGAAGAAATTTTATAGCTATACATATATTTTACTAGCAGTAGTTTTTGTAATAACTGCATGTTATAAAGAAACTCCAATTTTTATAAAAGCGGATTTTGAAACTTCTTTTGTTAATGAAGATGAATCAGTACCTGTACAAATAAGTATTCGAAACAAAACTGAAGGAGCAGATACTTACGAATGGACTTTTGAAGGAGCCACAGTTACTTCTTCAACTGATAAAAACCCAGGAGGTATTGAATATACGAAAGCAGGAACATACACAATAACCTTAAAAGCCTCTAATGTTGACGGTTTGGAAGAAACGTTAACAAAAGAGATTACAGTTGTAGAAGGAATAGATATACAGTTCTCAACTGAAATAATAAAAAGTAGTTATCCTCCAGTAGAAGTTAAATTAACAAATAATACAGTTGGAGAAAACTTAACCTATCAATGGACTTTTGAAGGAGGAAAACCAGCAAAGTCAACAGATAAAAATCCTACAAATATAGTATTTGAAGAACCAGGAAAACACCGTATACAAGTTGCGGTGTCAAACGGTTTTGAAACAATAACCAAAGAAGAAATCATAACAGTTTTACCTGATATAGATATAGACTTTGATTGGGAAGTCGATTTTTTTGATGATGATTATCAAGCTCCAGTAACTATTACCTTACAAAATAAAACAACCGATGCCTTAAGTTATCAATGGGCTTTTGAAGGTGGAACAGCTAGTAACAGTATAGAAGAAAATCCAGAGATTACTTTTCAAAATGTAGGGATATATACAATTAAGTTGATTGCTTCTAATGGGAAGGCAGAAAAAACAATAACAAAAACTATACAGGTTAAACCAAATACAAATTTAAGAACATTTACAGATGTTAAGTTAGGAATTAACTCTGCTCATAGTAACAATAATGTAGGAGCTTTTTTTTCAACAGAATTAAGAAAAACAGTTACTGCAAATGAAGTTACTGAAGAAAACGGATCTAAAATAGATCTCGTTTTTCTGGGACTTAGTAATGGTTTTACCTATAATAAATTTCTGTCACCAACCGAAGCAGGTTCCAATGGTTTTGTAGCAATCCCTAATGCACAACACACGAAATTAATTAACTCTCAAGAAACCTGTAGCTGTGGGGTAAGTTTTAGTGTTGCTCAATTTGATGCAATGAAAAATGACATTCCTTTACAAACTATAACAATTACGGAAACTCCAAACGGATTATTACATTTTGATAGTACCATGAAACCAAGAATTGTACTGTTTCAAACTGCTGATGGAAGAAAAGGAGCCATAAAAATAAAGGAGTTTGTAGATAACGGAAGTAATTCATACATCCTTTGTGATATTAAAGTTCAAAAATTGCCTTAGAATGAATTTATCGAAATTAAAATATAGATTAAAACAAGCATTATTTTTTTATTGCTTACTTCTAGTTGTAGGAGTATATGCGCAACGTTATCCAGTACAAGTAACGCAAACCATTATTCCACCATATTCAACAAAATTAAGTGACTATGCAACGGCAAGCGATGTTAAGTTTCGTTTAAACCTATTGTTAACCGATGTGGTAGCTAATAACAAACAAGTACGATTAAAGCTACGTATAAAAGGAAATGGTTTTGATATTCAGTCAACAGACTTTGTTGCAGGAGCTTCGCAGGTAATTTTGAATGGAGGAGTACTACAGCAGTTTACAAATATAGATTTAGCTGCTTACTTTCAACCTAATAATTTAATAGGTATTTCACCTCAGCAGTATAATAAACCTTTGCCAGAAGGAATGTACTCCTTTTGTTGGGAAGTGTACGATGCATATACAAATCAACAATTAAATCATCCTACAGCGGGTTGTTCAAATGTTTATTTATTACTAAACGATCCACCGTTTTTAAATTTACCTTATAAAGGAGATCAAATAGTGGCGCAAGATCCGATGAATATTATTTTTCAATGGACGCCAAGACATATGAATGCTACTAATGTATCGTACGAATTTGAGTTGCGAGAGTTGTGGGATACGCAAATAAATCCGCAAGCAGCTTTTTTAGCATCGCCTAACTATTACTCAGAAACTACGTATACAACAACATTATTATACAATATAGGGAAACCTACCTTATTACCTAATAGAAGATATGGTTGGCGAGTAAAAGCCAAATCTACTACAGGAGTTAGTGAAAACTCAATTTTTAAAAATGAGGGTTATAGCGAAATTTATTACTTTACCTATACCAATGCCTGTTATCCACCAACTTTTGTATTGTCAGAAGTAGTAGCCAAAGATAGAGTTAAACTTACTTGGCAAGGACACCCAGACCATAAAAAATACCATGTACAATATAAAAGAGCAGATATACCCGATGCTGAATGGTTTGAAATATATACTTATAACACACAAGCACAAATAAGTAATTTACGAGCAGGAAAAACATATATGTTTCGAGTTGGAGGTACTTGTAATGAACTGACAGATTTTGACCAAAACTATTCATACAGTCATATGAGTCAGTTTACCATGCCTGCAAAAGACGAAATGGGGAGTAGTTATAACTGCGGAATTATTCCAGAAATACAAATTGATAATAACGATCCACTAAAAAATATAGGGATAAATGAAACCTTCACCGCAGGTGATTTTCCTGTAACGGTGAAACAAGTACAAGGAGGAAACGGAACCTTTACAGGAGTAGGGTACATTGTAGTTCCTTATTTAGGGGATACTAAAATAGCGGTAACCTTTGATGCTATAAGTATCAATACCGATTATCAATTGATAGAAGGTGTGGTAAAAACGACCTACGACCCAACTTGGGGAGATGTAGAAAGTGTAGATGCTGTGGTAGAAGATATTAGTAATTTGATTGATGAAATTGAAAATGTTGTTAGTACCCTTTTTGAAAATGGAAAAATATCAGAAGAAGAAAAAGAAGATGCTTTAACTCAATTAAACGAAGCTACAACAAACCTACAAGCAGCAGAAGAACAACAAAACCAAGCAGACGAAATAAAACAGCAAGCAGAGAAAGCTGAAAGTCCTGAAAAAGAAAAACTACAAGAAGAAGCTGAAAAACTAGAAAAAGAAAGTAAAGAAACACAACAGCAAGTTAGTAAAGCCCTTAAAGAGTTACAAGAAAAGTTTGGAGTTAAAGGAAAAGAAGGTAGTTTAGAAATAAAAACAGACGCCTTTTTTGATGGAATTATTAGCTATGGAGAAGGAAAAACTATTATTACGCATAAACGTTTAGATGGAAATGGAGAAATTTCTATTAATACAACTGACCCAAACAATAATATTCCTGATGCAAGTGATTATAATTTTACTCATAACGGAAAACAGTACAACATTATAGTAACACATTCAAATTCTACAATTGAAGCTATAAATGAAGCCAAAGAAAAAGCAGTGAGCCCAAGTACAGGAATTATTATTTATTTTCATTACGATTTAAAAAATGAAAACTTAGGTTATACCGTAAACTTTGCTCGGGATTACTTTGATAATTTACCTAATAAAGATTTTTTAGAAGTTCAACAATTGCATAAAGAGGCTTTATTAAACCTGTTAAAACAAGAACAATCATCAGAAGACATAATTAATGTAATTTATAATAATGTCTTAGAAATTAATACCCTTTTCCAAGAAGCATTAAACAAAATACAATTGCCTGAAGCTATTTGGAATCCTGATGCTGAAAATTATGCCAGTAATGAATTTCATTTTGAACCATTAGAAGCAGGTCTAATCGATGGTGCTATCGAAGAAATTAAAAGCATTCCCTTGCTTATTAGTTTAGCCGTAGATTATAGTACCAACCCAAAAACTAGGGAAAAAATAAACAAAGCTTTTTCTGATTTTGATTTTACAGAAGCCATGAAAAAATGGTATGAAAGCAGAAAAAACCTTTATACTACAGAAACAATACATAAAATTGAACACCAAACAGGAAAAGATGTTGTAGAAGTTGGAACATTAATTGGTACAGGAGGTCTTGCCACTTTGGGTAAAATTAAAAAAGGAGCAGACTTTGTTGAAGGGTTAGCAAGTGCTGTTAAAAAATTTACTCCAACAAGTGCTAATTTAACAGAGTTTTTAGCTAAAAACTTATCAAAAAAATTAGATGATATAGCAGAAGCTTGGAAAGCTTACTATCCTCAAATATTTTTTGAAAGAAAGCTTTTTGAAGATATAATGGGACATTTTAGATATAAAAAAGCAGATGGCTGGAAACATACCAGTGATATTTCTAAAAATTTTGAAGCTATTGATTTTTATAAGGTTGCTTCAGAATTAGAAGATAAAATTTTCGCCAGTGTTGTCGTTTCAATGAAAACAACAACGGTTACAGATGTCAATAAATGGCTAAAACACGCTGCTATTAAAAAGAATATAAACGAATTAAAACGAGAATTTGGTGTAGAAAAAGGTTTTACAGGAAAAGGCAAAACTATTATTTATGATAAGGCAGAAATACATATTTATTTTCCCAAAGAAAAATTTACGGATGTACTTAAAAATACTTGGGGAAAAGTTTTAAAACAAAAACACCCTGAAATAAAATTTAATTTATCATCATTAGAAGAATATATAAAATAATTATGAAACTAAATAAAATACGAAATATTGAAATAGCCAAAGAGAAATACGAATGGGTTAACGATGTTAAAATTAAAGTTGACTACAAAAAATGGGTTGAATTTATAGACAATAATCAAGATTACTTTATTTGGGATGAAAACACAAAAAGTGGAATCCATCTTAGGGAAAATATGGATAAAGTGCCTAAAAATTTTAGAGTCCCTTTAAGCAGTATAAGTAAAACTAAAGCTCATTCAAATTATAACGAAAAAGAAGAATATTATGAAACCCGAATTCTCTACCATAAAGAATTTGGAATTATTATAATTAAGTTTGAAAACAAGCCTAAAAGAAGAGATGTTGAAATTTTTATTGAAATGGCAGAATACTTAGAAGCTTATTTATTAATTGATGGCACAAAAATAATTACACGAGAAGATTTAGACAACGGAGAAATAGTGTAAAAGTTTACTATCCTCAAATATTTTTTGAAAGAAAGCTTTTTGAAGACATTATGGAGAAATATCGTTATACTAAATCAAAAGGTTGGTTTCATACAGGAGAAATTTCTTTTAATGTAAAAGGAATTGATTTTTATAAGGGAATAAAGAAAGGAAACGTAATTGATGCTTCTACTGCCGTTTCAATGAAAACTACAATACAAACCAATGTAGATACTTGGTTAAAATACCCTTCTATCCAAAAGAATATTAAATTTTTAAGAGATGGTTTAAGTAGTAAAGGTCTGTCAGACCCTAATAACAAGCTAAATATGTTTTTTGAAAAAGCTGAAATTCACATTTATATGAAAAAAGCTAATATTACTGACAATTTAAAGACTGAATGGATAAATAAATTAAAAACTGAATATCCAGATATAGACTTTGAAATAAAAACACTAGAAGATTATATTAAATAGAACAAAAATGAAATTTACAAAAGGAACACGTTTTACAATTGCTAAAGATAAAAGACCAAAAGCAAATACAAATTTAGAACCTTTAGATTATGAAAAATGGGTTGAATTTATAGATAACAACCAAGATATTTTTATTTGGAATGAATATACAAAAGAAGGCAAAGAAACCCTTAAAAATATTAATGACTTTTCTGACAGGGTAAAATATAAAATTTTATCAACATTAAATAAAGGTGTTTGTTATTCAGAATTTAATCAAAAAAAGGATAGTTATAATATAGGTGTCACTTTTTATGAAGATTTGAATTACATTAAAATTCAATTTGCACGAACTCCAAGGTTAGAAGATTTAAGAATTTTTATAGAAATGGCTGAAAATTTAGATGCATACTTATTAGTTAATGATAAAACAATAATTACACGAAAAGATTTAGAAAACGGAGAAATAGTGTAAAAGTTTATTGTTCTTAAAATATTGTTTCAAAGATTTATTTTAAATATTATAGAGACGAGTAATTTGCTAAAAAAGAATTTACATATAATTTCACTCTTACTATTTCTACTTTCACAAGGAATAGTTTTCGGGCAAGAGTTATCTACTCTTACTATTGTTATTTCAGATGTGCAGATAGATCCGAATGGAGATATATTAGTTATAGGAGAAAACGGAGAAGTAGTAGAATTACTGGGGGGTGAAGATACTGTAATTACTGATAGTAATGGACAGGTTTGGACAGTTGATGAACAAGGAAATGTTAGCAACGAAGGAACAGTAGCCGAAGGAGGTGCTAGCAACCCTGAAAACACCAATGGTGTTAATAGCAACGGTCAAGCTACTGCCATATCAGCCAAAGGGGTACTAGTTACCTTTACAAAAGCACCTAATAGTAAATATGGATTTGACACTTACGAAAGTAGCCATAATGCTACGAAAGATTTATACAAAAAATTAGGTAACAATTATTATGTTCCTTATAAAGCTGTTGCAAAAAACGATACAGAAACTATTGTAGCGAATTTAGCTATTACAGATAGCAAAATTAAACCTCAAGACATTGTTTTTAAAACAAAAGAAGGAGTAGCGATTACAAAAATAGACAGTACAGCTACTTCTTATACCTTACAATTAAAAGGTGTTTTTGATGATGCCGAAATAGAAACCCAAGCTTTAGTAAAACAAGGAACTAAGTACGAGGTTGCAGGAGCATTTATACAATATCAAGCAACTCCTAAAAACGTAAAAGTAGTAGTAGTAAATACCTCTAATACTAATGTACATACAATAAAAGAATCGTTACAAAACATATATCAACAAGCAATGGTAAACCTTACCATTACTGAAATTAACGATTTTAAAGACGATTTAGAAGCTTTAATTCCAAATGGTACTATAGAAAGTGGAGAAAGTGGTTTTGCAGCTCAGTATACCGAACAACAACGTCAAATAAATAATAAGCTAAAGCAGCATCCACAATACCAGCAAGATGCTTATTATTTGATTGTAACAGATAAAACACCTTCTTCTTCTAGCGAAAAAGGTTTAATGCCATTAGGTAGACAGTTTGGGTATGTGTATACGACCAACTGTTCAACTGCAAACTGTGCAGCATTAACTGCTGCTCACGAGTTAGGGCACGGAGCCTTCCAGTTAAAGCACCCCTTCTCTTCACAGAGTTATCAATATGCGCAAAAAGCTACCAATTGGTTACTTGATTATAAAGACGGAACAAAACTTCCTTTTGTACACTGGCAAGCCATACATAACCCTAAACTACGTATAGGGGTTTTTGATAGAGATAGTGAGGGGCAAAGTACTGTAGTTTCAAGTATTCCAAAAGAATTTGTAAATTCAGATAAAAAGACACTTACTTTTATGACTCTTAATGGTAGTTATATAACACTACCTAAAGGAGTAAAAGAACTTACGTTTAGTACTGGTTTAGATAATTTTGACAAGTTTATTGAGTATCCAGTTGGAGCATTAATAAAATTTAATATAAATGATGTTACTTTTAAGGCAGAAGTTACAAGAAGTAGCGTACTATCGGATATAGCAAAAGGAGATTTAACCTTTACATATAAAGGTTTTAAATCTCTAGGAGATGGTCATTTTTACGGAACGGAAAAAGAAGAAAAGGATTATAATAAGTTTGAAGAAGGGAAAGTAATCGCACTGATTCCTCATTATACTACAAAGTATAATGATCCTTATAATTTAAGCGGAACAATAGAATCGGGTTATCAGTTGATTAAAATTCCTAGACAGGATTTAAGTTTTTCACCTAAAACAGGAGAACAAATTACGTTTAATTTACTAGATGACTATACCAGTATTTCCAAGTTTTTTAGTGGTTATAAATCAAACCCAAAACCTTCAAAGTCGTATACTTACAAAGAGATTCCTTTTAACTCTCAATTTGAGTTACAAGCTGAATATGTGAATCCAATATTAAAAGATTTTAGTTGGACAGATAAGCATGCAATTTTAGCAAAGTATGCTGTTTTAAACAATGCACAACCAGAATTATTTAAATCGTTTTTTAAACAAAAGTATGGAGGAAAAAGCTATACAGATATTTTTAAAGAATTGAATATTGATAAGTTAAAAGAGACTTATATAGATTTAATTAACTCTTTTTCTAAAGAAAGAGATAGTTTAATTGAAGAGCTCCATAATTTATTAGCAACTGTTAAAGTAACTACACCATCTCTTGTAGCTGTAGAATCAGTTAGAATTAATGAAATTTTAAAACAGCTTACTACTGAACAAATTAAGAACTATATAAACCCTAATCAAAGAGAGACAGCTGTAGAACTTTTACTATCAGTTAATGGAGAAACACACTATGAGAAAGGAAAAGGAGTTGAGAATAAATTTGACGAACAAATATTAAAGCTTGTAAAGTTTGTTAGAGAAGGAGATAAAAAGGATGCCTTAATTACTTTAACCCAAGATGATTATAAGTTATTCTGGAAATCAATTAAGAGATTAGATGAAGATATTATTCCTGATTTTCTGAATTTATATACTGAATATGTAAATAAAAAAGAAAGTGATAGAATAAAACATAGAACAGATATTCTTACAAAATTATCTGATGCTAAAGAAGACGATTGGGGTAACAAAACAGAAAAAGTTTTTGCTAGCATTATTTCAAATTTAGATAATAGGTCACAAGATCAGGCTGACTTAGTTGCGTTTTTTGAATCAAAACCAGAAGTGTTAAAAAATGCTTTTACAGCGCTTGATAATTTTGTAAAAGTAGAAGAGTTAGCAAATTTTGTATTTACTATTTGTTCATGGAAAGTAGAATTAGGAGACACTTCAGGAATCAATGAAGAGGCTTTTATAGAATATGCAGAAGTTGATTACTTAGCAGGTACAAATTATAATGAAGTTAAGTATATAAAACCAATAAATAAATCACATAACTATATTCCATATTTCAGGGAAAGTTGGATTAAAAGCGCACAGAGAGGAGATAATTATTACTTAGATACTGAGTTTACCGATAATAAAATTAATTTAGAGTTATATAGGTATGGACACGAAATTATAAAAGATAGTTATTCTCCACTTGAATATGTATATGTACATTTTAGAGAAGATAGTTCATATAAAACTCATCAATTCAAAAAAGGAACAGGTTTAAAAGTACCCGCAATATTTATTCATTGGTTAGATGATAGTGTAGATGATGATCAGAATATGGCTGTAGCTAGAGTTGTAGGAAATATTATAGCTATAGCTGCTGCCCCAAGTACTTTTGGTGCAAGTTTAGCCCCATTTGTAGTAAATGTTGAGGTTGCAGCAAATCTTATAGATATTTATGTAACGGTAAATAGGCAAGAGTTAATAGATACTGGTTTACAAGAAGAGTTAGCATATTGGGATGCAGCATTTGCTATTTATAGCTTAAAAGATTTACCAGACGCTATTATAGGGCTAGGAAGAGCTGGTAAAGGATTTATCAATACGATAGATAACTTTGCTGGGGCAATTCAGCAAAATAGAACAATACTAAAATCTGAGAACTTAAATAATGCAGTTGATGCATTCCATGCGATTGAAAGTACGGCGAAAAAAGAAGAAGTTATTAAGGTATTAGATGAGATGCTTTATGTTTTAAAGTATAAAAACCCGCAAAAATTAGATCCTGTTTCAAAATTAATTAACTACAGAACATATTTTAAATTTAGAACAAAGTTAGCAACAGAGTTTAAAAAAGGAGCCCCTACTATTATTGATATAGAAGCTTCAGGGGTTGATTTTAAGCCATCGTTAGTATATACAAATGGAAGCTCAAAAGTAAACCTAGGAACTTTGGAGTTTAATTCAAGTAATGTATTAGTACTTTCAGACTCCAAGAGACTCTTACCATCTGGTATCACAAATACAGAAGAGCTAGCTACCATTAAAAATGTGTTAGTAGAAACTACAGCGGGTTCTAAAGGAATTAAGAACATAAGTGTTGTTAAAAACCTTGATGATGGTGAAATATATCTTAGTTTAGTTGGAGGACTTAGAGAAGACATTATAAAACTACAAGTAGATGAGTTACTGGCGTTGAGAGATATTCATAATCCTAATAAGCTTAATCACAATTGTTTTACTTGTGCTGTTAAATACCAAAATGAATTTACAAAAGGTACGAATGAAGTTATTGAAGAAATAGCCAAAAAGTACCATGCAGGTGTTGCTCCAGAAGAGATAAATAAATTGATTAATGATGTATTTGGGTTTGATAATGTAAAAACTAGCACAGCATTTAATTTTGATGATTTAATAACAAAATTAAATGGTATTCATCAAGAAAGTGTTATCCTTATAGGATCTATAAGAAAGTCTGAGATAGAAGAATTTGCTTCACACCATGCTTTTAATGCTAGGAGAATGGCAAATAGGGAATGGGAAATTATCGATATACAAAACGGAGCAAGGTATGATAAGAATACTATAAATAAATATTTTATTTCTACTGAAATATTTGAAATCTTATATAAAGACCATACATATATATCTAGAAATATTTTAAAACGAGATTTACCTAAAGAGATACATGTATGGGTAGATAACATGCCCAAAGAGTTTCTTAATACTTTAGAAGGATTACCATATACAAAATTACAGCAATTTGTAAGAGAGTTTGATAATAAAGTAGAAATATTATCAGAGTTTAATAAGGATCCACTTTTATTTAAGGTATGGGAAACCATGGAAAGAAGCCCAAATATACCTGTAAGTATTAGAACCAAAATAGCAAACTTACAAAGTGCAAAACGTGTAATATGTAAATAAATAAGTTTTGATTATGACCATAGAGAAATTAGAAATATTATTAAAAGATATCATTGAAGAAGGTAAATATATTTATAAGACATATGAGGATAAGGATTATATATATGTGTTTACTAAATTAAAGACATTAAAAGGTATAGATTATGATGATAGATATGCAATCGTAGGGGGGCTAGGACCAATATTAGTGGATAAACAAACTAAAGAGTTCAAAAGAATTCATTTTATGGATGTGCCTTCGGAATTGCATAAAAAATATTATGTTGAACCTACGATTGATAGTATTGCTAAAGGGATTATAAAAAGACAATATGTAAATAAAGGGGATATGTTAAGTTTTGTTGAAATCTATTATAAAGGAGAGAGGGATGAGTATTTTGATTATGGAAAAGTATTTTATGATTATAAGTTTGAAAAAGAATTCATCAAGGTTAATTTTAAAATAAAAGAACTAAGAGATAAGTTTATTTCCTTTTTAGAAGTTCTCAATGTAAAATGTAAGGTAGAAGATGATGGTTGGTTAGTCATAACAAGAGTCCCGGAGCAGTCTTAAAGAGGTAATATGACAATTGAAGAACTAGGAATATTATTAAAGGACATGATTCCAAAAGATGAATACATATACGATACCTATGAAGATGAAACCTACATTTATGCATTTACAAAATTAGAAAAATTAAGAGGGATAGACTTTGATGACAGGTATGGAAAAGTTGGAGGACCTGGTCCAATAAGAGTAAATAAAAAAAATAAAGAGTTTAAAAGGGTTTCTAATAGGGATGTACCTTCACATTATTATGATAAAAATCGTGTTGAACGGACTATTGATAGTATTGCTAAAGGTATTGTAAAAAGGCAGTATGTAAATTTTAATGATACGTATAATTTTTGTAAAATTAAATTTAAAGAAAAAGATGATTCAAAATTTAATTTTGGAAAAGTTCTAGAAGATTTGAAAAGAGAGACTACAGATATTATTAGTTTACAGTTTAAAGATGAAGAAGTCAGAGATAAACTTATATCTTTTCTTGAAGTTATAAATGTAGATTGTGAGTTAACAGATGATGGTTGGTTATTTATAACAAGAGTTCCAAAGCAGTCTTAAAGAGGTAATATGACAATTGAAGCGTTAGAAATATTATTAAAAGACTTTTTTATAGAAGAGGATATAATAGGAGATACTTATCAAGATGAAAAGTATTTGTATGTTATTAGAACAACGAAAGAATTACAAGAAAACGGGCATGATGATCGTGTTGTTCCCGAAAGACATGCTATTTTTCGTATTGAAAAAGAAACTAAGCAGTTTGAAGAGATACACCCTTTGTTTTTTCCGCAAAAATTGTTACCTAAAAAAGCACTCCCAACAATAGAAGGAATTAGAGAAGGAATAAAAAAAAGAAAGTTTATAAATAGATTTGATGTACTTAATGTTGTACAAATATTCTATGGAGGAATTGATGACCCTATATTTAATTTTGGCAACATATTTTTTGATCATAAATATGAAAGAGAAATCATTAGACTTCACTTTAAGAGTGATGAAATACAAGAAAGATTTGTGAAGTTTTTAAAAGATGTAAATATTAAAAGTTTTGTAAATGAAGAAGGTTATTTGATACTTGAAAGAGTTCCTGAGAAATAATAAAATGTTATTTGAATGAAAATAAGAGAATTAAAAAGAAAACTAGTTGTATTACTAACAATATTTAGTGTAGTTTTTTCTTTTGCCCAAACAGACTGTGAACTCAAATGGTCTCGCTTTACAAAAGATATTGATGTTACCACTGATATAGGGAAAGCTTTAGTAACAGCTATAGATGAGAACCCTGAAACTATTACTAGTTGGTGGGTGTTTGATACAGTTGGAGAAGATGCTTTAAGAACAAATTTAGAAGAGCTAAGTTTTGTAACAACACATCTAAAAACTAAAAACAAAACAGCGGAAGTAATTGTAGATGAGATCAAAAATGCTGGTGGGTATGTTAATTGGAAAAACTTAGTTAAGAAGGGGGCTAAAGTGTTTAAAACATTTTCTAAACCAATAGAATTTGGTGGTGACATTGTTAAAAATGCAGGAAAAAAATTGAATATTATAGGTAGAGTAAACCCCAGCGGTTCTATGGGAACAAAAAGATTATTCAACGCTTTGAAAAGGCAAGGTATTGAAGAGTCTGAAATGACAGGGTTATTTAAACCTATGCCAACAGAATGGGTAGATATGAAGGTTATTGATATGAACACAAAATATTGGAAAGAAATTAATGCTCCTCATATCGATGACGTTATTGCCAATGGTGGTGATATACGATTTATTCATGACCCTAGGTTGGTTAGGAATCAATATAATTTGGTAAATGATATGAGTGATAAGAATCCTTTTAAGGCTAAATGTATAAAGGAAGGTTTAACAAAGATTAAAACCTTTATGAGTATGGAATATGATTATTTGGTGTCTAAAGGCTATACCTTATTAGATAATGGATTAATGGTAAAAAAATAATTATGTGGGATTTAGATTATAATACTTTTTTTGAAGATTGTGATGAAGTATTTAAAGACTTTTTAGCAAAGTATGGTTTCAAAGATATAGGAGGAGACGAAGAGGAGTATGAAAAATTTTATAAGAGTGAACATTGGATACTTGAAATTAATATGCTATCTAATTTTCCTTGGATTGGTGTTTCTAGTAATTTTCTTAGTCTATCAAGAATATATACTAAGCCTAGTCTAATAGATAAATTTATTGAAAATATGTCTATTTCAAAATTTTCTCCAAACTCTTTTGAATCTAGAATTAACAAAAATGATTACAAAGGCGAAATGCTTTATATCCGTGAAAATTTAGAAACATTCTACAAACCTATTCTTACAGGAGAATTTACTTATGAAGATTACAAGAAGTTTGAAGCTTTATTGGGTGAGGATGTTTAAGATAGTTCTATTAAGTTAAAAATAAGCATAGTTTGAAAACAATAAGACATAAATGTATAAAGGAAGGTTTAACAAAGATTAAAACCTTTATAAGTATAGAAAATGATAAATATGTTTACTGATATAAAAGAGCTATCTAAAGATAAAATGTTCTTGTTATTAAATATAAAAGATTTTAATGATAAAGGGTTTGAAAATGTGTTTCAAAATTTATCTAAAAAACAAAAATTAGATTTTGAGAAATTTGAATTATCACAAGAAGCTAAAAATTACAGATGTCAAAGAAATGTAAAATGTAAGGGTATAGATTTTAGAAATTTACCTGAACATTTTGATAATCATATTCTTAATGATCTTGTATTGTGTTATAGAGATAATTTAATTTGGTTATCTGTAAGTGAGTTGTTTACTCATGAACAGCTAAGGCAGGTTTTCGATAAAGACATTGAACTTCAATATAAAGAAGAAGAATCTCGAAAAGCTGCAATGACGGAAGAAGAAAAAGCAAAAGAAGCTGCTATTTGGAAGAAAATTAGAGAAGATTCTGAACCTAAATTTTATGGTAATATGGGTGAACCAGAAACTCCAGAAGAATTTAAAAGAAAATACGGTTATGATCCTCGTGGAGCTGAATATAATAAAGAAGAATAGATTAAGTTGATTTTCTTGTGGTGAATTATTATATAAAATAACAGCTATATAAATGATATTTCTGATTATGGTAAATAATATGACAGAATTATGAAAATTATTAAACACCTTATTATTGAGTTAATTCAAATACAGTAATTATTAATTATGGTTGATAAGAACATAAAAATTGGAGATTTTAAGGAGTTATTAAATGAATTAAAATATATAAACCTTAATAGTGATGAAAACTATATTAATTCACTAAATAGCTTGTTGTTATCTGTAATGCAATTTGATTCTAGAAAGGATTTATTCGAGATGGTAGTAGAAGAATTAGAATTGGTAAGAAAAAAGGGATTAGAAGAATATTTGAAGAAAAGACCTGATTTGAATAAACAATCTTATATTGATAAAACCTTTATTGATAGAGTGATTTATTGGTCGGGAAGATTACATCAACAAATGCGCTGGCAAGTAGAGAGTGGTCTAGATCCTTATTCTATTTATACTCCAGAGTGGTATCAATCGACAAAGAAATTTGAAACTAATTTTGATAAGATTATGGATGAAGTATTTTCTAAATATTGGGGTACTGGTGCAGATTGGAGTAAAGAAGAATATTTGAAAAGAATAAAAAATGAGAATAATTAGGTTGTCTATATAGCAACTCTAAAAAATGTAGATCTACTTTGTAGGTTAAGGAATTGTATAAGGGACAGAATTATGATGTTCAAAAAAAACACACAAGAGGAAATATCAAAACTTTCTTCTGATGAGCTGAGATTGTATATGGATTCATTCAGGTTATTTAATGAGAAAAAAAAAGATGAAGAGTGGAAGAAAATGTCACGGGAAGAAAAAAAGAAGTCAATTCTTGGTGACTATGAATTTATAATCAACCAAAGAGGTATTGAGGGAATTACTTTAGAAGAACAAATTGAGTTTGCATTAAATAGCGAACCGTCTGAAAACACTAATTATGTAACTCCTTTAGTTGAGCACTATCATGCAATTAAAGAAAATGAAAAGTTTACTTTTTTCTGGGAAACCAAATCTCCTTTTTCTCAATGGCATAAATCAAAATTTACGGCATCTACTTGTCTAATAGAAGGGGCATGTATGAATAAAAATAAACGAGAATATGTACTCCAAGATAAGTTTCCTTACCCTGATCAAGAATATTCTTCAGCTGAACAGTTTATGATGTATCATAAAGCAATCATTTTTTTAGATGTTGATTCAGCCAAAAAAATAATGAAGACAAACAATGTTCGAAAAATTAAAGAATTAGGACGAAATGTTTCTGAGTTTAATGAAGAAGTATGGAAATATTATAGAAGTAAAGTTGTTTATGAAGGAAATAAGGCAAAATTTACACAAGATGAAGAATTAAAAAATAAATTATTGTCTACAGCAGGTACAACCATTGTAGAAGCATCTCCCAATGATAAGATATGGGGCATTGGATTAGCAGAAAACGATATAAGAGCACAAAAAAGAGAAACTTGGCAAGGGAAAAACTTATTAGGGGAGATCTTAACTAAAATTAGAGTTGATATAGCAGGAAGTTATTAATGAATTGTGTAGCCAGTCTAATTATAGGAGGAGTGAACTGATTGGAGTAAAGAGAACATTTGAATAGAAGAAAAAGAAGTATTGAAAAGGGGGAAACAGTACATATTAGTAAGCTTACTATGTTTAGTAAGTAGCATAAGTTTAGCGCAAAATTTAGATATAGAGTCCATTACAAAATCTACCAAGGTTAAAGTAAGCGGGAATGTTAATGCCAATATGGTGTATTACAATGCAAATACCCGTAATGCACGTATTCCGTTTACGTATTTTTTACAAGGAACTGTGAATGTAAGTTGGTTAAGTTTTAACATCCCTTTTACCTATAGTTTTTCTAATCAGGGAGATAACTTTGACTATCAATTACCTTTTAAATTTAACAGGTTGAGCTTACACCCAAAATACAAATGGGTACAAGCGCATATAGGAGATGTTACCATGAATTTTTCTCCTTATACCTTAAACGGGCATCAATTTACAGGTGGGGGTATTGAATTAACTCCTAACAAGCCAATAAAGTTTAGTGCCATGTATGGACGTTTATTAAAAGCAACAGAAGATGACGGAAATCCGCAAACTTTACCAGCTTTTGAGCGCACAGGATATGGAGCAAGAGTAGCTTGGGAAAAACCAAATTATAAGTTAGGACTAATAGGTTTTTATGCAAAGGATGCAGAAAACTCTATTGCAGCAATACCAGAAGAAAGAAATATCAAGCCCAAAGAAAATTTAGTGATAAGTCTTACGGGAGAAACCACTATTGCAAAAAAATACACCATAAGAGCAGAATACGCATCAACTGCCATTACACAAGATTTAAGAGCAGATAAAAGTAGTAATACCTCTAACAATTTAGCAGGTTTTTTATTTAACAATCGTACATCAACCGAGTATTACAATGCGATTAAAGCAGATTTAGATGTAAAATTAGGACAAATGAAAGTAGGTTTGGGCTATGAACGTATTGATCCTAATTATGAAACCTTAGGTGCCTATTATTTTAATAATGATTTTGAGAATATCACATTAAATATGGCTCGATTATTATTTAAAAATAAGTTGAACTTATCGTTTAATATAGGATACCAAAGAGATAATTTAAACAATCAAAAAGCACAATCTACAGGAAGAAATATAGGGAGCGTTAATGCAACGTATCAAATGACAGATGCGATTACTTTATCAGGGATGTATTCTAATTTCACCACGTTTACGAACAAAAGTTTAAATCAGTTTGATGATATTAACGACAATGATTTAACAGATGAAGAACAAGAAGCATTAAATTTTAAGCAACTGTCACAGAATGCCAATGTAAACTTGAATTGGATGTTGGCTAAAAAGAAAAATATTACACAGAATCTTAATTTAAACTATTCTTTAGCATCTTCAGCAAATAAAGAAAATGGGATAATACGTATAGGACAAGCTAATAATTTTCATAATGGGAATGCTGTTTATACCATTGGTTTTCCTGAAAAAGCGCTAACAATTTCACCTTCACTTAACTATAACTATAGCGATATTGGTAGAGATGATAGCAAAGCATACGGCACCTCGTTAAATATAAATAAACTGTTTTTTAAAAACATATTAAATACCACTCTAGGAGCTTCGTATAATAATAATGTAAACAAAGAAATTACAAGTAATGTTTTAAATTTTAGGGCAAGTGCTTCTACAACTATTGCACAAAACCATAATTTAAATTTAAATGCAATACAGTTATTCAGAGAAGCCACACAGCAAGAAAAACTAAGTGAATTAACTGTAACTTTTGGTTATAGTTATAGCTTTGGCTTGAAAAAACCGAAATTCAGATTTGAAAAAAGAGAAAGAAACAAAAAAGTAAAAGAATTTTCATTCTCGTATAAAGAGCATACTTTTAGTGGAGAACACTCTAAAATTACCTCAGAGATTAAGCAGTTAGTAGATAATCCTGTTTTTGCAAGTATAAAAAATATAGAAAAAGTAAGAAACGATTTAAGTTTGTTAGAAAAAGATGTTGTAAATAATGAAAATGTAAGTAATAAACATTATAAGAAGGCAGCAGTAAATTATTTAGACTATTTATATAAACACAAAGATTTTATAGATACGTATCATAAGTTAGCGTTTAAAAGTTTAAAGAAGCTTTACGATCAAGCAGTCTTACTAGATGAAGAAGTAAAAGCTAGTTATAATCGTTTACTACACTTGATGAAGCAAGAAGTGAAAAGTGGAAACTTTATATCTAAAAGTGATAAAAAAGATTTAAAGACTAGAAAAATAAAAATGGAGGCACATCAATGGATGCAGTCAGAACTGCAAAAGTTAACATATCAGGATGTTGTGACTAATAATGGAATCCTCAATGAGTTTAAAAATAATCATATATCAACCATTTTTAAAATGATAGAAGAAAAGAAAACAGAACAGGAAATTGAAAACTTTTTAGCTTTAGAATTTGCTAAATTCTATCATAAAAAAGCTTTAGGAATACATAGAAAGTAAGAATAAAAAGGATGAAAGAAATTATATTATGTGCGTAAAATTTTCTCCATTTTACGTCCTTTAGCTAATTCATCAACAAGTTTATCTAAATAACGGACTTGTTTAGTTAGTGGAGTTTCTATTTCTTCAATCCTATAGCCACAAATAACACCAGTAATTAAATTAGCATTAGAATTTAGAGTAGCTTCTTCAAAGAAAGTTTTAAAAGTAACGTTTCGATCAATCAATTCGTTTATTTTTTCATCATTAAAACCAGTTAACCATTCAATTACTTGGTGTAATTCCTTTTTTGTTCTATCCTTTTTCCCAATTTTAGTAACATAGTGAGGATAAACAGAAGAGAAAGTCATTTTAGCTATTTTTTCGTCGTGTTTTGGTGTTGTTTTCATATTTTAAGTTAATGAGAAACTACTTTGAGTCCTATGATTGACATAATTAAGGTACTAATAAAAATGAGTCGCCAAAACGTGGCAGGTTCTTTAAAAACTAAAATTCCTACAAGTACCGTTCCAACAGCGCCTATACCTGTCCAAACAGCATAAGCAGTTCCAATAGGTAGCTCTTGCGTAACTTTTATAAGGAGCAACATACTTATTGATAAACAAACTAAAAACCCAATATACCAATACGTAGCTTCTACTCCTGTAGTTTCTTTCGCCTTTCCTAGGCAAGCGGCAAATGCGACTTCAAAAAGTCCTGCAATAATTAATAAAATCCAATTCATTTTTGTTAAGAAAAAACAATAAATTTATTACTGACGAAACCAAAGTAATTAATTATTAAATACAAATTAAGGTCTGTTAAGTGTTTGTTTATGAGTTTAATAAGATATCTTTATTTTGTGTTTTAAAAAGATTAACAGAATAGAGCTTTAGTCTTAATTTACTTTTTTAAAGAAAGTAGCAGATACAGTTTCAGTATTTCCAACATTGTCAGAAACTACAATTTTAAAAAGATGCTTGCTTCCTTCTAATTTTTTATCACTAAAATCATAGGTTAAAATTCCTTTTTTGTGATTTAATTCCATTAAAATCCACTGACCATTAATAGTAGCGCGGTAGTTTTTTATACCAGTTTCGTCATCTTTAATTTTAACTTTTAGGGTCTTGTTTTTAGAAATCCACTGATTATTGCTAAAATTATATAGTTGAATGGTTGGTTTTTTGGTATCAAAACGTAAAGCATAGCTTCCCAAAACCTTAGTAGTGGTATAAACCTTGTCTATTTTTTTCTTTGTAGCGGTATATCTAGGATATTTAGGATTGGTAACATTAGCAATGTATACATGTTGTTTTTGATCTTCGGATAAAAAAGATGTTTCAAAAGTAAGTGTATATCGTTTGTCTAATGGAATTGTAGGTTCATGAATTTTTGCTGTACCGTTTTCTACCTTGAAGTCGATGAAACAATCAGTGTAAAATGTGTTTTTAGGAAAGGCTACAGTAACATTTTTTTGATGAAATTTATTGAACTCAGTAGCAGTAATTTTGTAATTAGTAGTGTCTTTTTCCTTAAAAACTAAATTACTTTTTACTCCCTGTACCGGAATCCTAATTTTAGAGGTGTTATCCTCAAAATCTTTGGCAATAATTTCAATATTATAATTCGCTCCATTTTCAATATGAATTTTACCATTATTTATAAGGTCTTCATATAGGCTAAGTCTATTGGCCGCTACTTTATGAGTTTTTTGAAGACGATTTTTATATTTTTTATAATGTTTATAATCAATTAGTAAATTAATATATTTACTTTCTGCAAACGAAAAGGTTTCTACGTCATGGTAGTATACTCTTTTACCATTAACTTTCATTTCTAGGCTGTATATACCATTTTTATTGTAGGCTCCATTTAAACGATCAAAAACACTAATACCAAAACCAATGGTACCGCTCGCTATAATTTTTTCTGCAACGTAATTACCATTACTATTGTTTTTAAAAGAAACAATAGACTCTAAAGAAGAATTATTAATTCGAGCATCATCACTTAATGGATAAGCCATTAATTTTTGAATGGTAGGAGGAGTGTCGTCATGTGCTGTTAATCCAAAATGCATAGGATTAATAATGTTTTCTGTTTCTGTGTCTCTAATTTCGTAGTGCAAATGTGGGCCTCCAGAACTACCAGTATCACCAGTATATCCTATGAGTTGTCCTTTTTTAACAGGAAATTTATCAGAAGAAAGAAAAAGATTCCCAGTGTTATAATCTTCTTTTTTGTACTGAATGCCTTTTACATATTTTTGAATTTTTGGTTCAAAATACTTTAAATGAGCGTATACAGTAGTATAGCCATTAGGGTGGGTAATGTATAGCGCTTTTCCAAAACCATATTGTTGCACTTTAATACGAGAAACATAACCATCAGCAGGGGCATAAATAGGAATACCTTCTTTACCTTGTGTTTTAATGTCAATACCCGAATGAAAGTGATTGCTACGTAATTCACCAAACGTTCCTGATAGCACTACAGGGATTTTTAAAGGGTTAGAAAAATAGTTTTTAGGGTACGGTGCCTGTGCATTAACAGTTGTAATAAATAAGAATAAAATAAGTGAAAAATAAAGCTTCAATGTACAATAGTTTTCAAACAAAAATAGTAAAATAATACTAAGTTGTTAAAGGGTTAATAAACAGTGTTTTGGTAAAAAACACTAAAAGAGTTGCTAATTATAAGTTATATTAATAACTTTGTGATTATAGTTTTATTCTCTACAAATAAATGAGTAACCCTTTAGAAGCAATTCATTTACTGGAAGATAAGTTGAAGAACTTACTTTCTAACTATGAATTTTTAAAAGAAGAAAATCAAGTATTACTTCAGAATAACGCGGAGTTACAAGTTTTATTACAAGAAAAAGAGAAGCAATTAGAAAAACAGCAAAAAGAATATGCTTTGTTAAAAGTTGCCAAAACTATTGAAGGCAGTAACGAAAGTACAAGAGAAACAAAACTCAAAATAAATACTTTAGTTCGAGAGATAGATAAATGTATTTCTCTTTTGAACACATAAAAGGTTCTTTACATGGCAAAAATAAAAGTTAATGTAGTCATTGCAGGAAGAACGTATCCGTTGAGTGTTAATGATACCAATGAAGAAGAAGGGATGCGAAAAGCGGCAAAAAACATTAATGAATTAATAGCTAAGTTTGAACAAAATTATGCGGTAGCAGATAAACAAGATGTATTGGCAATGTGTGCATTGCAATTTGCATCAAAAGCCGAAATAGTATCGTTAAAAAATACTAAAGAAAATACCGAAGTATTGGAAAAAATAAATGAATTGACTAAATTGCTAGAAAATCATTTATAATACGTTCTTTAAAATATAATATTTAAACATACTGCCTACATTAGTACATCGTTTGTTAAACTCAACGTTATTCAATTATAAAGGATGAGTCATGGTTAGTAAAGCATGCCGATTTTACCTCGGATCCTTGATCAGCCAGTTAATCCTAAACTTGTTTTTTGGAGTTTATGATAACCCTATTAATGTAGGCTTTTTTTATATAATCAAATCACAATTATGGAGGGAATATTATTTCCTGTTTTAGCAGGAATTATAGGTATAGCAATAGGTTTTTTTATTGCTAAGATGTTAGAGAAATCTAACGCGAATAAATTAATACAAGAAACAAAAAAAGAGGCAAATAGCATTTTAAAAGAAGCTAAAGTTGAAGCCGAAGCAATAAAGAAAGATAAGATTTTACAAGCTAAAGAAAAGTTTATAGAATTAAAATCTGAACATGAAAAAGTAATCTTATCAAGAGAGAAAAAAGTTTCTGATGTAGAAAAGAGAATAAGAGATAAAGAGAGTCAAGTATCTTCAGAGTTAGATAAAACCAAAAAACTTAATAAGCAATTAGAAAAGAAAGAAGCTGATTTTGACTATAAAATTGAATTCTTAGAGAAAAAAGAATCTGAAGTTGAAAAAATGCACAAGCGTCATGTAGAAATGCTTGAGCAAATTTCAGGATTATCAGCAGATGAGGCTAAAACTGAACTAGTAGCTTCCTTAAAAGATGAAGCAAAAGCAGATGCGATGTCTTTTATTCAAGATACAGTTGAAGAAGCTAAAATGACGGCGCAACAAGAAGCTCGTAAAGTAGTATTAAACACGATTCAACGAGTAGGAGTGGAGCAAGCAGTAGAAAATTGTGTATCGGTATTTAACTTAGAGTCTGATGATGTAAAAGGAAGAATTATTGGTCGTGAAGGACGTAATATTCGTGCATTAGAAGCAGCTACAGGTGTTGAAATTATTGTTGATGATACTCCAGAAGCAATCATTTTATCTTGTTTTGACCCTGTTCGTAGAGAAATTGCTCGTTTATCAATGCATAAATTAGTAACTGATGGAAGAATTCACCCTGCTAGAATTGAAGAGGTTGTTAAAAAGACCGAAAAGCAAATTACTCAAGAGATTATTGAGGTAGGTAAGCGTACTGTAATTGATTTAGGAATTCACGGTTTACACCCTGAATTAATAAAAACAGTTGGACGTATGAAGTATCGTTCTTCTTACGGTCAAAATTTATTACAACACTCGCGTGAAGTAGCTAATTTATGTGGTATTATGGCTGCAGAAATGGGCTTAAATGCTAAAGCAGCTAAACGAGCAGGATTGTTACATGATATAGGTAAGGTACCAGAAACAGAAAGTGAATTACCACACGCATTATTAGGAATGCAATGGGCTGAAAAGTATGGTGAAAAACCTGATGTATGTAACGCTATTGGAGCGCACCACGATGAAATTGAAATGAAGAGTATGTTGTCTCCAATTGTTCAGGTGTGTGATGCTATTTCTGGTGCAAGACCAGGAGCTCGTCGTCAAGTGTTAGATTCGTACATCCAACGTTTAAAGGATTTAGAAGATATTGCTTTTGGGTTTAACGGAGTACAAAAAGCGTATGCTATTCAAGCGGGACGAGAGTTAAGAGTTATGGTTGAAAGTGCTAAAGTAAACGATACTAAAGCAGCTGAATTATCATTTAATATTTCTCAAAAAATTCAAAATGATATGACATATCCAGGTCAAGTAAAAGTTACCGTAATTCGTGAAACAAGAGCGGTTAATGTAGCTAAATAATTACAAAGTATAAATAGAAAAAAATCCCTCATCAAATTTGATGAGGGATTTTTTGTTTAATCATGGTTTCTTCTTGATTTACCTCTTTGCTCAGGCTTCCCTTTTTTGTAGTATTTGTTTTCTTTATTCTTACGTCTTTTAATTATTTTACTCTTTTTACCAATCTTAGCATTTGGTACGGCTCTGTAGTAGTAAAAATCGTTATCTTCTCTAAACTGACGATAGTTTCTAGTAAAATCTTTTCTGTAAAAATATACATCGTTATAATCAAAAATATCACCAATGTTTATATCAATACTTACATCAACTCCGTCATCATAATAGTAATAATCATCATCGTAATGATTGTGGTGGCCTGGTTTTACAAACCCTCTATATCTAGGATTACCCCATCTGTCATATTGAATACGTAAGTTACCAACCTTAAACAAATTACCAAACTTGTACTTCATAAAAACACTACCAATTCTGGTAACATTACCTCTACGATCATAATTAATGTGAACATTACCCACACTTCTAATACGTCCACTTCTGTCTCGGTTAATTCTTACTCCATAATCAGAGTATCTGTTATAATGTGTGTTAAAATCGAAATCACCATTTAAAAATACATGAAATTGAACTCCTCTTTCAACAAAGGTAACAGCGTCGTTGTGGCGAATAGTAACCCCAATTTTGCTAGTTGATTTTGTAATGTTGTCGTTTGCTTTAACTGTGCTTAAAGACATCATTGCTAATAATAATAGTATCCCTGTTCTCATAATTGCTAATTTTAGGGTTATGCTTACTCTATATGCTTTTCGGCTTCCGCATTTGTTTGATTAATTTTCAAAGAACGTGCCAAAAAGTCAAATGGGTGTTTTTTTGAGTTAGACTTTAAGGTTAGTTTGTTAGGTATTTTCTTGCAAATCAATTTGTTATTTTGGTTTTTAAAATAATTTACATTCCAAAGTAAAAAGTTCTATATTTATACGACTTACTTTAAAACTTATATATAAGAATGGTTGAAGCTATTGAGAAAAATTTACAACGAGGAATTAAACTATTAACAGCGATAACAGATGAACAGTATAGTGATAAATCAATACCTCCTTACTATTCGAGTATAGGGGCTAATATGAGACATATATTGGATGTTTTTGCTTGTATTTTTAATGGGCTCGAAAAAAAGTGTGTAGATTTTTCTGATAGAGAACGAAATAAATTAGCGGAAGAAAAAACAGCGTTTGGAATAGCTTACTTTAATGAAGTAATTGCTGGATTACACTGTTTAAACATTGAGGATTTTGATAAAATAATCTCTGTTACTGATGATTTAGGAACAGGAAAGGTTACTGCAAATTATACTTTAGGAAGTGCATTAATACAAGCGCATAGCCATGCAATACATCATTTTGCAAGTATAGGGTTTATCATAAATCAATTAGGGATTGAATTACCTGATGCAGATTTTGGCTATAATCCAACAACTCCTAAGAAAGTGTTTGCCGAGTAAGTATTATCGGTTAATATACACCCAACCTTTTTTAAGTTTTTGATAGGTGTTAGGTTGATCACCTAATTCTAAATAATAGAAATAAGTAGCAGAAGGAAGTTTATCTTCTTTGTTAATAGTAGATCTTCCGTTAGAAGTACCGTCCCAATTATTTTTATAATCTTCTGTTTGATAAACAATAACCCCCCAACGATTGTAGATAACTAGTTTATTGTGAGTATATTCATTAACTTCATCAAAAACTAAATAATCGTTTAGGTTGTCTCCGTTCGGAGAAATTAGAATATTATTATTATTATCATCTTTAATTTCATCACTCATTAAAGAACCAATAGTAATAACTTCATAATTATTAGGAACAAAGGCTGCAGATGTAATAGTTCCTTCAGACAAATTTCCTGTAACTTCTAAAACATCCAAGTTTTCCCATTGGTTTTCGGTCTTACTCCAACCAACCACAATGAGTTGAGAAATATTGTTTGCTAAAGTAGTAATATCACTACGAGAATTCCAAGTTAAGGTAATACGAGTTTCATTTCTACCATCAAGGTCCCAAAACTCTGTTTGACTAATGTTTTCAATAATAGCCTGTTTTTGATCTGTTAAAAAATTACCTGTAAATGTTGAAGGAAAATTAGGGTCTTCGTAAAAATAAGCACCTTTAAATGTATAATATCTGTTGGCATTTGGAATACTCATCGAACGTAACATAGAGCCATCTCCGATAGGAAATATAAAATCTGAGGTGTTTTTATTACCTTGTTTAATAGATGAGTATCCATTTACATGTCGTTCGTTATCTTCACCTGCATAGAAATCATAATCGATAAAATCGAGGGTGATATTGGTGTTATTTCTAGGAGTAATTACTTGTCCGTTAATAAAATCTAATTGATTACGAACTCCTAGAGAGTTGTATAATTCTAGATTTTGTAGCGCATCAATTTCAACATTAAAAAAAGTAATTTTGTTAGTTCCTGAAATAGTTCTAATTTCAGTGTCAGCATAAAAACCAGCAAAACCAGTATAATTATCTAAAGTACCTTCGTTCACCACATTGGTATGAAAACCTATTTGAGCACCATCGTGTAGTTGTACATTTCCTGTGTTTAAAAATGCGTTTTGAGCAATAGTAACAAAACTACTCAAGATAAAAATAAACGATATGTATTTTTGATACTTCATTATTTTTTTACTCTGTAGGTTATACGGCGGTTGGTAATTACTCTACATCCGCTAATAATTACATTTACCGCTAAACGATCTGAGCTTTCACAGTTTGTATCTGATTGGCTAGCATAATAGGTATTGGTGGTTAATGGAGTTGTATTAGCTAAAGCAGTACCTCCTGTAGTACTGGTATACCATTGTATGTTAGTTCCTGCAGCTGTTAAATTAGCTACCGTAGGATTGTTTGCTGAACAAAATTTTTGTTCGGTATCGCCTGTTGGGGCAATAGGTAATGAGTTTATGGTTAGCGTAACTGGAGTTCTTGTACTGGTACAAGTACCATCTGAATATTCTGCATAATAAGTTATTGTGTCTTCAGTAGCCAATGTTGGATTACTAACAACATTTCCACCAGTCATAGCATCGTACCAGGTAATAGTACCTGCAGATGTAATAGCATCGTTAGCATCTAAGGTTTGTATTGGGCTTGCAGCACATTCCGATATATTACCAGAACTGATAGGGGGGCTTGGAGAGGTGTTTACTGTTACAACAATTGTTTTCGTGTCTGTATTACCATTCTCATTTGTAACAGTTACTTCAAAAGTGTAGTCTCCTGAAAGTGAAGGAATATAATTATTAGGGTTTTCTGATGTCGATGTATATGTATCTGAGTTAGGAGATGCTATTAAGTTCCAAGAAAAGTTTTTAGTACCAGGACCAGAGGGGTTAGCAGATAAAAAAACAGTATCTCCTAAACAAATAGGGCTGTTAGATGTAGGACTTACAGTAAGTGAACCTCCATTGTTATTTAAATCTGAAAATGAGTAGTCAGCACTATTTGAATTCTCATTACAAATAGCATATTTTACAGATCCTAAATAAATAGATTTACTTGCACTACATGGTTTAGCTATTTCTAATCCATAACCAGAATCATTAGATTCAATGTAAATATCAGTATCAGAATCAGGAAATGTTAAGGCGACATTTTCCCATGTTACATACCCGTCATAAGCAATTGTAAAACTAGTGGTTTTCAGGGTTGAAGAAGTGGCAATATGTAGAATAGCTTTATTGTTTCTGTCCCCGTCTCCTACAGTTATAGAGTTTATATTTTGAGGAGGGGAAACATTTAAATTAATTGTGTTTCCACCAATTATTGTAACATCATTCGTAGCACCGTTACCAGGATAGTAAGGGGCAGCCACCCAAGAAGTACCATTATAATACTCCCAATTATTTACATCGTTCCAATCACCGGAGTTTACACTTCTAAAATCATGAATATTTTGACTAATTGAAATATTAGAAATTAATACAAAAAAGAAAAAAATATATGTTTTTAAAAACTTCATAAGCTTTCTTTTTAGTATTATTTTACTACAAAGACTACATTGATAATTGTGTTATCATCGGTTGGAGTTGATGATACTGTATAATTTAAAATTCCTGTTGAAGAAATAGTCATTCCTGTAACATTTGTACCATCACCAAATACATCAGGATCTGCATCAGTTACAAAATAATATAACTCATCTCGTTCATAAAAAGGTATGGATGCGGTAGCATCAGATTGGGCTATAGGACTTGTAAATTGATCGCGATACATTTGATATAAATCAATAGGAGTTTGAGCTCCAATTGTAGAAGCAGGAATTTCAATTGAAGGCGGATAAAACACTCTAGCAGCTTTTGTTGGAGCTATCATATTCCACTCAGTACCATCAAAAACATAATATACCTTTTCACCATTGGTAGGTTTATATATAAATGTATCGTTTTCTATCGGCGAAACAGGAAAAGTCCCGTCTGGTTCATTTTGAATAGTGTCTGTATCGGTTGACACTGTAACCGTATTTTGTTGGCTGTTTGCCCATTGAACTCCAGTTCCTGTTGAGGTTAATACTTGACCAGAAGTTCCAGCTGAGTTATTAATATCTAAAAGAGTTCGGTCAAATTTTGTTGGACTTTGTAAAGTAATATTACCTAGAGCTGATAGTTGCATGGTAGTACCAGCAGAAATACGAGTGCTATATGTACTAGATATGGTTAAATCTCTAATTCTTTCCATATTTAGTGAGTATAAGTCAAATCCGTCTAGTCTACGACTACTTGTTAACGTTCCATCAGCAGTATAAATGTTTTGAGATGCTAATGTAGAGGTGATTAATTTCCAACCGTCTACAGTATCATATATTTTTATTTGATTATTGGTAGTATCAAACCAAACATCATTTTCAAGAGGAAGGGTTGGTGCATTTGTAGAGGTTATTACAGTATTGTTATTAACCGTTTGTATAGTTCCTTTATTATCAATAACCCTAACTTCTTGTGCATTGGCGCTAAAGTTTAGTAGCACCAATGCAAAAGTTAGTATAAAAAAATTTATATGTTTAATGTTTTTATGCATTAAGAATTAGTTAACCCATTGTATTTCAATAATGTCACCAGCGTAAGTAGTCCAGTCATTTGGAGCTGGTGCACTCGTATCAAGAGTAATAGTATTGTCAGCCGTAATTGTGTAATCTATACCAGCTCTTAGTTTAGCACCATTTCTGTATACAGATACATTATTAATAGATGTTCCTGCAGCTAAACCATTTGCAGTTACGGTAACATCTCCATCATTAGCAATTGGAAATTCATCTCTTCCTGCTGTAACTTGAAAAATATTTGAAGCTAACGTTTTTCTTACTACACCTGTAGCTTCATCTCTAACTAAGACAGTGAAACCAGTATTTTCAATACCGTCAGTAGTGTCTGTTGCATCAGCAATAGCTGCGGGACCATTCTCAGCATCGGTACCTAGTAAAGTAAATGTATTTCCATCAATAGTAAAAGTATTACCATCTAAACCAATCGTAGTAGCTGTATTTAAAGTACCTCCTAATTGCCATGTTGTAGTTGTTTTGTCATTTGTAGTATTTACAATTTGTGTAATACCATTGTTAGACTGTAAATACTTGATAGTACCCTTGTTATCAATTAATCTAACAGCCGTAGCTCCTTTAGCTACATCAGATGTTGATTGTGCGCTCACAGTACCTACGGCTAGGAAACCAACAGCTACTAAAGCGACTTTTAATTTGTTTGTAATTGTTTTCATAATTTAAGAATTGATTGCGTTATTAATCTTTTTTAATTTTCTGTTATGTATTAATATAATTGAACTATTCGTATTTCATCACCTGCATAGCATATAGCCTCAGGTTCTATGGTAATGGTGGTAGGGTTGTCAACCGTAAAATCTATTCGTACACCGTTTCTATACACGTTAATTTTATCTGTGGTATATAGTGTTAATCCAGTAAAGGTTACTTGTCCGTCAGTAGCTGTAATTTTAGTAACTTCTTCTCTTAATAAATTACTAGCAGAAGTTCTTTTTAAAATTCCTGTAGTTCTATCAACAGTAACAACATCATCAGTTGTTATATCTCCGTTTTCTAAGCCAGTTATAGCTAAAGTATTGTTAGTATCTGTTCTAATAATGGTAGGTTGTATTAATACACCACCTAATTGAATAGTGTTTGCGCTTACTGAAAGTCCATTATTGGCAGAAGTTGTTGTGTTAGATGTAGCCCATGTAGTACCATCATAAGCGTAAATAACTCCAGAAGTACTATCTACATAAACATCTCCAGGTGTTGGATTTGGAGCAGTACTCGCATTAGGAGGTCCGTTGCCTCTTCTTGGATTGTTATCTATAGCAATCCAGCTACTTCCATCCCAGATGTGTGTTTTGTTATTTTGAGTATCGTTAATCCAAAAATCTCCAATAGCATTATCGGTTGGAGGTGTAGGAGAAGTAGTAACCTTAATAGCTTCTCTAACATTACTAGAGCCATTGCATAAGCTTACCCATGAGCTTCCTTCGTACACAAACACACAATTTTGGTCTGTATTAAAAACCAAAGCACCTCGTAGCGGTTGAATAGCGTTCATTTGAGTATCAGTCATTCTGCTAATAACTAATACTTTGTCTGAGCTTTCTAGTTCTAAAATGGAATTTGGGTCTATAGATGAAGGATTCTCTCCAACTTTTACCTGAGAAAAAGAGGGGAGTACCATGCAAATAAGAATCAAAGAAAAGAGTAGTTTTCTTTCCATTCAATGAGTTAGTTAATTGGTTTTAAGACTCGGGGGGATTCTTATAATACAAGGACTTGTATCGAGGACAAAGATAAAAAAAGAATTTTTTATTTAGAGAAATGTTTTATTTTTTTTGTGTATTTTTTTAAAACGATGATTTCGTTTAAGAAGTGAAAAGGATTTTTGTAAGGGGTGTTAAAATGAGTATGATTCGTGGTTGCGATGTTGAAAAGAGACTTCCAATGTGTTCTAATTGCTTTTAAAGCTTTTAAGTATGTATAGTTTTCTGAATCGTAAATATGTGTTGGTTCAGCAATAATTCCGTTAATTTCTAAGACTTTAAAATCGGTACCATTTTCTAACTCTTCAAACGTATTATATTTTAAATCTACTCTTCCGTAGTACCATCCAGGAATAGATTTACTCAATTGATCAAAAGTGCTAATCAATTTTTTAGTGATAAGATGATTACCGTTTATAAATTGTGTTCCTTTAGAGTGATTTCCTACTGCAGTAAGTTTTATGATTTCGTTTTTCTTCGGAATAGAGTCAAGTTTTTCTTTATGTATTTCAGCAAATAAATCTAGGTATAATTTAGCTCTGTTGTCTTTAAGAATTAACTCTTTTAGGCTAGATGTACCATCTCCAGTTACCGATAAAAAATGTTTTAACGTTAACGAAGAGATTTGACCCGTGTTTTCATTTGGATTTCTATGGTAAAAAACTCCGCATTCATTTTCATAGTCTAGAAACTCCTGAATAATGATGTTGATAGGATACTTTTTAAGATAGTTTTTAAGTTCTTTTTCAGTAACTATTTTTTGAACTAGTAAGCCTCTAAAACCTACATCTGGTTTGGCAATTAAAGGAAAAGCTATGCTTTCCTTTTCAAGAGCTAGAAGAATATTTTTAAACTTTGAGTTAGGTTGTACTAAAACCGATTTTGGACGATGTTTTTTTGGGACTAATAAAATGGTTTCGTACTTGCTTTCTGTTCCGTTTCCTGAACTTTTTATACACGGATTTGTAGCACTAAAAAAAGCTAAATGTTTGGCTCTTAGTGCTAAATAAAAAGCATAAGGCAGGTTAGGGAGATAAAACATAGGTGAAGGCCAGTGTTCCCAATTGGTAAGCTTTTGTATGGTGTTACTTTTTTTCAAAAAGGTAATCTAGTAAGGTTTTAAATGTTTTAAAACCGAAATATACGGTAAAAAGAGTTAATGAAACTCCAATCGTTAATAAGCTATAAGCAAAGAAAACTTTTGGTGCTTCTTTAAAAATACGTAACGCTTTAAAAGCGATACTTAATACCAGAGGAGAAGCAATAAGTAATCCTAAAAAGATTAAGAGTTTTTTTATGCCTTTTTCTAAAGTAGAATCGTTACCCATTGTTAAAATTTTTAATAGCTTCTCTAACACTTCCGTGTTTTTTTAATAAGTCTGCTGCAGTTTTTTGATCTATTTGTAATTCAGTCATTAGCATTTTTTCACCTCTGTCAACTAGTTTGTTGTTAGATAGTTGCATATCTACCATTTTATTTCCTTTTACTTTTCCTAATTGAATCATGCTAGCTGTAGAAAGCATATTTAGTACTAATTTTTGTGCTGTTCCTGCTTTCATTCGGGAACTTCCAGTTACAAATTCAGGACCTACAACAACTTCAATTGGAAATTGTGCAGTGAGTGCTAAAGGACTTTCTTGATTACAGGTTATACAGCCTGTGACTATATTGTTTTCGTTACATTTTTCTAGAGCCGATATCACATACGGAGTAGTCCCAGAAGCAGCAATACCAACAACAATATCTTTGGATGATAAGTTGTGTTTTTGTAAATCTTCCCAACCTTGTGTAGTTGAATCTTCTGCAAACTCTACTGCTTTTCTAATAGCATAGTCACCACCAGCAATTAAGCCAACAACCAATTCATGTGGTACGCCAAAAGTAGGAGGACATTCACTTGCATCAACAATTCCTAATCTACCACTAGTTCCTGCTCCCATATAAAACAATCGTCCACCTTCCTTAAGCTTTGAAACAATTTGTTGGGTTAGTTTTTCTATTTGTGGTAAAGCTTTTTCAACAGCTAAAGGAACTGTTTTATCCTCATTATTAATGTTAGTTAATAACTCAGAAATACTCATTTGTTCTAAGTTATTGTACTTAGAATCTTGCTCGGTCGTTTTGATAAACTTCATGCTTCAAATTTACTAATTAAAAAGTTTAAGAAAGAAGCGTGACGTTTATAATTTTTTAGTGTCCAATTATATAAAACCGAACGATATTTATTTGGGATTATAATTAATAATTTGGGGAAGTTGTTATTTAATAAATTGTTTAGTTTCCTTATTTAAACAAAAAAGCAGGTGATTTCTCACCTGCTTTTTTGTTTATTAAAAGTTGTTATACTGATTAAATACTCTGTAAAATTGTATTAAAAGTAGTGCTAGGTCGCATAACATCATCAGTTAAAGTATCATTAGGTTCGTAGTAACCACCTATATTTACGGTCTTTCCTTGAACAGTGTTTAGCTCATTTACAATTGTAGTTTCTTTAGTAGCCATTTTTTTAGCTATTGGAGCAAACTGAGCTTTTAATTCAGCATCTTTGTCCTGAGTAGCTAAAGCTTGAGCCCAGTACATTGCTAAATAAAAGTGTGAACCTCTGTTGTCTAACTCTCCAGTTTTTCTTGAAGGCCCTTTTTTGTTGTCTAACAACTTGCTTGTTGCATCGTCTAAGGTTTCTGCTAAAACTTTTGCTTTACTATTGTCATTTGTTTCACCTAAGTGTTCTAAAGAAACAGCTAAAGCTAAAAATTCACCTAAAGAATCCCAGCGTAAGTGGTTTTCTTCTACTAATTGCTCAACGTGTTTAGGAGCAGATCCACCAGCACCCGTTTCAAACAATCCACCACCATTCATTAATGGTACGATAGATAACATTTTTGCTGAAGTTCCTAATTCTAAAATAGGGAATAAGTCAGTTAAGTAGTCACGTAATACATTTCCTGTTACTGAAATAGTTTCTTTACCTGCTTTAACTCTCTCTAAAGTATATTTAGTAGCTTCTACTTGAGATAAGATTTTAATTTCTAATCCAGTAGTATCATGATCTTGTAAGTACTTTTCTACTTTTTTAATAATCTCTCTATCATGAGCTCTTTCTTCACCTAGCCAAAAAACTGCAGGTGCTCCTGTAGCTCTTGCACGAGTAACAGCTAATTTTACCCAATCTTGAATAGGTGCGTCTTTTGTTTGACACATTCTCCAAATATCACCAGCTTCAACAGTATGCTCTAATAAAGTAGTCCCGTTGGCATCAATCACTTCAACTTTTCCGTTAGAAGTAATTTCAAATGTTTTATCATGAGAACCGTATTCTTCAGCCTTTTGAGCCATTAAGCCTACGTTAGGAACTGTACCCATTGTAGTAGGATCAAAAGCACCATTCTTTTTACAGAAATCAATAGTTTCTTGGTATAAACCAGCATAAGAACTATCAGGAATTACAGCTTTAGCATCTTGAGGCTTTCCTTCTTTATTCCACATTTGACCTGAAGTACGAATCATTGCCGGCATAGAAGCATCAATAATTACGTCAGAAGGAACGTGTAAATTGGTAATTCCTTTGTCAGAATTTACCATTGCAACATCAGGGTTACTAGTGTAAATAGCTTCAATATCTGCTAGAATTTCTGCTTTTTTATCAGCAGATAACTCTTCAAGGTTACTTAGTAAGTTACCAAAACCGTTATTTACATCTACACCAATTTCTTTAAAGGTATTACCATGCTTAGCAAATAAATCTTTAAAGAAAACACGAACAGCATGACCAAAAATAATAGGGTCAGAAACCTTCATCATGGTTGCTTTCATATGTAAAGAGAATAATACTCCTTTGTCGTTAGCGTCTTTAACTTGTTCTTCTAAGAAAGTTAATAATGCTTTTTTACTCATTACAGAAGCATCAATAACTTCTTTCGCTAATAATGATAAGTTATCTTTTAATATAGTTTTGTTTCCATTATCATCTGTATGTACAATTTGTACATTAGTTGCATTTGGTAGAGTAACTGATTTCTCACTATGTGCAAAATCACCTTCTGTCATTGTTGAAACGTGAGTTTTAGAGTCAGAACTCCAAGCTCCCATTGAATGAGGGTTCTTTTTTGCGTAATTTTTTACAGCTTTTGGAGCTCTACGGTCAGAGTTACCTTCACGTAAAACAGGATTTACAGCAGAACCTTTTACTTTATTATAACGTGCTAAAACAGCTTTTTCTTCATCAGTTGTAGCTTCTTCTGGGTAATCAGGTAAAGCATATCCTAAAGCTTGTAGTTCTTTTATAGCCGCTTTTAATTGAGGAACAGAAGCTGAAATGTTAGGAAGTTTAATAATGTTAGCTTCTGGTTTTTTAGCTAGGTCACCTAAAAAAGCTAAAGCATCTTCTACTTGTTGTTCTTTTGTTAAGTAGTCTGAAAAGTTAGCAAGAATACGACCAGCAAGAGAAATATCTTTGGTTTCTATTTCTATGTTAGATGATTTTGTAAAAGCTTTTACGATAGGTAAAAACGAACGTGTAGCTAATGCTGGAGCTTCATCCGTTTTTGTATACATAATTTTAGCAGTCTTATTCATATTTATATGTAATAATTAAATTATATTTTGAAGTGAGGCAAATTTAAGAATTACGAATGAGTTTTTTGCTGATAAATTATTATTAATTAAGGTGTTTTATTGTGAAAATAATAATATAGCTGCTTAAAATGAAGATTTTGTTATTAAAAAAAAAGCCATATCAAAACAATTTCTTGTAATTAACATGGCTTTCCTGAAATAGTAAGGGCACTGACTTGTATTGCTACATCATCAAATAAAACAGTGTTTATGTTTTTTCCGTAGAAAAAACTACATTACTACTTCAAATTTGAAGTTTCATTTTATAAAAAATCTATTTATAAAACTACTACTTCGATGTTTTTAAACAGGTTCGCTAAATTTAAAACCAATAATACTTATAACTAGAAAATTCTAAATTACTAATAACTTACAATTAATCAAAAATTACGATGGTACTTAGCTCTTTAGTTTAAAAACAAGATATATAAAGAACGTTACTTTAAATGGTTTACTTTGTGTGATTAGTATAGTTGAACTATTTTCTGACGTCACTTATTTGTAAACTCTTTCTCAAAGATAAGAAGTTTTTGTGTAATTACAATGTTTTTAATCTATTAGTTATCAACAGATTGGGTGTTTGGGTTTATTAACAAAATGTGCATAAAAAAAGCACTGTAATAATACAGTGCTTTTACTTCTTGAATGAAAGAAAATCTTAGTGTCTTCTTTCTTTGATTCTTGCTTTCTTACCAGTAAGATCTCTAAAGTAGAAAATACGAGCTCTACGTACTTTACCTCTTTTGTTAATTTCGATCTTTTGAATAGATGGTAAGTTGATTGGGAAGATACGTTCAACACCTACAGTACCAGACATTTTTCTGATAGTAAATGTTTCAGAAGCTCCACTACCTCTTTTTTGGATAACAACTCCTCTAAAGAACTGAGTACGAACTTTATCTCCTTCTCTAATTTCGTAGTACACTGTAATAGTGTCTCCAGCTGCGAATTCTGGTAATTCGTTTTTTGTTACAAATTCGTCTTGAACAAATTTTACTAAATCCATTTCTATAATTATTTATGGTTGTATAAAAGTAACATACACGATTTTTTCGTCAGAGGTTAATTTTAGTGGCTGCAAATTTAAGTTTTTTATTTTGATAAAAAAAAATAAATAAAACGCTGATTATTAGTTAATCTAACAAATCAGGGCGTATTTCTTTGGTGCGTTTGTATGCTTGTTCAGAACGCCACTCTTCAATTTTTGGGAAGTTACCAGATAACAAAACTTCTGGTACTTTCATTCCTTCATATTCAGAAGGTCTTGTGTATACTGGTGGTGATAGTAAATTATCCTGAAAACTATCTGTTAAGGCTGATGTTTCATCTCCTAAAACTCCCGGAATTAATCGTATTACTGCATCGCATAAAACAGCAGCTGCTAATTCTCCTCCAGTTAATACATAATCTCCAATAGATATTTCTTTAGTAACAAACTTATCACGTACACGTTGGTCAACACCTTTATAATGTCCTGTTAAAATAATTATATTTTCTTGTAAAGAAAGTGTGTTTGCAGTAGCTTGATTTAAGGTTTTAGCATCAGGAGTCATATAGATTATTTCATCATACGTTCTTTCAGATTGTAATTTATTAATACATTTAGCAATGGGTTCAATCATTAAAACCATGCCTGCACCTCCACCAAATTGGTAATCGTCTACTTGACGATAATTACCAAAACCGTATTCTCTTAAGTTGTGAAAATGAACTTCAGCTAAGCCTTTTTCAATAGCTCTTTTCATCATTGAGTTTTCAAATGGGCTTTTAATTAAGTCTGGTTCTACTGTGATAATATCTATTCGCATGCGGCAAAGATATATCTTTTGAAGGATATTTTACTGTGAGAATATTTTTTTGAATTTCTTAGGAAGTTCTTTTGTAATCGTTATTTTTTCTTTAGAAAAAGGGTGTGTAAAGGATAGGGTAGATGCATGTAAGAATAACCCCTTTCTGTGTAAGACTAAATCTTCTAAAAAGTATTCTTTATCTCCTAAAATCGGATTACCAATACTAAAAAGATGCTTACGTAATTGATGCTTTCTTCCTGTTTTTGGGTGTAGTTTTACCAGATTTAGATGACCAAATCGAGGAGAGGTAACTGTTTGAATAACTTCAAACAAGGTTAAAGCATTTTTATCGTCAATAGGTAAATCGATTTCTCCATTTCGTTTCATTTTACCAATGCAAACTGCATGATACGTTTTTTGAATTTCTTTTTGTTCAAAAAGTTTATTAAGAGAAATGATACTTTCGGTTGTTTTTCCAATGAGTAGTAATCCGCTAGTAGGATAATCTAATCGGTGTACTGGTCGGGGACGAGTAGCAGTTGGTAAGGTGCTTTTTTGTAGGTTTTGGGTTAGTGCATTGTCAATCGTGGCAAAAGAGTTTCCACTAACTAAAATTCCAGCAGGCTTATAAATAATCGCTAAATAATCATCTTCAAAAAGAATTTCTAAAGGGAAATTGAAGTGTTTTTTAAAGGTGTTATCTTCAGCTTGAAATAATTCAATGGTTTCGTTTCCTTTAATAAATAATGCGGTAGTAGAAGGTTTTCCGTTAACAAATATTAAGTTGTTTTTAATAGCTTTTTTTAGCCCAGATTTTGTGGGTAATGAAGCAAAAATACCAACGCCATATTCTTGTAATCGAATAGGTTTATCTAAAGGAGGAACTTTATGTGTTTCAACTAAAATCATTAAAAACCAATAGCAGTATCATCTCCTCTAGGGTCGGCACCACCTTCTAATTTTCCGTTAGGAAGTACTAAAATAGCATCCACTTTTCCAATAACAGGTGAGTTTGTTTCATCTAATTTGTATCCTAATTGTTGTAAGTCTTTTTTTACTTGTTTGTTAAAACCTTTGGGCTCCATTTTAATAACATCAGGTAACCATTGGTGATGGAAACGTGGTTGATTCACGGCTTCTTGCATTCCCATGTCAAATTCATGAACATTTAAAATGGTTTGTAGTACGGAAGTAATAATTGTTGAGCCTCCAGGAGTTCCTACAACCATATGTAGTTGATCATTCTTCTCTACAATAGTAGGAGTCATAGAACTCAACATACGTTTTTCAGGTTCTATTTTATTAGCTTCAGCTCCAACTAAACCGAACATGTTTGGTACACCTGGTTTGCTTGAAAAATCATCCATTTCGTTGTTTAAGAAGAACCCTAAGTCAGCGCAATATAGCTTAGAACCATAAGCACCGTTAATTGTTGTGGTAGCAGAAACAGCATTTCCAAATTGATCAACAATAGAGTAGTGGGTAGTTTCATCACTCTCAATCATAGTAATACTTCCATGAGAGACATCGGTAGAAGAAGTTGCTTTCTTAAAAGAAAAATCATTCATTCGATTTTTTGTGTATTCTTTACTTTTGAGAGTTTCAATTGGAATTTTTACAAAGTCTGGATCACCTAAATAAAAACTTCTATCTGCGTAGGCTCTACGTTCTGCTTCTGTGATAACTTGTATGGACTTTGTTGAGTTATGCCCAAACTTGTCTAAGTCAAAAGGTTCAATTCCATTCATAATTTGTGCTAAACAAATTCCGCCACTGGCAGGTGGGGACATAGAAATGATACGTAAATTGTCGTAGGTAAAGGTAATTGGGGTTCTCCATTTAGCTTCGTATTTAGCCAAATCTTCTTCAGTTATAATTCCGCCATTTGCCTGCATAAAAGTAACGAGACGTTTTGCTGTTTCACCTTTATAAAATTCGTCTCTACCATTTTGTGAAATACGCTCTAAAGTTTTGGCTAAAGCAGGATATTTAATAGTGTCACCCTTTTTCCAAGGTTTATCAAAAAGAATAGGGTTTTTGTTTACTTCTAAAAAATAATGTTGGTATTTTTTTATACGGTCTTCTTGTTTTTGAGTAACAATAACTCCTTTTTTAGCTAAGGCAATGACTGGTTTTAAGATTTCTTGAATAGGTAATGAACCGAATTTTTTATGTGTAGCAAAAACACCAGCAACTGTTCCTGGGATTCCTACTGCCATAGCCCCTAATGTACTTTTGTTTTTAATTACATTTCCTAAGCTATCTAAATACATATCTTTATGAGAAGCAAGAGGCGCTTTTTCACGATAATCTAATGCACCAATTTCTCCTGTGTTTTTTCGGTATACCATAAATCCACCACCACCAAGATTTCCAGCATATGGATATGCTACAGCCAACGCTAATTCAGTGGCAACCATAGCGTCAAAAACATTACCTCCTTTTTGTAAAATATCTGAACCGATTTTTGAAGCTTCTTTACGAGCAGAAACAACCATTGCTTTTTCGGTTATTACCCCTGTAACTTTATCTTTTTTACAACTATATAATGTTATAAATACTGTAAGAAGTAAGAATGTTTTTTTCATGAGTTTTAACTTAATTCTTCTAGTTTTTGATGCGAAAAAGTGCGTAAATCTTCAAAAAATGTGGTAAAATCGTTTTCAAAAATAGTATAATGTTCTAGTAAGTCTTCTGTAGCTAAATTCATATGAGATTTACCATTCGTGCGTCTGTTCATTCCGCTTAATACTTCTTGAATACCTTTGGCAAACTGATAGTTGTATAGCCAGTTATACTCAATCATGTAAGGAAGCATATCCTGAGTTTTTTGAGGAAGAATAGTGATGTTTTTTTGTAGTAAATTATAAACAGAATCTACATAAACGTCTAATGGAATTTGTGAATAATTTTTCCAGTTTTTAGCTAAATAATGATCGTAAAAAATATCAATAATAACTCCATCATAATGGCGGTACCTTTCGTGAAGTCGACGTTTGCTAATCCTAACAATTTCATGCGCATCTGTGTAAGTGTCTATTTCTCGGTGTAGTAAAATACCTTTTTGAATATCTTCATGATAGTGAGAGAAGTTTTTTCCTTTTACATGATCGGCAATAAAGTTACCAATCATTACATTGGTGTTATTATCGGAAAGGTATAAATGCGCTAAAAAATTCATTTTATAAATGTAAACAAAAAACAAGGAATTAGTCCCTTGTTTTTTAATTTACAAAAAAGCTATGTTTGTAAGATACAAAATTTCCTGTATTTGTATATCCTTTAAGGTTGACTTCGTATTCTCCAACAATATCAGAGGTAAAAAAAATAATTTCTTTGTTTTTTAAATTAAAATTTGGATTCCAAAACAACTGTGTTCTAAAGTCAGGTATTCTTTTATTGTTACTATTAATACTATCTTGAAAGAAGTATGTTTTTTTGTGTTGTATTGGTTCTATTTGAAAAAGATGAGTGTGAGTGTTTTGTGAATTAAAATTATTTTTAAAAGTTTTTACAATAGCTATTCCTTGATAAATAGCATTACCATATAAATATTTATCTTTAATAATTGAGATAGATTTTATTTTGTTAGGATCAAAGTTCATTAAGTCTTCATGATTATCAATAATAAACCCATCAATAATTACAAGAGAAGGTAATAGTTTTAAGTCTTTATAAGCTTCTGGGTCCAAAATATTAAGTTCATGATTTTTTCCATTCCTATTAAACCCGGCGTTAGGAATAACTTCAATAAATGTTTCATTAACAGTTTTAAATCTTTTGTACTCGTCTAGTAAATAGGTAGTCCCTTTGTTGCTAAGTAATGTATTTTTGTTAAGATCGTTTATTATTTTATTTCCTTTTACTGAAAAAAAGGCATTTTCAATTTGTGAATAGATACTTCTCCTTTGAATTGTTTTAATTACAGAATCATTGAAATATAGATTAGTAAAAGTGTCAAAATTAGGTTTGAAGTGATTTTTAGAATCTATAATTACCTTGAAATGTTTTTTATTTTTATCATGAACTTGAATTAATAAGTTTTTAGTATTTGGGGTATTGATGTTAAAGTAGAACTTACCTTCTTTGTTTGTTAAAGCACTAATAGGTAGATTGATGTTTTTATGAGATAGTGAAATATTGATATTTGAAACTGAAACATTTGGTGATTTTGAAACTAATCTTCCTTCAATGAGGGTACCTCTAAGTTCTGGTAGGTAGAGTTTTTCTTTTTGTTTAATATATATATTATTTGTATTATTTTTAGGTAAGGAAAAGTTAAGTTTTTTTCTTATTGAAACTGAAAAATGTCCCTTAAGTTTTGAAAACTCATTTGTAAGTTTTAAAGACACTTTTTCTCGTTTAGAATAGGAAGATTTAGGGCTAGAAGTTATTAAGTTATCTATGTTAGTTCTAATTATTAAACTATCTGAAAGTTTATTTGAATTATTCATATCAACTATAGAGTCTGTAGTTGATAATTTATTTGAAAAAGGGTTAACAATAAAAATATCTTTAGAGAATACATTACTTCTATTAAGCATCCACTGAGTATAAGAAACAAGTTTATAAGTTCCTGTTTCTAAATTAGTATTAATAAAAATATCTCCATTACCATGTCCATTTTTTAATGAAATAGATTGTTTTACTAGACTTTTATTGTTTTTGTCAATTAACTCTATATATGCTACTTTACTATAAAAACTATAACGATTTAAATTATTAAAACAATGTATAGAGTATAATAGCCTGTCTCCTGTAAGTAAAAAGTCATTATTGTTGTGTAAATAAATTTTTTCAGAGGGAAACTTTTCTATATTTTTTTTAAAACTACCTTCTTGTTGTTGTGCTTCAGTAAATTGTGTTAGAAACACAAATATGATTGATATAATTTTTTTCATTGTCATTTTCTTTTATTCAACCCAAAAGTCAGGAGGTGATATAGAACCTAAATGTTTGCAATCACCACAAGTTTCTTTAATTACTATGTAAGGATGGTTAGGGGGAATTATTGGAGGGTCACCTTCAGGCACACCAAGATATACCCATCCTGATCTTAATAATTCTAATAAAGGAGAGCTTCCATCAGTATCAAGTATAAAAGGGTTAAGAGTTAAGCTACAATTATAACCGTCTGTATAATTTTTATAACCTGTAGTTGTGATTTCGTCACGATTAATAAAGATTCTTTTAGTACTCACAGATGAAACTTCGAAAAACCCCATGACTTTATTTAGGTCAGGGTTATTGTCTGAAGAGATATTACTAGGGATGTTTCCAACTTGTATTTGAGTGAATACATCATCAGGATCAGAAAATTTATTTAATAGACTGTAAAAATCATAACTTTCCTCATTAAGTACATATTGTTTAACTAAAATAGAGTACCTAATGCCTATACGGTAACTATTAAGCGGGATTTTACAAACAGGAAAATTAAGAACTTTATCTTCACTAAGTGTTTTAGTTTCAGTAAGTATTATGTTGCTTGATGAGTTATTCACATAGCATATACCTGTTCCGTCAATTTCTGGATTTTTATATACAAGTTCAAATTCATAAGGAGGGGTGTCAGAAATTATTTCAATTTTTTGAGGGTTCCAAAAATTTGATATAACCTTAAAAGTTTCATCATATTCATATCTGTAATATTTACCTTCTTCAGATAGAGGAGAACTATTTACTTTAAAAACAAGATCAGGAAAATCACTATCAAGGTTCTCTTCAATACTAGTGTTTATTTCAGCTATTTCAGAAGAGCTCGGTAAGCTTTGTGGTTTAGAGGAATAAGACTTTCCATCAGAAGTTTGTATTTTTAAAGAATAAGACTTTCCTTCTTCTGCACTAAAATTTAAAATTGAAGTATAAATACCAGGTTCTTCTTCTTCAAAATTATAAACAGTTCCATTACTATCTGTAATTGAAACTAGTGCATTTTTTTCAGGGTTAATTTCAGTTGAATCTATCGAAATTGTTCTTGATAACTCTATTGAATGTTTTCTTAATTCATCAGTAAGCACAGATCTAACAACTAAGTGTCTTTCTGAGCTTTCGGGTTTAAAGTCAATAGGCTCTATGCAACTATTAATAGAGAATATTATTAAAGTTAAATAAAACCACTTTGTATATTTTTTCATAGTTTTTTAAAATTTAAAATTATAGGTAATTGTAGGTATTGGACGTGAAAAAATTGAACTTTGGTAAGCTTTAATATTTCCTGAATCAGATGTTTTGAAGAATACAGAATAGGGGTTGTTTCTACCTAAAACATTGTAGACTGATATATTCCAAAAACTATGAGCAAATTTTTTAATTCTATGATTGCCTTCTATATTCAAACCAATATCAAGTCTAAAATAGTCAGGTATTCTGAATTGATTTCTATTACTATACGTTAAATATTCGGCTCCTTGGTAGGTATATTTACCTGTAGGATAGGTTATAGGTCTACCAGATTGATAGGTGAAATTTGAAGATAAGCTGTATCGTTTTGTAAATTTATAATTTAATACAAGGTTAACATCGTGAGGTTTGTCGTAATTAGTAGGAAAAAAATTTCCGTTATTAACTCTTTCTTCATCAAACATACTATTTAATTGAATTAATGAGCGTGAATAACTATAAGATAACCATCCGTTTAGATTTCCTTCCTTCTTTTTAAGTAAAAATTCAACACCATACGATTTTCCTTTTCCTTGAATTACTTGAGTTTCAATTTTGTCATTTAATAAAAGTGTTGCACCTACTTTATAGTCAAGAAGGTTTTTATATTTCTTATAGTAACTTTCTAAACTTACCTCATATTTGTTACCATTAAGGTTTTTAAATAATCCTAATGATATTTGTGTTCCTTCTTGAGGTTTAATATTTATATCAGAAAGTCTCCATGTGTCAATAGGAGTAGCTGTAGTGTTGTTGTTTAAACGATGAATATATTGGAAAGACTTGTTAAAACCAGCTTTTAAAGCTAAAGTTTTGTTTAATTCATATCTGCCGGCTAATCTATAGCTCAATCCATTATAGGTTTTGAATATTTTATTATTACCATATTCGGTTGTTTTTTTTAGAGTAGATTCGTTTTTTGGGTTATTGTCTTTATATTCTCTTTGGGTTGAAGGTCCTAAGGCTAAGTATTGATTAAAACGTATCCCTAGATTAAGGTTTAATTTTGGATTTATTGTGACTTCATCAGAGATGAATAAGCTGTTTTCGATTGCTTTTTCTTTATTAATTGTTAACGGATTGACTTGTGAATTATCGCTATTTGGGGAGATTTCCCCAGGATTTATATTGTATAGCTTTGATTCAAAACCGTAATCAAACTTATGATTTTTAGAGTGTATATATTTCATTTTTAGTTTGAAATTAGCCTCATTAATTTTATATTTAAGATCAAAACCATTATTTGTGTTTTCCGGTTTATAATCCATATTAAATCCGTAACTACTATTGGATAGAATTAGATGGCCTCTGTTTTTATCATTGAATTTATGTTCCCAATTTAAGGAGAACATAGTGTTTCCATAACTGTTTATAGTGTCAGAAGCTATTTGGTATTTGTCTTTACTGTAATAACCTGTTAGTTTTAAAGTATTGTTTTCATTAACTAAATGAGTATACTTAGCAATGACATCATGAAAAGAAACACTACTTTTCTTAAAATCTTTATTATCTACAAGATCTAGAACCCAATCAGAATAAGTACTTCTAAGGCCTAAGTTTAATCCAGATTTATTTTTTATAATAGGAACTTCCAAGTTAATACTTCCAGTGACAGGACCAACTGAAGCTTCTCCTTTAAACTGTTCATTACTTGGGTCCTTTGTACTAAGATCAAAAACAGATGAAAGTCTACCTCCATATTCTGCTGGAATATTACCTGTATATATTTTTAAGCCATCTGTGGTAAAAGGATTAATAGCAGAGAATAAACCTAAAAAGTGAGTAGGATTGTAAATAACACCATTGTCTAATAAAAATAAGTTTTGATCTACTTTTCCTCCTCTTACATTTACTCCTTCAGATCCTTCACCTGTTGATTTTATGGAAGGAAGAGTGGCTGCCACTTTTAAGATATCTCTTTCACCTAAAACTAAAGGTATGGTTTTTATTTCTTGGACTTTAATTTGATTTATACCAGCAATAGTTTGCCTAATATTTCTACCTTTATTAGCGTTAATTACTATTTCATCAAGTTCTTCTAGTTTGGGTGTTATTAAAAAGTTTAATTTACCGTTGTTGTAGAGGATAAAATCTTTTTCCAGAGATTCAAAACCAACGAAAGAAGTTTCTATTAAGTTTTTACCAAAAGGAAGTTCTATAGTATAATAACCTTTTTGGTTTGATGTAGTGTATATTTTGTTGTTTTTTTCAACTATGGTAGCTCCCTCAATAGGTTCTCCATTTTTGTCATTAAGTATAAAACCCGATAATAAATAAGTAGCTTTTTTTTGTTTTTCTTCTTTTCCAATTTTAATTAGAGTAGTATAGGTTTCGATTTCAGAATCAACCAACACAGGAGAATTATTGTTCAAAGTGTTGTTTTTATTTGTTTCATAAACACTTTCTCTAATTAGGTTTCCGTTAGTTAAAATTATTTTTTTATCTAGTATAAAGTAATTTATATCACTTCCTTTGAAAAGATTTTTTAGAACAGTTTCAATATTTACATTTTTAAATGCGATGGTTTTTTTTTTATTATCAAACCATTTATCTAAAAAATAAAATTTATAATCTGTATTTTTTTCAAGAAGTTCAATTACTTGTTTTTTATTTAGGTTATCTATGTCTAAAGAAAGAAGTTTCTTAGTTTCTTGTGAAATAGCAGGTAAAGTCATAATTACAAGAAGTATTGTAATGACTATTTTAATTTTTGAATCAGTCATAATAAGTTAAGCTAGCAATTGTTTTGTTAGTTTCGTAGCAAATTTTGCAAAATCATTTTTTAATAAAAATCGATTTTCCTTAAAGAATTGTATGATTTCTTTTTTATTGTTAGGAAAGATTTTAATAAAATCTCTGTCTGTTTTAATGGAGGAATATTTTCCATCGTAATAAAGATAATATTGTTCGTTTTTCTTTTTAAAGGTATGATATATAAATCTTCTATCTCTATTTTCTGTACTAGTTTTATGGTGTTTCTTTAAAATAGAAAATTCATCAGAAAGAGTAAGTAGCTCTAAATACCCGATGTTTTTTTTATATGAGTTAACGAATGTATGGTTATCCAATTTGAATTCAGAAATGAGGTTTTTTTCAGGGGATATTGAAATTTGGCTATGATCATTTTTAATTTTGATAATTAAAATATCATCAACAATATCGTATTTTAAATCTATATCGTAAAAGTGCTCGCCTTGATAAACAATAGTACTTTTAGTAAAAAAATCATGCTTAAAATAATTATGGTTATTAGCGAGTTTTCTACGGTATTTTTCTGTAAAAACAACTCCATAGCTAAGATTAGTATTATTCATTCCTATTATCCTGTCAAAGGAAGTGAATATTAATTTATTAACTTGTTTTGTTTGAGATATTGTGGTGTAGATGTTGAACAACAAAAAAGTGAGGAATAGTTTTATTTTCATTTTCAAATAGGGAGTTTTCTTAATCAATTTTTTGTAAAAATATTATTTTTTTAATATAAAAGTGTTAAAATGATGTTTTTTTGCTTTTTTTGTTGATAGGGTTTAAATAAGGTTAGTGTTAAATAAGTTTTTTAATAAAGGTATTTTAGATTTATAATTTGGGGTAGTATTGAAATGGTTTAAGTGTTAAAAATTAAAGGAGCTTTGGGGTATTATTAATACTTTTGGTGAATTGAATTATAAAATTAATAGTATAGAAGTAAAATTTGGTAAAATATAAAATAGCTGCTGGTGATTATACTATGAAGATAAGGTAAAATGAGAGAAGTTTTATGTAATGCTGAAAATAAAAAAGCAGCATTTAAATGCTGCTTTTTTATTTATTTTAGTTTTTTACTGGAGTGTTCTTTAAAATCTCTAATAAAAACTTCCAGAATTTTTGTGTTGATGATATTTGTGCGCGCTCATCAGGTGAATGAGCACCTTTAATATTTGGTCCGAAAGAAACCATGTCCATTTTTGGATAGTTTTGACCTAAAATACCACATTCTAATCCTGCATGACATGCTGCTACAATAGGTTTTTCGTTGTGTAATTCTTCGTATAAGTTAGTTACAGTTTTTAATATTTCAGAATTTACGTTTGGTAACCATCCTGGGTAAGAACCTGAAAATTCTACATCAAAACCAGCTAATTCAAAAGATGAACGTAACGAGTTAGCTAAATCCCATTTATTAGTTTCAGAAGAAGAACGTGTTAAACATCCAATTTTAATAGCTCCGTCTTTTACAATAATACGAGCAATATTATTTGAAGTTTCTACTAATCCTTTAATATCAGGACTCATACGGTATACACCATTTAAAGCAGCGTAAACAGCTTTAATCAATCCTTCCTGAACACCTAAGTCCATTACGTTTTCTGGAGTATTAATCTCTTTTAATTCAATAGTAAGGTTAGGTTCTAATGTTGAAAACTCAGCTTTAATATTGTTAATAAGCTCATGTATTTCAAATAAGAAAGGTTCTTTAGAAACAGCATCAATAACTATAGTAGAAAAGCTTTCACGAGGAATAGCATTACGTAAACTACCTCCATTAATTTCTGCAACACGTAATCCGAAGTTAGTAAAACCGTCAAATAATAAACGGTTCATAATTTTATTCGCGTTTCCTAAACCTTTAATAATATCCATTCCTGAGTGACCACCATTTAATCCTGTAACAGAAATTTCATAGGCGATTGTATTTTCAGGAGTAGCCTCTTCATTATAACTTCTAGTAGCAGTAACATCTACACCACCAGCGCATCCCATTCCTATTTCATCATCCTCCTCAGTGTCAAGGTTCAATAAAATTTCACCTTCTAATAATCCACCTTCAAGCCCCATAGCACCAGTCATACCTGTTTCTTCATCAATTGTGAATAAAGCTTCGATAGCTGGGTGAGCAATATCAGTAGACTCTAAAACTCCCATAATAGCAGCAACACCTAAACCGTTGTCAGCTCCTAACGTAGTTCCGTCAGCTTTTACCCAATCACCATCTACAAACATTTTGATCCCTTCAGTGTCAAAATCAAAAACAGTATCAGCATTTTTTTGGTGTACCATGTCTAAATGACTTTGCATAACGACTGTTTTTCTGTCTTCCATTCCAGTTGAAGCAGGCTTGCGAATAATTACATTCCCAACTTTATCAACCATGGTTTCAAGATTTAATTTCTTACCGAAATCTACCATAAACTGAATTACTCTTTCTTCTTTTTTAGAAGGGCGAGGTACAGCGTTTAAGTCGGCAAAATTTTTCCAAACAGCTTTTGGTTCTAGGTTTCTTATCTCTGAATTCATGTGAATTGAAGTTTTAATTTTAAAGCTACGAAGATACTTAATCCTTATCGAAAAATTGTAAATTCGCAACATGGATTTTTCGTCGAAATTATTAGAAAATGCAGTAAATGAAGTAAGTCGGTTACCAGGAATTGGTAAGCGTACAGCACTTCGTTTGGTGTTACACTTATTAAAACAACCGAAAGAAAATACGAAGTATTTAACAGAGGCTTTAACGCATTTACGTAACGATGTAAAATCGTGTAAAAAATGTCATAATATTTCTGATACAGTGTTATGTGATATTTGTAGTAATCCGAAGCGAAATGCAGAGATTGTATGTGTGGTAGAAGATATTCGTGATGTGATGGCGATTGAAAATACTGCACAATACAGAGGTTTGTACCATGTGTTAGGGGGTAAGATTTCTCCTATTGAAGGAATTGGTCCTCAAAACTTACAAATAGAATCCTTAGTAGAGAAAGTAAAAGAAGGAGAAATTAAAGAGCTGATTTTTGCGTTAAGTTCTACCATGGAAGGTGATACCACCAACTTTTATATTTACAAACAGATAGAAAAATACGGAGTAACAACATCAACCATTGCTAGAGGAATCTCGGTAGGAGATGAGTTGGAATATGCAGATGAGGTTACGTTGGGACGTAGTATTATAAATAGAATACCTTTTGAACAGTCAATAAGGGGATAATTTTAAAAGAAAGAGGAAAGACTAGTTAAATAAAAGTTACTACTTCTAACTATTTATCATAATATACTACAATAGAAGATTGAAAAACTATTTTTTAGAGAGTATAGTGTTGAAAAAATATTATTAAATATTTATAGAGGCAAGGGCTAGTTGGGTAGTAAAATTTGATATTTTGTAGAATTTTTATTTTCTCTAAGTTCAATAGAATTAACTTTAAAGGTTATGTGGTTTTTGTTAGATAACTCAAATGAAGAATTACCAAGAGCTTTCCAAGTGCCAGTTATTTCTTCGGTTAAAACACAATCAATAGTAGATTCGCCCATGTTATATATTTGAGCATTGTATGTTTTGTCTTCTTTGAAAGAAAATGATGTTAAAGTTCTACAATAGGGTATAGGTATTTCTCCTGTTTCATCGTGTATAAATTTTAAGTTCCAATTACCAACTATAGAATTGTCAACTATTTCGTTGTTAGAAGAACAAGAGTGTAATACACTCGATATAATAATTGATAAAACTAAAATCTTTTTCATAGTGTTATTGTTTGTGTTTTCTTTTATATAGAGTTATTTGTTTAATTTTTTATCCTCATCAATCAACTCTTGTTCGTATTTATCCCACGATTTTTTGGCTCTTACTTTTTTATAGTAACGAATACCAATCATCAATAATACTCCAAATAAGATAATTCCTACCACACCCCAAATCCAGTTAATTGCACTTTTTAAAACGACTAAAAATACAACAGCGAATAAAATTACAGTTGGAATTTCATTAAACATTCGAAGTTTATTAGGTGTGTATTTAATCTCATCACGTTGTAGTTCTTTGTAGATTTTATGGCAAAATCCGTGGTAAAAATACAGTGCTAATACAAAGGCTAATTTTACATGCATCCACGGCATTTTTAAATAATAAGGGTTTTTATATAGCATCCAAAAAGCAAAAAAACTTGCTAAAAATAAAGAAGGCCAAGTAATAATATACCATAAACGTTTAGACATTAACTTGTATTGGGTTTGTAATATAGACTTGGCTGGTTCGTCTTTTTTTTCTGCCTCTACATGGTAAATAAACAGACGGCCTATATAAAATAATCCTGCAAACCAAGTTACTACAAATATGATGTGTAATGCCTTTACGTATAAAAAGTCCATAATTAATTTTTATTGAAATCGTTAATCCATCCTGCTAAAACATCTACCCATTCATCATTATCATTAATACAAGGAACAGTGTAAAACTCTTCACCACCAGCTTCCAAAAATTCATGTTTACCCTCCATTGCTATTTCTTCTAAAGTTTCTAAACAATCAGAAACAAAAGCGGGAGTTACTATCGCTAGTTTTTTTATGCCTTCTTTTTCAGCTTTGTTAACAATAGTTCTGTCGGTATAAGGTTGTAGCCAAGGATCTACACCTAAACGTGATTGAAATGAAGTTGATACTTTATTTTCGTCTAGACCTAATTCAGATATCACATTTTTAGTGGTTTGATAACATTGGTGACGGTAGCAATATTTATGAGCTTCAGAAGAAGTATTACAACAACTTAAATTTCCTGCCTCAGGGTTACAGTGCGATTTTGTAATGTCAGATTTTCTGATGTGTCGCTCAGGTACTCCATGATAAGAGAATAAAATATGGTCGTAATCTTTATCAGATAAATAATCTTTTATGCTATTAGATAATGCTTTGATGTATTCTGGTTTGTTATAGAAAGCAGGTACATCGGTAATTTTCATGTTAGGAAAGAATTCTTTTCTTAACTCTTCAGTCAATACCAAAATAGTTTCAGTAGTTGCCATGGCAAACTGAGGATATAACGGAACTAATAAAACTTCAGTAACCCCCTTATCATGTAATTCTTGTAATCCACTTTTAATTGATGGATTTCCATAACGCATTGCTAAAGCAACAGGGAGTTCTGTTTTTGCTTGTACTTTGTTTTGTAAACGTTCTGATAGTACAATTAAAGGAGAGCCTTCTTTCCACCAAATTTTTTGATAGGCTTCTGCCGATTTTTTAGGACGAGTATTTAAGATAATACCTCTAACAATAAATGCACGCAGCCAAAACGGAACATCAATTACGCGTTCGTCCATTAAAAATTCATCCAAGTACTTTTTTACATCTTTTGGGTTTGTACTTTCTGGTGATCCAAGGTTTACTAATAAAACTCCTTTCATATTTTTCTGAATTTATTTCAGGTTCTTTTCTTTTAACTGATTTGTTGTTTCGTATAAGGCGATAGCTAAACTATGAATTACATTCATGCTAGAATTACGCCCATACATTGGTATAGCTACTGTTGCGTCTACTAAATTAACGTTTTCTATACCGTTTCTTTCGCTACCCAAAAGTAACACAATTTTAGAATGTGGACTAAAATCATAATCGCTAATATTTATACTTTCATCGGTAATTTCAATACCAATAATGGTGTTTCCTTCTTCTTTTAATTGATGGATAAGTTGTTCAAAATCCCCATAGGTATCATATGGTATTTGTTGAATAGTATTTCGAGCAGTTTTCTTAACAATTCTGTTATCTATAGCAGGAGAACTTTCATGTAAATAGATTTTAGACACTCCAAAACTTTCAGAAATACGAAAGCACATTCCTATATTCTCAGGAGTACGGATAGCATCACATACAATAGTTACTGGAAAATCTTGCTGATTGTTTTCTATATCGTGATGAGTTAGTTGTTTCATTTTTTTTTTCTGTTTTCTTTTATTGTTGTAAACTCATTACATACTGTTTAGGTGTAGTGCCAAACTTCTTTTTAAAAGCAGCAATAAAGTGGCTAGAAGTGCTGTATCCAACATGTAATCCAACCTCATTTACATTATATTGATTACTTTCTAAAAGTTTGCGGGCATGATCCATTTTGTAGTCAAACAAAAAGCTATATACTGTATCTCCGTAAATTTGCTTAAAGCCTTCTTTTAGCTTTTTAAGATTTAAACCTACTTCATTTGCAAGGTCTTGTAAACTCGGTGGTTCGCTCATTCTTGAGATGATAATATCTTTTGCTTTTCTAATTTTTGAAACCTCTCTGTCATCTACTAAGAAAGGACAATATTCTTCATTGGTGCTTTCACCGCTATCAAAATGTAAGCTCAATAATTCATATGTTTTACCTTTAATATAAAGATCTCGCATAGAACTTTGGTTTTGAGCTGTTAAAATTTGCTGAAGCACAAACAATACATTAGGGTTTATTTCGGCATTGTCATAATATTTTTTGTTCTTATTGTTTTCGCTTAAAAAAGGAATATAGCTAGCTTCTTTAGAAAAGAAAGTATGGAATTTTTCAATAGAAATCAATACAGAAACTAGTGAGGTTTTTGGTAAAATCTCTAAGTTAATAGGGAGATTTTGTTGCGGGTTGTATAAGAAAATAGAATGCTTATCTAATACATTAAAGGTATAGCTGTTGTTGTTGAAGTGAAATTTACAATTACCTTTAACACAGTAGTGTAGTTGTATGTAAGAGTTGTCAATATCTCTTTTGAAAAACTCAGTTTCATCAGAGTTATTTTGGAATTTTAGTACAAAAAAACCCTTTTCTAATAGAACTTCTCTAAATGTACTTTCTGCGATATTTTTTGACATAGATTCTATATGTTTTTAAAAACCTGTTATTTAGAATGATTCTAAAATAATATACCTATACAAGCCTAAATTACTGCAAAAATACACTTTTGTATAGGTTTTAGGTATGTTTTTAAGTGAAAAAACAAATAGCGACATTAAAAGTTCTTTTAGCGATACTTTTTTTTATTCAATATTTATATTTTTGACCGACTTTTTTGAAGAAGACTCAATGACAGTAGAAAACAAACAACAGAGCAACTTATACAATATAGGCGTTAGTTACAAAAAAGCTGATGCGGCAATTAGGGGGAAGTTTAGCATTTCTAAAGAAAATCAAAAAGCACTTTTAAAAGAAGCAAAGCAAAACGGTGTAGATGGTATTTTTGTATTGTCTACATGTAACAGAACAGAAATTTGTGGTTTTGCAGAGCACCCTTTTCAGTTAATTAGTATGTTGTGTAAATATTCAAACGGAACTGTTGAAGAATTTGCAGACGTATCAAACGTATATAAAAACAAAGAAGCTATAAACCATTTATTCAGAATGGGAACTGGTTTAGATAGTCAGATTTTAGGAGACTATGAAATCGTAGGTCAGTTACGTCAAGCTTTTAAACAAGCAAAAAAGTTAGGAACTACCAATGCGTATTTTGAGCGTCTGTTAAATCACGTTATGCAAGCGAGCAAGCGTGTTAAGAACGAAACAAAATTAAGTTCAGGTACAACTTCAGTATCGTATGCTGCAGTGCAATACATTATCAATAATTTACCAGATTACAATTCGAAAAATATTTTAGTTTTCGGGTTAGGTAAAATGGGGAAACATACGTGTAAAAACTTAGCAGAGTATACCCAAAACAAATCGGTAAGTTTAATTAATAGGACAGAGGAAAAAGTTTCCGAGTTTGTAAAAGAACATCCGTTAATTAGAAATGCAAAGTATACTGATTTAACTGCTGAGGTACATAATACAGATGTATTAATAGTATCTACAGGAGCGAGCTTTCCTACAATTACTAAAGAACACATTTCTACAGATAAAGAATTACTGATTTTAGATTTATCAATGCCTGCGAATGTAGCCAAAGAAGTTGCTGAATTAGAAAATGTAACAATTGTAAATGTTGATGATTTATCTAAAGTAACTGATGAAACATTGGCAATTCGTCAACAAGAAGTTCCAGTAGCAGAAGCAATTATTGATACTCACAATCAAGAGTTTCAAGAGTGGTTAAATCATAGAAGATTTACACCAGCTATTACAGCGTTAAAAGAATCGTTACAAACGATTCAGCAAGATGAAATAGCATTTCATAAAAAGAAAATTAAAAATTTTGATGAAGAACAAGCAGAGATATTAACATCAAGATTTATTCAAAAAATAACTACACAATTTGTAAAACACTTAAAAGACGAAGAAACTTCGGTAAATACAAGTATTGAGGTAATGGCTAAAGTGTTTGGGGCAAATTTAGAATCCATCCATGCAGAAGATAATTAGAATAGGTACACGTGATAGCCAATTGGCTATGTGGCAAGCAACAAAAGTTCAAAAACTTTTAGAAGAATTAGGACATGAAACTAAAATAATACCCGTTAAATCAGCGGGTGATTTAATTTTAGATAAACCCCTTTATGAATTAGGAATCACGGGGATTTTTACTAGGAATTTAGATATCGCAATGTTAAATGACGATATTGATATTGCGGTGCATTCCATGAAAGATGTTCCTACAGTATTGCCAGAAGGTATCGTGCAAGCAGCGGTTTTAAAACGTGCTAATTATAACGATATTTTGTTGTTAAAAGACAATGAGGAATTTATGTCGCAACCAAATGGAGTAATTGCAACGGGTAGTTTACGTAGAAAAGCGCAGTGGTTAAATCGCTACCCAACTCATAAAGTAGAAGGTTTACGAGGAAACATTAACACACGTTTACAAAAATTAGAAGATAATAACTGGAATGGAGCTGTTTTTGCAGCTGCAGGATTAGAACGTGTAGGTTTACGACCAAAAGGAGCAGTAAACTTAACTTGGATGATTCCAGCTCCGGCTCAAGGAGCAATCATGATTACTGCTTTAGATGAAAATGAAGAGATCAAAGAGATTTGTGCAGAGTTAAACGATAAAGATACTGAAATCTGTACAGGTATAGAACGTGAGTTCTTAAATCGTTTAGAAGGAGGTTGTACAGCCCCTATTGGAGCGTTGGCTTTTATAAATGAGAAGGAAGAAGAAATTAACTTCAAAGGAATTTTACTAAGTAGAGATGGTAAAAAGAAGATTGAAGTTAGTAAGAAAGTAAAAGTAGGAAAGCATAAATATGTTGCAAAAGATTGCGCAAACTATGTGATTGATAAAGGGGGAAAGCTAATTATGTTGGAAGACGAAGGAATTGAAAAGCAGTTTTCAATTTATTCAACAAAAAAACTATCAGAAGCGCAAAAGAAATTATTACCAACACATATGAATGTTGAGGATAGCGATTTTATTAAAACCCGTTTTAATAGAATTGCTCCTAAGGTGATTAAGAATGGAATAGAGAATGTAATTATTACGAGTAAAAATGGAGTAGAAGCAATTTTAAACTCTTTTACTTCGGAAGAATTACAATTTAAAAACATTTACTGTGTTGGTCGTAGAACCAAAAAGTTAATCGAGCAACGTATTGGTAAAGTAACACATTCAGAAAATAACGCTAAAAAATTATCTGAATACTTATCAAAAGAACTAAAAGGACAAGAGGTTACTTATTTTTGTAGCGATTTACGTTTAGATACGCTTCCTATGCTTTTAAAAGCGAACGGAGTTACGGTAAATGAAGTAGAGGCTTATAAAACCATGTACAGTCCAACTAAGGTTGATGAGAAGGTGAATGGAGTGTTATTTTATAGTCCGTCAACAGTAGAGAGCTATATGGAGGAAAATGCTGCTGATAAAATAGCTTTTTGTATTGGTGAAAGTACAGCTAAAGAAGCCAAAAAACATTTTAAAGAAGTACAAGTAGCAAAGCTACCAACAGTAGAAAGTGTTATAGAGTTAGTTAATTTACACTTTGTAAAGGAATAAAATGAGAAAGGTGTTTTATTTTACATGTTTTCTATTTCTTTTTAGTTGTAAGAACAAAAAGACAGAAAAGGTTATATATCCACGTCAAGTAGGAGATATTACTTATGATGTAAAATTAGACAATCCAAATTTTATCCCATGTAATGGAGATGATAAAATACTTCAATATTTCAATACAGGTAAAGGAGTAGAATATAGAGGAGGAAAAAAAGAAATAAAAGATTTATTTGAGAAAAACTATACTCATGTAAAAGTGGATGAAAGCGGACTGATAAGGATTCGTTTTATTGTTAATTGTAAAGGAGAAACAGGAAGGTTTAGAGTTATACAAATGAGTGATAACTACGAACAATTTACTTTTGATGATAGAATTACTAATCAGTTATTGATGATAACTCAAGGTTTAGATGGTTGGAAAGAAAAAGAAAACCACGGAACTAAAATAGATTATTATCAATATTTGACTTTTAAAATTGAAAAAGGAAACCTTATTGAAATTTTACCATGAGAATTATTATAGTTTGTTTGTTAATTTGTTTTACCAGTAATGTTTTTACTCAAAACTGTGATGCTTATAAAAGGCAAGGTGAGATTAAAAAATATGAGGCTTGTAAAAAACAAAAAGAAGCATATAAATTTTATCAGTTCACTAAAGAGTATCAAGAATTATTAGATGAAGCTATACAAATAGATTCTACTTATGATAACGCTTATTGGGCAAAATCAATAGCATATTTAAAAAGTGGTGATTTTTTATCTTGGAAACCATTAATAGATAAAGCTGTTGAGTTAAATCCTCAAATGCATTTAGGTTATAGGGGTTGGTGCCGATATCAATTTTTTAGAGATTATAAAGGAGCTATAAGTGATATTGAGGAATATGAAAGAATCATAAAAGATGATATAGGTTATTGTCAAAATGGAGATTACCATTTACTAATAGCAAAAGCAATATGTTATAAAGCAATTGGAGAAAAAGATAAGGCAATCAAAATAATAGAGGATTATTTAAAAGATAATGATGAAGAATCGGATTTGTATAACTATTATCATCTTGGAGTTTTGTATTTCGAAAGAGGAGACTATAATAAAGCTTTAAGTAACCTTGAAAAGCAAAAAGAGAGTAATAATCTAGCAGACAATAGGTATTATATGGCAATGTGTTATAAAAAAATGAATAACACAAACAAGTATAAAGAAACAATATTAGAAGCAAAAAAGCTGTTTGAAGAAGGGTATTTATTAAATGACCCATATACTCATCATTATGATAAAGTGTACTTGTCTCAAATAGAAGAAGAAATTAATAAAAGTAAAAGATTTAATCCTTAAACTTTTAAACCAAAATCATGTTTAGAACACGCAGACTAAGAAAAACAGAAAATATCCGTCGTTTAGTTCGAGAAAACAAACTATCGGTAGATGATTTTATATACCCATTATTTATTGAAGAAGGAACAGGTATTGAAACAGAAATTCCTTCTATGCCAGGAATCAATCGTTATTCGTTAGATACCATTTCTAAAGAATTAGACGAAGTTGTAGCCTTAAAAATTCCAGCAGTTTTATTATTTGGAATCCCATCTAAAAAAGATGATGAAGGCACCGAGACTTGGAATGATAATGGAATTATGCAACAAGCTATACGTTTCATTAAAAAGAACTATCCAAGTTTATATGTAATTACAGATGTATGTTTTTGTGAATATACCTCACACGGTCATTGTGGAGTTATACACGATAATGATGTAGATAACGATGCTACTTTAGTAAATTTAGCGAAGCAAACTGTATCACATGCCAAGGCCGGAGCAGATATGGTAGCGCCATCAGGAATGATGGATGGAGCTATTGCTATGATGCGCGAAGCGTTGGATAATACTGGTTTTGCAAATTTACCTATCATGGGATATTCTGTAAAATACGCATCAGGATTTTACGGACCTTTTAGAGAAGCGGTAGATTCAGCACCATCATTTGGAGATAGAAGAACTTATCAAATGGATCCTTCTAATAGAGATGAAGGATTACGTGAGGCAACTTTTGATGATGAAGAAGGAGCAGATATTTTAATGGTAAAACCAGCCTTATCATACTTAGACATCATTAGAGATTTAAAAAATAATTTTGATAGACCAATCGCTTGCTATAATGTAAGTGGAGAATATTCAATGATAAAAGCAGCAGCTGAAAAAGGTTGGATTGATGGTGAAAAAGTAATGATGGAGAGCTTACTTTCTATGAAAAGGGCAGGAGCTGATATTATCATTACCTATTTTGCGAAAGAAGCAGCGAGATTATTGTTGAAATAGTAACGTCATTACGAGGAAGAATGACGAAGTAATCTTTTTAATGAGATAGCTTCACTTTGTTCGTAATAACAATAAAAATAAAATATGGAATTCAAAAAATCACAAGAATTATATAACAAAGGATTAGAAAACTTAGTAGGAGCAGTAAATTCACCAGTGCGTGCATTTGCTTCAGTAGGAGGGAACCCTTTATTCATAAAGAAAGCGAAAGGAAGTAAAATTACCGATGTTGATGGTAATTCGTATATCGATTTAGTATTGTCATACGGACCAATGATTTTAGGTCACCGTCATAAGAAAGTTCAGAAAGCAATAACCAAAGCTTTAAAAAATGGTTATTCTTTTGGAGCATCAACAAAAGGTGAAATTAAATTAGCAAAAATTGTTTGTGATGCTTTCCCAGGAATGGATAAAGTTCGTTTTGTAAATTCTGGTACTGAGGCGGTATTAAGCGGAATTCGTTTAGCGAGAGCGTTTACTGGAAAAGACAAAATTATAAAGTTTGCTGGTTGCTACCACGGACACCAAGATGCCTTATTAGTGGCTGCAGGTTCAGGTTTAGCTACGTTGAGTTTACCAGGAAGTAAAGGAGTGCCAGAAGGAGCGGTAAAAAATACCTTAATTGCTAAGTACAACGATTTAGAAAGTGTAAAAGCACATTTTGAGGCACACGATGATATTGCTGGCGTAATTTTAGAACCAGTTGCAGGAAATATGGGAGTGGTAACACCACAGAACAATTTCTTAAAAGAGTTAAAGGAGTATTTAAAATCAAAAGGAGCCTTATTAATTGTTGATGAGGTAATGACAGGTTTCCGTTCTAAGTTTGGAGGAGCACAAGAAGTATTAGGTGTGGAAGCTGATATTACTTGTTTAGGAAAAGTAATTGGAGGAGGTTTTCCAGTAGGAGCGTATGGAGCACGTAATGAAATTATGGAAATGGTGGCTCCATTAGGAGGAATGTACCAAGCAGGAACATTAAGTGGTAACCCAATTGCGATGGCAGCGGGAATTTCAACTTTAACAGAATTAAAGAAACAAAATCCGTATGAAAAATTTAATGAGATTGCTCAAATTATTGAAGTGTTCTTGTTAGAGTCGGCAAAAAAATATGGAGTAGAAATTACAGTTAACCGATTTGGTTCGATGATCAATCCATTCTTTACCAATAAAAAAGTAACCAACTTTGAAGAAGCACAAACTTCAGATACAAAGAAATATGCTACTTTCTTTTGGGAAATGACTAGAAATGGTGTGTTTTTACCTCCAAGCCAGTTTGAAGCTTGGTTCTTATCATCAGCTTTAACAGAAAAAGATATTCAAGAGATAGCAAATGCCATTGACAAGTCGATGGAAGCAATATCAAAAATGTAGAATAAATAATTGTCATTACGAGGAAGAATGACATAAAGATAGACATGATAAAAAACGATTTATTTTTAAGAGCGTTAAAAGGAGAAACAGTTGATCGTCCACCGGTATGGATGATGCGTCAAGCTGGAAGATATTTACCAGAGTTTATGGAATTACGTGAAAAGTACGATTTCTTTACGCGTTGTAAAACTCCTGAATTAGCTTCAGAAATTACAGTACAACCAATTCGTAGATACGGAATGGATGCTGCGATATTATTTTCAGATATTTTAGTAATTCCACAAGCAATGAACATTGAAGTGGAAATGAAACCTAATTTCGGACCTTATTTACCAAATCCTGTAAGAGATAAAAAAGGGTTAGATAACGTAATTATTCCAGATATTCATGAAGAATTAGGGTATGTAATGGATGCTATTAAAGCAACCAAAGAAAAGCTAAACGATGAAATACCATTAATAGGTTTTGCGGGGTCTCCATGGACAATTTTATGTTACGTTGTACAAGGGCAAGGATCTAAAAATTTTGATAAGGCAAAAGAATTTTGTTTCACTCAACCAATTTTGGCACACGAATTGCTTCAGAAGATAACCGATACCACTATTGCGTATTTAAAAGAAAAAGTAAAAGCAGGTGTGAATGCTGTACAAGTTTTTGATTCTTGGGGAGGAATGTTATCTCCAACAGATTATCAAGAGTTTTCATGGCAGTACATCAATCAAATAATAGAAGCATTAAAAGATGATGCTCCAGTTATCGCTTTTGGTAAAGGGTGTTGGTTTGCCTTACATGAAATGGCACAATCAAATGCATCAGCCTTAGGAGTAGATTGGACATGTTCGCCAAGAAATGCACGTTATTTAACAGGAGGAAATATTACCTTACAAGGTAACTTTGATCCTTCAAGATTGTTGTCTCCACCAGCTGAAATAAAAAAGATGGTACACCAAATGATTAATGAGTTTGGTAAAGACAAATATATTGTTAACTTGGGGCACGGAATTTTACCGAATATCCCGCTAGAGAATGCCAAGGCATTTATTGATGCGGTTAAAGAGTATAAAGCCGACAGATAACCCCCTTTAAATAATTAAAAATGAAGAACTTATTTTTTGTTTTGATGTGTTTTTTAACGACTGTTACATTCGCACAAAATAAAACGTATTACAATTTTGCAGTAAATAATTGTGTAGAAGAAAGTACCGAAGGTTTGATTGATAAGTGCATTAAAGGCTCTTATTTGTTAAATTACAACTTTACTACAATGGATAGCAAAACGGTAAGTACAGACAAAATTAACAAGCCAATCGTACTTATAGCCAATGCTACTTGGTCAGCTCCTTGTTGGGGAGATGTACCAGCTTTAAATGCTATGGTTGAAAAATATCATAATAAGTTAGAGTTTATTATGGTTTTTTGGGACAAAGAGGCAAAAGTTAAGAAAATGGCTGAAAAGTTAGATAAAAGAATAAAATTAGTGCCTGCAAGAGACATAGATAAGGTTGAAAAAGGATATTTAGATATTAGCGGGTTTGTTCATAAACTAGATTATCCTACAGCATACTTAATTGATAAAGACAAACAATTCATCAATGTTAAAAGAGGAGCAGCTACACCAACAAAAGAAGTTGGTTGGGATGAAGTAAACGAAATTAATACTAAGAATTTCGAAGACTTTTTAGCACCAATTTTAAAGTAGTTGAAATAACAATATTTTTTAAACCTCTTTCCTAATCGAAAGAGGTTTTTTATTTTCACACAAAAAAAGAAATGATACAAAATATTGTAAAAGGAATTCAAGCGTACTTCGGTGCATTCGGACTGATATCTAAATTAAAGCTATGGAAGTATTTTATCATTCCTATGTTTATAAGCTTATTAACAGCAACATTTGTTGGCTTTATGGCATATACATTTTCAGATAACATAGGTCATTATGTAGCAAATTTTTGGAAATGGGAATTTGGTAAAGAAACCTTTGAAGTAATTAGTACTTTTTTAAGTGGATTACTTATTGTGGTAATAGGTTTGGTATTATACAAACATATTGTAATGGCTTTATCTGCACCTTTTATGAGTCCAGTTTCAGAAAAAATTGAAGATTATCTTAGAGGAGAAGATCATACGCATAGAATAACTTCTTTTCAAGAACAATTAATTAGAGGTATACGAATAAACCTTAGGAATTTAACTAGAGAACTCTTATTGACAATTCCTATCTTATTATTAGGGTTGATTCCTGTGATTGGTATTGTTTCAACTGTGTTACTATTTTTAATGCAAGCATATTATGCAGGTTTTGGAAATATGGACTATACGCTTGAACGTCATTTTAAATACAGAGAAAGTATCAATTTTGTAAAAGAAAACAAGGGGTTAGCTATAGGAAATGGAGTTGTATTTATGCTATTTTTATTAATTCCTGTAATCGGAGTAATTCTCGTATTACCATTATCAGTAACCGCAGCTACTACAGAAACTATTAAGAAAATACAGCTTAAAAAATTACCAGAATAAGTACTTTTGCACTTCAACAGAAACAAACACATGAAAGAACAATTTTACGCCTACATTCAAGAATTACAAGATACCATAACATCTAAATTAGAAGCTATAGATGGGAAAGCTAAGTTTCAAGAAGATTTATGGGAACGTGCTGAAGGTGGAGGAGGTAGAACTCGTGTGATTGAAAATGGAAATATTTTTGAAAAAGGAGGTGTAAATATATCTAAAGTTTTTGGTGAGTTGCCTGAAGCATTAAGAAAGCAATTTGGAGTGGAAAGTGGAGACTTTTTCGCTTGTGGATTAAGTTTAGTAATCCATCCAAAGAATCCATTTGTACCTACAGTACACGCTAACTGGCGTTATTTTGAAATGTATGACGGTGATGGAAACATTGTTACACAATGGTTTGGTGGTGGACAAGATTTAACTCCGTATTACTTATTTGAAGAAGATGCAAAACATTTTCACACTGTTTGTAAAGAAGCTTGTGATAAGCACAACCCAGACTTTTATCCAAAATTTAAAGAAACCTGTGATAACTATTTCTGGAATGCACACAGAAATGAAGCACGTGGTTTAGGAGGTTTGTTCTTTGACTATTTAAAAGAAACAGAAGAGTTCTCTATGCAAGATCGATATGATTTTGTTACCGAAGTAGGAAATAGCTTTTTAAACTCATATGTACCAGTTGTTGAGAGAAGAAAAGATATAGCGTACACTCAAGAGCACAAAGATTGGCAAGAAGTACGTCGTGGTCGTTATGTAGAATTTAATTTAGTACATGATAGAGGAACGTTGTTTGGATTAAAAACGAACGGACGTATAGAAAGTATTTTAATGAGTTTACCACCAACGGTACAGTGGAAATACAATCACCATCCAGAAGAAGGTTCTGAAGAAGCAAAATTATTAAAGGTATTGGCTAAACCTAAAAACTGGGTATAATTTAAAACCTATTTCCAAACAACATTTTTCTTAGTAAGTTCACTATTCACATTATGAATATGGAAAAGACGTGCCTTTAGTAACAGTTTTCTTCCATCCAAAGTTCGTGTGTATACTAACTTAGATTTACCAAGATGTTTGTTCCAATTAGATTGAAAAACCAGACATTCTTTTTTACGAACACCAAAAATTTCTGGAACAGGAAAGAAATTATTTAACTTTAATTTTCTGCGGAACCAACTCGTTTTTATCAGTAAATATTTGGGGTTATCGATAGGTTGTAACAACTCATCCAAAGCCTTTATGAATAGTGTGCTTTCATACCTGTTTGCTCCGTGAATAGTACAAGAAACATTTCCTTTAGCTAATAATTGAGTTTGAACTTGTATATCGTTTAATGGTGTTGTTAAAAGGTTTAGCTCATAAAGAGATTCCAAAATAGCCAATGCAATTTTATCTATTTTTTTATGAATCAATCCGAAGTATATATACAATTGAACAGACTTATAAATTTTATAACCAAAAGTTAGTCCTAAGGCAGAAGACAAAGCAAATAGGAAGTAAATAATTCCCTTTTGTAATAAAACATTAAAGTTTTTGATGATAAATTCAGGAAGAAAAAAGGATAAACCAATAATAATTTCACCAATCGTGTATTTTACAATATCTTGATAATACAACTTTTTCTGTTTAGGATATTGTTTATTCTTTTCATTAAAAAAGGTAAGTTCTTTAATAATTCCTTTTCCATTGCTAATGGCATTTGTCCATCGTTGAGAAATTAAATTTCTGTTTTTAGAAAGCTCTAAAGTCTTTTTATTTTGTTGTTGAATATCTTCATCAATAAAATTAGTAGGAAGCTGTAAACGTTCAATTCCGCTAGTTATAACAGCTTTTTTACCATTGGAAATACCTAAGAAAGCATTAAAACGACGAGCAAGAATTTCAAAATCTCGTCCTCCAAACTCATCCGAAGTATCAATACAAGCCAAATGCCAAATTAAACCAACTTTATTAGGGTTTTTGCTATCTACTCGAATTGCACGACCACGCATTTGATTTGAAGTAACAAATGAGCCTATAACAGAAGCCAAAATTAAGCTATTGATGGATGGGGCGTCCCAACCTTCACCTAATAACGATTTCGTGCCCACTAAAATTTTGATATGCCCGAGTTCAAAAAGCTGAGTAATAGCTTCAACAATACTATGTTTAGATGAATTTTTAGTTGTAAGAATTACAAACTCGGTATCCGATTTTAAAGGAGTGTAATTGTAGTTATCAATAGCGTCAACCAAACCAAGTTTAGCAATATTACTACTATGAATAATTACTAAACTACCCGTAAGAACAGCTAAACTATTTTTGTTTTTAGTAGTTGTTCTAATATGATGAAAAATAGGAATAACTCCTAGTTTTTTAATTTCTTTTATTTCAGGTAAAGAACAGTTTAGGTATTCTTTTCTAATATAATCAGATAAAATAACACAACGTAAATCGTTTTGTAAATTTTGTTGTTCTTGTTGAACAATAGTGGTAATACTTTTTAACTTACTTGGACTATTACTTAGTGATTTATACAAAAGCTCATTTCCTACTAAATTGACTTTGTTTTTACTAAAAACTGCCAATTTTCGAAGTTTTTTTTCTAAGAAATCTAAATAAACTTCATCTTCAATAAGATTTTCACGATCAGTTACTAATAAGTGTTGAAACAAAATTTGAATCCATTCATTTGCAATTGAAGGAAAATCAATCTCTTCATTTTTATCAAAACCTAATACATGTAGCTTTTCAAAAGGAATAGTTTCTCCTGCTTCGTGTAAGAAGATTAACATAGAAGAAAAGAAATCAGAATACTTGTAGAGTTCTTCTAAGTTTTCCTCTGTTTTAGCATAAAATCTGTGTTGTTTTAGAAAAGAAATAAATTCTTCATCTTTTAAAATGTCAGTAACAAACTGAGCTATTTTAAGCCTAAAATCAGTAATAAAATTAATTTCTTGATCTTCAGGTTTGGATAGAAAAACTAAATCTTGATGTGGACAAAGATTTTGTTCTTTCACTAAATCAGGAACTACAATTTCATCATCAATTTCACCACACAGTTTAAAATATTTTTGAATTTCAGTATTGTCACTGTCATACGGTGGAGTAGCGGTTAAGGCAACAACAGTTTGCATGTGTTGTTCTTTTAAGTCAAATAAACATTTCCACCAAGCGTTTTTTAAGTGATGAGCTTCATCTAATAACAAAACTTCTATTTGATGTTTTTTAAAGAAATTATAATAGGCTTCCTTAGTATCAAAAGACTTATAAAAACTGTGTAAAGCCTGATATGTAGAAAAAGTAATATCAGAAGGTTGCTTAATGTCAAATGAAACCTGAGAAAAATTACAATCGGTAGTAAAAAAGTTTTGTAAACGATCTTCCCATTGATTTCTAATGGTTAAAGTGGGAGCTAGAATCAATGTTTTTTTACCTATTCTTTTAATAATTTCTATTCCTAAAATTGTTTTCCCAGAACCAGGTGGAGCAACTATATGAAAGTGATTATCATTTATATGAGCTGAAAAATTTTGAAGCACTTTTGCTTGATAAGGTCTCCAGTCAAATAAGAAGTTAAGTTTGGTAATAGCTTCGTTCAACAATTTTTAATTAGGTTAAGAAGTTCAAAAATAGAATTTTGAGCGAACAAACAAAAGTTTAATTAGATATTAGATTATTCGTAATGATATTTGTTTTTTATAGAGATAACAATAATCTATTTGTTGTTTTTTAGAGTTGAATTGAGGATAATTTAATCAGTAAAGAAGAAATCAAAAATATTTAACGGATAAAATCATGAAAAAATCGTTGCTTTTTAGTAACTTCGCAAGCGTTTAAAATTATACACTATGGCTAGATACGAATTGAAGTTGCCTAAAATGGGCGAAAGCGTTGCAGAAGCAACAATAACTTCTTGGGTAAAAGAAGTTGGAGAAACTATTGATATAGATGATACCGTTGTTGAAGTAGCTACAGATAAAGTAGATAGTGAAGTACCTAGTGAAGTAGAAGGAACCTTAGTTGAAATCTTATTTGAAAAAGATGCTGTTGTACAAGTAGGTGAAACGATTGCCATTATTGAAACTGAAGGAGGAGCAGCTGCAGCAACAGAGGCACCAAAGAAAGAGGAAGCACAACCAGTAGCTGTAGCGGCTGTAGAAAAAATAGTTGAAGTAGCTAAAGAGACAGTAGCTACTACGATTGATACTTCATCAAGTGATCGTTTTTACTCACCATTAGTAAAAAGTATTGCACAAACAGAAGGAATTTCTATTGAAGAATTAGATAAGATACAAGGAACAGGAAAAGAAGGAAGAGTTACTAAAAATGATATTTTATCATATTTAGAAAGCAGAGGAAGTCAACCAAAAGTGGCTGAAAAACCAGCTGCTACTCCAGCAAAAACAGCACCAGCTGAAAAAGTAGTTTCTACACCGATTACCTTAGGAGGGCAAGATCAAGTAATTGAAATGAGCCGTATGGGCAAATTGATTGCAAAGCACATGGTTGATTCTGTGCAAACCTCGGCACATGTTCAGTCTTTCATTGAAATTGATGTTACTAACATTGTAAATTGGAGGAATAAGGTAAAAGACGCTTACTTTAAGAGAGAAGGGGAGAAGTTAACTTTTACTCCAATCTTTATGCAAGCTGTAGCGCAAACAATTAAAAAGCATCCACTAATCAACATTTCTGTTGATGGAGATAAAATCATCCAAAGAGGAAATATTAATTTAGGTATGGCTGCTGCCTTACCTGACGGAAATTTAATAGTTCCTGTAATTAAAAATGCAGATCAATTAAGTTTAGTTGGAATGACTAAGCAGGTAAATGATTTAGCAAACAGATCGAGAGCTAATAAATTAAAGCCAGACGAAATTCAAGGAGGTACATATACAGTAACGAATGTGGGAAGTTTTGGATCGATTATGGGAACTCCAATCATCAACCAACCACAAGTAGCTATTTTAGCTTTAGGAGCTATTAGAAAGATGCCTTCGGTTGTTGAGACTCCAGAAGGAGATTTCATAGGAATCCGCCACAAAATGATTGTATCTCACTCATACGATCATAGAGTAGTAAACGGAGCTTTAGGAGGTATGTTTATTAAAACATTTAAAGAGATTTTAGAGTCTTGGAATGTAAATCAAGATTTTTAATAAAAAGTATAGAAATAAAAAAAGCTCACTTTTAAGTGAGCTTTTTTATTAATAAGCTATTAGTTCTAATAGTTCTTCTTTAAAGCGCTCTTTTGGTAAGTACTCCTTTTCTAAATTTCCTGCAAAAGGAATAGGAGTTTCAAGACTAGCAACTCTTTTTACAGGGGCATCCAAGTACTCAAAACAATTCTCCATTATAAGTGAAGAAATATCGCTAGAAATACTTCCGAATAAGGAATCTTCTTGTAAAATAATTACTTTACCAGTTTTTTTAACTGAGTTGTATATTGTTTCGGTATCTATAGGTTGTAAGCTCCTTAAATCAATTAAATCAGCTGATACAGATACTTGCTCTAAGGTTTCTAAAGCCCAATGCACAGCAGCACCAAAACTGATAATAGTAACCTCATTTCCTTCTTTTAAAACGGAAGCCTTACCTAAAGGAAGCGTATAATAATCTGTAGGCACTTCTTGATAGGTACTTCTATATAAGCCTTTGTGCTCAAAGAATAAAACAGGATTAGGATCATTAATAGCTGCTGTTAACAATCCTTTGGCATCGTAAGGAAAAGCAGGATAGACAACTTTTAGTCCAGGAGTTTTGGTAAACCAAGCTTCGTTAGTTTGTGAATGAAAAGGTCCTGCACCAACACCTGCACCACAAGGCATTCGTATCACAACATCAGCTTCTTGGTTCCATCGGTAATGAGATTTGGCTAATAAATTTACAATAGGATTGAATCCTGTAGAAACAAAATCGGCAAACTGCATTTCCATTACTGCTTTCATTCCGTTTACCACTAAGCCATAAGCAAGAGAAACAATAGCAGATTCACATATTGGTGTATTACGAACCCTACCTTTCCCAAAAGCTTCTACAAAACCTTCTGTAATCTTGAATACACCACCATATTCTGCTACGTCTTGCCCCATAATAACCAAATCATCATAACGTTCCATAGATTGTTTTAAACCTGTTGAAATGGCGTCTATCAAGCGAATATTTTCTGTAGTAGTATTCGGAGTTATTGTTGTAGGAGAAAAAGTCTTGTATACGTCGTTTAATTCATTTTGAACTGAAGAAGTAATGGTTGCTTCTTCAAAAGTTGTATTGAGATGTTCTTGAATTGTGTTTTTAAATTCGTCTTTAAATTTTTCATCCTCTTCCAAGGTAAGTATTCCTTCTTTAATAAGGAAGTTTCTATAATTATCAATAGGGTCTTTTAAAGCCCATTCTTCCATTAACTCTTCAGGAACGTACTTAGTTCCACTAGCTTCTTCATGTCCTCGCATCCTAAATGTTTTGAACTCCAATAAAATAGGCCTTGGGTTTTCCCTAATGCTCTCTGCTAATTCAGAAACTTTGGTGTAGACTTCTAAAATGTTGTTTCCATCAATAATATGGGCTTCCATTCCATATCCAATGCCTCTATCTGCAATATGTTCACAATTAAACTGTTCAGAAGTTGGAGTTGAAAGACCATATCCGTTATTTTCAACGCAGAATAAAACGGGTAAGTTCCATACAGAAGCTACGTTTAAGGCTTCATGAAAATCTCCTTCACTAGTACCTCCATCACCAGTAAAAACAGCACACGCTTTTTTATTTTCTTTTAGTTTATTGGCTAGGGCAATTCCGTCTGCAATACCTAATTGAGGTCCTAAATGAGAAATCATTCCTACGATTTTGTAATCTTGAGTTCCAAAGTGAAAGCTTCTGTCTCTCCCTTTGGTAAATCCGTTCGCTTTTCCTTGCCATTGAGAAAATAAACGGTATAAAGGAATTTCACGAGTAGTAAAAACACCTAAATTCCTATGCATAGGTAAAATGTACTCATCTTTGGTCAAAGAAGAAGTAACTCCTACTGATATGGCTTCTTGCCCAATACCACTAAACCATTTGGATATTTTACCTTGTCGTAAAAGAATTAGCATTTTTTCTTCTATAAGCCTAGGTAAAAGCATTTGTTTGTACAGTTTAATTAGCGTTTCATTAGTAAGGTTTCCTTTGTTATAAAGCATTGAAACATTGTTGTTTGTGTTAAGAGTTGTTTTCATTGTTAAGTTATAGTTATTCAAATGTGGCTAAAAAAAAAATAGAATCAAAATGAGAAATGAGAAATTTTAATTATATAAATTCGTGAAAAATTAAAACTTGATAAAAAATGACTAAAAAAATTATAGTATTATTATTATTTATATCAACAATAACATTTGCGCAAGAAAAGGTGTTACTTCGTTTGAATTATGAAAAAGGAGATTCTTATATAATGAGTATGAAAATGGCTCAAATAATGGGTACAGGAGAGATGACTAATAATATGGAAATTCAAATGAAATATGATATCACTAATGTTTCAAATGACACCTATGAAAGTACAGCAAAGTATACGAAAATGGCAATGGATACGAAGCAAGGTGCTTTACAGATGTCATACGATTCAACTAAAAAAGATGAAGAATTAGACGAAGCAGGAAAAGTGATAAGAACTCAAATGAAACCTATGATGGATGCTGTTATTACTATGAAAGGAGATAAGAGAGGTATCATCTTAGAATCAAAAGCTGAACCGAACTTTCAAGGTGCAGAAAAAATTACAGAACAGTCTAATAGTGTTGTGTATCCTGAAAATGCTGTTGCAGTAGGAGATACTTGGACAATGACTAAAAATCAGGATGGGATGAATATGGATTTTACTTATAAAGTTAAATCTATATCTTCTAAAAATGTTTTAATAGATGTTAGTGGAAAAATTACTGGAATAGCAGATGGAGATATAACAGGATCTATTGATATTGATAAAAAATCGGGAATATTGACAGAGTCTAAAATAGATATGACAATGAAAATTCAAGGTCAAGATTTAACAACTAATATGATAGTAAATCAGTTTAAAAATTAGAGAATTAAAATTACGTAATTAAAAAGCTCAGGATTTCCTGAGCTTTTTTTGTTAAAAACAGTTAAAATACTTAAAAAGTGTATTTTATAATTTGGTAAATTTGCTAATCTCTCGCCAAACCTCTCACACGTAGAGGTAAGTTTATTATTCTTTTTAAGCGAATCCTCAGTCAATTTTATGTAACTAAAACTACTACAATTATGAAAACATCTAAAGTAATGCTACTATTAGGGCTTTTGCTATTAATGGTAATTCCAAGTACTATTTTTGCTCAGAGCGAGAATCAACGTCCAGCTTACATTACCGTAACTACAGGACATTGGAACATGGACTATGAAAATTTTAATAGAGAAAAATGGATTGCTGTAGAAAAAGAGTTTTTAGATAAAGTTGCTAAAAAGAACGAGTTTATTATCAGGTCTTTTGTTTTTCTACATCGTTTTACACCAGACAATACAGAAATTATTTTTGTGAATACCTATAGTTCTTGGGATAATATTGATAAAGCTTCTCAAAGAAACAATGAATTAGCTAAAGAAGCATGGCCAGATGAAGCAAAAAGAGAGGAGTATTTTAAGAAGAGAAATGCGTACTATGCAGATACTCACTCAGATGAAATTTATGTACCTATAGCAGGAGCAAAAATGCTGGCTCCATCGGATAAAGAGATGATTTGGTTAGTAGTAAAAGGACATTTTGCTTTCCCAGAAGATGGTTCTAGAAAAGAATTTGATACTCTTAGTAAAGAATATCTTGATAATGTGATTAATAAAAATGAATATATAAAAGGGTATTACCAACATGGGCATGCTTGGGGGGCAGATAGAACAGAATATGTAAGAGCATTCGTAATAGAATCAATGGGAGATTTAGATAAAATGGGGAAAAGAAGTACTGAACTTTTTAAAGAACATTGGCCAGATGAAGCAAAAAGAAAAGAGTTTGGTAAAAAAATGGGAAAATACTTTACAGGCAAACATGGTGATTATATTTATACATCAGTACCAGAATTAACCAAATAAAAAGAAAAGAGCTCAGAAATTTCTGAGCTCTTATTTTTTATAAAAAAACCACCAATTCATATCTCTTGTTAGTTTATATCCCAACTTTTCATAAAGTTGTATTGCTGGATTTCCTTTATTGGTATGTAAAATAGGATGTTTTCCATCTTTTAAAATTTCTTTAGTAACATGTTGAGAAAGTTGTTTAGCTAATCCTTTTCTGGTATGCTCAGGGTGAGTGACTACAGCACTAAGTTCAATAAAATTGTCAGTTTGCATGCGTTGTCCAGTTACAGCAACAAGTTTATTATTCTTAAAAATTCCAAAATACTTTCCCATATCAAACGTTCTTTTTCTGTAATAACCAGGCATTACTAACCATACTAAGTTATAAATTTCATAAACATGTTTTTCAGTTAATGGTATAATCTCTTCGGTAATGTCAACATCTGTTATGTTTTCTAAAACCATTTGACAGCCATCAATCTTTTTGTACAGAAGAATTTTGTCTTTGTCGTAAGTAGGAGTTTTATTTTCAGAAACCAAAAAGAATTGATCTGTAAGTTTCGAATATTCATTTAAAGCTTCAGTAGTTTTTGAAGCATCAGTAAAAGCACAGAAAGGACAAACTGTAGGATTATAAAATTTCACACTATCATAATTGATAGCAAATTTTTCATGTGTTTCACACAACGAATGCCAAACAGGATTTTCAAGCTTATTATTCATTATAAATATTAGTTAAAGCAGTTTTTAAGGTTGGAAAAATAAAAGTATAATTACTATTTGTTTTTTTAGAAGAAACTCTACTTCCTTTTAATAAGATATAAGCCATTTCTCCTAAAGCAGTTTTTAAAATAAATGAAGGAGCGTTCATTGGAAGTACTGGTTTATTAATACTTTTTCCAAGTAATTTTGTAAAACTTTCGTTGGTTTGATGTTCAGGAGCAACAGCGTTAAAAATACCATTAAAGTCTTTGTCTTCTATTGCTTTTGAATAGAGTTCACATAAATCATCAATATGAATCCAAGGCATATATTGTTTACCGTTTCCTAAGGCAGATAAAAATAAAGGAGTATTCATTTTTTGTAAAGCCCCTCCATTTTTTGAAAGAACGACACCAGTTCGTAAAATGGTTACAGGAATATCTATTTGTTCAAATTGAAGAGCAGCATTCTCCCATTTTACACAAATTTTAGAGATAAAATCATTTTCAGGTTTATCTTTTTCTGTAAAAACTTTGTCAGAAGTAACAGCTCCATAATATCCTATACCAGAAGCAGAAATAAATTTTTCAAGAGGTACTTGGTATTCTTGTACTTTATTGAACAGTAAATTAGCTGTTTTTACACGGCTATTTATCAATTCTTTTTTTCTTTCATTAGTCCATCGTTTATCTGCTATACCTGCTCCAGCTAAGTGAATAATATGGCTAACATTGTTAAAAGCATCCTTATCAATAAAACTTTCTTTTACATTCCAGCGAAACTCATTGTTCTTTTTAGGTGTTCGGGTAAGAATGTTTACCACATGCCCTTTACTAGTTAATTTTTTGGTTAACTCTTTTCCAATTAACCCTGTTCCGCCTGTAATTAATATTGTAGCCATAGTACTCAAAAATAAACATTCATTTTTAAAGAAATGAATAGATAAAAGAAGAGTATAAAAAAAATCACCTGTAATCCCTTTAAAATAGGAGGGTTTCATGTTTTTATAAAAAAAAGTTAAAAAAATAAAAACCGTCATTGCTATTTTCTCGTAAGTATGGTTGAATGAGTAATTAACTTTAAAATTTACAACCATGAAAAAAATGAAATTAATTATTGGAGCCGGTGCTTTAGCATTAATAGGTTTAGTCTTATTAGCAGCCGATCACATTGATGCTCCAAACGTAACAGGAGGCTCAAGTGATATTACAGACTTTTATGCTTTCCAAGGAGAAAATACAAGCAATCTTGTTTTTGTAGCAAATATTCAAGGATTATTAAGTCCATCAGCTACAGCATCAGCAAGTTTTGATGAAAATGTATTGATTGAATTTAATATCGATAACAATGATGACAAAGTTGAAGATTTAGTAATTCAAGCAATTCCAAGAGATGGAAAAATGTACTTTTTTGGTCCATATAGTCCATCAACTACTGGTTTAACTAGTATGTTACCACAAGATGGGTCAGAGTATGGTGTTTCTATAACTCCTTATGGATCTAGTGCCATAGTTGGTAGTAAAGGAGGAATGCAATTTTTTGCAGGACCTAGAGACGATCCTTTCTTTATGGATTTTGCTCAATACGGTGAAATTATTGTAGGAAATGCAGGTGGTTTTAATGATCCAGGAGCAGATACTTTTGCAGGGACTAATGTATTATCAGTAGTAGTAGAGGTACCAAAATCTATGATTGGAGGCTCAGGTACTATTAATACTTGGGTGGAAACTAAAACGAAGCAGTAAAAACAATCAACTTTAAAATTCAAAGACATGAAACTTAACAATATAAAAATCTTAGCAATTTCAATCCTATCAATTTTTGCCTTAGCAAGTTGTAGTGATGATGATAATAATGTACCACCAATGGCTTCTATTGACTTCTCGGGAAGTTACATGCAAAAAGACCAAATGGGTAGACCAGCAGTGAATACTGTTTTTGTAAATAGCGATATGAAAGATGCATTTAATGTAACAATACCATCTGAGCAAGGAGCAAATTTTGCAGCAATGTTTGAAACGAATTTAAAAGCGTTAAGCCCTGCATATGCAAATGCTGAAGATACGAATGCATTAGGTTTAGACGCTGCAACTTTTGCGAGTGTTTTAGCTACCGATGTATTAACCGTTTCATTAGATGGTACAACAACTTTTTACGATGGAACCAATGTGTTAACAGGTAGAGCTTTAGCAGATGATGTGATTACCGTTGAGCTATTATTGATTTTTGGAGGAGAAGACTTTTCTGAAAATCCAACATTATCAGATGATCATGTAGATGCAAATGATAAAGATTTTTTAAGCTCTTTTCCATATTTGGCAAGTCCTTGGTAAAACAGGATGACAAAACCTCCTATAATTAAAATTGGTTGCTTTTTAGCAACCAATTTTTAAACAAACTATTAACTAAAAATCCTTCTAAAATGAAAACTATTAAAATAATTATATGTGCTATTCTAAGTAGTAGTATATTGAGTTGTACAACTTCAAAAACAACAAAAGTAGCTAGCCAAGAAGAGTATAATAAGTACTTACAAAAAACAGTAGTTACTTCAGAATCGTTAGCTCAAAAAGAACTAGATTTTTGGCAGAAAAAATTAAACAATCAGCCAACACAGTATCCATATTTAAGTAAAATAGCAAAGGCTAATACATTACTTTTCTCAGAAAAAGGAAATATTTCTTATTTGATAGAAGCGGAAAAGAAGCTGTTAAAAATCAATCAAAAAACGAATTATAACAAAGCTTCACATTTACGATCATTAGCAAGAAATTATATCTCTCAACATCGATTTAAAGAATCGTTAGAGTTACTAAAAAAAGCCGAGGTAAATGGAGAGAACCTAAATGCTACTCAAAAAATGTTGTTTGATGTTTATTTAGAGTTAGGAGAACCTGATAAAGCTTCTAAATACTTAGCTGAAATTGAAAACTATGCTGACTTTGATTACCTAATAAGAGTTTCTAAATGGCATGATTATAAAGGAGATTTGTCTTCAGCAATTCGATTTATGGAAAAGGCCATGAAAAAAGCAGAAGAAGCTAATAATAAAGATTTAAAGGCATGGAGTTATACCAATTTAGCTGACTTTTATGGACATAATGGTCAAATAAAGGATTCTTATAATTTATACTTAAAAGCATTAGAACTAGATAACAGTAATGCGTATGCAAAAAAAGGTATTGCTTGGATTGTATATTCTCATGATAAAAATGCAGATGAAGCACTACGAATTTTAGATATCATAAGTAACGAACATTCTTCTCCAGATTATTATTTGTTAAAGGCAGAAATAGCCGAGTTTAAGAATAGTTTAACAAAAAGAGATAGTTATCTTGAGGTATATTTATCGGCTGTAAAAAATAGCTCATATGGTGTAATGTATAATCAGCATCTAGCTAAATTATATTTAGAAGAATTTAATGACACATCTAGTGCATTATCATACATCGAAAAAGAAATTGAGAGTAGGTCTACGCCACAATCTTACGATTTACTAGCTTGGTATTATTACAAAAATAAAGAGTTTAAAAAAGCTTTAGAAGTAATCAATACACATGTAGTAGATAAGACTTTCGAGCCCGAAATACAGTATCATATAGCTGAAATTTACAAAGCAAATGGAATTAATGACAAAGCTATGGCTTTAAAAGATGAGTTATTAGAAAGCTCTTTTGAATTAGGTCCGTTGATGACAGAAAAAATTTTAAGTATATAATTAAACCCCAGTATTTTGAAAGCAAAAATTTTATTTTTAGCATTACTGCTAGGTAGTTGCCATGTATTTTCACAACAATTTAAGGGAAAGGTATTTAATACCAATAAAAAGCCTTTAGAGAATGTATATGTATATAATACTACCAGTAATAGCCACACACATACGAAAGTTAATGGAGAATTTATCTTAGATAATTCAAAAGTAGGAGATATTATTGAATTCGGAATTCTAGGATATAAAAAAATCAACTTAGAATTAGATAGTGATGACCTAAGCTCTCCAAAAACAATTATTTTGGAAATGAAAAGTTTTTTGTTAGATGAAATGGTATTATCTAATAAAAGAGATCCATTACAAACAATTGTTAGAGTTGATTTAGATAAAAAACCAGTAAACTCATCTCAACAAATTTTACAACGAGTACCGGGGCTTTTTATAGGTCAACACGCTGGAGGAGGAAAAGCTGAACAAATATTTTTAAGAGGTTTTGATATTGATCACGGTACTGATATAGCATTGTCGATAGACGGAACACCTGTAAATATGGTTTCTCATGCTCATGGACAAGGATATAGTGATTTACATTTCATTATTCCTGAAACTATTGAAAAAATTAACTTCGGAAAAGGACCTTATTATGCTAGTAAAGGAGATTTTAATACAGCTGGATATGTAGACTTCAAAACAAAAACATATTTAGAAGACAGTAGAGTAGAAGTAGGTATTGGACAATTCAATACTTTTAGAACATTAGGTATGTTTAATTTGTTAGATAAAAACAGTACAGATAATGCTTATGTTGCTATTGAATATTTAGAAACAGATGGTTTTGTAGAGTCTCCACAAAATTTTAGTCGAATTAATATTTTTACGAAGTATAGAACCTTTTTAAAAGATAATAGTAGTTTGTCATTATCAGCTTCGCATTTTACGAGTAAGTGGGACGCTTCCGGACAAATACCACAGAGAGAAGTAGACAATGGAAATATTACTCGTTTTGGTTCAATTGATGATACTGAAGGAGGAACAACTTCACGAACGAACATAAACTTAGAACACTCAAAAGTTTTAAAGAATGATGTTAGTGTAACTTCAAACGTTTTCTATTCAAATTATAATTTCAATTTATTTTCAAACTTTACTTTCTTCTTAGAAGATCCTGTAAACGGAGATCAAATAAAGCAAACTGAAAACAGAGATGTTTTCGGGTTTAACACACAGTTTAAAAAGAAAACACAATTATCAAATACACCTGTAGAGTTAACTTTCGGAACAGGTTTACGTGCTGATATTGTAGATAATTTAGAGTTGTCGCATACACTTCAAAGAAAAGAAGTACTAAATCAAATTCAATTAGGAAAAGTAAATCAAACGAACTATTATGCTTTTGTAAACAGTGAATTTGAGTTTGGAAAATTTATGGTAGCGCCGGCGTTACGTTTAGATTATTTAAAATTTAACTACAATGATTACTTATTAGATGAGTACAAAACATTTTCTAAATCACAAGTAGTAGTAAATCCTAAAATAAATGTAACCTATACTCCAAATCCTAAAATTCAATGGTTTTTAAAATCAGGAATAGGTTTTCATTCAAATGATACTAGGGTAGTGGCTACACAACCTAATAGGAAAACATTACCAAGAGCTTATGGTGTTGATTTAGGAACTGTTTGGAAGCCTACTTCAAAAGTAGCAATAAATACAGCATTATGGTATTTACTTTCAGAAGATGAATTAGTATATGTTGGAGATGCTGGTATTGTAGAGCCTTCAGGAGAAGCACAACGTTATGGTATTGATTTAGGGCTTAGATATCAATTAACAGATTGGTTATATTTTGATAGTGACGCTACTTTTACAAAAGCGGAAAGTGTTGACGATCCGTCTGGAGAAAACAATATTCCTTTAGCTCCTAAAGTGACAGTAACAGGAGGACTATCAGTAAATAATTATAAGAATTTTTCAGGAGGTATAAATTACAGATACTTGGGAGATAGACCTGCGAATGAAGATAACTCAATAGTAGCAGAAGGTTATTTTGTTACCGATGCAAATATTAGTTATAAAATAAATAACATAACATTAGGCGTATCGTTAGAAAATATTTTTGATGTTGCTTGGAATGAAACACAGTTTGCTACGGAATCGAGGTTGCAAAATGAACCAAACCCAGTAGAGGAAATTCACTTTACACCAGGAACTCCATTCTCTGCTAAAGCTACAATACGATACACTTTTTAACAATAATGTTGTCCGGGGGGACTTCTAGTAACGTTGTCATTTTTTTAGAAGGATAAATGGCAACAAAGATATAGCCGCTTTATGCGGCTATATTGATTTCTTAAGTTAAAGAGAATAAGTGTTATACAGCACCTAAAGTGTATAATTGTTCTAAGGTAGGTGTTTTACTACCACCAGTAGGTTCTAATGTAATACCGAAAGCTTGAGATTCGTTAGGGTTGCTTATAGTAAATATTTTACTATCACTAACTGTAAAGTTATCTATAGTTCCTAAACTAGTTGGAGATAACGGATCAAGTTTTAATGACCATACTTGGTATACCTTTCCTTTTGGTGGATCAGGTAAACCTTGAACATCTAGGTAAATGTTTTTAGAGTTTTTGTTCCAGTATACTTTTGCATAAGCTTCTGGATATACTTTTTGACCCTGTAGCGGAATGGTAACTATGTCTTTACTTCTTATTACCGCTAAAAGTTTTTTGTTTTCAGCTAAATCGGTATTTGTTTTGTCTAACTGAATTTCATATTGTTCTTTAGCCTCATTAATAGTGTCTATTTGACCTTGTAAATTAGCACTCTTATTTAAAGATAAAATTAAAGTACTTCCAACAACTAAGGCAGCAGCCCATCCAGTATAAGTTACCCAATTATTCTTTGATGTTCGTAAAGGAATTGTCTTTGCTGAATCTTCTTTTTCTTGTAACATTTTTATTAAAACGTCTTTAAAAGAATTTTTAGCATTTTTAGGAGCAACATGAGAAGTAAGAATAGAAATAGACTTTTCAATTTCTTTTACCTCTTCTAAAATCTCAGGATGTTCCATCATCAAACTATATACTTGCTCGTTTTCTTTATCAGAAAGAGCTCCAGCTATATATAGTTCTAATATTCCAGATTCTATGTGTTTGTCAGCTTCCATTATTTCAACATAATTCTTAATTCGTTAATACAGTTTCGATTTCTAGTTTTTACAGTCCCTAGAGGTATGTCTAAACTTTCAGAAACTTCTTTTTGTGTAAAGCCTTTAAAATAAAGTAGTTCTATTACTTTAATACAAGTCTCTTTTAACTTGTTTACAAAGTTTTTTATACCAATTGCATCAGTTTTAGAGTCTAAACTGTCATGATTCTCTAATATATCTACGAAAAATTCAGCATCAAGGTTTTTAGTATTGTTCTTAAAATTTTTAGATCTTACTTTATCTATGGCAGCATTTCTGGCAATGTTGATAATCCAAGTAAAAAAACGTCCTTTTTTCTCAGAATAAGTGTTTGCATTATTCCAAGCTTTTATGAAAACATCTTGTGTTATTTCTTCAGCTATTGTTTGATCTCTCACAATATTGTAAACTACTCCAGTAACACTTTGTTTATACATTTCGTAGAGGCTTTCAAAAGCTTTTACATCTTTGTTTTTAAATTTTTTAACGAGGGATTCTAGTTGCATATAGTTAATTGATTGGACTACAAAATACTAAAAATCATCTAGACTTTTGATTGATGGTACATAAACGTATGATTTCATAAATTCGTTTAGTTCTTGTAGTTTCTCTTTTAGCTTGATTTAACCAATATAAACAGCTTTTTCGGTAAGAAGGAGCAAAATTTTGATAGTTGTTAAAAGCAGTTGGATTTTTATCAAACTCAATTTGTAGGTCTTCAGGAACAATTAATTTTTCTACAGGGTCTAAAGCATTCCAAGAACCATTTTTTTTAGCAATTTTAACAGAAGCAATTCCGGATGGATGCATTAATTCGGAAGCAGTTAGTTCCTTGATATATTTCTTGTTCAAAGCACTCCAAACACTTTTAGGTTTTCTAGGGCAGAAATATTGTCTCCTTTTTCCATCTCCTAAACTTTTTACAGTGCTATCAATCCAACCAAAGCATAAAGCTACTTTTACGGCTTCTTCCCATCGCATGCTAGGTATGTCAACATCAACTTTGTATAAAATTAAATGAACACCGTCACTTTCATTATGGTTGTCTAACAACCAAGTTCGCCATTCAATATGAGTTTTAAAATATAAAAGAGGTTTATTATGCATTTATTAACGTATAATTTTTGAAGGGAATGAAACTATACTTTCATGTCCGTTTTTGCCAACAGCACTTACACCGAAGAAGTAATTATCTAAAACAATTCCGTCTAAAGTAAACTCAGTAGTATTTTCCACATATTTGAAATGATCCCAAGTAGGAGAAGTAGTGTCTCTCCAGTAGATTTTATATCCTTTAGCACCATCAACTTTATCCCATTGAAGTTTAGCAGAAGCTTCAACAATACCTCCAATTCCTACATTTTTAGGAGAAGGTGGTGCAGCAGCAATACTAGCTAAGTTAATAGCGTTTACAGCGGTTAATTTTTTAGCGTAATCGAAGTTTACAAACTTAAGTCTATCACCATATTCAATTTCGTTTTCTGTTCTAATATCTTGATGTTGTTGTGTGTAATTCTCATGAGCTTCCATGATTCTAATACCAGCAAAACCAGCATCGTTAAAAGGTCTATGATGTCCACCACGACCAAATCTGTCTAAGCGATAAATCATTTTCGGATTCATTTCTGGCATATACGTTTTGGTAGTTTTGTATATATAACGTGCAAGCTGTCGTGAAATACCATCGACCTCACCACCATAAAAACGACGTGCTTTTCGTTGGCGTTCTGTTTCTGTTGGAGGAACAGGCTCAGAAAAGATTCTAAACGTACGATTATCAATTACGCCGTCAACACCTTTAATATTTCCTATCATGTCATTATTCATTACACCAACAATGTTCCAGTTTTTTTCTTTAGCATATGTAGCTAGTCCTTTTCCGCCAAATAGACCTTGTTCTTCACCAGACAATCCAACATAAATAATACTGTTTTCAAAGTTGTAATTACTTAAAACACGAGCAGCTTCAATTGTTCCTGCCATTCCGGAAGCATTGTCATTAGCTCCAGGAGCATCATCGGTATAATTATTAGGGTCAGAAATTCTTGAGTCTATATCACCACTCATTACAATGTAATTGTTAGGATATTTTGTTCCTTTTTGAATAGCAACAACATTAACGACCCAAACATCTTTGGTGATTCTGCTATTGGTTCCTTTTTTTACAAAGTCTTTTTGGTAAAATACCTCTAAACAGTTGTTGCAATCAGAAGATATTTTATTAAATTCAGATTTAATCCAACGACGTGCCGCTCCAATTCCACGAGTATTTGAAATAGTATCGCTTAGTGTATGACGTGTTCCGAAATTTGTTAGAGTAGTAATATCAGCTTTGATTCTATCTGCTGAAACAGTATTAATAATATCGTATATTTTAGTGTCGGTTTGCGCTGATATTGTTGTAGAAATTAGTAAGAATAGTACTGTGAGTTTTCTCATGTTAAGGAATTTAGCTCACTAAATTACAAAACAAAAAAGAGAATAAAATTAGCTTTATTCTCTTTTAACATATTTATTAAAATAATTTATTATTTAAACAAACTTTATTCGTTGTCTATTTTTTTAGTTTGATTAAACCCAATTAATAAGGCTCCTCCGGCGCATAAAAAGATAGATGCAATAAAGAAAACTTCAGAGTCGATAGCATCTACAGGACGAGTCTCCCACGGACCGTTGTATCCAAAGAAAGAACTCAAAATAGCACCTAATAAAACACCAACACCTATTCCCATAGCTAATAAAGCTAAGTTTAAGATAATTACCCTACCTGTTAATGTAGAACGCTTTTTTTCGCCTTGCATAAAAATTTTGGCATCTACACCTTTTTCAATTAAAGCTAAACGTTCCTTATTTCTTGTTGAATAGAATAAATAAAAGATTCCGAATATTACTGCAAACAAGAACATAAATACAATTGCTACTTCCATATTTTTGAGTTTAAAATGATTATTTTTAATGTGTTTACAAGTATGACAGCTACATTTAAAAAAAGGTTACAGAATATTTTTAATTTTTTTAATGAATAGTTGTAACCTTTTTTAACTAAGTACAGTCATAGTATAAAACGACTATTATTAACGATCAAACTTATATAGATAAAATCCTTAGAGGAGATGCTAATGCTTATACTTTTTTAGTTGAAAAGTATAAAGTAATGGTGTTTTCGTTGGCGTTAAAAATGGTAAAGAGTAGAGAAGAGGCTGAAGAAATATCACAAGATACTTTTATAAAAGCTTATAAGAATTTGAGCAAGTTTAAAGGAGAGTCTAAGTTTTCTACTTGGTTGTATAAAATAACATACAGAACTTGTTTAGATGTTTTAAAAAAGACGAAAGAACGATACGTTTTAGATGTTATTGATGAGGTAACGATCAATAGAATAAAATCTACGGATACTATTTTAGAAGGAATTGAGCAAAAAGAAAGAGCCGAGGTAATAAATAATTGTTTGTTAAGTATGCCTGAAGAAGAACGTTCAATTTTATGGATGTTTTATTTTGAAGAATTAAGTTTGAAGGAAATAGTAAATGTAACAGATTTTTCTGAGGCTAATGTAAAAGTGAAGTTGCATAGGGCAAGAAAAATGTTACTGAGTATTGTAGAGAAAAATGTTGAACCTGAATTGATAAAACATTATGGGAGAAAATAAAGATATTAAAGAGTTGGATGCTTTTACAAAAAAGTATATCAACGAAATAGAAGCAGAGACACCATCTATTGATTTTACAGCAAATATTATGGATGCGATTTTAAAAGAAGAGCAATCTTCTATTTATAAAGCAGCACCATTAATATCCAAAAGAGTATGGTTTGTATTAGCAGGTATATTAGCTGTTAGTATTTTGTTTGTATCGAAAGGAGCTTCATCAAGTTGGCTTCAAATACCCGAGATAAAAATGGATTATTTATCGAATATTCAATTGCCAAATTTATTTGAAAATATCACAGTATCAAATTTAATGCTAAGTGCTTGCTTCTTTTTTACCGTAATGGTGTTTGTACAAATTTATGTTTTAAAAAATTATTTTACTAAAAGATTAAAAATGTGACTTAGTTATTAGCGAACAAATCTAACGACACTAATTTTCCCATTAATTATTTCATAGATGGCTACAGCATGAAAGGTAGCTCCGTTTGCTGTAACTTCTTCTTCATCTATTACTACATTTCCTTTAACTATTCTACTAATAATTTTACAGTGTAAATCTTTTATTGCTTCAAACTTAGGAGTATATCGTTTACGCATTTCTTCAATACCCTCATATTCTAATTTATTTGGATAACTATACACTTTTACATCTTTAGCGTAAGGTTTTAAAAATGCATCTATATCCCTTTTATTATAAGCTTCTAATTGTGCTTGTGCTAAAGCTTTGGGAGATACTTCTGCTACGATTGCTAGTTTTGTTCCTTCAGGATTTTCCATAATTCTTGAAATATTATTGATGTTTTCATTTTTAAACTGATGAAAAACAGTTGTTTCTTTGTCTGTTTTAGGGTTGTATTGAAAAATCATATTTTGATAAGCAATTAGAAGCGTGCCATCAGGAAGCCAACAAACATCTTGACTTTTGCCTGTTGAAGCGATTTTTTTAATTTCTTTAGAAACAGGGTGTAATGACCAAACTTCCCATTTTTTATCATTTTGTTTCATGAAGCTAATCAAGTTAGAGTTTGGAATTTTATGAAATGAACGTCCTGTTTGTTTAACTACCGAAATGTTAGTGTTCTTTTTTAAGTCGCTAATGTAAAGCTCAAGAGTATCATTTACAATTACGGAAGAAATTATAAGGTTTTTAGTATACCACATAGGGTATGCTACTACCAAGTCTTTAATTACTTCTTTACTTTTACCTGTTTTAAAATTATACTGATAAAAACGTTGTAAACCACTGTTGTTTAAACGTACAGCAGAAACATCTTTTGAATTGGGGATTCTTTGAGGTGAGTATTCGCCTCCATTTGGTGTATGATTAATAAAACTCTTAGCTCCACTATCCATAGAATATTTTACAATATCGATTTGTCCATTTCTATTGGAAGCAAACAAGATGGTATTGTCGTCATAAAAACAAGGTTGACTATCATACCCTTCATTGTTTGAAATATTTTTTCCGTTGGTAACCTTCCATTTTCCATTTTCAGAATTAATATCAAATAAATGAATTTCGGTATTTGTTTGAGCAAAAGTAAAGGATGTAATAAATAGGGAGCATAATAGCTTTTTCATCTGTTTATTTTTATCGTTTTTTATTGGTCAGATGTAATTCGCCAACAAAGATTTTGATAGATGTCATATTCTTTATGGCTCATTTCATGATGGATAAATAGAGGTCTAAAATACTAAAAAAGTCCGCTCTAAATAGTTAGAACGGACTTAAAAGATAGTTTCTTATTTTATCAGCTCATACGAACGTTTGATAAAGTTTGTTAGCTCTTCACAGTATAATAGAGAAGTTAATAGATATTTTGTTTGGTAAAACCTTTATAAGTAAAGTAATATATTGAAAATAACTAAAGACTTATTTTAGTAGCTTTTTAATATCGGAACTTTTAGCTTTGTCATAGGGTGTTTTTCCATATTTATCTTTTGAATTTGAAATGGCACCCGCAATAAGTAAATATTCAACAATGTCTTTATGACCTCTTGAAGCTGCTCTATGAAGTGGAGTAACCCCGTTGTTATCTTTACTGTTAATATTAGCACCAGCACTTACCAACATTTTAACAATTTTTAGATGACCTTGTTGAGAGGCTCCTAAAAGTGCAGTAATACCAAAGGCTTTTTTTTCATCTAGATTTGCTCCTTTTATAATTAAAGTTTGGACTACTGCATCATTACCTCTATAAGAAGCTACGTATAAAGGAGATTCATTTTCGTAACTATTTTTGTTTATATCAGCTCCATGTTCAATCAGGTGTTTAACAATTTGTTGATGGCCATAGTATGAAGCAATATATAAAGGAGTATATTGATCCTCATCTGTTTTATTAACGTTTGCTCCAGCAGTAATAAGGTACTTTACTGTTTCTAAGTATCCACTTTTTGAAGACATAAACAACGCTGTTTCTTTTTCAAAGTCGGGAAAATCTACTATAGCCCCTGATTTAATTAAAAGCTTTACAACTTCAGGTCGATCATTATAAGAAGCTACATGCAGAGCTGTTTGTTGTACTTTATTTGTTTTATTAACTGTTGCTCCAGATTTTATTAATAATTGAATAATATTTAAATGATTACTTAAAACAGCTTTAATTAATGGTGTGTCTTTTTCAAAATGATTACCATTTATGTCAGCACCAGCTTCAATTAGAGTCTTTGCCATTTCATAATTCCCTTCTTCACAAGCTGTACTAAGTGGAGAGTGTTTTTTAGATTTGGTATTAATATCAGCTCCAGAAGCGATTAATAATTCAACCATTTTTTTTTCATCAGAACTAACAGCGCTGCATAAAGGAGTATGCCCATAACTGTCAATCCTGTTTATATCAGCGCCTAGAGAAATTAACTCTTTTGCTAGAGCGTATTCTTTTGTTGAGCAAACTAGTTTAAAAAGGGTCATTCCATGTGAATCCGTTTGATTAATATTAGCCCCTAATTCAATTAAGTATTTTGCTGATTTTAATTTGTTAAGAGATTTAGATAAAGTATAGTTTAGGTTAACTTTAGCTCCAGATTTATATAGATATTTCATTATTTCTGGATATCCATTTTCAGAAGCTTTAATAAACGCAGGACTATTTTCTTTGTTTTCATTTACATTAGCTCCAGCTTCGATAAGGAGTTTTACGATATCAAGATTTCCTTTGCTAGCAGCATAGTAGAGTGGAGTTCGGTTGTGTAAATTATTTACATTAACTATAGCTCCTGATTCAATGAGTAATTTTACAATTTCTACACGGTTATTTTGAACAGCTAGTAACAATGGAGTCTCCTCTTTAGAATTAAGGGAGTTAACTTTAGCTCCATTTTTAATTAATATTTCGACAGCTTTTAAATTATTGTTTATTATTGTTTGGTGTAATGGAGTGACACCTTCTAAATTTTTGTGATTAACGTTTGCTCCTGATTGAATGAGTAACTTTATAATCTCCAAATGACCCTTTTGAGACGCTAGTAAAAGAGGAGACTCTTCGTTGGAATTAATAAGGTTAACTTTAGCTCCATTTTCAATTAATATTTTAGCTATTTTAGGATTTTCAAAGTAGATAGCGTAATTTAAAGGTGTGTTTTTATGGATGTCTTCATTATCAATATTAACACCAAGTTCTAAAAGAGTTTTAATTATTTCTTTATTACTTTTTGTTGCTGCCCATGATAAAGGTGTTCTTCCTTCTAAGTCTTTTAAATTAATGTCTGCACCAGCTTTAAGTAACATTTTTAAAATGTTTACATCTTCACTACCAGAAGCAAAATGAATAGGAGCTATTTTATGTTTAAATTCAGTATTTATATCTGCACCAGCATCTAAAAGTTGTGAGATAATGGTAGTGTGTTTCTTATCAATTGCTAAAATAAGAGCTGTTACTCCTTCTTTGTTTTTATAATTTAAAAAGGGATTTTTTTTTATTAAGTTACTAATAATTGTTAAATCAGGTTTTTCTTTGTTTATTTCATTTATTAGTTTATTTTCAGTAGTTTCTTGTCTCTGAGAAAAAGTATAGGAGCTAAAAAAAAGAAAAAAGATAATAGTAATTTTTTTGCTAATGTAGAGGGATGCATTAATCAATTTATTGTTTTTTATAAAGTTCATAGCTTATTTGTAATATAACAAAAATAGAAGTTTCTAATTTATTAATAGGTAAAAGTGAAGTTTTTCACAATGTTTTTTATTAGTAATAAATAGGAGCTGTGTACCAAAATTAGAGTTGTTTATGAGCTTGTAAAACAAAAAACCTCTCTGTTTTCACAAAGAGGTTTTTTAATTTATCTATGACGATTCGTCATTATTTAATTAATTCGTAAGAACGTTTGATAAAGTTTGTTAACTCTTCACCATGTAATAGGTTTTGAGATAGTTTAGCTAAATCAAAAGCTTGTGATACTAATTGTTTTTGCTTGTCTTCATCAGCATTTAAGATTTCCGATACTAACTCGTGGTTGGTGTTAACTACCAAGTTGTACATTTCTGGCATGTTACCCATTCCCATCATTCCACCACCAGTAGCACTCATTTCTTTCATACGACGCATAAATTCTGGTACGGTAATTAAGAAAGGAGAAGCACTAGAGTCCATAGCTTCTAATTGTACTGTATAGTTTGTATTGTTTACAGCTCCTTCAATAACTGGTTTTAATTTCTCTTTTTCTTCATCAGAAAGTTTAGAAATTACAGTGTCGTCTTTCTTAATTAAATTATCAACATGGTCAGCATCTACACGCTTAAATTGTACTTTAGCGTCACCAGACTCCATTTCTAACTTTTGCATTAAATGCGAAACGATAGGAGAATCTAATAACAATACTTCGTATCCTTTTGCTTTTGCATCTTCAATATAACTGTGTTGAGCATCTTTGTGTGCAGCGTATAAAACGATGTGATTCCCATCTTTATCAGTTTGAGCATCTTTAGTTTTTTCTACTAATTCATCAAACGTAAAGAACTTACCATCAACAGTTGGATATAAGGCAAACTTCTTTGCTTTATCAAAGAATTTTTCTTCCGATAACATTCCGTATTCAATAATAACCTTGATATCGTTCCACTTTTGCTCAAAGTCTTCACGGTTGTTTTTGAATAGAGAAGAAAGTTTATCCGCTACTTTTTTGGTGATATATCCAGAAATCTTTTTAACAGCTCCGTCCGCTTGTAAATAAGAACGAGAAACGTTTAAAGGAATATCTGGTGAATCAATAACACCTTTTAGCATTTGTAAGAAGTCAGGAACAATTCCTTCTACATTATCTGTTACAAATACTTGGTTTTGGTATAATTGAATTTTGTCTTTTTGCATATCCAAGTTCTGCGTCAACTTAGGGAAGTATAAAATTCCTGTTAAGTTGAATGGATAATCTACATTTAAGTGAATATGGAATAAAGACTCTTCAAATTGCATAGGATATAACTCACGGTAGAAGTTTTTATAATCTTCATCTTCTAAATCTGCTGGTTTTTTAGTCCATGCTGGCTCAGTATTGTTGATGATGTTATCAACTTCAATTTGTTTGTGAGGTTCCGTTACTTCTTTACCATCTTTGTCTTTTGTAGTTTGAGGAGTGAAGTCAGGATCGTTTATTTTCTTGGTTCCAAACTTAATTGGCACTTGGTTAAAACGATTGTACTTAGTTAGTAACCCACGGATTTTTCCTTCTTCTAAAAACTCTGTAGAGTCTTCAGCAATATGTAATACTATTTCAGTACCTCTATCAGACTTGTCGTGCTCTACTAAAGTATATTCAGGTGAACCATCACATGTCCAGTGAGCAGCTGGTTCATCTTTAAACGATTTGGTAAAGATCTCTACTTTATCAGCAACCATAAACGCTGAATAAAAACCTAATCCGAAGTGACCAATAACACCCGTCTCGTTTTTATCGTCTTTATACTTTTCTAAGAACTCTTCAGCACCAGAAAAGGCAATTTGATTGATGTACTTTTCAACCTCTTCCATTGTCATACCAATACCTTGGTCTTTAATAGTTAAGGTTTTTGCATCTTTATCAATGCTGATTTCGATTTTGGCATCGCCTAATTCTGTTTTTGCTTCACCAATAGAAATAAGGTGCTTTAATTTAGTAGTAGCGTCAGTTCCGTTAGAAATTAACTCACGTAAGAAGATTTCGTGATCAGAATACAAGAATTTTTTAATCAGTGGAAATATATTTTCAACCGATACATTAATGTTTCCTTTACTCATAAGTATATATTTTATTTGATATTATTTTCTGTGGATTGAATAGTCAAAAAAAATACCAATTAAAAAATTAGTGACAAGATGGCATAAAAAACGCCTTTACTTTGAGGCAAAGGCGTTCAGCTTAATTTTTATGGGTTAGTTTGTTTTTCTGTTTTTAACATGTTTTTCTAACCATTGATCTTGTTCCCAAAGCATATGCATAATAGATTCCTTTGCTCTATAACCATGACTTTCTTTAGGAAGCATAACAAGTCTAACAGGAGCTCCAAGTCCTTTTAATGCGTTAAAATAACGTTCACTTTGTAAAGGATAAGTACCTGAGTTATTATCTGCTTCTCCATGAATTAATAAAAGAGGTGTTTTCATTTTATCTGCATGCATGAAAGGAGACATGTTATAATATACTTCTGGAGCCTCCCAATAATTACGCTCTTCACTTTGAAAGCCAAATGGAGTTAACGTCCTATTATACGCTCCACTTCTTGCAATACCAGCCGCAAATAAGTTAGAATGTGATAATAGGTTTGCAGTCATAAAAGCACCGTAAGAATGTCCGCCAACAGCAACTTTATTACGATCTATATATCCTAATTCATCAACTGCATCTATTGCAGCTTTAGCATTTCCTACTAGTTGTTTTATAAAAGTATCGTTAGGTTCCTCTTTTCCTTCACCAACAATAGGAAAAGAAGCATCATCTAATACTACATAACCTCTAGTTACCCAGTAAATAGGTGATCCGTACCAAGGATAGGTGAATTCATTAGAGCTAGATGTACTTTGACCAGCACTACTTTTGTCTTTAAATTCTCTTGGATAGGCCCACATAATCATAGGATACTTTTTCCCTTTTTCATAGTTACTAGGTAGGTATAAAGTACCAGATAATTCTAACCCATCCTCACGTTTGTATTTAATAACTTTTTTATAAATATTTTGAAGGCTTTTGAAAGGGTTTTCAAATGTTGTTAACGGAGTGATAGGAGTAGATTTCTTTTTAATATTTCTCACAAAATAATTTGGAAACTCACTTTTAGATTCTATACCAACTATAATTTCTCCTTTTTTCATGTCTAAAGAAGTTACTATACTCTCAACTTTATCCGTTAGTTTAGATTGGTATAATCTTGATGTCTTTTGTGTTTTTAAGTTTAACTTATCAACAAAAGGGAATTTTCCTTTTTTACTATAACCATCTCCAATTAAGAAAACATTATTATCAACTATTTCTAGTGTATATTGACCATACTCATTACGTTTAGTAACGAACGACCCTGGGTCGCTGTATCTATCTTGATAATTTCTATCGTAAATAGTAATAGGTTTGATAGAATTTTTTGAAGGATTAAAGAAATAAGATTTAGTATTTCTTGTATTCCACCAATAATCTTCTGCTATTGCAGCATTGTTATTACCCCAATTTATAGTACTAAAACGACCAATAGTTTTAATTAATGAATTTGCCTTACCATTAAAGGGTGCTTCTAATTCAAAAACTTCATCTCTATAAGGTACTTCGTTTTCAGGGTTTCCTTCGTCTAAAGCTTCAGCCCAGAAAATGGTTGAAGGTTTATCTCTACGCCAACTTAAATTTCTTTTACCTTTTCTAACAGCCATAAAACCTTTAGGTAAATCTTCTATCAAAGGAACTTCAAGAGCTGTAGTAATTAGATTAGCATTGGTGTCATAAATATTAGTTTTGGCAGGAAACCTATAATAAGGAACTAAATACGAAAATGGCTTTTGAATAATGGTAATCATAATATAATTACCATCAGGAGAAAAAGATACATTTCTATACATATCATCTTTCATCCAAGAACTTTTATTTCCTTCAAGGTCTACTTTTTGTAGTTCAGACAAAGCTAACTGCTCAAAATTATGTTCGTCAGTTTTGTTTTTAAGAAGATCTTGATAAGTTCTGTTTTGTGCCTTTTTTCCTTTTTGATTAACAGAAATAGTTGGGCCAGAAGGAATGCTAGTTTTAGTGTCGATTAACTCTTTTCTTTCTTTAGAAATAAATTTAACTAATAAAGAGTTACTATCCTTAAACCAAGAAAAAGGTCTACCCATATTAGCATTAAGAGTAGCTGAAGTAAGTTTTTTTGCTTTTTTAGCGTTAATATCTATAATCCATAATTCTACACCAGTAGTAGTTGTATTTGTAAAAGCCATTTTTTGTTGGTCTGGTGACCAAGAAAAGTTAGCAAAGCGACCTTTAGCTGGTAATCCAGTAACAGTACTTTCAATTCCTTTTCTACCAATTCTTACTTTTATATCGTTGTAATAACTTTGTCTGCTATTAATATTGGTTTTAGGATTGATTCTTAATCCTCCTAAACGCATTTCCTTTTCTGATAAGGTTTCAATGCTTTTATAGTTGTTAGCGTATAAAAAGACAATATTTTCAGCATTATCGCTCATTCTAATTCTAGGAGTTGAAGGAGCATCAGCAAGGTTTAAAATTTCTTTGGGTGGTTCTTGATATCCTATGTTTTCTTGAGAAAAACTGAAAAAGGAGATACCAAGTAATAATAGTAAGCTAATTTTTTTCATATTAATTGTAAATGTTTAACTTCAAATATAAGTCCTTGATTTATAGATGAAAATTTGTAAATGTTAAAATAAACTTAAGGTTTATTGTAAATGGTTTTTATAAAGTTTTCAATAAAAGGTTTTTGTTCTTTAATTTTTTCAACCAGAGTAAATTGGTTACTAGCTCTATCTAAATTATGCTCAGGGTGTTTAGTTTTATAATAAACATCATTATTTAAGTAATCTGTTAAAAAGCGAAGCCCCATAATAAAAGTCATAACTTGAATACTTATAGGAAGATAGCTTGCTTCTTGCTTAGAAATATTATCAGCTAAATTTTTAAGAAAACCTTCTGTGTAATTTTTAAAATAATCAAGGTTAAAGTTTATGTTATAAACATTCGGTTCATCTTCGTTAGCAGTATTACAAATAGTTCGTAAAGCATCTCCATAATCAAAATGTATACATCCTTTCATAACAGTGTCTAAATCAATCATACAGATAGCTTTGTTGTTGGTGTTGAATAAAATATTAGAAATTTTAGTATCATTATGAGTTACTCGTAACGGAATTTCTTTTCGATTGATAGCACGGTCAAGAACCATCATCTCTTTTTTGTTTGCTAGAGCAAAATCAATCCATTTTTGGGCTTTCTCTTTTCTTTTTTGAGTAGCATTAACTAAAGCGTCTTTAAATTCTCGAAATCGAAAAGACATAGAATGAAAGTTAGGTAATATTTCTACCAAGTTGCTAGTAAAGTCTGAAGTGTTAGTCAAAAATTCTGCTGTAATTAAACCAGCTTGGTAGGCTATGTCGTCAGATTCAACTTTTAAAAAAGTTTGAGAGTTTTCTATAAACTCGGATAAATTCCAAAGATTGTTGTCATCATCTATTAGATAATAAACATTGTCTTTAGTGGGGATAAATCGAATTGTTTGTATTCCCTTTTCCGATAAATGATGGGTGATTTTTATTTTGTTATGAACAACATCGGTTGCTTTTTTAAAAACGGTAGTATTTATTTTTTGTAGTACATAATTTACGTTCTCTTGAGTAATAATCAAGAAAGTGTCGTTAATATGACCAGAATTGAATGTTTCAAAACGTTTAAAGATATGTTTTGTTTGAAACTGATTGAAAATAACAGCTATTTTTTTTTCTAACTCCATAAACTTTCTGGGTATACACCGTCTTTTTTTAATTCAGTTATTTTTGAAATTACCGCCGCTTTATCTTTTTTATAGGTAACCCCTAACCAATTAGAACTGGTTTCTAAAACTTTTACAGTGGCTATTTGGTTTTCTAGTAAGTAATTTACTACACTTGGCAGGTAAAACTCTTCTTTTTCTGTTCGGTAATTCTCCTTTAAAAATTGATGAAATAGTGTCTCCATTTCTTGAAAGATGGTGGGAGTAAATCCCCAAAAATTCATGGAAACTAAACTGTTTTTTTGAATTTCCTTCTCTTGGTTGTTTTCGGAATAAACGATACGGTTGTTAACTAAACTAATGTTAGTACATTCAACAACTCTTTTTAAATAATTACCTGAGTCAAGATAGCATTCTCCTCTTGAAACGGTTCCGTTTTCAGAAAGTGTATTTTGAATTTTAAACCCGACCATTGTATATTCACTAGAAGAAGAATCAGTTTTACTTAAAAACTCACCCATTTTTAAAAAAGCATGACTGCCGTAAAAATCATCCGCGTTGATTACACAGAAATTCTCATTAACTACATCTTTAGCGGTTAAAAGAGCGTGAGCTGTTCCCCAAGGTTTTACTCTGTTATTATTGTTGAATTCTTTTGGAATATTAGTTACCTCTTGACAAACAAACTCGACTTTAATTTTATCTTGAAGCTTTGGTAGGTATAAGCTTTTTATCGTTTTTAAAAAATCTTTCCGAACCACAAAAACTACTTTTTTAAAACCATATTTAATAGCATCATATATAGAAAAATCGATGATACCTTCGTTTTCATTACTAATAGCGTCTAATTGCTTCAATCCGCCATATCGAGTTCCCATACCAGCTGCAAGAATAACTAAAGTCATAACATTTATTTTAAAAAGCCCAATATAATTTAATCCGATTGATTATTTTGGTCGACATTAAATTTTATTTCATGAACTTAACTACGATTGACTATACTTTTATCTTTATTTTTTTCAGCATCACATTAGGAATAGGAATTTGGGTTTCGAAAAAATCAAAACAAAGTACTTCTGAGTATTTTTTATCTGGTAGAAATATGCCTTGGTGGCTGTTAGGAGTTTCTATGGTGGCCACAACTTTTTCTACAGATACACCTAATTTAGTAACAGATATTGTTAGAACCAATGGAGTTTCTGGAAACTGGGTTTGGTGGGCCTTTTTACTAACAGGAATGTTGACTGTTTTTATTTACGCAAAATTATGGAGAAAGAGTCAATCAACGACAGATTTAGAGTTTTATGAGCTTAGGTACGGAGGGAAACCAGCTAAATTTTTAAGAGGATTTCGATCATTATACCTTGGGATATTTTTTAATGTTTTGGCAATGGCTGGTGTAACCTTAGCTGCTATAAAAATAGGAGAGGTAATGTTAGGTTTAACACCAATTCAAACAATAGGAATTGCTTCTGTGGTTACTGTTATTTTTAGTGCTATTGGCGGATTTAAAGGAGTGGTGTACACCGACTTTTTATTGTTCTTTGTAGCTATGATAGGGGCTGTTGGAGCGGCAGTAGTTTCTGTAAATCATCCTGAAGTAGATGGGTTAGAGAATTTGTTAACACACCCTAACGTCGTAGATAAATTATCAATTTTACCAGATTTTAATAATAAGGAATTGCTTATATCAATTTTTATTATTCCCTTAGCAGTACAATGGTGGAGCGCCTGGTACCCTGGAGCAGAACCAGGTGGAGGAGGGTATATAGCCCAAAGAATGTTAGCATCAAAAAATGAAAATCATGCTATTGGAGCAACTTTCTTTTTTAATATTTTACATTATGCTTTACGTCCGTGGCCATGGATTATTGTGGCATTGGCATCGTTGGTTGTTTTTCCTGACCTAGCAAGTATAAAAGAGGCTTTTCCGAATGTGTCAGATGACAAATTAGGGCATGATTTAGCGTATCCAGCCATGTTAACATTTTTGCCTAGTGGATTAGCAGGAGTTGTACTTACATCGTTAGTAGCTGCTTACATGAGTACAATTTCCACTCATTTAAACTGGGGAGCTTCTTATATAGTAAATGATTTTTATAAACAAAATATAAATCCAAATGCTAGTGAGAAAACATTAGTAAATGTAGGGAAATTAGCCACTGTTATTTTGATGGTTTTTAGTGCAATATTAGCGTTGTTATTTACCAATGCGTTAGAGATTTTTAAATTCATATTAATGTTTGGTGCTGGTACTGGACTTATTTTCTTATTACGTTGGTTTTGGTGGCGTATCAATGCGTGGAGTGAAATTTCGGCAATGATAGCATCAGGAATTTTTTCTTTAATATTTTATTTTAATTCTGAATATTTATTTGGAAATGAAGGAGTATTTGAAAGCTATTGGCAATTTCCGTTAGTGGTATTATGTACTACAATTGTTTGGGTGTTGGTAACTTTATTAACGAAACCAGAAGATGATGAAGTGCTGATTAATTTTTATAAAAAAATTCAACCTAAAAAAGCAGGGTGGATGTATGTGTTAATTAAAGCAAAAGAGAAGAATATAGTAATAGATGAGCAGAAAGAAACGGTTAATTTAAGTAATGGTTTACTAGCTGCTTTTACGGGTTGTATTTTAGTTTTTAGTAGTTTGTTTGCTACAGGAAATTGGATTTATGGAAACTATACAATTGCTATGGTATTAACAGGAATTGCATTTATAACAGTATATATTCTACTTGGCTTGTGGAAGAAGATTAAAGTGAATTTTCTATAAAACAGATTAAAATAAATACTAAAAAAAACACTAACTCATTACAAGTTAGTGTTTTTTTTAGTATAGATTAAATGTCTCTTAACATTTCTGATTTGTTGTTGTTTTTCCAAGTTCCACCAGTAAAATCTGGAACTTTAATAGAACTACTGTTTTGTGCTACAGATAACTCTGAAAGAGGTGTAATCGCACTCCATAAAACACTGTCATAAACATTAATATCTAGTGGTAATCCTTGATTTAAACATCTAATTAAGCGGTAAATCATTACAAAGTCCATTCCTCCATGACCTACTGAGTTATCCGAGATTTGTGTTTTTAGTTTGTCCCAAAGTGGATGATTATATTTTTCTCTATATTCTTTGTATTCTTCAGGCTTTAACCATTCGTGTCCCCACCAAGCTAATTCTTCATCATTAATATATAATTTAGAAGGATACCCTTCGTGTACAGCTTTTGTACCAACAACGGTATTTAAACGATCGTAAGGTCTACCTGTATGTACATCAAATTGAAGCATAATAGTTTTTCCTAATTTAGTTTTTATAATGGTGGTATTCATATCACCACACTTAATATTAGAAAACTTATTTATTCCTGCATGTTTGGCAGCGTCGCTTAAACTTTTTTCACGAGAACTCATAGATACCACATGGTCATATGTATCACCACGACCAATATCCATATACTGACTTATTGGTCCCAATCCATGTGTAGTATAAAAGTTACCATCTTTATTTAAGTGGTGTTTTATTCTCCATTGATCTTCATAGTATTTTTCATCTAATAAATGTTTGCGTAAATCATGAATATAAGCACCTTCAGCATGTGTTAAATCACCAAAGACACCTTGATTAACCATATTCAATACCCATAGTTCTTCGTTGTTATAACAACAGTTTTCTAACATCATACAATGTTTTTGAGTTCGCTCTGCTGTTTCTATCAACTTCCAACAATCTTCTAAGGTATAAGCTACTGGAACCTCGCAGGCAACATGTTTACCTTGTTCCATTCCGTATAAAGCCATTGGTGTATGCCATTCCCAAGGAGTAGCAATTATTAATAAATCAATATCATCACGTTCAACAACCTTTTTCCATTCTTCAGGATTTCCATAATACGCATCGGCTGTTTTACCATGTGTTTTTTGAAGATGTTCGTTTAGTTTGTCTGTTTTTTCTTTACGTAAATCAGAAACAGCTACAATTTCAGCGTTATCATTTTTTACCAACCAATCAAACATTTGCACTAATACTTGTCCTCGGTTTCCACAGCCAATAATTCCAACATTAACTTTGTCTATTTTTGGTACAGTTAAAGCAAAAGCACTTCCTTTTGCAGTTTTATTTAATAGAGGAATGGTTTTGTCGTTCGTCTCTTCTTTACACGAAATAGCAGTAGACAACCCAAAAAACATAGCAGCTTTGGTTGATAATGAGAGGAAATCTTTTCTGTTCATAAATAATTAGTTAATATTTGTAGTTTTATGTCTTTTTGTAAAGGTATTAATTAATTACTATTTTTACAGGCTGCAATTGACAACAACAAAATAATCAACTTTAAAAAATATGTATAATTCAAAAATTACAGGATTAGGTTATTATGTTCCTGAGAACGTAGTGACTAACGATGACTTGACTCAGTTCATGGAGACGAGTGATGAATGGATTCAAGAAAGAACTGGTATTAAAGAACGTCGTTGGATTGATCCAAAGACATCTGATGACTCTACATCAGTTATGGGTGCTAAAGCAGCTAAAATAGCTATAGAGCGTGCTGGTTTAACAAAAGATGATATAGATTTTATTGTTTTTGCTACGTTGAGTCCTGAATTATATTTCCCTGGAGGAGGAGTACAAATTCAAGACTTGTTAGATATGCCTACTATTGGAGCATTAGATGTTCGTAATCAATGTTCTGGGTTTATTTATGCAATGTCTGTTGCTGATCAGTTTATTAAAACTGGAATGTATAAGAATATCTTGGTAATTGGATCTGAAAATCATTCTGGAGGTTTAGAAAAATCTACTAGAGGTAGGGGAGTGACTGTAATTTTTGGTGATGGTGCTGGAGCAGCAGTTTTATCTCGTAGTGAAGAAGAGGGGAAAGGAATTCTATCGTCTCATTTGCATTCGGAAGGAAAGCATGCTAAAGAATTGGCATTAATAGGACCATCAACAGGAAGATGGGTTGATACTATTATTGAAGAAAACGACCCTGATGATACTTCATATTATCCATATATGAATGGACAATTTGTATTTAAACATGCAGTAGTTCGTTTTTCAGAAGCTATTATGGAAGGTTTAGAGGCTAACGGTTTGCAAAAAGAAGATATTGATATGTTAATTCCTCATCAAGCAAACTTACGTATTGCACAATTTATTCAGAAGAAATTCCAGTTGTCTGATGATAAAGTATATAATAATATTATGAAGTATGGTAATACTACTGCTGCTTCAGTTATCATAGCATTGACAGAAGCTTGGGAAAAAGGAAAAATAAACGATGGTGACTTGGTAGTATTAGCTGCTTTTGGTAGTGGATTTACTTGGGGATCAGTAGTGATTCGTTGGTAATTTTACTCTATATATAAAAACAAAAAAGCCGAAGTTAATACTTCGGCTTTTTTATTAAAACATGCCTCCTTGGGCTTCATTATTATCTCTGTATTTTCTGTTTTTACTCTTGTTTTTACCACTCCCAAAATTATAAGAGAAACCTAGGTAAATTGAGTTGTATTCTAAGATGTATTTTCCTTTTTGTGTAAATGGATTATTTGATATGTAATCAAAGTTTACATTATTAAAAATATCAGTACCCCTTAAGGTGATACTTCCTTTACCGTTTAATATCTTTAATCTAGCTGCAGCATTAATCATTGTATATGGTTGTAATATGTATTGAATGTTTTCACTCTTACCTCTAAAAATACCTGATAATTGGAAACTCAGTTTTTTTGAAGCTTTAAAAGAGTTACTTATACGTCCTTTTACTAAGGTGTTTTTTACCGTTTCAAAGTTACCGTTTAAAACACCTTGAGAGTCTTGTATATATGTTTCGAAAGAAGGGTTTAACGTCCACCATTTGGTTGGTTTAAGACTAGCAGAAAGTTCAATACCATAACTATCGGCATAATCGTAATTGGTAAATGAAGTAATGATTTTGTTAGGGTTTTGTTCATCTTGCTGTAATAATCGACCAATTTTATCATTTGTTCTTCGATAAAATGTTCCGAACGATATATAGCCTTTAGTGATTGTTTTAGTATAATTAAGCTCTAGAGAGTTAGTAAATTGTGGTTGTAGATTAATGTTTCCTCTTGATATAGTTAGAGGCGAAAACCATTCTTGAATAGGAGTTATTTGATAAGCAGAAGGTCTGTCAATTCTTCTACTATAAGCAAATTGTAACTTGTCTTTTTCATTAAAGCTGTATAGAACTGATGCTGAAGGATACCAACTAAAAATATTATTTCTTAAAAAGGTGTTTCCTTGTTCAGTGTTCGAAAAAAGAGCATCTAAATTAAATTGTTCTAATCTTATACCTGCTTGAATTGAAATTTTTTTGAACTCCTTGTTAAAATTTAGATATCCTGAATAAATATTTTTGTCATAATTTAGAGTTGTATTTCCTGCGGGTTCAAGAGCAGTAGAATTATTTATGTGTTCTCTATCAGTAAGTATTAAATTATAAAAATCTTGTTTTCTAAATTCAAATCCTAGTTCTAATTTTCCAGATTTTATAGGTTTTACATAATCAACATTAAATAACCAGAGTTTTCGTGTGTCTTTTATATTGTTTGTGTAATTGTACTCTTTTGAATTAGGATTGATAAGTTCTTCATTAATAGTTTTTTCAGGATTTCTTGTAAAAGAATGGTTGAGTTCAATTTCTAAATCCTGACCCTTATCATCAAAATTGTAGACATAATCAATGTTATAAGTTTCGTTTTTTTGATTGTAATCAGAAAAACTTTTGTTATTAAAAACTAGTGAGTTGTTTTCATGGACAAGAGTATTGGTAGCTAAACTATTTTTATCAAAATTTAGAGAAGTGTACATCGACAATACACTTTTCGAAGTAACATCTATGTCTACACCAAATTTAATATTATGGTTGTTTGAATTGTTCAAAAAGTCAAAATCTTGAGTTAAGTCAATGTCGGTTCTTTCAAAATCATTAAATGTTTCATAATCTCCCCAACTTGTATTGTAGTTTAGGTAAAAATTAGTTATACCTGTTTTATAGTTTGTATTTAAGGAAAGTTCAGGCCTTAAGTTTCTACTTTGTTTTATACCAGCTGATAAATTTCCATTAAAACCAATTTTGGTATTTTTTTTAAGGATTAAGTTAATAATACCACTCATGCCTTCAGGTGTATGCTTTGCTGAAGGGTTTGTAATTATTTCAACACTTTTTACAGAGTTAGATGGTATTTGTTTTAATAATTGAGCTGTATTTATGTTGGAAGGTTTTCCATTTACTAAAACTCTAACATTTTCATTACCACGTAAACTTATAGTTCCCGAAAGTTGATTAACATCAACTGAAGGAATGTTTTCAAGCATTTCTAAAGAGGTAGCTCCTGCAGCAGTTAAGTCATTACCTACATTAATAATTTTTCTATCAATTTTTTGAACAATAGTTGAAGTTTCTCCTTGTATTTCAACTTCATCTAATTGAGTAGTATTTTCTTCAAGAAAGATAGTTCCTATTTTACTGTTTTTGTTGAGATCAATTTTTTTTTCGAGCGGTTTGTAACCAATAAATTGAAAAGACAAGAGTAAACTTTCTTTAGGAAGTTTTTCAATTTTAAAATTACCTTTTTCATCAGAAACACCCCCTGTTATTATTTCGTTAGAAGTGTTTTTACAAGTAATAGTAACGAATGGTATTGGTTGATTGTTTTTTTTGTTTAAAATGGTTCCTGTTAGCTGTGAATTTTGAGCTAAACACAAATAAGTGCTTAGGAATGAAATTAGTATAAGCAATTTTTTCATATGTTGAAGGGAATGAAATTGCGCTAAAAATAAAAAAAAACGAAGTAAAATACTTCGTTTTTTTTAAATAATTTAAGAAGGTTAATGTTACATGAAGCCTCCTCCTCCTTGGTTTTCGTTATTATCGCGTTGTTTTCTTGCGCGAGCTTTGTTTTTTCCTCCACCAAACCTGTAGTTGAATCCAATATAAGCAGTTCTACTTTCCCATTTAAAACGTCCGTTTTGAACAAAAGGTCTTTCAGAGTTAAACTTAAATCTCATGTTATTAAAAATGTCATTAACTCTAAGATTAATATTTCCTTTTCCTTTAAGAATGGTATAGTTAGCTCCGATGTTAACCATTTTCATAGGGTCTACGTCCCATTGAATGTCTTCTCTTGGTCCTCTATACATTGCAAATAATTGTAAACGTAATTTTTTAGATACTGTAAAGCTATTGCTTATACGTGCGTTAAAAATGTCTGTTTTAACTTCAATAGTAGAAGCGTTAGGGTCGCTAAAATCAGTGGTTCCAAATTGTTTTTGAGAATAGTAGTCCATACTAGCGTTAGCTCTCCACCATTTAGCTATTTTATAGTTTACAGAGAACTCTAAACCATAAGCATCTGTGTCATCAAAATTGGCAAAAGTTAAAATCTGTTTAGTGTTGGTTTCATCTAAAGAATCCATGTAAGTAGCTCTATTGATTACATCAGTAATATTTCTGTAGAAACTACCTAAAGTTATAGATCCTCCTTTTACTTTTCGAGTATAGTTAAATTCAACAGAGTTCGTAAACTGAGGAACAAGCTCGGGGTTACCAACTGATGTGATTAAAGGAGTACTCCATTCTCTAATAGGGTTAACTTGTTGTATTCCTGGTCTGTCTACCCTTTTGCTATAGCTTAATTGAAATTGATCTGCCTCATTAGGATTATAAGTGAAAAAAGCTGAAGGATATACACTGAAAATGTCATCAGTAACTTTATCGTTTTTCACATCACCATTTACGTCTAGTCCTGTAAAGTTACCTTCAATTTCATATTGCTCAAGACGAGCTCCTAATTGCATAGATAGTTTACCAAACTGATGGCCATAGTTTACATAAGCTGAATAGATATCTCTGTCATAGCTAAAATAAGAGTCTCCTACATCTCTAAATGTTTTATTACCATTAATATCTTCTAATACAATTTGTTGGTTTGTAAGATTAATGTTGTCTGTACTGTTTACTCGATACTCTAAACCTAATTCAAGTTTGCCGTTTTTAGAGATAGGATTTGTATAATCTAAATTTAATAATGTACTTTTTCTATCATTATTAATATCATTGAAGTAATCAGGCTGAGTACCTTCTAAGAAATAGTTATTTAAATAGTTTGGCGCATCGTTTATAGAATAGTTAGCTTCAAACTCAATAGAGTGACCTTCTTTAGCAAAATCGTGTTTATAATTTACATTGTAAGCTTGATTATGACTTTCATTGTTTTGGGTGTTAGGAGAGTACTCTATTAAATCACCATTATTATCTGTAATTATAGCGCGTCCTTTAGCAAAAACATTAAACCAGTTTTGGGTTGTATAAAGCGAAAGGGTGTTTTTATCATCTAAATAGATGTCTGCTCCAATTTTAAATAAGTGTGACTCATCATCATTCTGAAAAACAAAGTCTTGATAGTTTTCACCAGGTCTATTAATGTATCCATAATTATAATTATCACCTCCTCTAAAGCCATAGTTTCCAAAGAAGTTTACTTTTCCTGTTTTATAATTCATGTTAGTAGAAGCATTGTAACGTACAAAATGACCAGCTTCAACCCCTGTGTTTACAGAACCATTGAATCCCATGTTGGCATTTTTATTAAGAATGATATTAATAATACCACTCATTCCTTCAGGGTTGTATTTAGCAGAAGGGTTCGTAATTAACTCAACACTTTTAATAGATGAAGAAGGAATTTGTTTTAATAATTCAGAAGCAGGAATGTTTGTAGGTTTTCCGTCTACCAGTACACGTACGTTTTCATTACCACGTAAGCTAATGTTTCCTGATTGACTATCAACACTTACTGATTGTACGTTGTTTAATAACTCTGAAGCTGTAGCTCCTGCAGAGGTTAAATCCTTACCAACATTAATTACTTTTCTGTCTACTTTTTGAGTTACCGAAGAAGTTTCTGCTCTTACTTCTACTTCATCTAAAGTAGTGCTATCTTCTTCTAAAGAAATGGTTCCTAAGTCTACTTTATTCGATTTATTACTAACTGAAATAGGTTTTGAGAAAGTTTTATACCCTATAAATTGAACTTCAACAAAATTATTCCCTTCAGGTATGTTTTTTACTGAAAAAAGCCCAGCATCATCAGTAATACCACCAGTAATAATTTTTTTGGCAGCATCTTTGATTATAATATTAACATAAGGTAGTGGTTGTTTGGTTGTTTGGTCAATTACTTTACCAGAGACGATTCCCGGTTTCGGAAGATTACTCTTGGGCATTTGAGCAAATACACTTGTGCTAAACACAGTTAAGAGTATGATGAATATGTTTTTCATTTGGTTGTTTTTTTAGATTGTTTTGATGCTTAATAGACTGCCTATAGAGTATTTTTGTTACTTTAGTTAACGTTGTTTAACGTAATATTAACATAAGATGAAAAAACGGACTTTAGTTCTCGGAGCCTCTTTAAACCCTACGAGATATTCCAATATTGCTATTAAAAGATTGAGAAGTAATGGTATAGAAACTTTGGCATTAGGTGTTCGGGAAGGTAGAGTAGGTAATGTTACTATAGAAGTAGAAAAGAAACTTTTTTCTGATATAGATACGGTAACTTTGTATTTGAATCCAGAACGTCAGAAAGAGTATTATGATTACATAGTAAGCTTACAACCACAAAGGGTTATTTTTAACCCAGGAACGGAAAATGTTGAGCTTATTAAAAAATTAGAAGATCATGGAATTAAAGCTGAAATAGCTTGTACTTTAGTTCTCTTATCAACAAGGCAGTATTAATTTAAAATTTCGATAGGAAAATCGTCTGTACTATATAATTTCCCTGCTTCGGCTAGTTCTACATTTTTAAAGATAGTTTGAGCTTCAGCTTTAAAATCTTCCAAATTATTGTACCTGCTAGAATAATGACCTATAACTAATTTTTTAGCATTTGCTTGATAAGCAATAGAAGCAGCTTGTTCAGCTGTAGAATGTTTTGTTTTCTCACACAAATCTTCTCTATCTTTTAAAAAAGTAGCTTCATGGTAGAGTAAATCAACATCTTTAATGATAGAAACAATACCTGGTTTGTATGCTGTATCACTACAAAAAGCATAGCTTAATGGTTTAGGAGGATCAATAGTAAGTTCTTCGTTAGGAACAACCTCTCCTGTAGAAAGAATAAAATCTTTACCCGCTTTTATGTTATGAAAATCACAAGTCTCTATTTCATTGTATTGCTGAATATTTTCAATATGTAACTTTCTAGGTTTTGGTTTTTCCGTGAACAAAAAACCGTTGGTATATATTCTATGATCTAAAGGAATAGTTCTTACAGAAATCTTATCATCTTCAAAGATAAGCTCACTTTCTTTAGAGTCTAATTCGTGAAAAATAATAGGATACTTGGTCCACGATTTAGAAACTTTTAATTGAAGTATTGTAACTTCTTTAATTCCTTTAGGACCATAAATATGCAGTTCTCTTTCACGGTTTAAAATACCAAAAGTTGAAATTAAACCAACTAAACCAAAGAAATGATCACCATGTAAATGAGAAATGAAAATATGGTTGATTTTAGAAAAACCAACCTTATATTTACGCATTTGTCGTTGAGTACCCTCACCACAATCAATTAAAAAATGTCGATTATTAATCTCTAAATATTGGGCAGTAGGGTAGGCATTAACTCTTGGGGTTGCAGAATGACAACCTAAAATAGTCAAGTGTAAACTCATTCATTTATTTTATTACAAAGCGTTTAGAAATAATTTCTTTATTGCTTTGTATTGCGTAAATGTACATTCCAGATTTTAAATCGTTACGTTGAAACGGAAAAGAATTACGTCCTTTAACAGCTTTTAATTCTTTGTTATAAACTGTTTTACCTAACACATTTCTAACAGTTAAAATAACTGTTTGATCGTTTTTAGCGTCAAAATAAATAGTAGTACTGTTTGTAAAAGGGTTAGGGGATGCAACCAACTTCTCGATTGATTTTTCTTGAGAAAAACCAACTGAAATTGCTAAGAAGAAAGTTAAAAATAGTATTTTTTTTACCATAGATTATCATTTAGGGGGAATGAATAATTACTAAAAAATAAGGTTAAAAACCTAAATCGCGTTGAATATCTTCCATTTCTATAACATCTTCTGCTTCTATTAAAGTAGGAACGATGTTAAAAGTTTCAGGAAATTCATCAATGTCTACATCTTTAGATACAACTACAAAAGACATGCCATTGTTTTGATGTTCATGAGCGTATTTCAAAAATAGCAAAATATTTTTGTTAGAGGCATTAAATTGCTCTGAAATTACAAGAATCAGGTTTTTTCCTGTAAGAGTAACATATTCTTTTTCAAAACTTTCTAAGAATTTTGAAAAGGAATTTTCATCAGAGGTTATTAATGTATAAGCTGTTTTATGTTCTGTTTTCATAGTTACCTTTTTATTTGTTGCGCTAACAAATAAATTACTGCCATACGTACAGCAACTCCATTTTCTACCTGATTTAAGATAATAGATTGGTTACTGTCAGCAACATCACTTGTTAATTCTACACCACGGTTTATCGGCCCAGGGTGCATAATAACAATCTTTTTATCAAGGTTGTCTAAAATTTCTTTATTTATACCAAAAAGCTGTGTGTATTCTCTTGTTGAAGGAAAATATTTAATATCCATACGTTCGTGTTGTACACGTAACACATTGGCTACATCACACCACTCTAAAGCTTTTTTAAGATTGGTTTCTACTTCAACTCCTAGGCTAGAAATATAACGCGGAATTAAAGTGGTAGGTCCACAAACTTTTACCTTAGCGCCTTGTAGTTGTAAAGCGAATATGTTTGATAAAGCTACACGTGAATGTAAGACATCACCAACAATTACAATTTTCTTTCCTTTTAAGTCACTATTTAAAGCTTCTCTCATAGAAAAACTATCTAATAATGCTTGTGTAGGATGTTCGTGTGTACCATCACCAGCATTAATAATTTTAGCATCCACATGGTTCGATAAGAAAATTCCTGCTCCTACATTTGAATGACGCATTACAACAATATCAACTTTCATTGATAAAATGTTGTTTACAGTATCAATTAAAGTTTCTCCTTTTTTTACTGATGATTGTCCTGCAGAAAAATTAATAACATCTGCAGATAAACGCTTTTCAGCTAATTCAAAAGAAAGTTTTGTACGGGTACTATTTTCAAAAAATAAGTTGGCAATAGTAATATCACGTAATGAAGGAACCTTTTTTATAGGTCTGTTAATGACTTCTTTAAAATGAGCAGCGGTTTCAAAAATAAGCTCAAGGTCATTTTTGTTAAGGTATTTAATTCCTAATAAATGTTCAACGCTTAACTGCTTCATCTTAGTTTATTTTTTTAATCATAACTAATCAAGCTTTGAGGGCTTGGGTTCAAGGTAAATTATGTCTTCTTTATGAGTTTCTTGCCAACAAACAACTACTTTTTCTTCGTTGATGGCATCTACTTGTCTTCCTCGGTAATTAGGTTGAATTGGTAAATGACGGCTAAAACGACGGTCAATTAATACCAACAACTCAATGTTATCAGGTCTTCCGTACGATTGTAATGCCGTTAAAGCACTTCGTACGCTTCTTCCTGAGTATAATACATCATCAATAATTACCACTTTTTTATCTTCAATTAAAAAGTCAATTTGGGTTGAAGTGGCTTCTAGTGGTTCTTGTCTTCTGCGAAAATCATCACGATAAAAAGTAATGTCTAAAAAACCTAATTGTAAGTCCTTTATGTTGTACTCATCTCTTAGTAATTTAGCTAATCGATTAGCTAAATAAGTACCTCTAGGTTGTAATCCTATTAATACGGTATTAGAAAAATCGTTGTGATTCTCGATTAACTGACAGGCTAATCGATGCAGAATGATTTCAATTTCTTTCGAAGTAAGTAGTGTTTTTCTGCTCATTTGTTGCTACCAAATTGGTTTGATAGTTCAACGTTCAAAATTACGGCAAAAAATAAAGTTGACAAAATTAAACTTAATGAAACACCAATAAATTTTAATCGTAAAATAAGGAATTAATTAAGGTGTTCCATGTGACCTTTAAAGAATAATTAATAATTAACACATGAAACGTAAAACTTGGTCTATAAAATTATCTTTACATTTGCCCACTTTTACAAAAGACTCTTAGAAATTATGATGAAATACATTAAAAGTAAGAAGATTAACATAAAAGATGATTCGTTAGCAGGTATTACAGTATCGTTAGCAATGATACCAGAAGTAGTAGCTTTCGCTTTTGTAGCTCAAATAAGTCCTATTGTTGCGTTATTTGGAGCGTTTGTTATAGGAATCATTTCTGCGATTTTTGGAGGTAGACCAGGATTAATTTCTGGTGCAGCAGGAGCTGTAGCTGTAATTTTTGTTACTATGATTCAAGAAGGACATGCAAAAGGATTGCTATTTGATACACCTGTAGAAAACATGGGGTACTTCTATTTACTAGCAGCTGTAGTTTTAATGGGAATAATTCAAGTGTTAGCAGGAGTATTTAAACTTGGAAAATTAGTTAGACTAATTCCACATCCAGTAATGATGGGATTTGTAAACGGTTTAGCTGTAGTTATTTTTATTGCACAACTAGGAATGTTTAAAGAAAATAAGAAAGATATTTTCGGGCAAAACATGCGTAAAACCGAATCGAAAGAACTGGTTTATAAAATAGCAGATAATGAAGTACAAGACCTAGTATCAAATGCTGCATTATTTTCAATCAAAGGGAATTCAATTACCAACAATCAAACAAACCAAGAAGTTTTTGTAAAATCAGATACACAAGTTTTTGATGCTAAAACAAAAAAGGTTGTTTTTAATATAGAAAATGACGGATTTTATTCAGTAAAAGATAGCGGAGTTGTAAAATCTACTTTACAAGGAACTAAGTTATACACTATGGTGGGGTTAGTGTTGTTAACGATGTTAATTATATGGTTACTACCTAAATTAACAACAAAAGTACCAGCAGCTTTAACAGCTATTTTAATTGTAACATTTGTGTCTATTATTGGAGGATTAGAGTCTATCAATGTTGGAGATTTTATTAGAGATGGTGGAGGAGCAGGTTTAAATGGTTTTGATGAAATTTCTAAAAAAATGAATTTAGCAGAGCTTTGGAGTAATTTACCATTCAACTTAGATACGTTGAAGTTTATAGCGCCATATGCCTTTTTAGCGGCTTCAGTTGGATTAATTGAAACATTAATGACGATGAATTTAGTGGATGAATTAACAGACTCAAGAGGTGATGGTAATAAAGAATGTATAGCACAAGGAGCAGGGAATATGTTAAGTGGTTTGTTTGGAGGAACTGGTGGTTGTGGTATGATTGGTCAAACAGTAATTAACATTAACGCAGGTGGTAGAGGACGTTTATCAGGAGTTATGATGGCGGTTACTTTATTAATTTTTATCCTTTTTGCAGATAAATATATTGAACAAGTACCTATTGCAGCCTTAGTAGGAGTAATGTTTATGATGGTCATCGATACGTTTGCATGGTCGAGCTTTAGAATTATGAACAAGATACCAAAATCAGATGCTATTGTATTAATTATAGTATCAGCGGTAACCGTGGTTTTTGATTTAGCAATTGCTGTATTTGTCGGAGTAATTATTTCAGCATTAGTTTTTGCTTGGGAAAATGCCAAGAAAATTAGAGCGAGAAAGCGTTTTAAACAAGATGGAACTAAGATTTACGAAATTTGGGGGCCTTTATTCTTCGGAAGTATTACTGCTTTTAACGAAAAGTTTGATATTAAGCATGATCCAGATAATGTGGAGATTGACTTTGTAGAATCACGTATTTCTGATCATTCAGCTATTGAAGCTATTTTTATATTAGTAGAAAAATATCAAAAGGCAGGGAAAAAGGTAACTTTAAAACATTTAAGTGAAGATTGTAAGGTATTGCTTTATAAAGCAAGCCCTATTTTTGCAGATGTTATTGAAGAGGCGGTAGATGATCCTCGTTATCATTTAGCAGCAAATCCAGAAGATTTTCCAAAGCCATTATCAGAATATAGTTTTTAAATCGCTGAGTGATAAAAACAATAAAAAATCCCGCTATTAGCGGGATTTTTTATTACTCTTATTTTTTCTGAAGAGGACTTATAATTTCTACATCACTAAAAGCAATAGCACCTCTAATAACACTATCAATTGTAGTTTTTAAAGCTTCTATCAATTGCATTTTTAACTGTGATTTATGATAAATTAAACTTACTTCACGAGCAGGTGGTGGAGTTTCAAATTCTCTTAAATGAGCTTTGTCTCTATCATTTAAATCTAAAGTGTTTAAATAGGGAAGTAAGGTCATTCCTAGCCCATCTTTAGATAGCTTAATGAGTGTATCAAAACTTCCACTTTCTAACTGAAAGTGATGTGTAGCACTTCTTTTATTTGTTCTACAAAGGTTAATTACACTGTCTTTAAAACAATGTCCATCTTCTAATAGTAAAATATCATCAACCTCTAAATCGTCAATTTTTAATTTCTTTTGATTGAATAAACGATGTTCACTAGGAACTAAACCAACAAACGGCTCATAATATAAAACACGTTCTTTAATAGCTTCATTTTCTAGTGGAGTAGCAGCGATAGCAGCATCGATATAACCATCCATTAACTTTCTAACAATTTCTTCAGTAGTTAACTCTTCAATAATTAATTTAACTTTAGGATAGTTTTTGCTGAAAGTTTTTAAAAACATAGGAAGTAACGTAGGCATAATAGTAGGGATGATTCCTACTCTAAACTCTCCTCCAATATATCCTTTTTGTTGATGAACAATATCTATAATACGATTACTTTCATCAACAATAACTTTAGCTTGTTCTACAATACGTTTTCCTACTTCTGTTAATTCTATAGGTTTTTTTGAGCGATTAAAAATTTTAGCATCTAATTCTTCTTCCAACTTTTGAATTTGCATACTAAGTGTTGGTTGAGTTACAAAGCAATGCTCTGCAGCAATCGTAAAGTTTTTATATTCAGCAACAGCAAGTGTATATTTTAATTGCGTTATAGTCATTTGTATAATAATTTTCGATAAAGATATTAAAACAATCAATAACCTTTATAGTTAAAGCATGAAAAGTTACGCTAAATTTGTAATAGAAAAAGTAAAAAACTTAAAATCAATACACTATGACGACTACAATTTTAGGGTTAGACAAGCAGAAAACAACAACTTTAGTAAATGAGTTAAATACTTTGTTAGCTAACTTTCAAGTATATTATCAAAATGCAAGAGGTTTACACTGGAATATTAAAGGAAAAAACTTTTTTGAATTACATATGAAGTTTGAAGAGTTTTATACAGATGCACAGGAAAAAGTAGATTTAATAGCAGAGCGTATTTTAACACTTCAAGGTACACCTTTACATACTTTTGATGATTATACAAGTGTATCAAAAGTTCCTGTAGGGAAAAATATTTCAAACGATGTTGAAGCAGTTAAACTAATTATTAGCTCATTGTCTGAATTATTAAAAATAGAACGTACAATTCTTGATTTGTCTGACGAAGCTGAAGATGAAGGTACAAACTCAATGATGAGTGATTTTATTGCAGAACAAGAAAAAACGATATGGATGATGAATGCTTGGTTAGGCTAGGAACTACTCATCTATTTTTTAGAGGATACAAAAGCAACGTGTACGCGTTGCTTTTTTGTTTTAAATGAAAAATCTGTAACTTATTTTTTTATCTATCGTCGTATGAGTATACTAATCAAAAAAATGAATAATGAAAACACTAAACCAAATTAAAAAAGCATTTGTTTTCTTTTTGTGTCTGTTTTTAACAAACGTGATATTAGCTCAGAATTTAGAATTAAAAATAGATGAAGTTTTACAATCGAAATTCAAAAATAATGAAACCGGAGCAGTAGCTTTGGTTGCAAAAAAAGGAAATGTTATTTACAGAAAAGCTTTTGGGAAAGCTAATATAGAGTTAGATGTAAACATGAAGCCAGAAAATGTTTTTGAAGTAGGTTCAATAACAAAACAATTTACATCAGTTTCAATATTAATGCTGTTAGAAGAAGGTAAACTAAGTTTAGAAGATGACATTACAAAATATATACCTGATTACCCTACAAAAGGAAAACGAATAACAATACACCACTTATTAACTCATACTTCAGGAATTAAAAGTTATACATCAATGCAAAAGTTTGGTGAAGTAACAACAAAAGATATGGAGCCTTTAAAATTTATAGATTTCTTTAAAAATGAACCAATGGATTTTGATCCAGGAGAAAAGTATTTATATAACAATTCAGGGTATTTTATTTTAGGATATATTATAGAAAAAACTAGCGGAATGAGTTATCCAGAGTTTGTTGAAACTCGAATTTTTAAGAAATTAAATATGAATTCTTCTTATTATGGAAGTCGTTCCAAACTGATTAAGAATAGAGCAGCAGGTTATCGAATGAGAAATGGAGAATATTCAAATGCCCAATATATAAGTATGACATTACCTTATGCAGCAGGTTCAATAATGTCAAATGTAGATGATATGTTAAAGTGGCAAACAGCCATTCGTAATAACACATTAGTAAAAAAAGAAACAATTGATAAAGCGTTTACCAATTACACACTGAATAATGGTAAAAAAATAAATTATGGATATGGTTGGAGTTTTAACGAAATAAATGGAGTACCAACTTTGGAACACGGTGGCTCAATTCCTGGATATAAATCTATGGGAGTGTATGTTCCAAGTGAAGATGTGTATGTAATTGTATTTTCTAATTGTGGGTGTAAATCACCAACAGCATTGGCTATAAAAATTGCGGCTTTGGCTATTAATAAACCTTTTTCTGTAGCCGATAGTAATTTTTCTATATCAAAAGAAGAATTAAATAAATGGGTAGGCGCTTATGAGTTTGAAGATGGGGCGATTCGTTTCATTAGTTTAAAAGATAATCAATTGTATAGTCAAAGAGAAGGTAGTTCAAGTAGTTTTAAAATGTATCCAACTTCATCTAATGAATTTTCTTTTGAAGATGGATTTTACACGTACAAGTTTTCAGAAAAAAAAGGAAAGAAAACAGCTGTTTTTCAAAACAGAATTAATAAAGAAATAGGTGTTTTTACAGATAAAGAAGCACCAAAGGAGAGGAAAGAAATTTCGGTAGCTCCAGAAGTTTTAAAAGGATATGAGGGTAAATATGAGTTGCAACCAGGGTTTATAATTACAGTAACTTCTAAAGGAAACCAATTATTTGCTCAAGCTACAGGGCAATCACAATTTGAATTATTTGCAGAAACTCAAACAAAATTCTTTTTAAAAGTAGTGGAAGCGAGTATAGAATTTCATGGGAATGAAAATGGAATAATTACAGCGTTAACATTGTATCAAGGAGGAAGAGAAATGAAAGGGGTAAGGCAATAATTAGAATAAATACTTAATTAAAATCCGAATACTTACAAAGGCAATCAAAATAGCGGTTGCCTTTTTTAATTGAGTAGGAGTAAAGAGCTGATTGCTCATTCTGCTACCAATTTGTCCGCCAATAAAAACGGTAATTAATAAAATAGAAGTAAGTTTCCAATCAATATAAAACTCAGGGTTTGTGTATTGACCTATCAAGCCAGATATAGAGTTTACCAAAATAAAAAAGCTAGCAGTTGCTGCTATTTTTTTAGGAGTGTCCCAATTGGTTAAATGAAGTAACGGAGCTAAGAAAATACCACCACCAATACCAACCATTCCAGAAATAAAACCAATTACTCCACCATAACCCGCATTTTTAGCTAAGTTTAAATCTTTAGTTTTACTATTATTGGTAACTACTTTGTTAGAAATCCACATGGTAATAGCAGCAAAAAGTAGTGTAAAACCTAAAAGAATAAAGAAAAATGTTTGACTTATTCTTAAATAGCCACCTAAAAATGCTAAAGGGATACTAAACAAAGTGAGTGGAATAACCTTTTTCCAGTTATATTGTTTTTGTTGTGTGTATAGTAAAACATTTCCGGTAACAACCATCACATTACAAAGTAAAGCTGTAGCTCTTATTTGTGTAAAAAGTAATCCTGTAAGCGCTAAAACAGCTAAGTAACTAGAACCTCCGCCAAACCCGACAGAGGAGTATAGAATAGCTACGATAAAAAAAAGTAAAATTATGTACCAATTAGTGCTTAAAACATCTAAAAAAAGAGATATCATCATATTAAACAAATGTAACTATAAAAGTTTTTTGAAAAAAGTTGATGATTTACTCTTTTAGAAAAGACTTTTTAAACTGTTGAGGAGTAATCATCTCCATTTTTTTAAACTGTCTGTTAAAATAGCTAATGTTATTAAAACCAGATTTGTAAGCTATTTCAGAGATTCGTAGGTTTTTAGATTGTTTTATCAGTTTCTTAGAAAATTTGATTTTTTCAGAATTGATATAATCAATAGGAGAGATTCCTAAGGTGTTTTTAAACTTTTTATGAAAATGAGAAGTACTCATACAAGCTTTTTCAGCTAAAAGCTCAACTGTAATATCTTTATTAGTAAGGTTGTTTTTTATAAATTTAATAACCATACCTATTCGAGTATCAGAAAACGTATCGGTAGAATCATTTAAAATAAAAGCTTTAGCCTTAGTTTGTAAAAGTCTAACAATTAATTCTTGAATCATAAGATCCAATAAAATGTCTTTAGATTTATTTTGGTCAGTAAAAGTGTGTACTAAACGTCCAACTAAATGATTAATATCCGTATTATGAACCAAATGTGACGAATTATCATTCAAGCTCCAGTTGTTATTTTCTCTCTCTATAGCTACATTATGATTGAATTTTTCTACAATTTCATCAATTTTATGCGAATCAATTCCTAAAGCTAAACACTGAGTAGGATTGTTTTTATCTGCTAAAGGAAAATCAATAATCATTTCTTTGTTTTTTGGCATTACTACAGATTCACCAGGGAAAAAATCAAAAGGATCCATTCCTTCTAAATGCATTATTTTTTTTCCTGTTAGCATACTTGCAATCACAGGAAAGTCAAAAGTTAACGAAACTTGTTCAGCATGTTTGTGAGTTTCAAAAATGTTCAACTCAGCATATTCGGCGTTATACGTAGTTCTGTTTTCAACTAAAGTAGTGAGTTTTCGGCTTTCTTTATGGCGACTTAATAAATGATTCATAATCAATAGTACAAAATTCTATTTGTGTTTTTTGGGGAATAATAGATATGTGTTACAATTTAATAAATATGTTCAATGTATTAGTTATCTGATATTATAATTTTACCAAAATTACGAAATATTCATTTTTATATGCAATTAATTAAGGAAGTGTTATTTCGTTAGCTAAATTCAAATAAAACACAAAAATACAAAGTTTATGAGTTATACTAAACCAAAGTTTAAAGACACGTATGCTAATTTTATTAATGGAGAGTTTGTAGCTCCGTTAGGAGGAGAATATTTTGAAAATAGATCTCCAATAGATAATAGCATCATCGCAAAATATCCAAGATCACAAAAAGAAGATGTAGAATTAGCTTTAGATGCTGCAAATGCTGCTAAAGAGAGTTGGGGAAATACTTCTGCTGCAGAAAGAGCTTCATTATTAAATAAAGTAGCGGACATTATTGAAGCGAATTTAGAAGAATTTGCACTAGTAGAAACTTGTGATAATGGGAAACCTATAAGAGAAACCTTAAATGCAGATGTTCCTTTGGCGGTAGATCATTGGCGTTATTTTGCTGCTGCTATTAGAGCAGAAGAAGGTAGTGCTACAGAGCTTGATCAAAATACATTATCAATGAACATTAAAGAGCCATTAGGGGTTGTAGGACAAATTATTCCTTGGAATTTCCCTCTTTTAATGTTATCGTGGAAGTTGCCTCCTGCATTAGCAACAGGAAACTGTGTGGTGTTAAAACCAGCAGAACAAACACCATCATCTGCAACATTATTAATGGAAAAAATAGCAGGTGTTTTTCCTCCAGGAGTTTTAAACGTAGTGCACGGTTTTGGACCTGAAGCAGGAAAACCATTAGCATCGAGTCCAAGAATAGATAAAGTAGCCTTTACAGGAGAAACTACTACAGGACAGTTGATTATGCAATATGCTTCTAAAAACTTAAACCCTGTTACGATGGAGTTAGGAGGAAAGTCTCCAAATATCTTCTTTAATAGTGTAATGGATGAAGATGATGCATTTTTAGATAAAGCAATTGAAGGAGCGGTGTTATTTGCTTTTAATCAGGGAGAAGTATGTACCTGTCCATCACGTATTTTAGTACAAGAAGATATTTATGATAAGTTTATGGAACGTGTGGTAGCAAGAACAAAAGCTATCGTACAAAACAGTCCATACGATGTTAATACAATGGTTGGTGCACAAGCATCTAACGATCAATACGAAAAAATTCAAGCATATATAAAAATAGGAAAAGAAGAAGGAGCGAAAGTATTGTGTGGTGGAGAAGCTAATAAGTTAGAAGGAGATTTAGCAAATGGTTTTTACATTAAGCCAACTATTTTAGAAGGGCATAATAAGATGCGTGTGTTCCAAGAAGAGATTTTCGGACCCGTAGTTTGTGTTACAAAGTTTAAAGATGAAGCAGAAGCTTTAGAAATAGCGAATGACACAATGTACGGATTAGGAGCAGGAGTTTGGACACGTGATGCGCATCAGTTGTATCAAATTCCAAGAGCAATTAAAGCAGGTAGAGTTTGGGTAAACTGTTACCATGCATACCCTGCACATGCGCCATTTGGAGGGTACAAAAAATCAGGATTTGGTAGAGAGACCCACTTAATGATGATGGACCACTATCGTCAGACTAAAAACATGTTGATATCGTACGATAAAAACAAGTTAGGGTTCTTTTAGTTGTTTGAAAATACTGAGCTTGAAAAAGCTCAGTATTTTATAATTAAAAAAGATGGAAAGAGTAGCAATAACAGATGCGGCAAAAGCGATAGTTGAAAAACTAAAAAAAGAACATGGAGATTTAATTTTTCATCAAAGTGGAGGTTGTTGTGATGGTTCATCACCAATGATTTTTCCTAAGGATGAAATGTATTTAGATGAAAGTGATGTTTTATTAGGAGTGTTAGAAGAAGTCCCTTTTTATATGAATAAAGACCAATATGAATATTGGAAACATACTCATTTAACAATAGATATAACCGAAGGTAGGGGGTCTAGTTTCTCATTAGAAATACCTTTAGGAGTTCGTTTTATTGTGCATTCTCGCTTATTGCAAAATGATGAAGATTAGTTTATGTTTTAAGAAGAAGGAATTAATAAGTTGATAAACAATTAAAAATGATTTATTTTAGTGGCTTAAGCTAAAATAAAAAGGTGTATAAGAATGAGTAACTACCACGTAAAAACATTAGAAGAATATTTTCAATTATATAGAAAGTCAGTAAGAAACCCAGAGTTATTTTGGGAGGAAATAGCAGAAGAGCATTTCGTTTGGAGAAAAAAATGGGATACCGTTTTAGAGTACGATTTTTCAAAACCCGAGTTTAAATGGTTTGAAGGAGCAAAACTAAATATTACAGAAAACTGTATAGATCGTCACATACATATTAGAGGAGATAAAACAGCTATTTTATTTGAACCTAATAACCCAGATGAAGAAGCAGAACATATTTCTTACAAGGAATTACACAAACGTGTTTGTAAGTTTGCTAATGTGTTAAAAGAACAAGGGATAAAAAAGGGAGATAGAGTTTGTATTTATTTACCAATGATTCCTGAGTTGGCAATTTCTATTTTAGCTTGTGCCCGAATAGGAGCGGTACATTCTGTAGTGTTTGCAGGATTCTCATCTACAGCCTTAGCAACAAGAATTAACGATTGTGAAGCAAAAATGGTAATTACTTCCGATGGTTCTTACAGAGGAGCTAAAACAATTGATTTAAAAAGTATTGTAGATGAAGCATTAGAAAGTTGTTCATCAATAGAAACAGTGTTGGTAGCTAAACGAATTCATTCAGATATTGAATTAAAGGAAGGTCGTGATAAATGGTTGCAGCCTTTATTAGAAGAAGCTTATCAAGACTGTGTTCCTGAAATTATGGATGCTGAAGACCCATTGTTTATTTTGTACACATCTGGTTCAACAGGAAGTCCTAAAGGAATGTTGCATACCACAGCGGGGTACATGGTGTATACAGCATACACGTTTAAAAATGTATTCAATTATAAAGAAAATGATATTTATTGGTGTACGGCAGATATTGGTTGGATTACAGGGCATAGTTATATTGTATATGGTCCGTTAGCTAATGGTGCTACAACAGTAATGTTTGAGGGTGTTCCTAGTTACCCAGATTTTGGTCGTTTTTGGGAGATAGTTGAAAAGCACAAAATAACTCAGTTTTATACAGCACCTACGGCTATTAGAGCTTTAGCAAAAGAGAACTTAGATTTTGTAGATAGCCACGATTTATCATCATTAAAAGTATTAGGTACGGTAGGAGAGCCAATTAATGAAGAAGCTTGGCATTGGTATAATGATAATGTAGGGAAAAAGAAAAATCCAATTGTAGATACTTGGTGGCAAACAGAAACAGGAGGAATTATGATTTCACCATTACCGTATTTAACACCAACTAAACCAACGTATGCTACTTTACCACTTCCAGGAATTCAATTGGCTTTAATTGATGAAAACGGAAAAGAGATTAAAGGAAATCAGGTAGATGGTCGTTTGTGTGTAAAGTATCCTTGGCCTTCTATGGCAAGATCCATTTGGGGAAATCACCAACGTTATAAAGAAACTTATTTCTCTGCGTATGATAATATGTATTTTACAGGAGATGGAGCGCTACGTGATGAAGTAGGCTATTATCGAATTACAGGTCGTGTAGATGATGTAATCATTGTTTCAGGTCATAATTTAGGAACCGCTCCTATTGAAGATTCTGTAAATGAACATCCAGCAGTAGCAGAAAGTGCTATTGTAGGTTTCCCTCATGATGTTAAGGGAAATGCGTTGTACGGTTATGTGATTTTAAAAGAAACAGGAGAAGAAAGAAATCAAGACAATCTTCGAAAAGAAATAAATCAAATAATAACTGAACATATTGGTCCGATAGCAAAATTAGATAAAATTCAATTTGTTGAAGGATTACCTAAAACGCGTTCAGGAAAAATAATGAGACGTATTCTACGTAAAATAGCACACAACGAATTAGATAATTTAGGAGATGTATCTACGCTCTTAAACCCAGAGGTTGTGCAAAACATTATAAAAGAAAGACTTTAGTTGTAGAAAATAAATAAACAGTAAAATTTTAAAGCCAATACATTTTTTAATGTGTTGGTTTTCTTTTGTTTAGATGTTTAGTGTCGAAATTAGTTAAAGATTTGTTAAAGCTGTTAACGTTTTGTTGAGGTAGATTTAAACTGGGGCTAAAATATTCTTAAAGTTAGTGTTGTTGATTTGCGCCTATAAAAACTAAAATAAAATTTAACAATGAAAAATTTATTGAAATTAGGATTTTTAGGTGTTTGTACAGTAGCTACATTAACATCTTGTGATTCTGAAAGTGGGTCTAATACACCAGAAAATGGAGAATCAATTGAGTTAACAGCGCATTCTAAAACGCCTAATTTTTTAAAATTAGAATCTGAGTTTTCAGGAGTAAAAGTTTACCCATTATTATCTTCAGAAGATGCATTAGAAGAAACTCCAAACTTTGTGTATGGTTCTATGGCTGATGGAGCAGGGTTAATGAGAAATTCAGACGGAACGTTTACATTAATCAATAATATTGAAGCAGATTATTCAATCGCTCGTATCAAGTTAGATAAGACTTTTAAACCAGTTCATGGTGAATATATTTTAAATGCAAACGCAACTGCAAGTACAGCTCAATGTTCTGGTTCTTTGGTAACTATGGAAGAGCATGGTTTTGGACCATTATACTTATCAGGAGGTGAATGGGGTGGAGCATCTAAAGGTGTTTTTGCTACCGATCCTTTTAAAGAAGCTTCAGCGGCAGGTACTCCAAACATGTTAACTGCAATGGGGCAATGGTCTACAGAAAATGCAGTAGTAATAGGTAAAGATGCTTATACAGATAAAACTGTTTTATTTATTGGAGATGATCACTCTGATAACGAAGTTCCTTCTGGTCAATTAGGAATGTACGTTGGTAACAGAGGAGACTTAAACGGAGGTAAATTATACGGGTTAAAAGTTACTGATGAAGGAGTTACTTATGAAATGGATATGGCAGAAGGTCAAACTTACAACGCTACTTTTGTTGAATTAACTGAAAAGAATATCGATTTATTAGATGCTGAAGCAAAAGAAAAAGGAGTAATGGGATTCTCTCGCTTAGAAGATATCGACTGGAGAAGAGGTTCTGCTAAAAACAATCGTGAAATTTATTTTTGTGTTACAGGTCGTAAAAAAGATGGTTTAGTAGGAAAAGGAACTATCTACGGACGTGTATATAAGGTAGAGTTAAATGAAAATGATCCTACAGGAGCAGCTAAAATTACTTGTGTATTAGATGGAGATAAGTTAGGTGGTAAAGCAAGTGCTTTCCATAGTCCAGATAACATTGTAGTAACTGAGAACTATGCATATATTCAAGAAGATCCTAATGGATATTTTGATGGAGAGAAAGACCATGCAGCAAGTTTATATCAATATAACTTAAACACAGGAGAAGTTAAAAAAGTATTAGAATGTGATCAAGTAGCAGCTACAGCTTTAGGATACGGAGCTTCTTATCAAGAGAGTGCTTGGGAAATTACAGGTATGATTGATATTTCTGAAACTATCGGAGTAAGCGACACTTTCTTATTAATTACTCAAAACCACGGATGGGTTCCTGCTGATGGTGGAGCGTTTACAGATGCTTTAGCAAATAACGCAGCTGAAACTGAAAAAGAAGGAAGTCAATTATATGTGATTCAAGGATTAAAAAGATAATGACAAACATTTTTCAAAAAGTAAAAAAGGCACATGTTATCATGTGTCTTTTTCTAGTATCTATAATTAGCTGTAAACAAGAAAAAACAGCAGATTATGCTAAAGTTCATAATCAAGCTTTAGTGGTAAAAGTTCAAGAGTATTATACACAACATCTCGATAGTTGTATTGCATTATTAGAAGGAATAAATACTGTTGAAACGGTTTCAGAGAAACTAAAAAAATACAAATCAGCAAGGAGGGAATTTAAGTTAATTGAACCTATTTTGGCTTTTGTTGATAAAGAAAATTACAAGAGTTTAAATGCTCCTAATATTTTAAAGATTGAAGAGGAAGATGCTACGGATATTAAAATAAGAAACCCTTTCGGGTTTCAAGTTATAGAAGAATTACTACACGAGGATGATGTTGATGTTTCTGAAGTGAATAACATCGTAAAAACTACAGCAAACAGACTTAAATTAATAGCAGGTAACAACACATTGTATTTAAAAAAATATCACACACTATGGCTGTTACGTGATCAGATTGCTCGCATAGCTTTGGTAGGAATAACGGGTTTTGATTCGCCTGTGTTAGAGCAGTCGTTGACTGAGGCTAAGACGAATTATGAAACCTTATTTTTTATTATAAATACATATAAAAACGAGTTTTCAAATGAAAGCTTATTTACTGATTGGTTGAATGAAATACAAACAACTCAAAAAGTATTAGAAGAAGGAGAGTTTACTACATTCAACCGTTTTGATTTTATTAAAAATCATGCACATAAACAATTAGAGTTGTTAGCAAAAACTGCAAAAGATTGGAAGGTAGAATTCCCATTAACTATGGCGTTCAACAATAATATTACTTCGTTATTTTCTAAAGAAACATTTAATATTAATTTCTTTAATGACTATCATCAGTTAGAAAACGCAATGTCAGATGAAAAAATAGCTTTAGGAAAAAAGTTATTTAATGATAAAAGCCTATCAAAAGATGGTGTTATGAGCTGTGCTACTTGTCATATTAAAGACAAAGCTTTTACTGATGGATTAGCAACTTTTCCGAAACAGTTAAGAAATACTCCAACGGTATCGTATGCTGCGTATCAACAAACCTTTTTTCATGATGGAAGAGCGGGAAGTTTAGAGGGGCAAATTGTAGGAGTTGTTGAAAATAAAAATGAGTTTCATACCAATTTAGAAAATTTGACAGAAACTGTAAAAAGTGATAGTGTATATACAAAATCGTTTACCGATTTATACGGAAAAGTAAGTGATTTTAACATTCGAAATGCGATGGCAAATTACATTAGAAGTTTAGGAGACTTTAGCTCAAAGTTTGATAAAAACATCAATAATAAAGAAAACACCTTAACAACTTCAGAAATCAACGGTTTTAATCTTTTTATGGGAAAAGCAAAATGTGCGACTTGCCACTTTCCACCTGTGTTTAACGGAACAGTTCCTCCTAATTTTACTGAGACTGAGGTAGAGTCTATAGGAGTTCCAAATTTAGAAGAAACAGGGTTAGATGATGACCTAGGGGCTTATAATATATTTAAAACTGAAGAACGAAAATACTTTTTCAAAACTTCTACCGTTCGTAATGTATCCAAAACGGCTCCCTATATGCATAATGGGGTATATGAAACCTTAGAACAAGTAGTTGATTTTTATAATAAAGGTGGTGGACAAGGATTAGGGTATAAAGTTCCAAATCAAACGTTACCATTAGATAAATTAAATTTGTCAGAAAAAGAAATTAAAGACCTAATAGCTTTTATAGAAGCCTTAACGGATGAATAATTCATTCAATTTTTATAGTTAACATCAAACTCTCTAAATGTATTTTAGAGAGTTTTTTATTTTTACTGTAATTTTTAGTGGCAGTTTCGACCAATTAGAACAAATCAATTATCATGAAAAAAATACTAGTACTAATAGCTATAACTCTTGTTTCAATAGCATGTAAAAAAGAAGTTAAAAAGGAAACAAGTAAAAAGGAAGAAGTAGCAACGTTAAAATATCCAAAAGCTTTAGAAGAGGTTTTAAAAAAACATGGAGGAATTGAACAATGGAAGAAAATGAAAACATTGTCATTCACACTAAAAAATGAAGAGCATACTACAGATTTACATTCACGAAAAATAGTAGTGAATTCACCAGAATATTCTTTAGGGTTTGACGGAAAAGAGGTGTGGTTACAACAACAAGATTCAACAGCGTTTAAAGGAAATCCTGAATTTTATTACAATCTATATTTTTACTTTTACGCAATGCCTTTTGTATTAGCTGATGATGGTATAGTATATTCAGAAACAAAACCACTAATTTTTGAAGGAATTACTTATCCAGGAATAAAAATTTCATACAAAGCCAACGTTGGAACTTCACCAGATGATAATTATTTTATATTTTACCATCCGGAAACAAAACAAATGGCATGGTTAGGGTATACGGTCACTTTTTTTAGTAAAGAACCAACTGATGCTTATAAAATTATAAGATATAACGATTGGGAAAATGTTAACGGTTTGTTATTACCAAAATCCATAACTTGGTATGCTAAAGATGAAAACGGGCAACCAACAGAACCAGCAAGAGAACCAATTCAGTTTAAAATGCCTTTGTTAAACGAAGCATCTTTAGCCAATAGTTTTTACGAGAAACCAAAACAATAATCAACTAATAAACAAACAAAGTATGGATAAAAAGTATGTATGGAAAAAAGAATACACGTTAGTCTTAGTGGCTAATTTAGTATACATCGTGTTATTTTATATAATCACTAACATATATACAAAATAAACCATGCAAATAGTAGATTGGATTGTTCTTTCAATAACCTTATTGTTTATTGTTTTATATGGAGCTTGGAAAACCAGAGGAAGTAAAAATGTTGAAGATTATATAAAAGGAGGAAACGAAAGTAAATGGTGGACGATTGGTTTGTCGGTTATGGCAACACAAGCCAGTGCCATTACTTTTTTATCTACTCCAGGACAAGCGTTTCATAGCGGAATGGGCTTTGTACAGTTTTACTTCGGGTTACCAATAGCAATGGTAATTATCTGTTTGGTGTTTATTCCTATTTATCACCGATTAAAAGTTTACACAGCTTACGAATATTTAGAGGGAAGGTTCGATCAAAAAACTCGAACCTTAACTGCAATTCTGTTTTTAATTCAACGTGGATTAGCTGCAGGAATTACCATTTTTGCCCCAGCTATTATTTTGTCAGCAGTTTTAGGTTGGGATTTAGTTACGCTAAATATTATAATAGGTGTTTTGGTAATTATTTACACCGTTTCAGGAGGAACTAAAGCAGTAAGTGTTACTCAAAAACAACAAATGGCTGTAATTTTCGCAGGAATGTTTGTTGCTTTTTACTTGATATTACAATATTTACCAGACGATATTACATTTACCAAAGCACTAGAAATTGCAGGTACTTCTGATAAAATGAAAGTACTAGACTTTTCTTGGGATTTAAATAACCGTTATACTGTTTGGACAGGTATTTTAGGAGGAACATTTTTAATGTTGTCTTACTTCGGAACTGATCAAAGCCAAGTACAGCGCTATTTATCAGGTAAATCATTAAGAGAAAGTCAATTAGGATTGATTTTTAATGGGCTGTTAAAAGTACCGATGCAGTTTTTTATTCTGTTAGTAGGAGTAATGGTGTTTGTATTTTATCAGTTTAATCCGTCACCATTAAATTTTAACCCAAAATCAGGAGAAGCAATAGCAAATTCCAACCTTGAAACAATAGAACAATATGTAAAATTAGAAGAGCAACATCGTTTTATTGAAGGAAGAAAAAAAGCATTGATTTTTGAAGGGTTAACTCCTGAGAATGTAGCACAGATTCAAGAATTTAATGAACAAGATAAAGTACTAAAGGAAGAAGCGAAAACTATTATTTCAGAAGTAGATCCGTTAGTAGAAACAAATGATAAAGATTATGTGTTTATTCACTTTATTCTAAATAATTTACCCAAAGGATTAATAGGTCTACTACTAGCGGTAATTTTATCAGCAGCCATGTCTTCTACAGCATCTGAATTAAACGCTTTAGGAGGTACAACAGCGATTGACTTGTACAAACGAAATACCAAAATAGAATATAGCGAAGAGCATTATGTAAAAATGTCAAAATGGTTCACTTTAGGTTGGGGGATTTTAGCAATTTTAGTAGCTTGTATAGCCGATTTATTTGATAATTTAATTCAGCTCGTAAATATTATAGGTTCTATTTTTTACGGAAACGTGCTAGGGATATTCTTATTAGCCTTTTTTATAAAATATGTAAAAGGAAATGCGGTATTTGTTGCAGCAATAATCACACAGCTAATTATTATAGCAGTTTGGTATATTGACTTGCTACCATATTTGTGGTTAAACGCTTTAGGATGTGGATTAGTGATGTTATTAGCAACACTAATCCAAACATTTTCTAAAGAAAATTAATTTTTTTCTATTCGTAAAGCATCAATAATATCAGAAGCAATTAATGCTTTGTATCCTTTTTTACAAGCGGCTTCGTCACCTGCTTTTCCGTGGAAAAATACGCCTAACAAAGCGGCGTGTAAAGGAGTGTAGTTTTGTGCTAATAATCCAGTTATGATTCCTGTGAGTACATCACCGCTACCACCTGTTGCCATTCCTTGGTTTCCAGAAGTGTTGAAATATAAATTTCCTTCAGGAGAAGAAATCACAGTGTACGCATTTTTTAAAACTACCACACATTGATATTTTGCAGAAAACTCAAGTTGCTTCTGAAAACGTTCCGTTGAGGTGTCAGAGTTTCCAACCAATCTATCAAACTCTTTAACATGTGGGGTTAAAATAGAATTTTTAGGAAGTAACGATTTTAATTCTTCATTTTGCGCAATAATATTGATGGCATCAGCATCAATAACTAGCGGATTCTTACTTTCAGAAAGTAGTTTTTTTACAACTCGTATTGTTTTTTCGTTTGTATCTAGTCCAGGACCTATTCCGATAACGTCGTATTTGGAAATTTCTGGAAGTTGGGTCACGAATTCTTCATTCTCATCGGTTATACACATTGCTTCAGGAATGGAAGATTGAACAATTTGATATCCACATTTAGGAACATAAGTAGTTAACAGACCTGTTCCACTTCGTAAGCAAGCTTTAGAAGATAGTGTTGCGGCTCCCATTTTACCATAAGAACCAGCAATCAGTAAAGTATGTCCATAATCTCCTTTATGAGATTGGCGAGGTCTATTAGTTAGAATATCAACAATTTTCTCATTAAGAATAAAGTGTTTGCTGTCTTGTTGTTGTACGAACTCTTCGTCTAAACCAATATCAACTGTTTTCCAGTTTTTTACATAATTTCCATTTTCAGGAAAAAAGAAAGAAAGTTTAGGGCGTTGAAAGCTAACTACAATATCAGCTTGTACAATGGTTTCAGAGTCAGGTAGTTTGTCACAATAAAGTCCAGAAGGTACGTCAACGGCATATACTGTTTTTTTAGCTTTGTTGATGTTTTCAATAACTTGTTTTGTAAAACCTGTAATGGGTCTTGAAAGTCCAAAACCAAAAATTCCATCAATAATTACATCATACTCAGAAAAATCAGGAATTTCGCTAGTTGAATTTATAACAATTGTATCATGTAGTTTTTCATAGTTAATAATACAATCGGGTGTAAGTATATCTTTAAACTGAACTAAAAAGGGTTGTATATTGTATTTTTTGTTTCTTAAAATTCTAGCTATGGCAAATCCATCACCTCCATTGTTTCCAGAACCACCAATAATGGCAATTTTTTGTGAACGTTGTAATAAAGGTTCAATAGCTTTAACAAAAGCAAGAGAAGCTTGTCCCATAAGAGCAAAAGAAGAAATGTCTTCTTTTAAAATAGTGTGTTTGTCTGCTTCTCGTGTCTGAGAAACATTAAGGATTTTTTCTAGTATTTTCATGTAGGAAATATACAATTTTATGTATAGTAACCCAAAAAAGAACCGTGCAAAATTTTGCACGGTTCAATGATGTTTTATGTTGTTTTATGAGTGTTAAATTCTTGCGTTTACAAGACTCATAATACGCTCAAATTGTTCTTTAAGTCCCATATCTGAATTGTCAAATTCAATAGCATCATCAGCTTTCGTTAAAGGAGAATCTTCTCTAGTAGAATCAATTCTATCACGCTCTTGTACATTTAGTAAAATTTCTTCATAATTAACTTTGTCACCACGATCAAGTAGTTCTTTGTAGCGACGTGTGGCACGTTTATCGGCAGAGGCGGTCATGAATAATTTTAATTCAGCATTAGGGAAAACTACGGTTCCAATATCACGACCATCCATTACAATTCCTTTGTTTTTTCCCATTTCTTGTTGCTCTTTTACTAGTTTTTTTCGCACATCAGAAATAGTAGCAACTTTACTTACTAGTTTAGAAACTTCAATAGTTCTAATTTCTTTTTCAACGTTAACGTTATTTAAAAACATTTCAGCAAAACCAAGTTGTTCGTTGAAGGTAAAAGATAAGGAAATATTGTCTAAATCAGCGATCAACTCTTTAGAGTTAAAAAAAGTTTCGGAAATATAGTTTTGTTGCATAGCGTACAAAGTAACTGCTCTATACATAGCGCCTGTATCAACATAAATATAACCTAATTCTTTTGCTAATTGTTTAGCAATAGTGCTTTTTCCTGTTGATGAAAAGCCGTCAATAGCGATAGTTATTTTCTTAGTCATATAATAGTGTAATGAACAACAAATATACGGCAGATTTTTAATATAGTTTTACAGGTAAGAGTGTTGAAATTTTAAGAAAGAATAACTCTTTTTTAAGACGTTGTTAGTTAGTTGTTTATGTTTTTTTAGGAATAAACAAAGGATGTTTTTTTTGAAGAAAAAAACTTTAGTTGTCTGTTAAAAATAGATTTTATATATTTCCCTATTAATTTTACAGGTTTTATTATATTTTTGTTTGGAAAAACTATAAATTTGGCAACCCCTAAAAATCCCTTAAATGAAAAGAAAAACTAAAAGCATATTAATACTTTTAGCAATATTCCTTATTTGTTTAAACTCAAGCGCTCAAGTACTTGAGAGTGTGGTTATTAATGATTTAAGAGGAGTTGCTAATAGAGCTCTTTGTGATCAAATAGGAGGGACTAATTATTCTTTAGACATTACTTTTAGTGGAGCTGTTTTTGAAAATGATAATACTTTTACAATTGAACTTTCAGATGAAAATGGATCTTTTTCAGATCCAAGTAAAGTAAAAGAACTAAGAGTGCTAACAAGTACTGCAACAAATAACTATAATCAACAGTTTAATATAAAAAACATAGGGTTTCAATTAAGAGAAGGAACTTATGGGAAAAGTTATGTAATACGTGTAAGAACAAGCAACCCAGTACAAACTGTACAGACAGCTTCATTTGAAGCCTATTATGATATGTTTGCAGAAGGAGAATTGTCTATTAATAATGGGCAAGAGTTTACCTTGTGTAATGGAGAAACTAAAGAAGTAGCTTTAGATACTAATGTCATAGGAGAGTATTTATGGTATCGAGTACAAAGTGGTACAGATGAACTTGTAGCAACGACTCAAGAACCAAAATATACAATAGCAGAAACAGGACAATATTATGTTGTAATTGATTATGGTTTGTGTGGAGGACCGAAATCGAGATATTTAACGGTGTCTGGACTTAGTGGGGCGGATACAGAAATAAAAGGTCCGTCAACAATAGAGGTGTGTAGTGATCAATCACATACATTTGAAGCTAATATTACTAATACTTCATATACATATAAGTGGTATTTAGATAATGAGCTAAAAAAATCTTCAAATGAACCTACATACACTACACCGAATACAGGACAATTTGGAACGTATCGTTTAGAAATCGAAGCAGGAACTTGTAGTACGAGATCAAATGATGTTATTTTGCAACAACCAACAGCAGCAGGTTATACGGTAACTAATGAGGGGGCTTTGAGACGAGTTATGTTAACGGGAGAAACAAAAGAACTGTGTATAAACCATGATGCAACTTCGACAGATGTTGATATTGAATGGTATAAAGACGCGGATGGTGTTCCTATGGGTGGGAAAACAGGAAGCTGTATGAATGCTACGGATCCGGGGAACTATTATGCAAGGGTGAAAAAAAGTACAGGAGGCACTTGTGAAGCTGCTGTTGATTCAGAAAAATTTGTGTTGTTAGGTGTCGATTCTTTTAAAGTAGCTATAAGAGTCGCTACTGATTATGAAGAGTGCAACATTACAAATACTACCTTGAGTGTTGTTGGGGTTAAAGCGGTTGCTGAAGATGGAAATGAATATGATTTAACAGCAGATCAAATAGCAATGTTAAGTTATGATTGGAGAAAAGACGGGGTCTCTACAGGAGAAACAGGTAATGAGTATACTGTTAACTCATTTTCTGATAATGGATTGTATACATTAAATGTAAGCCATGATGGTACAGAAAGTAATTCAGAGGGTATTAATGTAAAACTTGTAGAGATTCCTGTGGTTAGTTCACCTTCTAACTCATTATGTGCAGGTTCTTTTATCAACTATACAATAGATAATTATAACACGAGTTATACATACCAGTGGATAAAAGATGGAACTGAAGATGTGACTCCAACAGATCCGCAAACATTAACGGTGACAGAAGTAGGAGAGTATGTGCTGAGATACTCTGGTTTTGGGTGTGATAAGGAGTTAGCTCCTATAAACGTAATCCCATTTGATGATTCAGCAGTAACAATAACACCATCGGAAAAAGTTGTTATGGAAGAAGGAGGATCTGAAGTAGTAATAGCAGCAGGAGGAGAGTCTTACGAATGGTATTTAGGAGAAAACACCTCAGGAACGTTGTTGTCAACAACAGATCAATTAACAGTGACCTCTTTAGGGTTTTATACAGTAAAAGCAAAGGTAGGAAATTGTTCAGTCGAAAGAACAATAGAAGTGGTTGAACAAGACGACCAAATTATAGTACCTAATACCTTAACTCCTAACGGAGATGGTAAAAATGATACATGGAAAATATCAAACAAATATGCGTTTCAACCATTAGTGACTATAATATTGTATAATGCAAACGGTAAAGAAATTTTAAAAACAACTGAATATAGAAATGATTGGCCTACAGAGGATTTAGGAAATCAAAAAGTCTTTTATTATAAAATAATAAGAGAGGATAAGTTGATTAAAGCTGGAACTATATCTGTTTTACACTAAAAAGTTAGAATGATTAGAAAAATTACTTTATTTATAATAATAGTACTGAATGTGTTTGCTTTACAAGCGCAAACTTCCAGTAATGCACAGCAATACAATAGTTTTAGCTCTCGTAATTTCATGAAGTTTAATCGCTTTTTAACCGTTCCTACTTTTTCAGCTCTGCGCGAAAATAAAACTTCACTTTCAGCTATTGTAAGAAATAGTAATGTAGATTTTGAAGACAACCCTCGTTTATATGTGCTTGCCTATTCAGGTAAGATGAGAGAAAATGTTGGAGCAGGTGTAGCTGTGTATCAACAAGATGTTGGATCGGTAAAAGATTTTGGAGCCCTTGCAAATTACGCACATCGTTTACAACTAAATGAAACCATGGATTTAACCTTTGGTTTTAATTTTTTATATAGTAGAAGAAGTTTAAATTGGGGTAAAGTTCTAGTAACTGATGCAGACGACACTTTTTTAAATAATTACCAAGATGATCCAGCGGTTAATTTTCAACCAGCAGTTACATTATCTATAGGTAAGTTTGATGTTGGGGTATTTTTCGAAAACTTACTAGATTTTAATCTCAAAAAGAGTGAAATGATTACTTCTTTTGGAGAAAAAACATTTTCAGGTCATTTAATGTATTCTCATGAGTTTACCTATGCACAAGGTCTTTTTGAAGGAGCAGATGTAAGGTTTTTAGCAACAGCAAGAAAGCCAGGGAATGATGAATTTGGTTTTGGTGGAAGTGCTATTGTAGATTTACCCAAAGCAGGTTGGATAAAAGCAGGCTATGATAAAACTTATGGAATTTCTGCAGGAATGGGAATAAACTTATCAGAAAATTTAGCCATAGGAATTAGTTATGAAAAAAGTAGCTTTGCCGCAACAAATGAGGTAGGGCTAATTTATAATTTTGGTAAAAAATCATACACAAGAGAACGTCCAACAAGAAGAACTGGTAATGTAAAAGTTAGTTTGCCTGAAAGAACTCCAAAGAAAGAAGTAGAATATAAAAATCAGGAACATAACGATTTATCAGATGAGATTCAACAAGCACAAGACTCTATTGATATTTTAAATAAGAAGATAGATGAAGTGTTACGAATCTTAAAAAATCAACCAGCACCAAAAACAATTACAAATACTGTAATTATTAAAGATAGTACTGAAGCTAAAGATACTTCGTTAAGAAGAAGATCAAATAAACCATGGCGTAGAAGTACAATAACGCGTTCAGGAGGGGGTGGTACTATGTATTATGTTATTTCAGACCAGTTTAGAAGTAAAGAAAATGCAGAAGCCTTAATAGAAAAATGGAAACGTTTAGATATTGAAGCAAAGTATGTGTTTGAGCCAAATAAAAAATTATACTATGTGTACTTAGATAGGTTTACAAAAGAGGAAGACGCCCAAGAAAAAGTAGACGATTTTAACGATAAAACTCGTTTGTTTGAAAAGAATGACGAGAAAAAAGATAATTCAACTATAAAAGTTAAAAAGACTACTAAAGATCCTGTATATGTGGTGAAAATTACTTTAGGAGGAGAGCTTAGAAGTTACGAAGAGCCTAAAACACAGCCACCAGCGAAAGTGTATCCTATGGAGGCGGCAGGTGTAGAACCAGGATATTATTTACGTGTATATGTAAATTCTCAAAAAGCGTTAGCTGATAGAAATGTAGATGAGTTACGAAATGATGATATAGATGCAGATTATTTTGTAGACCCAAAAACAGGGTTTATGCATGTTTACATTTTTAAAACAACAGATAGAGAAGAAGCAATTAAAATGTACAATACAAATTTAAATGGAGCTTTTTACGATCGCAAAGCTATCGTACAAATTAAATAAAATATATAACAGAAGAACTTGATTAATTAATTCCCCCAATTGATATTATGAAAAGAATAATTACTCTATTATTTATACTACAAACCTTGTTGGTTTTTTCACAAGAAAAACATCATATAGAAGGACGTCTCCAAAAAGGAGAACAAAAAAATGACACTCCTTTTTTATTAAGAGAAGAAATGTCACTTAAAGGTAACCTCACATTTATATCAAATAACACTTTAAATAGAGCACCTGCAAACACGAGTTATAATGGTAACAACAACAATCATCAGTTTAGGTTAGAATATATTGATATTGATGGTTTTGTTGATGAAAATGGTGATAATAAAGATGATACTTTTTCTTCAAGTATGTCTACGTTAAATTTACCAAGTTGTTCTAGAGTTGTTTATGCAGGTTTATATTGGGCAGCAGTTTACCCTTATGAAGATTGGTATGATGAATATTTTGGAGTTAATACACGTGATGATGACTTTAATAATATGAAATTAAAGTTACCTGGAGCAAGTAATTATACAGATATTGTTGCAGACCAAATAATTTATGATAATGGAATTTCAACTGAAAAACCTTACGTATGTTATACAGATGTTACATCTTTGGTTCAAGGGGTAGGGAATAACCCAAATGGAGAATACTATGGAGCGAATGTAAAAGCTACTGTAGGAAAAGATACCGAAGGAAGCCTGTTAGGTTCTTCAGCTGGTTGGGTTTTAGTTATTATTTATGAAAATGAAACAGAATCAAGTAAAAAGTTTTTTGTTTTTGATGGCTTTTCTACAATAAAAAGGTCAAATAATAGCAGTTTAGAAGTTCCTTTTTCAGGTTTTACAACTATTCCATCTGGACCTGTAAAAGTAAAGCTATTAGCTGCTGCTCTTGAAGGTGATGGAGGAATTTATGGAGATAGATTTCAGATGAGAGATACAGATGGTGATTTCGTTGATTTAACGACTGGAACAAGAAACCCTACTAATAACTTTTTTAATGGATCCATAACACAGTACAATAATTATTTATCAGGTAGAAACCCTAGTAGTGAAAATACCTTAGGGTTTGATGTTGATTTGTTTGATTTGGATAACAGAAATAACTCTATAATGGATAATGGTGATACTAGTGGAATGATGAGATTTACAACTAGTGGAGATACTTATTGGCCTTTTTTAAACGCTTTGGCTGTTGAAATTATAGAACCTAAAGTCCAGTTGGTTAAAAGAGTTGAAGACGTAAATGGTAATGATATCTCAGGTCAAATGGTAAACTTAGATCAAGAGCTATATTACAATATTAAATTTAGGAATATAGGTACCGATAATGCTTTAAATACAGTTATTATTGATAGTTTACCTAAAAATGTAGATTTTATACCTGCTAATTTAATTTTACCTTCTGAAATGGAGCCTCTTAGGAATTCAATTATAAATTCTTATGAAGCACCTACAGTAGCAAACAATTTTAGAGGGGTTTTAAAATTCCCTATTCCAGATGAATTAGTGAGGAAGTTTGAAGGAACATCAACAGACTTACTCGGGTTTAGTGAAATTAAAATAAGAACAAAAGTAGTAGCTACCTGTAACGATTTAAGGGATGCTTGTTCTAATGAGATTGCTAATACAGCTTATGCTAATTATAGTAGAGATGAGTCATTAATTGGAGATCCTAATTTTGACAGAATAAATAATGAAGCAAGTTTTTCAGGACTCACTGATTGTAATTTAGGAGTGGTTGGAAGTTCTAACTTCTTAGTTAATATAGATGATTGTAACTTTTTAAGAGAAGAGGTACTTTGTGGAGGAAGTATAGAATTAACAGCAGGAGATGGCTTTGATAGTTATACTTGGACAGATGAAAACGGAAATATTATAGGAAGAACTCGAACTATTACGGTAAGTAGTGCAGGAACCTATACTGTTACTAAAACTTCAAATATAGGGTGTATAACCAAACCAGAAACCGTAAGAGTAATTACTTTTGATGATGCTCCAAACCCATTAGTAGCCCCTTTTGCTGACCGATTTAACACTTCATGTACTAGTAATACTACAGAGTTAGCTGAAGTATATTTATGTGGAGACGGTAATAGTACAAGAAGTATTACACTACCTTTTGCAGGTTCAGAGACCATTGTAGAATGGTTTAAACTAAATGGAGATGGAGGTTGTAATTATGATTTTGAAACAGACAATTGTGCTCCAACAGATATAAATTGTTCATGGACGCCGTTAGGAACAAATCTAAACATGTCTTTTAGTGAAACAGGAGCTTATAAATTAGTCGTTTTATATGATGGAACATGTCCTAAAACTTATTACTTTAATGTTTTTAGAAACTCTTTGTCTCCTAATATTGAAACCACTAATATCACTTGTAATGGTAATGGTAGTATAGTTGTTAATAATGTTCCCAATGGTTATGAGTATAGTTTAGTAGGAAATGGATATAATGGTACGTTTCAAACAAGTAATACTTTTCCTATAACACAACCAGGAGATTACGACTTAACAATTCGTTTAGCAGGAGCTTCAGATGCAGTATGTAACTATGTTACAGAAGATATAAATATACAAAGTATAAACCTTGAGAATAGTATAAGTGTTTACACAACTCCTATTGATTGTGCTTCAGATTCAGTTGACGCAACAATTGAACTACGTAACCTACCTAGTGATTATTCATATTCTTATACAATAACAAGAGCCTCTGTACAAGTAGCTAGTTCTGGTACACTTAGTGGAGGAAGCCTAGAAACATATACTTTTACAAATGAAGGTCTTTACACAGTTTTATTAACAGGAGAAGATGGTTGTACTGTAAGTAGGATGTTTGAAATAGATAAACCAGACCCTATAGTATTTTCAGCCACAACAACAAAAAACATTACGTGTACTGACGGAAGTTCACCAGGAATAATAAATTTATCAGCTAGTGGAGGTACGTTAAATTATTCTTTTGCTGTAATTTCTTTTAATGGAAATCCAATAGCAGATGCAGACAAAGTATATTTTACAGACACTACTTATGAAGTTCCTATGGGAAGTCAAGGAACCTATGTGTTTGAAATAGTTGATGCAAATAACTGTACAACAACTGCTGAAGCAGTAGTTGTAGTAGAACCAGCATTACAATTTACAGCAGTACCAACAAGTGTGAAGTGTAATGGAGGTAGTGATGGTACGATAGCAGTAAGTTTAGTAGGAGGAAATCCTTCAAAATATACATTAGAATATAGTATGGATAACTTCTCTACATCTAATACTACAGGAGTATTTTCTGGGTTATCAGGAAGTATAGCAGGTACTACATATACCATTGATATTAAAGCTAGTGATACTAATAATACTTACCAATGTAATTATCAAGTAACAGCTACAATAACAGAACCAGAAGCAATCAGTGCAGAGGTTGAGTTAGAGAGGCCTTATAATTGTGGTGCAGGAGCCAAAGTACGATTTTTTAACGAACAAGGAGGAACACTTCCTTTTACCTACGGTATAGGTGAAGTAGATACCACTACTGGAAACGTAACAGATGTAGATTATTATTCTTTTGATGATAACGGTTCGGCAGAAGCTGTATTTAACAGTATAGAGCCAGGTACCTATCGTTTTTATTTACGAGATGCAAATGGTTGTGAGTATACTATACCTAATGATATCTTTGTTGAAGATTCTCCTAAAGCACCGCAATTAGTACCAGAAATAACTTATAATTGTGACGGTACAGGAAATGTAGTATTAGGACCAGCTTCAGAAATTAAAAGTAATTTTAAGTATTCGATTGATGGAGGTGTAACAATAGTAGATACTAATGAGTTCTTAAATTTAGATCCAGGACCTCATAATATTTTAGTGTATTATAAAGGACAAGACTGTAGTACGTTAGTAGAGTTTGAAATAGAGCAAGGTCAGGAGTTTACAGCCACTGCTATTGGAACAAACATAACGTGTAATGGAGGAACAGATGGTAGTATTACTATTACTGCAGAAAATTTTGGAACCTCTTTTCAATATTCATTAAATGGTGGAGCTTGGCAACCAGCACCAGCACAAACTTCAAGTCCATATACAATTACAGGATTAAGTGCAGGAAACTATTCAGTTAGTGTACGTTCTAATGTAAATTCAATAGGAGATTGTCAAGTTGATATTCCAGGAACTATCGATTTAACAGAACCAACAGCAGTAACAGTTACAGCTGAAGTAACAAAAGAAATTACTTGTGATCCTGCAACAGGAGCAACGATTTCAATTCTTACTACTGGAGGTGGTAACGGAGGTTATACCTATGAATTACTTGATAGTTCAAACAACCCTATTCCGTTTACCGATGTTCCAGAAGGTTCTTATAACGTGGTTGCAACAGACAAAGATGGTTGTACATCTGCACCTTTCCCTATTACAGTTAATCCAAAAGAAGATTTAGACTTTACCGTTACACCAGTACAATGTTTTAACGGGAATGATAACGGAACATTAACTGTAAATATAGGCACAGGAAATGGAGGGTATTCTTATATGATTGTTGGCGAAACTGGTTGGCAAACATCAAACGAGTTTACTAATTTATTAGAAGGTACTTATAATGTTTCAGTACGTGATGAAAGAGGATGTGAGCTAACAAAACCAGCAACCATTCGTCCGCAGTTAACGGCTACATTTGACGTAACACATATTACTTCATGTGACTTTGGAAGAGTAGTTGTTACAGCATCAGGTGGTGATGGAAATTATGTTTACCAAGCAGTTGTAGCAGGTGGAACATTTTCAAATATGTCAAACTCAAGTAGTTTATCTCTTCCATTACCAGGAGATTATGATGTGTATGTAAGAGATAACGGAGGAAACCCTGGGTATTGTGAAGTAAAACATACAGTAACAGTAACTAAAACTGAAGCTCCTATTGTTTCTTCGTCAAATGTTATTCAGCCAAAATGTAATACAGATACAGGAACAATTAATGTAACTGTGGGTGAAGGAACTTCACCGTATACAGTAACAGTAACAGGACCAGGAGGACCATATTCTCAAGGACCATCAACAGATGTAAACTATAGCTTCACTGGATTAGCAGCAGGAAATTATTCAGTTAGTATAAATGATGCTGATGGGTGTTCTTCAGTACCTGTTTCACTAGAAGTTATTGTTCCAGATGCATTAGCTAGCGGAGGACCTACAACAGCAACCGATTTAATGTGTAGTCCTTCAGGAACAATTTTAGGATCAATTACATTTCAAGTACCAACAGGAGGAACAGCAGATTACTTATACTTCTATAAGTTAACAACAAATACCGATTATACACAAGCAGGTAGTAATACAGTAACTAATTTAGATGCAGGTGTATATAATACAAAAGTAGTAGATGCTAATGGTTGTGAATTACTATTAAATGATGTAACTATTGCTCCTTTACCAGAGGTAACACTTACTGTTTCTCCAATAACATATAATTGTGATGGAACAGGTAACTTTACAGTAACACCAAATCCAGCAGGTAGTTATACCTATACATTAGGTGCAATATCAAACACCGATGGTGTATTTACAAATATTCCAGAAGGATCTCATGTAGTTTCTGTAGCCATAGGAAGTAACTGTACTGTGGAAACAGATCCAATAATTGTTGCGCCAAACCAAGAGTTTACTGCAGCGGTTATTAATACTACCAACCCTGTATGTATAGGAGACGGTAACGGTAGTATAGAAGTAGAAGCAAGTTTCCCATCGGCAGCACCAACCGAGTTCGAATACAATACAGGTTCTGGTTGGGTAAGCACATCAGGAAATAATCCATTTGTGATTCCAGGTTTTTCAGTAGGAACGCATACGATAGAAGTTCGTCCTGTAGGATCAACAAATATAGCTTGTGTACAAACAGTAAGTGCTACTTTAACTGAGCCTGAACCAATGGTATTAGCATTACCAATAACAAAAGAAGTTACGTGTAACGTACCTACAGGAGCTACCATTACACCTAATGTAACAGGAGGTTATGGAGGAACAACATATACTTATGAGTTATTTATAGCACCAATGACACCAACGGGACCAATGACACCAACAGGAACTACCACAACTACAGAATTTACAGATGTTGCACCAGGTGATTATGTTGTAGTAGCTACAGACCAAACTAATGGTTGTACAATATCTAATACAGTTACTGTAACAGCAGCAGAATCTGTAGCTTTTGATGCAGTAGCATTATGTTTTGATGGTTCTAACGGACAGATAGAAATCAGTAATATTATCGGTAATGGTGACTATTCGTATAGTTTAAATGGAAGTACCAACTTTACTCCTATAACATCAGATCCGTTTACAATTTCTGGTTTATCATCAGAAAGTTATACTGTTAGAGTAAAAGATGGAAAAGGATGTTTTGCAGAAGAAACGGTTGTAATAAACAACCTACTTTACGCAACAGCAACACCTACCAATGCTAGTTGTAGACCACTAATAAATCCTACAGGAGAAATTTCAGTAACTGCAACAGGAGGTGATGGGGCGCATGAATTTGCTGTTATTGCAAACGGATCACCAGCACCAGCGGCAGGAGATTATAGCGGAACAAATCCTATTACAGGGTTAGCTCCAGGTACTTACGATGTATATGTACGAGATGGTTCAGGTTGTTCTTATATTATTGAAGATGTTGTAATAGCGGCAGTAATACCTGTAGATATTACTGCAACGCCTAACCAACCTGAATGTAATGGATATACAGGTAGTGTAGACGGACAAATAGTAGCCAACACAGGACAAGCTCCTTATACCATAGAAATTACAAATACAGGAGGAACTCTTACTAACACTATACCTAATTTTACAGGTGCTAGTTTTAGCTTTAATAACTTACCTGTAGATGCTTACGAAATCAAAATTACAGATGCTTTAGGTTGTGAAGATACGTTTGACTTTACGTTAAATAATCCTACGCCTATTTTAATGAATCTAGAGCCTGTTTTACCAGCAGATTGTAATTTAATAGATCCAACTAATACTGGTTTTGATTTTAATTTTAAAACATATACTCTAACAGATTATGCACCATATGATTTAGAATATACTATTGATGGTACCAATTGGTTCCCTATTACTGATGCAATGCACTCTACAAGTGTTGCACCACACCCAACACCAGGAGATAATTTATATGGTGTAAGAGGTTTAACTCCAGGGCAAACATATTATCCATCTATTCGTATAGTTAATAGTGATGGTACTACTCGCTGTAGAGAGGATAACGGTATTTTTATTATGCCTTACCAAGTAAGTGGTATTGTAGTAAAAGTTACTGTTACAGGAGATTGTAATATAGGTTATTCAGTTGAAGTTGAAGCACAAGATGGTTCAGGTGCCTCAGGGTTTGAGTTTGGTATAAGTACAGAAGACCCTATAAATACAGGTACTTGGCACCCTGCTGATGATCCAACAAAACCAAGGATAAAAGTATTTGATAATATTATTCCTGGTTTAAACTATCAATTTTATGTAAAAGATATTGCCACAGGCTGTATTGAAATGAATGATAAACCAATTAATTATCCAGATTCTACTTTTGATGTAGCAATTACACCAACAGCAGTAAATCAATCATGTAATGGTGCAAATAATGGAGAGTTATCATTCTTTATAGAAGATACAGATGGTGTGTTAAATACCAAAGAAGTTACTTGGGAATTATATAATGGCGTTAACGATCAACCATTGGGTATTACAGGTACTATAGCAGATACAGCTGGTTATCCGTATACTTTAAACTCTAGTGGAACTCCAGTAGCAGCATTACAAAACTTATCTCCAGGATTATATTTTATAGTATTAGATGCTTTTGATGGTGGAGTAACTGCATGTCAATGGGCAAGTGGAGATGTAGAAATTTTAGAAGGACAACCTATTACAGGTAATTTGAATAAATTAAACGATATTACTTGTAGTGTTCCAGGTAAAATTAGGATAGAAAATGTACTAGGTGGTTTTGGACCTTATACATATACTGCTACAACATCAGACGGATCTGCAGTGGCAACTGTAGTAGGAAATGAAATATCAGTAACAGCACCACCAACATTAACTACTGTTGAGGTAACAGTAGAGGTAGTGGATAGCAACAGTCCTAATGCTTGTACTGTTGTATTAGGCCCTGTTACTTTAAATGTAGCTCAATTACCAACCCTTACTGTAGACAGTACAGCAAATTGTGATCCTTTAAAATCTATTACAGTTACAGGCTCAGGAGGTTTAGCTCCATACCAATATAGTATTAACGGCGGTGCTTTTACAGCACAAACTTCAGGCTCACATACCTTTACTGGTTTAGCTGAAGGAGACCATACTGTAACGGTAAGAGATGCGAATGGCTGTGAAGATACCATAACAGGAGGTACAGCAGTTACGTATCCAACATTAGAGTTTGACTTAACCCCAGTTCAAAATTTAAATTGTGCACCAGGAGAAGCTATTATAGGTATAGAAATAACTTCAGGAGCTGATTTAGGTTCTTCGGGAGATTTTACGTATACAGTAACACCTGCTGCTACGGCAACACCAAATAATGGTACAATAACAGGAGCACAAACATCTCAAAATGTTACGGTAACAACAGCTGAAACTTACGAAGTAACAGTAACAGATGCAACATCAGGATGTTCGCAAACAAAACAAATCCCTGTAGCACCTGCAGTTCTTCCAGACTTCTCATATGAAGTAGAAAATAGTGTGTGTGCGGGTGATAATTCAGGAAGTATCAGAGTAACATCGGTTGATAATGGAATTTTACCATTAACGTACGAGATAAATAATGATCCATCAGACCCATCAACTCCAGTATATAATGCTACATTACCAGCAGGAGATTCAGTATTCACAGGGTTGGCTCCAGGTACTTACACAGTAACAGCTGAAAGTACAATTAATGGATGTACAACAATTAAAACAGGTATCGTAATTACTGAGTATTTAGCTATAAACTTAACAGATCCAGTAGTTGATGAATTTAAGTGTAATGCAGGTACAAATACTGTAAATGTAGCTACGGTTACCGTACCAAATGGAGCAGGAGATATTTCAGGAGGTTCAGGAAACTATACGAGTGTATCATTTACCTATACGCCTAATACAGGAATACAAGAATCAAAAATAGGAAGCAGTTTTGAGTTTACAACAACAAACACTTCTGGTGGTACTGTAGATATTATAGTGTATGATAGTGAAGGATGTTTTGCTACAACCACAGCAAACATTGCTGCTTTTGAGCCAATGATAGGTGTAACCGCTAATCAAGATAATGCTATTACTTGTACTACCTTAGAAAGTATTATTGTGGAGGCTAATCCAAATGTTGCAGGTATTGAATATAGAGTGGTAGGTCCAGGATATAATCAAGCAATAACAGGAACAGGAAGTCCTGTTACCTTTGCAGGGTTAGCAACGGGAGACTATACAGTTACTGCTACACACCCAACAACAAACTGTGTGGTAGAAACATTCTATAAAGTTGGACCAGAACCTGTATATGATATTGTAGTATCTGATGTTCAAAATGAATCATGTAAAGATGCAAACGATGGAAGTGTACTTATAGATTTCAGACCAACAGGAGATTATGGAGATCAATATGACTTTGAATTATTTGATGCTAATACAGGAGCGTCTATAGATTTAAGTTCTAATCCAGGAGGTCTTAATATTCCACATCAAGGAGTAAATGCGCCTACACCTGTTCATAATTTACCAGCAGGTAATTATTACATAACCATTACAATGACCGCTAGTCCTAACTGTAAGGCAACTACCGAAATATTTACTATTTATGAGCCTACTCGTTTAGGAATTACTGCTGATGTAAATCCTGTAGTAAGTTGTACAGATGGTAATGATGCAACAATTATAGCAAAAGCAACAGGAGGTTGGGGTAATTATATTTATCAGTTAGAAGAGGAAGCAACTGGAAATATTATTGGAAGCTATGATTTTGCGACAAACGGAGGTAACAATATTTTTACTAACTTAGGTTCGTTAGCATCAGGTCAATATAAAGTTCGAGTAAGAGATGGTAATGGTTGTACAATATCAACAACTATTTCTATTGCAAATCCAGATCCAATAACCTTCTCTACAGATAAAAATGATAATGTATGTGATACCTCTGTTGGAGGTAGCATAACAATAAACGCAACAGGTGGTACAAATACCTATGTATATAGTATTACCAGTGCCTCGTATAGTGCTACGCAAACGATAAATGCACCGTCATTTACATTTAGCAACTTACCAGCAGATACGTATACCGTAAACGTTGTAGATTCTAAAGGATGTACTGCTTTAACAGCTCCTATAGATGTAACAATAAACCCTAAGGTAAGCTTCTCATTAGTAGAAACGAAGAAAATTGATTGTACACCAACACCAAATGGTATTGTAACAGTTGATTTAACAAATTGGACGTCTGGCGTAAGTAATTACGAATATGAGGTAGTAGATTCTTCTGGTGGTTCATTGGTATTAAGTAGTCCTGTAACGAGTAATCCGTTTACAATTTCAATTCCTAACGCAAATCCAACACCTGAAACCTATACGGTAACGGTACGTGATATGGATTCTCAGCCAAAACCAGAATGTGAGGTTTCGAAAGAAATCATAATCAACCCTAAAATAGAACCTGTGTTTACAGCACAAGCTACGGTTAATAATATCTGTTCTGGAAGTGCAACAGGAGAAATTACGGTTTCTTCAACTGATAATGGTATTTCACCGTTAACGTATACTATTAATCCATTGCCAGCAACAATGACATTTAATAATAATGTATTCTCTGGTTTACCTGCAGATACGTATACAATTACAGCACAAGGAACAAATGACTGTATTACACCATTAACAGTAACAATTAATGAAAATTCGGCTATTGATATTACCAATGCAGTTACATTTACTCAGTTTAATTGTACAGTGGGTAATGAAACAAACAGTGCAACTATAGTGGTAGATAAATCAGCTATTATAGGAGGTACAGGAAATTATGTACGTGTAGTATTTTCTGATGGAGCAACTATTTTACAAGACAGTAGTAACTTTACTTACACTTCTACAGATGAAACAGGAGGTACATATACAGTAAGCGTGTATGATGAAAACAACAATTGTTTTGCTACGGAAGATGTAACTATCAATCCATTTGTAAGAATAACTGGTCTAACAGTTGATCCTCAAAGAAAAATTGATTGTAACAACGGTGAAGATATTATTGCTACTCATACTGTAGTAGGAGGTTCGTTAACTAATTTTGAGTATAGGTTGTATGACAATGCAGCAGGACCAGCAGCTACACCTATAGAAACAAGACCAAATACGGATGGTGACTTTACACAATTCTTAGCACCAGGTACCTATAGAATAGAGTTAGAAAACTTAGATACCAACTGTATTGAAACAGAATACTATGTAGTAGGACCAGTACCATCGTATGATGTGTTCTTAACAAATATTCAAAGAGCATGTTTTAATGGTACAGGAAGTGTAGATTTCTATTTTAGCCCTTCTACATCATATACAGATGCTTTTGATTATGAAGTAATTACTGTAGGAGGTGGTTCAGTTGTAGCTTCAGACAGTATAGCGGCAGGGGCAGCGTCACCAATAACTATTTCAGGTATAGCACCAGGAGAGTATTATGTACAAATAAGAATGACAGATTCTCCATACTGTACACCTAGGTCAGTTGATTTTGAAATTGCTCAACCAACAGCAGATTTAACATTAGCGCATGAGTTAACCTATTTAAAATGTACACCAGCAAACTCAGGAGCTGTTAATTTAGCTGCTAGTGGAGGTTGGGGAGCTTATCAATATGAATTGGTAAACAATACTTCAGGTTTAACTGAGCAATCATTTGATAACAATGCAATAATTACAGGTTTAACAGCAGGTGATTATACTGCTACGGTTAGAGATATTAATGGATGTATTGAGACAACAACCTTTACATTAAACCCTGGAACAACCATTACTGGAGACTTTAATGTTACACCAAACTTATGTGAAGGAGAGTATACCGCAACTATTGAAGTAACTAATATAGCAGGAGGTCAAACAGATGCGTCACCAATAACATACAGTTACATATTGGTATATCCTGATGGAACAGAAAGTGCAAGTCAGTCGTCTCCAATCTTTACGAATTTACCAGCAGGTACTGGATATTCAGTAAAAGTAGCAGATGGGTATTCTTGTGATGGTCCAATTGGTCCAATTGATATTGTAGATCCTACTGAAGTAGTAGCTTCAGCAGATATTATAGCAGATATTACATGTAACGACCCTCAAGCAGTGGTAGAAGTTACAGGAGCAGGAGGTACAGGACCATATATGTATAGTATGGACGGAATTACTTTTGTATCAGCTAATCCAGGTTCTCCTAACCACACATTTAATGTTGATGCCGGAACACACCAATTCTTTGTGAGAGATAGTAAAATGTGTATTTCTGATCCAACAACATTAACAATAGGAGCTTACGTAGATCTTAGTGCTACCTTAAATGTAGACTCTGCATTTATAACCTGTAATGGAGATAGCAATGCAGTGTTATCAGCTAATGTAGATGGTGGTTTTGCTAACTATGAATACCAGTTGTTAGATGGTAATGATAATGATAATCCTATAGGTAATTGGCAAGCATCAAATACATTTAGTGGTTTAAATGTTGGTACCTATAAAATTAGCGTAAGAAGTACGAACAGATTTGGAGTTGTGTGTAGTACTGTAACAGGCGAACATACGATAACAGAACCAGATAGATTATCTGCTCAAGAAATAGTAACAGCAGTTACATGTTATGGAGGTAGCGATGGTACTATTACGATAAATGCAACTGGAGGTAATAATGATTACGAGTTTAATATCGTATCAGATCCAAGTAGACCAGAATTCCCACCAGCTAAGTTTGTAAAGAACAATGTGTTTGAAAATTTAACAGCAGGAGTATATTGGATAACTGTAAAAGATGTTGTGGGTTGTTATATGGATCCAATAAGAGTTGAAGTTGAGCAACCAGAACAGTTTACAGCATCATTAATTCAAGTAAATAACCAAGTATGTATTGAAGATGCTACGCCAACAATTGAGTTAGATGTACAAGGAGGTACAAGTCCTTACTACGTAAGTATTAATAACAATCCACTGGGAATTCAGTATACGGAGAATACGATTGTATTAGGTGCTGCAGAGAATATCCAAGCAGGTGAATTCTACTATATCACGGTAAGTGATGAAGCAGGTTGTAACGTAGTAGATCCTATTAGAGTAACTACAGAAGAACCAGTAGACTTACAGTTAACAGTAGATTTTGCGTATACCTGTGAGGTAGGAAATGTTATTAAAGCAATAGTAGATGACAAGTATAAAGGTTCAACATCTTACACCTTATATGATGGAAATGGAAATTCAATAGAAACAAATAATGAAGGAGAGTTTTTTGATTTACCAGCAGGAGTAGGATACCATGTTGTAGCTACGCATACAGTAACTGGTTGTAACCAAAGTTCAGTAAGTAATCCAATTAGTATTGATGATATTAGAGCGTTAACTTTAGAAATTGACGACTCGGTTAAAAATACTTTAATAGCCAATGCAGATTTTGGGTTAGAGCCTTATGAGTATAGTGTTGATGGAGGAGATTTTGGGCCTGATAATGAGTTTACAATCTTACAAACAAAAGATTACACTATTACGGTAAGAGATGCAAGAGGTTGTGAGGTTACGTTAACAGTAAGAGGAGAGTATATATCTATTTTTGTACCTAATTTATTCTCACCAGATGGAGATGGAGATAATGATTACTGGTACCCGCGTGAAGTAGAAGATTATCATGATATTAAAGTATTTATTTATGATAGATATGCTCGTAAAATCATCAACTTCCAAGGAGTTCAAATAGGATGGGATGGTACTTATGACGGTAAACCACTGCCATCAGGTGATTACTGGTACACAATTTATTTTAAAGAGTTATCAGGACAAGAGAAAAAAATAATGGGACATTTTACACTATATAGATAAGAAGAAAAATGAGAAAGATTTTAATAATTTTGGGTGTAGTATTTAGTAGTGTAAAAGCAACTGCACAAGAGGTAGAATTGCCACAATATGTAAGTCATTTAGCAGATAACCCTTTTGTAATCTCACCAACCTATGCGGGTATTGGAACAGGATTACAGGTTAGATTAAACGGAGTAAGCCAATGGATAGGTGTAAAAGACGCACCTGATACACAATCATTAACAGTTGAAGCACGTATTGCAGATACTTTCGGAGGAGGTATTTCATTATTTAATGATAGTAATGGATTTACCACTCAAAAAGGGGCAAAATTATCGTTTGCAAGTCACTTAACATTAAGTGACTTCCACGATAGTTTCCTATCATTTGCATTAAGTTATAGTTTTATTCAATTTGGTCAAGACACATCTCAAGATAATACGAATAGTGGTAAACCTTCTAGAGCCATAAATCACTCTAATTTTGATGTAGGTTTACTATACCGTTTTGAAAAGTTCAGTATTACGGCTAACGTAGTTAATTTATTGAATAGGGATGTAGAAAACTTCGAAACAGGTGAGCCAGAAGAGTTACGAAAGTACGTGGTGTTTTCATCATATATATTTTCAAGAATTAGTAGAGGTTTTGAGTTAGAGCCTTCTATTCTTTATGAGTATAGAGAAGCTACAGGGCGTTCTAAAACAGATATGAACATTAAAGCCAGAAAAGGTATTAGAGATGGGTATGTTTGGGCAGGTTTAAGTTATACCTTCTTAAACGATCAGTTTTTTCAACCAAACGCCATTGCGCCATTATTTGGTTTAAAGAAAGATAATCTTTATTTGTCATACGGATTTAGTATTAATATGAACAAAACACAAGACTTTAACTACGGTACACACATGATTACACTAGGGTTTGATTATGAAAGAAGACAAAGTTTAGCACGTTGTACACAAAAAATGATTATGTTCTAATATTTTAAAGCATAAATTATTAAATCCTCAAGTGTTAGCTTGAGGATTTTCTTTTTCTTTGCATTAATGGAAAATAATAACGACACATCAATAAATCTTAACAAGTACATAAGTAGTACAGGAATCTGTTCACGTCGTGAAGCAGAAAGATTTATTACTGAGGGGAGAGTAACTATAAATGGTAAATCTACACAGTTAGGAAATAGAGTGCATGAAGGAGATGTAGTGAAAATTGATGGAAAACCATTAAAAACTAAGCCTAAAACGATATATATAGCTTTAAATAAACCTGTAGGAATTGTTTGTACTACCGATAGCAAAGAGCGTAAAAATATCGTAAAATTTGTAGGGCATCCACAAAGATTATTTCCTATTGGACGTTTAGATAAACCCTCAGAAGGGTTAATTTTTTTAACCAATGATGGAGATATCGTAAATAAGATTTTACGTGCAGGGAACAATCATGAAAAGGAGTATATAGTTTCGGTAGATAAAACTTTTGATGAACGTTTTATGAAACGGATGAGTAACGGAATACCGATTTTAGGAACAGTTACCAAAAAATGTAAAGTAGAACGTGTTAATGATACCACCTTTAAGATAATATTAGTGCAAGGTTTAAATCGTCAAATCCGACGTATGTGTGAATATTTAGGTTACAATGTAACAAAGTTAAAACGCACACGTATTATGAATGTAACTTTAGGAAACCTGAAAGTAGGAGAATGGCGAGAGTTAACATCCAAAGAAATGGATGAAATAAATAAACTTGTAGCAGGTTCGTCAAAAACGTACGAAACAACAGAAAAAATGAGTTCTTCAACAGAAACCAAAAACAAAAATTCACCTAAGAAGAATACATTATCTAATAAAAAAGGAGAATTTAAGAACAAGTTTGGGAGAAGAAGAAAGAATTAAAAATCAGTAATAAGAAACTTTTAACTTTCTACTTTTTAACATTCAACTTACATGCGTATCTTTGCCACTTATGCAATTTGACTTAAAAATAACCGATCCTAAAAGTAAAGCACGAGCAGGTGTTATTACTACCGATCACGGAACCATAGAAACTCCAATATTTATGCCTGTAGGTACAGTAGCTACAGTAAAAGGAGTACACCAATCAGAATTAAAAGAAGAGATAAACCCTGATATCATTTTAGGAAATACCTATCACTTATACTTACGCCCTCAAACCTCTATTTTAGAACAAGCAGGAGGCTTACATAAATTTATGAACTGGGATCGTAATATTTTAACTGATAGTGGAGGATATCAAGTATACTCGTTATCAGGAAGAAGAAAAATAAACGAAGAAGGGGTAAAGTTTAAAAGTCATATTGATGGATCAACTCATTTTTTTACTCCTGAAAATGTAATGGATACACAACGTACCATTGGAGCAGATATAATTATGGCTTTTGATGAGTGTACACCATACCCTTGCGATTATAACTACGCAAAACGATCTATGCACATGACACATCGTTGGTTAGATCGTTGTATAAAACATTTCAATAACACACCTCCAAAATACGGATACAATCAAACCTTATTTCCAATAGTGCAAGGAAGTACCTATAAAGATTTACGTAAACAATCAGCAGAGTACATCGCAAATTCAGGAGCTGAAGGAAATGCAATTGGTGGGTTGTCAGTTGGTGAACCAGCTGAAGAAATGTATGCAATGACTGAGGTTGTAACAGCAATTTTACCAGAAGATAAACCTCGTTATTTAATGGGGGTAGGTACACCAATCAACATTTTAGAGAATATTGCACTAGGAGTAGATATGTTCGACTGTGTAATGCCAACACGTAATGCTCGTAACGGAATGTTATTCACGGCACACGGTAGTATTAATATTAAAAATAAGAAGTGGGAAAACGATTTTTCTCCTATTGATGAAATGGGAATTACTTGGGTAGATACCATGTACTCAAAAGCCTATTTACGCCACTTATTTGCTTCAAGAGAAATGTTAGGGAAACAAATCGCTTCTATTCATAATTTAGGATTTTACTTATGGTTGGTACGTGAAGCACGTAAACATATTATAGCAGGAGATTTTGCCACGTGGAAAGACAAAATGGTAAAACAAATGGATAAACGTTTGTAACTTGAAAAAACTAGATTGGTACATATTAAAGCGTTATCTGGTAACTTTTTTGTTTACCTTATTAATTCTAATTCCTATTGCTGTAGCAATTGATATTGCTGAAAAAATAGATAAGTTTTTACGTCATGAAAACTTAACTTTTTTTGAGGTAGCGAATGATTATTATAAGAATTTTATTATTTACTACGCTAATACTTTCATGCCATTAGCGTTATTTATTGCAGTAATTTTATTTACTTCAAAGTTGGCTAGTAATACTGAAATTATAGCCATAAATAGTTCTCAAGTATCATTTACTCGTTTTCTATATCCATACTTTATAGGAGCTTCTATTGTGTGTTTGGTAGCACTTTCAATGAATCACTTTTTTGTCCCTACTAGTAGTAAAACAAGAAAAGCATTTGAAAAAGAGTACCTTAAAAAGCAAAAATATTCAGATACTTCAATACAAGAGTTCAGTTTACAATTAAATGATAGTACTTATGTCTACTTACAGAGGTATGATTTAAAACGAAATTCAGGATATAACTTTTCAATAGATTTATACGATGGTATAAAACTAAAAAGTAAGTTGATGGCAGATAACATTAACTGGAATGAAAAGGACAGTACGTTTAAATTAAGTACATGGAAACTTCGAAAAATCTTTAAGGGAAGAGATAGTATTTTTTCAGGAAGAAGTATAGATACAACGTTCACTTTTACTCCTACCGATTTCAATTATAAAAACGTAATGGCTCAAGAAATGAATTCTCCAGAATTAATAAAATTCATTGATGTGTCTAGAAAAAGAGGAATCAAAAACTTAAATGCTTATTTAGTAGAACTATATAAACGTACTAGTTTGCCTATTGCTAGTTATATTTTAACCATGATTGCTGTTGCTTTAGCGCATAAAAAAACTCGTGGAGGTATTGGAGCTAATTTGGCGATAGGAATCGCTGTAATGTTTATTTATGTGTTCTTTTTAAAAGTAGCAGAGGTATTAGGAGCAGTAGCGGGCGCTAATGCTTTGTTGAATGTTTGGGTACCAAATATTGTTTTTGGTCTATACGCTATTTACTTATATATAAATGCAAGGAGATAAATTAAGAAATTACCTACACCTACATTTAATCGTTTTTATTTGGGGATTTACAGCAATACTAGGAGCATTAATATCAATTGATGCTGTTCCATTAGTTTGGTATCGAATGTTTTTAGCTGTTATTTTTATAGCACTGTATTTTTTAATCAGAAAAAAAACATTTAAAATTGAGAAGAAAGCATTGTTAAAGTTTGCTATTTCAGGAATAATTATAGCAGTGCATTGGATAACTTTTTTCAAGGCTATTAAAGTATCGAATGTATCAGTAGCATTAGTTACAATGAGTACAGGAGCTTTTTTTGCCTCGTTAATAGAACCTTTCTTCTTTAAGAGAAGAGTAAAGCTTATTGAGATTGTTTTAGGCTTACTCGTAATTGCAGGTTTGTATATTATATTCAATTTTGAAAGTCAATATACTTTAGGGATTGTTTATGCGTTAATATCAGCTTTTTTATCAGCATTGTTTTCAGTATTAAACGGATTATTTATCCAAAAGCATGATGCAAATACAATTTCCTTTTACCAATTATTCTTTGGTGTCTTAGGAGTAACATTATACATGTTATTTACGCAACAATTTTCAATAGAGTTTTTCCAAATTAAAACAACCGATTGGATATATTTATTTGTGTTAAGTAGTATTTGTACAGCGTATGCTTTTATAGCTTCTGTTAAAGTGATGAAGTATTTAACTCCCTATACAGTAATGCTTACAATCAATTTAGAGCCTATATACGCTATCATTTTAGCACTCATAATTTTTGGTGAAAAAGAACAAATGAATCCAGAGTTTTACTACGGTGCTTTCATAGTTTTATTTGTGGTGTTGCTTAACGGAGTTCTAAAAAACGCATCTTCTATAAAAAAGAAAATGATTAAAAAATAGTATTTTAAGAAAAACGATCAAGGTAAACTGTACAATTTTTTAGTATGTTTGCCTTTACAAACGACTAATTAGAAAATTAGAAAATCAAATTATATACAATAATGGAATATTTAGATTTTGAAATGCCAATTAAAGAACTACAAGATCAGTTGGCAAAATGTCAGATTATTGGAGAAGAAAGTGAAGTAGATGTAACGGAAACATGTAAAAAAATCGAAGAAAAATTAGAAAAAGCGAAGAAAGACATATATAAAAATTTAACTGCATGGCAACGTGTACAGTTATCTCGTCACCCAAATCGTCCGTATACATTAGATTATATCAAGGCGCTTTGTGGAGATACTTTTATGGAGTTACACGGAGATCGTAGTGTAAAAGATGATAAAGCCATGATAGGTGGTTTAGGTAAAATAGGAGACCAGTCTTTTATGTTTATAGGTCAGCAAAAGGGATATAATACGAAAACGCGTCAGTATCGTAATTTTGGTATGGCAAACCCAGAAGGATACCGTAAAGCATTGCGTTTAATGCGTATGGCTGAAAAATTCGGAATTCCAGTTGTTACTTTTGTAGATACTCCAGGTGCTTACCCAGGATTAGAAGCTGAAGAACGTGGACAAGGAGAAGCAATTGCTCGTAATATTTTTGAAATGACTTACTTAAAAACTCCAATTATCACTATAATTATTGGAGAAGGGGCTTCGGGAGGAGCTTTAGGAATTGGAGTAGGAGACAGAGTATATATGTTAGAAAATTCATGGTATTCAGTTATTTCTCCTGAAAACTGTTCAACAATTTTATGGAGAAGCTGGGAGCAAAAAGAAAAGGCTGCTGAAGCGTTAAAGTTAACAGCTAAAGATGGAATGAAGCTTAATATAGTAGATGACATCATTAAAGAACCATTAGGAGGTGCTCATTCTGATAGACCAGCAACTTTCGAAGCTGTTAAAGAACAAATTTTAAAAACGTATAAAGAGTTAAATAAACTAACTGAAGCTGATTTAGTAGCTCAGCGTATGGAAAAATATGCAAATATGGGAGTATTTAAAGAATAGTCTTTAACATATCCTTAAAACAAATTAAAACTCGCCAATTGGCGAGTTTTTTTATTGGTTACTATTTTTTACTAAAGTATTTGTTTGTCATATGAATATATATATCTAATTTTGCCGGTCGAAATGAGTAATGTATTCAATAAATATCTTTTTTTAGTAATATTCTTATTAAAAGGATGGTCTACATCGTATGCAGATTATGGTCAATTTAATAAGAGTATCTCGGTGCCTGTATTAAATTCAGCCTGTGTACAAACTCAATTCATTACTCAAAATACAACATATAACTTAGTTTTTGACAAAAATCATCAAGATCCTGAAAAAGAAAATTATTTTGAAATCAACGAAGTTGAAGACAAAACTCAAGAAGAAGATGAAATTGACAGAAGCTTATCTAAGTTTGGTGGCTACTTTTCTGCCATTTTGCATGCTCAATTTTTTGAAAATCAACTTTGTGTAGTTAAAGAAAAAACACAAAGAAGTAAAGAGTATATTTTTACTTCTATTTTAAAATTGCATGTAAAACATCAAGTTTTTATAATTTGATACACTCCTTTTTTAAAGTAAAACCTAAGTGCTTTTATAGGTTATTATTTTAATTCTCAAAACTCAAGAAATCAATTAAATCTTTTGGGCAATCATTCTATGTGAATAATTGCGATGATTCTACGTGTTTGGTTGCCCATCCTACTAATTTTTTAAATACATATAAAAAAATGAAAAAAAGCTTCATTTTAATGAGCCTATTTGCGCTATTCATTCACGTTAGTTGCGAATCAAAAAAGGAATCTAAACACCCAGAAACAAAATTCCTTGTAACCAACCCAATTAAAAAAGATACCTCAATTACAAAAGACTATGTAAGCCAAATTCATGCTAGCCAGCATATAGAATTAAGAGCTTTAGAAAAAGGATATTTGAAACAAATATTTGTAGATGAAGGGCAACATGTAAAAAAAGGACAACGCATGTTTCAAATATCACCAAATGTATATAAAGCAGATTTACAGAAAGCTACAGCAGAAGCAAAAGCAGCTGAAATTGAATATAAAAATACTCAATTATTAGCTGAAGGAAATGTTGTTTCTGAAAACGAATTGGCTTTAGCAAAAGCAAATTATGAAAAAGCATTAGCAGAAGTAGAGTTAGCTAAAACACATCTTGGTTTTACAAGTATAAAAGCCCCTTTTGATGGTATAATGGATCACTTACATGCTAGAAATGGTAGTTTGTTAGATGAAGGAGAACTCCTAACAACACTGTCAGACAACAGTAAAATGTGGGTGTATTTTAATGTGCCAGAAACTGAATATTTAGACTACATAATGAGTCAAGATAAAGACAAGAAAAAAGAAGTAACACTTTTAATGGCAAATAACAAGCCATTCAATCAAAAAGGAATAGTAGAAACGATTGAAGGAGAGTTTAACAATGAAACAGGAAATATTGCCTTTAGAGCAACTTTTCCAAATCCAGATGGAATTTTAAGACACGGAGAAACAGGAAGTATTTTAATGAAAGTTCCTTATAAAGAAGCTCTAATCATTCCTCAAAAAGCAACTTTTGAAGTACTAGATAAAAAATATGTTTTTGTGGTAGATAAAAATAATACAGTAAAACAACGAGAAATTACTGTAGAGGCGGAATTACCACACTTATTTATAGTAGAAAATGGACTTACAGAAAACGATAAAATATTGTTAGAAGGAATTAGAATGGTAAAAGACCAACAAAAGATACATGTTGAGTTTGAAGAACCAAATGCAGTTTTGTCAAGTTTAGACTTGTATGCAGAGTAATTAAAATTAAAATTAACAAAACATGTTTAGTCAATTTATAAAAAGACCCGTACTAGCAATAGTTATTTCGGTAATGATTGTTTTTACAGGATTGTTAGCTATAAAACAGCTTCCTATTTCTCAGTTTCCACAAATTGCACCAACCACGGTAAACATATTTATAGCTTACCCAGGTTCAAGTGCAGATGTATTGGTAAACTCAACATTAATTCCCCTAGAAACAGCTATCAATGGAGTACAAGGAATGCGTTATATCGCTTCTGATGCAACAAGTGCAGGAGAAGGAACCCTACGTGTAATTTTTGAACCAGGTACAGATCCTAACCAAGCGGTAGTCAGGGTAAAAACAAGGGTAGATCAAGTAATGCCTTTATTACCTGAGTTAGTACAACGCGAGGGAGTAATTATTACTCCAGTACAACCAAGTATGTTAATGTATGTGAACCTTTTCAGTAAAGAAAAAAATAATGATGAAAAGTTCTTATACAACTATGCTTACACGAAAATGGTACCAGAAATTCAACGAATTGATGGTATTGCAAGTGCTCAAATTTTAGGAAGTAGAAAATATGCGATGAGAGTTTGGTTAAAACCAGACCGAATGAGAGCCTATAATATTTCTGCGGAAGAAATTTTAGAAGCGATGGAAGACCAAAGTATTTTGGCAAGACCCGGAAGATTGGGAAGAAGTTCAGGAATTAAATCACAATCACTAGAATACGTACTTACCTATCAAAACAGGTATAACGAACCAGATCAGTACAAAGACATTATTATTCGAGCAAATGAAGAAGGAGAAATTTTAAAGCTAAAAGATGTTGCCGAAGTAAAATTAGGGAGTGAATTCTTCGATATTTACTCAAACTTAGATGGGCATCCATCAGCATCTATTGTTTTAAAACAAACCTTTGGAAGTAACGGTAGTGATGTAATAGCATCGGTAAAAGAAAAACTAAAAGAATTAAAAGAAGATCTACCACCAGGGATTGATTTTCAAATTAGTTATGACGTTTCTAACTTCTTAGACGCCTCTATAGAACAAGTAATACATACACTTAGAGATGCCTTTATTTTAGTAGCAATTGTGGTATTCCTATTCTTGGGAGATTTACGATCAACCTTAATTCCAATTATAGCAGTACCAGTATCCTTAATCGGAGCTTTCTTTATAATGCAGCTTTTTGGGCTTTCAATAAACTTAATTACCCTGTTTGCATTAGTGTTAGCCATTGGTATTGTAGTAGATGATGCTATTGTAGTTGTAGAAGCAGTCCATTTAAAAATGGAGAAAGAACATCTAACACCTTATCAAGCATCTAAAGCAGCATTAGGAGAAATAGGAGGTGCCATTTTAGCAATTACATTTGTTATGGTTTCTGTATTTGTGCCAATTTCATTTATGACAGGACCGGTAGGAGTTTTCTACAGACAGTTCTCTATAACAATGGCGGGATCTATCATTATTTCAGCAGTGGTAGCATTAACATTAACACCAGTATTGTGTGCAATGATGTTGAAGAACAACCACGGAAAAGAAAGAAAAAAATCAATAGTAGATAAATTTATTGATTGGTTTAACAAAGGATTTGAAAAGCTTACAGGAAGATATGTAAAAGTGTTAAACAGAATCGTAGCACGAAGAATGTTAACCTTTGGAGTATTACTAGCTTTCTGTGCAGGAATATTTATTACCAATAAAACATTACCAGCAGGTTTTATTCCTAGTGAAGACCAAGGAATGATTTACGCAATTATTCAAACACCACCAGGTGCTACCTTAGAACGTACAAACGAAGTAGCAAGAAAATTACAACAAATTTGTGAAGAAACTGAGGGAGTAGAGTCAGTTTCATCTTTAGCAGGATATGAAATTATGACCGAAGGTAGAGGGTCAAACGCAGGTACCTGTTTAATTAATTTGAAACCATGGTCAGAACGTCATCATTCAGTTCATGAAATCATGGAAGAACTAGAAGAAGAAACTAAAGACTTAGGAGCGGTTATAGAATATTTTGAACCACCAGCAGTACCAGGTTTTGGATCTTCAGGAGGATTCTCAATGCGTTTATTAGATAAAACAAACTCAACAGACTACCACGAGTTTGAACGTATCAATAACAAATTCATGGAGTCGTTATCAAAACGAAAAGAGCTTACAGGGTTATTTACTTTTTATTCTGCAAACTATCCGCAGTACGAATTAAAAATCGACAATAAAAAAGCGATGCAAAAAGGAGTGACCATTGGTAAAGCCATGGAAAACCTAAACATTTTAATAGGTAGTACCTATGAACAAGGTTTTATTCGTTTTGGTAGATTCTTTAAAGTATATACACAAGCAGCACCAGAATACAGAAGAATTCCTTCAGATTTAGAAAAACTATATGTTAAAAATGAAGAGGGAGAAATGGTGCCTTATTCAGCGTTCATGAGTTTAGAAAAAAAACTAGGACCTAATGAGATAACACGATACAATTTATATAATTCAGCAGCTATTAGAGGATTACCAGCACCAGGATACACAAGTGGAGATGCTATTAACGCAATTAAAGAAGTAGCAGCAAAAGAATTACCAAGAGGTTATGATGTAGCTTGGGAAGGACTTACCTATGATGAAGCAAGAAGAGGTAATGAATCAGTGTATATTTTCATCATTGTATTAGCCTTTGTATATTTTGTATTAGCAGCACAATATGAAAGTTTTATACTACCATTAGCTGTAATTTTCTCACTTCCAGTAGGAGTGTACGGGTCATTTACACTATTAAAATTAATGGGCTTAGCTAATGACGTATATGCACAAATTGGTATAATAATGCTGGTCGGTTTATTAGGTAAAAATGCAGTGTTAATTGTAGAATTTGCGGTATTAAAACGAAGTCAGGGAGCTACAATTTTTGAAGCAGCTATTGAAGGAGCTAAAGAACGATTCAGACCAATTTTAATGACTTCATTTGCGTTTATCGCAGGGTTAATACCGTTAGTTATAGCTCATGGAGCAGGAGCTATTGGTAACAGAACTATTGGTGGGTCGGCTTTAGGAGGAATGTTAATAGGTACAATTTTCGGAGTTTTAATTATACCAGGTCTCTATTACATATTTGCTAAAATGAGTGATGGAAGAAGCTTAATTAAAGACGAATCGAGCGAACCAGTTTCTGAAGAATTTATAAGAATAAATGAAGTTGAAGGAAGTAAAACAAAAGCTAAAATAGCAGAGCTTAAAAAACTTCTAAAGAAAATAATTAAAAGAGAAAACAATGAAAACTAAACAAAGAAGTTTATTTGTAATAAAAAAAGCACACTTTTTAAGTGTGCTTACCCTCTTAGTTTTGTGCTCTTGTGTATCAAATCAAGTAGTAAGAGAAGAAAATAAGGCGGTACCAGAGAATTTTAAGAACCAACCTACAGATTCATTAAATACAGCTACTATTAAATGGCGTGACTTTTTTTCAGACTCACATTTAATTTCTCTGATAGATACAGCTTTATCAAACAACCAAGAGTTGAACATAATGTTACAACAAGTAGCTATTTCAAAAAATAATATTAAGGCAAAAAAAGGTGAATATTTACCATTTGTAAATATGTATGCCGGGGCAGAAGTAGAAAAGGTAGGGAAGTATACTAGAAATGGAGCCGTTGAAGAAAATTTAAATATTCGCGAAGATGAAAAATTTCCAGAGCCATTAACTGATTTTTCAATAGGACTTTCTGCTTCATGGGAGTTAGATGTTTGGAAGAAGTTACGAAATGAGAAGAAAGCAGCAGTACTAGAATACTTAGCTAGTGTTGAAGGAAAAAACTTTATGGTAACTAATTTGGTTTCAGAAATTGCAAATTCATATTACGAATTAGTAGCATTAGATAATGAATTATCTATGGTTTCACAAAACTTAGAAATTCAAAAAAATGCATTGCAAATGGTGAAGCTTCAAAAACAAGCAGCAAGAACAACTGAATTGGCAGTACGTAGGTTTGAAGCGAGTGTACTTAAAAACCAAAGTCACTTATATGAACTTCAACAAGAGATAGTAGAAACTGAAAATAAAATTAACTTTTTAGTAGGAAGATACCCACAACCTATAGAAAGAAACTCAGATAATTTTATAGATAAACCTATTGAAGGAGTAAAAGCAGGAATTCCATCACAACTGTTACAAAACAGACCCGATTTAAGGAGAGCTGAATACGAATTAGCAGCAACCAAATTAAATACTAAAATAGCACGAGCTAATTTTTATCCATCAATCGGTATAAAAGCAGGAGTAGGGTTACAAGCATTTAAACCTAAGTTTTTAACATCAACACCAGAATCGTTAGTGTATTCTTTAGCAGGTGATATTGTAGGACCTTTAATCAATAGAAATGCTATAAAAGCAGCATATAAAACAGCCAACAATAAACAATTACAAGCTGTTTACGAATACGAAAGAGCTATTTTAAATGCGTATTTAGAAGTAGCGAACGAGCTTTCGAAAATTGATAACTTAAAAAACAGTTACGATTTAAAAAAGCAACAAGTAGAAGCGTTAAACGAATCTATAGACCTTTCAATTCGTCTGTTTAAATCGGCAAGGGCAGAATATACAGAAGTGTTGTTAACGCAAAGAGAAGCATTAGAATCTAAAATTGAAATTATAGAAACTAAAAGAGATCAATTATTAGCAAACGTAAAAGTATATAAAGCCTTAGGAGGAGGCTGGAACTAATTTTTTCATTCGTTATTAAATATTAATTGTTGTTAAAGTGGTAGTTTTATTAACTATCCAAAAGACTCGCTAACTGGCGAGTCTTTTTTTAGTAATAGATTTTCTATTGTACAATTTAGGGTTTTTCAATACTTTTAAAGTACCTTCGTAATACCTCATAAAAAGAGATTGTAATATCATAATTCAATGAGTAAAGAAGAGTTAGCTATAAAAACCACCTATTTTAGTATTCTTAGCAATGCTAGTTTGGCAATTATTAAAGGACTAGCAGGTATTTTTGGAAACTCATACGCATTAATAGCAGATGCAATTGAATCTACTACCGATATTTTTTCTTCGCTTTTAGTGTTATTAGGTTTGAAATATGCGAAAAGACCCGCAGATAAAAACCATCCGTACGGACACGGAAAAATAGAACCTTTAATCACCTTTGTAGTAGTAGCCTTTTTGGTAACTTCAGCTACAGTTATAGCCTATGAAAGTATACAGAATATCCAAACACCACACAAAACTCCTAAACCATGGACTTTACTCGTTTTAGGGGCAATTATTATTTGGAAAGAAATATCTTTTCAAGTGGTTATCAGAAAAAGTAAAGAAACTAATAGTTCTTCCTTAAAAGCAGATGCGTGGCACCATCGAAGTGATGCAATTACTTCTGTAATGGCATTTATAGGAATTTCTATAGCACTTATTTTTAAAGAAGGTTATGAAACAGCTGATGATTGGGCAGCTTTATTGGCTTCGTTTTTTATTCTATACAATAGTTATCTAATTTTCAGACCAGCGCTGGGTGAAATAATGGATGAACATGTATATGATGATTTGATAGAAGAAATAAGAGAGAAATCTATGGAAGTAGCAGGTGTTTTAGGAACAGAAAAATGCTTTGTTCGTAAAGCAGGAATGAAATATCATGTAGACTTACATGCCTTTGTAGATAGCACCATTACAGTAAAAGAAGGACACGATATTGCTCATAAATTAAAAGACTATTTAAGAGAAAAACTCCCAGATTTAGGACATGTTTTAATTCATATAGAGCCAAGTGAATACTAAAAAAGCAACCTAAATAGGTTGCTTTTTTATTTATGGTATATTTAAATATTTATGAGTTTGTAAGGAAATTTTCCATTGTGGATGCTCCATCACATAATCAATAATTTGCGGAGTCATTTTTTCCTTTTTACTCCATTCAGGTTGTAAAAACAACTTACATTTTTCACCAACTTTAGCAGCCTGTTCCTCAGCAAACTGAAAATCATTTTTATTATGAATAATCATTTTCAATTCATCCGCTTCTTGGTAAGCACGTTCCAAAGGTAATTTGGTTTTTTTAGGCGATAAACAAAACCAATCCCAAACACCAGAAAAATCGTAAGCTCCAGAAGTTTCAATATGTGTTTTAATACCTTTTTCTTGAAGTTGTTGCGTAATATAATCCAAACTCCACATTAAAGGCTCTCCACCTGTAATAACTACAGTTTCAGCATATTTCTTTGCATTTTCAACAATAATATCCGTTTTTGTAGGCGGATGTAAATTAGCATCCCAGCTTTCTTTTACATCACACCAGTGGCAACCTACATCGCAACCACCAATACGAATAAAATAAGCAGCAGTACCAGTGTGTGCTCCTTCTCCCTGAATCGTATAAAACTCTTCCATTAACGGAAGCATTTCTCCTGTATTAATTAACTCTTGTACTTCTTTTTTCAACATAAGAGTGCAAAGATAGGCAACATTAAAAATTAATGAATGATTTTTGTTACTTTTACGTGTTTTTATCACAAAAAAGATCAAAAATAATGAGTAAAACCCAAGAGTTTTTCAATTACATCAACGAAGGATATACAGCTAAAGGAGAGTTTATTACGTTAGGAGCAGGAATGTTAGGTGAAGAAACCGTAACCAATGCCTTGGTAAATATACCTTTAAAAACATTAAACCGTCACGGATTAATAGCTGGAGCAACAGGAACAGGAAAAACAAAAACCTTGCAAGTGCTGGCAGAAAACATGTCAGAAAAAGGAATTCCTGTATTGTTAATGGATGTAAAAGGAGACTTAAGTGGACTAGCGCAACCAAGCCCTGGACATGCTAAGATTGATGAACGCCACGAAAAAATTGGAATACCATTTACTCCAACAAAATTTCCAATAGAAATTTTATCAATTTCAGAACAAAACGGAGTTCGTTTACGTGCTACAGTTTCTGAATTTGGACCTGTTTTATTATCACGTATTTTAGATTTGACTGAAACACAATCTGGTATTGTAGCGATTATTTTTAAATATTGTGATGATAACCAATTACCGTTATTAGACTTAAAAGATTTCAAGAAAATCCTTCAATATATAACCAATGAAGGTAAAGAAGAAGTTCAAGGAGAGTATGGACGAATTTCTACCGCAAGTACAGGAGCAATTCTTAGAAAAATTATAGAAATAGAACAACAAGGAGGTGATTTATTCTTTGGAGAAAAATCATTTGAAGTTGACGATTTAACCCGTATTGATGAAAACGGACGTGGAGTTATTTCTGTATTACGATTAACAGATATACAAGATAGACCAAAACTGTTTTCAACCTTTATGCTACAGTTATTAGCAGAGGTATATGAAACTTTTCCAGAGCAAGGAGATAGTGGTCGACCAGAATTGGTGATTTTTATAGATGAAGCCCATTTAGTGTTTGATGAAGCGTCAAAAGCGTTATTAAGTCAAATAGAAAGCATCGTAAAATTAATTCGATCTAAAGGAATAGGATTGTATTTTGTTACACAAAATCCAAAAGATGTTCCAGAAGATGTATTAGCACAGTTAGGAATGAAAATTCAGCATGCTTTACGTGCATTTACAGCAAAAGATAGAAAAGCAATTAAATTAGCCGCAGAAAATTATCCAGATTCTGAATATTATGATACTAAAGAAGTATTAACACAGTTGGGAATAGGTGAGGCGTTGATTTCTGTATTAAATGAAAAAGGAATTCCAACTCCACTAGTACGAACCATGTTGCGTGCACCCATGAGTAGAATGGATGTGTTAACAGAAAAGGAAATTAAACAAGTATTAGATAATTCTAAATTAATACCTAAGTACAATGATACTTTAGATAGAGAAAGTGCTTACGAAATATTAAATAAGAAAATTGAAAAGATAAATAAAGAAGAGGAAGAAGAAGCAAAAAGAGAAGAGGAGGACAAGACAAGAAGAAGAACCTCTTCTAGCCGAACTAGTACACGTATGAACCCAATTGTAAAGGTGTTAACAAGTGCTACATTTATTCGTGCTGCTTTCGGAATTTTAAAGAAGGTAATAAAATAACAAATAAGAAAAATAGACGTTTTAAATATAAAAGAAGAACAATGAGAACATTAATGAAACCTTTAGCAGTTGCTATAATGGCAATAGTATTTGTACAATGTGGCAATAGTAAATTTGATATCGCTAAAGGAAAAGTAGGGGAGCTAACAACTAAAACAACTGTGCAAGAAATTGAAGGTCTTTTCAAGCAAGATTCAGTAGTAAAAGTTTTAAGTGAAGGAGCTAAAGGAGATAATCTTTTTCAAGAAGATGATAAATATTTAGTGTATGAAAAAGGAGGGAAACATTTGTTAACCATCACCCCAAAAGAGCAGTTAGACTCTACATCAACAATTAAGAGTATCGAAATTTTTGATGATCGTTTTAAAACAAAATCAGGAGTAAATATAAAATCTACTTTTCAAGAAATTAATGCAAATACTAAAGTAAGTAAAGTAGAGTCATCATTTTCATCAGCAACCTTATTTATTGATGATTTAAATGCAACAATTACGATTGATAATGAAGATTTAGGGTTAAAAGAATTTAGTACTCAAAAAGTAACCAAAGAGCAAATTCCAGATTTAGCCAAAATTAAATCATTTACTATTTGGTTTAACTAAAATATTCGAAGCCGAAACATTTGTTTCGGCTTTTTAATTAATAATAGCTATGTAAATTTAAAAAGATGGAAGTAATAAAAATAGCATTTTTTGTATTGGGAGTTTTCTTTGGAGAAAATAGTAGAATAGGAGCGGAGAAAACAACTGTTACTATAAATCCAAAAGAGCAAACAATAACTATAGTTCAAGAAAACATATTTGCACTTATAGCGAATGAAGCAGATAGTATGCAAGTTAGTTCAGAACTAAAAAAAGTGGTAGCAAGAAACTGGAGGAAAGAAATAGAAAGCTATCCATCAAAATCATGTACTTTATATGTTAGTGATAAGGGTAGTTTAAACGCAAAAATTACATTGAAGTATACTTCTGAAAATATATTAAGAGATTTTGCGCTAGATTTTAATAAAGAAACCAAAGAATTCTCTTTAATTAACATTCCTGATTGGAATGTTGAAACAGAAGATGGAGCGTTAAAAGGAAATTATTGGAGGTTTAGTGCCGATAACAGTTTTACCTTTGTTGTTACTCCTTTTAAAAACATGCCAGGTAGGTTTAAAAGTGTTAAAAGAAGTCTTCTACCAATTTGGGAAGCTGAGAACTCAAAAATAAAACAAGATGAGTAAAAAATATACCATTCAAAAAAGTCCGTTTGTGGTACCAACTACTGATGGAAAGTTAATTGAAGAACATTTTGGTAATGCTACTGATAGAAACTCAAAAGTAAGTATTGCACATATGATAGCTCCTGCAGGGTGGAGCGAGCCTTTTCAAACTCCAGAATTTGAAGAGTATACTTACATTATTAAAGGAAAAAAACAATTCAATATTGATGGTGAAATCATGGTGCTAGAAGCAGGGCAATCCATCAAAATTGAAAAGAATGTACGTGTGCAGTATTCTAATCCTTTTACAGAGCCTTGTGAGTATTTAGCAGTTTGTTTACCAGCTTTCTCAATGGGGTTGGTGCATCGTGAAGATAGTTAACAATACTCCTAAAATAATGGCTGCAAATTTTTTGTAGTTGAATTTGTGGTTTTCAGTACTTTCAAAAAGGATAATAGTTGAAATATGTAAAAATACTCCGATAATTAAGGCAGTAATTTCAGTGTTATACTCCATAATTACAGGTACTTTATCAGCAACTAAAATTCCTAACGGACTCATCAATGCAAATACCGTTAAAAAGAAAAAAATTGTTTTTTTCGAATATTTAGCGTGTAATAAAAAGGTGGTTAAAACAATTGCAATTGGAATTTTATGTACGATGATTGCCCACAATAAATTATCATCGGCATGATGAATAGGTAGTCCTTCAGAAAAAGCATGAATACATAAACTTACAAAGAGCATCCAAGGAAATTCGGAAGAATCTGAGTGTAAATGTATATGTCCGTGTTCAGCACCTTTAGAAAAAGATTCTAATATCGATTGTATTATAATTCCCACCAAAATCAAAATACCTACTAGTTTAGTGTTATCGGTATGATGGTATACTTCTGGTAATAAATGTAAAATAGTAACAGAAAGTAGATAAGCACCACTAAAAGCTAATAACAAACGAACGAAGTTATTGCTTGGTTTTAGCATAAAAACTAACAAAACACCTAATAAAACGGCTGAAATTAATAAGAAGTAACTCATTTGGCAACGATAATTAAACGATCAGAAGATTGTGAATTGAATTTATTCAGGCTATAGTCGCCAAAAATATGTATTACTTGCAAATTCACTTCATCAAAGTACGATTGTAATTTTTCTAAAGTTAAGAATTTTACGCGTTCGGTATACAAATGTGATTTTCCTTCAGCAGCAAAAGAAATATGCTTTAAGATAAATCCGTTTTTGATTTCTTTTTTTATGTGAAATTCAATATCGTCAATAATTTTTACTTCTTCTTTTACCAACGTGTTTTTTACTTTTTCAACATTTAAGAAGTCCAAAACAAATACACCGCCCTCTTTCAATCCGTTTTTAATACTTTTTAAAACAGCAATGTCTTCATTGTCATCTTCAAAATAACCAAAACTGGTAAAAAGATTAAACACAGCATCGTATTTACTTTCAATAGGTTTTCGCATGTCCCAAACTTCAAAATGAAGCGTTTCATTCTCAAATTGTTTGGCATGTTCAATGCTATTTTCACTTAAATCACCTCCCACAACATCATAACCTAACGAGTTTAAGTACACTGCATGACGTCCTTTACCACAAGGTAAATCAGCAATACGACTCAATTTAGGTAATTGTAAAAAAGAAGTAATGTTTCGCATGAAAAACTGTGCATCGGCATCGTTTCTATGCTTGTATAAAATATGATAGTATGGTGTGTTAAACCACGAAGTAAACCAATCTGTTGTTGTATTCATAACTCTAAGGTCTGCAAAAATACATAAAACTTACGTTTTTTATATTCAAAGTAGAAAAGATTGATAACAACCCAAAATTAGCTGTACTTTTGCAATGAAATTTTACAGTTACATGGAAAAAGATTTTAAAATGACCGCCGTTACCATGGCAGGTTTAGAAGGTGTTTTAGCAGACGAATTACGTCAGTTAGGAGCAATGGAAGTGAAAGAAGGAATAAGAAGTGTTGCTTTTAGAGGTGATAAGGGTTTTATGTATAAAGCAAATATTGCATTACGTACCGCTATTCGTATCTTGAAACCGATTAAACGCAGTAAAATTTATGATGAAGAAGATTTATATGAGGCTATTCAACGTGTAAAATGGGAACGTTTTTTAGATGTTGACGGTACATTTGCAATCGGAGCGGTAGTAAACTCGAATAATTTTACTTCTAACTCACATTATATCAGTTTAAAATCGAAGGATGCTATTGCTGATTATTTTATGCACAAGTATAAAAAACGTCCGAATGTAGATTTAAAATACCCTGATGTTAAGGTTCATATTCATATTCATAAAGAGTGGTTAACCATTTCGTTAGATTCTTCGGGTGAATCGTTACACAAGCGTGGTTATAGAAGTGCAACAAATATTGCGCCGATTAATGAGGTGTTAGCAGCAGGATTAATTTTGCTTTCAGGATATAAAGGTGAAGAGAACTTTATTGACCCGATGTGTGGTTCTGGAACTATTTTGATAGAAGCTGCAATGATTGCAAATCAAATTCCAGCAAACATTAACCGTAAGCATTTTGCTTTTGAAAATTGGAACGATTACGATGAAGACTTGTATTTCATCATTCAAGATTCTTTATTGAAGAAAATACGAAGTTCACATTTTAAAATAATGGGCTTTGATAAGGCTCCTTCTGCGGTTAGAAAGGCACAACAAAACATTATCAATGCAAATTTAGATGAGTTTATAGGTGTACACCATGTAAATTTCTTTAACTCTAAAAAAGAGGTTTTTGGTAAAACTACAATTTTGTTCAATCCTCCTTATGGTGAGCGTTTAAATATCGATGTAGAAGAGTTTTACACAAAAATAGGGGATACCTTAAAGAATAATTACCCGAATTCAACAGCGTGGTTAATTACGTCGGATATTCAAGCCTTAAAGCATGTAGGTTTACGAACCTCGAAAAGAATTCCGCTTAAGAATGCTGATTTAGATTGTCGTTTTGTAAAGTACGAACTCTATGAAGGAAGTAAAAAAGAAAAGAAAAATACGTCATTTAATGACGAAGAAGAATAAGAAAAACTCCGCTGAAAAAGCGGAGTTTTTTTATGAATTTGTTTTCTTTTTAATTTCTGGAACTCCAGCTTTTCTGGTTATAATTTGAATAACTTTTCCTCTTATATTTTTAATAAATTCAACAGTTCTATCATTATTATCAGAACGAAAAAACTTAACCTCCGATTCTGGTAATAATTCGTAATCATTATAGTATAACCTTCCATTCCTTTTTAGAATAGTAATGTTTTCATATTTACCAACATACTCGTTATATATTGTAGTATCTATTTTAACTTGTTGATGTTTGTACGGAAGTTCAACAGGTTTGTTAAAACAAATTGCAGCAAGTGCGTAGGCAATTAAATACGAAGCAGATTGATTGTTAGATAAAACGGTAATAAAAATATCATCATCCGTATATTTATTAAAAGAAGTCATAGCTCCATAAAAGCCTCCATCATGAGCAATTAATTCGTGATTTTGATTGTAAAAAGGATTGATAATTAAACCAAACCCAAAACTTTGATCATTATACGATGTAAACATCTTCTTCTTAGAGGTTTCGTTTAGTAAAATAGTACTGTCAAAGAGAGCCTTGTTCCAGAGATATAAATCTTCTACAGTAGAGTAGATTCCATCATGCCCAATATTAAAATTCCAGTTTATGTATGGATTTTTTATGAGTTTACCGTTCTTTTTATAATAGCTTTTAGCAGATTTTATAACTATTGAATCATTAGTACTTACACCTGTATTGTACATTTTAGTTTTATCAAACAGATTTGTTTTGAGATATGTTGCATATGATTGATTGGAAACTTTTTCAATAATTCGCGCAAGTAAGTAATAACCAATATTACTATATGATGTGTTTGAACCAGGTTTAAATAAAAGTGGTTTTTGCATAATATAGTTTGCAACAGAATCTTTATTTATAGATGTTTTAGCAAGGTACAACTCGTCATAATCCATTTGAAAACCAGCGTTATGAGTCAACATCATTTTTATCGTAATCTGATTTCCTTCTGGGAAATCTGGATAGTACTTACTAAGTTTATCATCAAGCGATATTTTTCCTTTTTCTATTAATTGCATAATAGCAACTGCGGTAAATTGTTTTGATACGGAAGCCAAACTAAATTTAGTATCTATTGTATTAGGAGTTTTCCATTCATAATCGGCTAAACCGTATGCTTTTTTAAGTAAAACAGCATCTTTTTTAGTAATTAATACAGTTCCTGAAAAATTATTAATGCTTGCTTGAGCATCCATATAACTTTCTAACGTTGTCTTTTGTTGGGCAAAAGTTACCGTTGTAATTAGTATGAGTAGAATAGTGAAGTATTTCATTTAATTACAATTAAACAGATTTTAATACTTTTAGTTTCTCTACGGCATTTGTGTTTTTAGGATTCAGGTCTAAACTTTTTTGATAATTTTCAATAGCTTTTTTCGTTTGTCCATCTTTCATATATGCTTCTCCTAAAGAATCGTATGCATCATATGATTTAGGAAAAGAGAATACTTCAAGAGTAAATAAATCAATAGCTTTTTTATAAAAACCTCTTTTAATCATTTCATAACCTTTAGCATTTAAGTTAATTTCAGACAGCTTGAAGTTTGAGTTTTTAATCGCATTTTTAGCTTGTTCAAGACCATTATCTAAACAAGTTTTAGTTACTTCTTTAGTAAAAAAGTAATTATCTAACTTAGGAGTGGCACCTGAAATAGTTTTCTCTATAAAAAAGCGAGCATCAAAAAAGCCTTGATCTAAATCTTTGTTTGTTAAAAGTATAACAGTGTAGTTTTGCTTTTCAAAAATTCGCCATTCAGCACCTGTACCATAATGTCCGCCACTATGTCCGTAAATTCCAGAGCCTTTAGCTCCCGCAAATTGCATTCCATACCCATACCAATTACCCTCTGATTCTTTTTTCATCATATCGGTATATTTAACATTTAGGAGCTCGTTATTTTTAAATGCAGTAGAGAATTGATATAAACCATCTACGTTAGAGTAACCACCGCCAGCAGGTCCGCCTTTTACAGCCCCCATAAAAATGGTTTTCTGTAATTGGTTAGGAAAAATATCTGATAGTGTATAATTTTCAGCTGCGTTTTCAATAGTGAGATCAATATCATAATTGCCAGTATTTTTCATATTTGCTATTGAAAAAATATGTTCTTCTATATATTTTTCATAAGGCATTTTTGTAACTGCTTCTATAATTCTACCAAGAATAATATAATTGGTATTTCTATAAGCAAATTGTTCATTTGGTTTAAACTCTAAAGGTTCATTTTCGTATAAGTTTTTAAGGCTTTCTAAAGTTCTGAATTGTTCTTTTGAGGTGTTCAAGAATTTTTCTGAATGAAAATAGTTTGGTAACCCACTTCTATGTTTTAGCAATAGTTCAATAGTTACAGAATCTCTTACTACTTTATTAGCATAATTAGGAAGGTGCTTTCCAATATTATCTTGTAAGGATAATTTTCCTTTTTGTATTAATTGAAATATAGCAACGGCAGTAAATGATTTACCGATAGATGCATATGAAAACTTAGTTTTAGTATTGTTCTTTACTTTGTGTCCTAAATGAGCATATCCGTATGCTTTTTTTAATAATATGCTGTCATTTTTAGCTATTAGGACAGTACCGCTAAATCCATCTAAAGAATCTAAATAGTTTGCTATTTTAGTTATTTTTTGATCTTTAATAGGTGTAGTTTTTTTCTTTATACAAGAAAAAGTAATTACGAGTACTAGTAGATAGGTTATTTTCTTCATTTTAAGAATTACAATTTTTAGTTATTTTTTTTAAGGTTTTATAAAGTTGCTCTAGCTCTTCAAAGGAAATTGTATTTAAGGCAGTTTCTCTATTTTTTTGTATTACAGGCTTTAATTTTTTGATGATTTCTTTTCCTTTTTCTGTAATTTCTAACTTAGCTTTTCGTTTGTCTTGATTGTCTGTTGATTTTACTAGATAATCTTTTTTAATCATCAACTTTACAATTCGTGTCATTGAAGCGTAGTCTTTAAAAACCAAATCGGCAATTTCAGTTTGAGATTTATCATTATTTTCAAGTAACAATAAAATTAAGCCCTGATCTACAGTAATATCAGGCACAACTTCTGAGATATTATGTTGACTTAGTTTTCGATATGCTTTTATAGCTTCCTCTATAGAGTATAATACTGTGGTGGTTGGTGTATTGAAATTCATTTTGTTTGATATATCAATCAAATATATAATTTTGTTTGATATATCAAGTAAAATTATAAAAAATCATTTTCTAAAAAAAAAAGAATAAATTAAGCTTAATTACAAAAGCCTTGTAAAAAACAAGGCTTCTTTGATTGTTTTAATGAAAAAATAGTTGTTTTAGTTACTCTGCAGTGATAGGGTCAATAATGGTTGTAACTTTACTGATTTTTGTTAAAGGAAAACCACCTTTTTCAGCGTGCTCACGGATTTTTGATTCATTAGGAGCATTATAAATACAATATATTTTGTTACCAGTAACATAACTATGTACCCATTGAATTTTTGGTCCTAATTCTTCTAAAACATTACAAGAGGTTTGTGAAATTTCTTTTAATTGCTCAGGTGCTAAGTCACCAGCTCCTTCGAGCTCTCGCTCAATAACATACTTTGGCATAATTTAAAGATTTAGTTCCTACTCGTTTGGTTTTTCGGATTTACCCCGTTTTTAAATGGTTTCTGGACTCCATTAGTAGTTTTTTTGAGGGTAAGAAGTTATGTACTAAGTTACTATAATTAGTTATGAAAGGCAACCTAAATTTTTAAAAAGCAAAAACTCGTAATTTTTATTACGAGTTTTGCTTTGAATGAAAGTTTTTTCAAATTATTTTTTTAGTAAGTATTTGTTAAAACTTTTGCCGTTTATTTTAGTGTATTTTGAATCAATATCAAAAGCTACCTCCATACCTGTTATATCAAATTCACCTGATACTTTGGTATATTTTATGTTTAAGTCTTCTTCAAACTTAACGTTTCTAAACGATACACCGTTTTTAAAATCAGTATATTTAAAAATAGCACTTTCGTTAAATACTGAGTTTTCAAAACTTACAAAACGCTTAAAATTAGCGTATTTAAAAGTAGATGGTTCTTCAAATAAGGTATTTTTAAAAGAAATATCTCTGTTAAACTTAGCATATTTAAAAGTAGAATCTCCTTTAAACTTAGAGCCAGAAAAGTCTGTGTTTTTTTCAAAGTCAGAATATTTAAACATTGCTTTTTGTTCAAAGGTACAATCTTTAAAAATTACGAAGTCTTCAAAATTAGCAACAAAAGTATATCCATTTTTTTCATCAGGAATATAGGCTAATACATCATCTTCAAAAACACAGTTTATAAATGAAATCCTATTAGTAATTTGTTTTTCAACAGTGTTAGTTCCACCAAGTTTTTCTGGCAGGAAGTTTAGGGAGTGCTTCTTCCATAAAAGTAAAATCTAAAGTGCCTTTATCTGTTTAAACACAGATCTAAAAGTTTAATTATAGAGGGATTTTAATAATAACTTTAGTTCCAGCAGGGCTGCTTAATTTATCTTTTAAATCTTCATAAGAAAGAGTATAGTTTTCTTTATAAAAATTTTCTAAAATTTGATTTACAAGGTTAATACCTATTGATGAGTTCTTATAAGTTTTTTGTTTTATTTTAAATTCAGAAGCTTTTTGTCTTCCAATACCGTTATCAATAATTATAATATGAATATGTTCTTTTAGTTGTTGTATTTTAATACTTATTTTTTTGTTTGGTACAGTAGCTATTCCATGCCAAATAGAGTTCTCTAATAGGGGTTGTAAAACAAAGGGAGGGATATTAATATTCTCTACTGAAATGTTTTCAGAAACGATTAACCTAAAATTAATATTATCTTCAAAACGTGCGTTTTCAAGTTCAACATAAAGTTGAGAGTTGTATAATTCATCCTCTAAAGAAATACTTTGTATTACACTTTTTTCTAATACTCTTCTTGTAAATTCAGAGAATTTATTAAGATAATCAATCGCATCATGCTTTTCATTTTTAATGATATAATATTTTATTGAGTTAAGTGCGTTAAAAATAAAATGTGGATTTAATTGAGAGCGTAATACTTTACTGTTTAAGTCGGATATCTTTTTTTTAGCTTGTAACTGTTTTTGACGTGAGAGGAAGTAAATAATTATAAAAAATAGCACAATTGAACCAGAGCCAATAACCCATAGATTTCTTGAGTTTTTATGATTTAGGTCACTTATTTTTTTTTCTGTTTCTAATTTTTTTATTTGCTCTTTTTTCTTGTTGGTTTCATACTTTAGAATTAAGTCATTAATATACTGTGCTTTTTTATTATTATTAAAAATTTGTTTAATATCTATGTGTTTTTTATAGTGCTGGAGAGCTGTTTGATATTGGTTTCTATCTTGGTAATATTCATAAAAATAATAATGGATGTTAAATAACAAAGTTTTAAAAGATTCCTCTTCAGCAATTTTTAAACTTTTGGTCAAATATTTTTTTGCTTTTTCATATTCTTTTGTTTTTAAAAATAAATGACCAAAATTTTTATAAGTACTGGCTATATAGAATTTGTTTTTTACAGAACAAGCAATAGGCATTGCTTGTTCAATATAGTTTTTAGCTTTACTATAATTCTGTTTTTTTATATTAATTTTGGCTAAACTATTATAACAAATCATTCTACCAAAGTGATTGTTAATGGTAGTGTCAATTTCAAGAGCTTTAAGGATATAGTTTTCAGCCTCATCTAGTTTGTTTTGTAAAACTTTAATTTTTCCAATATTTTCATAATTAATAGATTGAGACCATTTGTTTTTAGATTTTTTTGAATAATTTAAAGCTGATTGATAATTTTTTAAAGCTAAATCATACTGCTCTAAATAAAAGTAAATGTTACCGATTGAGTTGTATGATACCTCAATACTTCTTAGTATTCCAAAAGAAGGGTTTTCTATTTTTTCAGCAATTTCTAAGGCTTCTTGGTTATAGTCAATAGCAGTTTTATGAGCATCCATTTTTCGATAATCAACACCTATCATATTTAGACAAAAAATAATGAACTCATCACTTTGTATTCTCCTTGCAGTTTTTAAAGCTTTCTTATGAGTAGTTATAGCTTTATCAAATAAAGAATACTTACGATAGTTGTTGCCCAAATGAATTAGTTGGTATATTTCACCGTAAGCAAAACCTTCTTTTTTAAATTTTTTTATAAGTTCTTTTTGTTTGGTAGTATCTTTATTATATTTTTTTAAATATTTGTTTATTTCTTTGTAGGTATAAGTTTTGCGGTGATCTAAACTATCTATAGGGTTTTTACCTTGAATAGTAACCGAGTAAAACAAGGACACTATCAATACGGTAAGCTTAAAGAAACAACTAATTTTAATCATAGCTTCTAAAATTAAAAATGATTTAAAAGTTCATTTTTTTTGTGACGAGCTACAGGAATTTTTTTATTGTTATCCATGATTAAGTAAGCTTCCGTTTTAAAGAATTTTTTAATTTTATGAAGGTTAACTATATAAGAATTGTGTATACGATAAAAAGAATTATTATCTAACAAGTTTGCTACCTCTTTTAGTTTTTTACTAAGCATAATTTCTTTTTCACTTTCAATTATTAACCTTGTGTAACTACCATCAGCTTCAGCATAAATAATTTTATGTAGTTCAATAAAAGTTATACATCCATCTGTATATACGGCAATTCTTTTTTTTGTTTCTTGTTTGTTAAGGTTAGATAAAATTTTTTCAATAGCACTCAAATCTACAGTAGATATTTTACGTTTTTTTACTCTATTTATAGCTTCCTTTAAATGTAAGTGATTAATAGGCTTAAGTAAATAGTCGTAAGCTCCTTTTCTAATAGCCTTTAGAGCATGTTCACTATAAGCAGTAGTAAAAATTACAGCAAAATCGTTATTTATTTTATCTAAAAAAGTAAAACCATTCATTGAAGGCATTTCTATATCTAAAAAAAGAGCATCAATTTTAGTACTCTTTAAGAATAAGATAGCTTCTTTTGGGTCAGTAAATGTTTGTAAGACCTTTATATCATCCTTAAAACTTCCTAATTCCCAAATTAAGTTTTCAATAGATTTTGATTCATCGTCTACAATAATTGCTTTAATCATTTTTCAAGAAATTTTGAGGCTAATTTACAATTTATCTTTGTTAAAAAATAACTCAAAGATGTGAAAATACGTGTTTTAACCATGTGTTGTATAAAATTGTTCATAGTTTGTGTTTACTTCTTTTTAATTGGTTTTATGAAATTTATTAAGCAAAATGTAAATTGATATAGCGAGTAGTAAAAAGGTGTTTTTATTAACTACTCTCTTAATACATATTTGCAGCCGTGTTTAGAGAAACACAAAAAAGGAATGTATAATTAATTAAAAAAAAATGAGAAAAAACGTATTAACAATTTTAGCATTATTTGTAACTGTAATTGCTTTTAGTCAAACAAAAGTGGGGGCAAATGTAGTTTATGGAACTAGTTCAGGTTTAGGTTTAGGAGTGAAAGCTTCATTTGACGTATCTGAAAAGTTTAAAATATCTCCAAGTGTAAACTATTATTTTCCGGAAGATATACCTGGAGTGTCAACTACAAGCATGAGCTTTGAAGCAGATGCACATTACTTCTTTGAATTGCAAGATAAATTTAGCTTATATCCATTAGCTGGTCTTAACGTATGGTACACAAGTGTATCGTCATCATATGCAGCGTTTTCTGCTTCATCAACCAATTTTGGATTAAACCTTGGTGGAGGAGCAAATTACAAACTTTCAGATAAGTTAACAGGTTTTTCAGAAATTAAACTAATGGTAACGCAAGGAAGTCAGGTTGTGTTTAATGCAGGGGTAATGTATAGTTTATAAAAAAATAATATTATGAAAACAACAGTAAAACATGTTTTTTGCCTTTTAACAATAGTAATGATGGGAGGTATAGTAACATCTTGTTCAAGTAGTGAAGAGGATATTGATATTGATGTAGCAAGCAAGTCGTATTTTGAATTTACCATGGACGGAGTTGAGCATAAAAGTGGAGATTTAGCTGCTTCTATAGGAATGAGTGTAGAAGGAGTTGATGAGGAAACAGGGGATGATTTTAAAATAATTTACTCTTGGGTGTCATCAGAGAAAACAAGTGTAACATTAGCTCCTTTAGTTATTAACGGAGAGCAAAAAACTTTGGGACTAAGTGAAGAGGAAAATGCATTTTCTTTAGCTGCTATTAAAATAGGTCAAGAGGTTTATTTAGCTAAAGAAGGAGCATTAAACATAAAAAAGGAGGTGCCTTATTATGAAGTAGAAGTAGAAAATGAAAATGGAAAAGGAGTAGCGTTGGAGTGTTTAATCGAATTTTCAGGAACATTTGTTAAGGGTTCAAACCATGATGAAGAACATTCAGTTTCAGGAAAAGTATACGTAGCAAAACCTTTAATGTATTAAACAAATTAATAATAAATTAAACAAGTAATAATGAAAAAAAGAATTTTAAAATTTAAAATGTTAATAGCTGTATTAGCATTAAGTACAGCGGTAGTAAGTTGTTCTGGAGATGATGGTGCAATAGGACCAGAAGGAGAACAAGGTATGCAAGGAGAACAGGGTATACAGGGTGAACAAGGTATACCTGGTAAAGATGGAAACATAATTATAAGTGGAACAGGAGCACCAGATTTAGAAATAGGTAATATAGGTGATATGTATTTAGATATGAGTACAAGTAACCTATATGGACCTAAGTCAGAAAGTGATTGGGGTACTCCTTTAAATTTAAAAGGAGCAGACGGAGCTGATGGTCAGGACGGAGCAGACGGAGCAGACGGAGCTGATGGTCAGGACGGAGCAGACGGTTCAGCTATTTTAAGAGGCTCAGGAGCCCCATCTACCTCTCTTGGTAATCTTGGAGATTATTATATAGATTCATCAACAGGAGATCTTTACGGACCTAAAACCGTAATTAGAGTTGTAGGGAGACCAGATCTTGTTACTTGGGGTAACCCAATAAATTTAAAAGGAACAGCTAATGTTGTGGCTAGTAATTGGGTAGAATATGGAGTTTTTCCAATTTCTAAAATATTAGATGTTAAAAGAAAAACATTTGGGATACCTAGTCCTATTCTTTCTGCTATTGGAGAATCCTCAATGGCTGATTTTTATGACAAAGGAGGAGTAGTTTTATTTTACGGGAAAAATTTTAATAACGATTATATGCGAATGTTTAATTATGAGCTTAATAATATTAAGTATTCAATATTTACAGGGTTTACTAATGATTTTAGATTAGAGGTAAAAGGTTTAAGTGGTTCAATTTTACCAGTAGAAAGTTATGGAGAAGGAAATCAATTTCGTTACGTTTTAATTCCTGCAGGTACGCAACTTAGTGGTAAAGGAGTTAATAAAGAAGATTTATCACAACTTAGCTGGGAAGAAGTAAAAGAAAAGTTTAACATAGTAGACTAGTAAGAGTTTTCATTTAATAGTTTTATAAGTCATTTTGGGTGTTTTTTATAGAGTTGTAATTACAAATTATTCCTTTTAGGTTTCTCATCTCCCCTTAATACCTTTAAAATTCGCTCAAAATGACACTTTTTAAAATTATAGAAGTTAAACTAACTAATAGTTAAAGTTAAATAGCAGGTTTAAGATTTAGATTAGGATGTTTTAACTTAAATGAATTGAACTTTAAGTATGTAATTATTAATAATTGTGTTTCCCTTTACTCTCTTTAAATCATATAAATAATAGTTTTAAGTTTGTATTAAAACCAGAATAGAACTACTTAATAGAAAGCGTTTAAAAAAGAGAAATTTAGTGTAATGTTTATAGTAGTTTTATTTGAAAGGAGAAGTGTTTTTTACTTCTCCTTTTTTTATTAAACTATATTTAAAGTTCTTATAAACATTCTATAACACCTATAAGATATTTAAATTAGATTTGAGTTACTTCTTCAGCAGGTGTTTGTTAAAACTTTTACCGTTTATTTTAGTGTACTTTGAGTCAATATCAAAGGCTACTTCCATACCTGTTATATCAAATTCACCTGATACTTTGGTGTATTTTATGTTTAAGTCTTCTTCAAACTTAACGTTTCTAAACGATACACCGTCTTTAAAGTCAGTGTATTTAAAAATAGCACTTTCGTTAAATACTGAGTTTTCAAAACTTACATAACGCTTAAAATTAGCATATTTAAAAGTAGATGGTTCTTCAAATAAGGTATTTTTAAAAGAAATACCTCTGTTAAACTTAGCATATTTAAAAGTAGAATCTCCTTTAAACTTAGAGCCAGAAAAGTCTGTGTTTTTTTCAAAGTCAGAATATTTAAACATTGCTTTTTGTTCAAAGGTACAATCTTTAAAAATTACGAAGTCTTCAAAATTAGCAACAAAAGTATACC
>NZ_RAQM01000009.1:0-135096 GCF_003610735.1 Tenacibaculum lutimaris | reverse complement strand
GTTTTTTTCAAAGTCAGAATATTTAAACATTGCTTTTTGTTCAAAGGTACAATCTTTAAAAATTACGAAGTCTTCAAAATTAGCAACAAAAGTATACCCACTTTTTTCATCAGGAATATAGGCTAATACATCATCTTCAAAAACACAGTTTATAAATGAAACCTTATTGGAAATTTGTTTTTCAATAGTATTAGAACCACCATTGTTCCACCAACTTTTTCTTGTAGGAAGTTTAGGGAGTGCTTCTTCCATAAAAGTAAAATCTAATGTGCCTTTAATTGTAGCATTTGAAATGGTTACAGCTTTACCATTTTTTACATCTTCAATAATTTCAGATGCATTTATGGTTTTTTGAGCAAAAGTGGTTGAGAAACAAAATAGCAGTACGATAAGAGTGGCTATATTTTTCATTGTATAATAATTTTAAGTTCTATTTTAAAGACAATAGCTGTATGTTTTTTGTGACACTAGAGATAAAAAAAACAGCATTTAGTTGCCTAAATGCTGTTGTGATATGTTTTGAGGAGGATATTAGTTTACAGAGTCACTTAAACCAGCACCAGCTTTAAATTTAACTACGTTTTTAGCAGCAATTTTGATTTCTTTTCCAGTTTGAGGGTTTCTACCAGTTCTAGCAGCTCTCTTAGAAACAGACCAAGTTCCCCATCCAACTAAAGCAACTTTATCACCTTTCTTTAAAGTATTAGTTACGTTAGCAGTTAAAGAATCTAATGCAGCTTTAGCAGCAGCTTTTGAAATTCCTGCATCAGCAGCCATCGCATCGATTAAATCTGATTTGTTCATAATTTTAATAGATTTTAAAAATTAATTAATATTTTTTTGCTTCAATAGCTCAACAAATATAGACGGAATGCGGGATTGTGCAAGATTTGCCCTAAAAAAAACACTCTTTTGTTAATAAGTTATCTTGAATTGTTAATAACCCTGATTGTTTTTTTGTTAAAATCGCTAAAACCTTATAAATAAAGGGCTACAGCATTTTAGCTCCTTCTTCAAACTGATAACCATTTAATAAACTCTGAGCGTTCATTAATTTTTTACCTGAAATTTTAATTTGAAGAATGTTTAAGTAACCATCTGTAACTGCAACTTTTAACTCTTTTTTAGTGGTAATAATTGTTCCATGTTCTAAAGAGTGTGAAGTGTTTTCTTTTGAGACACCATAAATTTTTGCTGAGACTTCCTCTTTACCATTTATAATGGTTGTCCAAGCAGCAGGGTATGGATTTAATCCGCGGATATGGTTGTATATAACCTCTAAAGGTTTAGACCAATCTATTTTGCAGTTGTCTGGGTATAGTTTTGGAGCCGATTTTTCTTCCAGTTCTGGTTGTTTTGTAGTTGCTACATCTCCTTTTGAGATTAAATCGACTGTTTCAGCAACTAAATTGGCGCCTAGGTGCATTAGTTTGTCGTGTAATTCACCTACTATTTCATTTTCTTTGATATCAACCTCACTTTGTAGGATAATTTCACCAGTATCAATTTTATCATCAATAAAGAAAGTGGTAACTCCAGTTTTTGTTTCGCCATTAATGATTGCCCAGTTAATAGGAGCGGCTCCACGATACTCAGGTAATAACGAAGCATGTAAATTAAAAGTGCCATATTCAGGCATTGCCCAAACCGATTTAGGTAACATTCTAAATGCTACTACTATTTGTAAGTTGGCGTCCCACTTTTTTAATTCTTCTTGAAACTCTTCACTTTTTAGATTTGTAGGTTGAAGAATAGGCAAGTTTTGAGACAACGCATATTTTTTTACCGCAGACTGATTTAGCTTACGACCTCTACCAGCAGGTTTGTCTGCCGCAGTAATAACTCCCACAACATTATAATCATTTTCTACTAAGTGTTGTAAAATAGTAGCAGCAAAATCTGGAGTTCCCATAAAAACAATACGTAAATCTCTCATTTATATCAAATAATATTTATTGTTATTCGTCTGTATTTTTTCTTCAGCAAGTAGCTCACGCAAAAGTATTAAAATGTTCGCTTCTTTTTCATTTAGAAGCGAGCAGATTTCAATAACTGTATAGCTTTTTCCTTCTTTAAATAGCGACAAAACATCTTGCTGATTTACATTAGTTCTTGTTTTCTTCTGTAAGCAAACATCACAAATTCCACAGTTTTCTGCATTATGTTCATCAAAGTAGGTAAGAAGTTGTATGCTTCTGCAAACTCCGTCGCTTTGAATAAAATGTAGTAAATCGTTGTTTTTTTGCTCTTTTTGCTTGAGATATTGTCGAATGTTTACTGAAATTCGGTTAATGGTTCTATCATCTTCTCTGGGATGCAAAAAGAAAAGCTCTGCATTGTTGGTAGATTTTGTGTATTCAATTAATTCCTCTTGAGCCAACTTTTCTAACATATTAATAACAGACCAAGAAGTTACTCCTAGTTTTTTAGCAATATAGAATTCATCAATTTTAACAGGGTTTTCAAATATCCCTCCATACATGCGTAAAACTTGCTGAATAAAATTTTTAAGCTGTATGTTTTGATGTGTTTGAGAAATTACTTGTTTACTCGAAGCTAAAAACTGAACAGTAGACCTTTGTTGAAAATTATGATTGAGCTCTATAATTCCATTATTAGTTAGTATTTGAAGTGCATTAAAGGTTTTGTTAGGAACAAAACTGTATTTACTACAAAAATCTAAAAAATTAAAGTCAAAAGCCGATTCAATGAATTCTCCTCTGGCAATTTGAAAATGCTGATATAATTTTTGATGAACAATTTTTATTTCGTCAACAGTAGGTAATGATTTTTTAAGGAGTTCGCTGCTTAGCGTAATATCGCTATTGTTAGTTAATACTACAGAAAAAGATTTATTACCATCACGACCGCCACGACCAGCCTCTTGTATATAATTTTCGATTGAAGAAGGTAAATTGATGTGTACAACGACTCTAACATTGGGTTTGTCAATTCCCATTCCAAAAGCATTGGTAGCCACAATAATTGGTGTTTTTTCTGTCATCCAATTATCAAAAGCGAGTTTTTTTTCTACGGAAGATAATCCACCATGGTAAAAGGAACTTTTAAAACCTTGTGCATTAAGATAGCTACTAATTTCTTTTGTCTTATTACGTGTATTTACATATATAATTGCAGGAGCTTTCGTTTTGGTAAAGATCTGGTTCAGCTTACTAAGTTTATCTTCCGTTTTAAAAATTTGATAAGCTAAATTTTTACGAAAAAACGACTGCTTAAAAACAGTTGGGCTTTCTAATTCTAATGATTTAGTAATATTTGTAATTACTTTTTGCGTAGCTGTGGCAGTCAAAGCAATTATAGGAGATGAAGGTTGAAGTTCCTTCAAAATTGTAATATTCTGATATGAAGGGCGAAAATCATGTCCCCATTCAGAAATACAATGCGCTTCATCTATAGCAATTAAATTGACGTGCAGTTGCTTAATTTTCTCTTGAATAAAGCGAGATTGTAATCGTTCAGGAGAAAGATATAAAAATTTAGTTTTTCCAAAACGGATGTTATCAAAAAGCGTAATAATTTCGTCTTGTGTGCTTCCTGAAGGGATTAAAGTAGCTTTAATTCCTTTTGATTCGAGGTTTGCAACTTGATCTTGCATGAGTGCTATTAAAGGAGAAATAACGATACAAACTCCTTCTTTAACCAATGCAGGTACTTGAAAACAAATAGATTTACCTCCACCAGTAGGAAGTAGGGCAACTACGTTGTTTCCTGCTAATACTTCTGTAATTATTTTTTGTTGAGGCTCTCTAAACGAGTTGAATCCCCAATAGTGTTTTAGTATTTGAAGTGCTGTATCATACATCGTGTTTTAACGTATGTAAAATAAAATCGCAACGCTCATGTACCGTTCCAAAAGGAACATCAATTATATTATAGCCTATTTCTTCGTAAGCTTTTTTTAAAAAAGTGTCAATTTTTACTGATTGTTCAAACGTTTCGTAACGCTCATTATCAGATTTATAGATGTCTTCCCAAGGAGCACACATAAATACTTTGGTATATAAGTATTTATTGCTTTTTTCTATGAAAATATTAGGAAAATCGGAACCTAAATAATTCATATACGCATGTACATCAGGAATTCCTCTGTCAAAAAAGATGATTTCAGCATCACTTTGGTGTGCATCTATATATTGTTGTTCTCGTCCTTCTAATAAAAGTTGACTAAATAGTAAAGGTTGCTCTAAGAAAAGTTGGTCTATTCCATCTTTTTGAGCTTTTAGGGTAACCTCTCTTGAAATCTCTGGCATACATTCATATCCACGCTTAATAAATTCTCTTAAAATAGAGGATTTACCCGTACCAGGACCACCTATTAAAACTATTTTTTGTTGCATGGGGCAAAAATAAAAGTTTCAAGTTATAAATATAATAAATAGTGTAATTTTGTGCTTCATCATCATGAATTCTATATTTTTTTGATGATTTTTAATAAAAACAGTAATAATTGAGTTATGCAAGATAGAGAGGCTTTTTACGCAAAGTTAAAATCACAGTTAGAAGACACTACAACTTTTCCGGCTAAATACTTATACAAGTTTATAGTTCCTACAGATGGTAATCAAGTACAAGAAGTGCAAGATTTATTTAATGAAGGTGGAGCTGTTATTGACACTAAAAAATCTAAAACAGGTAAATATGTTAGTGTTTCAATACACTTAACGGTTAAAAGTTCTGATGAAGTTATTTCTTATTATAAAAAAGCAGAGGTTATAAAAGGCATTATTTCTTTGTAAATTTATAGCATGAAAAAACTACTTTTCATACTAGCTGTTTTTTGTACGATTCTTTCAACTTTTTCACAAAGAGATCAGGAATTGTTTCGGATTAATGATACTCCAGTATTAGTTTCGGAGTTTAAGCAAGTGTATGAAAAGAATTTGTCTTTGGTAGAAGATGAAAAAGGAAATGATTTAGATGATTATTTAGAGCTGTTCATCAACTATAAACTGAAAGTAAAAGAGGCTTATAGTTTACAGTTAGACACTGTAAAGGGATATCAAGAAGAGTTAGAAATGTATAAAAACCAACTCATCATTCCATACTTATACGATAAAGAGACACTTGATGAATTGGTAAAGGAAGCCTATAACCGTACCAAGACAGAAATTAAAGCGAGTCATATTTTGGTAAAATATCCTAGTGATGGAATAGCTGTTGATACCTTGTTTTTAAAAAGTAAAATTGACAGATACAGAAGTAGAATATTACAAGGAGAAGATTTTGCTAAAGTTGCAAGAGAAGTTTCTGAGGATCCGTCAGCTAAAGTAAATGGGGGGGATTTAGGGTACTTTTCTGCTTTTCAAATGATATATCCTTTTGAAAATGTAGCGTATAACACAAGAGCAGGAGAAATTTCTGAGCCTTTTCAAACTAAATTCGGACTCCACATCATAAAAGTAACAGGAAGTAGATTATCTAAAGGGGAGTTTGAAGTAGCACATATTTTGGTGGTAAATTCAGCAAAAGGGAAGTCTAAAATTGAAGATATTTATCAACTTTTAAAATCTGGAGCTTCTTTTGAAAAATTAGCAAAAGAATATTCAGATGATATAGGTTCTGCAAATAAAGGAGGAAAGCTACCAAAATTTGGAACTGGAAAAATGGTAGATAGTTTTGAAAATGAGGTGTTAAAGCTTGAAAAAATAGGTGATTATAGTAAACCTTTTAAAACAAAGTATGGTTGGCACATAGTAAAGCTGTTAAAAAATTACCCAATAACTTCTTTTGAAGAAATGAAAGAGGAGCTAACAACAAGAATAAAAAACTCAAGTAGGGTTAAAGCTTTAAGAAATGGAGGCTTAGAAAAGGTAAAAAAGAATTATAAAATAAAAGAGTACCCTGAAGCAATCAAAATCTTTAAAGGTTCTATAAAGAATAAAAAGTTAGGAGAGATTGTACTTTCTATTAATGAAAAAGAATGGTTGCAAAAAGATTTATTTATGTTTGCGACCTCTAAAAACCAGCAAGTAGATCAAAAATTATTTAAAGAGTTTGTAAATACAAAAGTGATAAATTACTTCAAAGAAGATTTAGGAAATAAGGATTCTGAGTATAAAAACATTCTACAAGAATATAAAGAAGGGTTGCTGTTATTTGATTTAATGGAAAATAAAATTTGGAACAAAGCATCAATGGATGAAGTTGGACTGAATAAATTCTATTTATCTCATAAAAATAAATATGGCAAAGAACTTGATGAAATTAGAGGTCAAGTGATTAGCGATTATCAAGATGAATTGGAAAAAGAATGGATTAAAGATTTAAGAAAAAAGAACACTATTAAAGTAAAAGAAAAGGTTTTAAGAAAATTAAAGAAAACATATAACCAATAGTATAAAGTGAAGAAATATATTTTTCTAATAGTATTAATTAGTATAGTTTCATGTGATCTTGTTAGTTTAAAGAAAGAAAAAACAAGAGAAGATAAGCCTATAGCTACAGTTTATAACAAGCATTTATATAAAAACGATATTAAAGGGCTATTACCTAAAAACCTTTCTAAAAAAGATAGTTTAGTTCTTGTTAAAGGAATTATCAATTCATGGGCTAAACAAGAATTGTTATATATAAAAGCTGAAGAAAATATATCAGAAGTAAATAGTGAACAGATTGAAGGCTTAGTAAACGATTATAAAAAAAGTTTATACATAAACGGTTACAAAGAACGATTAATAAAACAGCAATTAGACACCGTTGTAGGTGAAGAAGAAATAGCGTTATATTATGAAGAGAACAAAGAAAACTTCAAAACAAATGAAGAGTTATTACAGTTTGAGTATGTAAACTTCGGCAAAAAGTTTTTAGATAAAAAGGAAACCATAGCACAGTTTAAATCAGAAAAAGAAGAGGATAAAGTAGATTTAGAAAGACATTTGTTAAACTTTAAATCATACCGTTTACAAGATTCAACTTGGGTAACTTTTGATTATTTAAAGAAAAAAATACCTCCTTTTCGTAATGAATCAAAGGAAAACTTGTTAAAAATATCAAAATTCATACAAAAAGAAGATACTTTAGGAGTATATTTGGTCGCTGTAAAAAATATTTTGCCTAAGAACGCAACAGCTCCTCTAAGCTATGTGAGTCCTAGAATTAAGCAAATTATTTTACATAAAAGAAAATTAGAATTAATACGAGATATTGAAAAAACACTAATAAATGATGCAATCCAAAACAAAAATTTTAAAGAATACTAGTATAGCATTTGCCTTGTTTTTAGCAGGTTTAACAACCTTAAACGCACAAGAAAAAATAGACGGAGTAGCCGTTGTGGTAGGTGAAAACATTGTTTTAGATTCTGATATTGATAAATTTAAGCAAGAAGTAGAGTTAAGAAGTGAAGGGAAAGTAAAGATTTCTAACTGCGAAATGCTTGAAGAATTAATGCAACAAAAATTGTTAGCACACCATGCTGTAATTGATAGTGTAGTAGTGTCTCAAGCTGAAATAGACGGAAGAGTAGATAGAAGTATTGCTTTTTTTACGCAAGAATATGGAAGTGAAGAAAAAGTAGTTGAAGCGTATGGTTTTAACGATATCGAAGATTTAAAGAAAGAATTAGCTAGAGTTCAAAAAGAAAACTTGTTAATAGAAAAAGAGCAACAAAAAATTACAGAGGACGTTGATGTTACTCCAGAAGAAATTAGATTATATTTTAAAGGTTTAGAGGAGAAAGGAGAACTTCCTGAAATTCCGGCTGAAGTAGTATTAAATCAATTAATATTAAAAGCAGAACCTACTCAAGAAGAAGTAGATCGTGTTGTAAACAAACTTAAAGAAATTAAAAAAGAGATTGAAAACGGAGCAAGTTTTAAGTTAAAAGCGATTATTAACTCTGAAGACCCAGGAGTGGCTCAAAATGGAGGGAAATATGTGATTACAAAAGACAGTCCGTTCATTAAAGAGTTTAAAGAAACTGCTTTTTCGTTAGATGTAAATCAAATTTCTGAGCCTATTAAATCAGCATTTGGATATCATATTATTCAATTACATAAAGTTAAAGGTAATCAACGAGAAGTATCTCATATTTTAATGCAGCCTCAAATTTCTGATGAAAAATTACAGGAAACTAAAGAAGAAATAGAAAAAATTGTAGCAGAGATAAAAGAAGGTAAAATTACATTTGAAGAGGCTGTAGCAAAGTATTCGGAAGATGAAGAAACTAAAAATAGTGGAGGTTTAATTATGAACCCATATACACAAGAACCTTCTTTTGAGTTAACAAGAATGCCTCCAGAGTTATATCCAAGAATTAGTGAATTAAACAAAGGAGATTTATCGGATATTTTTTACGATGAAACACGTGAAGGAGAAAAAATGTATGGAGTAATCTTAATGACAGACAAAACAGATAATCATACAGCTGATTTAGTTAAAGATTATGTAAGAATGCAACAGTTTGCTTTAGCTAAAAAGAAAGAAGAAGAGATTGCTAAATGGACAAAGCAAAAAATACAAGAAACGTATTTAAAGTTAGGAAACGATTACAAAGATTGTACTTTCAAAAAAGATTGGAAGAAAGAAAATAAATAAGAAGTAATAAATTTAGTATATTGTCATTCCCGCGAAAGCGGGAATTTCATTTTATAAAAGTTTGTAATTAAATTTATTGAATAAAGAAAAACTTTCATTTATGTCTGACGTAACAGCAGTAAACACATTAGTAGAAAAGTACAGCCAACTACAACAAGAAATAGGAAAAGTTATAATAGGTCAGCAAGAAGCGGTAAACTATACGTTACTTTCGGTTTTTTGTGGAGGACATTCGTTGTTAATTGGAGTACCTGGATTAGCAAAAACTTTGTTGGTAAATACAATTTCAAACGCCTTAGGATTAAATTTTAGTAGAATTCAGTTTACACCTGATTTAATGCCTTCTGATATTTTAGGAAGCGAAATTTTAGATGAAACACGTCATTTTAAATTTATAAAAGGACCAATTTTCTCAAACATCATTTTAGCAGATGAGATAAACCGTACACCACCTAAAACGCAAGCCGCATTATTAGAAGCAATGCAAGAAAAATCGGTAACGATTGCAGGACACCATTACAAGTTAGAATTACCATTTTTTGTGTTAGCTACGCAAAACCCAATTGAGCAAGAAGGAACGTATCCATTACCAGAAGCACAATTAGACCGTTTTATGTTTTCAATTAACTTGGAATATCCAAGTTTTGAAGAAGAAGTACAAGTCGTAAAAAATACTACCTCAATAGCTGAACAAAAAGTGAATGCAATTTTTTCATCAGAAGAAATTATTGAAGTTCAAAAGTTAATCCGTAAAATTCCTGTAGCAGATAATGTAGTTGAGTATGCGGTTAGATTGGTAGGTAAAACACGTCCTAACTCTGATAAAGCAACAGAATTAATCAAAAAGTATATTGATTGGGGAGCAGGTCCTAGAGCCTCTCAAAACTTAATTTTAGCAGCTAAAGCACACGCAGCAGTACATGGAAAATACTCACCTGATATTGAAGACGTGCAAGCAGTAGCTATTCCTATTTTATCACACAGAATTGTAAAGAACTACAAAGCAGAAGCTGAAGGGATTACTATAAAAGAAATTATAAATTCATTATTTTAAGATGAAGAAGTTATTAACTGTCATTTTTTTATTGGCACTATTTGTTTCGTGTAAAGAAGAAGCAACTCAAACTGTTTCAGAAGAAACAGAAAAGGAAGAAATCTTATCAGTAATGAAAGCACAAGAAGAAGCTTGGTCTAATCACAATTTAGAAGGCTTTATGCAAGGGTACTGGAAAAACGATTCATTAAAGTTTTATGGACGTAACGGAATAACTTTTGGTTGGCAAAAGACTTTAGATAACTATAAAAAAGGATATCCAACAAAAGAGTACTCTGGTGAATTAAAGTTTAAGATTAATGATATTTCGAAAATTACTAATGGAGCTTATTCGGTTATGGGAGAATATCACTTAAAAAGGACTGTAGGTGACGCTGATGGCGTTTTTATGATCATCTTTAAGAAGATACAAGGCGAATGGAAAATCATCGCAGATACCTCTTGTTAAATTAAGAGAAATGAAAAAAGAAAAAGTTATAATAATACTACTTCTAATAATAACAGTATTCTCATGTAAAAGTAGAGAGAATGAGAAGGAAGTTGTTTTTTTTAATAAGTCAAAAGAAGTTGTTCAGAGTAAGTTTCCCTTCCCGATTGGTTATGTAAATGATTATGAAGATGTGTTTACAAAAGAGGAAGAAGAGAAGTTAGAAAAACTAATTGATGATTATGAAAAAGAATCAACAAATGTTATAGCAGTTGTTACTATAAGTAGTTATGATCCTTATAAAAATATTGAAGACTACTCTTTAGCTTTAGCTAATGATTGGGGAGTAGGTAGAAAAGATAAGAATAATGGTTTAACAATTGTTATTAATAAATTAAAAAGAGAAATACGAATATCTACGGGGTTAGGAACAGAAAAAACACTTACAGATGAAATCTGTAAAAAAGTAATTGATAGTATAATAATTCCAGAGTTTAAGAATGAGAATTACTACGAAGGAGTTGAGAAAGGAATTCGTAGTTTAATTAAGCAGTGGTAAAAATATATCTTAAACAAAAAAGAGAAATTTCAATTAAGAAATTTCTCTTTTTTGTTTTATAAAGTCTTAAAGAACTAAGAAAACATCTTCGCTACTTTCTCAGCTTTTCTACTTTCTGAATAATCGTAAAAGCCTTCACCAGATTTTACTCCTAATTTTCCTGCTGCAACCATGTTTACTAATAACGGACATGGAGCATACTTAGGGTTTTTAAATCCGTCATACATTACGTTTAAAATAGATAAACAAACATCTAACCCAATAAAATCAGCTAATTGTAATGGTCCCATTGGATGTGCCATTCCTAATTTCATTACAGTGTCAATTTCAGCAACACCAGCAACACCGTTGTATAAAGTTTCAATACTTTCGTTAATCATTGGCATTAAAATACGGTTGGCAACAAAACCTGGGTAATCGTTTACTTCAACAGGAACCTTATTAATTTTCTTAGTTAAATCAACTGTAAAGTCCATTACTTCATCAGAAGTGTTGTATCCTCTAATAATTTCAACCAATTTCATAATTGGTACAGGATTCATAAAGTGCATTCCAATTACTTTTTCAGGTCTATTGGTAGCTGCTGCAATTTGAGTAATTGAGATTGATGAAGTGTTGGTAGCTAAAATAGTATCTTCAGCACAAGCTTCATCTAAATCTTTAAAAATCTTAAGTTTTAAATCTACATTTTCAGTAGCTGCCTCAACAACTAAACTAGTGTTTTGAACACCTTCTTTAATGGAAGTATGTGTAGTAATGTTATTTAAAGTATTATTTTTATCGTCTTCAGTAATTTTTTCTTTCGCTACCATTCTGTCTAAGTTTTTAGTAATGGTTGCTAGACCTCTATCTAACGCAGCTTGCGAAATGTCGATAAGTTGAACATTGTATCCAAATTGAGCAAAAGTATGCGCAATTCCATTTCCCATTGTTCCTGCTCCAATTACGGCGATATTTTTCATGTTGTTGTGTGTTTTAATAGGAGAAATAAACTCCAATTACTTTATTATTTTTAGGGTTATTATTTGAAACTTTTAGTTGTAAACTATCATTTTCTTGAATCGGCTCCCACATTGTAGCCTTATTTCTAAAGTTTGAACTGTATATCTTATTTTCAAATTTATATTGATAATAAATTTTTTGATGATAGCCCCTTCCAGCAGTTCCATAAACAACTTTTATAGAATCAATTTGAGCGTTTACTTTTGTAGTTTTTCCAAAAAAGAAAGCTATATTTCCATAATTCCATAAAAAATATAATCCTCCAAAGAATATTATAAAATACAATAAAGAACCAAATGCTCGAAGAGAATTCATTTTTCTAAAAACAATCTATAATCTGATGTGCTACACGTAAAGCTTCAGTACCTTGACGTAATGAAACAATAGGAGTAGTGTTATTCTTAATAGCGTCTGCAAACGACTCTAATTCGTCTAAAATAGCATTGTTGGCAACTACTTCAGGATTATCGTAATAAATTTGCTTTTTAACTCCCTCAGCATTTTGTAAAATCATAGCAAACTCATCAGGTTTTTCTGGCACATCTTTCATTCTAACAACTTCCGATTGCTTTTCTAAAAAGTTTACAGAGATATAAGCGTCTCTTTGGAAAAAACGACTTTTACGCATGTTTTTCATTGAAATTCTACTTGCTGTTAGGTTTGCAACACAACCGTTTTCAAATTCAATACGTGCATTGGCAATATCAGGAGTTTCTGAAATAACTGATACTCCACTTGCATGCACATTCTTTACTTTTGAATTTACCACAGATAAAATAATGTCAATATCATGAATCATTAAATCTAAAACAACAGGAACATCTGTTCCTCGAGGGTTAAATTCAGCTAAACGATGTGTTTCAATAAACATTGGTGTGTCAATCAAGTCTTTTACAGCCATAAAAGCAGGGTTAAAACGCTCTACATGTCCAACTTGACCACGAACATGATGTTGACTAGCTAAAGTTCTTATAGCTTCTGCTTCTAATACTGTATTAGTAATAGGCTTTTCAATAAAAATATGCTTCCCTTTTTCAATGGCTTGTTTAGCACAATCAAAGTGAGAAAGAGTAGGAGTAACAATATCAACTACTTCAACAGCATCAATTAATGCTTCTACTGAATCGAATAATTTATAGCCAAACTCATCAGCTACTTTTTGTGCGTTTTCTGTAAAAGGGTCATAAAACCCTACTAATTCGTATTTTTCTGATTGTTGTAACAAACGCAAATGGATTTTTCCTAAGTGACCTGCGCCTAAAACTCCAGCTTTTAACATAAGTGAAAGATTATTAGTTATTTGATTGGTTTGTTGAAAAAGAAATGATTTCCACAAAAAATCAACGCAAACAAAGATACACTTTTATACATATTTATTACTATTTTTAGCCTCTCGAAATTTTATGATCAGTCAAACTTTTACAGGAAGAGTTGGCGATAATTACAATAAAATAAATATCCTATATTTATATAGAATACTGTTTGTATTAGGAGGGAGTATAAATGAAAGACACAACGAAACACCAAGGACTTAGAAATCAATTAGCAAACGTTTTAGAAGCAAAAGGAATTACCGATGCTAAAGTATTAGATGCGGTACGAAAAATTCCAAGACACTTGTTTATGGATAGTAGTTTTGAAGCACATGCATATCAAGACAAAGCTTTTCCTATTGCGGCTGAACAAACCATCTCTCAACCTTATACTGTGGCTTTTCAATCGGAAGTTTTAGAGATACAACCTGGTGAGAAAGTGTTAGAAATTGGTACAGGGTCTGGGTACCAGACAGCAGTTTTATTAGAGTTGGGAGCAGAAGTGTACTCGATAGAGCGTCAGCACGAATTATTCAAGAAAACCTCTATGTTTTTACCAAAACTAGGATATAGACCTAAGCGTTTTATTTTTGGAGATGGTTATAAAGGGTTGCCAGAAGAAGCTCCTTTTGATAAAATTATTGTAACAGCTGGGGCTCCGTATGTGCCTAAAGCATTGTTAGGACAGATTAAAGTAGGAGGTAGGTTGTTGATTCCTGTGGGCGATAAAGAGCAAGTAATGACATTGTTTATTAGAAAGTCACCAAAAGAATTTGAAAAGCATGAACTAGGTGGTTTTAGATTTGTGCCTATGCTAAAAAAGAAGAATTAATTAAACTGAATTATATATTATGAAAAAAGAAAATAAAACTAAGTATTATGTTGTAACAGGTGCAGCAATCTTACTATTATTAGTTATGGTGTTTGCCTTTGAAAAAGGTGCATTATTAGGAGAAATTATAGCAAAGTAAAAATCAATATAAAATACATTAAGTCCTTTTCTATTTAGAAAAGGATTTTTTTATGCTATAATAGTTAAAAATAAAAAATCCGCCTAAAAAAGCGGATTTATTGAATTTGAATAAAGAAACATCAACTTATTCAGCGATTGCTACTTCAGTTGCATCTGCAACTACTATCTCTTGTTGTTGATGTTGTTTTTGTTTGTTTTGATTAGTTTTTGCTAATCCACAAGGACTAGTACTTCCGCAAGAAGAAAAACCTAATAAACTAACAGTACAAATTGCAATAAATACTACTTTTTTCATCATTATTCCGTTTTATAAAATCAAATATACATATTTCTGATTAAGTCACCAGAATTTTCCTTCTTTTCAATAACGTTAAACTCTACCATTTTATTTTGTATGTCCGAAATTAAATTTTCAGAAATAGCTTCACCGTCATTCCATTCAGTAATAGATAACCATTCTTGAATATCTTCTATTTGTTGTTCATACCTGTTAGAAAGAACTTCATCAATATTATCAAAATCCTTAAAGTCTTTAGTACAATTATTAATTATATCGTGTACTTTTTTTACTTCTTCAAAATGATTTTCTAATACTTCATCACGAACAGCAATAACAAAACAAGGCCATGGAGTAGGGCAATTACCAACTCTTCTAAAAGTACCATTGTCTACCAATGGTTTGGTGGTAAAGTGTTCCCACATAAAATAGTCTGCTTCTCCATTTGTTAAAGCATCAATTCCTCCTTGCAAATCTCCAACTACTTTAAATTGTAATTTATTAATGTCCCAACCATTGTTATGAGCATTTACAATTGCCATAAGTTGAGAACCTGAACCAAAGCGACTAATAGCTACAGTTGCGTGTTCTAAATCGTCAATAGTTTTAAATTTAGAATTGGCAGCTACATGGATTCCCCAAACAAGCGGGCTTTTTACAAAGGTTTGTGTAATTTTTGACGGATTTCCGTTAATAATATCCTTTATAATTCCTTCAGTAAGTACTAAGGCAATATCAACTTCACCAGAGCGTAAAGCTTTCGCCATAGCTCCTGTACCTCCAGGATAATCTTTCCAGCGTAAGTTTATTCCTTCTTTGGTGTATTCTTTATTTTTTAAAGTGATGTACCATGGATAATTAAAATGTTCTGGAACACCACCTATTTTTAATTTCAGCATTTATTTAACTAATTTCTCAAGAGTGTATACAATCAAATCATTTACTACTTTGTATGGATCTTCACTAAACGTTCCGTTGGCTCTGTTAGCAATAATAGCATTCATTGATGCAGCATTATGACCTAGTAGTTTAGCCAACCCATAAATGGCAGATGTTTCCATTTCAAGGTTGGTAATTCGATTGTTGTTGTAGTTAAAACTATCAATCTTTTTATTTAAATCAGGGTCTTGTAAAGGTAAACGTAAAACACGTCCTTGAGGACCATAAAATCCACCAGCAGTAGCAGTTATACCTTTGTATACTTTGTCAGATATTAACTTATCTTCTAAAGCTTTTCCATTAGAAACAATTAAGGGATATGATTTTTTTGTACTCCAGTTAGTATGTTTTATAAAAGCTTCTTCAAGATCAGGGTGTGAAATTTCATCTACTTGATATGATTGAAGTAATCCGTTTAAATCTAAACCATGAGAACTTAATAAAAAACTATCAACAGGAATATCATTGTGTAAAGAGCCAGAGGTTCCAATTCTTGTTATGTTTAATTGGGTATGGTTTTCTTTTACTTTACGTGTATTTAAATCAATATTTACAAGTGCGTCTAACTCGTTTAAAACAATATCAATATTATCAGGACCTATACCTGTAGAAATAACAGTAATTCGTTTTCCTTTATAGGTACCAGTGGTAGTTTTAAATTCTCTTTTTTGGGTGCTGAATTCTATCGTGTCAAAATGTTTCGTAACCTTATCCACACGATATTGATCACCAACGAAAATGATATCGGTAGCAATATGTTCAGGTCTTAAATTCAAATGATAGATACTACCATCTGGATTTAAGATGAGCTCAGAATGTTGTATACTCATTTATGATGTTATTTTTAACAGCTTATCGGTAGAGTTTACATAGAGATAGCTGTATTTTTTTGCGCCACCAAGATACGAAAAATCAGAACGAATTTTAGCATAATAATTGGTTTGGTTTTGCAACACCTTTTTTCCTGTCTTACTTAATTTAACAGGATCAAAAGAAGTAAATAGTTTTTTAAGTTCATCTAGCTTATGAAAATATTGATTATCACCAAATCCGTAATTTTCTTGATGAGTTAACATGTAGTTAACTAATTCGTTTTGGTTAGCAAAATTATGTTCGTTAGCAGTTTTTAATATGTTGTTTTCTAAGTGATTTAATCCGTTTTCAATTGAAGGAAAACGAAGTAAGTGCGCTTTAATAGCACTTTCTAAGTAAATAAAAGGTGATTTTGGATTGAATTTATGAGCATTTTCAAGAGGTAATGGGCTGTCAGAACAATATAATTGCCATATATAATCAGCATATTCAATATCATCGTTAGTTAACTCTATCCTATTTTCAAAATGTTGTTGTAATTGTGTTTCAGATAATTCTCCTAAACCAAATAATTTTTCTTCTCCAGGAATTTTACCACTTGTAACTAAAGAAACTTTGTGACCAGAACGGTATCGTTTTAACCAACTAATTACAGCAACCATGTTTATTTGGCAAAACAAATCGTACTCAAACCATAAAACAATTTCATCTTGTTGTTTTTGGTTACAAAGGTTTCTGTATTCTTTTAAAGTGTAATCGATGAATTTCTTTTTAGTGATTTTATAGGAGTCTTTTAAAAAGTCGAAACGGATTTTCCAAAAGTTTTCGCTTCCAACATCGACAGAAGTTTTTCCTTCACATAACATTTCACGCCAAGTAATAATGTCTCCTTCAATATTTAATTTTTGAAGTCTTTGAGTCGTGTAGTCTCCATTAGTTATGTGTAATAAAGAATGTTTCATAATTTTTTAAGGGAATTAGTTGATTTCTTTATTGATATAAAATAAACGGTTTATTTTATACGTTATTATTTATTGATTGATATTTAACACTTTACAAAAAGTTGTAAATATAAAAAAAATGTCGAGGAATCAAATTCCTGACATTTTTTTGTTTATCCACCAACGCGTTTTACGTTGAATCCTTTGTCTTTTAAAAGCTGCATTATAGTGTCTCTATAATCGCCTTGAATGATGATTTTGTCATCTTTAAAACTACCACCAACACTTAGTTTAGTTTTGATTTCTTTTGCTAATTTCTTGAAATCTTCAGTAGCTCCATTGTATCCGTCTATAATAGTAACTGGCTTACCTTTTCGCTTTTCGTATTTGCATAAAATAGGATCATCTTGAAGCCAGATATCAGGCTTTTCTTCAATAGATTTTTCTTCAAATTGATGATCAGGGAAAAGATTTTTTAATTGATCTTGTAAATCCATTAGATTTATTTTTTCAATCCTAATTCACGTAAACGCTCATCTAAAAATTCACCAGCAGTAATATCTTCAAACTGCTTTGGGTTGTTCTCGTCAATACAGTTTTCTAAAACATCTAATTTCATATCAGAAACAGGGTGCATAAAAAAAGGAATAGAGTAACGAGAAGTTCCCCATAATTCTTTAGGAGGGTTTGTTACTTGGTGAATGGTAGATTTTAATTTGTTATTACTATGACGCGATAACATATCACCTACATTAATCATTAACTCATCTGGTTCAGCAATTGCGTCAATCCATTCTCCTTTGTGGTTTTGAACTTGTAATCCTTTTCCTTGAGCTCCCATTAATAAAGTGATCAAGTTAATATCACCATGAGCAGCAGCTCTTACAGCTCCTTTAGGTTCTGTAGTAATTGGAGGGTAGTGAATTGGACGTAAAATACTGTTCCCGTTTTTAATATAGTTGTCAAAATACGTTTCTTCTAAACCTAAATGTAATGCTAACGAACGTAAAACATACTTAGCTGTTTTTTCTAACATTTGGTAAGCTTCTTTACCTACTTTGTTGAATTCAGGTAATTCCTCAACCTCTACATTTTCTGGGTATTCTTTAGCGTACTTTGAATCTGCGTCAACATACTGACCAAAGTGCCAAAACTCTTTTAAATCTCCTTCTTTCTTTCCTTTTGCACTTTCTTTACCAAAAGAAACATATCCTCTTTGACCTCCAATACCTGGAATTTCGTACTTTTCTTTTACTTCAGTAGGTAAATCAAAAAACTTCTTGATTTCAGCATATAAGTTATCTACTAATTCATCGTCTAAAAAGTGTCCTTTTAATGCTACAAATCCTATATTCTCATAAGCGTCACCAATCTCGTTGATGAATTTTTGTTTTCTTTCAGCATCATCAGATAAAAAGTCTGCTAAGTTTACGCTTGGAATTTTATTCATTGTTAATAAGTTTTATTATTCAAGCTGTAAAGTTAGTGAAATCAAGTGTATGCTGATAATTTATTTATTAACAAAAGGGATTAAGTACGATATTGTATAGTTAAACCCGAAGCCTGTGTTACTTTCAAAAACACGGTTAAAACCAGGGGTATACAAGGTTTTAAAGTCTTTTTGATCGTCGACACTTAACATAATTTTATATGAAAAGCTAAAACCTATAAACAGGTTTTTAAAAGTTTCTGCCTTTATACCTAGTTGTAATTCAGTCCAATGAGCGGTAAGTCCGTCATCAGACATAGGTGTTGTAACTGGGTTTGAGGGAAAATAAGGAGGTAGATTTTCGGTACCCGAAGAAACATTAGGTTGGTAGCTATTTAAGGTATGATCAAATATGGCAAAGCCATAACGCATACCAACATAAATTTCGTTATTCATGTCTAACCAATTCTCGTAAGCATTGTAATTTGCTCCAAGTCTAATATAACTTCCTTTTGAACTAGAAGAAGAAAAGTCTTCATAAGTAGTTTCATCTTCATGTCCTATTTCTGCAGCAACATACCATTTTTTAGAAATTCTATAATCACCCACAAGCTCTAAACCACTATAGCTTTTATCAACAATAGAAAGAGCAGGTTTACTAATATCTATTCCAATACGTAAGCCATATCCTGTTTTGTATGTAATGGTATCTTTTTTTTCTTCGGGTTTTTCTTTAGTTGTGTTTTGTTGAGAATAACCGTTTATAAACACAAAAGCGAAACATAAACTAATGAAATACTTGTACATGGGCGCTAGCTTGATTATCGATTAAAGGAATTTCTGTAGTTGATAAACTGTTTATCCAACCTGTATTACTTAAAGTTACATTTTCATAAATAATTCTGAAACCACATGAGCGAGAAACAAAATCTTCTTCAGGGTTATACTCAATAATAAGCGTAGCGGATTGATTGTTAGCTATATTACCATCTACATTATTCATTTTTAATGTATATACTGTTTTCTGAGATAAACTGTTTAAAGGAATAGCAATACTATCTGTTGTTCTATTGGTAAAGAGACTATCAGTTTTACCTTCTGTAATTACAGATAAGCGTTCTACACTTTTTAAATCATTCGTATTATCCATATCGTAAAAACGAAGCACTAAATTGGGTGTTACTGGGTTTTGTGTACAGAAATCATCTTTTTCACAGGCTGTTAAACCTACTAGAAGTATGAATAAAGCAATGTATTTTTTCATTAATATTTATTTTTCAAATAAAACCACCGTTTCTATGTGTGATGTATGTGGAAATTGATCTACTAAACTAATCTTTTTTAATTGGTATCCGTTGTTTATCAATTCCTCCGTGTCACGAGCTTGTGTTGCTGGGTTACAAGATACATAAACCATTCTATCAGCGTTTAAGTTTATGATTTTCTTAAGCGTTTTTGGCGCAATTCCTGCACGAGCTGGGTCTAAAATAATGGTTCTTATTTTGTTTTTATATTGTGGGTGTTCATTTAAGAACTTTCCTACATCAGCTGCATAAAATTGTAAACCTTCAATATTGTTTCGTTCTGCATTCTTCTTAGCATCTTCAATAGCAGAGGCTACAATATCTACACCAACAATTTTAGTGTTATTCGACTTTGAAGCAATAATTTGCCCAATGGTTCCAGTACCACAGAATAAATCCATCACTACGGTATTGTCAATTGCATCTTTGTTTTCTAACGCATAATCAACTACTTTGGTATATAGTTTTTCGGCAGATTTTGGATTGGTTTGGAAGAAGCTTTTCATGCTAATTTCAAAATTCAACCCTAATAACTCTTCTACAATTTTATCTTTTCCGTATACCAATTTAACGCTTCCTGAAGTAGCAATAGTTCTATCACCAGTTTCGTCGTTAATAGTGTGTAATAAACCAGCCACTCTATCACCAAATAACTCTACTAGATAGTTGGCGAATTTATCTAAATCAAATTTTGATAAATCGTGAGAAGTGGTTACTAAATTGAATAAAAGTTCGCTGGTTTTATATGATTTTCTTACCACAAAATACCTAAAGAAACCTTCTTTTTTAGGTCCGTGCCAAGGCGCTAAACCAGTTTTCTCACAATACTCTCTAATGTGTTTGATGTTATCTTCAACATGTTTGTCAAATAAACCAGAATCTTTTTCAAGATTATCACCCATCCACCAAACACCACGACGTTTAAAACCTAATGTAAACTCATCTATATCGGTTTTATTTTCACGGTCGTAACCAATGGCAGAAAAGCCATATTCCATTTTATTGCGGTAGTGAAATACATTTGGAGAAGCAATAAACTCATCAAATAGATCTTCAATATTTTCAACTTTACCAATGCGTTTAAATAAAGATAAAGTACTTTCTTGCTTGTATTTGTGTTGTAAATCTATAGGTAATTGAATATAAGGTGCTCCAGGAATATCTTGATATGGAACAGATACTTCATCATCAGAATGTTTTAAAACATCAATTAACTTACACTCTGCATACTTCTTTTTTGATTTATCTACACGTGCTTTTACTAATTGTCCTGGTAAAGTGTTAGGAACAAAAACTACAAAAACACCTTCTTCTGAACGTATTCTTCCAATTCCTTTTCCACCGAAGGCATAGTCTTCAATTAAAATTTCAATGACTTGTCCTCTTTTTACAAACTTATTTCGCTCTCTTCTTGGCATTCTATACTATGATTTATGGTGTGCAAAATTAGGAAAAGATATGGTTTGAAGATAAAAAAAAGACTACTCATTTAGAGTAGTCTTTAATCTTTGTTGTGAAGGCTTTTTTATTGACCTGCTTCTTTTTTAGCTTCTTTTATCATTTGTTCGTTTGCAACAATAGCAAACTCAACACGTCTGTTTTTACTTCTTCCTTCAGCAGTATCGTTAGTAGCAATAGGATCTTTAACACCTAGTCCTTTAGTTTCAAAACGACTGTTGTTTAATCCTTTACCAGCTAAGTAGTTTCTTACTGAATTAGCTCTTTTTTCTGAAAGTTTTTGGTTATAATCAACAGCACCAGTACTATCTGTATAACCGTAAATTACAATATTTGTGTTTTCATAATCTTTAAATACAGGTACTAATTTATCTAAATTGGCCTGCGCTGTAGCTGTTAAGGTAGCTTTATTAGTAGCAAAACGAACAGCATTTTCTCCTAAAGTAAGTTTAATACCTTCACCAACTCTTTCTACTTCTGCACCTGGTAAAGCTTCTTCAATTTCACGAGCTTGCTTATCCATTTGGTTACCAATTACACCACCAGCAACACCACCTACAACACCACCTAAAATGGCACCTAGTTCAGAGTTGTTTTTGCTTCCTACATTGTTACCTATTACAGCACCTATTACAGCACCAGCAGCTGTACCAATAGCAGCACCCTTTTGAGTGTTGTTAGCGTTTTGTATAGACTTACAAGAGGTAAAAATTGTGCCAGCTAAAAATAAAATTGATAAACTATAAATGATTGATTTTTTCATAATATTCTTATTAATTATTGTCTTTGAAATGAATATGTAATGTCTTTTACTTGTCCTGCAACGTTAACTTGATCTATTAAATCAAAACTAGTTTCGGTAACGTTACGTAACCTTAAAATATATCCGGCATTAACGTCTTTAGCTTTGTGATTATTAATAATCTTTAATACAAAGTTTCCATCTTTATTAACATACCATGTAATAGGAGAGCTAAAGTCTTTACAATCTGTACTTGGATTATTTAAGCTCATTTCTCCTTTGTTGTTGTTTGAAACAAAACTCCAGTTACTACCAATAAAGCAGTTAGAGTCTTCTAAATTAAATGAGTTTACTTTTAGGTAGTTTGAACCTGGAAAGTTTACAGCAGTAATAGTCCAGTTACCTTTTAGCATTCGTTCAGTTTTATTGTCAAGTTTAGTGTTAGTTACAGATGTAGATTTACACCCAATTACAGCTATTGAAAGCAGTAATAAAAATAAGATTTTTTTCATAAAATGATATTTAGTTAATTCCTTTAAAGATAAAAAAAACTGATTAACTATGGTTTTATTGTAAACCATAAAAAAAGTTATGTTGTTTGTATTTTTAGACCCTTCAAAGTCTATGAAAGTCACTTAAATTTAATAATTTTGTAGCTAGGGATGATTTCTTTCCCACGCTGAATTTTCGAAACTTCTTTTTCGAAAGGATAAAGGTAGATAAGGAATAGTTATTTTATAAATTTTAAAAAATTAAGAAAAATGGCTGTTTTAGACCAATTAACTTCGCAACAAGCGATTGACTTAGAAAACAAATACGGAGCACATAACTACCATCCATTACCAGTAGTATTGAGTAAAGGAGAAGGAGTATATGTATGGGATGTTGAAGGAAAAAAATATTATGATTTTTTATCAGCTTACTCTGCAGTAAACCAAGGACATTGTCACCCGAAAATTGTTGGGGCAATGGTAAACCAAGCACAAACATTAACATTAACTTCCCGTGCTTTTTATAACGATATGTTAGGAAAGTATGAAAAGTTTGCAACTGAATACTTTGGTTTTGATAAATTATTACCAATGAATACGGGTGCTGAAGCTGTTGAAACTGCTTTGAAAATCTGTAGAAAATGGGCATACGAAGTAAAAGGAATTGAAGAAAATGAAGCGCAAATAGTTGTGTGTAAAAATAACTTCCACGGAAGAACAACTACCATTATTTCATTTTCAAACGATCCAGTAGCTCGTAAGAATTTTGGGCCTTTTACAGAAGGATTTATCAAAGTAGAATACGATAACTTACAAGCTTTAGAAGAAGCTTTAGAGAATAATGATAACATAGCTGGTTTCATGGCTGAACCAATTCAAGGAGAAGCTGGAGTATATGTGCCTTCTGAAGGGTATTTAGCAGCGGCTAAAGCCTTATGTGAAAAGCATAATGTATTATTTATTGCAGATGAAGTACAGACAGGTATTGCACGTACAGGTCAGTTATTAGCAGTAAACCACGAAGATGTTCAACCAGATATTTTAATTTTAGGTAAAGCTTTAAGTGGAGGAGCATATCCAGTATCTGCAGTATTAGCAAACGATGACATTATGAATGTTATTAAACCTGGTAACCACGGTTCTACTTTCGGAGGAAACCCTGTTGCTGCAGCGGTAGCTATTGCAGCTTTAGAGGTGGTTAAAGATGAAAAGTTAGCTGAAAATGCTGAGCGTTTAGGTAAAATATTTAGAGAAGAGTTAGCTGAGTTTGCTAAAGAAAACGAATTAGTAACGTTAGTACGTGGTAAAGGATTGTTAAATGCTGTTGTAATTAACGATACCGAAGAAAGTGAAACAGCTTGGAATATCTGTTTAAAATTACGTGACAACGGATTGTTAGCAAAACCAACACACGGAAACATTATCCGTTTTGCACCACCATTAGTAATGAACGAAGAACAATTAAGAGACTGTATTAATATTATTAAGAAGACTATTACTGAGTTTAAAAAATAAGTTTACAGCATTGTATATAAAAAAAAAGGAACGATTTAAGCGTTCCTTTTTTTGTTGTTATTTTTTAGTTTTAATTACTAAAACATGAAACTAACATTTTTCTAAATGTTATTAAAAATGTTTAATAGCAAGTTAGGTGCTTTCCTGTACACTTTTTAAATTGGTAATTTTTTTGGTGTACAAAAACATAATTAGTTTACCATTTCATAAATATTTAGGTGTCTTTTTAAGATTCCAGAAGGCGTATTTTTGGTTTCATCAAAAATTCGGGTATCACCAAAAAGAATAAAACTTTCTTTAGCTCTAGAAACCGCTACATTTAACATATTAGGCTTGTTGTCTTTTTCAAAAAACAAGGTTCCTTCATCATCATTAGAATATACAGAACTGAACAAAATAATATTTCGTTCTGCACCCTGTAACGCATGTACTGTACCTAGTTTTATATCGCTTACTTTATAACCTGCATCGGTTAAAGCTTTAGATAATTCTCCTTTTTGACTTGCGAAAGGGGTAATGATTCCTAAAACAGGTTCAATGGCTTCTACATTGTAGGCTTCTTGAATGGTTTCTTTGTTTTGCTGTAACCAAGAAATTATGGCTTTTACTTCACTAATGTTTTGACGACTGTTGTATTTGCGTTCACTAACTCCTTCTATATGATATGCCATCATTGATGGAAATGCTTGGTTTTCTTTCGCCCTCCCTTTCATAGGTTTTAAAATTCCATCGTACGCCAATTCGTTACAAAAACTAATAATTTCATCATTACATCGTCTGTGCTCTAACAAAACCAATCCTTGTTCTTTTTTTGCGGGTAGGGGAGTTTCAAATTCGCAGGCATTTTGAGCCATTTTCATAATGCTTCCGCTAGAAGCTAAAAAACCTAACTCATCTAAATGTGCGTCATTCTGATTTTCAATAATATCAAGACTTGTTAAGTTTCCTTGGTCGATTTTTTTAGGAATAGACCAAATAGGTTCTATTTGTTTTAAATCACCTATTACAAAGGCTTTTTGAGTTAATGAAAATACAGGGATACTTACTTCTGGAGTAACCTGACCTGCTTCATCAATAATTAACAAATCTAAAAAGTTGTATAGCGGTAAGTATTCAAAAATAGGTTTTCCGTTTTCGTTTTCTCCTTGAAATTGACTGTATAAAAAGTGACTTGGAGCTGTATAAAAGGTAGCGACAAAGCACGGAGTAAGCATAGCTCTTCGTTTCCATTTTGCTTTGATAGCATATTCACCTGTACCTTTTTCGGTATTTTCCTCCAACATTTCTCTGGTTTCTAGTAACCAACGAGCTTCCCAGTAATGGGTTGCTAATAAAAATGCTTTATGACGTAAATCAATATCTAACTCATCATAAAAGAAACGTTGTGTTGCATCGTTAGAGTTTATTTTTTCATATTCGTATGCCCACATTTGTTCTTCTGAAACAAAAGGAAATCCTTTAATGTTATTTTCATACTTCCAATTTTTTAGGCTTAAATGCGATTGTAATAACAGGTTTACATTATTTGTACATTCTTTTATGTATGCAGCTGCTTTTTTAGCATCTACTAATGTTTCTGCTGTAGTCTTAAAAATATGTTCAGCATTTTTTGTTTCAAAATTAGCTTCATCAATAAAATAGTGTTTTACTTTATCAATAAAATCAGTGTCTTTTGTAGCTGTTTTTAAATCGTTTAAAACAGTTCTCCATTCTTGTAGTTTGGAGATTTTAAACGTACTTTTTTCGATGAAATCTTCTTCGTGTACGAGTATGCTGTTAATATAGTTTACCGCATTAATATAGTTTCTAGAGTAGTCAACACCATCTGCTAAAATATTTTGAATCCCAATAATTTCTTCTTGTAGATGATTGCAAACATCGTCAAGTGAATTTGTTTGGGTATTAAAGTAATTACAGTAATTGGTTAAGAAATAGTACTCAGCTTCTGAAATGTATTTTTCGTTTTCTAGATTACATAAGGTTCCTTCATGACCAAATAGGTTTCCTTTTAAATAATTGATATTGGCCAGTTTTTTCTCACTTTTTGAACTGGAAGGAAGATAGGTAGCATATCCGTTAAAATCAGGAACCCAACGGTTGGCTAATTCTTCCATAGTGCTTTCAGAATTGATAAAACTATCAATAATATTGGTTACTGCTTGGTTGTTGTTTGAACAAGCTAAGATAATCGGTGCTTCTTCTCCGTTAATAGCAGCTTTTACAAATTCGGTAGCAACTAAACTTTGTAATAGGGTAGTTTTCCCAGTTCCTGGAGGTCCGTTTACAGCGGTAACTGCATTTTCTTCGGCTACTAAATAGGATAGTAATGTTTTACGTTGACTAACAGAAAGTGGAAATTTATTTGACATTTGCCCTAAATGCAAATGGTTATACACTAAAAATCCGTTATCGGTAATGGCTTCTTGTCGTTTTCTAGTATATGGGTTGATGATTTTAGAAAGTACGGGTAACTCATCCGTATTTTTAAGTAGGTTTTCGTACAGAAATAAAATACTTTTTGCTGTAGAAATTTTAGAACTTAAAGCAAAGTAAGTAAGCTCATATTGCGTGGTATAGCGTTCTACTTGATAACGGTATAGGTTACTAAAAGTTATCGCAGAAAATACTTCATTAATATAGTTCCAGTATTCATCCCAAGGTACAAGGTCTTCGCTATTTTCAAAATCAGGAGAAGCTAATTCTTTAGCATCTAAAACGGTATCGATAGAAGAGAAGATAAAATCGTTCTTAATATCTGCCATAGGAGTTAGATAGTTACGAACAATTAAAGGAAATCCATCTTTTGGAGCTGATAATTGTCCTGAACGATTTACAATAGCACTAATCCAAAATGGATGAATAGTGCGTTGTTTGAATTTAGTGTTGTCGGTTTGATATACTAAATGAAAGGGTGCAATTAATATTTTAGTTTCTTCTACTTTATGCCACTTAGGATTGTCTTTTTTAGTAATTCCTTTTAATCGATTAATTCTACGTTCTTCAACATCTAATAATTGATTTGCTTGTTTAGAATTGATGAGCGCATTGCTTAAATCGGATGATTTTTGATGAAAAAGGTTTTTTATTTTACTAATGTCGATAGCTAAGTTTTCACTATCAGATAAGCTGTTTTTATAATATTGTAACCAGTTTTTTTCGTTGTTCATAGTTGTTCTCGTGCCCTTGAAATGTGATTTTTTTCCTGTAAGAAAGGGTGCGAAAATACTATATTCAGCGTCTGTAAAAAGGGTTTTTAAAACCTTTTTATTAACGATGAAAAAGACTGAATAGATAGTGATTTAATTATCAGTAAAATAAAATGTGAAAAAATTACTGCCTTGCATAATAATGATAATCTTTAATCACAGTATCTATAAATTGAGCAGGTTTTTGCTCGGTGGTAATTCCTGTTAACTCAATAACTTTTGTATGTAGTTTTAAAATTACTTTGTGATTTCTTTTTCTCAAGGCGTCCCTATATACATTTGAGATAGTGTGAATATCGCTATCAGTCAACAAAGTTACTTGCGAATAGGTAGGAGTGTAATTGTCTACTACATCATTAGCAATGGTATCTTTTAAAGTAATTCTTTTCTTTTCAGATATTACAGTAGTTCCCGCAGCAATATCTCCTAAGCGTTGCCCTTTTCCGTTTAATAAAATCGTAAGAACAGCAACAGAACCACTAGCTAAGGTAAAATCTACAACTCGTAATAACCAACGAATTAAATAGCTTCCAAAAGTAGGTTTAGATCCGTCTAACTTTACCACTCTAGTTTGGTTAAAGTATTTTCCAGGAGTTTGTCCGTTCATTAAAACTTCAAAAATCAAGCTGTAAAAAAATATTGGCAATCCAAGCAGCATGTACAAGCTCAGGTATTCCATACTAAAAGGAATATCTAACATTCCTATTATAATGGCAATAATGATATAATATCCGAAGATAAATAAAGCATCAATTAAGTATGATCCTATGCGAGTAGTAACATGTGCGACATTTTGGCTAATAGCGATGTTCTGAGCTGTTTCTATTTGAAATTTATCCATGTATTAGTTTTTCAATTTTTTTATTGATATTTCTACAACTTTTTTTAGTTTAGCGAAGATAAAAATATTCTATGATTAAGGAAACTTCTCAACAAATACACTTTAATTTTTTGAGTAAATGAGAGAAGCTGCTTTTGTAAATAAAAATAAAGAAAAGTGGCAGCTTTTTGAAGATGCTTTGTATCAAAAAACAATTATCTCTCCAGATAAATTATCAGATTTATATGTAGAGTTAACTGATGATTTGAGTTATGCTAAAACCTTTTACCCTAATGGGAATACGGTTGTGTACCTTAACTCTATAGCTTCTGCTGCGCATCAAAAAATTTATAAAACCAAAAAAGAAAGTAAGAATAGATTTACCAGTTTTTTTAAAACAGAGTTTCCTTTACTTTTTTACAGTTATCAAAAAGAACTGTTTGTTGCTTTTATCGTTTTTGCTTTTTTTACAATATGCGGTGTTTTTTCAGCAGCGACTGATACTGATTTTGTACGTCTTATTTTAGGTGATACTTATGTGAATATGACCCTAGAAAACATAGAGAAGGGAGATCCTATGGCTGTATACAAAGATGCAAATGAAATTAACATGTTTGTTGGAATTACTATGAACAACATACGAGTTGCTATGTATGCTTTTGTATTAGGAATACTGTTTTCCGTAGGAACCCTATACATAATGATGCAAAACGGAATTATGTTAGGCTCATTTTTGTATTTCTTTTACGAAAAAGGTTTGTTTTGGGAATCTTCAAGAACTATTTGGATTCACGGAACCATAGAAATATCAGTAATTGTAATTGCAGGTTGTGCAGGTTTGGTATTGGGGAATAGTATATTATTTCCTAAAACCTATTCACGATTAGAATCGTTTAAAAGAGGTATGAAAGACGGATTGAAAATTATGGTAAGTACCATTCCGTTTTTTATTGTTGCAGGTTTTTTAGAAGGTTTTGTAACCCGTCATACCGAAATGCCCGATTGGTTAGCTATTTTAATTATAGGTACTTCATTAGTATTAATTATATTTTATTACGTCATTTATCCAGTTAAAGTTTATAAAAATCAACTAACACATGAATAAAGAATATATCGAGTTTAAAAGAGAGAGAGATTTAGGAAGTATTATTTCAGATGCTTTTAAGTTTATTAGGTTAGAAGGAAAACAATTCTTTTTATCTATTTTAAAAGTAGCTGCAATACCAATAGTTGTAGCTGTAGCTTCTATGATTTACTATATGATATCTATGTCATCAATAATTACTGAAGATGCAAGTGCTGTTATTGGTATGATAGGATCTGTGTTTATTATGATGATAGCTTATTTAGTAGCCATTGTTTTTATAAACCTAGCAGGTATGTACTACATTAAATCTTATATAGATAATAAAGGTGTGGTGATTCAAGAAGAAGTTGTGGCTAACACAAAAGCAAAGTTTTGGTCGTTTACAGGTTTTGGTATTTTAGCAGGATTGATATTGTTTGCAAGTGCTATGTTATGTGTATTACCAGTATTTTATACTTGGCCAGCATTATCTTTAGGGGCTTCAATCTTAGTGTTTCAAAATGAAACAGCTTCAGGAGCAGTGGGTAAATGTTTTAACTTTATAAGTGGGTATTTCTGGGAAGTTTTTGGAGTAGTTTTCGTGGTGTCTATTTTGGTAAGTGTTCTAGGATATGTATTCCAAATCCCAGCAATGATTTATCAATTTGCAAAAATGGGATTAAGTATGGGGAGTGATGATCCAGCAGAAGTTTTTGGGTTTTTTAGTGATCCTATTTATTTGATTTTAAATGTTGTTTCAATAGCAGGTCAGCTAATGTTTTATTCAATAACGTTAATCACCAATGTGTTTTTATATTTTGATGTTAATGAGAAGAAAAATTTAACAGGAACTATTGAAAGAATTGATAGTTTAGGACAGTAATCTTTTGAAACAGTTTCTTTTTTACATAGCGTTTTTTATTTGCTCAATAACTCTTTTCTCTCAAGAAGAAAAAAGAGAAGTTAGGTATGATGATACTATTATTGAACAAAAAAAGTTTGATGCTCAAAAAATTGAAGAGTATAAACAAAAAGAAGAGTTTATATACATCGTAGAAAAGAGAGAACCTACTATTTTAGAGAAAATATGGGATTGGTTAAAACGAACAGTTATTAAAATACTTTCATACGTTTTTGATGATATTACACCAGCAGTAGGATTTTTACGTGTTGTTTTAAAGATTTTACCATATGTAATTGCAGGGCTCGTACTTTTCTTTATTATAAAATTCTTCCTAAAAGTAAACGCTAGTAATATTATTGATGGTAAAAGAGTAAAACCTATCGTGCATCTTTCGGAAGAAGAAGAATTGATAAAAGACAAAGATTTGCCTAAGCTAATAGAACAAGCTATTACAGAAGGAAACTATCAATTAGCTGTGCGTTATTACTATTTATTATTACTGAAAAATTTATCAGATAAAGAATTTATTTCTTGGCAACAAGAAAAAACAAATGAAGATTACATAAAGGAATTGGTATCTAAACAACAATTACATAGCGATTTCAAAAAGCTAACCTATTTGTATGATTATGTATGGTATGGAGAGTTTTCAATCGATAAAGAAAAATTCATGCAAGCAGAAAGTGAGTTTAAAAATACACTAGCTAAAATTTACTAATTTGGATAAGAAACTTAAAATATACATTGGTTTATTGGTGTTTGTATTGCTTGGTATTATTTATATCGAGTCAGTAAAACCGAAAGAAATCAATTGGTATCCAAGTTATGCAGCTAAGCATAAGATTCCGTATGGTACGTATGTATTGCATAAAGAAATGCCAAGTTTATTTCCGAAGAAAAAAGTAAAAGATATACATCAAAATCCGTATACTTTTTTAAAAGATTCAACCAATAACGGAACTTATTTTTTTGTTGATAATGCACTGAATTTTGGTGAAGATGAGTTTTCTGAACTGCTCAAGTTTGTAAAAAGAGGAAATAATGTTTTTATAGCTACTAACGGAGTACATATTGATACATTAAAAACAGAAACAAGTATTTTAACAACATCGGCTTTTGAAGAAAAAGCGTATCAAAAAATGAGTAATCCAATTTTTGGTGAAATAGAATATCATTTTGATAGAGATTTTTCTAAATTCTATTTTTCTGAAGTAGATACCTTAAACACAACTGTTTTAGGTGAGTTAGTAGTAAGAAATGAAAAAGATTCTATTATCAGCAAAAAGCCAAATTACATTAAAGTAAAACACGGAAAAGGAAATTTCTATTTGCATACTTTTCCGCAGGCTTTTACCAATTACAATATGTTGTTAAACAACAATTACGAGTATGTAGCAAATGTATTATCGTATATAAGTACTCCTCAAAAAAATGAAACGGGGGCTACGGGAGGGTCTAATAGTAGAAGTACTATTTTATGGGATGCCTATTATAAAACGGGAAAGAGTGGCATTGCTTCACCCATGCACTATATTTTATCAACCCCACCGTTAAAATGGGCATATTACATCGCTTTAATAGGTGTATTATTTTTCATTATTTTTAAAGGAAAACGAAATCAGCGATTAATTCCTGTAATTACACCGTTAAAAAATCAAACGTTGGCTTTTACACGTACCATAGCAAATATGTATTATGAAAAGTCAGATCATAAAAATATAGCAGAGCATAAAATTAACTATTTTTTAGAGTACATAAGAGTTAAATACCGATTATCAACTCTAAAAATAGATGAGAATTTTTATAAAAATGTAGCTAGTAGAAGTGGAAATTCTGAAGAAAAAATCAAAGATTTATTTCAGAAAATAAAACAAATACAATCAAAATCAAATATAACCGAAGAGGATTTGATAGCCTTAAATAAAGCTATTGAAGATTTTAAAGCATATAAAAATAGTTAATATGGATACAGAAAATAATTCAGTAGAAACAACAAACGAGTTGTTTACAAGCAGAGTTGACTTGTCAAAATTAAAAGAAGCTGTTATTAAGATTAAAGAACAGTTAGGAAAAGTAATTGTTGGGCAAGAGGAGTTTATGGAGCTGTTATTAGTTTCTTTATTGGCTGATGGTCATGTGCTAATTGAAGGAGTTCCTGGAGTTGCTAAAACAGTAACCGCAAAACTATTAGCTAAAACCATTGCAACGGATTTTAGCCGAATTCAATTTACACCAGATTTAATGCCTTCAGATGTGTTAGGAACTTCGGTACTAAATATGAAAACGTCTGATTTTGAATTTAAAAAAGGACCGATTTTCTCAAACATAGTGTTGATTGATGAAATTAACAGAGCGCCTGCAAAAACACAAGCAGCGTTGTTTGAGGTGATGGAAGAAAAGCAAATTACTATGGATGGTGAGCAATACATAATGAATCCACCATTTATGGTATTGGCAACTCAAAACCCAATAGAGCAGGAGGGAACTTATGCTTTACCAGAAGCCCAATTAGACCGTTTCTTGTTTAAAATAAATGTAGGGTATCCTAATTTAGATGAAGAAATACAAATTATCACTGCTCATAACGATCGTAAAGGGGCGTTACCACAAACTCAAGTAGAAGCTGTATTAACAGAGTCAGAATTACTAGAATATAGAAGTAAGGTTTTTGATGTATTAGTAGAGGAAAAGATTATCAAATACATTGCCCAGTTAATTTCTAATACACGTAACAATGCGCATTTATTTTTAGGAGGTTCGCCAAGAGCAAGTATTGCAGTATTGATGGCTTCTAAAGCTTTTGCAGCAATTAACGGACGCGATTTTGTAATTCCAGAAGATGTAAAAAAGAGTATTTATCCGGTATTGCGTCACAGAATCATGTTAACTCCAGAACGTGAAATGGAAGGAATGACTTCAGACAAAGTAATTGAAATGATTGTGCAATCCGTTGAAGTTCCAAGATAGTGATTCAATTCTTTAAATCGTTATACGTACACAATCGCTTTTTTATCTATATAAGCGTAATTTCAGCATTGTTTTTAGTGTCGTTTTGGATTCCTGTGCTGTATTCTGCAACATGGATGCTAGTATGGTTTTTTGTTATAGCGATGTGTATTGATCTAATCATTTTATATCGATTTAAAAACGGATTTTCAGCAAAAAGAATTGCATCAGAAAAGCTGTCGAACTCTGATGATAATGAAATAGCGATTACACTTGAAAACAATTATCCATTTCAAGTTTTTATTTCGTTGATTGATGAATTGCCAGCACAATTTCAAAAAAGAGATTTTGAGCATGCAATGTCTTTGAAACCTGGAGAAAAATCAACATATACTTATACCGTTCGACCTGTTGAAAGAGGTGAATATGCTTTTGGAAAAGTAAACGTATTTGTGTCATCTATTTTACAGATGTTTTCAAAACGTTATTCTTTTTCTGCGGAAGAAAGTGTGAAAGTATATCCATCGTATATACAAATGAAAAAGTACGAGTTTTTAGCAATGCACAATAACCTAACGGAATTTGGTATGAAGAAAATTCGACGAATAGGGCATACAATGGAGTTTGAGCAGATAAAAAACTATATTCCAGGAGATGATATTCGTACCATAAACTGGAAGGCTACAGCCAAAAGAGCAGAGTTAATGGTGAATCAATATCAAGATGAAAAGTCACAACCTATTTATTCGATGATTGATTTGGGTCGCGTGATGAAAATGCCTTTTGAAGGTTTGAAATTATTAGACTATGCGATAAACTCAACGTTAGCTTTTTCAAACATAGCTTTATTAAAAAATGACAAAGCAGGAATGCTTACCTTTTCCAAAAAGGTTGAAAAGATAGTAGCAGCAAGTAATAAGAAAACTAATTTATCGGTCATCAACGAAGAGTTGTATAATATAACTACAGATTTTTCGGACGCGAATTTTGCATTGTTATATGCAAATATTAAACGAAAAATAAATCAACGTAGTTTGTTGATTTTATATACTAATTTTGAACATATTTCAGCTTTAAAACGTCAATTATCTTATTTAAAGGCTATTGCTAAAAAGCATTTATTGGTAACTGTTTTCTTTGAAAACACAGAGTTGGATACGTTAATTAAAGAAAATGCAGAAGACTTGCAAAGTGTTTATCACAAAACAATTGCAGAGAAATATGCTTACGAAAAACGTTTGATGATAAAAGAACTAGAGAAAAATGCTGTACATGCTATTTTAACCAAGCCGCAACACTTATCGGTCAATGTTATAAATAAATACCTAGAGTTTAAAGCAAAAGGAATGATATAAAAAAAGCGACCATTTGGTCGCTTTTTTATTTTTTTATTGATGTAGAATTATTGTAGTTCTTGTAATCTTTCTTGTAATAATTCTGGATTTCCTAATGCATCCATTCCTATCATTGAAATAATCCAAACAATGTAAGCTATAAAAATAACGTTTAATATAATACCAACAATACCAAGTATTTTCCCTGTATTAGCATTTTTTACTCCTTCGTACATATCAGGGTTTTCGTTATTCAATTTAATAGCTTTGTTACCTAAAACTAAAGCAATAATTCCTAAAGGTAGCCCAATAACTCCATAACAACAGCAAGTTACAATAGAGCATATACCTAAAACTAATGCAGTAGTTGAATTTGGTAGTTTTTGTTTTTCCATAGTTTTTCTAAAGTTTAAATTATTTGATTCATTTTTATTACATAGCTAATCACAATAATGGCTATGTTAACGATAGCCAATATACTGATTATTTTTTGGGCGTATTTTACTTTATAAAAGAAGTTAATAGCAACCACAAAAGCTAACGTTAGTAAGGTATATATAGCAGGGTACATTTTAAAAGCCGCTATAAATTCCCCATGAAAAACTAAGCTTAACGCACGTTGTATACCGCAACCTAAACAATCCATTCCAAAGAATTGTTTGTTTAAGCAGGGTAGCATATAATCTTCTAATTGTAAAAACATGGCTTATTATTTAAACATATCCATTCCAGGGATGTTAGGCATCCCACTTTTTGCAGCAATAGCTAATTCTTGTTCGTTAATTTCACCAGCACGTTTTAAAGCTTTGTTTAAAGCTAAAATTAAGTAATCTTCTAGCTCTTCTTTATCTTCTAATAAAGATTCGTCAACAGTAATAGCCTTTATTTCTCTGTTGGCAGTTACGGTAACTTTTACATTTCCATCAGCAACGCTTTCGTCAATTAAAACGGTATCTAAACGCTTTTTTGTTTCTTCTACTTTTTGTTGGGCTTCTTTTAATTTACCCATCATTCCAGAAATATCTCCGAACATAATCCTTCTATTTTATGATTTACTTAACAACAAAAATAGTATTTTCACAAGAAATATAAACCAACTTTAAAAATGAAAAAATTAATGCTACCAGCTTTGGCATTTAGTCTTATTTTTGCGTCTTGTAAAAAGCAAGAAATGAAGAAAGATATCAAAGCTCCAGTTGCTGAAAAACAGCCGACAAAGTTAGAGAAACATGGAGATGTACGTACCGATGATTATTTTTGGATGCGTTTAACCGATGAGCAAAAAAATGCTGAGGTTAAAGATGAGCAAACCCAAAAAGTATATGATTACCTAAATGCAGAGAATACCTATTATGATGAAATGACGAAAGAAACGAAAGAGTTTCAAGAAGAGTTATTTCAAGAAATGAAGGGACGTATAAAAGAAGATGATGAGTCTGTTCCGTATAAACAAGATGGGTACTTTTATATTACGCGTTATGAAAAAGGGCAACAGTACCCAATTCATAGCCGTAAAAAAGAAACTTTAGAGGCTGAAGAAGAAATCATGTTTAATGTGAATGATGAAGCTAAAGGATATGATTATTTTCAGTTAGGAGGATTAACGGTATCGACAGATAATAAATTAGTTGCATTTGCTACTGATACAGTAAGTCGTCGTCAGTATTTTATCAGAATAAAAAATCTTGAAACAGGTGATATTTATAAGGATGTTATTGAAAATACTACAGGAGGTTCTGTATGGGCAAATGATAATAAAACATTGTTTTATGCTAAAAAAGATCCTGTAACGTTACGTTCTTCAAAAATATACAAACATACGTTGGGTTCTGATGCGTCTTTAGATGAATTAGTGTATGAAGAAAAAGACGATACGTTCGGAGCTTTTGTTACCAAATCAAAATCTAAGGATTATATCATAATAGGTTCGTATAGTACAGTTTCTACAGAGTACCATGTATTAGATGCTAACAATCCTGATGGAGAGTTACGCATTATTCAACCTCGTGAGCGTGATTTAGAGTACGATGTAGCACACTACGGAGATCATTTTTATATCAAAACGAATAAAGACGGAGCGACTAACTTTAAGTTGATGAAAACTCCTGTAGATAAGCCTGGAAAAGAAAACTGGGTAGATGTAATTCCTCATAGAGAAGATACGTTATTTGAAGACTTCTCAATTTTTAAAGATTATTTAGTTTTAGAAGAAAGAAATGAAGGATTAAATAAAATCCGTATCAAGCGCTGGGATGGAGCAGAAGATTATTACTTGCCTTTCGATGAAGAAACATATTCAGCAGGTGTATACGGAAATCCTGAGTTTGATACAGAGGTAATTCGTTATTCGTATAACTCAATGACAACTCCAAGTTCTGTGATTGATTTCAACATGAAAGACAAATCAAAAGAAATTAAAAAAGAACAAGAAGTTTTAGGAGGAAAGTTTGATAAAAACAATTATGTAAGCAAACGTATTTGGGTACCTGCTCGTGATGGTAAAAAAGTAGCGTTGTCAATTGTGCATCATAAAGATACTAAGCTTGATAAAAACACACCAATTTTACAATATGCGTATGGTTCTTACGGATATACAATTAACGACGGATTTTCAACAACACGTTTAAGTTTATTAGATCGCGGATTTGTTTATGCATTAGCGCATATTAGAGGAAGCCAGTATTTAGGACGTGAGTGGTACGAAGATGGTAAAATGTTGAATAAGAAAAACACATTTACTGATTTTATTGACTGTTCTAAATATTTAATAGATAATGGTTATACATCTCCAGAGCATTTATATGCTATGGGAGGTTCTGCTGGAGGTTTATTAATGGGAGCTGTAATTAATATGAATCCAGAGTTATATAATGGAATAATTGCTGCGGTACCATTTGTAGATGTAATTTCTACGATGTTAGACGATAGTATTCCATTAACAACAGGTGAGTATGATGAGTGGGGTAATCCTAATAATAAAGAATATTACGATTATATCAAGTCGTATTCTCCTTATGATCAAGTTGAAGCTAAAGCATATCCAAATATGTTGGTAACTACAGGACTACATGATAGTCAAGTACAATATTGGGAACCAGCAAAATGGGTGGCTAAACTACGTGAGTTAAAAACAGATAATAATTTATTATTCTTACATACAAACATGGAAGCAGGTCATGGAGGAGCATCAGGAAGGTTTGATGCTTTAAAAGAAACTGCAGAAGAATACACGTTCTTTTTAATGTTAGAAGGTAAGTTAAAAAAATAATTATATTTTTGCGCTCGATTGAGTGTAAGTGTCATTGCGAAAGCAACGAACAATCTCAACAGATTTTTCGTGTCTAATTTTCGTAATGACACTTTTTCTTATTTATAAAACATAATGAAAAGACATCAAGGTATAACCAATTCAATAATAGATTTAGTAGGTCAAACCCCCATGATTCAACTGCATCGTATTACCCAAGATTTACCGGGTACATATTATGCGAAAGTTGAAGCTTTTAATCCGGGGCACTCTGCTAAAGATAGAATTGCGTTGCATATCATAGAAACGGCAGAACAAAAAGGAATAGTAAAAGAAGGAGATATTATTGTAGAAACAACCTCTGGTAACACAGGTTTTTCATTGGCAATGATAAGTATCGTAAAAGGTTATCGTTGTATTTTAGCAGTAAGCGATAAGTCTTCTCAAGATAAAATTGACATGTTAAAGTCAATGGGAGCAGAAGTGCATGTTTGTCCTGCAAATGTTACTCCAGACGATCCTCGTTCTTATTACGAAGTAGCTAAAAGATTACATAGAGAAAATCCAGGGTCTATTTATATCAACCAGTATTTTAATGAGTTGAATATTGAGGCACATTACAAGAGTACAGGACCAGAAATTTGGGAACAAACCGATGGAAAAGTAACACATGTAGTCGCAGCAAGCGGAACAGGAGGTACAATTTCTGGAACTGCACGATATTTAAAAGAGCAAAATCCAGATATACAGATTCTTGGAGTAGATGCAATGGGGTCTGTAATTAAAAAATATCACGAAACTGGTGAGTTTGATGCAAATGAAATAAGTCCGTACAAGATAGAAGGTTTAGGTAAAAACTTAATTCCTACTTCTACCGATTTTGATGTGGTAGATGTGTATGAAAAAGTATCGGATAAAGAAGCAGCTTTAAAAGCTAGAGAGTTAGTAAAAGCAGAAGGAATTTTTGCCGGATATACTTCTGGCGCAGCTTTACAAGCTACGCAACAATATGCAGATAACGGATTTTTTGATGAAAATAGTGTAGTAGTGGTGATTTTACCAGATCACGGTTCTCGTTATATGAATAAAATCTATTCTAACAATTGGATGAAAGAACAAGGTTTCTTATAAAAAACCTTGTGTAATAAAACTAAAAAGTTTCGTTTTTGTTTTTTAGCATAAGCAATAGCGGAATTAATGACGTTGTTTTAGAATAAATGTCATCTGATGGGGGGATAGGGGTAAATGCTATTGCCTATGCTTAGAGTTATATGTTAGATTTTTTAATCGTCCACATAGCTCCATTTTTAGTAGCAATTTTTTCTAAATACTCCTTTTTCACGAGGTCATTTAATAATTGTTCACTTTGTATTCTAGGAATTCCAGATAATTCTGAATACTCTCTAACAGTAAGTGAATTGTATTTAGCGAATAAAGTTTTCCAGTCCTTAGCATATTCACTTTTAGAAATTGTAGGTTGAATTTTTAAAATAGCCATTTCGTAGAAAGCATACGCTTTAGAACCATATACGATTTCTTGGTTACCTGATTTGTCTTCAAAATACATTGTAGGAAAACCTCTTACTCTATAAGCTCTCGCTAATTTTAAATCTTCTTCAAATAATAGTTTAGCTTTTCCTTCATAATCAGTTTTTAATAAATCAACATCAAGCCCTACATTTTTTGCTGCGGTTGCCATGTGCTCCCATTTAGCAATATTTTTCTTTTTTAAGAATACCATTTCTCGCATTTCTCTTAAAAACAATAGCGCTTTATCTTGGTCTTGCAACTGAGCAGCTTTAAATGCTATTGAAGGAGGGTAAGATGAATCTAAAGGGTCTTCTAACCACACATCACCATCTATAGGCATATCGTAATAAACGCTAACTTCGTCCCAATGATGCGCAACGTCTGAAGGTTTGCTTATTCCACCGCTGTTATAGCTCCAATCAGGTAATAAACCACCCATTCTATAATCAATTTCAATATTATCTCCGTATTCTAACTTTAATTTTCGTAGTTGAGGTTCAATCCCCCAACAAGAAGAACAAATAGGATCGGTAAAGTAAACTACCTTTATTTTCTTTTCTTTTGGTTGCTCTTTTTTTATAGTAGCGTTTTCGGTACTATCATTTGCTACTTCGCACATTCCTGTTTGCGGATCGCATAAAAGCGGATTTGAGTTCGATGTTTGTTCATTCATGTTGTTTGTTTTTGACTGTCCTTTGCAAGCTGCAAGATTCAACAAGGCAATAAATACTATTAGTACATTAATATTTTTAACCATGTTCTTATTTGTTTTACAATTGATTTATAAAGCAAAACTATGATAGATAACTAGTATATTTGGCATGAGTTTCCTAAAGGAAAGTACTTTCCTCTAGGAAACTACCTTAGTGTTTAAAGAATAAATTATAGAGTTTACATCAGTGAAAAAATCAGTAATAAACAATACAACTGTTTGTCAAGTTAGAATGCAAGCTATAAGTGATGCAATGAGTATCTTATCAGGAAAATGGAAGTTCCATATTTTAGGAACGCTGATAGAAGGCAATAAACTAGGGTTTATGGATTTATTGCGAGAAATTAACGGAATTGGATCGAAAATGCTATCGAAAGAATTGCAAGATTTAGAAATGAATCGTTTGGTTAACAGAACGGTTAAAAATACGAAACCAATTACGGTTGAATATACCATTACTGAATACGGCAAAACACTAGCTCCTTTAATTGACAATTTAGCAAAATGGGGAATTGAATATAGGCAATTGGTGTGTGAGGAAGAGGAAATTAAAAAAGTGGAATAACGTTTATCAGGCTGTGGTTTTTGTTATGTGAATAAGGTTTATTAGGGTGGTGTAAATAGACTGATTTTTTTATTTGTCAATGGAATAGGGGGATTAAGTGTTATGAAAAAAATGCATAGCCTTTTGTAGAAGAAGGGAGAGAGATACTTAAAATTTAAAGAAACTATTTTTTTAATTCACGTTGATAGAGAAATAAAGGTAACCCCGCAGAAATACCTATAGTAAAAGTAGCCAAAATAGGAACCCAGTAGTTTTTAACACCAGTTTTTTCATTTAAAATAAAAACTAATAAAACGACAGCTGAAATTATTATATCGTAAGCAAAAAACCTACTTATTCGAGTTGCAATCAATTGATCAAAAAGCAGCTTGAAATCAAATCCATTTTCAAAAATAAAACTTATAAATTCATAGTATGGAACAACCACACCTATTATAAAAAGTAAAAAGTATATATTTTTTATTTTCATAAAAACAATAAATTACAGTGTTTCATTACTCGTACAACAAATACTGTTCACGTATTTTTTTAAAGTTTTCTAAGCCCTGTTGCCAACTCGCTTTAATTTCTTCTTCCGAAAGCCCTTCTTCAATTTGTTGTTGTAGCTTTTTAGTACCTGCTAATTTGATAAAAAAAGAATTGAAAAAATCTTTTTTAGGAGACTGTTGATACGCTTTTAGTAACCAACTAAGGTCTAAGTTAGCTAAACGTTTTGAAGTGCTTAAATCTTCTCCAAAACATAGTTCTCCTTTATATTTTGGGTGTTTTGCTCCCTCATTCGGTTGCGGAGTAAAACTAAAACCAGTTTTTTCTAAAAAAGGTGAACCATACACTTGAAACTGTTTGTCAGTTCCTCTTCCTGCTGATACGTTAGTTCCTTCAAAAAAACACAAACTAGGGTATAAGTTTATTGAGACATCGTTTGGTAAGTTAGGCGATGGTTTTATAGGTAAACTATAGGTTGACTGATGTGTGTAATTTTCTAACGGAATAATAGTTAAATTACATTTTAAGTCGTTAGCTAACCATTGTTCACCGTTAATCATTTGTCCGTATTCCCCAATCGTCATTCCATATACAACAGGTACAGGATGCATCCCTACAAAACTTGTATGTTCGGGTTCTAAAACAGGTCCGTCAATATAATGCCCGTTAGGATTGGGTCTATCTAATAAAATTACAGGAATATTTGCCTCGGCACAAGCTTCCATCACATAATGTAATGTAGAAATATAGGTGTAAAAACGAGCGCCTACATCTTGAATATCAAAAAGAACTACATCAATTCCTTTAAGTTGCTCAGGAGAAGGTTTTTTATTTTTTCCGTATAAAGAAATAATTGAAACCCCCGTTTTTACATCTTTTCCATCAGCTATCGCTTCACCAGCATCCGCTTTTCCTCTAAAGCCATGTTCAGGAGCAAAAACTTTTTGTACATTAATCTCTTCGTAGTTATGGAGGTAATCTACCAAATGATGTGTTACTTGTTTAGATCCCATAATATTGGGTGAAACTTCAGCTCGTTGTAATACTTGTAAAACGGAAGTCTGATTTGCAACAATGGCTATGTTTTTATTTTTTAAAAGAGGAAGGTATTGGTCTGTTCTATCAGCACCCGTTTTAATTGTTTTTGGTTTTTCTGGTATTGCTACTTCTTTAGTGGTAGATTTTTTTTGCTCTTGAGCACAAGAAGAAAGTTGAAAACTAAATACTAAAAAAAATAAAAAAATGGAATTAAAAGAAAACTTCATCTATAAAAAATTAAAAGATAAAGGTACAGATTTCTGTTTTTTAAGAATAATAAAAGTTAAAGAATTAAAACCTAGCTATTCTTCTCTTTCTTTACATAAGAATTAGTTACTTTTGGTTTTGTAAAAAAGAAAACATTTGAACTTCGAACTATTCATAGCAAAACGAATCATTGCTGGAAAACAGTATAAAAGCAGTATTTCATCACCTATCATAACCATTGCTACCATTGCCATTGCTCTTGGGGTAGCTATTATGTTGATAGCGGTATCAATTACCTCAGGATTTCAGAAGAAAGTACGTGATAAAATGACAGGTTTTAAAGGGCATATTCAAATTGTAAATTATGATAATAATAATTCAGATGTTTCCACAGTTCCTATTGATATTAACCAAGAGTTTTATCCTGAATTTAAAAATATTGACGGCATAAAAAAAGTGCAACCGTTTGCCAATGTGGGAGGGATAATTAGAACTCCAACCGATTTTGAAGGAATTATTCTAAAAGGAGTTTCAGCTGATTATGATTTTACATTTTTTAACGAATGTTTGGTAGAAGGTCGTTTACCAAATTTTACACAAGATAGAAATAGAGAAATTCTAATTTCAGAATCCATAGCAAACCGATTACATTTTAAAGTTAACGATACAATTCAAACATGGTTTGGTGCAGAAAATAGTAGTTTGAAATTTAAAATGAGAAAACCTGTAGTTGTAGGAATTTACAATACAGGGTTTGAGCAGTTTGATAAAATCATGGTGTTGGGTGATTTAAGAGAAGTACAACAGATTAATCGTTGGGAAGAAAATCAAGTAGGGGGTTTTGAAGTACTGATAGATGATAACGATGAGTTAAAACAAAAAGGTGATGAAGTGTATACAAGCATTGGTGCAACCCTAAATAGTATTACAATTGTAAGTAATTATCCTGCTATTTTTGAGTGGTTAAAACTACTAGATAATAACGTGTGGTTTATTATCGGAATCATGGTCTTAGTTGCAGGAATAAATATGGTAACAGCTTTGTTAGTGCTTATTTTAGAGCGTGTACAAATGGTCGGTATTTTAAAAGCATTAGGAAGTGTAAATTGGAGTATCCGAAAAATATTTTTATACAATGCTTCTTACTTAATTTTAAAAGGATTGTTCTGGGGAAATCTTATTGGACTTAGCATTCTTTTAATTCAGAAATATACGAAGCTAATAAGTCTAGATCCTGAAACTTATTATGTATCAACAATGCCTGTAGATATTAATTTATTAGCTATTTTGTTGTTAAATATTGGTACGTTAGCATTATGTTTTTTAATGCTGATTGTTCCTTCATACATCATCACAAAAATCCGCCCTTCAAAATCCATTCGATTTGCTTAGTTTTGCATAACATTAATAAGATATGAAGTACGCAAAAAATATATTAGAAACTATTGGTAACACACCTTTAGTTCAGTTAAACTCAGTAACAAAAGAAGTAGATGCTTTAGTATTAGCTAAGGTAGAAACGTTTAATCCAGGAAACTCTGTAAAAGACCGTATGGCATTGAAGATGATTGAAGATGCCGAGGCAGATGGTCGTTTAAAGCCAGGAGGTACTATTATTGAAGGTACTTCAGGAAATACAGGGATGGGATTAGCATTAGCAGCTATTGTAAAAGGGTACAAATGTATTTTTGTAATCTCAGATAAGCAATCTAAAGAGAAAATGGATATTCTACGTGCAGTAGGAGCAGAGGTAGTTGTTTGTCCGACGAATGTAGAACCAGATGATCCTCGTTCATACTATTCTGTTTCTAAACGTTTAGGTGAAGAAACACCAAACTCTTGGTATGTAAATCAATATGACAATCCGTCAAATGCACAAGCACATTACGAGCAAACTGGACCAGAAATTTGGGAACAAACAGATGGTAAAATCACACATTTTGTAGTTGGAGTAGGAACAGGAGGAACTGTTTCAGGTACAGCTAAGTTTTTAAAAGAAAAGAATCCGAATATTAAAATTTGGGGAGTAGATACGTACGGATCTGTATTCAAAAAATACCACGAAACAGGTATTTTTGATGAGAATGAAATCTACCCATATATCACTGAAGGTATTGGTGAAGATATTTTACCTAAGAATGTTGATTTTTCTTTAATTGATGGATTTACAAAGGTAACCGATAAAGATGCTGCTATTTACACCCGTAGAATAGCTAAGGAAGAAGGTATTTTTGTAGGTAATTCTGCTGGGTCAGCAATTAAAGGATTGTTACAATTAAAAGATGAGTTTAAACCAGATGATGTGGTAGTAGTGTTATTCCACGATCATGGAAGTCGTTATGTAGGAAAAATGTTTAATGACGATTGGATGCGTGATAGAGGCTTTTTAGAAGAAGAAATTACTACTGCGGGAGATTTAATTAAAGATCATATAGATAAACCATTAGTAACTGTTCAAACAGAAGAATTAGTGTCTCATGCTATTGAAAGAATGCGTGCATTTAAAATATCACAAATTCCTGTAAGAGACGCAAATGGATTTGTAGGTTCTGTAGATGAATCAGCATTATTACATAGCTATTTAGAAGATAAAAACATAGCAGAAAAACCTATTAAAGATGTAATGGGTAAAGCATATCCTACAGTTAAAAAATCAGCTTCCATTGATGAAGTATCTAAATTAATTAATAAAGAGAACCAAGCTGTATTAGTTGATTTAGAAAATGGGAAGTATCATATCGTTACTAAATACGACATTATCAGAGCAATATAAGTTGTAAAACATTATAAAATCAAAAAGCCCACTCAATAGAGTGGGCTTTTTTGTTAATCAACTAATTCAAATAATTTACACAATGAAAACAATGTTACTTGTTTACATAAATACTGTTTCCAATATCTGTGCCAAAATTAAAAAGAAAAAACGCACGTTAGTGCGTTTTTTAAATATTTGACATTTTTTTAACGTTGAAACGTTAAAAAGTTAAGGATTTTTTAAAGTGAAAATTAGCTAGCATGTTTGTGTGCTTTGTATGAAGAACGTACTAAAGCCCCACTTTCTACATACATAAAGCCCATTTCTAATCCTAAAGTTTCGTATTTCTTAAACTGTTCTGGTGTTATGAATTCCTTAACAGGCAAGTGTTTTTTGCTAGGTTGTAAATATTGTCCGATAGTGATAACATCTAATCCAACACCACGTAAATCTTTCATAGTTTGAATTACTTCTTCTTCCGTTTCTCCTAAACCAAGCATGATTCCAGATTTAGTACGCATACCATTATCTTTTAAGTATTTTAAAACTCCCAAACTACGATCGTATTTTGCTTGAATACGAACTTCACGTGTTAAACGACGTACCGTTTCCATATTGTGAGAAACTACTTCAGGAGCAACTTCAATAATACGGTCTATTAATTTTTCATCTCCTTGAAAATCAGGGATCAAAGTTTCTAAAGTAGTGTTCGGGTTCGCTCTACGAATTGCTTGTACAGTTTCAGCCCAAATAATAGAACCTCCATCTTTCAAGTCATCACGGTCAACAGAAGTAATAACTGCGTGTTTAATATTCATTAATTTGATAGAGCGCGCAACTTTTTCTGGTTCGTCCCATTCAACAGTTTCTGGTCTACCTGTTTTTACACCACAAAACCCGCAAGAACGTGTACATATATTTCCTAAAATCATAAAGGTAGCAGTACCTTCTCCCCAGCATTCACCCATGTTAGGGCAGCTTCCGCTAGTACAAATTGTATTCAGTTTATACTTATCAACTAGTCCTCTTAGTTCGGTATATTTTTTACCAACAGGTAATTTTACACGTAACCATTTTGGTTTTTTTGTTCTTTCTGGTGCTACTGTAGATTCGTTTGCCATTCCATAAAAAATTGAACTGCAAATTTACAAAGAAAAGATTTATAAACTAAGTAAAAACCAAATACTAAAACCAATCAGAAAAACGATGCCAACTAAGCTTAAAACACGCAAGCCTATTTCTGGTCTGTGTTTTTTAGGTGTATGTTTTCCTGTTATTAAAATATAGTTTAAAATAGCGTAAAAAGGTGCTGTTAAAAACGATAAAATAGTAGCAATTCTTACAAGAAAAACCATATCACTTAAAAAGTAACGAAGAATTATATACGTACCAATTGTTAAAAGTATAATCCAAAACCAGTAGTTTAATTTTATCTTTTTAGAAAAGAGTAAAGAAGACGATTTTTCCATTGCTCTTGGTGAAGCATCTAAGGTGGTAATCGTTGTGCTAAACATAGTTGTAAATGCTGCAGCACCTATAAATATTCCGGAGAATTCACCAAGGTTTTCAGTATATAAATTTATAAGTTGTGAGGCAAAAGTAGCTCCTTTGCTAGAAAAAGACTCTCCTGATTGATACATAACTAAAGCCCCTAACATTACAAAACATACTCCTAAAAATAAGGCTCCAATGTATCCTACATTAAAATCAAAAATAGCTTGTTTAGGTTTAATCTTTTCAAAAGTAACTTTATCTTTTTCAACCGACCATAATGAATGCCAGATAGAAATGTCTAACGGAGCAGGCATCCACCCTAAAAAAGCAATTAAAAAAGTAACTTGTGCTGTTCCACTAGGAATTATTTGTTGAAAGCTGAATCCTTTTTCAGTTTTAAATAAGGCAATAGCAACAGCAATAATAGTACTTACAGTTAAAATAGCTATAATGTACTTCATTAAGTTGTCTAAAAGAGTATACTTACCAAGACCTAAAAAAAGAATGCTAACTAGCATAATAGCTAAAGACCATGCAACTAAATCGTGTGAAAAACCAAAGAGGTTTGCAGCCAAACTAGCAGTAACAATTGTTACAGCAGCTTGAATGGTAAACATGGTAGCAAAATTTAAAATATAGTAACTTATTAAAACGCCTTTGCCTAATTTTTTGTAGCCATCTAACAGCGTTTCTCCTGTTGCAGCCGCATAGCGTGGTCCGAATTGAAAGAAAGGATATTTAAAAATATGTACTAATAGAAGCGCCCAAAGTAAACCAAAACCAAAATCGGCACCAGCTCTGGTAGACTGTACTAAGTGTGAAACACCAATAGCAGCACCAGCAAATAAAATTCCAGGACCTAATAAATTTAAGAGGGATTTTTTCATGAAAGAAGAGAAAGTTTAAAAGATTAGATAATCGCTGTTTTTAGTTTTTTTAAAATAGCGTTTACGTGTTCTTTTCTTCCTCTTTTTAACCGAAGCTCTTTATATAATTCTTTTTTGTATACGTTTTTTACGTTTGCATGAAACTGTAAAATCATAAGTTTTTGATTTTTATGTTCTTGCAATTTATGATTTCTTTATTATTTCAGCTAATAATTTTTTTGCACGCAATAATTTAACTTTAACATTGTTGATTGGTTCGTTAATTTGCTCAGAAATTTCCTTATAACTCAATTCCTGAAAGTAACGAAGATTAATAACTTCTTGATATTTTGGTTTTAGTTTTTTGATATCTTTTAGAAGCTTAGCTAAGTTTTGTTCTGTAATAATTTTATCTTCTGGCGAAGGTGCATCATCAACAACAGCATATACTTCTTTTTCTTGTTCTTCGGTAGTTTGAGTATAAATGGAAGACTTTTTCTTTCGAAGAAAATCGATATATACATTTTTAGAAATGGTAATCAACCAAGTTTTAAATTGATAATCTTCATCAAAAGTTTCAATTCTATCAAAAGCTTTAGAAAAAGTTTGAATAGTAATATCTTCAGCATCATTATCATTCTGAGTTTGTTTTAATTGAAAAGCATATACATTTCCCCAAAAAGTGTCTAACAAATAATTAAAAGCTATTTGATTCCCTTTTTTTGCTTGCTGAATATTGTGAAGAACTTTCTCTTGATTTATTTCCAATGTTTTGGTTTCGAAATTTGGTTTGATATAAATATACTAATTTGTAATAATACTAAACAAATATCTAAGAAAGGTAGTAATATAATTACATTTTTTTCTTGAAATTTTGAAGCAGCTTTTCCTAAAACTGTATATAGTAAAGTAAAGTAGCCTATAATGAAAGGCAAGGCAATTGCCCAGTTAATTACTGCTATATAAATAGCCAAAATGTAGAATACTAGTTTTGAAACTTTGAATAAGCGTAGTAAAAATTGATGCTTCTTTTTGTATAATGAAATTAAAATAGTTTCTTTTTTTTGTAGAGAAAACCATTCTTTGAAAGTTGTTTTTTTTCTAGAGGAAACAAAGCTATTAATGTCAGTAGAGTAGGTAGTGTTAATTTTGGTAGCAGCATCTTTTATGAATAAATCGGCTTCGCCAATAAAAAGATTTACATGATTAATATATCCGTTAACTTTAAAAAACTCACTTTTTGTATAGGCTAGATTATGATTTGTAGCTCTATACGGACTTCCAAATTTAGTATAAGTAAAAATCTGAATACTGTTTAATAAATGGTGAAATCGTATAAATACATTATTTAACGAATTCTTTTTACGTTTTAACTTTTGATAACCAATAATTATTGATTTTTCTTGTGAAAAGTTACAAGCCATTTCACTAATCCAGTCTTCATTTAAAATCTTGCTGCCTATTTCGGTAAATAATAAGTGTTCGTGTGTAGCAGCTTTAACACCAAGAGTAAGTGCATATTTTTTATTTCCCCAAAAGGCCTCCGTGTTTTTTACATCTACAATTTTTAAGTTAGTGTATTGTTTTTGTAGTTCTTCTAAGATATCTATAGTATTATCTATTGAAGCGTTATTAACAAGAACAATTTCAAAACTATGGTATTTCTGTTTAACCAAATGTTGAATATATTCAGTTAAAACATCAGCATTATTTTTTATATATACAATTACTGAAATAGGGATATTCACGTCTTCATTTTTTTCTTTTTTCTTCTCAAAGACAAAAGAACAGAAGAACAAATAATACACTACTTGTATAGCCGTAGCTACAACAAAAGTGTAGAACAGTATAGTAAATACCATAAAAATAAAAAGGTTAGTTGAGTAAGACCGTTAGTTGTGTTGAGGTTCGCTACAAGTATCGAATTGATCTGGGGTTTTACCACAAAATCCGCAAGCTTCACCACTTTCGTTTAACATTGGGTTTTGACTAGCACAAGTACCAGCAAACTCTCCGTCTTTTTTTGCCCAAATTTTAATGGCAATTCCAGCAAATGCTAAAGCTAATAATCCTATGGTAACAAAAATTAATTTCATGATGTATTGTTTTGTATTGCAAAGATACGAACTTCCCATTTTTTATGGAGTTAAAATGTAGTAGATTTATAACAATGTGACTTTTATTTAAATAAGGGTCATATTTAAGAATCAATTAATTTAAAAACATGGATATGAAAAAATATTTTGCTGAATTCTTCGGAACATTTTGGTTAGTTTTTGGAGGTTGTGGTAGTGCAATTTTTGCAGCTGGTTTTCCTGAGTTAGGAATTGGTTTTGCAGGAGTAGCCTTAGCATTTGGTTTAACAGTATTAACAATGGCGTATGCTGTAGGGCATATTTCTGGGGGTCATTTTAACCCTGCAGTTACTATTGGGCTTTGGGTTGGTGGAAATCATACAGCTAAAGAAGTAGTACCATATATTATATCACAATTAGTAGGTGCTGTATTAGCAGCTACTTTTTTATATTTAATAGTAACAGATAACGACGGATTTGAAACACTTGGAGGCTTTGCAGCTAATGGTTATGGAGAGTTATCTCCTGGTGGTTATAATTTAACAGCCGCTTTTATAGCAGAGTTTTTGTTAACTATGTTTTTCTTACTAATTATTTTAGGAAGTATTCATAAAAACGCTCCTAAAGGTTTTGCACCAATTGCAATTGGTTTAGGGCTAACTTTAATTCATTTAATTAGCATTCCTATAACCAATACTTCTGTTAATCCAGCACGTTCTATGAGTCAAGCATTATTTGCTGGCGGAGGTTATTTGTCGCAGGTATGGTTGTTTTGGGTAGCGCCTATTGCAGGAGCAATTGTAGGAGGTTTAATTTATAAAGCTTTGTTAGAAAAAGAATAGAAAAAAGAGGTGTATAAATATAAAGGAGCGTAACTACTACGCTCCTTTTTTATTGAATAATATTGACTTCTATTTCAAGGTTAATATCAAATGTATCTTTAATAGTATGTTGAATTTTTTGTGCCAATTCATAAATTTCTTTCCCTGAGGCATCCCCATAATTTACTAAAACTAAGGCTTGTTTTTCATGAACTCCGTAGTTACCGAAACGCTTTCCTTTAAAGCCACTTTGTTCAATTAGCCAACCTGCAGGAACTTTAATCTCTGTATCTGAAATTACATAACTTGGAATATTAGAGAAGTCACTTTGTAATTTTTCAAAATGCTCTTTTGAAATCACAGGATTTTTAAAGAAACTACCACTATTACCAATTTCTTTTGGATCGGGTAGTTTTGACTGACGAATAGCAATAACAGCATCAGAAATATCTTTAATGGTTGGATTTGTTATTCCTTTTGAAGATAATTCAGATTCTATTGCTCCGTAAGAAGTATTAAGCTTATGATTGTTTTTAGTTAATTTAAAACTAACAGAAGTTAATATATACTTTCCTTTAGCTTTATTTTTAAAAATGGAATTTCGATATCCAAACTGGCATTCTTCAGCAGAAAAAGAAACGAGTTTTCCTGTTTTTATTTCAATAGCTTCTACTTTAGTTATAGTATCTTTTACTTCAACTCCGTAAGCTCCAATATTTTGAATTGGGCAAGTGCCTACATTTCCAGGAATAAGCGATAAGTTTTCTAAGCCGCCATAATTTAGTGAAACACACCATAATACAAACTCGTGCCAATTCTCACCAGCATTTACAGTTATGTAGACATCGTTATGGTTTTGTTGATCTATTGAAATTCCTTTAAAATTAATATGTACAACTAAGGTTTCAATATCTTTGGTAAGTAACATGTTACTACCGCCAGAAATTAAAAAAATGTCTTTTTCCTCTTTTATAAGTTGTTGTAATTGGTATACTGAAGTAATAGAAACAAAACGTTTGGCATTTACATCAATACCAAACGTGTTGTATTCTTTTAAAGATATGTTTTCTTGAATATTCAATTAACTATTATATTTTTCTAAGGCGATTTTTAATATTTCAACAGAACGTTTTAAATCAGTTTTATTCAAAACGTAAGCAATACGCACTTGGTTTTTTCCTTCACCTTCGGTAGAGTAGAATCCACTTGCAGGAGCGACCATTACTGTTTCGTTATTATCATTGAATTTTTCTAAAATCCATTGCGCAAAATCATCAGTATCCTTAACTGGCAATTCAACAACACAGTAAAAAGCACCTTTAGGATTAGCAACTTTTACACCGTCTATTTTTTGTAATTCAGTAATTAACGTATTTCTACGATCTTCATACTCTTCAATAACTTCATCAAAATAACTTTGAGGTGTATCTAAAGCAGCTTCACTGGCAATTAAAGCATACGTTGGTGGGCTTAAACGCGCTTGTGCAAACTTAAGAGCTGTATTTATAAACTCTTCGTTTTTAGAAACTATACAACCAATTCTTGCACCACACATACTATAACGTTTCGATACAGAATCAATCATAATAGCATTTTGTTCTAATCCTTCAAAAGCCATAACTGAGTTATGTTTTTCACCATCGTAAGTAAACTCACGATACACTTCATCAGCAATTAAAAATAAATCGTGTTTTAACACAATTTGTTTTAGCTTTTCAATTTCCTCTTTACTGTATAAGTATCCAGTTGGATTTCCAGGGTTACAAATTAAGATAGCCTTTGTTTTAGGAGTAATTAACTTCTCAAAATCTTCAATTGCAGGTAAGGCAAAATTATTTTCAATTTTAGAAATAACAGGAACTACTTTCACACCTGAAGCAGTAGAAAAACCATTATAGTTCGCATAAAAAGGCTCAGGGATAATGATCTCATCTCCCGGGTCTGTAATACTACCAATTGTAAATAGTAAAGCTTCTGAACCTCCTGTAGTAGCAATAATGTTGTTTGCTGTTACATGAATGTCGTTTTTAGCATAGTAATTTGCTAATTTAGTTCTGTATTCTTCAGAACCTTCAGATCTAGCATATGATAATACTTCGATAGTATTATTTTTTACAGCATCTAAAGCAACTTGTGGAGTTTTTATGTCTGGTTGACCAATGTTTAAATGATAAACTTTTGTTCCGTTCTTTTTAGCAGCCTCAGCAAAAGGAACCAATTTACGTATTGGTGATTGAGGCATTGCATTTCCTTTACTAGAAATTGATGGCATTTTTATATTAATTAGTTGTTTGAGTGGCAAATTTGCGAAATATATTTGATAAACTAAGGTAGTTTTTAAGGAAAAAGGGGGTTAAAAAAATCATAAAAAGTAAAAAAAAACGAGTAGAAGATTGTATCTTTAAGTACAGAACCATAAAACAAGTTTTTTTGACTAGACTACTACTATACACGTTAACACTATTTTTTAGTGTGTCTGTTTTTGCACAGCAAAATTTTAATTTTTTTGGAAACAATACAGATAAACAATCGGTTAATTTTCAATTAATAAACAATCTTATTGTTATTCCTTTAGAAATTAACGGACATCAATTGTCGTTTATTTTGGATACAGGGGTGAGTAAAACAATTTTATTCAATCTCACGTCAAAAGACAGTGTTGGTTTAAATGATATAGAACGTGTATTGATTCGAGGGTTAGGTACAGGTGAGCCTGTTGAAGCATTGAAGTCTAAAAATAATAGTTTTAGAATAAAGAATATTAAGAGCACAAATGAAGAATTATACGTTATATTAAAGGATGCTTTTGATATTTCTGCTAAAATGGGAACAACTATTCATGGTATTATAGGGTACGATTTGTTAAAAGATGTCATTGTAAAAATTAATTACAACAATAAAAGGATTGACTTTTATAATCCAAGAACTTATAAAAAATCTATCTGTAGGAACTGTGAAAGCTTTCCTTTACAGTTTTATAGGAACAAACCTTATATAGATACTCACATACAACTAGATTCTGATGTGAGTACTATAATACCTGTAAAATTATTAATAGATACTGGGGGAAGTGATGCGATTTGGTTGTTTGAAGGAACGAAAGAACAAATACAAACACCTAAAAAGTTTTTTAAAGATATTATAGGTGAAGGTTTTAGCGGAACGATTTATGGAAATAGAAGTAGGATACAAAACATAACAATAGGAAAATTTGAAATTAAAGAGCCGACAGCTTCTTTTTTGGACTCTTCTTCAACATTTAACGCAAGACAATTTAAAGAGCGAAATGGAAGTATTGGTGGAGCCATTTTAAAACGTTTTAAAGTTTGGATCGATTATCCTAATAAAAGGATTGTGCTAAAAAAGAATAGTTCTTTAAGCGCAGGATTTTACTACAATATGAGTGGTATACATGTTGTGCATGCAGGACAAGAGTTAGTTCGAGAAAAATCAATGACCAAAGTAGTTGATAGTTATAATAACGATGCGCAACAAAAAAATGTTATTTCATTTATTGATAGTTATTTTTATCGTTTTAAGCCTAAATATAAAATAGATAAAATTGTAGAAAATTCTCCTGCTTTTAAAGCAGGGCTTAAAGTAGATGATGTTATAAAAAAGATTAACGGTAAAGCGGCACACGAATATCAACTTAGTGGAATTACTGAAATATTTCATACTAAACCAGGTAAAAAAATAAGAATAGAAGTTGAAAGAGCAGGAGTGAGATTAAAATTTGAATTTAAATTAGAACAACGGATATAAATAAAAAGCTCAACTAAATTTAGTTGAGCTTTTTTATATCTTATTAAAGTGTAGTTTTTAACTATCACTTACAGTGCTTTTTTCTTTGGTTGGGGTTGCGTCTTTTACGATAAAACCTTTAATCTTAACCATTTTTCTACTCTTCTTAGCATTAGAAATAATAGTAATGGCTTTAGAGAAACCACCAGGTTTTTTTGTGTCATAAGAAACCTCAATTTCTCCTTTTTCACCTGGCATAATTGGTTTTTCAGGTTTAGATGGAACTGTACATCCACAAGTAGATATAATATCTTTTATAATTAAAGGAGCATCTCCTACGTTAGTGAATTCAAATACACGTTTTCCTTCAGATCCAAGAGCTATTTTTCCGTAATCGATTGTTTCAGTTTCAAATTTAAATTCTTGGGCGCTTACTGTTAACGTAATAAAGAAAACAGCGACAAATGATAAAATTGTTTTCATAATGTTAAAATTAATTTTAAGGTGTAAACCAATACAAATTTAGTATTATTTATTTAAGATCTTAAAAAAACAACTTCTAATTTTCTGTACCTCATAGATAGTTGTATTTTTGCTAATCAATTTTCAAAAACAATGCCAAAAGCTAATTTTAATTAGTAATAAGCAAAACAAGATATTTTAATACATATGAATATTCCATCAAAATACAATTCTAAAGAAGTAGAAGGTAAGTGGTACGATTACTGGATGAAACATAATTATTTTCATTCTGAAGTAGATGAAAGAGAACCATACACGATAGTAATACCTCCACCAAACGTCACAGGAGTATTACATATGGGACATATGTTGAACAATACTATTCAAGATGTATTAATCCGTAGAGCTCGTTTACAAGGAAAAAATGCGTGTTGGGTTCCAGGTACTGATCATGCTTCGATTGCCACTGAAGCAAAAGTTGTAGCGAAGTTGAAAGAACAAGGAATCGATAAAAATGATTTAACTCGTGAAGAATTCTTGGAACATGCTTGGGAATGGAAACATGAGTATGGAGGAATTATTCTCGATCAATTAAAAAAGTTAGGAGCTTCTTGTGATTGGGAGCGTACTGCGTTTACGATGGATCCTGCGTTGTCAGAATCAGTAATTAAAGTATTTGTAGACTTATATAATAAAGGCTTAATTTACCGTGGATATCGTATGGTAAATTGGGATCCAGAAGCAAAGACAACTCTTTCTGATGAAGAAGTAATTTATGAAGAGCGTCAAGGAAATTTATACTATTTACAGTACGATATTGTAGGTTCTGATGAAAAAGTGACCATTGCAACTACGCGTCCTGAAACTATTTTAGGAGATACTGCTATTTGTATCAATCCTAATGATGAGCGTTTTACACATTTAAAAGGAAAGAAAGCAATTGTACCTTTATGCAATCGTGAAATTCCAATTATAGAAGATGAATATGTTGATGTTGAGTTTGGTACAGGTTGTTTAAAAGTAACACCTGCTCATGATGAAAATGATAAGGTTTTAGGTGATAAGCACAATTTAGAAGTAATTGATATTTTTAATGAAGATGCTAGTTTAAATTCATTCGGATTACACTACGAAGGAAAAGATCGTTTTGTTGTTCGTAAAGAAATTACTAAAGAATTAGAGGAAAAGGGATTCTTAGTAAAAACAGAAGTTCATACTAACAAAGTTGGAACTTCAGAAAGAACTAAGGCGGTAATAGAGCCAAGATTATCAGATCAATGGTTCTTAAAAATGGAAGAATTGGTAAAGCCAGCTATAGAAGCTGTTTTAGGTGAAGATAGAGAGGTGAAGCTATTCCCAAGAAAGTTTGAAAATACATATCGTCATTGGATGGAAAATATCCGTGATTGGAATATTTCTCGTCAGTTATGGTGGGGACAACAAATACCTGCTTTCTATTTTGGAGATGGTAAAGAAGATTTTGTAGTTGCAGAGAATATTGAAGATGCAGTAAAATTAGTTCAAGAAAAAACAGGGAATACATCATTAACTGCTTCAGATTTAAAACAAGATCCAGATGCGTTAGATACGTGGTTCTCTTCTTGGTTATGGCCAATGAGTGTTTTTGACGGAATTCGTAACCCTGAAAATGAAGAAATCAAGTATTATTATCCAACCAACGATTTAGTTACTGGGCCGGATATTTTATTCTTCTGGGTAGCTCGTATGATTATTGCTGGATATGAGTATAAGGGAGAGCGTCCGTTTGAAAATGTGTACTTAACAGGTTTAGTACGTGACAAGCAACGCAGAAAAATGTCAAAATCCTTAGGAAACTCACCAGATGCTTTAAAATTAATAGAGGATTTTGGTGCTGATGGAGTTCGTGTAGGATTATTATTGAGTTCTGCAGCTGGAAACGATTTATTATTTGATGAAGATTTATGTCAGCAAGGAAAAGGATTTGCAAATAAAATTTGGAATACCTTCCGTTTAATTAAAGGATGGGAGATTGATGAAAACTTAGCGCAACCAGAAACAGCTAAAATAGGATTAGCTTGGTACGAAGCGAAATTTAATAAAGTGTTATTAGAAATAGAAGATCACTTTAGTAAATATCGTTTATCTGATGCGTTAATGGCTATTTACAAGTTAATCACTGATGATTTTTCGTCTTGGTTATTAGAAATAGTAAAACCAGGATATCAACAACCAATTGATACAACAACATACAACGCTGTAATAGAAATATTAGAGAATAACTTAAAAGTATTGCATCCATTTATGCCTTTCTTAACAGAAGAAATTTGGCAACATATTACTGAAAGAACACCAGAGGATGCGTTAATTATTGCTAAATACCCAATAATTGGTAAAATAAATGAAGAGTTGATTACCAACTTTGAGTTTATGACTGATGTGGTTTCCGGAATTAGAACGATTAGGAAAAATAAAAATATTTCGTTTAAAGATGCTATCGAGTTATCAGTAGTAAATAATGAAAACTACACTAAAGATTTTGATGCGGTAATTCAAAAGTTAACAAATGCTGCTCAAATTACTTATGCATCAGAAAAAGTAGAAGGAGCTGCTTCATTCCGTGTAAAATCAAATGAATACTTTGTTCCAATTTCATTAGATACGATTGATGTTGAAGCAGAAATTACAAAACTAAATGCTGAGTTAAAACGTGCAGAAGGTTTCTTAACAGGAATTCAAAAGAAATTGTCTAACGAACGATTTGTGAGTAATGCACCAGAGCAGGTAATTACTTTAGAACGTAAAAAAGAATCGGATACGTTGGCAAAAATCGAAACGATTAAGGCTAGTTTAGCTTCGTTACAATAAGTTAGTCGTTTTTAATAAATAAAAAGTCCGCTGTTCGTGAACAGCGGACTTTTTTGTAGTAGTTAATCTTGAATTTAGTTTTTGTCAACAACATCTCCAGAACCTAAAGAGTTACTATCAATTTGAGATGGATTTCCTTTGTAGTAAACGCTTCCAGATCCAACTACAGTTGCTTTGATTTTATTTTTAACTGAAATTTGTACATCACCAGATCCAGCAATACTAGCTTTTAAAGAATTGGCATCTAATTCGTAGGCTTTTACATCTCCAGAACCTCCAATAGAACATTTTAAATAGTCAGTTTTCCCTTTTAGTTTAATATTTCCTGAGCCTCCAATTGAAGTCTTAACAGTATTAGCATCTACATTAGCTACAATATTTCCAGAACCTCCTAAAGCAAAAGATACTTCATCTGCTTTAATACGTTTTTTAGCAATTATGTTACCCGATCCTCCTAGCGAAACAGATTCTAGATTTTCAAAAGGAACAGTAATTGTTAATTTTTTAGTCATACTAATGTTAGTGTTGTCTTTAAAGCCAAGGTGTAATTTTCCGTTTTTAACTTCAGTTTCAACATATTTTAAAACATTTTCTTCTCCTTCAATTGTTAATTTTCCTTCGTTACCCTCAACTAAGTACACATCGAAAGATCCTCCTAAGCTTACTTTATCAAAAGAACCGACATTACGTGTTTCAGTAGTAACATTTCCGTTTCCTCTTACTTTTTTAGAATTCCACCAACTTTGTGCCTGCGTTTGTAAGCTGAAAGTAAGTGTAAGTAATATAATTGCTAATTTTTTCATAATAATATAATTTATAAGTTGGTTAATCATTTAATTTTAAGGAAACACCACCGTAGTTAGATTTAATGGTAATGTTTGAGTTTGAATTTTCTTTACCAAAAGTACCTTCGTAATACTTTTTAGTTGTTTTTTTGATACTCTTGTATAGTTTAACATCATTTTCAGGATAACCAAAACTAGCATAAGATAAATCGATTGTAAAGTTGAAATTATTACTGCTACTAGTTCCTAATTTAATACTAGCATGGTTTCCATCAATAACGATTTTATCAAAGCCTTTAACGATGTTTTGAACTCTAATTCCACCATAATCACTATTAATTTTTAAGCCTTTTTTAAGTGTACCTATTTTAACACTAGCGTAATCAGAATTCCCTATTACGTTTGTTGCTTCATCAGCAGAAATACTTCCGTAGTCACTATTAAATGTAATGTCATTGGCTTCTCCAATTTTTATGGTTGAATAGTCAGCACTTACTTTTAAGTTGTTAGATTTTCTAATAGTTAATTTAGAATAATCAACATTAAGATTTCCTGATTTCATATAGCTGATTTCAGAAGAACCACAATAATCTAAGCTAATATTGTTGTTATTATTTAGTAATTGATCAATTTGAATTTTACCGTAATCACAGTTAATATTCGATTTTCCTTCAAGTTTATCTAATAAGTATATATTTCCATACTTATTGTGTAAGTCAGCATTGTTGGTAATAGGCATCCTTACCGAATAATTAATTTTATAATTCGTATTGTTGCTACCTCCCCACCAAGACCAAGAAGATTTACTTTTTTCTATGATAGTTCTTGCCTCAACTAAACTAGGAGTGGATTCAAATTGAATATCAATATCTTTTAATTTACGTTCAACACTTGAAAGATCATCACCTTTTACAGTTATTTTAACATTGATTTCTATACGGTTTTCATTCCATGTAGTTACGTTTACATTTCCGTATTTGTTGTTAATGTATAAGGTAGCGTTTTTGTTAACGTTAAACGTTTTGCTAATATTCTTGCTTTTTTCGTGTTTTCTATCGTTAGCGATAAGAATGGTAGGAATAAATAAGAATAAGAAAAGTAGTTTATATAATTTCATCGTCTAATAATTCTAATTTTGCTGGGTTTTGTAATTGCTCTAATTGTAAAAGAAGCCTTTCTAACACATCTAACCGTTGCTGATAATTTTGTATCATTTCTCGTATGATTTGACGTTTGTTTTCTTTTTTAGAAAGCTCTTTTTCAAGAGAGTTATATTGGTCTTCTAGTTCTTCAATTTCATTTAATGAATCTTCAATAATTGTTTCGGTTTCTAAACTTCTAAACTGTTCAACTTCTTTTAATTCTTGGTTTAGAGTTGTAACAAAAAAGTTTTGAGCTTCAGCCATTTTGGGTGAAACATCGGCTAGAGTATATGTTTTTTGTTGCTGGTAGTTACCAAGATAAAAACCTAACATTAATACAATTGATGCAGCTATACTCATCCAGAAAATTGAAGGTTTTTTATTTCTCTTCGGATTTTCTAGTTTACGCTGAAAACGTTCTAAATGTCCTTGATGAGGTTCAAAAACATCGAAATCATTTTCTTTAAAAAATTGATGTAGTTTATCCTCCATATCCTTGTGTTTTATTAGTATCGTTTACCAATACTTGTTTTAATTTCTTTTTAGCTCTTGATATTGTTGTGCGCACATTTTCGTTAGTATAATCCAATATCTGAGCTATTTCTTCATAATCATAGCCTTCAATTAAGTTCAAAGTCAATACAATTCTGTAATTATCTTTTAAACTTTGCAAACAGCTTAGTACTCTTTGTACTTCAAGAGAGCTATAATCTATCTCAACTTCTTCTATTTCATAATTCGGAATCACATCCATTTTAACTTCATCATATCGGGTTACCTTTTTTAGTTGCGTTAAACTTTTATTAATAACTATTCGTTTTAACCAAGCACCAAAAGTAACTTCGCCTTTAAAAGAGTTTAATTTTGTGAAAGCAGTTAAAAAAGCTTCTTGAATTAAATCTTCTGCTTCGAATTCATCTTTTAAAATACGATAGGATGTATTATACATAGCTTTATAGTAGCTTTTGTACACCTGCATTTGTGCAGTGCTATCGTTTTTCTTACAGCGTTCGATTAGTTGGTTGATATGTGTTTTTTGCGACTCCAATGAAATCATTCTATACTAGAGACAATTCAACTTTTAAATTGTTACAGTTTGTTTCAATAAAAGTAACTTTTTTTGATAAAAGAGACTGTTTTTTTATGGGGTTTGATTATAAGTTGCTGGAATTTAAATATTTGTGAGATTCTTTTTTGTAAGGGTTTGAAGCAACCTTAAATTAGATGAAGTGAGCCAAAATTATGTATATTTGACACAATGGTTAACAGTGTTAAAATTATTGAATGCCCAAGAGATGCAATGCAAGGAATTAAAAGTCATTTTATTCCTACAGAAGCTAAGGCAAAATACATCAACTCACTGTTAAAGGTGGGGTTTGATACTATAGATTTTGGAAGTTTTGTGTCACCAAAGGCAATACCTCAAATGAGAGATACCGCAGAGGTTTTGTCAAAATTAGATTTATCGTCTACTACAAGTAAACTTTTAGCAATTATAGCTAACGTACGTGGGGCAAATGATGCATCACAGTTTGAAGAAATTGATTATTTAGGATATCCTTTCTCAATTTCTGAAAATTTTCAAATGCGTAATACACACAAAACAATAGAACAATCTATTGATACGTTAAAAGAAGTTTTAACGATAGCTAATAGAACAAATAAAGAGGTGGTAGCTTATTTATCAATGGGGTTTGGAAATCCTTATGGTGATCCTTGGAATGTGGAGATTGTGGGTGAATGGACAGAGAAACTTTCTAACTTAGGTGTTAAGATATTATCTTTGTCAGACACTATTGGAAGTTCAACACCTGAAGATATAAATTATTTATTTTCAAACTTAATACCTAGCTATCCTCAAATTGAATTCGGAGCGCATCTTCATACAACACCAACCAAATGGCACGAAAAAGTAGATAGTGCTTTCAAAGCAGGCTGTAGACGTTTTGATGGGGCTATAAAAGGATATGGAGGTTGCCCAATGGCAAAAGATGAGTTGACAGGTAATATGCCTACAGAGAAATTACTGTCATATTTTACAGCAAATAAAGTTGAAACTAATATAAAACCAATGAGTTTTGAAAGTGCCTATAATAAAGCACTTGAAGTTTTTTAAAAGATTATGAAATTAATACATATTATTTTTCTTTTTTTCTTTTTTTCAGCCTTTTCTCAAGCTACAGATAGTGAGAGAATAGGGACATGGAGTGTGAAAAATGGTGAAATAATACGAAATAGATCTAAAAACGATCAACTGGCCATTTATTATTGGAATGAATTCAATAGAATTTTCCCTCAAGAGTTGACCAAAAAATATATCAAGAGAATTGTTTTAATGACTGACGGACTTGATGAAAAAACAGGTGCTTTGGTGGCTTTGAGTTCAAAAAATGACAAATGGCAACTAGAAATAGATGTTAATGATGTTAACTTTTATTCTAAAGATAAAAAAAGACTTCATGAGTCTGTTTACACTTTAGTACACGAGTTTGGACATTTACTTACCTTAAACAGAACACAAATACGTCCTACCGATAAAAAACTACAAGATGAAGGAGAGTTGTATTTAACTTTAGAAGGAGAGGCGTATAAAAATAGTTACATCAATAGGTTTGTTAATTTGTTTTGGAAAGGAGCATTGTTAAATCGTTGGGATGTAATTCAGCGTAAATACTGCTATACTGAAGCGAATTGTGTTGAAAAATTATATGACTTGTATTTAAATAATAGAACAGAGTTCCTTACAGATTACGCTGCTGAAAGTCCAGAAGAAGATATTGTTGAAAGCTGGACAGCCTTTGTACTAAGACCTAAGATTAAAAAACCTAGAACGATTGCGCATAAGAAAATCAATTTCTTTTACCAATTTCCAGAATTGGTAGAATATAGAAGAATGATTCGACAAAACACACGCCAATATCTTCATTAGAATTTGTAAATTTGGTTTCTTTTTTAAAGTAAAATCAAATGAAACAGATTAGAATTCTTTTAGTACTTTTTATAACCTTATTTATAGTTAGTTGTAACTCCAATAAAAAAACAGCTAACACTTCTACAAACAAATATCAGTTTACAAAAGATGCTGATAAAACGTATTTTACAATTCTTCAGCTAAACGATGTATATGAAATAGCTCCAATACAAGGAGGTAAATATGGAGGAATGGCAAGGGTAGAAACAGTACATCAAAATTTACTTAAAGAACACGAGCAAACAATGCTAGTTTTAGCAGGAGACTTTTTATCGCCATCTTTAATAGGAACTATGAGACATAATGGAGAACGTGTTAGAGGTAAGCAAATGGTAGAAGTAATGAATGCAATGAACTTTGATGTAGTTGCTTTTGGTAATCATGAATTCGATTTAAGTTATACAAACTTACAAGCGAGATTAAATGAAAGTAAATTTGAATGGATTTCTGCTAATGTTTTACATAATAGAGATGGTGAGCATTCATATTTTTATAAATCTATTGATGGAGAAAAACATAGCTTAAAAGATTCTTACATAAAAGAATTTACAAATCCAGATGGTACAAAATTAAAGGTAGGTTTTATAAGTGTTTGTATTCCTTCTAATCCTAAGAGTTATGTATATTATGGTGATATGTACGAAGAGATAAAGCGAGCATATAATGAGATTAAAGACAATGTAGATATAGTTATTGGCTTAACTCACGCTTCGCTAACGCAAGACAAAGAAATAGCAAAATTACTACCTAATGTACCATTAATAATGGGAGGGCACGAACACACAAATAGCTACGATAAAGTAGGAGAGGTAGTAATAGCAAAAGCAGATGCAAATGCCAAAACAGCTTATATTCATAGATTTGAATATGATCCAGCAACAAAGAAAACTCAATTTAAATCTGAGTTAAAAGAAATTAATGATTTAATTGTTTCAAATGAAAAAGTACAAGCTGTAGTTGATAAATGGCAGGTTGTTTTACAAAATAAAATTCAAGAAGTAGTTTCTAATCCTTACGAAGTTTTATATACAGCTAAAGAGCCACTTGATGCAAGAGAAAGCACAATTAGAACTGTACAAACAAACATGGGGAAGATTATTGCAGAATCTATGAGCTTAGCCTATAACAATGAGGTTGATTGTGCATTAGTAAATGGAGGTTCTGTTAGAATAGACGATATACTAGCAGGAAATGTTAATGCCGTTGATATTTTTAGAGTTTTACCTTATGGGGGAGAAGTTTTAAAAGTAGAGATCAAAGGAAGTCTGTTAAAAGAAGTGTTAGATTTTGGAGAAGCAGCTTCTGGAACAGGAGCTTATTTACAACGATTTAATGCTAAGAAAGAAAATGAAGAATGGATACTTAAAAATGGTAAGCTTCAAGAAGACAAAACTTATACAGTTGCCTTTTCAGATTATTTATTAAGAGGACTTGATATACCTATGCTTTCGGATAAAAGTGAAGGAGTTATTAATATATATACACCTCAAAAAGAAGAAATAGCATACGATATACGTAAAGCCATTGTTAATTTTTTTAAAGGATAGAAATTTTAAAGTACTGTTTATTAATTAAATACTAAAAACTGTTAATTTTATTTAAAATAAATCTTAATAAAATTTGTTAGATTGATTATCTCTACTAATTTTGCGGTCGTAAAATAAAAATAGTTTAAAATTAATCTAAATAAAATGAAAAAAGTATTTTTCGGTTTATTAGCAGGAGCATCATTATTTGCGTCAGCGCAAACAGCTCCAAAAGATAGTATCCCAACTAACCCACAAACACAGCAAAATGCTGCGCAACGCCTTTTATCTTCAAATTTAAGTCAACAAGGATTAACAGTAGGTGGTTATGGTGAGGTTCATTACAATAGAGCAACAGGAAAAAATGCAAATTTAGATGTGCATAGAGTTGTAATGTTATTTGGTTACAAGTTTAATGAAAGAACTCAATTTGTTACAGAAATTGAATTTGAACACGTAAAAGAAGTTTACATTGAACAAGCATTTTTACAGTATAGTTTAACAGATAATTTAAATGTAAATGCAGGTTTAATGTTAGTACCAATGGGTATTGTAAATGAGTATCACGAACCAACTACATTTAATGGAGTTGAAAGACCAAGTATGGATAAAGCAATTGTACCAACTACTTGGAGAGAAATTGGTTTAGGGTTATCTGGTAAATGGGATGAAGCTTCTTTACGTTACCAAGCTTATATGTTTAACGGATTTAATACAGGGTCGTATGATGCTGCTACAGGAGAATATACAGGTAAATTAGGAGGAGAAAACGGTTTACGTGGTGGTCGCCAAAAAGGAGCTGAATCTAAAATGAACAATATTAACTTCTCTGGAAAAGTAGATTACTATGGGTTACCAGGTTTACGTTTAGGATTATCAGGATATTTTGGTAGAACACAATCTGATAGAGCAATTGAAGATATTGACGGTGCTGATGTAGGAATTGCCATGTTAGGTTTAGACGCTCGTTACGCATATCAACGTTTTACTGCACGTGGTCAGTTTATTCATGCTAGTTTATCGGATACTGAAGCATACAATAACTTATATGAAACGAATAATACTGATGATGCCTTAGGAAGTGAGTTACAGGGTTGGTATTTAGAAGCTGCTTATAACTTATTACCTATGACTAAAAAGCAACAATTATATGCTTTTGCTCGTTATGAAGACTATAACACACATGCAGCAGTAGACGGTGGTATTAGCAAAAACTTAGCTTATGACCGTGATGAGTGGACGTTTGGTTTAACTTATAAAGTAGCGCCAGGAGCTGCGTTTAAGGCAGATTACCAATTAAAGAATAATGCAGTAGCAGGTAGCCAAACAATAAAACAATTAAACTTAGGTTTCGGAGTTTGGTTCTAATGTAACCTGAAACATACTTAAATAAAAAGACGAATCAAATTATGTTAATTTGGTTCGTTTTTTGTTTTTTATTTAGACTAATTCTAATATTTTTGTAACATGAGAAAACAACTATTATTTCCTTTTGTACTGTTTATAGCTTCTTTTAGCTTGTTATCACTTGTCATTCCTAAAAATGTACAAAAGAAAGTAACAAAAGAAATTAGTAAAACTTTTGAGGTAGAAACTTTTGATTTAGAGGAAATAAAAATTTCAAAAGATGTAAACGATTTGTTAGTTCGTAAAATTGAAGGAGAAAAGCTTTTTAAGATTGTTGTAAAAAACGAATTAATAGGGTATGCCTACGTAGATAAAGCTCCGAGTAAAACTGATGAGTTCGATTATTTAATTCTGTTAGATAAAGACTTAATTATAGTAAAAACTAAAGTGTTAATTTACCGTGAAGATTATGGTGGAGAGATAGGTAGTAAGCGCTGGTTAAAACAATTTAACGGTAAAACATCAAAAGATAAATTGAAGTATCAAAAAGATATTATGGCAATTTCAGGGGCAACTATATCAGCTTCTTCAATGACAATTGCTGTAAATACCTTTCTTCAAAACTTAGCAATTCTTCATCAAAATAAAGTATTATAAATGCAGGTTCACGGAGTTATTCATCAGTTTCCTAAAGAAATAAAACATTTAATAGTTGTTTTTGTAGCCACATTAAGTATAGGCTATTTTGGAGGTCTTTCATTTGTAAATGACACAACCAATGCGAGTTCTAAAGGAATACAAGAACGTTATTTAGGAAATGAAGATGATGAAGAAGCTACCAAAATGATGTTTAAAAAATCTTCAGGAGAAATAAAAACATTGGTGCATAACCATATTTTATCACTTTCAGTAATTTTCTTTTTATTGGCTATTATCTTATCTACTACAAGTATTGGTATGAAACTTAAATTATTTTTAATGATAGAACCTTTCGTTTCTGTAGTATGTACCTTTGGTGGTATTTATGTAATGTGGACAGGTATTACTTGGATGAAATACGTAGTTATGGCTTCAGGTTTTTTAATGACAGTTGTGTATACAACTTCAATAATTGTTATTCTACAACAATTGTATTTTAAAAAGAAATAATAATTTTTTTCTATCTAAACTTCCTTTTTGAGAAAATAGTAATTTAATTTATAAAATATTACTTAAAAATTATTTTAAGTAGGTTTTCTATATAGTCTTTTTATTGTAATTTTAGCCAATAACCAAACTTAAATTATAAAAACATGGGAAACCAAGTAAACGTTAATGGAGTTACATTGACATTAAAAGATTTTAGAAAATTTGATACTAATATTAGTTCAGAAAATGTACCGAAAGGACCTTTAGTTAACATGTCTGGGTTTGAAGGTAGTAATGGAACTCCTTTTACCGTAACAGTTTTAGCGTATTTACCAGACAACCCTTTACAACCAATAGAAAAGAAAGATGGTTTACAGCTTCAAGGAAACGAAATCTATTTAAACTATTATGGGATTACACCAATCAAAATACTAAATAAAGATGGTGGATACACTACAGTAAGTGGTAGAGATTTTAGAGTGGATTTTAATTGTAAAAAAGAAGCTAGCCATTTTGATTTGTATTACTTACAATTTACGTATCAGTTAGAAGAAGGGGCTGAATTAGCAGACATGATTTATGTTAGAGATAATAATACGAATCCAATTTTAGGTGATGTAAACGATGATCCTGTAACAGAAAGAGGTACGGTAACCACGCCTGCAGAAATGGAACCCCCAACACAGTATTAATTTTGAGTAAATTATATTCTATTATTTATGGAATAACTTTACTGTTGTTTCAAACCGGCCTTCCTGAAAAAAACAAGACCTTTATTGGAAGAGGTAACTCTATTTGTGAAAAATATAAAAATAAAGCTTTTTGTAAAGCTTTAGATTTTTATAAGAGTAAGGAGTATGATTCATGTTATGCCTATAGTGCTAAGGTTCTTTTGCAAGTAAAAAGTAAAGAAGAGCTAGATTATGTTAAATTTATGCAAGCCTATAGTGCATATAAAAAAGGATTATATAAAAAAACCCTTCAAAACCTAAATCTTATAGCAGATAATAAAGATTATACTCTTGAAAAACAAATTTTAAGAGGAAATATCTATTTAAAATTAAAAAAATATGATGAATCAATTTTTTTTTATCAAAAAGCTTTAGATGAAAAGCCAGAAACACTAAGAAAAAAAAATATTTATCATAATTTAGGTATAAACTTTTTACAAAAAAAAGATTTTTTCAAGGCTAACGAATATTTTAATAAAGAATTAGATTTAATTCAGGCTATAGATACAGCAGCTTTAATTAGTGCTAAAATGGATCTAGCAAATGTATATTACAATCAATATTTAGATGATAAAGCAATTCCATTATTTAAAGAAGCTTATGATTTGTCAAAATTTTATTCTGATATAAGATTGAAGCAGAATTCAGCAAGAAATATGGCGGTTGTGGAGAAGAATCGAAAAAATTACCAGAAAAGTATAGAGTATTACATGGAATATGGTAATTGGAAAGACTCTATTTGGAACCGTGATAAAATTTGGGAGCTTACAGAAAAAGACAAACAATTAGCCGTAGCTCAGAAACAACAAGAAATCGTTTTACAAGAAGAAGAATTAAAGCGTCAAGCACTTGTACAAAAGAGTTTAGTTGTAGGAGCTTCTGGTTTATTAGTGTTTTTGGGTTTTTTAGGCTATTTTTATAGAGAGTTAAAAAGTAAAAATAAGTTTATAACTCAGCAAAAAGAAGAGTTAAACGTAGCTAATAAAACGAAAGATTATTTGTTTTCTGTGGTATCTCACGATTTACGTTCACCAATAAATACAATTAAGCGACAACACGAAAAGCTAAAATTACAGTTAAAAAACAAAGAATACGATGCGGTAAGTGAAACTACTAACAATGCTATTGCGTTAACTGAAAGCACAAGTCACTTATTAAACAATGTGTTGCATTGGTCGTTAGAGCAAAACAACCAGTTATCATTTAAAGCAGAAGAGTATCCTTTAAAGCCCTTGGTAGAACAGGCTGTTTATAACTTTGAAGAAATCGCTGAAGCTAAAAACATTGCACTGACTACAAATTTAGAAGCTACTATTTTGGTAAAAGCTGACAAAGAGTCCTTAAAAATAGTATTGAGAAATTTGTTAGATAATGCTCTAAAATACACAGGAGAAAACGGTAAAATTGAAGTGAAAACCTATAAAGACTCTGAAGAATTTAGTACAATTGAAATTAAAGACACAGGTTTTGGAATTTCAGAAGAAAAACTAGCAAAAATTAAAGAATTAGAAGACTTGAGTATTGACAAAATTAACAGATCCGAAGGGGTAGGTTTGGGTATGTTACTCTGTCAAACACTTATTAAAAAGAATAACGGAAAATTACTCATAGATAGTGAGTTGAATGTGGGGACTACTATACGGATTTTGTTACCCAATGCAAGTGCATAAATTATGAAAAAACTACAATTATTATTGTTAGAAGATTCAGAAGAAGAAGCCTTAGAGCTTTCTTCTTTTTTAGAAGATAATGACTATGAAATATCATTAGCAAAAAATGATGTAGAAGCAGAAAAGCTAATTAGAAACCGTTTTTTTGATGTTATCATATTAGATATAATGATTAATGGAAAACCAGATGGAATTTCATTAGCACACCGTTTGAATAAAGAAGGAATCAATGTACCTTTTTTATTCTTAACCAGTATGCAAGGAAGAGAAATTTTTGATGAAGCAAAACTAACCAATCCGTTAGTATATCTTTTAAAACCATACAACAAGTTAGAGTTACTATTTTCTTTAGAGTTAGCTATCGAATCATGCTATCAGCAAAGTAATAGTATAAGCTTAACATCAGATAATGCGGTTTTAAGTCCTGCTTTTTTGTTTATCAAGAAAAAAAGAAGTGTGGTAAAAGTAGATGTTTCCTCTATTAATTATGTAGAGGTAAAGGAAAAGTACTGTAGTTTAATTTGTGATTCAGGAAACTATCTTATAAAATTATCATTAACTAAGTTGAAAGACATGCTTTCTAATCCAGATTTTAAGCAAGTACATAGAAATTACTTAGTAAATGTTAAGAGAATTAAAGAGATTTATTTTGAAGACAATCTTATTGTTTTAGATAGTGGCGAAAAAATTCTTTTTAGTGAACGATATAAAAATGCGTTTATAAAAGATAATACAATTTTTAGATAGCTATATAACTTTAGAAGCTAAACTTATTAAAAAGCCAAAGCCATTTTCGATATTAGAAATTGCTTTGGCTTTTTCATTGGTACTCATAGTAGCGTCATCAACTAGTTTAAGTGTTTTAACAATATTTGTATTGGTGATTTTACATTCCTTAGTTATATCGTTAATTTTAGTAGGGTTTAAATTAGTAAGAATAGCCAATTGCTGATTAAACTCTTTATCAGTTTGTAACGTAGCTTGTTGTGCTAAATCATTCCAGTTTATAGTGTTCATATATGTTTTTTATTAATTACTTTTTCAATTTGTAATAGCTTGTTTACGGTGAAAAGACTTACTCATAGCAGAGAGTAGTTAAAAGTAAAAAGGTTATGCGCTTGTATGATAGGATTTTCCCTGAACGTAAAAAAGTTGATTATCAACGTGCAAATTTTTAGATAAAAAAGACAATGAAAAACTAAAAAAAGAAACAAAGTCGCCCTTATAAAGAACGACTTTGCAAAGTTAGTGGTTAGTATACTAAGTTTGGTTAGAGGATACTAATTGTTTGATTTTACAGGTACATCATTAACTTCATTATTCCCATAAGTAAATCCACCTGTACCATTCCAATCATTATCAATATCCATATAGGCAGAAAATTTTTCTAAATAACTTCCTATTGCAGGAGGTGGAACTGAAACTACGTATTCACCGGTTAAGTTTACAATTTTTGTTACTTTACCATAACCTGTTGCACGAATACTACCTGTAACGTGTACGCTTATAGGTTTTGCATTGATTGCTTGAGTTATTTCTACCATTCCAGAAACAGAATTTGATACGGGAGAAACTACTAATGAAAAATGTGCAATAGGTGCTCCTGGCATACCAACGTTTCCAATAGTTCCTTTAGTTAAATATGCACCAACTAAAGTTGATTTAGCTGTGTCTTGTGTTGCTGTACTCATAATTATTTTGTTTTAAGGTTTCTTATTCTTTTTTTGATGTTAATTAATTTTTTAAGTAGCTACAGTTAAGAAATTTCATTACCGAAATTACAAATCAATTATAATCATCAAGAAAAAATATCCTTAAGCGTAAAGAATAGAAGAATGAATGTTAGTTATTATATGGCGGAAACTATTTTGAAATTAAATTTAACGACTTAACCTAAACTTAAAGGTTATATTTACATAATTTGTAGTATATTTGCATGCAATTAATTAACAACACACTAAATTGATTGCATATGCAAGCTCATCAATCTAAAATACTAGGTGAAGGATTAACGTATGATGACGTTTTATTAGTTCCTGCCTACTCAGAAGTACTTCCAAGAGAAGTTTCAATCCAAACAAAATTTACAAGAAACATAACAATCAATGTTCCTATAGTGTCTGCAGCAATGGATACTGTAACCGAATCTGCTATGGCAATTGCTATAGCAAGAGAAGGAGGGATAGGAGTGTTGCATAAGAACATGACGATTGAGAAGCAAGCTCTTGAAGTTCGTAAGGTTAAACGTGCAGAAAGCGGTATGATCATCGATCCTATAACCTTATCATTAACTTCAATTGTGTTAGATGCAAAGCAAGCAATGCGTGAACATAAAATTGGAGGAATTCCAATTGTTGACGAAGCGGGAAAATTAGTAGGAATTGTTACAAATCGTGACTTACGTTTCGAAAAAAATAACGAGCGTCCTATTGTAGAGGTAATGACATCTGAAAATTTAGTAACTGTTGCTGAAGGAACGTCGTTAAAAGACGCAGAGGTAATTTTACAAGAAAATAAAATTGAAAAATTACCAGTTGTTAATGATGATGATAAATTAGTAGGGTTAATCACTTTTAGAGATATTACCAAGTTAACACAAAAACCAATTGCCAATAAAGATTCTTACGGACGTTTACGAGTAGCTGCTGCATTAGGAGTAACTCATGATGCTGTTGATAGAGCTGAAGCATTGGTAAATGCAGGAGTAGATGCTGTAATTATTGATACAGCACATGGACATACTCAAGGTGTAGTTTCAGTATTAAAGAAAGTAAAAGAGAAATTCCCAACGTTAGATGTAGTAGTTGGTAATATTGCAACACCAGACGCAGCTAAATATTTAGTTGAAGCTGGAGCAGATGCTGTAAAAGTAGGAATCGGACCAGGATCAATTTGTACTACTCGTGTAGTAGCAGGTGTTGGATTTCCTCAATTTTCTGCAGTGTTAGAAGTTGCCGCAGCTATTAAAGGAAGTGGAGTTCCAGTAATTGCAGATGGTGGTATTCGTTATACAGGAGATATACCAAAAGCGATTGCAGCTGGAGCAGATTGTGTGATGTTAGGATCGTTATTAGCGGGAACTAAAGAGTCTCCAGGAGAAACGATTATTTATGACGGAAGAAAATTCAAGTCTTATCGTGGAATGGGGTCTGTTGAGGCGATGAAACAAGGATCGAAAGACCGTTATTTCCAAGATGTAGAAGATGATATCAAGAAGTTAGTTCCTGAAGGAATTGTAGGACGTGTGCCTTACAAAGGAGAGTTACAAGAAAGTATTCATCAATTTGTTGGAGGTTTACGTGCAGGAATGGGGTATTGTGGAGCAAAAGATGTTGAAACCTTGAAAGAAACAGGAAAATTCATTCGTATTACTGCAAGTGGAATTAACGAAAGTCATCCACACGATGTAGCTATTACAAAGGAGGCACCAAATTACAGTAGAAGATAAACTAGTTGTTTATAAAATCATTCTTGCTATGAGCAGGAATCTAAAAAACAAAAACGCCGTTAATATTTATTAACGGCGTTTTTTATTCGTCTAATAAACCTTCACTATGTAAAATATCTCTAGTTATTGGGGCTAATTCTTTTAGTGTTTCAGGATGCACCCCTCTGGCTGTAAAAAACTCTCGCTTTTTATCTTTATTACTTCCATACCAATAATTTGGTTTTCCTTCAGTAAAAAATACCATATCCTTTATAAGAACTACTTTTTTAAAACGCTTAATATCTATGTTATATAGCTTGTTTTTAATAGCTCCTTTAGTTATACATGCTGTAGTTTCATAGTGGTTTTCTTTCCAAATAATACAATTATTGTTCTCAAATAAAGTATACTTATAAGTAAAAAGTAATATAAGAAAGAAAACAGAGGAGACTAAAAAATGTTTTTTAAATTTTAAAATAAAAGGCAGGATTTTTTCAGAAGTCTTTTTAATGTTGGTTTTTAACTCTTCTTCTGTTGTTGGTTTTTCTTTAATAATTGTTTTGATATAATCTTTTGTTTCTGAATTTTCTTCAAATGATTTTTTCTTGAAATCTTCAAAATTTTCAAATCCTAAATATTCAGCTATGAAATTCCGTTGATAACTATTAGGAGGTTTAACACTAACATCTTTTTTTTCTTCTATATATTTTTCATAGTAGCGTTTCGCTTTTCTTTCACCTATATAATTCTCATCGTTATAATCTGCTTCTTGTAGTTCGTTTACCCAAAAGAGAGCTTTAGCATTTTTATTAGTTTTAAACTCTCTTTCTTCAATTGTGTTAAAAAAATCGATAAAAAGTTGTTTAATCATGATAGTTTGGTGTTTGGACAAATGTATTCAAAGTGGTCACTTTTTGGTTACGGATATCCATAAAATAGACAATGCTGTTTGGTTAAAAATTGACCAGATTTTGTCTAATAATAACCTGAAAAACCTTTCAATATTTGCATCAGAATTAATCGAGAAATAAAAAGAAAACAAATTGATTGGTTCTAATTAAAAGATAAAATATCGGTAAAGTTTCTTAGAAGGGAAGCTACTAAACAATACTGATACCAATCTTCACTTCCCGCGAAAGAGGCGCGCGACTCTTTTAAAAATTCTACACCCAATATGGTGTAACTGTAGCTAAGCAAAGTGCTTGGACAGGATAAATTTTATCAATTTTTAAAAGAAACAAAATGAACAAGGTTTTATTTATCATAACATTTTTAGTAAGCAATGGATTATATACATTAAACACAGATTCATCTACTGTAGTCCCACAAACAAATTCTACAGAAACAACGACAGATGATACAGGAGGGGGAAATAGCGGAGGAAACGATCATGATCCAGATCCAGAACCAGAAGATTAATTATTTTATTATAAGTTAATTTAATAATTTAGGAGAATGAAAACAAGAAAAGTAGTTCTCCTATTTTATTTATTATTTAGTAGTATTTTAGGTAATAGTCAAGAAAAAGAATTAAAAGAGAAAATATTAAATATCAGACAAGAGATATTAAATCTAGAAAAAGAAAAATTAGCAAAAAAATACTATCAATTAGGGTATTATTATAAAAAGGATAATAATATAGATAGTGCTTATAAATATTTTGATGCTTCAAAAAAAGAGTATGAAGCATTGGGAGATAGCATAAAAATAGCAGAAAAATTATTCAGTTTATCAAAAATAGAATCTGAAATAGAACTATTTTTTAAAAGTGATTCTACGGCTATAAAAGCTCTTAAGTATTTAGGCAACAATAAAGGTAAATACTCTTTAACCACTTCTTTATACAACACATTAGGAATTAACGCAAATTCAAAAGAAAATTATAAGAACGCTATTTATTGGTATACTAAGGCAATGGAATTTGCAAAAGACTCAATAAAAAAATATCGTTACGAAAGTAATATAGCAAACAATTATATTTCTTTAAAAGAGTATAAATCAGCTATAAAAATATATGAAAATTTATTGTTATCGTTAGAACCTTATACAGATAATAGTATTGGACTTAACTTAAAAGCAAAAGCACTTGATAATTATAATTATGCTAGATTATTAAATGGAGATGAAGTAAACGAGGATGATTTTTTAAAAACGCAAAAACTTAAAAAACAAACTAAAGATTTTAGAGCATTGGCGAGTAACTATTTTTATTTATATGTTTATTATGAAAAAATGAATATACCCGACACAGCTCAAAAATATGCATACCTAATGTATGATTTAGCTTCAAAATATGAAATGCCAAAGTATATCATTTTAGGTATAGATAAGATTTTATTGTCATCAAAACCAACAAAACTCCAGAAACTAGCTTTAGAAAGAATAAAACTACAAGACAGTATTACTGTATCAAAAAGAAAATTAAGAAATAAGTTTGTAACCTATATGTATAGCTATGAAGAAGAAAAAAAACAAAAACTTGAAGCTAGAGCAAAGTTAGCAGAGTCAAATCTTAGTTTAGAACAACAAAAATCTCAAAAGCAATTATTATGGTTTGCAGTAATTTTTACAATTCTATCTTCAATAGTCTATTTCTTCTACAAAAGAGAAAAGAATAAAAAAGAAAAAGCCATAGAAGTATACAATACAGAAACCCGTTTAGCTAAAAAAATACATGATGAATTAGCAAACGATGTATACGCGGTAATGAATACATTGTATAATACATCAACAACAGATGCTAGGTTGCTTACAAGAATAGAGGAAATATATGCTCAAACCAGAAATATTTCTCACGAAAACAGCCCTATACTAATAGGAGAACACTTTGAGGATTTCTTAAAACAATTATTTTTAGATTTTACAAGCGATCACTGTAAAGTAATTCATAAAGGATTATTAGAGGTAAATATAAACCAGTTAGCCAAAGAAAAACAAATAGTAGTGTATAGGGTATTGCAAGAGCTCTTAGTAAACATGAAAAAATACAGCGAAGCAACGTTGGTGCTTATCACTTTTTCAGTAGAAAAAAACAAACTATCAGTAGCGTATCAAGACAACGGAAAGGGAGTTGAAAATCTCTCTGTAAAAAATGGTTTGCAAAATATGGAAATCCGTATTAAATCAGTAGGAGGGTTTATTACTTTTGAATCGAAGCAAGAAAAAGGATTTAAAGCAAAGTTTCAATTTAAAAGGTAGTTATGTTCAAAAAAGTATTGATAGCCGAAGATGCCGATTTTATGTCAAGCGGAATAAAAGTAGCGTTAAAAGATATACAAATTCCAATTGTAGAGTATGCTCAATATTGTGACGAAGCTTTTTTAAAACTAAAGAAAGCGTGTTTAGATAATGAACCGTTCGATTTGTTAGTAAGCGATTTATCATTTAAAGACAATATAAACCCTCAGCGATTACAATCAGGAGAAGAATTAATTGCTGAAGCCAAAAAATTACAACCAACTTTAAAAACGGTAGTATTTTCAGTAGAAGACAAACCTTACCGAATTAAACAATTATGTAACGAGTTAGAAGTGGATGCTTATGTATGGAAATCCAATCACGGACAAAAAGAGTTGAAGAAAGCAGTACAGTTAGCTTATAACAATGAGTTTTTTATTACACCACAACTGGCACATGCCTTACGAGATAAAGAAGCCTTTGAAGTTACGGATTACGATGTGTTTTTATTACAACATTTAGCTGAAGGCTTAGATCAGAAAGAGATAAGTGAAGAATTAAAAAACAATAAAATTAAGCCAAGTAGTATAAGTTCAGTAGAAAAACGCTTAAAGCTACTAAAAGAAAGTTTCAATGCAAATAACCTCACTCAACTTATAGCTATTACTAAAGACTTTGGACTTATTTAAAAGTAAAAACACAAAATCCTACGGAAACCCGTAGGGTTTTGTGTTTTTATAAAGGTAGGTTTGTAATGATATTAACAAAAAAATATAGATATGGCTGTAAAACACACACCAACAAATGAGGTTCATAAAGGAAGTAAGGGAGGAACGACAGGATGCGGTTTTGATACAACAGAGCACCCAGAACATTGGGTAAGTACTAGTGATAGAATTACTTGTGATAAAAATGGTTGTAAAAACTAAGAATCAAATTTTAAAGAGAGAGTTATGCAATATAAAGTAATACCCTTTACACCGTCTATTGATAGAAATAAAGGAAACTCAGCAAAAGTAGCACAACAATTAGAAGCTATTATTAGTAATTACAACGATCAAGGTTGGCGATATGTTCGACTTGAGAGTGTGGAAACTCATGTTCTCCCTGATTCAGGTTGTTTTGGAATAGGTTCTCAACCAGGATATACAGCATACAGACAAATGATTGTTTTTTAGTAAAGAATAATGAAACATTTGTTACTTCTTTCTATAAAGGCGTATTGGAAGTTTAAACCAAAGGATAAGCCAGCACGCTGTATATTTAGAAAATCCTGTTCACATTATGTATATGAAGAAACAAAAAGAAAAGGACTGTTAGCAGGAATAAAAGCATTAAAATATCGGTTTAACAATTGTACTTATGGTTATGAACTGTATTTAAACCCGATTAGTGAGAATAAACAGATGTTGCTAAAGAATGGAGAAGTACTAGAAGAAGAGGAAATAGCAAAACGACTATTATATTGATTAAACCCTACGGATTTTCGTAGGGTTTAATGTTTTACAATAATTAGATTTGAGACTATAGAAACATAAACAAAAATATGAATGAAAATAAAACATCAATTATTCGGAGTAGGAATGATATCAGTAGTTATTCTTACATTAGGATTTGCTAAATATCCCACAACCAAAGAATCTTTAAAGAACGTAAGTATTTTAGGGTGTTATGTAGATACAGAAGCGAGATGTACGGGGTCTGCATACTGTAGGGCATGTAAAAATTGCAGTAGGTGCAAGCATTGTAGTGGAGGTGGGTCATGCGGGGTTTGTGCTCGAGGGAAACAAACAAGAAGTTATACCAATTCATATAAGAGTGATAGAAAAACTCAACAAACTAAGAAAACTGTTTTTAATGGAAGCACTAGTATTACATCATTAGAAAAGCCTAATAACTTAAAAACATTGCTAGTAAATAAAAAAAATCTTAATGTAAGGAGTGGTCCAGATATATCATATTATATAATTCAACAACTGGAATTTGGAGAAAAATTAAGTCTAATATCTACGCATGGTAAATGGATCAAAATTAAAGTAAAGAAAACTAAGGTAGTTGGATTTGTACATCAGAGTGAAGTTCTTTTGCTGGAAGATTAAAAGAATATTTAGATCTAATTCTTAACCTTACGGAAATCCGTAAGGTTTTGTTTTTTAGGGGGTTTAGATTTGATGTGTTTAACTAAAACTTGTAAAATGGAACTAGCCAACAAACTAAAAGCACTTTCACAAAAAATTACAACATTAAGAGATCAGATAGAAACGGAAGAAGCAACTAAAACAGCCTTTGTATTGCCTTTTATAGACTTATTGGGATATGATATTTTTAATCCTACCGAAGTAATACCTGAGTTTACAGCTGATATTGGATTAAAAAAAGGAGAGAAAGTAGATTATGCAATTATGGAAAACAGTGTTCCTATTTTAATAATAGAGTGTAAACATTGGAAAGAAGATTTAAATACACATAACTCTCAGTTGTTTAGATATTTTCATACGTCAAAATCAAGATTTGCACTATTGACAAATGGAATAGAATATAAGTTTTTTACTGACTTAGAAGCTACTAATAAGATGGATGAAAAACCATTCTTAGAATTTGATATAACGAAATTAAAGGAGCCTACAATAAATGAAATAGTGAAATTTCATAAAACAAAATTTGATATCGATCAAATAGTGAATAACGCAAGTTCTTTAAAGTATTCGAAAGAGATTAAAAAGATTTTTAGTTCACAATTAATAGACCCAGAAAATGATTTTATTCGATTTTTTACTTCAAGAGTTTATTCAGGAAGACAGACAGAAAAAGTATTAGAACAATTTAAAGAGTTAGTATCAAAATCTATTAATCAATTTATTAGTGAAAGAGTAAATGATAGATTACAAAATGCGTTGAACAAAGAAGAAGAGAAAATGGTAGAAGAGCAAAAAGAATCTGAGCCAAAAAGTGAAAGCAAAATAGTAACCACAGAAGAAGAAATGGAGGCTTACAGAATTGTTAAGGCTATTTTGAGAAGAAAAATACCTTTAACTAGAATAGCTTTTAGGGATACACAGTCATATTTTGGAATTTTATTAGATGATAATAATCGTAAACCATTATGCAGGCTTCATCTAAATGGAAAAACTAAATATATAGGACTGTTCGATGTAAATAAAAAAGAAGTAAGAGAAAGAATAGAGAGTATTGATGATATCTATAAACTAGATACCTTACTTTTAAGAACTGTAGATTATTACGAGGAGTCTGAAGTAGAAAAAGTTAATTAAAATCTTAAATTAGGTTCTGAATTATAGATTAAACTATGTACCTAAAAACAATACTATTATTTTTATTAATAACTCTAACAGGGGCAAAAGTACCGAAAGAATTTAGTGCAAGAGTAATTGGAGTAGTAGACGGAGATACCGTAAAAGTACTATATCAAAACAAGCCAATTCAAATTAGACTAGAACATATTGATTGTCCAGAAAAAGGACAAGCTTATAGTACTAGAGCAAAACAATTTGTATCCAACAGTATATTTGGGAAAACAGTTAAAGTAGTTAACAAGGGTAAGTGGCATTGGAAACGTTTAATTGCCGAGATTTATTATGATAAGAATCAAAATCTAAATAAAAGTTTGGTTAAAAATGGGTTAGCAATGCATTTTATAAAGTATTCAAAAAGTAAAGAATATAGTAAGCTAGAACAAAAAGCTAGAATCAACAAAGTAGGAGTTTGGTCATTATCAAAAGTAATAGCTCCTTGGGAATACAGAAAAGCAAAAAAGAATAAAACTTTTATTGAAAAATAAAAAATCAGAATAATGAAATATATACTACTCATATTTGCGACATTAATGTTAATGGCTTTTCAAGAAAAGAAAGATAAAAACGTATTTATTTGTAAAAGTGTAGCAAGTGAACGTTATCATTTAAAGAAAACATGTAGAGGACTTTCTACTTGTAAAACAGAAATAAAAACGATTGTAAGGAAGAAAGCCGAAAGTTATGGTCGGACTCTGTGTAAAATAGAAGCTAAACAATTAAAGGGAAAATAACTCAAACTCTGTTAATAATTAAATTAACAGAGTTTTTTGTTTTTACGTTGTAAACACTATTTTAGCAGAGACTTCAATTGCTTTTATTTTTATGACTCAAGAAACAAAATATACCGAAGATAATATTCGTTCGCTCGATTGGAAAGAACATATCCGTATGCGTCCTGGGATGTATATTGGAAAATTAGGAGACGGTTCTTCACCCGACGATGGTATCTATATTTTGGTAAAAGAAGTACTCGATAACTCTATTGATGAGTTTGTTATGGGTACAGGAAAAACGATTGAAGTTTCAGTACAGGGCGAAAAAGTAATTGTGCGCGATTATGGTCGTGGTATTCCGTTAGGAAAAGTAGTAGATGTAGTATCGAAAATGAATACTGGGGGTAAATACGATTCGCGTGCCTTTAAAAAATCGGTAGGATTAAACGGAGTAGGTACCAAAGCGGTAAACGCCTTGTCTACTTACTTCAGAGTTGAGTCTACTCGTGATGGTAAATCAGCAGCAGCAGAGTTTGAAAAAGGAAATTTAACGAATGAAGAATTTCTTGAAGAAACATCGCGTCGAAGAGGAACCAAAGTAACTTTTATTGCGGATGATAGTATTTTTAAGAACTATAAGTATCGTCCAGAATACATTATTAAACTCCTGAAGAACTACGTATATCTTAATCCAGGATTAACCATTGTTTTTAATGGTGAAAAGTTTTATTCTGAAAACGGATTAAAAGATTTATTAGAAGATAACAACAATCAAGATGATATGTTGTATCCGATAATTCATTTGCGTGGTGATGATATTGAAATTGCGATGACGCACAGTAAAACGCAATATTCAGAGGAATATCACTCATTTGTTAATGGACAAAATACCACGCAAGGAGGTACGCACCTAAATGCTTTTAGAGAAGCAGTAGTAAAAACGGTACGTGAGTTTTTCGGAAAGAATTTTGATGCATCTGATGTGCGTAAATCTATCATAGCAGCGATTTCTATCAAGGTAATGGAACCTGTTTTTGAAAGTCAGACCAAAACTAAGTTAGGTTCTACTGAAATGGGAGGTGATTTACCAACCGTTCGTACTTATATCAACGATTTTGTAAAAACGCAGTTAGACAACTTTTTACATAAGAATACGGAGATAGCTGATAAACTTCAAAAGAAGATATTACAAGCTGAAAAAGAGCGTAAGGAGTTATCAGGTATTCGAAAATTGGCTCGTGAACGTGCTAAAAAAGCAAGTTTACACAACAAAAAATTACGAGATTGTCGCGTTCACTTTGGAGATACTAAAAAAGATGGGTATTTAGACACAACATTGTTTATTACCGAGGGAGATTCAGCAAGTGGATCGATAACTAAATCACGTAACGTAAACACCCAAGCAGTATTTAGTTTAAAAGGTAAGCCTTTAAATTCGTACGGATTGTCAAAGAAAATCGTGTATGAAAATGAAGAGTTTAACTTGTTGCAAGCAGCCTTAAATATTGAAGACGGATTGGAAGATTTGCGTTACAACAATATTGTAATAGCTACCGATGCCGATGTAGATGGAATGCACATACGATTGTTATTAATTACCTTCTTTTTACAATTCTTCCCAGAAGTTATTAAAGAAGGACATCTCTATATTTTAGATACTCCACTTTTTAGGGTTCGAAATAAAAAAGAAACGATTTATTGTTATTCAGAAGAAGAAAAACAAGCCGCAATAAATAAGCTGAGAGGAAAACCAGAAATAACTCGATTTAAAGGACTAGGGGAGATCTCTCCTAACGAGTTTGTCCATTTTATTGGAGATGATATTCGTTTAGATCCGGTTATGCTAGATAAAGAAATGTCGATAGAACAAATGCTAGAGTTCTATATGGGTAAAAATACTCCAGACAGACAAAAGTTTATCATCAATAACCTAAAAGTAGAATTAGACTTAGTGGAAGAAAATTAAAATGAAAGAATTAAAGAAAGTAATTATAATAGTGTCATTGATAATGATTCTCGCAAGTGTTTTAATGATTTATTTTGGTAGTTCATCTAGTCAAAATTCATATATAGAAACATTATTAATACTGATTTCAGCTTTATTATTAGGTTTATCTATGAAATTGTCTAAAAAAGCATCAGATAAATAAATTAGCTTGTAACGAAGTACAAGAAAAAATAATGGATAGAAACAGAAGAGCTAGAATATATTTATTAATAGCATTTTCAATTTTTTTTGTCAATGTATTTAATCTAGATTTTGATAATTTAAGTTGGGAGGAAAATAAGGCGCCTTATATAAATATGATAGTTGCAGCCTTAGTTTTTATAGCTATTTTTTTACTAATTAAGAAGAAACAAAAGGACTCTTAAACGAATAAACGTTTAAACATTCATACATGAGTGAAGAAAACAACAATTACGAACACGACGAAGAATTAACAAATGAAAATCATTCAGAAGTAACCGAAACCATTACTAAGGTAACGGGTATGTATAAAGAATGGTTTTTAGATTATGCTTCCTATGTAATTTTAGAACGTGCAGTACCATCGATTGAAGACGGATTTAAACCCGTACAACGTCGTATTATGCATTCGATGAAAGATTTAGATGATGGTCGTTATAACAAAGTAGCGAACATTGTTGGGCATACCATGCAGTATCACCCGCATGGAGATGCTTCTATTGCCGATGCCATGGTACAAATGGGGCAAAAAGAACTGTTGATAGATATGCAAGGTAACTGGGGTAATATCCTAACAGGTGACCGTGCTGCAGCCTCACGTTATATTGAAGCTCGTTTGTCTAAGTTCGCGTTAGATGTTGTTTTTAATGCTAAAACTACCGAGTGGCAAGCATCGTATGACGGACGTAAAAAAGAACCTGTAAACTTACCTGTAAAGTTTCCACTGTTATTAGCACAAGGAGCAGAAGGGATTGCTGTAGGTCTTTCTACGAAAATACTTCCACATAACTTTAATGAGTTAATAGATGCCTCTATAAAATATTTAAAAGGAAGAAGTTTTACCATCGTTCCCGATTTTTTAACTGGAGGTATTGTAGATGTAACCGATTATAAAGATGGAAAAAGAGGTGGGAAAATTCGTGTGCGTGCTAAAATTTCAGCATTAGATAAAAAAACACTAGTTATTAATGAAATTCCTTTTGGAACGACTACCTCATCATTAATTGACAGTATTTTAAAGGCAAATGAAAAAGGGAAAATTAAAATTAAAAAGATAGAAGATAACACAGCTGCTGAGGTAGAAATTTTGGTGCATTTACCACCTAATGTATCGCCAGATAAAACAATTGATGCGTTATATGCTTTTACCAATTGTGAAAACTCAATATCTCCTCTATGTTGTATTATTGAAGACAACAAACCTATTTTTATAGGAGTAAGTGAAATTCTAAGAAAATCAACAGACTTTACGGTTGAATTACTTAAGCGTGAATTAGAAATTCAGTTACACGAGTTAGAAGAACAATGGCACTTTGCCTCGTTAGAACGTATATTTATTGAAAATAGAATTTACCGTGATATTGAAGAAGTTGAAACTTGGGAAGGTGTAATTGAAGCGATTGATAAAGGGTTACAACCGCATATCAAACATTTAAGACGCGAAGTAACAGAAGAAGATATCGTGCGTTTAACAGAAATTCGAATTAAAAAGATTTCTAAGTTTGATATTGACAAGGCGAAACAATTTATTGAAAGCTTAGAAGAAAAAATAGCAGAGGTAAAGAATTACTTAGCAAACCTTATCGATTTTGCGATTGATTATTTTAAAGAATTAAAAACGAAATACGGAAAAGGTAAAGAGCGAAAAACAGAAATCCGAATTTTTGATGATATTGTAGCTACTAAGGTAGTTATGCGTAATTCTAAATTATACGTAAACAGAGAAGAAGGGTTTATTGGAACATCGTTGAAAAAAGACGAATATGTTACTGATTGTGCCGATATTGATGATGTTATTGTTTTTAGAGAAGATGGGGCAATGATTGTTACAAAAGTAGATTCTAAAACCTTTGTGGGTAAAGGAATTATACATGTTGCTATTTTCAAAAAGAAAGACAAGCGCACTGTTTATAACATGATTTATAGAGATGGAGCTAAAGGGGCTTCCTTTATGAAACGCTTCAATGTAACTTCGGTAACTCGTGACAAAGAGTACAATTTAGCAAATGACGATTCTAAATCGAAAGTATTGTACTTCTCAGCAAACCCTAATGGAGAAGCAGAAGTAGTAACTATTTTACTGCGTGCTGTTGGAAGCATTAAGAAGCTTAAGTGGGATATTGATTTTGCTGATTTAGCAATAAAAGGACGTAGTGTTCGTGGTAATCAAGTAACTAAATATGCGATTAAAAAAGTAGAGTTTAAAGAAGCAGGTGTATCTACTTTAAAACCGCGTAAAGTTTGGTTTGATGATACGGTTCAACGTTTAAATGTAGATGGAAGAGGAGAGTTGTTAGGAGAGTTTAAAGCTGAAGATAAAATTTTAATTGCGACACAATCAGGTAAAATTAAGGCTGTAACTCCAGATTTAGCAATGCATTTCGAAGATGACATGATTGTTTTAGAAAAATGGAAACCTAATAAACCTATTTCAGTAATTTATTTTGATGGAAATAAAGAACGTTATTTTGTAAAACGTTTTTTAATAGAAACTCCAGATAAGGAAGAGGTTTTTATTTCTGAACATGAAAAGTCGAAACTAGAAATTATAGCAACAGATTATCGTCCGATGGCTGAAGTTGTTTTTTCGAAACGTAGTTTGGAAAATATAGAAGTAAATTTTGAAGAGTTTATAGCGGTTAAAGGAATTAAAGCTTTAGGAAATCAGTTAACAGCGGAAAAAATTAAAACGGTTAATTTGCAAGAATCACTTCCGTATGAAGAACCAGAGGAGGATAAAGTAGAAGATATTGAGGTAAATGAAGAGGAAGAAATAGTTGAAGAGTCTTTAGATTTAGATGTTCCTGAGGTAAAAAAAGAATTCGAAGAGTCGAAAGAAGATAAGGCAAAAAAAGCTTTAGAAAGAGCACTTCAAAAGAAGAAAAAAAGTAAAGACGACGAAAGTCAAACAGCATTGTTTTAATGAAAAAAATAGGTCTCATAGGAGGTATTACACCACAGTCAACTATTATGTACTATCAAGTGTTAAATGATTTAGCACAACAAAAATATGGCGGAGGACATACAGCAAAAGTATTAGTGAATTCTGTTGATTTTGGTGAAATATCTGCATTACAAGTAGCTGGTAAATGGGACGTTTTAGGCAATATCATGGCTAATGCAGCTATAAGTTTAGAAAGAGCAGGTGCTAGTTGTATTATAATTTGTGCAAATACAATGCATTTATGTGTTGATGCTGTGAAGAATAAAGTTAGTGTACCCATAATTCATATTGCTGAAGCCACTGCAGAAGCAATTATAGAAAAACAATTGAAAAAAATTCTATTGTTGGGAACTAAATATACTATGGAAAAAAAATTTTACACCGATGTGTTAAAAAGTTTTGGTATTGAGGTAGTTATACCTAATGAAGAAGATAGAGATGTAGTTCATCAGATTATTTATGATGAGTTAGCAAAGGGAATTATAAATAAAAAATCGAAAGAAACATATCTTGCCATAATAAAAAAAGCACAAGCAAAAGGTGTTGAAGGTGTCGTCTTAGGATGCACAGAAATACCTTTATTAGTAAAACAAGAAGATGTGTTAATTCCTATTTTTGATACAACCACAATTCACGCAATCAAAGCATTTAATCTTTCTGTATAATGAAAGAATTGTTAACATATGAGTTCAATTTAAATTCCTTTTTTGGAATTGTAGGGTATATCTTACTTGTAATCCTCATTGCTTGGGGAGTTTCAAGAGTGGTGCGAGCCATAATTTGGCAACTAATCAAACATAAAAAAGAAGATCGCTTTGGTAGAACAAGTATTCAGTTTTTACGTAATTCTGTAACTTTTATCATAGGTCTTTTAACTGTTATATACATTATTATGACAGTACCTGCTTTTAGAAGTAAGGCAACATTAATTTTTTCTGGAGCAGGTATTATTGCGGCGATTATAGGTTTTGCTGCGCAAGCAGCGCTCTCTAATTTAATTGCAGGAGCTTTTATTGTTATTTTTCGTCCGTTTCGAGTTGGTGATTATATTAAATTAGACGAAACACGTGTAGGAATTGTAGAAGACATCACGCTACGTCATACAGTAATAAATAATTTTGAAAATAAACGGTTGATTATACCAAATTCTGTAATTAGTACCGATTCTATCTTAAATCATACTATAGAAGATTCTCATATTCTAAGTTTTAATAATTTTAAATTAGGAATAAAAGCAGATATAGATTTAGCACGAAAAATTATTCAAGATGAGGCGGTAAAGTTACCAACAGTAATAGATTATCGTACACCAGAGCAAGTAATGGCAGATGTAAATCAAGTAGATGTTCGTGTTATTGATATACATCCAGACCATATACATATGCGTGCATACGTATGGTTGAATGAACCTTTTCAGGAATTTAAAACAAAATGTAACCTAAAAGAAGCGGTGCATAAACGTTTTTTAAAAGAGGGAGTAGACTTGCCTATTCCAATCAATATAAATGAAATAATTAACAAAGTAAACTAAGTTTACTTTGTTAATAGACTTCAAAAGTTATAAAAAGCTTTTTATCAGAAGGTTTAGGAACTTCAGAAATTAAACCATAAATACCTTTATCTAGTATTGCTGTAAAATACCCTTTATTTCCTGCAGGCATGTCATTTACACCACCTAAGAAAATTACATCAGAAGGTGCAGGTTCTATTAATCCTTTAGGTTCAGCCCAGTTCATCCATTTTTCTAAATTTTTAAGATCTGTTTTGTTTTGTAGTTTAACAAGATTAATATCGTGTCCAACGAAACTTTCATATACAGTTTGATCTTTAAAAAGAACAGAAAATGTACGTTTCCCTGCAAAAACTGAGTCTTTTAAAATAATCCCTTCAGTACTAGAAATAGTTATATTGGCATCGGCTTCAGGTTCAGAGTTTCCTGAATCTTTATTTGAAACAACAAGGTCTTTGACCATTCCCATAGAAGAGTGAAATACGCCGTTACTCATTTTAACATAGCACTCTAGCATATAATTCCCTGGTTTTAAATACAGGGTTGTTTCACCAGTTTTTTCAGGAGAAATCAGTCCAGTACCTCCTAAAAATAAAACTTGGTTAAACCATTCAGGTAGATTGGCAAATTCAGCATACCCTTCTTTAGTTTTGCCGTCATTGATTAGCTTCATTGCCTTGTCAAAAACAGGAGCTACATATTCTTCAGCATCTTTAGAAGTTTTTCCTTTAGGATATTTGTCTACAAGAATAAAATGTGTTTGGGTAGATTTATTTATGTATTTAAATGTATTCCAGCCAGAAGGAATAGTATCAGTCATCATAAACTCCATGTTTTCTGTAATAATTGTAATGATATTTTCTTTTTTAGCTTTTTGTTCCGTTGGAATAATAGTAGTGTTTTGGTTTTCTTTTTTGTCTGATTTACAGGTGTTAAATAATACAATGAAGCAACCAATTACTATAGATAACAGTATTCTTTTTTTAAGAGTTTTCATACGAAGTTAGGTTTTGTTAGTATTTCTATTAAAGAAAAGGGAACTAATAGAGGAGGTGTTACAAATCTTATCGACGTACGAAAGTAAGAAATTATAAAAAGAAAATAAAAGGTAAAATCCTGATTATTAATGTTTTTAGTTTTGCTTTTTAAAAAGAAAACCTAACCCAAGACGACTTAAAAACTTCTTTTCAAAGTCCCAGAAAAAATTAAATTGACCAAATAACCAACCTAATAAAGGTAAAGTAGTTTGATAAATAGGGAAAATAAGTAAAATTCTTAAAGGGTAATACAACCAAGGAGACATAGTTTCAGGAGACAAACCAAGTAAGCCCGTAATAGGTTTAGCTACCCAAGCAGCAAATGAACCATTCATAGCAAATACAATAAAAATTGCAGCTAAAGACCAGTTATTGTCTACTCCCCAACGTTGTTTTAGTTTTTCCATACAGACTAATAATCGTGGCAAAAGTAATTAAAAGAAAAAGGGCAAACAAATGTTTGCCCTTTGATTCATCATTAAAAGAGAAAGTTTATTTTTTTCCAAAAACGCCACCTAATAATCCGCCTAGTAAACCACCTGAATTTTGTTTACTGCTGCTAGCGTTTCCTAATACCATACCAGCTACATCATCAACAATACTACCGTCACCATCGGCATCTAAAATTTGTTCTAAGAAGCTTTGTTCTCTTTCGTTAGAGTTTCCACCAAGCAAACCACCTAATAAACTTCCTAAGTCACCAGCATTATTTACATTGGTTTCACGTTTTTGTTTTCCTAAAAGACCCAATAAGATTGGAGCAGCTGTTTTTAAGATATCTGCTACAGCATTTGTGTCTATACCTGCTTTTTGACCAATTACTTGTTCAACGCCTTGTTGTTTGTTTCCTAAAACATGTCCTAAAATTTTACTTCCGTCTTGTAAAACATCTGAGTTTACACCGCCATTAAATAAATCACTAAGGTTGTCTAAAATTCCTCCATCATGTTTATTTAATGCGCTCATTAAGCCTTCTGCACCTTCAGAAGAAGAAGCATTACGTTGCATAGCTTTCATTAAAACAGGCAAAGCCATTGTTAATACGCTGCTTGTTTTATCAGTATCTTGACCAGTAGATCCTGCTACACCAGAAACAATTGTTTTACCTAAATCACTGTTTAATAAGTCTAAAATTCCTGCCATTTTTAATTTTATAAGGTTAGTACTAAGTTCTTATTTATTGAGACACAAGTTACAAATTAGAGGTCACTTTTTTTTTCAATATTTCTTTTTACCTTACAGCCTCAAAAAACTAATAGATTACATGAAGAAACTTGCACTACACTGGCAAATTTTAATAGGAATGATTTTAGGAATTTTATTTGGTTTAGCGATGACTTTCGTTGAAGGAGGAGCGTTATTTGTAGCTAACTGGATAAAACCATTGGGAACTATTTTTGTGAAATTATTAAAGTTAATAGCTGTTCCATTAATTATAGCATCTTTAGTAAAAGGGATATCGGATTTAAAAGATATTTCTAAGTTTAAAAATATAGGGCTACGTACCATACTTATATATATAGGTACTACAGTAATTGCAATTACTGTAGGGTTAATGTTGGTTAACATTGTACAGCCAGGAAATGGAATTTCTGAAGATACTATAGCAAAATTAACAGAAACCTATGCGAATAGTGGAGGAGTACAATCAAAAATAGCAGAAGCGAGTAAACAAAAAGCAAGCGGACCTTTACAATTTATTGTAGATATGGTTCCTGATAACGCAATGCAGGCAATGAGTAGTAACAAAGCAATGTTACAAGTAATTTTCTTTACCATTTTCTTAGGAATATCGATGTTACTGGTAGGGGAGAAGAAATCTAAGCCTTTAAAGAAGTTTTTCGATTCTTTAAATGAAGTTGTACTAAAAATGGTAGATTTAATTATGTTGTCTGCTCCGTATGCTGTATTCGCATTATTAGCTAACGTAGTAGTGTCTTCAAATGACCCAGATTTATTATTAGCATTATTAAAATATGCATTAACAGTGGTAGGTGGCTTGTTGATATTGATTGTATTCTATATGATTTTAATAAGTGTATTTGTAAAAAAGAATCCATTTTGGTTTTTACAACAAATTAGTCCAGCACAATTGTTAGCTTTTTCTACAAGTTCTAGTGCTGCAACGTTACCAGTAACAATGGAGCGTGTTGAAGAGCATGTAGGTGTAGATAAAGAAGTGTCGAGTTTTGTATTACCAGTAGGTGCTACTATTAATATGGACGGTACGAGCTTGTATCAAGCCGTGGCGGCTGTATTTATAGCACAAGCATTAAGTTTTGATCTAACTTTTGGAGATCAATTAACCATTATACTTACAGCATTATTAGCATCTATAGGTTCTGCAGCAGTACCAGGAGCGGGTATGGTAATGCTAGTTATTGTATTAGAATCTGTAGGTTTTCCAGCAGATAAACTAGCAATTGGCTTAGCGTTAATTTTTGCTGTAGATAGACCTTTAGATATGTGTAGAACAGTAATTAATGTTACAGGCGATGCTACTGTATCTACTTTAGTAGCAAAATCTGTAGGTAAATTAGGGAAACCACATCCTCAAAATTGGGATGATCATTATGATGAAGTAAAGTAAATGTATAGCATTACTTATATAAATAGATTGAATAATAGTAATTAAAGAAGAAAGAATAAACAAATCAGGTTAAATGAATATTTGTTTTTTAATGTATCCTTGGGAAGAAATAAATCCTGAGAAAGATTCAACTTTAACGTTGATACATGAGTGTGCAAAACGAGGGCATGGAGTAGCAATATGTACACCATCTAACTTAACAATACGAAATAGTGTAACAAATGCTTTTTGTACCATTGTTGGAAGAATGGACAAAGTACCAGCAAGTATAAAATCGTACTATAAAAAAGCAACTACAAGAGAAGAAATGCTTCCTTTAGCTGGATTCGATGCTATTTTCATGAGAGCAAATCCACCTTTAGACCCATTAATGTTGAACTTTTTAGATTCAGTAAAAGATGATGTTTTTGTCATCAACTCGGTTCAAGGAATGCGTGAAGCAAATAACAAGTTGTATACCGCTGTTTTTGAAGATCCAAACAATGAGATAATTCCAGTAACTCACGTTTCTAAAAACAAAGACTATTTGATAAATATTATTGAAGAATCTGAGTCAGATAAAATGATCTTAAAACCATTAAACGGATATGGAGGTTCAGGAGTAATTTTGATTGAAAAGTCGGCAATGGGAAATATTAATTCTCTGTTAGATTTTTATATAAATAAAAGTGATGGATCTTCCGATTATGTCATTCTACAAGATTATATAGAAGGAGCCGATCAAGGTGATGTACGTATTTTATTGTTAAACGGATTGCCTATTGGGGCAATGAGACGTATTCCTGGAGATAAAGATCATCGTTCAAATATTACAGCAGGTGGTAGGGTAGAAAAGCATAAGCTAACAAAAGCAGAAAAGTTATTGTGTGATAAGATTGGTCCAAAATTGGTTCAAGACGGATTGTATTTTGTAGGAATAGATGTTATTGGAGGTAAACTAGTCGAGGTTAATGTGATGAGTCCAGGAGGAATTGTTTACATTAATAAAGTATCAAAAGTCAAGATTCAAGAAAAGGTAATTGACTTTTTAGAGAGTAAAGTTTTAGAAAAAAATGCAGCATTCAGAAGAATGACTGATTTAAAACGTAAAGTAGATGATGCTTAAAGTAACTACACCTCTTGTTTCAGTAGAATGGTTACAAGAGAATTTAGAGGCTAAAAATCTAATTATTTTAGATGCAACCATTCCTAAAGTAGGAGGTACATTAGATATTACAAAAGAAAAACAGCAAATTAAAAATGCTGTTTTCTTTGATTTAAAGAACGTTTTCTTAAATATTGAAGGAGAATATCCAAATACAATTCCGTCGAAAGAACACTTTGAAAAACAAGTTCAAAAACTAGGAATAAACAATAATAGTTGTATTGTGGTTTATGACGATTTAGGGGTGTATTCATCGCCAAGAGTATGGTGGCTGTTCAATGTTTTTGGATTTCAAAATATCGCTGTTTTAAATGGAGGATTACCTGCATGGAAAGAAACAGGATATAGTGTTGAACCTCAGATAGAAAAAGAAATCGAACAAGGTAATTTTGAAGCAAGTTACCAAGAAGATTTGCTACGAGTAACCGAACAAGTTTTGGAAGCTTCCAATAATAAAGAGTTGATTTTGGATGCGCGTTCGAAAGGACGTTTTTACGCTACTGAACTAGAACCAAGAGCCGATATGCGTGGAGGTCATATTCCAAATTCGAAAAGTTTGCCTCACGGAAGATTACAGTCTGATGGGAAAATGAAATCAGTAGAGGAGCTTCAACAATTATTTTTTGAAATGAATCCTAAAAAAGAACACATGACTTTTTCGTGTGGATCAGGAATAACGGCGTGTATTTTAGCTTTAGGAGCGGAGGCGTCAGGATATACAAATTATAGTGTATATGATGGTTCTTGGACAGAGTGGGCAAGTAGATTAGAGTTACCTGTTGAAAAGTAGTTGTATGATGGAAAAACTTTCGATAGCAGAAATTATAGAAAAAATTCAAAAGGAAGAGATTTTTGAAGCCGTATCTAGCGATTACTCCTTTACTATAAAAATAGAAGAGTATGTTCCGTATGTATGTGGAGCTGTTCATGACGGACATCAATTTAGGAAAGAATTATGGGAGAATTGTATCCATACCGAATATGAACGTTGGTACGAGGAAGACCCAGAAACTAAAGCAATGGTACAATCACACCCAATTGTTATTGCGGGGATGGACTCTCGTTTTGAATACGATTTAAACCGTGCTCCTGAAACAGCAATTTATACAGATGCTTGGGGTAAGCAATTGTGGTACAAACCACTTTCTGAAGAAATGACAGCTAAAAGTTTGACTAAGCATGCTAATTTTTACAAAGTTGTTCATGCGTTGATTTCAAAAATTGAAGAAAAATTTAGCTCTTGTATTGTGTATGATATGCATTCTTATAATTGGCAACGTTGGGATAGGGAAGTGCCAACATGGAATTTAGGAACAGCTAATGTAGATAATACTCGTTTTGGCAATGAAATTGAATCTTGGAGAAGTGTTTTAGAAAAAATACCTCTACCTAATAATATTAAATCAACGTCTAAAATCAACGATACTTTTCAAGGAAATGGGTATTTCTTAAAGTACATTACGGAAAACTTTAATAATACTTTAGTATTGGCTACAGAAATAGCGAAAGTATATTGTGATGAGTTAGCACAAATCACATACCCAGAAGTAGTTAATGCAGTAGAAGCTTATTTAAAAAAGGAGTTAAAATTGCATGCAGAATCATTTTATGAAACGCATAAAAAGTAAATTTGTAGTCGCTTTAATAAATCAGAATGAAAGAAATTAATGCTACCGCAGAAGCAATTGCTGACATAGATAAAAGAATAGATAAACTCGTTAAAAAAATTGAGTTATTACGTTATGTAAATCCTACTAATATAGAGGAGGAAAAACAACGTTTTTTTGAGTCAAAATATTTAACGGATCCTGTTTTTGAATATCCAAAGAGAGATTTTGATAAATTTAAACTACATCGAGAGTTTTTTACACTTCCGTTGGAGTTGATTGAAGATGAAAAAATTCGAAATCTATATGAAGAGATTATTTATTATTACTCGGGAATTGTACAGTGTATTGAAACTGTAGGAGAAGGAAAAAAATTCTATTACAACAGTTTGCGTTCTTTTGGAAAACCTACCGAGCAAGATGTGGAGAATGCAAAATTCATTTTACATTTTGATGCTGAAGATACTTCCGAAGAAATATTTCAACCAAAATACTCTATAGAAGAAGCGGAAAAATTATTTAGAGAATACGGAAGTAGGTATGACTTTTCTTTTAATATAAAAGAATCTGATACTATGGGGGCTATTGCTATGGTATTAAATAGTATGCAAACTTTGGTGTTGAACAGTAATCATATCTTTTCAAAAAATGAAATGGGTATTTTAACTAATCATGAAATTGGAGTACATATGGTAACTACAATGAATGGTGTGTTGCATCCACTTAAAATATTTTCTCATGGGTTTCCTAATAATGTTGAGACACAAGAAGGACTAGCTGTTTTTAGTGAATACATGTCAGGTAATTTAACGATTAAACGTTTAAAAGAATTGGCGTATCGAGTAATTGCTGTAAATAGTTTGGTAAAAGGATCTTCATTTTCAAAAACATTTAGATTGTTACATAATAACTATGATTTAGAAAGAGAACAAGCGTTTTATATTACAACGCGTATTCATAGAGGAGGAGGTTTTACAAAAGATTATTTGTACTTAACAGGGTTAAAAAAAATCTATGATTATTTTCATTCTGGTAAAGATTTAAGTGTATTGTTAACAGGGAAAGTTTCGTTAGAATATGTTAATGATATTGAATACTTGATTAATAGAGGTTACGCAGAGCATGCAAAATACATTACGGATTCTTATGTAGCGAATTCAAATACCAATCCTAAGATTGATTTTATACTGAACAATTTAAAATAAAAAAAGCCTCCATTTGGAGGCTTTTTTTATTATATCAGTTTTTTAACTTCTTGTTTTAAAAAGCCAATAGCAGTATTTGCAGGACTTTCTTCTTGAGAGTAATCAATGAGTACATTTTCACGTAAATCTTTTGCAGTACTTACATTATCTGCAGTTGATCGAAGCTTTGCGATAATAGCCAGTTTAGCAGCTAAAACAGCTTTCCAGCTATCTTCAGAAATATATAATTGTTGCACTAGGTTGTGCTCAAATTCTTGTTCAATATTTCCTATTAAAAGTTGTAAATAGTTATCTGGATCATCTCCAATAGGATTTACTCTTAATAATAATTTTGATGGATTAATACGTTCACAAAACAATAACATACGTTCGTATGCTTGTAGTTTTACTGGTAAACTTTCTCGTTTTTTTTCAACTAAGGCGTTAAAGGTTTTTTCTTTGTTGTCTTGTTCTATAAAACGACCTAAAATAAGATAAGCTACACCACCAGTTACTAAAGCAGGTAGGGCGTAGGCTAATCCTTCTATAATTTTATCTTCCATAATGCGAATATACGAGTCCTGTTAAAATTGCCAATCCAAAACTTAATAAAGTTCCGACAAGTACATACTCTGTTAATTTTCTATCTTTTGATGCGGTTAAATCTCCAAACCTGAATATAGATTTTGCTGCGAGTAAAAACCCCACTCCAGCCCATTGATTAATTGCTATAAAAACAAAAACCAATAAACGTTCTAAAAAGCCAATATACTTTCCTGCGTTAGCTAACGATTGTTCTTCTGATTTATTATTTTTCTCAGGATTCCATTTAGAAATCAACGTATTTATAATAATAGATGAGGTAAATGTTACAAAAAGTAAACAACAGGTTAAGAGTAAATTATGCTCACTTGCTATTGCTGAAAATGTAATGTTAAAAGGTTGGGAAATATAAGTGGCTATTCCTATAAAAAAGAGGTGTAAAGCTTGATCTAAAAAGAAAAGCAAACGCTTGTTTTTCTTTTTTTGAAGATAAATTTTACCCAAATCAATTAAAAAGTGAGAAACTATTATTAATAAGAAAACATTCCAATATTGTAAGTTAAACTGTAATAAGATTAATAAGAGAAAAGCATGAACACTTATGTGAGCGTATAGTTTTGTTGATTTGATTTTCTTTTTCTCTTTGTCTTTAACCCAGCTTTTTGGTTGAAAAACAAAATCGCCCAATAAATGAGCTACTAAAAGTTTTAAAAAGAGTATCATAGGTTGGTTAGTTTCTTATTCATAAGAGTTCTATAACGTTTTTCTAACTTCATGATTTCATCAAAACCAGCACGTTTTCTTCGTTCGCTAGCACTACTTTCTGAAATGGCTAATTTTTTAGCAATTACTTTTTGAGTACTTTCAGGGTTTTCTAAATACATTTTTACAAAAGCAGCCGAATTTACTGTCCAATTATCCATAATCAGCAAACTTAAACCTAAAGAAACTTCAAACTCTTCATTAATGTCTTTCCAAGGTGTTTTTAGAGCTAAATTTTGCTTTTTTAATGAATGATCGAAGGCATAACCTGAATTAACAAAAGCTTCACCATTAGCTTCTGTTACTTTATAAGCATCAAAGCTTTTAGTTCCTATACCAATAGCTAAACGAATATCTAAATCTTTTATTTTTTTTATAGTAGTTTTTAATTCAATAGCAAAAAGTAAAGTATCAGCAATATTTTCAATTTCAATTTGAAAACTATCACCGCGAAAAATTTCCCATGTTTTAGGAGTTTCTCCTATTTTGTTAAAGCTTTGCTTTAAAATAGGGAGCCATATTTTAGCTAATACATCTCTAGAATTTATAATATCACCTGTAATTACACTTGTCATACCGCTAAATTTTTAGTAAAAATAAATCTTTATATTCATAAAACAAAATAATTCGGGTTTTAAAACGAATTTGTATTTATTTGGGTTATTAGACGAATTTTTAAATATTCGGTAATTATATCGAATTTTTCAAGAATAAAATTCGTGAATAAAAAATGGTTCAGAATCTTTAATAAACCTAAAAGAATGGTTAATTTTCCATTTTTAAAATCTTTCAATTTATTTTTCATTGAGTACTTATTTAGAGCAACTTAACGAGCCACAGAGAGCAGCCGTTTTACAAAAAGACGGTCCAATGATTATTATTGCCGGAGCAGGATCGGGTAAAACACGTGTATTAACCTATAGAATTGCTTATTTAATGGAGCAAGGAGTAGATGCGTTTAACATCTTGTCACTTACCTTTACCAATAAAGCTGCCCGCGAAATGAAAGACCGTATTGGTAAAGTAGTAGGTTATAGCGAAGCTAAAAACTTATGGATGGGAACTTTTCACTCGGTTTTTGCACGTATTTTACGTTCAGAAGCTGACCGATTAGGATATCCATCAAACTTCACCATTTACGATACACAAGATTCAGTTCGATTGATAACGGCAATTATCAAAGAAATGAATTTGGATAAAGATAGATATAAGCCAAAGCAAATTTTAAGTAGAATATCGTCTTTTAAAAACAGTTTAATTACGGTTAGAGCGTATTTTAATAATTCTGATTTACAACAAGCCGATTTAGAAGCTAGTAGACCGAGAACAGGAGATATTTATAAAGAATATGTAGATAGATGTTTTAAGTCTGGAGCTATGGATTTTGACGATTTACTACTGCGAACGAATGAGTTGTTAGCGCGTTTTCCAGATGTGTTAGCAAAATATCAAGATCGTTTCCGATATATTTTGGTAGATGAGTACCAGGATACTAACCATTCACAGTATTTAATTGTACGTGCGTTGGCAGATCGTTTTCAGAATATTTGTGTGGTAGGAGATGATTCACAAAGTATCTATGGATTCCGTGGTGCAAACATTCAAAACATCTTAAATTTCCAAAAGGATTATCCAGATGTAAAAACTTTTAAGTTAGAACAAAACTATCGTTCAACAAGTAACATTGTACGTGCTGCAAATAGTGTTATTGATAAGAATAAAACGAAGTTAGACAAAGAAATTTGGACAGCAAACGATGCAGGAGATAGTGTGAAAGTGATGCGTACGATTTCTGATGGAGAAGAAGGACGTTTTGTAGCACAATCTATTTGGGAAAATCAAATGAATCATCAGTTAACAAGTGATCAGTTTGCGATTCTATACCGTACCAATGCTCAATCAAGAGCGATAGAAGATGCGTTACGTAAAAAAGACATTAAGTATAAAATTTACGGAGGAATCTCATTCTACCAACGTAAAGAAATTAAAGATTTACTATCATATTTACGAATTTTAATCAATCCGAATGACGAGGAAGCATTAAAGCGTATTATCAATTATCCTGCAAGGGGTATTGGTGCTACAACGATAGATAAGTTAACTATTGCTGCAAATCACTATAAAAAATCAATGTTTGATATTTTAAAGAATATCAGTACGATTGATATCAGTATTAATTCTGGAACCAAAACAAAGTTACAGAATTTTGTAAACATGATTCAGCGTTTTCAAATAGAAGCGCAAACCAAAAATGCTTTTGAAATAGCAGATTTGGTGGTGAAACAAACGCAATTAGTTAAAGATTTACAAAAAGACGGAACTCCCGAAGGAGTGAACAAGGTTGAAAACGTTCAGGAATTATTAAACGGGATAAAAGATTTTATTACTGATAAAATTGAGACAGGTGAGGATGCTTCGTTAACATCTTTTTTAGAGGATGTAGCACTAGCGACTGATTTTGATTCTGATAAACAAGATGAAGAACCTCGAGTTTCGTTAATGACAATTCACTTATCAAAAGGATTAGAGTTTCCATACGTGTATATTGTAGGGTTAGAAGAAAGCTTGTTTCCTTCTGCAATGAGTATGAACACACGTAGTGAGTTAGAGGAAGAAAGGCGTTTATTTTACGTAGCCTTAACAAGAGCTGAAAAAGGAGCCTATTTAACTTATGCACAAACACGTTATCGTTGGGGGAAATTAACTGACGGAGAACCAAGTAGGTTTTTAGAAGAAATAGATGAACAGTATTTAGAGTATTTAACTCCTAAAGTTCCAGAACCTTCTGCAAATAGATTTATTGATGCAAGTTTATTTGATGATACTCCGAAGCAAATTCGTTTTCAAAAGCCTATTCAGAAAAAAAGAAAAGAGTTTTTAGAAAAGAAAGAAAAACCAATGACGATTCCTCCAAAAAGTAAAATGAAAAAGGTTTCGGAAATGAACCAAAAAATGAATTTATTTGATGGAGAAATTACCGTAGGAAATTTAGTAGAGCATAACCGTTTTGGTACAGGAAGAGTAATAGCTTTAGAAGGGAAAGGACCCAATAAAAAAGCAGAAATAGAGTTTAGTACCGTAGGTAAAAAGAAATTATTGTTACAATTTGCAAAATTGAAGGTAGTCGGATAGCTAGTTCGTAAATAATTACCTATTTTGCATGGATAAAAATATAGAGAAATGACGTTTGATTTAGAATACAATTCAGAAAGATCGAAATTAATTATTCCTGAATACGGAAGACATATACAAAAACTCGTAAATCATTGTGTTGCTTTAGAAGATAGAGAAGAGCGTAACACAATGGCTAAGGCAATTATAGACGTAATGGGTAATTTACAACCACACTTACGTGATGTTCCTGATTTTAAACATAAGCTTTGGGATCAGCTACATATCATGTCTAATTTTAAATTAGATGTAGATTCTCCTTATGACACACCTTCTAAAGAAGAGTTGCAAGAGGCTCCAGAAAGAATGGCATATCCTAAATCAGCTTCTAAATATCGTTTTTATGGAACAAATATTCAAACGATGATTGACGTTGCTTTAACGTGGGAAGATGGTGATATGAAAGAAGCGTTGGTTTTTACCATTGCTAATCATATGAAGAAATGTTATCTAAATTGGAATAAAGATACGGTTGATGATAATGTAATTTTTGATCATCTGTATGAATTATCAGACGGAAAAATAGACATTAGAAGTATTGAAGAAGATTTAACAGATAGTAAAAGCTTGTTAAGAAAACGTAGTACCCAAGGTCAGCACAAATCAAAAGGAAAATCAAACACTAAATACAGAAAAAAGTAAATGGCATCATTTAAAATTGAAGGAGGTCACAAATTAAAAGGAACAATAACACCACAAGGGGCAAAAAACGAAGCATTACAAGTAATTTGTGCAGTGTTATTAACTTCAGAAAAAGTAATAATTAACAACATTCCTGATATTATTGATGTCAATAAATTGATTTTCATTTTAGGAGAATTAGGAGTTAAGATTGAAAAACTTTCTAAAAATTCTTATAGTTTTCAAGCAGATGATATCAATTTAAAATATCTAGAATCAGCAGACTTTAAAAGGGATGGAAGCTCACTAAGAGGTTCTATTATGATTGTTGGTCCGTTATTAGCTCGTTTTGGAAAAGGATACATTCCGCGTCCAGGAGGAGATAAAATTGGTCGTCGTCGTTTAGATACACACTTTGAAGGATTTATCAATTTAGGAGCAAAATTCCGTTATAATCGTGAGGAATATTTTTATGGAGTAGAAACTGAAACAGGTTTGGTTGGTACAGAAATGTTGCTAGACGAAGCTTCAGTAACTGGAACTGCAAACATCATTATGGCGGCAGTTTTAGCAAAGGGAACTACAACTATTTATAACGCTGCTTGTGAACCATACATTCAACAATTATCAAAAATGTTGAACTCTATGGGAGCAAAAATCTCAGGAGTAGGTTCTAACTTATTAACTATCGAAGGAGTTGAGTTTTTAGGAGGTTGTGAGCACACTATCTTACCAGATATGATTGAGATTGGTAGTTGGGTAGGTATGGCTGCAATGACGCGTTCTGAATTAACTATCAAAGATGTTAGTTGGGATGATTTGGGGCAAATTCCTAATGTGTTTAGAAAATTAGGAATTCAACTAGAAAAAAGAGGGGATGATATCTTTATTCCTGAACAAGATAGTTACGAGATTCAAAGTTATATTGATGGATCAGTACTAACCGTTGCTGATGCACCTTGGCCAGGGTTTACACCAGATTTATTAAGTATTGTATTAGTAGTAGCTACTCAAGCAAAAGGTACGGTTTTAATTCATCAAAAAATGTTTGAAAGTCGCTTGTTCTTTGTTGATAAATTAATCGATATGGGAGCTAAAGTAATTTTGTGTGATCCGCATAGAGCTACAGTAATAGGTCACGATTTCAAATCGCAATTAAAAGCAACTAAAATGACTTCACCAGATATTCGTGCAGGTATTTCTTTATTAATTGCTGCCTTATCAGCAAAAGGAACGAGTATCATAGATAATATTGAACAAATTGATAGAGGTTACGAGGATATTGAAGCTCGTTTAAAATCTATCGGAGCTAAAATTGAAAGAATTGATTAGATGATAACTAAAATACTATATGAATAAAAAGCAGCTAATTTAATTAGCTGCTTTTTTGTTTAAAATAAAATAAGTATTGTTACATTGTTGATTAACAAGTGTGCTCATGTGGGCAAGCAAAATATAATTCACAATAAATAGGACCAGTTACATTTCCAGCACAATCACATGCACACTTGCTAAGGTCTACTCCAGCACTACCTGTTACATTTTTTAATTGTTCTTTAGAAAGAATTGTAAAATCTGAAATGTTTAAAAATTTCTGTTTCATAATTGAGGGATTTTAAATGTTAATAAATAATCTTATAAATATATGATTATGAATTGGTTAATCAAAATAAAATATTTGATTTGAATAGAGGGGGTGTCAACTTGACATGATTTTTTATTGGCAACATTCTTGTTAATCTAAAGAGAGAAAATAAAAGAAACTATTTACAATGAGTAAAGATCAATATACAAAAGAAGACGAAATTAATGACGCTGTAAAAAGTGGAGAATTAGGTGGAGAGCAAGAAGAAGCTCAAGAAAATAAAGAGGTTGAAGCAAAAGAAGCGCCTACAGCTGAAGAATTAATTCAAGCAGAAAAAGACAAATACTTACGTTTATTTGCTGAATTTGAAAACTATAAAAAACGTACATCTAAAGAGCGTATCGAGCTTTTTAAAACAGCAAGTCAAGAATTAATGACAGCTTTACTGCCAATTATGGATGATTTTGATAGAGGTTTGGCAGAAATTAAAAAGTCTGAAGATTCTGAATTATTAAAAGGAATGGAGCTTATCAATAATAAGTTTAAAAATACCTTAACTCAAAAAGGATTAGTAGAAATTGAAGTAAAGCCAGGAGATGATTTTGATGCTGAAATTCATGATGCAATTACACAAATACCTGCGCCAACAGAAGATTTAAAAGGAAAAATCATCGATTGTGTAGAGAAAGGATACAAACTAGGAGATAAAATTATTCGTCACCCTAAAGTAGTAATGGGGCAAGCGTAAAACAATTATCATTAATACAATTATTGGTTATTGTTTAAAATAACTGTTTACTGATAATTGAACATTGAAAGTTATGGCAAAACAAGATTATTACGAAATATTAGGAATATCAAAATCGGCATCGCAAGCTGAAATAAAAAAAGCATATCGAAAGATGGCTATTAAGTATCATCCAGATAAAAATCCAGATGATAAAGATGCTGAAGAAAAATTCAAGTTAGCTGCAGAAGCGTATGAAATATTAAGTGATGAGAACAAGAAAGCTCGTTACGATCAGTATGGTCATGCTGCTTTTGAAGGAGGTCACGGAGGCTTCGGCGGTGGCGGAATGAATATGGATGACATTTTTAGCCAATTTGGAGATATTTTTGGAGGAGCCTTTGGTGGCGGTTTCGGTGGTTTTGGTGGCGGTGGTCACCGTCAAGCACGAGTAAAAGGTAGTAACTTACGTATTCGTGTAAAACTAACTTTAGAAGATATAGCCAAGGGAGTTGAAAAGAAGGTAAAAGTTCGTAGAAAAGTTCAAGCAGAAGGAGTAACGTATAAAACCTGTTCAACCTGTAACGGTACAGGGCAACAAATGCGAGTTACCAATACTATTTTAGGTAGAATGCAAACAGCTACTACTTGTGGTACTTGTCATGGAGCAGGAGAAATGTTAGATAAGAAACCTAGTGGAGCCGATGCACAAGGTATGATTGTAAAAGAAGAAACTGTTTCTATTAATATTCCTGAAGGAGTTACAGAAGGAGTTCAACTAAAAGTAGGAGGAAAAGGAAACGAAGCTCCTGGTAAGAACTCAATTCCTGGTGATTTATTAGTGTTGATTGAAGAAGTACCACACGATACTTTAAAGAGAGAAGGAAGCAATATTCACTACGATTTATATATAAACTTCTCAGAAGCTGTTTTAGGAACTTCTAAAGAAATAGATACAGTTACAGGAAAAGTTAAGATTAAAGTTGATGCAGGAACGCAATCTGGTAAGATTTTACGATTAAAAGGAAAAGGATTACCTAGTATTGAACGTTATGGACATGGAGATTTCTTAATTCACATAAATGTGTGGACACCACAAGAATTAACAAAGGATCAACGTAAATTTTTTGAGGAAATGCAAGAAGATGAGAACTTTAGCCCAAACCCTCAAAAGTCAGACAAGTCGTTCTTCGAAAAGGTTAAAGACATGTTTTCTTAAAAAAAATATAAAATTTGAATTTTTTTTGATTTAAATTTTTTTAAAACAAAAAACGTTTATATATTTGCAGTGTCTAGGAGACGTTCTAGACACTTTTTCTTTTTCATAGCAATTTTCCCACTCAATTTTTTGAGTGGGTTTTTTTATGAATAAAGATGTGAACTAAAAACATATTAAGCAGACCTATCTTATCGACTTACAGCAAATGTAAGTAGGAAAGTCTGGACACCATAGAGTAGCATAGCGGATAACATCCGTCCGGTGTAAACCGAGGACAAGTGCAACAGAAAGTATGTACAGGTAATGCTGTAGTGAAACCAGGTAAACTCTATGCGGTGCAATGCCATGTACATTAGAGCTCGAGCGCTACTCGCGCGATTCTAAGGGGTAGGCAGATTGATTCCGTTAGTAATTTCGGAACTAGATAAATGATAAGAGCCTCATTTTTGAGGAACAGAATCCAGCTTATGGGTCTGCTTTTTTTCCTATTTAGAATCATTATAGCTTTTTCTGTACTTTACTTAAAATATCTCAATTATCAAATTGATAATTAATTGACTGGTTTTTAAGTGTTTTTTTGAGATATTTTTAAAAACAGCTATTTCAAATTAAATAAATTTAGTATTTCTCCTGTTTTGTTGTTTATTTTTAAAATTGAGGTTAAAATAGTACTTTTGCTAGGCAAAAAAATAACAAGATATACTCGTATGTAAATTTGATATATGTGCTTACATATAACAGTTTTAGATACAAATAAATTAAGAAACAATAAAAGGGAGTTTTTATAAGTCAATTGTATCACAATCAATTTCAATAAATCTTAACTTTTACAGTTTCTTTTCAAATATTAAATAATAAACCTTTTATGAACACATACTCAGATTACCTAAAGGAGATTGAAGTAAGAAAAGGGCAAGGTCTACACCCTAAGCCAATTGACGGAAGTGAATTGTTAACTGAAATTATTTCACAAATTAAAGATGTAAATAACGAGCACCGTAAAGAGTCTCTTAATTTCTTTATTTATAATGTTTTACCAGGTACAACAAATGCTGCTGGTGTAAAAGCTGAATTTTTGAAAGAAATTATTTTAGGAGAGTTTGTAGTAGAAGAAATTACTCCAGCTTTTGCTTTTGAACAATTATCTCACATGAAAGGTGGGCCTTCTATCAAGGTTTTATTAGACTTAGCTTTAGGAAATGATGAAGCGATAGCTAAAGAAGCAGCTAAAGTGTTAAAGACTCAGGTATTTTTATACGAAGCAGATACTGAGCGTTTAGAGGAGGCTATGAAAGCAGGAAGTGCAATAGCTAAAGAAATTATTGAAAGTTATGCACAAGCAGAATTTTTTACAAAGTTACCAGAGGTAGATGAAGAAATTCAAATAGTAACATTTGTTGCAGGAGTAGGGGATATATCTACAGACTTATTATCACCAGGTGCAGATGCACACTCTAGATCTGACCGTGAGTTACACGGACAATCTATTTTTGAGCACAACAAAGAAATGCAACAAGAATTGTTAGCACTAAAAGAACAGCATCCTGATAAACGAGTGATGTTAATTGCTGAAAAAGGAACTATGGGAGTTGGATCTTCAAGAATGTCAGGAGTAAATAACGTTGCTCTTTGGACAGGAATACCTTCTAGTCCTTATGTTCCATTCATTAATATAGCTCCTGTAATTGCAGGTACAAATGGAATTTCACCTATTTTCTTAACAACAGTTGGTGTAACAGGGGGTATTGGTATTGACCTTAAAAACTGGGTGAAGCAAAAAGATACTGAAGGAAATACAGTATTAGATGCTGATGGAGAACCAGTTTTAGAACAAACATATTCTGTTGATACAGGAACTGTGTTAACTATTAACACAAAAACTAAGAAATTATATAACGGAGATAAAGAATTAAAAGATATTTCTGACGCTTTAACTCCACAGAAAATGGAGTTTATCAAAGCAGGTGGTTCTTATGCTGTAGTTTTTGGTAAAAAATTACAAACATTTGCTGCCAAAGTTTTAGGAATTGAAGCTCCACAAGTATATGCAGCTTCTAAAGAAATTTCTGTTGAAGGACAAGGATTAACAGCAGTTGAAAAAATATTCAACAAAAATGCTGTAGGAACTACTCCAGGTAAAACATTACATGCAGGTTCTGATGTTCGTGTAGAAGTAAACATTGTAGGATCTCAAGATACTACAGGATTAATGACTTCTCAAGAGTTAGAAATGATGGCTGCAACGGTAATTTCTCCAATTGTTGATGGAGGATACCAATCAGGATGTCATACTGCTTCAGTTTGGGATGATAAGTCAAAAGCGAATATTCCTAGATTAATGAAGTTTATGAACGACTTCGGTTTAATTACTGGTCGTGATCCTAAAGGAGAGTATCATGCAATGACGGATGTAATTCATAAAGTATTGAACGATATTACTGTAAGTGATTGGGATATCATTATTGGTGGAGACTCTCACACACGTATGTCAAAAGGAGTAGCTTTTGGTGCCGATTCAGGAACTGTTGCCTTAGCATTGGCTACAGGAGAAGCAACCATGCCAATTCCACAATCAGTAAAAGTTACTTTTAAGGGAGACATGAGAAGCTTCATGGATTTCCGTGATGTAGTGCATGCTACACAACAACAAATGTTAAAGCAATTTGGAGGAGAAAATGTATTCCAAGGAAGAGTTATTGAGGTGCATATAGGTACCTTAACAGCTGATCAAGCTTTTACGTTTACTGACTGGACTGCAGAGATGAAAGCAAAGGCTTCTATCTGTATTTCAGAAGATGAAACATTAATTGAATCATTGGAAATTGCTAGAGATCGTATCCAAATCATGATTGATAAGGGAATGGATAATAAAAAGCAAGTATTACAAGGTTTAGTTGATAAGGCAAATACTAGAATCCAAGAAGTTAAAACAGGAAATAAACCAGCGTTAAAACCAGATGCGGATGCTAAATATTATGCAGAAGTTGTAATTGATTTAGATGAAATCGCTGAACCAATGATTGCTGATCCTGATGTAAATAACGAAGATGTTTCTAAACGTTATACGCACGATACTATTCGTCCATTATCATTCTACGGAGGAACTAAGAAAGTAGATTTAGGTTTCGTAGGATCTTGTATGGTTCATAAAGGAGATATGAAAATCTTAGCTCAAATGTTAAAGAACATTGAAGCACAAGAAGGTAAAGTAGAATTCAATGCTCCATTAGTAGTAGCACCACCTACATACAATATTGTAGACGAGTTAAAAGCTGAAGGAGATTGGGAAGTATTACAAAAGTATTCAGGATTTGAGTTTGATGATAATGCACCTAAAGGATTAGCACGTACAAAGTATGAAAACATGTTATACTTAGAACGTCCTGGATGTAACTTATGTATGGGGAATCAAGAAAAAGCTGAGCCAGGAGATACAGTAATGGCTACATCAACACGTTTATTCCAAGGAAGAGTTGTAAAAGATTCTGGAGAGAAAAAAGGTGAATCTTTATTATCTTCTACACCAGTAGTAGTATTATCTACTATTTTAGGAAGAACTCCTACTATGGAAGAATATGAAAAAGCAGTAGACGGTATCGTATTAACGAAGTTTAAACCATCTCAAAAGCAATTAGTAATGTAATCATAGACATTATTTATAATACAAGCCCGAGTTTTAACTCGGGCTTTTTTATTATCCTATTATTTTTTGCTAAATTTAGTACTTGTAATAAAAACTAAACAATACATGGCTTTTGATATTAAAATGATTAAGGAAGTTTACTCAAAATTTCCTGAAAGAGTAGAGGCAGCAAAAAAAGTAACAGGTAAACCTCTTACGTTAGCTGAAAAAATTCTGTATGCACATTTATGGAATGTAAAAGTAGATAAAGCATTTACTAGAGGTAAAGATTATGTTGATTTTGCCCCAGACCGTATTGCTTGTCAAGATGCAACAGCACAAATGGCGTTGTTGCAATTTATGCAAGCAGGAAAAGATAAAGTAGCAGTACCAACAACGGTACATTGCGACCACTTAATTCAGGCAAAAGATGGAGCAGCTACCGATTTAAAACACGCAAATGATGTAAGTAGTGAGGTTTTTGATTTTTTAGAGTCTGTATCTAATAAATACGGTATTGGCTTCTGGAAACCTGGAGCAGGAATTATTCACCAAGTGGTATTAGAAAATTATGCATTTCCAGGAGGAATGATGATAGGTACTGATTCTCACACAGTAAACGCTGGAGGATTAGGAATGGTTGCTATTGGTGTAGGTGGAGCTGATGCAGTAGATGTAATGGCAGGTATGCCTTGGGAATTGAAATTTCCTAAATTAATAGGTGTAAAATTAACAGGTAAATTATCTGGTTGGACAGCACCTAAAGATGTGATTTTAAAAGTAGCAGAAATTCTAACAGTAAAAGGAGGAACAGGAGCTATTGTTGAATATTTTGGACCTGGAGCAACAGCTATGTCTTGTACAGGTAAAGGAACTATTTGTAACATGGGAGCAGAGATTGGAGCTACAACCTCTACTTTCGGTTACGATGAGTCTATGGAACGTTATTTACGTGCTACAGATAGAAATGATGTGGCAGATGCAGCAAATGAAATTAAAGAATACTTAACGGCAGATGCTGAAGTATACGCAAACCCAGAACAATATTTTGATCAAGTAATTGAAATCAATTTATCAGAATTAGGCCCATTATTAAACGGACCTTTTACTCCTGATTTATCTACTTCAGTAGGTAAAGAAATGACAGAGAAGGCTCAAGCAAATAATTGGCCATTACAAGTAGAATGGGGGTTAATAGGTTCTTGTACCAATTCTTCTTATGAAGATTTATCACGTGCAGCTTCTATTGCACAGCAAGCTATAGATAAAGGATTGAAAACAAAAGCAGAGTTTGGTATCAATCCAGGATCAGAGCAAGTACGTTATACAGCTGAAAGAGATGGAATACTGCAAGTCTTTGAAAATTTAAATGCTAAAATATTTACTAACGCATGCGGACCATGTATTGGACAATGGGCTAGATATAGTGATCCTAAAAATGCGCCAAAGAATAGTATTGTTCACTCTTTCAATCGTAATTTTGCCAAAAGAGCTGATGGTAACCCTAATACACATGCTTTTGTTGCTTCACCAGAATTAACTGCAGCAATAGCAATTTCAGGACGTCTAGATTTTAATCCGATGACAGATTCATTAATTAATGAAAATGGAGAAGAGGTAATGTTTGATGAACCAACAGGGTGGGAATTACCACCAAAAGGCTTTGAAGTTAAAGATAATGGGTATTTAGCACCAGAGGAAGATGGAAGTCATGTAGAAATAGTTGTAAACCCTAATTCAGAACGTTTAGAATTATTAACGCCATTTGAGCCAATAGGTAATACTATAAAAGGTGCTAAATTATTAATCAAAGCATACGGTAAATGTACAACTGACCATATATCTATGGCAGGACCTTGGTTACGTTATCGTGGACACTTAGATAATATTTCCAACAACATGTTGATTGGGGCGGTAAACGCTTTTAATAAGCAAACAAATTTCGTGAAAAACCAATTAACAGGTGAGTATGATGCAGTACCTAAGGTGCAACGAGAGTACAAAGCAAAAGGAATTAAAACAATTGTAGTAGGAGATCATAACTATGGTGAGGGTTCTTCTCGTGAACATGCAGCAATGGAACCACGTCATTTAGGAGTAGCGGCTGTATTGGTAAAATCATTTGCACGTATCCACGAAACAAACTTGAAAAAACAAGGAATGTTAGGATTAACATTTGACAACGAAGCAGATTACGATTTAATTCAAGAAGATGACACCTTCAACTTCTTAGATTTGAATGAGTTTTCTCCAAGTAAATCACTAACTATTGAAGTAGTGCATGCTGATGGATCAAAAGATACAATAGTTGTAAATCATACCTATAATGAAGGGCAAATTGAATGGTATAAAGAAGGTTCTGCTTTAAATTTAATTAAGAAACAGAATGCCTAATACATAACTAGTTTTTCACAAAAAGTGCAGTAATTACTGCACTTTTTTTAATTTTTAAATATGATAGATTTTTTAAGAAACATATCCCCAAAACCATTACATGTAGTTGATACGAGTATACCTTTTAGCGAATACATTCCAATTTCAATAGCAGCATCTAACAAAGAATTAAGCTTTGATGTTTCTTCATCAAAAGAATGGGAGGCTTATTTAGAAAATTATTTTTCAAAACATTAAAAAACAGTTGCTTTTGGGGGATATTTGGAAGTAAGAGATATTTATAGTAGAAGTGAGCATTTTAATAAATTATCAGAAGAAAACCAACGAAATATTCATTTGGGAATTGATTTGTGGTGTGATGCAGGTACAGACATTTTAGCGGTATTAGATGGGGAAATTCATAGCTTTAAAAACAATTTAAATTATGGAGATTATGGGCCAACAATTATTGTAAAACATTCAATAGAAGGAAATGAGTTTTATTCATTATATGGTCATTTATCATTAGAATCTATAGAAAATATATCAGTTGGAGCAAAAGTGAAACAAGGAGAGAAGATAGGTACTTTAGGAGGTAGTTCAGTAAATGGAGACTATGCTCCGCACTTACATTTTCAGTTAATGATAGATATTGAAGGTTGTTATGGAGATTACCCTGGAGTTTCTTCAAAAAAGAACCTAGATTATTATAAGGAAAATTGTCCTAACCCTAATTTATTATTAAAATTGCCCCATGAAACCCTTATAGAGGGATTAAGCAAAACAAGATAGCAGCTCTGATTAAAAACATGAATAAAACTAGAGCTAGTTAATTACTAAAATTTAAACGTTTGAAATATAGACAACTTACAAAAGAACAGTTTGAAGGATTACATGAAGAATTTGCTCGATTTTTAGCATCACAAAACATTGATAAAAAAGAATGGGATGAACTAAAAAAAGAGAAACCACATGTAGCTGAAGATGAAATGAATGTATTTAGCGATGTAGTTTGGGATGATGTATTAACTAAAACAGCGTATTTAGAACATTTTTCTCCAAACTTAGTAAACCTATTCAAATGCGAAGAAAAAGAAATACATCGTATTGTAATAAAAATAGAAAAAGACATTAATGTTTTAGAGCAAGAAGGGTTTGAATGGCTACTAAAAAATCCAAATGATGAAGCAATTGAGTTTTTAAGAGGCTCAAAAGCATATCAAGAAGAAAGAAATGTTGAACTTTTTGATTTGATTGAAAAAGGAAGCACAATTTCTAAAGGAGAATTGTATGAGTATTTTGACCGATTAACATCAAATTCATAAAACTTGATACTAAACTTATTTTAGTATAGTAATTAATTTATCAGTACCAGAACTAGCAACGTCTTCAATAATAGTTAAGTTATTGAAGGCGTTTTTATTTACAGCAGGTTTAGGATCTATAAAATAAATAGGTGTATTATGCTGTACATAATTAACCAAACTAGCAGCAGGATATACTTGCATAGAAGTTCCTATAATTACTAAAATATCAGCCTGTTGAGTAATTTCTGCAGCTTTTTCCAAAAGAGGAACATCTTCACCAAACCAAACAATGTGTGGGCGTAATTGAGCATTTTCTTCGCATACATCACCTATAGCAATATCTTTATTCCAATTATAAACAAGATGTTTGTTTTTGGTACTACGAGCTTTTAATAGTTCGCCATGTAGATGTATTACATTTTTGTTTCCTGCTCTTTCGTGTAAATCATCTACGTTTTGAGTAATAATATCAACTTCAAAATCATTCTCTAAAGAAACTAAATTGTGATGTGCTTTATTAGGAGAAACTTTTAAAAGTTGTCTTCTACGTTGATTGTAAAAGTCTAATACCAATTCAGGATTAGCATGAAACCCTTGTGGAGAAGCCACTTCATAAATATCGTGACCTTCCCATAAGCCATCGGCATCTCTAAAAGTTTTAATACCACTTTCAGCACTAATACCAGCACCTGTTAATACAACCAAACGTTTTTTCATAGATAAAATAGAGAAATTAATGATTCTAAAATATGAACTATGCTATTAAAAAAGCATTTCTTTTTCGTTACAAGTTTAAGAAAATAAATAAGAGATTATTGCTTAGTGATTAAAAAATAGGAAAGTCTGCTTTGTATGTAGCATAATTAATTAAAGTTTGTTGACCTGTTTAAGAAGTTTTTTCTGTATAGATAAACTTATTTAACTTTAATCTATCTTTTTTATGTTAGAATCCCTTTAAAACAGATAGTTTTCTACCACTTAAGTAAACTACAGCTGAAAACAGCTTCAGTTATCCAAAGAATTTAGTAACTTTATCTGTAGCCATAAGAGTGTTTTATAAGCTAAAGAAGCTCTTTCAATATTATGAGAAGGAATAACATAAACTAGTAAATATGAAATCATTTATAAAATTAACAGTGCTATTATCAATTATAGTTGTTGCGTTCAATTGTTGTACAACAACTCAATTAGTAGAGTATTGGAAGAACCCAGAAATTGATTCACTCTCATTATCTAAAGTATTAATCATTGGTATGACTCCAAATTTAGAGGCTAGAGATAAGTTTGAAGAATTGCTAAAAAAGGAGTTAGAATCTAGAAACATTGATGCAGTGCCAAGTTTAGATATTTTTGAGCCAAAATTTAGAATGGAAGGGAAAACAGAAGAAGAATTAAAACTTATAGAAAATGTTTTAACAGCAAACTTTTATGATGCAGTAATTTATACTAAGGTGGTAGGTGTGGAAGATAGAAAAATATTCTCAGAAAAATATAAAGAAAAAAAATACCTAGATGTAAAGTTTAAGGAAGATTATTATAATCACCGAGAAATTCTAGAAGACCCAAATTATTATGAAAAGTATAAAACATACAAAGCTGAAACCTCTTTATATTGTATTTGTCCAACAAAAGAACGAGAGTTAATTTGGAAAGGATATATAGATATTATTGATCCTAAGTCTATAGAAGAAACTGTAAATGATTACGTTAATTTATTGGTTCTAGCATTAGAAGAGCAAAAACTTATTAATAAAAAATAAATTTAGCTTTCTCTTCTTTATTCAAGGTCATATTAATTAATAATCCAACAAAGCTAAGATTTATAGTTTACTAGTTATTTTAATTTAGTTGTGCATAGAGTTTACTACCTTTATTAAAAAAGAACGAGTTGTTTAAGCATAAGAGAAAATAGGAAAATTTACTATGTTTGTCGTATGATTGATGAAGGATTATTAGCCTATTTAGAAGGTTACATTACTGAAAAAAGGAAAGATACATTTCACAAAGTTTTGAATGAAAGAACACGTCATTTTACGGTAGTGTTAGAAGATATTTATCAGCCGCATAATGCAAGCGCAGTGGTAAGAAGTTGTGATATATTTGGTATACAAGATGTATATGCCATAGAAAATAAGTTTACGAACAAAGTATCAAGACATGTAGCCAAAGGAAGTCAAAAATGGTTAGACATTCATCGATATAAAGAAGACGGAGACAATACCAAAGCTTGTTTGGAAGATTTACGAGCAAAAGGGTATCAAATTATAGGTACCACACCACACACTGATTCGTGTATTTTACCTGATTTTGATGTTACTAAAAAATCAGCTTTTGTTTTTGGTGCTGAAAAAGATGGAATTTCGGATTACATAAAACAAGAAGCAGATGGATTTTTAAAAATTCCCATGGTTGGTTTTACCGAAAGCTTAAATATCTCAGTAGCAGCAGCAATCACACTACAAGATGTAACTACCCGATTAAAAAGAACAAATTTAGATTGGCAACTATCAGAAGAAGAAAAGAATGTATTGTATTTTAAATGGATAAAAAACACCATTAAAAACCCAGAGAAATTAATAGAATACTATTATAAAGAACTTACTTAGAAGTCAATATTTTATATACTAACTCTTTGGTTAATGGTTGCCCGTTAGCCATTTTTTTGATGTTTTCAAAAGTAAACACAAAGTCACAACCATTTTTATACTCAGAACATCCGTAGGCAGACTTTCCTTTTAAAACAATTCCTTTACTACATTTAGGGCAAGTTATTTTTTCATTGTCATTACGAGGAGTTTGCGACGAAGTAATCTTTTCATTTGTAACAACTCCTTTTTTAGGTTCAAATTTTAAATTGAAATTATCATCAAAACGAACCAATCCTTCATTTTTTTCAGAACCTTGTTTAAACCCTTTTAAATTGGTCGTACATCCTTTGTCAAGCAAACGAATGAATTGACTTTCAGAGATTTTTTTGTCCATAAATTCAAACGGAAGTGTAAAATCACAACCATTTTTATAGGCAGAACATCCATAAGCAGCACTTCCTTTTAGTAATTGTCCGCTGCTACATTTTGGGCAGTTTTTACCTACCACTTCTTTCTTTTTAGAAGTAGATTTTTTCTTAACCTTATTTGTGTTTTCAGAAGTGCTTTTTTCGGCAGATAATCGTACAGATTTGGTATTAGAACGTACCTCGTATACCAAACGGTCTACCATTTTTTTCATTTCATTAATAAAATGAGCAGCACTATACTCACCACGTTCAATTTCTTTCAAACGTTTTTCCCACAAACCAGTTAACTCTGCAGATTTTAGAAGCTCGTTGTCAATTAAATCAATCAGATCAATTCCCGTTTGAGTGGGAATGATCAATTTTTTTTGACGTTCAATGTATTTTCTTCTAAACAACGTTTCAATGATACTTGCACGTGTAGATGGACGACCAATACCGTTTTCTTTCATTAATTCACGCATTTCATCATCATCTACTTGTTTTCCTGCTGTTTCCATAGCACGTAGTAAACTAGCTTCGGTATAATTACGAGGTGGTTTGGTTTCCTTTTCTAAAAAAGAGGGCTCATGCGAACCTTTTTCTCCTTTGGTAAAAGTTGGTAAAACGTCTTTTTCAGTATCTTTTTTTGGTTCTTTTCCGTATTCAAAAACTTCACGCCAACCTTTGGTAAGAATTTCTTTTCCTGTGGTTTTAAACGAAACTTTATCAGCTTCACCAATTACAGCGGTATTAGAAATATCACTATCAGGATAAAATACAGCGATGAATCGGCGAACAATAATATCGTAGACTTGTTGCTGATTATATTGTAGATTGATTTCTATTCCTGTGGGAATAATCGCATGGTGATCAGTTACTTTTTTGTCATTAAATACTTTACTCGATTTACGTATTTTTTTCCCTAAAAGAGGTTGTGTTAATGTTGCGTATTGTTTTAAACCTTTTAAAATATTCGGAACTTTAGGATATATGTCGTTTGGTAAAAAAGTAGTATCAACCCTTGGGTAGGTAACTACTTTCATTTCATAGAGTTTCTGTACAATTTTTAAGGTTTCATCGGCAGAAAACCCAAATTTGTTATTACAATATACTTGTAAGCCAGTTAAATCGAATAGCTTCGGAGCGTATTCTTTACCCTTCTTTTTGGTAACTGACATGATTTCAAAATCACTTTCTTTTACTTTATCCGCAAAAGCTTGTCCTTCTTCCTTCTTCAAAAAACGACCTTCTTCACAACTAAAGAGTGTATCGCGATACAAGGTTTGGAGTTCCCAGTATGGTTCTGGCTTAAAATTTTGAATTTCTTTATAACGATCTACCAACATGGCTAGGGTAGGCGTTTGTACTCTGCCTATAGATAGTACTTGTTTATAACCACCAAATTTTACAGTGTACAAGCGGGTAGCGTTTAATCCTAAAAGCCAATCACCAATAGCACGAGAGTATCCTGCATAGTATAAATTGTTATAATCGTCGTTGTCTTTTAGGTTGTCGAACCCTTCTTTAATAGCTTCTTCAGTTAGAGAAGAAATCCACAAACGTTGAATTTTACCCTTGTAATTTGCCTGATTAATAACCCAACGTTGAATTAGTTCTCCTTCTTGTCCCGCATCCCCACAGTTGATAACCACATCGGCTTTTTCAAATAAGGACTTAACAATTTTGAACTGTTTCTGAATTCCACTATCATTAGTAACTTTTGTGTCAAAACGATCAGGAAGCATCGGGAGATTGTTCAAGTCCCAGCTTTTCCAGTGCGGTTTGTAGTCTTTAGGTTCTAAAAGCGTGCATAAATGACCAAATGTATAAGTAACTGCATAACCATTCCCTTCGAAATATCCATCTCGTTTGGTATTGGCTCCTAAGATATTAGCAATCTCACGAGCTACACTTGGTTTTTCGGCGATACAAACTTTCATGCAAGTAATTTAGAGGGTCGAAATTACTAAATTATTTGTGAATGTTCTATGTTGTTTTTTGAAAGAAGTTTTGATATGTAAATAATAGAATTTGAACATTTAGGAGTACTATTTAAACTTTATGAGTTAATTAAATGTTAGTTTATGAAGTAAGTTTGTAGTATAAATAAAGGTTGTAACTTATAGAGCATTTCGTTAGTAGTATAAAACCAGTAAACTGAATTAGTATGAATCGTATAAAAAGTATGTTAGGAGCAGAACCGAAAGAGGTTTCAGGAAATATATATTCTCCTTCGAAATTAGCTTTAAAACTAGCTGTAGATAAAAAAACAGACTATGATCATTCAGTTTTTGAAGATAAGAATACGGATAAAAACCGAAGAATCTTAGTAATTGGAACAGAACAAGCATTACTTGAAATGAAAAACGGGAAAAATTTTTTAACAGGAAATCATCCTGTAGAAATGTTTGTGCCAATGTTACATTTTATGAAAGCTGGGTTTGAAATGGATATAGCTACTGTAACAGGAAACCCATTAAAATTAGAAGAATGGGCTTTTCCTGAAGAAGACAGGGAAGTAATGGCAATTTATGAGACGTTTAAATCGCAAATTCTTACGCCTTTAAACTTACAGGAAGTAGTTGAAGAATTTGATGAAGAGAGTCCGTATACTGCAGTATATATTCCAGGAGGGCATGGTGCTATTATAGATTTACCTTCAAGTTTAGCGGTTAAAAAGGTAATTGATTGGAGTGTGAAAAATGATAAGTGGATGATTTCTATCTGCCACGGTCCAGCAGCTTTTTTAGCAGCAGCTATTAATGCTTCACCAGAAGAATTTCCATATAAAGGATACAAAGTAGCTGCTTTTCCTGATGGAGCAGATAAAATGCTTCCGTTAACAGGATATATGCCAGGCGCAATGCCTTGGTATTTTGGAGAAAGATTACAAGATTTGGGTGTAACTATTGTAAATAAGATGCCAAACGGAAAAGTATGTCATGATCGAAAACTTATTACTGGTGATAGTCCAAAAGCGGCAAATAAATTAGGAAAGCTAGCTGTAAGGTTAATGCTTTCCGAAACAACGTAAGTAATATTTTATTGAATATAAAGGGATTTATTTAATAGCTAGTCATTAAAACGTAATTCAATTTATAGTGTTGACCATGAGGTTTACATTAGAAAAGTAAGCGTACTAAAATTTTCATTTTTAGTTTTTTTATAGAGGATTGTGAAAAAGCCTCAGAAAAATATTTTCTGGGGCTTTTTAAACATGGTAGAAATAGTTTTATTCTTTGTTTATAAATAATTCATACTCCATTGTAGTCATTATAGTAGATAAATAAGGTACAGGTTCTAATTTATCAGGATTTAAATTTTGAAGTATCTTATCTAGTTTCTGTAAGCTAATTGAGAATGTTTTTTCATGAGGAAAATATATTAACCTTCCTTTTCTAGTAAAGTAAAGATTACTTTTTAACTTAGAAGAGTAGTAATTAACTAGTTGTTTGTTCGATTTTATAAGTTTGAATTCTCCTGACCATTTTTGTGTTTTTACACAACCAGATTCAGTTATGTTAACTTTAATTTTTTCAGGTATTTTTAAAGGAGAACTATTGGGTATTTTAAACTCTAAAATCGTTGTATAGCAATCAGGCGCACTACAATCAAATCCATGCAGGTTAAAAGGTAATTTAAAAATTAAATATTTTTTTTCATTAGTAATAAGTCCTCGAATATAGTGCTCTTCAAAAACAGTATTTAATAACAGTTTATCATTTTTACTATTTAAAAGTTCGTTTCGAAGAGCGTCTTGTTTTTGTTGAAAGTTATTGATAGTGTTTTCTTGTGAAAAACAAGAGAAGGTTAATAAGATAAAAAAATAAAGTAGCTTTTTCATATTGTAAATTTTTAGGTTTTTAAAGAGATTTAATTAAAAACAGCTTCCGTACCATTAGTTATAGGTGAATTTTTAGTTAGTAAATTGTACCTGAAGGTTTCAGTTATGAGTAGTTTCATGGATTTAAACCTAATTTAGCAAATACAAACCGAATAAAAAATTCCATTAGAATTCTAGGAAGTAGGCGAGAATAAGCAATTACTTATAACTATTGTTAGGCAACGTTTTTTATTCTATTATTACTTCTCTATAAATTCCAATTGGACTTATTGCTATTTTTGGGTAGCTGGGTACAAAGAAGAACTTCTCAAAGTTTTCAAAAGATGCAAATATATTCCGAAAAACTTTATCATATACAGCTTCTTCTGACAGTTCCTCCTCATCATAAGCGAGATACTCATCATTTAGATTTACTCTCACATCTTGTTCTTGAGGGCAAGACGTTATAATACCAAAAACTGACAATTTGATATTTGGTCTACTACCATATGTAAAAATCACATTTTCAAAGTCTCCATTCACTAGGTATTGACTTTTTAAGTTGGCTAAAATTTGAAATTCAGGAAAAGAATCGAATGGTGCCAGTCTGAAATTTAATCGGTTTGGTGAAAACGTATCTAAAAATGTATTTACTCTTTCTACAAACGTTTCATCAAGTAACTGCGCTTCTGAATGCTCTTCTATAATTTTATCAAATGATTTTTCAGCTGCTTTTAGTCTATTCAGTTCCTTATGGTTTTGCGATTTTTTAAGTCCTTTTTTTAGGTCGTTGATTTGGTTTTTTTTAGCAATAATTTCAGGATTGTTTTTTAAAGCAGAGGCATAAATCAATCTTTGTATATCGTTGAAATTTGCCATAATTTTTTTAAACCTTCCATAATCTTCAAAAGAACTCCAGCCATTAGCTTTTACGTATGTATATCCTGGGACATTTCCTAAAAAGTCATTAAATGTTTTGCCATCTGTAGTTAAAGCTTGATTTAAATCTTTTAAAAAATTTTTCTTGGTTAACTTAGATTCTACTTCATTTAGTAACTCGTGGTAGAGTTCAATTCTTTCCGTTTTTATGGTTTTTTCGTCCGTTGTTGCTCCAACTTTTGCCTTTAATAATTTTATATCAAAACCAAATTCAGACTGAATACCTCCTTGTTCTTCGATAGCTCTAGTTATTTCACTAACAATTCCACCACTCAACTGACTGTTAAGTGATTTTGCTTTGTCATAATCGAAGTATATTAAGTCTTTTACTGAATTCATATGTTTCTCTTAAAATGTGCCTAACTCGTTTTATGTATTACAAATGTTTTTTTATCCCTCAAATAATAGGGGATAATAATACTTTTTTATATTCTTAAAATAAACATGAAATCCAGAAAGAAAAATCCATAGCCTTTCATTTGCAATTTTTTTTAAGAACTTCTAAAATACATGTTTTTTATAAATCTGACAATAACTAGCATGTTTATAAATTAACATAAATAAGCATATTTTAGTTGTATTTTTTTCTATTTTTAATTTATCAAGAATAGTATTTGTAAGAGAAAAATAAAATAGAGAAACCAAAAATGAAAGCAATAGAGCTTATACAACCCAATACATTTAATAACGAAAACCATTGGTACCCTAAAGCATTGAATGCCACGATTCACCCAATGGTAAATTTCTTTTTAAACCTAGATAAAGAACGAATTATTGCCAGATATTGTCATTTGCATCCCAAAGTAAATGCTGAAAAGTTACGAGAAATTTTGTCGTATGAATGCAAGTATTTTTTGTGGGGAGGCGCCGATTTAATCAACTCAACATCGGCAGATGGAGATAAAAATATGGTTATTATTGAAAATAATTCATGTCCGTCAGGTCAAAAGTCAATGCCTTTATTAGACGATAACAAAGAAGATGGAGCTTATCGTTTATTAATAGAACGAACTTTTAAACCTATTTTAGATAAAAAACGTAAGCTTGTTAAAGATGGTAGGTTAGCTGTATTTTACGATAAAAATTATATGGAAACCTCTGGCTACGCTGCTGTAATTGCAGATGTTTTTAAAGAAGATGTATTCTTAGTTCCGTTTTTTTCAAATAAAGAAAATACACATGTAAAAATAGAAAACGAAATTTTTTATTTAAAACAAAATGAAGAATGGATTCCGTTACGAGGTATTTTTAGGTATGTAACTCAAAAACCATGGAATCGTTTTCCTGTAAATAGTAAAACAAAGATTTTAAATCCGATTATTACGTGTTTAGCAGGAGGTAGAAACAAAATGGTAGCAGCCAAAGCCTATGATATTTATAATACTGAGTTAGAAGAGCATGGTATGAAAATTAACATTCCAGATACTATTTGGGATGTAAGTAAGAATGAGATTCCACTGTGGGTAAAGAAAATGGGTGGACAAGCGGTTATTAAAATACCTTATAGTAACGCGGGTCAAGGAGTGTATACCATTGTAAATGAAGAAGAATTGGAAGAGTTTATGAAGTTAGAAATAGAGTATGAACGTTTTATTGTACAAAGTTTAATTGGTAATTACAATTGGAGCTCGTTAAGTACTAAAGGAAAATACTACCATGTAGGTACAATGCCAAATGCTAAAGGAGAAACTTATGTGTCTGATATTCGTATGATGATTAGTAGTACAAAAGATGGTATTAAGCCTTTATGTATGTATTCGAGAAGAGCATTATTACCTCTGGTAAATGATTTAGAGAACAGCAAAGATTCTTGGCAGATGCTAGGGACTAATTTATCTGTTAAATTGGGAGAGAACGAATGGACGTCAGACACCAATCGTTTGTTAATTATGGATAGAAGAGATTATAATAAACTAGGTTTGGGGATTGATGATTTAATAGAAACATTCATACAAACTGTGCTTTCAACCATTGCTATTGATAAAATGTGTATTAGCTTAATTAACTCTAATAAAAAGTTTAAAAAGAAACTATTTACTTCTTTAAATAACGATAGTACTTTATTAAACGAGTTGTACTAACTATAAGATGTATGGGACACCAAATTGAGTATATAACAGAGTTTGACGTAAATCAAACACCCCAAAATTCTATTAAGAATTATTGGTTAAAAGTAACTTCAAATGCATTAGGAATTGCTACATGTATTCCTATTATAGTTGCCAGAGGAAAAGAAGATGGTATTGTATTGGGGCTTACTGCTGCAGTTCATGGAAATGAATTGAATGGAATATCGGTAATTCAACGATTGTTTAAAGATTTAGATACGAATAATTTAAAAGGTACTATTGTAGGAATTCCTATTGTAAACGTACCTTCTTTTGTTAGAGGAACTCGTGTTTTTAGTGATGGTGTAGACATTAACAGAATTATGCCAGGGAAACACAATGGAAATACTAGTGAAGTATATGCCAATCGTTTTTTGAATTTGGTAGTAAAAAAGTTTGATTACCTCTTAGATCTTCATACTGCTAGTTTTGGTAGAGTGAATTCATTTTATATTAGAAGTGATATGAATAATGAGGTTACTAAGAAATTAGCTTTGTTACAAGATGCAGAAATTATTGTACATACACCACCATCTGACGGAACTTTACGTGGAGCAGCAGAAGAGTTAGGAATTCCGTCTATTACTATTGAAGTTGGAAATCCACATAGTTTTCAAAAGAAAATAATTAAAAGTGGACTAGCAGGGGTACATAATGTACTTACTCATTTAGGAATTACTGATGATGAATATGAAACATCTAAAAGAAATACAGTAGTTTGTAATAAATCATATTGGTTGTATACTCAAGAAGGAGGGCTGTTAACAGTACATGTTGATTTAAGAGATATTGTAGAAGAAGGAGATCATATTGCAACGCTAAGAGATGTTTTTGGGAATACGATTAAGAAATATTACGCGCCAGAAAAAGGAATTGTGGTGGGTAAAAGTGTAAATCCTGTAAATCAATCAGGTGGGCGTATTATCCATTTAGGAATAATGAGGTAAAACGAAAGAACTGCTTCATAAATATTTAGTTTATGAAGCAGTTCTTTTTATTTAATGAAGCTCTTATTGAAAATTACTTCATTTCAGCAATAAACTCTTTATTCATTTTTACATAATCAGCATTTCCAACTTTTTCAGCACCTGATAATGAAGCTTTTGCTGCTTTAATAGCTCCTTTTTTATCTCCAGCTTTAGCTAAGATTAACGATTGTTGACGTAAGTACCAAAAACGAGGTTGATCTTTAGTCATATCTACTGCTTTGTTAATCCATTCTTTAGCTTTATTGATGTCTTTTCCTTCTTGTAAATAGTAAACAGCAGAAGAAAAATAATCGTTAGCAGAAGGACCGCCCATTACTTGTGCAATACTTTCTTCAACAGCTTTGTCTGTTGGAGTATTAAATTTTACACCAACATAAGCATTTTCCCATAAGATACCTAATACAGCAGAATCGTTTGTTAAATCGTCAATAGACATTGTAAACGTTTCAATTTTCATTGGCATAGCTTCAACCTTAGCAGTGGTAGACACAGCTACCTTAGCATCATCCCAATTTTGAGGAGTTCCCCAGTTATTAGTATCAGAATAAAATAATACTTCCCAAGCGTCTTTTCCTGGCTTCGTATATACAGCATACGTTCCTTTTTTTAATGTTTTTCCGTCAATAGTAACGTCGTCGCTAAAAGTAACTTTGGTGTTTTGGTTTGCACCTGTTCTCCATAATTTACCGTAAGGAACTAAATTACCAAAAACGGCTCTTCCTTTCATGCTTGGTCTTGAATATTCAACAGTAACATCGGTTAAACCTACTTTTTGTTCTATTTTAGAAGCAGGACTCGGTGCAGGTGTCTTTAACTGGGCATTGATGTTTGTTGATAAAGCAACAACAAACAAACTCAAAAGTATTTTTTTCATGTTAATAGATTTGTTTTTAATTAGTTTTGTTAAAATTACAAGGAATTCTTCGGATTAATGTTAACAAAAACTTAAAATACGGTAGGATTGTTTTAATAGATATTTGCAGCCAAAGTTAAGAATGACAAAAAAAGGAACACATAGAAATAATGGAGCTATTGGAGCTTTGTTAGATGAATATGAAAAGTCTATAGCAGAGTTTAAGGAGGTAATTAAAGATATTACCTCAAAAGAATTGATTCAAATAGTTGATAGTGAAACTAAAGATGAAGATTGTAAGTCAATTCAAACAATAATAACACACGTAGTTAGGGCAGGATATACCTATGTTATTGAAATAAGAAAGTGGTTAGGAGAAGATATAGTTTATAAAGAAAAAGAGCAACTAAACTCTATTTCGGAGTATAATAAAGCATTAGATACAATGTTCGCTTATAATGAGCAACTCTTCAAAGATTACCCTAATATTAAACTAGAAGAATTAAATCCAAATAAAAAGGTGTACGTGAGGTGGGGACAGAAATATGATGTAGAACAATTATTTGAACATGCTATTGTACATATATTAAGACATAGAAGACAAGTAGAATTATTCAAAGAAAAAATTAGTAGATAGAAACTTATAAAATGAAAAAATATATAGCTGAAAGTATAGGAACTTTTGCTTTAATTTTCTGTGGAACAGGAGCAATGACGGTAAATGAAATTACCAATGGAGCAGATTTGACGCATATTGGGGTTGCAATTACTTGGGGATTGATAGTGATGGCAATGATTTATGCCTTTGGAGAAATTTCTGGAGCACATTTTAATCCTGCAGTCACAATTGCTTTTGCCTATGCCAAAAGATTTTCATGGAAAGAAGTACCTAAATATATCATAGCTCAATTAGTAGGTGCTTTGTTAGCAAGTATTATGCTTTGGGTATTATTTCCTACAAGTGAATTTTACGGAGCAACATTACCAACGGTAGTGCCTTGGCGAGCTTTTATTTTAGAATTGTTATTAACCTTCTTTTTAATGCTAACGATAATAAATGTATCTACAGGAAGTAAAGAAGTAGGAGTAATGGCAGGTATAGCTATTGGTGGTGTGGTTTTGTTAGAAGCTATGTTTGCAGGACCTATAACTAAAGCATCTATGAATCCTGCTCGTTCCATTGCACCAGCGTTAATTTCTGGTCACTTAGAGCATTTATGGTTGTATATATTAGCACCAATTATAGGAGCTTTATTAGCGGTGGTTTCATGTAAAATAGTAAAAGACGATAATTGTTGTAATGAAAAATGTTAGTATTCTAGGTTGTGGATGGTTAGGCAAAGAACTAGGAATATATTTTACAAAGAAGGGATATAAAATAAAAGGTTCAACAACATCTAAAGATAAACTTCAAGAATTAAAATCAGTTGAAATTAAACCTTACTTAGTTAATGTTTCTGACGAACATATTTCATCAGAATTCTTAGATGCCGATGTTCTAATCATAGCTATCACTTCCAAAGAAATAGAAAACTTTAAAAGGTTAATTTCTTTTATAGAGAAATCAAACACAGCTAAAGTAATTTTTATTAGCTCTACTTCGGTGTACCCTAGTTTAAATAAGGAAATGACTGAAGAAGATAAAACAATTAATTCACCACTAGTTGAAATAGAAAACTTATTTAGAAACAACAATAACTTTCAAACAACCATAATTCGTTTTGCTGGATTATTTGGAGGAAAAAGACAACCAGGGAATTGGTTTGCTGATAGAAAAATACCGCATCCAAAAGGCTATGTAAATATGATACATAGAGAAGACTGTATTGCTATTATAGAACAAATAATTGAACAGAATGTTTTTGGTGAAGTTTTTAATGCCTGTGCAAACGATCACCCAACCAGAGAAGATTTCTATATAAATGCTAGAAAAATTCTAGGAAAACCTATTCCAGAATTTGACGACTCAAAACCATTAGTTTACAAAATAATTAGTAGCAAAAAACTTCAAAAAGCATTGAGTTATCAGTTTAAACACAATGATTTATTAAATATTTAAAAGTATTATTAATTCTACTGATACTTCTTCTTCCTCCAGTAATTAAAACCAAAACCAAACAGTGCTAATAGCACTAATGGAATACCAATATTGATAAATTGCCAAAAACGTTTTTCAGCAAAAGCACGTTGCTTATCCAATAAGTTAATTTGAATGGTTTTATTACGCAGTTGAATCAATCCAGAATCATCTAATAAATAGTCAATAGCATTGATTAAAAATTCTTTATTTCCAAACTGTTCTCCCGTCCATTTATCTAAGGACAAATCGTGTGGTTTTCCTTTTAAAATCTGATTTCTACCTACATCACCATCAGCAATTACAATCATTTTATTGTTTGTGCTCTCAGCTTTAAAATCAGGAGTATCAAAAGGTTTTATTCTGTTTTTATATGCAGAAGGAATGTTACCTTCTAAAAGAACAGCCAATAATTGTGGACCTGAAGCAAACTCATTTTCTTTAGGTTCTTTCGCAATGCTTTGTAATTCAATAAAATTAGGAGTTCCTGTTTGTTTGGTAAGCACGGAAGTCACTAATAACGGAGTCTTTTTTAAGTTTCCTTTTAAAGTATCTATTTGAGTAGCAAAACGAAAACGAACAGGTGCTACATTTTTAGTAATCGGATGGTTCGGATTTCCATTAACTAATGGATGATAAAACCAGTTTAAGTGTTGGAACTGTGTTTGGTTTCCTACATTTCCTGTAGCTAATGGAATTTTAGCCGAGTATAAATCTTGAATTAATTTATTATTTACACGAACTTGATAGCCAAACAATAAATCAGTTAAATTTAAATCACGTGGAAAAGCTAACATTTTTCCTTCATTGTACAAACTATCAGTATCCGCATAGTTATTATCTAGCATCCATAAACTTTTACCACCGTTTGCAATAAACTGATCAACGGTAAATTTTTCTTCCTCAGTAAAACGTTCAGTAGGTTTAGCTATAATTGCTAAATCGTAGTTACGTAAATCTTTCAAGGTTTTTTGCGGATTGTTAGCTACACTATCTAATGTAAATTTGGCTAAACGGTATTTTTTACCAACTTCACTTAACAAACTATATTGATAAATATCTTGAAGCTCACCATTACCAGCTAATACCGCTATTTTCTGCCTTTCTTTTAAAGTAACATTATGTAATGCATTAGCAAAAGAATACTCTAATTTTTCAACAGCATTTTGTAGCTGTGCCTCTTGCGTTTTAGCAATAGAGTTAGGAAGTAAAGAAATTAACTCTACTTTTTTACCATAAGTAATTTCTGCCCAAGGAAAAATAATAGCTTCAGATAACTTTCCATCTTCTTCTACAGTTAACTGGCTAGGCATCATTCCTCTTTTTACCAGACGTTCACGAATATTATCAGGATTGATAAATCTGAAGCGGATGTTAGAGTTTTTTGCTTGTAATTCCTCTAAAAACTGGCGTGTTTCTATTTGTAAACGCTTAAATTCCGCAGGAAAATCACCTTCTAAGAATACATGAATCGTTAGTGGTGTATCAATTTTATCAATAAGACTTTCACTTACTTCCGATAAGGTATATCGTTTATCTTGTGTTAAATCAAAACGTTTGTATATAGAGTTAGCCACATAGTTAAGAACTAACAGTCCAATAAGAGCTAATGCGATGTGTTGTAATTTCTTATTCATTTTTTAACTGTTGTTTAGTGATGAATAAAAAGAAGAACGTAACACTGATAAAGTAGATTAAATCACGAGTATCTACTACACCACGACTAATACTTTTAAAGTGTTCGTTAATACCAAATTGTTGTAAGGTATATCCTGAGTTTCCTAAGGAAGATCCGACAGCATCAAACCCGTAGAATAAAGCAAAAGTGATAAATACACTTACAATAAATGCTACAATCTGGTTATTTGAAAGGGTAGAAGTAAATAATCCTACAGCAGTATAGGTTGAAGCTAAAAATAACAACCCTAAATACGAACCAATTGTACTACCTACATCTAAATTTCCAATAGGGCTTCCTAATTGATACACAGTATAAGCATAAGTTAACGTAGGTAATAATGCTATAATAACGAGTAAAAGTGCAGCAAAAAATTTGCCCAGCACAATTTGCCAATCGGTAAGTGGTTTAGTTTTTAAAATTTCAATGGTTCCACTATTAAACTCATCTGCAAAACTTTTCATTGTTATGGCAGGAATCAGGAATAAAAACAACCATGGAGCTAAATAAAAAAAGCTATTTAAATCAGCAAACCCTGCATTTAAAATGTTGAAATTATCTTTAAATACCCATAAGAATAAGCCATTTACAAGTAAAAATACTCCAATAACCAAATAGGCAATGGGAGAGGCAAAAAATGAGTTAAATTCTTTTTTTAGTAGTGGTAGCATAAAATACTATTGTTCGTTTTTAAGAAGTCCAAAAATAACATTATTCTCGAAGTCGTTATCTTTTTTATTGGGACGTAATTTAAAGTTAAACCTTTTTAACAAATTTATAGAACCTTTATTGTGTTTATGAGTATAAGCTTCAATTTCATTCAAGTTAAGTGAACTAAAGCCAAATTGAAGAACTTCTTTTAAAGCTTCACTCATAAAACCTTTTCCGTGAGCGTCAGGATGTAATTCATAGCCAATTTCGGCATAAGACAAATTATCATTAAAATGACGTAAACCAATAGAACCTATAACCTCGTTGTTGTTTTCAATAATCCAGTAAATACCTTCGTTTTTAAGTACTAATTCATCAATTAGTTTTATAAAATCTTCCACATCAGAAATATCACTAGGAATCTTTCTATCAATAAATTTATTGACTACTGAATTCGATCGAATTTTAAAAACAGCCTCTTTATCATTATCAACAAGTTTTCTTAGTACAAGCCGAGGTGTATGTAAAACAGGAAAAGGACTGAATAAACTCATTAAGGTAACGATTCAACTTTATCTACACTCCAAGCAAGAGGCTTATCATTAAATAAAACTTTGGTTTGTGCCCAAACACCTTTAAATAATTCAGAATTTCTGTAGTTTTCTAAATCTTGCTCAGTATCCCAATAGCTATAAGTGAAAAATATATTCGGATTTGTTTTGTCTCTGTATAATTCTAATAAACGGCAACCAGGTGAATTTCGTATAAACTCTTTTTTAGTGTTGAAGTTGTTTAAAAACTCTTCAATTTTTTCTGGTTGAAAGCTCATTTTTACTATTCGTACAAACATATCGTTAATTTATAGGTGTAAATTCTGGTGTAATCGGATTTTCAAACTCAACAGTAATAGTGTCTCTATACTCTAATCCAAGTAGAGTAGAGGCACCTCCAACAGTTTCTAAATTACTTCGGTAAATGGCAATTTCTAAAAAACCTGCAGAGTTAAAAATAGCCAATTTTTCTCCATCATGCTGACCATTGTTTTCAATCGAGTAATCAACAATTTCATTATATCGACTAAAAATTTTTGTAAAGGTATAACGTCTAGCTGTAACTTTAAAATCACGACCTTTCCCAACAGTATTAAATAACTTTTGGCTAATATTAGTAATTACATTACCATAATTATCAATATAAATTACACCGCCAGAAATACTATTTTGTTGTTCGTTTACTTTTGGTTGAATTTCAATAATCTGCTTATAAGAATCAATTTCTCTACCAATAACACTTAAACTCCCACCACGAGCAATGTGGCTAGCAACTTGCACAAACACATCTAGTACAGGAAAACTGCTTTCTACTCGATCATGAATATTGATCTCAAAAATTTTAGTAGGCTTAATTTCAGAAGCAATCATAGAAATTAAACCGTTATCAGGACAAATAAAGTAATGATTGTCTAACTCTAAAGCAATGTGCTTATTTTGAATACTTAACTCAGAATCAACGCCAATTACATGTATAGTTTTATCAGGAAAACTCTTATAAGCATTTTTTAAAATATACGCTGTTTCTGTAATGTTAAAAGGGGAGATATGATGTGTTATATCTACAATCTTAGCATCAGGTAATTCTGAGTATATAGCCCCTTTTACAGCCCCTACAAAGTGGTCTTTAGTTCCAAAATCAGTAGTTAATGTGATAAGAGACATTAAGTTAGGTGTTTGTTAATTAGTTTGTGAAAAATTATGCTGAATTTTTAAACAAAACTACGTAATTCGACAAAAATAATCATTATTTTTAGTGTGAATAATCTTAAAACTTTTGTCATTTGAACGAACGCATAATTGAATTAACAGAAATCAACCCAAATGATTTCTTCGGAGCTCAGAATAGCACAATTACTCAGTTAAAAACATTCTTTCCTAAAGTAAAAATTGTAGCAAGAGGAAATAAATTAAAGATTTTTGGTGAAGCAGAATTATTAGATGAGTTTGAAAAGCGATTAGAAATGCTTATCAAATATTTTAATCGATATAATAAACTTGATGAAAATAGTATTGAACGTATTTTAACATCAACAGGTAAAGAAGAAGAGATTCGTAAATCAGGAAATGCAAAAGATGTTTTAGTGCATGGGGTTAGTGGAAAATTAATCAAGGCACAAACAGCCAACCAACATAAAATGATTGATTTGATGCAAAAAAATGATATGTTATTTGCAGTTGGTCCAGCCGGAACAGGAAAAACATATACAGCAGTAGCATTGGCTGTGAAAGCATTAAAAGAAAAAGAAGTTAGGCGTATTATTTTAACAAGACCTGCAGTTGAATCTGGTGAAAACCTTGGGTTTCTTCCAGGAGATTTAAAAGAAAAGTTAGATCCGTACATGCAACCATTATATGATGCATTACGAGATATGATTCCACACGAAAAGTTACAAGCGTATCTAGAAAACGGAACGATTCAAATTGCACCATTAGCTTTTATGCGAGGTCGTACGCTAGATAATGCCTTCGTGATTTTAGATGAAGCGCAAAATACCACGCATGCACAAATGAAAATGTTCCTAACCCGTATGGGAATGCATGCAAAATTTATCATTACAGGAGATCCTGGTCAAATAGATTTACCACGTAGACAAGTATCAGGATTGAAAGAATCATTATTAGCCTTAAAAGATATCAAAGGAATAGCACAAGTATACTTAGATGATAAAGATGTAATTCGCCACCGATTAGTAAAGCAAATTATAACAGCTTATAAAAGTATAGAAACTGAGTGATTTTTCATAAAAACATATTATTTTCGCAAATCTATTTTTTGCTTATGAAGAATATCGTTTTATTTTTACTATTTGTTTTTTCTATATTATCTTTTGTTTCATGTTTAGATTCAGATAGTGAAGCAGTTATAGTGTTTTCTGAAGGTTTCATAGAAGCTAATATTGGAGGTAGTTTATATAGAGAAAGTTTTAAACTTACAAATTTAGAAGACGCATCAATAGGTAGTGTTAGTTATTATAGTGATAATAACATAGAATTTATTCTTAAAATGAACGATTTAAATGATAGAATATACATAACTATTGATGATGTTAAAGAAGCAGGTGTTTTTGAAATTAAAGGCTATACATCAACAAGTATTAGTTACTATGATGGAGAAGCAGACAAAATATATCATACCAATTATAACTCAAGTTCAGGAATCTCTGTTGGTAAAGTTGTAGTTTCGAAGTTTGATATAGAAAATAAAATAATTGAAGGAACTTTTGAAGGAAGATTGTTAGATGGAGAAGAGCTAGGTAATACAATTCTTATTTCAGATGGAAAGTTCTCTGGTACTTATATTAATATTGGACTTTAAAATATTTAAAATATAATTTAAGAGAGATGTGTTTATAAAAGCACATCTTTTTTATTTAAATAAGTTTTTAACTTACATTTGCGCCACGACAACACAACAAAATAGAAAAATGAATACAATTAACGAAACTAATTTTCAGTTTCCAGGGCAAAAGACAGTTTACAAAGGAAAAGTAAGAGAAGTTTATAATATCAACGACGATTTATTGGTAATGATAGCTTCTGATCGTCTTTCTGCATTTGATGTAATTTTACCACGTCAAATTCCTTTTAAAGGACAAATTTTAAACCAAATTGCTACCAAAATGATGAACGACACTGCGGATATCGTTCCAAACTGGTTATTAGCTAATCCAGATGAAAATGTAGCAGTAGGTCATTTATGTGAACCATTTAAAGTAGAAATGGTAATTCGTGGATATTTATCAGGACATGCTGCTCGTGAATACGCAGCAGGAAAAAGAACACTATGTGGTGTAACAATGCCTGAAGGAATGAAAGAAAATGATAAGTTTCCTACACCAATTATAACACCTTCAACAAAAGCTGATAATGGAGAGCACGATGAAGATATTTCTCGTGAAGATATTTTGGCTAAAGGAATTGTTTCAGAAGAAGACTATTTAGTTCTAGAAGATTATACTAGAAAATTATTCCAAAGAGGAACTGAGTTAGCAGCTAAAAGAGGATTAATTTTAGTAGATACAAAATACGAGTTTGGAAAAACAAAAGATGGTAAAATTGTATTGATTGATGAAATTCATACACCTGATTCTTCTCGTTATTTTTATGCGGATGGATATGCTGAGCGCCAAGAGAAAGGAGAAAAGCAAAAACAATTATCTAAAGAGTTTGTACGTCAATGGTTAATTGAAAATGGTTTTCAAGGAAAAGAGGGACAACAAATTCCTGAAATGTCAGATACTAAAATCAATGAGATTTCAAATAGATACATAGAATTGTATGAGCAAATTACAGGAGAAGCTTTTGTAAAAGCAAATACAGAAGATGTACTAGAAAGAATAGAAAAAAATGTAACTACATTTTTACAAAATAGATAAGTAAGAGAGGCGAAAGCCTCTTTTTTTTATTTAAAATAACTTCATTAACTAAGTGGCATTTATTTTTTTCGTAACTTTTCGAATTATAAAAACTACCTGAAATGCCAAATTATACATTAAAAATTAACGGAAAATCGGTATCCTTTACAGCAGATGCTGATACACCATTGTTGTGGGTTTTACGTGATGAACTCGATATGGTAGGAACCAAATTCGGTTGCGGAATAGCGCAATGTGGTGCTTGTACCGTTCATGTAGACGGAACAGCAATGAGAAGTTGTCAATTACAAGTTTCCATGTTGGATGGTGAAGAAATAACAACCATTGAAGGGTTATCAACTGAAGGCAATCATCCATTACAAGAAGCTTGGAAGGAAGTAGATGTCCCACAATGTGGATATTGTCAAGCAGGACAAATAATGACAGCAGCATCTTTTTTAAAGGAAAATCCAAATCCTTCAAAAGAGGAAATAAGAGAAGCAATGCAAGGAAATATTTGTCGTTGTGCTGCATATAACAGAATAGAAAAAGCAGTTGCTTTAGCTGCTGAAAAAATGTCTTAAAATTTTTCAATCATGAGTACACAAGAAAACAAGTATACCTTTAGTAGAAGAAATTTTTTAAGAGCCTCAGCATTAGCTAGTGGAGGAATCATGATTGGGTTTAATTTATTTACTGCATGTAAACCTAATGTAAAACCATCTGTAGATGTTGAAAATCTGAATTTCAATGATTTTAATGCATTCATAAAAATATCTGATGAAGGTTATGTAACCATTTACTCTCCCAATCCAGAAATTGGACAAGGAGTAAAAACATCAATGCCGATGATTATTGCTGAAGAGTTAGATGTTGAGTGGGACAAAGTACATGTGGTACAAGCTCCATTAGATATTAAAAATTACACACGTCAATTAGCAGGGGGGAGTCAGTCTATTCGCCACGGATGGACGGCTTTGAGACAAACTGGAGCTACAACAAAACAAATGTTAATCAATGCTTCGGCAGTAAAATGGGGAGTAGACGCAGCTACTTGTTCTGCTTCAAAAGGAGTAATTACTAATGCAAATGGTGATAAATTAGGCTATGGAGAAGTGGTTAAAGAAGCAGCAATACTAGAAATTCCTGAAAATGTAACATTAAAAAAACCTTCAGAATTTTCTATCATAGGTAAAGATGTTATAAATGTTGATGTAGATAAAATAGTAACTGGTAAACCATTATTTGGGTTAGATTATAAAGAAGAAGGAATGGTATATGCTGCAGTTGTAAGACCGCCTTCTTTTGGAGAAGAGTTAGTATCATTCGATGCTTCTGAAGCTAAAAAAGTTTCTGGAGTGATAGATGTTGTAACTATTGGAGAAAAAGCAAGAAACTTTATTGAATCTGGTAAAAACAATTGGACTTTCAAGCTGTCAAAATCAGATAAAGTAGTTGTTATAGCAGAAAATACTTGGGCAGCAATCAAAGGATCCAAAGCTATTAAAGCTACATGGAAAGAAGGTTCTCAGCTTGAAGATACAAAACTTCACGATGAAAAATTGTTAAGTTTACTAGAAGGAGATAAATTTGATATAAGAAGAGAAGATGGAGATGTAGATAAAGTATTTTCAGAAGCTGATAAAGTTATAGAACGTACATATCATTCACCTTTCTTACCGCACAATTGTATGGAACCTATGAACTTTTTTGCAAACATAACTGCTGAAAAAGTACATCTGGTAGGGCCGGTGCAAACACCTGAATATGCAGCACAAGTTGCGTCTGAAATGTTAGGACGTGATTTAAGTCAAGTTCATATTGAGATGACCAGAATGGGAGGAGGTTTTGGAAGAAGATTGTATGGAGATTTTGTATATGAAGCTCTTGAGATATCCGATAAAATTAAGAAACCTATAAAAATGGTTTCGACAAGAGAAGAAGATATAACAAGTGGTATTTACCGACCAGCAATTAAATATAGAATTGCAGCATCAATAAAAGACGGAAAAATAACAGGATATCATTTAAAAGAAGCAGCGATTAATGACAATATGTACGGGTTAATTCCAAACTTCTTCCCTGCTGGATGTATTCCAAATTATAAAGTTTCAACAGCTAATTATAAGAGTAATATTACTACAGGCGCTTGGAGAGCACCATATACCAATTTCCTAGGATATGCAGAACAATCATTTTTTGATGAATTAGCACAAGAACTAGAAGTTGATCCAGTTCAGTTACGTTTAGATTTATTAGAGAATGTAAAAGATACTGAAGATAAAAGGATAGAATATTCAGGAAAGAGAATGCAAGACGCAATTCGATTAGCAGCTGAAAAAGGAGAATGGGGGAAAGCCAAAGAAGGAGTTTATCAAGGTTTTTCTGCATATTATAGTCATAATTCACATGTTGCAGAAGTAGCAGAAGTAGAAGTGAAAGATGGAGTCCCTGTCGTAACAAAAGTTGTTGCTGCGGTAGATTGTGGTATTGTTGTAAACCCTACAGGAGCGATTAATCAAGTGGCTGGTGGAGTTATTGATGGTATAGGGCATGCAATGTATGGAAATTTAACTTTTGAAGAAGGGAAACCTTCTAGTAGAAACTTTGATGGTTATAGGTTAATACGAATGAATGAGACTCCAAAAGTAGAAGTTTACTTTGTTCAAAATGAGTTGTCTCCAACAGGTTTAGGAGAACCAGGTTTACCACCAGCAGGTGGGGCTGTGGCTAATGCTATCCATAAAGCTTTAGGAAAAAGATTATATAAACAGCCATTTATAGAAGAATTAAAATCAAACGTTTTAGGATAAAATAAAAAGAAGTAAAAGGTGTCTAATTAGACACCTTTCTTCATTATATAATAATTATGCTACATACAATTTTTTGAAAATCTGTTAAAAAAGCACTATTTTCGCAACCTATAAAAATCAAAAATAATAATGGTTAAAGATTTATTTGAAAGAATTAAGGGAGATAAGGGACCTTTAGGAAAATGGGCAGATAAAGCGGAAGGGTATTATGTATTTCCTAAATTAGAAGGACCGATTTCTAACCGTATGTCTTTCAATGGAAAAAAAGTAATTACTTGGAGTATCAATGATTATTTAGGATTAGCAAATCATCCAGAAGTGTTAAAAGCTGATGGAGAATCTGCAGCAGCAGATGGTTTAGCATACCCAATGGGGGCTCGTATGATGTCAGGTCATACAAAATACCATGAGCAATTAGAAAAAGAATGTGCAGAGTTCGTTGGTAAGGAAGCTGCTTATTTAGTAAACTTCGGATACCAAGGTATGGTGTCAGCGATTGACGCTTTAGTTTCTAAAGACGATATTATTGTATATGACGTAGATACACATGCATGTATTATTGACGGTGTTCGTTTGCATGCAGGTAAACGTTTTGTATACCGTCATAACGATATTGAAAGTTGTGAGAAAAATTTACAACGTGCTACTAAAATGGCAGAAAAAACTGGTGGAGGAATTTTATTAGTTTCTGAAGGAGTTTTTGGTATGCGTGGTGAACAAGGGCGACTAAAAGAAATAGTAGCCTTAAAAGAAAAATACAATTTCCGTTTATTAGTAGATGATGCACATGGGTTTGGAACTTTAGGTGAAGGAGGAAGAGGAACAGGATTCGAACAAGGAGTACAAGACGGAATTGATGTCTATTTTGCTACTTTTGCTAAATCTATGGCAGGTATCGGTGCGTTTTTCGCAGGAGATAAAGATGTAGTGCAGTACTTACAGTACAATATGAGATCTCAAATGTTTGCAAAATCATTACCAATGCCAATGGTAAAAGGTGCTTTAAAACGTTTAGATATAATTCGTACACAACCAGAGTTAAAAGATAAGTTGTGGCAAGTTACCAATGCTTTACAATCAGGTTTACGCGAAGCAGGGTTTGATTTAGGAACTACTGAAACATGTATTACTCCTGTATATTTAAAAGGAGATATTCCAGAAGCAATGGCTATGGTGAACGATTTAAGAGAAAACCATGGGGTTTTCTGTTCTATCGTAGTGTACCCAGTAATACCAAAAGGATTAATTATTTTAAGATTGATTCCAACTGCACGTCATACAATGGACGATGTAACTGAAACAATAGAAGCATTTACAGCGATTCGTGAAAAATTAGAAAACGGAACGTACAAAAAAGTAGCTGAATCAATAATGGCAGAATAGTATAAGCCTGAAATAAAACAAAAAAACTCATGAAATTTTTCATGAGTTTTTTTGTTTTAAAACAGAAATGATACATTTGGAATCCTTTTTGTACATAAAAATTAAATGAAAAGAATACTTTGCTTATATATACTATTAGCGACTACTACAATTAGTGCTCAACTTAAAGATAGTTTGCCAAACTTTAACGATGAATATATTTTAGTTAAAGTAGGAGATAGTTTAATGATAAGGTTAAACGAAGTAACAGTGTTGCCAAAACATAAGTTTAAAGAGAAAAACGATATTTTATATTATTATTGGTTGCGAAAAAAAGTATTCAAAGCATATCCTTATGCAACTCTAGCTGCAAAAAGAGTAGATAGTGTGAATTCTCGTTTGTCGAGAATTAAATCAAAAAGCAAAAAGAGGCAATATGTAAAGCGTGTTCAAAAATACCTCGAAGAAGAATTAACAGCACCATTAAAAAAACTAACAAGAACAGAAGGGAGAGTATTGTTGAAGTTAATTCATCGTCAAACAGGAAAAACAGCCTTTGATAATGTGAAAGAGATTCGAAGCGGATGGAAAGCTTTTTGGTATAACACTACGGCAAACATGTTCAAGTTATCCTTAAAGTCAGAATACGTTCCAGAGAGCAATAATGAAGATTATTTGATAGAGGATATATTACAACGAGCTTATATAGATGAGAAGTTGGAGTATCAGGAGCCTAAATTAGCGAAGGACTATACGAATATTGTATTGAAGAGTAGGGGATATATGGATGTATCGGAGTACAAAGAGTACTTTAAGAAGCTTCGTAAGAAAAGAGATAGGAAGAAAAAGCGCTAAATTTTCAATTAACGATACTTAACAAATAAGTTTTTTAGAATTTAACTCTTTTTAAAACTCAGATAAACCTCAGTTTTTAAGAAGGAGTAAGGTTGTTCGTACTGCTGAATAAAGGACAATCTCCACAGAATAGCAAATAAGAAAGCAACCAAAAATGATATCGAAATAAAAAACTTTTGCTTATAAAGTATTAAGGTTTAAGGTATTAAAATTTAGGTTTTAAAAAAGGCAAAAAAAGTCATTGTTGTATTGAAAAAGGGTTCTATATTTGCACCCGCAAACGGAGAAGCGTTAAGCTAAGAAGTTAGTAAGAGTTCATTAAAATAGGATGTAGAATAAGTAAAGAAAAGGTTAAAAAATAGTTTAACATTTTCTTGTTTTATTTAAAGTAAAGGTAGTATCTTTGCAGTCCGATTTTAACGGAGACAGTTCATTAAAACAGCGAAAAACAGGCTAAAAAAAACTTTAAAAAAGTTTTTGTCAGAATAAAAACAGTTTGTATGTTTGCACCCGCTTTAAGAAAGCGATACGATCACAGGAATTTTGGAAAGCGATCAGCTAC
>NZ_RAQM01000008.1 GCF_003610735.1 Tenacibaculum lutimaris | reverse complement strand
GCCCATTAGCGCCGATGGTACTGCCACTGGTGGGAGAGTAGGTCGTTGCCTTTCTTTTAAACCTCAATCTTTTAGTAGATTGAGGTTTTTTTTTGCTCTATATTTTAATGAAAATTTTTTTTGTTGATGAGTGATTACTGGATGACGATTTTAGAAAATGGTAATACACGTAAATTAAAGATAACTATGGAAACAAATCGAAGAAATCAACATCTAAACTTTTTTACTTAAAAATAAAACATTTATGATTTTTATCATTAATTAAACTGTATTTTACCAAGATATTTACACACATAAAAGATCCCATTAAAATGTCAGAAAATTTAAAAATTGTTACTGCGAAAGAGGCTGTAGCAATTGTAAAATCAAATAATAAAGTTTTTTTTCAAGGAGCAGCAATGACTCCTAATTTATTAATTGATAGCTTGTGCAATAGATATGAAGAGTTAGATAATGTAGAAATTATTCAAATCCACACACATGGTAGGGCTAAGTATTTAGAAGAACCTTACAGTAAATCTTTTAAATTAATGAGTTGCTTTGTTGGAGAGAATGTTAGAAAAGGAGTGAATAAGAATAATGGAGACTATATTCCCATTTTTTTAAGTGAAATTCATTGGTTATTCCGTCGTAATATTTATCCATTAGATGTAGCTTTTATTCAAGTTTCTTCGCCAGATAAACATGGCTATTGTTCATTGGGCACATCAGTTGATATTACATTGCCTGCTATTCAAACAGCAAAAACAGTAATAGCTCAAATTAACCCTAATGTACCTAGAACTCATGGAGATGGAATTATTCATGTAAGTAATATAGATTATGCTGTAGAGGTTGATGTAACAATTCATACTTCTGAAATAGGAAGACCTTCGGAAATAGAAAAAAGAATTGGGCAAAATATAGCTGAACTAATAGAGGATGGTGCAACATTACAAATGGGAATAGGTAATATACCTAATGCTGTATTACATAATTTAACAAGTCATAAACGGTTAGGAATTCATACAGAAATGTTTTCTGATGGAGTATTACCATTAATAGAAAGTGGAGTAATTACTGGAGAAGAAAAAGAAATTAAAACAGGAAAAATAGTTACTTGTTTTGCTGTAGGTTCACAAAAGTTATACGATTTTATAGATGATAACCCTCTAGTACATTTTAAAGAGGCCGGTTATACAAATGATACTTCTATCATTAAGAAAAACCCTAAAGTAACTGCTATAAACAGCGCTATTGAAATAGATTTAACAGGACAAGTTTGCGCTGATACTATTGGGCAATACCAATATTCTGGAGTTGGTGGTCAAATGGATTTTATTAGAGGAGCTTCATTATCTAAAGGAGGAAAAGCTATTATAGCAATGCCTTCTATTACTACTAAAGGAATTTCTAAGATTACACCATTTTTAAAAGAAGGAGCAAGTGTAACTACAACCAGAGCTCATGTACATTATGTTGCTACAGAATATGGAGTAGTTAATTTATTTGGAAAAAGTTTGAAAGAAAGAGCAAAAGCATTAATTTCTATAGCTCACCCTAATTTTAGAGAAGAGTTAGAAAAAGAAGCTTTTAATCGATTTAAAAAGCTATAAAAAAAGGGGAGTGCTCAAGCACTCCCTTTTTTTTATAATAATTTGGTTCTTTTTTCTAATTCTAGTGCTTTTCTATGTAGTATATTGTGTTCTAAATGTATATGATGGTATAAATCTTGTTCAAACTCTTCAAGTTTAATGTATAGATCTTTATAGGTATTAGAGGCACTTTTTGGAATAGAATAGTTATTTGTTAATTTAACTATTTTTTTGAAAAGATTATTAATTTCTTCATGTTCATGCTCTAACATTTTTATAGGAGTATGTATCGTAACGAATGAAGGAACACTTATTTTTTTATGCTCTTTATCAGCAGCTATTAGCTGTTTTATATAAGGAAAAAGTATTTGTTCTTCTTTTTGAAGGTGAGATATAATTTCAGAAGAAGCTTTTCTAAACAGTTTATTAATTTTTAATAATTCAGGGTGTATATTACCATAAGTTTTTATTGTTTCATTCATATACTGAGAAATTATTGGCAAACTTTCTTTTGCATAAGAGTGATGTACATTTTCAATATAAAGAATTAAAAAATTTAAACTCCACGTATTATAATTCTGAAGTACATCACTAATACTTTCAACATTTTCTAATTCATTTTTTAATGTACTTAAATCTATTTTATTCTTTTTGCAGGCCTTATTTATTGTTATATTGCCTTCACAGCAAAAATTAATTCCATATTTCTTAAAAATAGGAGCTGTTTTTATATTCTCAATTACGTAATCAGCGACTGTTCTATTTTCTAAGATGTTCATTGTTTTTTTATTTTAGTAAATACTGAAATAAGCTAATAATTTGTGGTTATTTTAACTCAAATTATGCTATAAGTAAGGGGAATTATAGGTTTTATTACAAATTAATAGATAAGATGTGATTTAAAACATGATATAAATCATTCTTGAAAAAATGTTAAGGTTTTCTTTTAAATTTATATGAAAGCTTTAGAGAGAATCATAGCTTTGTAAGTAACAAAGAAAAGAAACTACTAATAAGTTAAATAAAACGAAAGAGCAGGATGAATGACAAAATTTTAACTTGGAAAGACGTAATTAATTTTGCAGTTAATGGTAATCCAATACCTGATAAAAGAGTGGAAAAAACAGCAGCAGAATGGCAAGAACTTTTAACCCCAGAACAGTTTAGAGTAACCAGACAAAAAGGAACAGAAAGACCAAATTCAGGAGCATTATGTAGTGTTTATGATGCTGGAAAATATAAATGTGTATGTTGTGGTACACCTTTGTTCGATTCAACGATTAAATTTAGTTCAGGTACTGGTTGGCCTAGTTTTACGCAACCTATAAAAGAAAACGCTATTCAATATGAAAAAGATACTACTTTTGGTATGGTACGCGTGGAAGTACTATGCAATACTTGTGATGCTCATTTAGGACATGTTTTTCCTGACGGACCAGAACCTAGTGGACTACGTTATTGCATTAACTCGGCTTCAATGATTTTAGATACTGAATAAAGAAAGGAGAGAAATGACAAATAATAAATTAGAAGTAATAACCGTTGGTGGCGGTTGCTTTTGGTGTGTAGAAGCTGTTTTAAATCAAATAAAAGGAGTAGAAGAAGTAGTATCTGGTTACATGGGCGGTACTGTACCAGGAATACCAACCTATAGAGAAATTTGTTCAGGTTTAACAGGACATGCAGAAGTAGTACAAGCAATGTTTAATCCTCAAATTATAAGCTATGAAGAGTTATTGGTAATGTTTATGACAAGTCACGACCCAACAACGTTAAACAGGCAAGGAGCAGATGTAGGAACCCAATACCGTTCTGTAATTTTTTATCATACTCAAGAACAACAACAAATTGCTGAAAAAGTAGTAGAAAAGCTGGCTCCCTATTATGAAGATGAAATTGTAACAGAAATAAGCCAAGCATCCATATTTCATAAAGCAGATGAGAGTCATCAAGATTTTTATGAAAAAAATAAGGATCAAATGTATTGTGTAGTTGTGATTTCGCCTAAATTGGCAAAATTAAAAAAACTGTACGCAAGCAAACTAAAAGAAGAATAGAACGTGTTGAAATTCAATATACAAAATACCTTTACTCAAGAATTACCTGCTGACCCAATTCAAGAAAATACTCGAAGGCAGGTTACAGAAGCTTGCTTTTCGTATGTAACACCTAAAAAAACGTCCAATCCAAAAATAATTCATGTTTCGGATGAAATGGTACAAACGTTGGGGCTTTCAGAAACAGCAATAGCTTCAGAGGAATTCAAGAACATTTTTACAGGGAATGATGTATATAAAAATACAGAACCGTATGCGATGTGCTATGGCGGACATCAATTTGGGCATTGGGCAGGACAATTAGGAGATGGTAGAGCGATTAACTTGTTTGAAGCAGTTCATGATAACAAAAAATGGGCATTGCAGTTAAAAGGAGCAGGAGAGACACCATATTCGAGAAATGCAGACGGATTAGCAGTGTTGCGTTCCTCTATTCGTGAGTATTTATGTAGCGAAGCTATGTATCATTTAGGAGTACCTACAACAAGAGCACTATCTTTGGCACTATCAGGAGATCAAGTTCTAAGAGATGTAATGTATGACGGAAACGCTGAGTATGAAAAAGGAGCAATCGTATGTAGAACAGCCGAGTCTTTTTTACGTTTTGGTAGTTATCAAATATTTCCTGCCAGAGGAGATGTAAAAACATTAAAAACACTAGTTGATTATACTATTAAACATCATTATCCTCATTTAGGTGAACCTTCAAAAGAAACGTATGTTTCCTTTTTTAAAGAGGTGGCAGAGCGTAGTTTAGAAATGGTCATTCATTGGCAACGTGTTGGTTTTGTACATGGAGTAATGAATACCGATAATATGTCGATTTTAGGGTTAACCATTGATTATGGACCTTACGGATGGTTAGAAGGTTACGATCACGGATGGACGCCAAATACAACAGATAATACTCACAAGCGTTACCGATATGGTTTGCAACCAGAGGTAGTTTTATGGAATTTATATCAGTTGGCAAATGCTCTATATCCTTTAATTGAAGAAGCTGAACCTTTAGAAGCTGTTTTAGAAAATTATCAAGAAAAATTTCCTGAAAAGTACATGCATATGATGCGAGAAAAATTAGGTCTTTTTTCTTCAAAAGAATCAGACGGAACATTGGTTTCAAATCTTGAAGAAGTACTTCAAAAAACAGAAACAGACATGACTATTTTTTTCCGATTGTTGTCAAGCATTTCAAAAGATGATACCATAGAGGAGGCAATCAAAAAAATAGAAAAAGCATTTTATAGGCATTCAGAAGTTGTAAACGAAATAAAAAAATCTTGGGAAAACTGGTTTCAAAATTATATAGGTAGATTACAAAATGAAACTATTTCAGATGAAGAAAGAAAAGCAAAAATGAATGCTGTAAATCCTAAATATGTACTCAGAAATTATATGGCGCAATTAGCCATTGATGATGCAAATAAAAATGATTTTGCATTGTTAAAAGAGTTATATTTACTGCTCAAAAATCCTTACGATGAGCAACCAAAATATGAAAAATGGTTTGCAAAACGACCAGAATGGGCTCGAAATAAAGTAGGATGTTCTATGTTATCTTGTAGTTCTTAAGATAAAAACAAGTATTATATTTTAGTTTAAGTAAATTATCGTAAAACACTGGTTATAAGTTATTTGTTTGTTTGTTTTAAAAATAATTCAAAACACTTTTTTAAATAATAATCAAAATAAATTTGGAAAATCCATTTTTATAATTGAATATTTGTGCTCGTAAAAGTTCAAACACTTATTGACGATGTTATCAAGAAAGGTGGAGGGATTAGACCCTATGAAACCTTAGCAACCCTTTGTGCAAACAAAGAAGGTGCTAAATTCTACCAGAGTGAAAACTCGAGGATAGATAACCCAAAAGAAGTTTCAATAATAACTACTGAAACTTTTTGTATTTTCTTAATAACATTTTTCTAGTAAGCAACATCTAAAAAAGATGTGTTTTGGCTTTTGGTTTAATTTTTTATTAACTCAAAAAACAAGAAAAATGAGTACACAAAAATTCGCAACAAACGCATTGCACGCAGGTCATGATGTAACACAAACAAGTGGAACAAGAGCAGTCCCTATTTACCAAACAACATCGTATGTTTTTAACGATTCAGAGCATGCAGCAAATTTGTTTTCGTTAAAAGAATTAGGATTTATTTACACCCGATTAAACAATCCAACCAATCAAATTTTACAAGATCGTTTAGCAGCTTTAGAAGGCGGTATTGGGGCTGTAGTTTTTGCTTCAGGTACGGCAGCTATTTCAACAGGATTGTTAACCTTGCTAAAAGCAGGAGATCATATTGTAGCTTCGAGTAGTTTGTATGGAGGAACTTACAATTTGCTGAATGTTACCTTACCGAGATTAGGCATTACAACTACGTTTGTAGATACATCTAACCCAGATAGTTTTGCAGAAGCTGTAAAAGAAAATACAAGAGCTTTCTTTGTAGAGTCTTTAGGGAATCCGAAGTTAGATGTTTTAGACTTACAAGCGATATCAGCACATGCAAAAAAGGCTGAAGTTCCTTTTATTGTGGATAATACAGTAGCTACGCCAGCTTTATTAAACCCAATAGAACACGGAGCAAATATTGTAATTCACTCGTTAACAAAATATATTGGAGGACAAGGAAACTCGTTAGGAGGAGCTATTATTGATGCTGGAACTTTTAACTGGGCAAATGGTAAGTTCCCAGAGTTTACAGAACCTTCAGCAGGATATCATGGATTAGTATATCACGAAGCCTTAGGAGCTGCATCATACACATTTAAGTTAATTTTAGAGGGCTTACGTGACTTTGGAGGTGCCTTGAGTCCTACCAATGCTTTTAATATCATTCAAGGATTAGAAACCTTAGAAGTAAGAATTCAAAAACACAGTGAAAATGCCTTGTCTATTGCTAAATGGTTGCAAGAACAAGAAGAAGTTGCTTGGGTAAACTATCCAGGATTAGAAGGTAACAAATACAAAACTTTAGCCGATAAATACTTACCAAAAGGGCAAAGCGGATTGGTAACTTTTGGTGTAAAAGGAGGTTATGAAGCCGCTAAAACCATTGCAGACAATACCAAACTCTTTTCATTACTAGCAAATATTGGAGATACCAAATCTTTAATCATACATCCAGCAAGTACCACACACCAACAATTGAGTGATGAAGCACAAGAAAGCACAGGAGTAACGAAAGACTTAATCCGTTTGTCAGTTGGTTTAGAAAATATAGAAGATTTAAAAACCGATTTACAAGAAGCATTTGCTAAAATATCTAAAGAAGTATTGGCATAAACCAATAACATTTAGAAAATACCTTAAAAATAAGTCGGTAATGAAAAGTGATTTGCAGCATATTAATATTCTTAGTTATACCACAATAAGCGGTACCCAATTCGATACTATTCCATTAAGTTATGAAACCTTCGGAAAAGCATTGGGTACCGCTCCTGTGGTGTTAATTAATCATGCATTAACAGGAAACAGTAATGTTTCAGGAAATGATGGTTGGTGGCAAGATTTAGTAGGAGAAAACAAGGTTATTGATACCAAGGAATATACCATTTTATGCTTTAACATTCCAGGAAATGGCTATGATAATTTCTTAATAGATGATTACAAAAGTTTCGTAGCACGTGATATTGCAAACATTTTTCTATTAGGGCTAGAACAACTCAAAATAACACAATTATTTGCGTTGATAGGAGGATCGTTAGGAGGTGGAATCGCTTGGGAAATGGCAGTGTTGAATCCAAAAATAACAAAACATTTAATCCCTATAGCAACCGACTGGAAATCGACCGATTGGTTAATAGCCAACTGTCAAATACAAGAACAGTTTTTAACCAATTCTAGTAATCCGGTACACGATGCGCGTATGCATGCTATGTTGTGTTATAGAACACCCGAATCGTTTAAAAAACGTTTTCAACGCTCAAAAAATGAAGAATTACAGATTTTTAATGTAGAAAGCTGGTTGTTACATCACGGAAAAAAATTACAAGAGCGCTATCAGTTAGCGTCGTATAAATTGATGAATCAGTTATTAAAAACCATCGATGTAACGAAAGGAAGAGAGGGATTAGATGTGTTAGAAACCATTGAAGCAGACATCCATATTGTTGGCGTAGATTCTGACTTGTTTTTTACTGCCGAAGAAAATAGAGAAACACAAAAACAGTTAGCATCGGCTCATGCAAATGTAACCTACAATGAAATTAATTCAGATCATGGGCATGATGCTTTCTTAATAGAATACAAACAATTAGAAAAAATTATTGAACCAATATTCAATCAAAAATCAACCAATAAAAGAATGAAAATTTTAAAGTTTGGCGGAAAATCATTGTCGAATGAAGGCATACCAAATGTAGTAGCAATCATAGAACAAAAAATAAATGAAGGAGAAAATATAGCTGTAGTAGTCTCAGCAAGAGGAAATGCTACAGATGAGTTAGAAGAATTATTAGAAAAAGCAGCTAAAAGTGAAGCTTTTAAAGAGCAGCTAGAAGCTTTTAAATACGAACAAACAAAATTAACGCCTTTAGTAGATTTTTCTACTGAATTCAATAGGTTAGAAAAACTATTTGAAGGGGTTAGTTTGTTAGGAGACTATAGTCAAAAAATAAAAGACGAAGTGCTAGCTCAAGGCGAGTTGTTGTCTATAAAAACGGTAACCGATTTGTTACAGCAAAAAGGTATCAATGCCAATGCTACCGATGCTAGAGACTTGTTAAAAACAGATGAAAGCTTAGGAAATGGACAATCGATAGTTGAGATTTCGAAAGAAAATGTTAAGAATCATTTCAAACAACATAACGGAATAACAGTAAACATTGTTACCGGGTTTATAGCATCGAATTTAAAGAATGAAACGACAACTTTAGGAAGAAACGGAAGTAATTATACTGCTTCATTATTAGCCAATTATTTAGATGCGGAAGAGTTACAAAACTACACACATGTAGATGGTATTTTTACCGCAAATCCTGATTTGGTAGCTGATGCTAAAAAGATAGAAGAGTTATCTTTCTCTGAAGCGAATGAGTTAGCCAATTTCGGAGCTACTATTTTGCATGCAAAAACCATCATTCCTTTATTGGAGAAGAATATTAACCTTCGAATATTAAATACGTTTAACCCAAACGATAAAGGAACGTTGATTACGGCAAAATCAACTTCCAAAGGAATCAAATCCTTATCAGTATTAGACAAGGTTGCTTTAATAAACTTCGAAGGAAGAGGCTTGTTGGGAAAAGTAGGAGTGGATGCACGTATTTTTAAAGCTCTGAGTAATCACGGAATTAGCGTGAGCATTATTTCGCAAGGATCTTCAGAACGAGGGATTGGTTTAGTGGTAGATAAAAGTAATGCAGTAGCAGCGGTAAAAGCTTTGGAACAAGAGTTTGAAAATGATTTACAAACAAAAGATGTCAATCAAATTTCCATTCAAGAAGAAGTAGCGGTAATCTCAATCATAGGACAAGATTTAAGTGAATTCCACCATCCATACAATGCTTTAATTAAGAATCAAATAGTTCCTTTATTATTCAACAATACAATTACAGGTAAAAATGTGAGTTTGGTGGTGAAAAAGGAACAATTACATAAGGCGTTGAATGTAATTCATGGTCAAGTATTTGGAGTTGCTAAAAAGATAAACATTGCTGTTTTTGGTAAAGGTTTAGTAGGAGGAACATTGATAGAACAGATATTAGAAAGTTCGAAATCAATCTTAGAAAGACGTAAAATCCATTTGAACATTTTTGCGATAGCCAATTCTAAAAAAGTTTTGTTAACTAAAAATGGAGCAGGAACTAATTGGTTAGAAGAGCTTGAAAACGCAGCAGAAAACCAGCATATAGTTGATACAGTAATCGATTACGCTAAAGAACATCATTTAGAAAACCTAATTGCGGTAGACAATACAGCAAGCGTAGACTTTATAGAAAATTACATTCCGTTAGTCAATGCAGGGTTCGATTTGGTTTCATCTAACAAAATAGCCAATACGGTTTCGTATAATTTTTATAAAGAGCTACGAGAAACGTTAGAAAAAAATAAGAAGAGTTACCTGTATGAAACTAATGTAGGTGCAGGATTACCGTTGATTGATACGATTAAACTGTTACACGATTCAGGAGAAAATATCACGAGAATTAGAGGTGTATTTTCAGGTTCGTTAAGTTACTTGTTCAATAAATTTTCTGCGGAAGAAGTGCCGTTTTCAACCGTATTACAAGAAGCAATTGACAGCGGATTTACAGAACCAGACCCTCGTGAGGATTTGTGCGGAAATGATGTAGCTAGAAAATTATTGATTTTAGCTCGTGAGCTAGATTTAGAAAATGAATTTGAAGATATTCAGATAGAGAACTTAATACCAGAAGCGTTTAGAGAAGTATCTTCAGAAGAATTTTTATCTAACCTAGATCAATTAAATCCAACGTTTCAACAGCAGAAAGAAGCTCAAGAAGAGAAACATGTGCTTCGATATATTGGAGATTTACATGGAGACTTACAACAAACAAAAGGAGAGTTAGACGTGAAACTAGTCTCTGTACCAGAGAGTTCTCCTTTAGGAAGTTTAAAAGGTTCCGATGCCATTTTTGAAATTTATACAGAATCTTACGGAGAACAACCTATTGTAATCCAAGGAGCAGGAGCAGGATCAAAAGTTACTGCTAGAGGTGTGTTTGGAGACATCTTACGATTAGCAAAGAATAATAACTAGAAAAGAGAACAAAGAAAAAAGATACAAGAATTAAGCCCCAAAAATCTTGATTCTTTTACCTTACAACGAAGCGGTCAAACATCTAAAAAAATAACATGAGCAAAAATTTTGAAACACAAGCCATACGAACGCAAACAAAACGTTCACAATTTTCAGAGCATTCTACACCTTTATACTTAACTTCAAGTTTTGTATTTGATGATGCTGAAGATATGAGAGCGTCGTTTGCTGAAGAAAAGCAACGAAACCTATATAGTCGATTTTCAAATCCGAATACCACAGAATTCGTCGATAAAGTAGTGGCCATGGAAGGTGCCGAAGCAGGATATGCGTTTGCAACAGGTATGGCAGCCGTGTTTTCAACTTTTGGAGCTTTGTTAAATGCAGGAGATCATATAGTATCGTGTCGCTCTGTTTTTGGTTCAACACATAGTTTGTTTACCAAATATTTACCTAAGTGGAATATTGAAACAAGTTATTTTAAAATTACCGAGGCTGATATAGTCGAGAGCTTAATTCAACCAAATACTAAAATATTATATGCTGAGACACCTACCAATCCGGCAGTAGATATTTTAGACTTGGAGCTGTTAGGAAGTATAGCAAAGAAGCACAATTTATTATTAGTGATAGACAATTGCTTCGCAACACCTTATTTACAAAATCCAATTAAATTCGGTGCCGATTTGGTGATTCACTCAGCTACAAAGCTAATAGACGGTCAAGGTCGCGTTTTAGGAGGAGTAACCGTAGGAAAAGAGGACTTAGTTAGAGAAATCTATTTATTTTCAAGAAATACAGGTCCAGCAATGTCACCATTCAATGCTTGGGTGTTGTCTAAGAGTTTAGAAACGTTGTCGATTAGAGTAGAAAAACATTGTGAAAATGCCTTGAAAGTAGCACAGTTTTTAGAAGAACATCCAAAGGTGAACTTGGTGAAGTATCCATTTTTAAAATTACATCCGCAGTATGAAATAGCTAAAAAACAAATGCGACTAGGAGGAAATATTGTTGCTTTTGAAATCCAAGGAGGTATAGAAGCAGGACGTAAATTTTTGAATAGTATTCAACTATGCTCATTATCAGCAAATTTAGGAGACACAAGAACTATTGTAACGCATCCAGCATCTACAACACATAGTAAGTTAAGTGAAGAAGATCGATTAGAGGTAGGAATTACTGATGGTTTAGTAAGATGTTCGGTGGGATTAGAAAACGTAGAGGATGTAATTTATGATTTAAATCAAGCATTAAATAATTAAGAAGTAAAGCATATATTTGTAATATGCTTTCTAAGAAAACAAAATACGGAATTAAAGCGCTTACTTTTATTGCTAGGCAAGAAAAGGGCACTATGGTACAAATAGCTACCATTTCAGAAAAGGAAAATATTTCGCACAAGTTTTTAGAAAGCATATTACTTACCTTACGAAAATCAGGAATTTTAGGAGCTAAAAAAGGAAAAGGTGGAGGCTATTATTTGTTAAAGCCAGCTAACGAAATTAGAATGACTGATGTTATAAGAACACTAGAAGGACCTATTGCTATGGTACCATGTGTTAGTTTGAATTATTATGAAAAATGTGATGACTGTCCAGATGAAGAAGCTTGCTCAGTACACAAACTAATGATTCAAGTAAGAGATAATACGCTACAAGTACTTCGTAATAACACACTAGCAGATTTAGTGTAGTATTAACAAATTGTAAAATTCAAATATTTTTTTGATTTCTCCTTGGAGAATTAAAAAGCATATGTATATTTGCCGACTTAAAACCTAGTATTCCGATAGGGTAATGGTATTTTAAAAATGATTGTAGAACAAGTAGTAGAAAATAAAGCAAATTATAAAGAAGATAAGCTCTCTGAAAAGCCAATAAGAAGCATTATAAAATCAATAAGTTGGAGAGTTGTCGGTACCATAGATACAATATTAATATCATGGGTAATTACAGGACAAGTAAAGACAGCTTTTTCAATTGGAGCTGTAGAATTAGTAACAAAAATGTTATTGTATTTTTTTCACGAAAGAGTTTGGAACAGTATTAAATGGGGCAAAAAATGAGTATAGAAACAATGAATTTAGAAGCAGTAAACGCAGAGTTAAAAAACAAATCTCCAAAAGAGATTATTGTTTGGGCATTACTACAAGCAAATAAAGCCGTAGTAACTACAAACTTTCGTCCCTATGAAGGAGTCATTTTACACGCAGTAGCATCAGTAAAAAACAGTATAGATGTTATTTGGTGTGATACAGGATATAATACTCCACAAACCTATAAACATGCCGAAGAGTTAATTGAAAAACTACAGTTAAACATTCAGTTGTATGTACCTAAACAAACAGTAGCACACAGAAACATCACTTTAGGTTTACCAACAATAGATGATCCAAAACATGCTGTTTTTACAGAACAAGTAAAATTAGAACCTTTTAAAAGAGCAATGAATGAGCACAAACCAGATGTTTGGTTTACGAATTTGAGAAAAGGACAAACTGCTTTTAGAAATAGTATTGACATTGTTTCAAGAAGTAAAGATGGAGTATTAAAAGTAAGTCCATTTTACCATTGGTCAGATGAGGAGTTAGATACTTATTTAGATGAACATCAATTACCAAACGAGTTTAAGTACTTCGATCCCACAAAAGTAGAAAGTAACAGAGAATGTGGTTTACATATTTAAAGAACATGATTATGAATACAGAAACTATACAAGTAGGAGCTTTAGAAAGCGAAGCCATATACATATTAAGAGAAGTAGTCGCGCAATTTGAAAAACCGGTATTGTTATTCTCTGGAGGGAAGGATAGTATTACCCTAGTTCGATTAGCCCAAAAAGCATTTTATCCAGCAAAGATTCCATTCCCTTTATTACATATTGATACAGGGCATAATTTTCCTGAAACGATTGAATTTAGAGACCGTTTGGTAAAAGAATTAGGAGTTGAGTTAATAGTACGTCAAGTACAAGACAATATTGATGCTGGTAAAGTAAAAGAAGAAACAGGAAAATACGCAAGCCGAAACATGTTACAAACCGAAACGTTATTAGATGCCATTGAAGAATTTGGTTTCGACGCATGTATCGGTGGTGCGCGTAGAGATGAAGAGAAGGCAAGAGCTAAAGAACGTATTTTTTCAGTACGAGACGACTTTGGGCAATGGGATGAAAAAAATCAACGTCCAGAATTGTTCGATATGCTAAATGGAAGAATTGATTTAGGTCAAAATGTACGTGTTTTTCCAATTTCTAACTGGACAGAGTTAGACGTATGGTCGTACATACAACAAGAGCAAATTGAAATTCCATCCATCTATTTCGCTCATAAAAGAGCCACTTTTATTAGAGACGGATTAATCTGGTCTGCAAACGATGAAGTTGTGTTTAGAGAAGAAGAGGAAGAAGTACGTGAACGCATGGTACGATTTAGAACCGTAGGAGATATGAGTTGTACCGCAGCAGTATTATCAGACGCAATAGATATTGATACTGTAGTAGATGAAATTAGAGAATCAACCATTTCAGAAAGAGGAGCAAGGATTGATGATAAACGATCTGAAGCAGCGATGGAGAAACGTAAACAACAAGGATATTTTTAAAAAAAAGATGTTAGCTATTAGTCTTTGGCTGTTAGCATTATAAAACTTAATAATATAAACTAAGCAAAAGTAGCTAAGAGCTAAAAACCAAAAGCTAATAGCCTATTGCCAACAACATAAAAAATGAACGTAGTAAAAATAGCAACAGCAGGAAGTGTAGATGACGGAAAGAGTACACTAATCGGGCGAATTTTATACGATACAAAATCATTAACCCAAGATAAATTAGAAGCAATAGAAGAAAAAAGTAAGCAACGCGGGTTTGATTACTTAGACTTTTCTTTAGCTACAGATGGGTTGGTAGCAGAACGCGAACAAGGAATTACTATTGATGTAGCTCACATATATTTTTCAACACAAAAAACCAGTTTTATTATAGCTGATACTCCAGGTCATATAGAGTACACTAGAAATATGGTTACAGGAGCTTCAAACTCTCAAGCTTCTATCATTTTAGTAGATGCAAGAAACGGAGTAGTGGAGCAAACCTATCGTCATTTCTTTATCAATAATTTATTGAGAGTAAAAGATGTAATAGTAGCAGTAAATAAAATGGATTTGGTTGACTTTTCAGAAGAAAAATTCAATCAGATTAAAGGTGAGATAGAATATTTAGCGAAGAAGAGCGATTATCAAAATCAAAATATCACATTCATACCTCTTTCAGCTTTGAAAGGAGATAATGTTGTGAAGTCTTCAGAAAACACCCCTTGGTATAAAGGAGAAACTTTATTGAATCACCTTGAAAACTTGGGGGCTGAAGATACACAAGAAGCATCAAAAGCACGTTTTCCAGTACAAACTGTTATTCGTCCAAAAACAGACGAATATCACGATTTTAGAGGGTATGCAGGAAAACTGTACGGAGGCGATTTAGTGGTAGGAGATAGCGTAACGGTATTACCATCAGCAACAAAATCTACCATAAAAAGTATTCAGTTTTTTGATAAAGAATATGCAAGAGCAAAAAGAGGGAGTTCTGTAAACATCACTTTAGAAGACGATGTAAATGTAAGTAGAGGAGATATGTTGGTGAAAACAGGAGAAGAACCTTCTGTGGTAAAACAGTTAGAAGCTACCATTTGTTGGATGGATAAAGCACCATTACAAGCTTCTCAGAAATATTACATCAAACATGGAGTAAACGATGTACAAGCAAAAATAACAGAATTAACATCTTTAATTCGTACCGATTTTTCTGGAAAAGAAGAAACTCCATCTCAATTATCACTAAACGAAATAGGTGAAGTAAGTTTAAAAGTTAGCAAACCGTTGTTTGTTGATTCGTACGAAGAGAATAAGGCAAACGGAGCATTTATAATCATCAATCCAAAAACGAACAATACGTCAGGAGTTGGTTTTATCAAGTAATAAAATTTAAAAGTTATGGCAATAATCATTACAGATGAGTGCATTAACTGTGGAGCTTGTGAACCTGAATGCCCAAATACAGCCATTTATGAAGGAGCAAGTGACTGGAAGTATAACGAAGGAACCTCACTACAAGGAAATGTAACCTTATTGGATGGAACTTCGGTAAATGCAGACGAGGATAATGAACCAGTATCAGACGAATACTACTTTATAGTACCCGATAAATGTACTGAGTGTAAAGGATTCCATGAAGAACCGCAATGTGCAGCAGTATGTCCGGTAGATTGTTGTGTGACAGATGATGCACACGTAGAAACCGAAGAACAATTGTTAGCAAAACAAGAGTTTTTACATAACTAATATCAACGCTTTTATAAGCAAACAACTAGTAAAACAGATGCAAAGTTTTAGATCAGAAATAGAAAACCCTTTAGTAGAAAAAGATATCCTAGAGTTAGAGCGTAAAATACGTTTGTTTAACGAAGGAAAAATAGATGAAGAACGTTTTAGAAGCTTACGTTTAGCCAGAGGAATTTACGGTCAACGCCAATTTGGTGTACAAATGATTCGTATTAAGTTACCGTATGGTAAAGTTACGAGTGAACAATTACACAGAATTGCAGATGTTTCTGATGAATATTCAAGAGGACGCTTACATATTACGACACGTCAAGATATTCAAATTCACCATGTAAGTTTAGACAGAACACCTGAGTTATGGGCACAGTTAGAGAAAGACGATATTACGTTGCGTGAAGCATGTGGTAATGCTGTACGAAATGTTACGGCTTCAGAAACTGCGGGAATCGACCCGAAAGAACCATTTGATGTAACACCATACGCACATGCTACTTTCCAATTTTTCTTGCGTAATCCAATCTGTCAAGAAATGGGAAGGAAGTTCAAAATGTCTTTTTCTGCAACAGAAGAAGATACCGCATTGAGTTTTATTCATGATTTAGGATTTATTGCTAAAACGAAAATAGTAGAAGGTAAAGAAGTAAAAGGATTCAAGGTATTATTAGCAGGAGGATTAGGTTCACAACCACGTCATGCAGATGTAATTTATGAATTTTTAGAAGCAGACTTATTGATACCAACTATCGAAGGTGTTTTACGTGTGTTCGATCGTTATGGAGAGCGTGCTAAAAGAGCCAAAGCCCGTTTAAAATTCTTGGTAAAAGATTTAGGAGTAGATGCTTTTCTAGAATTAGTAGCTGAAGAAAGAGCAGCATTAGCGTATAAAACTTACCCTATAGATACTACCGATTTTGAGCAAGACCCTGTTTTTGAAACCAACGAAGTTCCCTCTGTAGTTATAGAGGATGAAGAAGCGTATCAAAATTGGAAAACAACGAATGTTTTCAAGCAAAAACAAGATGGGTTATATGCGATAGGTATTAAAGTACATTTAGGAGATTTTTATACCGATAAAGCACGGTTGTTAGCTGATTTAATAAAGAAGTATGGAGCAAATGAGTTACGCTTTACGCTACGTCAAAATATCTTGATTCGTCACGTAAGAGAAGAGATTTTACCATTTTTCTATACAGAACTACAAAAATTAGGTTTTGCAGATGCAGGATATAACAGTTTGAATGACATTACTGCATGTCCTGGAACCGATACGTGTAACTTAGGTATTGCCAGTAGTACAGGAATTGCAGCGGAGTTAGAGCGTGTGTTAAAAGCAGAATATCCGCAGTATGTGAATAACAAAGACATTACCATTAAAATTAGTGGGTGTATGAATGCTTGTGGACAACACAACATGGCACATATTGGTTTTCAAGGAATGTCAATAAAAGTAGGGAAGTTGTTAGCACCAGCCTTACAAGTATTAGTTGGAGGAGGAGTTTTAGGACAAGGAAATGGACGTTTTGCAGATAAGTTGATAAAAATACCAAGTAAAAGAGGACCAGAATCTTTACGAATCTTATTAAACGACTTCGAAAGCCATAAACAAGCAGATGAAGATTTCTTAAACTATTACGATAGACAAGGAAAAACATATTTCTATGAGCTATTAAAAGAATTATCAGACACCACCAATTTAACAGAAGACGATTTTATTGATTGGGGACACGATAAAAATTATGTAAAAGCCATTGGAGTAGGTGAATGTGCCGGAGTTGTAATTGACTTGGTAGCAACCTTACTGTTTGAAAGTGAAGAGAAGTTAGAAAATGCAACACAAGCCTTGAATAGTCAACAGTGGTCAGATAGTATTTACCACGCTTATGCGGCTATGGTTAACACTGCCAAAGCTTTGTTAACAGCAGAAGGAGCAAAAACGAATACACAAGCAGGAATCATTACCAATTTTGATGAACTGTTTGTAGCAACAAATAAAATAGAATTATCAAGTTCATTTGCAGAATTGATTTATCAAATCAATAAGAATGAACCTACGGAAGCTTTTGCAAAAAAGTATTTAGAAGAGGCATCATCATTTTACAAAACAATTGATGCCTACCGAAAAGTAGCCGTAGAAAGTTAAAAAAGGAGAGTCCAATGAAAAATCAACCGAAATTAACCGTAGTAGGAGCAGGACCAGGAGATATTGATTTAATCACCTTAAAAGCCATCAAAGCATTAGAACAAGCTGATGTGGTGTTGTATGATGCGTTGGTAAACAACGAACTGTTAGGATATGTAAATCCGAATGCAGAATTAATTTTTGTAGGTAAACGAAGAGGATGCTACCGTTATCAACAAGAACAAATTAATGAGTTAATTGTCGCAAGAGGATTTTCACACGGACATGTGGTACGTTTAAAAGGAGGTGACCCTTTCATATTTGGTAGAGGAGCAGAAGAAATGGAATACGCAGCCAAACACGGATTAGAAGTAGCTGTAGTTCCAGGAATTTCATCATCCTTAGCAGTGCCAGCGTATCAGAACATTCCTTTAACAAAAAGAGGAAGTTCAGAAAGTTTTTGGGTAATTACAGGAACTACCAAACAGCATCAATTATCTAATGATGTTGCCTTGGCAGCAAAATCAAGTGCAACGGTTGTTATTTTAATGGGAATGGGCAAGCTTTCTGAAATCATTCAGCTTTTTAAGCAAGAAGGAAAGAATGAATTACCTGTTGCTATTATTCAAAATGGAACTACTCCTGAAGAAAAAATAGGAATCGGTACGGTAGATACCATCGAAGAAATCGTAGCTAAAAATAACTTGAGTAATCCAGCTATTATTGTGTTAGGAGACGTAGTAAATCACAGACAACAATTACATCAAGTACAACAAGAAGCAGTTTTAAAAGAAGTAGTATAATGGAAGAAAGAAATAATCTATATCCTATCTTTTTAAAAACAGCAACCTTGGAAGTACTTATAGTTGGAGGAGGTTTTGTTGCGGAAGAAAAGCTACGATTTTTATTAAAGTCGAGTCCAGATGCTAAGGTAACCATGGTAGCTCCTTTTTTTAGAGAAGAAACCATTGCCATGGCTCAAAAAGGTAAAGTTACTAGAATAACAGATAGTTATAATGATAACTATTTACAAGGAAAACATTTGGTAATTGCGACTACCGATGTTCCAGAGGTAAATATACAAGTATATAAAGACTGTAGAAGTCAGAATATCTTGGTGAATGTGGCAGACAATCCACCATATTGTGATTTTTATATGGGCGGAATTGTAACCAAAGGGAACGTAAAAGTAGCCATTTCAACCAATGGAAAGTCGCCAACAACTGCTAAAAGATTGCGTCAGTTTTTTGAAGAAGTAATTCCAGAAGACATCAATCAATTAGTACAAAACTTAAATAGTTATAGAAAAACCATCAAAGGAAACTTTGAACATAAAGTAGAAACATTAAATAAACTGACAGAGAGTTTAGTGAAGTAACGTCATTGCGAATAAAGTGAAGCAATCTGTTAGTCGACAAACAGATTACTTCGTTTTCCAATTCATTGGAAACCTCGTAATGACAAAATAATAAGAACATGATACAAACAGATATATTAATTATTGGAGCAGGTCCTACAGGGCTATTCACCGTTTTTGAAGCAGGATTGTTAAAATTACGTTGTCATTTAATTGATGCCTTACCACAACCAGGAGGGCAATGTTCAGAAATTTATCCAAAGAAACCTATTTACGATATTCCAGCATATCCAGAAATTTTAGCAGGAGATTTAACAAAGAACTTGATGGAACAAATCAAGCAGTTTGAACCTGGATTTACTTTAGGGGAACGTGCTGATACCATCGAAAAGCAAGACGACGGAACGTTTATCGTAACCACCAATAAAGGAACCAAACACCAAGCACCTGTAGTAGCTATTGCAGGAGGATTGGGAAGTTTTGAACCTCGTAAACCACCGATTCCAAATATTGCTGACTTTGAAGACAAAGGAGTAGAGTATATGATTAAAGAACCAGAACTGTATCGCGATAAAGATGTGGTAATTGCTGGAGGAGGAGATTCTGCTTTAGATTGGTCTATTTTCTTAACAGATGTAGCAAAATCGGTAACCTTAATTCACCGAAGAAATGAATTTAGAGGAGCGTTAGACTCTGTAGAAAAAGTTCAAGAGTTAAAGAATTTAGGAAAGATAAACTTAATTACACCAGCTGAGGTAAAAGCAGTATTAGGAGAAAATCATGTAACAGGTGTTGTAGTAGAAGAAAAAGGGAAAGAACCTTACATGATAGATGCAGATCATTTTATTCCGTTGTTTGGATTAGCGCCAAAGCTAGGACCGATAGCCAACTGGGGATTAGAAATTGAGAAGAATGCCATTAAAGTAAACAACGCGTTAGATTATCAAACAAATGTAGAAGGTATCTATGCGATTGGAGATGTGAATACGTATCCAGGAAAACTAAAATTGATTTTGTGTGGATTCCATGAAGCAACACTAATGTGTCAAAGTGCATATAAACGAATCCATCCAGATAAAAAATATGTGATGAAGTATACTACTGTTGGTGGTGTAGACGGTTTCGACGGAACAAGAAAAGAAGCACCAAAAGCAGTAGTGAAAGCAATTCAATAGACGAGATTTAGAAATGAAGTAGATAGGAGTTGTGGTACAGGCTTGTTGTCAAATACAGATTTTAATTTGATTATTTCTTCAAACATGAGCTCAACACCCAACTTCTAACTACTGATTTCTTTAAGAAATTGTTACAAATGGATAATCAAGACATCAATATAAAAATAACAGACCGTGAAGGTGTAATGCATGAGGTAGTTGCTCCGACAGATATGGCAATGAACTTAATGGAAGTTGTTCGATCATACGAATTAGCTCCTGAAGGAACTATTGGAATCTGTGGAGGAATGGCAATGTGTGCCTCTTGTCAATGTTATGTGAAATCGAATCATGAATTGCCAGAAATGAACGATGATGAAGACGCGATGCTAGCAGAAGCATTTCATGTAGAAGAAAATAGCCGATTAGGATGCCAGATTCAAATGACTCCTGAATTAGAAGGGCTTGAAGTTGAGTTAGCTCCTGAAAGTTAGTTATTTTTGTAAAAAATTAATAAATGCAATTCAAACAATACGATTTATCATTAAAAGATGATGTAGAAAACTTTACAAAACAATTATTTTACGCATTGTTTAATGATGTATGTCAAGAAAAAGCAAATCATTTAAAAGAAAAGTTTGAAAAAATTTTAAATGGCTTAGCTATTGAAAATGCTTCGGAAGTATGGGCAGTATATCAACAAACGTTTTGTGAAATACGAGAAAAGTTAGATTTAGATGCCAAGGCATTTGAAAAGACTGATCCAGCTTGTAAAAGCTTAGGAGAGGTGTATTTAGCCTATCCGGGATTTCATGCCATTGCCGTATATCGATTGAGTCATGAATTGTATAAAATGGAAATTCCAATTTTACCAAGAATGATGAGTGAATATGCGCATGGACTCACAGGAACGGACATCCATCCAGGAGCAGCAATTGGCGATTCGTTTTTTATAGATCATGCAACAGGAATTGTTATTGGAGAAACCACCATTATTAAAGAAAACGTAAAAATATACCAAGGAGTTACCTTAGGAGGAATTCAAGTAAAAAAAGAATTAGCATCCACAAAAAGGCATCCAACGATTGAAAATAATGTAACCATTTATGCGAACGCAACTATCTTAGGAGGAGATGTAGTAATAGGAAGAGATAGCGTAATAGGTGCAAATGTTTGCGTAACCACCTCTGTACCCGAAGGATCTATTGTAACCTATGAGTCAGAAAATAAAATAACCACTAGAAAATCCTATGTTAAATGATGTAGGTACCAAATTAACCATGAAAACTAAAACAATTATAGATAGTATAGGGAATACGCCACTAATAGAAGTTTCAAATATTCTTCAAAAAGAAGGCGTAAAACTATTATTAAAACTAGAAGGAAATAACCCTGGCGGAAGTGTAAAAGATAGGGCAGCCTTTAATATGATTGCTGAAGCTATTAAAAGGAAAAATATTCGTCAAGGAGATTATTTAGTAGAAGCAACTAGTGGAAACACAGGAATTGCGTTAGCGCTCATGGCAAAAGTTTTAGGAGTAAATATGGTATTGGTGATGCCAGAAAATTCTACTGAAGAACGTGTTAAAACTATGCGTGCTTACGGAGCTGAGGTTATTTTAACAGATGCAGAAAAAGGTATTGAAGGTTCTAGAGATGTAGCCTTAGAACTACGCTATAAAAAAGGCTATTTTATGCTGAACCAGTTTGAAAATACTGATAACTGGAAAGCACACTATAAAACCACAGGTCCAGAAATTTGGAACGATACAGAAGGAGAAGTAACTCATTTTGTATCGGCAATGGGAACTACAGGAACCATTATGGGAGTTTCTACTTATTTAAAAGAACAAAATTCAGAAGTACAAATCATAGGGGCACAACCTAAAGACGGAGCTAAAATTCCTGGAATTCGTAAATGGACTCCCGAATACCAACCAAAATTCTTTAACAAAAGTAAGGTAGATCAAGTGATTGAGTTAGACGAAAACGATGCTAAAAACATGACCAGAAAGTTAGCACAAGAAGAAGGTGTTTTTGCAGGAATGAGTAGTGGAGGAGCGGTACATGCAGCCCTAGAAATAGCCAAAACTATTGATAAAGGGGTTATTGTAGCTATCATTTGTGATAGAGGTGATCGTTATTTATCTTCTGATTTGTTTCAATAGACAGTCTTTGCTTATCTGAATAAATGATTTTATGTATAGCGTACGGATGTTATTCGTACGCTATTTTTCAGAAATCTCTTTAAGTTTATTCAAAGCTTTATCCCAAGTAGAGTTAAAATAATCAAGGTAGTCGTCTGCTACATCGCAATCTATTGTTATTGTGGTGATACCGTTACGTTCATGAAATGAATAATTTTCTAAAGAACCAGCCCATTTTTCAATTTCAGGACCTTTAGTAATTTCATTCTCACCATCTAAGATTCCGTTATGACGAATGGAAACAAACTCAAAAGGAATATTATCTACAATTTCTGAGACCATCCCACCTTTTTTACCATCTTTATCTGTTCCCACAAAATAGATTTTACTTCCCTTTTCCCAGTTCCCTTCATAGGTTGAGGTTGGGTTAAACTCAGCTGTCCATTGCTGGTAGGTATCAATAGTATCAATACCAAGCATTGTGTTATACACTTTTTCTGCTGATGCATTAATATCTTTCTTAAATTGTAGTTTTTTCATAAGTTTACGTACTTGGTTAAAGGTTTAGTTTTCAGAAGTAGACGAGAACAAGCAATTAGTTATAGGCATTGTTAGACACAGTTAGTTTATTAATTCACGTTTTAATCTGAACTTATATTGTTCCTTTTTCGATTGATAAACAGGAATTGTTTTTTCCTTGCAAAAAGAGATGATTTCTTTCTTATGTTCATTAGATGCATTCAATCCTATTATAACTTCACGAATACTATTTTCTGGTAATATTGCTACTCTGTTTGGTTCTTCATTGGGTTTGTCAAAGTATAATTTAGTCAGTCTGTACTCTTCTTCATATTTCCAGTCTTTTGCTTTAAAATGAGTTTGATAAAAACTTGTCATAATCTCATTTTCTGCATTTATTGGGTCAATTTTAGGTAAATCATTCGTATATGTTACTCTACCTCCTTTTCCAAAATATCCACTGGTTCTTATAATTTCCTCATCAAATCCGACACAATAGCCTTTGTGAAAATCTCCGTAATGGCTCCACATAAGTATAGAATTCCATCTTTCGCTTAAAGATAGAACACCAAGATATTTATCTGTATATTCAATATCTAAATCTTCAAATTCTTTTTGATATTGGTCAAGATTTTGAAGTCTTTCTCTTAAATGATTTCTTTCAAATTCGATATTTCTACCTTGTGATATGAGATATTCTAAATTACTGTTAATTCCTTTTTCAATATATTCTTCTATTCTTTCAGGTGTATTTAATAAATGATGATTTTTTGTTACACGACAGTCGAAAGGATCATTAAAATCAGATGGAGGCGAAAGAAAAACTTGTCTTTTAAGCAAGACGTTTTTATGATAGTCATTTGTCCAACTCCTATATTTATATACTATTTCAGGTAATTTTGGTTTCATAGATTTTTTTGTTAATTACACAACTCGCTATAAAAGAACTAAAACTTCTTTTATCCGTGTATTAAAATGTGATAAGTAGAGTTTTTAGCAATTTTATTTTTCTTGTTTCAAACACCCAATATAAAACAAAATAAAAATTCGCACAAATAATGTAGTTATACTAGTAAATCTTAGTTATAGTAGTTAGCTGTATAACAAGTTGATAGACAGTAACTTTGTATTATGACACCACTTTTAATAGTTGTTAAAAGAATGGTAAATGATTTAAGAATGAATACAAAAGTCTTAGTTAGATGAACCTTTGGCATACATGTTGAGAAGCTCTAGGAAAATTATTTTATTATGAGAACAATTTCAGGGCAAATCACTAAATTATTTTTAATAACATTCTTCACTATTACTTCTATGGCTGTAGGGCAATCCTCTTTTAAAAAAGTAGATACATCAATATATCCTAAACCAGAAAAAGGGTTTAAACAAATGGTTATAGAAGTTCCTCATTCAGCTAATGATAGTAACAAAAAAATAGAATTTGTTATTGGAAAATGGATGGAAGTAGATACTTGTAATAAGCACGGACTTGTAGGAAGTATAGAGAAAAAGGATCTTAAAGGATGGGGGTATTCGTATTATGATTTTAAAACTGATGGCGGAGTTATATCTACTCGAATGGCTTGTTTTGAAAGTAGTACAGTAAGAAAATTCATTTCTAGCCAGCCACAAACAGTAAGGTATAATGGAAAATTACCAATTGTTATTTATGTTCCAGAAGGTTACGAAGTTCAATTTAAGATATTTAAAGCAGAGGATGATGTGTATCATGCTAGTGAGGTGAAACAAAAATAAACTTAAAAGCGTTGTGCTTTATTCTAGCTTTATATAAAAAAAGCAGCAAATACTATTTGCTGCTTTTCTTATTTTTTATAACAAGTATTACTTTTCTTTTTTAATAGGTACCGCATCAAAAGGGTCAACCATTGCGATAAATAAAACACAAGGACCATTATTTAAACATTTAGCCCTGTGCGGTTTTTTTGCAGGACCATAGGCATAAGAACCCGCTTTTAATACGGTAGCTTTTTCTCCTTGGTATTGCACTTCTAAATCTCCTGAAATTAAAATCATTCGTTCAGGTGATTTATGTGTGTGACTTATAACTTCTGTATTAGGTTCTATTCTAAAGAAAAAATCTAAATTAGGTTTAGATATATCGCCATGAAGTATTGTAAAAGAACAGTTAGGAAAGAAATCAGGAGCAGGAAGCCATTTCAAACTCTTATTATTAACAGTTGTAGCAATAGAAGTTTCAGTGTTTGAAACACCATTGCTTTGAGCATTTAATCCGATAGCTAAAAAAGCTAGGATAAGGGTTAACAGGTTTAGTTTGCTTGTTTTCATCTTGTTGATTTTTAGGTGCTTAATATAGTTAAAATAAACAGGGTTTCAAATTATATTAACCTGTTTATTATAAGTATAATCACTTGGAATTTATTTACAGAAGTATTTTTACTTCTTTTAGGAAGTAGTTAAAGACATAAAAATAGAAACAAACAAAAATGTAGAAGTATAATCATTAGCTAGTTTCGCTAAGAATTAAGTTGTTAGTTACTCTTTTGGCATTGGAATTTTATTTCTGAAATCAAAAGCTACTTCTGAAGCACCGTTTTTTTGTAGATAATCTAATTTATCAACAGCTTCTTGTATAGTAGGATATTCACCTTCTGGTACCCACCACATAGCGGTGTACACCTTTCCGTAGGAATGAAACCATTCTTTTCTTCTTTTCAAGAAATCTGTATGAAAAGTCTTGTACACAAAATCACCCAAAGTCTCAATAGATTCCCAAACAGAAACATTAATAATTACCTGTTCGTCATCATAAGGATTGAAACTTGTAGCATCATTATTCTCGTCTTTTAGTCTCCAAACAAAACCCTCACTGTTTTCAGCCAAATTGTTTACTCGGTCTAAATTATCTACAAACTCTTTCATAATAGGATCTTCAATATTTACTCCTTTCATTCGAGCTACATTGATTTCTGCTATATGGTACTTTTTCATAGGTGTGTTTTTTTATGCAGTTAACGGTTGGTGTATGGTTTGTTGCTGGAGAAAATCCGCTAGGATTTTCAGATTAAGAAACCAAGATAGTAAATTTGCGAGGATTTTCCGATAGGAAAATCAAAAGCAATAAACTATACACATTGTTAGGCACAGTTATTTTACCAACTGAAACTTTGTTCAGGTACTTTTAGTATTTTATATTTTTTTTCCTTTGTTAAACTAATAAAACTCAATTTTTTCTCAGTAACATCTTTTTCAAAATTCTTTTCAAATTCAGCTATTTTGGTTTTATCAATTAATCTTTTTGATTTCCCTAATAACTCATCTAATGTCAATTCTTTCTTTAATAAGTCTTCATTTATTAAATTTTGGACAAGGACACTAAAATCTTCATATTTGTCAACTATGGTATCTACTTTACCTTTAATTATTTTATCATTTATATATAGGTTGGCAAGAAGGTGATTGACGATTTCTAATAATAAATAAAGGTGTTCTTTTTTAGGTTTAGATATCTCGTGTAAAGCATCATTACCTAAAAATCTGATTGAATGTAATCTTTTAGATTCACTCAATGTTAGGTGTCCTTTTTTGTAAAGAGCATCTATTCTTTTTTCTAAATTATCCTTTTTTATTTTAAGGTGATTACAAATTGCCTCAATTATTGCTCTCAATCCTCCAGCTGTCAATATATATGAATCGGCTTTGAAAGCGGCAATAGTTTCTTTATAGATTATCTTAATTGAGTCAGGTAAATAGTATTGGTATTTTAATTCATCTCCTTTTTCTAAAAAGTATGGAAAAATTGTTTCATCATAATAATATTCAGGATTTCCGTCGTAATCGTAATCTACCATAGTGACATCTCCATAAATTTTAAGAAATGAAATATTTTCACAACCAAGGCATTCTATTACTTGATATTTTTCAATCCATACAAATCCATCATCATCACCTCTTATTTTCTTTTCAAAGAGTTCTTTATGATTTCTTTTTCCTTTACAATTATTACAATGTCTTTTTTTCACGGTTTTATTTAATTGTGCCTAACGGTTTTGTGTATGATTTCGTTGCGTGTTTTAGCAACTAATTTAGCAAATACAAATCGAATAGAAAATCCGCGAGGATTTTCGTAAGTAGGCTAGAACCAAGCAATAAATTATATGCAGTGTTGTAAGTAGTACTTTATTCCATTTCGCTTTTATATTGTTCAGTAAGCAATTCCATTTCAATCCAATGAATAGAAACATCAATGAGTTTTTTCAAGTCGTTAATATCCTTACTTTCCCATTTTCTCACATAATGAGTTTCGTCATTTCCAAGCCAAGCTGCTCGCTCTGCAATATCTTTTAAATTCTGATTGTCAACATCGTCTTTTATACATTTTCCGAGAAATTTCGATTTTATATTTTCTGTTTTGTCAGGATGCTTTTTAATCAAATAATCTTTAATCAAAAATTCTAATGACTTTCGATAGCCTATTCCTGAAATATGTGCAAGATTATAATTTTCACTAGTTAAAGCTTGATTATAAATTTCAACAAAATTGGATGAAAGCTCTTGAATATTTTCTGAAAAAACTCTTGGTTTATGTGTTCCCATTGTCGTCTTTTTAAAATAATACGAATTATTCGTTTTTTCAAAAATTCCGATAAATGTTCTCTGACATTCATCATTTGAGCATACATAAATTATTTCTAAAGCACTCCTATTTAAATATCCATTGTATTTTCTAGGTGTGATTTTTGTATGACAATATGGACATTTGTTAGGGTCTTTGTCATATCCAATATCAGTACTTCGTCCGTTAAAATGTAAATATTTTATTGCTGGCATATTTTTTTTTGTATTACTTACAACTTGTTATAAGACAGCAAAAACTACTTTTATCCGGAGTATTGAAGGTGATAAACGGAAGTTTTAGCAATTTTATTCGTCTTGTTTCAAGCATCTAATATATGACAAAATAAAAAATCGTACAAAGAAGTACGGTTATAATAGGGTGTCAAAGGTTTGGATAATAGGAAACTGTTATAGAAATTATTCCATTTTAAAGACTACTATTTTATCATAGTTTAATAATTTATATCCTAACAATTTTTCCGTCATCCAATTCAATAATACGATCTGTTTTTTCAGCAAAATCTAAATCATGCGTCACCATTAAAAGTGTTTTGTTATAGGTTTGTGTCAGTTCTTTAAATATATTAAAAACAATGTCTGCATTTTTACTGTCTAAATTCCCTGTAGGTTCATCACACATAATAATAAGAGGATCATTTATCATAGCACGAGCAATAGCAACTCGTTGTTTTTCACCTCCAGATAATTTATAAGCCATTGTGTTTGCTAACTTTTCAATACCCAAATCTTTTAAAAAAGCATAAGCGTTGTGTTCTAATTCTTCTTGGCTCACTTTATTTAATTTGAACCCAGGAAGCATTACATTCTTTAAAGCACTAAACTCGTTTAATAAATAATGAAATTGAAATACAAAACCAATTTTTTCATTTCGTATAGCAGCTAGTTCTTTTTCCGTTTTAGTATGTACAGATGAACCATCAACTATAAGCTCACCTGTAAAGTCTGTATCCATAGTAGATAGAATATAGAGTAAAGTGGATTTTCCGCTACCTGACCTACCAACAATAGAAGTAAACTCACCACGATTTAAGCTAAATGATACATCTTTTAAAATATCAACTCTAACTGGATTATAGAATGATTTAAAGATGGAATGTGCTTCTAGTACAATATTCTTTTTCATTTATTTTCCTCTTATAATAATTACTGGGTCTACTTTACTAGCCTTTTTAGCAGGCATCCAGCCCGCCAAGAAAGTTGTTGCCATTGCAAATACTACTGCTATGGTATAGTACTGTATTCCATAATCAATAGGGTAGGTATTTACTTTGGGTAATGAAGGGGTATTGAAAGGAATTGAATCGATGCCCAAGGATAAAAGAAAACCAAATGATAACCCTCCTAAAGCTCCAGCAATGCCTATGCTTAAGGAAATAGTAATAAATATATTCTTTACATCGCTACCTGCAAACCCTGTAGCTTTAAGAATGGCAATGGTATCCATTTTTTCATAGATTAACATATTAAGGATGTTATAGATTCCAAACCCTGAAACAATCAATAATGTAATACCAACAGCATATGAAATAATAGAACGTACGCTACTACCTGTTTCAAATTGAGCATTGGCTGTTTGAATGTCTTCTGCATTTACATTAAAAAATGTTTCATACTCATTAGCCAAAGCAGGAGCCTCATTTAGGTTCTTGAGTTTTATTTGAATATCACTGATGAAATTGCTGTTTACACCGAGCAGTTTTCTTGTTGTTTGTAAGCTGGTAAAGCTTTGTACTTTATCAATTTCAACCAAGCCTGACTGAAAAAAACCGACTACTTTTAAATAAAACTGTTCTCCTTCAGTTGAAGTAACCGTTATAAGATCTCCTATTTTTGCATTGATAATTTCCGCTGCGCTATATCCAAGAATTATGCTATTGGGAACTTTCTCGAGATCTTGATAATTTCCTTCCATTACATAATCACTAAATGCAAAAAGTGCTGACTCCTGATTAACTTCTATACCATTGATAATTCCATTAAGGTCAATGTTTCCGAAATTGTAAAAGACTTGTGTTGTTATTTTTGCAGCAACACCTTCAACACGATCATCCTTTTTAAGTTTATTTATAATTTGTTGAGCATTATATATTTCTATACGAGTATTCGCTGGTTTTATTGAGCTAATATAATTGTGATAATTTTTATATTTTTCACTTAAATCTATGGGTTGTTGTTGAGAAGGCTTGATATCATTATACAAACGAATGTGTGGTGTACGATTTAAAACTATTCCATCTAATAAATTGTTAAGTCCCTCCATAAACCCTAAGAGCGCCACAAAAAGAGCAATACTAAAAGTAACGCCAATAGCTGCAACAAGGGTTTGTTTCCAACGAGCAAGCATAAGTGCACCCGCAATTTCTATAAGGTATTTATATTTCATTATGGTAATTGAATCTTTGTAGATTTATCTATTCCACTGATAATTTCAACTAACTCATAATCCATTAAACCAGTTTCTACTTTTTGAAGCTGTCCGCCCTCTAACATAACATAAGTATCATTTATTATATACTTTCTTGGTATTGTTAAAGCATTTTGTTTTGTTTGGATAATGATGTTTGCTTCTAAAGAGAGGTTAGGGAAAAGTTTAGTAGGCTTATTGGTGAAAATAGCTTCAGCTTGGAATGAACGTGTTCTAATATTCATCATAGGTTCAATAGAAATAACTTTAGCTTCAAAAACTTGTGATTTATAACTGTCCATTCGTATAATAACTTGTTGTCCTTTTTTTATCTTAACAATGTCTTTCTCGTCAATACTTAATTCTATAATAAAATCTTCAGTACCAATAATTGCAACAGGTTTTTCACCACGATTTATTTCTCCTTCTTCTTTGTTAATTTGATAAACTAAACCATTTATCTCACTTTTCACTACAAAATCGTCTTCCTTTAATTGAGCAATTTCTAAATTATTTTTGCTTTGACCAGAAGCTAATTTTAATTGACGTTTGAGGTCGTTATAATTAGTTTTTGCTTTTATATATTCTGCTTTAGACCTTTGATAGTTTAACTCTTTTTGTTCGTACTGTAACTTACTTCCTATATTCTTACTCCAAAGATTTTTTTGTCTTTGAAACTGCAATGAATCATAAATGAGATTTTTCTTTGCGAGATCAATAGTTTTTTCTGCATCAAGCAATTTGTCTTTATTCCTCGTATAATCGGCAGCAAAGGATACTAGTTTTGCATTATCGGTTGCGATTTTAAAATTCTTATTATCTATTTGAAAAAGAGGAGCTCCTTTTTTTACATGAGCACCTTCCTGCACAAATATTTTTTCTATAACACCAGTTGTTTGGCCAAAAACCTCGTATTGGTTTTTAGCTTTTATAAAACCTGTTGCGTAAACACTTTCAGTAATATTTTTAGTTTCAGGCGTTGTTGACTCCTTTTTGTTTGTACAAGAATAGAGTGTTAAGGAAAATATTAAGGAGAGAAATAATTTTTGTTCAAATTTCATTATCAATATGGTAAGAGCTATGTTTTTTATATAAAGTACAAAAACTAGTGTATAGATAGTTATGCGACTTGCTAACAATTATTTTCTGTAGAGAAGTTAGTCGTAAGCGAGTAAAAAACATTTTGAATAAGTGTTTTCCTCATACTTATTACACACTATTGGTATTTATTTTTCAATTTAGCTTAAAGTTAGCAAAAAATGCTTTAGAAAAGTAAAACAAATAACAATTGAGTAATTTTTTCTAAAATGTTTACTTTTGAATAACAGAAAGTTATAAGGTTGTTAATGGACACGTTGAATTATCTTGAAAACAATAAATCAAGCGGTTTTTGTTCAAACAACCAAGTGTTCTTTTTCTCTTATCAATTTAATTATGAAAATAAAAATTGGGTAAATAAAAAATAATACTATAACTTTGCCCCGTTCATTAACGTATTGATGTTATCAAGAAAGGTGGAGGGAATAGACCCTTTGAAACCTTAGCAACCCTTTGTGCAAACAAAGAAGGTGCTACATTCTACTGCTTCGGCAGAGAGATAACGAAAAGAATTTTACTTCCTCTTTTCCTGATGACATTACACTAAATATCAGGAATGTCAAACATTTATCAAGAAATACAAAAACGAATTCTCGTGCTCGATGGCGCTATGGGAACCATGCTTCAGGAATATAAGTTTACTGAAGAAGATTTTCGCGGAGAACGTTTTAAAGACTACCCAACACCGTTACAAGGAAACAACGATTTGTTGTCCATTACACAACCTGAAGCTGTAAAAGAAGTTCATAGAAAATACTTTGCTGCAGGAGCTGACATTGTAGAAACCAACACTTTTTCAGGAACTACTATTGCCATGGCAGATTACCAAATGGAAGATTTGGTATATGAGTTAAATTATGAATCTGCCAAAATAGCCAAAGAAGTAGCTGAGGAGTTCACTGCCAAAGAACCACACAAACCTCGATTTGTGGCAGGCTCTATAGGGCCTACCAACCGTACGGCAAGCATGTCGCCAGATGTAAATGATCCAGGATACAGAGCCGTAACCTTTGATGAGTTACGAATTGCGTATAAACAACAAGTAGAAGCTTTGATTGATGGCGGTTCAGATATTTTGTTAGTAGAAACTGTGTTTGATACCTTAAATGCAAAAGCCGCTTTATTTGCTATTGAAGAGGTAAAAGCTGAACGAAACATAGAAATTCCTATCATGATTTCTGGAACCATTACCGATGCTTCAGGAAGAACATTGTCAGGACAAACAGCCGAGGCTTTTTTAATTTCTGTATCTCATATTCCGTTGCTGTCGGTAGGGTTCAATTGCGCTTTAGGAGCCAATTTATTACAGCCTCACTTAGAGGCGATAGCCTCTAAAACAGACTTTGCTATTTCTGCTCATCCAAATGCAGGATTACCCAATGCCTTTGGAGAATATGACGAAACTCCAGAAGAAACAGCGGAGCAAATAGAAGAATATTTAAAGAAAAATTTAATAAACATTATAGGAGGGTGCTGTGGTACCACACCAAAACATATTTCAGCCATTGCAGCAGTAGCTGCGAAGTACAAACCACGTAAAGCTGAATTTGTTGCAACAGTACAAAATAGTTAATAGATGATTGAGGAAAGACGATATATGAAGTTATCTGGTTTAGAACCGTTAATTATTACACCCGAAAGTAATTTTATCAATGTAGGTGAGCGTACAAACGTAGCAGGATCGCGTAAATTTCTTCGATTAATTAAAGAAGAAAAGTTTGATGAAGCCTTAGCGATTGCACGTCATCAAGTAGATGGAGGAGCGCAAATCATCGATATTAATATGGATGATGGTTTAATTGAAGGGAAAGAAGCGATGGTACGTTTCTTAAACTTAATAGCATCAGAACCTGATATTGCCAGAGTTCCTATTATGATTGACAGCTCTAAATGGGAAATTATAGAAGCTGGATTACAGGTAGTACAAGGTAAATCGGTTGTAAATTCCATTTCTTTAAAAGAAGGAGAAGAAAAGTTTATTTGGGAAGCTACGCAGATTAAACGATATGGAGCCGCAGTAATTATCATGGCTTTTGATGAAGTAGGACAAGCCGATACCTACGAAAGAAGAATTGAAATTGCAGAGCGTTCGTACAACATATTAACCGACATTGTCGGTTTTCCGCCAGAAGATATCATTTTCGATTTAAATATTTTTCCTGTAGCTACAGGTATGGAAGAGCACCGAAAAAATGCGTTGGATTTTATTGAGGCTACCAGATGGGTACGTGAAAACTTACCACATGTAAGTGTAAGCGGTGGAGTAAGTAATGTATCGTTTTCTTTTAGAGGAAATAATGTGGTACGTGAAGCTATGCACTCGGTATTTCTATACTATGCTATTAAAGCAGGTATGAATATGGGAATTGTGAATCCGACAATGTTAGAAGTCTACGATGATATTCCAAAGGATTTATTAGAACATATTGAAGATGTTGTTTTAGATAGAAGAGACGATGCTACTGAACGCTTATTAGAGTTTGCGGAAACTGTAAAAGGAACTAAAAAAGAAAGCAGTGAGCAGATTTTAGAATGGAGAAGTTTACCGTTACAAGACCGTATAACACACTCTTTAGTAAAAGGAATAGATGCTTTTATTGAAGAAGATGCAGAAGAAGCACGTTTAAGTGTAGCAAAACCATTACACGTAATTGAAGGGCACTTAATGACGGGGATGAATGTAGTAGGAGACTTGTTTGGTGCAGGGAAAATGTTTTTACCACAAGTAGTAAAATCTGCCCGAGTAATGAAGAAAGCAGTAGCGTATTTGAATCCGTTTATTGAAGCTGAAAAAAGCGAAGAACAGAAAGCCATTGGAAAAATATTAATGGCAACGGTAAAAGGAGATGTACATGATATTGGTAAAAACATCGTATCTGTAGTGTTAGGTTGTAACAACTATGAAATTGTAGATTTAGGTGTGATGGTTCCACCAGAAAAAATCATAGAAACCGCTAAAAAGGAGAACGTAGATGCGATTGGTTTAAGCGGATTGATAACTCCTTCGCTGGATGAAATGGTATACTTGGCTAAAGAAATGGAACGTCAAAACCTTGAAATTCCTTTGCTGATAGGAGGAGCAACAACCTCAAAAGCACATACTGCTGTAAAAATAGACACACAGTATAAAAATGCAGTAGTACATGTAAATGACGCTTCAAGAGCTGTAACTGTTGTAGGAGATTTATTAAACCAAGAAACCTCTAATGAATATGTGGCTAAGTTGAAAAAAGATTACGAAGAATTTCGTGATAAGTTCTTAAAACGAGGAAAACAAAAGCACTATATATCTATTGAAGAGGCAAGAGAGCGAAAATTTAAAATAGATTGGGATACTACCAATATTAGCAAACCTAGAGAACTAGGAATACAAAAACTAGAACAAGTAAGTTTAAAAGATTTGGTACCGTATTTTGATTGGAGTCCGTTTTTCCGCTCGTGGGATTTACACGGAAAGTTTCCTGATATTTTAGAAGATGAAGTAGTAGGGGTAGAGGCAACCAATTTGTTTGCAGATGCTCAAAAGATGTTGCGACAAATTATAGAAAAACAAGCATTAAAGCCCAAAGCTATTTTTGGTTTGTTTGAAGCGAATTCTATTAACGATGATGATATTTCAGTTCAAAAGAAAGGAAAAGAAGTTGCTATATTTAGAACCTTACGTCAGCAATTAAAAAAGCGTGAAGGTAAACCAAGTTTTGCCTTGGCTGATTTTATTGCGCCTAAGGAAACAGATAGATCGGATTATATAGGGGCTTTCTGTACAGCCATTTTTGGTGCTGATGAATTAGCGCTACAATACAAAGAAAATCACGACGATTACAATGCAATTATGGCACAAGCCCTTGCCGATCGTTTTGCTGAAGCTTTTGCTGAATACTTGCATCACAGAGTAAGAACAAAACACTGGGGTTATGCTTCCGAAGAAAATTTAACGAATGATGAATTAATAAAAGAAGATTATAAAGGAATTCGTCCTGCTCCTGGATATCCTGCATGTCCAGATCATTTAGAAAAAGAAACAATTTGGGAACTTTTACAAGTTGAAGAAAACATCGGGGTTAGCTTAACAGAAAGTTTAGCCATGTGGCCAGCAGCAGCCGTTTCAGGATATTATTTTGCCAATGAAGAAGCTAAATATTTTGGGTTAGGTAAAATAACAGACGACCAAGTAAGAGATTTTGCAGAACGGAAAAACATTTCCTTAGAAAAAGCCAGAAAATGGTTACACCCAAACATATCAGACAATTAAGAATAATTTAAAAATAAACAAACAAAAGAGCGTATTTAATTAACAATAAGTTTTAAGTTAGGTAAACTAAAAACTACAAAACAGTAGTAATATTGCCATATAAAAAATCAATAAAATTAGACAAATGAAAAAGTATAATTTAGAGATTCGATTTGCAATACAGCTACTGGTAATGGCAGCAATATCATTAATTGCAGCTTCATTAGTATAGTTAAATACGCCTTTATAAGATACACTTATGAAGGTAATAGAACATTTAGAAAAAGCTAACGGAACATCATTGTTTTCGTTTGAAATACTTCCACCGTTAAAGGGAGATACAATAGAATCAATATTCAAAAATATTGATCCGTTAATGGAGTTTAATCCTCCTTTTATAGACGTAACCTATCATCGCGAAGAATATGTATATAAAGAGTTAGGAGATGGACTATTAAAAAAACAGGTTGTAAAAAAACGCCCAGGTACTGTTGGTATCTGTGCGGCTATTCAAAATAAATACCAAGTAGATGCTATTCCGCATATTTTATGTGGAGGGTTTACCAAAGAAGACACTGAAAACTTTTTAATAGACCTCGATTTTTTAGGAATAGATAATGTAGTTGCATTGCGTGGTGATGCAGTAAAAAGCGAAACTTATTTTAAACCAGAAAATGATGGACATGCGTATGCAAGTGAGTTAGTTACACAAATAGAAAACTTAAATAAAGGAAGGTATTTGGATGATGATTTGCAAAACTCATCAAAAACTGATTTTTGTATTGGTGTAGCAGGATATCCTGAGAAGCACATGGAAGCACCAAGTTTAGATTCTGATATTCACTTTTTAAAGAAGAAGATAAAAAATGGAGCAAACTATGTGGTAACACAAATGTTTTTCGATAATCAAAAGTATTTTGAGTTTGTAGAAAAATGTAGAGAGGAAGGTATAACAGTTCCAATTATTCCAGGTTTAAAACCTATTTCAACCAAAAAACAGTTGAATTTAATTCCACACCGTTTTAAGGTAGATTTACCTGATGCGTTGGTAAAAGAGGTTGTGAATTGTAAGAGTAACGCTGAGGTACGACAAGTAGGAGTGGAGTGGTGTATTGCTCAAAGTAAGGAGTTGCAACAAAAAGGAGTACCTATTTTGCATTATTACTCAATGGGAAGATCAACCAATATTCAACAAATTGCAGAGGCAGTTTTTTAATCGCAGGGCGATAGCCAAAGGTTTAATTCTTAGAGGAAGTAGATCACTAACTGTCATTGCGAACAGAGTGAAGCAATCTGTATGTCGACAAACAGATTACTTCGTCGTATCCTCCTCGTAATGACTTCTTGTCATTCCGAACGATAGAGAGGAATGAATCTCATTCAATAGAGTAAGAATTTTTTTTACTGTTATTGTGATGTGGTTATGTCTTTTATGTGACAAAATTGAAAGTAATATATTTACGTGTTAAATAATGAAAAAGATGAAATTACCATTATACCAAATAGATGCTTTTACAGATAAAGTTTTTGGAGGGAATCCTGCTTGTGTTGTTCCGTTACAAAATTGGTTACCTGATGAAGTTCTTTTAAAAATAGCAAAAGAAAACGCTGTGGCAGAAACAGCATTTTTTGTTGATAAAGGAGAGAAAATACATTTAAGGTGGTTTACTCCAGAAATTGAAATGGATTTATGTGGACATGCAACACTTGCAACAGCTCATTGTTTACACTCAATTTTAAACTATCCTCATAACGAAATAGTATTCGAAACACTGAGTGGTGATTTAACTATTACAATTGAAAAAGATTTCTATTCTATGGATTTACCCTCTCGAATGCCTGTTGCTTCTGAGTTACCTGAAATTATTCAGAAGTCTTTAAACATAGCACCTAAAGAGGTTTTAAAATCTAGAGATTATGTATTAATATATGATTCTGAAGAGGAAATAAAAAATATAAAAGTAGATAGACAGACCTTTGATCAAATAAATTTAGATCCAGGAGGGGTAGTAGTTACAGCTGTAGGAGATAATTCCGATTTTGTATCAAGATATTTTACACCACAATCCTCTATTTTAGAAGATCCTGTTACTGGTTCTTCTCATTGTTCGTTGGTGCCATTTTGGAGTTCTCGATTGAATAAAGATAATCTTGATGCAATACAAGTTTCTGAAAGAGTAGGAATATTGAAGTGTCAAAATAAAAAGAATAGAATATTAATTAGCGGTAAAGCTAAAACGTATTCAGAAGGAAACTTGTGGATAGAGTAAAAAGTGTTTAAGGAATCGTCATTTCGACCGAGTGAAACGGAGTATGAGTAACCTTAAAGTCTTTAGTTTCTTATTAGTTTAAGATTTAGCTTTGCTGAACCTTTCTCCCCCTGGTCGAAATGGTGTATTAACACTTTTGAGCACTCACAAACTTCTCTTGAATAATTTGTGCTACAGGCTTGTTTTCAATTTTACTTTCAAGCCAAGAGAGAATATCTAAATATAAAAAAGCTCTTTTTTCATACGGATGGTTTTCGTACACTTTTAAACGATCGTATATCTTTTTAAACTCTTTCTTTATTTGATGAGGATACACATCACCTAATGCTTTAATAGAAGAGATAAATACTTTTTGTACTTCTTGCAAGTTTTCCATTTTTAGTAAAAAACGATAGGTATCTTTAAATTGACGTTCTAAATCGTAATCTAGCCCACATTCATAGTGAGCAATTAAACATAACACTCTAGCAAAGCACTGTAAATCTTGTGCCACATCAATATTTTTAGATTTGATAATTTTATTCAGGTATAAAATACACTCTTTGTTTTTACCCATACCAAAGTATAAGCAGGCTATTTTGTAGTAAAAAACTACAATATGATGCGTATCTAAACGGTCTTTGTACTCATCTATTTTATCATTAATAATATCTACTAGGTATTCACCTTCTGAAAAGTTACCTTCTAAGAAATGTAGGTGTAATTTATTAGCATAATAGTATAAAAAGGTTAAGATTTCTGTGTTACTATTTTGAGGAATAGTTTTCTCTTCAATTTCTTCTTCAAAAGCTGAGAGTTCTTCTTTAAACTTATCATAATGCTTTATAAAAAATAAGCTCTCTAATAAGTAGTTTTTCCCTTTTAAATAAAAAACAGGATGCAAAGAAATATTCTTAGTATCATGTTTAAATAAATCTACCCATTTATTAGCATATTTATAACTCTGTAAAAAATCTTGAGTTAAAAAGCTATGCCACAAATGTGCTTTGTATAACCATAACTTTTCTCTAAAACCCAATTCTTCATATGTATATTCAGGAAGTTTAGAATAAAAGTAAGTATTTACTCGTTGCAGTTCTTCATCGTTTTTTACGTAGCCATTTTTAAGCAATGTTCCATACAGTTGTAGCGACAAGTTTGACAATTTACTGGCGATAACATTTTGCATGCTAAGCTCTTTTGCCTGAATAGTTAATTCGTCAGAACGCGTATCAATACTTCGGGTTATATACTGACTTTCAATGACTTTTTCAAGCTCAACAATTTCATAAGCAACATTCTTTTCTTCATTTTCAACCGCCATATTTTTTGCTTTGTCAAGCAGTTTTAAACTTTGCTTGTACAACCCTTTTTGATATAAAACTGTAGCAAAATCTAGCTGCTCACGTATTTGAATTCTAATGTTTTTATGAGCAGGATTCATACGAAGACTAGTTAGTATTTGCTTGTATAAATGAGCTTTTAGGTTAGATAATTGTTGTTTACTCACCACACCGCTATCAATAATAGCCTTTTCGTTATAACTCTTTTGTTTTTCAAGTAATTTAAAAAGCGCAAAAAATTTAGCATCTACATTACCTCCTAAACGACCAACATATAAATTAAACTGACGTTTTTCTGACTTCGATAAAGACTTAATCAAAACAAACAAAGCGTCATTTTGTTGGTTGGAGAATGTAATTGGTTTACGCATAACTTTTTGTTTTTCAGTATTTTATTTTTGTTTTTTGTCGTTTTGATATCGTAACTAACCCATTAAAAAAGAGCTTGCTAGAAAAGCCAATATATACATTTGGTTTTTATTTTGATAATCATATTTAGATTTATGCAAAGCGATAAAATTCAAATTTTCGATACCACATTACGAGACGGAGAGCAAGTTCCAGGATGTAAATTAGATACCCAACAAAAGCTAGTTATTGCCGAAAGACTCGATTTTTTAGGAGTTGATGTAATTGAAGCAGGCTTCCCAGTATCAAGCCCAGGAGACTTTATTTCGGTACAAGAAATAGCTAAATTAGTTAAAAATGCTACTGTTTGCGGATTAACAAGAGCCGTTAAAAAAGATATTGAAGTAGCAGCAGATGCTTTAAGATTAGCTAGCAAACCTAGAATTCATACGGGTATTGGTACTAGTGATTCACATATTCAGTATAAATTCAATGCTTCGAAAGAAGAAGTAATTAGGCGAGCAAAAGAAGCTGTTTCGTACGCAAAAAACTTTGTAGACGATGTAGAGTTTTATGCAGAAGATGCAGGTAGAACCGACAACGCTTTTTTAGCCAAAGTTTGTGAAGAAGTTATAAAATCAGGAGCAACAGTGTTGAATATTCCTGATACTACAGGATATTGTTTACCTGAAGAATATGGAGCGAAAATCAAGTATTTAAAAGACAATGTAAAAGGTATTGAAAATGTAATTATTTCATGCCATTGCCATAACGATTTAGGCTTAGCCACAGCAAATTCTATCGCAGGAGCTATTAATGGTGCGCGTCAAATAGAATGTACGGTCAATGGAATAGGAGAGCGTGCAGGAAATACGGCTTTAGAAGAAGTAGTAATGATTTTAAAACAGCATCCATATTTAAATCTTCAAACAGATATTAACACCAAATTACTATACGATACAAGTATGATGGTTCGTGAACGCATGGGAATGCCTGTACAACCTAACAAAGCCATTGTAGGAGCAAATGCCTTTGCACATAGCTCAGGAATTCACCAAGACGGGGTGATTAAAAATCGAGAAACGTATGAAATTATCAATCCAGCAGATGTAGGAGTCACAGAAAGTGCTATCGTATTAACCGCAAGAAGCGGAAGAGCAGCCTTAGCATATCGCGCAAAAAAGATAGGATATGAGCTAACCAAAATTCAGTTAGATACAGCTTATAAAACGTTCTTACAGTTTGCTGATAGACAAAAAGAAGTAATCGATGAAGATATTCATCAGATTATGAAACAAGTAAATAAAATTTCAAAAATAGCCATAGCTTAATGGGAAAGACATTATTTGATAAAGTATGGGATGCGCATGTAGTGGATACTGTAAAAGACGGACCACAAATATTATACATAGACAAACACTTAATTCATGAAGTAACCAGTCCGCAAGCTTTTAACGAGTTAAAAGAGCGTAATATTCCAATTGCACGACCAGACAAAACAGTAGCAACAGCCGATCATAATACACCAACCGTAAATCAACATTTACCAATAAAAGATGAATTATCAAGGCAACAACTAGAGCAGTTAACACAAAATTGTAAAGAAAACGATATTACTCTATATGGTTTAGGACATCGATATAATGGAATTGTACATGTAATGGCTCCCGAATTAGGGATAACACAACCAGGAATGACTATGGTTTGTGGAGATAGTCATACATCAACGCACGGTGCTTTTGGTACTATTGCTTTTGGTATAGGAACAAGTCAAGTAGCACAAGTATTTGCAAGTCAATGCTTATTGTTAGAAAAACCTAAGAGCATGCGTGTAACTGTAAAAGGTAAACTTAAAAATGGAGTATTACCCAAAGATGTAATCTTATATATTATAGCGCAATTAGGAACAAATTCAGGTACAGGTTATTTTTGTGAATATGCAGGAAATGTATTTGAAGAAATGTCTATGGAGGGTCGTATGACCGTGTGTAATATGAGTATCGAAATGGGAGCAAGAGGAGGTATGATTGCTCCTGATAAAACCACTTTTGAATATATTAAAGAACGTGAGTTTGCACCAAAAGGAGACGAGTTTGATAACAAAGTAGCTTATTGGAAAACATTAAAGACTGATAAAAGTGCAAAATTTGATAAAGAATACACTTTTAAGGCAGAAGACATAGAACCAATGCTTACTTACGGAACTAACCCAGGAATGGGTATAAAAATTTCAGAAAACATTCCCCAATTTAATGATGCTTCCTTTGAAAAGTCGTTACAGTATATGAACTTTAAAAAGGGAACATCATTAATTAATACACCTGTTAATTATGTATTTATAGGAAGTTGTACAAACTCTAGGATAGAAGATTTTAGAGTAGCAGCAAACTATATAAAAGGAAAGCAGAAAGCAGCGAATGTAAATGCGTGGTTAGTACCAGGATCACAACAAGTAGCAAAACAAATAAAACGAGAAGGTTTACAAGAAGTTTTTGAAGCAGCAGGATTTCAGTTACGACAACCAGGTTGCTCAGCATGTTTAGCAATGAATGACGATAAAATACCAGAAGGAGAATACTGTGTATCAACTTCAAATAGAAACTTTGAAGGACGTCAAGGACAAGGAGCAAGAACCATTTTAGCAAGTCCGTTAATGGCTGCTGCAACAGCAGTAGAAGGAAAAATAACTGACTTTACAAAACAATTAAACTAATGGAGAAATTTGTTAAACTAATAGATACGGCCATACCATTACCGACGGAGAACATAGATACCGATCAAATTATACCCGCACGATTTTTAAAATCAACCAATAAAGAAGGATTTGGAGACAATGTGTTTAGAGATTGGCGCTACAATAAAAATGGTAGTTTAAATGAAGACTTTGTTTTAAACAATACAAATTATACAGGAAGCATTTTAATAGCAGGAGATAATTTCGGATGTGGCTCAAGTAGGGAACATGCTGCATGGGCATTAGCAGGCTACGGATTTAAAGTAGTTATCAGTAGTTTTTTTGCAGATATTTTTAAAGGAAATGCGCTTAATAACGGAATATTACCAGTACAAGTACCCAAAGAATATTTAGCAAAACTGTTAAAAAAAGTAACTGAATTACCAGACACAACTATTATAGTTGATTTAGAAAATCAAAAACTAAAAACCCCCATAGGTAATGTAGATTTTGAAATAAACCCGTACAAAAAACTATGTATGATAAATGGTTATGACGATATAGATTTTTTAATCAGTAAAAAAGATACAATAACAGCTTTTGAAGCAACAATGATATAAAAAGTAAAAAGATGAAGTACAATATAGCGGTAATACCAGGAGATGGAATAGGACCAGAAGTAACAGAGCAAGCAAAAAAAGTGCTTAGAGCTGTTGGTAATGTGTTTGATCACACATTCTTATTTAAAGAAACATTAATGGGAGCCTGTGCTATTGATAAAAAAGGAAATCCATTGCCTGATGAAACCATTGAGTTGTGTAAAAAGAGTGATGCTATTTTATTTGGAGCCATTGGAGATCCAAAATATGATAATGATCCTACAGCAAAAGTACGTCCAGAGCAAGGATTACTACGTTTAAGAAAAGAGTTAGGACTATTTTGTAATGTTCGCCCTGTAAAAGCGTATGACACGTTAATTCAAAAGTCACCTTTAAAGAAAGATAGAATTGAAGGAACAGATATTGTTATTTATAGAGAGCTAACAGGAGGAATCTATTTTGGTATTAAAGAACTGAGTGATGATGGAAAGCATGCTTTTGATGGTTGTTCTTATACTGTAGAAGAAATAGAACGAATGGCACATTTAGCTTTTCAAGCAGCTCAAAAAAGACGTAAAAAACTAACGTTGGTAGATAAAGCCAATGTATTAGAAACCTCAAGGCTGTGGCGTAAAACTGTTGGAGATTTAGCAACTCAATATCCTGACGTTGAAGTAGACTATTTATTTGTTGATAATGCAGCGATGAAGTTAATTTTAAACCCAAAAGATTTTGATGTTATTTTAACCGAAAACCTTTTTGGAGACATTCTTTCTGATGAAGCAAGTGTTATAGGAGGTTCTATAGGTTTGTTAGCTTCCGCTTCAGTAGGAAAAGAAAATGCGTTATTTGAACCTATTCACGGATCTTTTCCACAAGCAAAAGGAAAAGACATCGCTAACCCATTGGCATCTATACTATCATCTGCGTTATTGTTGAGGCATTTAGAATTACATACAGAGGCAGATACAGTAGAGAGTGCTGTTCAAAAATCATTAGAACTGGGTATTACTACAGAAGATATTAACTCAGAAAACCCATTTTCAACTTCTAAAGTAGGAGATTTTATAGCTGATTATATTTATAATCAAGAAGATAGTGATATGAATTTCCAAAATATACATATGGGGCAAAGCACCATTATATAGGTAGTAAAAACTATAAATAATTATGTAAACTTCCTTTAACTATCATGGTTAAAGGAAGTTTTGTTTATAAGTAATTGGTAGTCTGTTTGTTAGTTGTTTGAAATTGTTATTTATTGTTAAGTATTTAATATTTTATGATTTATCTGTTTAAATATTCTATTTTTTAACGTTTTTTTTAAGTTTATTTAAAGTGTATAAATCTAAAGTGTAGATTTACAGCGAATTAAAAAACCCTTCATATTATGAAAAAAACAAAGTTAGCCCTAATAATGGGCTTGTCGGTAGGTGTTTTCTTCACCTCATGTTCAAGTGAAAACGAACAAATTAATGAGTCGGAAGTTATAGAGCAATCTAGCAATAACCCAGGACTTAAACCAGTACCTCAAGAGGTAGTTGATGCAGTAGCCAAATTGGAGCTAAATGTAAATCATGTTCGTTATGACAATTTTTATTTCCCTGATGGAACTTCAGAAGTACGTTTATTCTTAGAAGAGGATGTTGTAATGACAGAAGATCAGTTGTTTGCTATGGCTAAAGCTAAAGATGAAAATCAATCTGCTCGTCAATACTCTACTAACAATTTAGTATCTCAAGGTAGAAATATTTCTATCGTAGGATACACAGGTGGTGGTGGATATGGTCTTTCTACTAAAGAGCGAACAGCATTACAATGGGCGGTAGACAATTACAACCGTTTAAGTGGTGTATCTATTAGCTTTACATTAAGTTTTGGAACTAATTACAGCAACAAAGATATGGTAGTATACCATAACCCAACTCAATCTGGAGCAGGTGGTAGTGCAGGTTTCCCAAGCAATGGTTTACCTTACAAGTTCGTACAAATATATGGTTTAGATAACTATGATACGAATGTTGTAGAGCATGTAATTACACACGAGATTGGACACTCAGTAGGGTTTAGACATACTGATTGGTTTAGCCGTCAAAGTTGTGGACAAAATACCAATGAAGGTACTGCAGGTGTAGGAGCTAACCATGTATCTGGTACACCAACAGGATACGATTCAACTTCAGTTATGTTAGCGTGCTTTAGCTCTAACGAAGACGGAGAGTTTAATGGTAACGACATTACAGCATTACAAAACATGTACTAAGAAATAACTAACCTTAATACATAGTGTAAACCACCGATTAAAAGTCGGTGGTTTTTTTATTGTTAATATTCCTTAGTTTATCATTTATTTTCCTGAGCTTATAAAAAAAATATTTTTAAAAACGTGAGTCCAAAATACTTTTGAGGCATCTAATAATAAAAACATACCATGATGAACACAAAAAGAGAACTTATTTTTTTAAGAACATTTGCAGTAAGTATAACAGCATTAATAGGAGTTTTAACTACTGTAGCCTTTAAAAATAAAGAGAATACACAATTTGATACTATTGATGTAAAAAGAATTAATATCATAGAAAATGATGGAACAGTAAAAATGTTAATTACAAATGCAGCAAACTTTCCTAGTAAAGGCGATAAGATTAATGGAAGAGTTTATCACGAAAGAAAAAAGAGAGCAGGAATGCTTTTTTATAATGAAGAAGGTATAGAGTGTGGCGGATTTATTTATGATGGTAAAAAAACTGAAAAAGGACATAGTTCGGGATTATCATTAACGTTTGATCAGTATGATGGAGACCAAGTAATGCAGCTCATAACTACAGATGCAAAGAGAGATGGAAAAAGGTACAAAGCAGGTAGGTTAGTATTTAATGATAGAGGAGATAACGAAACCCAAGAAAAGACTCAAAAAATAAGTGAAGAATTAAGAGCTATTAATAATCCTGCTGAGAGAAGAGCTAAACTTAAAGAGTATCAACAAAAAGGAATAATAGGTGGAGTGCCAAGAGTAGCTTTAGGGCAAACACCAGGAAAACAAAACGGATTATTTTTATACGATTCTAATGGTAAAACAAGAGCTAAGTTTATTATAGATGAGGATAATAAAATAAAATTAGAAGCCTATGATGAGAAAGGAAATACAGTAAGTGCTTGGCCAGAAGATAAATAGAAATACTAGAGTTTGCGGTGAGATTCAATCAAAAGTTTCATCGCAAATTTGATATATTTGTGAGTACTGATATGAAAACAAACACATCCTTTTTTAGAGAAAATGCTACATTTTTAATCTTTCTCTTTACCTTTTGCTTAATATTTATTTTAAAAAATCAATTTGGGAATTCAGATTCTTGGAAAGATTTTATCTTTTATCCTGATGCTCCCTTTTGGTATTTTTTTAAAGCAGTTTTTATTTTTTGGTGGGTTAGTTTTATCAAAAAGAGTATTAATAAAAACTCAAAAAAACAAACTTCATTAAGTAGAAGATATGTGCATTTTTTTGGAATAGGCTTGTTAACATATTTAGTGATAGGAAATAGTTTCGGATTAATTGTTGCGTTCATTTTTGATACCTATTCCAGAAACTTTGGTTCTGTTTATCATATAATATATGTCAATATAAATTCTGTAATTGACTTTATTATTTTTGGAGGATTTTCATTAGCCTACTTGTATTATAAAGAAAATGTTGCTTATCAAAAACAGGTAGCTGCCTATGAAATAAGTAAAGCTAAAAATGAAATAACACAATTAAAAACACAATTAAACCCTCACTTCTTATTTAATAATCTAAATATTTTAGATCAACTTATTGAAGAAGATACTCAAAGAGCTTCTTTATTTTTAAATCGTTTTGCAGAATTATATAGATATAGCTTACATAGTTCAGATAAACAACTGGTTACATTAAAAGAAGAGTTGTTTTTTACAGAGGGGTATTTTAAGCTAATGGAAGAAAAGTATGAAGGTTATTATAAACTAAATATAGCACCAACTTTATACACAAAAAACATTGTAGTACCTCCATTTTGTTTACAAGTTCTTATAGAAAATGCAATCACTCACAATAAAGGAACTTCCGAATCACCCGTAGATATTACTATAACAGAGGATGAAGGAATTAAAGTAACAAATAATAAAGCACTATACGCTACAAGAAGAAAAGGTAATGGAATGGCGTTGATTAACTTATCAAAACAATTTGAGTTACTTGCTGAAAATACTATTAAAATACGTGAAACTGAAAAGGAGTTTGAAGTTGTTTTACCATTAATACCATCTCATAAATCTGTATAAAAATGATAAAAGCACTTATTGTTGAAGACGAATTACCAGCTAGAAAAAAACTAAAAAAATATATAGAAAGTTATCATGAACCTATCACTGTGGTAGATGAGTTTGAAACGGTAGAAGAGGTGCTTCAGTTTTTTGAATCAACTTCTGATATTGACTTGATTTTTTCTGATATAGAATTACGAGACGGCAATGTTTTTGATGCTTATAATAAGCTACAAATTCAAGTACCAATTATTTTTATAACAGCATACAATCAGTTTTGGATGCATGCTTTTGAAACCAGTGGTATAGAGTATTTATTAAAACCTTATTCGTTTGAACGTTTTGAAAAAGCAGTAAATAAGTATTCAAACTTAAAGAGTTCAATGAAGGATGAAAGTAACCATAATGTTTTGCAAAAATTAGATGCTTATTTAGCAAATCAAACAGCTCAAACACCTAAAAGCTATCAAGATTTTATTGCTGTTAAATCTTCTCAGTATACCTACTTCTTAAAGATGGAAGAGGTAATGTATTTTCAAGCAGATTATGGAATTGTAACAGCATACGATATAAATAATAAAAAACATGTATTAAATCAATCTTCTTTAAAAGCATTAGAAGAAATAATAAATCCTAGCGTGTTTTTTAAAATTAATAGAGGCGAACTACTCAATAGAAACTATATAGAAAGAATAAGCCGGTACAATAAAAATGTAGTAGCCATCAATCTAAAAAACAGTAAAACAGTTTTAAAAACCAGTCAAAATAAAACAGCAGAGTTTACGAAGTGGTTAGGAGTGTAAAGACTACATATACAAACAAAAATGAAAAGCAAGATGATTTCCATCTTGCTTTTATAAATGAGTTAAAATAAATTAAGCTTCTCACGTATTTTATCCAAACACAAATTATCAATACTCCCTATATGCGTATGTTTTTTAGAAGTATCAGGAGTATACGTTCCCTTGTTAACTTCACCACCAATTTTTTGGTAAGCCTCTCTAAAACTCATTCCATTTTCAACCAAAGTATTCATGTTATCTACCGTAAATAAGTATTTATACTTTTCATCCTGTAGGTTAATATCCTTCACAATAACTTGCTGAATAGCATAATCAAAAATATCCAACACATCTTTTAGCTCCTCAAAAGCATTGATGATATTTTCTTTTAATAACTGATAATCTCTATGATATCCACTCGGTAAATTGTTAGTGATTAACAAGGTTTCGGTATACAACGCTTGAATCTTATTACACTTTCCTCTAATGAGTTCAAACACATCAGGATTCTTTTTATGCGGCATAATGCTACTACCTGTGGTTAATTCATCAGGAAAAGAAATAAAGTCAAAATTCTGACTCATATACAGACAAATATCCATGGCAAAACGAGCTAAGGTGTTACTTACACTTCCTAATGCCATGGTAAGCGTACGCTCACTTTTTCCTCTGCTCATTTGTGCAGCAATCACATTGTACTTTAAGGTTTCAAATCCAAGTTCTTTGGTAGTAAATTCTCTATCAATAGGGAAGGAACTACCATAACCAGCCGCAGAACCTAACGGATTTTGATCTACCGTTTTTAGTGCAGCATCCACCATGTACAAATCGTCAATTAGCAATTCAGCATACGCAGAAAACCATAACCCGAATGAAGAAGGCATTGCCACTTGTAAGTGGGTGTACCCAGGTAATAACTTGGTTTTGTATTGTTCTGCTAATTCCAATAGCGTATTGAAAAGTGTTTTAGTTTTATCAGAAATCAACTGTAAATTGTCTTTATAATACAACTGTAAAGCCACTAAAACTTGGTCGTTTCTGGAACGTGCTGTGTGTATCTTTTTACCAACTTCACCATACATGTTGGTTAATTCAAACTCAATTTTAGAATGTACATCTTCAAACTGAGCATCAATTACAAAAGTGTCGTCTGTTAGTTGTTGTTCTAAGGTATGTATACCAGTGGTTACTTGTGCTAATTCTTCCGAAGTAATAATACCGATGGAAGCCAGCATTTTTGCATGTGCTAATGATGCTTGCAAGTCGTACGGTGCAATGTGTATGTCTATTTCTCTATCGTTTCCAACAGTGAAATGTTCTATTTTTTTATCGATGGATAATCCTTTGTCCCAAAGTTTCATGTTTTTATGTTTTTTAATTAGTACTGAGTATTGAGAAGTTAGTATTGAGTGTTAAACACTATAACTAACAAAATTCTCAATACTCACATCTCACAACTTTATTCAATAATTCTATATACAATTCAATCCCTTCCTCAATTTCTTGAAGATAAATAAACTCATCAGCGGTATGTGAGCGAGTACTATCACCAGGTCCTAATTTTAATGAAGGACAACTCAACACTGCTTGGTCAGATAGGGTAGGAGAACCATAGGTTTTTCTTCCTAAAGCCAACCCTGCTTGTACCAATGGATGCTCTTTTGGTATTGACGATGAATTTAAATTCAAACTTCTTGGTTGTATGTTACAAGGTGCGTTTTGCTGTAAATAATCGCTAACTTCTTGATTGGTGTATTTATCGTTTACGCGAACATCTACCACTAATTTTACTTCGGAAGGAACAGCGTTGTGTTGTTTCCCTGCATTGATTTGTGTAACTGTTAACTTAACCTCACCCAAGGTTTCAGAAGTTTTTTCAAACGACACTTCTTTAAACCACTGTAATACATCAATGGTGTTATAAATAGCATTATCGTGGTTCGGATGTGCGGCATGACTTGGTGTACCTGCAACCTCAGCATCAAAAACGACCAAGCCTTTTTCGGCAATAGCTAATTGCATTAAGGTAGGTTCTCCCACAATGGCTACATCAATGTTTGGTAAGGTTTTTAGTAATCCGTTTAATCCGTTAGGGCCGCTGCTTTCTTCTTCGGCAGTTCCTGCAAATACCAAATTATACGCTAAGTTTTCTTTTTGGTAGAAATAGGTATAGGTTACTAGTAATGAAACCAAACAGCCTCCTGCATCATTACTTCCTAATCCGTAGAGTTTACCATCTTCGACAATCGCTTTAAAAGGATCTTTGGTATAGCCGTTATTAGGTTTTACGGTATCGTGGTGAGAGTTTAGTAACAGCGTAGGTTTGCTATCATCAAAATGTTTGTTTACCGACCATACATTGTTCTGTGTTCTGGTATATGGAATATTAAATTCTTGAAACCAGTTTTCTAATAGTAGGGCAGTAGCATCTTCTTCCGAAGAAAAAGAAGGAGTTTCTATCAAGTTTTTTAATAGGCTGATAGCTTTTGTAGTGAGTCTTTGTATCATGATAGTTGTAATGAGGTATGTTTGTTTTTTGAGTTAAATACCATAGCTGTATTGCCTATGTGTACTTTTTGAACATTGTTTTTTAGGGCATGAAAGCAATTGTCTAACTTAGGAAGCATTCCTTCAAAAATGATTCCGTCAGTTTTTAGTTGAGTATAGGTTTCTAACGTGATTTGTTCAATAACAGAAGTATCATCAGAAACATCACTTAATACTCCTGGTTTTTCAAAACAGTAGTACAATTCTGTATTAAAATCAGCAGATAACCCTATAGCCAATTCAGCAGCAATAGTATCGGCATTGGTATTGAGTAATTGTCCGTTTGCATCGTGCGTAATCGCACAAAAGACAGGCGTTACTTCGTTATTAATTAATACCGTTAGTATTTGCGGATTCACGGTAATAACGTCGCCAGCAAATCCATAATCTATAGGTTCAGCAGGACGTTTGGTTGATATAATTGTGTTTCCATCAGCTCCTGTAAAACCTATGGCGTTGGCGTTGTACGCTTGTAACTGCGCAACAATTTGCTTGTTGATTTTACCTGCATATACCATAGTAATTAAATCTAAAGTTTGCGTATCGGTTACACGTCTGCCATCAATCATAGTTACAGGAATATTCAATTCTTTAGCCAATTCAGAAGCTAATTTTCCACCACCGTGTATCAATACTTTAGATCCTTTTAACTGAGCGAAATCAGCTAAGAAGCTATGTAGGGCTTTCTCATCATTAATGATGTTTCCGCCTATTTTAACAATCTTTATGTTTTTCATTTTTTAAGTTTTTAGTAATAGGTTTTTATAAAAAGATTGCCACGCTTGAGCTTGTCTTGAGCGACAGTCGAAAGGCTCGCAATGACGTCATAACGAGGAAGTCATTGAGCGAAGTCTAAATGAACGACGTGGTTATCTTATTAAGGTTACCTTTTACCATCTTTTCAATTATTGTTATTCATATTAATAATCTGTTCATTTTTTCTTGATAAAAAACGAACCAAAAAATCAAGTCTGTAAAGAGGAAATTGCTACGCACCACTCACTTTCAAAGCTTCATGCTTAAAGCTACGCTTAGCACTTTCGCTTTTTCACTCGTTATTTCTTTATACAGACAGTTTTTACTTGTTAATTCTCCTTGCTCATTGTTTTTAAAATCTCTTTTAATACTATCTGTGCAGCAAAGGTTCTGTTGTTGGCTTGTTCAATCACAAGAGAATTTTCACCATCTAAAACAGCATCTTCTGCTACTACATTTCTTCTGATAGGTAAACAATGCATGAATTTAGCATTGCCTAGTTTTTCTTTGGTAATCATCCAGTTGGGGTCTTCATTTAGAATTTTACCATAATCATTAAAAGAACTCCAGTTTTTGGCATAAATAAAGTCAGCATTTTCAAAAGCTTTTTCTTGATTATATTCAACAGGAAAGTGTTTCGTGATTTCAGAATCTAACTCGTACCCTTTTGGATGCGTTATAACAAATTCTACATCCATGTTGTGCATCAAGTGAACAAAAGCATTGGCAACCGAATGTGGTAATGCTTTCGGGTGTGGAGCCCAAGACAACACAACTTTAGGTTTGTCAACTTTTTTAGTTTCTGTAATAGTAATCGCATCTGCCAAGGCTTGCAGTGGATGGTCAGTAGCGCTTTCCATATTGATAACAGGTACCGTAGCGTATTTTATAAAACTGTTGAGTACAATTTCAGAGGTATCTTTTTCTTTGTCTTTCAACGTCGGAAAAGCTCTTACTGCAATCATATCTGCATACTGAGAAATTACCATGGCAGCTTCTTTAATATGCTCTGAAGTACTTAAATTCATCACAGTACCATCTTCAAACTCCATATTCCAAGCATTGGTAATGTTTAACACGCTTACTTCCATACCTAAGTTTTTAGCCGCTTTTTCGGTACTTAACCTTGTACGTAAACTAGCATTGAAAAAAAGCAAGACTAAGGTTTTATGTTGTCCTAAATCAGTAAACTGATAGGGGTTTTCTTTTAATTGAATTGCCTTTTGAACGGTATCTGAAAGGTTTTTAATGTCGTTTAGGCTGGTGTATTTTTTCATGACAGTTCCTTTTTTAAAGCTTCAAAAAACACATCGATATGTTGCTTTTGAATGGTTAGTGGCGGAAGAATTCTTAATAAGTTCGGATTCTTAGCGCTCCCTGTGAAAATGTGATGTTTGAATATTAGATTCTTTCTTAATTCAGCAATAGGAAAATCGAATTCTAATCCTAACATTAAACCTCTTCCTTTTACAGTGTTTATCTGCGGAATAGAAGCTGCTTGTTCCATAAAATACGCAGCAATTTGCTGTGCATTTTCCATCAAATGCTCTTTTTTAATGGTTTCAATAACTGCTAAGGAAGCAGCACAGGCTAAGTGATTTCCGCCAAATGTAGTTCCTAGTAAACCGTAAGAAGCCTCAATACTTGGATGGATTAAGATTCCCCCAATAGGGAATCCATTCCCCATTCCTTTTGCCATGGAAATGATATGCGGAGTAATGCCGTGTTTTTGAAAAGCAAAGAAACCACCCGTTCTACCAAATCCGCACTGAATTTCATCAGCAATAAGTAAGGTGTTGTATTGCTGGCATAGTTTTTCTAACCCTTGGTAAAAAATAGTTGATGCTTCGTCCAATCCACCAATACCTTGAATGGTTTCTATTATAATAGCACAAACATCGTTGCCTTGTAAAGCTTTTTCAACACCTACTAAATCTTCAAATTCTAAAAAGATAACTTCTTGCTGCGCATTGATAGGCGCCACAATCTTAGGATTGTCGGTTGCTGCTACTGCAGCAGAAGTACGTCCGTGAAACGAATTCTTAAAAGCAATTACTTTCTGCTTACCTGTATGAAAAGAAGCTAGTTTTAAAGCATTTTCATTGGCTTCAGCTCCTGAATTGCATAAGAATAGTTGATAATCTTTACAGCCAGATATGTTTTCTAGTTGTGAAGCTAACTCAACTTGTAACGGATTTTGAATCGCGTTGCTATAAAAGCCTAGTTTGCTTACTTGCTCACTAATGTTTTTTACATAGGTAGGGTGTGAGTGCCCGATAGAAATTACGGCATGTCCGCCATATAAATCTAAATATTCTACGCCTTTGTCATCGTATACATATACATCGTTGGCGGTTACTGGGGTGATATCAAATAGAGGATATACGTTAAATAAACTCATTATGGTGTTTTTTTTATGGTGTTAATTTTATTAAAAGAGGCTACCATTCCTTGTATTAATGCTGCACTTAATCCTTTGTGTTCCATTTCATTCAAACCTTCAATGGTACAGCCTTTTGGAGTGGTAACTTTATCAATTTCTTCTTCAGGATGATTTCCTGTAGCTATGAGTAGGTTGGCAGCACCTTCACTAGTATGCATAGCGAGTTCTTGTGCTTCTTTTGCATCGAAACCCAACTGAATAGCGGCTTGTGTAGTTGCCCGTATTAAGCGCATCCAAAAAGCAATTCCACTAGCACATATTACGGTGGCTGCTTGCATTTGATCTTCAGGAATAATCATAGAAGTTCCTAGTTGATTGAAAATAGTTGTAGCTATTTCTAAATCTTCCTTCTCTTGAGTATTACCACTAAGACAAGTCATCGATTTTCCAACGGCAATAGCAGTATTAGGCATGGCTCTGATAATAGTAGTATCTGAACCAATGAGAGTTTCCATTTTTTCAATGGAAAAACCAGCAACTGTAGAAATTACAATATGATTGTCTGATAACAGAGGAGCAGTTTCTTTTAAAAGAGCTTCTAAATGTGTTGGTTGTAGAGCAAAAATTAATACATCAGATGCTGTGATTGCTTCCTTGTTATTAGAACTAATGAAAACGTTGGGTACCTCATTAAATTCATTAAGTTCTTCAATGTTTCTCTTGGTTAAGAAAAGTTGAGAAAATGAATTGTTTTGTATCAATCCTTTAGCGATTGATTTTCCTAAGTTACCTGTTCCTATAATTGCTATTTTCATTTGAGAAAGTTTAGATTATATATTTTGTATTATTCATTTCTTGTATTAAGACATTCATCTTGGTTTATCTAATCCCTCTGTGAGGGTTAGAAATAAGTTGCCTTTAACTGTAAACCCGTATCTTCTTTAAAACCAAATAGTAAGTTCATATTCTGAACTGCTTGTCCAGAAGCTCCTTTTAATAGGTTGTCAATGATGCTTGTTATCAGTAATTTATCTTCGTGTTTGTGTAAGTGAATTAAACATTTATTCGTGTTTACCACTTGTTTTAAATGCAGGTCATTATCAGCAAGATGAGTAAAAACTGCATTCTTGTAATAGTCAGCATACAGTTGCTGTGCCTCTTTTAAACTTCCTTCAAAATGTGTGTATAACGTAGCATAGATACCTCTAGAAAAGTCCCCTCTGTTAGGAAGAAATAATACTTCTGAATCAAAACTAGATTGAAGCGTAGCTAACGTCTGATTAATTTCTCCCAAATGTTGATGGATAAAAGGTTTGTAATAGGAGAAATTATTATCTCTCCACGTAAAATGTGTGGTAGCTGATAATGAAGTTCCCGCACCCGTTGCACCTGTAACTGCATTGATGTGTACATCATCTTGTAACAAATTAGCACCTGCCAGTGGAAGCAATCCTAATTGAATAGCGGTAGCAAAACACCCTGGATTTGCTATGTAAGAAGCACCTTGTATCGCTGTTTTTTGAAGTTCAGGTAAACCGTATACAAACTCTTTTCTTTGAAAAGTGTTATCAGCTTTTAATCTGAAATCATTCCCTAAATCAATAATCTTTGTGTGGTCTGAAAAGGTATGAGCTTCTAAAAACTTTTTAGAGTTTCCATGTCCTAAGCATAAGAATAGTACATCTATGTTCTCATTGATTGTATTTGTAAATGTTAGCTCAGTGCTACCCACTAAATCCTGATGTATATTTGCTATTTTATTACCTGCATTAGAGGTACTATACACAAAATTGATAGCAGTTTCAGGATGCTGTAGTAAAAGTCTTATTAACTCGCCAGCTGTATATCCTGCACCACCTATAATTCCTACTTGTATCATATTGTTTGTTGTTTTAAATAGTAGAATCAGTTTCCATTTATAAGATCATCACGTCGTTATCACTCCTCATGATGACGGTTTTGTCATTGCGAGCCTTTCGACTGTCGCTCAAGACAGGCTAAAGAGTGGCAATCTGTTCGTTGTTTACTGTCTATTGATTCACTTGTTGATATATTTTATTTTGATTTCCTAAGAGCTTGATAAAACCTTTAGCATCATCAGCGGTCCATCCGTTGTTAAGCTCTCCATAGCTACCAAATTTGGCATTCATTAAATCGTGTGGAGAAGCAATTCCGTCTAATGTAAAGTGATAAGGTTTTAGTGTAACAAAAACATCACCCGTAACTTTTGATTGACTGCTTTCTAAAAAAGCTTCCATGTCTCTCATCACAGGGTCTAAATATTGACCTTCATGCAAGTGCATGCCGTAAAAACTAGCTAAATACTCTTTGTGTTGTAATTGCCATTTGGTTAAGGTGTGTTTCTCTAACAAATGATGCGCTTTGATAGTAATTAACGCAGCAGCAGCTTCAAAGCCAACTCTTCCTTTAATTCCTACAATGGTGTCACCCACATGAATATCTCTTCCAATCCCGAATTTTGAGGCTATAATATTTAGTTCCTCTATATTTTGTACAGGGGGCTTTTTGTCGTCATTAATAGCAACGAGTTCGCCTTTAACAAAAGAAAGCTTTACCTGTTCTGGTGTTGTTTTGGTTATTTGTGAAGGGTAGGCATGTTGAGGTAATGGTAGTTCAGAAGTTAAAGTTTCCTCACCACCAACACTAGTTCCCCATAATCCTTTATTTACAGAGTATTTAGCTTTTTCCCACGAAAGATCTATTCCATTATTCTTTAAATATTCGATTTCTTCCTGTCTTGAAAGTTGTAAATCTCTAATAGGTGTGATAATTTCTATTTCTGGAGCTATCGTTTGAAAAATCATGTCAAATCTTACCTGATCGTTTCCTGCACCTGTACTACCATGAGCGATACAGTCAGCACCTATACTTTTGGCATAGTTTACAATTTCAATAGCTTGTACAATTCTTTCAGCACTTACAGAAAGGGGATAGGTATTATTTTTTAATACATTTCCAAAGATTAAATACTTTACTACCTTATGGTAAAAATCATCAACAGCATTAATGTTTTTATAGGTAGCTACTCCCATTGTATAGGCATTTTCTTCAATTTTTTTAATTTCTTCGGAAGAAAACCCACCAGTATTCACACTAACAGCATGAACCTCGTATCCTTGTTTTGATAAGCTTACCGCGCAGTACGAAGTATCTAATCCGCCACTATAAGCAATTACTAATTTTTTCATTTTTTGTCTTTTTTTAGGAAGATGGTTTCTTTAATTCTCTTAAGTCTTTGAAAAACTTTCTCCTTTACTTTTACGTTTTGAGGTTTTTTGTTAGGATCGTATAACATACCAGTACACAAACACATTTTTTGTTGTGTACGTTGTAAGACATCGTAGTTTTTGCAGGTTTGACAACCATTCCAAAAAGATTGATCTTCTGTAAGTTCAGAGAAGGTAACAGGCTTATAACCCAATTCGCTATTGAGCTTCATAACTGCTAAGCCTGTAGTGATACTAAATATTTTAGCGTTAGGGAATTTTGCTCTGGAATGTTCAAAAACTACTTTTTTTATTTGCTTGGCTAAACCAATACCTCTGTAATCTGGATGAACAATTAATCCTGAATTAGCTACAAATTTGCCATGACTCCAGGCTTCGATATAGCAAAAGCCAGCAAACTTATCGCCATCTAAAGCGATAACTGCGTTACCATTTTCTAGTTTTGTAATAATATATTCTGGTTTTCTTTTAGCAATTCCTGTGCCTCTAACCAGAGCAGCTTCGTCAATAGTTTGACAAATAATTTCGGCATACTTACTATGCGATTGATCAGCAATAACAACTCTCATTGAAATTGATTTTAGATAAACATTTTGTTAAAAATCGGTGGTTTAAAAAGAAGAACCGGACGCACCTAGGTTCCCAAAAGAAGTAGCACCCTTACGGGCGACGTCGGATAAAAATAGGTCGTACAACAACTGCGTTATTGAAAACAATAACAAGAGTTAGTAACGATATAAAAATGTAGATTATAGAAATCAAAAGGATGAAAATAAAATTATACAATACTCAGTTTTGTGCAAGGAAAGACTAGCGTCGGTTATAAGACCGCACTAAAAAACTGGGTATGTTGTTGTATATTTTATTTGTTTGCATAATGGCGCAAATCTATAAAATAAATTTTGATTAATGCTATATAAAAAACAAAAAGTTTTATAAGTGTAAGGAATACAGAGGGTTAGTAAGTGTTTTTTCTAGAAGGAAAATGAAAAAGTTAAAAAAATATTAGGATAACTAAAAAATAATTTCAAATATTTGTGGCAACAGATGAAAAAACAAATTTTAAATATCATTTCTATTATTGTCATTGTGATTATTTCACAAGGATAAGGAAGCGGTATTTAATAGTTTAACATATAAATTATAAGAAGGCTTCCTAAATTTAGGAAGCCTTTTTTGTTGCAAAAAGCATGAATCAATTTTTTAACATCGTGGTAATTATTATTGTCATTATTAGCTCTCCACCGAGTTAATACAGATGGTTATTACCTATAAGAAAGCCTGTATCTAACTCAAGATACAGGCTTTTTTTATGCTTCTGAATATCATAATGAATAGGTGTTAAATATTTGGTTTTGAGTTTTTTAAGTGTTTTTGTGAGTAGATGAGAATCATTGAAGCCTTAAAATAGAAGAAAGTAAAGTAAAAAGCGAAAAATAATTTTGAACAGTAAAAACAACTAAAAATGTACTATAACGAGGAAACAGTAATTTTTTTCAATGGAGAGTTTATAAAAGCGAAAGATGCTAGCGCTAATTTGTATAGCCAGAGTTTACACTACGGAAACGGAGTTTTCGAGGGAATTAGAGCTTACAATACAGCTGAAGGAGCTAGAGTCTTTAAGTCGTATGAGCATTACAAAAGACTAAAGTTTGGCGCAGAAGTAATGAATATTCAACTAGATTATTCAGAAGAAGAACTCACACAAATTACGTATGAATTATTAGAACGTAATGGTTTGAAAGATGCATACATCCGTCCGTTAGTCACTACTGGAGCCGATATGAGTTTGTTGACTTCTAAAGAAACAAACCTAATTATCCAGTGTTGGGAATGGGGAAAATACATGGGCGATAAATTACTACGTGTAAAAACGTCTTCTTTCCAACGCCCGAATCCGAAATCATGTTTTGTAGAAGCCAAAGTAACAGGACACTATACAAATTCAATATTATCAACTAACGAAGCAAAAAATAATGGGTATGATGAAGCACTATTATTAGACATGAACGGTAATGTAGCAGAGTGCTCAGGAGCCAATGTTTTTATGCAAAAAGATGGAAAGCTATACACTCCACCAAGGGGTCATATCATGGCAGGAATTACACGTGCTACGGTTATCGATTTGTGTAAGGAAGAAGGAATACCTGTTGAAGAAAAGCACTTTACACTAGAAGAATTAAAACAGGCAGATGCTTGCTTTTTTACAGGAACAGCAGCTGAAGTGGTAGGGTTACAATCGTTAGACGATTATCAATTTCCACTAGCGTGGGAAAAATCACACGGACACAAACTAATGAAATTATACAAAGACGAAGTATTAGGCTTACGTCAAAAAAGAAAAGCAAGCTAACATGGAACTAAACAAATTTAGTAAACAAGTAACGCAAGATGATACGCAACCGGCAGCACAAGCCATGTTGCATGCCATAGGATTGTCTAAATCAGACTTAGAAAAACCGTTGGTTGGAATTGCAAGTACAGGGTACGAAGGAAATCCGTGTAATATGCACTTAAACGATTTGGCAAAATTGGTAAAAGAAGGAACCGAAAATGCCGATTTAGTAGGGTTGATATTTAATACCATAGGGGTTTCTGACGGAATTTCTATGGGAACTCCGGGGATGCGTTATTCACTACCATCTCGCGATGTAATTGCCGACTCTATGGAAACCGTAGTGCAAGCAATGTCGTATGACGGACTGGTAACCGTGGTAGGATGTGATAAGAACATGCCAGGAGCCTTAATGGCAATGTTGCGTTTAAATCGTCCATCAGTTTTAGTATATGGAGGAACTATTGCTTCAGGATGTCATGAAGGAAAAAAGTTAGATGTAGTATCAGCTTTTGAAGCATGGGGAGAGAAAGTAGCAGGAACGATTACTAAAAAAGAATATCAAAGTGTAATTGAAAAAGCATGTCCAGGAGCAGGAGCTTGCGGAGGAATGTACACTGCAAATACCATGGCATCAGCGATTGAAGCGTTGGGGATGAGTTTACCGTACAATTCATCCAATCCTGCAATTAGTGATAACAAAGAGCAAGAATGTGTAAAAGCAGGTGAAGCACTACGTGTATTACTTGAAAAAGATATCAAACCATCAGACATTGTTACTAAAAAAGCTTTAGAAAATGCTGTACGATTGGTAACAGTTATGGGAGGTTCTACTAATGCAGTACTACACTTTTTAGCCATAGCTAAAGCTGCAGGAGTGAAGTTTACCTTAGAAGATTTTCAACGTATTTCTGATGAAACTCCATTTTTAGCCGATTTAAAACCTAGTGGGAAATATCTAATGGAAGACGTACACAGAGTAGGTGGAACACCTGCAGTTTTAAAATATCTACTAGAAAAAGGTTTGTTGCATGGAGAGTGCTTAACAGTAACAGGTAAAACATTAGCCGAAAATTTAACTGCAGTTCCGAGTTTAACAGACGGACAAGATGTAATTAAACCTATAGAACAGCCTATCAAAGCTACTGGGCATTTACGAATGCTCTACGGAAATTTAGCTAAAGAAGGTTCGGTAGCAAAAATAACAGGAAAAGAAGGATTGTATTTTTCTGGAAAAGCAAAAGTTTTTGAAGGAGAATACGAGGCTAATGATGGAATACGAGACGGAAAAGTTGAAAAAGGGGATGTAGTTGTAATTCGTTACGAAGGCCCAAAAGGAGGTCCTGGAATGCCAGAAATGCTAAAACCAACTGCTGCTATTATGGGAGCAGGATTAGGTAAAGAGGTTGCTCTAATTACAGATGGTCGTTTTTCAGGAGGAACTCACGGATTTGTAGTAGGGCATATTACACCAGAAGCACAAGAAGGTGGGGTAATCGCTTTGGTAAAAGATGGAGATACCATAACCATCAATGCAGAAACCAATACAATAAACTTAGCTGTTTCTGAAGAAGAATTAGCAAAGAGAAAACAAGAATGGACAGCTCCACCTTTAAAAGTAAAAAGAGGAGTACTATATAAATATGCAAGAACAGTAGCATCAGCATCCAACGGATGTGTAACCGACGAATTTTAATCGCAGGGCGATAGCCAGAGGATTAATTTCCAGAGGCTTGCCTAAAAGTGTTTGATTTTTAGAAAAAAACATGAGAATTAAGATTCAATACTAGACCTAGTAGTGTTAAAAATTTAATAAAATAACTAAGCATATAGCTAAAAGCTAAAGCATAAAGCTGAGTTTATGGAAACAAAAACGAAACAACAAACAGAACAAGAAACAACACAAAAAGTAACCATTACAGGTGCAGAAGCTGTAATCAAATGTTTATTAGCTGAAGGAGTCGATTTGTTATACGGATATCCTGGTGGTGCTATTATGCCAGTTTATGACGAGTTGTATAAATATCAAGATAAATTACATCATGTATTAACACGTCACGAGCAAGGAGCCACACATGCAGCACAAGGATATGCAAGAGCTACAGGTAAAGTTGGTGTAGCCATGGCAACTTCGGGTCCAGGAGCAACGAATTTAATTACAGGTATTGCCGATGCGCAAATAGATTCTACTCCAATGGTATGTATTACAGGGCAAGTAGGAGCACACTTATTAGGTTCTGATGCTTTTCAAGAAACCGATATTGTGGGTATTTCAACTCCTGTTACCAAATGGAATTATCAGATAACGAAAGCTAGTGAAATTCCTGAAGTAATGGCGAAAGCATTTTACATTGCTCGCTCGGGACGACCAGGACCTGTGTTGGTTGATATCACAAAAAATGCACAGTTTGAAGAATTTGATTTTGAATATAAAAAATGCACTTCAGTGCGAAGTTATCAGCCTGTTCCGAATATGGATATTCAAAGTGTTGAAGCAGCGGTTGAGTTAATTAACAATGCAGAAAAACCGTTTGTAGTTTGGGGACAAGGTGTGATTTTAGGTGAAGCAGAAGAAGAATTTAAAGCGTTTATAGAAAAAGCAGGAATTCCATCGGCAAGTACTTTATTAGGCTTATCAGCTTTACCAACTAAGCACCCATTACATGTTGGTATGGTAGGAATGCATGGTAATTATAGTCCGAATAAACTTACCAATGAATGTGATGTGTTAATTGCCATCGGAATGCGTTTTGATGATCGTGTTACAGGTGATTTAAACCGTTATGCGAAGCAAGCAAAAGTTATTCATTTTGAGATAGACCCTGCGGAAGTTGATAAAAATGTAAAGACAGATATAGCTGTTTTAGGAAATGTAAAACAAACTTTAGCAGCAGCACTTCCTCTTTTAGAAGAAAATTCACACAAAGAGTGGTTGCAAGAGTTTAGAAATTTAGATGCGGTAGAATTTGATAACGTTATAAAAAACGACTTGTTTCCAACGAAAGAAGGGTTGACAATGGGAGAGGTTATCAAACAAATCAATGAAGCATCAAAAGGGAAGGCTATCGTAGTTACCGATGTAGGGCAACATCAAATGATAGCGAGTCGCTATGCAGAATTTAACCAAACTAAAAGTAATATTACTTCAGGCGGATTAGGAACCATGGGATTTGCTTTACCTGCAGCTATTGGTGCTAAAATGGGAATGCCAGAGCGTGAAGTAGTAGCAGTAATAGGTGATGGTGGTTATCAAATGACCATACAAGAGCTAGGAACTATTTTACAAACCAAAGCAGCAGTTAAAATTGTGGTGCTAAACAATGAGTTTTTAGGCATGGTACGTCAATGGCAACAGTTATTTTTTGATAAACGATATGCTTCAACTGTAATGACCAACCCTGATTTTGTTGCGATAGCTAAAGGGTACCATATGGCAGCGAATAGAGTAACTAAAAGAGAAGATTTGGCAACTGCTGTTCAAGAAATGATACAATCTAAAGAAGCTTACTTCTTAGAGGTTTGTGTAGAAAAAGAAGATAATGTATTTCCTATGATTCCAACAGGGGCGTCAGTATCAGAAGTTCGATTAAAATAAGAAAATATGAGCACAAAAAACACCTATACAATCTCAATATATACAGAGAATAATATTGGATTATTGAATAGAATATCAGCAATATTTCAACGAAGACATATTAACATAGAAAGTATTAATAGTTCTTCATCAGAAATAAAAAGTGTTTCTAGAATTACACTTTTAGTAAAGATTACTGAAGAGCAAATGAAAAAAATTATCGGACAGATAGAAAAGCAAGTGGAAGTAATTAAAGCTTTTTACCATACTGATGAAGAAACGGTGTATCAAGAATCGTGTTTGTTTAAATTGAGTACAGACTTATTGACCGATAACGATGATATCCAAACCATTATCAATCAAAGTAAATCAAGAGTCATTAATGTGAATAAAAACTTTTTTGTCCTTGAAAAATCAGGAAGTAAAGAAGAGGTAGAAGAACTCTATCACATTTTAGACAAACATGGTATTAAGCAATTTGTTCGCTCAGGAAGAATTGCCATTACGAAAGAAGAAATGCCAGTATCAAAACTATTACAATTAATAACAGTATAAACAAACAACACAAATAAAAATGAAAAATTATTTCAACCAATTATCATTAAGAGAGCAATTAGAACAATTAGGAAAATGTAGATTTATGAATGCTGATGAGTTTTCAGACGGAACAGCAGTATTAGAAGGTAAAAAAGTGGTAATTGTAGGATGTGGAGCACAAGGATTGAATCAAGGATTAAACATGCGCGATTCTGGTTTAGATATTTCATACGCATTACGAGAAGCAGCAATTAAAGAGCAACGCCAATCTTTTAAAAATGCAACTGAACACGGTTTTACTGTAGGAACTTACGAAGAGTTGATTCCAACTGCTGATTTGGTGTGTAACTTAACACCAGACAAACAACATACGCAGGTAGTAAATGGAGTAATGCCATTAATGAAATCAGGAGCAACCTTATCGTATTCTCACGGATTTAATATTGTTGAAGAAGGTATGCAAGTACGTAAGGATTTAACAGTAATTATGGTAGCCCCTAAGTGTCCTGGAACAGAAGTAAGAGAAGAATACAAACGCGGATTTGGAGTACCAACGTTAATTGCTGTACATCCTGAAAATGATCCTGAAAATAAAGGTTTAGCACAAGCTAAAGCCTATGCATATGCAACAGGTGGTCATAAAGCAGGTGTATTGGAGTCGTCATTTGTTGCTGAGGTGAAATCAGACTTAATGGGAGAGCAAACCATTTTATGTGGGGTGTTACAAACAGGATCTATCTTATCATTCAATAAAATGGTTGAAGAAGGAGTAGAACCAGCATATGCTTCCAAATTAATTCAATACGGATGGGAAACTATTACCGAGGCTTTAAAACATGGAGGAATTACAAATATGATGGATCGTTTATCGAATCCTGCAAAAATTAAAGCCTACCAACTTTCTGAAGAATTAAAAGAGGTACTAGAGCCTTTGTTTAATAAACACATGGATGATATTATGTCTGGTCATTTTTCAAAAACGATGATGGAAGATTGGACGAATGACGATGTAAATTTACTAACATGGCGTGCAGCGACAGGAGAAACTCAGTTTGAAAAAACAGCGGCAACTTCCGAAGAAATTTCAGAACAAGAGTATTTTGATAAAGGAACTTTGTTAGTAGCTTTTGTAAAAGCAGGAGTAGAGTTAGCCTTTGAAACCATGGTGAAATCAGGAATCATTTCTGCATCGGCTTATTACGAATCACTACATGAGTTACCACTAATAGCAAACACTGTTGCTCGTAAGAAATTATTTGAAATGAACAGAATTATTTCTGATACTGCTGAATACGGATGTTATTTATTTGACCATGCAGCGAAACCATTGTTAACTGATTTTATGAAACAAGTAAGTACAGATGTTATTGGAAAAGAGTATAGTATTTCCAATGAAGTAGATAATCTTGAATTAATTAAAGTGAATAAAGCAATTCGAAATCATCCTATTGAAGAAGTAGGAGCAGAGTTGCGTGAGGCAATGACTGCAATGAAAGTAATCAAAACAAGCGTCAATCAAGAAGAACCTGTTTTAGCATAACACTATGGAAGTTCAAAAAGAAACTTATTTTCCAAAATTAGAAGCAATACAACAAGCTGCTGCGACTTTACAAGAAGTCGTAGCAGTTACCCCGCTGCAAGAAAACTTTAACTTATCGCAACAATTCAATGCAAACGTCTTTTTAAAGAGAGAAGATTTACAGCAAGTCCGTTCGTATAAAATAAGAGGAGCCTATAATAAAATTAGTTCCTTAACGGAAGATGAATTAGTAAACGGAATTGTATGTGCTAGTGCAGGTAATCATGCACAAGGAGTTGCCTTAGCGTGTAGAAAAAAAGAAATATATGGTACTATCTACATGCCAGCACCTACACCAAAACAAAAGGTAGAACAAGTAAAAATGTTTGGTGGCGATTTTGTAGACATCCAGTTAATAGGAGATACATTTGATGATGCTTACAAGGCAGCAAAACTTTTATGCGATAGTTTACAAAAGACTTTTGTACATCCATTTGATGATGAAAAAATTATAGAAGGACAAGCAACCGTTGGTTTAGAAATTTTAGAGCAATCACAACAACCTATCGACTATGTTTTTGTACCTGTTGGAGGTGGTGGATTGGCTTCTGGTTTATCAAGTGTTTTTAAGTTATTGTCTCCAAAAACGAAGATTATAGGAGTAGAGCCTGCTGGAGCACCTTCGATGAAAAAATCGTTAGAAGAAAACAAAAATGTTGTATTAGAAAACATAGATAAGTTTGTTGATGGGGCAGCAGTACAGCAAGTAGGGGAGTTAACCTACAGAATTTGTCGAGAAAATTTGTCAGATATGATTACCGTTCCTGAAGGAAAAGTGTGTCAAACGATATTAGAAATGTATAACAAAGAAGCCATTGTAGTAGAACCTGCAGGAGCTTTGACCATAAGTGCACTTGATTTTTACCAAGACGAATTAAAAGATAAAAATGTAGTATGTGTTATTAGTGGAAGTAATAATGATATCACTCGTACTGCCGAAATAAAAGAACGCGCATTGTTGTACGGTAAATTGAAGCATTATTTTATCATTCGTTTTCCACAACGTGCTGGAGCTTTAAAAGAGTTTGTAGCTGAGGTATTGGGAGAGAATGATGACATCACTTTTTTTGAATATTCTAAAAAAACCAATAGAGAAAACGGACCAGCTGTAGTAGGTATAGAATTAGAAAAGAAAGAAGATTTACAACCGTTAATTCGTAGAATGAAAGAGCGTAGTTTTTATGGTGAATATCTAAACGATAAACCGAATTTATTTGAGTTCTTAGTGTAATTTTTATTAGGACTGTCTAAAAAACAGCGTCATTTCAAATGAAATAAAGCAATCTTATATAAAATCCAAAATAGGATTAACAGATTACTTCGAAATTAAAATTTCTCGTAATGACAGTAGAAACAATGTTTATTAGACAGTCTTATTTTTGACCAAGATATACCCAATGGTCATTCTCTTTACAAAAAAGAGAGTTTTCATGGATCACATCAATATTGCCATTCTCCATAAAGAAAGCCTTGAATTCAACTGTGGTTTCTGTTGTGTGTAGCACCTCTAGCTTTATCCAGTTAACAGATTTTGTCCATGCTAAAATTTCTTTCTTTTCTCTTTTAGAAGGTCTGGTGCTACTATGGTGACTTTTTTGTAGGTAGTCAATGTTAGCTAGTACAAAAGCACTGTATCTTGAACGCATTAAAGCTTCAGCTGAGGTAACTGAATGAATGTTTTGATGTGCTTTTTGGCAGCAATCACTGTATTTTTTATTTGGGTTGCAAGGACATTGCATGGGTAGTTCTCTCTTAGTTAATTAATTGAGGTTGTTCCTGTATTCTAAAACAACGTTCTTCTCCAAGAAATAATGGATTTCCATGTTTTTCAGACCAAAATCCATCTAAAATATTTTTAGAAAGACAAGAATACACAACTACACCTTTATAAATAGTATTATCATAACCGGTATAGTTAAAGTTAATAGCTAAAATATTGTTCTTAAAGAACCCTGTTCCAAATTGTTCTTGTTCATTATTAATAAGCCATTTGGCAATAATTCTGTTATTTTCATCAAGAGTTAAAGAAAGTGTTCCTTTATAAGTATTAGTACTTTCATCTTGATTGCTACCTATAATGTTATAGTTTCCTACTAAATCTTCAATCACCATTTAATCATCAATAAAAGCGCAAAAATACAAATAAAATCAGCCAAAGATTTTATTTGGCATCACATGATAATATTTCGTATATTTTGAAGTGTTTTATACTAGCTATCAATACTATGGATTTTATAGACTACTACAAAGTTTTAGGAATAGATAAAACAGCAACTGCTGCTGATATAAAAAAAGCGTATCGGAAACTAGCCAGAAAATATCATCCAGATACGAATCCGAATGACGAAGAAGCAAAGAAAAAGTTTCAGCAAATAAATGAGGCGAATGAAGTGTTGAGTAATCCTGAAAATCGAAAAAAGTATGATGAGTACGGAGAGCATTGGCAACATGCAGATGCTTATGAAGAAGCTAAGAAACAGCGAGGATATCAGAGTGGGTTTGGTGGAGGAGGTGCGTATCAACAATATTCATCATCTGGCTTTGAAGGAACCGATTTTTCTGACTTTTTTAATGCTGCTTTTGGAGGAGGAAGAAGATCAGGTAGACAAACAGCTCAATTTAGAGGACAGGATTTTAATGCAACTTTACAATTGAATTTAAGAGATGTGTATACTTCGCAAAAACAAGTACTGACTGTAAATGGCAAAAAGATACGAATTACGATTCCTGCTGGTGTGGAGAATGGTCAGACAATTAAAATAAAAGGTCATGGGGGAGAAGGGCTCAATGGAGGTCCGAAAGGAGATTTGTACATCACTTTTGATATTATTCCAGATATAAACTTTAAAAGAGATGGAGCTAATTTGTATATAGAGCAAACAATCGACTTATATACAGCAGTACTAGGAGGAGAGGTTGTAATTGACACTTTTGTAGATAAGGTGAAACTTAAAGTTAAATCAGGAACTCAAAATGGAACTAAGGTTCGGTTGAAAGGAAAAGGTTTTCCTAAGTATAAAAAAGAAGATCAGTTTGGTGATTTATATGTTACTTATAAAGTATCCATACCAACCAGATTAACAGAAGAAGAACGTGATTTGTTTACTAAACTTTCTAAATTGAAATAGATATGAGTGATAAAGAGTTAATAAGTGTACAGAAAGTTATTATTCATCATAATTTAGATGAACATTTTATAGAAAGTATTGAATCCTTTCAACTGATTGAATTTGTGGTAAAAGGATCTGATAGGTATTTATATACCGAACAACTGCCTACTTTAGAAAAAATAATCAGATTGTACTACGATTTAGAAGTTAATATGCAAGGTATTGATGTTATCAATAATATGCTTGATAGAATGGATCACATGCATAAAACCATTCAACAATTAGAGAATAAGCTTAAATTGTATGAGTAAATAATTACATTACTCTTTAAAAATTTAGAGAGTAATGTAATTATCAAACAGTTTGAAATGATGTTTAATTTTGGTGTTTGGTTATTTATGTTTACGACCAAACGGAGCTCTTTTAATTAAATATTTAATAGTACTGTGATATTTATCTAAACCAGACATAAAAGGTTTACGAGAAACAGAATAAATATTAGAACCTTCATCATTATAGATATCCATCGTAATTTTAGAATCATATGTATCTGAAGTAGTTGAATTTCCAGAGCTAATTGCTGTTCCTTTTTTCTTATCTCTATCTTTTTTAGATTTATAGGAAGTTACAGTTGAACCAGAGGTTCTTGTACCTGTATTTTCTATATCGTAAGAACCAAAAACGACATGTTCAACACCTAATAATATAGCCAATTCATCTGGTGACATAACTTCAAGTTGATCAACTGAAATATTATTTTTGGCTAAAGTTGTGTTTACAATTCTTGGGTCTACAATTTCAATCATAGGAGATTCTCCTTTTATTGTGTTAGAACAGTCGGTTTGAATCTGTCTACCAATAGCTTCCTTATCTATAGAAGGCATATTGGTTATAATTTTAAAGGGCAATACTGCCATTTTTCCTTTTCTATTTGTAAGGTTTGAGGTGTTTTTTGATAGCTCTGAAGTATTTTTATCAATCTTTTTTTCAGAGATTAACTGAGTTCGTCCACTGGAAAAAATAATTTTATTGACTTTAGCTCGCTTGATTTTATACTCTAAAGTTTCACCAGTAAAAGTAAATGTTATTTCATCATCATTAATAGCTGTTACTTTTCCTTTTCTTTCTTTTCCATCCATCATAACTAGGGTATCAGAACCATTTTGAGCGTTTGCCGAAAAAGAAAAAATAAACATTAAAAAAGACAATACAACAAGAGAGGTAGAGTTTATTAGATTTTTCATATTTTTTTAATTTTAGTTGAAATAAAAATACAAAAAAATCTAATAAACCGTTGTTTATATTGTTTTTGTAGAGGGAACTTACTGTTTCAATATTAATCAAGGTTAGTTATCTTCTACAATTTTGTCACCTCGGTAGGTATGGTTTTTATCTTTATATAACAAAGAATGCTTTTCGTTTGAAGGACCAAAAGTAGCTACATCAGCTTCTTTTAATAGTTTTCCGTAAACGTATACATGGTTTTTATCTTTTGAATAATAAGAAGTTTCAAAAATGCTAAAGGTATTAGGGTCAGCTTTTTCAATAACATCACTGTGATAGAATACATGATTTTTATCTTTAGAATACGGAAATTGAATGATTTTAAAAGTAGAGAAATCAACATTTTTAATTTTAACACCATCGTATATAACAGTATTATCAAAAAGTAAGAATTTATCTTCTAAAATGGTTAAATCATCAATGTTTTGATAAGGAATTGATGTTAGAGAATCTACTTTTTTACCATTTTTATATTCTTGAAAGTCGTAAATACTATTTTTATCTGCTATATATCTATCATTAATTTTTTTGCTTGTGGTAGGATCTATTGTTGTGGCAACTAACAATTCGTAGTTTTTTAATAAATATACCTGATTTTGATCCTTAGCAAAGTTTTTGTTTAAAACTTTAAAGAAATCATAATCTACATTTATAGGAGTGTAATTGTAAAAATAATGTTTATCATCTTTAGCCCAATCTTGATCAATTTTTTGAAATGTTTTAGGATTAGCTTTTGCTACCTTCCACAAATGTTTTTTCTCTTGATTTATTAGGTTAATATCTTGTGGCATATAGTTTATAGCAATGTATACATGGTTTTTGTCAAAACAGGTGTAATCATCTTCATGTACATAAAAAGTAGCGGTATCTACCTCATTATCTATAATATTACTTTTAAAGTATACATGATTTTTATCTTTTCCAAAGTCTCTTCCTAAAACTTTAAAGCTTTTAACATCAGCATTTAATTTAGTGTTTCCTAATGAAAACCAATTCCCCATAGGTGAATAACGAATGTCTTTTTTTGATTTTGAGTAGTAATAAGAATCTGAAACAGATTTGTCAACAGGACCCGCAAAAGGACTACAAGCTTGGGCAATAATTGCCATTATAAACAAGGATAATTTTGCTATAGGGGAGTGTTTAGCTCGTGTAATTTTTTTAATTATAGAATTCAAAATAAATATAATTATGATGATTGATATATAGGGATATTGTGTAATTAAGTTCATTAAGCAATTTATATTTTAATCGGTGTTCCTTGTTTAAAGTGAGGATAAAAGGAAATAGTAGCAATTCTTTATTTTTTCTTATTTAGCGTAAGCTAAAATAATATAAAATAAAAAAACGTACAATTGGTACGGTTAAATAAGATGTATTATTGGTTTTGATATGTAATGTCTCCAGCTATGAGTAGTTGCGTGGTTTAGCACTTAACTTTGCAAGTATACACCAAACTGAAAATCCTCGCGGATTTTCAGAAGTAGGCGAGAACAAGCAATTATTTATAGCCATTTTTGGCGGTAGTTATTTAATTTTTTCAAACTCGTTAATTTTTTCATTAACGCTCTCCAATGAATCTATATGACCTTGAATTGCATTCATATGTTTTTCTGTAACGTGTTCCATATCATTAAATGCAGATAATACTTGATTAGAAATCTCACTAATTTCGATTGTATTATAGTCTTCAGGAATGTATTTAGAAGCAATATTTATTAAAGGCACAATAAATCTATCTATGAGTAATTTTCTGTCTTTTAATCCATTGTTGTCAATTATCTCATTGTCTGCAAAAGTTTCTCCACGCAATTGAGTGAATTCAGCCATAAATTTGTCGTTGTCATTAAAACTGAATTTTTTAATCCCATTCTCGTTTATTATGCTTTCTGCTCTTGAATTGCATAGCTCAAAGTATTTCGTATATAGTAAACTCCTGTATTTATAAAACAGTTGTTCGTGATAATTGTACTTTTCAATATATGTTCGAACCTCACTTCTTAATGAGCCTCTGAAATCATAAAGAGTATAAAGGCTTGTAAAAAGTCTATTAATAACTTTTATATTTTCTTTATTCTGAAAATCGTACTTTTTGTAAATGTCTTTAACACTAATGAATTGAAGAAAGTCTACTTGTATTTCTGAATAAAATGAAAGTCTAAAATCCTGTTTTTCCATATATTCATTTAAACTTTCGATTTGTTTTAAAATTGGTTTTTTAATTTCTTCCAGATTGTTTTTCAATAATTCATTTTCCGAATTTTCAAGTTCTTTATTTTCTCTTTTTTTATCTTTTTGTTCTCTTTTGTAAACCGATTCCGAAACTAAATAAGCACCTACAATACTTGCAATGGTAAGCAATAGAGTCAACCAGTCAAACCAATTTGGTGTAAAGTCAAATATTTTATTATGGTGAAGAAAAATGGTTAATGTCATTTAGCTCGTTTTAATTAACGCCAACTCGTTATAAGAGAACAAAAACTACTTTTATCCGGAGTATTAAAGGTGATAAACGGAAGTTTTTAGCAATTTTTGTTCTTTTTTTATTAGCGTTAGCCAAGATAAAACAAAATAAAAAACCGCACAAAAATGTACGGTTAAATTAGATGTTTTTGAGCTTTGTAAAGCAAGTTTTTGAATCTATACTATATAAGTAATACGAAAACTTTCAATTTTTTATACGTAAATTATGTACGTATTACCACCCTGTTGATTTTTTTAGAATTATTTTATCTACTTTTTTTGTGTTTTCGGTAATTAATTTGTTGTTTTGATCATAAAGTAGGAAGCTTCCTCCGTTGTTATAGACGAGAATACCTTCGCCAGTATAACGCTGAATAAAAACATTGGTAAATGTTTTGTCAGATAGTAATAGGTTTTTTTCTGCTGATAATAATTTAAGCCCTTCTTTTCCTTTTTCTTTAGCAAGTAATATAGGCAAGCATAAGTACTCTATTTGTGAATAGGGAAGTTTAGAAATAGTTTGTTTATCTTGATCTAGATAATAATAGTCTCTTTCTTCTGTACTTTCTGTGAAAAAATATTTATCGGAATGATAGCCTGTATGATGTGATAAAAAGTGAACAGAAGAAGGAATTGAAGTAATTACTTTTCCGTCTTTGTCAATAAACTCTGTCTTGTCCTCTAATTTATGTAGGTAAAGTTTTTTTACTGATGATCCGTTTTTAAGTGTGGTTAAAAAGGTAATTGTATCTCTTTTACTTTCTATATATAAAGTAAAAGAATCAACATTTCCTTCTAAAGTTACTCTACTCTTAGTTTTTTTATGTGGATTATTATGGTTTTTTAAATCTAGGTATTTTAATGTAAGAAAAGCTTCCTCTTTAGTAGTTATTCTATTTATATATTCAACAGTACTTTTTATATAATTCAGTGTTTTATTATATTCTTGTATAGGTGTTTCAGTAGATAGATTACTAATGCTGAATTTAGTTTTTAAGGCTTTTCCTTCTTTATTGTAATAGTATGCTTCAAGATAAGGAGAATATGCATCTGGAGTTTCATACTCTACATAATTTTTCTCCATTTTAAGTAGTTTAAAGTCTCCTTTTTGTATTCCTATTTCATTTTTTTTAAAATGAATAGAATCAATTTTGGTTAAGTAATTAATTTTGAATTCTAGCTGTAAACTATCAACATGTTTCATTTTTTTTACAGGAATAGAATTCAAAGGGAATGAATGAGATTTGATAGGGGTTGGGTTGTTTTTTTTAGTACCATCATGGTAATAAACATTCATAATTCTCAAGTTCTGTTCAGAATGAGAGTTTAAAGAATAGTAGGGTAGGGTAGTTACTTTACTCTTAAAATTATAAGTAGAGAAACCACTATTCATCACTAGAGGTTTAATGTAAGATTTATTGTGTTCAAAAAGCTGATTAAAATAAGTACCTTTTTGTATAGTATCTCTATATTCTAAATGGTTGTTGTTAACTAATTTTAAAAGTATATTTTCCTTATTAGTGTATTTTTTTTCGTTAGGTAAGTATAATTTTATATTACTATTAATTCTTTCATTTATATCTTTTTGATGATTGTTAAGTGATTCAATGATACTACTTTCATTGTTTATGTAGTAATTTAAATTCTCATTAACTTGTTTCTTTAAATGATTAATACTTATAGTATCTAAAAAAGATTTTATTTCTTTTTCTTTTTTTTCGATTATGCTTTTGTCTTCACATAACTTTTCTTGTTCTATAACCATTAGTTCTGTAACAGGTTCTTTGGTAATCGTTTCCTGAGCTTTAGTAGAGCAAGAGTAAAGTAAACATAGTATGATTACTGATTTAATTTTAAACATAACAATTGTTTTATTTCCAAGGAGTATAATCTTTTTGATAGAGTGTCTGAATAAAGGACTTTATCTAAAACCGAGTAATTAGTTTTTAGAAAAAAATATTTAACGGATTAAAATTCAGAATGGAAACATCATTTTTAATAGGTGTTTCCATTCTGATTATATAGCTTTTTTTGGTACTTATTTATATTTTTTTTCTGAAATTTCTTTACCTATTTGGTATTCCGTTTCTTGTATAAGTTTTCCTGCTAAATTATAGTGTTTCCAAATTCCATCTTGTTCACCGTTTTTATAACTTCCTTCTGTACTTACTTTGTTTGCTTCATTGTAACTTTTATAAATTCCATTAAGAACATTGTTTTCGTAAGTTCTTTCAGTTATCAAACGACCAGTTTCACTATCAAAATTTTTCCAAACTCCTGTTTTAAAACCATGTTTGTAATAACCTACTTCTAGTTTTATACCTTTTTCAGTATATCTTTCAAAAAGATCTTCCTTTTTGCCATAAGAATAATTATGGACTTGATCCTTATGACCGTTTTTGTAGTAATATATTTCTTGTTGAATTTGGTCTTTACTAAATGTTTTCATGCTTAATAAAATACCATTTTGATTCCATGTTTTCTGTACTCCGTCTAATTTATAATCTTTGAGATTTTTTTCAATTTCTGGTTTTCCGTTTGAATAGTAACTTTTATGCCAATAACTACCGTCATTTGTATATTTACGTTCCCATTCTATTTTTCCATCTGCATCTTTCTGCTCAGAACGACCATAATGTTCTCCATTTTTATAGTTTTCAGTAATGAAGGAAGCAATATTAGAATTTGTTCTTACTTTTTTCCACCACTTTCCTTCAGCTTTTCCTGATTTATAGAATTCACGTACTTCTATTTCTCCTTTATCATTAAAATACTCCCATTTTCCTTCTTGATTTCCATTTACAAATTCGCCTTGAACATTAACCTGACCGTTTTGATGAAAACGTTTATATTTTCCATGAGTTTTTCCGTTTTTAAAAGATTTTTCACTCAATTTTCGTTCTTTGTAATCATAGTTGGTTTGGATTCCTTCTTTAGTACCGTTTTTAAAATGTGCATCAATAAAATTACCACGATTATCAGCAATTTTATAGTATCCATTTAACAAGTTATTGTTACTGTCTTTATACAATATTTGTTTACCAAATTGTTGTTCAACAATATCGTTTTGCATTACTAAATTTTGTGCTACAATTTGAGATGTTATTGTTAAACACCCAATTAATAAGATTTTTAATCTATTCATATTTCTAATTTTTTTATTTTTTTCTTCATCAATTAAAAAGGAATTTCTTTTGAACCGAGTAAGTATAGTTTATAAGTATTAGTTTTTTTTAAATTATTCGAAAACCCTTTTACAATCAAAGGTAATGAAGTTATTATCTTCAGAACTTTTTACTACTAAAAAAACATGTTTATTTTTTAAAGAATCCTCTAAGTATAATTTGAATCTAAAGTCTTGTCTATAATCTATATTGGTTGCTTTTAAACTGAATTCTGCGCTTTTATTATAATCTCTTGAGTTAAGGCTGTACCCATTAATAGGCATAGGTAATTTATTATGCCATTTATAGTTTCCTGAAATATTTTCAATTTTGGTTAAATAAGCTTTTTTATTACGATTCTTAAATTTGAAAAAAGTAGTGTCTCCTTCAACTAATTGAACTTCATGTTCATCTTTTATAGATAAGTAAGGACCGTCGATATACTTAATGTCTTTAACAGTATAATATATACCTTCTTTTTTTAAACCATTTTGATGTTTGTATACGTCATCTCGTATTTCAGGGGCAATTGTTTTTTTGAGTTTTTGTTTTGTTATTCTTACAGTATCTTTTTTGTCATATTTCATGTATGTTTCTTCCATTAATCTAGCTACAGGAGTATATGCTCTAGATTTAAATTTTAGAAGAATAATTTCGGAATCTGTTACTTCAATAACTTTCATGAAGTTCTTAAAAACACTATTATTTTCATGAGAAAGTTTGGAGCCAGTTATATAATGGTTTTTAGATAGATTGTCAATGTGGTAATTCATTTCTTCAATCCACCTTAGATCGTTTTTAATTCTATCTTTTTCATATTGTTCGTGTATAGCTTTTTTGTTAAGATAATTATTAATTTGTGTGTATATCGTGTAAATCGTAAACAAAGTACTAACGCATACTGATAATATATATAAATCACTTGTTTTATCTTTTGATTTAGCTTCTGTCTCGTTATATTTTTTATTCAGTTTATTTTTAATAATAAGATAAAAAATAGAATAAATAATAATTAATATTGTTTCAAGAAATAAAAAACCATCGTCAATAAAATGGTATAGTAGTAACACTGTAAAATAGAAAAAACTAGATATGAAGCAAAATTTTAAAAACAGCTGTTTCTTTATCCCACTTGTTATTCCTATAATGAAAGATATATTAGCTAAAAGTATTAGCATTCCAGGTAAATAATTTGCTGCATTAATAAATGAGAGGGCTTTGATGGATAATATTATGGTAATGTTGATTATTAAGATAATTCTTAAAAGATCATTTTTATTTTCAAGTTTCATTTTTTTTTGAATTTAAGTGTCTTTGTGTCTAATTTTAAAGAAAGGGATTACTATTTTTTATAGGAAATTCTATTGTAGTGTTTCTTCTTTTAATGTACTCCAACTCCTTCAAACATTAGCAAGCTTATGGCTGTGTCTTTAAACTTAATTCCTTTATAAACTTGAGTTATCTCAAACTTTAGCTTGGTTACTTTATTTGTAGGGAATTTTATTTCGCCGATATTAATTGTTTGAATTTCAAATGTATCTAAAAGGTTTAAAATTGCGTAGGGTTTATCGTTTAAGTAAACTTTTAGTTGTTTAACTCTAGAATTATTTTGCCAAGTCAGTTTATTTTTTTTATATCCGTTTGCTAATAAAATTCGATTAATTCCTAAGCTTCCATTATATTCTTTTATTTCACTAAAGTCAAAAGTATATTCAATAAATTCACCAATTCCATAATCAGATTTGCCTTCTACCCAAGCTGTGTTTTTATCAAAATCGTGGGCATTTTTAGGAGAGTAATTAATTCCTTTATTTTCTTTTAATTCTGATGAAGCTTTAATTGATTTTACAGAACCACCACAATACCAACTGCAACCTTTTAAAAATAATAATTCGCCAATTGGTTTACCTGAGGTATCATAATCATCATAGCCGAAAAAATCAGAGTCTTTTTCTTGAACAGCTTGAATTTTTTTTAATTCTTGTGAAAATAGAATAGTATTAAATGTTAAAAAGAATATTGTTATTATAATTTTCATATCGTTTTGTGAGTGTATTAAAAGGGGTATATAACCAACCGTTGGTTATTATTGATTTGTTTACTTTGTTTTCGGTTAAAAAAAGATGTCAGCAATTTTGGTTGGATTCGAACGTACAGAATTCTAATTATACATTGCTTTCCGTTATTTTTATTATTTTGGTTTCTATATCGTTAACTCTTTCAGTCCAATATTCCACTGCTTTTTTTAAATCTGTTTTCTTTTTCTTTTTGGTTCCAGTTGTAAATTCTTTTGGTAGATTGAATAGAAAATAATTGTTTTTATTCCAATCTTTATTTTTTTCGTTTTCATTTTTCGGTTCTACTCTTGTAGTCCAAAAACGTAGATTTTTAATATAAACCTCTTTTTTCTCTTTTAAAAAATCAATCAGTTTGTTTTTATCTTTTGGAATGTAGCCAGGACCAGTACACCCACAAGAATGAAATGTAATTCCTGTTTCATAAAGGTTTTTCATATGGTTCCATGCTTTTAAGTCAGACTTCTTAGGAGACTCGAAATCAAGCCCCATGTCTACTGTTGCTCCATTACATTCAGGGCATTTATAAGACTGTTTTTCAAATTCTCTCGAATCTCTATCAATATCTGTTAATAATCTTCTTTTGAATGTTTTTCTACATTCGAAACAAGCGTAATGTGGTTTATAAGCATTAATTCCGTATCGGCACATACTGGTAAAGGTCTTCTTGGTTATGATTAGTTGTTTGACTTAGTGGATACAAAATATACCAAACTGAAAATCCTTGTGGACTTTCAACTGTAGATAAGGGCTGTAATTGTTTATAGTCAATGTTTGTGATATTTTTAATTCAGAACATCTTTAATATGTTCCCAATTCATAAACTCAGCATAATCCAAAGCAGTTTTTCCGTGAGAAGATTTTACGTTTTTATCTGCACCCAACTCTAGTAAAACGTCAATGTTAGTTTTATTTCCAGCTATGGCTTCTTTATGCAAAAGATTAAGACCATTTTCATCTGCTTTTGTTAGCTCTTTAGGGTTATCATTCAAAAACTCTCGTACTTTATCACCCATATTTACACTCATTGGATGTTCAATTAAATTTTCTGGATTTTCTATTTGCTCAAAAACTAATAAAGGCTTATTGTAATCGCCAAAATCCAACCCCCAAGCATTATCATGATTTTTTCTTTCCGTATCATTCATCCCTGAACGCATAACTTGAATTGTAAACCCACCATAGGTTTTACCTTGAATAGATATCATCCAATCGCTAATTTCTTTTATTTTTCGTGTTACAAAGTCACCATTTTTGATATTAGTTAATCGATTAGGGGAGTTTACCAATTCACCAGTAATAATTTCACCATCAAAGTTTATGTTGTTAATCCACATATGCTCAATAACAGGTTCATTTAGTCCCTCAAATGTTTGTTCAAAAGGAATTTTAACCAAAGCAAAATCATGTGCTGGAATTATTCTTCGATATTCCCAATATAATTCTCTCCAAAAATATTTGAAATTCTTCTGAGCATCTTTTGATGCTTGCTTCATTAATTCATTTTGCTGAGCATAAAAAACTTTTTTTTCTTCTTCTTTATTCATATTAAATGGATTTTAAATATTCTTTTTCGCTTTATTATTATGGTTTGGTGAAGTATTGGTTGTAATATATTTACATAACACTTCTTTCTAAAGTTATGTCTTTTTTAAAAGTGATTGGTGTTGTTTTAATTGTTGTGTCTGGGTTGTTATGGTTTGACCCATTAATTAAGGTTCTGCCTGAAATTAGTACTTTAATAAATTTTGTATCAGATTCTAATATCTCAACCCTTAATTTTTCTAGACTTGTATGTTCAAAGTAATAAACGTTAGAAAGATTTTCTTCTCGGTTTTCATCCCAAGACTCAGTTTGTTCAATTATTTTTCCTTTGCAAAGGTTTAAAGAAGAGTTATCTAAAAGTGCAGTAGCTTCAAAATGCGGTTTAGGATCTAATATAGCTTCTTCTAGTTCAGGAACTCTAGTCAATGATTTCATAGTCTCAAAATAAATAGTAAACTCCCATAAGTTAGGTTCTACTTCGATTAAATTATAGTTAGCCTTTGATACTAAAAATTCTTCTTTACCAAATTCATCATGAATTAAACTAACTATTTCTTGTTTTGAATTCATATAGTTACAGATTTACACTGTGATATAACGGATTAACTAAATAAAATATAGTTTAGAAATTGAATTATTAATTATGAGATAATTAAAAAAATGAAATAGTAACTTTGAAAAACTGGACTAGTACTTTTCATAGGAGGCATTGTTGTGGTGCATTTTTTTTCTTTTTTTTCTTTTTTTGAAAATCCTTTTAAGTATTTCCGTGTTACATGAAGGCTTCTTGATATTCAATTAATTTTAAGGAAATTTCAATCTGAGTTCATTTACTTCTTTGTCGACTTTTATCCATTCAACTCTATCGTCAATGTCCTTTTCTACTGGATTAACTAACATAAACAGGTCAGTCAAATAAATTACTTCTACAGTTCTCTTATTGTACCCTAAGGCACCGATATCTTGCGTTTGAAATTCAACTTTCTTAAAGTTTAAATGTCCGTTTTGATAAATTACCTTTTGAGTTTTCCAAGCTGACGTAGAAAATACAATTTTTAAAGGGCCAATTATTAAAATTCCAATTAAGGTCAATGTCGGAATTGTCGAGCCGATTAGTTTCCATTTTTTTGATTTAAAAGCCCATAGATTCCAAACCAAAGTTAGAGGAGTCAATACCATAACACCAAAATATGAAAACGACTTTATTGCCTGATTTTTGATTTCAAATGAAGTCAACCAATCAAAGACAAAAAGTATAATCGTCAGAATGTATATTCCATTCAAAAGTGTCGATGTGTATTTCTTAATCATCATTTTAAATGCATCCCAACGTTGAGTATATACAGTTTAAGTTAGCAAACGTAATTATTAACAAATAGGTCTCCACATTTCAGTATTTTTAAGAAAATCTTTAAATGAATCAATTTTCATTCTTTTCCCTTTTTCTTTAATATAAAATGCTCCCTTATCTCGATTCCAACCTAAAATCAGCCAATCATAATGAATTTGAGTATAAACTTCATAAATATGTTTTAATTCTTGAAAACAAATAATCAATTCTTTTATATTTTCAAATTTACTATCACCTGTTCCAATTGCTTCATCAATAATTTTCTTATCTGCTTCTGAAATTTCATTTAAGTTATTGTTTAGCAAATTTTCTATACAGTTGCTCCCCTTTGTTTTAGAAGCAATTCTCCATATCTGAAACATTTTATGACTATATGTGAATTTGTTTTTTTCGGCATATCCAAATACAATATATTTTTCGTTCTCTACTTTAATTCCTAGAGGAATAGGTTTTATGAATACTTTTGTTTCTGTTCCTTTTCTTGGAATTTTAAAATCCAGATAGAAATATGCATTATGGCTTAAGTTTTCAATCTTTGTTTGAAAAAAACCATCTGCTCCAAAATCAAATGGAAATATAACAGATGCACTGTCACTTAGATATAATCCCTTTTGCCAAGAACATCCCCATTGGTATTTTTTAAGGAAAATATAATCATTTGAATTTGTTTTATATGCTCCAATTGTATTTTCACAATTACAACCACAAGTTGGCCAACTTCCAGAAACTTTTAAATATCCATTTTTAGAATCATCAATAATTTCATCATAATCGACTTTTCCATCTTCATCCAAGTCCTCAAACATTGAATAACAATCTTGTACTTGTTTCCAAAGTTTTTCGCTCAAAGTTTCATTGTTTTGAGCTTGTATTACTTGTGAAGTAAATATGAGTATTGTCAAAAAAAATGTTTGATTCATGATCTTGTCTTTTATGTTTGCTAACGGTCTCGGCTATGAGTAGTTGCGTGGTTTAGCGATTAACTTTGCAAGTACACACCAAACTGAAAATCCTCGCGGATTTTCAGAAGTAGGCGAGAACAAGCAATTACTTATAGCCATTGTTGTAAGCCGTTTTTATATTATCGGTTTCCAAATATTTTCTGTCGGTTTCTTTCCTGTTAAAACCTCCAGAATGTTTGTTATAAAATCGTTTTCATTTTCTCCGCTATTCTCAATCATTTTTTTAAAACCCATTGTTCCAAGTGAAAATAAATGAGTTATATCAATTCGCCATACTTTGTCCTCACGATAAAAGTGAAAGAAAAAAGGTGTTCTTTGTCCATTAACAACAAATTCTGCTTTTGAAAAATCACCATTTGTAACGACATCTCCCAATTCAGCATTTACAACACTATTTTTTCCAACCATTCCATTGTCAATTGCGTAAACAAATAAATCTTTACCATTAAAATTCAGTAAATCCTTTTTGTCTACTCTATGTCGCATAGTCAATACGGTGAGTTTGTCAATTATTCCCATTGAGTCTACTTCTAATGAATCAGCCGTTTTAACTTTATCCAAAATAGTGGAATAGTAATTCATAGTCCGACTATCAACAAAATCAACAGCTAATTTTCCTTTATCGGTGAGGATTGCACTTTTATAATTCTCAAATGATTTTAAAACCAATTCTTTGTCCGATTGTGAATAGCTGTTAATAGCTAAAAAAAACAGAAATGTTAATGTAATTATTTTTTTCATATTTTTTTGTTCAAATGGCTTACAACTCGTTATAAGAGAACAAAAACTACTTTTATCCGGAGTATTCAAGGTGATAAACGGGAGTTTTTAGCAATTTTTAGTTCTTTTTTATTAGCGTTAGCCAAGATAAAACAAAATAAAAAACCGCACAAAAATGTACGGTTAAAATAATGTTTTTCAGTATTGATAAGTAAGTTTACTGTATAAAATTACGTTGTCGTTTCGCCTCAAAAGTTAAGATAGCTGCAGCAACCGATACATTCATAGAATCTATTTCTCCTTGCATAGGAATATTGATATTCTGAGTAGCTTGGTCTCGCCAAACTTGCGTTAGCCCTGTAGCTTCGGTACCTACTACCAAAGCAGTAGCCTTAGTATAGTCGTTTTTATGGTACTCGTTTGAGTTTTGTAGGGTAGCACTGTAAATATGAATGTTGTGTTCTTGTAAGAATGCTATAATGTCTTCAGAAGTACCTGTAGCTATCTGATTGGTAAATACACAACCTACACTAGAACGTATAATATTAGGGTTGAATAAATCCGTTTTAGGGTTGGCAATAAAAACAGCATCTACATTCGCAGCATCAGCAGTACGTAACATAGCACCAATGTTTCCTGGCTTTTCAATACCTTCCATAACCAAAACTAGTGGAGTAGTGGAGTTGAATTCAATACCTTCTAAATCGAAATTTTTAGTTTTTACCACTGCAATAATACCCTCGGTAGTATCGCGATAGGCAAGTTTTTGATATACTTCTTTCGTAATTTCGATGCAATTAGCAGCTTGATTTTTTATTTCGGTCAGTTTTTCTTCTGAGAAAAGTTCAGCTACAAAGAGTACAATGTCAATTTCATATCCACCTTTGAGCACTAACGAAATTTCGCGTTGCCCTTCTACTAAAAAAAGTCCTTTCTTCTTACGTTCTCTAGCTTTTTCTTGAAGCTTTAAAAGCTCTTTTATATAGGCGTTTTGTGTACTGCTAATCTGTTTCATCTTTGCAAAAGTACGAATATAGACTTAATCAATTACCTAGAGATAAATACATGAGTGTAGAAAAGAAACGATTTAAAGTCAAGTAGCAAGAAATTAAATATTTGGCTATCGTTCTACGATAAAAAAAGCTCGGATAACCGAGCTTTTTAAAATATTTCTATGTCATTTCGAACATAAGTGAAATGGAAGGAGAAACTTGAATGAGATTTAGCTTCACTGAACCTTGCGGTTTCTAGCTATTGCTCGAAATGACTAAATGAATTGTTATCTAGATTCCTTCGTCAAACTTCCTCGGAATGACGTTAAGATTGTTGTCATAGCGAGGAATGTTAATGACGTGGTTATCTCTTAGTTTAGAATGACGTTCTATTGATTTTTATATTTATCAGAATAACGTTTCCATAATTTGGTTTGGTGCGATTCTAAACTGATTTTTCTACCTTGAATAAAAGCTTCGTTTAAAATATTTGTACGCATATCTAAGGCATCTCCTTCAGAAATAAATAGGGTAGCATCTTTACCAACTTCTAAAGTACCTACTTTGTCATCAATACCTAAAATTTTGGCATTATTACCTGTAATTAACTGCACTGCTTTTTCTTTATCTAACCCGTAAGCAGCATAAGTACCTGCATAAAAAGGAAGGTTACGCGTACTCATACGTTCCATTTCTCCTTCCATACCTAAACCAACTAAAATACCTGCATCAGCTAATAATTTGGCTGCACGATAAGGTCTGTCATAATCAGTATCTTCACCATTAGGCAAACGGTGAGCGCGTTCTAAAATAACAGGAATGTTGTTAGCGTTTAATAAATCGGCTACTTTTTCAGCTTCTTGTCCGCGTACAATAACGATGTTTTTAATCCCTAGTTCTTTACAAGTGTTTACTGCATCGGTAATTCCTTTTTTACCCGATACGTGTACAAACATTTTTTGAGAACCGTTTAAAACACCTTGTAAAGACTCATAAGGTAAGTTTTTAGTCGACTTATTACTAGCTAAATAACTTTTTGCGTTGGCAAAAAAGTCTTTAAACTCTTCAATGCTTTTTTGATAGTCTTTATTTGGTTTTAAACCAGGATCTTCTCCCATCCACCAACGACCACGGCTAAAAGCATTAGGCCAGTTCATATGAATTCCGTCATCAGTTTTGATAGAAGCATCTTCCCAATTCCAAGCATCTAATTGAACAACAGAAGAGGTACCAGAGATAACTCCACCACGAGGAGCTACCTGTGCCATTAGTACTCCGTTAGGACGCATAGTTTCCACCACCTTACTTTCGGTGTTGTAGGCTATAATGCTACGAATGTGAGGTAACATAGTACCAACTTCGTCAACATCTCTTGTAGCACGAACAGCGTCAATTTCTGCTAGACCTAAAGAGGTGTTTGCTGCAATAAATCCTGGATATACATGTTTTCCTCTAGCGTTTATAACAGTACCCATGCGGGCAATTTTCATTTTAGCGCTTCCTACAAATTCAATTTTTCCTTTAGAGAACATAATTAAAGAGTTTTCAATCACTTCTCCGTTACCTAAATGTGCCGTAGCACCTTCAATAGAATAATCTTGAGTTTGTTTTGGTGCTGGTGTTTGTTGGGCTAGCATGTTTCCTAAGAATAAGAAACATACCAAACTATATATTAATTTAATTTTCATGTTTTGTATTTTTAAGTTCTTACTCTGTATCACAGTGAAATAATTTTTGAGTTTTTTTCTTAGGTGCTTGTGTTTTACCACCTTTTAACTTCTCTTGTAACATCATATTGATCAATTTAGCACGTTCTGCTTTGATAGCTTTACGCTTTTCTAAATCTTTTTCAATATCGAAGTACATTGCTCCATCAATAATTGTTTTCTCTGCTTTTGAGTAAACAGATAAAGGGTTACCACTCCATAAAACTACATCGGCATCTTTACCTACTTTAATACTTCCTGTACGATCGTTTAAGTGTAATAGTTTCGCCGGATTGATAGTTACTGTAGCCCAGGCTTCTTGCTCGCTCATTCCACCATATTTTATCAATTTAGCTGCTTCTTGGTTTAATCTACGAGACATTTCAGCATCATCTGAATTAATGGCAACAGTAACTCCTTGGTTGTGCATAATTGCCGCGTTGTAAGGAATAGCATCGTTTACTTCATATTTGTATGCCCACCAGTCAGAGAAAGTAGAACCACCAACTCCGTGTTCTTTCATTTTATCAGCAAGTTTATATCCTTCTAAAATATGAGTGAACGTGTTGATGTTAAAGTTGAACTGCTCTGCCACTTTCATCAACATATTAATTTCAGATTGTACGTAAGAGTGGCATGAAATAAAGCGTTCTTTATTGATGATTTCTGCTAAGGTTTCTAACTCAATATCTTTACGATATGGTTGTCCGCTTTTCTTTTTTACATCGTATTCTTTTGCTCTTTGGAAGTAGTCAATGTAAACTTGCTCAACTCCCATACGAGTTTGTGGGAAACGAATGGTGTTTGAATCTCCCCAGTTAGATTGTTTTACGTTTTCACCTAAAGCAAACTTGATAAACTTAGGTGTATTGTTGTATAATAATCCGTCAGCGTTTTCTCCCCATTTTAGTTTAATGATAGCAGAGCGCCCACCAATAGGGTTAGCAGAACCATGTAAAATTTGAATAGAGGTAACACCACCAGCAATGTTTCTGTAAATATTAATATCGTTAGGGTTAATAACATCTTCAATAGTTACTTCAGCAGAAGAGTTATGACCAGATTCGTTAATTGCTGAAGCAGCAATATGTGAGTGCTCGTCAATAATACCAGCGGTAAGGTACTTGCCTGTTCCGTCAATTACTTTTGCACCTCTACTAGATAAATTTGATCCTATTTTTGATATTTTTCCGTCTTTAATTAGCACATCAGTATTGTTCAATACTTCGTTGTTTTCAGAAGTCCAAACAGTAGCATTTTTAATTAAAATAGTTTCTTTTTGAGGTTTAGCAGCATTACCATAGCCTATATTTGGAAAAGAAACACCAAAAACTTCAGGTGTTTTATCATCTTTTTTCTTGTCTTTCTTTTTCTCATCTATTTTAGATGTATACGTAGCTGCCCATTTACTTTCGTTTCCGTTATTATCTATAGCGGTACCTTTAATTTGCTTGTTGTCTAATTGACCTGTTAAACGTGTAAAGTTATCACCTTCTCTTAAAGTAATGTTTACCCAATCATTAGCAAATGAAAAGTTTGAATTGATTTTTTCTTCGCCTTTTTTAATTTCTGCAGCTTGTTTTGCTCCTGAACCTGTAATAGCCATGGTATATGTTGAACCATTAACATTTAAGGTGTAGTTTCCAGTAATATCTTTAATATCCATCGGATTGATAACATTCTTAGCTCCTTGAACCCAATTTTCAAATAAGGTTGTTTTTGAATCAAAAATATCTCCAGAAGTAATTAAAAAGTTAGCATAACTACCCGCTTTTAAGTTACCTATTTTATTGTTTTTTAAAATAGTTGCAGGAATTGTTGTTAAAGCTTCTAAAGCGGTAGTTTTATCCAATCCGCGAGCAATAGCTTTTTGTAGGTTGGTGCTAAAATCTTTTACATTTTTTAAATCATGTGTAGTTAAGGCAAAAGGAATTTTATTATTAGCAAATACAGCAGGATTTGAAGGCTCTTGATTCCATGCACGCATATCACTCAACGCAATTTTATCCGTTAAAAACGGATTAGATACATCATAAGCTTTTCTGAAATTGATAGGAAGGATATAAGTAGCATTTGTAGCTTTTATATCGTTAATTCTTTCGTACTCATTTCCACCACCTAAGATGGTGTATTGAATACCAAATTCGTCACCAATTTTATCAGCTCTTAAGTTATCTAAATAACCACCTGCATTAAAAATTTGAGGTAAGTTTTTGTTATTGTTTAAAGCTTCTAAAGCTAAATCAGTGTTTTTAGCATTTCCGTTAGCATACCAATCAGCATCTAAATAAGTTTGGCGTAATAAAGCCATGGCTCCCATACGAGAAGTAGGGTAACTTTGACGTGATTTTACACTTTTAGAAAATGATAAGTAGTTTCCAGACTTTTTATCTAAAATTCGATATGCATCAGTGTTATTAGGATTTAAGGCAACTAACATTCCGTTTCCTTGCATAATTCCATCTTCTAAGTGCGTATTAACAGCACCAAAACCAGCCGCTAATAATTCTTTAGCTTTTTTATCATCAAACTTGAATTCAGAAGTTGGATTTATATCAGGACGAATATGATCGTTCCAATAATATCCTTTTCTAGCGGCATCATATTGAGGCCTTTGTCCGCGACCACCTTGTCTTTTGGGCTTTTCAATACCAAAAGTAGCATAAACATCTACAAAAGAAGGGTAAATAGATTTCCCTTCAAGATCGATAGTTTGCGCCTCGGTAGGAATAGAAACTGATTTACCTACAGAAACAACTTTTCCGTCTTTAACAAGTAATGTTCCCTTTTTTATTGTTTGATTAGGGGTAACATAAATGGTAGCATTGGTAAATGCATATACATTGTTTTTGGAAGACTTTACACCAGTATTGGTAGGAAAGTACTCTTGTGCAAAAGAACTACTAATACACAAGGATAAGAGTAAGAATAGTATTTTTTTCATTGAATATTGAGTTGATTAGTTTATAAAAGTATGCAGTTAAAAAGGAATAAAAACCCTTTTAACAAAACATTAAGAATTAGTTAAGAATTAGCTTTCCTATTTTTTCGTGTCCTGATAACCAAGCAGTATTACTGTCTACAAATTGAATAGCATAGTACCCGTCTTTACTAACATCCTTCCAAGTATGCCCACCATCATTAGAAAATGAAACTCCAGTTTTTCCAACGGCAAAAATTTCTTTTCCGTTGGTGTTAGGCACATATTGTACACAGCTTTTATAATTAGGGTTGGTATTGTTAGCTACGAGTGTCCATGTTTTACCTCCATCAGTAGTAATAGCTTTATTAGCGTTATTGTCTTCTGGCTTTGAGTAGTTTCCTCCAATGGCAATTCCATTATTTTCATCATAAAAATCGATTGAGTACATTCCTTGTGGTCCGTCACCTTGTACAATTGGTGTATCAAATATCTCCCAAGTATTACCAAAGTCAGTAGATTTTAAAATACGTGCTTTTGTTCCACCAGACCCAATCCAAACAGTATTATTTACGATTGAAATATTGGTGTTACTAGCAGCAAAAAAAGCTTCACCATCTTCAAAAGTTGGTAATTGTGAACAAGGAAGTTTAGTCCAAGTATTTCCTCCATCCGAAGTAAGAATAATTGACGGACAGTCTTCTGTAGGGTCACCAACAGCAATTCCATGCTTTCCATCAGCAAAGAATTTCATACTGTCGTAAAAAACTTTTTCATTTTTTTCAATATAAACTAATTGGAGCTCCTCTTGATTTTTTTTATATAGTAGAGCTGGATTTGCTACTGATAAAGCAAAAATAGCATTGTTATTTTGGGCAATACTCCTAAAATGTGGGATGATAGAATCGTTGTATTTCAGTTTTTGAGTGCTCCAAGTTTTACCTCCATCTATAGTAGTTGTAATATCTCCTATAGAACCCGCATAAGTTAATGTATTTGCATTAATGGCTAATATAGCTCTGATACTAGTGCTGTCTTGTTTGATTTCTGTAATCGTAACAGAGTTAATAGTTCTTGGAGTGTATTGTTTTTCTGTTTTACAAGAAAATAGACTAAAAATGACTAAAAAAAGAATAACAAATCGTTTCATATGTTTGTTTTAGTTGTTTTTGGTGATTGTAGCTAACCTCTATTATTTAAAATAATCATTAAACATATACAGGAAAGATTATTTTAAAAATGTTGGTTGTATATTTTTGATATTTTTACAGAACTAAAAATAGATAAATCAAACTTAATTCAATGAAAAAAGCCTTGGTAATTTCAGGAGGGGGAAGTAAAGGAGCGTTTGCAGGTGGAGTTGCACAATACTTAATGAAGCATAAAAATAAAGATTACGATATACTTTTAGGAACTTCTACAGGTAGTTTAATGGTATCGCATTTGGCTTTAGGTATGGTTGACGAGCTGAAAGAGGTATATACTTCGGTAGATCAAAAAGCTATTTTTAGTAACAGTCCGTTTAGAGTAAAATCAGTCCATGGTGAAAAAGTGGTGTCAATACGACATAGAAATACTTTTTGGAACTTTTTAAATGGAAGTAAAACCTTTGGTGAGAGTAAAAATTTACGTAAGCTTATAAAAAATAGCATAACCAAAGAAATGTATGATGAGATTAGAAGATTGAATAAAGAAGTGGTAGTAACAGTTTCTAATTTAACAGCGAATCAAATTGAATATAAGTCTATTTTAGAGTGTGAATATGAAGATTTTTGCGATTGGATTTGGGGTTCGTGCAACTATGTGCCATTTATGAGCTTGTTAGAAAAAGATCATTGTCAGTATGCAGATGGAGGTTTTGGAAGTTTAATACCTATACGAGAAGCAATTTCTAGAGGAGCTACAGAGGTAGATGCGGTAATTTTAGCTACCGAAGTAACACAAATGAATAGATTGCCAGCAAAGAACCCTTTTTCATTGATGATGGATACGTTTGATTTTATGTTAGAAAATGTAGAACGACATAATATTACCATAGGAAAATTATCAGCAAAACAACACAACGTAAAGTTGAATTTATATTATACACCAACCGTTTTAACTACAAATTCTTTAGTTTTTGATAAAGAGAAGATGAAGCAATGGTGGAAGTCAGGATATAATTATGCTAAAAAGCTAAATGATGATAGAATGACAGAATTTAGACCAGAAATGGTAGATAACCAAGAAATTGAAGAAGGAATAGAAAACAGTTAAGTATGAAGTTTGGAAAGGTTGAACACCCAGAGTTAATAGATTTTACATTACCAAAAACACACCCTAAAACAATAGAGTTGTTAAGTTCTTGTGAAAAGAGTAATGATAAACCAAGTGTTTTTGTAGGTTGTGCTAAGTGGAACAAAGCCGATTTAAAAGGGTTTTATCCGAAAGGAACAAAAGATGAATTAGAATACTATTCGAAACAATTCAATTCTATCGAGTTGAACGCTACTTTTTATCGTCAGTTTTCTGCAGAACAGTTTGCTAAATGGAGAACAAAGACTCCTAAAGGTTTTAAGTTTTTTCCAAAGTTAGGGCAGGAGATAAGTCATTGGAAACGATTAGAAGGAGTTCAAGACGCTGTAAATATCTACTTAGATAATGCTTCAAATTTAGAAGAAAAATTAGGAACCATCTTTTTACAATTGCATTCTAATTTTGGAGCTAAAAACTTTGATAAACTACAAAATTTTGCTGTGAGTTGGCCAAATGGAATTCCGCTAGCTATAGAAGTTCGTCACCCTGATTGGTTTGAAGACAGAGAAGTGTTTGATGAATTTACCCAATTGTTAGAAGAAAATAATATAGCTAATGTATTGGTGGATACAGCAGGTAGGAGAGATATGGTACATATGCGATTGACCAATAATGAGGCCTTTATACGTTATGTAGGCGCAAACCATCCAACGGATTATACACGTTTAGACGATTGGATAGTTCGTTTAAAGGAGTGGAGTGATTTAGGTTTGAAGAATATTCATTTTTTTATTCATCAAAACTTAGAAGTGGAATCTCCTTTATTGGCGGCTTATTTTATAAAAAAGTTGAATAAAGAATTAGGAATTAATTTAAAGATTCCTAATGAAGAGAATAACCAACAAATGAGTTTGTTGTAAAACACAATTATATAATGCTTGAAATAGTTTTGCAGTTTTTTAGAGAGATTTTGATGGTGATTCCAGGTGCTTTTATCAGGTGGGTTTTTCTCTCAAAAGAGAAAAAATTAAAAGAAGTTATTTTAGAAGAGAGTCCGTACAACTATATACTTAGTTATATGTTTATAGGAGTTTTGGTTTTTATTATTGTATTTTTTAAATAAACTTTTCTTCTGTCGAATGTAAATGATACAAAAAATCCAGCTAAGTAGCTGGATTCTTTAGTTATATAGGGTAATTATATTATTTCAAGTCAACATACATATTATTGTAATCAGGGTTTGTCATAGAAGAATTCCAAGCTGGAGAAAATTGAACTCCTTTTTTCATTGTGGGAACTCCTTTTGATCCCGTAGTAATATATTGAATAGTTCTTTCTAGCAAAGGCTCAGTAGGATCTCCTAAAACACCTAAATCCCCAGGATCCTCATCTATAAGAATATCAGGAGTAAATCCTTCAGGAGAATTTTCTCCATCAACATTTTGAATTTCAGAAACAATAGGCTGTAGAGCCCAAGTATGACTTTTTAAATTATCTCCATATCGAGTATAATCGTCAGAATCGTATAAAGTTATGGAACCAACATGCTTTCCATAAGTTTGAGCTCCTACTAGTTTAACATCAATATAGGGTTTAAGAGAATTGATTATGACTTCAGAAGCAGAGGCAGAATTACCAGAAACAATAAAATATACCGTTGTTAAATTCAAACTGTTAATAGCTTCTTCTAATACAATAGTACCTTGCGGATCTGTATTTTTAATTTGATTTGTAAAATTATTAATGAATGCTTCAGCAGGGCGAGAGTTCATTACTTTTTGATTCCATAGTTGTTTTGCAAACAACTCATCAGTAAATTGTCCAGTAATCATACTACCTAAATAGGTAGCTGTTTGTAGAGAACCACCACCGTTGTAACGTAAATCTATGATTAAATCAGTAATTCCAGCAGCTTTAAAGCTTGCAAATTCAGCATTTAAATCGCCATCAAAATCTTTAGAAAATTGATTGTATAGTAAATAACCAATTGTATGACCTCCATCTGTAATTACATTACTTACTTTAACAGGGTTTTCAGTTATTTGTGATTTGTTAACAGTTATTGTTGCTCCGTTGCTAATAGGATTTCCACCGTTATAGTCGGCTAAATGAATGGTAAATGTTTCATTAGCAAATAAATCATTCACATTAGCTCTGGTTAAAGTTGTTCCGTTGACTTCAGTAATAATCATACCTCTGGTTACTCCTTGTACTTCAGCATCTGAACCAATTACAACATCGTATACATATACATAATAACCACCAGAACCATTAGAAAAATCAGCTCCTATAGCTTTTATTCCACTTGTTAATCGTGTACCTGCTAAAGATTGCTCAAGCGCAATATAGTCATCTACAATCCAAGAATAAGTTTTATTTGGATCTTGCGGATATTCATTATCCATGTACAATAAGCTATAAAAAAGATCTACAGGGTCATCATAACCTGATAAATAACTATATATTTCGTTATCGTTACTAAAACGTCTATCATCTAAATCAGGAACTAAATCTTGCCATAAGTAGTATGCATTTAAGCCTCTCCAAACAAAATGTTGAACTTCTATGTTTTTAGGGGCATCATCTTTTTCACTACAAGAAACAATAAGTATAGAAAATAAGAGAATAAGGGCTGTTTTTACTATTTTCATCTATTTTAGATTTTTGTAATTGTTTGTTTTATTAATGATTTAATCAAGTTACGTGTGCGTGGTATACCTAAATGCCCATTATGGGCTTTAATAAGAGTATATTTATTGTAATACCAACGCAAGTTAACGAATAATATTATTTTTTTTATTATTGATGTAACAAACTTGAAACTGTATCGTCGTAGTTATGTAAACCTGATAAATAAGAAGTGTTTATTTTAAAGGATTACACAATTAATCAACTAAACAATGAACCAAACAGACTTTTTAAAAGTTGTATTACCATTTAAAGACAAAGTCTTTCGTTTAGCGAAAAGATTGTTGGTTTCTACAGAAGAAGCTGAAGACGCTACGCAAGAATTGTATTTTAAATTGTGGAGGAATCGGGAAAAACTGTCCGACTACAAAAATGTAGAGGCATTTGCGATGACGATGACGAAAAATTATTGTTACGATCGATTAAAATCGAAGCAAGCAAGTAATTTAACGTTGGTGCATAGCAATTATAAAGAAAAAGAAACATCGTTAGAAAAGAAAGTAGAACATAACGATAGTGTAAACCAAGTACACCAGCTCATTGAAAAATTACCTGAACAACAAAAAATAATCATTCAGTTACGTGATATTGAACAGTACGATTTTGATGAAATATGTAAAATGGTAGATATGAAACCTACCGCTGTAAGGGTAGCATTATCAAGAGCAAGAAAAACAATAAGAGAAGAACTCATTAAAAAACATAACTATGGAGTTAGCTAACATAGAGAAGTTATTAGAAAAATATCTAGACGCAGAAACAACTTTGCAAGAAGAAAAAATGTTACAAGAGTATTTTACCTCAAACAATGTGGCACCTCATTTGCAAGAGTACAGTATGATGTTTGGTTATTTTAAACAAAGTAAAGATGAAACCTTTACCCAAACCATTCAGTTAAAACCTGAGAAAACTAAGAAGAACTGGAAATGGTTGTCGGTAGCAGCGTCAGTAATCTTACTATTTAGCGTATTTATAGGAAACGAAGAATACCAAAAGCATCAACAACGTAAACAGTTTGCGCAAATTAAAGAAGCGTTACAACTAGTTTCAGTCAATTTAAACAAAGGAAATGAAGCCATATATGCCGTTTCAAACAACCTAAAAAAAGGGAGTGATGCGATTGAACATTTAGAAACCTATGAAGAAACAGTAAATAAAGTAATAAACACTGTAAATTAATTAAGAAAGTAAAACCAAGTACTTATAAACAAAAGAAATCATGAAAAAAGTAATAGTATTATTAGCATTAGCATTTGTATCTAACTTAAGTTTCGGACAATCAATTTTTGATAAGTTAGAAGATTTAGATGAAGTTTCATCAGTTGTTGTAAACAAAGATGCTTTTGAAATTTTGTCAAAATTTAAAGTAGAGTCTGAAGATAATGAAGCAATGGAAGTTTTTAAAATGATTCAAGACTTACAAGAGTTAAAAGTATTTTCTACAGAAAATGCTGCGGTAGCTGCTCAAATGGAGAATATGGTAAAATCAGCCGTAGGAAAGAGCAATTTAATTGAATTGATGCGAGTAAAAGACAAAGATTCTCGTGTAAAGATTTATGTTAAGGCTACTAAAAACAAAGATTTTGTAAGTGAAGTGTTAATGTTTGTAAAAGATAAAGATTCTAAAAACGGAACACCAGAGTCTGTAATTGTTTCTTTAACAGGAAATATAGATATTAATAAAATGTCTAAACTAGCAGAAACGTTTTCTAAAGACGGAAAGAAAGATAAATAACAAACAAACAGAGCAGCGTTAATCCGTTAACGCTGCTTTCAATCAAAAACTAACAACAATGAAAAAACTATTTATATATTCAATGTTATTAATAGCATTTGTAACAGTTTCTTGTAAAACTGAATCGTTACAAAGTTATTTGGTAGAAAGTCAAGAGAAAGAAGGTTTTATGACGTTTGATTTACCAGCAAGTGCACTTCAATTAAGCATGGATAAAGCTTCGGAAGAAGATAAAAAAGCCTACGAAAGCATAAAAAAAATAAATATTACTGGTGTTCCTTACAAAAACTTAGATGAGGCTAGTTATGAATCTGAAAAAGAGAAGTTAAAATCTATTTTAAAAAAATCAAACTATAAAGAGTTGATAAAGTTTAAAAAAGACGGAGCCAATGCAGCAATTTATTATTTAGGAGAAGCAGATGCTATCGATGAAATAGTCGCTTTTGGTTATGGAAAAGGAATGGGAGTAGGTGTAGCACGTGTTTTAGGAGAAAACATGGATGTTAATAAAATTATGGGAATGATGCAGAAAGCTAATTTCGATGCAGGAAATGTTGACCTAAAACAATTTAAAATGATTTTAGGTGATAGTGATATAGTCTCAGAAAAAGCTGAATAATCGTTATTTTAAAATATAAAAAAAGCCATCAGGTTACCTGATGGCTTTTTTTATATTTGTGAAATAAAAATAGAAAATGGATTATAGAAAAAAGGTATTAGCTTTAATAGGATTGTTAATTATTTATTCTTGTGGAGGGGATGATAATGACGTTAAAGAAGAAGTTAAAGTAACTAAGGTTAAAAATGTTTCACCTTCTACAATAGGTTATCTAGATGAATTTACTATTACAGGTGATTTTTTATATGAGACTCCATCAATTAAACCAAGAGTTTTTATAGGAGGTAGAGAACAAAAAGTGATTGAATATTCAAAAAATGTAATCACAGGTGTTTTAAATAGCTTTCCTCATGATGGTAACTTAACTCTTTATATAGGGGAGTTTAAGTATGAAGGAATTATTAATATTTCTCCACCTACAATAGAAAAAACGAATAAAGAATCATATGATTTTGGAGAAGAAATTATTTTAGATGTAAAGAATTTTTTCAAAGACTATGTAAGTTTGGGAGATACCGGTATAAGTTGTTTAAATGAAGTAGATGATTTAGGAGAGGAAAAAGTAGTAATAGAAGAATGGTCCAAAAGAATAGACAAAGAAAAGTTAAAGTTTAAAAAAGGAGGAAAGCTTAAGTTAGCAATAACAAACATACAAGGAATAGATACTTTAGATATTCAAATAAACGATCCAATTATAGAAAGCACTAACAAGAATGAATTCATATATGGTGAGAAAATAATTTTAAAAGGAAAAAATTTTGTTGATGAAAATTTTTCTAAAATATATGTTGATAATGAGTTAATAGATATTTACTACACAGGAAAGGTTGTTAATGATAATATAGAATTAGCATTAAATTTTAAAGAAGGAGAGCATAAGTTAGTTGTAGAGAGATTTGGTCAGAAGTCTAATGAAATAATATTTAAAATTAAGGAGACTAAAATAAATTCAATAAATAAAGTAGAAGGATCGAGAGGAACACTTTTTACTATTGAAGGAGAAAATCTAAATCAAACAATAATAAAAATAGATAATAAAGAGTGTGATATTTTTTATGCAGATGAGTTTAGAATTGATTTTAAATTACCTTTTGATTATAAGTTAGCTCCTTCATTTGATATAGAAGTTTCTAATCATAACGGTAGTAAGTTTTTTAGAGGATTGAAAGGTGTTGAACCTCATGAAATAATAGAAAATACATGTGATGACGTAATTAATTTTAATGAATATCATTTGTCTTTTTCTGATGATAATAATTGGTTTTTTTTAAATCAAGGTGGGGTTTATAAATACTCTATTCAAAATGATAAGTGGGAGGTGTGGGATAGTAATCCTCCTCCTATAAATAATACAATCATTAATGGTCCTAATACCTTTCCAGTTAATTTAATTAATTCAAAAGCATATTTTGTTAGGTGGGGTAAGATATATATCTATGATACAATTAATAAAACATGGGAAGAGGAGAGTATTGAGGTAGATTATTCTCAAGGAATATATGTTGGAGGTTTTGTTTATGGGTCAAGAAAAGTTATACAAAACGAGTGGACAATAGGGTTTTATAAGTATAATACAATTACTCATGAAGAAACAAGAATAGATATACCTTCGACTTTAAGTTTAAGTTTAAGTTCTGGGAAAATTTATTTTAAGGAAGATAAAATATTTATTTCATCTCATAACAGCCCAGTTCATATGTACGATATTAAGAACGATAAATGGGATAATTTAGGAACCCCAATATTACGTCCTAATTATTCAGAAAACTTTCAATATTATCGTCAATCTATGTATTATTATAAAGATAAATTATATTTAAGTGGAGGTTTGAGTTATTCAATAATGAGGTTTCATGTTTCTGAATATGATTTTAATTTAAGGAGTTGGAAAACAAAAACACCAATGTTAATGAAAATGCAAGACCATGCTTCGTTTGTCCATAACAATGTAATGTATTTTGGTTTAGGTTTAAGAGAGTATTTTTATGAGAATATATATATAGATAAATATTATTTAAATACAGAGCCCTTGTAATATAAAGAAGCCATCAGAAACCTGATGGCTTTTTCTTTTTAACGGGGCATTAACAAGCCTCCCAATAGAATTTCATATTTTTGAACTCTAAACAAAAAAATATGAAGTTTCAAAAACTCCTTGTTGTCGTAGTTACCCTTTTTACAGTAGCACTATACTCTCAGTCAGATAAAGTATATAGAGCTGAAAGAGACAAAGTTCATAGTTTAATTCATACGAAGTTAAAAGTAGATTTTAATTTTCAAGAGCAAGAAATGAATGGAGAAGAATGGGTAACTCTAAAACCACATTTTTACGAAACGGATAAAGTTACTTTAGATGCTAAAGCAATGGTAATTCATAAAGTAACAATGAATAATCAACCATTAGATTTTAATTATGATGATTTTGAGTTGGTTATTAATTTACCACGTAAATACAATAGAAAAGAAGAGTTTACACTGTATATTAAATACACAGCACGTCCTGAAAGAGTAAAGCAAAAAGGAAGTGCTGCAATTACTTCAGCAAAAGGACTGTATTTTATCAATCCAAAAGGATTGGACAAAAATAAACCTACTCAAATTTGGACGCAAGGTGAAACTGAAGCGAGTAGTTGTTGGTTTCCAACAATTGATGCGCCGAATCAAAAGACATCACAAGAAATTTATATGACAGTTCCGCAAAAGTATGTAACGCTCTCTAACGGGAAATTAGAAAAGCAAACTACCAATGCTAATGGAACTCGTACTGATTATTGGAACTTTACTCAAAAACATGCTCCGTATTTATTCTTTATGGGAGTAGGAGAGTATGAGATTATCAAAGACAAATACAAAGACATTCCAGTTGATTATTATGTAGAAAAAGAATATGCTCCGTATGCAAAAGATATTTTTGGAAATACACCAGAAATGTTGGCTTTCTTTTCTAAAATAACAGGAATAGAATATCCATGGAATAAATATGCACAAATTGTTGGTCGCGATTACGTTAGTGGAGCAATGGAAAATACCACAGCAGTAATTCATGGAGAAAACGCCTACCAAACACCAGGGCAATTAATTGACGAAAATGTACAAGAAAATACAATAGCTCATGAAGCTTTTCATCATTGGTTTGGTGATTTAGTAACTACTGAAAGCTGGAGTAACTTAACCGTAAACGAGAGTTTTGCGAATTATAGCGAGTATTTATGGTTAGAGCATAAGTACGGAAAAGATGAAGCAGATGCACATTTGTTTGAAGACAGCGAAGCCTACAAACAAGGACAAAATTATGACAAGCATTTAGTTCGTTTTTATTACGATGATAAAGAAGATATGTTTGATGCGGTGAGTTACAACAAAGGTGGAGCTATTTTACACATGTTACGTAACTATGTAGGAGATGATGCTTTTTACACAACATTAAACACTTATTTAACCGATTATAAATACGGTACAGCAGAAGCACACCAATTGCGTTTAGCTTTTGAAAAAGTTACCGGAAAAGACCTAAACTGGTTTTTCAATCAGTGGTATTTTAACAGTGGTCATCCAAAATTATCTATTTCGTATGATTATAATAAGCTACGTAAAACAGTAACTATAAATATCATGCAGACTCAAATGAATGAGTTTAAATTCCCATTTGCGATAGATGTTTTTGAAGGAGGTAAACGTACACGTCATAATGTTTTTGTGGATGGTAGAGATGCTTCGTTTACTTTCCCTTTTATCAAACAACCAGATTTAATCCAAGTAAATGCTGATGGAGTATTACTATGTGATATCAGCGAGAATAAAGTATTGAGTGATTATATCTATCAATTAAAACATGCTCAAAACTACGTTCATAAAAGAGAAGCTTTGTTAGAAGTAGTAAAACATCAAGATGATAAAAATGCTTTTAATGCAGTTGCAGGAGCAATGAATGACGATTTTTATAAAATCAGAATTTTAGCGTTGGAAAACATTAATCTAATCAATAAATATTCAAAAAAGAATGTGATTGATAAAATTATGAGAATGGCTAATAACGACCCTAAAACATTAGTACAAGCTGCTGCTATTGAAACTTTAGGAAAGTTAACAGATCCTGCATTAAAATCAGTGTTTGATAAAGGTTTACAAAGTAAATCATACTCGGTATTAGGTAAATCATTGGTAGCAATGTATTACATCGATAAGCAGTTGGCAATAAGAAAATCTAAAACGTTACCGTTAGAAGTAAAAAAGATTGTAGCTACACCGTTAACACGTATTTATTTAGAAGAAAATGACGATACAGAGCTAAGTTTTATTGCAGGTAATGTTATGGCAGGAATGTTCTTAAGTCCGAATAAGAAAATTCAATCGTTATACAAAGAAGCGTTTGATAAAATTGGAAAAAGTAATAATACAGAAGCCATTCAAAATTTAACGGATGATATTGTAGCAAAAGGACTTCAATACAAGCAATATAATTTTGATAAAGTAGGAATCAATTTGTTACGTCAATTAGTAGAAATGCAAAAGGCTAACAATCCTTCAAACATTGATAATAACTTACGAGTTATACAAATAGCAACCGCAAAATTGTTAGAGTAAACAAAATTAAACTCTTAGCACATATTATAAAAATCATAAAGTTTAAGTTAAAAAGAATACTTAGTTTTGGCACAGAAATTGAATTTTCTAGCGAAACTTAAACTTTATGATTAAAAAAACTACCCTACTATCTATTTTTTCAGTACTAGTATTAGCGTCTTGCAGTAGTGTTAAAACTACCGAGAAAGCTATTAATTCTGGTGATTACGAAAAAGCTATTTCTTTATCCATAGAAAATTTAGCAAAGAATAAAACGAAGGAGAAAAACCAGCCGTATGTGTTGATGCTTCAAGAAGCTTTTGCTAAAGCAACTCAAAGAGATTTAGACCGTATTTCGTTTTTAGAAAAAGAGCAAAATCCGTCGAATTTAGAATCTATTTATAGTTTATACCAACGATTAAACAATCGTCAGGAAAGAATAAAACCATTATTACCCTTACGAATTTTATCTTCTGGAAGAGATGCTAAATTTAAAATGGAAAATTATGCTGATAGAATTATTGAAGCTAAAGAAAACTATGCCGATTATTTATACGAAAATGGAGTAGCATTGTTGAATGACGGAAAGCGTAATAAAATTAATTACCGACGTGCTTTTGATGAACTAAGACATTTAGATAAAATCAACCCGAATTATAAAGACACAAGAGCGTTAATTGAAGAAGCTCATGAGTTGGGAACAGATTTTGTACATGTATCGGTAAGAAATAAAACCAATCAGATAATTCCGAAAAGATTAGAAAGAGATTTATTGGCGATTGATACTTACGGATTGAATGATTTATGGACCGTATACCATGCAAATAAAGACAGGAAAATTCGTTATGATTTTGATTTGGAATTAGATTTTAGAAATATTGAAATTTCTCCTGAGCAAGTTCGCGAAAAAGAAATCATTAAAGAGAAAAGAATAAAAGATGGTTACAAGTACTTGTTAGATAACAACGGTAATTATGTAAAAGATAGCTTAGGAAATAAAATAAAGGTAGATAAATACAAAATAATTCGTTGTAAGTTATATCAATTTACGCAGTTTAAAAGCAGTAGAGTTAGTGGAGTTGTAAAGTATATTGATAACAGAACGAATCAATTATTAGAAAAGTTTCCTATTCAAAGTGAGTTTGTATTTGAACACGTATATGCCGATTATGACGGAGATAAAAGGGCGTTAGAAAGTTCGTTTTTAGATTTGTTGAATGAAAGAGTAGTGAGTTTTCCATCAAACGAACAAATGGTATACGATACTGGTACCGACTTAAAACAAAAACTCAAACATATTATCACACGAAATAAGTTTAGAAATTAAAGTACTAAAGCTCCTGTAGATTACAGGAGCTTTTTATTATATTTGAGTTATGGAAAAGGATTTAAACACAATAACTTTTGAATACCAAAAGCCAAATAAAACTAGCTTGTTTTTTAAATTATTAAGTGTGGTTTTGATTATAGTCTTTTTATTTAATCCTTTATCTGAGTTTGTTGATGTTTTCAGAAAAAGTTTGCCTCATGGTTGGTGTTGTCAACCTAATTTATGTAATCTAAGTACTTACCATTTTTTATAAATGGATTTATTCTCACAATTTGATGATGTTCCTAAAAACTTACTTCCAAAAGATGGAACAGTAAATTACTACGGTATTGTTCTACCAAAAGTGGAAGCAGATCATTATTACGAGGCTTTATTAAACTCTATTGAATGGCGTAACGACGAAGCTATTATTTTTGGTAAACGCATGGTAACCAAACGAAAAGTAGCTTGGTATGCAGAACAGCCTTTTGAATATTCGTATTCGAACATTACCAAAACAGCCTTACCGTTTACGAAAGAATTGTTAGCATTAAAAGAATTGGTAGAGAAGAAAACCAAGGAAACCTATAACTCTTGTTTATTGAATTTATACCACGATGGATCTGAAGGAATGGCGTGGCATAGTGACGGAGAAAAAGATTTAAAAAAGAACGGAGCCATAGCTTCGTTAAGCTTTGGAGCAGAAAGACGTTTTGGTTTTAAACACAAACAAACCAAAGAAACGGTGTATAAAGTATTAGAACACGGTTCGTTATTGGTAATGAAAGATGAAACCCAAACTCATTGGCTTCACCGGTTACCACCTACAAAAAAAGTCCACCGACCACGCGTAAATTTAACGTTTAGAACGATTGTGAGGTAGGTCAGCTTATTAGACAAGTATGTATAAATGTAGGCGATTATAGGGTAATTCACTTTTAAGTTTCATAAAAATTGAAGTAAATGACTATTTTTGAATTTAAGATTTTAACGATAATGCGATTAGAAGAACTAAGAAAGCTCCTAGAAAAGTTAATAGTTGACTTTTGAAAAGGAATTTATTCATGTTCTCCAAACATGTGCACTCAGCTTCTATTTTCTTAAATTCTGGATTTTCACTAGGCTGCTCAAATCTCTTTACAATTCTAGATATTTTATACTTTAGTCGATAGTTTTTTGATTCATTTATAGCAATCCAAATCCCAATTGAGATAGGTATTATATATCCAATTGCAGAGATTTTAAGAAGGATATTAACAAAAAAGCTAAGTTGCTTGTCTGAAAAAATAAGTGATGAAATGAATCCAGTCAAAGCAGTTGATATAAAAATGAATAAGTTTCGCACATACGATAATTGTTTAACATGCAAGCTTTGCCAAGATTTGATATCATATGATTCAATTAATTCGTCTTTTTTCCTCATAGTTGTCTATAATGTTACTAAGGATATGATTTTGTTTTAATGAATTATACCCAAATAATAACGAAGTTAATATTTTTAAAGACTAAAAATCAATATAAACTTAATTCTTTTTTAGTCAATTCAAAATTCGTAATTCTCCAATCATAATTCAAAAAACTTACTCAACTTCCTTATAAAAAGTCAATTTATATTCTGGTAACAAATTAGGATGCGTAATCTTTATTAAGTCTTTTAATACTAAATCTGGTCGTACAGGAGAGAGTTCAAAGTAAATTAAACCACCTGTTTCTCCTTTGTTGTGCCCGATAGAAAATATTTTATTATTGGTAAAGGCATCAAACTCTTTGTAGTGAATATTAGCGGTAGTTAACTGTTCTTTGGTAGCATACAAGCCACAGTTAAACCAAAAATCGGCATGTTGTCCTTTTTCCAATACGCTTTCAAAACTTAAAGGTAAACTACCCGTTCCTTTGGTGTCTTTCCATAAGTAATTTAAGTTGGCGTCGTTGTAAAACGTCGCAATAAAACTTTCACCCGCAGGAACATTCCAAACATCTTTAAACATGCTTCCAGATAAAATAGTAGGCTGTTTAGCGCTGTTTTTAGCAATTTCTTTAGCTTTTAGGTATTCCTTTTCTATGTTGTTGAAAATACTGTCTGCTTCCTTTTCTTTTCCGTATAAAGCCCCGAAAAATTTAATCCATTCAGCTCTTCCTAAAGGAGTTTCTTCTAGCCAATCTCCATTAAAAATTACAGGAATCCCTGTTTTTTTGATGTTTTGGTATAGTTTCGTATTTGGATGTAGGGCGAAACCAACAACTAATTCAGGTTCAATATCAATTAACTTTTCAGTATTCATGTCTTGTTCCAAGCCTAATTCAACAATAAAACCTTTGTCAATTCTATTTCTTGTTCTTTTTGAAGAAACATATTTGGTATGCGGAAAACCAACAATGGTGTTTTCAGCATTCAAAAGTTCCAACATCGGAACATGCGTAGTACTGGTAACTACCATTTTTTCTACAGGAACTTTAATTTCTTTTTTAGTAAGGTTGGTTTTGTCGGAAAGGGTGTAAGAAAAATATTCGTGCGAGCTTTGAAAAGCTTTTTTTATGACTAATTTTTTTGCTCCGTTTTCTGAAATGATATCAAAGCCTTTGGCATATTTTACAGTGCTTTTAGCAGGCTTCTTTTCAGTGGTTTTTTTAGTTTCTTGTTTACACTGTGTGAACAGAAATAATAAAGAAAAAATAAGTAAATAACGTTTCATAGTAATAAGTTTTTATAAGTGGAAACTAAGGATGTCCCCGTAGTTTAGTTTAAGTTCAAATGATTTTTCCAACGGAATATTGTTTGTATACGCCCAAAGACTTCTCATTACACCCGCATGGGTAACTAGCACGACTTTTTGATGGTTTTTGGCTTTTAATTCGGTTAAAAAATCGGTGGTTCTGTTGTGTAAATCGATATAGGATTCTCCGTTTTTAGCAGGTGTTTTTACAAAATCGTTCATCCAAACATCGAGTTCTTTCTTATCAATATCGTTCCATTTTTGTAGCTCCCAATCACCAAAATCAAGTTCTTTCAATCGATTATCAAAAATTACTGTAGATGAAAGTTTTTCAGCTAAAAGTTTACAGCGTTGTAAGGGACTGCTGTAATATGTTATATCGGTATCGTTAACAGGAACTTTTTTAAGGATAATACTCACTTCTTCTTCAAAAGTAGTTGTTGCCCCAATATCAGCTTGACCATAGCATATACCTTTGGCGATATTTGGAGTTGTATGTCGTACTAAAATAACTTCCATAAAGCGAGTAGACTTAAATAAAAAACAATTTCAGATACTTGTTGCAAAGCACCCGCACAATCTCCCGTTTGACCTCCAATCCATTTTTTAAAGAAATGCCCTATATACAAATAGGTAAGTAGTAATGGGAGCAACACCAAAAATATCATTGGCTTTTGAAAGAAAAATAAAGGAACTATTCCAAAAATAGCTGAAATGAGTAGCGATTTACCACTCATTTGTTTGGTTGTTGGCTTTATTTTAGAGCTGTCAATATCTCTTACATATTCATGTGTATATAACAATATAGTTGCAATAAATCGGCTTATACTATGTCCTGAGATAATTACTAGAATTAAATTAACGGATAGGTTTTGTAAATGATATAGAGTTAAAAACTTTATAGCTAGGATAAAGACCAAACCACTCACACCAAAAGTTCCAAGTCTGGAATCTTTCATAATGGTTAAAATCTTTTCTTTGGTCCATCCACCACCAAAACCATCACATACATCAGCAAATCCATCTTCATGAAAAGCTCCTGTAATCCAAATAGAACTAATCATACTAATTACAATAGCAATATCCGTAGGAAAAATATAAGAAGAAGCGAAATAGGTTAGTGCCGCAATGCTTCCGACTACAATTCCTACCAAAGAAAAATAACGACTGCTTTTGTTGAGTATTTCGGGTGAGTGATTTACCCATTTAGGACATGGAATGCGTGTGAAAAATAATACAGCAGTTAAAAAATAATGGATTTGTTTTTTTATCATAACTAGGCTTCGCTAACATTGGCACTTTTAAAAGTAGCCATTTCGTTTAAAAAGTTTACACTCGATTGAATAATAGGAAATGCAATTGCACAACCTGTACCTTCACCTAAACGTAAACCTAAATTTAAAAGCGGTTCAGCATTTAAAAACTCTAACATTTTTTGATGACCTTGTTCTCCTGAATTATGACAGAAAATACAATAGTCTAGAATATTAGAATCCATTGCATGAGCTGCTAATAGGGCAGAAGTAACAATAAAACCATCAATAAGTAAGGTCATTTTTAAAGAAGCGGCTTCTAACATAGCACCACACATCATTACAATTTCAAACCCGCCAAAAGCAGTTAAGGCTTCCATAGGTGTTGAAATAGAATCGGCATGTAACTTATAAACCTCACGTAATGTGTCGATTTTTGTTTGTAGTCCTTTATCATCAACTCCAGTACCTCTACCAACACATTTTTCAATAGGTGTATTGGTAAAATAACTCATTAATAAAGCTCCAGATGAAGTGTTGCTAATTCCCATTTCACCAAAACCAATAACATTAGAACCTTCACTATATACTTTTCTTACCAATTTTCTTCCTTTTTCCAAAGCTTCTTGATAGTGTTCTAGCGTCATGGCTTTAGTAGTACTATAATCTTGAGTTCCTTTAGCTACTTTAGCATCGGTAAGTTGAGGATGTGCTTCAAAATCAGTATTTACACCAGCATCTACAATGTTTAAAAGAATATTATTTTGTTTACAAAATACATTGATGGCAGCACCTCCTTGCAAAAAGTTAAATACCATTTGTTGTGTAACCTCTTGTGGGTATGGACTCACTTTTCCTGTAGTCGCAATTCCATGATCTCCAGCAAAAACCATAATAGTAGGTTTTGATAGTACAGGTGTAGTTGTATTTTGAATTAACCCAATTTGTAAAGCAATTTTTTCTAAACCTCCTAAAGCACCAACAGGTTTGGTTTTAAAGTTAATTTCTTCTTGAAGTTCGTTTTGTAGTTCTTTTGATAAGGGAGTTATAGTTGTTGTCATGTGTTATTTTAAAGTTAAAGGAAGTCCAGATACCATAAAAGTAGCTTTGTCAGCCAATTTTGCTATGTGTTGATTCGTCCAACCTTGTAGTTGTGTAAATTTTCTTCCAGATTCAGAATTAGCGTGTAATCCCATACCAATTTCATTAGAAATGATGATAATATTGGCGTCAATTTCAATCAATTTGTTTATTTCTTCTTTGGCGATTTCTAGTGCTTTTTCAATATCATATTTTGTATCTACAAAGAAATTTGTTAGCCACAGCGTAACACAATCGATAACCACAGTTTGTTTTTCAGAAATTACTTTACTTAACCATTTTTCTTCTTCAACAGTGGTCCAACGTTCATCTCTATCAGAAATATGCCTGTCAACTCGTTGTTTAAAATCTTCGTCCCAAATACGAGAAGTTGCTAGGTAAATAGGGGTTTCAGATAAAGATTCTGCTAGTTTTTGAGCATAGCTACTTTTACCTGAGCGTTCACCTCCTGAGATATAATATATCATGAAATCGCATTTTATTTTGACACAAAGATTGGAAAGATTTTTAATAAAAAACAAATTAAAATAGAGAACTGTTTATTTTTGCTGAACTAAAACAAAGAATTATGACAGTATCTTCTTTTATGCCGGCAGTAACCCAAATGATTTATGATATGGGGTTACAAGATTATTTAAACGGAATTACTTTTGAGTGTCCTGAAGTGGCTTTAAAAGAAAAAGAAGTGGCTGTTCGATATAAGTTGGAAGGAAAAGTGCTAACGAGTAAAGAAATAACGGCTATTTTTTCAAAAACAAAGGCGGAAGGAAAAACCTTGTATTATGTAGATGAGCCTGTTTTAGAAAGTATAGCACCCGATATTGTTTTTACACAAGATGTGTGTGATGTTTGCCAAATAGATACGGAGTCTGTGGCAAAATCAGCTTATAAATTACCTAAGGTTCCCGAGTTAATTTCTATAACACCAAACTCTTTAGAAGACGTTTTTGATAATGCATTAACCATTGCAAAAGCTATGAAGCAAGAAGCAATAGGAGAGGCGTATGTGAAGGGATTAAAAAAACGTATATATGACATTGTAGATGTGCAACGTGAGCATAAAATACAGTCTAAAAGTGTAATGCTGTTAGAGTGGATTGATCCGTTGTTTAATTGCGGACATTGGATTCCTCATCAAATAGGATATGCTGGTGGAATCGATTTATTGTCACATCCATCAGGAGATAGCATCGTTATTTCTTGGGATAAAATTGTAAAGTATGATCCAGAGGTGTTAATTATTGCTCCTTGTGGATATGGAATCGATAGAACACTAGAAGACATGAAGTTTTTAGAAGAAAGAGAAGAATGGAAGTCTTTGAGAGCTGTAAAAAACAAACAAGTATACATTGCTGACTTTGCTATGTTTACGCAATCTTCTGCGGGTACTTTAGTAGAAGGAGTGGAATGTTTAGCAAAAATGATTCATCCAGATTATTATACACTACCAGAGAACTTAAAAACAAAATTCGCAAAATATCATGATTTGATGGTTGCTAATTTGTAAGAATACTATACATTTGCCGTGATTTTTGGTTTTTCTTTAATCATCTATTAAAGAGAATTAAAAGGGAATTCGGTGCAAAACCGAAGCTGTTCCCGCAACTGTAAGCTATTAAGCTTGTAACAATTACTCAAACCACTGTTTTTTAATGGGAAGGTATGTTACAAGACGCAAGCCAGGAGACCTGCCAATTATTATAATTTAATTAAAACTTTCGGGATAAAAGTTTGGTAGAATATGGCTAAAAAATTAATTACATTTTTTTCTTTTTTTTATGTGATTGTTCTAGTAGGACAAAATGATACTATTTCTTATCGGTTAGATGAAGTTATTATCAATGCTACAAAAAAATTAAAAGAAAACTCCATAGGTCAGCATGTGGTAAGTCTTTCAGATTCTGTGTTGACACGAAATATTGAATCTTTTACTGATTTAATAAGATATAATTCATCAATTTATTTAAAGGAATACGGAAAAGGAGGTACAAGTTCTGTGAGTTTTAGAGGGACGAGCGCTTCTAATACAGCTGTTGTATGGAATGGAATCAACATTAACTCTATAAACAATGGACAAACAGGTTTTAATTCTTTAACAGTAAGCCTAAATGACGCTATTGATGTAAGAAAAGGAGGAGGGAGTATTGAATACGGTTCAGGTGCAATAGGAGGAACTGTACATTTAAATGATGTTTTAAATTACACGGAAGGATTTAATGTAAAAAATCAATTTGTACTAACAGGGGGAAGTTACAATACATTCAATTCATTTTTTAAATCGAAAATATCCAATTCAAAATATAGCATAGCTATAGGAGTTTCTAGAAATTCTTCAGAAAATGATTTTAAATTGTTTGATACAGAGTATAGGAATACTAATGGAGCTTATGAAAACTATGGAATTAACTTAGGTTTTGGGTATAAGTTCAATAATCAATCTGAATTAAAGTTTTATAGTACAAGCTTTTCTGGTGAGCGTCATTTCTCAGGAACATTACCTAATCCAACATCTGCAAGAGAAAAATATATAGACTCTAACCAAAGAAACTTATTGGTGTATGGTTTTGAAAAGGGTAGAATAGGACATGAAGTCAAGTTAGCATATTTAACACAGAAGTATCAATATTTCTCTAATAAGTTTTCTGATAATTTTAATTATGGAAAATCGAGAAGAGTAATAGCGTCGTACAACCTGAACTATAAACTTCCTAGAATTAAAGCAAAAATTTCATCTTTTTCAGAGTATGAATCTGCTTTTGGTAGTACAGATGTAATTAAAGAGAAAAATAGAAAACAATTTTCTCAGTACCTTGTTTATACACAAGATATACATAAAAATGTTTCCTTTAATGTTAAGTTAAGAAAGGATTTTAATTCAGATTATAAGGTTCCGTTTGTTTATGCTGCAGGGATAAAAGTAACTCCTATTTCAAAATGGTATGTAAGAGTCAACGGATCTAAAAATTATAGAGTACCAACATATAATGACTTGTTTTGGCCAGGACAAGGAAATGAAAATTTGATTCCAGAAACATCTATTCAAAGTGAGGTAGGATTAGGGTACTCAAATAAAGGTTTAATCATTGATGTAGGGGCTTATTTGATTAATACAGACGATAAGATAGTCTGGACACCTTCTGGTGATTCAAGCAGACCTGGTGTTTGGGTTCCCATCAATTTAAATGAAACCCAGAATAAAGGTATAGAGGCTAGTTTAAGTTATAAAATTGATTTAGGAGAATATAAATTTAATGCAAGTTCTAATTATTCTTATGCTTTAGCCAAAGATAGTGAGACAGATAAGTATTTAACTTTTGTGCCTAAACATTTATTAAATAGTAATTTATCGGTAAACTATAAAAAAGCCAACCTTTTCGTTCAGTCACTTTTTAATGGAGAAGTGTATACTACAGAAGACAATTCTGATGATTTTATTGTTCCTAGTTTTTTTATAGTTAATGTGGGAGCAGAATATAAATTATATCAGAAGAAACAAAATGAGCTATTATTAGGAGTCAAAATAAATAATCTATTAGGAGAAAAATATATGGTTATGCCAAGGAGACCCATGCCACAAAGAAATTTTAACATAAATATCAATTATAAATTTTAACAAATGAAAATAACTAAATTATTAGGATTATTATTCTTAGGAGGTATCCTTTTTACATCATGTAGCGATGATTCAAGTTCAAGTTTACCTAAAGGAGATTATGAAAATGGAATTTTGATAAGTGGAGAAGGTACTACAGCTGTTTCAGGATCTGTTTCTTTTGTATCTAATGATTTATCAATTGTAGAAAATACAATTTATAAAAAAGTAAATAATGCTGAGTTTGGAGAGTATGTTCAGTCTATTGCATTTGATAATGATAGAGCTTATATCGTTGCAGATAACCAAAACACTGTAACAGTAGTAGATAGATATACTTTTGATAAAGCAGGAGTTATTACAACAGGTTTATCAAAACCAAGGTATATGACCGTAGTAGGAAATAAAGGTTATGTAACTAACTGGGGAGCTACAGATAATGATAATGATGATTTTGTTGCAATTGTAGACTTAAACTCTTTAGAAGTAGAAGGAAAAGTAGACGTAGCTTTAGGACCAGAAAGAATTATTGCTAAAAATGGAAAATTATATGTTTCTCATTTAGGAGCATTCGGAACAAATAATAAAGTAGTTGTAATTGATATTGCTACAAAGTCAGTAGTAAAAGAAATAACAGTTAAAGATAACCCAGATGAGTTATATGTAGATAGTTCAGGTAAGTTAGTAGTTTTATCTCAAGGAAAAACTATTTATGATGAGAATTGGAATGTAGTAGGACATACATTAGCAGCTATTTCTTTTATAAATACAGCTAGTAACGAGGTTGATTCAGAATTAGTTTTCAATGAAGGAGAGCACCCTTCTCAAATGGTTTTAGATGGTAATAATGTTTATTATAGTTTAGGAAATAACATTTATAAAACGGATGTAAATGCTACTACTTTACCAACATCTGAATTATTAACTACAGATGCAGGATACCTTTATGGTTTAGGTGTAAGAAACAACGAAGTTTTTGTATTAGATGCTAGCTTTTCGGGTAATAGTAAATTAGATATTTACGATTTATCAGCAAAAACTAAAAAAGATACTAAAGAAGTTGCCTTAGGAGCTTCAAAAATTTATTTTAATTAAGTCGTCCCCAGAAAATAGGGAAATATTGCTATGAGTGAGCTCACCAATTTGGTGAGCTTATTTTTTATAAAAACTTTTCTTGTATTTCTTTAGAAGGTATCATACAGGCCTCCTTTTTTCCAAACCACTTGTAACGATTTTTAGCAATGTAATCGTATACAATATTTCTAAGCCTTTCAGGAAGAACCCAAAAAACTTGGGTTAACTTCCAAATTCCGCCAAAATCATTCATAATTTTTAAAGCAGCAGAAGATTTTATATAGTAAGCAACAGAAGGTTCATATAAAATAATAGAATCTATTTTTGAGGTATCAACACCTAAATATTTAGTAATTTCCTTTCCTATGTCAGATTGAAGAGAGGTGAAAACAAACTGATTTTTAGTGTCATGTTTTATAACTTTTAGCACACTATCGTTGCAAAAATTACAGATGCCATCAAATAAAATCACTTTTTTATTACTAGGTAAATTATTCATATTTAATTTTTTATAAAAAATTAAGTGCTAATTTGTAACATTAATCAAAAGTAAGCGTCTTGTAAGAAAGTAAATAGTGTTTTAACAATAATTTAGATGTAATTATGTAAATCAGTATGTACTTTTATTTAAAAATTAACTAAAACTATGATTCGAATAGAAAATCTTCACAAATCTTATCCTATAGGAAAAGACTCTCTTCATGTTTTAAAGGGATTAAATTTACATATTAAAGAAGGAGAATTTGTGTCTATTATGGGATCTTCAGGTTCTGGTAAGTCTACCTTATTAAATATCGTAGGCCTGTTAGATACGCATGATGAAGGAAAATACTACTTAAACGGACAGTTAATTGAAAACCTAAATGAAAAGAAGGCAGCAGTATTGCGTAATAAGTTTTTAGGTTTTGTTTTTCAGTCGTTTAACCTAATTTCTTATAAAACAGCTTTAGAAAACGTTGCGTTGCCATTGTATTATAAAGGTATAGGGAGAAAAGAACGTTTAGAAATAGCTATGGAATATCTTGAAAAGGTTGGTTTAAAAGACTGGGCTAATCATTTACCAAATGAACTTTCAGGAGGACAAAAACAACGTGTAGCTATTGCAAGAGCATTGGCAACAAAACCTAAAGTAGTTTTAGCGGATGAGCCAACAGGAGCATTAGATTCAGCAACAACCGATTCTGTAATGGATTTGTTAACAGAGATTAACAATGAAGGTATGACGGTTTTTGTAATTACCCATGAAGAAGAAGTAGCTGCGCAAACCAATCGAGTTGTTCGTTTAAAAGATGGAGTTATCATTAGTGATGAATTAACAGAAATGGCAACCAAAGCAGAAAACTCTAAAGCGGTATAATATGTTTGATATAGATCGTTGGAGAGAAATTTTTCAAAGTATTAGCAAAAACAAACTTCGTTCTGTTTTATCAGGGTTTACTGTCGCTTTTGCTATTCTACTTTTTACCTTATTATTTGGAATTGTATCGGGGTTACAGAATCAGTTTAAAACTGCTTTTGCGGATGATGCAACCAATGCAATGTTTGTAAGAGTATGGAAAACCTCAAAACCTTATAAAGGCTTACAAACAGGAAGAAGAATACAGCTAAAGAATAAAGATTTTGATTATGTTAAAGATGAATATGAAGATAAAATTCAACATTTAACAGCAAGAATATATAAAAGCGTAAATATTACGTACAAAAACAATCAAAATAGCTACCAATTACGAGCAGTACATCCAGATCATCAGTTTTTAGAAAAAACAATTATTGATGAAGGAAGATATATTAACGAGTTAGATTTAAAAAATAACGCAAAAGTTATCGTGATAGGTCGTCTTGTTAAACAAGACTTATTTGGAGAAAAACCTGCGTTGGGAAAAAGAGTAAATGTTGATGGAATTTCATATAAAGTAATCGGTATTTTTTCTGATGAGGGAGGTGATAACGAAGAGCGTTTAACCTATATGCCAGTTACGACTGCTCAAAAATTATATGGTAACAATGATTATATCAGTCAAATAAATATTGGTTATGATCCAAAATTAAACTTAGATCAAGCTATTACATTTGGAAATCGTTTAGAAAGAGATTTACGAAAAAAATTAGATATTCACCCTGATGATCAAAGTGCTTTATCGGTAAGAAACATGGCAGAAGCAAACAAAGGAATTAACCAATTTATGTTTGCCTTGTATTTCATTGTAATCTTTGTCGGCTCAGGAACTTTAATTGCAGGAATTATAGGAATTAGTAATATCATGATTTTTGTGATTAAAGAACGTACTAAAGAGTTCGGAATCCGTAAAGCATTAGGAGCAAAACCATCTTCAATAATTGGTATGGTAATTCAAGAATCAATCTTAATTACAACCATAGCAGGATACTTAGGTTTGAGTTTAGGAACTTATATATTAAGTGCTATAGGTGATAGCCTTGAAAAGTACTTTATAAAAGATCCAAGTGTAAGTCCAGGTATTGTAATAGGAGCTACTATCATATTAATCTTATCAGGATTAATTGCAGGGTATTTACCTGCAAAAAAGGCAGCACAAATTAAACCAATTGTAGCATTAAGAGCAGATTAATTATGAAGTTTTTATTTGATTCAGACACTTGGCAAGAGATTTACGGAAGTATTCGTAAAAATAAATTAAGAACAGGTATTACCATTGTAGGAGTACTGTGGGGAATCTTCATTTTAGTAGTGTTATTAGGTGCTGCTCGTGGTATGGAGAACAATTTTAAAAGAATATTTGGAGATTTTGCAACCAACAGTGTTTTTGTATGGACGCAGAGAACCGATATGCCTTTTAAGGGGTTTCAAAAAGGAAGAAGATTTAGCCTAACATTTAAAGATATAGAGGTTCTTGAAAAAGAATATGCTAAAGAAATAAAGTTATTAGCTCCTAGAAATCAAACAAACGGAACTATTGTTAAGGATTTTAAAACTGGTGATTTTCAAGTTAGTGGAGATTATCCAGTATTAGATCGCGTACAGAAGAAAGATCTTATGTATGGACGTTTTCTTAATCAGAATGATATAAAAAACAATTCCAAAGTTTGTGTAATATCTGAAGATATGTACAAACAACTGTTTGATAAAAAGGAAATGCCTATTGGGCAGTATGTTAAAATTAGCAACGTAAACTACAAGGTTGTAGGAGTGTATAAACCTTCAAACACTATTGATATTGATGGAGATACTGCCTATATACCGTTTACCACTTTTCAAAAAGTATATAATACGTCCAATAAAGTAGATTGGATGATGATTACGGCTAATGAAGGAGTAGATATCAAACAAATGGAAAAAGATATCTTATTAACACTAAAAAGTTTACATAAAGTACATCCAGAAGATAATAGAGCTTTTGGTAGTGTGAATTTAGGAGATCAGATAGATAAATTAATGGGCTTTTTAACAGGAATGCAGTTTTTAACTTGGTTTGTAGGAATCGCAACTTTAATAGCAGGAGTTTTTGCTATTGGAAATATCTTGTTAATTACTGTAAAAGAACGTACTAAAGAAATTGGAATTAGACGAGCTTTAGGAGCAACTCCAAGAAGTATTAGACGACAAATTGTTTTAGAATCAGTTTTCTTAACTACTGTGGCAGGAATGTTAGGAATTATTTTTGGAGGACTTGTACTATTTCTATTAGATTTTACGGTAGGAAGTGGGGATGATCCAACATTAGTAAATCCAACCGTAAATATACCCATAGTAATGTTGGCGTTTTTCATATTAGTTCTTTTAGGAACACTAATAGGATTAATACCCGCATACATGGCAACGGTAGTAAAACCAATCGAAGCATTAAGAGAAGAATAAAAAAAGAAATAATCAATTAATCATGAGCAAAAGAGCAAAAATTATTTTAGGAATCGTAGCACTATTATTTGTAGTCATCCTAATTTGGTTAGGAAAGAAAAATCAAAAAAGTGTGGTTACTTACGAAACGGAAAAACCATTTAAAACAACTATTGTAAAAAAGGCAGTAGCCACAGGTAAGGTTGTTCCTTTAGAGGAAGTTGAAATAAAACCTCAAATTGCAGGAATTATAGATAAAATTGTAGTTGAAGAAGGAGCTATTGTAAAAGCAGGAGATTTATTAGCTACAGTACGAGTAGTGCCTAACGAGCAATCGTTACAGAGTGCTAAAGGACGAATTAGTTCTGTGCAAATTCAATTAAACAATGCCAAAACTCAATATGATAGAAATAAAAGCTTATTTGATAAAGGAGTAATTTCTAGTCAAGAGTTTGAAGCTTCTCAATTGTCATATAACCAAGCAAAAAATGACTTGAGAAATGCTCAAAACGATTACCAAATCATAAAAAAAGGATCAGTAGGTTCGGCAGGAGCTAATACAAACATTAGAGCGACAACCTCGGGTATGGTGGTAGAAATTCCAGTTAAGAAAGGATACCAAGTTATTCAGTCTAACAATTTTAACGAAGGAACTACCATTGCTACGATTGCAGATATGGAAAAGATGATTTTTGAAGGACAAGTAGATGAATCTGAAGTAGGAAAGTTGGTAAAAGGTTCTAATATTGAAGTTTCATTAGGAGCTATTGAAAATAAAAAGTTTCCTGCAGTATTAAATTTTATTGCACCTAAAGGAACAGAAGAAAACGGGGCAGTACAGTTTAAAATTAAAGCAGATGTAAGCCTTGACGACAATTATTTTGTGAGAGCAGGATATAGTGCCAATGCTGATATTGTTTTAGAGAAAAAAGATAGTGTGTTATCTATTAAAGAATCGTTATTGCGTTTTGATAAGAAAACAGAAGAGCCATATGTAGAGGTAAAAAAAGGAGAAGATGAGTTTGAAAAGCGTGAGTTAAAATTAGGAGTTTCTGATGGCGTAAACATTGAAGTATTAGAAGGTGTTACAATAGATGATGAAATTAAAATCTGGAATAAAGCATCAAAAGATGACGAAAAGAAAAATAACTAAGCGTTTAAATAAATAAGTAATAAAGCAGTTCTTGTAAGAGCTGCTTTTTACTTTTAAACTATCGTATGCTACACTAGTAACTTAAAAAAGTACGTTTGAGGTACTGTAAATAAAAAGAACACAGGTTTTAAGTAAATTCGGGGTGCTTACTAGTAAGTAAGTACTTAATTTGATTTAAGGGGAAAGTCAAATTATTTTATTTAGGGGTAAAAAAAAGCAGCTCATTTGAGCTGCTTTTTTATTCGAGTTTATATTTTATCCTTTGTAAAAAGGCAATTTAACCACCTTTGCAGAAAGTTGTTTTTTACGTACTTGAATAAATATATCACTATCAATTTTTGAGTTTTCAATAGTAACGTATCCTAAACCAATTCCTTTTCCTAAAGAAGGGCTCATAGTTCCTGAAGTAACACGACCAATGTTGTTTCCGTCAGCATCAACAATCTCGTAATCATGACGAGGAACACCACGCTCAGTTAATTCAAAAGCAACTAATTTACGAGTAACCCCAGCTTCTTTTTGAGCTTTTAAAGCTTCAGCATTTACAAAATCTTTGGTAAACTTAGTAATCCAACCTAAACCAGCTTCTAACGGAGAAGTAGTATCGTCAATATCGTTACCATATAAACAATATCCCATTTCTAAACGTAAAGTATCACGAGCAGCTAACCCGATAGGTTTAATTCCCCAATCTTTACCTGCTTCAAAAACTTTATTCCAAAGTTGCTCAACATCTTCATTCTTTACATATACCTCAAATCCACCAGAACCCGTATAACCTGTAGCAGAAACTACAACGTTCGGAATTCCAGCAAAATCAGTAATTTCAAAAGTATAGAATTTAATATTTATTAAATCTACTGAAGTTAATGATTGCATTGCCTCAGCAGCTTTTGGACCTTGAATGGCTAATAACGACCAATCTTCAGAACGGTTTTCCATTTCAACATTTAAATCGTTGTGTTGCGAAATCCAGTTCCAATCCTTTTCAATATTAGAAGCATTTACTACTAACATATACTCATTTTCAGCAATCATGTAAATAATTAAATCATCTACAATACCACCATCGTTATTTGGCATACAGCTATATTGAGCTTTTCCTGGAGTTAATTTAGAAGCATCGTTAGATGAAACTTTTTGAATTAAAGCTAATGCATTTTCTCCTTTTAAGAAGAACTCTCCCATATGGCTCACATCAAAAACACCTACACCGTTTCTAACAGTTTCGTGTTCAATATTTACTCCTTCGTATTGCACAGGCATATTGTATCCCGCAAAAGGAACCATTTTTGCTCCTAAAGCTTCATGTACATGTGATAAAGCTGTATTTTTCATTCTTAAGTATGTTTGTTTAAAAAGTGTTGCTAAAGTATTGAAAAATTAGCAAACAAAAGGGACAGTTGTGTTTAATATTATAGAACAGTATTACCCAAATGTTTGTTAATATTTTCTTGATCTTCCTTAAGAGTGGTAGATTTGAGAAAAAAATTAAAGAAAAGTAATTGTTGTAATGTGTTAGTATTTAAAACGACAATTCTGCCTAAAAAATAATTTGATGAAATTTAATAGAAAAACAATTTCCAATATCATATTTGTAATCTTAATAGGATTACTGTTATATCCACCAACCAAAGTATATTTTATTCGATTAATTTCTTTTGCACCGTCAACTATAACTGAGGATAAAAGGGTAGAATTAACAGATTATAATTGGAATTTAAAAGGATTAAATACAGAGAGTGTTGATTTTAACTCGTTAAAAGAGAAAGTAGTATTTGTAAATTTTTGGGCAACTTGGTGTCCGCCTTGTGTTGCAGAAATGCCAAGTATTCAAAAATTATACGATGATTACAAAGATAAGGTTGAATTTGTATTTGTAAGTAATGAAGATTGGTCGACTATTGATACTTTTTATAAAGATAAAGGCTACGATTTACCAACGTATAATATTTTATCAAAAGTACCTGACCAATTAGTGAGCAATTCAATTCCTGCGACGTTTGTTATTGATAAAAATGGAGTTATAGTTGTAGATAAAAAAGGACCAGCAGATTGGAATAGTCATAAAATAAGGAGTTTGTTAGATGAGTTGCTACAATAGATTATTTACCTTTGTAGCATGAGTCAAGAACAGCCAAATAATCCGCTTCACGGAATAAAATTAGCCACCATGTTAGAAGAATTATACTTAGAGTATGGTTGGGAGGAAATGGGAGAAATATTGAATATAAATGCTTTCAAAAAGAACCCAACCTATAAATCTAGTTTAAAGTTTTTAAGAACAACACCTTGGGCAAGAGCCAAAGTAGAAAAGCTGTACTTAGAAATGATAAGCGGTTAATTGTTAACCTGTTTTTTACTTACCTTATTTTTCCATTCTATTGAAGTCATAAATATAGAAGCTTTGATGTTTACAATGTACTCATTTTTGTGTAGTTTTGATATTAAATGAAGAAAACTACTATTTACATAATTCCTATTCTATTTTTATTGATAATTTCTTGTTCTAAGCAACAGAAGGAACGAGTTTTAACAATAAAAGATGTTTTTCCTACACAGAAAAATACAGATTCTACTTTTGTTTTTGCTTTAGATACAATTACTAGTTTTGAGAGTTATCTTGAAAAATGCGAGTATTATAAGGGAATTACATCTAAAAATCAGTATATAAGGAAACAAAACTACGATATACCTTTAAATATTAACTTGTTAATAGATTGTCATTTACCTACTTTTTGTCCTAAAGAAAGGAATTCAGTTATAATAGAAGGTAATTTTAAACAAGACTTGACATATTTTTTAAGTACAGAATTACTGGAAGTATACAGTTTTGAAGAATTTCTAAAAAAGCAATTTTTAAATAGAGGTAAGAATCCTGAATATGCAGACAGTCCCGATAAAAGCATCATTATTTTAAGATATAATGATTTAACAAAAAAGTCAAAAGAGAGAGTTTCAAAAGTGTTAGATACAATTTCGGTATCATATTTCAACTTTATAAAGAGTTTTAAAAACGATAATATAGATTCATTAAAAAGCGTATATCCACTTCAGATTTTATTGGAAAAAGATCTTAGATTATTTGACGAGAGAGGGTATCAATTAAACCTTACTCCACCTCCGCCAGCTCCATTAGAAATAGTAGAATAATGCCATATTTCATCGACGTCATATTACCCATTCCGTTGCAAAAAACGTTTACCTATACGGTAACCGAGGCAGAAGCTTCTTTTTTAAAAAAAGGAATGCGTGTAGTGGTTTCTTTCGGAAAAAGTAAAATTTATACAGCATTGGTGTTTAACATTCATCAAACGGCACCCGAATTATATGAAGCCAAAGACATTCATCAAATATTAGATGATACTCCTATTATAACAGAACAGCAACTAAAACATTGGCAGTGGATTTCGAGCTATTATATGTGTTCGTTAGGCGATGTATACAGAGCAGCCTTACCTTCAGCATTTTTGCTAGAAAGTGAAACCATTATCTATAAAAATGAAAACTTTGAAGAAGAAGCAATATTAACTGATGAAGAGTTTTTAATTTTTGAAGCCTTACAACATCATTCACAGTTAACCATTCATCAAGTTGCTGATATTTTAGGAAAGAAAACCGTACTTCCTATCATTAACGGATTGATAGAGAAGAATGCGGTTTACATTAAAGAAGAAATTTACGAAACATATAAGCCTAAACTGGTTAAGTATGTTCGATTACATAATAAGTATGCCTCAAATGAAGGCTTACAAACACTTTTAGAGGAACTTTCAAGAGCTAAAAAGCAACGAGAAGCTGTACTGACGTATTTTCAGTTAGCAGCGGCTAAAAAACCGATAAAAGCAAAAGATTTAGAAGAACAGTCGAGAGCTTCTTCCACAGTTTTAAAAGCCTTAGTAGAGAAAGATATTTTTGAGTTTTATCATATTCAAACTGATCGAATTAACTACCAAGGAGAAACGAATCAGATAAAAGAGTTGAATGAGTTTCAACAAGAAGCTTTCAATCAAATAAAAACTTCTTTTGAAACACAACAGGTAAGTTTATTACATGGGGTTACAGGTTCTGGTAAAACAGAAATTTATGTAAAACTAATTAAAGAAGTGATTGCTGAAGGAAAACAGGTATTGTTTTTACTACCAGAAATAGCCTTAACAACTCAAATTATTACCCGTTTACAAAACTATTTTGGAAACTTTATTTCTGTATTCCATTCAAAATACTCGATGAACGAACGAGTAGAGGTGTGGAATAATGTGTTAGAAAATAAACCGAAAGCTCAGGTTATTTTAGGAGCGCGTTCTTCGTTGTTTTTACCGTTTTCAAACTTAGGGTTGATTGTAGTGGATGAAGAGCACGAAACGTCCTACAAGCAATTTGAACCGTCACCACGTTACAATGCGCGTGATGCTTCGGTAGTATTAGGTCATTTACACCAAACAAAAGTATTGTTAGGCTCTGCAACACCATCGATAGAAAGTTATTTCAACGCAGAGCAAAACAAATACGGATTTATAGAATTAACGCGTCGTTTCGGAAACATTCAATTGCCTAAAATTGAGCTGATAGACATTAAAGAAAAGCACCGAAAAAAGGAAATGAATGGTCATTTTTCGGATCGTTTACTAAAAATGATTACGGAAGCGTTGGAGGAAAAAGAACAGGTTATTTTATTTCAAAACCGACGTGGATTTTCGCCTGTTGTAGAGTGTACTACGTGTGGTGTTTCTCCTCAATGTCCGAATTGTGATGTGAGTTTAACCTATCATAAATTCCGTAAAGAGTTAAAATGTCATTATTGCCATTACCAACGTGCAATGCCGAATAGTTGTGGTGCTTGTGGAAGTGCTACGTTAGATACCAAAGGTTTTGGAACGGAGCAAATAGAATTGGAACTTAAAGAGCTATTTCCGAACCATAATATTGGACGAATGGACTTGGATACCACCCGAGGAAAATATGGGTATCAAAAGATTATTGGGGCTTTTGAAGCGCAAGAAATTGATATTTTGGTAGGAACGCAAATGCTTTCTAAAGGATTGGATTTTGAAAATGTATCGCTGGTAGGAATCTTAAATGCGGATTCCATGCTCAACTTCCCTGATTTTAGAGCACATGAACGAGCTTTTCAACTCATGGTACAAGTATCGGGTAGGGCAGGACGTACCAAAAAACAAGGAAATGTAGCGATACAAACCTACAATCCGTATCATCAAATTTTACAGCAAGTATCTACCAATAATTATACAGAAATGTATAAAGAACAGTTGCAAGATCGTTGGCAGTTTCATTATCCGCCATACTATCGTTTGATAAAAATAACTTTAAAACATAAAGATTATACAAAAGTTGATGCAGGAATTAATTGGTTAGCCAAAGCTTTACAAAATGTGTTTCATGAAAACGTATTAGGCCCCACAGCACCTGCAGTTTCTCGTATTCGAAACCAGTATATTAAGAATTTGGTAATTAAAATTCCACCAAAACAATCGTTGGGAAAAACCAAAGAGCAGTTACAAAAAATTAAAAATACGTTTGAAGCGGTAAAAGATTTTAGACCGATTCGCTTTATTATTGATGTGGATGCTTATTAAAATGTTTTGCTAACGGTTAGTATAAGAGCTGTAGCGGATTAAAAAGCGCTTGCTTTTCGATTAACAATATACTTAATTAAACACAAAAACGGCACGAGTTTTCACCCGAACCGCTATTGCTTTTATATATTGTTGGCTGCTGGCTTTTTTCTTTAATTTGAAAGATTACCTATTATTATCTAACAGCCTGTTCCTTAATGTCTGTTCTATCGAAATGAGCGCGTTTCTCTATAATTTTTCCATCCTCAATGGTTAACCACATCATTAATGAAAACCGGATAGTGTTTCCTTTGGGTATTAGTCCCATCAATGGATTTTTATTGTGTGTTCCTTCGTGAATCATATAGGCAGCTACTTTGTTGCCTTCGGCGATAAGATCTATGATTTGGAATGAGAAATCTCCAAAAGCATCAAAATTTTTCTTTTCAGAAGCGACAAACCCATCAGCCCCAGGTATAGGGTTATCTACTTGCACGTAGAACGTAAAATCTTTATGTAAAAATGCACTGGCAGCATCATAATCTTGCTGATCTACAGCTGTGTAAAAATCACTCACTAACTGCTTGTTATATTCTAAATTATTTTCCATTACAGTTGTATTGTTTCTCCGTCTTCCGGAATAATAATACTATTACTAATTGACTTTTGATCAGTAAATTGTCTTAAAGCTTTTCTTGTTAGTGTATTATGATAAACCCCTTCCATATGTACAACAACAATATCTGCTAGTGGTGCCGCTTGATGTGTTTTATAAATATCTTCTTTACTCATGATTAATTGGTCTCCAATAACGAATCGGTTATCTCCACCATTAACAACAATGACTTCTGGATTAAATTTCGTAATGGTTTTTTCAACCTCTTCGTACCAAACTGTATCTGCAGCGATGTAAAGTGTTTTCTCAGATGGATGACGCATTACCATACCTGTTACCTGACCAGCTAGTTTAAGGATAAACCCTTTACCGTGCTGTGCCTTCGTTCTATTTAATTTAATTTCTCCAAATGTTGAATGCTCACTTAAAATTTCAAGGTTAGTAAACCCGGCTTTTGTAATGACTTTTTTGTCATTCTCATCTTGAACAAATATTTTAATATCTTTTGGTAATGCTTCTTCTGCAGCTTTATCCCAATGGTCAAAGTGAAGGTGTGTTAAAAACACAAAATCTATGTCTTTAATGATGTCTTTAATAGGAAGTGGAAGATTGTTGTTTGGGTTTCTTTTCCAATTCCAATCTTTGGCAGGCATAGGGCCTCGAGCCAATGCTCCTTTTTTAGAAAACATAGGATCTACCAACATTTTCTTTCCGGCATATTCAACCACCATGGTAGCGTTTCTTATCAATTGTACATTCATAATTTGTGTGTTTTGATTATGGTACAAAATTACGAAGACAATGAAGGTATGTTTCTACCTATTAGTTATGATAAACTACCATTTTGATAACTCGACTGAAATTCGCTAGCTGTAAATCCTGTTTGTTTTTTAAAAAAACGCATCATATGATTCGGTTCTGAATATCCCAAACCAAAAGCAATTTCACTAATAGTTTTGTTTGAGTATAATAGCTCGTTTTTAATTTCTGTGAGCAGTCTGTTTTTTAGAAGTTGGGTTGCAGTTTGATGAAATTGTTTTTTTACGGCTTTGTTAAGTGTTATTCTACTTATCCCTAGTATGTCACTATAGTCTTCTATGCGCTGTTTTTCTTTAATGTGTTCTTCCAACAATTTTTTAAAAGCATAGGCATAATTAGAGGTGTCAATTTGAAAAGGCAAATGGTTCTGGTTGGCATAATCTCTATTAAGGCGGTGCAATACATAATAAATGAGCGAACGGATAATATGGGCACTATCTAAGTTGGGAGAAACGAGTTCGGACTTAATTTCTTGTAAAATATTACAAGTACCTTTTATTTTATCAAGGTCTAAATCTAGCCGCGTAGGATGGTCATATTGATAAAAATATAAAAGTTTATACGTGAATAGTTTATCGTTTAAGAACTCATTTAAAAACTCTTCTTTAAAAATTAAAATCGTAAAATCAAGTTCCTCAACGTGAACCTCCCATTTTTTGAGTTGATAAGGTGAAATGAATAAAATACTATTATTTTTTATTTCTATTTTCCTATTGTCAATATATACGTAACCATTACCCTTTTTAAAAACGATGATTTCAAAATAGTCGGCATTATGGGTTTCAGGAAGCATATAGATGTCTACTATTCCTGTATCATGTATTACGTTGAGTAAAAAATCAACGCCGCATTCTGTTTTATTAAAAAGTATAGTTTTCAATTATCTTTTCGGTATTTTAGCTTGCAACCAACTCGTTTGAGAATATGAATCTGTTTTAATGATTTATATTTAACGTTAGTGAAAGTTAGTAGAATTTAGTATAAGAATCAAGTTAAGTTATTTTTCAAAAACTTCTAATATCCACAATATCCCCATTTTGTAGTTTGTTTTGGGTGTCTATGGTAAAAATGGTTTCTGCAACGTACTCAGGAGTGTACAACTGGTCGTTTTCTTTTAAATCGATAAAGCGTTGTACGTTCTTAAAATCTTTTTCATCGGTACTTCTAATATCAGTTTGCATGTTGGTATCTACCACACCAGGGTAAATAGCATTGCATTTCACCCCATGTTCAAACTCGTTTTGTTCCGCAGCAATAGTTTTGGTCATCATATCAATCGCAGCTTTAGACGTACAGTAAATACTCCAACCTTCATACGGTTTTACGGCTGCACCCGAAGAAACACTAATAATCTGTTTTTTACACATCAACTGTTGTGTAGCCTTGATAAACAAACTGGATAAAATGAGTGGAGTAGTGGTATTCAAATGAATACTCTTGGCAATATCTTCCGAAGGAATGTTTTCTAAATTAGAGATAACTCCTAATCGTCCTGCATTGTTAATTAATGTAACGGACAAAACAGGAAGGTTTTTAATTTCTCCTAACAACATTGTAAACGTATCGTGAGTTACTTTGGTATCCGATAAATCCACAGGTACTTGTGTAACATTTTGTAAATCCGCAATACTTCTGGATAGTGAGTATACTTTGTAGTTTTCTTGCGCGTATTTTTCGGCTAAGGCTCTACCGATTCCTTTACTTCCTCCAGTGATGATGATTATATTCATAGAGTAAAAATAGGGAAATATAAGTAAACGTCATAGCGAGGAGTGATAACGACGTGGCTATCTCACAATCGATAAAAAGATTGCTTCACTGAGTTCGCAATGACGGTTCCGTTGTATTGAGGAAAGCTCAGCGGCGCTCGCTGATGGTTTCGTTGTATTGAGGAAAGTTCAGCGACGCTCGCTGATGGTTCCGTTGTGTTGAGGAAAGCTCAGCGAAGCTCGCTGATGGTTCTGTTGTGTTGAGGAAAGCTTAGCGAAGCTCGCTGATGGTTCCGTTATATTGAGGAAACTTCAATAGAGCTAAATCTTATAGTTGAGTATTTGCAATTCTAAAAGGTATTTGTAACTTCATTGGGTGTGAGATTCCTCATTTCATTCGGAATGACAGGAAGTATTATAGCGGGGAGAAGTAACAATTAAAGGCATTAGTTGTGGATGTTGCTATTCTTTTCATATTAACCTTATATTATGACCTACAAGAAAATCTTTAAAAATCAAGACAGCAGTGGTGGGTGTAAGATAAAAAGCTGTTTGAGCGATAGCGAGTTCTTTTTATCAGTGGAAGGTGTCGTAGTATTTTCTCAAGATTTTATGGTAAGTCTTGATTTTTGTTTCTTTTTATCAAGAAAAAGAATATCAACAATACTTTTTATGTTATGTAGATTTTGTCTTAACCTTCAGACAGTAGTGCCTAAAGTCATAGGATAGTACTGTCTGGTGTCAACGGACGGTAGTGTCATGTGTTATGGTACTTATAATGACGTTCGAGAGTTGTCATTTCGAACCAAGCGATAGCGAGTGTGAGAAACCGTAAGGTTCAGTGGAGCTAAATCTTATAATCGAATATTTGTAACTCTAAATGGTATCTGTGACTTCATTGGAAGAGATTCTTCTCTTCGGTCGGAATGATAGGAAATATCATAGCGGGGAGAAGTAACAATTAAAGGCGTCATTGCGAGTGATAACGAAGCAATCTTTGTATTTATAGTTCGAGATAAACAGATTACTTCAGTCGTACCTCCTTCGTAATGACGGTAGTAGTTATTTGAAAAATTCCTTCGAATTCTCCCAATGCACATCCATTTCAGCGAGGGTCATGTCAGAAAGTTGCTTGCCTTCTTTTTTGGCAGCTTCTTCTAAAAACTGAAAGCGATTGATGAATTTTTTATTGGTTTTTTCTAAGGCATTTTCAGGATTAACTCCAATAAAACGAGCGTAGTTAATCATGGAGAACAAAACGTCTCCAAACTCTTTTTCTATTTTCTCTTGATTGTTGTTTTTGATTTCTTCGTTCAACTCAGAAAGCTCTTCTTGAACCTTTTCCCACACTTGATGTGGTTCTTCCCAATCAAAACCAACACCTGCAACTTTATCTTGAATACGATTGGCTTTTACCACTGCAGGTAAACTTTTAGGAACGCCTTCTAAAACCGATTTATTCCCCTCTTTTAGCTTGAGCTTTTCCCAGTTTTTCTTAACGTCTTCTTCATTTTCAACAACTACATCACCATAAATATGCGGATGACGGTCGATGAGTTTATCTGAAATTGAATTGGCTACGTCAGCAATATCGAAAGCCTGTTTTTCACTTCCTATTTTAGCATAAAAGACGATGTGCAAAAGCACATCGCCTAGTTCTTTTTTTATTTCTTGTAAATCGTTGTCTAAAATAGCATCTGCTAACTCGTAGGTTTCTTCAATAGTTAAATGACGCAGACTTTGTAGGGTTTGTTTTTTATCCCACGGACACTTCTCACGAAGGTCGTCCATGATGTCTAACAAACGATTAAAGGCGGCTAACTGTTGCTTACGAGTATTCACGATTTAGGCTTCTTCTGCAGTTGTTTCTTCAGTAGCTTCAACTAAGGTACTAAAATCAAAATTAGCTTTTGCTAATGTGTTGTACCACTGAATTACTTTTTTAATATTTGAAGCATATACACGCTCTTGATCAAAATCTGGTAAAACCTCACCAAAGAAATCAGTTAATTTAGCTGCACTTTCTTTGTGAGAAATCGCTTCTTTACCTTCTGCTTTTTCAGCAATGTTCTTAAAAACACGTGCTAAAGGCACTTCTTCTTCATATGTGTAAATAGCGATGTTTTCTAATAAACTTACATTGTGAGTCGCTGTAATAGGAAAACGTTTACCATCTACAATTGATTTTACGATAACACCAGTTTTGGTTTGTGATAAAATTTCATATAAACCTGGTTTACCAGTAACAGCTATAATTTTGTTAAATTCCATGTCTTACTGTTTTAGTATATTATTATTTCTTAGCATTTGGAAAACGCATGCGATAACCTGCATTTACCTTTCCTTTTGAAATATTCTCTAATTTCTTTTTAATTAATCTCTTTTTTAAAGAAGAAAGTTTATCGGTAAACAAAACTCCTTCAATATGGTCGTATTCATGTTGAAAAACACGAGCAGGTAATCCCCTTAACGTTTCTGTGTGCTTTTCAAAGTTTTCATCTTGGTATTCTATAGTAATAGTTTCTTGACGAAAAACATCTTCATTAATGGTAGGAATACTTAAACACCCTTCGTTAAAAGCCCATTCATCACCTTCTTCTTTAATAATTTTAGCATTGATGAACACACGGTTAAAGTCTTTAAAGTAGTTTTTCTCTTCTTCACTTAAATCTTCATCTTCAGCAAAAGGAGAAGCATCGATTATAAACAAACGGATGTCTTTTCCTATTTGAGGAGCTGCTAAACCAAGTCCGTTAGCATTGTACATGGTTTCTCTCATATCGGCAATTAGTTTTTCTAACTGCGGATAATCGTTATCGATTTCTTTTCCTACTTTACGTAAAACGGGATCTCCGTATGCTACAATGGGTAAAATCATCTACTTTTTAATTTTTAAGGATTGCAAAAATACAAAGAAAGCTCTGTGTTAGAAAATTTATTTGTTATACAAATACGATTGTAAGATAATTGTAGCACTAATTTCGTCTACTAAGGCCTTGTTTTGACGTTGTTTTTTCTTTAAACCGCTATCAATCATTGTTTGAAAAGCCATTTTTGAAGTAAATCGCTCATCAACCCGTTTGATAGGGATAGAAGGGATAGCTTTTTCAAGTTTTTCTAGAAATGGAAGAATCAGCACTTCACTTTCACTATCAGAATTATCCATCTGCTTTGGTTTTCCAACTAAAAAAAGTTCAACATTTTCTTTTTGAGTATACTCTTTTAAAAATGTGATAAGTTCAGAGGTGTTTACAGTTGTTAAACCCGAAGCAATAATTTGAAGTTCATCGGTTACGGAAATTCCTGTTCTTTTTTTTCCAAAATCTATGGCTAATATTCTGCCCATTAAAAAAGTTTTTGCAAAGGTAGCTAAATTAAACAAGGGAGGAATATCTGTTTAAAAAATGTATCTTCGCGGTATATTCTTGAAAGCAACTTTATTTTTGCTGAAAAATATTATTAAAAATGACAGAATTACAATCAATTATAGAAAAAGCGTGGGATAACCGCGATTTACTGAAGGAAGAAACTACGATTAATGCTATTAGAAAAGTAGTAGATTTATTAGACGCTGGAGATTTACGTGTTGCTGAGCCAACTGACAATGGATGGCAAGTAAATGAATGGGTAAAAAAGGCAGTAGTGTTATATTTTCCTATTCAAAAAATGGAAACTTTAGAAGCAGGTATTTTTGAATATCATGATAAAATTCCATTAAAGAGAGGTTACGAAGCGAAAGGAATTCGTGTGGTTCCTAATGCAGTAGCTCGTCACGGAGCCTATATTTCAGCAGGAACTATTTTAATGCCTAGTTATGTAAATATTGGAGCGTATGTTGATGAAGGAACGATGGTAGATACTTGGGCAACTGTAGGTTCTTGTGCGCAAATTGGTAAAAACGTACACTTATCTGGTGGAGTAGGAATTGGAGGGGTTTTAGAGCCTTTACAAGCAGCACCAGTAATTATTGAAGACGGAGCATTTATCGGCTCTCGTTGTATTGTTGTTGAAGGAGTTAGAGTAGAGAAAGAAGCGGTTTTAGGAGCGAATGTAGTATTAACAATGAGTACTAAAATCATTGATGTAACAGGTGATGAACCAGTTGAAATGAAAGGAGTTGTTCCTGCACGTTCTGTAGTAATTCCAGGAAGTTATACAAAGAAGTTTGCAGCAGGAGAGTATCAAGTTCCTTGTGCTTTAATCATTGGTAAGCGTAAAGAAAGTACCAACAAGAAAACTTCGTTGAATGATGCTCTTAGAGAGTATGATGTGGCGGTATAAGAAATTCATTGATGTATAAACAAAATACAGGTTATAAAACATATAATTATACAGAAAGGTCTTTTATAGACCTTTCTGTGATTATAGTTAATTATAAAAGTTGGGATCCATTACAGCAATGCTTAAATTCTTTGCAGTTAAAGGATTATAAAAAACTTAATTTAGAAGTTATTGTTGTTGATAATTGTTCTAGTGATAATAGATTAGATGAGTTTTCTAAACAAAATAGAGATGTACTGTTTGTAGAAAACACAGGAAACAACGGTTTTGCTAATGGTTGTAATGTAGGAGCAAAATTTAGTTCTGGAAAGCAATTATTGTTTTTGAATCCGGATACGATTGCTAATGAAGAAGCATTATTTCAAATGAATGTAAATCTTCAAAGTAACCCTAATTATGGTATTGTTTCTTGTAAGCAGATAACAAGTGTAGGAAATGAAGAAAGATATATTAGATTATTTCCAAGTTTAACTAGATTGTTTGGTATAACAAGGGCTATCGACCGTAAGTTTTCTAAACGTTATAAAGAATTAAAAGAAACTACTAATTCTGTAGTTTTTCCTGATTGGGTTACTGGTGCTGTAGTTTGTATATCTAAAGAAGAATTTTATAGTGTTGGAGGATGGAATGAAGACTATTGGATGTATTATGAAGATGTTGATTTATGTAAAAAAATAGTAAATAAAGGTTTACAAATTGCTCTATTAAAAGAAGTGTCTGTAATTCATGACCATGGAGGAGCATCTCGAATAAATGTTGTAACCTCTTCATTAACAAAATCTGAAGTTCTTATATCAAGGCATATATACATAAACAACCACTTTGCAGGTTTGAAAAAATATGTGAGTCAAATTCTTTTAGTTATTGAAACCATATTGAGTAAAGTTTTTTTAGGAGTACTAGGAACGATATTTTTCTTTGTTCCAAAACTAGTTGTTCAAAGATTGCTTTGTAAAAATATGATGCTATACTACTTTCAATGTTTAACAAGAGGAAGTTGGTTAAGTAAGCGTTCTATGAATTTTTAATTATAAGATGAAGAAATCTATTTTTTTTATTAGTAAGCCTTTAGAGCTTTTGGGTGCTATAGAAGCAAGAGAACAATTTAAATTATCAGACTGTATTTTAGTTATTAAATCAGATAAGTATGATGATGCAACAATAAACTTTCTAATAGAAAAATCAGGAGGTTGGAATTCTATCATCAGAACTAAAAAGAAATCTTCGTATGGTTTTTCTTGGTTAAAATTAGTAAAGGAATTAAAGAAAGAAGATTATCAATATCTTTTTGTAAGAGCGTTTCCTATAGCATCGTACTTTGTGAATAATTTAAATTACGAGAAATGCTATTTATTAGATGATGGTGCAGCTACTATTGAAATAGCAAGAAACAGTAAGTTTGATGGGTATTTAACAAAGCGTTTTTCTTTATTTAAAGGGAAAAATAAAAAAGGAGGAAAGTATACACTAGTAGAAAAAATATATAAAGCTTACGGAATAAGTATAGAAAATGAAGTGAATAATATAAACTTCTTTTCATATTATAATTTAGAAGATTTAGAGCCTGATAATGTAGTGAAAAACGAATTTAAATGGCTGAAAATCATTAAAAAAGATTCAAAAGAACAAGAAGAAGATTCGGTGTATTTACTAGGAACAAATGTTGTGAATGCTAACTTGCTGTCTTTTAAAGATTATTTTATGACTTTAAATAAAATATGTGATTTTTATAAAGGAAAGAAAATTATCTATATACCACATCCAAGAGAAAAAGAGGGGGATCTAAAAAAAATAGAACTTGAATTAAGTTTTGTTATAAAAAAGAATAAATTAAATGTTGAATTAGATTTTATTCTAAATAATGAAGTTCCTAAGCATATAGCAGGAACAATTACAAGTGCTTTAATTACTTTAAAAATGATTTTTAATCAAGCTACGGTTGATTTTTTTAATTTAGATGATGAAAAAGTTGATAAAGAAAGGCAAAAAGTAATCAAAGAAATTTATAAGTATCAAGATAAATATATTGATTATCATAAATTAAATTATTAGTGGTGAAAGAAGTCATAAAAGCAACAATAATTAATTTAAAAGAAGGCAATACTATTCTTTATCCTACTGATACAGTTTGGGGGCTTGGTTGTGATGCTACTAATGAAGAAGCTGTTAGGAAAATATATAGATTAAAAAGACGAGAAGAATCTAAAAGCTTGATAATTCTTGTTGATTCAATTGAAATGTTACAAAAGTATATTGAATATATACCAAAACAAGTGTTTCAAATTTTAGAAACGGTAGAAAACCCAACGACCATTATATATAACAACCCTAAAAGAATTGCTAATAATGCAGTAGCTATTGATAATACAGTAGCTATAAGAATTCCTAAAAATGAGTTTTGCCAAAAGTTAATAAAAGAATTTGGGAAGCCTATTGTTTCTACTTCAGCAAATATTAGCGGTGAAGTTACACCAAAAACATTTAAAGAAATTTCAAATGAAATAAAATTAAATGTGGATTATGTGGTAGAGATTGAGGAAAGTTCTGAAAACATAAAACCATCTACCATATTGAAAATTATGACAGATGGTTCTATAAAAACTTTAAGAGCTTAGCTTATTCAAAAAAATCTTTTTTTAAAGCAGTGCCTTTTTCAAAGTCTTTTTTAAAGCTTTTACCTAAAATTTCGTTGTAATATTTTGGATGTAATCCAAAACCAGGTCTTACTGAACGTATATTATCTTTTGTAAGAATATCTCCTTTTTTTACATCATTAGTAATGTATAATGAACGAGAAAATTCCCTTCCACTTTTCATTTTATCAGTTAACTTATAGCTGATATTCCCTATAGCTTTCTCAGCAGCTCTAACAGCATTTACCATTTCTGTAAATTCATTTTCATCTAAAGAGAAAGAAGCATCAGGTCCGCCGATTTCTTTGTTTAAAATAAAATGTTTTTCAATAACAGTGGCACCTAAAGTAACTGCAACAACAGGAGTAACAGTTCCCATAGTATGGTCTGATAGTCCAGATTTAACATCAAAACGTTCTTTTAAGTCGTTAATCATTAATAAGTTTGCTTCTTCAATAGGTGCAGGGTAAGAGGAAGTACACTTTAACAAAGTAATATCGTTGTTTCCAACTTTTCTACAAGTGTCTACAGCAAGCTGTATGTCTTCATCAGTGGCAATACCTGTAGAAATGATAATTGGTTTCATGGTTTTTGCTACATATTCAATTAGCGGAATATCGGTAATTTCAAATGAAGCAATTTTATAAATAGGATTTTTAATAGATTCTAATAAATCTACTGCAGTTTTATCAAAAGGAGAAGAGAAAGCGATTAAACCTTCTTGATGCGCAATATCATATAATTCTTCAAACCAATCCCACGGAGTATAAGCTTGTTGGTATAAATCATATAAGTACATACCATCCCAAATAGTCCCTTGACTTAATTTAAAATCATCTTTTTTAGAATCAAGCGTTATTGTATCTGCAGTATAGGTTTGAAACTTTATAGCATCAGCCCCAGCTCTTTTTGCTGCTTTAATGGTTTCAATTGCAACATCTTTACTTCCATTATGGTTAGCTGATAACTCAGCTATTATAAAACATTTATCTAAAGGTATCATAATGATTCTAGTTTATAAATATAGCTATCTATATTATTTACTTTTTCTTTCGAATAAAATGTGTAACCAGCTTTTTCGAAAGATTTTACTGAGGCAATATTTTCTTTTTTGATATATGCCAAAATAGGTTTCTTATTTGTTTTAAAATAACTTATTGCTGCTTCTTTAAGTAAAGAAGGAGCGAGCTTTTTTCCTCTGAAGTTTTTATCTATGCTAATACTAACAATAGTATTTTCTTCACCAACTTCATAACGAACAAGCCCAATAGGAGAGGTATTAATCATTCCAATAAAAAAAAGAGAATTATTATCTTTTAATTTGGAGGTAAACCATTGTTCATGCTCTTTAAAACTAATTTCATTTGAATTAAAAGAGTTTTTACGTGTTAACTCGTCATTAGCCCAATCAAATAATAGGTTAACATCATTTAAATTAACATCTCTGATAACAATTTTATTCTTTTTTTTTGAATGAATTATAACATCTTTAAATTCATTCTTATAGAAGCAATGTTCTTTTAAAACGGCTTCTTTATCATAACCACTTTCTTCAAGAGCTGCATATAAATGAGGTCTTAAGTCAAAGGCATAGGTGAAGATTTTATGTAAATTTAGCTCATCAAAAGCTACTTTTTCTATAAGTCCTAAATATATTTTCCAATGAAAATTAAAAAAATCATTTTCTAAAGAGGTATCCATAATAAAGGAAATTTCGGCATTTTTATCAATCCAATTGATATGTACTAAACCTCCATAACCTATACATTTATTACCCTTTAAGTAAGAAAATAAAATTTGCGAGGGGTGCTCTTGATTAAATAATTTAGAAACAACATTGTTGAAATATGTCTCTTGATCATTTTCTGTTAGTTCTTTTGCTTGACGTAAATGATACATTTGTTCATTTCTCCACTGCATTATTTGCAATTTATCTTCAAAGCGTATAGGTACTATTGAAAATTCTCCTTGAGAAAAAGATTGTTCTTTTAAAGCAGTATATGTATGTTCTTTAGTTTCCAAAAGCAAGTTGATATTTTAATTCAGCTAATTTCCAGTCTGTTTCATTATCGATATCTTGGGCTAATAATTCATCAATTTCGATTATTCCTGAGTTATCTGTCCAAACTTTTTTCTTTTCTAAAATAATATCAGGTTTAAAGAAGTAGAATTGTCCAGCATCTTGAAAAGCAGGTTCTAAATCTTGTGATCTACTGTTTAAGTGTTCAGGTTGAAATAAATCCATTTTACCGGCATCATTTGTTTTCTTAATAGCTCTCTGGATTGGGAAACCGAATCGAGTTACTGGAAAAACAGTATCAAATTGATTAGTTGTTAGGTTTTGTTCTGCTAGTTTTAATAAATCACTAGTTATAAAAGGAGCTGTTGCATAGATGCAACAAGCTGTTTCTATATTTTTATCATTAGCAGAATACCATTCTAAAACTTCTTGAATTACATCAAAAGTAGTAGCGAAATCATCTGAATTTTTTTCGCTTCTTAAAAAAGGAGTTTTAGCTCCATGTTTTTTTGCTATTTCAGCTATTTCTTCACTGTCTGTTGAAACAATAACTTCATCAAAAAGATTACTTTGTATAGCAGTTTCAATAGAATAAGCAATAATAGGTTTTCCTAAAAAATCTTTAATATTTTTTTTAGGAATTCTCTTACTACCTCCTCTTGCTGGTATGATGGCTATTTTAGTCATTAATAAATTCTAAAACTTTATCAATTACATACTGTAATTCTTCGTCAGTTAAACTAGGGAACATAGGTAAACTAATACATCTAGAATAATATTTTTCAGCATTAGTTAATTCAGCTTCAGAATACCCAATATTTTTATAGTATGGTAAGGTGTGTACGGGAATGTAGTGTATTTGCGCAAAAATATTGTGCGATTTTAAAAAGTCATATAGTTCTTTTCTGTTATCAACTTCAATAACAAATAAATGGTGTGCATTATAGCTACCACTAGGTAAACTTTGAAATTTAATTTTTCCCTGAAATGCGTTTTTATATGTTTGAGCAATTTCGTTTCGGCGAATTACTCCACGATTGTTTTTGGCTAATTGTGTAATACCTAAAGCAGATTGAAAGTCTGTTAACCTGTAATTAAAGCCAAGTTCTTGCATTTCATAAAACCATCCACCATGATTCTCACTCATATTCTCTTTTGTAATTCCGTGAGTTCTTAATAGGGATAGTTTGTTATAAACTTCTTTAGAGTTCGTGGTTAACATTCCTCCTTCACCACAAGCAATATGCTTTACAGGATGAAAAGAAAAAACACCTATGTCAGCATAATTACCATTACCACAGTATTGTTTATTATTTTTAGAATCTGTAAAATAACCACCAGGAGCATGACAGGCATCTTCTATGATCCATAAATCATGTTCATCTGCTAGTTTTCTAAACTCTTCTAAATTAGCAGGCAGTCCTGCAAAATCTACAGGAATTATTCCTTTAAAGAAACCTTTAGGTTTACCTTCAATAAGTTTTCGGGTACTTTCGAGAGATAATAGATAAGTATTTGGATCTATATCGGCAAACCAAACTTCACCTTGAGCATAACGAACACAGTTAGCTGAAGCAGCAAAAGTAATAGGAGTTGTAATAACTCTATTACCTTTTTTAAGGTTCATAGCTAAAACAGCCAAATGTAATCCTGAAGTTGCATTGTTAACAGCTAAAGCATATTTAGCTCCTATATATTGAGCAAACTTATCTTCAAACTCTTTAACTTTTGGTCCTTGAGTTAAGAAGTCTGTTTGTAGTGTTTCTACTACAGCTTTGATATCGTCTTGTTCAATATTCTGTCTTCCGTAAGGAATTTTAAAATTTTCCATTACGCTTCAAAATTAGGGTCTACATGTTTTTTTACTAATGCTCTTAAACTATCTATAGTTTCCCATTCATCATTATTACCAGAATCATAAGCAAACCCTTTAGGTACATCAATAGCATTGAATGCTGCTTTGTATTCTTCTTTAGTGTAAGTTGAATAAGGAGATTGTTGTGGCAAAATAGCGTAATACTTTCCTAAATCTACAGTATTGTATGAATCTGATGAAGTAATCATTTCTTCATGAAGTTTTTCACCAGGTCTAATACCAACAATTTTTTGTTCTAATTCAGGAGCAATAGCTGTTGCTACATCAGTAATCTTATACGAAGGTATTTTTGGAACGAAGACTTCACCTCCCCAAGCTTTTTCTATTGCATAAAACACCATCTCACATCCATCTTCTAATGAAATGTTGAAACGAGTCATATCTGCATCGGTTATAGGTAAAAAATCTTCTCCATTATTTTTCTTTTTTAAGAAAAAAGGCATAACAGAACCATTTGACCCCATAACATTCCCATATCTTACAACAGAAAATTTAATATCTCTTTTTCCTTTAATGTTATTAGCAGCAATAAATAATTTATCAGAAGCTAATTTTGTTGCTCCATATAAATTAATTGGGGCTGCAGCTTTATCGGTAGATAAAGCAACTACATTTTTAACACCAGATTTTAAAGCAGCATCAATAACATTTTCAGCTCCATTAATGTTCGTTTTAACACATTCCATAGGGTTGTATTCTGCTAAATGAACATGTTTCATAGCAGCTGCATGAATTACTATATCTATACCTTCAAAAGCACTTTCGAGGCGTTTAACGTCTCTAACATCTCCAATAAAATAACGGATTTGTGGATATTGTGACTCAGGAAATTCTTGAGCCATTTGGAAGTGTTTTTGTTCGTCTCTAGATAAAATAACAAGACGCTTTACGTTAGGAAACCTGTTTAAAATAAGTTTAGTAAACATTTTACCAAACGAGCCAGTTCCTCCAGTAATTAAAACAGATTGATTGTTTAAATTTAACATAAATTTTTCGATTCTTTAATCAAATAAGATAAGTCGTAAAAGTACATATTTTATAGCTTTTTGAGGTGAGATTTTAAGAAATACTTAAATCCATTTTCACGTAGTGTTATATTATGGTAAATTTGCACGAGAAGAAAGTGACAGAAAACTCTTTAGTGATTTTTAAGATAGAAGAGAAAGAAGTCGAAGTGATTAGAGAATAATTGTATGCAAAAACAATATTTTAAGGAAGCAATTTCCACAGAAATATTTCAATATATATCCCAAGCAGCTAAAGAACTGCAACTAGAAAGCTATGTGATTGGTGGTTTTGTTCGTGATTTTATTTTACAAAGAGGCACCGCTAAAGATGTTGATGTAGTTGCGGTTGGAAGTGGAATAGAATTAGCCCAAAAAGTAGCTGAATTACTACCTTATAAGCCAAAGGTTCAAGTGTTTAAAACTTATGGAACAGCCATGTTGCGGTTTCAAGATATTGAAGTTGAGTTTGTGGGGGCACGTAAAGAATCGTATTCGGAAGAAAGTAGAAATCCAAAAGTTTGTGAAGGAACTTTACAAGACGATCAAAATCGAAGAGATTTTACGATTAATGCATTAGCATTGAGTTTAAATGAAGATGATTTTGGACTGTTACTTGATCCTTTTGGAGGAATTACAGATTTAAAAGCAAAAATTATAAGAACACCATTAGATCCGGATATTACCTATTCTGATGACCCGTTACGTATGATGCGTGCTATTCGATTTGCTACCCAATTGAATTTTACTATTGAAGAAAATTCGTTAAACGCAATTACAAAAAATACTTCAAGAATTGATATTATTACTCGAGAACGTATTGTGGTTGAGTTGAATAAAATTTTAGAGTCTCCAGTACCTTCTATAGGTTTTTTATTATTAGAAAAAACAGGGTTGTTAGAGCGAATTTTACCAGAATTAATTGCTTTAAAAGGAGTAGAGGAGGTAGAAGGCCAAAAACACAAAGATAATTTTTACCATACCTTAGAGGTAGTAGATAATATTGCCGAAAATACAGATGATGTTTGGCTTCGTTGGGCAGCGTTGTTACACGACATAGGTAAGGCGCCTACAAAACGTTATCACAAAAAAATAGGTTGGACTTTCCATTCACATGAGTTTGTAGGATCAAAGATGGTATATAAGTTGTTTAAGCGTTTAAAAATGCCATTGAATAATAAAATGAAGTTTGTTCAGAAAATGGTAATGTTAAGCTCTCGTCCAATAGTTTTAGCAAGTGAAGTGACAGATTCTGCTGTACGTCGTTTAATTTTTGATGCAGGTGATGATGTTGAATCATTAATGACGTTGTGTGAAGCAGATATTACGACTAAGAATCCAAAGAAGTTTAAGCGTTACCATAAGAATTTTGAATTAGTTCGTCAAAAAATTAAAGAGGTAGAAGAGCGTGATAGAATTCGTAATTTTCAACCGCCAATTACCGGAGAAGAGATTATGGAAGCTTTTAATCTAAAGCCTTGCAGAGAAATTGGTCAGATAAAAGAAGCTATAAAAGAAGCAATTTTAGATGGTAAAATCCCTAATGAACATGATGCTTCTTATCAGTTTATGTTGGAAAAAGGAGAACAATTAGGTTTAAAAATAGGTTAACAATAAAAAAACAATAAAAAAGAGAAGCATTTTGCTTCTCTTTTTTATTATCCTAAAGATTGCATTTCTACAAGTTTTTTATATGTTCCGCTTTTGGAAATCAGTTCTTCATGTGTTCCTTGCTCAACAATTTTTCCTTTTTGCATTACTACAATCAAATCTGCCTTTTGAATAGTAGACAAACGATGTGCAATGACTACAGAAGTCCTATTTTGCATCATCTTTTCTAATGCATCTTGAACCAATTTTTCTGATTCAGTATCCAAAGCCGATGTAGCTTCATCTAAAATCATAATTGGAGGATTTTTAAGTACCGCGCGAGCAATACTTAAACGTTGTTTTTGTCCGCCCGATAGTTTGTTTCCACTATCACCAATATTGGTATCATAACCATTAGGCAAGTCTTTTATAAATTCGTGAGCGTTGGCAATTTTAGCTGCTTCAATAATTTCTTCATCACTTTTGCCTTCAATACCTAAAGTAATATTGTTTTTTACAGTATCATTAAATAAAATGGAATCTTGTGTTACTAAGCCTTCTAATTGACGTAGTGAATGTTTTTTAATGTTTTTTATATCTATTCCATCAAGCAGAATACTTCCTTTATTTACATCGTAAAAACGCGTTAGTAAATTAGCAATGGTAGATTTACCACTTCCAGATTGTCCTACTAGTGCAACCATTTTCCCTTTAGGTATGCTTAGAGAAAAATCTCTGAGAATGTAGTTGTCTTCATATTTAAAAGAAACGTTCTCTATTGAAATATCAGTATCAAAAGTCTTTTTATCAATAGCATTTGGAGCGTCTTTTAATGGGTTTTCTGTCTCTAATATTTCTAAAACACGTTCAGCAGCGGCATTTCCTTTTTTAACATTATAACTTGCTTTAGAAATGGCTTTAGCAGGAGTTAAAATATTATAGGCTAATCCCATATAAGCAATGAAATCTTCTCCTTGTAAAGAGCCTTCTTCTAAAACCAATCTACCACCATACCACAGCAACACAGCAATAACGCCAATTCCTAAAAATTCACTAGCAGGACTCGCTAAATTGGTTCTGTTTAATAAGGTGTTAGAAAAATGGTAAAAGCGGTTAGTTGAACCCTCAAATTTTTGTTGGAATTCTTTTTCAGCAGTAAACCCTTTAATAACTTTTAGTCCGCCTAAAGTTTCTTCTAGTAATGATAAAAAATATCCTTGTTCTTTTTGTACATTATCTGATTTTCGTTTTAAACTTTTTCCTATTAAAGAAATTATATAACCAGAAATAGGGATAAAAATAAAAACAAAAATAGTTAGCTTAAAGCTAATAGCAACCATAGCAACAATAGTAAAAATGATAGTAAGAGGTTCTCGTACCAACATTTCTAAAATAGATAAGAAAGAGTGTTGAATTTCTAATACATCAGTTCCTATTCTTGCCATGGTATCACCTTTTCTTTTTTCAGAAAAGTAGGATATTGGTAATTCTATTGTTTTTTTATATAAATCATTTCTGATATCTTTTAAAACACCATTTCTTAAAAATGTAATAAAATACATAGCTAAGTAATTAAAGATATTTTTAAAGAAAAACGTAGCGATAACCAAACCAACAACAACCATTAAAGCTTTAGACTTATCATCACCAGAAATTTCATTTACATAAAAAGAAATGTTACCTTTAAAATACTCTATTATTTTCGTAATTCCTTCAAAAACTGGTTTTTCAGTAACTCTAGGTGCATCTTGTTTAAAAATAACTTCTAACATTGGCATTAACACCAAAAAAGAAAGTGTTGAAAAAAGAGCATATAAGATATTAAATAGTACGTTTAAGTATCCATATTTTTTATAAGGAATAGCATATCTAATAATCTTTTTAAAATAATTCATTATAGATTTAGTTCTTTAATAATAAGTTGAATTTTGTTGTCAAGATCTTTTTCTACTTCTTTAGCATTTGAAACATCACTTAATTTACTCTTAACACTAAAGTAGAATTTAATTTTTGGTTCAGTACCACTTGGGCGAGCTGCAATTTTGGTTCCGTCTTCTGTTTGGTAAATCAATACATTTGACTTAGGTATATCAATTGTATTTTCCTCATCGGTGATTAAGTTTTTTCTTATTGAAGATTGATAATCGTATAAGTATTTAACTTTTGATCCATCTATTTCAGTAAACGGATTATTACGTAAATCAACCATCATTTGTTTGATTTGCTGTGCTCCATCCATTCCTTTTTTTACTAAAGAAATTAAATGCTCTTTATAAAAATGATGGCGTGTATATAAATTCAATAATTCTTTATAGAAAGAACTATTGTTAGATTTTGCATCTGAAGCGATTTCACAGGCTAGTAGGGCAGAGGTAACAGCATCTTTATCACGTACAAAATCACCTACCATGTAACCAAAACTCTCTTCGCCACCACCAATGAAGTTAAGTTCAGGGTGATCTTTAATCATTTTAGCAATCCATTTAAAACCAGTTAATCCAACTTTGGTTTCCACTCCATATGAATCTGCTATTTCATTCACTAAATTGGTTGAAACAATTGTTGATCCAACAAATTGCTTTCCGTCTAGCTTCCCTTGTTTTTTCCAATCATTAATCAAGAAATCGGTCATCATACTCATGGTCTGATTTCCGTTTAACAAGGTCATGTTTCCATCTATATCTCTAACAGCAATTCCAATTCTGTCTGAATCAGGATCGGTTCCCAATACGATATCAGCATCAATTTTATTAGCTAAATCAACCGCCATTTTAAGAGCTGCTGGTTCTTCTGGATTTGGAGATTCAACCGTAGAGAAATCACCATCAGGAGTAGCTTGTTCTTCAACAATATGAACTTGAGTATAACCAGCACGTTTTAAAACCTCCGGAATTAATTTGATAGACGTTCCATGTAAAGAAGTAAATACTATTTTTAAATCTTCACGACCTTTAATATCAAAAGTACCATTAGCTAAAGAAGATTTCCAAAAAGCTTCATCAATTTCGCTTCCGATAGAAGTTATCAATTCTTCTTTTGCATTAAAATTGATTTCAGAAAAAGCTAATGAGTTTACTTCATTGATAATTTCTGTGTCTTGTGGTGGAACTATTTGACCACCATCATTCCAATACACTTTGTATCCATTGTATTCTGGTGGATTGTGAGAAGCTGTTAATACGATTCCTGCGTCACATTCTAAATAATTTACCGCAAAAGATAATTCTGGAGTAGGACGCATATCTTCAAACAAAAATACTTGAATGTTATTTGCAGATAATACATCAGCAACCACTTTAGCTAACCATTCACTGTCGTGGCGGCAATCGTAACCAATAGCTACTTTTAATATTTTATCAGGATATGTTTTGTGTAAGTAATTACTTAATCCTTGAGTTGCTTTACCTAAGGTGTATTTATTAATTCGGTTGGTACCTGCGCCAACAATTCCACGCATTCCTCCAGTTCCGAATTCTAAATTTTTATAAAAACGATCTGCTAAATCGTCAGCATTAGTATTAATTAATTGCTGAATTTCTTGTTGGGTTTCTGAATCGAAATCGTCAGAAAGCCACAGTTTTGCGCTGTTTAAAATCTCTTTCATGTATCAAATAAAAAACGTACAAAGGTACGAGTTTAAAAATTCAGTTGTTTTTTAATTTTATAATGTTTTTGTTGCGGATTACTCTTGATAATTAGCTCACCTAAGAATCCTGCTAAAAACATTAGAGTTCCTAAAATCATGGAAGTTAAGGCTATGTAAAACCAAGGATTATTTGTAACGAGTATTGCTTTTATTCCGACAGTAAGGTGGTATATTTTCATCACCCCAATAAAAAAGGCAGATAAGAATCCGAAAATAAACATTAAAGTTCCCCATAAACCAAAAAAGTGCATAGGGCGTTTACCGAATTTAGATAAAAATGAAATAGTAATTAAGTCTAAAAAACCGTTTACAAAACGATCCATTCCAAATTTGGTAACTCCATACTTACGAGCTTGGTGTTGTACTACCTTTTCATCAATACGATTAAATCCTTCGTTTTTTGCCAATACAGGAATATAGCGGTGCATTTCACCACTAACTTTAACTGCTTTGACAACTTCATTTTTATAAGCTTTTAATCCACAATTAAAATCGTGTAATTTTAGTCCTGATGTTTTACGAGCGGCCCAATTGAAGAGTTTAGATGGAATATTTTTAGTAATTACGTTATCGTAGCGTTTTCTCTTCCATCCAGAAATTAAATCGAAATTTTCTTCTGTAATGAGCTTATATAATTCAGGAATTTCATCTGGACTATCTTGTAAATCAGCATCCATGGTAATAACCACTTGCCCTTTTGCTAGACCAAAACCAGCATCTAACGCTTGTGATTTTCCATAGTTTTTTTGAAAACGAATTCCTTTAACTGATTTGTTTTTAGCTGATAACTCTTCAATAACATTCCAAGAAGTATCTGTGCTACCATCATCAATAAAAATGAGCTCGTATAAAAACTGATTGGATTGCATGACGTTTGCAATCCAATCGTGTAACTCGTGTAAAGACTCTTCTTCGTTAAGAAGAGGTATTACTACCGATATATCCATATATTTTATTCAATGTTTAAAAAGGTAAAGTTACGAAGTATTACTTTTATGTAAAACTTTAACCTGTCTAAACTATGTTTTAATATTGTTCTTCTTCTGTTTTTTTCATGATAGCACCTCCAATTGCAGAAATAATAAATCCAAAGAAAGCTGAAACAACAATTGATACTGGAATTGTTATTACTGGGCTACTAAATTTTTCGGCCATGGCTTCTGAAGCTTCAATTTGCTCATCGCTCATACCTGCATCTAGCCATGCTTGTTTTTGTACTTCCATCATTTGAACTTGAAAATCTGGCTCAATAACATTAGTAAATAGTAATGTGTAAACGGTAGTAATAACAGCGCTAATAACAGCAATACCAACTCCTACTTTTAAAGCTTGACCAAAGGTTAAAAAATCATCATTATCAGCTTTAAATTTTTTGATTCCTAAAATGATGATAGCAACCATTGCGATGAAGCTAATAATTCCACTTAACCATCCAAACTTAATTAGGGTACCTGTAGCATAAAATGCTAAATGAATAAAAACTCCAATAATACCTAGATACAATCCGTAGTTTAAAATAGTGCTTTTGCTGTTTGCTTGATTTTCCATTGTGTAATTTTAGTTAGTGATACAAATATATTCTTTTTTAATGTTACGTTTATTTTATCCTGTAAAAAGGAAAAAATATAAATAACAAACTATTAGTATTCAAAAACTTAGAAATGTTACAGATTTTTTATGCAAATTTTGTTGTTTTTTACGAAAAAATGGTTGTAAATTTGCACAGGCAAGTCCTACACAACCAGCTCCCTTTGAATCCCCCAGGGCGGGAACGCAGCAAGGGTATTAGGTCGTAGCGGTGTGATGTAGGTAGCTTGCCTTTTTTTGTATCCGATAGTTTCGTTTATATTTCCTCTTCATTTAAATTAAAACCACTTCTAGGGTGATGTTTTTCAACTACTTTTTTGAGAAAACTAGTATCTAAATGCACATAAATCTCTGTAGTAGTAATACTTTCATGTCCTAATAACTGTTGAATAACACGTAAATCTGCTCCGTTTTTCAGTAAATATGTAGCAAAAGAATGTCTCAATGTATGTGGACCAATATTTTTTTTTAGATTAATTTTTTGAGCTAATTCTTTTAAAATAATAAAAATCATTTGGCGAGTTAACTTTTTACCTCTACGATTAAGAAAAACAGTGTCTTCATCTTCCTTTTTAGGCGTAATTTGAGATCTGATTTCATTAATGTAAAAGTTCAGCCTATGAATAGTGGTAATATGAATAGGAACAAAACGATATTTATTTCCTTTTCCAAGAACTTGAATATAACCTTCATCAAAAAATAAATCAGAGAGTTGTAGATTTATTAATTCACTTACACGAAGACCGCAACTGTAAATAGTTTCTATAATCGTTTTATTGCGTTCTCCTTGTGGATGACTTAAATCAATTGCAGCAATTAACTTATCTATATCTTCTTTTTCTAACGTATCAGGTAGTTTTCTCGTAATATTTGGGCTTTCAATTAAATCGGTTGGATTGTCTTTTCGATAGTCTTCAAAAACTAAATAATCAAAAAAACTACGAAGTCCAGAAATTAACCGAGCTTGACTACGAGCATTGATATTTTTACTAGTTTCATAAATAAATTGTTGAATAGTTTCTGTAGTTATATGAATTGGTGAAGGAGTGTTTTCTAGATTTTCAACAAATAAAAAAAGTTTATTTATATCCCTTGTATAGCTATCTATCGAGTTTTTTGAAAGGCCTCTTTCAATTTTTAAATAATTAGCATAGTCGTAAATAGTTTGATTCCAGTTCATTATTAAAAAGAGAAATGTTTTTTTAAAAAAATATGATAAAAAATAAAAATACAGTTATTTTTGCTGCTCAAACTTAAAATTATAAATTTAAAAATTATGAAAAAATTATTATTAGTAATTGCTATGGTTGCTGCAGGTTTTACAGCTAACGCACAAGAGGCTAACGGACAAACAGCAAAAGGAAAGTGGTTAATTGAAGCTAATACTGGTTCTTGGACTACTGGAAATACTTCATTTTCATTAAGATCTATAGATGGTAATACAGCATGGTCTATTGGTGCAGAAGGAGGTTATTTTGTAGCTGATGATTTAGCTGTAAAAGTAGGACTAGGATTTGCAGATGATGGTTTTGATAGCGAATTTGTTTATAAAGTTGGTGCAAAATATTATATAGCAAGTCAGTTTCCAGTAGGTGTAGATTTTACAGGTGTTTCTCCTGATGGAGGAGACAGTGTTAACTTTATTGGTTTACAAGGAGGTTATGCTTGGTTTTTAGGAGATAACGTGAGTGTTGAGCCTGCATTAAGATATAATGTGGCTTTAAAAGATGGACAAGAAGGAGCTTTCCAAGCTTTAATTGGTTTCGCATTACACTTCTAAGAAGTATTTTAAAATAAACTTTAAAAAGGAAGCAAAATTGCTTCCTTTTTTTATACAAGAAAGTTAAAAAAGCTATTTTTACCATAAATACTAGAGATGAAAAAAATAATCATAATTAACGGACCAAACTTAAACTTATTGGGAAAACGAGAGCCTACTATTTATGGTTCAAATTCTTTTGAAGATTTTTTTAATGAGTTGAAAGATAAAAATAAGACAGTTGTATTAGAATATTTTCAATCGAATATTGAAGGAGAAATAATAGATAAACTACATGAAGTTGGTTTTGATTATCATGGTATTATTCTAAATGCTGCAGCCTATACACATACTTCTGTAGGTATTGGTGATGCTGTAAAAGCAATTGATACTCCTGTTGTTGAAGTGCATATTTCTAATATACATGCTCGTGAAGAGTTTCGTCATGTAAGCTATATTGCTCCGAATGCTAAAGGAGTTCTTTTCGGGTTTGGTTTACAAGGGTATGAATTAGCGCTTCAAAGTTTTTTGTAAATACCAGTAACGAATCCCTAGTAATATAAACAAAGGAGTCATAGGGTAGGTATATAACTGTATTTTAGTTAGCCAAACAACAGGAATTAAAACTAAAAAAATCAATAAAATTTTCACATAAATGTGAATCCATTTAGGAGGGTTTTCTTTCAGTAAAAAGAAAGCTACCATTAAATTAGGAGCAAACGCCCATAAAAAGTTGAAGTTGTTAGGAGCAGTTGAATGATTAGTAAAGAACCATAAAAAAACAATTAACAAGCCAAAAGTTCCTGTTATAAAAAACAAAATAAAGTCAAGCCATTTGCTTCTTTTTAAGTTTTTCATGTTTTTGTAAGTAATAAATATTCCTAATAAAGAAAAAAGTAATATTGCTAAAAACGGACTAAAAGCATCACTTTTTGCTTCTTTTTCTTCAAAATCGAGTAAAATATTTGACTTTTTAACTAAGTTTTCTTCTTCTCTACCTTTCATTATTTTTGAAGTTTTTAAAGCTTCAAAAACATAATCGGGTAGGTATAAATATTCTATTGGAGAAGCAATTTTATCCAATTTACTACCCAATGCAATATTAATTCCTAAACTTCCCCATGTATTAGGGTTAATTTCTTTGTTCATTAACTGCCTTAGTGATAAATTCTCCGAAACAAAATCATCTTTAAAAACTAAATTATCACCAGTAATTTTTTGAATAATATCACGAGGTCTGGTAGCACAATTGTCAAAAAAAGGATCATAAAAGTAACTTGCGTTTTGAGGAAGTGCATTGTTTTCTAGAAACTTAAAAAACTCATTTTGTTGTTGTTGTGTTAAGTTTAGAACTTGTTCTTTAACCCAACGACCATCTTGTTGTGCACTTTTTAAGGATAAATAAAAAGGGTAGCGAGCCAATTTATATTTCATAAATCCTTTTGTGAAATTGATATAAAAATTAGGGTCTTCAAAATCAAAAATACCGTAGTTGTAGATTAAATCAAGTTGTAAAACAGGATCTTTTACACGAACCGCTGTATGACCAAATTTTTCATATAAAGCTTCTCCAGGCCCCGAAGTAATAACACTAATTTGAGAGAATTTTGATAAAGTTAAGGTATTCGTGTTTTGAGAAAATCCTAAATTAATACTTAGTAAAGTAAGTAAAATAAACGCAATTTTTTTTATCATCATAAAAAGCTAAACTACATGAGTGTTTTACAAATATCATAAAACCGATTCATATAGTTATAAATTTTTAGGTTAATGTTTTATTCCAATGGTTTCTTCAATAAATTGAGCAATACGTTTTTCTAACCAATCATTCGCAGTATGGGTAAAAGATGATATAAAACCAACATGTCCACCGTAATTAGGGGTTAATAAATAAAAATTGTTCATGTTTTTAGCTTCTTTAAGAGGATAACATTCTTTAGATAAAAAACTATCATTTAAAGCGTTTATAAGCAATGTTGGAACTTTTATTTCAGAAATAAAAGGTTTTGAGCTTGCTTTTTGCCAATAATCTTCAGAGCTTTCAAATCCAAAAACAGGTACTGTGTATTGTTTTTCTAAGTGACGGAATTTACTTGCTTTAAGTAATAACTCTTTGTTAAGCTTAAAATCAGGAAATTTTTCTGCCTTTTTTAAAAGTTTTAATTTCATTGTTCGCAAAAACTCATTCAGATATATTTTGTTTTTTAGTTTGTTTAATTCAGCTTGTGAAGAGGTTAAATCAACAGGGACAGAAACAGCTACACCTCCTTTTACTTCTGAAGGAATATCAATAAATTCGCCTAAATATTTCAATGTTAAGTTTCCTCCTAAACTAAATCCGACGATTATAATTTCATCATAACTGTAATTTTTACTAAGATATTTGATGACAAAATCAACATCATCAGTTTTACCGCTATGGTATGTTCCTAAAAGTAAATTGTCTTCTCCACTACAGCCTCTTAAATTCATACAAACAGTATCAAATCCTTTTTTATTAAGGTAGTTAGAAGTGGTAATCATATAGTTTGATTGTGAACTTCCTTCTAATCCGTGAATTAATAAGACTAAGGATTTTGAACCTACAAAAGAAAAATCTAAATCTATAAAATCAGCATCCCAAGTTGTTACTCTTGTTCTATTATACACTATTGTGTTTTTCATAAATAAAGGACGATATATTGTGTTAAAATGCCCACTTTTAAAAGGTAGGCTAGGTGAAAATATGTTTGAAATAATTGGCATAATACTGCGTTATAGCTTTTAAAACAAATATGACAAAAAATAGCTAAAACATAAAACTCATCAAATGATTTCTTATTTTAGCTGTAAATTATGAACACTATGAATATCAAAAAATATATTCCAAATTTATTAACTTTAGGGAACTTGTTATGTGGTACAATTGCTACTGTTTTTGCTATTAAAGGAGATTTTTTTGCAACGGCAATTTTAGTAATGACAGGAATTCTTTTTGATTTTTTTGATGGATTTGCAGCACGTATGTTAAACGTACAAGGTGAACTAGGAAAACAATTAGATAGTTTAGCAGATATGGTAACGAGTGGTGTAGTACCAGGAATTGTAATGATGCAAATGTTGGTAAATGCGTTTGATGTTGATGCAGTTGGGTATTTTGGAGTTGATACATACGGGGCTACAGGTAGTAACTTACCATACTTAGGATTGATATTAACACTAGGAGCAGGCTATCGTTTGGCTAAGTTTAATATAGACGAACGTCAATCGGATAGTTTTATAGGAGTGCCAACACCTGCAATGAGTTTGTTTGTAATTTCATTACCATTAATAGCTCAGTTTGATAAAGAATCATTTTTTATAGGTTTAATAGAGAATCAATATTTTTTATTGATTATAACCGCATTATTTACATATTTAATGAATGCTGAAATTCCATTATTTTCTTTAAAGTTTAAGAATTTCTCTTTTAAAGATAATGTGATAAAATATGTGTTCTTAGTGTTGTCAGTAGTGTTAATTATTACGTTAAAGATAGTTGCAGTGCCAATGATTATTCTTTCGTATGTAGTTTTGTCTTTCGTAAATAATTCAGATAAAAAACTTTCATCAAAATAATATTAAAGAACTTCAAAATAGAGGAGTGAAATCATAAAAAAACACGTTGATATCAACGTGTTTTTTATTTTAATTACTTTTTTCAGGATTATAAATATCCATTATAAAATGATAATTGTCTAAGGATAGTTTATCTTCTGCAAAAGGTTTACTTATAAGTTTGTTTTTTGAATAGTCTCCGTCTTTGAAGATATCCCAATTTTCATTATTTCTATTAGTCAATATAACTTTATTAGTGTCTATTTCAAAATTACACCAATCGTTATAGTTGGCTATTTTTCCGTAACTGTAATCAGAAACTTTAATATTTCCTTTTACCTCTATATTTTTAATATCAATACAGATGTTGCAGAAATCAACAAAGTTTGTTTTATCTGAAGGTATTACAAGGAAAGAACTGGTATTTCCTTTTCTTCTATATAGTTTGAATCCTTCTTTTAAGTTATGATTATGATAAACTTCTGAAAAAGAGGCTAAAATATCATCTTCTTTAGCGTTTTCAATTATAAAATGATTTTGAGTAATGGCATGATTATTCTCAAAATTCTTCTTCTTTAACTCAAAATCTTTTCCAAGATATACTTTACGAACTGTTTCATCTTCAGCTAACTCTTCAGGTGTCCCTTCTTTTAGGATACCTCCATTATACATTAAATACGTTCTATCAGTAATGGCTAAAGTTGCTTGTACATCGTGATCTGTAATTAAAATTCCGATGTTTTTGTTCTTTAATTGAGCAACAATTCCTTGAATATCTTCTACGGCTATAGGATCTACACCTGCAAAAGGCTCATCCAATAAAATAAATTTAGGATCAGAAGCTAAACAACGAGCTATTTCAGTTCTACGGCGTTCTCCACCTGATAATAAATCACCACGATTTTTACGAACATGACCTAAGCTAAACTCATCAATTAACTCTTCTAAGCGTTGTTTTCTTTCAGCTTTGGTTCTGTTTGTAAATTCTAAAACAGACATGATGTTATCTTCAACAGATAATTTTCTAAAAACAGAAGCTTCTTGTGCTAAATAACCAATACCTTTTTGAGCACGCTTGTACATTGCATCGGTAGTTATTTCTTCGTCATCTAAATATATATGACCGTCATTAGGCTTAATCATTCCAACAATCATATAAAAAGAAGTCGTTTTTCCTGCTCCGTTAGGGCCTAGTAGCCCGATAATTTCACCTTGCTCTACTTCTAAAGAAATACCCTTTACAACTTTTCTATTACCGTAAATTTTTTGTATATTATCTGCTCTTAATTTCATTTCTTATAGTTGAAAGTGGAATTGTTTAAAAGTGTAAATGTAACAAAACAGTTTCTTAAAACATTCTTAAACAATTACAGGATAAAGTTAGGCTTCGTTTTCTAAAGCTTCCCAAAACTCTACAGCTCTTCTTAGGTGAGGAATAACAATGGTTCCGCCTACTAAAGTAGCAATACTCATTGTTTCCATCATTTCTTCTTTGGTAACACCATTTTTATAAGCAGTTTCTAAATGGTAGGCAATACAATCGTCGCAGCGTAATACAGCAGAAGCAACCAATCCCAATAACTCTTTGGTCTTTACTGATAAATGACCTTCTGCATAAGCATTCGTATCTAAATTAAAAATACGTTTGATTACTTTATTATCTGATGCTAAAATTTTCTCGTTCATTTTTGAACGGTACTCGTTAAACTCTTGGACTTTTTGAGACATATTTTTGTTGTTTTTTTATTACGAACTTTGAGATATAAATGCTAATCTCGTATAAAATCATGATAGGAACCGATACTATTATTTGGCTAGCAACATCAGGAGGTGTTATAATGGCAGATAAAATCAGCACAACAACCAATGCATGTTTACGGTATTTTCGTAAAAACTCAGGAGTGATTAATCCTATTTTAGAAAGGAAATAAATTACTACAGGTAACTCAAAAAATACAGCAACCCCTATAAGAGTATTAGTTATTAAACCTATATAAGCATCAACTTTAAAGTTATTTTGGATAGCATCTGATATTTCAAAATTGTAAAAGAAATAAACTGACATTGGTAAAATAACGTAATAGCTAAATAAAACTCCTAAAAAGAATAAGAAAGAAGAAGTAAAAATAAATCCTTTAGATTTTTTTCTTTCATTTTCATGAAGACCAGGAGCTATAAAACGCCATATTTCCCACAGAACATAAGGAAAAGCAACTACAAAACCTAAAATTAATGAAGACCAAATTCCTGTCATTAATTGTTGAGTAGGGTTTAAAGCTTGTAGTGTTTGATTAAAACTGATATCACAAAAACTACTATCTATTCCTATAGTAGTGAATGTTTTACAGAAAAATTTATAAGTAGCGAAATCAGGCTTTAAATGAGCCAATAAAATTTCATTAAATACAAAGTTGATATTTGCAAAAATGACGATTGCTACCACAAAAATAGCAGTAAAACTTCTAACCAAATGCCATCTTAATTCTTCAAGATGGTCTAAAAAAGACATTTCTTTTTCTGCCATTTTAGAAAATTCCTTCTTTAATTAAATCGTGTAAATGAACCACTCCTACATAATTATTTTCAACATCTGTAACTAAAATTTGACTAATGTTGTTGTTTTCCATTTTTTCTAAAGCTTCAACTGCCATTGCATCAACATTTATAGTTTTAGGGTTGGTACTCATAATATCAGTAGCAGTAAGTTCGTCTATTTTAGTAGTTTTACTCAACATTCTACGAATGTCTCCATCGGTAATAATACCATTAATTTTACCATTTGTATCAACTACTGCTGTAACTCCTAATCGTTTTTCAGAAATCTCTACGATTACTCGTGTTACTTTATCTGTATTTCTTACTGTAGGAAGTTCATTGTTTTTAATAAGATCAGAAACACGTAAATATAAACGTTTTCCTAAAGCTCCTCCTGGGTGATATTTAGCAAAATCACTACTTGTGAAACCTCTAAGATCAAGTAAACATACTGCTAAAGCATCACCTAAAACTAATTGTGCTGTAGTACTTGTTGTTGGAGCTAAATTATTAGGACAAGCTTCTTTTTCAACAAATGAGTTTAATAAGAAATCTGCATTTTTACCTAAGAAAGAATCTGGGTTGCCAGTAATAGCAATGATTTTATTTTTAGAGTTCTTAATTAAAGGAACCAAGACTTTAATTTCAGGAGTATTACCACTTTTAGAAATACAAATAACAGTATCATCGTCTTGTATGTTTCCTAAATCTCCATGAATGGCATCAGCTGCATGCATAAAAATAGCAGGTGTGCCAGTAGAATTAAAAGTAGCAACCATTTTTGCAGCGATGTTGGCACTTTTACCAATACCCGTTACAACTACACGCCCTTTAGAATTGAAAATAAAATTAACAGCATTTGTAAAGGAGCTATCTAATAAATTTGCTAAATTAGCAATAGCATTACTTTCTAAAAGTATAGTTTCTTTTGCGATTGAGAGAATAGCGTTTGCGTCTTTCAAATTAAAAAAGTTTTAAGAATTTTTAAAGTGTAAAAATAGGAATATTTAAGAACAAAATCTTTTTAATAAAAAGAAAGTTTCGGCTATTTATTGTTAGGATTTTTTGTAAATTAGTTCTCGTTTTTAATTTTTGATATTAGAAGATGAATAAAGAGCAGACGGATTTATATGGATCATTAAAAAAGATCTTCGGGTTTAATAAGTTCAAAGGACTACAGGAAGCTGTAGTAAACAGTGTGTTAGAAAATCATAACACATTTGTAATCATGCCAACAGGAGGAGGTAAGTCATTATGTTACCAATTACCAGCACTAATGAAAGAAGGTACAGCTATTGTGATTTCACCTTTAATTGCATTGATGAAGAATCAGGTAGATGCTATTAGAGGGATTTCTGAAAATCATGGAATAGCTCATGTATTAAACTCTTCATTAAACAAATCTGAGATTGCTCAAGTAAAATCGGATATAGAGTCGGGCATTACCAAATTATTATATGTAGCTCCAGAATCACTCATTAAAGAGGAGTATGTAGATTTTTTAAGGGATCAAAAGATATCTTTTGTAGCGATTGATGAAGCACACTGTATTTCAGAGTGGGGGCACGATTTTAGACCTGAATACCGAAACTTACGTAGTATTATTAAGCAAATTGATAATGTACCAATTATTGGTTTAACAGCTACGGCTACAGAGAAAGTTCAGGAAGATATATTAAAAACGTTGGGAATGACGGATGCAAATGTCTTCAAAGCATCCTTTAATAGAGCAAATTTATTTTACGAAGTACGTCCTAAAACTAAAGAAGTAGAAAAAGACATCATTCGTTTTATAAAACAACGACTTGGAAAATCTGGAATTATTTACTGTTTAAGCAGGAAAAAGGTTGAAGAAATAGCTCAGGTACTACAAGTAAATGGTATTAATGCAGTTCCGTATCATGCAGGTTTAGATGCCAAAACGAGAGTAAAGCATCAGGATATGTTTTTAATGGAAGATTGTGATGTAGTTGTTGCTACTATTGCTTTTGGAATGGGGATAGATAAACCAGATGTACGCTACGTTATCCACCATGATATTCCTAAAAGTTTAGAAAGTTATTACCAAGAAACAGGTAGGGCTGGTCGTGATGGAGGTGAAGGTTATTGTTTAACTTTTTACTCATATAAAGACATAGAAAAGCTTGAAAAGTTTATGGCTAATAAGCCAGTTGCTGAGCAAGAAGTTGGTCATGCATTGTTACAAGAAGTAGTGGGGTATGCTGAGACTTCAATGAATAGGCGTAAATATTTGTTACATTATTTCGGTGAAGAGTTTGATGAAGTCAATGGAGAAGGTGCTGATATGGATGACAATATGCGTAATCCGAAGAAAAAGCACGAAGCAAAAGATGAAGTGGTAACGTTGTTATCAGTTATTAAGAATACTAGTGAAATGTACAAGCCTAAAGAAATAGTAAATACTATTATAGGTAAAGAAAATGCTCTACTTAAGTCTCACAAAACAAACGAACAGCCATTTTTCGGAGTAGGAAAAGCTAAAGATAATCATTATTGGATGGCTTTAATTCGCCAAGTATTAGTAGCGGATCTTATTAAAAAAGAGATTGAACAATACGGGGTTTTAAAAATTACAAAAGAAGGTAAACAGTTTATAAAGAATCCTACTTCTTTTATGATGACTGAAAACCATGTATATGAAACTGCTGACGATGGTACTATTATAACAAATGAAAAGTCAAATGCAGGAGGTGTTGATGATAAGTTGGTAGCAATATTGAAAGATTTAAGAAAAACTGTAGGTAAGCGATTAGGTGTTCCTCCTTTTGCAGTTTTTCAAGATCCATCTTTAGATGATATGGCTTTAAAATATCCAATAGATTTAGATGAGCTATCAAAAGTTCACGGTGTTGGAGAAGGTAAAGCTAAAAAGTACGGTAAAGATTTTGTCGCTTTGATATCTAAATACGTTAAGGAAAATGACATCATACGACCTGATGACTTAATTGTTAAGAGTACAGGAGTAAACTCAGGTTTGAAATTATATATTATTCAAAATACAGATAGAAAGCTTCCTTTAGAAGATATAGCGAGCTCAAAAGGTTTAGAAATGTCTGAGTTGATAAAAGAAATGGAAGCTATTGTATTTTCTGGTACTAAGTTGAATATCGATTATGCAATTGATGATTTATTAGATGAAGATCAACAAGAAGAAATCCATGAATATTTTATGGAAGCCGAAACCGATAAAATTCAAGATGCTTTAGACGAGTTTGATGGTGATTATGATGATGAAGAATTACGTTTAATGCGCATAAAATTTACAAGTGATATAGCTAACTAAAAAAATAAATAATATGCAAGCAAGTACGTATTTACATTTTAATGGAAACTGCAAAGAAGCAATGACTTTTTATGCAGATGTATTAGGTGGAGAAGTAACCATGTTAATGCAGTTTAAAGATGCGCCAGAAGAAGTGTGCAAAAATGTACCTGCTGAGGCCATGGAATTAACAATGCATTGCATGTTAGAAGCAGGAAATATTACTCTTATGGCTTCTGATTATTTGAATGAACACGAGGCTTTTACCCAAGGTAATAATTTTGCGGTTAGTATAAATACTGAAGATGAGGATGAAGCTGTAGCTATTTTTAATGGACTTTCAGAAGGAGCTTTTGTAATGATGCCGTTTGAAGAAGCTTTTTGGGGAGGTAAATTTGGGATGTTACGAGATAAATATGGTGTAAACTGGATGGTTTCATTAGAAGAGCCAATAGCTTAATGAATCCTAAAGTAACAACATATATCAACGATAAAAATACATGGACGCAAGAGTTAAATCTCTTGCGTTCTGTTTTATTAGAAGTAGGTTTTGAAGAGACTGTTAAATGGGGGGCTCCTGTTTATGCTCATAAAGGAAAGAATATTGTAGGGCTTTCAGCTTTTAAAAACTATTGTGGATTGTGGTTTTTCCAAGGACGTTTTTTAATTGATGAACAGAAAAAATTAGTGAATTCACAAGAAGGAAAAACACAAGCGATGCGTCAGTGGAGGTTTTATACAATAGAAGACATTCAGCCTGATTTAGTAAAAAAATATGCTATAGAAGCAATTAAAAACTCTGAAGAAGGAAAAGAGTTAAAGGTAAAAAGGAATACAAAACCTATATTAATACCTGAGAAACTTCAACTAGAATTTGATAAGAATGATAGATTGAAAGAAGCTTTCAATGATTTTTCTTTAAGTAAACAAAGAGAATTTTCTGATTACATAACCGAAGCTAAAAGAGAAACTACCAAACAAAAACGAACAGAAAAAATTATTCCAATGATTTTAAATGGAGTAGGGTTGTATGATAAATACAAAAACTGTTAGTTAATTGTAATTTTATCGATAGTAGATGTAGAATCGCAGCGAATCACATATAAATCAATATGTTTTAAGCTATCTTTTCCAGTAATAAAATACTCGGCACATGGTTTTAAACGAGGTTTACTTTTTCCAAAATCAACATCACCATGAGTTAAAATGGTTGAAATAACAGTAGTATCAACTTTAGAAGTAGCTAATATTTGTTGAGCTTGTTCAGAGAATAAACGCTTTTTTATTCTGATAGTTTTTAAGGTACGAGCATCCATTCCGTAGTCAAAAGAAACATCTTTTCCTTTCCAAATAAAAAGAACTACTAAACTACCTAAGGCAATACCTATTAAATAATAACCAAAACGTTTTAACCACTGCATACTTTAAAATTGAAAAGCAAAAGTAATAACTTATATTATTCTTTTGGTAACATTTTTACTTTATTATATCTAGTCTTTGAAACTTTAGAAAAAGAGTAAGTTAATATCTCTATAAGGTAAGTCAAACCAATCAGCCACTGTTTTATTCGTTAAAATTCCGTGATAAAAATACATACCGTTACGTAAGCTTTTGTCAAAACGAGCAGCATTTTCAAAACCTCCTTCTTCAGCAATTTCTAATAAATATGGAGTGAAAATATTGCTAATAGATACTGATGCTGTTCTTGAGTATCTTGAAGGAATATTAGGTACACAATAGTGAATTACACCATGGTTAGCAAAAGTAGGTTTACTATGTGTCGTAATTTTTGAAGTTTCGAAACATCCACCTCTATCAATGCTAACATCAACAATTACAGCACCGTCTTTCATTTGTTCTATCATTTCTTCAGTAACAACTACTGGAGACCGGTCTTTACCTCTAATAGCACCAATAGCAATATCACAACGCATTAATGCTTTTTGAAGAGTTTTTGGTTGTATTGTTGAAGTATAAATAGGTGAATTAACACAGCTTTGAAGTTTTCTAAGTTTAGTTATAGAATTATCAAAAACTTTAACTCTAGCACCTAAGCCAATAGCAGATCTGGCAGCAAACTCACCAACGGTACCAGCTCCTAAAATAACTACATCAGTAGGAGGAACACCTCCAATATTTCCTAGAAGTAAACCGTTACCTCCGTAAGAAGCTGTCATAAGCTCAGCAGCAATATGCATAGAAGCTATTCCTGCTATTTCACTTAATGATTTTACAATAGGATAAACGCCATGCTCATCTTTAATATAGTCAAAAGCGATAGCTGTGATTCGTTTTTTAGCTAAAGCTTCAAAGTATTTTTTATCTTGTGTTTTAAGTTGTAATGCAGAAATTAATACCGTTTGTGGATTTAACATCTGAATTTCATCTAAAGAAGGCGGTTCAACTTTTAAAACAATATTACAAGCAAAAGCTTCTTTAACATCGTAAGAAATTTTTGCACCAGCATCAGAATATTCTTTATCACTGTAGTTTGCACCATCTCCAGCACCAGTTTCAACAACAATTCGATGTCCGTGGGCTACCAAAGCAGCCACTGCATCAGGGGTTAAACTAATTCGTTTTTCTTCAAAATGGGTTTCTTTTGGTAAACCGATAAACAATTCGCCTTTTTGCTTTTTAATTTCAAGCATTTCGGTTTGTGGCATTAACTGCTCTTTGGTAAAAGGTGAAATAGACCCCATGTAATTAGTTGGTTTTTAATTGAATGTTTCGTTGCCCGTTTTCTAATAAGTTAATTGAGATGGAAACAGTATCTAAAGGTAGTAAATTTTTAATATTTTCTGGCCATTCTACTAAACACCAATTATTACTGTAAAAATAATCTTCAATACCCATGTCGTAAGCTTCTTCTTCATCTTCAATACGGTAAAAATCGAAATGATAAACCGTTTCATTGGTGTTAGTTTTATATTCATTAACTAGAGAAAAAGTAGGAGAACTGGCTATATCTTCAACTCCTAAAACCTTACATAATTCTTTGATTAATGTAGTTTTTCCAACCCCCATTTCTCCATAAAACAAAAGTATTTTATGCGGAGCTGTAGCAACGATTTCTTCAGCAACAGCTGTTAATTCGTTTAATGAATAGTTTTTGTTCATAAAAGCAAAAGTAAAGAAGAAAACTAGTTAATAAAACTTATTGACTAGTAGAATTTACATATTAGTTAATTTTCTTTTTTTTATTACTTCGGGTTGTAAACAGCGCACGGAATAATCATTTCTTCTAACGAAATTCCACCATGCTGATAGGTGTTTTTATAATATTTTACAAAGTGATTGTAGTTATTAGGATAGGCAAAAAACAAATCTTCTTTGGTAAAAATAAACGGGCTGTTAATAGCTACAGTCGGCAAAAATATATCCTTCGGGTTTTTAACTGCGTATACATCTTTATCTTCATAACTTAAACTTCTACCTGTTTTATAACGCAGGTTTGAGCTGATGTTTTTATCACCTATAACTTTGGTAGGATGTTTACAGTTTATCGTACCGTGGTCGGTAGTAATAATTAGTTTTTGGCCTAATTTCTGTGCTTTTTGAATGATATCATATAACGGAGAGTTTTTAAACCAACTTACTGTTAAAGACCGGTATGCTTTATCATCACCAGCCAATTCTTTAATTACTTCCATTTCGGTTTTTGCATGTGAAAGCATATCAACGAAGTTAAAAACAACAGCAGTTAAATCGTTTTGCTTTGTTCCATTGTAATTATCTGCTAAATCTTTTCCGCTTTTTAACGAAACAATTTTATAATATTCATGCTTAATATCTAAACCTAAACGTTTAATTTGATCGTTTAAAAACTCGGCTTCAAATAAGTTTTTACCACCTTCATCAGTGTCATTTTTCCAAAGTTTAGGAAATCTTTTTTCCATTTCAGAAGGCATTAGTCCAGAAAATATTGCATTACGTGCATACTGCGTAGCAGTTGGTAAAATGCTGTAATAAGAGTTCTCTTCTTCCTTTTTATAGTAATTGTTAATAAAAGGCTCTAAAACTCGGTATTGATCATAGCGAAGATTATCTATTACCACCCATAGAACTCCTCGTTCTTTAGATAAATTAGGAACGACATAATCCTTAAATAAAGTATGAGAAAACGTAGGTTTATCGTTGCTAGTTAGCCAATTTTGATATTTCTTTTTAATGAATTTAAAAAACTGAGAATTAGCTTCCGATTTTTGAGATTCTAAAATTTCTAACATTCCAGTATCATTAATGTCTTCTAATTCTAGCTCCCAGTGAACTAATTTTTTATACAACTCACTCCATTCCTCATAGGAGTTAACCATAGCTAAATCCATTGAAATTTTTCGGAATTCTTGTTGGTAATTCGAAGTAGTTTTTTCTGAAACTAAACGAGAATGATCCAGATTCTTTTTTAAACTCAATAATATTTGATTCGGATTTACTGGCTTAATTAAATAATCAGCAATTTTAGATCCAATAGCTTCTTCCATAAGGTATTCTTCCTCACTTTTAGTAATCATTACTATAGGAAGGTTAGGGTTTTTCTGTTTTATTTCAGACAACGTTTCTAAACCTGTAATACCTGGCATATTTTCATCTAAAAAAACAATATCAAAATTATTTTCATCAACCATGTCAATAGCATCAGCTCCGTTAGTACAAGTAGTTACTTTGTAGTCTTTTTTTTCTAAAAATAATATGTGTGGTTTTAATAAATCTATTTCATCATCAACCCAAAGAATATGTATGTTTTTCATCATAATTTTTCATCAAATTTTTACTAAAACAAAATTGTTGTTATAGTAGAACTATACAGTAAATAACGTTTAAAAGGAGTTTTGTTGCGTTTTTAAAAGCTAAAAATACGTTAATTAAACGCTTGTTAATTTGGTTTTGTTGATAAATTATGATTTTTTTGTTTAAAATTCAAGGAATTATACATTTTGAAGAAATCGACAACCAATAAATTAAAGATAATTAACGATCCGATATACGGATTTATCTCTATACCCAACTCACTAATTTTTGACATTATTGAGCATCCATATTTTCAAAGATTACGCAGAGTAACTCAAATGGGGTTGTCAAATTTGGTATATCCAGGGGCTAACCATACACGTTTTCATCATGCGATTGGTTGTATGCACTTAATGCAAAAAGCAGTTCGAGTATTGCGTGTAAAAAATGTAGAAATTTCTGAAGATGAAGCCAATGCTTTATACATTGCCATTTTATTGCATGACATTGGTCACGGAGCTTTTTCTCATGCTTTAGAGCATAGCATTGTAAACGAAATTACTCACGAAGAGATTTCTTTAAAGTTTATGAAAGCTATTAATGAGGAGTTTGACGGAAAATTAAGTTTAGCTATTGAAGTTTTTGAAGGAAAACATCCTCGTAAATTTTTATATCAATTAATATCAAGCCAATTAGATATTGATCGATTAGATTATTTAAAAAGAGATAGCTTTTACACTGGTGTAGCTGAAGGAAATATTTCTTCCGATCGCTTAATAGCGATGATGAATGTGGTAGACAATGAATTGGTAATAGAACAAAAAGGAATTTATTCTGTTGAAAAATTCATTATTGCACGTCGTTTAATGTATTGGCAGGTTTATTTACACAAAACAGGATTAGTAGCAGAGAGTCTATTAGTTAGCATATTAAAACGAGCAAAGGAGTTAGCTATAAAAGGAGTAGAGTTACCAGCAAGTTCAGCATTAAAATACTTTTTGTACAATGAAATAACTAGTGAAAACTTCACTGGTAAAACCTTACAGATATTTTCGGAATTAGATGACTATGATATTTTTTCAGCTATTAAAGAGTGGAAAAATCATGAAGATTTTGTGTTGTCTACCTTAGCCAAGAAAATTATAGATAGAAATCTTTTAAGGATTGAAATTCAAGAGAAACCATTTTCAGAAGAATATATTGAAAAAAGAAGAAAAAAACTTCAAAAGCTAGTAAATCTAACCGATGAAGAGTTAGAGTATTTTGTTTTTTCAAATAAAATTAAACATCAAGCTTATAATTCAGATAAACCTATAAAAATTTACACAAAAAAAGGTAAGTTAAAAGATATTGCAAAAGCATCTGATCAGCTAAATCTTAAAGCTTTAACTAAGCCTGTTATAAAACATTATTTGTGTTATCCTAAAAAAATAACTTAGACTAATTATTAGAAACAAATACTAATGAAGAGGTAATTGAACAAAAATAATTACTTTTGCACTTAATGAAATTTACAGCAAAACAAATAGCCGATATTTTAGAGGGTGAGATTGTAGGAAACCCAGAAGCTGAAGTATCTAAACTTTCCAAGATAGAAGAAGGTGCCTTGGGGTCATTAACCTTTTTATCTAATCCGAAATATAATTCATATATATATTCAACAAAAGCGTCTGTAGCTATTGTTAATAAAAGTTTTGTTCCTGAAAAGGAAATAGAAACTACCTTGATTAAGGTTGAAAATGCGTATAAATCATTTTCAAAGTTATTAGAGTTTTATAATGAAGTGAAAAATAATAAAGTAGGAAGAGAAAATCCTCACTTTATGGCGGATTCTGTAACCATTGGAGACAACGAATATATTGGAGCTTATGCTTATATAGGCGAAAACGTAGTGCTAGGCAATAACGTGAAGATTTATCCTAATTCTTATATTGGTGATAATGTAGTTATTGGAGATAATACGGTTGTTTTTGCTGGGGTAAAGATTTATTCTGAAACTATAATAGGAAAGAATTGTAAGATTCACTCAGGAACTGTAATAGGCGCAGATGGTTTTGGTTTTGCACCAGATGAAAATGGAGAGTATAAAGCAATTCCACAAATTGGAAACGTTATCATAGAAGACAACGTTGATGTTGGTTCAAATTCTACTATTGATAGGGCTACTTTAGGTTCTACGATTATCCGTAAAGGAGTAAAGTTAGATAACCATATTCAAATAGCTCACAATGTAGAAATAGGAAAAAATACCGTAATAGCTTCTCAAACAGGAATTGCAGGATCTACCAAAATAGGAGAAAATTGTATGATTGGAGGTCAAGTAGGTATTGTTGGACACATCACAATTGGAGATAATGTAAAAATCCAAGCACAAGCAGGAATAGGAAAAAGTTTAAAAGATGGCGAAGTTGTTCAGGGATCTCCTGCCTTCGGATATTCTGACTATAGTAAATCGTATGTACACTTTAAAAACTTACCAAAGTTAGCATCTACAATACATAAAATAGAAAAAGAGTTGAATGCTCAAAAAGTAAACAATGAGTAAGAAACAAAAAACAATACAAAACGAAATAACATTATCAGGCGTAGGATTACACACAGGTAATGAAGTTACAATGGTTTTTAAACCAGCACCAGAAAATCACGGATTTGCTTTTAAGCGTGTTGATTTAGAAGGTGAGCCAGTTATTGAAGCAAAAGCTGAGTACGTAACAAATACACAAAGAGGTACTAACCTTGAAAAAAACGGAGTTCAAATTCAAACATCTGAACACGTATTAGCAGCTGCAGTAGGTTTAGATATAGATAATTTACTTATTGAAGTTAACGCTTCAGAGCCACCAATTATGGATGGTTCTTCAAAGTTTTTTATTGAAGCTTTAGAAGAAGCTGGAATAATAGAGCAAGAGGCAGAAGTAGAAGAATATGTTGTAAAAGAAATTATATCATATAAAGATGAAGTAACTGGTAGCGAAATTATTTTAATGCCAGCTGATGAATACCAAATTACTACAATGGTAGATTTTGGAACTAAAATTTTAGGAACTCAAAATGCTACTTTAGATAAAATTTCTGATTTTAAAGAAGAAATTTCAGCAGCAAGAACATTCAGTTTTTTACATGAAATTGAAATGTTACTAGAAAATGATTTAATTAAAGGAGGTGATTTAAATAATGCTATTGTTTATGTTGATAAAGAATTGTCAGACAGTACAATGCAAAAGCTTAAAAAAGCCTTTAATAAAGAAAATATTACCGTAAAACCTAATGGGGTATTAGATAACTTAACACTACATTGGGCTAATGAAGCTGCACGTCATAAGTTATTAGATGTTATTGGTGACTTAGCCTTAACAGGAACTCGTGTTAGAGGTAAAGTAATTGCTAATAAACCTGGGCACTCAGTAAACACTACATTTGCTAAAAAGTTGGCTAAAATCATTAAGCAGGAAAAGAGAAACAATGTTCCTACTTATGATCTAAACCAGCCACCATTAATGGATATTCATAAAATTATGGATATTTTACCTCATAGACCACCGTTTTTATTAATTGATAGAATTATAGAGTTGTCTGATAAGCACGTTGTAGGGATGAAAAATGTTACGATGAATGAAGATTTCTTTGTAGGACATTTTCCAGGAGCACCTGTAATGCCAGGAGTTTTACAAGTAGAGGCAATGGCACAATGTGGAGGAGTTTTAGTATTAAACACGGTTCCAGATCCTGAAAATTACTTGACATATTTCATGAAAATGGACAATGTAAAGTTTAAACAAAAAGTATTACCAGGAGATACATTAATATTTAAAAGTGAGTTAATTACACCTATAAGAAGAGGTATTGCTCATATGCAAGCATATGCTTATGCTAATGGTAAGCTGGTTTGTGAAGCAGAATTAATGGCTCAAATTTCAAAAGTAAAATAATATGAATCAACCACTTGCGTACGTACACCCTCAAGCAAAAATAGCTCGTAATGTAGTTATTGAACCTTTTACAACCATTCATGCAAATGTAGAAATTGGTTCAGGAACCTGGATTGGTTCTAACGTTACAATTATGGAAGGTGCGCGAATCGGTAAAAACTGTCGAATTTTTCCAGGAGCAGTAATCTCTGCAATTCCTCAGGATTTAAAATTTAATGATGAAGAAACCACTGTAGAAATTGGGGATAACGTTACTATTAGAGAGTGTGTTACCATTAACAGAGGTACTTCAGACAGAATGAAAACAGTTATTGGCGATAATTGCTTAATTATGGCATATTGCCACATAGCTCACGATTGTAAAGTGGGAGATAATTGTATTTTTTCAAATAATTCTACCTTAGCAGGTCATGTTACAATTGGAGATAATGTAGTTTTAGCAGGTATGGTAGCTGTACATCAGTTTGCCTCTGTAGGAAACCATGCTTTTGTAACTGGAGGATCTTTAGTTCGTAAAGATGTACCTCCTTTTGTTAAAGCAGCTAGAGAGCCGTTATCGTATGTGGGTATTAATTCTGTTGGATTACGTAGAAGAGGTTTTACAACCGAAAAGATTAGAGAAATTCAAGATGTATATCGAATCTTATTCCAGAAAAACTACAATAATTCACAAGCGATAGATATTCTTGAAGCTGAAATGGAAGCTACTTCGGAGCGAGATGAAATCATTCAGTTTATCAAAGATTCGCATCGTGGAATAATGAAAGGATATTTTAAAGCAAATTAATTAGAAAAATTGCACTCGATAGAGCAATTATAAAGATCAAAAATAAATGGCAACAACATCAGATATTAAAAAAGGATTGTGTATAAAGTTTAATCACGATATCTACAAAGTTATAGAGTTTTTACATGTAAAACCTGGTAAAGGTCCAGCTTTTGTGCGTACAAAATTAAAAAGTGTTACTACTGGAAAAATTTTAGACAACACATTTTCTGCAGGACATAAAATTGAAGACGTTCGTGTTGAAACTCATAAATTTCAGTACTTATATCCAGAAGGAGATACTTATCACTTTATGAATACTGAAGATTATAATCAAATTACACTTCAAAAATCAGTATTAGATGCTCCAGATTTAATGAAAGAAGGAGAAGTTGTTACGGTTTTAATTAATACTGAAGATAATATGCCATTATCTGTAGAAATGCCATCACATGTTATTTTAGAAATAACACATACAGAGCCAGGTGTTAAAGGTAATACAGCAACAAACGCTACGAAACCTGCAACTGTTGAAACTGGTGCTAGGATTAATGTTCCTTTATTTATTAATGAAGGAGACAAAATAAAAATCGATACAGAGAAAGGCGCATATACAGAGCGTATAAAAGAATAAATTTAATATTCCCGCTCTTTTAGCGGGAATTTCTTTTTAAAGATGAAATTCAAACAGCCTCAAACTTTAGAGCAAATAGCTACTTTATTAAATGTAGAATTTGTAGGAGAAAACGATTTTCCTATTACAGGAATTAATGAGATTCATGTAGTAGAAAAAGGAGACATCGTTTTTGTAGATCACCCTAAATATTACGATAAAGCATTAAATTCTGCAGCAACTACTATTTTAATTAATAAAAAAGTAGATTGTCCTGAAGGAAAATCATTATTAATCTCTGATGATCCTTTTAGAGATTTCAATAAAATAACAAAGCATTTTAATCCTTTTATTGCTTCAAAAAGTAGTATTGCTGAATCAGCCATTATAGGCGAAGGTACAATTATACAACCAAATGTTTTTATTGGTGAAAATGTAACGATTGGTAAAAATTGTTTAATTCATGCCAATGTAGCAATCAATAACAACTGTGTAATAGGTGATAATGTTACAATTCATGCCAATACAGTTTTAGGAGGAGACGCTTTCTACTACAAAAATCGACCAGAAGGATTTGATAAATTAATTTCAGGAGGTAGAGTAGTACTTGAAGATAATGTAGATTTAGGAGCTTCGTGTACAATTGATAGAGGAGTAACAGGAGATACATTAATAGGTGCAGGATCAAAAATTGATAACCAAGTTCATATTGGTCACGATACTGTAATAGGTAAAAAGTGTTTAATAGCAGCTCAAACAGGTATAGCTGGTTGTACTGTTATTGAAGATGAAGTAACAATTTGGGGTCAAGTAGGTATTATTAGTGGATTAACTATTGAAAAAGGTACCGTTTTAATGGCGCAAACAGGAGTTACAAAATCCTTAAAAAAAGGAGTATACTTCGGAACACCACAGCGTGAATACCGTCAAACTCTTAGAGAAGTCATCTATTTAAAGAATGCAACAAATAATGAAAAAAAGTAACTTAAAATTAATTGTGAAAACACAATTAAAAAGTTATTTTTGTCTGTCTTAAAAAATAAAAAAAGCAAACCAATGAGTGTTTTAGTAAATAAAGATTCAAAAATTATAGTTCAAGGTTTTACAGGAAGCGAAGGAACTTTCCACGCTAGCCAAATGATCGATTACGGAACAAACGTAGTTGGAGGTGTAACACCAGGTAAAGGAGGTCAAGAGCATTTAGGAAAGCCTGTTTTTAATACAGTTGATGAGGCTGTACAAAAAGCAGGAGCAGATACTTCTATTATTTTTGTACCACCAGCATTTGCTGCTGATGCTATTATGGAAGCTGCTGAAGCAGGAATTAAAGTAATCATTTGTATTACAGAAGGAATTCCTACTGCTGATATGGTAAAAGTAAAAGCTTATATTGATCAATTAGATTGTACTTTAGTAGGACCTAACTGTCCAGGAGTAATTACTCCAGAAGAAGCTAAAGTTGGAATTATGCCAGGATTTATCTTTAAAAAAGGTAAAGTAGGTATTGTTTCTAAATCAGGAACTTTAACTTATGAAGCTGCTGATCAAGTTGTAAAACAAGGTTACGGAATTACTACAGCTATTGGTATTGGTGGAGATCCAATTATTGGAACTACTACTAAAGAAGCTGTTGAGTTATTAATGAATGACGATGAAACTGAAGCAATCGTAATGATTGGTGAAATTGGAGGTAACTTAGAAGCTGAAGCTGCTCGTTGGATTAAAGCTGACGGTAACCGTAAGCCAGTAGTTGGTTTTATTGCAGGTCAAACTGCTCCAGCTGGTAGAACAATGGGACACGCAGGTGCTATCGTTGGAGGTGCTGATGATACAGCTCAAGCAAAAATGAAAATTTTAGCAGAAAATGGAGTACACGTTGTAGAGTCTCCTGCTAAAATTGGAGAAATGGTAGCTAAAGTTTTAGCATAACAAACTACATACATATTAGAATAAATTCCCGTTTTTAACGGGAATTTATTTTTATATTTGAATCCAATAAACTACCCAGATGCAAATATTCTGGGGATTAAAAAAATTATGTAAGAATTTAGAGGCAAGCTTCGGGGAATAAAACCCTTGGCTATCGCCCTGCGATTAAAACAACTAATAAATGAAACTTTTAGAAAATAAAACTGCAATTGTTACAGGTGCTACCAGAGGAATTGGTAGAGGAATTGCCTTAGAGTTCGCAAAACAAGGATGTAACGTTGCATTTACTTATAGCTCTTCTGTTGAAGCAGCAACTGCTTTAGAAAATGAGTTGAAAGCATTAGGAGTAAAAGCAAAAGGATACCAATCAAATGCAGCCGAATTTGATGCAGCACAAGAATTGGCAAAAAACGTATTAGAAGAATTCGGAACTATTGATGTATTAGTAAACAATGCAGGTATTACAAAAGACAATTTGTTAATGCGTATTTCTGAAGAAGATTTTGATAAAGTAATTGAAGTAAATTTAAAATCTGTTTTCAATTTAACCAAAGCAGTTATTCGTCCAATGATGAAGCAACGTGCTGGATCAATTATTAATATGAGTTCTGTTGTTGGATTAAAAGGAAATGCAGGTCAAGCAAATTATGCAGCTTCAAAAGCAGGAATTTTAGGATTCTCAAAATCAGTAGCGTTAGAATTAGGTTCTCGTAATATTCGTAGTAATGTAGTTGCTCCAGGTTTTATTGAAACTGAGATGACTGCAAAATTAGATGAAAAAGTAGTTGAAGGTTGGAGAAACGAAATTCCTTTAAAAAGAGGAGGTACTCCACAAGATATTGCTAATGCATGTGTTTTCTTAGCATCAGATATGAGTTCATATATTACTGGTCAAACATTATCAGTTGATGGAGGAATGTTAACATAAAAATTAGCTTACATATAAAAGCAAAAAAGCCTGTATTATTTTTATAATACAGGCTTCTTCTATTTTAAGGGGTTGTGTTTGCTTGTTAAGGGGTGCAAGCGAGGGGTTTGTCTGGGGGACAAATTTCTAAACTCACAACTTAAAGGGGACATAAGTTTTAGGGGAGAGTTTAGTTTTTAATGATTCACAAAATTCAAACGATTTGTTGGGGGTTACAAATACTGAGGGGTTATTTGAATTTTACAATTCATTAAATTCTTTGGGGATTTTTTTAAGGAATCATTTATAGTATCATCTTTTTTTGTAATCTTCAAAGGTTCCATCATCATATAGAACCAAAATATTCTTTATTTCTCTAAAAGCAGCCGATTCTTTTGGCTTTATAGTACTCTCTGAGAATTTCGTATTTGGTTTTTTTTCAGGTTCTTGGTCAAATACTGTATTTTCAGCGAACAGAGAAGGAGTCTCATTTTTTTCTATTTTTATCTCTTTCTCTTGGTTTTGTGTATTTGGAGGAAAACTACCTTTACCATATACTAACCAATTTAGATCAACTTCTTCAAAAGCCGTTTCAACTTTTATAATAAAATCTAGACTTGGTTTATTTCTTCCTGATAGTAGGTGAGAAATGCTAGATCTTGGAACATCAATTTTATCTGCAAAGCTTGACGCCGATAAATTGTAATAATCTAATATCTTTTTTAATCTTTCTATCATTTGTTTACCGATGTAAACATTAGGGGTTGTTTACGATTGTAAATATATATCATTTTATAATTGTAAACAAGAAAAAATTAATATTTTTTCAAAATAATTTCAAACAAGACTATTAAATACTTTAATAAATAATATATAACTTGTTGCAATACAGTGTTTTAAGTATATAGTATAAAGAAAATTTATTCTTTTGATAAATATGCTTATTTACATATGTAATCAAGTCGTTTGATTAGATTATTAAGTTTATAAATGTAAAAACCTCTCTTTTTTAATAAACATAATGTACTTAAATAACTATTTATCCTTATTTAACAGGCATAAGCGTCAAATAAACGGCTTTAATATAAATAATAATGATACTACAGTGGTTTATGTTTAAATAAATATGAATCAGGATATAAACTTTATAATGCTTGTATAAGTACTTTAAATTACTTAAGGTTTAATTATATGCCTTTAAAATACTTATAGAGACATATTACTTACTTGGAATATAAGTTGAATAAGAAGAATATTACAAATGTTATCGCAATTTAATAGTTAACAAATGTAAAATATATATTTTTAGAGTTTACTTTTATAAAAAAAGAAAGCACCCTGTTTACAGAGTGCTTTTTTATTGTTGAGAAAGTAGTATTCTACTTATTTTTTATTCTCTATCCATTTTCTTGCATTTACAAAAGCTTCTAACCAAGGAGAAACTTCATCTTGTCTGTCTTGTGGATAATAAGCCCAATTCCATTGGAAAGTTGAACGTTCAATATGTGGCATTGTTACTAAATGACGACCAGTTTTGTCACACATCATTGCTGTGTTATAATCTGAACCGTTTGGATTATTAGGATATCCTTCATAACCATACTTAGCTACAATATTATAATTGTTTTCAGTTTCTGGTAAATTGAATTTTCCTTCTCCATGAGAAATCCAAACCCCTAATTCAGTTCCCGCTAAACTAGATAACATTACTGAATTATTTTCTTGAACTTTTACAGATGTAAACGAACTTTCGTGTTTCTTAGATTCATTATGAAGCATTTTACCATGTTCGTTATGTTCTGGATTAATTAATTCTAACTCCATAAACAACTGACATCCGTTACAAATACCTACTGAAAGCGTATCTTCTCTTTTAAAGAAATTTTTCAAAGCTGTATTTGCTTTTTCATTATATAAGAATGCTCCAGCCCATCCTTTAGCAGACCCTAAAACATCTGAATTAGAAAAACCTCCAACTGCTCCAATGAATTGAATATCTTCTAAAGTTTCACGACCAGAAATTAAATCAGTCATGTGAACATCCTTAACATCAAAACCAGCCAAATACATAGCATTTGCCATTTCGCGTTCTGAGTTTGAACCCTTTTCACGAATGATAGCAGCTTTTGGTCTGTTTGTTACAGTACCCACAGTATCAGCAAGCTTTCCTGTGAAATGAGTTGGGAATGTATATTGTAAAGGTTGATTCTTATAATTATCAAAACGATCTTTAGCTAAACCATTGGCTGTTTGTTTTTGATCTAATAAATAAGAAGTCTTATACCAAGTATCTCTTAGCTCAGCAACAGATAAAGCAAAAATATCGGTTCCGTTTTTAATATTTAATCTGTCAGATTCAGTTACCGAACCTATTTTGAAGAATTCAATATTATTTTCAGCTAGAGCTTGCTCTACAGAAGAATCCACTGATTGGAAAACAATTCCTGAGTTTTCAGCAAATAATAATTTAATACTGTCAGTTTCCTTTAAAGTAGATAAATCTAAATTAGCACCTACATTCACATCTGCGAAACACAATTCTAATAAAGTAGTAATTAATCCTCCAGATGCAACATCATGTCCTGCAACGATTTTTCCTTCTTTTATTAAACTCTGTAAAACATTAAATGCTGATTTAAAGAATTCATTATTAGCAATAGTAGGAGCAGAGTTACCTAATTTGTTTACTATTTGCGCAAACGAACTTCCTCCTAATTTAAATTCATCTTGTGATAAATTGATATAATAAATATCTCCTTTGTTTGGTTGTAAAACAGGTTCTACAACTTTGTTGATGTCGTTACAGTTAGCTGCAGCAGAAATAACTACAGTACCTGGAGAAATTACTTCTTCATTAGGGTATTTCTGTTTCATTGATAAAGAATCTTTTCCTGTAGGAACATTGATTCCTAAATCAATAGAAAACTCAGAAACAGCCTTTACCGCTTTGTATAAACGAGCATCTTCTCCTTCATTTTTACAAGGCCACATCCAGTTTGCTGATAATGAAACCGATTGTAAACCGTCTTTTAAAGGAGCCCATACAATATTGGTTAACGCTTCAGCAATTGAGTTTTTACTTCCTGCTTCTGGATCAATTAATCCTGAAATAGGAGAGTGCCCAATTGTAGTAGCAATACCTTCTTTACCCTTATAATCTAATGCCATAACACCTACATTGTTCAATGGAATTTGTAAAGAACCAACACATTGTTGCTTCGCCACTTTTCCTCCAACACAACGGTCAACTTTATTTGTTAACCAATCTTTACAGGAAACAGCTTCTAATTGTAAAACTTGTTCTAAGTAGTTAGTGAAATTTTCTTTAGAATACTCAACTTCAGCGTAATTACGATCTACGGTATTATCAGTCATAATCGTTTTAGGAGAACTACCAAACATATCTTCTAAAGCTAAATCCATTGGCTTGTTACCATTGGTTTTAGATTCAAAAGTAAAACGATGATCACCAGTAACCTCACCAACAGTATACATTGGTGAGCGTTCACGTTCTGCAATTTTATTAAGGGTTTCGATGTGCTTTTCAGCAATTACCAATCCCATACGCTCTTGCGACTCATTCCCAATAATTTCTTTATCAGATAGCGTAGGGTCACCCACTGGTAATTTATCTAAATCGATGTTTCCACCCGTATCTTCCACTAATTCTGATAAACAGTTTAAGTGTCCACCAGCTCCATGATCGTGAATAGAAACAATATAGTTTTCATCACTTTCTACCATACCACGAACGGCATTGGCAGCACGCTTTTGCATTTCAGGGTTAGAACGCTGAATTGCATTTAATTCAATTCCTGAAGAAAATTCTCCAGTATCAGCAGAAGAAACCGCAGCTCCTCCCATACCAATACGGTAATTTTCACCTCCAAGAATTACTATTTTATCTCCTTCTTGTGGAGTACCTTTTAAAGCTTGTTCTTTTTTACCATATCCAATTCCTCCAGCTTGCATAATTACTTTGTCGAAACCAAGTTTGCGAGCATCTTCTTCATGTTCAAAAGTTAAGACAGAACCACAAATTAATGGTTGTCCGAACTTATTACCAAAATCAGACGCTCCGTTAGAAGCTTTGATTAAGATATCCATTGGAGTTTGATATAACCATTTACGTTCATCCATTCCTTTTTCCCAAGGACGATTCTCCTCTAAACGAGAGTAAGAAGTCATATAAACAGCAGTACCTGCTAATGGTAAAGACCCTTTTCCTCCAGCTAATCTATCGCGAATTTCACCTCCTGATCCTGTTGCTGCTCCATTAAAAGGCTCTACAGTAGTAGGGAAGTTGTGTGTTTCAGCTTTTAATGAAATAACAGATTCAAACTCTTTTGTTTCGTAAAAATCTGGTTTATCTGCACTTTTTGGAGCAAATTGCTCCACTTTTGGTCCTTTTACAAAAGCAACATTGTCTTTATATGCAGAAACAATATCGTTTGGATTCTGCTTTGACGTTTCTTTAATTAACTTGAATAATGAAGTAGGCATTTCTTCTCCATCAATAACAAAAGTTCCATTAAAAATTTTATGACGACAGTGTTCTGAGTTTACTTGAGAAAATCCAAATACTTCAGAGTCGGTTAATTTTCTTCCAATTTTAGTAGCAACTTCTTCTAAATAAGTAACTTCTTCATTGCTTAAGGCCAAACCTTCTTGCTCATTGTAAGCAGCAATGTCATCAATCTCTAGAATTGGTTCAGGTTGAATATTGATAGTAAAAGTTTCTTGGTTTAATCCACTAAACTTTTGAGAAATCATTGGGTCAAAATCAGAAAAATCGTCAGCAATTGCTTCGAACTCTTCAATTCTGATGATTCCAGAAATACCCATATTTTGGGTAATTTCAACAGCATTTGTACTCCAAGGAGTAATCATAGCTGCTCTAGGCCCAACAAAAAAGGCGTCAAGAGACGCCGCATTTATTTTCGGTTGGTTGCCAAATAACCAGGTTAACTTCGAAATTGTTTCAGATGTTAATTCTTCTGTTGTTTGAACAGCAAAAACCTTGCTGTTTACGTTTCCAAAGAAATGAATCATTATTAGTTGTGTTTGTGTGTGTTTTTGAAAGGTGTAAATTTAGTTCTTTTGGATGAAATAGAAGCATAAAAAAAGCAGCAAAATTTTGCTGCTTTTAATAAGATAATTTTATTTGTTAAAGTAATGACTATCAATATACATTTCTTGTTCAAACTTGTTTGTTGATACATTTATATCAATACGTTCAAAACTTTTTACTTCGTATGTAGATTTTGCAGATAAACCTCTTATGTCATCCAAGGCTGTTTTAAGTACAATTTCATTTTCATCACCAAAAGGTAAGATGTTATCCCAATGTTTCCATTCTTCGATTAAGATATTAGGCTCAAATCCATTACCATAATCATTTTGACCAAGCTTATTATAGATTTGAAAAACAATTGGTTGCATAGCCATTTTATGAGAAGAATTAGCTGTGTTTACATTAGTATAGTCACTAGTTGGTGAGTCATATAATGTTATTGACCCTTCATTTTTTCCAACAGTTTTAGTTCCTACTACTTTAACATCAATAAAAGGACGTAATCCATTTATAATCATTTCACTAGCGGATGCAGTACTACCAGATGCTAAAACATATAATTTATTAATACCTGATAATCTATTAATTGTTTCTTCACTAGTCTTTTTTCCATCTACACCATAAACATTTAATGTATTATCAAAATAATAAGGATCATTATATTGAGAGTGTTTGCTGTTGAATTTTAATTCAGCAAACTTATCGCTTCCAGCTTCTGCATGTATCATACTTGCTAAATAAGCAGATGTTTCTACTGAGCCACCACCATTAATTCTTAAATCTAATACGAGTTCTTGAACCCCTGCAGACTTTAATTCACCAAAGGCAGTGTTTAATTCATCGTTATATGAAGATCTAAAACCATTGTAAACTATATACCCAACTTTCTTACCATTTACATTGTCAAACACCTTTGTTAAATGGACAGGGTTGTCTGATACTACTGCTTGTGAAATTGTTTTGCTTTCTTTAAAAGTTTGACCGTCTTTTTCTGTAAATGAAAACTCCGAAGTTTCTTGGTAATAACCGTTGAAAACGGTTTTATAATTATTCAAAGTCATTATTGTTCCATTGATAGCATTTATAATATCGCCTCTTTTGAATCCAGCTAGATCTGCAGGAGAGTTTTTAGAAACGTGTTGAATATACATTACTACAAAATCAGTTGTACCAACTCTGACTAAACTAGGTCTAAAACCAAAAGTTTTAGAAGTACCTTGGAATTGTTGTTGTTGAGCTACATAATCTTCAATAAACCAAGAGAAATCATCTTTTACATGTTTTAAACTTTCAAATAATGAGCTAGGAGTACTGTATGAGTTAAGGTAGGTATAGTAGTCATTTTTATTATCATCTTTACTATCTGCTAGATTAGGAACATCTCTTTGCCAGTTGTACCATGAGTTCATAGCTTTCCATACAAAGTTGTTGACTTCGTTGTTTAAAGTGACTTCTTCTACTCCTGGAGCTTCTTTTTCAGGAACTACTTCATTGTCTTTACTACAACTTAAAAATATAATAAACAGAAAAGATAGTAATGTGATTTTTCTCATTTTAAATGTAATTATTTATTAGTTATTAAACAATATAACAGATAATTTATGAAAAACCCTACCTTTTTAACATTAAAATTATTTTTGCTCAGGTATTCTGTTCCTTTCTATTTTCCCTTTTTTAACAGCTTTGTAATTTTCATAACAGTTTAAAACGGCTTCGATAAGTTGTAAATCACTAGCTTTTTTTATGAAATATTCAGAATAGTTACAATCAGAAAGTAGCTTGTTTAACTCAGTTCTGTCCATTTCTAAATATTCCATCATTACTTCTCTGTCAAATTTGCCTGCAAGCATTTTACGTAAATCATCTTCTTGCTTAAGCTTTTTTAGCTTCTTTAGTTGTTTAGGTTTGCTTCCGAAATGGTTATAAACCAAATCAACAGGATTTAATAATTTAGCTATAGGAGAGGATATCTTTTGAGGTTTTCCTACTTCATAGGTTTGTGGTAAACCGTTAATATGTATTCTTGTAAAACGATCTTTAGGTACTTGTTTTACATCAACTTCTAAAACTCCAATAAGTTCTGTAGACTTAATTACGACTTCTTTAACTTCTTCAGGCTTTTCTTCTAAAGAAATTACCACTTCATTTCCTTTTAAAAGGTCGTTTGTTACTTTAAGCTTTATAGAGGAATACCCCAAATAAGATACCAAAACAGTATCATTTGCTTTTGCAACAAGACTAAAGCTTCCTTGCTCGTTGGTAATTGTACCTACTACAGTATTTAAGTTTAGTATATGGGCGGCACTTAAAGGTTTTTTAGATTCAGAATCTATAATTTGTCCTTTAAGGTTATTATCTTGAGTGGTTTGAGCTATTGTTATTAATGACGAAACAAGAAGTAACAATAAAATGGTGTATTGTTTTTGCATAATGCAATAATAAGAATAAATAGATTTTGTTTAGTTAATTATCTGTGAAATTGATAAGAGAAGTGAGAATTACATTAATAAAATAAAAAAGCACAAACTTCTTCAAAAGTTTATGCTTTTTATTGTTGGTGCACATAAGAAGATTCGAACTTCCACATTCCTAAGAATACTGCCCCCTCAAGGCAGCGCGTCTACCAATTCCGCCATATGTGCTTAAACTAAAAAAGTTAAGCTTTCGCTTAACTTTTTGGTGACCGGGCTGGGGCTCGAACCCAGGACCCTCTCCTTAAAAGGGAGATGCTCTACCAACTGAGCTACCCGGTCATTGCTTCCTTGTGAAAGCGGTTGCAAATATACAACTGTTCTTTAAATGAAAAAAGCTTTTTTGTAATATTTTTTACAGATATTTGTAACTGCTTAATTACTAGTTTATGAAAATTGTATTATTGGGATATATGGCTAGCGGGAAATCGACAGTTGGTAGGATTTTAGCCGAAAAAATGCAGATTTCTTTTATAGATTTAGATGCGTATATCGAGGAAAAAGAGAAAATGTCGGTATCTGATGTTTTTAAAGAGAAAGGAGAAATTTATTTTCGTAAACAAGAACATATTTATCTAAAAGCTCTTTTAGATAAAAAAGAAGATTTTGTATTATCTTTAGGTGGAGGTACACCATGTTATGCAGGAAACATGAATGTACTATTAAGTTATGATGATGTGACTTCTGTCTATTTAAAAACTTCTATAAATACTATTATGGAAAGATTAGTGAATGAAAAAAGCCAACGCCCATTGGTAGCTCGCTTACATAAAGATGAATTGGCTGAGTTTATAGCCAAACACTTATTTGAAAGAAGCTATTATTACAATCAAGCTACTCATAAATTAGTAGTTGATAATAAAGATGTGAGAGAAACTGTAGAAGATCTTCAGTTTCTATTAACTTAAATAAGCAATAGTTTCATTTGATTTAAACTCAACAACTACATGTTCTTTAATAGAGGTAGATAAAGAAATACCTTTAAAGTCTGCTTTTACTGGATATTTTTTGTGATTTCTATTTACTAACACGGCGGTTTTAAATCTTTTTAAAGGAACTTCTAAAAAGTGTTTAACTCCATAAATTAAAGTAGTACCTGAGTTTAAAACATCATCAACTAATACTAATGCTTTATTTTTGTATTCGTCACTAGTTATAGAAGTTGTAATAGGGGTTGTAGGTTTTTTCTTATTGATAGAAACTTTACAAAGGGTAACTTGTAAAGGCGAGATTTTATTTACGGCATCAGCAATTTTTTCAGCAAGAAAAAAACCGTTATCAGCAATACCCGCAATAATAATTTCATTTTCATCACTATTACTTTCGTAGATTTGAAAAGCCATTCTACGTATTTTTTGCTCTATTTGCGTATTATTTAAGATGATATTGTTGGTGTTGGTCATTTTTTCTTTTAGTTTAAACAAAGGAATTACAAATTAACATCATTTTCTGCAGAATCATCGTAATAATCTTCAATATCACGACGATCTTTTTTGGTTGGACGTCCAGTTCCTTTTTTACGATAATAGTCTTTAGAGTACTTTAATAATTCAGTTTTTTCAAACTCTTCTTTAGGAGTTAAGTCTTTTCTATATAAATCAACCAATTTAGCACCCACACGGTTAGGAGGGATGTCTAAAATCTTTATTTTATAATTAATTTGATTTTTCCGAATAGTAATCTCTTCATTCCCAAAAACTTCTTTAGAGGGTTTTAAATTGGTTCCGTCAATCTTTACATGCCCTTTTTTACAAGCATCTGTGGCAATACTACGGGTTTTAAATAATCGGATACACCACAAATATTTGTCAATTCTCATATAAAAAGTTAATTTTTGTAGTTTCGTTTTTTACAAAGGTATAAAAATGGTAAATTGCGCGTTAAAATTTCAAAATTAAATGATAAAATTTAAACATTTATTTTACGTTGCCGTAGTGGGTACACTCTTATATGCTTGTGGTAGTGATAGTAATTCGATAATTGATAATTTTGATCATGAAGCTCAAGCAGTTAAAGATCAGGATTCTATAGTTAAATTCTTAAAAGCTCATTACTATAAGGATGCTGTAGATTCAATAAAACCATTGATAGATGGTGAAACAGCTTTGATTGATGATGTAAGATTAAAAAGTAGAGTGATAAATGAATATGATATTGATTACACTTACTATTACTTTGTAAAAGAAGAAGGAATTTCAGCAAAAGGCAACCCTTCTGTAGTTGATTCAGTTCTTACAACCTATAGATTAAGTTCTTTAGATTCTTCAAATAAGTTAACTAAAGTGCAAGATTTAACTAGAGCAACATGGTTTAACGCTAGTCAAATAGCTGTTAGAGGTTGGTTACATGCTTTTACTCATTTTGTTGGAGGAGAAAATGCAACAGGTAATGGTCCTATAACTTATAATGGAACAGGAAAAGGATTTTTCTTATTACCTTCAGGATTAAGCTATAGAAACGGAGGAAATTTACCTAATAAGAGTTTATTGTATATTATTGATTTATATGATATTGTTGAAGATACAGACCATGATCAAGATGGAATTCCTTCAATTTATGAAGATATAGATGGTGATGGTAAACCTTGGAATGATGATACAGATGAAGATAGAGTTTTAAACTTTTTAGATTCAGATGATGATGACGATGGTGTTTTAACCAAAGACGAAGATAAAAATGGTGACGGAGATCCAAGAAATGACTTTAACGATCCAAATAAACCAAATGTACCCGATTATTTAAATAGAGACATTAGAGTTAAATATTAAAACATAAAAAAAACCGAAGTTAAAAACTTCGGTTTTTTTATACCTGATTGATTGTTTTAGAATCTGTAAGAAAGACCTAAAATAATTTGGTTTACACGAGTGTCAAAATTTACATTACCAACATTAGAATCAACGAATGTAGCTTCAGTGTCAGATAAAGCTCTTTCCCAACGAACATCAAATCCTAATTTACCTAATTCAATACCTGCACCAAACTGCACTCCAACTGAGAATCCGTCAGAATCTACTTGTTTAAGATCTTCAATATTAAAATCAGAATCTAAAATATATTGAAAAGAAGGCCCTCCAAAAACATGTGCTACTTTTAAAAATTTAAATCCCACTAAAACAGGAATATCAATTTTTTGAAAATCATATGTGGTTGTTTTAGCTGTAAAACCTGCAGGTTCGTAAGAAACTTCATTACTTAATTGAGTGTACACAAGTTCAGGTCTTAAGTATAAATCTGTAACAGGTAAGTTTATACGTAACCAAGCACCTGCATGGAATCCTGTTTTACTCTTAGCTCCACTTAAAGCATCATTTTTTACATCAGAGAAAGAATCTGAGTTGTAGTTGATACCAGCTTTGATACCTCCTTGGATTTGACTTTGTGCTAATTGAACTACTCCTATAAAAAGGAAAATCATTAAAACTGCTTTTTTCATTTGTTTTAAATTTATTTATTAATAATTGGGGTTATACTTAAGTTTAGTACAAAAAAATACATCACTTTAAACCTAAAAAGTGATGTATTTATTGTAAGTATATTAAGTTTATTTTCTTGAAATAACTTTCTCCACTGCTTTAACAATGGCTTCATCATTTAATCCATACTTTTTCATTAACTCTGCTGGTGTTGCAGATTCTCCGAAGCTGTCATTTACAGCTACAAATTCTTGTGGAGTAGGGTTGTTAGTAGCTAAACAACGAGCAACACTTTCACCTAAACCTCCATATTTATTATGTTCTTCAGCAGTAACAACGCATCCTGTTTTAGCAACCGACTTTAAAATAGCTTCTTCATCTAAAGGTTTAATGGTGTGTATATTGATTACCTCTGCAGAAATTCCTTTTTCTTCTAATTGTTCAGCGGCTTGTAATGCTTCCCAAACTAAATGTCCAGTTGCTACAATCGTTACATCAGTACCTTCGGTAAGTTGAATTGCTTTACCAATTTCAAAAGGTTGATCAGTCATAAACACAGGAACACTAGGTCTTCCAAAACGTAAATATACAGGTCCTTCATGTTCAGCAATAGCTATAGTTGCTGCTTTGGTTTGACTATAATCACAAGTGTTAATTACTGTCATACCAGGTAACATTTTCATTAACCCTAAATCTTCTAATATTTGATGTGTTGCTCCATCTTCACCTAAGGTTAATCCTGCATGAGAAGCACAAATTTTTACATTTTTATCAGAATATGCGATTGATTGACGAATTTGATCGTACACTCGACCTGTAGAAAAGTTAGCAAATGTACCTGTAAAAGGAATTTTTCCACCAATTGTTAATCCAGCTGCAATTCCCATCATATTAGCCTCAGCAATTCCAACTTGAAAGAAACGTTCTGGGTGATTTTTAGCAAACTCATTCATTTTTAAAGAGCCTGTTAAATCTGCACAAAGAGCAACAACATTAGGATTTGTTTTTCCTAATTCGGTTAAACCGTCACCAAACCCAGATCGGGTATCTTTTTTTTCAGTATAAGTATATTTTTTCATCAGTTTGTGTTGTGTAAATACGTGTCAAAAATAATCTTTTATAAAAAGGTAGCCTTATAATTTTGATAATTCTTTGTAAAGTTTATGAACAGGAAATCCCATAACATTAAAATAACTTCCTTCAATCTTTGTAATGCCTATTTTACCAATCCATTCTTGGATTCCGTAGGCTCCAGCTTTGTCAAAAGGTTTGTAAGTCTTTATATAGTAATCAATTTCTTCATCAAGTAGTTCTTTAAATGTAACAATAGTAATGTCATTAATGATATTTTGAAAGGTTTTACTTGTAAGACATATTGAAGTGATTACCTCGTGAGTTGTGCCAGACAGCTCTTTTAGCATGTTAAAAGCTTCGTTATAGTTTTTAGGTTTTCCTAAAGCCTTGTTATTTAGCCACACAATAGTATCTGAAGTAATTAATAAATCATTTTCCTTTAATTCAGTTGAAAAAGGAGAAGCTTTTAGAGCAGCTAGATAATCTGTAATTTGTGAATGTTTTAATTCCTTTGGATATATCTCTTCTATATCTTTAGTTTTTATAGAAAAAGGTATATCTAAGCTTTTTATTAATTCTTGTCTTCTAGGTGAATTAGAAGCTAAAATTACATTGTATTTTGATAGTTTAGTAGATAACATGTTTAAAGTGATAAGCTATTAAAGGGATACTTAATAATGCTAGAAAAAAATTAAAATAACTGATTTTAATGAGTTGTTGATAGTTTTTTACTTCAGAAGCTTTCATTAAATGATATATGAAATACAAATCAGGAAGAACACCTAATAGCATTAAAGTTGTGAAAATAAATTTAGTATCAGAAAAAGTTATTGCTATAGAAAAAATAAAAAAGCAACCAATAATAGATAGGAGTAAAGCTATATTTCTAGCTCTTTTTCTTCCTAGTAAAATAGGAAGAGTACTTTGCTTGTTTTGATTGTCTTCATTTACATTAATTAAATCAATAATTATTTCAAAAACAATATTACTGAAAAAAGAAATTATTATATAAGCTATTGTAATTAGTTGAAGATTAAAAAATAAAGTCCATTGTTCTTGAGTTAAGTAAAGAGGACAATCAAACCATAATAAAGTTAATAAAGCAAAAGGTTTAAGAAAAGCAGTAACAATATTGCTTATAAACGTCTTTTTTATATTACTTTTTATGTAAAAATGAACAACTATAGGACAAATAATAAATAAGATTCCATTAAGAGGTCTTTCTATTTTAAAAGATAAAAGAATGCCTACAAAAACTCCAATAAAAGTAAGTAAAAATGAAAGCTTCTTTATTTTTTTAAGGTTTACTTTTGTTTTTTTATGTTGATTTCGAGTAATAAAACTCGTAATATATCCAGACGCTAGTAAAAGAGCACTAGCAATTGATAAAAGCCCTAAATCAAAAAAAGAAAGCGTTGTTTTAAAGCCATAACCATATAAAAAACAGAACTTAAATAAAAATAAAATAAAAACGAAGTATATGATTTTCTTCCACTGAATAATATTTAAGAAACTATTATTCATTAATTAAAAAGCCTTTTTAATTCTGGCTAAATCACGTTTAGTGTCACGGTCTTTAATGGTGTTTCTTTTATCGTGAGTTTTCTTTCCTTTGGCAAGAGCTATTTCTAATTTAGCCCATCCATTTTCATTTATAAACAAGCGTAAAGGAACAATTGTATTACCTTTTGATTCTACTTCTTTTTCAAGCTTTTTTAGTTCACGTTTGTTTAGTAATAAACGACGTTCGCTTTTTGGTTTGTGGTTGTAATGATGCCCAAAAGCATATTCTTCAATATACATGTTAACTACAAAAAGTTCTCCTTTGTCATTGAATTCACAAAAACTTTCAGTAATTCTAGCTTTACTTTGTCGTATCGATTTTATCTCAGTACCAGTAAGTTGTATTCCAGCTGTATACTTGTCAAGTATCTCGTATTCAAAACGAGCTTTTTTATTCTGTATGTTAATCTTTTTTTGCATAAGGAAACACAAATATAACCATAATTTTAAGTTGTTAAATAAAATTATTAAGCTATGATTTAAGTCATGTTTTAAGGGGAATTGCAAGGGTAATTTTGCTTAAAATTTAAACTTATAATCATGAAAAAAATTATATTAAGTGCTGTATTCGGAATCTTATTTTTTAGTAATGCAGCTGCACAAGAAACTACAAAAACAGATGATTTTAAAAAATGGCAAGCTCGTTTTAGATGGGTTAGTGTAATGCCAAATGAATCAGCTACAATAGGAACTATTGGTGGGGATGTTGAAATTAGTAAAAGTTTTATTCCAGAGCTTGATTTTACATATTACTTTACTAAAAACATAGCGGCAGAATTAATTTTAGGAACTACAAATCACGATGTAAAAGCAGTAGGAACAGCATTAGGAGATGTTAATTTAGGTGATGTTTGGTTATTGCCTCCAACACTAACATTACAGTATCACTTTAATCTAAGTGATTTTAAACCTTATGTTGGTGCTGGTGTAAATTATACTATTTTTTACAACGCTGATCCAGGTGCTGTGGTAGATGTAGATTATAAAAACGGATTCGGATATGCGTTACAATTAGGTTTTGACTATGACTTAAATGACACTTGGTTTCTAAACGTAGATGCTAAGTATATCGGGTTAAGTACTAATGTAACTGTAGATGCAGGTATTGCAACTGTTCCTGCTGAAGTAGACATCAATCCATTATTAATAGGTTTTGGTGTAGGAGTAAGATTCTAAACCAAGTTGAAAGCGAGCATTTTAAGAGCTGCAATTTTGCAGCTCTTTTTTGTTATTAACAGAATTTTAAAATGAATGTAATTGAATTCCTATAAATTTGCACGCAACACTATTTTTTAAAGAATCAAAATATTATGAAATACTTATATGTTTCACTATTGATATTATTAGTTTCATGTAAACCAAAATTTACAGCACAAGAAATAATAGATCAATCATTGGCATATTCTATGTCAAATAAGATAGGCGATGCAACTATTTCTTTTGCTTTTAGAAATAATAACTATAAAGCTATACGAAACAATGGAACTTTCGAGTTAACAAGAATTGTAAAAACCGATACTACAACTGTAAAAGATGTATTGTTTAATGACGGATTTAAACGTTTTATTAATGATAGCTTAGTTAAGCTTTCAGAAGAAGAAGTAAATAAGTATAGTAATTCGGTAAATTCTGTTCATTACTTTTCTGTGTTACCATTTGGGTTGAACGATAAAGCAGTTCGAAAGAAGTTGTTAGATCCAGTAACTATTAATGGAAAAGAATATTACAAAGTTAGAGTTACTTTTACTGAAGAAGGCGGAGGAGAAGATTTTGACGACGTATTTATTTACTGGTTTTCAAAAGATAATTTTCAGTTAGATTATTTAGCCTATAAATATCATACGAATGGAGGAGGAGTTCGTTTTAGAGATGTAAAAGAAGAAAAGTTAGTAAATGGAATCCGTTTTGTAGATTATAATAATTATAAACCTTTAGATAAGGATATAGATTTTTATAGCATAGATAAGTTATATGATGAAGGAAAGTTAAAGAAGCTTTCTGAAATTGTTTTAGAGAACATAAAGGTATCAAAATAATTAAAGGTAAAATAAAAAAGCAGCGTTTTAACGCTGCTTTTTTTGTTTGAGAAAGTTAATAATTTACTCAACCTTAATTAGTTTAGGAGTTTTTGACTTTAAAGCTTCTAATTTAGGAATACTAATTTTCAGCTCACCATTTTTATAGGTAGCCTTAATTTTTTCATAATCTACTATACCTTTAGGTAAAGTAAAACTTCTTTTAAAAGACATATAACTATATTCTTTTCGTGTATAGTTATCGTTAGTTTCTTCTTTGTCTTCTTTTTTTTCTGAAGAAATGGTTAAGATGTCATTTTCAATATTTATTTGAAAATCATCTTTATTCATTCCTGGGGCAGCTACATCAACTATAAATTCATTTTCATTATTTTTAATGTTTACAGCTGGTAAAGTAGTATTTGTGTCAGAGAAATTAGTAGAAGACCAGTCTCTAAAAAAATCATTAAAAACATTAGGTAATGCAGGAAAATCGGTGTTCTTTAATAACATAACTTTACAATTTTAGTTAAACATTGTTTTTAAAGAAATAAATCAAAAAAAATACCAATTTTAAAAAGTGTCATTTTTTCACTTAAGAGATGAAAAAATGACACTTTATGTTTTGATTTTTAACTACTTATAGTTGTTCGTTTTCAATCAAGTCAGATTGATTTCTAAAAACTAACTGATCATCAAAAGCATCTAATAAGATAATACTATCAGTAGTTACTTTTCCTGATAAAATCTCTTTAGATAATTGATTTAAAACCTCTTTCTGAATAACACGTTTTACTGGACGTGCACCAAACTCTGGTTGATAACCTTTTTTGGCTAAATAATCAATAGCTTGATTTGTAGCATCAAAAGTAATGTTTTGTTTCGCAATCATCTTTTTAACACTGTTTAATTGTAGTTTTACAATCTCTTTAATGTTTTCTTCTGAAAGCGGAGTAAACATAATAATATCATCAATTCTATTTAAAAACTCTGGTCTTACCGATTGTTTTAACAACCCTAATACTTCTGTTTTCGCTAAGCCCATAGTTGTATGGATGTCTCCTTTCATATTATCAAACTTCTCTTGAATAATATGACTTCCCATGTTAGAGGTCATGATGATGATGGTGTTTTTAAAATCTGCAACACGACCTTTATTGTCAGTTAATCTACCTTCGTCTAATACTTGTAGTAAGATATTAAAGGTATCAGGATGCGCTTTTTCAATCTCATCTAACAATACAACCGAATACGGTTTTCTCCTAACTGCTTCAGTTAATTGCCCACCTTCATCATAACCAACATATCCAGGAGGTGCTCCAACTAATCTACTTACCGAATGACGTTCTTGGTATTCACTCATGTCAATACGAGTCATAGCATTTTCATCATCAAATAAATATTCAGCAAGTGCTTTTGCTAACTCTGTTTTACCAACTCCTGTGGTTCCTAAGAACAAGAAAGAACCAATAGGTTTGTTAGGATTTTGTAATCCTGATCTTGAACGACGTACCGCATCAGAAACTGCTTCTATTGCTTCTTCTTGACCAACTACACGTCTGTGGAGTTCATCTTCAAGTTTTAATAATTTCTCGCGTTCTGACTGTAACATTTTAGTAACAGGAACTCCAGTCCATTTAGCAACTACTTCGGCAATATCGTCATAAGTTACCTCTTCTTTAATTAAAGAATTTTCTTGTTGGCTTGCTAAAACTTCTTGTTGTTTGTCAAGTTCTTCTTGCGCATCTTTTATTTTTCCATAACGTAATTCAGCTACTTTACCATAATCGCCATTACGTTCAGCTTTTTCAGCTTCAAGTTTGTAGTTTTCAATATCAGTTTTTAAACCTTGAATAGTATCTACTACACTTTTTTCTGATTGCCATTTTGCATTTATTTCATTACGCTCTTCTTTTAAATTGGCTAAATCAGCATTTAACGACTTCAACTTAGGTTCATCATTTTCACGTTTAATTGCTTCAATTTCAATTTCTAATTGCATTACTTTACGATCCAGTACATCTAATTCTTCTGGTTTAGAATTGATTTCCATACGCAACTTTGAAGCAGCTTCATCCATTAAATCAATCGCTTTGTCTGGTAAAAAGCGATTGGTGATATAACGTTGTGATAATTCTACCGCTCCAATAATAGCTTCATCTTTAATACGAACCTTGTGATGTGCTTCATATTTATCTTTAATACCACGTAAAATTGAAATAGCACTTTCGGTATCTGGCTCATCTACCATCACTTTTTGAAAACGACGCTCTAACGCTTTGTCTTTTTCAAAATATTTTTGATACTCGTCTAGGGTAGTAGCACCAATCGCTCTTAACTCTCCACGTGCTAAAGCTGGTTTTAAAATGTTAGCAGCATCCATTGCTCCTTGACCACCACCAGCTCCTACTAAAGTGTGGATTTCGTCAATGAAAAGAACAATGTTTCCTTCAGATTTAGAAACCTCTTTTACTACCGACTTTAAACGTTCTTCAAATTCACCTTTGTATTTTGCGCCAGCGATTAAAGCTCCCATATCCAAAGAAAAAATTTGTTTATCCTTTAGGTTTTCAGGAACATCCCCACGGATAATACGATGTGCTAATCCTTCTGCAATTGCAGTTTTACCTGTACCAGGTTCACCAACTAAAATAGGATTGTTCTTAGTTCTACGTGATAAAATTTGTAACAAACGTCTAATTTCTTCATCACGACCAATAACTGGGTCTAATTTCCCGTCTTGTGCTAACTGATTTAAGTTTTTAGCATACTTATTTAAAGAATTATAAGTTTCTTCCGCACTTTGAGAAGTAACACGGTTACCTTTACGTAATTCTTCAATAGCTGCAGTTAAACTCTTTTCAGTAACACCTTGATCTTTTAGAGCTTGAGCTATTTGACTTTTTGATTTGAAAATAGCTAAGATTAAGTGCTCAATAGAAACATACTCATCGTTCATTTTTTTGGCAATGATAGCAGCTTCGTTAAGTGTTTTATTAGCTTCACGAGAAAGCATTAAATCAGCTCCAGTAACTTTAGAAAAACTTTCTAGTTGCTTATCTAAAACTTGTTGTATAACATCAATATTAATGTTAAGTTTCTTTAAAATGAAAGGAAGCACATTTTCATCGACTAAAAATAGAGCTTTAAAAATGTGTTCGTTTTCTATAAGGTTGTTACCATAGCTTTGCGCTAATTGTTGCGCTTGCTGTACGGTTTCTTGTGATTTTATTGTATAATTGTTAAAATTCATATTGTTTATTTTTTCTCTGTAAAAGTCAAAATCAATACCATGTTAATTTTTGAATGTAAAAACGACATTTTGTCTCAAAAGCACAGATAAATACTGACTTTTTGACTGGTGAAAAATAGAGATAGTTAAAGTTGATATTAAATTAAGAAATATATGGGAATGTTGGATAGTTTTTTTGGAAATAAAAAAATAGATAAATCAGGTAAGGAGTCGTTTCTAAAATGGATTCCATTAACAACTATTGAGCAGCTAGAAACAATAAAAAATCAAGCTAAACATGAACCTGTGGCTATTTTTAAACATTCTACAAGGTGTGGTATTAGTAGTATGGTTATTAAACGTTTTGAAAATAGTTTTGATGAAGATTTGAAAGATTTAAAAGTGTATTATTTAGACTTGTTGAATTATAGAGATATTTCGAATGAAATTGCATCTCAATTTGATGTAGTGCACCAATCTCCTCAATTATTGGTAATTAAAAAAGGAGAGGTAGTGACACACGCTTCTCATTATGATATTTCTAAAGTAGATTTGAAAAAAATCTAAAAAAACTCTTGATTTTAGTGGGATTTCCTTAAATACCTCGTATTTTTGCATATTTCAAAATTATAGAGATTTGAGTAACGAAACAGCAACTTCACAACCAAAGAAAGGAAAAAATTTATACGATTACCAAAAAGAAGCATTACACAAAATTTTTAAAAGTTTTGAAGATGCTCCAGAGAATTACCATTTGTTATATCAACTTCCAACAGGAGGTGGTAAAACAGTTATTTTCTCTGAAATTACACGTCAATATTTAAAACATCATCAAAAGAAAGTATTGATAATGACTCACCGAATTGAGTTATGTAAGCAAACAGCAAAAGTACTTACAGAGTTTGGCGTTGAAAATAAAATTATTGATAGTAAAGCTAGTTTAGGTGACCAAGATCAATACGATTGCTTTGTTGCTATGGTAGAAACATTAAACAATCGTTTAAACGACGATATGTTAGATATTTCTGATGTAGGCTTGGTAATTATTGATGAGGCACACTACAATTCATTTACTAAATTATTCAAGTTTTTTGAAAAATCTTTCATTTTAGGGGTTACTGCTACTCCTTTAAGTTCCAATATCAAACTTCCGATGAAAGATAATTATGATGAGTTGATAGTAGGGGAGAGTATAGGTTCTTTGATAGAAAATGAATACTTAGCAAAAGCAAGTGTTTATTCTTATAATGTTGGATTAACCTCTTTAGAAGTAGGAGCTAACGGAGATTATACCGTAAAATCATCTGAAGATTTATATACCAATACAGACATGCTTTCTAAGTTATTACAAGCTTATGAAGAGCGTGCTAAAGGAACTAAAACGTTGATTTTTAATAATGGTATTAATACTTCTTTACATGTGTTTGACACGTTTAAAAGAGCAGGGTATCCTATTGCACACTTAGATAATACGAACACTAAGAAAGAACGAGATTTAATATTAAAATGGTTTCATAAAACACCAAACGCGATCATTACTTCCGTAAGTATATTAACCACTGGATTTGATGAACCATCAGTAAAGTCTATCATTTTAAACAGAGCTACAAAATCATTAACTCTATATTATCAAATGATTGGTCGTGGTTCACGTATTTTACCTGGTAAATCTGATTTTAATGTAATTGACCTAGGAAATAACTTTCATCGTTTCGGTCCGTGGGGAGCAGATTTAGATTGGCAAAAAATGTTTAGGGCGCCTAACTTCTATTTAGATAATTTATTGTCTGATGAAGAAATAGAAAGCGATTTTAGGTATGAACTTCCAGCTGATGTAAAAGCAGAGTTTGCTAATTCCGAAGATTTATATTTTGATGTTAAAAAAGTGTATAGAGATACAATACAAGGAGGTGAGTCTTCTAAACGAGTACTTGAAAAATCTATAGAACACCATGCTAAAATGTGTGTTGAAAACAGTGAAGATGTTTTTGATGCTTTAATATTAGCTAAAATGTTAGCAGGAGATATTGATGACAGAATTTATAGATATTCAAAATGTATTTCTAAAAGTACCCATAACTTTATTGATTGGTTACAAGATGATTACCGAAAAAAACTAAACACATATTTACGTAGTAACTTTGATGAAGTGTACGAACAAATTCATGGACATCCACCACCAGAAGAAGAGTAAAATATACATTACTTACTTGTGTAAGTAATAAAAATAAAAAAATCCGATTCATGTGAATCGGATTTTTTTATTTTTATTATGGTTTGGATTATTATTTAGCAGGTAAAACTTTACCAGAACACTCTCCAAAACCAATACGAACTTTTTCATTTTTACAGTAACCGCGCATAATAACTGTATCGTTATCATTGATAAATTTACGCTCGCTACCATCGTTCATTTTAATAGGGTTTTGACCTCTCCAAGTTAATTCTAACATCGATCCAAAACTATCTTGTGTTGGTCCAGAAATGGTACCACTTCCCATCATATCTCCAGCATTTACAGGACATCCGTTTACCGTGTGATGCGCCAATTGTTGTACCATTGTCCAGTACATATATTTAAAGTTAGAATTACATACTACAGTTTCTTCTTTACCTTCTGGTTGAATAGCCATTTGTAAATTGATATCGTAGCTGTCTTTTCCTTCTTTTTTTAAGTAAGGTAATGGTTCAAATACTTGTTTAGGGTTGTCTACTCTAAAAGGCTCTAAAGCATCTAAAGTTACAATCCAAGGAGAAATAGTAGAAGCAAAGTTTTTACCTAAGAAAGGCCCTAAAGGAACGTACTCCCAAGCTTGAATATCACGAGCAGACCAGTCATTAAACAACACCAATCCGAAGATGTATTCTTCAGCTTCTTCAATAGGAATTCTGTCTCCTAAATCGTTCGCAACAGTAGTAATAAAGGCCATTTCTAATTCAAAATCTAATAATTTTGAAGGTCCGAAATTAGGTGTAGTTTCACCTTCGTTAGGACGTTGCTGTCCAACAGGACGGTGAATAGGTGTTCCTGATGGTACAATTGAAGAACTTCTTCCGTGATAACCGATAGGAATTTGTAACCAGTTAGGCAATAAAGCGTTTTCAGGATCTCTAAATAAGCTTCCTACATTAGTGGCATGTTCTTTACTTGCGTAAAAATCGGTATAATCTCCTACAGAAACAGGAAGTTGCATTTCAACTTCATCCATTCTAAAGATTATCTTGTCTTTGTGTTCAGCGTTATCTCGTAGCTTACTATTTTTTACATCAAAAATATCAGCGATTCTATTACGAACTAAACGCCAAGTTTTACGTCCGTCAGCAATAAAATCATTTAAGGTATCTTGTAAAAAAATGTCATCTGTTAATGGGATTCCGTCAAAGTATCCTAATTGATGTAAAGCACCTAAATCAATAGCGTAATCACCAATTCTAGTACCAATAGTTATAATATCGTCTTTAGTTAGAAAAACCCCAAAAGGTATGTTTTGAATAGGGAAATCTGAGTCTTCAGCCACAGTTAACCAAGATTTTCTATTCGGATTATTAGCAGTTATTTCCATTTATCGTTTTTATTATATTTTCATCAAACCTACATATTTTTTTCAATTTACCCCAAAAAGATGAGTAAAAAAAATGTGAAAGTATATTTAGAAACAGTTCTTGTAAAATCTGTAAAAATTGAAGAATAAAATTAGTACTTTTGGCTACTTTATGTAACAACACACAACATGCAAAAAGATCATCAAATATTTGATTTAATTCAAGAAGAAAAAGAACGTCAGCTAAACGGATTAGAGTTGATTGCTTCTGAAAATTTTGTAAGCGACCAAGTAATGGAAGCTCAAGGATCGGTTTTAACAAATAAATATGCTGAAGGGTACCCACAAAAGCGTTATTACGGTGGATGTGAGGTAGTAGATATCGTAGAGCAAATTGCTATTGATAGAGCAAAAGAACTTTTCGGTGCTGAGTACGTAAACGTACAGCCACACTCTGGAAGTCAGGCTAACACAGCTGTTTTTGCTGCATGTTTAAAGCCAGGTGATACTATTTTAGGTTTCGATTTATCTCACGGAGGTCACTTAACTCACGGTTCGCCAGTAAACTTTTCTGGTAAATTATACAATCCAGTATTTTACGGAGTAGATAAAGAAACTGGATATATTGATTATAAACATTTAGAGCAACAAGCTAACGAGCATAAGCCTAAATTAATTATTGCAGGTGCTTCTGCGTATTCTCGTGATATAGACTTTAAGAAATTTAGAGAAATTGCTGATAGCGTTGGTGCTATTTTAATGGCTGATATTTCGCATCCAGCAGGATTAATTGCTAAAGGAATTTTATCAGATCCATTACCTCACTGTCACATTGTTACGACAACAACTCACAAAACGTTACGTGGACCTCGTGGAGGGATGATTATGATTGGAAAAGATTTTGAGAATCCATTCGGAGAAAAATTAAAATCAGGAAAATTAAAGAAAATGTCAACTTTGATTAATTCTGCGGTATTCCCAGGAAATCAAGGTGGACCATTAGAGCACGTTATTGCTGCTAAAGCAGTTGCTTTTGGTGAAGCGTTAACAGATGAGTTCTTAGATTATCAAATCCAAGTAAAAGAAAATGCACAAGCAATGGCGAAAGCATTTGTAGCAAAAGGATATGAGATTATCTCAGGAGGTACAGATAACCACTGTATGTTGATTGATTTACGAAATAAAAACATTACAGGTAAAGCTGCTGAAGAAGCATTAGGTAAAGCTGAAATTACTGTAAACAAAAACATGGTTCCGTTTGATACTGAATCACCATTTGTTACTTCAGGTATTCGTGTAGGTACTGCTGCAGTTACCACTCGTGGTTTAAAAGAAGCAGATATGGAAGTAGTTGTTGACTTGATTGATGAAGCTTTAATGAATGCTGATAACGAAGAGGTATTAGAAGCAGTAGGTGAGAAGGTATACGACTTAATGCACCACAGACGTTTGTTTATTATGTAGAAGGCAATGCCTTCTAATAAGGTATAAATAAAAAGGTCGCTCTAAAATATTTAGAGCGACCTTTTTTTATTCGTCATTGTCTTGAGCTCGTTCAAGAATTTTTTCAGGAAGTGCTTTTTTAGCTTTGGCCCCCATTTTTTTCAGTTTTTCTACACTGGTAATTAAGTTACCTCTACCTTCAACCAATTTATTCATAGCAGCAGCATAATCGGCTTTGGTACCATCTATTTTCTTACCAATATTTACCAAGTCGGTTAGTAAGCCTTGAAACTTATCATATAAAGCACCAGCTTGACGAGCAATTTCTAACGCGTTACGTTGTTGTTTTTCGTTATTCCACATTGTATCAATAGTACGTAATGTTGCTAGTAGTGTCGTTGGAGTAACAATTACAATATTCCTTTCGAAAGCTTTGTTATATAACGTATTATCTTCATTTAAAGCTACAGCAAAAGCAGGTTCAATTGGTACAAAAAGCAGAACAAAATCAGGAGATTCTATTTTGTAGATGTCTTCATATTTCTTTTCTGATAGTTGCTCTACGTGACGTTTTAATGAGTTTACATGTTCCTTTAAAAAACGTTCTTTTTCTTGATCATCTTCAGTATTTATAAATTGTTCGTAAGCAGTTAATGATACTTTTGAATCGACAATCATTTTTTTGTTGTCGGGTAAGTGAATGACCACATCGGGCATAATACGTTTACCATCTTCATTCGTAAAAGATTGTTGTACAAAGTACTCACGATCTTTTTCTAAACCTGACTTTTCTAACACACGCTCTAAAACCAATTCTCCCCAATTACCCTGAGTTTTACTATCACCTTTTAAGGCTTTAGTTAAGTTGATGGTTTCTTTACTCATCTGAGCATTTAACTCTTTTAAACCTAACAATTGCTCTTTTAAAGCAGAGTGCATAGAAATACTTTCTTTTTGAGTATCCTCAACCTTCTTTTCAAAAGTTTGTATTTTTTCTTGAAGTGGATTTAAAATATCTTTAATATTTTTCTTGTTCTGTTCCGTAAACTTATTCGATTTCTCGTCTAAAATTTTATTAGCTAAATTTTCAAACTCTTTGGTGAATTTTTCCTGTAAGTTTTCTACTTCCTCTTTATTTTCGTTTAGCTTTAATTGTAGGTTTTTTAATTCTTCATTTTTTCTAGCCAATTCAATAGAAGAAAAATCCTTTTCACGACGTAATTCATTGTTTTCTTTCGTTTTTTCGTCTAAACGTTTTAAAAAATCTTCTTTTTGCTGAGAAAAAAACTGTTCTTTTTCTCTTTTTTGAGCCTCAAAACTGGTTTGATTGTTTTGTAACGAAGCAATTTCTTTTTCTAAATCGGTAGTTTGTTGTTTAAACTTTAATTTAGAGAGTAGGTTTCCAATAATAAATCCAATAACAAGGGTACTAATAGCAATAAAAATAAGTAAAAGAGTGGTATTCATCAGGATATTTAAAAGTTTATTAAATGAACAAATATAGGACAAGATAGGTTAAAATTATTTGATTTTTATAAGGAAAACCGTATCATTGACCCTTATAACTGTTAGAATGATATCTAAATTTATATTTCACAAAGTTTTAGGCTGGAAGTTGGTAGGAGATTTTCCAAGAGATTTAAAAAAGTATGTGGTTATTGGGGCACCGCATACGAGTTGGAAAGATTTCCCTATAGCTATTTTAGCAAGAAACACTTATGGTGTTAAAATCAATTTTATAGGTAAGGCTTCTTTGTTTAAACCTCCATTCGGATTTATTTTTAGAGCCCTAGGAGGTTCTCCTGTTGATAGAAGTAAGAGTACAAACAAGGTAGAAGCTATTGTAAATTTATTTAATCAGCATGATGAATTTCGCTTAGCGTTATCTCCTGAAGGAACTCGAGCGAAAATAACAGAATGGAAAACAGGATTTTATTATATAGCTAAAGGAGCTAATGTACCAGTAGTAATGTTTGCTTTCGATTTTGAAAACAAACAAATTATAGTAGCGCCTCCGTATTATTTAACAGATAACATGAATAAGGATATGAATCATATTTATGATTTCTACAGAGATATAAAAGGTGCAAAACCAGAATTGTTTTACGTGCCTCCAAAGCAAAAATAATATTTGAATAATAGATGTACCAAGGTTAGAAGTTAACTTCTGATCTTTTTTATATTATAAATAAACTTTTTAGAGTAATTATTGACCTTTTAGGAGTAGTACTTATCAAATTAAGAAACTTATTATTGCATAGTATAAAGTTATAGTAGAATAATAAATGAAGTCTCCCCCCCGAAAGTTCATTTATAGTAAAGGAGGTTTGTTTTGAGAACCTCCTTTATTTTTTTAATTTATAAATAGTTAAAATAACTTCTTCTCTTGAAAAACTCATTAGATTTGAGTATCTTGTATAGGTTTTAAAATCAGTATAATATGAAAAGGTATAGCATTTTAGTAGGTGTAATTTTTATACTGTTTAGTTGCGCCTCTTCAAGAAAAGCAACTCAAGCAGAAATAGATAATTTAAAAGTTCTTATTGAAAGTAAAACTTTTGAGATAGAATCTGAATGGGCAGAACCTCAAGCTACGTTTGCGATGACACAAATAGCCAATGCGGGTATGTTACCTAGCGGAAGTAGCGCTGGAAATATAAATTTAATAGGAAACACTAATTTCTTTAAAATGAAAAAAGATACTGTTTCAGCGTATTTGCCTTATTTTGGAGAACGTCAATCAGGTGGATCTTACGGAGGTACAGATATCGGAATTGTATTTGAAGGAGTGCCTAAAAATTTAACTATTAACAAAGCAAAAGAGAATAGTTATAGAATTAATTTCAAAATAAACGATAAAAATAACACAACCGAAAATTACAATGTAATCGTTAGAATATATCCTAGTTTATCTACTTCTATTTACGTTATTAGTAATCAGAAAAGATCTATAAATTATCGTGGCAGGGTAATTAATAAAACTCCAAAAGAATAAACTAAGTTGTGTAAATATTCTTGATAGCATATATTAGATGCATGGAGTTACCCAACTTAAAGAAACATTTTATTGAAAAAGGAGGATTATCTGAACAAGATTATGCTTTAATAGAACCACTTATTCAAACAAAGAAGATTTTTAAAAACGACTTCTTATTAAAGCAAGGAGCAATTTGTTCACATTTCTTTTTTGTAGAACAAGGTTTGTTACGCATGTATGCTTTAAATGAAGAAGGAAAAGAAAATATTTTGCAATTTGCTACAGAAGGATGGATTGTAAGTGACAGAGGAAGTGTCTTTTTTCAAGAACCTTCTACCTATTATATAGATGCAGTAGAAGATACTTTAGTTGTAATGTTCGACGAGCACTTTATAAATGAAGTATCGAAAATAAATACTGATTTTAGAGAAAAAAACGAGCAGTTATTACAAAATCATATTCGACATTTATATAAGCGCATAAGTCAGTTATTGGGAGTGTCAGCAAAAAGTCGCTACTTAGATTTTGTGAGTATGTATCCTGATATTATGCTTCGTGTTCCCCAATGGATGATTGCTTCGTATTTAGGTATAACACCAGAAAGTTTGAGTCGTGTTCGTAAAGCTCTTGCAGAAGAAAACTTCAAACCACATAAATAACACTTCTTACCATAGGTCAATGCATATCCTTTTTTGTTGCTGTAATTTTACAGTAAAATAAAAGGATTTATTATGAGACATTTAAAAACATTAGTTGTAACAAAAAATACAACAATGCCTAAAATTTTAAACTGGCAAGTTTCAACTGTTAGTAATGTCGAAACAGCCATTGAAAAATTATATCAACAATCATATAGTGTGTTAGCTATCTCAGAAGGTATAAATGAAATAGATAGAAATAAATTAAAGAAGATAATTACAGTACTATTTCCTGAAGCGATTGTAATGGTTTATAAGAATGAAACTACACTTTCAGAAAATGTAAAAAAAGCTTATTGGTCAAAAAATAAACCAGGAGCACAACGTAATTATTTAGATAATTCATTTGAAATAAAGCTAGCATATAGTTTAAATTAATAAAAAGGATAGAAAGATGAAAAAAAGAAATATAGAAAGAGTAGTAAAACCAGGAACTCCACATTTTGTAGGAGACGGATTTAGAGTACATAATTTTATTCCAGGAAGTTCAAGTATGCAACGAATGGATCCGTTTATTATGTTAGATTATAACTCTAAGTATAACTTTCCACCTACAGATAAACCTAAAGGTGTGGGAGTACATCCTCATAGAGGTTTTGAAACCGTAACTATTGCCTATAAAGGACGTGTTGAGCATGGAGATAGTGCAGGAGGTGGAGGAATTATTGGTGAAGGAGACGTACAATGGATGACAGCTGCTTCAGGAGTTTTACACAAAGAGTTTCACGAAACTGAATGGAGCAAAAAAGGAGGAGAGTTTCAAATGGTACAATTGTGGGTAAATCTTCCTGCAAAGGATAAAATGAGTCCGCCAAAATATCAAGCAATTGAAAATGCTAAAATGGCTAAAGTTCAGTTACCAAATAATGAAGGAGAAATAGAGGTAATTGCAGGAGAATATAAAGGAAATAAGGGGCCTGCATCTACATTTTCGCCCGTTAATATGTTTAATGTACGATTGAAAAAAGGAGCGAAAACTCAATTGACATTTCTTGAGCATTATACTACTTCAATTTTAGCTATAGAAGGTAGTGTAAAGATAAATGAAGCGGAAAATGTTTTACAAGATCACTTTGCTTTATTCGCAAATGATGGTGATACATTTACACTCGAAGCTCTAGAGGATACAGTAGTTTTAGTATTAAGCGGAGAACCATTAAATGAACCTATTGCAGCTTATGGTCCATTTGTAATGAATACTCAAGAGGAGTTAGTAGAAGCTTTTAAGGATTTCAATACAGGAAAGTTTGGATATTTAGAAGATTAACTCTAAAATTAAAAAGCAACTCAAAATCAATGAGTTGCTTTTTTATCAAAGAATAAAAGAGGTCTGCTAAGAAGTTTTAATCAATCTTTAAAAAACTATTTATAAAAATGAAAGAAGAATTTCTAAACATACCACTTGTAAAAAACGAAAAAGAACATCGTTTTGAGATAGTAGTAGAAGGAAGCATTGCTTTTATAGATTATAAAGAAACACATAGCCAAATAGCTTTGATACATACAGAAGTACCAAAAGAAATAGGAGGTAAAGGTGTTGCTGCAGCTTTGGTAGAAAAAACGATGAATTATCTTGAAAAACACCATAATTCAGTGTTGCCATTTTGCCCTTATGTATTCGCTTATATAAAAAAACATCCTGAATGGAAGCGTATCGTAGATAAAAGCTTTAAAGGTTATGATAAATTATAAATTATGTCGAACACTAAGTTAATTATTGAAGAACGAGCGGCAAATATTGGAAGCTTTTTAGTAGGCCGTTTATTACCTTTTCGCCAGAAACGTATGGTAGGGCCTTTTATTTTTATTGATCATATGGGGCCTGTGTGTTTGAGTGATCAAGATAATTTAGATGTAGCTATGCATCCTCACATAGGTTTATCTACACTTACTTTCCTGTTTGAAGGAGCGATTGTACATCGCGACAGTTTAGGAACAGAAATAGAAATTACTCCAGGGGCAGTGAATTGGATGACTGCCGGTAAAGGAGTGGTTCACACGGAAAGAACACCAGATCGTTTGCGACATTCTCAAAAACAACTTCATGGATTGCAAATATGGGTAGCATTGCCAAAAGAAGAGGAACAATGCGAACCAACATTTGCACATGTTGAGGCCGATGAAATACCAAGTTGGAATGAAGACGGAGTAGAATTTAAACTTATCGCAGGAAAAGCCTTTGGAAAGCAATCACCTGTTCCAGTTTATAGTCCATTGTATTTTATTGAAATTAAATCTGAAATAACGAAAACGGTTACTATAGGAGAACATTTGTTTGGAGAAAGTGCATTGTATATTTTGGAAGGAAGCATTACCAGTGATAAAAACACTTATAAAGAGAAACAATTATTGGTAGCGAATGATAGTACCTTATGTTCTTTTGAAATTAAAGCAAATTCTACTATTTATATTTTTGGAGGAGATGCTTTTTCAGAAGAACGTTTTATAGAGTGGAATTTTGTAGCCTCAGATAAAAAATTGATAGAAAGAGCAAAAGAAGACTGGAAAAACAACAGGTTTCCAACAGTACCAAACGAAACTATTAAAATTCCATTACCAGAACCATCACGTTTTGGAGGATAAAAAATCAACAAAAAATCAAACAATATGAAAACAGGTAGATTAGAAGCTTTTAGCGATGGTGTTTTAGCTATAGTAATTACCATTATGGTGTTAGAAATGAAAGCACCAGAAGACACTACATTGCAAGGGTTGTTAGCTGTAACACCTGTGTTTATTAGTTATTTGTTAAGTTTTATTTATTTAGGTATTTATTGGAATAATCACCATCATTTAATGCAAGTAACTCAAAAAGTAAATGGAAAAATACTTTGGGCTAATTTACATTTATTGTTTTGGTTGTCTCTTATACCTTTTGTTACAAGCTGGGTAGGAGAACACGGACATTAAAATATAAGGTTATACCATACAAAAAGTAAGGATTTTTTTGAATACGTATTTTATAATAAAACTATTTTGGTTTCTTTATTAACTAACTTTAAAACAAGTATTATGAAAAAATCAATTTTAGATTTAACAGGCTCACAAGAATTAACAAAAATTACTTTGCAAAAAATTAAAGGAGGAATTAGAATACCTGTTCCTACTGAATGTGGAGGAGATGGTTCTTATATCTATCAAAATGGAGTAAAAGTTTGTTGTTACAGACCTGCTACTGATGATTATATCTGTTAATCTGTAAAATTTTATATAAAGTAGATATTTCAATATCTACTTTTTTTTAGTTGGTAATACTTCCTCTGGAAAAGGAAATAGTATGGTTGAGTTTTTCTCTGCTGCTATATTCGATAATGTTTGATATAAACGTAGTTTAATAGCCGAAGGAGACTGGTCTATAAGTTTACCCGCTTCTAAAAGTTTAGACGCAGCCTGTTCTTCCGCTAAGGCAAGAATAATACGCGCTCTCCTAGAACGTTCTGCTTCAGCTTGATTTGCCATCATACGGCGCATGTTTTCAGGTAATTGAATATCTTTTATTTTAACATCGTTTATTTCAATACCCCATTCTTTAGTTTCCAATTCAACAATCTCCTTAATGTTTTTTCCCATTTCTTCTCGCTTAGAAAGTATGGTGTCTAGTTCAACTTTACCACAAACATCTCTAAGTGCTGCTTGTGCTAATTGAGTAATGGCAAATTTATATTCTTCTACTTCTAAAACTGCACGTTCAGGATCGTTAATTTTAAAAAAAACAACACCATCAATACTACAAGGTACGTTATCTTCAGTCATTACTTCCTGAGAATCTATATTAAAAGTAATCACTCGAATATCAACTATTTGAATGGTTTCAATAAATGGGATAATCCATCTAAATCCAGGATTTAAAGTTTTAATGTATTTACCAAACCTAAATTTGATAGCTCTTTTATATTCAAAAATTATACGGATTCCGGCAAGGAAGATTATGGCTAAAATGCCAAAAAGTATTGTAAATCTATTCATGACTCTTGGATATTTATTTTAATAATAAAGCTAATAAAACCAAGAGAGGTAGGTTTAGGTTGGTCTTTAATAATTGCATTAGTGAAAACACAATGAGTACTTCCTTATAAATTTACGAATTTTTAAGAAAGGATAAAGAAATAAAAGAAAAAAGATTGAATAGAGAAGAAGCAAGGTTTTTAGAAAAAAAACACAAACATTTTTATTAATTGAAGTTTCTTAGATTGCATATGTTTGATAATTATAAAAAAAAGACATTATAAAACTTTTGAAATTCATGTTTTTAAACTTTATTTTACATAATATTAAGTAGTCTTAATGCAAAGAAGTCGATTTTCAAATATTTAAGAATTTTCTAGGTATTGTAATGAAAATGAATTTATATTGTTTATAAAATCTTAATCCGTGAGAATCACGTATAGTAAATTTTAATGACCCAAGTACTGAATATTAAAAAGAATTACAGCAGTTTCTGAGATATTTTACATAGTATAGAATTATAGCTTACGAACGAATGTGGAATAAATATATAATCACAAATTGGTTTTTACATAATAGCACAGCGATACACCAATTTACTACAATAAACATTTGCATTATAATTAATATTATGTTAAATAGATGTTTTGAAAATACTCCTCTATCTATTATTTGTCTATTAATTGTTCCTCACTTGTCTATTAAGAATAAATGCTTTCAACTAAGCATACCACTATTTTTGTAATAGAACTCCTCACATAAATGAATTAACCAAAAATTAAATATTATGAGGAAAACACAATTAAGTATTAACAAAATAAAATTTATAAAAGTAATTTTCATTATAGTTACTTTAAGTTTTATAGCTGCATGTACAACTGACAGTACAATTGAAAATTTTCAAGAAACTGAAAACTTTACATTAAGAAAATCAAATTCTAATAAAATAGATATCTGCCATTATGATGTAGAAACTGATTCCTGGAAAATTTTAAATGTGAATGTAAACTCTTGGGAAGAACATTCTACACATGGCGATGTTCGATTAGATGATCAAGATAAAGACGGAACTGTACCAAACAATGAATGCAATTATGGAGTTATGGGAGATTGTGACGATATGACCCCTGCTGTAAGTCCCCTACTTTCCGAAATTTTATATAATGGTATAGATGATGATTGCAATCCGTTAACACCTGATACGGTAGATACTGATAACGACGGTGTTACTTCAGACCTTGATTGTGATGACAATGACCCAAATAGATTCCCAGGAAACCCTGAGATACCAAATAATGGTATAGATGATGATTGTAACCCAGCTACACCTGATACTGTTATTTATCCAGATGCTGATGGTGATGGCTATACTGCTGATGTTGATTGTAATGATTTTGATTTTACAATATATCCAGGAGCACCAGAAATATGTGGGGATAACATCGACCAAAACTGTGATGGATATGATAAAGATTGTTCTGGTGGCGGTCCAATAGTTATAAAATAAGCGCTTTATTTAATAATCACAATCAATATAAAAGTATATAAAAACACTCCATAATTTGGAGTGTTTTTATATATAACTCTAAAAAAAACAAAAGAAGTGATAATTTTTTAACAAAAAAAGTAGGGTATTTTTGACGAAGTCTGTTTTATGTTATGTAAGATGTATTTATAATATTAGACGCTGTTAAGGAAGAAAGACCCTTCAACTTTTTAATTTTTTTGTTTCACTACAATTTATTCCTTGCAGCGTCAAATTATTTAGACTTTGAAAGTCGTGATATTGTTTGTTTAAAGGCTGTATTTTAACAGCCTTTTTTTATAAATTTTAACCTCTAACCAAAACAAAGGCACTACTTTTGCCCAATGCAAGAAAATAATCAATCAAAGTTAGAGTTCATTGCTCTAATGGCGTCACTAATGTCGCTTGTAGCACTTTCAATAGATGCCTTACTTCCTGCTTTAGAACACATAGGTATTAGTATTAATGTTCAAGAATCTTCTAACGATAGTCAGTTATTAGTAACAATGATTTTTTTAGGATTAGGGTTTGGGCAGTTAATTTCAGGACCAATTTCTGATAGTTTAGGAAGAAAGCCAGTTATTTATGGAGGTTTTTTGCTTTTTGTAATAGCTAGCTTTATTTGTGTTAGCTCAACAAGCTTAGAAATGATGGTTGTAGGAAGAATTTTACAAGGAATAGGTCTTTCTGCGCCAAGAACTATAAGTATAGCTATGGTTCGAGACAGTTTTAGTGGTAATTATATGGCTAAAATTATGTCATTCATTGTAGTCATTTTTATTTTAGTTCCTGTGGTGGCTCCTGCTCTAGGAAAAATTATGCTCGATGCTTACGGATGGAAATCTATTTTTTATAGTCAGTTAATTTTTGGAGTTTTAGTAATGTTTTGGTTATGGAAACGTCAACCAGAAACGTTAAAAGAAGAAAATAGAATTAAGTTTTCTTTTGGTTTGTTTTATGACGGTTTAAAAGAGTTTATAAAATACAAACAAGCAACTGTTTTTACTTTGGTTTCAGGTTTTATAACTGGGTCTTTTATGGTTTATTTAAGTGCTTCTCAACAAATTTTTCAAGAGCAGTATTTATTAGTCGATGAGTTTCCGTTCATTTTTGCTGGATTGGCAATTTCTGTTGGGTTTGCTACTTTTTTAAATGGTTCATTTGTAATGAAATTCGGAATGCACAAATTGGTGTCATTCTTTTTAATTGTATTTACCTTAGTTCCTTTAATTTATGTAACATTATTTTACCAAAAAGAGAATCCAAGCATAACAATTTTATTGGTGTTCTTTGCATTACAATTTTTTTCTATCGGATTTTTATTCGGAAACTTACGTGCTTTAGCAATGCAACCTGTAGGTCATATTGCTGGAATTGGAGCAGCTATTAACGGATTTGTATCAACGATTATGGCAGTGCCAATTGCAACTGTTATTGGCAGATTTGTTAGTTCAACTACTCTCCCACTTTTTATCGGATTTTTTATTTGTGGAGCTTTATCTTTAGCGCTTGTAAACCTAACAAAACTTAAACAGGTAAATTAATATTATGAATGTACCAATTCTTTTTGAAGACGATTATATAGTATGTGCATCAAAACCTAATAATGTAGTTGTACACCATGCGCATCACTCTAGAAATGTAGCAGATGAAGCTTCATTATTACAGCTATTACAAGAGCAATGTGGTGAAAAAATGTACCCTATACATCGTCTTGATAGAAAAACCTCAGGAATCATATTGTTAGCCAAAAAAAGTGAGTATGTTGCTAAATTTCAAGAGTTGTTTATGAATAACCAAATTCAAAAAACATACTACGGAATTGTAAGAGGACATGCTCCTGAAACAAAAATTATCGATTCTCCTGTAAAAGGAAGAGATGCTAATGTGCATAAAGAAGCAGAAACACATTTAGCTACAGAAAAAAAGGTTACCATTAACATTCCTGTAAAACCGTATGATACTTCAAGATATAGTTTAGTGAAATTAACGCCTAAAACTGGTAGATTACACCAGTTGCGTATTCATATGAACAAAATAAGTCACCCGTTAATTGGTGATCCTAAATACGGAGATAAAAATCACAATATGATGTTTCTAGAAAACTTTAATTGTGAAAATTTGTTTTTGCATGCGCATTCGTTAGAGTTTATACACCCTTATTCGAATAAAAAACTAGAAGTCATAGCTGATTTCCCTCAAGATTGGAATACTGTTTTTGAAAAGTTTGGATGGTAATAAATAAAACAACAAAAAGGGTTACGAATTTCGTAACCCTTTTTGATAAAATATGATGATAGAATTATATATCTTGGAAAATAGCGTGCATTAAACGCTTTTTATCATTAATACTTTCTTCAAGAGCAATCATAGTTTCAGTTCTATTTACTCCGTGAATATCGTCTATCTTATAAATAATATCTTTAGCGTCTGCAGTATTTTTAGCGCGAACTTTACAGAAAATATTATACTTTCCTGCTGTTACATAAGCAACTGTAACGTTAGATATTAAACGTAAATTGTCTAGTACATGTTGAGTCATAGATGTTTTATCTAAAAAAACTCCTACATGAGCAATAAACGAGTATCCCATTTTTTCATAGTTCAAGGTTAATGTTGACCCTTGAATAATACCTTCGTCTTCCATCTTTTTTACACGCACGTGAATAGTACCGGCAGATACTAATAACTTTTTTGCAATGTCTGTAAAAGGTGTACGGGCGTTTTCAATTAAAATGTCTAAAATTTGATGATCGATCTCATCTAGTATGAACTTCTTCATTTTTTTGTTTTCTTCAAGTAATATTGCTAAAATATAGTTTTTTTGTAAAAAATGTAAGTTTTGTTTAAGGAAATATAAATTTTTAACTATTTTTTATGAATTCTTTATGAGCTAAATATGAAGATAAATTTCCTTCTTTTTCTTTTGTTAAAACCAGTGCAAATTTACCATTTTCTATAGTTTCTACATACTGAAAAGCAACATCTTTTTCATTATTTTTTGAGCGATAAATAATGTCGTAGAAGTTCTTGATATTGTTTGGAATAGCTAAATAATCTTGATAAGAGGTGAAGTTATTGTTTATTGAAATATGATAAATCCCTTGTAATAATGCATAAAAATTATATTTTCTTACCTCTTCCCTATCATAATCATCAGGAAAATGCCCTGCTTCAATTAAGATAGTATTATGTCCCATTTTTTGAAAATTATCTCCTGTAGCGGTTGGATAAAATTCATCTGTATAACGACCAATATGATTAGGTATAATTTCTTGTAACAATTTATTCATTGCTACAATAACATTCATAGTCTCTTTTCTACCTTCTGTAATTTTTCTAGATTCTTCTTCTGATGGAGCTAAAAATGATATGGTAGCAGTATTCGTAGTACCTTCAACTCCAAAAATAGTTCTTTGGTCGTGTAAATTAAAGCAAAACTGCGGATTTACCTCTTCTAAAATTTTACGTAATAACTTACTTTCTTTAGCTTGTAATTCAACAGCATCTCTATTTAAATCGATATTATTAGCATTAACACGTGTATAGGCTTGTGCTCCATCAGGATTTAGCATGGGAACAATGGTAATACTACAATTAGTAACAATTGCTTGAGTAATTTTATGATTTGGAAAACGTTGAATAAAGTTTAAAAAATCGAAAACAGCTTTAGTTCCTGTACTTTCATTACCATGCATTTGGCTCCAAATAAGAATTCTTTTCTCTCCTGTTCCAAATTTTAATTGGTAAATAGCTCTCTCCTGCTCTGATTCACCAATTATTTTTGTTTCTATTTTAGAATTTTGTAATTCAAAATATAAAGGCTCTATATCTGTTAGTGTAATCCACCTTCCAGATATAGAGTCTTCTTTGATTTTTAAATAGTTTTCTTCTAAAAAAGAGCTACTAATGTGTATCATATTATAACGAAAACCAATCAGCTACTAGCTGTTTTTCAATAGGTTCAACTGTTTTGTGTACATAATCGTTTTTGGTCATGTCATATTCATAATCTTTTGACCATTCTGCTATATTTTCAGCTAACGATTTTAACGAATCACAAATAAATTCTACTTCTTCATTTGTAATAGTTGGATGAACTGATAAGCGTACCCAACCTGGTTTTTCTGTACTGCAGCCTCCTAAAATTTGTCCTTTTATTTCATTTGATCTTGTTTGATCTACATTTAATAAAAAGTGTCCGTAAGTTCCAGCACAAGAACAACCTCCTCTAGTTTGAATACCAAAACGATCGTTTAATAACTTAACTACTAAGTTGAAATGGTATTTTTCAAAGTAAAAAGAAAAAATACTTAAGCGATCTTTATGGTTAGGAGCTAAAATTTGAACTCCCTCTAAATTTTCTAAGCAATTAAAAATGATCGGATTTATTTCATCTTCACGTTCTTTAATTTTATCAGTACCCATTTGATCTTTTACTTGAATACACAATGCTATTTTTATGGTTTGTAAAAAAGCAGGAGTACCGCCATCTTCACGAGTTTCAACATCATCAAAATAATCATGTTGTCCCCATGGATTTGTATAACTAACAGTTCCTCCACCTGGGTTGTCAGGAACCATGTTTTTATATAGTTTTTTATTGAAAATTAATACTCCAGAACTACCAGGACCTCCTAAAAACTTGTGTGGAGAAAAGAAAATAGCATCTAAATACTCATCTTCATTTTCTGGATGCATATCTATATCAACGTATGGTGCAGAACAAGCAAAATCTACAAAACATAAACCACCATATCTGTGAATTAAAGAAGCCACTTCGTGGTAGTTTGTTTTGATTCCAGTTACGTTAGATCCAGCAACAATTGAAGCTATCTTAATAGGTCTGTCTAAATATTGTTTTATGGTTTCTTCAAACTTGTCTAAACACACTAAACCTTCTTCATTACAAGGCACTACTACAACATCTGCAATAGTTTCAATCCAAGAAGTTTGATTCGAATGGTGCTCCATATGACTTACAAAAACAATAGGTCGTTTTTCATTAGGAACCTGTGTGTTTTCTTTAAGATTTTCAGATACTTTGAGTCCTAAAATACGTTGGAATTTATTTACAACTCCTGTCATACCAGAACCTTCAGTAATTAGCACATCATCAGCAGAAGCATTTACGTGACGTTTTATAATATTACGAGCTTCATGATATGCAAGTGTCATAGCAGCTCCTGATGTAGAGGTTTCTGTATGTGTATTTGCTACAAAAGGACCGAATTTATACAAAAGTTGCTCTTCAATAGGTCTGTATAATCTACCACTAGCAGTCCAATCAGTATATACCATTTTCTTTTCACCATAAGGAGTTTGAAAAGTTTGGTCTATTCCTACAATATTTCTTCTGAACTTATCAAAATACTGTTCTAAATCCATAATTATAATCTGTGTTGTTTGTTGGGTGATAAAATTACTAGTATGCTACTAGGTAGCCTAAAATAATTATAATATTAACGTATTTATAACATTTTGTTATTAAAGCCTAAATTTACCACCTATTAAGATTGTATTTTGTAAAAAATAAAAACTTTGTGATGCAGAATCTGAAGAAAACTTAGTTGTCCTAACATCTGGCATATAAATATAACCTCCTTTTAAATCTGCTTGAACAAAGAAATGTTTTAAGAAAGTTATATTTAAACCACCTACTATTGAGGCTCCGTAACCAGATAAGTGAAAATCATCGTGTCTTTCCATACCTAACAAAGTAGTGTTTGTTCTTGGGTATAAAACACCAAGGCCAACTCCTTCAGTTACATTAATCTGTAAGTTTTCTAAGTTTAAACCAAACCAATGGCTTATATCGTCAAAACGTTTTACTTCCACATTTACATAATTTAAACCATCTGTATGCTCGAAACGTAAAAAGTCAGCAGCTAAATTGATAGTTTCATTATTATACGTCCCGTCATATTTAGTATTACCAATATTAATATTACCATTAATTCTGACATCTTGATCTCCAATCATTACATATTTCATGTGATCTACACCGATAGAAACAGTATAGTTTTCTTTAAAGAAATAACCAATTCTATAATTTGTTTGAGGTATAGTTACTCTCCCAGGATTGAAATAATCGTTAAATGAAAACTTTGTTTGTCTATCTCTTGCTTTTACGTTATATAGGGTAAAATCGTAATTTTCTCCTTTAAATCGGATATCTGAGTTAGAATAACTAGCCCAGTTCCATCCCCAGTAAACGAAGAATTTTCCTTTATTAGTTACTTTTTTCTTTTGAATAACTTCTTCGTTTTTCTCCTGCGCTACTATTGATACTGAAGCAATCAGCATCAATAAACTTACTATTTTTAATTTCAAGGGTTTATTTTATTATTTGTTCTATTTCAGTGATAATTCTTTCAGCTAAAGAGTCTGCTTTCTCTTGACTGGTGCTTTCTGTATAAATTCTAATGATAGGTTCTGTATTTGATTTACGTAAGTGTACCCATTCATTATCAAAATCAATCTTAACACCATCAATGGTATTAACATCTTCATTTTTATAGTTGTTAGCCATAGTTTCTAAAATCTTATCAACATCAATTTGTGGTGTTAACTGGATTTTATTTTTACTCATAAAGTAACTAGGATATGAATCTCTAAGCTCTTTACAAGACATTTTTTTATGTGCTAAATGTGATAAGAATAGTGCAACTCCAACTAGAGAGTCACGACCGTAATGAGATTCTGGATAAATAATTCCACCATTTCCTTCTCCACCAATAACGGTGTTGGTATCTTTCATCATTTGCACTACGTTCACCTCTCCTACTGCACTTGCAGTATAAGTTCCGCCATGTTTTTCAGTAACATCACGTAATGCTCTTGAAGATGATAGGTTAGAAACGGTATTACCACCTCCTAATTGACCTAACACATAGTCGGCACAAGCAACTAAGGTATATTCTTCTCCAAACATAGAACCATCTTCAGAAATTAATGCTAAACGATCTACATCTGGATCGACAACAATACCTAAATCAGCTTTTTTCTTTACAACCAATTCAGAAATATCTGTTAAGTGTTCTTTTAAAGGCTCTGGGTTGTGTGGAAAGTGTCCGTTAGGTTCACAGTATAATTCAATACACTTAACACCTAACTCTTTTAACAAGGCAGGTATTGCGATTCCTCCTGTAGAATTAACACCATCAACAACTACTTTAAATTTTGCTTTTTTAATAGCTTTTGTATCAACTAAATTAAGTTTTAAAACTTCTTTGATATGTTTCTTAATATAGTTTTTCTTTTTTCTGTATGAACCTAAATCATCTACTTCAGCAAACTCAATAGTTGCATCGTTTTCAGCAATTTTTAAAATCTCAGCTCCATCTTCACCATTTAAAAATTCTCCTTTTTCATTTAATAACTTTAATGCATTCCACTGCTTTGGATTGTGGGATGCTGTTAAAATAATACCTCCATCAGCTTTTTCTAAAGGAACAGCTACTTCTACAGTTGGTGTAGTTGATAAGCCAAGGTCGATCACGTCAATCCCTAATCCAACTAAAGTATTGGCTACTAAATTGCTTATCATTTTACCCGAAATACGAGCATCTCTTCCTATAATGATTGTTATTTTTTCTTTTTCAGCGTTTTTCTTTTTAATAAATGTTCCGTAAGCTGCTGCAAATTTTACCGCATCAATCGGAGTTAAATTATCACCTGTATTTCCGCCTATGGTACCTCTAATACCTGATATAGATTTAATAAGTGTCATATTTATTTTTATTAGGCAACAAATATAAAGTTATTTAAGAAAAGAGCCTTAAAACTAAGAAGCTTTAAATGTAACATTTGTTACATATAAAAAATAAAAAAACCGTTAAACTTTTCAGCTTAACGGTTTATCTTTTTTAAGAAGTAGGTTGGATTATTTTCCTTCCATTTTCTTCTTTAATTCAGCTAATCCACCGATGTCTCCTAAAGTAGTTTTTTCTACTTCTTGAGCTTTAGCAGCAGCAGCTTTAATGTTCTTTTGTTCTTCTTCTCTAAAGATAGAAGTGTGAGAAACAACGATTCTACGGTACTCTTTACTGAACTCAGTTACTTGGAATTGAGCAGCATCACCTTTAGCTAATTTACTACCGTCTTCTTTTTCTAAGAAACGAGTTGGAGCGAAAGCTTCAATTCCGTCAGCAAATACTACAGTTGCACCTTTATCATTTTTCTCTTTAATAGTACCTTCGTGCATAGATCCGATAGCATATGTAGCTTCGTGAGCATCCCAAGGGTTATCTTGAGTTTGCTTGTGACCTAAGTTTAACTTACGGTTTTCTACGTCTAATTCTAATACTTGTACTTCTAATTTATCACCAACAGTTACGAAATCTGATGGGTGCTTAATTTTCTTAGTCCAAGATAAATCAGAGATATATACTAATCCGTCGATACCTTCTTCTAACTCTACGAATACACCAAAGTTAGTGTAGTTACGTACAGTACCAGTATGTGTAGAACCTACAGGATACTTAGTAGTAATATCAGTCCAAGGATCTGGGTGTAATTGCTTCATACCTAAAGACATTTTACGCTCTTCGCGGTCTAATGTTAAGATTTGAGCTTCTACTTCATCACCAACTTTTACGAAATCTTGCGCAGAACGTAAGTGAGTTGACCATGACATTTCAGAAACGTGGATTAATCCTTCTACTCCTTCTTCAACCTCTACAAATGCACCATAATCAGCTAAAACAACTACTTTACCTTTTACTTTATCACCAACTTTTAAGTCAGAGTTTAAAGCTTCCCATGGGTGAGCAGATAATTGTTTTAAACCTAATTGAATTCTAGACTTGTTATCGTCAAAGTCTAAGATTACAACGTTTAATTTTTGATCTAATTCAACAACTTCGTTCGGGTGGTTGATACGAGACCAAGATAAATCAGTAATGTGAATTAATCCGTCAACACCTCCTAAGTCAACAAATACACCGTAAGAAGTTACGTTTTTAACAACTCCTTCTAATACTTGTCCTTTTTCTAATTGACCGATAATTTCACGTTTTTGATCTTCTAAATCAGCTTCGATTAACGCTTTGTGAGATACTACTACGTTTTTAAATTCGTGGTTGATTTTAACAACTTTGAATTCCATAGTTTTCTCTACGTATTGATCGTAGTCACGGATAGGCTTCACATCGATTTGAGAACCTGGTAAGAAAGCTTCAATACCAAATACATCAACGATCATACCTCCACGAGTTCTACACTTAACAAAACCGTTAACGATTTCACCAGTTTCGTGTGCGTTGTTAACACGATCCCAAGCTTTGATTACACGTGCTTTTTTGTGAGATAATACTAATTGACCAGATGAATCTTCTCTTTTGTCAACTAATACTTCTACTTTGTCACCCACTGCTAAATTTGGGTTATAACGGAACTCGTTTAACGAAATTACTCCTTCTGATTTAGAGTTGATGTCGATAATAGCATCACGATCAGTAATACGTACTACTTCACCTTCAATTACGTCACGTTCGTTAACGAAACCTACAGTTCCTTCTAACGCAGTTTCAAATTCTTTTAATTTAGCCTCATCTACAGCTTCAATACCTTGTTCGTACTTGTGCCAATCAAAGTCAGCTAAAAATTCTTGTGGGTTTACTTTTGTTTCAGACATTCTGAAAATTATTTGTATCTTTTTGTTAACCAGATTTTTAACGATACTAACGCCAAGAGAAATTAAACTTAATAAATATAATTTTAAACCTTTTTTAAATCTGTACTCGTAAAAAGGCGTGCAAATTTACGAATAATTCTTGAAGTAACCTAAAATGTTTTGGTTTTTAGCGAGTTATGAAGATGTTTTGCTATTGGTTTAGCTATGAAAAGTAAGGGAGTAAACTAGCGTTTGCTTACCGTCACGCATATAGCGAAATCTTTTTGTTTTGATTTATTTTTACCTGTCCAGAGCAAAATCCAAAAGATTTTGCGGACTCAATAAAAATAGGTAAACCATTCGTTTAAGCCCGAAGCCTGTATTGTTTATAGGTTTTGTCGCCATTAGTTTTATTCAACTAGAGTAAACGTATCCACCATTTTACCATCAAATTCTACTTGTAATTGTCGACATAATTTATTTGCAGGATTTTCAACCATAGAGACCTCCTCTAATTCAGCCTCATGAATTTCTCTAACGCATAATTCACCTGAATACATTCTACCTTTCATATGGTTGCATTCTTCATATTCCAACCCACATATATTGCATCTTGTTTTTTTAATTATTGCTCCTGTACTTGCGAACATCATTCTAGGGAAAAATAATTTTTCAAATAAGTTCAATTTAGAACTAAAGCCATTTAAGTACTCTCCATCGGAAAAAGGGTGATTTCGGGCAACAACAGAAACCAAAGTTTGAGCTTCTACTAAATGTCCCCAAGCAAAGTTCATTTCGTTGTTTTTTAAGCAGACTATCATTGAGATTTCCAATCTCAGTGCATTAGCACTAAGTAATAAACATAATACTAGGTTTAGCTCATCTTCTGAGTACTTGTCTTTATTTGTATTTTTTAGTTTATCTGCCTTTTCGCTAAAATTTTCTAATTTTTCAATCTCTTCTTTTTGAAGACCTATATCCCTCGTAAAAATTGCAATATTCTCAGCTCTTTTTACAATTAAATTAAACTCATCGAGCAGATTCTTAACTTCTGGATTTTGTATAATCATTTTTTTAAATTTTTGATTACATCTTTTAATTCCTTTACACCTTCGGCATTACCTTCGTATGATATTTTTTTAAAAGATTTTTTCTTCTCGTTTCCGATTACGATATCGAACTTCACTTTTTTATTCCCGCTTGTTCCTTTGAACAAGTCGTATAAATAACTAGAAAGTAGACTCATTGAAATATCTACTAAATGAGGATTTTCAACTAAAATCGTGTACCCTATGAAAATAGTTGGTCCAAACCAATCGGCACTTTTTCTTGAACGCAATAGAGGTTTGTCATTAGTCAGATAATTTATTTTCTGGCTTTCATTTTTTAAAGCCTTGTTAAGGTCTGTCGTTGTTTCGGAGTAAATAAAGTTTTTTGTGTTTTCGGTATCAAATAAATTTTCTGGTAAGAAGCAAAGTAACCCATCAGATTTAATATTGAATTTATTTAATGATTCTTGCAATTCCGAATAGTCTTTTATTTCGTAGTTCAATGTTTCTATAAATTAATGATAATGGTTAAGATATCCGTCATTTTAATGATGAGATATCGCCCAATAGCGAAGTTATCGTTTTAAAGGTTAAGAATGTTAATAATCATCTTCTTCATCCTCAAAATCATCAGTATCTGGCTTTAATAAAAAGTTTAGCACCGTTTTTTCGTCTAACTTCATAAAGTCGTTATAAAGAATTTCTATAACTTCGTCTCGAGATTTTTTAGCTTTTAATAAATCGTATGCTTTAGCAGGAGCATCTTTAATTACTTCTTTTACCAATTCTTTACCCATTTGTAAAACCTCTGATTTAGGAATACCATTTTCTAAAAAAGGTTTTACATTCGCTACTACACTAATAGCTGCACCTCTGCATATATTCTCTTTTGTTACTTCAGCTTGTGCTTGCGAAAAAAGTTGAAAAGACATAAATAGGCATATAACGAAGGCTAGTTTTTTCATTTTCATATTTTTTAAGTTAAATCTGAGATAAAAGTAATTTTAATTTACTTAAAATCAAACTGTAAAATGCGTTTACTTAAAAAATAGACTACTCCACTTCCTTAATTTCTACTTTAAACAAGTTATCAAAAACCTCAAAAATACTTTCAGCTTCTTTCTTACGAACAGAAATAATGTATTCGCAGTCTAATTCTAGCTTTTGATTAATAATATCTAAGTTTCGTTCTTTAATAATACGCTGTACCTTATTCATCATATCATAGCCAAACTTTAACTTATAATGAATATCAATCGTTTTTTCTATAATATCTGAAGCTTCTAAAGCTAGTTGCGCAGAGCTTCGATAGGCATTTATCAAACCTCCTACTCCTAGTTTGGTTCCTCCGAAATAACGAACCGAAACAATTAAGATATTGGTTACGTCAAATGCTTGTATTTGTCCGTAAATTGGCTGACCCGCAGAGTTACTTGGTTCACCATCGTCATTGGCACGAAAACGAATATTTTCGGTTCCCAATTGCCACGCATAACAATGATGACGAGCTGTATGGTGTTGTTTACGAAGTTCTTCTAATCGTTCTTTAATATCCTCTTCAGAAAAAACAGGAAACGCATACCCGAAAAACTTGCTATTTCGGTCTTTAAACAAGGTTTCTTCTGAAGGTTTGGTTATGGTTTTATAGGTGTCTTTTATTTCTTCATTCATTACGCCGAAACTACTAATAAAATACTAATTATGGCAAGCCCAATACCAATCCAATTCTTTTTAACGAGTTTTTCTTTAAAAAACAACAAGGCAAACATGGTTGTTAAAACTACTACCGAAACATTATTAATGGTGAAAATTGTAGCGCTTTCGAGTCCTTCTGTTTGTAATGCTTTTAGTAAAAATTCCATCGAATAATAGTTAGGAACTCCTAAGGCAATCCCTCCAATAAGTGTTTTCCATTCTAACTTTACTTTTTTACTGAAAAACTGTAGTAAAGTAAAGAAAACACCAAAAAGTAAGGCACAACCAAAAATGGTGGATAAAAACATAGGTACAGCTCCTTTAGAAACATAAGTGTCTTCTGTGTACTTCAACAAAGTATCAATACTCCCAGAACCTAGAAAAAGTAATAAAGGAAAGAGTAAGTTTTTGAATTCAACAGGAGCAGTATCACTTTTAGCAGAAGATAAATAAACAGCTATTAAAGCCAGGATTATCCCAATAATTTTTACAAAACCAATACTTTCATTATAAAGAAAAACACCTAAGACAACAGGGATGACTACTGACATTTTTCCTGCTACAGAAGCAACAGAAAGCCCATTTTTTTGAGCTGTGATTCCCATAACAAGAAATACGGTAATAAATAAAAAACCTAGTATGGTTGCTCCTAAAAACCAAGGTTGTTGTGGAACTTCTGCTACAGAAAGTGAAATTTCTGAATGCACAAATCCGAAGCACAATGCTACTGCATAGTTTAAAACAATGGCTTGAAATGTATTTACTTTGTAAACATCAAATAATTTAAAGATTACAAAGAGTAAACTTGTTATAAAAACACTGAAAATTAAGAATATCACGCTATAAACTCCTTTCTTTTTAATAAATTTACCACATCTTCTGTTTTAGGACAATTATTCCATACATGAATACCCAATTCTTGTGCAGCATTGGTGTTTTCTTGGGTGTCATCTATAAAAATAGTTTCAGAAGCCTGTAAATTATTTTCGCTTAAAACAAACTCAAAAATGTTAGTATTTGGTTTTCTTAGATTGATTTCATGCGATAAATAAAACTGTTCAAAATAACTTTTAAATTCATTATAAAGTTCTTCTCCCCAATCGTTTTGAATCCAAGAAATATGCATATCGTTGGTGTTACTCAATAAAAACAATCGATAATCATTCGTTGCTGCAAGTTTCTTCAAAAAATCTAAGCGATGCTTCGGGAAATCTAACAAAATGGCATTCCATGAATAGATTAGTTTTTCTTTAGGAATATTGAATTTATTGTAGAAAAAATCAATAAAATCATCCGTAGAAATTAAACCCATTTCGTACTGATAGTATTGCTGCATCATATCTTCAGAGATTTCTGTAACCCCTAATTTTGCAAGCTCCTTATATGTTGCTTCTTTGTCTAAATTGATGAATACATCACCAAAATCAAAAATGATGTTTTTAATCATTCTTATATATTCTTAATATGTCGTTATCTATTTTTTCTTCGGAAAAAAGTTTCGCGTTGAAAACAGGATGCTTCACTCCTTCTCCAAAGTTTACATCGCCGATAAATACTCTAGCTTCATCCCATAAATTTGCATCTACAAATGTTTGTAAGGTTTGTGCCCCTCCTTCAATAATTACCGATTGTATTTGATGTTTATGTAGTGCCTCACAAATTTGTTCTGCTACTCGAGAAGAAAAATTGATTTGTTCGTAAATGAATACATGAGATTTCTCACTATCGTTCGAAATAACATCTTTTACCTCATTGTTCTTTCCTACAATAACTATTATCTTAACGCTTCTATCTAAAACAGTTGCTTCTAAAGGAATTCGTAAGTTTTTATCAATAACAATCCTCACAGGGTTATTTCCGTACCAACTACGAACAGTTAATGATGGATTATCAGCAATTACGGTATTTGTACCGACTAAAATAGCATGTTCTTCGCTACGCCATTTATGAACTAACTGTTGAGAATAAGTATTAGAAATCCATACAGGTTTTTGCTCATTTTTAGTTAAAGGAGCGATAAAACCATCTTTGGTTTCCGCCCATTTTAAAATGATAAAAGGTCTCTTTTTATTTTGAACCGTAAAAAAACGTTTATGGTGGTCTTTACAAGCTTTTTCACAAACACCTACAGTTACATTTCTACCTGCTTTTTTTAGACGTTCAATACCTTTACCAGCTACCAAACTATTTGTATCTACACTACCGATTACTATATTCGGAATTCCTTTTTCTATTATTAAATCGGCACATGGTGGTGTTTTTCCATAATGAGAACAAGGTTCTAGTGTAACATAAATAGTAGCTTCTTTTAATAGCTCTTGATTATGAACAGAACGAATAGCGTTTACTTCAGCATGAGAATCACCATAAGGAGAAGTAAATCCTTCACCTATAATTTTATTATTATGAACTATTACAGCTCCAACTGATGGATTCGGGCGTGTTGTTCCTATTCCATTTTTAGCCAATTGCAAGCAGCGTTGTATGTATATTTCGTGATTCAAATTGTTATAATTTTATTTTTACATCTTCAATTTGATCAATTGGGTACACATGTGAAAAACCTAATACTTTATATTTTAAATCTCCTTTAAACTGAACTTTTAAACTTTGATTTAATAAAGAAGAAAGAATTCCACCTAAAACTCCATTTTTATTATTTTCAAAAACTCTTTTAGCAGGAATAACTACTTTTAAAGGAATAGAAAACTCTTTACGAGCAGGAACTTTAAATTCTTCTGAAGACACTTGAGCAACTTGTACCTGATTAACCAAGACTTTAATTTCATCTGTAGCTATTTTACCACCTATATCATTCGGATTTTTAAAATAAGCGTTGGCTCCTACTCTAATAGTATCGGTAGTAGCTGAAAGCAGCTTAATATCATCTACTTTTAAGAAGATAGGTTTTTGTTTTACAGAGCAACTTACTATAAAAAGTAAAAAAGGTAAAAAATATATGATTTTCTTCATGAAAACTCGTGTTTTTTTGGGTACTTTGCTTTAGCAAAAGTACTATATTCTTATGATACCTTCTGATTTTATTATTAGAGAAGTAAAACCGCAAGATAACGCAGAATTAGCTGCTGTTATACGTGGTGTACTGATCGAATTTGGAGTTCCTAAAATAGGGACAGCCTATGAAGACAAGGCTACCGATGAAATGTTTGAAACCTACCAAAAAGACAAGGCAGGTTATTTTGTAGTTGAGCATCAAGAAAAAGTTGTTGGCGGTGCTGGTTTTGCCCCTTTAGACAATTTTGAAGGTAACGTATGTGAATTCCAAAAAATGTACTTCTTACCCATTGCTAGAGGAAAAGGCTTGGGAAGTAAATTGATTGATTATTGCTTAGATAAGGCTAAACAACAAGGTTTTGAACAATGTTATTTAGAAACAATGCCTTACATGGAAGCAGCGAGAGCTTTATATGCCAAAAATGGATTTATAAATCTTGATAAACCGATGGGGAACACAGGCCATTATTCATGTAATGTATGGATGCTAAAAGATTTATAAAATAAGTTTAGAGTCAATGCAGTTAAAAGATTATAGAGTACATTTTACCAAAGAATTAGAAAATATATACCCTAAAACAGAAATAGACACCTTCTTTTTTTTGTTGATAGAGGAATATTTAGAGCTTCAACGAATAGATCTTACTTTACAACCAGCTTTAAAAACCTCTTCGGAAGAGTATGATCTTTTAAACACAGCTCTTGCTAGATTAAAAAAAGAAGAACCAATTCAATACATTTTAGGTAAAGCAGAGTTTTACGGATACCCTTTTAAAGTAAATGAAAATACACTGATTCCGAGGCCAGAAACTGAAGAACTAGTTGAATGGATTCTTAATGAAGTAAAAGAATTAGATTTAGAAAATAATAAACAAAAGTTATCCATTTTGGATATAGGAACTGGTACAGGTTGTATTCCTATTAGCTTAAAAAATGAGCTTCCAAACGCAAAAGTAAGCGCCATTGATGTATCTGAAGAAGCTTTAAAAATAGCTAACGAAAATGCCTTGTTAAACGAAGCTGAAATTACTTTTATACATCAAGATATATTACAAACTGAGAGTTTACCTAAACAATACGATGTAATAGTATCTAATCCTCCTTATGTACGTGAGTTAGAAAAAATAGAGATTAAAAACAATGTTTTAGAAAACGAACCACATTTAGCTTTATTTGTTGATAATGATAATCCTTTGATTTTCTATAAAAAAATAGCCGATTTAGCCATTAAGTCGTTAACTAAAAATGGAGTACTTTTTTTTGAGATTAATCAATATTTGGGTACAGAAACTATAGAAATGTTAAAGCGTAAAGGTTTTACTAAAGTTGAACTTCGAAAAGATTTGTTTGGCAACAATCGGATGATTAAAGCAACTTGTTAAACATAAAACCTTTACAGGGGAATATTGATATTAAGAATTATTCTATACCAAAGAATCTTTTAAAGAAAGATCCTTTTTTCTTTTCAGTAGTTTTTGAAACTTCTTTAGAAGCACTACTTAGTGAGATATTACCTAAATTGTCGGTAATCAACCTCTCTACATAAGTATCGTAATCAGTGTTTTTAGCATCTAAAAAACCTTTCAAGAATTTTTCTGAAGCTTCGATACCATTAAGATCTTCTATTTCTCTTAATCGTTTATATAAAGGGGTGATTTCTTGAATAGCTTCTTTAGGCGCAGGCTTTCTTAGTGCTTTGTAATTTGTAACCTCTCCTTTTTCATTCTCTTTTACAACAAAATCAGTCATTACCCAGTAGTATCTACCTGTTTTAGCCATGTTTTTCACAAAAGCAATAATGTTTTGTTTCTTTTGAATTCGTTCCCACATTAATTTGAAAATTACTCTTGGCATATCTGGATGTCTTACAACATTATGACCAGATCCTACTAATTCGTACTCTTCATAGCCAGAAGATTCAACAAAATCTTCGTTACAATATTCAATTACACCTCTGGTATCTGTAATACTTAGAAGAATAGCATTTTCATCTAGTATAATTTCACGATCTACAGGGGTTGGAGTTGGTAGTTTTGGATTTCTTTTTAAAGTATCCCACTTTTTCTCAGAGTTGGTTGTCATATAATTAAATTGATTTGATTTATGTTTTCATAATTATAAAATGTGTTTTGTTTACGTTTTAGATTATCGGGGGATAAAACAACTGAGAAAAAATATCATTTTTCATGAAGTATTCTTAACACAGCTGCCACAAACCTAAAGATCATTTTTTTTTTAAAACATGACAAAAATCATACTCTATTAATGAAAATAGTTTATAAAATTAAGTTAGAGTTAACTTAAAGTTAAAACCGAATGTTTAAATTATATAATTACCGCTTAACTAGATATTTAGTTTTATTAATGTTATTTTTTAATAAAAAATTTACATTATTCACCACAAAACAAATATTTTTATTTTTTTCAATAATAAAAAACTTTATATTAGTGGAAAAGTTATAAAGAAATTGGACTTACAAAAACAATTCTTTAGAAAACGGACTACTTTTTTTGAAATTAACCAGTATATTGGTTTAAAAACTATTAAAAAACTGAGAAACAAAGGGTTTACACTGATTGAACTTCGAAAAAATTTATTTGATATAGCCAAATGATTAAAGCTAGCAAGAAAAAATAATAGTTATATTCTTTTTTTTATATATTTGCCGTCCAATATCCCCGAGACTTATTTATACTATTTATCTGTAGATAATTTTAATTGTGACCTTATTAAAATTTAAGTGTCATAGTTAGAACATTACAAGCATAAAACAAATTTTTAACCTCTTAATAAATACTACAAATTTACCAAAAAATTAATGAAACAAGCAGATTTACAGACACTTATAGAAGAATCTAAGGCGGATAGAGGACTTATTTTTAATTCTGAAGGTAACGTGATTGACTCGTTGAATATTTCAAAAGAAAATAATGTTGCAGCAATGGCTAATGTTATTTTAACAATGGCTAATGAATTTTTTCAAGACACCCTACAATCCGATAAACTTAACCAAATAGTTTTAACTTCTCCAGAAGCACTTGCTGTTGTGAGTAAATATGATGATAGCCATATTGTTTGTTTACTTGCAAATGATACATCAAAAGAAGCTATAATCAAATTAACACTTAAGAAAATTACCCCCCAATAACCCTTTTTTAATTAATTATAATAACCATTTTACAATGAATGAAATTCTAAACGATTTTATCGAAAATTTAAAAACTAATGTTCCAGGATTTATAGCTGTATCTATTACAGATGTGAGTTCAGGAGAAGCGTACGATTCTTTTACAAAAGATGAAAGTTTTGACCCTAACTTAGCTTCAGCTTATAACTTAGAGGTTGTTAAGGCTAAATTAAAAGCAATTGATGCGTTAGCGTTAAATGAAGAAATTAATGATATTACTATTACTTTAACAAGTCAAGTACATATTATTAATATTGCCCCTAGTGGTACTTACTTTGTTTATTTAGCAGTAAACTCAAAAGAAGCTAATTTAGGTATAACTAAAGCTTTGTTAAATAAATATAAAGTAGAACTAAATAAAGCTCTATAAAAATATAAATCATGAAAAATACAAATCATTTACCTATAGAGAAAACTTTAAAAAAGCACCTAAATAAGACTTTAAAAGAATTTAGACAGCATAGGTTTTCTGAAAGCGATTCAAAGTTAGAAAAGAAAAGCAGCAAGGACTTTTTTGGGTTTCTATTCAAAGAATACGATAGTATGAATGACATGGTAAAAGATATATTTTAAAGCGCTTTCAAAGCGCTTTTTTTATATAATTAAATGTTGATTTTAACCTTTCTACTAATAACATTATTTCTTCTTCATTATAACTAGTAAAACTAATTCTTATAGCATTGTGTTTTTTATTCGCTAAATCATAACGTTGCCACTCTCCTATTTCTAACTGATGTTTTTTTGCTTCTACTGCAATTTCCTTCCAATTATATTTTTGATCTAATTGTAACCAAATAGCCATTCCTCCTTCAGGTATTTTAAATTGAAAAAAAAACTAACTTTCAATAAAGTATTACAATAAGCATAAATAAGCATAAATAAGCATTTTATAACAGTTAAAATTACTGTACATTGCCCGTATAAAACCAAAGTAATTTAATATCAAATGAAAAGATATGATGTAATTATCTTAACAGATAAAAGGTATGTAAATCCAACTGAAACAAACACATACATAAAAAACGTACTTGATGAAGATAATTATGTAAAATTAGCACTTGAAAATCAAGGTTTAAATGTAGATCGTCTTTCTTGGGATGATGCTAGCTTTGATTGGTCAACAACTCGTTATATTTTATTTAGAACTACATGGGATTATTTTGATCGATTTTCTGAATTTTCTGAATGGTTAAACAATGTGAGTCAGAAAACCATCTTATTAAATTCAGAAAAAATTATTCGTTGGAATATTGACAAACACTACTTACAAGATTTACAACGAAACGGAATACATATTTGTGAATCATATTTTATAGAACAAGGCACTACTCAAACGTTAAAAGAACTCTCAAATAAATTTGATTTAAAAGAGTTTGTTTTAAAACCATGTGTTTCAGGAGCAGCAAGACATACTTATAAAATCAATTCTGAAAATATAGAGTCTTTTGAGGTTGTTTTTTCTGAATTGATAACTGAAGAAGCAATGATTCTTCAACCTTTTCAGTATAATATTGTGAAAAAAGGGGAAATATCATTAATGGTAATGAATGGTAAGTTTACACATGCAGTATTAAAAATAGCAAAATCAGGAGATTTTAGAGTACAAGATGATTTTGGTGGCTCTGTTCACAACTATTCTCCTACACAAGAGGAAATCGATTTTGCCGAGAACGCCGTAAAAGCTTGCATCGACTTGCCTATTTACGCTAGAGTAGATATTTTTACTGATAATAATGATAAATTGGCTATCGCTGAACTAGAGTTGATAGAACCAGAATTGTGGTTTAGAAAACATCCAACGGCAGCTGATGAATTAGCTAAAGGAATTAAACAATTAATCAATAAAAATGAAAAAGTTATTTAAAATATTAGGTGGTTTACTTTTAATAGGAGCGGTAGTATTAGCTGTTTTCTACTATAAAAACAACGAAAGTATTCCTACAGGGAAAAAAGGACCTGAAGCGGATGAGTTAGCTACCAAAATGCTGAATGCATTAAATTATGAGGCTTATAAAAATACACGCTTTATAGAATGGAGTTTTAGAGGAAAACGTTTTTACAAATGGGATAAACAAGAAAATATAGTTGAAGTATCTTGGGATGAAAATAAAGTAACATTACACACAAAAGAACCGGGAAAAAGTATTGTTTTGATTAATGGAAAAGAAATTGAAGACAAAGAAACTCTTCAAAAATCAATTGATTATTTTAACAATGATAGTTTTTGGTTAGTTGCTCCATACAAAGTTTTTGATGACGGTATAGAAAGAAAACTTGTAAATTATGAAGGGAAAGACGCTTTATTAGTTACTTACACCACGGGCGGTTCTACACCAGGTGATTCGTATTTGTGGATTTTAGACGAAAACGGTAAGCCTACAAGCTATAAAATGTGGGTTTCTATAATTCCTACGGGCGGAACAGAAGCTAGCTGGAATGATTGGGTAACTACAGAATCTGGAGCAATACTGCCTACAAAACACAAAATGACTGTAGGAATATTAGATTTAGGAGATGTTAAAGGGTATAATTAATTTAATGACAAACTATTAAAATAAAAAGAGCAGCAAATATTTGCTGCTCTTTTATTTTGTATTTCAAGAATATTATTTTCCGAAACTATAAGATATTCCGAAGTTTATACCAAAAGAAGAGTATGGTACTTTTTCAGATAATTGCTTACGAGCATAAGGATTTGCTTGTGCTTCCTGGTACTCAGCAAGAGTTAAATCATCTACATATAAAATCTCTTTAGAATAACCTGCAGGTAAATTATTAATAGTAGCTACTGTAGTTCTATTTCCATCTGGAGTAACAATTTCTGAGTTAAACTCTTTAAAAATAGCTTTATCTCTAGTAACACTAATTCCCATATACTCTAATTCAGCAAATAAAGAAACGTTATTAGAAAGCTCATACTTATAACCAATAGCACCTATAAAACCTAAAGGTAAACGACCTTTGTAATCTTGAACAAAAGTAGTTTCATTATATGTTCCATCAGGGAAATTACCTCCATTTGGAGCTGGTTGACCAGACATATCTTGTTTAATATATCCTTTAGCTTCAGTTTCACCTCCTACTTTAATTAACGCTCCAAAACGCCCATAAACATTATTTGTAAACTTATACACTAAAGAAGCAGAAGCTCCATAAGCTCTAGCTCTAGCAACTACATCAACATCATTTCCAGGAATAGTTACTTTTCTAATAGTTTGATCAGCTCCATGTAAGTATCCGAAGGCTGCTTCAACACCAAAAGTATCGTTAAAAAAATACCCTCCTCTTAATTGAGTATGCATCCCTTCTCCATAACTCCCATAGGTATTCTCTACTCCAGCCATAGTTGTTTCTGTTCCAAACTTAGTACCTGCGCTTCCTATTGAATAACCTCCACTAGCAGAAACATAAAATTGAGCACTTGCACTTGCTGTAATAAAAATCATAGCAAGCATTAAAATACTTTTTTTCATAATAAATTATTTGTTAACTTTAAATTGATAATAAGTAAACAAACGTAGTAAAAATCTATGATTGCAGACGTTTAATTACTGTTAAAATATTAGTAATATTGCGGCTTACAGCACTTTTAAAATCAATCTTTTTTGAATAAAAATATTTTACATACTGAGGTTCAGAATTATATTAACGAAAACTTACACGCCAATATTGAAGAATTAATTTTTAAAGGAAGTCCTTTTAAAGACATTACCATACAAGAATTAGCAAATCAACTGGTCGCAAAACAGAAATCAGAGAAAAAATTACCTACTTGGTTTACTTCACAAAATATTTATTATCCCGCTAAAATTAGTATAGAACAGACTTCTTCAGAAATTACAGCTAATTATAAGTCTAATTTGTTGCTAGGAAACTCTATTATTGATATTACTGGAGGTTTTGGAGTTGATTGTTTAGCTTTTTCTAAAAACTTTAAAGAAGTTATTCATTGTGAAATTAATAATGATTTATCTGAAATTGTTGCTCATAATTACAAAGAATTAGGTATTTCAAATATTCAGACTATAGCTACTGATGGTTTAGAGTATTTAAAAAACACTTCTCAAAAATTTGATTGTATTTATATTGACCCATCTCGAAGAAGTGATATAAAAGGAAAGGTCTTTTTGTTAAAAGACTGCCTACCTAATGTGCCAGAAAATTTAGATTTTTTATTCGAAAAATCAGACACTATTTTAATTAAGAACTCTCCTATTCTAGACATAACTTCAACAATAAATGAATTAAAATTTGTTAAAGAAATTCATATAGTAGCTGTTAACAACGAGGTGAAAGAATTACTTTTTTTACTAAAAAAAGAATTTGAAGATTTGGTTAAGGTGAAAACATTTAACTTATTGAAAAACAGAAAACAATCTTTTTATTTTTATTTAAAAAGCGACATTGATTTTGAGTATTCATTACCTCAGAAGTATTTATACGAACCTAATGCAGCAATTTTAAAATCTGGAGGATTTAATGAAGTTGCAAGCCAATTAAAAATCTATAAGTTACATCAACATTCTCATTTATATACATCTGATGAATTAATTGAAGATTTCCCAGGAAGAATTTTTGAGATTATTTCTGTTTTTTCTTATAACAAAAAGAAATTAAAAAGAGAAATAATAGTAGACAAAGCTAATATCACAACTCGTAATTTCCCTAAAACTGTAGCACAAATAAGAAAAGAAACAAAATTAAAAGACGGAGGTGATACATTTCTTTTTTTCTCTACAAACTTAAAAAATGAGTTAATCGTTATTAATTGTGTAAAAACAAACACTCAATAGTATTTTGTAAAAATTAAAGTTGCTAAATTAACATAACTTCCTTATATTCAAGAAATGTTTTTGTTATTAGGGGAAGCAAAACATTTTAAAAGTCTTGATACTTAAATCAAGACTTTTTTTTAATTACCTTTTATATAAATTTGTTTTATGACAAAACAATCTAGCACATACCAATCTGTTAAGCTATCTGAAAATGCTTCAATAAAAATAGAAGACAATCTAGTTATTGAAGCTCCTTTACAAATTAATATAAATAATGAGCCCTATACTGTTGTTATGCGTACTCCTGGAAGTGATGAAGCCTTGATAAAAGGATTATTATATGCAGAAGATATTTGTAAGAAAAATGAAGATTTTAAATTAAGTGTAGAAAAAAATGAAGAAAATTATTCTACCATAATAAACGTAGATATAAAGAAAGAAAGATTAGGTAAAGGCTACCTAAATAAACGTACTCTTTTATCTATTTCTTCTTGCGGAATTTGTGGAAAAAAAGAATTAAAAGATTTAGAAGTAACAGGAAATACGTTAAAAAATAAAGACACCACTTATCTTAAATCGTTTGTTTATACTACAAAACATATGTTTTTAAAAATGAATGAATTACAAAAAATATTCAAAACAACTGGCGGAAGTCATGCTTGCTCTATCTTCAATAAAAACCAAGAGCTATTAACTATACAAGAAGATATTGGTCGTCATAATGCTGTTGATAAATGCATAGGAGATTTAATTAGTAATTCGAATCTTAAAGAAGCAAAATACATGCTAGTAAGTGGTAGAGTTTCTTACGAAATTGTATCAAAGGCCTTTTTAGCTAAAATTCCATTTATAATAGCCGTTTCTGCCTGTTCTTCTTTAGCGGTAGATTTTGCTAAAGAATTTGGCATTTGCCTGATTGGTTTTAGTCGAGATGATAAAATGACAGTTTACGCTAACCCCCAATTTTTAGTATAGATTTACCTCTTTACAATACTATTTATCACCAGAATTAAATGATAAAAAAAAGATTTGTATTTTAGTGCACAGAATATTAACTAATCAACCCATATACTTATGCCTTTTATAGAAGAAGAAAAGTTTAAGTTAATACAAGAAGACTTAGACAATTCAAAATTACAAAGAGAGGAAGCTGAAAATGAATTAGCCAGTACTCAAGAAGAATTCTCTTCATTTAAAAAAAGCTCAAGAAGTCTATCAATCTTTTTAGGGCTTTTATTCGGAATAGCTTCAGGAGCAGCTTATTATTTTTATGCTTATGGTGGTAACAGTGCTATCAACAATGTAGATATAGAAGCAGTAAAAAAACAAGAGGCATACAGAGTACTAGATAGTATTAGTAGAGCCAACGCTAGAGCTGCAAGAAATGGAGATACAGAAACATCTACCATAGATATTGAAGCAGCTACAAACGAAATAGCAGAAGGCACAAGAGGTGAAACCATATATTCAGTTCAAATAGGTGTACTGTCTAACAACCAATATCCGTTATTATCCTCTGAAGTTATTCCTTCAATAGTAGCTAATACAGATGGTTATTTTAAATATTCATTAGGTTTATTTTTAACTTTAGATGAAGCAAGAGAACTAAAAAAAGAACTGGTTAAATTAGGATTTGAAGACGCTTTTATAGCTTCATACATAAATGGAGAACGTCAGCAAATACACAACTAAATAAATTAAAATGTTAAACATTTTTCTAAAAAGAGCACTCATAGTAGTTTTACTAATGAGTGTTCATTTTTTTTATGCCCAAACGAGCACAATTCCAGAACAGAAAACACAATTAGGTTTCGGACAAATAGACTTTTTATCTATTAAAATGCCTGATGGAGAAGAAAATATGGATTACACAGGGCTCCATTACAACCTAAAACTAAATGATTGGAGTTATGCTGGGGTTGGTTTGTACGGAGCTGTTGGAGGTATACGAGGCGGTTTTTTTACTTTAGGTGTAAATGCCGGAATCCAACAAAAAATAACAGATAAACTATTTGTAGATGCTGGACTTCATTTTGGTGGAGGTGGTGGCAAATCAGCTCCAGACGGTGGAGGCGCTTTTATTTTACCACATCTTAACTTAGGATATGATTTTAAACACTTTTCAGCTACAGCTGGATATAGTTATGTTGACTTTTTTGATGGAGGAACAATAAACAGTAGCCAATTTAATGTTGCTGTGCAGATTCCTTTGTCTTTCAAGATAGCTGATTTTAAAGAACGAGAAAATTCTTTTTCTATTGATGATTTAAAAACCTCCTCATGGAATGCTTTAAGTAATCGAATTTCACTATTAATGCATTTAAATAATGCTTATGTAACCAAAGGATCTTATGAAGGAAATACAATACGTTTAGCAGGATTTGAATTAAATTCATATATAACTGATGATATTTTCTTTTTCGTAAGAGCTGATGGAGCATATCATGGTATCAAAGCTGGATATATGGATGTTTTCTTAGGAGGAGGATATCATTTATCAATGAATAAAAATCGCACGAATATTTTAGCTAAATTTGGTGTAGGCGCTGGCGGTGGCGGTGGTGTTGATACTAAAGGAGGTTTTTTAATATATCCTGATCTTTCTATAGAGCAAAAGTTATTCGGAAATGTATACGCTTCTGTTAACAAGGGATATATGATGAGTCCTAATTCTCATTTTGTTTCCTCTACTTATGGTTTAGGATTAAAATATTATGTTGATAGAGATGGAATTTTTTCAGAAAGAGAAGATTTAGAATTTTCTGAAGGAAAGTTTAAAGGGTTTGAAACAATTATTAAGCAAGATTTATACTTAAATGCTGCAAGAGACGATGGATTTAATCAAAATATGCATCAAATATCATTACAGTTAAACTTCTTTTTAAATAAATATTTATACGCAGCAGGTCAAACTTCATTTGCTGATTTTGGTGGTGCGGGTGCCTATGCTGAAGGAATTGTTGGACTAGGAGCTCAATCAAATGAGTTTTTTAACGAAAAAACCTCTATTTTTGTACAAGTTCTTGGTGGTGCAGCAGGTGGTGGAGGTATTAGTACTGGACAAGGATTAATTGTTAAACCTAGTATTGGAGTTAATCAAAAACTTACTAATAAATTAAGTTTAAGATTAGGAGCGGGTTATGTAAAAGCAAAAGGAGGGAATTTAAGTAATACTCAATTAAATTTGGGTATTTCATATCGTTTTACCTTCTTGAGTGTTAAAAATCTTTAAAAATTTAACTTTTCGTTAAAGTTTGATGAATTATCTTCGCTTTCTAAAACAAAAAAATAATATCCTTACTTTTTACCTCTCAAAAAGTAAGCTACAATCTATATATAAATATGAGTAAAAAGAGAATAATATCTCCATTTCAAAATTTTTTAAAAACTGAAAGCGCTAGTGGTATTTTATTGTTAGGTGCAACTTTATTAGCTCTTATTTGGGCAAATTCCCCTTTTAGAGATAGTTACAACGCTTTATGGGAATATAAAATAGGTTTTAAGTCCGAGCATCTTGAGCTATATAAACCATTAATACTTTGGATTAATGATGGTTTAATGGCTGTGTTTTTCTTTTTAATTGGTTTAGAAATTAAAAGAGAATTCTTAATCGGTGAGTTAAACTCTACAAAAAAACTAGCATTTCCTCTTTTTGGAGCAGTTGGTGGAATGTTATTTCCTGTTTTATTTTTTATTTTATTTAATAAAAATCCAGAAACAGCCCACGGATGGGGTGTTCCAATGGCTACAGATATTGCCTTTTCTCTAGCTGTTTTAAATACTTTAGGAAGAAGGGTGCCTCTTAGTTTAAAAGTATTTTTAACTGCTTTTGCTATTGTAGATGATATCGGAGCTGTTTTAGTTATTGCATTATTTTACAGTGCTAGTATAGATATCACTTTAATATCTGCTGCCATAGCTTTATTAGCTTTTCTTTATTTTATTGCTTACAGAGGTTTTTATTCTAAATATATAACCTTTATGTTTGGTACTGTTATTTGGGTTTTATTTTTAAAAGCAGGAATACACCCAACAGTTGCAGGTATCTTAATGGCTTTTGCCGTGCCTATTAGACAAAAAGCACATACCCCTGAGTTTTTAGCTAATTTATCTCAAATAATGGATAATATTAAAAAAGCTAAAGTTTCTCCTAAACCAATATTATCAAAAGAACAAATTGCTGAAATAGATAACCTAGATCACTGGATAGAAGACTATCAATCTCCTCTTCAACTTTTAGAGCATAAACTACATGGTATAGTTGCATATGCTATTATTCCTATTTTCGCCTTGGCTAATGCAGGAGTTTTAATAGATGGAGATGCTAATTTAGACACTTCCTTAATTATAAATATAGCTTTATGTTTAATTTTAGGAAACAGTATAGGTATTACTGCTATTATTACTACAGTTAAAAAACTTAAAATAATAGAAGTTCCTAAAGATATAAACAGTCAGCATATTATTGGAGTTTCCTTCTTGGCAGGAATTGGATTTACTATGGCAATATTCATAGCTAGTTTAGCATTTGCTAGTACTCCTGAGTTTTTAGGATCTGCAAAAATTGGTGTTTTATTAGGATCTTTAGTTTCTGCTATAATTGGATATCTAATATTAAGATTCAATAAAAGTGATAATACAGATAGTGAAGAAGAATTAAGTACTAACTAGTAGTACTTAATTCTAACTTATATTACTCCAAATTCCACTTGTTTTTCTAAGCTTTTCATAAGCTTTCAGCAAGCTGGAATTTTTTGTTTCTGATAAATTAGGATCTTCTTGAAGTAAATTTATAGCAGCTTTACGAGCTATATGTAATATTGGACTATCCTTAACAACATCAGCTATTTTAAGATTTAAAACACCACTTTGTTGTGTTCCCATAATATTTCCAGGACCACGAAGTTTTAAATCTACTTCAGCAATTTTAAATCCATCTGTAGTTTCTACCATTGTTTGTAAACGAGTTTTTCCGTCAGAAGATAATTTATAACTCGATAATAAAATACAGTAGCTCTGTTCTGCACCACGCCCTACTCTACCTCGTAATTGATGTAACTGACTTAACCCAAAACGTTCTGCACTCTCTATAACCATTACAGAAGCATTAGGCACATTTACTCCCACTTCAATAACTGTAGTAGCTACCATAATTTGAGTATCTCCTTTGGAAAATCGCTCCATTTCATAATCCTTATCTGAAGGTTTCATTTGTCCATGAACAATACTTATTTGATATTTAGGAGAAGGAAACTCACGAGAAATACTCTCATAACCATCCATTAAGTCTTTGTAATCCATTGCTTCAGACTCTTGAATTAATGGATATACTACATATGCTTGTCTTCCTTTAGCTATTTCATCTTTCAAAAACTTAAAAACTCCTAAACGATTACTATCATAACGATGTACAGTTTTTATTTCTTTACGCCCAGGAGGCAGTTCATCAATTACAGAAATATCTAAATCACCATAAACGGACATTGCCAATGTTCTTGGTATAGGTGTTGCAGTCATAACTAAAATATGTGGAGGAATAGCCCTTCCATCAGAATGACTTTTTTCCCATAACTTTCTTCTCTGTGCAACTCCAAAACGATGTTGCTCATCAATAATAGCAATACCTAGGTTTTTAAATTGTACTTTATCTTCTAAAATAGCATGTGTTCCTATCAGGATATGTAGCGAACCATCTTCTAAACTTTCATGAATTTCTCTACGCTTTTTTGTTTTGGTAGATCCTGTTAATAATTCAACTTTAATATCGGTTTTCTCTAATAATTCTATTATCCCATTATAATGCTGTGTTGCAAGAATTTCGGTAGGAGCCATAATGGTGGCTTGATAGCCATTATCAATAGCCAACAACATAGTCAATAATGCTACAATCGTTTTTCCAGAACCTACATCTCCCTGCAATAATCGGTTCATGTGCGCTCCAGAGCCAACATCTTTACGAATCTCTTTCAATACTCGTTTTTGAGCCCCTGTTAAGTCGAAGGGCAAGTGATTGTTATAAAAATTGGTAAACTCCTCTCCTACCTGTTCAAAAACGAATCCTTTTAGTTTTGATTTTCGGATGAGCTTTTTTTGTAATAACTGGAGTTGGATAAAAAACAATTCCTCAAACTTTAATCGATATTGTGCTTTGGCTAGTAACTCTTGATTTTTAGGAAAATGAATATTCAAAAGGGATTCTTTTTTACCTAAAAATTGATGTTCTTCAATAAAATAAGCAGGAAAAGTTTCTTCAATATTACCGTATGCTTGCTGAAACAAATTTTGAATCATGCTACGCATAACCTTGTTACTTATTCCTTTAGTGCTTAATTTTTCAGTAGAAGGATATACTGGTTGCATAGCCATTTGTAGCTTGCTTTTGTATTCTTTTACTGTTTCCATTTCTGGATGCGGCATATTAGGAGTACCATTATACCAATTTAGTTTTCCATAAATAACATATGGAACATTTACTTTTAAACTATCTTTAATCCATTTAGCCCCTTTAAACCATACCAACTCCATAGAACCAGTATTATCAGAGAAAGTAGCTACTAGTCGGCTTCCTCTTTTTTGTTTTACAGTTTTTACTCCTGTAATTTTTCCAACAATTTGAACTTCAGCTGAGTTTTGCTGTAGTTGATTGATAGTATAGAACTGTGTTTTATCGATATATCTAAACGGAAAAAGATGCAACAAATCTCCACAGGTTTTAATACCTAATTCGCTATATAACAACTCTGCTCTTGCTACACTTACGCCTTTAATGTATGTTACAGGATGGTTTAAGTTCATGAAAAATTCTAGGAATATAGGTTATTTAGTATAAAATGCTAATTGTTTTCCCTCCCAACTAAATTCTTTAGTTTCTATTGTTACTTTTGTGTGGTTACTCTCTTCATCTATCATTTCTCCTGCTTCTCTTTTTATAATTATTTTGTCTTTTTTCCCACCTACATCAGAAGGAAAAACAATATTCTCTTTAAACCAAAATAAACCTGCTTCTGATATACTAGACAACTCTATTACTTTTACCAAAGCTGTTTCATTATTAAATAAATAATAACCTCCTCCTTCAACACCACAAGCTTCAGCTAAATAATCTACATAAATCATATTTTTAATGCTGTCAATTCCTTTATTGTTATAAACTTTAATAGAAAATGTTGTGGTTTTTAGTTTTGAACTATTTTCAATATATTCATTATGTCCATTCACAACTCTTATAGAAGCATAAGTATCTTCATTTTCTTTTTTAAGAGAAGCTAAATAGACTGAATCATTTATTTTTTTTGAATCTAAAGCTAACAAGCCTCCAAGTATAAATCCTTCTTCATTTTTATATTTCACTTTGTACCAGTTATGCATATAACCATTATACAATTGTTTTAGATGAGATTTTTCTATAATAATTACTTCTGAGGCTATTTTTAATAGTGAGACTACCTCAGAGTTCGTATTAGGCTCTTTTCTTAATTTTACATCATTTCCAAATAGATAAACCTTTTGGTTTATCGTAAATTCTTTTAAAGGCTCAATATATACTTCTTGTGCTTCAGCATACAAAGTACATCCAAAAAACAAGAAAAGCATTAATTTAAACAGTTTCATATATTATTTCAATTAGCTTTTTTTACTGTAAACGAAAATACAAAAAGCCATTAAAATCAACTATCTTTGCACTCTTAAATTCATCAAATGAGATTACATAGAAATTTAGTTTTCGCGGTTATAGATAGTTTACGCGATATTTTTAATGAAGATGTATATGCAGATAAAGCCGTTGAAAAAGCTTTAAAGAGAGATAAACGTTGGGGAGCACGTGACAGAAAGTTTGTTGCTGAAACTATTTATGATATTGTTCGTTGGAAACGATTGTATTCTGAAATAGCTAATGTAAAAGCGCCATATTCTCGTCCTGATTTATGGAGATTGTTTGCTGTTTGGTGTGTACTAAAAGGAATTCAATTACCAGATTGGAACCAGATAGAACCTACTCCTACAAGAAGAATTAAAGGTAAGTTTGATGAGTTATTAAAAATAAGAAAGTTTAGAGAATCTATTCCTGATTGGATTGATGAAGTAGGTGTTCAAGAATTAGGAGAAGAGGTTTGGACAAAAGAAATCGCTGCTTTAAACAAGCAAGCAGAGGTCATTTTACGTACAAACACCTTAAACACAACCAAAGCTCACCTACAAAAACAATTAGCCTCTGAAGGAATTGAAACTGAGTTTATCAAAGGATATGATGATGCTTTAAAATTAGTAGAAAGAGCTAATGTTTTTAAAACAGAAGCCTTTAAAAAAGGATTCTTTGAAGTACAAGATGCTTCTTCTCAATTAGTAGCAGCTTATTTAGATGTGGAACCAGGTATGAAAGTGGTAGATACTTGTGCTGGCGCTGGCGGAAAAACATTACATATAGCTTCGTTGATGAAAAACAAAGGGCAGATTATAGCTATGGATATTTATGAGAGTAAATTGAAAAAGCTAAAAGTTCGTGCTCGTAGAAATGGTGCTCACAATATAGATACTCGTGTAATCGATTCTACAAAAGTAATAAAGAAACTACAAGGAAAAGCAGATAGAGTTTTAATAGATGCTCCTTGTTCTGGTTTAGGGGTTATTCGTAGAAATCCTGATAGTAAATGGAAATTACAACCTGAATTTTTAGATCAAATTCGTGGTACGCAACAAGAAGTTTTACAACAATACTCTAAAATGGTAAAACCAGGTGGAAAAATGGTCTATGCTACTTGTTCGGTACTACCTTCTGAAAATCAACAACAAGTTGAGTTCTTTTTAGCTTCTGATGCAGGAAAAGATTTTAAGTTTGTAAAAGACGAAAAAGTACTATCGCACAAATCTGGTTATGATGGATTTTACATGGCGCTTTTAGAAAGAAAATAAAAGTTTTAGACACCAATTAAATATAAAAAAGGCTCGGGATAATATCTCGAGCCTTTTTCAATCAACTATTAAAAACTAACTAATCACTAAACATTACTTGTTAAGTAATTATATACTCATAAGACGTTTGTTTTTACGACTCGTTACATAAGTTTATTAGCTTTAACATTATTTTAAGACCACATTGAAAAACTTATTTTGTTAAGCACTGATTTACAGTTTGTTTTGTTTTTTGAGTTATTTATAAGTACATTTAACTACAACTAACTTTAAACCTAATTTTATGACAAACTCAAACAAACCTACTACATTGTTTTGGATTATTGCTGTTGCTGCACTTATTTGGAATTGTTTAGGTGTTATGTCTTACATCGGACAAGCCTTTATGACAGATGAAGTAAAAGCCGCCTTACCTAAAGCTGAAAGAGTTTTATATGAAAACATTCCTACTTGGGTAACAGCCGCATTTGCTATAGCTGTTTTTGCTGGGTTACTTGGTAGCATTTTCTTATTAGCTAGAAAAAAAGCAGCCAGATTCGTGTTTTTAATTTCTTTAATAGCAATTCTAGCACAAATGTCTTACAATTTATTTATGAGTAGAGCAGCTGAAGTATATGGTCCTGGTGGAGTTGTTATGCCTGTAATGGTTATTCTTATAGGAGTCTTTTTGTTAATGTACTCTAAAAAAACTATTGAAAAAGGTTGGATGTCTTAACCTAAAATACAAATAATAAAAAAGCTGCTTTTTATAGCAGCTTTTTTTATTCGAATAGTACAAAGATAAACTCAGCAACACAGGCAGGTTTTTCTTGTCCTTTTATTTCTATTGTACAGTCAAATGTGAGTTTTTTTCCTTTTTTAAAATTTTCTAATTGCTTTAAAGAACTTATTAGTCGTAATTCACTGTTTACAGGAACTGGATTTGGAAAACGTACTTTATTCAGTCCATAATTTAACCCCATTTTTATACTTTTAACCTCAAACTGTTTCGAAATTAGTTCAGAAAGCATAGAAACAGACATAAATCCGTGAGCTATCGTTGTTCCTGTAGGAGAATATTTAGCTGCTTTATTTTCATCTATATGAATCCATTGCTTATCCAGTGTAGCATTAGCAAAATCGTTAATCATTTGCTGTGTAACAGTATACCACTCTCCTATTGGCAACTGTTTTCCTTCTATACTAGAAAGTTCTTCTAAATTTTCAAAAATTAGTTTTTTCATAGTCCATATTATTTTCCAAAAACATCTTTCTTAATTCTAGGTAATTCTAATTTATATTGTACAGCAATAGTTCTAACAGTAACAATTATTGCCGCAGAAATTACAAAAAGAAAATCTTCATTTATATTAAAAGAATGTAAAAGTAAGTACACCATACCTCCAGCTAAACAGGCAGATGCATAAATTTCTCTATGAAAAATTAACGGAATTTCATTTGTTAACACATCTCTAATAACTCCTCCCATTACAGCAGAAGACATTCCCATAACTAACGCCACAAACGGATGCAAATCAAAACTCAATCCTTTTTGAACACCTATTAAAGTAAATACACTAATACCAATCGTATCGAACAAAAACATCGTTTTTCTTAGTGGAGCTATTTTACTTCTAAATAAAAAAGTAACTACTACTGCTGTGAGTATTGTCCAAATATAATTGATATCACCAATCCAATTTATGGGGTGCGCATTAATAAGTACATCTCGAGTCATACCACCACCTACAGCCGTAACAAAAGCAATAATTAGCACCCCAAAAACATCAAATTTTTTTCGAATAGCTACTAATGCTCCACTAATGGCAAATGCGAATGTTCCTGCGATGTCTATGGCGTAGATAATACTCATTTATATAGATATTTCTGAAAATTGTATTTGTAATTCCTTTTCTACTTCAGCAATACGATTTCTTTCATTTTGAAGAATTAAAGCTAAAGACACCCCTCTTTTACCTGCTCTGGCTGTTCTACCACTTCTGTGTGTATAATATTCTAACTTTTCTGGTAATTGATGATGTAGAACAAAACCTAAGTTTTGAACATCAATTCCCCTAGCAGCAACATCTGTAGAAACTAATATTTGAAGACTCTCATTTTTAAAAGCACGCATTACTTTATCGCGCTCCTTTTGTTGCATATCACCTTCTAACGCTTCAACTGAAAATCCTTCTTCTTTTAGTTCTTTAGTTAATTTTTGAGCTCCCGCTTTAGTTCTAGTAAAAATAATACCTCTTTCAGCATGTCGTTTTTCTAAAAAAGAAACTATCTTATCAGTTTTTTCTTGAATTGTTGTTTGTACAAACTGATGTGTAATATTAGCATTCACCAACGAGTTCTTGTTTACCTCTACTTGTTTTGCTGAAGAACTCATATATTTTTTTATAATACTTCGTATTTCATCTGGCATGGTAGCTGAAAACAACCATGTTTTGCGAGTACCTGAAGTGGTATACTTTAAAATACGGTTTAATTCTAATTTAAATCCCATACTTAGCATTTCATCAGCTTCATCAAGTACAAGAGTTTTAATGTTTTTTAAATCGACTTCACCTCTTTCAATCAAATCAATTAAACGCCCAGGTGTAGCTACAACAATATGGGTAGTTCTCTTTAAATTATTAATTTGACGATCAATTTTTTCACCTCCAAAAACAGCTTCTACAAAAATTCGTTCATCTACATATTTAGTAAACTTAAATAATTGCTTTTTTATTTGTTGCGCCAATTCTCTTGTAGGAGCTAAAATCAATGCTTGAATATGGTCTTTAGAAGGGTTAATTTTATGTAAGATAGGTAATCCGTATGCTGCTGTTTTACCAGTTCCTGTTTGCGCTAAGCCAATAAAATCTGAATTATTTTCAAGCAAATAAGGTATCGCTTCTTCTTGCACTTCAGTAGGAGTTGTTATTCCTAACTCTTTCAGTCCTTTTACATATTCTTTTCGTACTCCTAATGCGGTAAATGTTGTCATTGTATAAATTTATAAGTGCAAAGATATTGTTCTTTTTTACGGTAATAATAAGTTTGTTACTTCTTTCGTAATTCTTTTAGGCTTTTTAGTAACAGCATCTAATAAACAGAATGTGGTTTGTGATTTTACTAATAAAGTTTCATCTCTATATATTTCAAAATGACGAATAGATTTTATTCCTTCAGTTTTACCAACCCAAGTTCTAAGCGTTACTTCATCTCCTAACACAGCTTGATTTTTATAATCAACCTCATGACGAATAACAAACCAAACATAATCAATATTTGTCGCTTTTTTTGATAATTCTTTCCAATGAGCATCAGAAATATTTTGCATCCATTGCACGTACACTACATTGTTTACATGGTTATACTCATCTATTTCATTAGCTGTTACAATATGTTTTTGTTCAAATATATTCATAAAACAAACTTACAGGTTTGATGTTAATTATTACTTAAATATAACGTAGATTTTAAATTAGAACGATTTTTCGTGTTAATTTAGGCAACATGAATAGAATCGCTGACGACTTAGGTACAAAAAGTATTAGTCAACTTCTTTTAAAACAAGCTATTCCTGCATCTATAGGTATTTTGGTGATGTCAATTAACATGATAGTAGACACTATTTTTGTTGGAAGATGGATTGGAGTGTTGGCTATTGCAGCTATCACTGTAGTATTGCCAATTGCTTTTTTAATCTCATCTATAGGAATGGGAGTTGGAATTGGAGGAAGCTCTATAATTTCCAGAGCATTAGGTGCTAATAAAGCTGATAAGGCTTTTGAAGTTTTTGGAAACCAAATATCATTAACTATTGTACTTTCAGTAATTTTTGTGCTTTTAGGAACCTTTTTTAGTACACCTATTTTACAACTTTTTGGTGCTAATGGAGATATTATTGTACCTGCAACCGAATATTTTAACGTAATCGTTTGGGGTGTTCCTTTTTTAGCTTTTGCTATGATGGGAAACCCTGTTATTAGAGCAGTAGGAAAACCTAATTATGCTATGCTTACTATGCTGTTTCCTGCAGTTGCTAACATATTCTTAGATGTTGTTTTTATAAAATTTATGAATTTAGGAATGTTTGGTGCAGGATTAGCAACTTCTATATCTTATGCTGTTAGTGGATTGTTTATTTTATGGTTTTTTCTTTCTAATAATACTCAATTAAAAGTTATCCCAAAACACTTTAAACTCAATTTTTTAATTGTAAAAGAAATTGTTTCGTTAGGAGGTGTAACTGTAGTAAGACAAGGAACCATAAGTTTATTAACAATTGTTTTAAACTACACTCTTTTTAAATATGGAGGAGAAATATCAATTGCGATATATGGTATCATTAACAGGGTTATGTTGTTTGCCCTTTTTCCTGTTTTAGGAGTAACCCAAGGATTTTTACCTATTGCTGGATATAATTACGGAGCAAATAACGTAGAACGAGTTAAAGAAAGTATTAAAACTTCGATATTTTTTGGTACAGGAATAGCTATCATCATTTTTATCACAATAATGTTGTTTCCAACGGAGTTAGTAGGTGTTTTTACAGAAGATAAAGAGTTATTAAACAGTACACCAAATGCTTTAATTATAGCTTTTTTAGCAACTCCTGTAATTACAACTCAATTAATTGGTGCTGCCTATTTTCAAGCAACAGGAAAAGCGCTACCCGCTTTACTTTTAACGCTGTTAAAACAAGGTATTTTCTTAATTCCTTTGGTATATATATTACCTAAATTCTATGGTGTAAATGGTGTATGGATGTCGTTTCCTATTGCTGATATTTCATCAACTATAGTTACCTACTTTTATTTAAGAAGAGAAGTTCGATTAAACTTAAATTAATCTAAAAGACTTTCTCCGTTTAAGTTTGTTGTTAATACATCACTCATGTAATTAAAAAACGGACGCAATGCTTTAAAAGCTTCATCCACTCTTGTTAAAAAGTCTGGAGCTAAAACCTCTTCGTCAGAAAAATGTTGAATAGCAACATACCCTTTTTTACGAATCAAATCGATATCTGGATGCGTTTTATCAAAACCTTTAGGAGCTGTTTTAAGCTCATCTCCTTCTAGTTTACCTCCAAAATGTTGTACGTAGTTCTTTTCTTTTAAAATCTCTCTAATTTCAGAAGCATCTACTTCAAACTCTTTACGAATACGTAAAAGATCCTCTTTGTTTGGTTCCCAGAATCCACCAGCAACAAAACTGTCTCCATGAGAAATATGCAAATAGTACCCACCTCTTAATTCTGGTTTTTTTCTATGAAAAGAACCTCCAAAATGTGTTTTATAAGGCGTTTTATCTTTTGAAAAACGCACATCTCTATAAATTCTAAACAACTTAAACTTATCAATCTCATCATGTTTATTTAAGTTTTCTTCAATCTTCTTATAAATAGCTTTCGCATTATTTTGGGCTTCAGTAAAGTCTTTTTTATGCTCTGTAAACCAATCACGATTGTTGTTCTCTTTTAAGTCTTTTAAAAACTGAAATGTTTGTTTTTTGAGTTGCATTATTGTGAGTGAATTTGGAATTCTAAGGTACAAAAAAACTCCACTAAAAATTAGTGGAGTTTATTCTTTATTCTTTTAAAAAAATTACACGTTAAATCTAAAATGCATTACATCACCGTCTTTAACAATGTATTCCTTTCCTTCTACTCTCATTTTACCAGCTTCTTTTACTTTAGTTTCACTACCATATGCAACAAAATCATCATATCCAATAGTTTCAGCACGGATAAACCCTTTTTCAAAGTCAGTATGAATTACTCCAGCTGCTTGTGGTGCTGTTGATCCTACAGGAATAGTCCAAGCTCTTACTTCTTTAACACCCGCAGTAAAATAAGTTTGTAAGTTTAATAATTTATATGCTGAACGAATTAAACGAGAAACTCCTGCCTCTTCTAATCCGATATCAGCTAAAAACATTTGACGTTCTTCGTAGTCTTCCAACTCTGTAATATCAGCTTCTGTACCTACAGCTAATACAATTACCTCTGCATTTTCATCAGCTACAGCTTCTTTTACCTTATCAACATAAGCATTTCCTGAAACTGCTGAACCTTCATCAACATTACAAACATATAACACAGGTTTAGCTGTAATGAATTGTAATGGCTTTACAAATTCATCTTCTTTTTCAGTAAACTCAATAGAACGTATAGATTTTCCTTCTAATAAAGTTGTTTCCACTTTTAATAGAATTTCTAACTCAACCTGAGCTTCTTTGTTACCAGTTTTAGCGGTTCTTTTTACACGCTCTAAACGTTTTTGAACTGTTTCTAAATCTTTTAATTGAAGTTCTATATCAATTGTTTCTTTATCACGTATAGGGTCTACAGATCCATCAACGTGTACAATATTATCATTATCAAAACAACGTAATACGTGTAAGATAGCATCAGTTTCTCGAATATTTGCTAAGAATTGATTTCCTAAACCTTCACCTTTACTTGCTCCTTTTACCAATCCTGCAATATCTACAATCTCTACAGTTGCAGGCAATACTCTTTCAGGATTTACTAATTCCTCTAATTTTTCTAAACGAGTATCTGGTACATTTACCACTCCTAAATTTGGTTCAATTGTACAAAACGGAAAGTTAGCACTTTGTGCCTTCGCGTTTGATAAACAGTTAAAAAGGGTTGATTTCCCTACGTTTGGTAATCCTACAATTCCAGCTTTCATTCTATGTCTTTATTGAAATTTTGCGAGTGCAAATATAATGCTTTGCTTTCTAAAAACACTATTTATTTAAAACTCATCAATTACACTAATATATTAACACTTAATTAAAAAATTAACATTTATTTAAGATTTTAGTTGATTTTAACTATTTTTAGATATTAATAAACTAAAAGCTTTTCTTATGTCTAAACAAAAACTTTTTGTCATTTGCTTTTTATTTCTTGGATTACAAGTAATACATGCTCAAATACAAATAAAAGGAACAGTAAAGGATGTCAATAATGAACCTTTACCAGGAGCTAACATTCTAGAAAAAGGAACTACTAATGGAACTGCTACAGATTTTAATGGGGAGTTCTCCTTAAAAGTAGCTAATGATGGAATACTTATTGTGAGTTTTTCGGGATTTGAAACTCAAGAAATTCCTATCAATGGAAAAACTAGCTTCGATATTATATTACAAGAAGGGTTACAACTAGAAGAAGTTGTTATTGTAGGGTCTAGAAATGTAAGAAGAACAGCAATAGACACTCCTGTTCCAGTTGATGTTATTGACGTAGGTGACTTGGCTACCAAAAATGGTAAAGTAGAAGTCAATGATATTTTACAATATGCAGCCCCATCCTTTAATGCTACAAAACAATCTGGTTCTGATGGTGCTGATCATATAGTGCCTGCTTCTTTACGTGGCTTAGGACCTGATCAAACATTGGTATTGATTAATGGAAAAAGACGTCATCAATCATCATTGGTTAACATTTTTGGGACACGTGGGCGTGGAAATTCAGGAACCGATTTAAATGCAATTCCTTCCGCTGCAATTAAAAGAATTGAAGTTTTAAGAGACGGAGCTTCTGCTCAATATGGTTCTGATGCTATTGCAGGTGTTATTAATATTGTTTTAAAAGATAATACCAATGGGGTTTCAGGAAGTTTAGGTTATGGTGCTTTTAGTACTGCAATTGGAGATGGATGGGCTGAAGCTACTGGTGAAACTTTATACAATGTGGAAGGAAAGAATAGATTGGATGGAGAAGACAAAAGTTTTGATGGAGGAACTTTTAAGTTAGACTTAAATTACGGAGCTAAACTGAATGATAAAGGAGGCTTTGTAAACTTTACTACCGAACTATTATCTAAGGAAAGAACCTTAAGACCAGGGTTTTCTTGGCGTAAAGGATATGGTAGCGCCGCTATTGACGGGTTTAACTTTATGGTAAATGCTAGTTTACCTATTAATGATAACACCGAAGTATATGCTTTTGGAGGAAGAAATTATAGAGATACCGATGCTTATGCTTTTTCAAGAGATAGTTATGCAGATGGTGATAATCGAAGTGTTCCAAGCATACATCCAAATGGTTTTACTCCAAGAATTACTTCAAATATCACTGATATTTCAGTTTCTACAGGAATTAAACATAAATTAGAAAATGGTTGGGAAGTTGATTTTAATAATACCTACGGAGAAAACAAGTTTCATTACTTTATAAAAGACTCTAATAATGCTTCGATGAAAGACGCTTCTCCTACTGATTTTAATGCTGGAGGGCATAGTTTATCACAAAATACTACAGGATTAGATTTTACCAAATATTTAGAGGATTTAATGAGTGGAGTTAACTTAGCTTTTGGACTAGAATACAGAACAGAAAACTTTATCATTTTTTCTGGAGAAGAAGCTTCATATGGGTTATATGATGATAATGGAGTTTTAATGACAAATCCTGCTGTTCAACCTGTTGCTGTTGATGGTAATGGAGATGAACTACCTGGAGGGTCTCAAGGATTCCCTGGATATGGTCCAGATAATGAAGTGGACCGTTCTAGAAGTAATGTAGGTCTCTATTTTGATTCGGAATTTAACTTTACTGAGAAATTTTTAGTAGGTGCAGCTCTTCGCTTTGAAGATTATAGTGACTTTGGAAGTACTTTTAATTTTAAGTTAGCCTCAAGATTTAAAGCGAGTGACAATTTAACATTAAGAGGTTCTATTTCTTCAGGATTTAGAGCTCCCTCATTGGCTCAATTATATTATAATTTAAAATTTACCAATATTGTAAATGGAGAGTCTCTTCCTTCATTGTTATCTGCTAACAACAGTACCGTAACTAAAGCTTTTGGTATAGAACAGCTAAAAGAAGAAACTGCTTTTAATGCTAGTTTAGGTTTTACCTATAAAATAGGCGGATTTACAGCTACAATTGATGCCTATTCAATTACGGTTGATGATCGTATTATTTTAACGGATAACTTTGATGCATCAGGATTAAATTTAGGAGTTGATGCAGCTCAGTTCTTTGCAAATGGTGTCGACACCAAAACTCAAGGGATAGATATTGTTTTAAACTATAAAAAAACCTTTGATGAACACAGAGTTAATGTAGGTTTAGTAGGTAATTTTAATGACACTGAAATTGAAAAAATAAATAATGGTAATTTAAATAGATTTACATTTTTCAGTCCTTTTTCTGAGGCGTATTTAAAAGCTGCAGCTCCAGACCATAAATTTGGCTTAAATCTAGGGTATGGTTACAAAAAGCTTGATGTATCTTTAAACTTTACTAAATTTAGCGAAGTACAATTACAAGATTTTCAATGGGTTGAATCACCTGCAACTACTCAAGCAGAAGCAGACGCTTTATATTCTGTAGCTACTGACATTTATGAAAGTAAAATTACAACTGACTTAAGTTTAAGTTATGCTTTTACTGATAAAATAACCTTTACTATTGGAGGAAATAACATTTTTAACGTGTACCCTACTCCACAATTTGATGGGTGGACAGATCAAGGAGGATTAGCTGATTCTGTACAAATGGGATCAGATGGAGCTTATTTCTTTACTAGATTAGGTTTTAAACTTTAAAAAGATAGTCACGTAAAACAAAAAAATCCCGAGAATATTCTCGGGATTTTTTGTTCTATTTAAAAGTATAATTACTTTCTATTCGTTATGCATAAAACGTTGTTTCGCTAATAACTCCTCTTCTGTTTCTACATTATCTTCATCAGGAACACAACAATCTACAGGGCAAACTGCAGCACATTGTGGTTCTTCATGAAAACCTTTACATTCAGTACATTTATCAGCAACGATGTAATAAATCTCATCAGAAATAGGCTCTTGATCTTCGTCTGCATTGGCAGATTTACCGTTTGGTAAAACAATATTACCTGTTAAATCAGTTCCATCTGCATATTTCCAATCATCAGCTCCTTCGTAAATAGCTGTGTTTGGACATTCAGGTTCACAAGCCCCACAATTTATACATTCATCTGTTATTATAATTGCCATAATTAATCTCTTTCAGTTTTGTAACTTTGCACACGCAAAAATAGTTCCAATTTAATTTAGAACCAAATAAATGGATAGTATAAAAAGTAGAATTAACGCTTTTCATAAACTAGGAGAATTTTTAAGCCAGTTTTCTCAAGAGAAAATAGAGAAAAAAGAAGGTATAGAACATAACGAATTGTTTTTTGACGGATTTAAACATCAGCTTAAAATAGCAGAAGAAAATAATACATGGTTTACAAGAGAAAACTTACTGTTTTCAATTGAAAACTGGACAAAGGCATTGACTTCTGATAATTTAACAGAATGGACTTCTAAAGAAAATTTAGGAGGAAATAATGCTAAGTTAGTTGCCGTTATTATGGCTGGAAATATTCCTTTAGTTGGATTTCACGACTTTTTATCAGTATTAATCTCTGGTCATTCAGTTTTAGTTAAACAATCGTCTAATGATAAACACATATTACCCTTTTTAGCTAAATATTTGGAGTATGTTGAACCTAAATTGAAAGGTAAAATATCATTTACTGAAGAAAAACTGACTGGTTTTGATGCAGTGATTGCTACGGGAAGTAATAATACCGCTCGTTATTTCGAATATTATTTTAAAGGTAAGCCTAATATCATCCGAAAGAATAGGAATTCTGTTGCTGTATTAACAGGTAACGAATCTGAAAAACAAATGCAATGTTTAAGTGAAGATGTTTTCCGTTATTTCGGATTAGGATGTCGTTCGGTTTCAAAAATATTCATCCCAAAGAACTATAACTTTGATGCGTTTTTCAATGGAATGTACCAACAACATGAAATAATCAACAATATTAAATACGCTAACAATTACGATTACAACAAAGCGGTGTATTTAATGAGCGAGTTTGATATTTTAGAGAATGGTTTTTTAATGATTAAAGAAGATGAAAGTTACGCCTCTCCTATCGCTTCTGTTTTTTATGAGTATTATGACAATACTGATGATTTAAAAATTAAGTTGTGGGAAGATAGAGAGCAAATTCAGTGTGTTGTAGCTAACAATTTTATCGAAAATGAAATTGAGTTCGGACAAACGCAATATCCTAAGTTATGGGATTATGCTGATGGGGTAAATACACTAGAATTTTTATCAAAAATTTAAAAGAGAGTCTCTGTATAAATTTGCACCTTTGTGTAACAAAACACAACTGACAAATGAAAAAACACAACTTTAGCGCAGGTCCTTGTATTTTACCTGAGGAAGTGCTTCAAAAAGCTTCTGAAGCGGTTATTAATTTTAATAATGATAACTTATCTTTAATTGAAATTTCTCACAGAAGTCAACCTTTTGTAGAGATAATTGAGAAAGCAAGAAGTTTAGCTTTAGAGTTATTAGGATTAGAAAACAAAGGCTATAAAGCATTGTTTTTACAAGGTGGTGCAAGTATGCAATTTTTAATGGTTGCATACAATTTATTAAATAAAAAAGCAGCGTATTTAAATACCGGAACTTGGAGTAGCAATGCAATTAAAGAAGCAAGACTATTTGGTGAATTAGTAGAAGTAGCTTCTTCTAAAGATCAAAATTTCAAATATATACCGAAAGGATATCAAATTCCAACGGATGTAGATTACTTCCATTGTACTAGTAATAATACCATTTACGGAACACAAATGAAGAGTTTTCCTGAAACTTCGGTTCCTGTGGTATGTGATATGAGTTCTGATATTTTTTCTCGTCAATTAGATTTTTCAAAGTTTGATTTAATCTATGCTGGAGCTCAAAAAAATATGGGACCCGCTGGTACCACCCTTGTTGTAATAAAAGAAGACATTTTAGGTAAAGTTGAACGTCAAATTCCTTCAATGTTAAACTATCAAGTGTTTATCGATAAAGATAGCATGTTTAATACACCTCCTGTATTTCCAGTATATACTTCAATGCTAACTTTAGAATGGTTAAAAGATTTAGGTGGAATTGAATTTATTGAAAAAGTAAACGAGAAAAAATCAGCGTTACTCTATAATGAAATAGATAGAAACCCTTTGTTTAGAGGAGTTGCTACTGTTGAAGATCGCAGCCATATGAATGCAACATTCACTTTAACCGATGAAAGCTTACAAGCTAAGTTTGATAAAATGTGGCAAGAAGCTAACATTAATGGATTACACGGTCATAGAAGTGTTGGTGGTTACCGTGCAAGCATGTACAACGCCTTACCTTTATACAGTGTTCAGGCCTTAGTAGATGTAATGCAAGAATTAGAAAGAATAAGTTAGATACAACGTCATTTTTTATAATGGCATTTTTAATATAAAGAACGATGAAGATATTAGTGACCGATGGAATTTCCGCTAGCGGAATACAAACTTTAGAAGACAAAGGCTTTGAAGTAATAAACACTAAAGTTGCACAAAAGCAATTAGAAAACTATATAAACGACCATACTATTGATGCTATTACAGTAGGTAATACTACACAAGTACGACAAGAGTTAATTGATGCTTGCCCAAGCATTAAACTTATTGCTTGTTTAGGAACCGAGATGGATAATATTGATGTTGATTATGCTATTGATAATGGAGTTCACGTTGTGAATAGCGAAGATGCTTCTGCTACTTCAATTGCAGAACTAGTATTTGCGCATTTATTCGGAATGGTTCGTTTTTTACATCAATCCAATCGTGAGATGCCTTTAGAAGGCGACCTGAGTTTCAATTTATTAAAAAGGCAATTTTCTCAAGGAATTGAATTGAGAGGTAAAACTTTAGGTATTGTAGGTTTTGGTCATATCGGACAAGAGGTAGCTAAAATGGCTTTAGGATTGGGCATGAAAATAGTAGCGACTGATACTGAAGTTGAGAATGCAACTATTACAATTTCTTTTTTCGATGGACAATCAGTTAATTTTTCTGTAAAAACACAATCGTTAAATGATGTTTTATCAAAATCTGATTTTGTAACCTTGCATTTACCAGCACAAGAAGAGTATGTTATAGAAGCTGCCCAGTTAGATAAAATGAAAGATGGGGTTGGAATTATTAATACTTCAAGAGGAAGTGTTTTAAATGAAGTTGATTTAGTAAATGCTATTGAAAGTGGCAAAGTTAAATATGCTGGATTAGACGTATTTGAAAATCAACCAACTCCTGAAATTCAATTATTAATGAATCCTGAAATTTCTATGACTCCTCATATTGGAGCGTCTACTATAGAAGCGCAAGAAAGAATTGGAGTTGAGTTAGCCAATAAAATTATAAAATTGTTAAGCGAATAATTCATGGCGATTGTAAAACCTTTTAAAGCGGTAAGAGCTACTCGTGATAAAGTAGCGTTAGTTTCTTCTAAATCATATGAAATTTACACCCCTGCGGAAATTGGAGCAAAGTTAGACTTTAATCCGTATACATTTTTACATGTAATTAATCCTGGGTATAAATATCATAAACAAGATGTAACTGGGGAACAACGCTTTAAATTGGTGCATAATCGTTATTTGGAGTTTAAAGAGAACGAAGTTTTTAAACAAGATGAAACTCCCGCTTTTTATGTATATCAAAAAATAACTCCTTCCGATAATTTCTGTGGAATTATAGCTGCAACTTCTGTTGAAGATTACCATAGCAATGTTATAAAAAAACATGAAGACACTTTAAGAGAACGTGAGTTATTGTTTGAAAACTATTTAAAAAATACAGGTTTTAATGCAGAACCGGTTTTACTTACTTACCCTGATAATGAGGTAATAAATTCAATCATACAAAAATATCAGGAACAACGACCAGAATACGAATTTTCTACTTCCGATAGAGATTTACATTTTTTGTGGGTCGTTAATGATAGCAAGGATGTAGCTCAAATTTCTGAAGCATTTCAACAAGTAAATACTTTATATATTGCTGACGGACACCATCGCTCTACTTCTTCTTGTTTATTAGCTCAAAACTTAGCTGAAAACAATCCAGAGCATACAGGTAAAGAAGACTACAATTTTTTTATGAGTTATCTATTACCAGAAAGCCAGTTGAAAATTTACGAGTTCAATAGATTTATTAAAGATTTGAACGGATTAACTCCTGAAGAATTACTGATTGAATTAGACACGCACTTCAGAATAGAAAATCGTGGACAAGAATTGTATAAACCTAAAGAAAAACATCATTTTAGCATGTATTTAAATGGTGAATTTTATGCCTTGTATTTGCGTAAATCACTCTATAAATTCACAGATTGCCTAAGCGAGTTAGATGCATATATTTTATATACAACGGTATTACAACCTATTTTAGGAATAGATGATATTAGAAATGCTTCTAAAATTGTGTATTCTCAAAATAAATCAGACGGATTGGAATTAAAAACTAAGGTTGATAGTGGGGAGTTTAAAGTTTCTTTTGGAATGTTACCTACCAACATCGCAGAATTAAAAACTATTGTAGATGCAGGTTTAATGATGCCTCCTAAAACTACATACATAGAGCCTAAATTACGCAGTGCTTTAACTATTTACGAATTTTAGTACTGTTTCCAGTACACACAGTTATTATTATGACAGGAATTAAAGAAAATCTTCAAAAAATAAAATCAAGTTTACCAGAACATGTAACTTTAGTAGCAGTTTCAAAAACGAAACCTGTTTCCGATTTACAAGAAGCTTACGATGCGGGGCAACGTGTATTTGGAGAAAACAAAATTCAAGAAATGGTTACCAAATATGATGAACTTCCAAAGGATATTCAATGGCACATGATTGGACACTTACAACGTAATAAAGTTAAATACATGGCACATTTTGTGCATTTAATTCATGGTGTAGATAGTTTTAAAACCTTACAAGAAATTGACAAACAAGCTAAAAAACATAATAGAGTTATTAATTGTTTATTACAAGCTCGCATAGCCAAAGAAGATACCAAATTCGGATTACCTTTTAACAAAATAGAAGAAATTTTAGCATCGGATGAGTTAAAAGAGTTAAAGAACATCAAAATCGTTGGATTGATGGGAATGGCAACATTTACGGAGAATCAAGAGCAATTACAAGATGAATTTTCATCGTTAGCGAGCTTCTTCAATAAAAATCAAGAAAAATATCCGAATCTAACTACTCTATCTATGGGAATGAGTGGAGATTATGAATTAGCCATTGAAAACGGAAGTAATATGGTACGAATAGGAAGCTCTATTTTTGGAGTTAGAAATTATATTGCTTAGATTTACATAAATCTGCTAAAAAAAGAGAGAATTGTACGCTATTTTAGACATAGAGACTACTGGAGGAAAGTATAACGAAGAAGGAATTACTGAAATTGCTATTTATAAATTTGATGGACATCAAGTCGTAGATCAATTTATTAGTTTAGTGAATCCGGAAAGAGAAATCCAAGAATTTGTTGTTAAACTAACAGGAATTAACAATAAAATGCTCCGAAATGCTCCGAAATTTTATGAAATAGCAAAACGAATCGTTGAAATTACAGAAGGTTGCTTTGTTGTTGCTCACAATGCCAATTTCGATTATCGAATTTTACGAACAGAATTCAACCGTCTTGGTTATGATTATAAGCGTAATACGTTGTGTACTGTTACCCTTAGCAAAAAACTGATTTCTGAAGCTCCTTCACATAGTTTAGGTAAGTTGTGTAGATTTATTGGTATTCCAATGTCTGACCGTCATAGAGCTACAGGCGATGCATTAGCTACCATACAATTATTTAAATTACTATTAGAAAAAGACACCGAAAAAGAGATTATCCAACAATCCATCAAGTATTTTGATAATAGACACGAAAAATTTCGAGTTCAAAAAATATTAGACGGTCTACCAGAAAAACAAGGAGTATACTACATTCACAATAAAGAAGGCAGTATTATTTACATTGGTAGAGGAAACAATATGAAACATGAAGTAAATAAGCTTTTTTTAACAGAAACCAGAAAAGGTTTAAAAATAGCAAAAAGAGCTTCGGAAGTTACTTTTAATGAAACTGGTAATTTACTTTTTACACGTCTTAAATATCATTTAGAACTAGAAAAATTAAGACCTAAATACAATATTATTAGAAGAAAAAAAATTGCAGATAAAAACTTTAATCATGATCACATGATGATTATTGATAAAGGTCGTATTCCAGAAGAACACGCTGTGATTTTAATAGAAAGTAATGAAGTAATAGGTTACACATATACAAACTTAGCTTTTCAAGAAAATCAGTTATCTATCTTAAAATCAATGCTGACTCCTATTGAAAACAAAGAGCTAGCAAAAACGATAATTAAAAACTACTTGTTAAAGAACAAAGTGTCTAAAATTGTACGATTACAAGTTGAAAATAATTTGTAATATTGTTGTAAACCACTCAATAATTTACTGTTTTGGAAGAAAAATCACTTAATTGGAGGGATAAATTACACGAAATAATTTATGAAGCAGATACTCCTGCTGGAAGGTTATTTGATATCGTGTTGTTATTTGCTATTTTAGCAAGTATCATATTGGTAATGCTAGAAAGTGTAGATAGTTTTGATAAAAAGCACCATACTTTTTTATATATATCAGAGTGGATTATTACAATTCTTTTTTCAATAGAATACATTCTAAGAATTATATCTATCAATAAACCAACTAAATATATTTTTAGTTTTTATGGAATTATAGATTTCTTATCAACAGTTCCTATGTATTTTACCTTCTTCTTTGTAGGCTCACATAGTAGCTTAATAGCTTTAAGAGCTTTACGTTTATTAAGAGTTTTTAGAATTCTTAAAGTATCAAGGTATATAGGTGAGTCTAATCAACTTATTAAGGCATTAAATGCCAGTAAAGCTAAAATTGGGGTATTCCTTTATTTTGTACTCATCATCTGTATCATTTTAGGTTCTATTATGTATTTTATTGAAGGTGCAGAAAATGGTTTTACCAGCATTCCTAGAAGTATTTATTGGTCCATCGTAACCCTTACTACAGTTGGTTACGGTGACATTGCGCCACAAACTGCTTTAGGACAGTTTATAGCGAGTATAACCGTAATTATTGGTTATGCTATTATTGCTATTCCTACAGGAATTGTGAGTTCTGAAATGACAAAAAAGAAAGTAGATTTAAATACTCAATCTTGCTCAAATTGCTCGTACGAAGGTCATAAAGATGATGCAGAATTTTGCTATCATTGCGGAACAAAACTGAACTAAATGCCACAAACAAATACCTTAATTACAATTGTAGGAGCTACGGCTATTGGAAAAACGGCGTTAAGTATTAAACTAGCCCAACATTTTAACTGTGAAATTATTTCGTGTGATTCTCGTCAGTTTTATAAAGAAATGACTATAGGAACAGCGGTTCCTGATCCAGATGAACTAGCTGCTGCCCCACATCACTTCATTCAAAATCGTAGTATTTTTGAAGATTATTCTGTAGGCCAGTTTGAAAAAGATGCTTTAGCAAAACTTGACGAATTGTTTGCTGAAAACCCTATTCAAATTATGGTAGGTGGTAGTGGATTGTATGTTGATGCAGTTTTAAAGGGTTTTGATGAATTTCCTGATGTAGCCCCTCAAATTAGGATTGATTTAACTACTGAACTTGAAAATAAAGGAATTGAACATCTTCAAAAGCTATTAAAAGAATTAGATATTGAAACCTACAATACAATTGCTATTGACAATCCACATCGATTAATTCGTGCCTTGGAAATTTGTATTGGAACAGGAGAAACATATAGCTCTTTTAAAAACAAACCAAAAGCTCCCCGCAATTTTCAAATTATAAAAATTGGTTTAAAAGCAGATAGAGAAATTATGTACGATCGTATCAACCATCGAGTAGATATTATGGTTGAAAATGGTCTAATTGAAGAAGCTAAACAATTACACCAATATAAAGAGTTAAACGCATTACAAACGGTAGGTTATAGAGAACTATTTGAATATTTTGATGGGAATTTCACCAAAGAGTTTGCTATTGAAGAAATAAAGAAAAATTCTCGAAGGTTTGCCAAACGTCAAGGAACTTGGTTTCGTAAAGATCCTGAAATTATTTGGTTTGATTTTAAAGAAGATGTAAATAACATTTTTACAACTATCGAGAGTAAAAAATAAAATTTAACGAATTTTAAGGTTCGTACATTAACCACTTTTTTATATTTGTCACAAAACACAGAAATTTATGAAATTAAAAATCACATTTATACTAGCTTTATTTTTTATCGGATTTACAAATGCACAAACGAAAGTTGGTACTGTAGATAGCGAATTAATTATTAGTAAAATGCCACAAATGAAAGGTGTTTTGCAACGTGTAGAAAACTATGGTAAACAATTAGATTCTAGTTTTCAAATTAAAGCAACAGAGTATAAATCTAAAATTGATTCTTTTAAGGCTGAAGAAAAAATTATGACGGATGATGATAAAAAGACTCGAGTTCAAGAAATACAAGTGCTAGAACAAGAAATGGCTAAATTTCGTCAAAACGGAACAGCAATGATGCAAATTCAACGAGAACAAAGTTTACGTCCGTTATATAAAAAAGTAAGTGAAGTAATTGCTGAAGTAGCCAAAGAAAATGGATACACTCAAATTTTGACAACTACAGGAAATGAATTTGGATATCTTGATGAGCGTTTCGACATCACAAAATTAGTATTAGACAAACTAGGAATTAAAGAGTAATTCTTTATGTACCAAAAACAAAAAGACTTACAATTACAATACGAAGGATTTTTAAAAACACCTTTTCTATGGCATGGAAAAGGTGTTTTTAATTTAGAACAATTTCCTATTTCAATAACTCGAACAACTTCGTTTAACCAAGAGATTACACAAAAATTACGTTTAGGAAAATTGGTAGAACGTTTTGTTTCATTTGAATTAAATCAAGACACTTCTGTATCAATTCTTGCTGAGAACATTCAAATTCAAAAAGAAAAAATTACTGTAGGTGAATTAGATTGTTTATTGTTGAAAAACAAGAAACCAATTCATTTAGAAATTATATATAAGTTCTACTTATATGATGCTTCTGTTGGTAATTCTGAAGTTGAACATTGGATTGGACCAAATAGACGAGATTCTTTCGTTCAAAAACTTAGTAAATTAAAAGAAAAACAATTACCACTACTCTACTCCAATCATACTAAAACTTATTTAGATGAATTAAAGTTGAATGTAGATAAAATAATACAACAAGTATATTTTAAAGCACAATTATTTGTTCCTTTAAAAGACTTCGGAAAAAACTTTAAACAACTAAATAATGAGTGTATTTACGGGTTTTATATCTATCCGAAGGAGTTACTACAATTTTCCGATTGTAAATTCTATATTCCAACTAAACATAACTGGTTAGTAAACCCACATTCAAATATTAACTGGTTAACTTTTGAATCATATCAAGATAAAATTCAACAGTTTTTAAATGAAGAAAACGCCCCTCTTTGTTGGTTGAAAAAACCAAATGGAGAACTTCTTAAATTTTTTGTGGTTTGGTGGGATAATTAGTGTATTTCAAATTACTTATTAAATTTGCTTACTAAAAATCTATGAAATATTTCAAACTCTCTTTTTTACTTCTATTTACTTTAATCACATTCACATCTTGTTTTGAAGTCGAAGAAAACATACTTTCTTGTGTTGATGTCGACATAGCTTTTGAAAATGATTATTATAAATTAGAAGCTGAAGTTTATTCTAGTAAGTATATAGAAGTTAACATAATAAATGAATGTGACTTAGATACAAGAGTTACTGGAATAAAAGTTGAAGGTCAACACCGTGAAGACTTCCAGGTTAAAGGTCTATCAATAGGTACAAATATAACAACAGCTACTTACTTTGATGTTGTTTTTACTCCTACACATATAGGTACTAGAAATGTAATTATTGTAATAAAGCACGAGCTAGGAGAATTGGTAATTAACTTATCAGGTGAAGGAATATAATTTTAAATACTTGATTAATTAATGCCTATTATTAAAACTAAATCAAACTTTTTGTGGTTTAGAAGTTACTTTAAGTTTTGATATTCGTTTTCTTGATGTTATAAAATAAACACCTGATAATAATACAATAGAAGCTATTACTGATTGTGTTGTTAAGGTTTCATCCAAAAAATACCAGCCTAAAAATAAGGCTACAACTGGATTTACATACGCTGATGTTGATACTTTTTCTGTTGGAACAATTTTTAATAAATAATTAAAAGATGTAAATGCAACAATACTTCCGAAAACAATTAACAAAAACATAGCTCCTTGCGCTTTAAAAGACCAATCTAAAGGAGAAGACCAAGTTTCTTTTAATAAAACAGAACCTATAAAGAGAAAAAGTCCTGCAAAAAGCATTTGATAACCTGTACTTACAAAGAAGTTTTTAGGAAGCTTAGCTTTGGCTACAAAAACACTACCGTAACTCCAACTTAATACACATGAAAAAATCATAAAGATTCCTATTAGCATATCTTTTGATGTCGTAATTTCATTTTGACTTACTAACAAATACATTCCTATAATCCCTAAAACAACTCCAATAATAGATTGTCTTTGCATTTTTTTTCCATCAATTAAACGTAGTAGTAACAATACAAATAAAGGCTGTGTAGCCGCTAATAAAGCACCAAAACCACTATCTACAAATTTTAATGCCCACACAAACATCCCGTTTCCATACACTAAAAAAAGAAAACCAGCTATCGCAGAATTTAAAAGTTGCTTTTTAGTCACTTTTATTTCTCTTTTTAAAAGTTTAGCTATTAGCATGATTAGCGCTCCCGATATAGAAAAACGAATGGCTGCTAATAACAGTGGAGAAACCTCAGTAACAACAATTTTATTTAGCAAATAGGTTGATCCCCAAATAACATAAATAGCTATAAAAGCAGCTATAACAAGCGGTTTAGATTCTTTCATTTTATCTATATTCTAATGTGCTAAAAGTACGATAAAACCTTTTTGCTTGTTCTTGAAAAAGAAAAAATCGTTTGAAAATATTTTCAAACGATTTTTTATTAAACACTCACTATTTAATAGTTATAATTTTGCAAATAATTTTTCTGCTACTAATTCAGATGATGCTGGATTTTGTCCGGTGATTAAGTTTCCGTCTTCAATCACATATTCTTGCCAATCTCCTGCTTTGCTATAAATACCACCATTATTTTTCAGTTCATCTTCTACTAAAAACGGTACAATTGAAGTTAATTGCACCGCATCTTCTTCTGTATTAGAAAAACCTGTTACTTTTTTATCTTTAACTAAAGGATCTCCATTTACTTTAGCGTCTTTTAATACAATAGGTGCATGACAAACTGCTCCTACTGGTTTATTGTTTGTATAAAAAGTTTCTATTAAAGCTACAGAATCTTTATTTTCAGCTAAATCCCATAAAGGTCCATGTCCTCCAGGGTAAAAAATTGCATCATAATCACCTTCTTTAACTTCACTCAATTTCATTGTGTTTGCCATTACAGCTTGAAGTTCTTCATCTTTATTAAAACGATGTGTAGCTGGTGTTTGAAAATCTGGTTCGTTACTTTTTGGATCAATTGGTGGTTGTCCTCCTTTTGGAGATGCTAAAGTTACTTCTACTCCTTTATCTTTTAATAAATAATAAGGTGCTGCAAATTCTTCAATCCAAAATCCTGTTTTTTCTCCTGTATTCCCTAATTCTTCATGACTAGTAAGTACAAATACTACTTTTTTCATATTATTTCTATTTTTAAGTTACCTCAAAATTAGTATATGAAAGGTGAAGAAAAATTGATGTATGGTAATAAAGACCTTTATAAAGTTTCTTTTCGTATTCTACTTAAACTTTCTGTTGTTATTCCTAGGTAAGATGCTAAATGGTAATTTTTAATTTGCTGCTCTATATTTGGATAGGTTTGTAAAAATAAATGATACCTTTCTTTAGCTGATAATACTAAGTTGTTTAAAATTCTTTTTTGAAACCTTACTGTTGAGCGTTCTAACTTTTTTCTAAAAAAATGTTCTATTTTGGGTACTTTTTCATAGATACTATCCAAATCACTCTTGGCTACTTTTAACACAGTAGCATCTGTAATACACTCAATAGAAAGTACAGATTCTGATTCGGAAAAATAACCTATGTAATCACTAATCCACCAGTCGTTAATAGCAAATTGTATCGTGTGCTCTTTTCCTTTAGCATCCATAAAAAATGTTCGTAAACACCCTTTTACCACATAATATTGGTAGTATACTTTTTCATTCGTTTGTAATATGGTATCGCCTTTTTTATACGTTACCTCCGAAAAAATACTCTCAACTACTTTTAATTCTTCATTTTCTAGCTGAAGATTTTTAAATACATTACTTACAGATGTACTCATTATAAAAACATTATAGTAATCCTTCTAAATAGTGTTGCTCAATTTGATAAGTTTCTTTTAAATCTGAAATTTTAGCTTCAATACGTTTTTTATCTACTTTTTTAGATGACTTAGCACCAATTAGCATTACATTTTTACGCGTGTGCTCATTGCTTATAAACTCAAAAACCTTGGTAGTATAATTGTTTTTCTCTAAAATTAAAGCACGAATGGTATCGGTAACCATTTCAAACTGACGTTCCTTAAAAATTCCATATTTTAATAAAGGGCTCTCCTGCTCTTTTCCTTTTACTTGCTGGCGGATTTGCTTATGACAGCACGGAGCACAAACAATCAATTCTGCTTTTGAAACCAAACCTTTGTAAATAGCATCATCGGTCGCCGTATCACAAGCGTGCAAAGCGATTAAAATATCTATTTTATTGTTATCGTATTTCTGAATTGGTTGTGCTACAAAAAGCAATCCTTTAAAATCACACTTTTTGGCAATATCATTACAATAATCAACTAAACTCTGGCGTAACTCAATACCTGTTACACTGGCTGTATATCCTTTTTGATTGACCAAGTAATCGTACAATGCAAAAGTTAAATAGCCTTTTCCTGAGCCCATATCTACAATATTGATATGCTTAGGTAATTTAACTGATTGTATTTGCGCTTCAATAATCTCTAAATACTTATTAATTTGGCGGTATTTATCTGCCATTTTAGGAATTACTTTTCCTTCTTTATCCGTTACCCCCAAATGATATAAATATTCGCTGTTTTCAGCTCTTTTTTCTTTGGGCTTATCATGAGTTTCTGGTAACTTGTTTTTAAAACTAGGCTGTGTAGTTTTATAACTTACTTTTTTCTTTTTAGAAATAAAGACTAGCAAATCGTTTTCTAACGTAAATAATGTCGCCGCTCTAAACTTTTCTGAAAGTAAATGAGTAAGTTCTTCAATACTTTCTTCAAACGAATAGTTTTTTGTTTGATCATTTGTTTTATATCGATATAAAAATTGAAAACAAATGTCTCCTTTCAACATTATTTGACGAACGTATACATTCGATAATTCATCACTTTTACGAATTGGTTTACTTAAAGTTAATTTTACAAAATCATTTTTTTGTATGCTGTTTTGAAACTCAGTAAACAGTTGATGTAAGGCTTCTTTCATATTACAAAAATAGACAATCAAATTTGTTTAGTAACAAATAAAAAGTGCTATCATTTCCATTAAAACTGCAACGCTAAATAAAAGTTATCGTTTCTATTAAAACAAATAATGAAATACTATGAAAAAATTAATCACACTTTCTTCCCTTTTACTATTATTATTTAGTTTTTCTTGCTCTAACCAAAAGAAGGAAAACAATACTGCTACCATTAAAAATGAAATTGACTCTTATTTAACAAAAGCTATGGAGCTACATAATATTCCTGGATTAGCTTTAGCAGTAATTAAAAATGATAAAATAGTTTATAAAAATTATTTAGGCAAATCATCATTAGAGAATAATAAACCTGTTGATGAAAATACATTATTCAGAGTTTTTTCAGCGACAAAACTTATAACTTCCACAGGAATATTTCAGCTTATACAAAACAAACAGCTAAGTTTAGAAGACAAAATTTCAAAATACATAAGTGATTTACCACAACAATGGCAAGAGATAAAAGTTAAAAATTTGCTAAGTCATTCTTCTGGTTTACCTGATATTATAAGATATAAAAGTACATTAACTGACGAGGAATTAATGGAAAAACTATTCAATGACAAAATGAATTTTGCTATAGGAAAACAGTTTCAATACAATCAAACAAATTATTGGTTACTCGCTCAAATTATAGAGAAAATTACAGGAATGTCTTTTGATGATTATATTCTTAAAAATCAGTTTGATAATTCTACAAATGAAGTTTTATTTTCTTCTAACTCACAAGAAACTATTCCAAATCGTGCTACAAGATATTTTTATAATGAAAAGACAAAAGAATTTGAAAAAGACACAAATAATAGTGGTGTAAGAGGACATTCAGGAAACGGGCTAAACATCACTCTTGAAAAATTTATTGAATGGAACAAGAAATTGGACGACGACATCTTGTTAAGTGATAAGGTGAAAACAGAAATGTGGGAACCTTTCAGTTTCACGAATAAAAAAGACCATTTTTTACATGGTTGGAATAGTATTCAAGTAAACGGGATGGATTCTTATGGGTTTTCAGGTGGAAATTTAGCTGCATTTAGAAAATTCACAGATAATAATGCAACGATTATTTTATTGTCTAACGGTTATAAAATACCTGCTTATGATATTATTATTAATGATATAGCAAGAATTTCAATCCCTGAACTTAAAGCAAAAAAATTAGCAAAAGAGGAAGATGTTATGAATTTTGTTATTCGTCATCAATTTAACGAAGCTATTCAATCATTCAAAAAGTTAAAAGAAGAAAATCCAAATTCAGACTTTGATAACTTAAAATGGAATATTAACAGTATAGGTAATTCTTATATTTATAGTAAAAATAACATTGAAAATGCTATTGATGTATTTAAATTTAACGCCGAAGTTAATCCTAATTGGTGGGTATCAAAAGCTAGTTTAGCTGAAGCTTATGAAATGAAAAATGATAGTCTTAAGGCAATTAAAAACTATAAAAAAGCAATTCTACTCAATGAAAACAATGAATGGAATTATAATGAGCAAATGAAAAACAAAATAGCTGAACTAAAAAATAAATAACATAATAAGCACATAAGTAAATCTATGACTGAATTTAGTATTTAAAAATTCAGTCATTTTTTTTTAATACTGACTTCTTGTAACATTTTTTACCCTAAAACGTCTACAAGAAAACTAAACTGCATGAAATATCTAAAAATTAGTAATTTATTATTACTCCTAACAGTATCATTTTTATTTCTTAACTGTACAAAAAACAACAAACCAGAAACTAAAGAAGACAGTAACACATACGTTATAAAAAACGTCAATGTAATACCAATGACAGAAGATAATAATGTCATTAAAAATGCTACAGTGGTAATTCACAATAACAAAATAGAGTCTATAAATGATTCTGTCCCTTCTAAAGCAACAATTATTGACGGAAAAGATAAATGGCTTATTCCAGGACTAATTGATATGCACGTACATACGCTGAGCAATGGAAGTTTTTCTCAAGGATATGCAACTAGAGGTTCTACAGTAAACTTTAACACACAGAACTTAATGACTCCATACATAGCAAACGGAGTGACTACAGTATTTGAGTTAAGTGGAAGGCTTGGACACTTTTCACAAAGAGATAAAATAATGGAAAAAAGTGTTATTGGACCTCGTATGGCAATAGCTGCTGTAATTGATGGTAAAGGCAATGAAATAAAAGCTACGACTCCTGTTGAAGGAAGGCAATCGGTTAGAAATGCTAAAGGTTTAGGTTATAGGTTTATAAAAGTTTATACCTGGTTGAGCGAAGAAACTTTTAAAGCTGTTATTGATGAAGCTGAAAAACAAAACATGAAAGTTGTTGGACACATTCCTACAATTTTTGAAGGAAAACCTGCTGAAGACTTATTTGTACCACATTTCGGACTCATAGCACATGTTGAAGAATTATCTAAACAAACGAATGATTTTAGTTATGAAAAAGCGCAAGAATTTGCTCGCTTAGCTAAAGAAAATAATACTTGGTTAATTCCGAATTTATCTAACATGGTTTGGATTTTAAATCAAGCTAAATCACCAGAAAAAATTCAAAACCTACCAAGTTTAAAGTATGTACACCCATTAATGCAGAGTAAATGGTTAAACTCGAATCGTTTTTCTGGATCTTCTCCTAAATTAATTGAATTCTTTAACAAACAAAAAGAATTTCATAAACAGATTGTTAAAGCTTTTAAAGAAGAAGGTGTGCCTATACTCGCAGGAACAGATGCTGGTATTTCTGGAATCGTTTGGGGCTTTTCTCTTCATGATGAATTGGAACTATTAGTAGAAGCTGGATTAACAACTAAAGAAGCCTTAGCTTCTGCAACTCGTTTGCCAGCTGAATGGCTAGAAATCGGCGACAAAATTGGTACTATTGAAACAGGAAAGTTTGCTGATTTAATTTTACTAGACAAAAATCCATTAGAAAATATTAATAACACACGTACAATATCTGGTGTATTTGTTGATGGAAAATGGCTTGATAAAACTAAAATCGATACTATGCTTTTAAAAGTAGCCAAATGGAATGATGCTCATAAAGAAAAATATCAATGGAAAAATAGGAAGAGTTTGTAATTCTTAGCTAATTATAATTTGTAAAATATATTTATGCGCTCAATATTTACCTTATTTTTTACTGTTTTACACTTAATTTCTACAGCCCAAACTACTGAAAAGGATAGTTTAATTATCGTAGAAAAAAATCCTAAAAAGGGTTTTTATAGTGATTATATTCTCTTTATTCCTAAAGAAACTCCACAAAATAAAGAGATATTCCTTCTTGTAGAGCCTAACAATACAGGAAGAACATCTGATAGCATAGAAGTTCATAAAAAATACGCCATAAGTTTAGCATCGGTAAGTTCTGTAGGAAACAACATTTCTACAATGTTAAAAATACCCTTACTTGTTCCTATATTTCCTAGGCCTACATCAAAGGAATTGACCTATACACATGCTTTAGATAGAGATGTAATGCTAGAAGAAACACCAGAACTTAAACGTTTAGATTTGCAACTATTAGAAATGATAAATGATGCTAAATCTAGATTGAATACTTTAAGAATTAAGGTGGCTCCTAAATTTTTTATGAATGGTTTTTCTGCATCTGCAACATTTACAAATAGATTTTCATTTATACATCCTGATAAAATAAAAGCATTAGCTATAGGCGGATTTAATGGTAAGCTTTTATTACCTCAAAAAGAAATCAACGAAATAGAATTAGATTACCCAATCGGAATAAATGATTTAGAAGAACTATTTAATCATGAATTTGATTTGGAAGCTTATAAAGTCATCCCTCAATTTATTTATATGGGTAAGTTAGATGAAAATGATGCAGTACAATTTGATGATGCATACAGTAACGCTGAACGACAAATAATTAACGACAATATAGGAAGGAATGTTTATGAAAGATATCTTGAATGCCAAAGAATCTATCATAAAAATAATATAAACCCAATGTTTAAAGCTTATGAAAATATTGGACATTGGACAACATCAGATGTAAATTTTGAAGTCATTAAATTCTTTTTTAAGCAAATGCAACAGTAATTTTTTTCATCTGATGAGTCCTTTATAAAAAAGCCCAATATCATTTACAACTTTAATTGCGACTTTTCAATACATTTTCTATATCTACTAAGCTAAAACCTTTGGCTTTTAATAAAATTAAATAGTGGTACAGTAAATCGGCAGCCTCGTTTTTAAATAATTCATCATTGTTGTCTTTCGCTTCTATAACTACTTCTACAGCCTCCTCTCCTACTTTTTGAGCCACTTTGTTAATTCCTCTTTTGTAGAGTTTATTAGTATAAGACGTTTCAACATCATTATCTATTCTGTCAGAAATAATACTTTCTAATGAATACAAAAAACCTTTGGGCGTCTCTTCTGCAAAACAAGAAGTGGTTCCTTTATGACAAGTTGGTCCTTCAGGAGTTGCCTTAATCAATAATGTATCATTATCACAATCTATTTGAATGTCATTAACCCATAAAAAATTTCCTGATTCCTCACCTTTTGTCCAAAGTCTATTTTTACTTCGGCTATAAAAAGTAACTTTTCCCTCTTTTTTCGTTTTAGTAAAAGCTTCTTCATTCATGTACCCTAACATTAGTACTTGCAATGTGGTATTATTTTGTATTACTACTGGAACCAATCCATTTCCTTTTGAAAAATCTATATTCATCGTATAGCTATGTTTTGTTTTTTTAATTCGTTTTTTAGTACGGGTACAGGTATTTCACCAAAGTGAAAGATACTAGCAGCCAATCCTGCACTGGCTTCTGTTTTTGTGAAAACTTCTATAAAATGCTCTACCTTTCCTGCTCCTCCTGAAGCTATTACAGGAATATTTACCGTTTTACTCACTGCTTTGGTAACTTCAATGTCAAATCCGTTTTTGGTACCATCACTATTCATAGAAGTTAATAATATTTCACCAGTACCTAATTTTTCTACCTCTTTTGCCCAATTCACAGTCTCTAATTCGGTTTCAAAAGTGCCTCCTTCAGTGAACACTTTCCAATTACCATTTACATTTTTAGTATCAATGGCAACCACAACAAACTGACTTCCAAATCGATTTTTTAAATCACTTATTAATTGCGGATTTTTTACTGCAGAAGAATTGATACTTACTTTATCGGCTCCTGCTTGAATTAAAGCGACTGCATCTTCTACAGTACTGATTCCTCCACCAACAGTAAATGGAATATTAATTTCTTGTGCAATTGTTTTTACCAATTCAACCAAAGTTTTTCTATTTTCTAGTGTAGCTGTAATATCTAAAAACACTAATTCATCCGCTCCTTGTTTTACATATTGTTTTGCTAATTCTACTGGATCTCCAGCATCTTTAATATCTATAAAATTGACTCCCTTTACAGTTCGTCCGTTTTTTATATCCAAACATGGGATAATTCTTTTCTTTAACATCTCTTAGCTTATAAATTCTTGTAATTCTTTTAAACTTATGTTTCCTTCATAAATAGCTTTACCTACAATGGCTCCTTCACAACCAATTTCTTTTAATCGATGTAAATCATTGATATTGGCTACTCCTCCACTCGCTATTAAGTTTACTGAGGTTTTACTCAAAATTTCTAAATATAAATCTAAAGAAGCACCTTGTAACATTCCATCTTTAGCAACATCTGTACAAATAGTATTTGCAATACCTATTTCTTGATATTCACTTATAAACTCAATAACATCAACTTCTGAGGTTTGTAACCAACCATTGGTCGCAATTTTTCTGTCTTTACAATCTGCTCCCAAGATTATTTTATCCATACCATATTTAGTTAACCATCCAATAAAAACATCTGGATCCTTTACCGCTATACTTCCTCCTGTTATTTGATTTGCTCCACTTTCAAATGCGATTCGAGCATCTTTATCTGACTTTAAACCTCCTCCAAAATCAATTTTTAAATTGGTTTTCGTTGCTATTTGTTCTAATACTTTGTGGTTTATAATTCGACTAGATTTTGCGCCGTCTAAATCAACAATATGTAAATATTCTATTCCGTTTGCCTCAAATTCTTTAGCTACTTCTAACGGATTTTCATTGTATATTTTTTTTGTGTCATAATCGCCTTTAGTTAAGCGGACACATTTTCCTTCTATAATATCTATTGCAGGTATAATTCTCATTTTTAATCTCTTTTTATAACTCTAAAAAATTATTCAATAATTGCTCCCCGACATCGGCTGATTTTTCAGGGTGAAACTGCATTGCATAAAAATTATCTTGCTGCATAACGGTACTGAACGGAAGAATATAATCGCAGGTTGCCAGTGTATTTTTAGATACTTCTGCATAATACCCATGAACGTAGTATACATCATCTTCTAGAGCTATGTTTGTAAACAGTTTAGATGATTTTAATTCAGAAAAATTATTCCACCCCATATGTGGTACTTTCTCTTTTGGTGGGAACTGTTTTGTACGCGCATCAAAAATGCCCAAACATTTGGTATCTCCTTCTTCTGAATATGTACACATTAGTTGTAGTCCCAGACAAATTCCTAGTACAGGTTGTTTTAAGGAAACAATTAATTCATCAAGATTTCTTTCTTTTAAGTATTTCATTGCTGAACTAGCTTCTCCAACCCCTGGAAATATGACTTTATCTGCCAATTGTATTTCTTCTGGATTATCTGTGATAATGCTTTCGTACCCCAAGCGAGTTAGAGCATTTTGTACCGATCGTATATTTCCTGCATTATATTTTATAATAGCTATCATATTTTAATTATGAATGATGAATTTTTAATTACAAATTATTTTCTCGTACTATTGAGTAATTCATAGTTTTTAATTCGTAATTGATTACAGAACTCCTTTTGTTGATGGTAAAATCATCTTCTCTACATCTCTTTTTACAGCTACTTTTATCGCTTTTGCAAAAGCTTTGAAAATAGCTTCTATTTTGTGATGTTCGTTAGTACCTTCTGCTTTGATATTTAAGTTACATTTAGCACCATCTGTAAACGACTTAAAGAAGTGATAAAACATTTCCGTAGGCATTTTACCTATCATTTCTCGTTTAAAATCAGCTTCCCAAACCAACCAGTTTCTTCCACCAAAGTCAATAGCTACTTGAGCTAAGCAATCATCCATTGGTAAACAGAATCCATAACGTTCAATCCCTAGTTTATTCCCAAGTGCTTTATAAAACACTTCTCCTAATGCTATCGCTGTATCTTCAATAGTATGATGCTCATCTACTTCTAAATCCCCTTTTACTTGTATATTCAGATCCATTTGACCATGGCGCGCTATTTGATCTAACATATGATCGAAAAAAGCAATACCCGTATCAATCGTACTTTTTCCTGTTCCATCTAAATTTACTTCTATTTTTATTTGAGTTTCATTGGTGTTTCTTTCAATAGAGGCAGAACGTTCTTCCAACTTTAAAAACTCATAAATCGTGTTCCAATCGTTACTCTCTAAAGCTATAAAATCGTCTAGTTCCTCTCTTTTTACAGTAATTTCATCAGTTCCTAAATTCGTTTCATCATTAATGTAAATTCCTTGAGCACCCAAATTTTTAGCGAGTTCTACATCGGTTAAACGGTCACCTATTACAAAAGAATTTTTCATATCATACTCTTTAGAGAAGTATTTTGTTAATAAGCCTGTGTTTGGCTTTCTTGTAGGTTGATTGTCTTTAGCAAATGTTCTGTCAATGATTTCTTCTGCGAACTCAATACCTTCTTCTTTTAAGGTATTCATCACAAAGTTGTGTACTGGCCAAAACGTGTTTTCTGGATATGCTTCCGTTCCTAATCCATCTTGATTAGTGACTAACACTAATTCAAAGTCAAGTTCTTTGGCTATTTTACTCAATCCTTGAAAAACTTTCGGATAGAATTGTAATTTCTCAAATGAATCTGTTTGTTCATCTGCTGGTTCTTTGATTAACGTACCATCTCTATCTATAAATAATATTTTTTTCATCGTCTTTTTAAAAATTTAAAGTGAGTTTTCAACTTCACTTGATGTAATACTTAATTGTTGAAGCGTTTCTATTAACCTTTTGTTTTCTTTTTCGCTTCCTACCGTAATTCGTATACAATTACGCACCAAGTTACTCCTGTTTCTCGTTATAATTTTTCGAGCTACTAGCTGAGCATACAGTTCATTAGCACTGGTAACTTCTATTAATATAAAATTAGCATCTGAAGGATATACTTTTTTAACCAGTTCAAGTTCCTCTAACCGCTTTTCTAATTTTTCCTTTTCATTCAGAATTATATTTTTCTCAATTTCAAACTGAGCTAAATTATCTAGCTTATTAAGTACAGCTTCTTGATTTAAAGCACTAATATTATAAGGTGGTTTTACCTTGTTGTATAGATCAATAATTTCTTGATTAGCATATGCCACTCCTACTCTAACACCTGCTAACCCCCATGCTTTACTAAAGGTTTGGCTGATAATTAGATTTGGATAATTTTTTAATTGATTTATAAAAGATTCTTTAGTGCTAAAATCAATATAGGCTTCATCAATAATTACAATTCCCTTGAATTTACTAAGAATAAACTCAATTGTTTCATTTTTAAAACAATTTCCTGTTGGGTTATTTGGTGAGCAAATGAATATTAATTTTAAATTTTCATCTTCTAAATAACGTTCTAAAACATCTGTATTAATCTGAAAATCTTGATTTAAAGCTAATTCAATCAGTTCTACATTATTAATAGCTGCGGAAACATTATACATTCCATAAGAGGGGATAAAAGTTAGCGCTTTATCTTTACTTGGATTACAAAATATTCTAAATGCTAAATCAATTACTTCATCACTTCCATTTCCTATAAAGATTTGATTCTCATTTACACCTTTAATTTCAGACAATCGTTTTTTAATTGCCATTTGTTGTGGATCTGGATAGCGATTCAAGGTACCAAATGGATTCTCATTGGCGTCTAAATAAACTTCAGCAATTCCTTTGAATTCATCTCTAGCAGAAGAATAGGCTTTTAGCTGTTGAATATTAGGTCGTACTATTTTTTCTAAATTAAACATTATTAAGCTCTTTTAATCTAACTGTTATTGCGTTTTTGTGTGCTTGTAAACCTTCAGCTTCTGCCATCAATTCTATAGCTTCACCTAGGTTGTCTATACCTTCTTTAGTTACTTCTTGAAAGGTTATTTTCTTCACAAAACTATCCAATGAAACACCACTGTAGTTTTTTGCATAACCGTTTGTAGGCAATGTATGATTGGTTCCACTAGCATAATCTCCAGCACTTTCACAACTGTAATTTCCTAAAAATACTGAACCTGCATTCATAACTCCATCAATATATTCAGAAGCTTTTTCTGATGCTATAATTAAGTGTTCTGGTGCATACTCGTTACTAAAGTTTATACATTCTTCTTTAGAGTTAAAAACCACTGTAAAACTATTTTCTATTGCTTTTTTTGCAAGTTCTTTCCTAGGTAAATCTTCTAACTGTTTCTTTAACTCTACTTCCACATTTTTAGCAACTTCTTCGTTAGTAGTTACCAATACTGATTGACTGTCTGCTCCGTGTTCTGCTTGCGACAACAAATCAGCTGCTACAAATACAGGATTGCTAGTTTCATCTGCAATTACAAGTACTTCACTAGGACCCGCTGGCATATCAATAGCTGCTCCTTGCTGTTGTACCAACTCTTTTGCCTTAGTTACAAATTGATTTCCTGGTCCTAAAATTTTATATACTTGAGGAATTGTTTCTGTTCCGTATGCCATAGCCCCTATAGCCTGTGCGCCTCCTACTTTAAAAATTTGCGTGATTCCTACTAGCGAGGCCGTGTATAAAATTGCAGGATTAACGGCTCCTTCTTTGTTAGGTGGTGTACATAAAATAATTTCTTTACAACCGGCTGATTTTGCTGGAATACCCAACATTAAAATGGTAGAAAACAATGGAGCTGATCCTCCAGGAATATACAATCCAACCTTTTCAATCGCTACGCTTTTTCTCCAGCAAGTAACACCTGTTACCGTTGTTACTTTTTTAGGGTCTTCTTTTTGTGAGTTGTGAAACGTTTCAATATTCTTTTTTGCTAATTGAATAGCTTTTTTTAACTCCTCAGAAACTAAACTTTTTGCTTTTTCTATTTCTTCCTCTGTAACTTTAAAAGATTCAAGAGAAACATTGTCTAACAACTGAGCATATTTTACTAATGCTTTATCTTTATTAGTTTTCACATCGTTTAAAATAGTTCGTACGGTTTCTTGTAAACTATTCTCATTAATAACAGCTCTTTTACACAATGAACTCCAAGTTTGTATTGCTGGATTTTTTATAATTTTCATCTTTTAATTTTATCTTGTTAAACAACCATTTTTTCTATTGGACAAACCAAAATACCTTCTGCTCCATTGGCTTTTAGTTCGTCTATAATCTCCCAAAATTCATTTTTATTAAGTACTGAATGTACCGAACTCCAACCTTCTTCTGCTAAAGGAAGTACTGTTGGGCTACGCATTCCTGGTAAAATATCAATGATTTTGTCTAGTTTTTCATTCGGAGCATTTAGTAACACATATCTTGATTGTCTTGCTTTTAATACTGATTGAAGCCTAAATTGTAATTTGTTAAGTATTGCTTGTTGTTTTTCTTGAATCTTAGGTGAAACTGCCAATACAGCTTCCGATTTTAATAGAACTTCTACTTCTTTTAAGTTGTTTTTAAATAAAGTTGAACCACTAGATACAATATCACATATTCCGTCTGCTAAACCAATATTTGGAGCTATTTCTACAGAACCGTTAATGATATGTAATTGTGATTTTATGTTCTTCTCTTCTAGAAATTTTAAAACTGTGTTTGGATATGAAGTTGCTATTTTTTTATTCTGAAAGTAGTTTATTCCTGTATATTCCTCATTTTTAGGAATTGCTAAGGACACTTTACATTTTGAAAAACCTAGTTTTTCTATGAATTGAATTCCTTCTCCTTTTTCTATTAACAAGTTTTCTCCGATAATAGCTATGTCAACTACTCCATCTTTTAAATACTGTGGAATATCTCCATTTCTTAAATAAAATATTTCTAACGAGAAGTTACTTGCTGAAGCTTTTAATTGATCTTTACCGTTATCAATAGAAACTCCACAATCTTTTAAAATTTGTAGGGAGTCTTGATTAAGTCTTCCTGATTTTTGTATGGCTATTTTTAATTTACTCATTTCTGGTTTTGAATAGGTTTGAGTAAATCGTTTTGAGAAGCTTGTTTCCTGGCGCCTTGGAAATAAAAAACCCGTTTGATTTACTCAAACGGGTTTAAAATATATCTTGATTTTATTCAATACATTTTCAGCTCGCCTGAGTGCAAGTATGAAAATGATGATGATGTAATTGAATAAAATTCATGTCTTTGTGTTTGTTTTACAAATATTTACTTTTTATTTTTAATTATGCAAATAAATTTTAATAAAAAATAAAAACCACCTAAATTAGGTGGTTTTCAATATCTATATTTAGAATATTATCTAAAATCAATTTTACGCATACGTAAGCTTTCAGGAGTAACTTCTAAGTACTCATCAGCTCTAATATACTCCATACATTCTTCTAAAGAAAAATCGATTTTTGGAGCAATTTTAACACTATCATCGTTACCTGAAGAACGTACGTTAGTTAATTTTTTTCCTTTAATTAGGTTTACAGCCATATCATCTGCTTTGGCGTTTTCTCCAACAACCTGACCTTTGTAAATTTCTTGATTAGGATCAATAAAAAAACGTCCTCTATCTTGTAAACGGTCAATTGCATAAGCGGTTGCTTTTCCTGTTTCAGAAGAAACAATAGCACCTTTTAACTCTTCAGCAAATTCTCCTTTATATGGTCCGTATTCACTAAATCTATGGTTTATAATTGCTTGACCAGCTGTTGCTGTCAATATTTTATTACGTAAACCAATTAATCCTCTTGATGGAATTGTAAACTCTAAGTGTTGTAAATCACCTTTTGGCTCCATTACTAATAAGTCTCCTTTACGTAAAGAAACTAAGTTAATCGCTTTAGAAGCAACATCTTCAGGAACATCAATAGATAATGTTTCGTATGGTTCACTCTTAACTCCGTCAATATCTTTTAAAATTACTTGTGGACGACCTACTTGTAATTCATATCCTTCACGACGCATAGTTTCAATTAATACTGATAAGTGTAATACACCACGTCCAAAAACGTTGAATTTATCTTCTGTATCAGTTTCATCAACACGTAAAGCTAAGTTTTTCTCCATTTCCTTAAATAAGCGATCACGTAAGTGACGAGAAGTTACAAACTTACCTTCTTTACCAAAGAATGGAGAGTTGTTAATAGTAAATAACATACTCATAGTAGGTTGATCTACTTCAATTCTTGGTAATGCTTCTGGGTTATCTACATCTGCAATGGTATCACCAATTTCAAAATCATCTAAACCTGTTACTGCACAAATATCTCCACTACGAACTTTATCTGCTTCAGCTTTACCCATTCCTTCAAAAACGTGTAATTCTTTAATACGGACTTTTTTAGTAGTCCCATCTGCTTTACAAAGCATGTAATCTTTATTCTTTTCTAAATCTCCACGGAAAACACGACCAATAGCAATTCTTCCTTTGAATGAAGAATAATCTAACGACGTGATTTGCATTTGAGGAGAACCTTCACGATATGGAGCTTCAGGAATTGTTTCGATTACAGCATCTAATAAATCAACTAAATCTTCTTTAGGATCTTGCCAATCTGTACTCATCCATCCATTCTTAGCAGAACCGTAAATGGTAGTAAAGTCTAACTGATCTTCCGTAGCTTCTAAAGCAAACATTAAGTCGAATACTTTTTCGTGTACTAAATCTGGAGTACAGTTTTCTTTATCAACTTTGTTTACTACAACGATAGGAGTTAATCCTAATTCGATTGCTTTTCCTAATACGAAACGTGTTTGAGGCATTGGCCCTTCAAAAGCATCAACCAATAATAAAACACCGTCAGCCATTTTTAATACACGTTCTACTTCTCCACCAAAGTCGGCGTGACCTGGAGTATCGATTACGTTGATTTTAACATCTTTGTAATTTACTGATACGTTTTTAGAAAGAATAGTAATTCCTCTTTCACGCTCTAGGTCGTTATTATCTAGCAATAAATCTGTACGCTCTTTACGCTCGTCTAAAATTTTAGCTTGATCTATAATTTTATCAACCAAGGTTGTCTTTCCGTGGTCAACGTGTGCTATAATAGCAATGTTTCTTATTGATTGCATTCGTGCTTATTTTGAAGCTGCAAAAGTAGTATTTTATTGTTTACGATTCACTAATTTTTATTACTGAATTCGTAATATTCAATTTAAAGCTTTATAGAAAGTACTTTTTTATAACAATTTTATATACTTTCTCCTTTCTTTTAAAGGGTTTTGGTAGTTTAAATTAATTGCTTTATTTCTAGAGTTAAAAAGAATTAAACACTCTACTTTTAGTTGTTTAGAGTTATACTACTCTGGTTTTGTATCTTCTAATTCTTCATCATCTGCTCTAAAAGCACTAGGAAGTATATCGGGTATTAATTTGATAAGTAAAGGCAAAAGTAAGGCTCCACCAGGAAGCATAAACACAGTAAAAGCAGGTATTGCTTTGCAAATATCAAGTGTTTGTTGCTTTACTTTTGCCTTTTCTTCATCGGTTAACGATGTAGTCAATGATTTTCTAATAAGAAAGACTAGCTCTTTGCTTTCTCTAAGCTCTTTAGCTAATCTTTTCTTATTTTTATAGATAGCCTCTTTTATTTCATCAACTGTATTCATTACAGCTTACGACGGGCTTTTTCAGTTTTCAGTAAATTTAACTCTCTTGAAGTTTGTCCTGCCACTGAAGTATTTTCTTCTGCTCTACGAATTAAATATGGCATCACATCACGAACAGGTCCAAAAGGAACATATTTAGCTACGTTATAACCTTCTTTTGCCAAGTTAAAACTAATATGATCACTCATTCCATATAATTGACCGAACCACATACGCTTATCATCGGCAGCAATGTTGTGTTCTTTAGCTAATTCCATTAACAAGTATGAACTTTCTTCGTTATGAGTCCCAGCAAAAATTGCCATATTTTTATGATCCATCATATAACGAACAGCTTCGTTATAATTATCATCTGTAGCTTGCTTATCTACACAAATTGGAGATTCGTATCCTTTCTCATTAGCTCTCTCACGCTCTTTCTCCATATATGCACCACGAACTACTTTCATACCAATATGATATCCTTTTTGATGAGCTCTTTGATGTAAGTCTCTCAAATAATCCATACGATCGTGACGGTACATTTGTAACGTATTAAAAACGATAGCTTTTTCTTTGTTGTAAATTTCCATCAATTCTTCAATCAAATCATCCGCAGCACCTTGCATCCAACTTTCCTCTGCATCTATCAATAAAGGTACATCTTTAGCTACTGCTGCCTTACATACCGTATGAAAACGTTCTACTACTCTATTCCACTCTATTTTTTCTTCAGAAGTCAACTCTTTTCCTTCTGTCAATTTTTGATATAAAGCAAAACGACCAAAACCTGTAGGTTTAAAAACAGCATACGGTATTGCTGCTTTTTCTTCAGCAAAATTGATTGTTTTTAAGGTCATTTTTAAAGCATCATCAAACTGAGCTTCGTCTTCTTTTCCTTCAACAGAATAATCTAAAATACTATGAACGTTTCCTTTTTCATACATCTTTTCGATGTTAGGTAAACAATCATCTTCTGTAACTCCTCCACAAAAATGGTCGAAAACTGTTGAGCGGATTAAACCCTCAACTGGTAAATGAGCTTTCAAAGCAAAGTTAGTTACCGCAGTACCAATACGTACCATTGGTTGGCTTTGAATCATTTTAAATAAAAAATAGGCACGCTCTAGCTCTGAATCAGATTTTAATTTAAAAGCAGTTTCTGTGTTGTCAAAAAGTCTCATTATCGAGGTAATATTAATGTCTTATATTTAAAGACAAATATAAATGAGTAGAGTGATATATTTTAATTTTTTCTATTTAATTTCGCTGTATATTTTTAATAACAATGACTACAATTAACGCAGCGACATACCCTATTCATTTTGATGAAAAAGCTTATAACGAATTAACCTCTTTAATTTCTAAAAAAAATTACTCATCAATATTTATTCTAGTTGACGATAATACCTTAGAACACTGTTATCCTCGATTTATGCAATTATTTGCTACGGACAAACCTATTGAAGTCATTCAAATTGATGCTGGCGAAATTCACAAAAACATTGAAACTTGCATGGGGGTTTGGAATGTTATGACAGAATTAGGTGCTGATAGGAAAAGCTTACTTATTACTTTAGGAGGTGGTGTTATCACCGATTTAGGTGGTTTTGTTGCTTCAACGTTTAAGCGTGGAATTGATTTTGTTAATATTCCTACTACATTATTAAGTATGGTAGATGCTTCTGTCGGAGGGAAAACTGGAGTTGATTTGGGAGTATTAAAAAACCAAATTGGTGTTTTTGCAAACCCTGAAATGATTGTGATTGATGCTGAATACTTACATACAGTTTCTACTCGTGAAATTCGTTCTGGTACTGCTGAAATTATTAAATATGGAATGACACATGACATTCGATTGTTTAATGAAATTAAGGACAACGATCAGGTAAATATTGTGGATTTAATCCACCGTTCAATTGAAATAAAGAATGAAGTTGTTTTAGAAGATCCAAAAGAACAAGATATAAGAAAAGTATTGAATTGGGGACATACCATTGGACACGGTGTAGAATCGTATTTTTTAGAGAATCCTAAAAAAGAAGCTCTAACTCATGGAGAGGCCATTGCTATCGGAATGGTATGTGAAGCTTATTTATCATCTGAAATTTTAGGTTTTCCAGAGGAAAAAGTATCAGAAATAAAAGAAGCTATTATTAAGATTTATGGTAAAATAGCTATTGAAAAAAACGATTTTAAAGCTATTCTTGAGTTAATGAAACACGACAAAAAGAATGTAGCTGGTGAAATTAATTTTGTACTTCTAAAAGATTACGAAGACTTCAAAATAAACTGCAAAGCTTCCGAAGAATTAATTAAAAAGAGTTTAGCATTTTATAACGCATAAAAAAGAGCAACTTAAAGTTGCTCTTTTTGTTTGTCTTATTTTAGTTTTTCTTCTATATACTTTTTAGCTGTATCGTAAATAGCATCTACTTCTTTAGGGCTAAAACCACTAAATTCACCTAATGGAAAACAAACTGTAGCATAAGTATTGAAAAATTTGTGTTCTTCAGAAGATAACATCAAAAGTTTAGAGGTATGCGCTAAAACTTTTAGAGTTGTATTTAATTCTTCATTTGTTTTTTCAGAAGGATACACAACATAACTTCCAATTATTGGATATTCGGAATCTTTAAAAGGTGTTGTTGGAAAATTATCTATAATTCCTCCATCCGAATATAGCATATCTTCTATCCTAATAGGATTAAATAAACCAGGAATAGCACATGATGCTAATACAGGTTTTAACAAATCTCCTTCATAAAAATACTGTGTAGTTCCTTTATTTAAATTCGTTGTTGATACCGTTAAAGGAATGTTTAATTCTTCAAATGTAGGTTTAATTTTATCTTCAATGAGTCTAGCATAGTTAGAAGAGTTGAAAATTCCAGGTTTCGCAATTGTAATCCATGAAAACTGAAATATTTCGGTTGTTTTAAAGAATTTTAAAATTTCTTGTGGTCTCATACCAGAAGCATACATAGAACCAACTAATGAACCTGAACTACAAGCCGAAATTGCGTTAATTTTAATATTCAGTTCTTCTAGCTTTTCTAATAAAGCAATATGAGCCACTCCCTTTTCTGCACCTCCACTAAGCACTAGGTTTACAGGCACATTCGGATCTAAATGTTTTAATTTTTCAAGAGCGCATTGGTATTTTTCTTTAATCATCTTTTTTTTTCATTTTTTAACTTACATAACACTTTTTATAAAGCCTTTCATAGGCTGGCAGAATATTATCTAATGAAAATAATTTAATATGTTCTTTGGCATTTTCTTTAAATTTATTCAAAACAACTTCATCTTTTAAAAGAAAAATGGCATTATTAGCCATATCATCTACATCACCTAACTCGCTTAAAAACCCAGTTACACCATTAATATTTACTTCTGGTAAACCTCCTGTATCAGTTGAAACTACTGGAGTGCTTGCTGCCATAGCTTCTAAAGCTGCTAACCCAAAACTTTCTGTTTCCGAAGGTAATAAAAATACATCTGTATAACACAAAATCTTAGCTACTTCTGTACTGTTTCCCATAAAAAGAACCTTATCTTCAATTTCTAACTCTTTAGCTAAATTTTCTGCTTTTAAACGTTCAGGACCATCACCAACCATTAATAATTTAGAAGGAATTTCTTTTTGAACCTTATTAAAAATTCGAATTACATCATCAGTACGTTTTACAGGACGAAAATTACTGATATGTGTTAAAATTCGTTCATGTGGTTTAGCCAATGCTTCTCTTTTACATTCACCTTCATGCGCTTTATCATACTTTTCACCATCTATAAAATTATAAACTACTTTAATATCTTTTTCAATATTAAATAAGCGTAACGTATCTTCTTTTAAACTGTTAGAAACTGCCGTAACTTCGTCAGATTTATTGATACTAAACTCTACCGCAGTTTTATACGTTGGATGACTTCCTACCAAAGTAATATCTGTTCCGTGTAATGTCGTTACTACCTTTACATCAATACCTTTATCTTCTAGCATTTTTTTTGCCATATAAGCCGCATAGGCATGTGGAATAGCATAATGCACATGCAAAACTTCTAACTCATACTTTGCTACTACTTCTACCATTTTACTTGATAAAGCCAATTCATAAGGTTGGTATTGAAATAGTGGATATTCTTCTAAAACAACTTCATGAAAGTGTAAACGGTGTGAAAAAAAATCTAATCGAACAGGTTGATTGTAAGTTATAAAATGTACTTCGTGTCCCTTATCTGCTAATGCCATTCCTAATTCAGTTGCTACAACTCCACTCCCACCAAAGGTTGGATAACATACAATTCCTATTTTCATGTTTACTGTTTGATTATTTTTAGATTTAGAATATAGTTAATGACGTAAATTTACGGTATTACTTACGTTTATTTGTAAAGAATTTCATAAAATAAAACGCCATTACGGGGTTCGTAATGGCGTTTATAATCTATAAATTATCTGTAATTTAATAATCTCCTAACGTTTCTGGGTTTTGCGCTAAAGCTAATTCTAATTGTTCATCATTTGGTGCTTTACCGTGCCACGCGTGAGTGTGCATCATATAGTCTACACCATTACCCATTTCCGTATGCAATAAAACACAAACTGGCTTTCCTTTTCCTGTGCGAGATTTTGCATCAGCCATTCCGTGTAAAATAGCTTCAACATTATTTCCTTCTTTAATCTCTACTACATCCCATCCAAAAGCTTCAAACTTAGCTTTTAAACTTCCCATAGGTAATACTTCATCAGTAGAACCGTCAATTTGTTTCTCGTTTAAATCAACTGTAGAAATTAAATTATCAACTTTTTTAGCCGAAGCATACATAGCAGCTTCCCAAATTTGACCTTCTTGTAACTCTCCATCACCATGTAATGAATATACAATTTTATTGTCTCCGTTTAACTTTTTTGCTTCAGCAGCACCGATAGCTACACTCATTCCTTGTCCTAACGATCCTGATGCAATACGAATACCTGGTAAGTCTTCATGCGTAGTTGGGTGACCTTGTAAACGAGAATCTAACTTTCTAAAAGTTGCCAACTCAGCTACAGGGAAAAATCCGCTATGAGCTAGTACACTATAATATACTGGTGAAATATGTCCGTTTGACAAGAAAAATAAATCTTCATTTTTACCGTCCATGGTAAAATCAGTAGAATAATCCATAATTTCTTGATACAAACAAGTGAAAAATTCAGCACATCCTAAAGAACCTCCTGGGTGACCTGAATTTACAGCATGTACCATTCGTACAATATCTCTACGAACTTGTTGTGTAAAATCTTGTAATTGTTGTGTTGTTGGCATTATTGTTTTGTTTTATGCCCACAAATGTAACTGATTATGTAAAAATGAGCAATTACTTTTATTACGTTTTTTGCTTTTTCTTCTTTGCAGCAGGAAACAGTACATTGTTTAAAATTAAACGGTATCCTGGTGAAGTTGGATGTAAATCTAATTCTGTTTTAGGATCTCCTACTCTATGCTGATAATCTTCAGGATCGTGACCTCCGTAAAAAGTAAACATTCCTTTTCCTTTAGTTCCATGAATGTATCTACCTTCTTTGTTGGTTTTGTTTTCTCCCAAAACAACAATAGTCGATTTTATAGTATTCGGATCAAATGAAGTGGTTTGTCCCATAAAACCTTTTACTAGCATTGTGTGATTTTGTGTTAACATCGTTGGAACTTGATCCCATTTAGCAGAAAATTCCTTCAACGTAAAATAATCTACCTCTTTATTAATTCTCCTTTTTCGAGTCATATCGATTGTAGAAAATTCATAAGTGGTTGGATTACGAATCAGCTCAAAATTTTTAAAAGCAAAAGTTTTATTAAAATCTATTTTAGATTGATAATTAGGCTCGGAAGCATCACCATCAAACATGGCTTCACAAATATCTACTCCATCTGCTGCTAAAGCAATGTCAAAGCTATCGGTTGCTGAACACATTGCAAACATGAATCCACCACCAACTACGTAATCACGTATTTTTTTAGCTACAGCACCTTTTTCTTCTGACACTTTGCCAAAGCCTAGTTTCTTTGCTAGAGCTTCTGCATCTTTTTTTTGTTGAATATACCAAGGTGCGGTTCTAAAAGCACCATAAAATCGTCCATATTGTCCTGTAAAGTCTTCATGATGTAAGTGTAGCCATTCGTACAATAACAATTTATCATTCAATACTTCTTCATCATATACTACATCAAACGGAATTTCAGCATAGGTTAACACCATAGTCACTGCATCATCCCAAGGCATTTTATCTTTAGGAGAATAAACAGCTATTTTTGGGGCTTTTTCTAAAGTTACCGCTTCTTGATTTTTAGATGGTGATGAAATTTCTTCTAAAATCAACGCTGACTTAGCATCTGAAATGATTTGATAAGATACACCTCGTATTTTGCATTCTTTTTCTATCGATTCGTTATTTTCTATTAAAAAAGCCCCGCCATCATAATTTAACAACCATTTTGCCTTTAACTCATTTTGAAGAGCATAATACACAATTCCATACGCTTTTAAATGATTTTTCTGGTTTTCGTTACTCATTGGCAAATAAATAAACGATGCCCAAATGGTATTTGAGAATAGAAAAAAGACAAGTATGTATATAATTTGCTTCATATTAAAAACTAAAATACACAATTACTTTTAAGCAATTGTGTATTCAGGTATATTTTAAGGTTTATTTAAAGATTAAAACGGAACATCGTCATCGCTTGGTCCGAAAGCATCTTCTGGCGAAGCAAAGTTATTTGAGGCTACTTCATCATTAAATCCTGAGTTCATACTCGACTGGAATTCACTACTAAATCCTTCTTCTAAATCTGAAAATTTTGCTAAGTGTCCTGTAAATTTCAAACGAATGTTATCCAATCCACCGTTACGGTGTTTTGCTACAATAAACTCTCCTTGTCCTTCACATGGTGAGTGATCATCATCATCCCATTCTGTCATTCCATAGTATTCAGGACGATAAATAAACGATACAATATCAGCATCCTGCTCAATCGCTCCCGATTCACGAAGATCGGATAATAACGGACGTTTACTTCCTCCACGGGTTTCAACCGCACGAGATAACTGAGAAAGTGCAATTACTGGTACATTTAATTCTTTACCTAATGCTTTTAAGTTACGCGAAATCGTCGAAATTTCTTGTTCACGGTTACCTCCTGCTCCTCCTGCTGTCATTAACTGTAAGTAATCAATAATTAAGATTTTAACTCCGTGCTGTGACACCAAACGACGTGCTTTTGCACGTAAATCGAAAATAGATAAAGCTGGAGTATCATCAATAAAAATAGGTGCTTCTGCAAGGTTTTTAACCTTCACGTTTAGTTGCTCCCATTCGTGTGGCTCAAGATTTCCTTTACGTAGCTTTTCAGAAGTTAATCCTGTTTCCGAAGAAATCATACGTGTAATTAACTGTACTGATGACATCTCTAATGAAAATAATGCTACAGGATGCCCAAAATCAATCGCCATATTTTTCGCCATCGAAATTACAAATGCCGTTTTACCCATACCTGGACGTGCTGCAATAATAATTAAATCGGTAGGCTGCCAACCAGAAGTAAGTGCGTCTAGTTTGGTAAAACCTGTAGCCAAACCACTCATTCCTTCTTTGGTAGAAATTTCTTGGATTTTATTAATGGATTGTTGCACTAACGAATCGGCTCTCTCTGCTCCCTTTTTTAAATTTCCTTGTGTAACCTCGAATAGTTTTCCTTCAGCATCATCTAACAAATCAAAAACATCCATGGTTTCATCATAAGCATTTTCAATAATTTCTGAAGAAATACTTATTAATCTTCGTTGAATATATTTTTCAAGAATAATTCTCGAGTGAAACTCAATGTGTGCAGAAGAGGCTACTTTTTGTGTTAGTCCAATTAGGTAAAAATCTCCTCCTGCTATATCTAACTTTCCGTTCTTTTTTAATTGATTAGAAACTGAAAGTAAATCGATTGGTTCTGAATTTTGAAATAATGCGTAGATTGCATCGTAAATTTCTTGGTGTCTTTTATCATAGAAAGCCTCAGGATGTAAGATATCAATTACTTCATCAATTCCCTTTTTATCAATCATCATAGCTCCTAAAACAGCTTCTTCTAGTTCTAAGGCTTGTGGTGGTAATTTTCCTTTTTCTAAGCTAATTATTCTAGCTTTATCAATTTTTGTTCCTTTGAGAGATTGGGTTCTTTCCATGACAGCAAATGTATATTTTTAAGATGATATTTGTAGGTGAGTTCTTTAAATTTCTTTTTACACAAGTTTTGTAAACAAAACTGTTATTAACTTGTTGATAACGTATCAACTTTCTTATTTTTGGGCTTATGAAGCTTCAAAAAAAACATCTTTATATAGTGTTGACACTTCCAATTCAAATTGTTTTGGTACAATTTTTAAGTCAAAAACCGCTGTGGATTGAACAATATTATAGTAATGGTATTTACCCTTACCTTTCTGTTTTTTTTCGTGCTATTTTGGGATGGATTCCTTTTTCTTTTGGTGACGCATTAGGTTTATTTTTAATTGTTTTTTTTATTAAGGCTTTATACAGTTTTATAAAAAACCGATTTAAAAATTCGCTTTCTAAATTACTAAATTTTATCATTACTTTATCAATAATATATTTTTGTTTTTATGCCTTTTGGGGATTAAATTATTTTAGAGAGCCTTTAGCAAAAAACTTAGGGCTACAACAATCTAACTACACTACCGAAGAATTAGTTTCTACAACAGAACATATAATAAAAGAATTAAACGCTATTCACTTACAAATTACCAATAACGATTCTGTTAAAGTAATAGTTCCTTATTCTCAAAAAGAAATATATGAGTTAGCTCCTAATGGTTTCAGATTACTATCTACTACTTATCCACAACTAAACTATCAAAGTTCATCAATAAAAAATTCTTTGGTTAGTTTATTTCAATCATACAATGGAACTTCAGGGTACCTTAATCCCTTAACAGGTGAAGCTCAGGTAAATGATATGATTCCTAAAACAAGCTATCCAGCTACAACCTGTCATGAAATAGCTCATCAAATTGGTTGGGCTGCAGAAAATGATGCTAATTTCGTAGGGTTTTTAGCGTCGATAGCTAACGATGATCTCTACTTTAAATACTCTGGTTACCGTATGGCTTATAACTACTGTATTCGTCAAGTATATAAAAGAGATGAAGAATTAGGGAAAGAACTGGCTAAAACAGTAAATAAAGGGGTTTATAAAGATTACAAAGCTAGTTATGTACATTGGCAGCAATTTAAAAACCCAATAGAACCTTATTTAAAGAAAGGATACAATTCTTATTTAAAAGCAAACAATCAATCAAAAGGAATACAATCGTATAGCTACGTTGTCGATTTATTAATTGCTTATTTTAAAAATGAATATTAACATAAATTCATCTTATTTCGCTTCTCTAAATACATTTGAAATAGCTATTTTTGATGCTTTAAAAATACTACGATGAACAAACAACATATAATCAACCGATTTATAAAGTATGTAACTATTGATACTGAAAGTGATCCTAACAACCCTGCTTTTCCTAGTACTGAAAAACAATGGGATTTAGCCAAAGTTCTTGAAAAAGAATTAAAGGAAATAGGAATGGAAGATGTTGAACTAGATGAGAATTGTTATTTAATGGCAACGTTACCTAGTAATTTAGATTATGAAGTACCAACTATTGGTTTTGTTGCTCATATTGATACTAGTCCAGACTTTACTGGAGCTAATGTAAAGCCTCAAATTCATGAGAATTACGACGGAAAAGACATCTTATTAAACAAAGAAGAGAACATCGTTTTATCTCCTGATTATTTTGAAGATTTATTACAGTATAAAGGTCAAACTATCATTACTACCGACGGTACTACCTTATTAGGTGCTGATGATAAAGCTGGTGTTACTGAGATTGTTTCTGCAATGGAATACTTAATTCAAAACCCAGAAATTAAGCATGGTAAAATCCGTATTTGCTTTACTCCTGATGAAGAAGTTGGTAAAGGAGCTCACATGTTTGATGTAGAAAAATTTGGTGCAGAATGGGCTTATACAATGGACGGAAGTCAAATTGGTGAGTTAGAGTATGAAAACTTTAATGCAGCTGGTGCTACAGTTACTATTCAAGGTAAAATTGTACACCCAGGATATGCGAAAGATAAAATGATTAACTCTATGCTTATTGCTAGTGAGTTTATAAATGCTTTACCTGAAGACGAAGTACCAGAAAAAACTACAGGTTACGAAGGTTTCTTCCACTTACATCACATGCAAGGTGAAGTTGAAAAAACAACTTTACACTATATTATAAGAGATCACGACATGAATCAATTCAACAATCGTAAGCAAGCTATGTTAGATTTAGCTGAAGTGTTGAATGCTAAACGTGGACAAAAATTAGTTTCTGTTGAAATTAAAGATCAATATTTTAACATGAAAGAAAAGGTTACTCCTGTAATGCATATTGTTGATATTGCTGAAGAGGTAATGAAAGATATGGGAATTACTCCGTTAATTAAACCTATTCGTGGGGGTACAGATGGTTCTCAATTATCATACAAAGGATTACCTTGTCCTAATATTTTTGCTGGCGGACATAATTTCCATGGACGTTATGAATATGTTCCTGCTGAAAGTATTGTAAAAGCAAGTGAAGTAATTGTTGGAATTGCTCAAAAAGTAGCTGTAAAATTTAATTAATTTTACATACCGTATTTATAAAATCAAAAACTCTAGCTGCAGCTAGAGTTTTTTTATGATATTTTTACCCCTTTAAAAAATATCATTTTGTTTGAAATAAATCCCCTTAATTTTATTTCACCGCAAATATGTACCTTTTTAAAAAGTTTAGAAACAGGAAAATTCCCTTTTACCTATCTTAAAAACCCCTTATTTCACAAAAAAACACAAATTTGTATATTTCTTTTATTTAATTTTTTGCCTAATACCTCCTATCTATTTTTGCGGCAAATAATTATTAAATGAATAGACGAGACCTTTTAAAGTTGACAGATAAGTATCAGTCTCCTTTGTATGTTTACGACACTGAAAAAATCATTTCTCAATACAAGAAAATTACTTCTGCATTTTCTAAAGTGAAGAATGTAAAAATTAATTATGCAGTAAAAGCGTTATCTAACATTAATATATTAAAGGTATTTAATAAGCTTAATAGTGGATTAGATACAGTTTCTATTCAAGAAGTTAAATTAGGTTTATTAGCTGGATTTGAACCTCATGAAATTATTTATACTCCTAACGGGGTTTCTCTTCAAGAAATAGAAGATGTAGCTAAGTTAGGTGTTCAAATTAACATTGATAATTTATCTATTTTAGAATTATTCGGACAAAAACATCCAACAATACCTGTGTGTATTCGTATCAACCCCCATGTTATGGCTGGTGGAAATAGTAAAATATCTGTTGGACATATTGATTCTAAATTTGGTATTTCAATTCATCAAGTACCTCATATAAAAAGAGTTGTTGAAAATACAGGAATGCATATTAATGGAATACATATGCATACTGGTTCTGATATTTTAGATATTGATACTTTTTTACGTGCTTCTGAGATTTTATTTGACGTAGCTAAGCAATTCGAAGATATAGACTTCGTAGATTTTGGTAGTGGTTTTAAAGTTCCTTACAAAAAAGATGATATTTCTACTAATATAGAAGAGTTAGGAGAAAAATTATCTACAAGGTTTAATCAATTTTGTAAAGATTATGGTAAGGATGTTACCTTAATGTTTGAACCTGGAAAGTTTCTGGTAAGTGAAGCTGGTTATTTTTTAGCGAAAGTAAATGTTATTAAACAGACTACTTCTACTGTATTTGCTGGCATTGACAGTGGTTTAAATCATTTAATTCGTCCAATGTTTTATAACTCATACCATCAAATAGAAAACATTTCTAATCCAAAAGGAAGAGAACGTTTTTATAGTGTGGTAGGTTATATTTGTGAAACTGATACTTTTGGTTCAAACCGAAGGATTAATGAAATTTCAGAAGGAGATATTCTATGTTTTCATAATGCCGGAGCTTATTGCTTTTCTATGGCATCTAACTACAATTCTAGATACAAACCTGCTGAAGTAATGATTTATAAAGGAAAAGATTACTTAATAAGAAAGAGGGAAACTATTGAAGATATTCTTAGAAATCAAGAAAACATTACGTTATAATAAAAATTAAAAGCTCTGACCTTTTTTGGATCAGAGCTTTTTTAAAATATAATCAACCCCTCAAAGACTATATTTTAAAACGTTGTAATTAAAGTCCCCTATCTTTATTTACACTACAAATATCATTGAAATATTTTATAATTATCATAGGAAAATCCCCTTTTCTATAAAAATAACCCCCTAAAATCACAAAACAGCCTTTAACTTTAAAAGCTGTTTCATGGTTAAATTAAGTTATTTATAAGTTTTTATTTAGAAAATATATCGTAAACCTAACTGCATTTGCCAACGAGATAATAGACTTGAATCATAACCAAACGTTTCTTTTTGAGTAGTATTAAATGTATAAGTTGGTTCCTTAGTATAGTCAGGAATATAGTTAGCTGGATCTGTATTCATAGGGTCTACATCTGGGAATCTTACACCTAATGGAGATAAGTTATTTGGTTGTTGAACTACTCCCCAATCAGAATTGATTAAGTTACCAACATTTAATATATCAATACTTAATTGTATTGTATTTTGTTTTTTATCTGATACATTGAAATTAAAATCTTGTAAGATTTTTAAATCCCATCTTCCTCTCCACGGAGCCAATGCTCCATAGCGCTCCATGTATTGCCCTCTATTATCACTTAAATAATCGTCTTGACGGATATACGCTTCAAAAGCATCTGCTTGCTCTTGAGCTGTTTCTCCATTTGGACCACTAACTACAAATTGCATTTGTTGTACTTCACTTGATGTTGGAATGTATAATAAATCATTATTTTGGATAGAAGAATCTCCATTTATATTTCCTGCATATGTATAATTAAACCTTCCTCCTTTAGCATATTCAAAGAAAGTAGAAATAGTAGTAGCAAATTTATCACCTCCATACGTAAACTTTTTAGAAGCAACTCCTATAATTCTATGTGTATCTCCGTATTTAGAATACGCCAACACATCGTTGTTTGCATTACCCACAACAGGATTAAAATCAAATGCATCACCAGTAATTTCAGCTTCAATTGAATTTACATCTTTAGCATTTAAATAGTTGTAAGCTATGCTTGTATATAATCCATTGTCAAAGGTTTTTTGCAATTTTAGAGAAGCATTCCAAATACGTCCTTTGTCTGAATTTGTAAACACATATGCATTATTACCTTTATCCCCAGACATATATACTCCTCTATTGTCAAAAGAAGTGTTTAAAGTTCCACTTGGTTCTCTAAGCCCCCAATTTTGTACATGTGCACCATTAATGTCTTTAGTATATGAAATGTCTGTTGTTGCTATAATTCCATTTTCAAACTTATAATCTAATCCTAAATTAGTTCTCCAAACTTGTGGGAATTTGAAGTCTGGATCAACCAATTGAAAAAAGCCATCATCAGCACCACTTACTTGATTTCCAATCCATACAAAAGGCAAACGTCCTGTAAAAACTCCAGACCCTCCTCGGAGTTGCATTGTGTTATCTCCTTTCACATCCCAATTAAACCCAACTCTAGGTGAAACTAACCACTGATTTGTAGGCATTTTAGTTGAAAGTAATGTTTGCTCTTTACCTGTATTAGGATTATAGTACGTTACTGAATTATCTCTTGTTGCACCATTATCAGTATCTATAAATTTTTGAATTAGACTTGAAGTATTAAAATATAAAGGCTTATCAAAACGAATTCCATAAGTTAATTTAAACTTATCATTCATTTCCCATTCATCTTGTACATAAAAAGCTAATTGACCTACGTTTAGTTCAGATAACTTCCAACCACCATCATTTCCTGCTCCATTAGCATTAAATGTATTGTATGCGTTTTGTGTTGCAGCTAAATATTGCTCCACTACACCTCCTGGTTGTGCTTCAGAAAGAAAAGTCGCTACATCTGGGTACGGACTGAATAATCCATAATATGGAAATATTCCAAAGTTAAACGACTCATAGTTTATTAAATTAAATGAGTTTTTGAACTCAAATTTTTCAAATGAAAAACCAACGGTATACGTGTGATCTCCTTGAAAAAAGTTCATGTTATTAGTTAGTTGAAAAACTTTTTGATCTAGTCTATTATTTATAGAAAATGGTTCATGACCAGCTATGATATAATTACTACCATTCCCATCTTGAATAGAAATTACTGGAGCTGGTGCCGACATAGGATTTCTATAGTCATCAAAATGAGTATAACCTACTTGTAATTTATTAGTTGTTGTTTCTGATAAATTTGAGTTTAATTCTAACTGAAATGAATTTAAGTTATTGTTAATTTCATATCCAGATTTTTCAAACTGTAGTGTTTGAAAACTTGGACCTCTACTACCTAAAGCTGTTGGGTGCGCTGGTTTTTCTTTTGATGCTCTTAAAAAATTGTAAATTAAAGCTAATCTGTTCTTATCATTAATATTCCAATCTAACTTAAAAATTCCTTTGGTAGATTCAGAACCATAAGTAAACCCTTCATAAGCACCTGTATCATATCCTAAAGCAGACAGAGCATTTTTAACCGCCATTAAATCTGACTCTGATACTCTTGATTCATTAATAGCTCCACTTCCAGTGTTTGGCACCCATCCTGCAGTACCTAAATCTTCACGATCATCTTTTTCAAAATTGGCAAAAAAGAATAATTTATCTTTTACTATAGGTCCTCCTAAACTAGCTCCATATTGACTTTGACTCAACTTAGGTTTTACAACATCTTGTCCTTTTATTTTGCCACCTGTCATATCTTGGTTTCTAAAAAAACCATATACTGTACCAGTAAATTCATTTGTTCCACTTTTAGTAACCGCATCAACTGAAGCACCTGTAAAACCTGATAATGTTACATCATAAGGTGCAGTAGATACTGATATTTGCTCAATAGCATCTAGTGATATTGGTTGAGATCCTGTTTGTCCTCCTGGTGTTGGAGAATCTAACCCAAATGGGTTGTTAAAAATAGAACCGTCTAAAGAGAAGTTATTAAACTGGTCATTTCTCCCTCCGAAGGAATTTCCACTAGCAGTTGGTTCTAAACGAGTAAAATCTGCTGCTGAACGTGAAATAGTAGGTAAGGTTTTTAGTTGAATAGCACTCACACTAGTTTGAGCTCCTGTTCTATCATTATTAAAAACTGTACTTCTGGTTGATGATATAACAACCTCTTCTAACTGTTCTCCATCTTCAGCCAGTATACCATCTATATTGGTGGTCTTACCCAGCGTTAAGTAAACGTTAGTTACCTCTTGAGATTCAAACCCAATATAACTAAATGTTACTTTATAAGGTCCTCCTACTCTTAAATTAGGAATGGTGTACCTACCATTTTCTTGAGCAACAGCTCCTGATATAGTACCCGTAGGTTCATGCAAAACTACAATGTTAGCACCAAACAATGGTTCTCCTTGACTGTCTGTTACAATTCCTTTTATTTTTGATGTAGTTATCTGGGAAAAGATGGATAAACTCAAAAAAACAAAAGAGAATACTAATAATTTTTTCATAATAGTACTGATTTTGTTTATGTTACATCTCAAATTTAAGAAATAAAAAAATCCGCTCGACTGAGCGGATTTATACTTTATTAACAGGTATTTAACAATTTAGTTACTATTCAGCAACTACTTCAAATACGATGTCAGCTACAACTGTTCTGTGTAAACGTACAGCAGCGTTGTATTTCCCTAATCTTTTTACGTTACCTCCAGTAACTTTGATAAATTTCTTATCGATTTCAGTACCAGCTTTTACTAAAGCTTCTGCAACATCAATGTTGTTAACTGAACCAAATAATTTATCTCCTGAACCTACTTTAGAAGCTATCTTGATTTCATAACCTTTAATAGTTTCAGCTACTTTGTTAGCGTCTTCTATTAATTTAGCTTCTTTATAAGCACGTTGCTTTAAGTTTTCTGCTAATACTTTTTTAGCTGAAGAAGTAGCTAAAATTGCATATCCTTGAGGTATTAGGTAGTTACGTCCGTAACCATTCTTAACAGTTACGATATCGTCTTTAAAACCTAAGTTTTCTACGTCTTGTTTTAATATCAATTCCATGTTTCTACTTCTTTATTATTTTAACATATCTCCAACGTATGGCATTAAAGCTAAGTGACGTGCTCTTTTGATAGCTTGAGCCACTTTACGTTGATATTTTAATGATGTTCCTGTTAAACGTCTTGGTAAAATTTTACCTTGCTCGTTTACTAAATACATTAAGAAGTCTGCATCTTTGTAATCGATGTATTTAATACCGTTTTTCTTGAAACGACAGTATTTAGCTTCTTTCTTAGTTTCAATATCAAGCGGAGTTAAGTAACGTACTTCCCCTTGCTTATTTCCTTTTGCTTGTTGTTCTATAGATGCCATTTCTTACTTTTTTGCAGATTTAACACGTTCTCTTCTCTTTTCAGCCCAAGCTGCAGCATGCTTGTCTAACTTTACAGTTAAATAACGCATAACGCTATCGTCACGTCTAAACTCTAATTCAAACGGAGCGATTGCTTCACCTGCTACTTTATACTCAAATAAGTGGTAAAATCCACTTTTTTTCTTCTCGATTGGATAAGCTAACTTCTTTAAGCCCCAATCTTCTTTAGAAATCATTTCTGCACCTTTAGAAAGTAAGTAGTCCTCAAACTTCTTTACTGCTTCCTTTATCTGAGTTTCAGATAAAACGGGATTCAAAATGAAAACAGTTTCGTAATGATTCATAATTAAATTATTTAAAATTTATTTTTAAGCTTGCAAATATACTGCTTTTTACTGCATAAACAAACTCTTAACTTATAAAAAATTTCATGATTTTATGTATGTTTGTAACTAAACGACCTTATACTATGCAAATTCCTGAAATCCCTAACCTAATTCACTATGCTATTCCTTTCTTTATTTTAACAGTAATTATTGAAGTTATTTTAACTGTTAAAGTAAAATTAGAAGATTACGAATTTAAAGATGCTGCGACTTCAATTACTATGGGATTGGGTAATGTTTTTATAGGATTGCTTACTAAAGGAATTATTTTAGGGATATTTCTGTTTTTATATCAATATCGTTTATTCACCATTCCATTTGCCTGGTGGTCGTGGATTATCTTATTATTTGCTGAAGATTTTGCATACTATTGGAATCACAGAATAGCACACGAAAGTCGTTTGTTTTGGGCTAGCCATGTGGTACATCATTCTTCAACAAAATATAATTTAAGCACCGCTTTACGACAAACTTGGTCAGGAAGTTTTTATACATTCATATTTTGGGCTCCATTGGCTATTATAGGGTTTCATCCATTAATGATTTTAACTCAAATGAGTATTAGTTTGCTATATCAATACTGGATTCATACCGAACTTATTAACAAAATGCCTAAATGGTTTGAAGCTATTTTTAATACACCAAGTCATCATCGAGTGCATCATGCTACCAATCCTCAATATTTAGACAGAAATCATGCTGGAATTTTTATTATTTGGGATAAACTCTTTGGTACTTTTGAACCTGAAGTTGAAAAACCTGTGTATGGTTTGGTAACAAATATCAATACGTATAATCCTATAAAAGTTGCTTTTATTGAATGGTATAATATGTTTACTGATGTATTTAAAAGCAAAACTTCTGTTGGAAAAAGGCTTTTATACTTTATAAAACCTCCTGGATGGAAACATGACGGAACAGGAAAACTTTCTACCGATTTACGTAAAGAATGGGAAAAAAATAAAAAAGGAGAAATTTAAATTCCTCCCCTTCTTTATTTAATTAATATCAAATCGAACTCCTAATGAAATATTTCTTGTATCTGTATCTTTAAATAACGGATTTAAATCATACTTAGCATATAATCCATAACCTTTGTATGCTACAAAAGCACTTAATCCGTAATTGATTGTATTCATATTAAAGTTATCTTTTTGAACCTCTTCAATCATAACTCCTTGGGCATTTCTATATTCTAAATACTGACGAGTTCCTAATTTAAATCCGAAGAAACCACCTACTCCTAAACGAAAAGCTTTATGAGTTCTATCTACTACTTCGCCATCAGAATACTTTTTGTTTTTAGAGAAATCAAACTCCAAATGCATAGGAAATGTCATTTGTACATGACGTAATCTACTTTCTGAAAGTTGATCAGGGTGAATACTCAAATTTGTTTCATCTCCATTTACTACATGATATCGATTGTTTTCTGCTCTTAAGTTATTCCACAAAAAAGAAACCCCATATTTAAAATACGTTTTAGATGGTTCTTTAGTAAAACGTGTTTTAAATGTAAATCCTAATTCGTAAAAATGTGATTGCCAAAATTTGTACTCAGAATCATTTAACGAACTAAACTCATTGTTCGTTAATACATTATTTACACCTAGCGCAAACACTATTTGTGAGGTTGTTCTTTTTTTTCTTCTTCTTTTTTCTTTTTCAACTTCATCTTTAGAAAGATCTAATTTAAACTCTGCTCCTGCAATTCTAAAAGTACCAACATTGGTATCTTCTTCACTACTTAATACTTTTCCATCAATTTTATCTTGTACTAATTGTTGTAGGTTTTGTTCTTGAACAGAAACTTCTCTTTCAATTTGTTCTGCATGATATTGAGCCGCTTCTTTTTTTAACTTCACAGCTTCATCAAGCGTTATTTTATTACTTTCTAATTGAGCGTTAATATCTTTAATTTTCAACTTTAACGAGTCTTTGTGTTGTTGTGTGATTTTATCGATAGTATTTGATATTTTTTTTACTTCTTTTTCAAATACTTTTTCTTGAGAATGGGCAATAGTTGTTACAAACAACACTAATAATAGTATTCTTTTCATTTTTGTAATTTTAAATTAAACTGATAATAATTTTGGTGATTTAATTATCGATAATTGGTAAGCGCTTTATTTATTTCTATCAACAATTGCTACTGCAATGTCTGATATTTTTAGTTTTAGTTTCTGCATGAAGTCTCCGTTATACTCTTCATCATCAATTGTTCTTTCTACCTCTGCTAAAATCGTATTAGGATTAATTTTAAAATCAGATCTTTTCAATTCATCCTCTATCGTTTTTAACACATCTTCACGTTTCACTTTATGTCTTGCGTAATATTCTTTAATTTCTTCTGAATTATGGGTTACAGCGAACAATAAATCGTCACTATTTACTTTTATTCTTGAATTATCATTCTTTTTAACTTCTATTGAAGAAGTTTTATCTACAGAAGCTATTACAATTTCTTTTGGTAAACTTTTTTCTTGAATTGGTTTAAACTCTAATTCTTCTTTAGATTGACTAATAACAACTTCCGTTTTATCATCTATAATTGGAATTTGGTTGACTTTCTTCGGTAAAATTTCTTCTTTTTTTTCTTCAACCTGTACAATAGCTTCTTCAGTGTCGTTTATCAACTCCTTCATTTTAACATCATTCATTTTTAAGGTATCTATAGAAGTTTCAACAATTGTTTCTATTGATTTTTCAGTATCAGAATTTAGAAAAAAAGAAAATCCTACACTCAACAACAAAGCTAAACTTGCCGCATAACCAACATATAAAAACCAATTTCTTTTCTTTTGATTTTGATGTTCGTCTAGTTGAGAATTCAAACGTTCCCAAGCTGATGATGAAGGTGACAACTCTCTATTTTTGAGTTTATCAGCAATTTGTTTATCTATTTTATTTGTTGACATCTTTAATTTGATTCATTTTACAATAATTCGTTTGCAACCATTTACGAGCTTTAAACAACTGCGACTTTGAAGTACTTTCAGAAATTTGCAGCTTTTTGGCTATTTCTGAATGTTTATAACCTTCAATAGCATATAAATTAAATACTAACTTATAGCCTTCTGGAAGTGTATCTATGAGTTTTTGAATATCTTCTACCGAAGTATTTTCTAAACTTTCGGTAGCAGCATCGTTAAAAACGAATTCCTCATCAGATAGTTGAATAAGATTCTTTTTTTGTAAATAACTTACACAAGTATTCACCATAATTTTACGAATCCACCCTTCAAAACTTCCTTCTCCTTTAAATTTTTGTAAGTTGGTAAAAACCTTAAAAAAACCTTGTAACATCAAATCTTCTGCATGATGTAAATCTTTTACATATTGTCTACAAACTCCTAACATTTTGGGTGAGTACTGTTCAAACAATTGCTGTTGAGCTTCTCTGTTCTGCTCAGTTGCCTTTTTTATAAGCTTCGCTTGTTTGTTATGCAGTGAAATAATTTTCAATTTCTTTTTATAGTTTTTATTGCCTTACAAATATATAGACTAGTAAAATTGAAAAAAGGTTGCCTGAAGAAAAAAACCTCCAGCTTTTTTTAAATGCTGGAGGTTCGAATATCATCTTTAAATGATATTTCAGGGGGGGACTTGTCTTTTAAAGTCAGCTCCTCTGAATTATATCACAAATTTATAGTATCTCTGTAAATATTTTTACAGGAAAAAACCTAGATGTTTCTAATTTTAAGATTATTTTAATAATAAATGGTTTTACCAGCTTACACCTGCTCCACCACCACCTGAACTTCCTCCTCCAAAACTTGATGACGATGAGGATGATGACCATGATGATCCTCCTGAACTAGAAGAAGAACTACTAGATCTTTCTAATCTTGGGATTATAATAGTTTTGCTTTCTTGATAGTTGCAATTCTTACATAAATAATCTTCTCGTTTTTCACCACTAGAATCATAAGTAGCCTTATGTATAATCTTTGTGCTTATTCTTCCAAAGGTTTTATACCTACACTGTTTGCAATTTGTATATTTTCTACTAGAACCTTCATATTCGAGAATTAAAATATCGCTTTCATCTTCTGTTACCCAAACATCATATTCTTTCGATTTAATTTTCTCTTCGAGAATTTGCGCTTTTTCTAAAAAATCGTTTTCAGCCCATTCACTTTTTAAATAAAATTGTTTTCCGTTCTTTTTACTGAAACGAGGAGAAAAACGATACAATTTAAGCTTAGACTTTACATATCTATTAATAAAATACAAGGGCAAAGGAAATAGAAAAAGTAAACATCCTAAACCTAGTTTACTCATATCTTGATACTTGTCATACAAATCTTCTTTTGACACATCTATTGACCTTGCTTTAATAACAAACCAACCTCCTATAAACAAGCTAACTATCAAATAAAAAAACAGGTATATAAAAAATGGATTCTTAAAAAAGCTAGTTTCATTTTCATTGTAATAATTAATATTCTGAGCATAAATTTCATCAATAACATCAGGATTATCTATTATTTCCTCAACTCTAGAAACAGCTGCTAACATTCCTTTCCCAAATTCACCTTGTTTAAAATAAGGAACAACTTCATCAGTTCCTATTCTATGGCAAACGATATCCGTTAAAATAGGCTCTAAACCATACCCTACTTCAAACTCTGTTCTTCGTTAATCTATCACAGTTAAAATTAACAAACCATTATCTACCTCTTTATCTCCTATACCCCAATCCTCAAATAATTTTACAGCAAAATTTTTAGGTACTTCTTGTCCTATGCTTTTAACAATTACTATGACTATTTGAGCTGTTGTTTTTTGTTCTAACTCCCATAGTTTCAAGTTTAACTCATGTTCTTCAAGAGCTTTAATATAATTATTAGGGTCAGAGATAAATCCGTTAGCACCATTCTTTTTCGGATTAGGAACCTCTTTAATAGAAAAAACTTCTTTTTGTTTGTATGTTGGTGGAATAAAACTTTTTGGATGACTAAGTTGCTCTTGTTTTTCTTCTTTTGTTATTTCTTGTAACGGCTTTACAACCTCCTCTCCCTTAATAACCTCCTGAAAGCTATACATTTGAAAAGTTAGTAGTAATACTATAAAATTTAGAACGTACTTTTTCATCTCTTATCCTTTAATATATTTTTCTATTTCCTTTGTTTTTGGGCTTATAAAAGTAATAAGTTTACTATAAACATTTACTCTTAAAACTTGCTCAATATAAATCTTTGCACTACTTTTATTTTAGATCATAATAAAACAAACAAGAGCTTTTAGTGTATGAGTTATAATGTAACGATAGAAGAAGAGAACAAAGAGATAGCTAGTAGGTATAAAAACTTATTAAAGGGTACGTATCAAACTTTATCTGAAGACGATAAAAAACTGATTCGTAAAGCTTTTGATATTGCTGTAGAAGCACATTCTAAACAGCGTAGAAAAACAGGAGAGCCATATATTTATCATCCTATTGCCGTTGCTAAAATTGTTGCTGATGAAATAGGCCTAGGTGCTACTTCTATTGCTGCAGCTTTACTTCATGATGTTGTTGAAGATACTCCTTACACTATTGATGACATGGAGCGTTTGTTTGGAGAAAACATTGCCCGTATTGTTAGTGGTTTAACTAAAATATCTAACTTAAAACAAGAGCAAGATTACTCTATACAAGCAGAGAATTTCAGGAAAATGTTACTCACTTTGCATGATGATGTTCGTGTAATTCTTATCAAGATTGCTGATAGATTACACAACATGCAAACTATGGATTCGATGCCTCCTCATAAGCAGGTAAAAATAGCATCTGAAACCTTATACATTTATGCTCCTCTTGCGCATCGTTTAGGTTTATATAATATTAAAACTGAATTAGAAGATTTAGGTTTAAAGTATACTGAACCCGATGTTTACCAAGACATTTTAACTAAAATTAAAGAGAGCAAAGAAGACCAACAAAAGTATATTGATAGCTTTACTGGTATTTTAAAAGAAGCTTTAGATAAAGAAGGTTTTAAATATGAAATAAAAGGTCGTTTTAAGTCTATTTTCTCTATTCGTAGAAAAATGCGCAAACAAAACGTAACTTTCGATGAAGTGTACGATAAGTTTGCTATTAGAATCATCTACCATCCTTCTTCCGGAGATGAAAAGTTTGATGCTTGGAAAATATACTCGATTGTAACAGACTTTTTCAAACCCAACCCTGCTCGTTTACGCGATTGGATTTCTCAACCAAAATCTACCGGATACGAAGCCTTACATATTACTGTAATAGGTCCACAAGCAAAATGGGTTGAAGTACAAATTCGTTCAGATAGAATGGATGAGATTGCTGAAAAAGGATACGCAGCTCATTTTAAATACAAACAAGGCAGCGTTAAAGAAAATGGTTTAGAAGGTTGGTTAAACCGTTTAAAAGAAAGCTTAGAGAATCAAAGTTTAGATGCTGTTGATTTTGTTGAAGATTTTAAACTTAACCTCTACGCTAAAGAAATTTATGTATTCACACCTAAAGGAGACTTAAAATCACTTCCTAAAGGAGCTTCTGCATTAGATTTTGCATTTTCTGTACATACCGATGTAGGTTTAAAATGTCGTGGTGCAAAAGTAAATGGAAAATTAGTTCCATTAAGTCATGAATTAAAAAGTGGTGACCAAGTTGAAGTTCTTACTGCATCTAATAACAAACCAAATGTACGTTGGCTAGATTTTGTAATAACTGCCAGAGCTCGTGCTAAAATTAAATCTGCCTTAAAAGCAGAAGAAAAGAAAATAGCTGAAGAAGGAAAAGCTATTTTACAACGAAAATTACGTCATTTAAAGATTAATGCTACTGAGAAGGTTATTCATGAACTAGCCAGTTATTTCGGATTAAAAACTAGCTTCGATTTATTTTACCGTGTTGGTAATGGTGCTATAGATAATACTCAACTTAAACAGTTTGTTGCTCAGAGAAGTAGTAGTTTTATGGGCTTTATCAAAAGTACTTTCCGTCGTACTCCTTCCAAAGAAATTTTAGAAAAAGAAGAAGTAACAAACAAATACGACGCTTTAGTTTTTGGTAAGGAAGAACAAACGTTAGATTATACATTAGCAAAATGTTGTTCTCCAATTCCTGGTGATAAAGTTTTTGGTTTCGTTACCATTAATGAAGGAATTAAAGTTCATAAAAACGATTGCCCGAATGCAATTTCTTTACAGTCAAATTATGCATACAGAATTATGCCAGCAAAATGGATTGATTCTACCAAGCAAGAATTTACTGCTATTTTACACCTTTCAGGTATTGATAATAAAGGAATTGTTAATAACATTACCAAGATAATTTCTAACAGTATGGATGTTTTTATCCATAGTATTAACATCTCTGGAGATAATGGCGTTTTTGACGGAAAACTATCGTTAAGTGTAAAAAATAAAAACCAATTAGAGAAGCTAATAGGTAACATGAAAAAAGTTGATGGTGTACAAAAAGTTGAACGTGTTAATACTTTGTAAACATCATTTTAATATCGTTGTTTTTTTATCAAGAAATAAACGTAAATTTGCCCTTTAATTCAAATCGCAAATAAGCGTAAGTGATTTTTATTAAAGATACATTTTAATAAGTACAAATATTTGAATCGTATATCTCACCTAGTGAGTAAAATTTTAAAATAAATGAGTAATTCAGCAGAAAATCAAGAAATTGTAAAAAAAGTGTTTACTTCTTTTCTAGAAGAAAACAAGCATCGTAAAACACCAGAACGTTATGCTATTTTACAAGAGATTTACGATGCTGATGAGCATTTTGATATTGAATCTTTGTATATTAAAATGAAAAACAAAAACTATCGTGTAAGCAGAGCTACGCTATACAATACGATGGATTTGTTATTAGATTGTGGGTTGGTTCGTAAACATCAGTTTGATGGACAATCTATGGCGCGTTACGAAAAAAGTTACTTCGATAAAAACCACGATCATGTAATTCTTACAGACACTGGTGAGGTAAAAGAATTTTGCGACCCTCGAATTCAAATTATCAAAAAAACTATTGAAGATGTTTTTGATATTGATATTCACAATCATTCACTTTATTTCTACGGAACAAAAAGAAACAACAAATAAAAACATACACTTAACAACACACTAAATGGCAGTAGATTTATTACTTGGTTTACAATGGGGAGACGAAGGAAAAGGTAAAATTGTAGACGTATTAACAAAAAACTACGATATTATTGCTCGTTTTCAAGGAGGTCCTAACGCAGGTCATACCTTAATTTTTGACGGAAACAAGCACGTATTGCACACAATTCCTTCAGGAATTTTTCATAAAACAGCTTTAAATGTAGTAGGTAACGGAGTGGTTATTGACCCTGTTATCTTTAAAAAAGAATTAGAAAATTTAGATAAGCATAACATTGATTACACTTCTAAATTATTAATTTCTCGTAAAGCACACTTAATTTTACCAACACACCGATTATTAGACGCTGCGTCTGAAACTTCAAAAGGAAAAGCAAAAATCGGTTCTACACTAAAAGGAATTGGTCCTACTTACATGGACAAAACTGGTAGAAACGGAATGCGTGTTGGAGATTTAGAATTAGACAACTGGAAAGATAAGTATAGAGCTTTAACTGAAAAGCATTTAAGTATGTTAGCATACTTCGATGTACAAATTGATTACGATTTAGATGAGTTAGAAGCTGAGTTTTCTAGAGGTATTGAAAAATTAAAAACATTACAATTTATCGATTCTGAAGAGTTTTTAAACAAAGCTATTAAAGAAGGTAAAACTATTTTAGCTGAAGGTGCTCAAGGATCATTATTAGATATTGATTTTGGAACCTATCCATTCGTAACTTCATCTAACACCACTGCTGCTGGTGCTTGTACTGGTTTAGGAGTTGCTCCTAACAGAATTGGTGAGGTTTTCGGTATTTTTAAAGCTTATACTACTCGTGTAGGTTCAGGACCTTTCCCAACTGAGCTATTTGATGAAGATGGTGCTACAATGGCTAAAGTTGGTCATGAATTTGGAGCTACTACAGGTCGTCCTCGTCGTTGTGGATGGTTAGATTTAGTTGCTTTAAAGTACGCTGTTGATGTAAATGGAGTAACACAGTTAATGATGATGAAAGGTGATGTGTTATCTGGCTTCGATACTTTAAAAGTATGTACTTCTTACAACTATAAAGGAGAAGAAATTTCTCACTTTCCATACAATATCGAACCTGAAAATGTATCTGTAAACTACACTGAGTTTAAAGGTTGGAAGGATGATTTAACAAAAATGTCTTCTGCTGATCAGTTACCTCAAAACTTATTAGATTACATTGCGTTTATCGAAAAGGAAACAGGTGTACCTGTAAAGATAGTTTCAGTTGGACCAGACAGAAAACAGACAATTAACAGATAAATTCTGAAGGAGTTCGAAAGAGCTCCTTTTTTTATGATGGTACAAGAATATTTAGATAATATCACAGCACAGTTTAAATCGTATAAAGAGGTAGCTGATAAAACGATTGCACAACTAGAAGAAAAGGACTTACACTGGAAGTACAATGAAGAAAGTAATAGCATTGCTGCTATTATTGTACATGTATCTGAAAACATGTTATCTCGTTGGACAGACTTTTTTACTTCTGATGGTGAAAAAGATTGGAGAGATAGAGATGCTGAATTTGAAACTCATGACTTATCTAAAAATGAATTAATTGCTCAATGGGAAAAGGGTTGGAATTGTCTTTTTTCTGCTTTAAATTCATTAAATGAAGAAAATTTCAATCAACCTATTCTTATCAGAAATAAACAGGTTAAACTAATTGAAAGTATTACTAGGCAAATGGCTCATTTTCCTTATCATATTGGTCAAATAGCTTATGTAGGTAAGATGATTTTAAATGATAAATGGCAAACAGCTTCTATAACAAAAGGAAAATCAAAAGAGTTTATACAGGCTCAGTTTGAAAAAAACTCAAATTAAAAAGGGAAGTTAATCAACTTCCCTTTTATTTTATTTCTTGCCATTTAAAATTTCTTCTCCAAATTGATGACACAGCTCTAAAGTTTTTTTAATATCATCCATCGTAGTTTTCGGATTTATTAAACACATTCTTAATACTACTTGCTTATTAAGTATTGTAGTAACTAATAATGCTTCTCTAGATTCCATTATCTTTTGAGATATTTTCTGATTTAACTCATCTAATTCTTTTTCTGATAAGCTTAACCCAATAGGATTATATCTAAAATTAATAACTGCCAACGTAGCTGGTGAAATAATTTCCCAATTTCTACTTTTACGCAGCATCTTTTCTACATCATCAGCTAATTGAATATTATAACTTACCGCCTCTTTAAAAGTATTTAATCCGTAGGTTTTAATAGACATATAAAACTTTAATGCTCTAAAACGTCTTGTTAACTGAATTCCATAATCATAAAAATTAATTTCTGATTCATTTCCTTCAATATCTCTTAAATACTCAGGTTTTTCACTAAACGTATTGCTTAACCAAGAAGAATCTTTCACTAATAAACAACCTATTTCATAAGGTTGATAAAACCATTTATGCGGATCTACTGTTAACGAATCTGCTCTATCAATACCTCGTAATGCTTTAGCTCCTTTTTCAGATAAAATTGCTGCTCCACCATAAGCTCCATCAATATGAAACCAAAGGTTTTCTTCTTCACAAATATCTGCAATATCATTTAAAGGATCTACAGTACCCGTATTGGTTGTTCCTGCCGAAGCGATATAACAAAACGGTTGTAATCCTTCTAACCTGTCTTTTGCTATGGCATTTTTTAACTTGTTGATACTAATTCTGAATTCAATATCAGTAGGTAAAATTCGAATTTGTTCTTTCTTAAATCCTAAAACGCGAATTGCTTTAATATTTGAAGAGTGTGCTTGATCTGACAAATAAATAACAGCTTTCGAAAAATCATCTCCACACTTTAAACGTCTTGCTGTAGCTAAAGCTGTTAAATTTGCCATAGAACCACCACTGGTAAAAATTCCCCCTCCTTTTTCTACAGGAAAATTGTACATTTTTAATAGCCAGTTCATCGTTACAATTTCTAACTCAGCAGCCGCAGGAGAAACCATCCATCCACCAGAAAAAATATTGAATCCAGTAGCTAAACTATCAGCCATAGTACTAATAAAATTGCTAGGTCCTGGTACAAATGAAAAAGCTTTAGGGTGCGAAACAACTGTACTATTAGGCATTACATTATCCATCACAAAGTCTAACACTTTTTCAGCAGGCATGCCTTCTGCAGGTGCTTCTTGTAAAAAAATACTATCCATTTCTTTTCTAGTAGCACTAGCAACAGGTTTTTGCTTGTCTAAAGTATCCCAATGTTCAGCAATTATATCAACTATTTTATATCCGTAAGATTTCATCTCTTCTTTTGATAAATCAAAATGAGCGCTCATATCTTTATATTTTTTTAATTTGCTACAAAATTAACCATTTACTAAAAGACAGCCTTTTATTTATCTTGATAATTTTATTTCTTTATTAAGATTTTTGGCATGTTCTTTTCATTATTTTTGTGCATTAAATCGTATTATTTTGAAAAAACTATTTCTACTAGCTTTTATATTATTCTCTGTTGTAAGTTTTTCTCAAACAAAAAAAATCAAAATCCTTTCTACCGAATTAAGTACTGCTGATGAAAGCAAGTATCCTGGAGCTACACTGTTAATTGGTAAGGTAAAAATGTCGCACGAAGGCGCTACGTTAGATTGCCAAAGAGCCTTACTATATAAGGATAAAAACTTGTTTAAAGCCATTGGTGAAGTAGTAATTGAACAAGGAGACACAATTATTCAATACAGTGATTTTGCTACTTATAACGGAAATACGAAAAAAGCGAAATCTTGGGGTAATGTAGAAATTAACGATAAAGAAATGACGTTAAAAACTGATACACTTCATTTTGACAGAGTTAACCAAGTACTACATTATCCTAACGGAGGGACAATTAGAGATACCAAAAACACCCTAAAAAGTGTAAAAGGAACCTATCTTTTAAGAGATAAAAAATTCACTGCGCAATCTAAAGTAACAGTTGTAAATCCAGAAAATCACCTAGAATCTGACCATTTAGATTATTATACAAACACACAACTAGCCTACTTATATGGGCCAAGTACCATTACCAATTTAAAAGACAGTACCAAAGTATATTCTGAAAGAGGTTTTTACGACACAAATACCGATATTTCTTACTTCGTAAAAAATGCCAAGTTATTTTTAAAAGAACGTACAGTCTCTGCCGATAGTTTATACTATGACAAACGTAACGGATTTGCTTCTGCGACCAACAATATAAAGGTGGTAGATACTGTTCAGAACATGGTTGCTAAAGGAAACTATGCTGAGTTATACGAACAAAAAGATTCTTTATTCATTATTGATAGAGCCGTTGCTATTTCTGTTTTTGAAAAAGATTCAATGCACGTTGCTGGTGATAAAATTTTACTTACAGGAAAACCTGAAAAACGAATTGCCCGTATTTTTAACAACGTAAAAATATTTAAATCTGACTTACAAGGAAAGTGCGATTCCATTCATACCAGCCAAGAAACAGGATTGACAAGAATGTTTAAAAGACCTATTTTATGGTCTAAAAACAGCCAAATTACAGGCGATAGCATTCAATTATTAACTAATAAAGAAACCAATAAGTTAGATTCCTTAAAAGTGCTTCAAAATGCTTTTATGATTCAGCAAGATTCAATTCACAAAGAAAATTTTAACCAAATAAAAGGAAGAAATATTTACGGAAAATTTGAAGATGATGAGCTACGCACGATGATGGTTATTGGTAATGCTGAATCGTTATATTTTAATAATAACGATGAAACGCATAAGCTTGAAACCATTACCAAAGAAATAGCGAGTGATATTGAATTTATTTTAGAAAACGGACAAATAGCGCAAACTAAATACTTTAAAAAGTCGGAAGGAACTACCTATCCCCCTTCTGAATTCCCTTCAGAAGAACATAAATTTAAAGGTTTTTTGTGGCGTGGTGATGAACAACCCTTAACTGTAGAAGACATTTTTGTAAAAGACACCACTAGCACTCCTCCTACAAGAGAAAAAAAGGAATTAGATGTTGTAAAAGAAGCCAAAGAAAACTTTTTAAAAGAATCTTCTAAAAAAGAGACTAAAGAACGAAAAAAACTAAATCTTAAAGAATTAAAATAATTCCTGTGAAAGACGATTTTTTAAAACACCAAGGACAAACTACTCCGCATCCTCTAGCTATTGAAATTTCACATGCGAATGGTAGTTATATTTATGACAGCAACGGAAAAGCTATGTTAGACTTCGTAGCTGGAGTTTCTGCCAATAGTTTAGGACATAATCATCCGAAGGTTAATGAAGCCATAAAAAATCAGTTAGCGCAGTATACACACGTAATGGTGTATGGTGAGTTCATTCAAAAACCACAGTTAGAATTATGTAAAGCTTTAGCAGCAACTTTACCTCCTAACCTTTCGTCTGTTTATTTGGTAAACTCTGGTACTGAAGCTACCGAAGGCGCTTTAAAGTTAGCTAAACGCTTTACCGGTAGAAGCGAAATTATTGCCGCTAAAAATGCTTATCATGGAAATACCCAAGGAGCAATGAGCGTTTGTGGTGCAGAACAACAAAATAGAGCTTTTCGCCCGTTAATTCCAGGAAGTAAATTCATTGAGTATAACAACGAATTAGATTTAGAAAAAATCACTTCAAAAACTGCCGGAGTCATTTTAGAAACCATTCAAGGAGGTGCTGGATTTATCGAGCCTAAAAATAATTATTTAGCAAAAGTAAAACAACGCTGTGAAGAAGTTGGAGCCTTATTAATTTTAGATGAAATCCAGTCAGGTATTGGACGCACAGGAACATTTTGGGGTTTTGAAAATTACAACGTTACCCCAGATATTATTATCACTGGTAAAGGTTTAGGTGGCGGAATGCCAATCGGAGCTTTTATTGCTTCTTTTGAAGTGATGGATTGCTTAAAAGAACACCCGAAATTAGGACATATTACTACGTTTGGTGGACATCCAGTAATTGCAAGTGCTGGTTTAGCTACGGTACAAGAGATTACTTCCTCTAACTTAATGGAAGAAAGTTTACGAAAAGAAACGTTAATCCGTAATAAATTTAAAAATCACCCAAAAGTTAAAGAAATTAGAGGAAAGGGTTTGATGCTTGCTTTATTAGTGGATACTCCTGAAGAAGCTTCACAAGTAATTTTAAACTGTTTAGACAAAGGGTTGATTTTATTCTGGTTACTTTTTGAAGGAAGAGCCATTCGTATTACTCCTCCCCTAACTATTTCTGACGAGGAAATAGAAAAAGGATGTGATCTTATAGTAAGTGAGTTGGATAAGTTGTAATGAAAATATATCCAATTACAGTTTTACATCTTAGGTTAGCTATTTTTTATGTTTCATGTTGTCCAACTTTAATCACTTTTTCGTTTTCAAAGTAAATATCTAAAACATCAGGGTCAATATTGAATAGCCCAGGAACAAACCCAAGTCCATATGCGATATGATTTTCAGTATAAGAGTAATAATCATTACCGAGTAGTTTAACTATTTCCTTTTTTGTTTTTCCAATTAATATTTTACTGTCGATTATGTTTTCTGACATTTTATATCTCTCTTGTGGATTCGATTCCCACTCTTGTTTGTTAAAATCTTTTGTTGGGTAATAAGAAACCGAAAAAAACCACAAATAAATTAATCCAACATATAATATTGGACTAAAAATTACAGCTGGAATTATCGCTAAATATTTTCTGTTTTTATCATTTCCAAAGTTCCTCTTTTTTAAAATCCATTTGGATAAAAAATAGATAGGGATAGAAAGAATCAAAATTATTAATATGACCATTTATTCTTCTATTTAATTGGCTACAACGTGTTTGTGTATGGCTCGTTGCGGAAAATCAGCTATGATTTTCCGCCATAACCGAAAGATAGCAAATTGCAATGAATTCCGATTAGGAATTCAGCCGCAATGAGCTATACACGGTGTTGTAGGTAGTTATTTTTATCAAAAGGTTTTATTGTTCTAAATATTCCGTCATTGGAACAAAAATTTAATTTTCCATCATTGCTCACTATAAAATACTCACCATGAATATTTGGTTCGCAATCATCGTATCTATAATCACCATTTAGTTTTGTAGATGTGACTTTAGTAGAAGACTTACTCCCATCATGATAAATAGTCTCGAAAAATAAATCTTTATTTTCCTCTACAAGAATAATTCCACTGCTAACATATGGTGTTTCATCAATCCACTTTCCCAAGCTTTTTCTTTTATCATTAGTCAAGATATTTACAAGAGACTTTTCTTGCTCAAGAGTAAGTCCGTTTATTTTAGATTCTAATTTGTCTTTTTCATAAGTACTCATAGCCCAATATCCTTCTCCTTTTGAACCGTCCTTTATTGTATATGAAACAAATAGTCTTTCAACTTTCCTGAATATATCCTTTTTTAGTAGTTGAGCAATCCAATCCAATTGTTTTCTATTCACTTTGGACTCTAACTCTATTTCTACCATTCCCTTTATATCTCTAATATAGAGCTTACTATTAATAACGAAATTGATTGGTTTGCCTTTAGTTATTTCTTCAGGTATTTCCTTTAGGTATGTATATTTTTCTTTAGTTAAATCATTTATTTTAACCGCATCAAATTCATAAGAATTATGTTTTTGGATTATTTGATAAAATTGGACATTCCTACCTTTTAATCTATCAATCATTAATTCTTTTTCCTTTTCGTTCATATTTAAACCAAAATATATTGACTTCAAACAACTTGGTTCATAAGGGTGTTCTCCGTAAAAGCCAGTAACAATTCTATGTTCTTGTTCGTATTGCCACCTTTTAGATTTGTAGCCAGCTAATTTCTGTACGATTTGTTCTGATTTAGTGTTATTTATATCTCGTATTCCGTATTCTGGCGGTTTCTTATTATAGATAACAGGAAATGAAAAGGTTTCAAAAGATTTGTAACTGTTTGCTAATAATTCCAAATCATATTCGATACAAAAACCTCTATGACTATCTGCGTAATGTGCCCAAAGTAATTCGTCTTTAAAAGTTTTAGACAAAGAGTATATTCCTATTCCTTTTTTTTTGACATCAAATAGATTGTGAAGAGCTTTTTCTACTTCTGAAAACTGTTCCGATTTTTCTTTGCCAAATAGTTTAGCAAAGGTTCTAGATTGAACTTTGAAAGGGTCAGTATTTATTAAAGTTTCAAAAGGGTCATTTAAATCATCAAATTTAGGTGCCCAATAATAGTTTCTTTCAAGAGAGTCTAAATCTCGTTCAAAATTTCCTCCTCTGTATTTAAAGACTCTCATTTTCTATAATTACCTACTACGTGTTATAAGAGAACAAAAACTACTATTATCCATTTAATATTTTGGGATAAAACAAGTTTTAGTAATTTTTATTATTCTTATTTTTTTTAGCAATATAGTTGTATTTTGTGTACTATACAAAGAGGTTTTTCGTAAAAAAAGAACATATGTACTTGTTTTTTAAAAATAATTTATAATTTTACACTAATGTTTAACAACAAAAGAAATATCATCTCTATTCCAGCTGTAAGTATTACGGCTTCTTTTGTTGGCACAACAACTACAATTACTACTACAACCCTTTAGGGGTTATTTCTATACATATCATCATTCCGTATATATTTATTTTTTCAAAAGACTTGAAAACAGATAAATAGCTTAAAAAATCTTATTTTTAATTTATTATCCTTTTTAAAATGAACGTTTTAAAATTTGGTGGTTCGTCAGTAGCCAACCCTCAAAACATAGAAAAAGTAGTACAAATCATTGCCAATGCTTCAGCAAACAACCAACTAATTGTGGTGGTTTCTGCCTTTGGAAAAACTACCAATAAATTGATTGCATCAGCAGAACAAGCTGCTCAAAATAGTGCTAATTATCTCGAAAACTTTAAAGAAGTTGAATTAGTACACTTTGAGGTAATTCATGAATTAGTACCTAAAAATCAGCAAGAAGAAGTTAAAAATCACATTAACTCATTATTTAAACAGCTAAAAACCTTGTTAGAAGGTTGTTTTTTACTAAATGAAATTACACCTAAAACACTAGCTACCATTAGCGGTTTTGGGGAATTACTATCTTCTTATATTATTGCAAACATCGCTAGTAAAGAACTGGATGTTGTGTATAAAGATAGTAGAGAGTTAATTAGTACTTCTAATGATTTTGATAAAGCACAAGTAGATTTTCAATTAACTAACGCTAATTGTCAAGAGTTTTTTGCAACTAATAAACACCAAATAACACTCTTACCTGGATTTATAGCTAAAACGAAAGAAGGAAAGTCAACTACCTTAGGTCGTGGTGGTTCTGATTACTCTGCCGCTATTTATGCTGCTGCTATAAATGCTGAAGAATTACAAATTTGGACAGATGTTAGTGGTATGTACACTGCAAACCCGCATCTAGTAAAGCAAGCATTTCCTATTCCACATATTTCGTATCAAGAAGCCATGGAATTGTCGCATTTTGGTGCAAAAGTTATCTACCCTCCTACGATTCAACCTGTGTTGGAAAAAGAGATTCCTATTCGAATAAAAAACACTTTTGCCCCTGAAAATTCGGGAACACTCATTTCAAAAATTACAGAAAATGGAAAGCCTGTAAAAGGTATTTCTCATATTGAGAATATTACCTTATTAACTCTAGAAGGAAGCGGCATGGTAGGTGTTTCTGGCATTTCTAAGCGATTGTTTGAAACTTTATCGCTACACAATATCAATGTGGTACTTATTACACAAGCTTCTTCAGAGCACTCTATTTGTGTGGGAATTTATGATGAAGATGCTGAAAAAGCAGCTTTAAAAATTAATGAAGCTTTTGCTGTAGAAATAGAGCGTCATAAAATAGATCCAATTATTGTAGAACAAGGATTAGCCATTATTGCTTTGATAGGTGATAAAATGAGAAACCATCAAGGTTTAAGCGGACAAATGTTTAGTTCCTTAGGCAAAAACAACGTAAATATTCGTGCCATAGCCCAAGGTGCTTCAGAGAAGAACATTTCTGCAGTTATCAACAGTTCAGATGCCAAAAAAGCGTTGAATACCTTACACGAACAGTTTTTTGAGGAAAAAGTAAAACAGCTGAACCTATTTGTTACAGGTGTAGGAAATGTTGGTGAACGCTTTTTAGCACAAATACATCAACAAAAAAAATACTTAAAAGAACAGTTGAAATTGAATGTACGTGTTGTGGGAGTTTCCAATTCTAAAAAAATGGTTTTTGATGAAAGTGGCATCAGTTTAAAATCATGGAAAGAACAATTGCAAAACGGAGAAGCAAGTTCTTTAGACCTTTTTTTCCAAAGAATAAAAGCATTAAACCTTCGTAATTCAGTTTTTATTGACAATACTGCTAATCAACAAGTTTCTGAAGTATATGAGCGTTATTTAGCCAATAATATAGGGGTGGTTACTTGTAATAAAATTGCTTGTGCTTCTGAACTGAACAATTACAAAAAACTAAAGCATATATCTCATAAGTACAATACTCCATTTTTATTTGAAACCAATGTAGGTGCTGGTTTACCAATTATTGACACGCTTAAAAACTTAATTGCTTCTGGTGACCGAGTACATAAAATACAAGCAGTGCTATCAGGATCGTTAAACTTTGTGTTCAACAACTTTAATGAGAATATTTCTTTTCACGATGTTGTACAACAAGCACAGGAACAAGGATATACTGAACCAGATCCGAAAATTGATTTAAGTGGTGTAGATGTGGCTCGAAAAATATTAATTCTTGCACGTGAAAGTGGTTATGAATTAGAACTTTCAGACATCGAAAACAATGCTTTTTTACCTGAAAAGAGTATAAAAACTACGAATAATGAAGATTTTTATACTTCATTAATTGAATTTGAGAGCCATTTTCAACAAATATATAAAGAAGCTTCCAACAAAAACTGTCGTTTAAAATATGTTGCTGAATTTAATGATGGAAAAGCGAGTGTTGGCTTGCAACACATTCCTTTTGACCATCCTTTTCATAATTTAGAAGGTAGCGACAATATCGTATTATTTTTTACGGATAGATATCCTGTTAATCCACTACAAATAAAAGGAGCTGGTGCTGGTGCAGAAGTAACTGCTTCAGGGATTTTTGCTGATGTAATACGAATTGGAAATCAATAATGTATGGAAAAGCGTTATCAAAATATCATACAGATTTACAATACCGTAGCTCAAGAGTATCAAGATAAGTTTGCTAATGATACAGTATATAATCACAGTTATGACTTACTTCTGAAGCATATGAAACCAATTCATAAAAATGTGTTGGATGTAGCTTGTGGCTTTGGAAAGATTACTCACTATCTTTTAAATCAAACCCCTACACTTTCTGTGTTAGGAATTGATGCAGCAGAAAATATGGTGAATTTGGCAAAACAAAACAATCCGAAAGCTTCCTTTAAAGTGATGGATTGTAGAGAAATTAACAGTTTACAGCAAGGTTTTGATGTTATTATCTTCGGATTTTGTTTTCCGTATCTTACCAAAGACAACGTTTTAAAACTTATTGAAGAAGCTTCAATTTTGTTGAATTCTAATGGACTTTTATACATCAGTACCATGATTGGTGATTACGAAAAAGATTCTCGTATAACTACTAGTTCAGATGGAAAAAACTCCATGTTTATACATTATCATGAACCATCATATTTGATTGAAGCTCTAGAAGAACAAGAATTAAAAATTTTAGAAAATTACACCAAACTATATCAAGAAGGTGGTGATACCGACTTGTTTTTAATCGCAAAAAAATGAATTATATAAAAATATTTTCACCTGCAACTGTCGCTAATGTTTCTTGCGGATTCGACGCTTTAGGTTTAGCTCTCGAAACTGTTGGAGATACTATGACTTTTACAAAAACGGATGTAGAAGGTATAAAAATCACTCAAATAACAGGAGCAGATTTACCTTTAGACACACAAATAAATGCTGCGGGAGTAGTTGCTTTAGCTATGCTAGAAAAACACCCTGCTGATTTTGGTATCGATATTACCATTCACAAAGGATATACTCCTGGAAGTGGTTTAGGAAGTAGTGCAGCCAGTGCTGCAGGGGCTGCCTTTGGTGTAAATCAGCTGTTAGGAGGCATCTACTCCCCTCTTGAATTGACACAATTTGCTATGCTAGGTGAAGAAGCTACTTGCGGAACCCCTATTGCTGACAATGTTTCTGCTGCTATTTATGGTGGATTCACGTTGGTACGCAGTTATGAGCCTTTGAGTATTGTAAAAATCCCTGTTCCTGCTGATTTAAGAGTGGTAGCTATTCATCCACAAGTTGAAGTAAAAACAAAAGATGCTCGAGATGTGCTACCAACAGAGATTCCGCTAAAAGATGCGGTTACCCAATGGGCGAATGTAGGCGGATTAATTAGTGGATTACACACCAATGATTATCAATTAATCGCAGATTCCCTAATTGATATTATCGTTGAGCCAGCTAGAAAAACACTAATTCCTCATTTTGATTTAGTGAAAAAAGAGGCTTTAAAAGCAGGTGCTTTAGGAGCAGGAATTTCAGGTTCAGGTCCAACTATTTTTGCTTTATGTAAAGGAGATGCAACTGCTGAGAATGTTTACAAAGCAATTCAAAACACATACCAAGACAAACAAATTGATTTTAACATGATTCTTTCAAAAATTAATACAAAAGGAATCAAAATTTTAGAACAACACTAAATACGAAATTATGAACTATTATAGTCTCAATCATACATCACCTAAAGTTAGCTTTGAAGAAGCTGTAGTAAACGGATTAGCTCCTGATAGAGGGCTTTACTTCCCCGAGAATATTACGCCACTATCAAAAGAATTTATTGATAATATTGGTGAGTATTCTAATGAAGAAATTGCTTATGAAGCCATTCAAAAATTTGTAGGTGATGAAATTCCTAAAGACGTATTACAAAAAATCATTAAAGAAACAATCAATTTTGAGTTTCCTGTAGTACCCATTGAAGATAATATTGGTACACTAGAATTATTTCACGGACCAACCATGGCTTTTAAAGATGTAGGTGCTCGTTTTATGGCGCGCTGTTTAGGTTATTTTAACCGTGATAAAAATCAACAGGTTACAGTTTTGGTGGCAACTTCAGGAGATACAGGAGGTGCTGTTGCTAATGGATTTTTAGGAGTTAAAGGTGTAGATGTGGTTATACTCTACCCTAGTGGAAAAGTAAGTGATATTCAAGAAAAGCAACTCACAACTTTAGGACAAAATATTAAAGCTTTAGAAGTAGATGGTGTTTTTGACGATTGTCAAGACATGGTAAAAACTGCTTTTTTAGATGCGGAAATTAATCGTACGTTAACCTCAGCAAATTCCATAAATGTTGCACGTTGGTTACCACAAATGTTTTATTTTTTCTTTGCCTATAAACAAGTTTATAAACAACATAAAGAATTTGTCTTTTCGGTGCCTAGTGGAAACTTTGGAAACATTTGTGCTGGTATTATGGCACAAAAATTAGGATTGCCTATTAAACATTTTGTGGCTGCTACCAATGTAAACGATACCGTTCCTAATTACTTACAAAGTGGAGATTATCAACCAAAACCTTCTAAAGCAACTATATCGAATGCCATGGATGTTGGAAACCCTAGTAACTTTATTAGAATCCAAGAATTATTCAACAATAATTTAGAAGCTTTAAAAACCGCTTTTTCGTCTTTTTCTTTTTCTGATGATGAAACTCGTGAAGCCATGAAAAACATCTATCAAACCTCAACCTATATTGCCGACCCACATGGAGCTGTTGGTTATTTAGGGTTGAAAGAATATGGGTTACAAAATGAATTCGGGATTTTCTTAGAAACAGCCCATCCTGTTAAGTTTTTAGATGTTGTTGAAGATGTTTTAGAGGTAACCGTTGAAACTCCATCACAAATAGTATCCGTTATAGATAAACAAAAGAAAGCTATACAAATTAGCTCTTATCAAGAGTTAAAAGACTTTTTAAATGCATAAAAGCATCACTTAATAACAAAAACCGCCTTAATTAAGGCGGTTTTTGTTATTAAAAACTAAATATATTGTCTCTTAAATTTTCATCATTTCTTGTTCCGTAAGGATCTATAGCAATATAACTAGGTTTTTTATTTATTATAAACCTAACTTCAGTGAGTTCTTTGTTTATTCGACTGGATTTATAGTACAGCATAGTATTATCATCTTTTACAAGTGATGGATGGATTGTAAAAGCTCCTATTTTAATTGGTTCATTAATCCCTATTTCTTTAGTTTCTCCATTTTCTAATGTTTCAATTCGTTTTGCTTTTATAGTTGCAGTAACCTCATAGGTACCATTGGGTAGCTGTTTGTACATACTTTTTTCTACAGCCAAATCATAGGTTATTACCTTTTTAAACCAATCATCTATCAAATGATGATTTTCTTCTGAAACTATTTTATATAATTCATCTAATAGCTCAATAGTATGTGCTTTGGGAGAATTTTCAAATCGATATCGATCTGTGATAGTTTTTAATACTCTATTTACTTGCTGTTCCCCTATTAAGTCTCTCAATGCCATGAATACTGTGTATGCTTTTCCATATGATATATAGCCTTCATCCTGTACTTTATAAATTGGAGGTTCTTGAGTTCCGCCGAAAGCTCTTCCGAAGAAATAACGTCTTCTTGCTGCTTCTGCCAGTTCATATAGAGCACGTTTTCCATACATTTTTTCCATTACTACAGCTTCAGTATACTTTGCCAATCCTTCTACAAATAAAGCCCCTCCTGCAACAGGTTTAGCTGTTAATGTATGTCCCCACCATTGATGCGCTACTTCATGAATTGTTCTTTTTGAAACTAAATTAAATGTGTTTTCTTCACGAACATCTGATAAATACAAACGGTCTTCCACCATACTAATAACTCCTGGATGCGCATACCCTCCGAATGACCAATGAGAAGGCACTTCTGCTATACGAACATGATTAAAGTTATATGTACCAAAATTTTCTTGACAATACGCTAAGGTTTCTTTGGTACTCTCTTCTATTTCATCAATATTAAAATTATGATTTGAATGATAATATTGCTCAATAGAAATACCTTCATACTTTGCTTTTTTAACTTGATATTTCCCCGAAAAATAGGCTACCATGGGCAATATTTTCCCTTGAGATTTATAATGGTAATAATTTCTATTATTTTTTGACCAAGTCTTAATCAAATCTCCAGAGCTTATAGCTATTTGGTCTTTACTTGTGGACACAATAGTTTCAAATTGTACTTTTTCAATTTTAATATCTTCAAGAGCTATATGAGCATCTGAATTATCTTCTTCTATTCTCTCAGGTAATCCTCTTTTTTTACGCTCAATTCTGTCTACTATTTCATATCCAGAAGCATACCCAATAATAGGTTCAAAATTTCTGTATGTTATATACGTTCCGTCATAAACAATACTTTTATCTTCCTCATACCCTTTTAGTTCTTTTTCAATAGCAAAAGTATATACTACTGAATCATTGGGTTTGAGTTTTTCTTTAAATTCAAATACATACGCTCCATGTACTGTATCTTTCGTAGTCAAAAGAGCATTTTTTATATTAATATGCTTTACAGGAATTCGTTCTGTTATTAGTAGTTTGGATATTACTTCATTACTCGTGTTTTTTAAAATGTAATTTGCTTTTACAGTATATTTTCTTTCCTTTGGAAAAATAGCTACTTCCGTTTTTTGTGAGGTTGGATAAGGCTTTTCTAATACTTGATATTGCTTATACATACGTTCATAATTTTCACTAAAATTTAAATAATCATTTTCAGTTTGATAATCACCAACAAAGTTTGTATTGTAAAAGACCAAGCTTGCCATACCAATAGCTACGGAAAGGAAAGTTAAAAACAATACCTTTTCGCCTAAGTTGCATCCTTGTTTCAGTTGCTCTACTTTATAAGAAAAGTCTTTTACCATTCCTCTGTTCCATATCTTAAAAGCCAATAAGATTAATAGTACCCCTATACTTAACCAATACAAACCTAAATGATTAAACAACTTAGCATTATAGGCATAGGCATTCATACCATTAAAAGTTACTCTAGGCATAAACCCTATACTTGTTAAAGGGTGTTCTAATCCTAAAAGGTTAGCTTTCATACTTATTATAACAAACAGACCGAAAGCTCCCATTCCTATATATTTACTCTTAGTAATACTATTTATAAATATGGCTAGCATAGCATAAATAACCAATTGTAAACCATAATAATAAAACAAAGATGTGTACATACTGATATCAATATCAGTAAAGCCTAAACTTACTTGAAAAGCTATACACATAAGCACTCCTGATGCTATTAGTAAGATTGGTAGTAATGATAGACTGGTAAACTTAGCAGTAAAAAGCACCCAGTTTTTTACAGGAGTAGCGCCCATAATCAGATTAAAATTGACACTGTGCTCTCTCCATACAATCTCTGAACCGTAAAAGATTAGTAGTATCAATCCAAAAAGAGTTAGCGGACTTGTTATGAGTTCGATTAATTGATTTATAACCGGATAAATACTCACTCCGTATTCACCTCCTTCAAGAACAGTTGCATACAATTCTGAAAAAACAATAATTAACCACATACCTAGTATTACTAAAAAAGGTAAGCTCTTAAATACGCTCTTTAGTTCTAACCGTATTAGCGATAACAGTGATTTTATTTGTGTAGCTACTCCGTATGTTCCATTTATAGGCTTGTATGATATAAGCTGTTTTTTCTCTTTCCTTGTTGTCTTTTCTTTCTTAACTTTTTTTGTAGTCATTCTAAAAGAAAAGGCTTTATACGTTAGTAACAGCACTCCTATAGAAAGCGCTATCCAAAGTATTCTATTCAATAAAAACAACCCTGAAAAAGAAAGCAACTGTATGTTTTTTTGATATGCTGTCCAATATTGAGTCTGTTCAAAAAAAGCAGCCATACCAAAAGAATCTGCTATTGCGGCTACCGACATCATTTCTGGTGATGCTGGAACAGATTGTGCTAATAATGGTGAGTTTAAGAAAATAGAACTTACAAAATACAACATGTAAATAAATACTGCACTTGCATAAGTGGCTATACTGTTTTTAGTAAGTGTACTGACTGAAAATATTAAAGAGGTACAGATAAAAATATTAGGTAACACTAAATACAACCAAGGCTGTAAGTAGTTTAATACATTAAAATTCCCTAGTCTTTCAGCGTCTAAATTAGAAAAATGATTCCCGAAAATATAGCCAATAACAAAAGGGGTAAAAGCAACTACACTAAAAATAAAAGTGCCTAAAAAACGGCTCCAAAAATAATTATTCTTTTTTATGGATGAACTGTAAATTAAGCTTTCCATGTTATGCTGCTTATCTCTTATAATAGCTGTTACCGCGAAAAGCATGGTTATAAAAACACTACCTAAAGTAAAAAGACCTGTATGAAAATAAACTTGATAAACAGCGTTAAAATTAACTCCTGTAGGAGCATGTCCTTGGCTTCCTGTAAAATATCCTAAGCCTAGAAACAAGACTGCAAATATGGGAAAAGCTCGTTGTTTTAACTGATAATATATTTCAAATTGCAATAATTTCTTAAACATAGGTTAGGCTTTTTTATGGTGAAACAATGTAGCAAAGTAGTAGTCTTCTAAATTCGGAGTGATTCTTTCAAACCCGTTAGATAGTGAAGTCTCAGAAAAAACTCTTATTTGTGTTTCTCCTGACACTAGTTTGGTTGAAATAACCTCGTACATTGTTTTATAGTGCTCAAGGTCATTTTTAGTTATAATTTTTGTCCAAATATTATGTTCAATACTTGCTACTAATTCTTTTGGATTACCTTGAGAAATGATTTGACCTTCCGATAAAATTGCCATTTGTGTACATAAATTTCTAACATCCTCTACTATGTGAGTAGATAAAATAACAATTACGTTCTCTCCTATTTCACTCAGAAGATTTAAAAAGCGATTGCTTTCTTCAGGATCTAACCCAGCTGTTGGTTCATCTACAATAATTAGTTTGGGGTTGGCTAATAAGGCTTGAGCTACCCCAAAACGTTGGCGCATTCCTCCAGAAAACGTATGTACTGCTTTTTTTCTGTGTTGGTAAAGGTTTACTTGTTGTAATAAAGAAGTTACTTGCTCTTTTCGTGTTGAGTTATTAGTAATACCTTTCAGAATAGCTAAATGATCTAACAATTTTTCTGCTGATATTTTAGGATACACTCCAAACTCCTGAGGCAGATACCCTAGGTGTTTTCTTATCTCCTCTGGTTTATTAATAATATTGTAATCATTAAATACAATTTCTCCAGATGAGGGTTCTTGTAAAGAAGCGATGGTACGCATTAAAGAAGATTTACCTGCTCCGTTAGCGCCTAATAAGCCAAACATTCCGTTCGAAATTTTTAAGTTTATTCCATTTAGTGCTTTAACTCCGTTAGGGTATGTTTTAGTAAGGTTTGTTATAGTTAATGTATTCATATAAGATTCGTTTTGTTTGCAACAAATCTCTAGCATCTTACCTTTCTTATAAATTAAAAATGATGTACTATATTCTTTTCAGCACACACCATATTCTTTTAATAGCTAACTTATGTTTGACTAAAAAAACTATTCATTCATCTAAAAAACAACAGTGTTTATCAATATAATTGTGAGAACAGTTTTACATGAGTAATTTTGAGGTATGATAGATTTTTTAAAGAAATACAAAGCTTTTCTTATTGGATTCTTAATTATTGTTCCATTATTCATCTTATTAGATTATCTGAATTTTCTAAATATACCGAATGATCAACCTGTTGAGGTTATTGTAATTACTGTTTTTTGGGCACTTGTTATTGCTTTACCCATACATAATTATCAATACTTAAAAAGGAAAAAGAAAGCTGTATTTGGTATTGCTGTTCTTTTTGTACTACTTTTTATTACTGTGCTTATTGATTCATTTATGAAGCTTCCAGATAATCCTATCACCTTCATTCTATTAATGATATTTTGGTGTGGGCTAGCTTATTTTTTAGTGCCCAACTTCATAAAAAAATACTGGAAATTCATAGCACTACTATACACACCTCTACTCTTATATTTTTTATACCTACGATTATTTTCTGGTGACTTAGAAGCTTATTTAAAAGTAAAGCAAGAAACTCCGTTCTATATTTTCTTCATACCCATTCCTATCTTCTTTTTTCTTTGGGTTTTTGAACAATGGAAATGGATACAGGAGCTAAAAAAAGAAAAGTCTAAAACAGAATTATCACTCTTAAAAACACAAATAAACCCGCATTTTTTCTTCAATACTCTAAATAACCTGTATGCCTTAACAGTTAAAAGCTCACCCCAAGCACCAGAAGTTATCTTAAAACTATCTGATATGATGCGCTACACAATTTATGACGGGGAAAAAGAAACTGTAAAAATTTCAGAAGAGATAGCATACTTAAATAATTACATTGAACTACATAAAATCCGTTACAGAAAGTCTGTTGAAATTACCTTTAACCATAACATAGGTACTAATCTAAATATTCCGCCACTACTATACATTATTTTACTTGAAAATGCTTTTAAACACGGTATAGAAACACTAGCAGAAAATGCTTTTATTCATGTCAATTTATATGATAATGATGATTTTATTTACTTTGAAATAGAAAACAATTTTGATCCTAATGAAATAACTAACTCTAAAGGAATTGGACTGCAAAATTTAAAACGAAGATTATCTTTGTTGTACAAGCAACAACATGAACTAAATATTGATATTACAAACAACATTTACAAAACACTTTTAAAAATACCGAAGCATGCTTAAATATATAATTATTGATGATGAGCCTTTAGCACATGAAATCATAACGGAATTTTGTAGCATGCTACCTCATGTTCAATTAGAAAAAAGTTGCTATAATGCTATGGAAGCTATGCAGTTTTTAAATAAACATACAGTTGATTTTATGTTTTTAGATATCAACATGCCTAAATTAAAAGGATTGGATTTTTTAAAGACGCTGTCTAATCCTCCAAAAACCATTATTACTACCGCCTACAAAGAATATGCTCTTGAAGGGTTTGAGCTAAATGTTGTAGACTATCTTTTAAAACCTTTTAGTTTTGATCGTTTGGTAAAAGCTGTAAATAAAGTATCAGATACTGTATCTACAAAAACAGTCCAAAAAGAAAGCATACAACCAAGTCAAGTCAATACCAGATTTTTTATTAAAGGAGATAAAAAACACCATCAAATTGATTTAAGTGATTTGTTATTTATAGAAGCTTATGGAAATTATACTAAACTATTTTTAACAGATGAAATGATTATAAGCCATGAAAAGATTTCTCATTACGAAACTATGTTAAATGAGAACAATTTTCTAAGAGTACATAAATCGTTTATCGTTGCTATTGATAAAATTAAGTTTATAGAAGGAAATCGTATTATAATTCATGAGCATAAGGTTCCTATTGGTCAAACCTATAAAAACAGTGTTAGTAAACTTTACAACTAACCTCAATTTATTTTTTTAATTATCTCTTTTATTTTCATAGATTTATGCATCAACCAAAACCATTTAAATGCATATATCTTCAAAAGTTACACGTCTTTTTGATTTCCCCTATCACCAACTAGAAAACTATCCTCAACAACACTGCTTAGTTTCAAAAGTAAACAATGAATGGAAAAGTATATCTACTCAAAAATACATTGAAGACGCCAATATCATAAGTAAAGCTTTACTAAACCTTGGTGTTAGACCTGGAGATAAAATAGCTATGATTACTTCTGTAAATCAACCAAAGTGGCATATTTTAGATATAGGAGTTATGCAAATAGGAGCTGTAAATGTACCTTTATATCCTACTTTTTCAGAAAAAGATTATGCCTATATCTTAAATCATTCTGATAGTGTTTATTGTTTTGTTTCTGATGATGAACTTTATCAAAAAGTAATAAAAGTTCAAGAACAAACACAACTTAAAAAGGTGTTTACTTTTGAAGATCTAGAGACAGACTATGGATGGAACTCTTTCCTAAACCTTGGCAAAGATGAAACCCATCAAACAACAGTGAATGAATTAAAAAAAGCTGTAGAACCATACGATTTAGCTACTATTATCTATACCTCAGGTACTACTGGAACTCCAAAAGGAGTTATGCTTTCACACAATAACATTGTTAGTAACGTTTTTGCTGTAGGGAAAAGACTCGATTTACAAGGAAATAAAAAAAGAGTTATTAGCTACTTACCTATTTGTCACATTTTTGAGCGTGCAGCATCTTATTATTGTCAATATATGGGCTTTGAAATTCATTTTGCTGAAAGTATTGATAAAGTTGGGGATAATTTACGTGAAATTCAACCTCATTTTATGGCAGTTGTTCCTAGATTATTAGAAAAAGTTTTTGATAAGATAGTTGATAAAGGAAGTAATTTAAAAGGTATAAAAAAACGCCTATTCTTCTGGGCATTGCAACTAGGAGAACAGTATAAACCATACAAAGAAAATGGTTGGTGGTATGAGTTTAAGCTCTCTATAGCCCGTAAACTTATTTTCTCAAAATGGAAAGAAGCTTTAGGCGGACAATTAGAATTTATGTTAGCGGGAAGCGCTCCTACACAAGCTAGACTTGTTAGAGTATTTACAGCTGCAGGAATTCCTGTTTTTGAAGGCTACGGACTTACTGAAACTTCTCCTGCTATCTCTGTAACCGATATGCGAAATAATGGCTTTAAAATAGGAACAGTTGGGAAAGTTATTGAAAACGTAAGTGTAAAAATAGCTGATGATGGAGAGATCTTAGTTAAAGGCCCTAACGTAATGATGGGTTATTATAAAGATTTAGAAAAAACTGACGAATCTATTGAAAACGACTATTTTCATACGGGAGATATCGGAGAACTAGATAATGAAGGTTTTTTAAAGATTACGGATAGAAAAAAAGAAATCTTCAAAACTTCTGGAGGTAAATATATTGCTCCTGCTATACTAGAAGGTGAATTAAAAAAATCACGTTTTATAGAACAAGTAATGGTTATTGGTGAAGGAGAAAAAATGCCTGCAGCATTAATCCAAATAGCTTCAGAATTTGTTCAAGAATGGGCTAAAAGACATAACCATACTATTACAGATATAACTACAGATAAAAAACTAATCAAACGAATTCAAAAAGAAATTGATTTTTGTAATGAGAAGTTTGGTAAATGGGAGCAAATAAAACGTTTTGAAATTACTCCTGATGAATGGACGACAAATTCGGGGCATTTGACTCCAACATTAAAAATGAGACGAAAAATTATCTTAGAAAAATACAATAATCTCTACCTAAAAATATATAATCCTCAATAAATCAACCAGTAACCTACAACTTGTGCAATCGGGGTATTTTTCATACTTTGCAGAGCCCAAAAATTTGAACATATGTCGATTGAAATTACGCGTCTTTTTGATTTCCCTTATTATCAACAAGAAAATTACAATTTAGATAACGCTTTTACCACAAAATATAACGGTAAATGGCAATCAATATCTACAGAAGAGTATATTAATAAAGCTAACGCTATAAGTAGAGGTTTATTGCGACTAGGAGTACAACCTAATGATAAAATCGCTGTAATTTCAACTAATAATAGAACTGAATGGAATATTTGTGATATAGGTGTATTACAAACAGGAGCACAAAATGTCCCTATTTATCCTACCATTTCTAAAGAAGACTACGAATATATTCTAAACCACTCTGAAGCTACTTATTGTTTTGTTTCTGATGATACAATTTTAGAAAAGCTAAATCAAATAAAAGCGAATACTAAGCTGAAAGAAGTTTTTACTTTTGACGATATTAAAGGAGAAAAAAGCTGGCAAGAAGTTTTAGCCTTAGGTGAAGATAATAGCAATCAAAATGAAGTTGAAGAACGTAAAGATGCTATTAAGACAGATGATTTAGCAACTTTAATTTATACTTCAGGAACAACAGGTCGTCCTAAAGGAGTTATGCTAAGTCATAAAAATGTAGTTTCAAATGTACTAAGTAGTGAAAAACGTGTTCCTTTAGAATATGGCCAAGGTAGAGCTTTAAGTTTCTTACCTGTTTGCCACATATTTGAACGTATGATTTTGTATTTATATCAATACTGTGGTATTTCTATCTACTTTGCAGAGGCTATTGATAAATTGAGTGAAAATGCTCAAGAAATCAAACCAAATGTTATGACTGCTGTTCCAAGGTTGTATGAAAAAATCTACGATAAGATTTATGCCAAGGGAGCTGACTTAACTGGAATTAAAAAGAAATTGTTCTTTTGGGCTATAGAATTAGGTTTACAATATGAACCTTATGGAGCTAACGGATGGTGGTATGAAAAGAAACTAAGCATTGCTAAAAAACTTATTTTCTCTAAATGGCAAGCTGCCTTAGGTGGAGAGTTAAAAATAATGGTTTCTGGTTCTGCTGCATTGCAACCACGTTTAACTAGAGTATTTACTGCTGCTGGAATGCCAGTAATGGAAGGTTACGGTCTTACTGAAACTTCTCCTGTAATTGCTGTAAACGATATGCGTGATGGAGGTTTTAGATTAGGAACTGTAGGTAGATTAATTGATGGTGTTGAGGTTAAAATAGCCGATAATGGAGAAATCCTAGTAAAAGGACCAAACGTAATGCAAGGGTATTACAAAGATCTAGAGAAAACCGCTGAAGCATTACAAAACGGATATTTCCATACAGGTGATAAAGGTGAATTAAGTGAAGATGGTTTCTTAAAAATAACTGGACGTACTAAAGAAATGTTTAAAACCTCAGGTGGTAAGTATATTATTCCACCATTGTTAGAAGGTCAATTAAAACAATCTCGTTTTATTGAGCAAGTAATGGTTATTGGTGAAGGCGAAAAAATGGCTGCTGCTTTTATTCAACCAAACTTTGAGTTTGTGCGTGAATGGGCACAAAGACATAACGTTACCGTAGGAGATAACAAAGACTTGGTAAACAACCCTAAAGTAATAGAACGTATTCAAGAAGAAGTTGACTATGCAAATACTAAGTTTGGTAAATGGGAAACTATTAAAAAGTTTGAATTAACCGAAGAAGAATGGTCTATTGACGGAGGACAGCTTACCCCTACCATGAAAATGAAACGAAATATTATCAAAGAAATGTATAAAGACTTATACGACAAGATTTATAGAGATTAATTGTTTAAAGTGTTGTGAGAGCAACACTTTTTCTTTTTTAAGATGAGTAAAATTATTTCTTTTTCTTCGGATATTTCAACTATTGAATTACCTAAAAAATTCGATTATCCTTATAATTATTCACCTCACACCTTAGCTCAAATAGCTACTAAAGAATTACAAGAGTATTTAGTAAACCAAACCGATTTTTCTCACAACTTCGGAATCAAAAAACCTGAGGATGTAAAAGCGCTTGGAAAAATGTTTGGAGTATTAGTTATAGAGCAACAAGATGGAAATTTAGGATATGTAGCCGCTTTTTCAGGAAAACTAGCTGAAAGTACACAACATAAATATTTTGTTCCGCCAATATTTGATGTGTTAGATGCAAATGAATTTTATATTAAAACAGAAGAACAGCTCAATGAATTAACTCATAAAATAGTAAGCTTAGAAAACGCTTCTGATTTTATTGAAATAAAAAAAGTATATCAAGAAACACAACAACTACACGACAACCTTTTAACAAAAGAGCAGTCTAAAATTAAACAACGTAGAAAACTTAGAAAAGAATTAGCAAAACAAAACAACCAGTTAAATATTAACGAAGAGTTTTACTTACGTGAATATGAAGTGTATTTAAACGATAAAATAGCTCCTTTAAAAAAAGTATACGACACAAAACAGCAGCAAATTGAGGAGTTAAAGCAGAAACGAGCAAATATTTCAGCCTGGGCTCAACAAGAAATATTTAAAAAGTATGCTTTTCTTAATTATCGAGGAGAAACTAAAAACTTATTAGATATTTTTACTGACTCTACACAAAATATTCCTGCTGGTGCTGGTGATTGTTGCGCTCCTAAATTACTTCAATATGCATACAAACATCAACTAAAACCTATTTGTATGGCCGAGTTTTGGTGGGGTAAGCCTTTGCAAACCTCTATAAGAAAACATCTAAACTACTACCCTGCTTGTACTGGTAAATGTAAACCTATTTTAACACACATGTTACAAGGAGTAACTGTAGAAGAAAACCCATTAGTGGCGCAATTAAAAGAAGAAAAAGAAATTACTATTATTCATGAAGATGCAGATTTATTAGTAATCAACAAACCCCATGAATTATTGTCAGTTGTTGGTAAAGAAATTAAAGATTCTGTTTTTAGTCGTATTCAAAAATTATATCCAAAAGCTACAGGTCCGTTAGTTGTACATCGTTTAGATATGTCAACCTCTGGAATACTATTAATAGCAAAAAATGAAGACACTTATAAAGCTTTACAGGCACAATTCATTAATAAAACTGTACAGAAACGCTACGTAGCTTTATTAGAAGGTGTTTTAAAAGATAAAAAAGGGATTATTGAGTTACCACTTAGAGTAGACCTAAATGATCGTCCTAAACAGCTTGTTTGTTATAAACATGGAAAAAAAGCACTCACTAAATGGGAAACTATAGAAACTTTAGACAATAAAACCAAAGTGTACTTTTATCCTGTAACAGGACGTACACATCAATTACGAGTTCATGCAGCTCATCATTTAGGTTTAAACACAGCTATTGTTGGAGATGATTTATACGGAAAGAAAGCAGATAGGTTGTATTTACATGCTGAAAAAATTACGTTTGTACACCCTACTTCAAAAGAACAAGTAAGCTTTATTGCTCCTGCACCTTTTTAATCGCAGTGCGATAGCCCAAAAAACCCTTAAACTTATTTTAAAATAGTTTTAAGTATTATTTGTGTAGCTAATATTGCACAATTTTATACTACATATTTTGTCTTTTTAAGTGTGCTTAAAATAATAAACGAAGCTAAAAAGAAAATAGCTAAACACAACACACTCCACTGCATAGAACCTGTAATTGCATTTAATGCTCCATATACAGCTGTTCCTAAAACAATTGCTATTTTTTCGGTAACATCATAAAAACTAAAATACGTGGCATGATCTTCTGTTTCTGGTAATAATTTTGAATACGTAGAACGTGTTAAGGTTTGAATAGCTCCTTGTACCAACCCTAATAAACCTCCTAACCCATAAAAATAGATATCAACATACTCTTGAGATTTATCTAAAGAAAAAGCACAAAAACAAACTAACATCCACACTGCAATCGTTACTTTTAAAGCAGTTATATTTCCCCATTTTTCTGAAAACCTTGAAAATAAAACAGCTCCTAAAATTGCAACAATTTGCACCAATAAAATGGTAATAATTAAACTCGTAGAAGACAACCCTAATTCTGATGAACCAAAAATAGCTGCCATTAAAATAATAGTTTGTACACTAATACTCAATAAGAAGAAAGAAATTAAAAAGCGTTTTAAGGTTGGGTAATTTAATAGCTCTTTAATTACTATTTGTAACTCTCTGTACCCTTTCCATATATAGTCTTTTTCAGGTTTTTTGTTGTATACATTACCTGGTAAACGTTTAAAAGTAACTTGAGCAAATCCTAACCACCATAAACCTACCATAACAAATGAAATTCTAGACGCCATTCCTGCACTAATACCTAAAGTTTCAGGAAACATAATCATAGCTAAATTTATTAGTAGCAAAATAACAGAACCAATATACCCATATACAAAACCTTTGGCACTGGCTCTATCTTGCTGTTCTGGATGAGCTACCTCTGGTAAATAAGCATTATAAAATACCAAACTTGCCCAAAAACCTATACTTGCTAAAACAGTAAATAAGATTCCAATCCACACAGTGTCTATTCCATCAAAAAAGTACAAACTCATTACCGATAATGATCCTAGTGTACAGAAAAACTTCATAAACTTTTTCTTACTTCCCGTATAATCTGCAATACCTGATAAAATTGGAGAAATAAAAGCTACTACTAAAAAAGAAAACGATAAAGCATAGCTATATAAACTATCTGGATGCTCCCAATCCATACCCAAAAAGCTTACAATTTTACCTTCCGTTATTCCGCTGTAATACAACGGAAAAACAGCTGTACTAATTACTAATGAATATACTGAATTGGCCCAATCGTAAAATGCCCATCCATTAATTAACTTCTTATCGCCTATTTTATACATATTCTTATAATAAAAAACCGCTCATTTTTTAATGAACGGTTCGCAATATACTATAATTTATCAATCTTACTTAGTCGGAGCCACATTGTATTTTACCGCTAACTTTTTAGCTTCTGGTAAAAAGTTTCTTAATGTCTGAATACGCGTTTGGTTAGATGGGTGTGTACTCATAAACTCTGGTGGTGCTCCACCTCCAGACCTTTCACTCATTCGTACCCATACTTCAGCAGCTTCTTCTCCTTTATACCCTGCCATGATCATAAAAACTAAACCTAATTTATCTGCTTCGGTTTCATGTTCTCTACTAAATGGCAACATAACTCCTACTTGCGTTCCTAATCCGTAAGCCATATTCCACATTTCAGCATTTTTACTATTTTGAGTACTTAATGCTAAAGCTACTCCTCCTAATTGTTGTAATTGTCCTGTAGACATACGTTCTTGTCCGTGTTTCGCAAATGCGTGAGCTACTTCATGTCCCATTACTGCAGCTACTCCATCTTCATTAGCACAAATAGGCATAATACCTGTATAAAAAACTACTTTACCTCCAGGTAAACACCAAGCATTAACTGTTTTATCTTCTACTAAATTAAATTCCCATTTATAGGCATCAGCTTCAGCTGACTTACCATTAGCCCTTAAAAAACGATCAACCGCTTCAGAAATATTTTTCCCTACACGTTTTATTTGATTCGTTTGTTTAGTATTAGTCGACAATTTATTTTCCTTTAAAAAAGTTTGATACTGTGCAAAACTCGCTGGTAGTATTTCAGCATCATTTACAAAGTTTAATCTTTTTCTTCCTGTAATTGGTACAGTACTACATTCCGCTAAAAAAATAGCTAATAGTGTTAGACCTATAATTTTTTTCATTGTTTAATAGTTTAAAGTTCTATGTTCTTGGTTGTATATTTTGTGACACGAAATTAATTTATTTGTCACAAAACTGGCAATAAATTATGAGTTTAAAGCTACAAATTCTATCTTTATCTAAAAAACTAATTCATGAATTTTATACATTCAAAAAACGCTTTACCTAGTATTAAAATTCCAAAACCAATTATTTTATCCGCTAAAGTTTTACAGTCTATTTCTAACAATTTAGCTACAAAATTTGGAGTAAAATTATTTACAACTCCTGTTAGCTTTCCGATACCCAAAAGAGAAAAAGTAATGTTAGAAAGTGCTCAGACTAAAACTATAAATATTCCTGCTATTTCAAGAGACATTCAAATATTATCTTACGGATACTCAGCTAAAAAAGTATTGTGGGTACATGGTTGGGCTGGAAGAAGCACACAATTATATATGATTGCTGATAAGTTACTAGAAAAAGGCTACATGGTTATTTCTTTTGACGGTCCTGCACATGGAAAATCTACAGGAAAAACAACGGAAATGCCAGATTTTCTAGAAACCATTGCTGAAATTGACAAGCAATATGGACCTTTTGAAGCAGCTATTGGTCATTCCTTTGGTGGTGTATGCTTGTATAATGCATTTTCAGAAGGTTTTACTGTAAACAAATTGGTTACCGTGGGAGCAGCAGATAAAATATCAGATGTTATTTTAAACTTTACAAAGAATTTGCAAGTAAAACCAGTTATAGCCCACAAAATGAAACATTTTTTTGATAAAAAATGGCAACGTAATATCGATTTACACTCATCGAGTGTGAAAGCTAAAAATGTAGATATTCCTACTTTAGTCGTTCATGATTCTTTTGATAGCGATGTGGATGTAAGTTGTGCTATAGAAATTCGTCAAAACTTACAGAACGGAACACTTTTAATTACTGAAGGATTAGGGCACACCAAAATTCTTCGTGATGCAAAAGTAGCTTCTAAAATTGTCGATTTTATTATACAACCATCATGAAAAAAATAATATTTCTATTCGTGCTAACTTTATTCTTATCATATTCTGCAAACGCTCAGAAACATAAAAAATATAAAATCAATAAACCGAATAGTGAATGGAAAAAGTTACTCACACCACAACAGTATTTTGTGCTAAGAGAATCAGGTACTGAGCGTCCTAATTCTAGCCCTTTAAACTTTAATCATAAAAAAGGAATGTATGTGTGCGCTGCTTGTAAAACTCCGCTTTATAAATCTGAAAATAAATACGACTCAGGTAGTGGTTGGCCATCTTTTGATAGAGCTATTTTAGGAAATGTAGAGATAGACACCGACTATAAACTTGGATATGCACGAACAGAATTAAAATGTGCTAATTGTGGTGGACATTTAGGTCACTCTTTTGATGATGGACCAAAAGAAACCACCGGTAAACGTCATTGTATTAATGGGGTTGCTTTAGAATTTATTCCAAAGAAATAAGATTTTAGATACAAAACCGCTTTACTTTTACTCTTTAGAATTAAGAAATAGAGACTGTTCTTAATTATTGGCATCTGAAGAAAAACACGTAAACATTTTACGGATGATTTATAGTTTAAAAAAACGTTTTACTCTTTAATTCTCTACTTATAATTAAAGTCAATCATAAATAGTAAGGTTTTACCAAAAATTTCTATCAACAAATTGCTAAAAACTAACAACTAATAACTAAATTTGTGCCTCTAAAAAATGAAGCCGATACATGTTTAATAATTTAAGCGAAAAGTTAGATAAGGCGTTACATACGCTAAAAGGACACGGAAAAATTACCGAAGTTAACGTTGCAGAAACGCTAAAAGAAGTTCGTAGAGCTTTATTAGATGCCGATGTTAACTTTAAAATAGCAAAAGAGTTTACCAAAACTGTACAAAAGAAAGCCTTAGGTCAAGATGTATTAACTACATTAAACCCTGGACAATTAATGGTTAAACTTGTTAAAGACGAGTTAACCGAATTAATGGGTGGTGATACAGTAGGTATTAACTTAGGTGGTTCGCCAACAGTTATTTTAATGTCTGGTTTACAAGGTTCAGGTAAAACAACCTTTTCTGGTAAATTAGCTAACTACCTTAAAACTAAAAAATCAAAACAGGTTTTATTAGTTGGGTGTGATGTATATCGTCCTGCGGCAATTAATCAGCTACGTGTAGTTGGTGAACAAATTGGTGTAGAGGTATATGCAGAAGAAGGAAATCAAAATCCTGTTGAAATTTCTTTAAATGCTATTAAGCATGCAAAAGCTAACAGTAAAAATGTGGTGATTATTGATACCGCAGGTCGTTTAGCTGTTGATGAAGAAATGATGACGGAAATTTCTAACATCCACAAAGCGGTAAGCCCACAAGAAACTTTATTCGTAGTTGACTCTATGACAGGTCAAGATGCGGTAAATACAGCCAAAGCTTTTAACGACGTATTAAATTTTGACGGAGTTGTATTAACCAAATTAGATGGTGATACACGTGGTGGAGCTGCTTTATCGATTAAATCGGTAGTAGATAAACCAATCAAATTTATCGGTACGGGTGAAAAAATGGATGCGATTGATGTATTCCACCCAAGTCGTATGGCTGATCGTATTTTAGGAATGGGAGACGTTGTTTCGTTAGTAGAACGTGCCCAAGAACAATACGACGAAGAAGAAGCTAGAAAACTACAAAAGAAGATTGCTAAAAATCAGTTTGGTTTTGATGATTTCTTAAATCAAATCAATCAAATCAAAAAGATGGGTAGCATGAAAGATTTAGTTGGAATGATTCCTGGTGCGGGTAAAGCCTTAAAAGATGTTGATATTGATGATGACGCATTTAAAGGAATTGAGGCTATTATACACTCTATGACTCCTGCTGAAAGAAGTACACCTTCTATGATTAATGCGAGTCGTAAAAAAAGGATTGCGAAAGGATCGGGTACTTCGGTTCAAGAAGTAAATCAGCTGATGAAACAATTCGACCAAATGAGCAAGATGATGAAGATGATGCAAGGTGGTGGCGGAAGAAAAATGATGCAAATGATGAAAGGCATGAGATAATATTTAGAAGAGAAGTTTTGTCGGCTTCTCTTTTTTCTTTTTTAGACTAACAACAACACACTAAATAACACAACAACACACTAAAAATGATTTTACTAGACGGTAAAAAAACATCAGCAGACATTAAAGAAGAAATTGCTTTAGAAGTAGCAGAATTAAAAGCAAATGACAAGAAAACTCCTCACCTAGCAGCTGTTATTGTTGGTAGCGATGGTGCTAGTTTAACTTATGTAAATGCAAAAGTTAAAGCTTGTGAGCATGTTGGATTTGAATCTACTTTAATTCGTCTTCCTGAAGAAACTACTGAAGAAGAATTATTAAACGAAATTGCTATTTTAAATATCGATAAAGATATTGATGGTTTTATCGTACAACTTCCTCTACCCGATCATATTGACGAGCAAAAAGTTTTAATGGCAATTAATCCTGATAAAGATGTAGATGGTTTTCACCCAATGAACGTTGGTAAAATGACCTTAAATCTTCCAACCTTTATCTCGGCTACTCCTTTCGGAATTTTAGAATTATTAGATCGTTATAATATTGAAACTTCTGGTAAAGATGTAGTAGTAATTGGACGTAGTCATATTGTAGGAAGTCCGATGAGTATTTTATTATCTCAAAAAAGAAAAGTAGGAAACGCTACCGTTACCTTAACACATAGTAGAACTAAAAACTTAAAAGAAATTACTCAAAAAGCAGATATTATTGTAGCTGCTATTGGTATTCCTGAGTTTTTAAAAGGTGATATGGTTAAAGAAGATGTGGTAATTATTGATGTTGGAATTACACGTGTTGCTGATGCTTCTAAGAAGAATGGATTCAGACTAGTTGGTGACGTAGCTTTTAATGAGGTAAAAGAAAAAGCATCTCACATTACGCCTGTACCAGGCGGTGTAGGACCTATGACAATTGCAATGCTATTAAAAAACACCTTATTAGCTTGTGAACGTAGACAAGAAGAAGATTAAAAACACACATTATATATAACACAAAAGACTGCCCTTAAAAGCAGTCTTTTTTTGTAGTAAAATTATATTAACCTCTATTAAAAACACTTATAAACTATATTTAATTATCTTTTCGTTATATTGTTTAGGGTTAAGTTGTACAAAAGCTTGAAAAAACAAAATAAAATAGATTTTTATGGCAGATAACAAAAAACTATATAAAATAGCATTTGGACTTGCAATATTTACAATAATCTATAACATTGCAGAAGGAATTATCTCAACTTACTTAGGGTTTGAAGATGAAAGTCTTGCTCTTTTTGGTTTTGGATCAGATAGTTTTATAGAGGTTATTTCAGGACTTGGAATTGCCCATATGATAGTAAGAATTCAAAAAAATCCTAATAGTAAACGTGATAATTTTGAGCGAACAGCTTTAAAAATAACCGGAATTGCTTTTTATATATTGGTTTTTGGACTTGTAGTAACTAGTATTTATAATATCTGGACAGGACATAAACCACTTACAACTTTTTGGGGTGTTGTTATTTCTATAATTTCTATCCTAATAATGTGGATATTGGTAATTTGGAAAAGAAAGGTTGGTAATCAACTTAATTCCGTACCAATTTTAGCCGATGCAAATTGTACAATGGTCTGTGTTTATATGTCTATAATTTTACTTGTGAGTAGCGGAGTTTATGAATTGTTTAATATTCCTTACATAGACAGTATTGGAACACTTGGACTTTCTTACTTTGCCTTTAAAGAAGGAAGAGAATGCTTTGAAAAAGCTAAAAGCGATAAAAACTGCTGTTGCGATTAAATAAAAAGTCAACGTACAATAAATATAAAACTACTACTCTCCTCCTTTCTAACCCTCTACTTCTTAAACACCTGTTTAATTACCTTTTTTATTATATTAGCCACCTTTGGCTACGATTGTACAATAAATATAAATATTGCTTTTTGTAGCGTACAGAGAGATTACTCATAAAAACACAAGGCTATTGGAAAGTAAAATAGAACTTATTGAAAGTATTGGAAAGATTATTGTATTTATGATGATACTTCTTTCTGTTTTTCTTTTTACTGTTAAAACAAAAAATAAAGTGCCAAATACAATTTTTGGTATTTACTTACTGGTTATTACATTTGATTTAATAGGTTTATTTACAAACAAAACTCTACAATATCCTGCTATTCAAAATTTAAAAGTTGCCTCTAGCCTACTGCAATTACCTTTGTTCTATCTCTATGTATTATCAGCTTGTTATTCAAATTTTAAGATTACAAAAAAGCATGCTATTCATTTCTTCTTATTTATCGTTTTTTTAGTCATTTTTTATATTACGGATGCATCTAATCAGAGCTTATTACTTTATGAAATAGTCAGTGAAATACAATTTATTAGTTACATCATTGCCATATTTATAGTTTTGAAAAAATACAAAACAATCTATCTTGAAAACTATTCAAACGCCAATTATGCCGTTTATAAATGGCTTTTTCAAATTACATTATTTTCTTGCATAGCTCACTCATTTGTATTGGTAAGATGGTTTTTATCCAACTCTATCTATCAAGAATACGTTTTAAATATTAATCTATTAATAAGTTTTTCTGTTTTATCTATTACTATCTTTTTTGTGTTAAAAGCGTTGTACTATCCACAACTTTTTACGGGTATAAATATGAACTTAGAGCCACTTAGTACTACTTCAAAAAAGAAAACTAAGGCATTAAGTGCGAAAGAAAGCGAGGTTGAAAGCCAGTACTTAGAAACACTCATCACGTTTATGAATGATAAAAAACCGTATTTAGATTTTGAATTAACCTTGCAAAAACTATCTGTTAAAACCGAGATTCCAGAAAAAGAATTATCGCTATTAATTAATCATCATTTAGGAAAACATTTTTTTGATTTTATAAATGAGTATCGTATAAATGATGCAAAAACACTGCTACAAACCCCTTCTAAAAAAGACCTTACGGTATTAGAAATCTTATACGAAGTAGGTTTTAATTCTAAGTCTTCTTTTTATAGTACTTTTAAGAAAGCAACAAACCAAACTCCAACACAATACAGAAAATCAAGGATTTAAACTTGGTATTACTTTTAATTGTACTCTTTTTTACATAAAAATGAGTCCGACTTTCTTTACTCGGACGTTTATAAACGCGTAATAATTCATATTTGCCTCAAATTAAAACTGTACAAACATGAAGTTTATTAACACGCTGATATTAATAATATCTATTCAATTCTGCTTTAGTCAACAAACACCAAAAGAACTAAAGGATATTGAAAGTGAGATTAATCAATTGATGAAAAAATACAAGGCAGTCGGGGTATCTGTGGCTGTAGTTAAGAATAACAAAGTGATATACTCAAAAGGATTTGGCTACAGAGATTTAGAAAATAAACTACCTGTTACTACCAATACTCTTTTCCCTATTGGTTCAGTTACTAAATCATTTACAGGATCTGTTTTAGGTATTTTAGCATCTAAAAATCAAGTATCTCTAAAAAACAAACCAGCATTTTATCTTCCAAATTTTGAGTTTTATAACGAGACCATGAACAATTTAATAACCATTGAAGACCTTTTAAGCCATAAAAGCGGAATAGGAAACCAAGGAACTACACAAATATTCTTTCCAGAGAAAAACAGATTAAAGATGGTACAACGTCTCAAATATTTAAAACCTGAAGCTGAAGTAAAAAATAGTTTTACCTATAGTAATATGGCATACACCCTTGCAGGAACAATTATTGAACAAGTTACAGGAGATAGTTGGGAAACCAATATTAAAGAAAAGATATTTACTCCACTAGAAATGACTAATTCATATACCATATTAGATAAAATGAAAAAAACGTCTAATTACTCTTTACCTTATGGTATATATAAAGGAGAAATTGAGAAAGTAACCTTCGAAGAATTTAACACCATTAATGCTGCAGGTGCTATTAAGAGTACTGTAAATGATATGTCTAATTGGATATTAACTTGGTTAAACAACGGCGTATATAAAAACTCTCAAATCATTCCTAAAGAGTATATAAAGAAAGCAACAACTCTTCAAAATAGTAACGAAGGAAATTATGAAAAAGACGCTTTTTTATTCGGAGAAGGTTTTGGATGGCGTCTACGATCTAGCTACGGACGTTTTAGAGTTGAACACGGAGGTAATACCTACGGGTTTAGTTCAGATCTGGCACTATTTCCTTTTGAAAACATAGGAATTGTGGTTTTAACCAACCAAGATAACTCTCTCTTACCTTATATGATAGTGGACACTATTACAAGAAGATTATTTAATATTACCCCAGGAGCTAACTATCCTGTTAAAGTAAAAGAAATATATAAGCCTCTGCCTTATAAGCAATTTAATAAGGATAAAATGCCAACCCATTCTTTAAATTCATTCTGTGGTACTTATGAGGCTAAAGGGTTTGGAAAGATAGAAATTGTAAAAGAAAAGGATAAACTATATGCTATTTTACCTACCTATAAATTTCAGTTGGAACATTTAAACTATAATTCATTTTTCTTAAAGCCTACTAAAGAGTTTAAAGACCTATTTAACCCTCAATTTGATATCCAATTTATGAATAATGTTAAAGGAAAAATTACATCATTAAAAATGTACTCTCAAAAAAAACCTATTGAATTTAATAAGACACATTAAACTTGCGTGAGTTCACCTTTAACTTAAAAACACCCTATTTGACTTATTTACTAAGACAAGAAACAATTAATATACCAACTCTTCTATAATTAAAAAGACTACTTTTAAGTGGTCTTTTTTTTATGATTTGTACTCAAAAACTATTTTAAATTACAAATTTTATTCTATCTTGCTAATGCTATAAAAACAGAAATAAAATTGCTTAAACTTTATATATCCCATACTATTCTCCGGATAAAACAACTAAAGTTTGGCATATAACGAGTTGGGCATAATATGAACTAAATGAAGTTAAACATACAATATTCAGAATTTGTAGAGCGAATTGATTCTTATAAGAATGACCTAGAAAAGTTGACAAAGCAAAATGTTAAGAATGCATCTGAATATGAAAATTTAGAAAGTTCGTTTATCGAACTCAAAGATAATTGTGCCACCTACATTGAATCAGTCTTTTCAGAAGACATTGGTTTAAATTTTTCAAATCTCATCAGATATGAAAATCGTTACAATATCGGAATGGAAATTCCGCTAAACCAAAAAACCAAGAATCTAAATAGTAGAATTAAAGAAAGAATTAGAAATATTGAATATTTAGTTCAAATAGTGGAGTTAAGTGACCCCTTATTTTTAGGAAAGTCATTCGAGCAAGAAAGGTCAAATCTAACTACAAATGAAAAGGCCACATTTTTATTATCTAAACTCTATTCTCTACGAAAAACAAATAGGCTTTGGGATACCAAAATGATTTTTGAGTTCAATCAAATAGAGTTAGATAGTTATGATGAGGCTAGAGGAATTACAAAAATATTAGAAAATAATGGCTACGTGGAGGCTATAGGAACTAAAGATGGATTATCAGCTAAAATAACTTCAGAGGGTAAGTTATTTTGGGAAGAGAATTCTAAAACTGTTAGTAAAAAAGAAACTGAAAAGATTATGGATATATTTATTAGCCATAGCAGTCAAGATGCAGATACTGCAAAACTGCTAATTGACTTGCTTAAAACATCTCTTAATTTAAGTTCTTCTAAAATTAGATGTACAAGTGTAAATGGCTACCGACTTCCTGCCGGTGCATCTACAGATGAAACACTAAAGAAGGAAGTACACGATTCCAAAATACTAATAGGTTTAATTTCACCTAAAAGTATTAATTCAGCCTACGTACTTTTTGAATTAGGAGCAAGATGGGGAGCATCTTTACCTCTGATACCTTTAATCACAAGTGAGCTTGGGAGTGAACTTCTTAAAGGACCTTTAAGTGGAATTAATGCTTTAAATTGCTGTGAACCCGCTCAATTACAACAATTAATATCAGATCTAAAATCTGAATTAGAAATAACAGGTGAATCACCAGCAGTATATCAAGAGAAAATTGACTTATTAGTAAAGCACTGTTTAGAAGAGCTTCTTCCATCTGCTGAAGAAAGTAAATCGTCAATTAAGCAAACAGTACAAAAGAATAATAGTCCTTCAAAGAAAGATGATGATAAGATAAAATCTTATTGTGAAAAGGAATGGCCTAATGATTATACAATGCGAGTACATTGTATAAAAGAACAAAGAGAAGCGAAAAGGGATATTGAGACTTTTAAACCTTTGGATATTCCAGAAGATGTATTCAAAAGCATATTACAAAAGGCAATATCTGAATGGCCAACAGATTATACTATGCAAGTTCATTCTCGAAATGAACAAATAGAAGCATATGTGGAATTGAATAATTTATAAATACTATGCCCAACATTGGCTATAAGTAATTGCTTGTTCTCGCCTACTTCTGAAAATCCTCGCGGATTTTCTATTCAGTTTGTATTTGCTAAATTAGTTACTTAAAATGCTTTATAACAAATTAAACGAAGACTTAATATTAGAAAACAATAAATGAAAACACGTTTCATATTTTTTTCACTACTGATTATAAACTACTATGCAAAGGCTCAAGAATTCACTTCTTACGAAAAACCTTTGAATATAAATTTGTATTCAGAAGTATTAAACGATTCTGTAAATCTGGAAATAACCTTACCTAAAGAGTTCAAGAATCAAATAAATACAAAATATCCTATTATATATCTTCTAGACAAGCAGCTACATAATAACTATACATACAATCTACAAACTATTGACTATTTAAGCTCGTTACAATGGATGCCCAAAGCAATTATTGTTGGAATTACTTTTTCTCGTAAAAATAGAATTTCATGGACCGTTCCCAATGAAAATGGTGGAAAAGCGGATGATTTGATATTGTTTATTAGTAAAGAGTTGAATGATAAATTGAAAATAGAATACCCTGTTTCTAATTTTAATTTATTGATAGGACATTCACGTACGGCTATTTTTTCCTCTTATGCTCTTTCAAAGAAACCTGATTTTTTTAATGGCACAATAGCAAATAGTGTTTCCAATTTCGACTTTGGAGATAAGGTGCAGCAAAAACAGTTTGACACTTTCTTGAACAAAATTTCTTCAAGCCCCAATAAATACTTTTACTTTTTTTCTGTTGGAGAAAAAGCATACGGAGACTTACATGAATCAGCTGTAGATAGTTTAAATCACTATTTAAATTCTAAAGAACTACCTAAAAACCTGGAATGGAAATACTTCAAACATAAAGTTGCTCATGATCTTACCCCAGGAATTACAGTGAGTAATTCGTTAAGTCAAATTTTCAAAGATTATGGCAGAAGAATAGATCTTTGCTTTAAACTTGCAAAATCATCGAAAAATAAAGTGCCATGGAATGATTTTCAAGATTTATATACATCAATTTCAACTGAATTAGATTTAAAAATAGAACCGTCTGAGTTATTCTTCAACAGTATTGCCTCAGAATATTACAATGATTATGATCGTATATATGGTGATAAAAAACTAAATTTTACGCTAGAAATTATATTAAAAGCAATAGAAAAATACCCTGAAGATTTTAGCTATTTCAGTTGGATAGGAGAAATCTATATGACTCGAAAAGATTATGAAAAGGGACTTCAGTTTTTTAATAGGTCGATTGAGCTCATTAATAATGACAAATCTATCTCGAAATCTGATCGAATAAGTTACCTTAAAGAAATTGAAGCATTTAAAAAAAACAATTGAATTTAATAAGAAATAATTAATATACCAACTCATATATAATAATAAAGTTCTTTATGTATAAAAAACAAATAATTTGACGCAACCAAATCAATATTACAACATCTTATATGTAAATAAGCAAAAAAAATGAAAAAAATAATACTAGTTTTATCAGTTATCGGAATTTTATTCTCTTGTAGTAGTGACCTTAACGAAACAGATATAAATGAACAGAATTATCTAGTTTTTGGTCATTTTTACGGGATGTGTGGCGGAGAAGATTGTGTTGAAACATTCAAAATAACTAATAGCTCACTTTACGAAGATACCATTGATGACTATAGTGGACTCAATATGGAATTCATTCAATTAAATGATAATAAGTTTGAGCAAACAAAAGACTTAATAAACTTTTTCCCTAATCAACTTATGAACCAGGATGAAACTTTTTTCGGATGTCCAGATTGCACAGATGGAGGCGGATTATTTATTCAGTATTCAGAAAATGGTAATGTAAAAAGTTGGAGAATAGACCAAGATAAAAACAACGTTCCCGAATACCTTCATGAATTTATGGACAAGGTAAATGAAAAAATTGCTCTTTTAAAGGATTAATAACAATATTAACAAGAGGCTTTTAATTTTTTCAATTAAAAGCCTCTTGTTTTTAGTTAAAATACTGGCTAATTTCTTTATCACTTTCTAACTCTACAGCTTCTTTGTTTTGTTGAAATAAACGCGCTGTATAATTTCCTCGTAATACAATTGAATTTCCATTAACTTCTAACCAACTACCTTCACGTAACCCTAGTACAGACGTTTCGTTAAAAATATGATACTCTTTAATACGAGTTTCTCTAGTTTCTCCCATATGCGTAGAATCTGGGTTCGGATCTAAATAATGTGCATTGATGTTAAACGGAATAAACCCTAAGGTTTTAAAACTTGGCGGATACACAATAGGCATATCGTTAGTATTCATCATAGTTACCCCACAAATATTACTACCTGCACTGGTACCTAAATACGGAGTTCCATTTTCAACTGCCGTTGTTAAATCTGGAAGTATATCATTTTTATATAATTGGTTTACCAGTTCAAACGTATTACCTCCTCCTGTAAAAATTGCTTCAGCTTGTAAAACAGCTTCCTTCGGATTGTCAAACTCATGTATCCCTACTACTTCTTTATCAATAGTAGCAAAAGTATTTCGAGCTATTTCAGTATACTCATCATACGTTTTACCACTTGCGCGTGCATACGGAATAAATAAAATTGTAGATACTTCTTTAAAAAAGTCTGTCAACGTTGGTAATATATATGCTAAATATCCACTTCCGTGTACTGTAGATGTACTTGCTACGATAAGTTTTTTCATTTGTTATAAATGCTATTATTCTTAGTATCAGCACTAAATTTTGAAAGAACAATTAGTGCTTTTGTTTTTCAAATTAACAAAAATTTACCATGTCATTAAAACATTTTTAAGACAAGTAGGTGGTTTATTTGTGATATGAGAAACTTTTTACTTATTTTTTTTACTATATTTTCTTGTGTAGTTCATGCACAAAATCCTACTAAAATTATTAAAGGGACTGTTTTTATTGATAGTATTCCTACGCAAGATGTACACATCATCAACAAAAAATTAACTCTCGGAGCTATTTCTAACGAAAACGGGCAATTTGAAATTTTGGCAGAAGAAAATAACATCTTATTAATTTCTCATCTAAATTTAGAGTACAAGGAAATTACAGTAAGTAAAGAAAATATAAAAGCTAAAAACATAGTTATTTATGTTGACAGTAAAACACATATGCTTGATGAAGTGGTATTGGAAAAACAAAAAAATATTTTAGAAATTGATCAAGATATTCTTGCTAATGCTCCGGTTGTTAATGCAAAGACCTTAAAACTCCCCTATGCCAATGTAAAACCCAAAGATGATAAAACAGTAAAAATTGAATCGGGAATAACTATAGGGCTCTCTGGACTTGTAAATGCCCTTAATGGAAATAATAAAAAGAAAAAATTACTTAAAAAACTAAAAGTAGAAGATCAAAACATAGCTAACATCCGAAAACATTATACAGATGGCTTTTTTATAAGACAACTAAAAATTAAAGAAGAACATATTAATTCATTTTTAGAAAGTTGTATTTCAAAAGGTATTATCAATCTGTATAGAAAAGACAAAGTTCTTGAATTAACTTCCGTTTTAATTGAAAACAGTAAACACTCTCCTTACCTATTAGAAAATGAACATATAAGACTCACTCAAAAATAATTGCATGATCAAACAACTACCCATCACTTTACTTTTATTACTTACCTTACAAATAACTGCACAAGAAAAACGAAAATTCTTATATGCATCTGTCCACGATGAAATAGCATCTGTACCCAATGCGCATATCATCAATTTAAATACGAAACAAGGTACTTTTACTAATGATAATGGAGGATTTAGGATTTTAGCAAAACCAAACGACTCTTTACAAATCTCATTCGTAGGCTACGAAACGAAAATCATTAAAGTTGAAACGACCCATTTTGGAATTGAAGAACATAAAATAAAACTTAAAAAAATAGCTATTGAACTAGATGAAATAGAAGTAAAAAAACACAACTTAATAGGTTCTATTGCTATAGATGCTAAACAAATTCCTAAAGATATTGGGATGGATAAAGCTAAAAAGGCTATCGATTTTTCTATGATTAATTTTCAAGCCCCTGTTATTATGCCTATTGATGAAATTGATAGAATGAAAGCACCCAATGCTAGAAAAACGACTGATCCGACAGCTAAATTTGCAGGCATTGGTGGTGGAGTTAGCTTGGGAAAAGATAAATATTCTGAAAACAAAAGAAAAGTAAGAAAAGAAATCAGCTATAAAGAAAATTTCCCTAAAATGCTACTCTCTGAATTTGGTAGCTACTTCTTCTTTCTGGAATTAAAAATTCCTAAAGACAAGTACTTACATTTTTTAGAATACTGTAATTCTAAAGGCATCGAAAAGTTATACAGAGATGGGAATATTTTTAAAGTAATTGATGTTTTACGAAAAGAAAGTATCAGTTATTTAAACATTATTCATGAAAAAGAATGAAGAAACTATTAATCATACTATGTTTTACTTCATCTATTAAAGTTCTATCCCAAGAGCGAAGAACTTTTTTATATGCCTCAATTTATGATGAAATAGCTTCTGTACCCAATGCTCATATAATCAATTTAAATACCAAACAAGGTACTTTTACGAATGATAATGGTGAATTTAGGATTTTAGCTAAACCAAACGACTCTTTACAAATCTCTTTCATTGGTTATGAATCTAAAATTTTCAAGGTAGAATCAAAACATTTTGGCATGCAAGAAAACAAAATTGAACTTAAAAAAGTAACAATAGAGCTAGATGAAGTAACTATAAAAGAACACAACTTACTTGGATATATTTCTTCTGACACTAAACATATTAAAACTGAAAAAGAGATTAATGCTAAAACCTTAAAACTCCCTAATGCTGGATCAAGGATTCTAACTCCCGCTGAAAGACGTTTATACACAGGAATGGGTGGACGCCCCTTAAAACTTGAAGGTTTCGGTTTTATTTTTTCAACAGATTATATTATTAACTCCATATCAGGTAGGCTCAAAAAACTAAAAAAAGAAAAAGCTATTGAGGATACAGAAAAGAGAATACAACATATATGCAACAATTATCGAGTTTATATACTGCATGAATTAAAAATTATACCTGAAGACCTTACAAGATTCATCTACTTTATTGAAAACTCTAATAATTTTAATCCTTCACTATTAGCTGATGAAATAACTATGATTTCATTCTTAAAATTAAAATCTGAAGAATTTAAAAAGTTAAACCCACAAAATTACAAACCAAATTAACAATAGTGGATAAGAATTTAAATTATTGATTTTAAAATATTTTGTATCTTTATAAGTAAGCACTAACCTACAATACTTACCATTATGAAGCGATTTTTTATAGCCTTACTTCTTTTATCACAAGTAGCATTCTCACAAGAAGAACGAAAAACACTTTTCGGAATTGTTTATGATGAAAATGGTGTTTTAGAAAACGCTCATATTGTTAATTTTTCTACTAATCAAGCTACTTTTTCTAACGAAAATGGTGAGTATCGAATTTTTGCAAAACCAAATGATTCAATCAGATATACCTCTATCGGATACAAAACAATTTTTGATGTACTCACCAAAGAAGACTTTAACACCTATCGAAAAAGAACTACTTTAGAAAAACAAGATTACGAGTTAGATGAAATTTTATTGAGAAACAATGAACTATCAGGAGAACTCTCTAAAGATTTACGAAAAGTAAAACGTGATAAAAATTTAGAAATTGCTAGCAATGCTACTGATTTCTCTAAAGTGAATTACGACAATTACGCTTCTGATGATCATATAAGTTTGCATGTAAAACCAAATATAGTTAGAGTTGATCCTACTAAAGATTTTGAAGGGCTTGGTACCACCAATACATTTCCTATAAAAGACTCAGAAAAAATACAAAGGCTCCGTAAAGAATTGGCTTTTAAAGAAAATTTACCTGCTAAATTATTAAGTGAATTAGGAGAAGATTTCTTTTTTGTCGAACTAAAAATCCCAGTGAATAATTATTATCATTTTCTTGAATACTGTAATCCATTAGGTATTGAAAAGCTATATCAAAATCGTGAAGTGTTAGAGGTTATTAAAATTTTAAGAAAAGAACACACTGGCTATTTAGAAATTATCAAAAAACAGTAATTTGGCGCAATAATTGTTTTAAACTACCTCATGAGAAAAGTTATTATCATTCTTTTAGTACTTCCGTTGCTATCATTTACACTGCATAAATACTACGTTGCCTTAACTGAAATAGAATACAAAGAAGACTCTAAAAGTATTCAAATGATTATGAATGTTTTTATGGATGATATAGAATTAGCTATTAATAAAGATTATAATACCAATTTACAAATAGCATCTAAAAACCAACTTGTTAATATTGATGATTACTTTTATAAATACTTACAACAACATTTTAAAGTAATTATCAACAACAAAGAAACCTCATACAAATTTATTGGTAAAGAATATGATGGAGATATCGTTTACTTTTATTTAGAGATTGAAAATGTTTCGCTTCCTAAATCAATAAAAATAGAAAATAATATTTTAGTAGAGCACTTTCCAGATCAACAAAATTTGATAAAAGCTACCGTAAATAAAAAACGAAAAAGTTTATTTTTATCTAGCAATAATGATAAAGGTTTGTTAAAATTTTAACATTCACACTTTTTTAATAATAAGTTTTCATTAACTTTCCGCTTATTTATTCAAAAACTAATAAGCATATAATGAGAAAATATTCTACGCTTCTATTTTCAGCACTCTTTGTATCGGCTTCTCTTTTTGCTCAAGAGGCACCAAAAAAAGAACATCAACAAGGTCATACTGATCAAAACAAATTCAGACAATTAAAAGATGTACTAGCAACTCCTAACGATCAACGTACCGCATCAGGTGCTCCTGGTCATGCATATACACAACAAAAAGTTGACTATGTAATGGATTTACGATTAGATGAAGCTGCAAACAAACTTTATGGTGAAGAAGACATAACCTATCACAATAATTCTAGAGATCATTTAGAATATTTATGGTTACAATTAGATCAAAACGTAAGAGCTCCAGATTCAAAATCTCCTTTAGCTGAATCTAAAAAAGCTAGTGATTTTCAAACACCCAATAAATTTGTAGCTGAAAACATGGATAAACCAAAAGATTTTGGTTTTAAAATAGAAGCTGTAAAATATGCTGATGGTAGAGATCTTTCTCATACTATTAATCGTACAATGATGCGTATTAATTTACCTAAACCTTTAGCTCCAGGAGAAATTTTTAAATTCAAAATAAAATGGAATTATTTGATTAATAATTCTGTTGAAGACGGGGGTCGATCTGGTTTTGAATTATTCCCTGATGGAAATAAAAACTATACCATTGCTCAATTTTTTCCTAGATTATGTGTGTATGACAATGTAGAAGGTTGGCAAAACATGCAATTTTGGGGGCGTAGTGAATGGGCTTTAGAATTTGGTGATTACGATGTAAAAATTACAGTTCCTGAAGATCATATTTTAGACGCTACAGGTGTTTTACAAAATGAAAAAGATGTACTAACAAAAGAGCAACGTAACCGTTGGGCAAAAGCTAGAAAGTCTTTTAAAAACCCTGTATTTATCGTTTCTCAAAAAGAGGCTGAAGAAAATGAGAAGAAGGGTACTTTTAAAACAAAAACTTGGCACTTTAAAGCTAACCAAGTACGTGATTTTGCTTTTGCTTCTTCAAGAAAATATATTTGGGATGCCATGGCTGTTAATATCAACGGTAAAACTGTAATGGCAGTATCTTTATATCCAAAAGAAGGAAATCCTTTATGGGAAGAGCACTCAACTCGTGTAGTTGCTAATACTTTAGAAGAATACTCTAAAATGACTTTTGATTATCCATATCCTAAAGCGATTTCTGTACATGCAAAGCGTCAAGGAATGGAATACCCAATGATTTCTTTTAATTACGGACGTCCAAATCCTGACGGAACCTATTCAGATAGAGTTAAAAATGGAATGATTGGAGTAATTACACACGAAATTGGTCATAACTTCTTCCCTATGATTGTAAACTCTGATGAGCGTCAATGGACATGGATGGATGAAGGCTTAAACTCTTTTGTAGAAATTTTAGCTGAGTTAGATTACGATCCAAACTTTAATACTGGTAACTTACCTAAAGACATTGTTCGTTATATGAGCTTAGACCAAAGTAAATTAAGCCCAATTATGTCTCAAGGTGATTACGTTCATAATTTCGGACCTAATGCATACACTAAGCCAGCCGCTGGGTTATATATGTTACGTCAAACAATTATGGGACCTGAATTATTTGATTATGCTTTTAGAACCTATTCAAAAAGATGGATGTTTAAACACCCTACTCCTGCTGATTTCTTTAGAACAATGGAAGATGCTTCTGGTATGGACTTAGATTGGTTCTGGAGAGGTTGGTTCTATACTACAGATTATACTGATATTGGAATTAAAGAAGTAAAACCTTTATATGTAACTAATAAACCTAATGAAGAAACAAAGAAGTTACAAGCACAATACCCTTCTTACTTTGCGCAATTAGGAAAGTTAGTATACTTAACTAGTGATAAAGAAGATGCAGATAAATCTGAAGTTGAAGCATATATAAATAGCTTACCAAACGATAAAAAAACAAGCTTAAAGGAATTACCTCAATATATCTATCAAGTAGAGTTTGAAAAACCTGGAGGATTAGTAATGCCTATTATTTTAGAAATGACTTATGCTGACGGAACAAAAGAACGTCAAACTTTCCCTGCTCAAATTTGGAAGAAAAATGAGCATCAAGTTTTTAGAGTATTTACATCTTCAAAAGAAATTAAAAGCTTTGTTGTAGATCCTGATCTAGAAACAGCTGATATTGATACTTCTAACAATAGCTGGCCAAAGCAAACAACAAATAAATTTGATGCTTTTAAAAATAAAGCTAAGAATTAATAAAACAGTATTAAAATAAAAAAGCAGCTTTAAAAGCTGCTTTTTTCATGTTTTATAAGAAGTATACTACTTATTAAATAATCTATTTACATCATTAAATGTAAGTAATTTTGAAACTGTCATAATATCTGGATCTCTACTTACATACTGCTGAATTTGTAATCTTACAACTCCATCTTCCTTGGTATATTTTAACCAAATAACATCCCCATTAGCCTTTATTTTATATGGATCTCTTGGGTTTTCTTCAAAACCTTTTACAATTATTTGATATAGCTTTTCTACATCATTATCAAGGTTTTTAAAAGAAAAATGAACATATTCATGTATAGGATCGTTAATATTCTTATAATATAGATTATAAGCTTCGTTACCTATTTTTTCTAAATACACATATTCAATTTTACCAACAATTTCTGTTTTAGTAGTCTCTATAAATTCAATCTGTGAATACGATACAACAGAACATAAAAACGCGGTTAAAAAAAGAAGTCTTTTCATAAATTTAAGGGTTTAAAGTTTGATTAAATTTTAATTTTTTAAATATAACTAAAACAACAACGAGTTATACTTGTAAAAAGTATTAATTACTCATTATTTCTTTTATAAAACTCAGTACTATAATTTCTCTTCAAAATATTTTTCTTTCTATACTTCATAGTTAGTTAACTTTTAAACAATTAACATTTATATTTTTTTTATTTTGCGTAAACATTAATTTTTTATCCCTCGAAAAAATCATGTTAAAAAAAGCCTTGTCTATTGTACTTATTATTACTTTCTCAAAAGTATTTTCTCAAACAAATCAGTACAGCGAAAATGATCTTAAAAAATTTAAACAAAAATTTTATCTAAATAAAGAAACAGGAATAGACAGCACTCTGTTTTTTATGGATAAACTACAAAAAAGTACAAGCATTCCTTATAAAACATTTGGGTATGCTGCTTCTGAATATTTAAAAATTAGAGAAAAAGAATCTTTAAATGTTTCTTTCTACCTTGATAGCATTAATAAGTACCTTCCAAGTATTTTAAAAACAACCAACAACTACCCTATTCTGTTTGATATTTATATCTTACTAGGAAATTCTAACAAAAGAAAAGGCTTAATTAAACCTGCATTACAAGATTATATTACTGCTGAAAATTATGCTTTACTGGCAAATGATATTGAACGAACTATTAAAATTAAAGGTAACATAGCTCTTATTTATCAAGATATGGGAGAGCTTGATAAAGCTCTTAATAAAGCTAAAGAAGCTCTTGAACTTATAGAAATAAATAAAGAAGCTCTTTCTAATAAATACTATAGTAGTAAATATAAAAGAATGTTTAATGTTGCCGCTATTTATGCCACTTTATATAAAAATGACAAAAAGCAACATCAATACGCAGACTCTTCTTTACATTACTATAATTCCATATTAAAAACAAAAGAATTCAATCTTAATAACTATTACACTGGTAAAGTTTATTATGGTAAAGGGACAATTTATACTTTAAAAGAAGAATACTTTAAAGCCAGCTCTTTGCTTGAAAAAAGTTTAGAATTCTTTGAAAAAAGTAAATCACAATCGTACTTGTATAAAGGTTATTATAATAATGCCTATAATTATTACATGTCTAATAATCTAAACAAAGCAAAAGAGAACTTTCTAAAGGTTTTAAAAATAAAAAAAGACACAATTCTAGATTACAATTATTTACACACACATTATTATCTTTCTAAAATTCACTCTAAGCAAAATAAAATAGATTCTGCTAAATATCATTTAAACACTTTTATTACTGATTATGGTAAACTTACTTCAAGAAAAAAACAGCAAATTAATGGAGCCTATAAAATTGATCTTGATAAAAAAATAAAAGAATTAAAGGAGTTAAAAGAATACATTGCTAACAAAAGTTTTTATTACAAAACAATTTTTATAATACTAGTCCTCATCCTTTTAATTATTAGTTTACTAGTTGTTAAAAACTCTAAAGAAAAAAGAAAAGCTAATGAAAAATTACATGAATTATTAGCAAAAATTTCAAAAAAAGAAGAACTAACCAAAAAATCTTTTTCGACTTCTAATGATATAAAAATAAAAGGAGAACAGCACGAACAAATTATTAAAGGCCTATTAAAGATTGAAGAAAAAGAATACTTTTTAAAAGAAGAATTTAATTTATATAATGCTGCTAAAAAAATTGGAACAAACACCACCTACCTTTCAAAAATTATTAAAGATTATAAAAAAATGAGCTTTAATGATTATACAAACGAATTACGTATTAATTATATTATTGAAGCATTAAGTAATAATAAAAAAGTTAGGTCATATACTACTCAAGCTATTGGAGAATTAGCAGGATATAAAAACGCAAAATCATTTACTAGAATATTTAAAAAACATATGGGGATAACGCCTTATCAATTTATAGAAAAAATTGATAAGGCGTTATGATACTATTTATTCTTTAACTTTAAACTTTAAAGTACTCATATTGATAACATTTATCTTTACTAGTATCACCTGGAAGTGGAGGTAAACAATCTTCTTCTCCATCTGTATCAGGTCCACCAAATACTTCTGTGTTTGGTTTTGCAATTGGGTCTCCTGCAAATATTTTAAACTTTTCTTCTTGTGTTAATTTATACTCTCTTAACAACTCAATAGATAAACGTTTCATAAGTTTTTAATTTTAGTTTAAGTAAAGTTATTTTTTTTATCCATCAATTTGTCTTTTAACATATTTACGCACCAAAAACAAAACTAAAACATTAATAACCAGTAAAATAACATAAAAACAAGAGTGCTATTTTTTAAAAATAGTACCCGTTTTTTTCTTAAATAGTAACTGTATAAACTTCTTATAAGGCCTAAAACCTGCAATATTTGTATGAGAAATTTCTTAAATGCGGAACCTGAAAAGCATACAATAGAGTAAGGAAAATTAAAATTAATTAACCATGTTAAAATCTATTTCAAACCTAGGAAACGTTTTAAACAAAACAGAACAAAGAGAAGTTAATGGAGGACAAATTGTTTGCCCTAGAGGAACTTATTTAAAATGTAACTGGATAAGATGTTGGTGTGAACCAGAATATGTTGTTGAGTTACCTGAAGACTTTGATCATTAAAACTAAAAAACTAATTAATCATGTTAAAATCAATTTCAAAATTAGGAAACGTTTTGAATAAATCAGAACAAAGAGAAATTAACGGAGGATTATTACAATGTCCAGAAGGTACTGTATATTTTTGTCTAGGTGCACATCCACAATTCTCTTGTTGGTGTATGAAACTTGAAGAAGATCCTGTAGATAAATTCGCACTACCTTAAACACTATATTTTATTTAGTATTTAAAACATAAACCGTCCACTACATCGAGCTATAATGGACGGTTCTTTTACTTTCAAAAAAACTATAAAAGCTTCTTAGCATTCTTAACTTTTTGCTTGGTAAGTGCAATATCAATTACCTCACTCATATCTGTTACATAATGGAAGGTTAATCCTTTTAAGTAACTTTCCTTTATTTCATCAATATCTCTTTTATTATCGGCACAAAGAATTATTTCTTTAATGTTAGCTCTCTTAGCAGCTAATATTTTCTCTTTAATTCCTCCTACTGGCAATACTTTTCCTCTCAATGTAATTTCACCAGTCATTGCTAATTTATTTTTAACCTTTCGCTGAGTAAATACCGATACTAACGATGTTAACATGGTTATACCAGCGCTTGGTCCATCTTTTGGCGTTGCACCTTCTGGAACGTGAATATGTACATCATATTTATCTAATACTTCAGGGTTAATTCCAAACTCTTCAGCATTTGATTTAATATACTTCATTGCAATCGTTGAAGACTCCTTCATTACTGTACCCAAATTACCTGTAATAGAAAGGTTTCCTTTTCCTTTAGAAAGAATAGATTCAATAAACAAAATGTCTCCTCCAACACTTGTCCAGGCTAAACCAGTAACTACACCTGCAACATCGTTATTTTCATATTTATCGCGTTCTAAACGAGCGGGTCCTAAAATAACTTCAATATCCTCGTTAGTAAGCGTAACATTGTACTCTTCTTCCATAGCAATAGATTTTGCTACAAAACGAACCACTTTTGCTACTTGTTTTTCTAAACCACGAACTCCAGATTCGCGAGTATATCCTTCAACAATCTTCTCTATCTGTTTTTTACCAACTATCAAGTGTTCTTTTGATAATCCGTGTTCTGTTAATTGTTTCGGAAACAAGTATTTCTTGGCTATTTCTACTTTTTCTTCAATCGTATACCCTGTAACATTGATTATTTCCATACGATCACGTAATGCCCAAGGAATTTGATTGATGTTATTCGCAGTAGCAATAAATAACACCTTAGAAAGATCGTACCCTACTTCTAAATAATTATCGTAAAAATGAGTATTTTGCTCAGGATCTAATACTTCTAACATCGCTGATGAAGGATCTCCTTGATGACTTTGTCCTAATTTATCAATTTCATCTAATACAAAAACAGGATTGGAAGTTCCTGCCTTTTTAATATTCTGAATTAAACGCCCTGGCATTGCACCAATGTAGGTTTTACGGTGACCACGTATCTCAGCCTCATCGCGTAAACCACCTAACGACATACGAACATACTTACGTCCTAAAGCCTCTGCTACCGATTTTCCTAATGATGTTTTACCAACACCTGGAGGACCGTATAAACATATAATAGGTGATTTCATGTCTCCACGAAGCTTTAAAACTGCTAAATGCTCAATAATACGTTCTTTTACCTCTTCTAACCCAAAATGATCTCTGTCTAAGATTTTTTGAGCTCTTTTTAAATCAAACTTATCCTTAGAAAACTCATTCCAAGGTAACTCTAACATTAACTCTAAATAGTTACGTTGAATGCCAAACTCAGCCATTTGAGGGTTCATACGTTTTAAACGACTTAACTCTTTTTCAAAAGTTTCAGCAACTTCTTTACTCCATTTTTTAGACTTCGCTTTTAAACGCATTTCATCAAGCTCTTGCTCATGAGAAACTCCTCCTAGCTCATCTTGTATCGTTTTTAATTGCTGATGCAAATAATATTCTCTTTGCTGCTTATCTAAATCTGAACGTGTTTTAGATTGAATATCGTTACGTAATTGTAATTTTTGAAGCTCTTTATCAAGATTTTTTAAAGTTAATAACGCACGCTCTTTTAAATTGTCTTTCTCTAACAATACCTGCTTTTGCGATACACTTAGCTCCATATTTGATGAAATAAAATTCACCAAAAATGAACTTGATTGAATATTTTTAATTGCAAATGACGCTTCTGATGGCAACATTGGATTTTCTTTGATTACCTCTAAAGCTAGATCTTTGATAGAATCAATAATTGCATCAAACTCTTTTTGATCATCAATTTCTCTTTCGTCTACCGCTTCTTTTACTTTTGCTTTTAAATAAGGCTCTTCTTGAATAACTTCCTCAATTTCAAAACGCTTTTTTCCTTGAATAATAACCGTTGTATTACCATCAGGCATTTTTAACACACGTAATATTTGCGCTACTACACCTGTTTGATAAATATCATCTATTCCTGGATCTTCAACTTCACTATCCTTTTGTGCAACTACTCCAACAACCTTATCTCCTTTGTTAGCATCTTTAATTAACTGAATAGACTTATCTCTACCTGCAGTAATAGGAATTACCACACCAGGAAACAGTACTGTATTTCGTAAAGGAAGAATTGGTAACTCTTCAGGAATGCTTTCTTGATTTATTAATTCTTCATCCTCTGGCGTTAATAAAGGGATTAATTCTGAATCTTCATTAAAAACATCTTGAAGCGACAAATTGTCTAAATGTAATATTTTTGATTTGCTCATATCTTATATATTCTGTCATAGTGGCACTTTTAAATATTTTTAAAAAGGAATACCACTTTTTTAAAACCGTAAAACACTGATAAACAAAAGATAAAAACAACTAAATGTTTATCGTCTTAACTATAAGTCAATTCTTATGCCAATAAAAACTATGTTTAATTTAATTTGTAACTATTTTTGATATCATTCGTCATATAGGTATCTTATCAACTAAAACTAATCAAGAAATGAAAACTAAACTTTTATTCCTCCCTTTATTACTTTTAATCATTAACTGTACTTCTAAGACAAATACAACTGAGTTTATAGAAAAAGCTGCTGGACGTTATTATTTTAATGCTGATGAAATTATAGAAGTTACTTTTGATGAAGACAAAAAACTACTCTTAAAATGGCGTAACCAAGATTTAGAACCCTTAAGGGTTGACGATACTTCCTTTTATGTTCGAGAACTAAACGAAAAACTAATTTTTAATACTGCTGAGAATAAAATAGAATTAGCTGAAAAGAGAGAACATGAGGGAGAAAAATATGTTTTCAATAAATTAAAAAAGGGAGAAAAAACACCTAGTGAATACTTAGCTGAAGGCAATTTTAAAGCTGCTTTAGAAGGGTATAAAGCTATTAAAGAAAAAGATAGCTTAACTCCTGTAATTAGAGAAAGAAACTTAAATAGATTAGGTTATCAGTACCTTAGAAATAATGAATACGAAGATGCTATTAATGTTTTTAAAATCAACATTGAGTTATATCCTAATAGCTCCAATACTTATGATAGCACTGGTGACGCTTATGCTAAAATGAAAGATACTATAAAAGCTATAGAATACTATAAAAAAGCACTAGCTATCAATCCTGAAAACAGTAGTTCTAAACGAAATTTAGAAAAACTAACTTCTAAAAAAGAAAAGTAATGGAAAAGTTAAAATATCCTATTGGTAAACCTAAAATTCCAAATAACATTTCTTCTAAAAATATTGCTAAATGGATTGAAACTATAGAAGACTTCCCAAAAAGACTGAATAAGTTAGTTTCTGATTTATCCGAAAAACAATTAGATACTCCGTACAGAGAAGAAGGTTGGACAATTAGGCAAGTGATACATCTCTGTGCTGATAGTTATCATAATTCTTATACTCGCTTTAAATGGGCTTTAACAGAAGATAAACCAGTTATTAAAACTTATTTTGAAGATCGTTGGGCTGAATTATTTGATTCTAAAACTGCTCCTATTCAACTTTCGTTAGATACTCTAAAGGCATTACATGCCAAATGGGTTTACTTTATGAAAGGTTTAACTGAAGAAGACTTAAACAAATCGTTTATCCATCCTGACGGAAATGAAGAAGTTGGCTTAAAAGAAAATATTGGAATTTATGCTTGGCATTGCAACCATCATTATGCACATATTGAACAATTATTAATTAGAAAAGGCTGGTGTTAAACCAAAATTAACAGAGCAATACCTACAAACACTACAATTTGTGCCCACTTTAAGTATATTCCTACTTTATTGTGTTGTTTAATATAATCGGAAATTTTTCCTGCTAAAATAGCAATGGAAGAAAATATTAAGAAAGATGTCAAAATGAATAATCCTCCTAATACATAAAACTGAATAACGTTTGACAAGGTGTCAGAAAACAAAAACTGAGGAAAAAACGCCAAAAAGAAGATTGTCACTTTCGGATTTAATACATTCATCCAAAAACCTCTTTTATATAATTGTAAGGTTGATTTTCGCTCTACATTTTCAGTTGAAAAAGCAATTTTAGCATCACTTTTAAATACTAGATAAGCCAAGTACAGTAAATATCCTGCTCCAAATAACTTGATAATGAAAAATAAATTCGGATTCTGTTTTATGATTTCTGAAACTCCAAAAGCTACCAAAGTTGTATGAATAATACATCCCGTCATTAAACCAGCAACCGTGGCTAACCCATATTTTTTTCCATTGACGATACTTTGTGTCAACACAAAAATATTATCAGGTCCTGGCGAAATAGCTAAAGTAGCCGTAGCAAATACAAAAGAAATGAGAGTTTCTAGCATAAATTAACTTTCAGCTAAAACAGCTTTATTGATTCTTTTTACCAAGCTTGGTCCTTCATAAATAAAGCCTGTATAAATTTGTACTAAGTCTGCACCTGCTTTAAGCTTTTCTAAAGCATCTTTTTCAGAATGGATACCTCCTACTCCAATTATAGGAAATGCTTTATTAGAATTATCTGCTAAGTATTGAATCACCCTCGTACTTCTATCTTTAACTGGTTGTCCGCTTACTCCTCCATTACCTATTTCTTGTAAACGCTCTTTAGAAGCTTTTAAATTATCTCTATTTACTGAAGTATTCGACGCTATCACTCCATCGATCTTTGTTTCAGCAACTAATTCAATAATTTCATCTAACTGTTGATTATTTAAGTCTGGCGCAATCTTTAATAAAATGGGTTTTTGTTGTGCTTCAGCGTTGTTTAACTTTTGAACTTCAGTAATTAGTTCCTTTAAATAATCAGCATCTTCAAGTTTTGCATGACTAGATACATTTGGACAACTTACATTCAATACAAAATAATCTACATATGGATGTAATCCTTTAAAACAAGCTACATAGTCTTCAGTATAATTTTCAGGAGCTGTATTCGTGTTCTTACCAATATTTCCTCCAATAATTATTTTTCCTTTGTTCTTTTTTAATTGTTCAATTGCTGCTTCTAAACCTTCATTATTAAAACCCATTCGATTGATAATTCCTTTATCATCTTTTAAACGAAATAAACGTTTTTTAGGGTTTCCTACTTGACCTTTTGGTGTTACGGTACCTATTTCAACAAAACCAAATCCAAAATTAGCCAGTTCATTGTACAACACTGCATTTTTGTCAAACCCAGCTGCTAATCCTACAGGATTTTTAAAAGTTAAACCAAATAAATTACGCTCTAATTTTTTATCGTTTACTTGATACATTCCTCTAAAAATAGATGGAACACCTGGTATTTTTGATAAAAATTTAACTAGCGAAAAAGTAAAATGGTGAATCTTTTCTGGATCAAAAAGGAAGAATATTGGGCGAATAAGTAATTTGTACATTGGTTTTAATTATAATCTTTCGTTTATTAAATATAAAAAAAGCTCCAAAAATGGAGCTTCTGAATTATCGTAATACAGCGTCTAAATTCTTTTCGAATGTTTGCTGTAGTTTCTGCATTATTTTATCTATTTGTTTGTCTTCTAACGTTTTGTTTTCATCTTGTAATACAAAACTAACCGCATACGACTTTTTACCTTCTGGTAATTTATCTCCTTCGTATACATCAAACAAATCTACTTCTTTCAACAATTTTCTTTCTGATTGAAATGCCAAGTTGTAAATTTCTTTAAACTCAACTTTATTATCTAATAACAATGCTAAATCACGTTTTACCGCTGGGAATTTAGGCAATTCTGTTACTTTTATTTTCTTATTACCTACTAGACCTAAAATAGTTTGCCAGTTAAAATCAGCAAATAATACTTCTTGTTTAATAGAAAATTCTTTTAAAATCGCTCTTTTCACAACTCCTAACTCTACCAACTTCATTTTTCCTAAACTTAAGATAATTCCTTCAGAAAACACATCTGATTTTGTTGGAGTTGTTTTTAAATTATCAATTCCTAAACGACTTAATAATGTTGTTACAATTCCTTTTAAATAAAAGAAATCTGACGCTTGCGAAGCTACTTTCCAGCTATCTTGAGTTCTGTTTCCTGTAACAAATAAGGTTAAATGTTTATCTTCTTGATATCCACTTTCGTATTTATGATAGGTTTTACCAAACTCATAAAACTTTAATGAATTTTGTTTTCTATTGATGTTGTAAGCAACAGACTCTAATCCGCTAAATAATAATGACTGACGCATTACCTTTAAATCGTTACTTAACGGATTTAACATCTCTACACTATGCTCTGGATTCAAATTCTCAGATAACTCAAGATAATCTGCTTTGGTTAACGAATTTGCCATAGTTTCGTTGAACCCTAGTGATGATAGTTGATCTGCTACAATGTTTTCTACTTTTACATTGATATCACTATCAAAAGAAATAGAGGTGTTTAACTTATGAGAAAACTCAACATTATTATACCCGTAAACACGTAAAATTTCTTCAATAATATCTGCCTCACGTTGCACATCGGTTCTATAAGATGGTACTACCAATCCTAAACCTGCTTCTGTAACACTATTGATTTTAATATCTAAAGAAGCTAAAATCTTTTTAATAGTTTCTTTAGGAATTTCTTGACCTATTAATTTATACGCATTTTCAAATGATAAGAACACTTCAAAATCTTCAAGCTTTACAGGATAAAAATCTAAAATATCTGACGACATTTTTCCTCCAGCATACTCTTCAATTAATAAAGCTGCACGCTTTAAAGCATATTTTGTTGTATTAATATCGATTCCTCTTTCAAAACGGAAAGAAGCATCTGTATTTAATCCATGACGCTTTGCTGTTTTACGAACAGATACAGGATTAAAATAGGCACTTTCTAAGAAAATAGTATGCGTGCTTTCAGTAACTCCAGAATTTGCTCCTCCAAAAACACCACCTATACATAATGGTTTGTTATCAGCGTCACAAATCATTATATCTTCAGAAGATAGTTCTCTTTCTACATCATCTAATGTAGTAAACTTAGTTCCTTCTTCTAAGGTTTTCACTACTACTTTTCCTCCTCTAATTTTAGAAGCATCAAAAGCATGTAATGGTTGTCCTAATTCATGTAACACATAGTTAGTAATGTCTACAATGTTATTTTTAGGAGCTAAACCTATTGCTTTTAATCTATTTTGAATCCACTCTGGTGAATCTTTAACTTCAACATCGGTAATCGTAATTCCACAATAACGTGGTACTAATTCTTTATCTTCTACTTCAATATCTATTTTAAGAATACGCTCGTCAACATGAAAATCAGAAACAGAAGGAGATATTAATTCTATATTTGTTCCTTGTTGAATTAATCCTGCGCGTAAATCACGTGCAACACCATAATGGCTCATTGCATCAGAACGGTTTGGTGTTAACCCTATTTCAAAAACATAGTCTGTTTCAATATTAAACACATCAGAACAAGGTGTACCAGGAGCTAAACTTTCGTCTAAAATCATAATACCGTCATGACTTTTCCCTAGACCTAATTCGTCTTCGGCACAAATCATTCCGTGACTTTCTTCTCCTCTAATCTTTCCTTTCTTTATCTTAAAGCCTTCACCTTTATCATCATACAACATGGTACCGACAGTTGCAACAGGTACTTTTTGACCAGCATCTACATTCGGCGCTCCACAAACAATTTGTACAGGACTACCATTTCCTAAATCTACCGTAGTAATTTTTAGTTTATCTGCGTTAGGGTGTTTAATACATGTTTTTACTTCACCAACAACTACACCTTGTAAACTACCTTTTATACTTTCAACCTTCTCTATACCTTCAACTTCAAGACCTAAATCAGTAAGTAATTCACCTGTCTTTTCAGCCTCCCAGTCTGTTTGTAAAAATTGTTTTAACCAATTGTATGATATCTTCATAATCAATCTCTGAATTTAGCCTGCAAATTTACGTAAAATAAAGGAAAAAAAATCATCTTGTTTCTTATAGCTGCTACGTTATTGATTGTTAATATTTTGGTAACATTGAATATTCTCTTTTTTTATTGATTTGTAATGAATTAACAAAGTTTTAACATAAATTCATTTACATGAAAAAACTATTACCCTTCTTTTTACTGATAACTTCGTTATCGATATTTGCTCAAATTCCATCATACTATAATGATGTAAATTTAAGCTTATCAGGAACTGCTTTAAAAAATGAGCTAGCAACTAAAATCATTAATACACATACAACTAACTTATCTTATACACCTGGTGTTTGGGATGCTTTAAAGCAAACAGATCTAGATCCTAATGATCCTAGTAAAGTATTATTAATTTATGGTTATAGTGATACAGATGGTAACTATGTAACCGACAGAACACGAGATAAAAATGCTAATGGAGGTACTGCAGGTACGCAATGGAACAGAGAACACGTATACGCTAAATCTTTAGGTAACCCTAATTTAGGAACTTCAGGTCCTGGAGCAGATGCTCATCACTTAAGATCTGCTGATATCTCATTCAACTCACAAAGAAGTAGTAAAAAATTTGCTGATGGTTCTGGAAATGCTGGTGATGTAGCTAGTGGATGGTATCCTGGAGATGAATGGAAAGGTGATGTTGCCCGCATGATGATGTATATGTATTTACGCTATGGTAGCCAATGTTTACCTACTGGTGTAGGTACTGGTTCTACAATGGCATCTGATGCTAATATGCTTACGTTATTTATTCAATGGAACGTAGACGATCCTGTTTCTGATTTTGAAAAACAACGTAATCCTATTCTTGAAAATCTTCAAGGAAATAGAAACCCTTTTATTGATAATCCTGCATTTGCTACTGAAATATGGGGAGGGCCTCAAGCAGAAGATTTATTTGGAGGTGGTAGTGGTTCTGACACACAAGCTCCTACAGCACCATCTAACTTAGCTGCTTCAAACATTACTGAAACTTCTGTAAGTTTAGCTTGGTCTGCTTCTACTGACAATACTGGAGTTACAGGGTATGATATTTACCAAGGAGCTACAAAAATTGCTACAGTAACAAATACTACATATAACGTTACAGGATTAACTGCTGCTACAAATTATACTTTTTCTATTAAAGCAAAAGATGCGGCTGGTAACGAATCTACTGCTAGTAATACAGTTTCTATAACTACCAACTCAACCTCTGGTGGAGGAAATGGAACTACTACTGACTTATTAATATCTGAATATATAGAAGGTTCATCTAACAATAAAGCTATTGAAATTGCTAATTTTACAGGAAGCTCTGTAAACCTATCTGGATACTCATTAAAGAAAGCTGCTAATGGTGGTGGATGGACTAACACATTAATATTAAGCGGACAGCTAACAACTGGAAATGTATATGTAATTGCCAATAGTAGTGCTTCTAGTACTGTATTAAATAAAGCAGACAAAACAGACACTAGTGTACTCTCTTTTAATGGAAATGATGCCATAGGTTTATTTAAAGGTAGTACACTTATTGACTTAATAGGTAACCCTAATAGTTCATCTACATTTGCTCAAGATGTAACTTTACAAAGAAAATCTTCGGTTACCTCTCCAAATAGTACATACACAACTTCTGAATGGAATACGTTAGCGAAAGATACCTTTAGTGGCTTGGGAAACCACAACATTGATGGAGGTACTTCAACTCCTGATACTACCGCTCCAACAGCTCCTACTAATGTTGCTGCTTCTAACATTACACAAACCTCTGTTTATTTAACTTGGACTGCTGCTACTGATAATATTGAAGTTACAGGATACGATGTGTATCAAGGAAGTACTAAAATAGCCTCTGTTACCACAACAAACTTTTCTGTTAGTGGATTAACTGCTGCTGCTAATTATAGTTTTTCTGTTAAAGCTAAAGATGCTGCCAATAATATTTCTTCTTCAAGTAACACAGTTAATGTAACTACTTTAGCTAACACAATTTCTTATTGTAGTACTAAAGGTAATAATGTTAATTATGAATGGATAGACAATATTGTTATTGGTGGAATTTCAAATGCTACTAGTGCTAATGGTGGATATGGTGACTTTACCTCTCTTACAGCGAATCTTCCATATGGAAATAATACTATTATTGTGAGCGCTGGATTTTCTAGCTCTTCTTACACAGAATATTGGAAAGTTTGGATTGACTTTAACAAAAATGGAACTTTTGAATCTTCAGAAGAAATAGTTAGTGGTTCTTCTTCTAGTTCAGGAAATTTATCATATACCTTTTCTGTACCAACTTCTGCTTTATCAGGAACTACAAGAATGCGCGTTTCTATGAAATGGAATGCTGCACCATCAGCTTGTGAGACATTCTCTTATGGTGAAGTTGAAGATTATACGGTAAACATAGGTGCTAGTGCAAAAGGATTAGGAGATAATAATATCACTATTGATGGTAAACTAGAAAATGAAGCTTCTATATTTAATGCTAGTGTTTCACCAAATCCAACAGCTAAAACAATAAAAATTCACTTAGGAGATAACAGAAATGCTTCTTTTAAAATTTCAACTTTAACAGGACAAACTGTCTTAAACGGAAAAGTAACACACCATACTATTGATCTTTCAAACTTAAAAAATGGGGTTTATATTCTTGAAGTAAACGACAGTCAAAAATCGTTCACTAAAAAGATTATCAAAAAATAACACAAAACAAAAGGCTACCAATTCGGTAGCCTTTTGTTTTTTTAATTATACTTCAATTGTTTTTTTTGACTCTTTTGACGAAAACACATAGGTAAACAACCACATTAATGTAAAGGTTGGCACTACATCTAACCCAGGCATAGCTTCTTCAACAAAAGCTATAGCTCCCGCTATTTTACCTTTGTTTCCTTTATACATTTTTGTCATTAAGTATGCTGATGCTGGAGCCCAAACAATATCAGACAACTCTCCCACTCCAGGAATTAAATACGATACATATCCTATCGCGTCAAACAACAAACTCAATGCTAGTTTTTGGTATTTATTTTCCTTATTCATTTATCTAAAATTAATTCAACACTACAAATCAAAATTCACGCCAAAACATCTTATTTTTATCTGGCAAATTGATAAGTTTGTTCTAAAATACTAAAAAACAAATGATTTTTTCTGATTTCATCAATCAAATAGAAAAATTACAGCGAAAGCAATTAGGTGGTTTAACCTCACAATTTAAACTAGCTCCTAAACTTAGAATGCGTTATTCAGAAGAATTAATACTTAGCAAAAACCCGAAAAAAGCAGCTGTATTAGCCTTGTTTTATCCTGATAACGATAATCAAACACGTTTTTTATTAACCGAAAGAGCTAGTTATAATGGTGCGCACTCTGCACAAATTAGTTTCCCTGGTGGTAAGCTTGACAAAACAGATAATAACCTAAAAACTACAGCTCTACGCGAAACTTACGAAGAAGTTGGCGTACCTTTTGAGGCTATACAAATTATCAGGCAAACATCAAATGCTTACATTCCTCCTAGTAATTTTTTAGTCGCTCCTTTTATTGGAATTTCTGAAAAAACACCTCTTTTTATTCCTAATGAAGAAGTAGCGGAAGTAATAGAGGTTTTAGTAAGCGATTTATTAGACGATAAAAATTTAACATTTGTAGAAATGGAAACTTCTTACATGAAAAACATCGAGGTACCTTGCTTTAAATTAAACGATTACATTGTTTGGGGAGCAACAGCAATGATGCTATCAGAAATTAAAGATTTATTAAAATAAAGGCTATTCTATAATTCTTTTGTAATTTAGCTTATTCGACTAATAAAAACCAATAATAATAATGCCTTTATTTAAAAGGAACCCTTTCGGACATATACTATTCATTAAACGCTTTTTAATACAAACTTTAGGATTAATTTCCCACGGTCGTTATCGTAAATTTAACGACTTACAAATAGAAGGTATGGATGTTTTAAGAAATCTTCCAGATCAAAAAGTACTTTTTATTTCTAATCACCAAACCTACTTTGCTGATGTTGCTGCTATGTTTCATGTTTTCAACGCTGCCTTAAAAGGACGTGATGATAATATTAGAAATATTGGTTACTTATGGAAGCCTAAGTTAAACATGTACTATATAGCGGCTGGCGAAACAATGCGTTCAGGTTTACTTCCTAAAATATTTGCCTATGTGGGTTCTATTTCAGTTGAAAGAACTTGGAGAAGCGCTGGTAAAGATATTAATAGACAAGTAAAAATGTCTGACATTTCTAATATCGGTAAAGCGTTAGATGATGGTTGGGTAATTACCTTTCCACAAGGTACTACTACTCCTTTTAAACCTATTCGTCGTGGTACCGCTCACATCATTAAAACCTATAAACCTATTGTAGTTCCTATTGTTATTGACGGATTTAGACGTTCTTTTGATAAAAAAGGACTTTTAATTAAAAAGCGTAACGTACTACAATCAATGGTTATAAAAGAACCTTTAGATATTGATTACGAAAATGAACCAGTAGCTAATATTGTTGAAAAAATTGAATACGCTATTGAGCAACATCCTTCATTTTTAAAGGTATTAACACCTGAGCAAATTAAAGAACAAGAAGAATTAAACGAAAAACGAAAGTTTTGGAGTTAATTCAGATATAAAACTTTTAATCATATAAGTTATGGCTAAAAAATCAATTTTAAACAAAAAGTCTATCGACTTTTTAGAAAAATATTTAAACAATGCGGCACCTACTGGGTATGAATGGGAAGGTCAAAAAATATGGATGGACTACCTAAAACCGTATGTTGATGAATTTATTACAGATACCTATGGAAGTGCGGTTGGAGTTATCAATCCTGAAGCAAAATATAAAGTAGTTATCGAAGGACATGCTGATGAAATTTCTTGGTATGTGAATTATATTTCTGACAACGGATTAATTTATGTAATTCGTAATGGTGGTAGTGACCATCAAATTGCACCAAGTAAAATAGTTAACATCCATACTAAAAATGGAATTGTAAAAGGTGTTTTTGGTTGGCCAGCGATTCATACACGTAATAAAGCTTCTGAAGAAGCTCCTAAACCTGAAAACATCTTTATCGATTGTGGATGCGCAACTAAAGAAGAAGTTGAAAAATTAGGAGTGCATGTTGGTTGTGTAATTACCTATCCTGATGAGTTTCATATTTTGAATGGAGATAAATTTGTGTGTCGTGCATTAGATAACCGAATGGGTGGATTTATGATTGCTGAAGTGGCTCGTTTACTACACGAAAACAAGAAAAAATTACCTTTCGGATTATACATCACCAATTCTGTTCAAGAAGAAATAGGTTTACGTGGTGCAGAAATGATTACCCAAACCATTAAACCTAATGTAGCCATTGTTACCGATGTAACACACGATACCACTACTCCTATGATTGACAAGAAAAAAGAAGGTCATTTAGAATTAGGAAAAGGGCCAGTAGTAGCTTATGCTCCTGCTGTACAACAAAAATTACGTGATTTAATTATCGAAGCTGCTGAAGCTAACAAGATTCCTTTCCAACGTTCAGCATTATCCAGAGCTACAGGTACAGATACTGATGCTTTTGCTTACAGTAACGGTGGTGTTGCCTCAGCTTTAATTTCATTACCTTTGCGCTATATGCATACTACGGTTGAAATGGTGCACCGTGAGGATGTTGAAAACGTAATTAAAATGATTTACGAAAGTTTATTAAAAATTGAAGACGGAGAAGATTTCTCTTACTTTAAATAATAAAAAACAATCAAACGTCATTATTTCTCATAATGACGTTTTTTTTACTCACTTCTTATGGATGAACTTATAGACATTGTTGATGAACACGGAAACTACACTGGTAAAACCTGTTTAAAATCCGAAGCTCACAAATATGGCTACTTCCACCCTACTATTCATGTATGGTTATATACTTCTGATAAACAAATATTACTTCAAAAAAGAGCTTTAACCAAAAAAGTATTTCCTGGTATGTGGGATATTTCAGTTGCAGGTCATATTGCTGCTGGAGAAGATGTAAAAATAGGAGCTATTAGAGAAGTTAAAGAAGAAATTGGGTTTGACATACTCTCTGAAAACCTATTTAAAATAGGCACTCGAAAACACATGGTAAATCACACTAACGGAATTATTGATAATGAATTCCATCATGTATTTATTACCGAATTAACTGTTCCTTTTGAAACTTTAACGCTTCAAAAAGAAGAAGTTGAAGAGCTTAAATTATTTAATTTAGATGTCATTTTACACACTAAAGATTACGAAAACTTACTTCTTCCTCAATACCAAGACTATTATGCCTTTGTGTATAACCAAATTATAAACGCTTTGACTTAAATCTTTTTCAGCTTCGATAATTTAGTTTTAATTTTAAAAATCAAATAGTTACCTTTAGAATGAAAACTATCAAACTATGTTATCAAAAGAAGAAAAATCTGCCTTAAGAAGTAGGTTGTTTCGTCACTTAGATGGAATTGTAACTTGTCCAGCAGCATATGTCTTACATGAAAAAGGAATCACCAATTACTTATTAGAGAAAAAATCTGTCAGTTTAACTCAAATTGCTTCCGAATTTAATGCCAACGATGGTTATTTAAATGTCGCTTTAAGAACACTCTGTTCACAAGGTTGGTTAACACAACATGTTGACAATACTCAAAACACGGTTCTATATAAAATTAATGAAGCATCTGCTATTGCTTTTTCATACTTTCATATGTATAAAGAAACCTTTTCTTTATTAAAATATTCTGAAAATTACAGTGCGAGAAAGTTTGAAATTGAGCCTTTCGAAAAACTGGAAAATCTCTATAAAAATTTTACCAATAACTTCGGAATCGAGCCTCCTTCAACCTCTGAAGAAAAAGAAATTGTAGCACAAATCCTTACACATATTGAAGGAATTATTGTTGGTCCTACAACGGTTTTGTTAGGAATGAGTGGTATGTTTCATAAATACTTTATGCAAACCAAATTCCAAGCAGAAGAATTCCACAAAGATGCTGAGAACTTTAGTCGGTTGTTAGACTTATTAACCAACTTAAAATGGTTTACCAAAACAAAAGACTCATATGAATTTACTGATGAAGGTTTATTTTTTGCTCGAAGAGCAAGTGCTTATGGAGTTACAGTATCGTACATTCCTACCCTTAGAAAATTAGACAAGCTTATATTTGGAAACCCTGATATTTTTAGAACTTCTGACATAGGTAATGACGAAATTCATGTAGATAGGGAAATGAATGTTTGGGGAAGCGGAGGCGCACACTCAACCTATTTTAAAGTTATTGATGAAATCATCATTAATCTATTTAACAAACCTATCAATGAACAACCCAAAGGAATTTTAGATGTTGGCTGTGGTAATGGTGCCTTTTTAAAACATTTATTTAATGTGATTGAACATCAAACTTTGAGAGGTACCATGTTAGAAGATTATCCGCTCTTACTTATTGGTGTAGATTATAACGAAGCTGCGTTAAAAATTACTCGTAAAAACTTAGTACAAGCAGATATTTGGGCGAAAGTGATTTGGGGAGATATTGGTAACCCAAAAGCGCTATCAAAAGATTTACAAAAAAAATACGGCATCAACCTTTCTGATTTATTGAATGTCCGTACATTTTTAGATCATAACAGAATCTGGCAAGAACCAGAACCTACTAATAATCTAGCTATTACAAACTCTACAGGAGCTTATGCCTATAGAGGAAAACGCTTGAACAACAATCTGGTAGTTGAATCCTTAAAACAGCATTTTACCAAATGGAAACCTTATATCAATCGATTTGGATTGTTATTAATCGAATTACATACCTCAAAACCTGAATTGGTTGCTAAAAACTTAGGAAAAACAGCAGCCACCGCTTATGATGCCACACATGGTTATTCTGATCAATATATTATTGAACTAGACGAGTACATGAATGCAATGGAAGCCATTGGTTTATATTCAGATAAAAACACCTTTAAAAAATTCCCTAACTCTGAATTAGCGACAGTTTCTATTAATCTTTTTAAATAGAACTAATTTTCTAATTCATACAGTTTAGGTTCAGTAATATTAACTTTTGAAAAGATTTCTTTATTTATTTCAAAGTGCATTTTAGACATTTCGTTTAAATATACCCCCAAAAGTTCCATACCTATTTCCTTTCTACGCTTGTTTACGTTTATACTATCTATTAATGGTTTTGGATATGCTTGACAAACTTTCCAATTATACAATACTTGAGTCCCGTAAACTTGCTTTTCTCCCATATTTAATTGCACCCTATCTAGCAAATAGGCATAGTTTTCAGGGTTAGCATTCTTATTCTCTACCTCAATTTTCATCTTTTTTAAAACCGCTTCTTGGAAATCAGGATCAAAATCTAAATGTTGTACTAAAAGCCAAAATTTTTTAGAGCCTTCTTTTCCTGCAAGGTCATAACCAACAAAACCATATTTATTATAAATTTCTGCAGCTTTCTTATGAGTTACAGTAAAAACACTGTCTTTGAATGATTGCCATTCTTCTTTAGTTAATTCTTTATATTTTCCAGAAGGAACTCCTGCAGCAATTTGGTCTATCTCTACCATGCTAGTAAGTTCATCAACCAACTCTTGATTGTATTCCTTTTTAACAGAATTTTCTTTTTCGGTTTTACAACTAACTAATAGCGTTATTGCTAAGGCTGTAAGAATTTTAATTTTCATCAACAGAATTTTCTTTTACGGATAACAAATTCGCAAATAACTTATAAGCTCCGGGTACTCCTGCGGGTAATTCTCTAAAAAAGCTTAATCCGGTATAGATATAGTTTCCTTTTCCGTATTTAGCAACTAATAAACTTCCATCTCTAGCAGGTTCTCCTTTATCGTGCATTGATAATATCGGTGTGTATTCAGCGCTCCATTTATTAGGAAAATACAACCCGCGTTCTTGAACCCATCCTTCAAAATCAGCTTCCGAAATTTTATTCGGATAATTTAAAATTGAATGTTCTTTAGCTAACAAGGTTACTCTAGAATGTTCATCAGTTACTCTATCTCTTGACAATTGTAATTCATACGGAGCTTGTACATCTACTCCTCTATTTGTATTGTATTGAACTATTAAGTTTCCACCATTTTTTACATACTCTAACAAATACTTCTGCTTAAACTGTAATTCTTTATTCGTATTATAAGCACGAATACCAATAACTACAGCATCAAATTGATTTAAATTACCGTTTATTTCATTTACATTCAATTCCGTTACTTCGTAACCAATTTGCTGTAAATTTTCTGGAATAGCATCACCAGAGCCTTGAATATAACCTATTCGTTTTCCATTCTTTTCAATATTTAAACGAACCACTTTTGCTTGTGATGGTAACAATACTGATTGCTTTGGAATATGATTATAATTGATTTCTATCAATTCTTTATCGTAAGTTTTACCATCTACTGTAACAATCGCTTTTAACGCTCCCTCTGATTCGTTTTGTGTAGGAGTTACCATAAAATCTACAAATTGAATATCTCCTTTTTGTGCAATTGAAAAATCTACTGCTGTTGGAGACACTTTCCATCCTTTTGGAGCTTGTAAGCTTACTTTTCCTTTAATATTTGTCTCCCCTGCCCTTACTTCAACAGAAATTTTTTGAGCTTCCGTAGTAGCAAAAATTAATACTTTATCATTTAATTTTGTAGTTACTTTTGGTAAAACCTCAAAAGGCTCATAGATTTCTCCAACATCGCTTTTAGCGTATCTGTGCACTACCGGAATAGTATAAGCAATCGGTTGATCTTCAATTATAAGGTTGTATTGAATTTGAATAGGTCTTGGAGATTCTGGATTTCCAATTAATTTTTGGTCGTTTACCTTATACATACCCAAGTCCCAAGGAGTATTTAACCAATACGGTGAAGAGTAAGAAACATCTTTACCTATATTAATTTTATTTTTAAAGTTTTGTTTACTATTAGGAGCTAAATCTAGTTCTTTTTTGATATTTTTCCCTTCAGGAAGGATAGTAATTGACGATAACTCCATAGAAATAGCACTTCTATTTAGTACTTCAAAGTCTACATCAATCGTACTACTAGGAGTTGCGCTAGAACTTACAGCTGATGCTTCTATATACAAACCAGCACAAGCTTTAATAATTTCATTTAACTCTTTGGTTTTAATAGCTCTCCAATGTGAATCTTTTAATTGTCTAACCATTTTATACGCTTGTAACAATTCTGGTAGATGTTTTGAAGGATTTACAAAATCGAAATTACCTTCAATTTTATATAAAATAGCTCCAATTTCTCCTCCTCCTTCAATACGATTCCAAGTAGTATTGATTCCTGAAAAAATATCTTTTTTATCCTTCGGAAAATTTCCTTTTAAAAACTCAACATACTCGGTTTGACTTCCTCTGGTTGTTAATCTACCAAATCCTTGACATAAATGTTGACTACTCGCAATGGCAGCTACCTCGTTATTTGACAATCCTTTTAAGGGATAATATGTCCCAATATCAAAATTTAGCATTTTTCTTTTATCAGCCTTTTCAAAAGCTTCTTCACTTCCATAAAACCACCACGAAGTATTAAAAAAAAGTCTATTAGGTTGCCATGTACTCGTATACTGCAACTGCTCCGGGTATTTTGTTTTATCAGCCGCCAAATCAAATGCTTCAACACTTAACATTGCCGAAGATGTATGATGTCCATGCGTAGAACCTGGCGTTCTGTGGTTAAAACGGTTAATTATAACATCTGGTTTGAAAGTACGAATTGCCCAAACTACATCAGCTAACACTTTATCTTTATTCCAAATTTCTAAAGTTTCATCAGGATGCTTTGAATACCCAAAGTCGTTTGCTCTAGAAAAACGTTGTTCTCCTCCATCTACTCCTCTTGCTGCTAAAAGTTCTTGTGTACGGATTACTCCCAATAATTCACGCATTTCTGGACCAATCAAGTTTTGACCACCATCACCACGAGTTAACGATAAATATGCAGTTCTTGCATTTTCATGATTCGATAAATAGGAAATTAATCGTGTATTTTCATCATCAGGATGTGCTGCTATATACAAAGCTGAACCTAAAAAGTTTAGTTTTTGTATTTTTTCGTAAATCTGATTAGAAGTTAACTTTTGTGGCTTTTGTGCGTTTATTGTTAGTGAAATCAATAAAAAAGAAAGAGAAAACAGTACTTTTTTGTGCATTTTTAATAGTTTGAATACTACACAAATGTAACTTTTTTAACGAAAAAACGAGTTACATTAACAAAATGCTAACGTTTAAAGGAAAATAAAAGACTGTTCATTAATCTAAAAAGTACTCATCTTTAAACCCTATCAAATACAATTTTTCCTGTGCACGCGTAACTGCGGTGTATAACCAACGTAAATACTCAACCGAAGCGCCATCTGGTAAATACGGTTGCTCTATAAACACCGTTTTCCACTGCCCTCCTTGTGACTTGTGACAAGTCATTGCATATGAAAATTTCACTTGAAGCGCATTAAAGTATTTATTCTTTTTCACTCCCATAAACTGCTTATACTTTGATTTTTCGTGCGCAAAATCCTCCTTTACAGCTTCATACAAACGGTTCGATTCTTCATACGTTAATGATGGACTTTCACTTGTAAGAGTATCTAAGAGTAAAACGGTTTCAAAAGCCTTCATATCAGGATAATCAATCATACGAACTTCTACTTCAGCAAATTTGAACCCATATAACTCTTTAATTGCATTAATACGCATTACTTCACAAATATCACCATTAGCAATAAACCCTGCTGAAGAAGAGTCTTTTAACCAGTAGTAGTTGTTTTTTACTACCATTACATAATCTCCTGTAGAAATCTCATTTTCTTGTCCACGAATTTTCGTTCGTATCTGTTGATTATATTGATTGGCTCTTTTGTTAGAACGTACAATAATAGCAGTATCTTCTACTCCAATATCTCCATCGTAAGCCATTGTTATGGCATCTTGAATATCATAACCATCTTGTAAGCGAATAATATCAGGATAATTTACATCAAACTGAAAGTGTGTTGAATCGTTCTGAATTAGTAAGCGTAAGTCTGTTGCATTCGCTAAAATACCAGAACCTTCTTCTTGTCTTACTACTTCATCTAACTCTATCTCGGTAACTTCTTTATTAAACTCAAACGATAAGTTATCTGCTTCTAACGCAGGACTCATCGTTAATTTAACTGGTGGTAACTGAGCTGTATCACCTATAAATATAATTTTACAATTTTTTCCTGAGTACACGTAAGAGATTAAATCATCCAATAACGAGCCATTTTCAAACAATTTTGCATTCTGCTTTTCATCTGAAATCATCGAAGCTTCATCAATAATAAAAAGAGTATCTGTATGTTTATTAGGTTGCATAACAAAACTTACACCTCCACTACTTTGCTTCTTTGGAAAATATATTTTTTTATGAATGGTAAACGCTTGTCGGTTAGAGTACCCTGAAATCACTTTAGCTGCACGCCCTGTAGGAGCCAATAAAACTGCTTTTTGACCAATCTTCCATAAATTATGAACCACAGTACTTATAATAGTAGTTTTTCCTGTTCCCGCATACCCTTTTAATAAAAATAACGCACGATTATCATCAGAAAAAATAAAGTTTGTTAGAACATTTAATAACTCACTTTGCTTTTGTGTGGGTGTATAAGGAAATTTTTGTAGTATCTCTTTGTAGAATTTTGGGGCGGTTTGTATCATATTTTAAATAATGCTCAAAGATAAATGTATTTACAAAATAATTATTTTCATCATTGAAAAAAAATTGTAGATTTGCGAATATCATATATTAAAAATTAAAAAAATGAATTTATTATTAATGATTTTAGTAGCTGTAGTGGTTGCTTTTCTTTTAGCTGTACTTGTAGTTAAATTTGTACCTCTAAAAATGAGATGGTTAGTTTCAATATTACTTTTAGGTGCAACTGTCTTTTTAGTATATAAAATTTACGGTGGTATTATGGAGCCTATTAAATTTAACAAAGACAAGAAAGTGCGTTATGCTAAAGTTATTGAGAACTTAAAATTAATTCGTGATGCCGAAGTAAAATATAAAGAGGTTTACGGAACATATACTAACAGTAAAGATTCTTTAGTTAAGTTTGTTGAAAATGGTAAATTAGCTTTAACAGAAACTAAAAACATTGAAGTAGAAGAAGACAGAGGTGGTGGAATTAAAGTAAAAGTTTCTAAAAAACAAGTTGATACTATTGGATACGAGCCTGTTTTAAAATACTTTGAAGGTAAAGATTATAAAAACATGTTTAGCGTACCTGGTACTGATAAGCAATTTGAATTAGCTACTGGTAGAGTTGAAAAAGTGGCTGGATTAGAAGTTCCTGTATTTGAAGCTAAAGTTTCAAAAAAGCCTATTTTAACTGGTATGAATCCTTCTTTAATCAAAGCTGAATTAGAAGCTATTGAATCTGATCAAATTAAAGGTGAATTTGTTTCTGTAGGTTCTTTAAATGAAGTTACTACTGGTGGTAATTGGCCTCCTTTTTATGATAAAGGTGAAGCAATTGCAAAAGAAGACTAAAAAAACAAGCGCTATAGCGCATTATAAAGATCTATCCATCCAATTTAGTTTGGATGGATTTTCTTTTTGTATTTCTAACTCAGAGAATAAAGCTCCGTTACTTTTTACTAAGTATGCTTTTCCAGCTTCAATCACTTCTCCTGAGTTACTGCTAGAAGAAATTATACGTATTTTTAATACCGATAAAGATTTACAACAAGACTTTTCTTCTGTTTTTGCCATTCATCAAAATAATTTAGCTACACTCGTACCTAATAAACTTTTTGACCGAAACAATTTAGCTCCGTATTTAAAATATACTGTAAAAACCTTAAAAACAGATTTTATTACTTATGACTTGCATAACATTATAGCTGCTAACACAGTTTATATACCTTATGTAAATATTAATAACTACCTGTTTCAAAATTTTGGAGAGTTTGAATACAAACACCATTCTACCGTGTTAATAGACAAACTTCTCTCCTATTCTCAAGAAAACTCTGAACAACAATTCTTTGTACATGTTTCTCCAAACGATATAGATGTTGTTGTTTGTAAAGAAGGAAAACTTATATTTTATAACTCTTTTTCATACAGTAGTAAAGAAGATTTTATATACTACATACTTTTTACTGCTGAACAATTACAAATGGATCCAAACAATTTTCAATTAACTTTTATTGGTGATATTGAAAAAGAATCAGAGTTGTACATCATAACCTATACTTACGTTCGAAATATTCACTTTATGAATCCTATTGATAATTTCTTTGCTGATAGTGATGATTTTTCGAACCATTCAAACTTTATACTTATTGCCTAATGCGAATTATTTCTGGAAAATATAAAAGTAAAAGAATTTCTGCTCCTAAAAACTTACCTGTACGACCTACAACCGACATGGCTAAAGAATCGTTATTTAACATCTTAAATAATTTGTATTATTTTGATAATATTTCAGTATTAGATTTATTTGCAGGAACAGGAAACATCAGTTACGAATTTGCCTCAAGGGGCACAGAAACTATATATGCTGTTGATGCTCATTTTGCTTGTATCAAGTTTATTAATCAAACTTCTAAGGAGTTAGATATGGATATTACTAGCTACAAGAGCGACGTATATAAGTTTTTAGAAAAAACTCCGCTAAAAACGGATGTTATTTTTGCTGATCCACCATATGATTTTGAAGAAGCGCAATTCTTAAAAATAGCTGATGTTATTTTTGAACGTGATTTACTAAATGAAGATGGTGTTTTAATTATAGAACACTCTAAACATACCGATTTAACCAAGCATCCAAATCACAGTTATGATAAACGCTACGGAGGGAATGTTTTTAGTTTTTTTGAAGTTATTAATGAGGACGAATAAATAGATTGAAATTTTATCCACCCTCATTTTTCATCTTTTATTGGTTTTAGTTAGCTTTGTTTTAATTTCCATCCCAATAAAACGGAGGCTTTCTTTTGTTTCTTTTTGCTTCTGTTTTTCCTAAATCGAACGCTACACTTATTTCATGTGAACCACTATTGTATGGACTCGCATTTGATAAATAGCTTTCATAACTATATCCTAATCGAATGTTGTCTTTTATTCTTACCTGAAATAGTCCTGCAAAAGAATCACCTAAACGATGTGATACCCCTAATTCTATTTGTTTATTAAATAAAACTGCCAAAGAAACATCTGTAGACCAAGGAGCTCCTTTTGTATATCTTGTTAAAAATGAAGGTTTTACACTTAAATATTCATTGAGTTTAAAATTATAACCAGACGATAAATAGATAATCATATTATCAGTAGCAGATGTTATTAAACCGTCACTTCTATCATAAAATTTATTTCCTAATAAGTTCAAAGCAGACAAACTAATATAAAATTGATTGGTATAAAAGAAAGCTCCTGCACCTATATTTGGCTTAAAGTCATTTATGTTTTCGCTAAATAATACATCATCAGTAATTCCTAAACTTAATAAATCTACATTTACAAAACTTCCGCCTCCTTTTAACCCAAAAGAAAGCATTGATTTTTCTGAAGTTTTAATCGCATAAGATACATCTGCATACAAATGCGTTTCGCTTAGTACGTAAACTTTATCAAACACAGCAGAAAGTCCGAAACCTATATTATTTCCAAGTCCTCCATGAAAAGATAAAGAACCTGTTCTTGGACTCTCTGGTTCATTTACCCATTGACTTCTTACACTTGATGTTACAGTAAAAAAATCATGTGTTCCGGCGTAAGCAGGATTTAATAAAGTAAAATTGTTATAATACTGAGAGTATAATGGTTCTTGTTGACTATATGCTGTATTAACACCTACTATTGCAAATAATAATACACTTATTTTATTTATTAAATTCATTTATTTTGTTTAGTAATTTATATAAACCCACCCTTTTAATATTCTTTTATCCCCTTCTATATTTAATACGTAGAAATAAGCTCCTACCGGAAGTTTTTTATCTTGTTTGTTTCCAATAGCATTCCAATTGTTTTGATAATTATAAGAACGATACACTCTGTTCCCCCATCTATTATATACCTCTAACCTATTGTTGGGATAGTTATGTAATCCTTGTATAATAAACGTATCATTTACTCCATCTCCATTAGGTGAAAATCCATTAGATACTGACAAATCAGACGAGTCACACACATCTCCTATTCCGTTTTTATCTAAATCTTTTTGATCTGGATTTGATATTCTTGGACAATTATCATTTATATTTAATACTCCATCACCATCTATATCATCATCGCACACATCTGCTATTAAATCATTATCCAGGTCATCTGATATAAAAGTTACAACAGCTTCTTCTGAATTAGACAAACCATTGGAATCGACAACTGTTAGAGTAACCGTATAGTCTGTTAAATTCGGACAGTTAAAATTTGTTTGACTTAAACTCATACTTGCTATTCCTGATGCATCATAAGACCCATCATCTATATCTTCTGGATTAATAATAGCGTTTCCATTACTATCTAAGCTAACTACAATATCTTTTGTTATAGTTATTGGCGGGGTAACATCTTCTACAGTTACAATTGCTGTGCATGTATTTGTATTTCCGTTGGTATCTTCAACAGTAAAGGCTACCGTATTAATTCCCACATTAGTAGAATCAAAAGTTGTTTTGTCTATACTTATTGAAGCTATTCCACAAGCATCTGAACTACCATTATTAATATCAGCAGCTGTAATAGTTACAAATCCTGAAGCGTCTAACGGCACTGTGATATCTTGACAAATTGCCTCGGGTGGAGTTACATCTTCTATGGTTACTGTTGCTGCGCAACTATTAGTATTTCCATTGGTATCTTCAACAGTTAAGGTTACTGTATTTATGCCTACACTGCTACAATCAAAAGTTGTTTTATCTAAACTCATTGAAGCTATTCCGCAAGCATCTGAACTACCATTATCTATATCAATAGCTGTAATAGTTGCAATTCCTGAAGCGTCTAATTGTACCGTGATATCTTGACAAATTGCCTCGGGTGGAGTTACATCTTCTACGGTTACTGTTGCTCCGCAACTATTAGTATTTCCATTGATATCTTCAACGGTTAAGATTACATTATTTACTCCTACATTGGTACAATCGAACGTTGTTTTATCTAAACTCATGGCAGCTACTCCACAAACGTCGGTGCTTCCGTTATCAATATCTATAGCTATAATTGTTACTTGCCCTGTGTCATCTAACTGTACTGTAATATCTTGGCATATTGCTGTAGGTGGAGTTACATCTTCTACGGTTATTATAGCTGTAGCTGTGTTGCTATTACCACTTGTGTCTGTTACTGTTAATGTTACCGTATTAGCTCCAACATCTGAGCAATCAAAAGAAGTTTTATCTAAACTCATGGAGGCTACCTCGCAATTATCATAAGAGCCATTATTTATATCAGCAGCAGTTATCGTTGCAACTCCTGAAGCATCTAACGGTACTGTTACATTCTGGATTAAGACCGTAGGTGCTATAGTTTCTGTAGTATTTATATATGCTTTTTTTATAATTGTTTTACTACATCCGTCAATATCAGAAACTGTTAAACTTACATCAAAAACACCTACTGTTGTATATGTATGTTTAGGGCTTGTTGCATTACTCGTAGTACCATCTCCAAAATCCCAAAACCAGTCGGATGATGGACCATAAAAAACAGTATTATCAGTAAAACTAACTGTTAAAGGTGCACAGCCAGTTGTTACATCTGAAGAAAAATCAGGAGTGAGACCTATAACTTGTATAAAATTTGATTTAGTTTCTGTTCTTGTATATCCTGTTATAGCCGTTTTAATAGTTAAACTTACATTATATACTCCTACTGATTCGTAAGTATGGGTAGGATTTTGTTCGGTAGAAGTATTCCCATCTCCAAAATTCCATAACCATTCTCCCACTGTGTCATTTCCTTCTATTGTAGATTCATCTGTAAAGTTTACCGTAAAAGGTCCACAACCCAAAGTATCATCTACACTAAATTGTGCTTTTGGTTTTACTATTTTTATTAAACTTGTTGCTTTGTCAACACACCCATTCATAGTATCTCTTACTGTAAGGTTTACCGTATAATCTCCTGCAGCAGTATATGTATGTATTGGGTTTTGTGATGTGGAAGTATTTCCATTACCAAATTCCCAAAACCATAAATCTGGTAATGTTGATTGATCTGTAAAGAATACAGTATGTGGTGTTGCTTGCCCTCTTGTAGGGTTAGCAACAAACCTAGCTTTTGGTGATTGTACATTAAAGGATTTTGTTATAGAATTTGTTTCCCCAATAACATCAGTTACTTTTAATGATATTGTAAAACTACCCAAGTCAGTGTAACTATGAGTTGGGTTTTGTTCGGTAGAAGTTGTACCATCACCAAAATCCCATTCCCAACTTACAATAGCTCCATTAGGAGACGAAGAATTGTCTGTAAAAGTAACTATGTTACCAATACAATATCCTCCTGAAATTGTAAAATTAGCTGCTGGAGGTACAAAATAGGTGCTTTTTTTTGTACTTATACCTTCATATAAATAATTATGCTTTAACAGTACTGTTTTATTATTCGCTCCTGTAAAGTTAATTAACTCAAAATTTGAAGTGTTTTTTTCTTCGTTTAGAGACTTAGCTAAACTTAAATAACTAAACAATAAAAGTATGTATAGTAATTTTAATTTCATTCTTTAATTTTATTTTTACTACATTCTATTAATAGTCTGTAAAAGTAAATACTACATCAGTCAATATTGTTTCAAACACACTCACTATTGTGTCAACCCCAGTAAAACACTTGTTATGAACCTCTTAAAAAACCATACTATTAATAGAATTCATTAAAAAGCTAACTCTTTTACTTATAGATTGATATATTTGAACTTTAATTATTCAAATGGGGAAAATAACTAAACTATATAGTGACATAACTAATATTGGAGTAACAGATAAACTTTCTAAATTAGAAATGAAAAGGGTTCGTTTACTTAATATTTTTATTTCAAATTGGTTTTTGATAGAACTTGTTTTAATTACTGAAGATTATTTAAGTAGAGTGGATCCTTCTTTACAAGTCTTTATACACTCAGGTAGTATTATAGGATTATTAACCACTCTATTTTTACAATATAAACGTAAGTTTTTATTTGCTAGAATCTTGTTTTTCTCGTTAATCCTATACAGTAACTTTATGTTCTGTAATTTTGCTGAAAGAGGTGGTTATATTGAATACTTTTACATTGTTGTACCTGTATTTCTGTTACTTTTTACCAATAACAAATACTTACTTTATAGTGTTTTTATTATTTCTTACTTGCTTTTTGTTATTCCTATACATCTTTTTCCTATTTATCCAGAAGGAACTTTTGGTTCTCCAATACTTATTTTAATTCAGTTTATTATTTTCTTTTTTTTAGTACAGTACTTTAAAAATGCCAATATTAAAAGTGAGGAAATTCTAGAGAATCAACGAAAGCAACTAGAAGAGTTAAATGAGTTTCAATCTCAATTTTTCATCAATGTTTCTCATGAAATTAGAACTCCTCTTACCTTAATTAAAGGTGAAGTGGACCGATTAGAACTTTTAAAGGGCACCACATACGAAAAAGAAGGTTTTGATATTAAAAACCGTTTAAACAAACAAGTTAATAAAATTAAAACCATAGTTGATGATGTACTTGATTTAGCTAAAATGAAGGAGGCCAATTTTAAAATATCGCCTACTCCCTACTTAATAAATAAGTTAATTGATAAACTCTATACCTCTTTTGAACCTTTATGCAACCAAAAAGACATTGTTTTAACTGTTAAAAAAGAAAAAGATGAGTGCTGGGTATCATCTGACATTATTTTTTTAGAAAGAGCGTTAAATAACATTATCCTCAATGCTATTAAATACACTCCTAAAAAAGGAAACATTACAGTTTCTTTAAACAAGCTAAACGGACAAATTATTATCTCTATCAAAGACTCTGGTATAGGAATTTCTGAAAAAGATATTAAACTCATTTATAACCGTTTTTATCAAGTAAAAAATGATATTAATAAAGCTGGAGGTAGCGGTATAGGCTTAGCTTTTAGCAAAGAAATTATTGAGCTACACCAAGGAAGTTTAACTGTAAAAAGTGAATTGGGTAAAGGCAGCACATTTATAATCTCTTTACCAGAAACAACTAAAATTGACAAAGAAATACAACGTGAAAAACCCTCAAAAAAGAATACGCATAAAAGTACTTTAATTTCTAAAGACAAAATTAAACAACCTATATCAGGTCACTATAGAATTCTTATTGTTGATGATAATTTTGAAATGCGAGCTTATTTAAAGAGGATTCTAAGTAATTACACTTGTTTTGAAGCTGAAAATGGAGAAGAAGCTTTAGATTTTCTTTCTAAAGAAAAAATTGACTTTGTTATTACCGATTATATGATGCCTGTAATGAATGGTTTAGCTTTGGTAGAAAACATTAAAAAAAAGAAAATAAATGTTCCTATTTTAATGCTTACAGCCCGTACTGACACTAAAAGTAAATTAGAAGTTCTGAGATTAGGTATTGATGATTATTTAAACAAACCTTTTGAAAAAGAAGAGTTACTTATTCGAATACAAAATGCCTTAAACAATAGCATAAACCGAACAACCTTTATTAAAGAAAATACTATTGAAAAGGAAGAATTGAATGAAAGTAATTTATGGATTAAAAAAGTAGAAGAATTTATTAACAAACAATGTTCTGATCCTAACATGACACAAGAAGACATTGCTCAACATTTTAATACTTCTAGAAGCTCTTTAAACAGAAAAATAAAAGCTGTTACTGGATTAACCCCTAATCAATTTATTACAGAAGTTAAACTACAAAAAGCTCGGATTATCATAGAACAAAATCCTTCTATATTATTAAAAACATTAGCCTTAGAAGTAGGTTACCTGCACACAACGCATTTTTCTAAAATATATAAACAGCGTTTTGGGTTGCTTCCTCTAAATAAAAGCATAATAAAAAAGGAAGCCAATTAGGCTTCCTTTTTATTTTTATAACTTAAAGGAATTAAGAATACATTTGCTCTCTTAATTCTTTTACTTTCGGATCATCTAAATAATCATCAAAAGTTGAATACTTATCAATGATTCCTTTTGGTGTAATTTCTATAATTCTATTAGCAACCGTTTGTGCAAACTCGTGGTCATGCGTGGTAAACAACACAGTTCCTTTAAAGTTAATTAACGAGTTGTTTAATGCCTGAATAGATTCTAAGTCTAAGTGGTTGGTTGGTTCATCTAACATTAAAATGTTAGCTCTAGTCATCATCATACGAGATAACATACAACGTACTTTTTCTCCTCCTGATAATACATTACTTTTCTTTAAGGCTTCTTCTCCAGAAAAAATCATTTTCCCTAAGAAACCTCTTAAGAAAACTTCTTCTCTTTCTTCTTCAGTTTGAGCATATTGACGTAACCAATCTACCAAGTTTAATTCTCCATTTTGAAAATATTCAGAATTATCTGCTGGTAAATATGATTGCGTAGTGGTTACTCCCCAGCTATATTTTCCAGAGTCAGCTTCTTCATTTCCTGAAATTACTTGATAAAATGCTGAAGTAGCTTTTGAGTTCTTCGAAATAATAGCAACTTTATCTCCTCTATTCAAGTTAATATCTACATTCGAAAATAATAATTCTCCTTCTGCATCCTTTTTAGATAAACCTTCAATATTTAAAATCTGATCTCCAGCTTCTCTATCTCTTTCAAAAATAATTGCAGGATAACGACGAGAAGATGGTTTAATTTCATCAACGTTTAATTTTTCAATCATTTTCTTACGAGAAGTTGCTTGCTTAGACTTTGCAACATTCGCAGAGAAACGACGAATAAACTCTTCTAATTCTTTCTTCTTATCTTCTGCCTTTTTGTTTTGTTGTGCTCTTTGTTTAGCAGCTAACTGAGAAGACTCATACCAAAACGTATAGTTACCAGAAAAATGGTTAATCTTTCCAAAATCGATATCAGAAATATGTGTACAAACTGCGTCTAAAAAGTGACGGTCGTGAGATACTACTATTACTGTGTTATCATAATTTGCTAAGAAATTTTCTAACCAAGATATTGTTTCAAAATCTAAATCGTTTGTAGGCTCATCCATGATTAATACATCAGGATTTCCAAATAACGCTTGCGCTAATAATACACGTACTTTTTTCTTAGGATCTAACTCAGATAATAACGTATAATGATCTTCTTCTTTAATTCCTAAGTTTGATAGTAAACTTGCTGCTGATGCATCGGCATTCCATCCGTCCATTTCTTCAAAACGAACTTGTAGCTCTCCAATTTTTTCTGCATTTTCATCTGTATAGTCAGCATACAAGGCATCTATTTCCGATTTAATTTGGTGCAGTTCTTTGTTCCCCATTAATACTGCTTCTAGAGCTGTATATTCATCAAAAGCATAGTGATCCTGCGTTAATACAGACATTCTTTTTCCTGGTTCTAGGTGAACGCTTCCTGATGTTGGATCTTGTTTTCCTGATAAAATCTTTAAAAAAGTAGATTTACCTGCTCCGTTTGCTCCGATAATTCCGTAGCAATTTCCTTGTGTAAACTTTGTATTTACTTCATCAAACAAAACACGTTTTCCAAACTGAACTGATAAATTAGAAACTGATAACATGTATAGTATTTTAAATTCCGTGCAAAAGTATAAAAACTAAAGAGTATAAAAGAATTTGCATGAAAGTTTTTAACACATTACTTTTGAGGCTTTTTAATTCTTTTAACAACGAATTAACAGCCTTATTGTGAAGAGTTCTCTATTTTTGAACATTGATATTTAGGGTAATTTTCAAACATGATTAAGTATTTAATACCTCTCATATTAGTTATATTTATTGGATGTGAAAAATCTGATAATCAAAAGCCTACCTATTTTGGGGGTAAGATTATCAATCCTAAATCTGACTTCGTTATTTTGTCTGACAGCTACGAATTTAAAGACACTATCCCTTTAAATAAGAATAATACATTTTTAGGAACCTATACTAATATTAAGGAAGGATTATATGTCTTTTATCATGGAAATGAACATCAATATGTGTTCTTACAACCTACTGATAGTACCTTAATAAGGTTAAACACTTGGGATTTTGATGAATCTTTAGTTTTTAGTGGTAGTAATGCTGAAAGAAACAATTTATTGATAGATGCTTTCTTACAATATGAACAAGAGGAGAAATCAATTGCTAGGTACTTTCATTTACCTCAAAAAGATTTCACCAACAAAATGGACTCTTTAAAGCAAATTAAGAATGCTATTCTAACAAAGTATGAAGAAAATGATGTAAATCCTTCTGAAAAATTTTCTAAACTTTTAAACATCGCTTTAAACTATCCTATTTATACAAACTTAGAAAAGTATGCAATTAAAAATGCGACTAAAAAAGAACCTGAAACTTTAGCAAACTCTTACTTTAGTTACCGTAATAAGACAAATGTTTGCAATGATTCTTTAATGTTTTTTGGGCCATATTACAGGTTTGTCATTGAAAAAATTTACAGTGATGTGTATCAAAAAAACAGTATTAAAAAACTAGATAACTTTACTGTTGAGCTACTTAACTCTATTAATAAAAACATTGATTCTGAAGAAGTTAAAAACAGATTATTATACAATGCTGTTGTAGGTCACTTTTTTAAAGAGCCTAATTACGAAAAGAAGAATGAAACTTTCTTTACTTTCTTTAAACTTAATACAAACAATGAACAAAAGAAAACAATACAACGTTTAATTAACGATTTAAAACTTTTAAATAAAGGAGAACAACTTCCCTCTTTTGATTTGATTTCAGCAGATGGAGGACTTGTTGATATTAAAAACGTAGCTAAAGGAAAAAATACAGTTGTATTATTTAAAAATTATAAATATGCCTCTGACGACTGGGTATCTTCTAGGTTTAACCACTTAATCAAAAATAACCCTGATGTTAATTTTGTTTTAGTAAACTTATGCGATACCTCTAGAAGGTACACTAAAAACATAGATATTAAGTATCAATATACGCTTCCTGAAGAAAGTCCTACTTGCGAATACTCTTCTAGTAAATTTTCTCGTTTGGTTTTAGTTGATAAAAATGGAATTATCCAGAATGGATATACCAGCTTATCTTCTTCTAATATCAATCAAGAAATCAATAACTTACAAAATTTTAAATAGTTAGCTACTATTCATTTTATTTAGTGTACTTTTGCACCGTCCAAAAAAATCGTACTAAACGATTTAATTAATATTAATTATAGAATTCGCGGAGGGGCATCTGTGGGTTCTCTAAAAACACAGTATGTCAACATTTTTAGATTTAGGTTTACAAGAACCTATCAATAGGGCTTTGACCGATTTAGGGTACGAAAAGCCAACAGTAATTCAAGAGAAAGCAATTCCACAAATCATTTCTTCTACCGAAGATTTAAAAGCATTTGCACAAACAGGAACCGGTAAAACAGCTGCATTCAGCTTACCTATCTTAGAACTTATAGATCAAACGAACGTAAATACACAAGCAATTATCTTGTCTCCTACTCGTGAATTAGCAGTTCAAATAGGAAAGAACATAGAAGATTTTTCTAAATACCTCCCTAACTTAAAAGTAGCAACGGTATATGGTGGTGCTAATATTGAAGAACAAATTAGAAAACTTAAAAAAGGGGTTCAAATTGTTGTAGGTACTCCTGGTAGAACTGTCGATTTAATAAAAAGAAGAGCTTTAAAATTAGGTAATGTACAATGGTTAGTACTTGATGAAGCCGATGAAATGCTTAACATGGGGTTCAAAGAAGAATTAGACCAAGTTTTAGAAGCGACACCTGATAGCAAGCAAACCTTATTATTCTCTGCTACTTTTCCTAGAGAAGTAGAAGCTATTGCAAAAAACTACATGACAAATCCTGTTGAGATTACTTCAGGACAAAAGAACCAAGGTTCAGATAATGTAAGTCATGAATACTATTTAGTAACTGAAAGAACACGTTACCCTGCTTTAAAAAGGGTTGCTGATTTAAATCCAGATATCTACGGAATTGTTTTCTGTAGAACTCGTAGAGAAACACAAGAGGTTGCTAACAACTTAATTAAAGATGGTTACAATGCCGATGCGTTACATGGTGACTTATCACAAGCACAACGTGATTCGGTAATGGAAAAGTTTCGTCAAAAAAACATCCAAATATTAGTAGCAACTGATGTTGCTGCTCGTGGTTTAGATGTTAACAACCTAACACACGTAATTAACCATAAGTTACCAGATCAGATAGAAAACTATAACCACCGTAGTGGTAGAACTGGTAGAGCCGGTAATAAAGGAATTTCAATTGCGTTAGTTACAAAAAAAGAACAAGGTAAATTACGCCCTATTGAGCGTATTATTAAAAAGGAATTCATCCATACTCCTGTTCCTTCTGGTAAAGAAATTTGTCAAAATCAATTATTCCATTTAATTGATAAAGTGCATAATACAGAAGTAAATACTGATCAAATTGAAGGTTTTTTACCTGGTATTTATGAAAAATTAGAAGACTTAACTCGCGAAGAGTTAATTCAAAAATTTGTATCATTAGAATTCAACACTTTCTTATCATACTACGAGAATGCTGCTGATTTAAATAATTTATCATCAAAAGATAACTCAAGAGGTCGTTCTTCTAGCGAGAATATGACACGTTTCTTCATCAATTTAGGGAGAAAAGATCGTTTAAATCCAGCTAAATTAATCGGATTAATTAACGATCAAAATATTGGTGATAAGATTGAAATTGGTGCTATTGATATTTTAGATACTTTCTCTTTCTTTGAAATAGATAAAAACTTCGAAAAAGAAACTTTAGATGCTTTTGCTACTAATGACCCTGATTTTAACGGACGTTCAGTAAATATAGAAATTACCAAAACAGATCGTGGTAACGGAGGCGGTAGAAAACCTCGTAGAAGCGGCGGAGGTAATTTTAGCGGAAGAGGACGTAGAAGTGGTGATAGAAATGACAAACCTACTGATAGTAAAAAAAGTTTTGGCAGAAGGCGTAGTGAAAATAGTACTTCTAGAAGAAGTGATAATAAACCTGCTGCTGGTTTTGGTAGAAAACGCAGAAGAGATTAAAACATAAACAAATCACAATAAAAAAAGCAGCTCAATTGAGCTGCTTTTTTACATAAGACTATTTTATTTTCTTACTGATTCCCTAAAATAATTGGCATTCCACTTTTTCCTGAACCAATAATAACAACTTTACTGTTCTGAGAATTTGCTAATCTATTCGTAGCTTCTATTCCTTTATCTTGTAAAATTTTATCAGTTAATGAAGCACTTAAAATTTTGTTAGCATCTGCTTTACCTTTTGCTTCAATAATTTGTTTTTCTGCTTCTTTTTGAGCTGTAACTAATCTAAACTCATATTCTAATGACTCTTGTTCTTGTTTTAATTTACGCTCAATAGCTTCTTTAATAGTTGAAGGCAATGTTACATCTCTAACAAGAATTTCATTTAACTGAACATATTGAGATTCTAAAATCTTTTTTGTTTCTATAAAAATTTCATCTTGAATAGCATCTCTTTTACTTGAATATAATTGTTCAGGTGTATAACGCCCCACTACACTACGTGCAGCTGAGCGAATTGCAGGCTGAATTACACGTTGTAAATAGTTTTCTCCTAGTACTTGATGTAATTTCCCTAGGTCATTATAAACTGGCTTATACCAAGCTGAAGCATCAATTTTTATCTCCAATCCGTTAGACGATAGCACCTTCATCTTTTCAAAAAGTTCTTGTTGCCTTACTTCATAAACATGTACTTTATTCCAAGGAGCAACTACATGAAAACCTTCTCCTAATGGTGGCTCATCTGTTACAACTCCTCCTCCAAACGTTTTATACAACACTCCTGCTTCACCTGAATTGATTGTTACTGTAGATTTTGCTATAAAAATTATTAAAACAATTACTACAGGTATTAGCATACCGAACTTAGGAAACTTTAACTCTACTTGATTTCTTGTCATTTTTTTTGTGTTTTATACTCTACTCAAATGTACAACTAAATTAAAGAACCACAGTTTTCATATTCACATTCATGAGCTGAGATCTCAAGCTCTAAAGTAATATGCTCTAAATGAAATTCATCGTGTAATAACTTTTTTACCTTTTGTTTAATTTGTGTGGCTTCATCCCAAGAAAAACTGCTTTCTTTTAAAATTAAATGTGCTGTAAAAACATTGTATTCTCCATCCATAGTCCATAAATGACAATCATGTACTCCTTCTACTTCATTTAAAGACAATAAGTTTTTTTTAATATCATCCACAGAAATACCTTCAGGAGTACCTTGCAAAATAATACGCAAGCTTTCTTTTATATTTCTGTATACATTAAACAATACAAAACCTGCAATTGCAATTGATAATACAGGATCTAACACAGGTACATCCCAAAACTGCATTACAATACTTGCTAATAAAACTACAACCCAACCTAATACATCTTCTAATAAATGTAACGATACTACTCGTTCGTTGATCGATGTCCCTTTTTTCAATTTAAAAACAGCTGCTCCATTTACAACAATTCCTAAAACTGCCAGCCACATCATTCCTTTGGCATCAGCACTTTCTGGAGTAATAATTCTTGGAATTGCCTCTTTTATAATAAATACAGAACCTATTACTAATACAATTGAGTTAATAATAGCTCCTAGCAATGAAAATCGTTTATACCCATACGAATATTTTTTTGTCGGTTTTTTTGTCGATTTCTTTTGAAAATACCATGACAATCCTAAACTTAAACTATCGCCTAAATCGTGTAACGCATCTGACATAATTGCCAAACTATTGGTATAAAAGCCTCCTATGAGTTCAATAATTGTAAATGCTAAATTCAAGAAAAAGGCAACGGCTATATTCTCTGTAGAACTTCCGTGTGAATGATGGTGATGGTTGTGTCCCATGTTTTTGTTAATTGACTTTAAATGTATAAAAAAGATGCAAAAAAGAGGAGTTAAAAACTCCTCTTTCTCTTATAACTTCACCAAGATTCCAGCATTAAAAATAAACCCATCAGTTGGTGCCCAAATATCTGTAAAAGAAGGATCGTTATGTGGCGCCTCTATCATATCTTGATAGTTTTGCTGTTTGGTGTCTGTAAAGTTTTCAAAATTAGCATACAAACTAATTTTACCAAACGTTCTCATTACCATAAAGCCCATTGTCCAGTAATCTGGGGTTTTGGTCAAATTGTTTCTCAACTGAGAACTCTTATAATACGCTTCATATCCTATTCGCCATTTATCATGTACTTCGTACATTAACACACCTCCAAAACTATGTTTTGGTGTTAGCGCTTTTTGGTTGTTATTAATTTCTACATTATTATAAGCATAGTTTGTAAACAGTATAAAATCTTTATACTTTAACTTTAAATTAGTTTCTGCTCCATAACTATTTAACGAACTTGAAGCATTTACAAACTCATAATTAGCTCCATTTTCTTGTAATAAAAGTGTATTTTTTAATTGCGTATAAAACACTAATTGATTAAAAGACAGTGATACATTATCATTAAAAATTTTTGTTTTGTAATTTACATCTGCATTAAATCCAATAGAAGTTTCCGCTTCAAAATCGGTAAGGTTAATTGGTATTACATTTTGATATGAACGTAATTCAGCATCTTCTGTAAAAATTGTAGGGATTTTATATCCTAACCCTCCTCCTATTCTACTTGAAACTTTGTCATTATACTTAATAAATAAAGAAGCTCTTGGTAGTACAAATGCTCCGTAATGATCGTTATAATCTGTTCGTAAACCACTTTCTAAAGTTAAACTGTTTGATAATCGCCAGTTATTTTGCGCAAATCCTCCAAAAGCAAACTGCTCGTAGCTTCTATCTAAATCAGTTGTAGGGTTTTCTGTGAAGTTTTCAGTAATAATATTCCCTCCAAAAACCCAGTCAGAGTTCATATTGTATATGTTATATGTAGCTTCAGTAAAAGTAGCCCATTGTTTTCCATCAAATTCATAATCAGGTGAAGTTAAATTTCTTTTAAAATAGCTTACACTGTTTTTAAAATGAAAACTTTTATCTTCTGAAATATCATTAGAATATGACAATTGTGTTGAATAACGTTCCGATTTGTTTTCTTCAAAAAAACTGTGATCAGGAGTCATATTTCCTGCTATTACATCAGTATCTCCACCTATACGATTTTCTATAGTTGTACCAAAATTCAAACGTCACTCTTCTTTTTCATTTGGATAATAAAATAATGACGGATTGATACTAAAACTTCTCACTTTTGGAATATCAGAAAAATGATCGTCATTTACATCGATAGCTTGCTGCCTATTTACAGATCCGTACAAGCTAACTCCAAATTTATTGAAACGTTCGCTATAAAAAGCATTTAAAGTACTTCCGTTACGAGAAGTTTGATCGAACATTAGGCTAATTTCTCGTTCGTCTTTTGGTTTTTTAGACACCAAATTCACCAAACCAGCAATCGCACCTCCACCATATAAGGTAGATGAACTTCCTTTAATAATTTCTACTTGTTGTAAATCTAATGGTGGTATTTGCATAATACTCAACCCACTAGAAAAACCTCCAAATAAAGGAAAACCATCTTTTAACAGTTGTGTAAACCGACCATCTAACCCTTGAATACGTATACTTTGATTGGCTGAATTTGCAGATGTTTGCTGCATTTGTATCCCTGTACTTTCACGTAAAACCATGGCTATATTTGCTGAATTCATAACCGCTTTTTCACCCAATTCTTCAGCTCCTACTACCTCTATTCTAGTCGGAATTTCAGCAATTGCTCTTTTACTTCTTGTTGATTGTATTACAACAGCATCTAGCGTTTCTTCATTTTCATGAAGCTCAATAATTATTTGTTTTTTTGAAGTAGGAAATTGAATTGTTTTTTCTATCGTTTCAAAACCTATAAACGATACTACAAAGGTTTGTTTTCCGTCAGGAATATTATTTATAATTGCAATTCCATCTAAGTTGGTTTCTGCCCCAATAGTTGTGTTCTTCATATAAACTGAAGCACCTACTATAGCCTCTTTTTCATCAGAAATTACTTTAAACTCTACTGAGTTTTGTGCAGTTATTTTAATTGCAGATAGCATAAGAACTACTGCTACTATTATATTTTTTAACATGTGTTATTTTTAAATTAATTATATGTAAGAAGACATCCCTTTATCTAAAAAGATGCTTAGAAGCTTTCTTTTTTGAAAGCGAATACTAAATAATTAATTTAAACTCTAGGTGGCTGGAAAACCCCATTTAAGAAAGAAAAATTATAAGGAATTTGGTAAAAACCAATTGTTTCTCTTATTTCAAAAAAAGGAATAATTTCGAAGAAATATTCAACAGGCACAAATTCTGCCGTAAGATTCACCATCGTACAATGATGATGGTGTTCTTTATTTTTTTCTTCTTCTGTATCATTTTGATGATGTTCATGTTGATGTTCCTCATTTAGTGCATCAAAATGAGCTTCGGTTTCATCTACAAAAACTACTGCATCAGTATGCGCCTGAACTGGAGGAACAATTAACAACAAAGTTAATAATATGATGCAGAAATTTTTCAATACATTAATTTTATAAATACAAAAGTATAAAATTTAAAAGATGTTACTCTTCTTCTAACCTATCTTTAACATATTCAATCTTACTCTTACCATGGGCTAAAGGTTTCCCTTCTTCATCTAAACTTACCATGATAATCTTATCAATTGCAATAATTGTTTTTCTAGTAATCTTATTACGAACCTCACAACTTAAGGTGATAGACGTTGTTCCAAACTTTACTACATCAATTCCTATTTCAATAATATCTCCTTGTTTTGCTGAACTAACAAAATTTATTTCAGACATAAACTTGGTTACTGTTTTTGGAATTTCTAACTGAATAATAGCATATAATGCTACTTCTTCATCAATCCATTGTAATAGCCTACCTCCAAAAAGGGTTCCGTTAGGATTTAAATCTTCTGGTTTTACCCATTTACGTGTGTGAAATCTCATATTTTTTTCTTTTGATACAAATTTCGACAAGAATCTAGCAAAAACCAATTTATATTAATTGGTTTCTTAAATTTTACCATAGTATTTTCTGATAAACCACTCAATACTTAAAAAAGCAACTACTAAAAATAAAATCCATTTCCAGTCGATTAAATTTTGTTCTTTAGTAATTGACTTTTGTGTGGTATAGTACGTTTTATCATTTACCAAATCTTGTAATAATTGATTTATTGTATTCGGATAGAAAACTACTCCGTTTGTTTTAGAAGCTAAAGCCTGCAACTTTTTTTGATTTGCATTCGTAAACTGCTCCTCTATTTGATAATCAGTAATTTTGAACTGCCCATTACTTGTAATATTTTGATTTGCAACAGAAACTTTGTAGGTGTATTCCCCTGACATCAATCCTTCTACTGATACTTGATAGGAATTGTTAACTAACGAAAATGGCAACTTCTTTTGCTCCTTTGTTTCTTTATTTGTTAAGGTTATTTCTAAATTAGCTCTGTTATCAAATTGATAGTTTTTATCAACATAAAAAGCAGAAATAGTGATAGGAGCATTTGCTGGATATAAGCGTTCAGAAGTGACTTCTAATCGTTTTCGCTTTTTATTAGAAGCTAAATACTGTACTAAATTTCCTATAAAGCTATCAAAACTTTCAAAATTTTGTTCTTTTAAAAAACTTGATGCTCTCCATTTCCAAATACCTTCACCAAATAACATAGCATATTTCTTGTCGTTTTCTTCAAAAGTAGACAGCAATGGTTGTGTGGTTTCTACTCCCGCAAATTTCTGATATAATAAATTTTGTGCTTCATTTTTCAACTGTACCTCTCCAAACTTATCTTGTAGCGGAGGAAAATGGTCAAAACCAATATTTTCTTGTAAAAAAGGTAAAAAATCAGCATTGTAAAGAGCACTATACTCTTCTTTTTGATTAATTACTTTCTTTTGAACTCCTAAATTTTGACGGTTGATAAAATTCCAATCTGTTTTTGTTCCTGTTATGATTAAATAATTTGAATTTATTTTATCAAATACATTTTTAAAATAACTAGTAGGCTGATACAACACATATAACTGATAGTCGTCAAATTTTATGTTTTTATCATAAATTAATGAAATATCAACCTTGCGTTGCTTGTTACTTTCAATAGCTTTTTTCAAAGCTCCTAAATCAGGATGTAAAAAAGAACCTAATAATAAAACCTTAGTTTGCTCATCTAAAACTTCTACTGAAAAGCTTTTATAGTTGTTCTTCGTATTTTTTTCATTACTTATTTTACTAATTGACGCCGCATAATACTGTAATCCTTTTGTTTTAGACAACAGGTTAGCGGTAACTGTTTGTGCTGGATTATTAGGAGAAAACTCTAATTGTTTAGAAAACACTTTTTGCCCATTTTGAAGAATAGAAAAAGTAGCATTTACTTTATCTTTTCCTTCGTAATACAGCAAAGCTTCAACTGGAAACTTATTTTGTAAATAGCTGTATTTATTTACGTTTAACTGAGCTATTTGTATGTCTTGATACTGTGTCGTATCACCTACAATTATTGGAAATATTTTGTTTGTTGATGTGGTAAATTCGTAATCATTTCCTTGGGTTTGATTTCCATCGGTTACTAAAATCGTTGTCGAAACCTTCCCTTTATTCAACTCATTAACAGCAGTAATCGCTTTTGATATATTCGTTTGAACTCCAGAAAAAGACAATGTATCTAAAACACTTACCTCTTTGTCAAAAGAAAAATACTGTACATCAAATTTATCTTGAATAGCTTCTTCCTTTTGAATTTCTGACAGTACATTTTTAACATTTTGTTCTTCTTTGAAAAACTGAGTAGACAGCGAATTATCTACCAATACAGATAACACAGGTTTTATGTTTTCTGTTTCAAGAGTTGTTATCTTCGGATTAATCAATAGCAACCCTATTAAAAAGAGACTTAGTGCCTTTAAGCTAAAAAGTATGATATGTACTTTCGGAGTTCTATTTACCTTATAGAAATATTGAAAAAAAGCAATGGCTACGCTTATTAATACGGCTAATACAATGTAAATTATAGTTATCGACTCCACTCAGCTTATTTTAGTATGTGAAGATAAAAATATCTAACAAATAAAAAGGCCTTTTCTTTATTTTCACTTATGACTTTAATCATAAATAACTAGTTATAAACCAAATAAACTTAATTAAGACAATTATTAGTGACTACTAAATATAACCATAGAAAAGTATTTACACTAATTAATACGATAGATTTTACTATGTCGTAGTTGTAGGCTTAGCTTCAAACATTCTAAAAAAGAGCATAGAGGCTATGTTTCGTGCTCTTTCTTTCGCTTCATGTGCTTTTGTTCCGTCAAAAAGTTCGTCTACGGTTTCAAACCACAATTGTAGCCAGCGTCCAAAATGCTCTTGATAAATAGAATACTCAAAATCTCTATCTACATCTTTGTGTGCTTTCATTGGGTTTCCTTTAAACTTTCTAACAAAAAACAAATTCGTTTCCCAAAAATCGGTGAGCTTTTGTAAATGAGGTTCCCAGGTTTCTTCTGGGATTGTTTTTAAAAATATAGGACCTATAAAATCATCCTTTCTAATTTTATCATTATAAAAGGTTGATACTAATGTATACACATCTTCTCTATTTTCTATGTCTCTTTTATCCATTTACAAATCGTTGTTCAAATACACTACAAAAGTATATCTTTATGCTATTGCAATTTATGACTTAAATCATAATGATTCCAGAAGAACTCTTATTAAAATACCACGCTGAAACCAAAAGTTTTCAAAAAGACGAAATTATTTTTTCTGAAAAACAAACCGCACACTACTACTACCAAATAGTAAGTGGTGCTGTAAAAATGAATAATTTTAATGATGATGGTAAAGAGTTTATTCAAGGGATATTTTATAAAAACCAAAGTTTTGGCGAACCACCCTTATTTATAGATGTAAAGTATCCTGCCAATGCGGTGGCAATTTCTGATAGTACAATTCTAACTTTAGCTAAAAGTGATTTGTTTAAATTACTGCAAGATAACCCTGAAATTCACTTAAAAATCACCCAAAGTTTAGCTAAACGTTTGTACTACAAAGCTATAATTGCTTCCGAAATATCGAGCCAAGAGCCTGCGCATAGAGTACTCCGCTTTATTGATTATTTAAAATACGATGTGCATAAAATACAAGGAAAGTACTCGTTTAAAGTAGCCTATACACGTCAACAAATAGCCGATATTTTAGGTTTACGTGTAGAAACGGTTATTCGGGTCATAAAATCTTTAGAAAAAAAGGGAGACGTAAAAATTAGCAAACGAAAGGTATATCGTTAAAACCTTCTTTAAAGATACTATTCAATAAAACCTCTCATAAATCATAAAAATTAATTGATTTATGGAATTCCGTAAGAATTTGTACACACTTTGTAATAAGTTCGCTAGAATTGTATAATTAATTAACAAATACCTATAACTCGTTAATAACTTTACCTTTAGATAAAGTATCAGTTTTATTATATTTGAAAACGTATAAAAATTGCTAAACTTTACGATATCCCATACTATTCTCCGGATAAAACAACTAAAGTTTGATATATAATAGTTGTGGGTAATGCAAAAAAAATGCTCTGAATGAAGAAACAAAATGATATCGAAGAACAAGTTTTCAAAATTGTTCAGAAATTCTTAAAAAATCCACCATTAATAGTTTGGGGTTCGGGAGCAACTGTTTCTTTTGGACTTCCAAGTATGTGGAGTTTAAACGAGTCTTTAAAAAAGGAAATAACAGATTTTGACACTTCAAATGATAATCTAGAAGAAGAACTTAGTAAAGATAAATATCGAGAGAAATTACCCCAAATAAAAAAAACAATATGGAATGAGGTAAACAAGGCAGATGTGTCTGTTTTAAAAAAAATTACTTCTAATGAAACTGATACTTTTAATGGTATTAAACTACTAATTGAAAAATTCATTGAAACACACCCCAAAATATTAAACATTGTTACAACAAATTACGATAGAGTTTTAGAGCATTTATTAGCTTATGAAAACATTTGCTTTACAGATGGATTTGAAGGCAAAACTTTATCCGCATTTGATGAAACAAACTTTCAAAACAAGAATATTGTTAATATTGTTAAAGTACATGGTTCTTTAAATTGGTTTAATGTAAATGGAGAAATTAGATATTTGTCAAATCAAATAACGACAGAGGCACCGCAAATTGTTGTTCCAAGTAAAAACAAATTTGAGGAGACCTACAATACACCCTACAGAGAACTAATTCAAAAATCCGATATCCTAATCAATGATACATTAAGTTTTCTTGTGATAGGTTTTGGTTTTAATGACAAGCATCTAACTCCAAAAATTCAAGCCAATATAAAAAAAGGAGTGCCTCTTGTTTTAATAACAAAAGAAATCACTTCAAACACCTTCAAAGAGTTGGAAAATGCGAAAAAATATATCTTGTTTGAAGAAGCTGAAATAGGTAAAACTAGAGTAATTTACAAAGAAAGTAACTCAACAGAAAAAATAGAAAAGATTATCCAAGGTGATTTTTGGCAACTAAATAAATTCATGGAAATATTATAATTTATGGAAACAGATTTTTTAATTGGAAAAGTACAAAGTGTTGACACAGGAAATGTATCAATAGAGGTTGATAAAGAAGAGTTTCTTAATAATGTTCAAATAAATCAAATTGTACAAATTCGCTCTACAAAAACTGGTGAAAAAATAATTGGCTTGATTTCTAAAATAATACGAAAAGGTATTGCCGATAAAATTGATGAAAATTCCGAACCTGATTTTATAATAGAAAACCTAATCAAGGTAAATCTAGTAGGTACTTTAATAGAGAAAATAGGGTCTGAAAAAAATATTTTTAAACGAACATTAAACACTGTACCAAGTATTAATGCAGATTGTTTTTTACTCCAAGGAAATGACCTTTCTACTTTTATGAATATTATTTCCTCTAATAGCGAAAATCCACTTAAAATTGGAAAGTATACTATTGCAGAAGAATCTGACGCAAACCTTGATGGAAATAAATTCTTTCAAAGACATGCAGTAATTGTTGGAGGAACTGGCTCTGGTAAATCATGGACAGTAGCAAATGTTTTAGAAAAAGCAACTAAATTAAAATCTATTAATAGTGTCATCTTCGATTTACATGGTGAATACAAGCCTTTAGCTAAATTAGAAAACACAACATTATTAAAAATTGCTGGTCCTTCTGATAAACCAACAGATGAAAATGTAATGTTTCTACCTTATTGGCTTTTATCCTATGAGGAAATTGAATCAATGCTTTTAGACAGAAGTGATAGTAACGCACCAAATCAATCAAGAGCATTATTTGATTTAATAATAAAATACAAAAAAGAGAAACTTGAAGAAGAAGACCAACAGGATGTTTTGAATAACTTCACTGTTGAAAGCCCTATTCCTTACAAAATCAGTGATGTATTAACCTCGCTTCAAGAATTAGATACAGAAAGAGATTATTCCTCAAGTAAAGCAGGTAGAGATGGACCTTTAGCTAAAAAGCTTACTCGATTTATTCAAAGATTAAAAAGTAAACAAGCAGATAAAAGATTAAACTTTATATTTAATTCAGAAGATGAATTACTTCAATACGATTGGTTTATTTCTCTTATCAAAAACTTATTAGATTTCGGAAATAATAAAGGATTAAAAATTATAGATTTTTCAGAAGTGCCTTCTGATATACTTCCTCTAATAACTGGTTTAATTGGTAGGCTAATATTTTCAATTCAACAATGGATGGAAATAGAAAAAAGACATCCGATTGCCATATTTTGTGATGAAGCACATTTATATATTCCTGCTAATCTTAAAGGAGGTATTGAAGAAAAAGGATTACAAAGTTTTGAACGTATCGCCAAAGAAGGAAGAAAATATGGAGTTTCTTTAGTTGTTATAAGTCAGAGACCTTCAGATGTTAATAAAACTATTCTTAGCCAATGTGGAAATTTTGTTGCTATGAGATTAACAAATCCAGACGATCAAAATGTAATAAAGAAATTGTTCCCTGATAATCTTGGTGGCTTTTCGGATATGTTACCAATATTGGATGTTGGAGAAGCTCTAATTGTAGGGGATGCGTGTTTGCTTCCTAGCAGAGTAATAATAGACAAACCAGTGATTCAACCTGATAGTGCTACAGTTAATTTTTGGGATGAGTGGAGTAAAAATAAAACTGAATCTGGAATTGAACAAGCAATTGAATCATTAAGAAAACAACAGAAGTAATTAAGCACATACCCACAACAAAGAACTGAGGTAAAAAACAAGTACATTTTATACTTTTTTAAACCAAAGTACTTTTATAGTTCATATCATACGGTAAACCACACTTTATTGTATATACATATCTGTGAGGAAAGCTTAGTGAAGCTCGCTGATAGTACGGCATGCTCTGTTAACACAACGGCATACTTCTTTGTCCCTAAATGAGATTGCTTTTATTTAGTACTAAAATTCCTGTAGTTTATCTCTAAAAAAAGGGAAGTATTTTCTATTTTTGTGCCTTTCAACACAACAACAAAACATGAACTTAACAGAATTAAACGCCATCTCTCCTATTGATGGTAGATACCGTAACAAAGTAGCAAGCTTAGCGAACTATTTTTCAGAAGAAGCTTTAATTAAATATCGTGTAAAAGTAGAAATTGAGTATTTCATTGCTTTATGTGAAATTCCATTATCTCAATTAGCCGATTTCAACAAAGATTTATACGCTGAGTTACGTAAAATTTATGAAGATTTTTCTGCTGAAGATGCTTTAAAAATCAAAGAAATTGAAAGCGTTACCAATCACGATGTAAAAGCTGTTGAGTACTTTATTAAAGAAAAGTTTGACGCTTTAAGCTTACAGAAATATAAAGAATTTATCCACTTCGGATTAACGTCTCAAGATATTAACAACACTGCTATTCCATTATCTATTAAAGATGCTATGGAAGAAGTATACTACCCTACTTTAGATACCTTAGTTTGCAAATTAGCTGATTTATCTGAAGAATGGGAAAACGTACCAATGTTAGCAAGAACTCACGGGCAACCAGCCTCTCCTACTCGTTTAGGAAAAGAGTTTTTTGTATTTGTAGAACGTATTAACAATCAAGTTATTCACATACAACATACACCACATGCTGCGAAGTTTGGTGGAGCTACAGGTAATTACAATGCACACAAAGTAGCGTATCCAGATATCGACTGGAAAAACTTCGGTACTCATTTCGTTGAAGAAGTGTTAGGTTTACACCACTCCTTCCCTACTACGCAAATTGAGCACTACGATCACATGGCAGCTTTATACGACGGATTAAAGCGTGTAAATACAATTTTAATTGATTTAGATCGCGATGTTTGGACGTACGTTTCTAACGACTACTTCAAACAAAAGATTAAAAAAGGTGAAGTAGGTTCATCTGCAATGCCACATAAAGTAAATCCTATCGATTTTGAAAACTCTGAAGGGAACTTAGGTATTGCCAATGCAATTTTTGAGCATTTATCTGCTAAGTTACCAGTTTCAAGATTACAACGTGATTTAACTGATAGCACGGTATTACGTAACGTTGGAGTTCCTTTTGGACATACCTTAATCGGTTTTGCTTCTACGTTGAAAGGATTAAACAAGTTATTATTAAACGAAGCTAAATTTGCTGAAGATTTAGAAAATAACTGGGCAGTAGTTGCTGAGGCTATTCAAACAATTTTACGTCGTGAAGCGTACCCTAATCCATACGAAGCGTTAAAAGGATTAACACGCACCAACGAAAAAATAAACAAAGATTCTATCGCTAATTTTATTGATACTCTAGAAGTTTCTGATGCGATTAAAAACGAGTTAAAACAAATTACACCATCTAATTACACAGGTATATAATGAGATATTTACTTACTTTTTTAGTTTTATTTTTAGCTATTTCGTGTACTCCAGAGAAAAAAGGAGATCCTACACGTTTTGTTCACGGAACCTTTGAAATTCCTGCTGGTGACAGCTACGGAAAAACAACTATCGTAAGAAAAGATAGTATCCAAATTGAAGAGTATACTAAAAAAGTAAGTATTTCAACTGACAGTTTAGTTACTGAAAAAGAAATAAAACACGTAGATACGCTTTACATCAAGTGGAAAAATAACTTCGCATATACCTTGCGAATGAAAAGCCCAAAAACTGATTTAGATAAAGATCCTATATTTGTTCAAATAACTAAAGTAACTGATAGTTCTTATACTTTTACTGCAAGAATTGGTTACTCTAATTTTAAACAAGAAGGAACTGTTTATAAAGTAAATTAACTATGGAAATTTTCTTACAGGCTGATACCTGGGTTGCCTTACTAACTCTAACTTTTTTAGAAGTTGTATTAGGTATTGATAATATTATCTTTATTTCTATTGCATCTAATAAGTTACCAGAACATCAGCAAAAAAAAGCCACTCGAATAGGTCTTCTTTTAGCAATGATTTTTAGAATTCTTCTTTTACTAGGAGTTTCTTATTTAATTAGCATGAAAGATCCAATCTGGAATATTGATTTATCTTGGTTACAAGTAGGTGTTACAGGTCAAAGCTTAATTTTATTTGCCGGAGGTATATTTTTACTATACAAAAGTACTAGTGAGATTCACCATAAAGTTGAAGGAAGAGATGAAGCACATGCTTCTAACAACTCTAAAAAGAGAGTTACTTTACTAAATGTTGTAACTCAAATAGTATTAATTGATATTGTTTTCTCTTTTGATTCTGTGTTAACAGCTGTAGGTATGACAAACGGAATACAAGGAGCCTTAACTATTATGATTATTGCTGTGGTTGTATCAATATTAATTATGTTAATGTTTGCTACTCCTATCAGTAATTTTGTAAACAAACATCCTACAATTCAAATGTTAGCTTTATCCTTTTTAATTTTAATTGGGTTTATGCTAATTACAGAAAGTGCGCATTTATCTCACACAGTTGTTTTCGGACAATCAGTGGGTGCAATTCCTAAAGGATATTTATATTTTGCTATTACTTTTTCGCTTCTTGTAGAAATGCTAAACATGAAAATGAGAGGTAATTCAAAGAAGAGTTAAGAAAATATTATGATTACATAAAATAAAAACCGATAGCCTTATTGCTATCGGTTTTTTTATTTTTTCTATTTTTGCTGCCAGTGGCTCAATTCAAAAAACATATTGCTGTACTCAGTATATTCATGTTGTTATTACCTACGGTAATAGCAACAATACACTTATTTGAAAATCACGAGCATGTTGTATGTACTTCTATTGATGAGCAACACTATCACGCACAAGAGCTTGATTGTTCTCTTGCTCATTTTCAATTCAGTACATTTACGTATCAAACCGTAGAAAACTATGCGGTAATTCCACAACATTTCTACAAATTAGATTACAACACACAACCACAGTTAATCTCATTTGTATATACTGATAAAAAATCTTCAAGAGCACCCCCTTATTTTACTGTATCTTAAACGTTTGCAACAAACAACCAACAAAATTATCGTTAAAACAGTAAAATTCATTTTTAATGAAGACAATTATTAATTTCCTATTTTTTATAGGAATATCTGCTGTATATGCACAAAACAGCTTATCAGGAAAAATTACAGATACTAATAACCAACCTCTTTTAGGAGTTGAAATATACTCTGACCAATTACATAAAGGAACCATTACCAATGAAGATGGTACATACAACCTACAAAACATTCCTAACGGAAAAGTAACTTTTAACTTTTCTTTTTTAGGATTTAAAACAATAGCTAAAGAGTTTATTTTTAACAATAAAAATATTTCTTTTGATGTACAATTAGAAGAATCAGTTTTTAAAATTGATGAAGTTATTATCTCTACCCCTTTCAACAAATTACAGTCTGAAAACGTAATGAAAGTTGAACGTCTTTCGGCTAGAGCTATTCAAAAAACAGGTGCTACAACACTTTCTGAAGGAATTACCAATATTGCTGGAGTTTCCCAAGTTTCTACAGGTACATCTATTGGAAAGCCTGTTATTAGAGGTTTAAGTGGAAACAGAGTATTGGTTTACACACAAGGAATTCGATTAGAAAACCAACAATTTGGTGGTGAACACGGTTTAGGAATTAACGATGCTGGTGTTGCCGGTGTTGAAGTTATTAAAGGCCCTGCCTCTCTTTTATATGGTTCTGATGCTTTGGGTGGTGTTTTATACATTCAACCAGAAAAATTTGTTCCAGAAAATACTACAAAACTAAATGTTAGTCAACGTTATTTTAGCAATACTTTAGGTACAAATACTTCTCTTGGTTTTAAATCTTCTTTAAAAAATTGGCAATTTTTAGCTAGAGGTACCTATGCACAACATGCAGACTATAAAACACCTGATTACAGAGTTACAAATACTCGTTTTAATGAAAAAGATTTAAAACTAGGTATTGGTTTTCATGAAAAAAACTTCTCTTCTGAATTACGTTATAACTTCAATAACTCTAAATTAGGGTTAACTGAAGGAATTGGTGAACAAACTAAAGAAACTCACTTAGAAACTCCGTATCAAGACATCGATAATCATATTATTAGCTTACATAATCATGTTTTCTTTAAAAACTCAAAATTAGACATCGATTTAGGGTACACGATTAATAATCGTCAAGAGTTTGAAGAACATCACGATCATGCAGAAGGTGAAACTGAAGAAGAGCACGAAGAGCATGAAGAAGCTGAAGCTGCTTTAGATATGAAGCTAAAAACTTTTAGCTACAATACTAAATACCACCTTCCTAAATTCGGAAAATTTGAAGTTTTATTAGGAGTACAAGGGTTGCATCAAACCAATACAAACTTTGGTGAAGAATTGTTAATTCCGAATGCAACTGTAAACGATTTTGGTGTATTTACTACTGCTAATTTCGAATGGAATGACAATACTTCTTTACAAGCCGGAATTCGTTACGATAATAGAGGAATTACTACAGAACGACACGAAGTAGCTCATGAAGATGAAATACACGTTTTTGAAGCTATAGATAAATCTTACAATAGTTTTACCGCTTCTTTCGGAGCAAAAACTATGCTTTTTAACACTATAACTTCTCGCTTTAATGTAGCTAGTGGATTTAGAGCCCCAAACCTTGCTGAATTAACTTCTAACGGAGTACATCATGGTACAAATCGTTTTGAAGTTGGTAACAACAACCTAGTTAACGAGAAAAACTTACAGTTTGACTTATCTTTAGATTACAATTCTGAACACTTTGAATTATTCGCAAACGGATTTTACAATAAATTAAACGATTATATTTATTTATCTCCTACTGGTGAAGTTGAGGATAGTGCCCCTGTTTACACTTACTTACAAGAAAATGCTAAATTGTATGGTGGTGAATTTGGTTTTCATTTACACCCTCACCCTCTTGATTGGTTACATTTAGAAAGTAGTTTTGAAATGGTTATTGGAAAACAAGATAATGGTAACTATTTACCGTTAATTCCTGCTAACACGTTAAAAAATACGCTAAGAACTGAATTTTCTAACGAAAAATGGTTACCAAATGGATATGCTTCTGTAAGCTTACACTCATATTTTAAACAAGATAATATTAGTGAATTTGAAACAGCTACTCCTGCTTATAACCTTGTTAATTTAGGTGTAGGTGGTGATATACTAATTAGCAAGTATACCTTTACAACATCATTAACTGTAAATAATTTATTTGATAAGAAATATATTAATCACTTATCAAGGTTAAAACCTGATAACATCTTTAACCCTGGTAGAAATATTGTTTTAGGAATAAATTTCACTATTTAATCAAAAAATAACTCCCCAGTAATAATATTACTGGGGAGCTTTTATATAAACAAACTTTAACTTAATAAAGTTACCCGTCTTTTCTTTTTTTAAGCAATTCCGGAAACTTATGTTTAAAACGATTCAACCTAGGAACTGACACTTTTTTTACATACGGATGTTCTGGATTCAAACGTTTAAAGTTTTGATGGTACTCCTCTGCCGGATAAAACTTCTTAATCTTTTTAACCTCTGTAACTATTTTTCCGTCATAAACATCTTTATTTAGCCTTTTAATAGTCTTATCTATTATCTGCTTCTCTTCTTTTGTTTTATGAAACGCTATTGACCTATACTGTGACCCATAATCTGGATGTTGTCCGTTTTTCGTAGTTGGGTCATGTGAACCAAAGAAAACAGTTACCAATGTTTGAAAACTAACTATTTCTGGTTTGTAATACACTGCTACTGTTTCTGCATGTCCAGTCCTACCTCTTCCTACAACTTTATAGGTTGGATTTTCAGTATGACCTCCTGCATATCCAGATATTACTTCCTCTACACCATTTACACTTTCAAAAATTGCTTCAACACACCAAAAACAACCACTGGCAAAGTATGCTACTCTAGTGCCTCTCTGTTCTTGTTTTATATCTGAATTCTGTTGATCTTCATTTTCTAAAGAAAAACTCCATAAAATAGCCATTAAAAAAAGGACTACTAATATTGTTACTAGTTTTACTATCTTCATAAGTTTATCATTTATATTGTCTTTGTCGTATTAGGATTTCTTTTTTTACAATTGTTTACAACTTTAATATTTCCTTAATAGTTTTGTTTGCGTGTTGCCGTTGCGTTTTCTATTTTTGTTCATATAAAGATAAAGATAAAGTTTTAATGGAGCATTTTATAGTATCAGCACGTAAATATCGTCCTCAAAATTTTGCGGATGTGGTAGGGCAACAAGCCATCACCAATACGTTAGAAAATGCTATACAAAATAACCATTTAGCACAGGCTTTATTGTTTACAGGACCTCGTGGAGTTGGTAAAACATCATGTGCTCGTATCTTGGCTAAACGCATTAACCAAGAAGATGCAACTACAGATGATGAAGATTTTGCTTTTAATATTTTTGAATTAGATGCTGCTTCAAACAACTCGGTTGACGACATTCGTAACCTTACCGATCAAGTTCGAATTCCACCTCAAACGGGTAAATACAAAGTGTATATTATTGACGAGGTTCATATGCTTTCTCAGGCTGCTTTTAATGCTTTTTTAAAGACTTTAGAAGAACCGCCAGCACATGCTATTTTTATTTTAGCAACTACCGAAAAGCATAAAATTATACCAACGATTTTATCTCGATGTCAAATTTTCGATTTTAAGCGTATTGGTGTTTTAGATGCTAAAGAGTATTTAAAAACAATTTGCGCCAAAGAAAATATTACTGCTGAAGATGATGCTTTACATGTAATTGCTCAGAAAGCTGACGGTGCAATGCGTGATGCACTTTCTATTTTTGATAGGGTTGTAAGTTTCTCTGGTAATAACTTAACACGTGAAGCGGTTACCCAAAACTTAAATGTGTTAGACTACGATGTGTATTTTAACATTACCGATTTATTATTAGCTAATAAAATTCCAGAAGTCTTAATGGCTTTTAATGAAGTATTAAGTAAAGGGTTTGAAGGACATCACTTTATTAATGGTTTAGCTTCTCATTTTAGAGACTTGTTAGTTGCCAAAGATCAAGCAACTATTGCTTTATTAGAAGTTGGTGATAATACTAAGAAACGATATTTAGAACAAGCAACAAAAGCAAGCATGCAGTTTTTAATGCCTGCAATAGATAAGGCAAACGATTGCGATTTAAAATATCGAGGAAGTAAAAACCAACGCTTATTGGTAGAACTTACTTTAATGCAAATTGCCTCTATCACTTTTGATGGAGCAAAAAAAAAATCTAGCAACTACATAATTCCTGCTACATTTTTTACTTCTTTATCTCCTTCAGTTAAAAAAACTGAGGTAAAATCTGCTACCTCTGTTGTTAGTACCCCACAAAAGGTTCAAGAAAAACCAGTTGTTACTACTAATGAGACTCCAAAGCCGACTTTAAAGAATATTAAACGTCGTACTTCTGCTTTATCTTTAAAAAGCTTGCATCAAAAGAAAGATGTTAAAGTAAATTTAGATGAAGAAGAAAACTATGATAATCACCCTAAAACACCTTTTTCTCTTGATGAGTTGAAAGATGCTTGGAAAAAGTACTACTTTCAACTACAACGTTTAGGAGAACAAAGTATGGCGGCTATTATAGCCTCTGACGAACCTAAGTTACAAGAAGATTTTACCATCATATTTGCTGTACCTAGTGATTTAATGAAATCACAATTAGAAAAAGGAAAACCAAAATTATTACGATTTTTACGTGAAAAACTTAATAATTACGGAATACAAATTAATGTAAAAGTTAACGAAACTATAGAAAAAAAGTTTGCCTATACTCCTCAAGAGAAGTATGACAAACTCAAAGAAAAAAATCCGTTACTTGAAAAACTGAAAAGTACTTTTGGTTTAGATGTTTAGGTTTTTTCCCAAATAAACAACTATCCAACCTTCAATTTTCTTTACATCATGCTCAAACTCAGAAATTAACAAAATTTCATTCGTGTTTTTATTTTTAACTAGAATAGGAATAGACTTAATTTCATTATGTATTTTCTCTATTTTAGTCTTATACTCTTGAACTGAGTTTACTGGAGTTTCATGAATTTCTGGAAACTCTCTTACGGCTTCCATTATATTGATATAATCATCTTCAATTGTAAATAGATGATCTTCATCTTCGTAATCTTTTGTAATTACTTCTTGTGATGTAGCTAAACGATAAGCGCCTTGTTCACCAAAAATTGATGAAAAGTTTGAAATTACATACTTGTTTATTGAATCACTTCCTGTCATAGCTACTAAATAACCTACATCATTCAACTCAATATTATCAGTAAGCTCTTCGTCATAAATATTTACTTCTAACGACTCTAAACCTTCTGCTTTTGCTTTCTCTACATTTTCATTGTTAGCATCAATTAAAACTACTCTTCGTTTGTTATCTTTTAAATATTTAGCTATTAACCTAGCTACATCAGATGCTCCTACAATCATAATCGCATTAGATCGCTTTAAAAATACACCTACTATTTTCGCAAATAATCGTGCTGTAGTTGCATTCAACAATACCGTTCCTAACACAATCATAAATACTAACGGAGTAATATATTCAGCACCTTCTATTCCTTGTTTTAATAGTTTACTTCCAAATAACGAAGCAATACCTGCAGCAACGATACCTCTTGGTCCTACCCAACTAATAAATAGTTTTTCGTTAGTTTTTAAATTGGATTTTGATGTACTTAAAAATACCGCTATAGGACGTATAACAAAGACGATTAATGCAAATAGTAGTAATGTTTTCCAATCGTATAAAAGCATTAATTCTTTATAATCAATGTTTGCTGATAATAAGATAAATAATATGGAAATTAATAATACACTTAGCGATTCTTTAAAGTATAAAATTTCTTTTAAGTTTTTTAACTTACTATTACCCAGTACCATTCCCATAACCACAACAGCTAATAGCCCTGATTCATGAGCAAATAATTCTGATTCAACAAATACTAATAAAACAGTAGATAAAGAAACAACATTTAGCAGATAATGAGGTACCCATTTTTTATTAATAACAAAAATTAAAGCATGAGCAAATGTGAACCCAAAAGTAGTTCCGAATAATATAATTTTTAAGAATTCTAATAAGGCGGTTTGCGTAAAACCAGCACCTCCTCCAACACTAATAAACTCAAAAACAAGTACGGCTACTAAAGCTCCAATAGGATCAATTAAAATACCTTCCCACTTTAAAACTGCTGAAACATCTTTCTTTAATGGTATATTTCTTAAAATTGGGGTTATAACAGTTGGACCTGTAACAATAATTAACCCTGAAAATAAAAAGGATAACTCCCAACCTAAACCAAACACATAATGTGCAACAATAGCGCCTCCAAAAAAGGTAACTGCGGCTCCTAAAGTTATAAGTTTAGTAATTACGGGGCCTATATTTTTTATTTCACCCCTTCTTAAAGTTAAACCTCCTTCAAAAAGAATGATACTAATAGATAATGACACAAAGTAATATAAACCATCACCAGGAAATAATCCTTTTTCACCATTCCAAACGGGTTCTATCCATTTACTTCCATCTTCATTAAAAAATTCTGCTGCAATTGGCCCTACAAGTAGTCCAATTAAAATTAAAGGTAAAATTGCTGGAATTTTAAATCTCCAAGCTACCCATTGGGCTAAAATTCCTAGTATAATTATCCCCGCTAGTTCTAACATAGTTTATTTTTAAAAAACTAAAAATACAGTTTTTAATTAAACTGCTTTTACATTTACTTATTTTTTTACCTCTAAAACCTTCTTTAGTTCATTACCAAAATCATCGATTACCGTAATAATATGAGTTCCTTCTTTAGGTAAAATTGCTTGTTCGTGATATTGTTGTGTAATGCCTATAAATTGTTCATTTAAATACCAGTACACCTTTGTTTCTGAATTACTGTGTGTTAACTTTAAAACTATAGGATTTAACTGATTATCTTCTCCTTTGGTTAACGAAACTTTTGTTATACTTTTTGACGGAAAAACGAAGCCCATTAAATTACTCTCTAATCGATTGCAATCAGACCTGTAATTAGGCAATGGTCTATAATCAGCATTGTTTTGTTGATAATAATAAGCCATTAACGGAGGTAAAACAAACCATGATTTTGATTTCATGTTTGAAATAGATTCACAATTTGAATTTACCCTGAACTTTTCAAGCTTATCAACCATAACTTGTTGATGATATGGACACGATTGTGCTCTCATTGCGCTCTTTTGAACTCTTTTTGTTACAGACGAACAAATAGGTTTTGCTAAAAAACCACTTTTCTCACAAATAGCTACTTCTATCAAATCTTCATAAGGTTCTAAAAACCAATTAGATTTTGGCAATACATCAAAAACATCAAACATTAATGGGGCTGCGCTACCTACACCTGTTAAATCAGGACGCCCTTCTCCATCAGAATTTCCAATCCACACCCCTACAACATATTTAGGTGTTACACCAATAGACCAAGCATCCTTATTACCAAAACTTGTTCCTGTTTTCCATGCAATTTTTTGAGATGAATCGTAATACTTCCAAGCTTGATCTGTATATGGTCTATTCACATCTAGCAATGTATTTAAGGTTAGGAATGTAGATCCTGCATCTAAAGTTGTATAGTCTTTTTTAATTTCCCCAAAACTTGGAGTTTCTTCAAATAAAAAACTTGGTTCAATAAATTCTCTTTCGTAATAATTGTGTTTTAATTCTTCATAGTGATTTACAATTCCTGCATACCCTGCAAAAGTTTTACATAAATCCCATAAACTAGCTTCTGCTCCACCTAAAATTAGTGACAAACCATAATAATCTGCTGATTTATTAATATCATTAATATGATACGCTTTAATATCTTCTCTAAACTTTTCTAATCCATAACGTTGTAACATACGTACCGAAGGAATGTTCAGCGAACGTGTTAATGCTTCATTTGCTGGAACTGCTCCATCAAAAGTTAAATTGAAGTTTTTAGGAGAATATCCTGCTATTTCTGTTGGTACATCTGCAACTAACTGAGTCGGTAATAAATCACCCGATTGTAACATTTGAGCGTATAAAAACGGTTTTAAAACACTTCCTGTACTTCTGTGAGCTACAATATTATCAACATCTTTTTGATGCATTTTATCAGTTGGAGAATTCCCCACATAAGATACTACCTTTCTTGTTTCAACATCTAAGACTAAGACCGCCATATTGTAAACTTCATTTTGTTTTTGACGGAAATAATGCTGCTTTACTAAATTATTTACTTGTTTTTGCAAATGAATATCAACAGAACTTTTTATGCGTTTTCCTCTATGCTGCTTCGTTACTTCTTGTACAAAATGCGGTGCTACTGTAGGTAACGGATATGGTTTTTGTGGTAATTCTTCTTCAATTGCTAAATCATAGGTAATTTGATCTATAATCCCCTCCTCTTGTAATTTTTGCAATAACCTATTTCTTTTGATTTTTAATTTTTGTTGATTTTTTCCTGGATAAATCAACGATGGAGCATTTGGTAACACTGCTAAAGTTGCTGTTTCAGCCCATGACAGTTGATGTGGTTTTAAACCAAAATAACGCCACGATGCCATTTCTAATCCAACAACATTTCCTCCATATGGTGCATGTGAAGCATACAGATTTAAAATTTCTTTTTTAGAATGACGAAATTCTAACCGAGTAGCTAAAATAAGTTCCTGAAGCTTTTCAAAATACGAACGCTCTTTATTCTTTCTTGATAATCGAATTACTTGCTGTGTTAATGTACTTCCTCCTCTTACAACTCTTTTTGCTTTGATATTTTCTACCATTGCTTTTCCTATGGAAACAGGATTAAAACCAAAGTGCTTATAAAAATAAGCATCTTCAAACTGTAAAATACAATGTTCAAACTTTGTTGGAACAGAATCTAATTCAGGAAATCGCCACTGACCGTCATCAGCAATAACAGCTCCTAACAATTCATTATTTTTTGAGGTAACTACTGTTGATGTTGGATTGTCAAATAATTTTTTAGGCAGACAGAAATAATAGAAAACAACTCCTATAAAAGCCAAAATCAATACTATTTTCTTTTTCTTAGTCAGAATCATTTTTCTTCTTTAAACAAAAAGCAAAGAAATATATATTTCCATACATTTCTTTGCTTTTTTATTATAAAAAAATTATAAAAGTTTTAATTTACTTCATATTTAGTTACTCTGTTAACAAATTAAACACACCTTTTTCTAAAAATTTTGCTTCTTTTTTAATTTCTGATGTTTTTAATTCCACATTATTCTCAAAAGTATTTCCGATTATTACTTTTTGTTTTTTAAAGAAATAACCATCTTTTGAGTTTTCATCTAAAACTAACCCATACATTTCTCCTTCTACCTCAACTACCGAGGTTTCTGGTAATGAATTAACTTTATTACTGTTTGTTTGTATTACCGCTTCTGCAAACATTCCTGATAAAAAATTTCTTTTTTGTTCCTCCTCAATATGTGCATGTACATCTACCGTTCTATTTTCATTGATGCTTTTTCCTATCAAATGAACTTTCGCCTTATAAACTTCTGATGATAATTCTGGAACCCTAAAACTAATTTCTTGACCTACCTTTAACTTTAAAGCATCTTTTTCAAAAACTGAAAGCTCTAAATGTAAATGCTTGTTGTCTATAATTTCTAAAATTTCATCAGCAGGAGAAATATACGAACCTGTAACTGCCTTTATTTTAGTAACATTTCCTGAAATAGGCGCATAAATACCCGTAACAGAGGTTATTGAATTACTATTTAGTTTACTTGCTGATATATTAATCATTTGTAGCTGCTTCTCTAAGCTTACTAATGTAGTTTGTGCTACTTCAAAATCTCTCTTAGCCTTTAAAAAATTTCTTTCTGAAGTTATTTTTTCATCGAATAATGCTTTTTGTCTTTCAAATTCAGATTTTAAAAAAGCTATTTCTTGTTTTGTTTCCAAATATTGTTGTTGCATTGCCACAAACTCTTGGTTTTCTATTGTTACCAAACGTTGCCCTTTTTTGACTTTATCTCCAACTAATAATGGAATACTTTTAATAAAACCACCCATTTTAGCGGTTAGCACAACTTTATTTGTAGGAGGTACATCTATTTTTCCTACCACTTTAATTGTAGTTGGAAAATCTTGTTCTTCAACAGTAACTAATTTCATACTGTTTTTTTCCCATTGTTCATTCGTTATAAAAACTCTATCGTCAGTAATTACTGTTGATTCTTCAGTAGTACTCTCAGCTTCTTTTGATTTACATCCTATTACAGTTATAAATAGGATACTATAAATTATATATTTCATCTTTATTTTTTTAATACGTTAAGTAGTTAATATCTATCACAATATTGTTGTACGACTCTATACTCGTTACATAAGCTAATTTTAGTTGAAAAGCATTTTCAACACTTTGGATGTACTGAAAAAAGTCAATCTCACCGTGTTTAAAACTCATATTGGCTGTTTTCAGAATTTCATCTGCTAAAGGCATTCCTTCTTCTTGATAATAAGCTAAAGACACTGTTTGCTCTTGTAACTTATTTTTAAGATTTGTATAGTACGTTTCTAACTGTTTTTGATAGTTTGAAGTTTCATACTCGGCAATCTCTTTCGCTATTTTTGATTGCTTTATCTTAGAAGATTCTCCACTAAACAACAATGGAATTTTTATTCCTACTTGGTATCCGTAAAAGTCTTGAGCTACATATTGATTACTTCCTTTAAATACTTCTAAAAACAAATCTGGTAACAATTGTTGTTTTTGTTGAGACAACTGCCTTTTTGCTAATTGCTCTCTTTCATAATAACCTTGAACTTCTGTAATTTCACTTAAATTAACATCTTGAACTTGTATTGGTTTAATAGTAGCTTTTTCTTCAATTACTAAACTATCTTCTACCTGAACTAACGCTTTAATTTTTTGATACGCTATGCGAGAAGCAACTAAAGTATTTCGATAATCATTCATTACTTGTTTCTGTTTTGCTTTTGCTGTTATCTTTTCTAAATAATTAGTTTCTCCCAACTCAAAACGTCGTTTCGCTGCATACGAAAACTTATTATACAAACTATCTAAACTCTTATAAATATTCTCTTGTACTTTCGTGTATTGATACCTGTAATATGCTTTTACAACCGATTTCATCAATTTCTTTTTAGCTGTTTCATATTGATTACTTTCTATGTTATACGCTGATTTTTGTACTCTTTTATTCGCTCCGTAAACTGTTGGAAATGCAAAGGTTTGTTGAATACCGAAAATATCTAAAGGATGATCTGCTACTGTATTATTTTCATCTCGATTATAATAAACCTCTGTTTTATCAAAAGTATAAGCCGAAGTTATAGCTGCTTTGGCTTTTTCTACTTTTAATTGTTGCGCTTGTAAACCTTTATTGTTCTCAACAGCTAAATCTATTAAGTTCTGTAAGTTTTGAGGAGTTTCTTGTGCTTGAACAGTAGACAATCCCATAAGAAGTACAACACCTAAACTCGCTACTTTTTTATTGATTTTTAATTTCTTCGGATTATCAAAAATTGTGTATAACACAGGTAACACTACCAATGTTAAAATTGTAGAAGTTATTAATCCTCCTATAACTACTGTTGCTAAAGGACGTTGTACCTCAGCCCCTGCATTCGTTGATATTGCCATAGGTAAGAATCCTAATGCGGCTGCCGATGCCGTTAGTAGTACAGCTCTTAAACGGTCTGCTGCTCCTTGTTTTACCAGTTCTTCAATAGTAGAAAATCCTTTATGTTTTAACTCTTTAAAATGTTCAATTAATACAATTCCGTTGAGTACTGCAATTCCGAAAAGCGCTATAAAACCAACTCCTGCTGATATACTAAACGGTAAATCACGCATCCATAATAATAATACCCCTCCAATAGCTGCAAATGGTATTGCTGAGTAAATAATCAACGCTTCTTTTACTGATTTAAAAGCAAAATACAGCATGATAAATATTAAGATTAACGCTATAGGAACTGCTATCATTAAACGTTTTGAAGCACTCTGTAAGTTCTCAAACTGTCCACCGTATGTAATTGTATATCCTGTTGGTAGTTTTACATTTTTGTTTATCAATTTTTGAACATCATCTACTACAGATTGTAAATCTCTGTTACGAACATTGATTCCCACTACTAATCTACGTTTAGTATCGTCTCTTGAAATTTTTGCTGCTCCTTTTTGATACGTAATAGTTGCTAATTCATCTAACGGTACTTTTCCTCCATTAGGTAAATCTATATACAACTCTTTTAAATCACTGATATCAGTACGGTTAGTTTTATCTAACCTCACCACTAAATCGAAGCGTTTTTCTCCTTCAAAAACATTTCCTGCTGCTTTTCCTGCAAACGCCATAGATACCATTTCATTAACTTCTTTTATGTTAAGACCGTATCTGGCAATTTTAGCTCTGTCGTAAGCAACATTCATTTGAGGTAAACCTTCAATTTTTTCGACAATGATATCAGAAGCTCCTTCTACATTTTCTACTAACTTTTTTATTTCATTTCCTTTCTGAGCTAAAACTGACAGGTCTTCTCCAAAAATCTTGATTGCAATATCTGCTCTCACCCCAGTAATCAACTCATTGAAACGCATTTCAATTGGTTGTGTAAACTCTACTTCCATTCCTGGAATTACCGCTAGCGCTTCTTTAAACTTATCTGCCAGCTCATCTTTACTTTCAGCAGAAGTCCATTCACCTTTAGGTCGTAATGTAATCATTACATCACTTTCTTCCATACTCATAGGATCTGTCGGTACTTCTGCTGCACCGATACGAGATACTACTTGTTTCACTTCAGGAAAGTTATCTTTTAAAATCTTCTCAATTTTTGTAGTAGTTTCAATCGTATTACTTAGCGTTGTTCCAGTTTTTAAAACAGGTTGAATTACAAAATCTCCTTCATCTAATGTAGGAACAAACTCACCCCCCATTCTTGTATAAATAATAACAGTGAGTAATAACATAGATGATGCGATTCCTAATACTACCTTTTTACGATGTAATGCCCAATTGATTACTGGTGCATACCATTCGTTCAGTTTTTTAATAAGCCTTACTGAAATATTTTTATCTGTAATGTTTGAAGGTTTTAAAAATATTGAAGCCATTACAGGAACATAGGTTAAACACAGTAAAATAGCCCCTATTAGTGCAAAACTGAATACCAAAGCCATAGGCTTAAACATTTTTCCTTCAACACCACTTAAAGATAAAATTGGTATAAAAACAATGAGAATTATTAATTGTCCAAATACTGCTGAACTCATCATTTTTGAAGCTCCTTCATAACTTACGGAATCTTTAACTTGCTGCTGTTCTTTCTTATTTAATGTAACGAAGCTGTCTTTTTGCTGGGTGATTTTAAAAGTAATGTATTCAACAATAATTACAGCTCCATCTATAATAATTCCGAAATCTATCGCTCCTAAACTCATCAAGTTTGCATCAATCCCAAAAATGTACATTAACGATAGAGCAAACAGAAGACATAAAGGAATTACTGAGGCAACTACCAACCCCGAGCGAATATTTCCTAATAAAAGAACTACCACAAAAATTACAATTAAACATCCTAGTACTAGGTTTTCGGTAATTGTAAATGTGGTTTTTCCTATAAGTTCACTTCGTTCTAAAAATGCATTAATGAATACTCCTTCAGGTAATGATTTTTCAATGCTTGCTACTCTTTCTTTTACGGCTTCAATTACATCTTTTGAGCTAGCGTCTTTCAACATCATTACTTGCCCTAACACTTTTTCTCCTTCTCCATTTGCGGTTATGGCTCCGAATCGTGTAGCGCTACCATAACCTACTGTTGCAACATCTTTAACATAAATAGGCATTCCCTCTTTATTTGTTACAACAATACTTTTTATGTCTTCAAGCGTTTTAGCTAATCCTTCTCCACGTATAAAGTAAGACTGATTTACTTTTTCTATGTATCCTCCTCCTGCAACGCTATTATTATTTTCCAACGCTGTAAATACTTCTTTAGCAGAAATATTCATTGCATTCAGCTTTTGGGTATTAATGGCTACTTCATACTGCTTTAAATGACCTCCCCAAGTATTAACCTCTACAACTCCAGGTATACCTGACAATTGCCTTTTTACTACCCAGTCTTGAATAGTTCGTAAATTTGTTGTACTATAGCGATCTTTAAACTCTGGCTTTACATCTAATATGTATTGGTATATTTCTCCAAGTCCAGTAGTAATAGGTCCCATTTCTGGGCTTCCAAATCCTTCTGGTATTTTTTCTGAAGCAGCTTTAATTTTTTCGGCTATTAATTGCCTCGGCAAATAAGTTCCCATAGATTCTTCAAAAACAATGGTTACTACCGATAAGCCAAATTTAGAGATGGATCTAATCTCTTTTACCCCTGGTAGATTTGCCATTTCTAGCTCTACAGGATAAGTTATAAATTGTTCTATATCTTGTGTTGAAAGATTTCGTGATGTTGTGATTACTTGTACCTGGTTATTGGTTACATCAGGTACAGCCCCGATTGGGAGTTGTGATAACGAATAAATTCCAAAGCCTACAATAAAACTTGTAAATAATAGGACTATAAACTTATTCTTTATAGTGAATTCTATAATTTTTGATAACATAATTCATCATTTAAATAATTACATATTTTATATCGATTTATCAAGAAGTAAATCGATAATTTTAATTACTAACTGTATGTGAATTATATGTACCTAGGCGGTTGAAACACCCCTAAAGCGTCTGGTGAGTTATAAAAATTTTGGTAATAAAAAAGTTGCTTTCTTTCTACAAAAGCTAATATAGAAGGCAAAGGGACTTCTATATCTTCAAATGTTACTTTATGGAAATCTACTACATGATAATCAAATTGAAACGGAAGCTTTTCATGTTCTTCTTTTTCCTCTTGATGTTTTTCTGAATGAGCTACTTTTAATTCTCCATAGTGTTTTGATAAGAAAGTAATAAAACTATCACTATAGGTTTCTTTATGAAACTGTGCATGCTCTATTAACTTATCTAAGTTTAAAATATTAGTGCATGTAATATTTAAACTTTGAAAAAGCATTACAATAGATAATATGATAGCTGTTGTTCTCACTTGCTAACAAAGATACTTTTTTTGATACTATCCCCTACCTCTTAATGCTCTTAATATTATGTTAATAAAAAATCACCACTGTATAGTAATGATTCTCTATATTTTTTAAGAAACACAATTGTTATCAACAAAACAATTTTCAAAAACAGCTTATGTATCTCAAAAGTATAAAGTTTACAGCAAACATTTAGTCGATAAGTCTGTTATATTTGCAACTCAAATTATACTATGAGTTTTAACTTACTTTCTTCACCTTTACAAGGGTTTACCGATTTTCGTTTTAGGAATGCCCAACAAAAATATTTTGGCGGTATCGATACCTTTTATGCTCCTTACATTCGATTAAATGGGAAGTTTAAAATAAAATCGAGTTATGAACGTGATTTACTCCCTGAAAATAACACAACTTTAACGGTTATTCCGCAAGTTATAACCAATGATGCTGAAGAGTTTTTATTTGTTGCCAAATATGTACAAAGTTTAGGATATAAAGAGTTGAATTGGAATTTAGGATGTCCCTACCCTATGGTTACAAAATCAGGTATGGGTTCTGGTTTAATTTGTAATCCTACTCGTATAGATGAAATACTACATCGCGCTCATAACGAAACCGACATTCTAGTATCAATGAAAATGAGAATGGGTTATGAAAATAGTGAAGAAATATTGCACACTTTTCCTATTTTAGATAAGTATCCGTTAAAAAACGTAGCTATTCATGCAAGAATTGGAAAACAATTGTACAAAGGAGGTGTTGATTTAGATGCTTTTCAAAAATGTATAGATGTTGCCAAACATCAATTATATTATAATGGTGATATTACTACAGTAGCAGGTTTTAAAGCCATGAAAGAGCGTTTTCCTAGTATTACACATTTTATGATTGGACGTGGTTTAATTGCAGATCCGTTTTTACCACAAATGATTAAAGATAACACTACTGAATATCCAAAAGACAGATGGAAAATATTTGGAGAGTTTCATGATGAAATATACCAGCAATATGATGCTGCCTTATCTGGACCAACGCCTATAAAAATGAAAATGCTAGGTTTTTGGGAGTATTTTTCTCAATCGTTTTCTGATCCTCGTAAAACTTATAAAAAAATTAAAAAAGCGACAAATCCTAAGAAGTATCAAGCGGCTGTTAAGGATATTTTAGATAGTGAAAAATAACATTACTTTCCCCTAACAAACAGTAATAACTTATAGTTTATTTTTATTTACTTTACACAACACTAATACGAACTTTTTTGTTTTTTAAACGTGTATTGTTTAAATCTTCTAATAATCTTTTTGACTCAGTAACAGGAACCGAAATAAAAGCGCAATCTTGTTTTAGTTCAATAACTCCTAACTGTTCTTTTGTAAGATTTCCTTTTTTAAAGAATAAACCTGCAATATCTCCTTTAGATATTTTGTCTTTTCTTCCTCCTGAAATAAATAAAGTCTCCCAATAAGCAGGCTTTAACTTTTGTTTCTGAGAAATATCCGCATTGGGTATGTTTTTAAGAAATTCAGGTAAGCTTTCTTTTTGCCACTTTAAAACATAAGCAGTTCCTTTGGCATTTACTCTTGCTGTTCGCCCGTTTCTATGCGTAAACTCTTCTATTCTTTGTGGTAACTCATAATGAATAATGTATTTCATTTCTGGAATATCAATTCCTCTTGCAGCCAAATCAGTAGCTAATAGTACTTGACTTGTTCCGTTTCTGAACTTTATTAAAGAACGTTCGCGATCTCTTTGCTCCATTCCACCAGAAAAACAACTATGTGCTATTTTGTTCTTCGTTAAAAACTCGCTTACGTTAGCAATACTATCTTTTAAATTACAAAAAATAATTCCTTGTTGGTTTCCTATGTGATGTAATAACTCAACTAAGGTTTGAATTTTATTTTTTGATGGAGAAACAACCGTTTTTAAAGTTAATTTCTTTGGTTTCTTATCTGTTAAATAGTTTAATACAGTAGGATTGTTTAAACGTACAAAATCTGGAATTTCAGCTTCTTGGGTTGCTGAAGTTAAAATACGTTTGTTAATGTTAGGTAACTGATTAATAATTCCGCGCATTTCATACTCAAAGCCAACTTCTAGCGATTTATCAAACTCATCTAAAATTAAGGTTTTAATACTTTCTTTAGAAAAACGATCGTTCGCAAAATGATCAGAGATTCTACCAGGTGTGCCTATTAATATACTTGGTGTATGTTTTAGTTCTATCTTATCTTTTACCATTGAACGACCACCATATACGGCATTCACTTTTAAACCTGTTCCCATTTCACGAATCACCTGTTCTATTTGAATAGCCAATTCTCTTGAGGGTACTAAAATTAAAACCTGAACCTCTTTATTATTAGGATCTATTAACTTTAATGTTGGTAATAAAAATCCTAATGTTTTACCTGTTCCTGTAGGTGATAATATTACTATATTGGTTGTTTTATCAATAGTTGAAATGGCTTTTTGTTGCATTTCATTTAATTCATAGATATTTAGCTTTGCTAAAATATCTTCTTGTGTTTTAACTGTATTTACCATAATCTTTTTATATCTATGAATTTTATATTGATGGGCAAAGATAGGTAGTCTTACAGAAGGAAAGATTAAGTATTTTAGAAATAAATAAAGCTTACTGAAATCAGTAAGCTTTATTTATCTCTTTTAATTATTTATAAACTACTTCACCACTTTAATCCATTCACCTTTCGTACGTGCAATGTAATCGTTATCATACATCGCTTCTACTTGTACTCCTGGCAAATAATACTCACCTAAATACGACGCATTTAACAATACTCGGAATGTTTTTGTCTCGTATTTTTTTAATGTAAAATAATTACTAATACTTGCATCTCTTATATCTGTATAATCTACTTTTGAAGACGTTGTATTGTTACCAAAATCAGTAAAACGAGTATTTACAATTTCCCATCCTGAAGGAATATATTGTGTTAATGCTACATTGTCAATCGTTTCACTCGTTGGATTCTTTACTGTAACTTCAGCTACAAAGTTAGTTCCTTGTGATAAATTATCAGGTTCTATACGAGCACCATCTTTTGTTTTATATACGATAGACGCTTCTAAGTTCTTTTGGAATACTTTTTCTTCACCTACTGGTAAGATTCCTTTGTTTAGTACACGTACATATAAAACTCCGTTATTTTTGTTTGTTATTTTTAATGAATTCTCCTTTTGGATAGCTATTAAATCTTTTGCTAACATCGATTTTGAAGTACTTGCTTCTCCAGAAACTTTATTGAAAATATAGTTGGTGTTAATTCCATCAACCCCGCCATTTTTTAAAGCATATTGACTCATTGATAACAAACTATATGCTGTAGTTTGCGTACTCATCCAATTATTACTAGACAAATCTTCAGCAACTTCTTTAGCTAACTTTATTGCCTTAGTTTCATCATCTAACAAAGTATACGTTTCTAAAGCCATTGCTTTGTTTCTGGTTTCTGATCCATAGTTTGAGTAATATCTCTTAGCAGAACTGTACCCCGTTAAACCTTTTAAAATAGATTGTGCTATCGATTTTTTACCAATTAAAGCATACGCACTTGCCAATCTTGTTTTAGCTTCATCTGAAACCCCCATTGATTCACGTAAACGGTTCATTGAAGCTAAATCTGGGCTATTTGCTAAACACAATGTATACAATCGGTATGCTTGTGAAAGAGAGTTATTGTAATAGCTTGAAGTATTTCTCCAATTACGCGCTTGCTGCTTTTGATACCCTATCCATTTTGATTTGAAACCAATCGGTAATACATATCCTTTCTTTTCTGCTTCTAACATAAAATGACCTGCATACGATGTTCCCCAACTATCTGCATTGCTATTTCCTTGCCAATAAGAAAGTCCTCCATTTGATAACTGAAAATCTGATAATCGTTGAATAGCTACCTTTATATTTCTTTCTGTTGAAGCTATCTTATCTTTTGATAACTCGAATAATTCAGGTAAATATAGCTGTGGAAAAGCACCAGAAGTTGTTTGCTCTACACAACCGTGTGGATAACGAATTAAATACCCTAAACGCTTCGTAAAATTCATAGGTGGTAAGGTTGATAACTCTAACGTAGCTTCATTAGTTCCTCTAGTTCCAAAACTAGTAAAATCAATTTCTCCTTGTTCGTTAGATTTCAATACTAAATCTTTTACCTCAGTAGTAACAGGATTCGGATTCAGCACATCTATTTCTACTTCGTAAGATGCGTTTTCACTTCCTGAACTTGCATCTATTTTCACTTTACCAATTCCTTTGAAATCGTTTACTTTTAACGTGAAATACGCCATTTTTTCATCTGGCTGATCAAACGAAACAGTTTGTGTTCGATTTCCTACAATTGTGTATGCCTCGTTTGGTTGTACTGTAACTTTTACATTTTTGATATTTGGTTTCATTGCAAAAACAGTAACTGGTAAGGTAACAGTTTCTTGTGGAGTTATTTTACGTGGTAGTGAAGCTAAAATCATAACTGGTTTACGGACAAAAGCTGTTTTCTCGTCACTACCATACGCATCTTTTTTAGTATCAGTAGCCACTACCATTGCACGAACAGATCCTACATATTTAGGGATTTTAATCTTATGTTCCTTAATATCTCCCATTTCTAAATCGAATGGACCTAAATAAGTAACCATTGGTTTAAATCGGTTGGCTTTTCTGTTTTTACTTCCTGCTTCCGATTCATCTCCTCCAATACTTAATATTTGACTTACTTTTCCACCATAAGCTCCAATAACATCGTCAAAAATATCCCATGTTCTTACTCCTAACGATTGACGTGCGTAGAATACTCCCCAAGGATTCGGAGTTTTAAAACGAGTTAAATCTAACAAACCTTCATCTACTAGTGCAATAGTATAGGTCATTGGTCTTCCTTTTTCTTCTTTAACACGAATGGTAGCTGTAGACTCTGGTCTTAACTCGTCTGCTAATTGAATTTTAGGTGCTAGTTTAGTATCAGGGTTATTTACCAACATAGGAATAGAGCCATACATACGAATCGGTAAATCATTTACCGTTTGACTATGTTTTTGTAATAAAGAAATATTTACAAAAACATTAGGTGTATAACTCGCTTTTACTGGAAAACTAAACGATGTTTGTTGTGCTTGTGTTGGCACCCAAAAGTGATCTAACACCTCAGTTCCATTTTCAATAGTAATGAAAGCTTTTCCTCCTTCTGAAGAAGGAAATTTAACCGTTGCTGTTTCGTTTACTTCATACGATTCTTTATCGGTAGTAAATACCAACATGGTAGCATTACTTTTATCTTGATTTCCTTTTTTCTTTGCATACCAAGAAGGCCAATCAAAATACACTACATTAGAAGTTACGTGCTTACTTTTTAAATCGGTTACTTTAATTAAGTAGCGTCCCCAATCATTTTCATCAACTTTTAATTTGAAAGTTCCTTTACCTCCTGCATTCGTACCTACTTTTAATTTTTTATAAGGTTCGTGATAACGTGTTCCGTCATAACTAGACAAACCATTATCAGAGGTATTCCACCACCAACGCCATGATAATTTATATACGTTTACTTCTAAATTATTTGTTACTCCTACCCCATCTTCATTTACTGAAGCAACATTAAATGTATATTCTTCATCAGTAAATAAGTAATTTTTAGATTGAGGTTCTTCAGCATCTTGTAATCCCGCATATGAAACATATGGAGATACTTTATTAGAAAATACATCGGTACTAAAATCTCCTCCGTTCTCATAAACTTTAGTTACGAAACTCGCTTTTAACATTCCTGGAGCTTTATTATCAAGCTTAGGTTTTACAGAAAAACTTGTCGTTCCTTCATTATTTAAACTGCCCTTTAAAACCTTAAATTCTTCAGTTCCGAAACGGCGAGTAACATCATCAAAACTGTAATTTTTAAATTTTGGGAACTCTGTGTTAGTTTGTGAAAATTTTCCGTTGATATCTAACTTTAAACCTCTTGCAATAGCACCATGCAACCACTTAACTTCTACATTTCCTGTAATTTCAGAATTAGCTTTGATAAACTCTTCTGTGGTGTTAAGTTTAATTTTTAATCGGTTAGGTTTTATAGTTTCAATTTTCAAATCTTTATTAAAAACTGCTCCACCTACACTTACACGTAATTTCCAATTTCCTGTAATTGCTTCGGGATTTGTTGTAGGTGTATACGCATACACGTTGTTTGATTTCTTCGGAAGTACACTTCTATCGATAATTTTTCCTTGCGGATTAATCAGCTCAAACTTTATTGGGTGGTCATTTGGAATTGGATTTGCATTATCATTCAAAACAAAAGTTAAAAATAACTGATCTCCAGGTCTCCAAACCCCACGCTCTCCGTAAATGTAGCCTTTAATTCCCTCTTGTAATTTAACTCCTGATACATCAAACTTACTCATCGACAATGCTTCACCATCATTTAATTTAATGTATGTTGTGTTTTTATTTTTAGTTACTACAGCAAAAAACGCGTTAGAAACATTATTGAAAGTAGTAACTCCATCTTTATTTGTAGAAGCTGATTCTATTGGTTGCATTTGTAAACTATACAAAGTCACATTTGCAGCTTCAATTGCATTTGTAGTAAGTATATCAGTTACTGCAACCAACGTTTTATTATTATTTCCTTTCTTTACAATTACACCAATATTTGTTGCTAAAATATTAGTGCTAATTTGTTTATTGTAATAATAAGAGTTAGTACATGGATTATCTCTATCTCTCCAGCTATAATCGTCATAATAATCTTCATAATAATGTGGATTATCATAACTTTTTGTGTTTATCTCTTTTTTCCCAAAAACAATTGTTTTTGTTTCTGTTCCTTCAGCACATGAATAAGTAGAATAATCTTTATTGAACGAAAATTCTACTCTATACATTACTCCATCTTCAACAGTTACAATTTCAGCTAAATCGATAGCAAAAGCATTTTCCTTACTTAAATCGACTCCTTGATTACCAAGATTTACAGTATATTTTGCAATTGGGCGACCTACATAACGTAAATTACCTTGGTTACTTAAATTATTGTATTGTAAAAATTGTAATACATTATCCTTGTAAATTTTATAAATAGTTGCATCAACTGCCTTTAAGTTAACCGCTTTAAAATTAATTTTTAAATTACTTGAGTTTGGTAATATTGATCCACTTTTAATAAAGCTAATAGCAGGCTTTAACTCTTCAAAATATACTGTTTTAATAATATTTTCTTTTAAAGTATATCCATCTGCACTTTTAATTCCTTTAAAAACTTCTATATCTATTTTTTCTGTATAAGATGATTTTGGATATAAAGTAACTTTGTTGTTATTTACCTTGTATGTAAACTCTCTTTTTTGAGTATTTAAAAACTGAATAAGACCTTTTAAATTTTGAGATTTCTGTAATGGGTCTGAAAAACTTATTTCTATATGTTGCTTATCTGTATCTACAACATCAATATCTAACACTTTAAAGTTATTTTTTCCTATAATAGTAAGTTCTCTTTTACCTTTTGACTCTGATTGAATAGAACTCCCATTCCAAGTTACAGATAATGATTTATCGTCATCATAACGTTGAATACTATCAACTTTAAAATATATTTTTGAACTAAGTTCACCTACTTCACTAAATTTTATTCTCTTTGACTTACCGTTATAAGTTGCTTTTACTAAATCAGTTAATTTAGCTGTTTCTACAACATCACTAGCTATAATTTCACCTTCTACAGCATACAAATCTTTAGTATATACAGTTGGCGATTGTAATGAAACATTAAAAAGTAGTTCTTTGGTTTTTAACTTAACGGTAAAGTCTTTCAACTCATCATCAATATCTTCATATAACTTTGATAAGTGAAGTGTTACCAAATACTCTTGATTACTTTTTAGCTTTTCTGCCGGTATAAAAGTAATTTCGTTTTCGTTTACAGCAACCTCACCTTTAATATCTGGTGAAACTGTTATAACTTCATTCGCATCAAAATTTGTAGCGGCTTTCCTTTTTAATACAAATTTTAAATTTGGTGTTACCGATATTAATTTATCAGGAAACACACTAATATACTCACTAAATTCATTAACATTACTTTCTGTAGTAACTGATTTTTTACACGAATTAGCAATAAGCACTAAGAAGATTAATGCTAGAGAACCTAAAGTTTTTCTCATTTTTTTTAGTAGCTGTAATTTCATTTTTTTTGAAGTTTTAACTTTCTCTATTCTTTATAAAACTACTGAAAAATCTTTTTAAAAGATGATCTATTTAGAATTTGTAGCAATTTGTTTAGTATCCGTAATTAGAATCGGTATTAATCAGCAATTTTCTAAGAGAATTTTTTAATAACAAAGCTAGCTATTTTTAAGCTATTTATTACACAATTCGTTTTTATATTTTTTACTTTTACAGTCTCAATAAAACATTATGCTTGGACTACAATTTGACACAAAAACTTCATGGGTTGAAGTTGCTAAAAACGGATTAGAACAATTATTAACCGATCATGCTTTTGCTGAACAAAAAGCTGCTTCTAATGCTGTGTCAATTATCATCAACTATTCAGAGGAAACTGAACTTGTTAAAGATATGAGTGATATTGCCATTGAAGAAATGGAACATTTTAGAATGGTACACAATTTAATGGTTGAACGAGGAATGGTTTTAGGGCAAGCAAGTAAAAATGATTACGCTCAACGATTACAAAAGTTTTTTCCACATACTAAAGACAGAACTGAAGCCCTAATACAACGCTTGTTAGTTGCTGCATTAATTGAAGCTCGTAGCTGTGAACGTTTTAAGGTTTTTGCAGATAATATGGAAGATGAAGAGCTTTCTAAGTTTTATTTAGATTTGATGGTTTCAGAAGCAAATCACTACACCTTATTTTTAGGATATGCCCGTCAATATATGGATCGTGAGCTTGTTGATGAAAAATGGAACAATTTATTAGCTTTTGAAGCTAAAATGATGTGCGAAAGAGGAAAAGAAGCAAGAGTTCACGGATAATAAATAAACTGCAAACAATTTTAAATAAATATCTTAAGTAAGTGTTTAGTAAAGAAGAATCTGCCCGGTTACGTAAAGAATTTTGGACAAGCTTTGGAAAATCTTTTCCAAGAAAATGGTTGTTGTATAATACTAAAATAAAAGGGTTTGCTTTTAAATTTCAAGCTGACAGAAAAAAAGCTTCAGTATGTTTAGATTTTGAACACCCTGAAGATGTTGCTAATGAACTACTTTATGATCAATTACTTTCTTTAAAAAAAATACTAGAAAGTGAGTATTTACCAGAAGTAATCTACGATGATAATTTTGAGTTAGACAATCATAAAATTATCCGAAGAATTTACGTTCCTTTTGATAAAAAATTTAGCATCCATAATAAAGATACTTGGCGAGATTGCTATGAATTTTATGTTGAAACTATGACACAGTTTGAACTGTTTTTTTATGAGTATGAAGACTTTATCAAGCAAGCTATATAACACAGGAAAAACACCCTTTTTATTTACTTAAAGCACCTGAAATTTGCTTTTAATTGGTTTTTTAACATATATTTAGCAAGTTTTTTGATTAACCCCTTAACCCCCTAATCATGAATAACTACCCCCTCAAGTTATTAGTGCTTTGTTGTGCACTAATATTGACGTCTTGTTCGTCTAATGAAACTGAAATAGTTGACAACAACCCTGAAATGTCAATTACAGTAAGTGAAAAATCAATAGAATCGGACATTTTGACCCTTATTAATAACTATAGAGTTAATAATGGTTTTTCTTCATTAAGTAAATTAGAAGTTATTAAATCACAAACTAACAATCATACCAACTATATGATTGAAAAGAATGAGGTTTCTCATGACTTTTTTTACCAACGCAAAGAGTACTTAACGCAAAATGCTAGCGCTGTAAGTGTTGCTGAAAATGTAGCTTACGGTTATTCAACAGCTGAATCTGTTGTAAATGCATGGGTTAAAAGTGATGGTCACAAGAAAAATATTGAAGGTGACTTCACTCATTTTGACATTACTGCTGAAAAAAGTGTTGATGGTAAATGGTATTTTACCAACATCTTTGTAAAACAATAGTGAAGAAAATAAAACCTCAATTCAATGTGCGAGATTGAATCAGAGCAAAAGAAAACTACTATACGGAAGACTAATTACTTATTTTCACTTTTATAATCATTAAGATAATAGTGAAAAAAAATAAAAAAACCCCAATTCAATGTGCGAGATTGAATCAGGGCAAAAGAAAACTACTCTACGGGAGACTAATTACTTATTTTCACTTTTATAATCATTAATGATTATAAACTTTGATCGTCTATTTTCTTGATGTTCCTCTTCTGTACAAGAAACACCGTTAGAACATTTGTTTACTAATTGCTTTTCTCCATAACCAATAGCACTTTCTATTCTATTGGTGTCTATATCTCTTGAGAAAATATAATCTCTAGTAGATTTAGCTCTCTTATCTGATAAAATTTCGTTATAACTATCACTTCCCCGACTATCGGTATGAGCTTCTATCTTAATAATCATTTTCGGATTATTTTTTAACACTCTTACTATATGCTCTAACTCATAAGCAGCATCTGGTCTGATATTCCATTTATCAAAATCAAAGAAGATAGGATCAATTACTATTTCATTACCTATGATTAAAGGTGTTAAATACAAATCTAGCTCTATATTCTTATTATCTTCATTTGTCGTTAATACGTCTTTTAAATCATCTTTATAATCATTTTTTGATCCTCTGAGAACATATTTCTTTCCACAATTAACTTCAAAAAAGTAAGATCCATCTGCTTGTGTTGTAATTTTTTCTAACACTTTTCCTGTAGCATCAACTAGTTCTACTAACGCATCTGCCAATAGCTCATTTGTTTTTTTATCAAATACTTTTCCTGAAATAAACTGCTTACATTTTTCGAAGCTATATATATCATCATGTCCTTTACCTCCTGGTCTGTTTGATGAAAAATATCCTGTTTTATTATCTTCATTTAAAAAGAAGGCAAAGTCGTCATAACCACTATTAAAAGGTGCTCCTAAGTTTTTTACTTCTGATGAGTTATTATTTAATAAGCTAGACTTATAAATATCTAACAGTCCTAAATTTGCATATCCATCTGAAGAAAAATATAGTGTGTAATCTTTTGCTACAAAAGGAAACATTTCTCTACCAATAGTATTAATTTTATTACCCATATTTACTGGATCTCCATAAGTTCCATCTGATAAAATAGCAACTTTATAAATATCAGTAAAACCATATCCTCCAGGTCTATCTGACGTAAAATACAGTGTTTTTTCATCTGGACTTAATGCAGGGTGTCCGCTTGAATATACTTCATCATTAAATGATGGTTCTTCAATATTATCCCATTGCCCATTAATCAATGTAGCTTTATATATTTTTAAGTGAGATGTTCCTTCTTTATCATAATCTAACTTATCTCTTTTGTTTAAGTTATTTCTGGTAAAGTACATTGTGGTACCATCTTTTGTAATAGCTACACTTGATTCATGAAAACTTGTGTTAATTTTTGAGGATGTAATTGGCACTACATCTTCTATAGTTTTTATTCCATTCTCTACATTTATTTTCGCTTCATATAAATCTAAATAAGGCTCATTATTCCATTCATAAATTTTGCCTTCATTGTTTTTTGCTGATGAAAAAACAAATTTATTTCCTGTTACATAAGGTCCAAAATCCGAGTTTTTAGTATTTACCTCTAGATTATAGATATTAATCGTATCATTATTTAAGGTTATGAGTTTTTCATAATCTTCTTTTGATAAACTCCCTTTAGCGTCAGGTAATTTTTGTAACCATTCATCTGCTTTTTCATATTCACCAATACTTCTTAATACTTGTACGTATCTATGAATATTTTCATTACTCAACCCTTCTTCACTTTCTGATGCTAATTGATACCAATGAGCTGCTTTTTTTGAATCTGAATTGTTATAATAGCAATCACCAAGTCTTGCTAACGTATATGTAGTACTATCTCCTTTTTTCACTGCGCTTTCATAAAATTCAGCTGCTTTTACATAAGCATAATCCCTAAAGAACTTATCTGCTACTCTTTTCTGAGAAAATGAATAAGAGAATGAAAAAATTAAGATTAAAAGTGTAATTTTTGTCTTCATAACTATGCTTTTTAAAAATATCTAGGAGATTTAACTCTATTTACTTTATGCAATTCAAACATCAATAGTATTTCGTGTGTTCCATTTGAATACTGATTAATATCTGATAATGGGTATTCATACGCATAACCTACTCGGAACTGTCGTGATACTTGAAAATCTACTAATGCTCCTAAAGCTCCTGTATCTTCATTAATTCTATACGAACCTCCTAACCAAAATTTTTCATTGAATAAAAAGTTTGCTGTAATATCATACGATAAAGGAGCTCCGTTTGTTGCTTTAATTAAAGTTGCTGGTTTAAATTTTACATTATCGCTTAAATCAAACACATAACCTCCTGTTAAGTAATAACTCACCTTATCTACAACTCCATAATTCACTCCATTAATTTCTAAGTCATTATGGTCAATATTTAATAATCTAGGAGCTGATAATCCCACATACCATTTGTTGGTGTGCATCAGTACCCCACTACCTATATTAGGTTCCCACCTATTTTGAATTCCTGAGATACCCGGATCAGATGGTTCAGCAGCTATTAAAGCATCATCAATATTATATTGAGTAAAACCTGCTTTAAGACCAAAGGCTAATTTTACGGTACTATTTAGTTTAATAGTGTAAGAAAAATCTCCGTACAAATAGGTAAACTTTTCGTATCCAAGCTTATCGTTAATAAACGATAAGCCTAGACCGATTTTATCATTCCTTAGAGGTGAGTGAACAGATAAGGTTTGCGTTTCTGGTGCTCTATCTAATCCTGCCCACTGACTTCTATGCAACCCAACAATACTTAACACTTCTCTACTACCTGCATAAGCGGGGTTTATGGAAATTGTGTTATACATGTATTGAGTAAATTGCGGTAACTGTTGTGATTGTACGGTAAAAATACCTGCAAATAGTAACACAACAATTGCTTGTAATATTCTGTAATTATGGTTCATAGCTAATAATATTATTTGGTTCCTAAATAAATTGCTCCTGTAAATGGTTTTAAACCACTATTTTCTAATATTACAATGTAGTAATATGTACCAGCTGGTAATCTTTTAGCCCCTCCAAACGTAGTTCCATCAGAAACTCCATTCCAATTATTGGCATAATTGTTAGACTCAAAGACTTGTGCTCCCCAACGGTTAAATATTTTCACATTTACTATAAATCCACAAGATTCTACTCCTGTTACTTCAAAGAATTCATTCCATGAATCTCCATTAGGGGTTACTGCTTTAGATATTACCACATCTTCTTGTCCACATGGTAATACTATACAATCGTCGTTTATATTAATTGTAACTTTTGTTGACGTTAAACATCCATTATTTGGTGCTGTATAGGTAAATACATAATCTCCTAAACTTAAACCTGATGGATCGAAACTTCCATCATCAGATAATCTTACACTTCCTTGAATTACTTCCCAACTACCTTCTTCACTTGGGTTAGCTACATAATCATTTAAATTGATTTCACCATCGTCTATACATTTAGAATCGGCTATTTCTGTTACCGATGTATTAACTGTTACTGTAATATATTGTGTAAAGTCTGCTACATTCCCACAGTCATCTGTAACTGTCCATGTTCTAGTTATTGTATAGTCACTATCGCTTCCATCAAATGTGCTTGTTTCTTCAAAGTTTGTTTGTGTTACGTTTGCTGAACAATTATCTGTAAACTCTAGAGTTGGAACCTCAGGAACATTATCACACTCTACTGTTATATCTTCTAATGTTGATACCAAAGTTGGTGCTTCGTTATCTTCTATTGTTATAACTTGAGTATGTGATGTACTGTTACCTGCACAATCTTGTACTTCCCATGTTCTTGTGATTGCATATACTGATGCACATTCATCATCCTGTCCTGTAAATTCTTCTGAGTAATTTACTGTTACAGAAGTATCACAATTATCGGTTGCTGTTAAAACTACTGCTGCTGGAACTGCATCACAACTTACTGTTACATCTGCTGGTAATTCCTCTACAAATTCTGGTGCTGTTGTATCTTCTATTGTCACTACCTGAGTATGTGATGTAGTATTACCCGCACAATCTTGTACTGTCCATGTTCTTGTAATTGCATATACTGATACACATTCATCGTCCTGTCCTGTAAATTCTTCTGAGTAATTTACTGTTACGGAAGTATCACAATTATCGGTTGCTGTTAAAACCACTGCTGCTGGAACTGCATCACAACTTACTGTTACATCTGCTGGTAATTCCTCTACAAATTCTGGTGCTGTAGTATCTTCTACTGTCACTACCTGAATATGTGTTGTCGTGTTTCCTGAACAATCTGATACTGTCCACTTTCTAGTTATTAAGTATTCTGATCCACATGCGTCATCATCTCCACTAGTTACTTCACTCGGAATTACTGTTACAGAAGCATCACAGTTATCGGTTGCTGTTAAAGTCTCCATTACTGGAATGTTATCACAACTTACTGTGATTTCTGCTGCTGGTAAAGTCTCCACAAATTCTGGTGCTGTAGTGTCTTCTACTGTAATTACCTGAATATGTGTTGTCGTGTTTCCTGAACAATCTGATACTGTCCATTTTCTAGTTATTAAGTATTCTGATCCACATGCGTCATCATCACCACTGGTTACTTCACTTGGAATTACAGTTACAAAAGCATCACAATTATCGGTTGCTGTTAAGGTTTCCATCACTGGAATGTTATCACAACTTACTGTGATTTCTGCTGCTGGTAAAGTCTCCACAAATTCTGGTGCTGTAGTGTCTTCTACTGTAATTACCTGAATATGTGTTGTAGTATTTCCTGAACAATCTGATACTGTCCATTTTCTAGTAATTAAGTATTCTGATCCACATGCGTCATCATCTCCACTGGTTACTTCACTCGGAATTACTGTTACAGAAGTATCACAATTATCGGTTGCTGTTAAGGTTTCCATTACTGGAATGTTATCACAACTTACTGTGATTTCTGCTGCTGGTAATGTTTCCACAAATTCTGGTGCTGTAGTGTCTTCTACTGTAATTACCTGAATATGTGTTGTCGTATTTCCTGAACAATCTGATACTGTCCACTTTCTAGTTATTAAGTATTCTGATCCACATGCGTCATCATCTCCACTGGTTACTTCACTCGGAATTACTGTTACAGAGGCATCACAATTATCGGTTGCTGTTAAAGTCTCCATTACTGGAATGTTATCACAACTTACTGTGATTTCCGCTGCTGGTAATGTTTCCACAAATTCTGGTGCTACTGTGTCTTCTATAGTAAATTTAGCAGCAGTAGTATTAATAGTATTTCCACAGGCATCTTTTGCTGTAAAAATTACCTCTACCTCTCCTGTAAAACTACATGTGTATGTTAAATCTGTATAATTATTACTCCATGTTACAATACTACAATCATCTGTAGCTGTTGCTCCTCCATTACTAGCTAACCAATTATTTAATTCTGTTGTATTTCCTGACCCATCACACTCAACAGTCTTATCAGATGGTTGCTGAGTTATTGTTGGTGGTGTTTCATCTTTAATTAAATATCCCGCTGTTGTAGTACTAAAGTTTCCACAATCATCTGTAGCTGTAAATGTTACTGTGATATAACTTCCGTCACATTTCACAGAGGTATCATCCCCATAATTATTAGTCCACGTAACACTACTACAGTTATCTGTTGCTGTTGCTCCTGCATTACTATCTAACCAATCTTGTAAAGTAGTTTCTGTATCTCCTACTCCACATTCTATGTCTATATTATTTTTATTGGTTTCATCAATAACTGGTGCTGTATTATCTATTATCGTAAAGGTTGCATCTTTCGTAATATCATTTCCACACTCGTCCGTTAACGTAAAGGTTACAGTTTCTGAGCCTGTTCCTCCACATAAATCACTTAAACCGGTACTGTTATGAGTTACTATAGCTGTTCCACAACTATCACTTCCACTAAAGCTTGTTAACCAATCACTAAATGCTTGTGCATTTGTCGATGGATCACACTCTACACT
>NZ_RAQM01000007.1 GCF_003610735.1 Tenacibaculum lutimaris | reverse complement strand
TAGTAAAAAGTGGTTTACCTTATGATGCAAATTATAAAAGTACTTTGGTTTAAAAAAGTATAAAATTTACTTGTTTTTTACCTCAGTTCTTTGTTACATATACACCAAATAAGAAACGCTACTATAATTATTGAAACTGAAAAAGACGTTATTCTTGTTGATCCAATGCTCGGTAACCAAGGAATTATGCCTCCATTTACTCTCTTTAGACATAAAGCTAGAAAAAACCCAACTGTTCCACTTCCCCAAAAAACACACGCACTACTAAAAAAAGTAACTCATTGCTTAATAACTCATCAACATCCAGATCATATAGATAATGCTGGTGTAGAGTTTTTAATCAAAAATAACATTCCTGTTACCTCTAGTGTAAAGGATGAGAAGGCTTTTAAAAAGAGAGGGCTAAATGTTGTTCAAAGTTTAAAATACTGGGAAAAACAACCATTCTTAGGAGGAGAAATAGAAGGTATTCCTGCAAAACATGGTTACGGATTTGTAGCTAAACTTATGGGAAATGTACTTGGTTTTCACATAAAATTACCAAATCAAAAATCTATTTATTTAAGTTCTGATACTATATACACAAATGCTGTTCATAAAGTTTTAGAAGAATACAAACCTGAAATTAATGTATTAGCTAGTGGCGCTGCTCAATTTGATTTATTTAAAAACCTGATCATGAACACAGATGACATTATCAAATTTGTTAAAAACTCTCCTGGCTTAGTTATAGCAAATCACATGGAGGCTATAAATCACTGCCCTTTAACCCGAAAAAAACTAAAAGAAATATTAATTCTAAACAACCTAGAAAAAAAAGTTGCTATCCCAAAAGATGGAGAACAAATAACCATAAAGTAAAAAGCATATCGTTTTTTTTTGTTTTACCTAAAAAAAACTTTTTAAACCATAAAAAAAACCTGTGAAAATTATTTTCACAGGTTTTTTATAAAGAATTAACTTCATTAATTAGTCATCTAATAACTCTGCTACAGCTTTAAGTTTTTCTTTTAATTGATCAGCTAAATCTTTGTTTCCATCTAGGTCTTCTGGACTAATTTCAATAGTACCATCTTCATTACCATCAATAGCTAAAGATAAATCTACTTGACTTAACATAGCATTCAAATCAAAATTAATAGTAACATCTGTTAAACTCTCAGAAACTACAATATCAGTCACTGCATTTTCAAAATCTACTTCAATTTCTTCTTCAAAGTCGTGCCAAAAGATAAAAGGAATAGCATTTATAGTACCTTTAATAACAACAGTTTTGTTAAACATATCGCTAGATGCATCTGTATTTTTATCAAATTCAAACTCAATTTCTTCGTAACTAGCCTTTGGTAACTCTAAAGAAGTAATATTTGTTGTTCCAGTTAACAAATCTAACTCAAACGGTCCTCTTAATTCAATTTCATCATCAGAATCTATAAAGTTATCATTCGTAGTTTCGTAGTAGCTATCATCAAACTCTAATTCAATTTCTGAGATATTTAGTTTAAATTCAGAAATAGTAACTTCAGCATTATTTACAGTTCTTGCAGCAGTTTTACTTTGACTAAATGTATTAGTTGAAGACGCTTTAATTCTTAAATTTTCACTAGTTCCTTCATCGCTAGTACAAGAAGCTCCTAATAACATTAATGAGGTTGCGCTTAATAGTAATACTGTTCTTTGTAATGTTTTCATGATTTTATTTATTTTGTTTATATCCTTAAGACAACCCTATCTTTAAATTACCTACCCTTAAAATTTATTTTTTCAAAATAAAAACATTAACATCCTGACAATAAATATATTACAAAGTTAATTTTAACAAAAAAAATATAATTAAAAAACAAAACTTATAGTTATCAACACATAATTGAAGCGAAAAAGCGTTGAATTGTTTGGCTAAGACTTATAATTAGAACAAAGTCAAATTGACTTTTAAAAACACTTTTTTAGTAAAAATTATTTTTTTGATTAAAAAAAACATCTCTAAAGAATTAAATTAACCCAAAATAAATATTAATAAAACAAAATTTACTTTTATACGGAGTGAAAAAAATTAAATTCATTTAATTTGCTGCAAATTTTAATAAACTATGTCCTCAAAAAATAAACTAGAATATACAGCTGAAGAATTTGTTTCTCCAGAATACATTCGTAACCGCTTTTCTAAAATTATGTCTGATATGTATAAGAAAGAGGTACCTCTTTATGGTGAGCTTCTTGATTTGGTTCATGGCATAAATGAAAATGTTCTTTCAGAGTCTAAAGAAATTGAAGAACAGTTAGCACATACTGGTGAATTAACTCGATTAAATATGGAACGCCACGGAGCAATTCGTTTAGGTAAACCCTACGAGTTATTTACGATGAGGCGTTTGTTTAAAGTAATGGGAATGTATTCTGTTGGATATTATGATTTAGCTCCAGCTGGTGTTCCTGTTCACTCTACGGCGTTTAGAGCTATTGAAAGCACCGCTCTTAATCAAGCTCCATTTAGAGTTTTTACCTCTTTATTACGTATAGATTTAATTGATGATGCTCAGCTTCGCAACAATGTTGAAACTATTTTAGAAAAACGTCAAATTTTTACAGAAAAAGTTTTACAACTCATTGATAAATCCGAAAAAGAAGGAGGTTTAAATAAAGAAGATGCTGAAACCTTTGTTCAAGAAGCATTAGAAACTTTTCGTTGGCACGATACTGCTACTGTAGATTATGAAATGTACGAAGCTTTACTAAATCAACACAGATTAATTGCTGATGTAGTTGCTTTCAAAGGACCTCACATCAACCATCTAACCCCTAGAACTTTAGACATAGACAAGGTACAAGTAAGTATGGAGGATCGTAATATTCCACCAAAAGACAATATAGAAGGACCTCCTGCAAGAAAATGCCCTATTTTACTACGTCAAACAAGTTTTAAGGCATTGACCGAAAAAGTAACTTTTAAAAACAATGTTGAAAAAGAAGAAATAGGCGAACATAAAGCTCGTTTTGGTGAGATTGAACAACGTGGTGCAGCATTAACTCAAAAAGGACTTGACTTGTATCATGAACTGTTAGGTAAAACACGTAAAGCTATTGGTGGATCACCAACTGCCGAAAACGCTTCAGAATACAATGAATTATTAGCAGAAAATTTTAAAGTTTTCCCTGATAACTATGAAGATTTACGTTCTGAAGAATTAGCTTATTTCCATTATTTTACTACTGATAAAGTAAAAACTTTATCTAAAGATAAAGTGTACACTAAAGTAGATGTAAACCAATTATTAGAGGATGGTTATTTAAGCATTGAACCTATGGTTTACGAAGATTTCTTACCTGTAAGTGCAGCAGGAATTTTTGCTTCAAACTTAGGAACAGATGATGCTAAGCGTGAATATGAAGGTACTTCTAATCAAGATTTATTTGAAAAAGATTTAGGTGAACCTGTTTATCAGTTAACAAAATGGTATGAAGATATGCAAGATGAAAGCATACAAAACTGCTTGGCAGAAATAAATGCTTAATCATAAAATCAAATATTTTAAAAAAGTGTGTAGCCGTATATTTGCATTATCGGCTACACTTTTTTCGTTAAAAACGATTGTTTATCTTGTAGCTTATATTAAGTTTATTCTAACAAAATTATTCTTTTGGAAAATCAATTTGATTATATAGACAAACAAATACTTTCAAAATTACGTTTAGACGCTCGTAAAGCCTATTCACAAATTGCGGAAGAATTAAAAGTTTCCAACTCCTTAATTCATCAGCGCATTAAAAAGCTAACCGCTGAAGGTGTTATTAAAAATGCTGAGTTTGTTTTAGAAGAAAAGAACTTAGGTTATAAAACCAAATCATACACAGGTATTCGTTTACGTGAAGCGCGTTTTGCCAAAGATGTAATGCGCGAATTGGAAAAAATCCCTGAAATAACTGAATGTAATTTTGTGTCAGGAAACTACGCCATTTTCATCTTGATTTACGCAAAAGACAATCAGCATTTACAAAAAATACTCTATGATAAAGTGCATTTAATAAACGGAGTAGCAGGTACCGATACTTTTATTTGTTTCGATACCTGTTTTAAAAGAAATATTCCTATAGAGTAAACACTAATTAAGCACTTTTACAAAATTTAATTATAGACATTTGTAACAGTAAAATTATACTTTACGCAATCAATAAAATAACCATTTTAGGTGATTTAAATAATGATACAAACAACACAACTACAAGTCTTAGAAAAATCGTTAACAGGAGAATTGTTTTTTGACGATTTGCATAAAAACATTTATGCTACTGACGCTTCAGTGTACCGTAAAATTCCTTTAGCGGTAGCCTATCCTAAGAACACAAAAGATATTCAGCTATTAATTGATTTTGCTACGAAAAACAATATCACTTTGATTCCTCGTACCGCAGGAACTTCTTTAGCAGGGCAATGTGTTGGAGACGGAATTGTAGTTGACGTATCTAAACATTTTACCAATGTGTTGGCTTTTGATGAAATTAACAAAACAATTACCGTTGAACCAGGGATTATTCGTGACGATTTAAACCGATTTTTAAAACCTTTCGGGTTATTTTTTGGTCCGAATACCTCAACCTCTAACCGTTGTATGATTGGTGGAATGGTTGGTAATAATTCCTCTGGAAGTACTTCTATCCGTTACGGTGTTACTCGCGACAAAGTTATTGCCATTAAAGGATTGTTGAGTGATGGTAGTGAAGTAACTTTTTCTAAAATAACTTCGGCAGAATTCAATCAGAAGAAAATAGAAAACTCTTTAGAAGGAAACATCTATCGAGCAATCTATACTGACCTTGTTTCAGAAGCTGCTCAACAAGAAATTAAAAAAGAATTCCCAAAAGAAAGTATTCATCGAAGAAATACAGGATATGCTGTTGATGAATTTTTATCATCTGATATGTTTGGAGGTACTGAGCCAACTATCAATCCTGCAAAATTCTTATCAGGAAGTGAAGGAACATTGGTGTTTTCAACTGCAATTACTATTCAGTTAGACAACTTACCTCCTACGCAAAGTATTATGGTTTGTCCACATTTTACCAGTATTAATGAAAGTTTAAAAGCTACAGTAACTGCCATGAATCACAAATTATATGCTTGTGAATTGATGGACAAGGTTATTTTAGATTGTACCAAGAACAACCGAGAACAAGCCAAAAATCGTTTCTTTTTACAAGGAGATCCAGAAGCTGTCTTGATGTTAGAAGTATCCGCTGATACGATTGAAGAAGCTGAAGTGTTAGCTGATAAACTAATTGAAGATTTAAAAACGAATAACTTCGGATATCATTATCCAAAAGTATACGGAAACGATATTGCTAAAGTGCATGAGTTACGTAAAGCTGGTTTAGGATTGTTAGGAAATATTGTAGGTGATATGAAAGCGGTTGCTTGTATTGAAGATACCGCAGTAGCACTTGAAGATTTACCTGAATATATTGAGGAGTTTACCCAGATAATGGATAAATACCAACAAAACGCTGTGTATTATGCCCATGCAGGAGCAGGTGAATTGCACTTGCGCCCTATTCTAAACTTAAAGAAATCTGCAGATGTTACTTTATTTAGAAAGATAACTACTGAAACTGCTGAGTTGGTAAAAAAATACCAAGGGTCGTTTAGTGGTGAACATGGTGATGGTATTGTACGTGCAGAGTTTATTCCATTGATGATTGGTGATAAAAACTATCAATTATTAAGACGAATTAAAAAAGCATTCGACCCTAATAATGTATTCAACAAAGGAAAAATTACAGATGCTTTTCCGATGGATCAAAGTTTACGTTATGAAATTGACAGAAACGAACCTGTTATTGAAACCATTCAAGATTTTTCGGATAGCGAAGGCATTTTAAAACTAGCTGAAAAATGTAACGGTTCAGGTGACTGTCGTAAATCTCCTGAAGCTGGTGGAACACTTTGCCCTAGTTATCGAGCAACTCGAAACGAAAAAGAGACCACACGTGCTAGAGCTAATACCTTACGTGAAGTTTTAACAAATAACGCTGCTAAAAACAAATTCGATTCTAAAGAATTAAAAGAAATTCTCGACCTATGTTTAAGCTGTAAAGCTTGTGCTAGTGAATGTCCGAGTAATGTAGATATTGCTTCTATGAAAGCAGAGTTTTTATATCAATATCAAGAAACAAACGGGTATTCTTTCCGCAGTAAATTGTTTGCTAACAATGCTAAATACAACAGGCTAGGAAGTAAATTTCCTGCATTAACCAACTTTTTTACCAATACAACTTTAGCTAAAAAAGTAATGGGAATTGCCACTGAGCGTTCAGTTCCTAAATTAGCTACACAAACTTTTGAAAGCTGGATACATAGTAAAAATGTCACTTTAAATAGAACTGAAAATACTTTAAAAAAGATTTACCTATTTAATGATGAGTTTACCAACTATTACGATGCTGAAATAGGAAAAGATGCCGTAGTGGTATTAGAAAAGCTAGGATACGAAGTAAAAACTGTTAATCACGAAGAAAGTGGACGTAGTTATATTTCAAAAGGATTTTTAAAAGAAGCTAAAGAGATTGCGAATAAAAATGTAGCTATTTTCAAAAACTTAATTTCTGAAGAAACACCACTTATCGGACTTGAACCTTCAGCTATTTTAACGTTTAGAGACGAGTATATTCGTTTAGCAGATGACAAAACTTCCGCAGAACAAATTGCCAAAAATGTTTTTACTATTGAAGAATTTTTAGCCGCTGAACATACCAAAGGGAATATTGATACTAACCTCTTTACTAAAGAGATTAAAACATTGAAAATTCACGGGCACTGTCATCAAAAAGCTTTATCAAGCACCCATGCTTCTTTTTCAATATTAAACATTCCTGAGAATTATAAAGTTACCATTATGAACACAGGTTGTTGTGGAATGGCGGGGTCTTTTGGGTATGAAAAAGAGCATTATAAAGTAAGCATGCAAGTAGGTGAAGATACCTTATTCCCTAAAGTTAGAAACTGTTCAAACGATACCGAAATTGTGGCTGCTGGTACAAGTTGTCGTCATCAAATTTATGATGGAACCAAACGTATAGCAAAACACCCAGTAACAATTTTAAGAGAAGCTTTACTGTAAAACATTGATTTTCATCCGATTATTTTGTACTTTTAAGACTACTAAATCTTAAAAAGTATATTATGGCGAGCAATAGAATTATATTCAGTAATGCTTTGCTAATTTTTGCAGGTATTGCTGGTTACTTTTTAGTTATGAAAATTTTTGGGTTAGAGGATGTTGCTGAACTGCGTTTTTTAAACTTTGCATTTGTTTTGTATGGTATTAACAGGGCTATTAAAACAAACATTATTAAAAATCATGAGTCAGTATACTTCAGCAATTTTTTATTGGGAATAGGAACTTCTATTGTTGCTGTAGCATTAACTATTGTAAGTTTGATTATTTATGTAGACTTTATTGACCCAAGCTTTATGAATGTTCTTGAAAAATCTTCTTTTTGGGGACAAAAATTAAGTTTACCTCTAGTTGTATTTGCACTAGCAATTGAAGGAATTGCCTCTTCGGTAATTTGTTCATTTATCTTAATGCAGTACTACAAAAACTATAAAGTTCCGAATAATAACATGATTGTTTAATCACAGGGCAGTAGCCAAGGGTTTTATTCCATAAGGTCTTTGCCTCTAAAAACTTAAAATAGTTTTCTTTAAATATCTGGAAGGTTTATCCCGAAGTAACCGATTAGTTTTTTGGTAAAAACACCTCAGCCATCATGCAGCGAGCACTTCCACCTCCACAGGTTTCAATAGTTTGTAATGAACTGTGTACTATTTTTGTGTGTTTTTCTAACGTTTTTAATTGCTGATTTGTCAACGATTCGTAGGCAGAGGTACTCATTATTAAATAACGTTCGTTATTATTTCCTCTAACTTGTAACATGTTTCCTGCAAATTGAGTTACTTGTGCTTCAGAAATAGTAATCACCTCTTTTTTATCTGATTTCAAATGTTTTAAAAGATTTTTCTTTTCTTTTTTATCGTCTATCGAATCTAAACACACTACCGCAAAACTTTCTGCTACACACATCATTACATTGGTATGATAAATTGCTTCTCTTTTACCATCTACCGTTTGGTTTGCTGTAAAAATTACAGGGGTATATTCAAAATCTTCACAAAACTCAATAAACAGTTCTTCATCTGCACGTGGTGATAAGGCACAATAGGCTTTTCTATTGTATCTATCTAAAATCATACTCCCAGTTCCTTCTAAGAAAATCCCTTCTTCTTCCGCTTCAGAGTAGTCTACAACATTTTCTATTACAAAGCCTTTTTCTTCCAATACCTCTAACACATCTTCTCTTCGCTCTAAACGGCGATTTTCTGCAAACATTGGATAAATAGCAACATCTCCATTCTCATGGAAAGAAATCCAGTTGTTAGGAAACAACGCATCAGGAGTGTCCGGTTCTTTGGTATCTTCAATAACCACAACTTCTACTCCAACGGATTGAAGTTTATGCACAAAAGCATCAAATTCTTCTTGAGCTTTCGCATTAATTGATGCAGGCAACATTCCTGACAATTTCTGCTGGTAATAATTATTTACTGCTGTTTGCTCATTCGTCCTAAAACTTGCAGGACGAACCATTACTATCGTATTCGTTGTTTGTTGCATACTGCGAAGGTAACAGATTTTAATATTATTTTATGCTATTTTCTTATATTCAAAAGTAATTTATGGCATAATAACTGCTAGTAAAAGCTTTATTAAAACTGTTTAAAATGAATAGAAAATTAATTAAAAAATCGGCTGCTATTTTAGCCATGACTTTGTTAGTATTTTTCTCTTGTAAAAACCAAAGCAATAGTAATACAGAAAAAAGAGTTGAGCAGCAACCTAAACAAGAGTTTATTGATGAACATAATGCTAAAAACTCTTTAGATTGGGTTGGAACCTATGAAGGAACTCTACCTTGTGCTAGCTGTCCTGGAATTAATACTATACTTAAATTAAACACTGATTTAACGTTTGAACTGACTGAAGTATATTTAGGCGAAGAGCATAATAGCTTTGTTGAAAAAGGAAGTTTTTCATGGGACAAAAAAGGAACAAACATCACTTTAAACATTCCTGATAGAACCCCTCAGTACAAGTGTATTGAAGGTGCTTTAATTGCATTAGATACTGAAGAAAAAGTAATTGAAGGTGAACTTTCTAAATTCTATATTCTTTCTAAAACAATGTAAGAACACCTTATTTTATAATAAAACATCAGCTTAATAATTAAGCTGATGTTTTATTTATTTTAAACCTCCTTTTAAGTTTAAAAACGCGATTGTATTATAATGTTCTTCAAGAAATTCAATAGCTCGTTGGCTTCGTACTCCTGATTTACAATAAACCACTACAGGTTTGTCTGTTGCTATTTCTTTGTACCGTTGGGCAAGCTCACCTAACGGAATATGTTGTCCGCCTATATGATATTGTTCTCGCTCCCAATCTTCCCGAACATCTAATAAATTATATGCTGACTGATTGTTTTGTAGTTCCTCCAAAGTTATTTCGTGTGTGGCTGATTTAATTCCGCAAAAGAATTCATAATCTTTATCTAACTCATTAACCTCAGCTTTATCAGTCTTTTCAAATTTCAAGAGCATTTGACGCATGCTTAAGGTATCATACATCAATAGTTTGTTCGCTAACACTTCTCCTATTCCACAAATGATTTTAATGGTTTCATTAGCTTGTAAAGCTCCTATAATTCCGGGTAACACCCCTATTACTCCAATTTCTGAACAATTAGGTGATTCTTCTGGTTTGGGTGGAGTTGGATATAAACATCGATACGTAGCACTTCCTTGATAATTGAACACACTTACTTGTCCTTCAAATTTAAAAATGGCTCCATATACTAATGCTTTTTGAGTGAGTACCGCTGCATCATTGGCTAAATAACGAGTGGCAAAATTATCGCTCCCATCTACAATTACATCATATTTTTCAAATAAAGAAATGGCGTTCTGATTGGTTAATTTCTCTTGATAGACATGAAACTGAACAAACGGATTTAATTTTGATAGCCTATTTGCCGCTGTTTGCGCTTTTGACTTTCCTATATCATCTATCGTATATAAAACCTGACGCTGTAAATTACTTTGATCTACTACATCATCATCTATAATTCCAATCTTTCCGATACCAGCTGCTGTTAAATATTGTAGTACAGGACAACCCAGTCCACCTGCTCCTATTACTAATACCTTGGCTTGTTTTAGTTTTAGTTGCCCTTCTTCTCCTATTTTATCGAGAATTAAATGACGATTGTATTGTTTTTGTTCTTTCTTGGTTAGCATTTGGTTATTAGCTATTCGCTTTTGGCTATTAGTATTTATTTTACAACTTTATTTTCTTAACCTTGAGTGTAATACATTCAACATTTTTCTTATTGAAATTATTTCTTTATTCAAACCCTCAAAGTTTTCATATGACAAATAATTCAGTTCACTAGCAAACTCTAAAAGGTATTCAACTTCAGCTGACGAACCTGATGCTATATTAACAAAATGCGCAAATTCTTTTTCTGTATTTCTACTAACTCCTTCAACAATATTAGTTGGGACTGATAATGAAGCTCTTCTTAATTGTGAGGTTATTCCATATATTTCTTCTTTAGGAAAGCCTTTAGTTAACTCGTACACTTTTAATGCTAGCTCATGTGATTTTTTCCACACTTCAAACTTTCGATAATTTCTCATAGCTTTTTTATTTGTTTTTCAATCTTAATCATTACCTCAAAAAACCAAGTGCTAACAGCTAAAAGCCAATCTACCCAAACTGCTCCCAATCTTTCCAAACTACTTCTAATCCTTGACCTTTTAACATTGCTACAATTTCTTCGGTACTTCGTTCGTCTGAAATTTCAAATTGTTCTAACGACTGAGGTTCAACGCTATATCCCCCTGGGTTTGTTTTAGATTCTGCACTCATTGAGGTAGCCCCTAAATTAACAATATTATTTCTAAAAACTTCACTTTCTCGGGTCGACATAGACAATTCTACATCTTCATCTAGCATTCTAAATGCACAGATTAATTGTACCAAATCTGCATCTGTCATTTCTACCTTGGGTTCCAATCCACCAGAATGTGGTCTTAATCGTGGAAATGAAATTGAATACTTCGTTTTCCAGTAGGTTTTCTGCATATATTTTAAATGCAATGCGGTAAAAAAGCTATCTGCACGCCAGTCTTCCAATCCGAATAAAGCACCTAAACCAACTTTATGAATTCCTGCTTTACCAAGTCTATCAGGAGTTTCCAAACGATACTCAAAATTTGATTTTTTTCCCTTCGGATGATGCTTTTTATATTCCTCCTGATGGTAGGTTTCTTGATATACCAATACTGCATATAATCCGCTTTCAATCAACAATTCGTATTCGTCCTGATCTAAAGGTTGCACTTCTATGGTAATATTTGAAAATTGAGAACGAATCAATTCAATTGCATTTTTAATATAATCGACTCCAACTGTTCTATTGGCTTCACCTGTTACTAATAAAATATGATCGTACCCTTTCGCTTTTAAAAAAGCAACTTCTTTCAGTATTTCAGCATCGGTTAAAGTTCTCCTCGGAATTTTGTTTGTAAAACTGAATCCGCAATAGGTACATATATTCTGACATTCGTTACTCAAATACATCGGAGCATACATTTGAATGGTATTTCCAAAGCGCTTTTTAGTCAACATACGACTTTTTTGAGCCATCTGTTCTAAAAAAGGTTTTGCTGCAGGTGAAATGAGCGCTTTAAAATCTTCCAAATCAAGTTTATTCTTTGATAAAGCATTTTCTACATCTGCAGCTGTTTTATTAAAAATGCTTTGCAACATATCATCCCAATTGTATTGATTGAATACTGTTTTGAAATTACTCATAATATATTGTTAGTTTTATTAGCTAACTTAAAAAACTCGTTAACGGACTACTTGCTTCTGCTTGTGTTCTTACAGGTGCTAGTTTTGCTTCGTACGCCATTCTTCCTGCTTCTACTGCCTTTTTAAAAGCTTGTGCCATAGCTACTGGATTTTGTGAGACGGCAATAGCGGTATTTACCAAAACAGCATCGGCACCTAATTCCATAGCATACGCTGCATGAGAAGGCGCTCCAATACCTGCATCTACTACTACTGGAACATTTGATTGCTCAATAATAATTTCTAAAAACTCCAACGTTTTTAATCCTTTGTTACTTCCAATGGGAGCTCCTAAAGGCATCACACATTGCGTTCCTACTTCTTCTAATCGTTTGCATAAAACTGGGTCAGCATGTATATAAGGCATTACCACAAATCCTTTTTTTACTAACTCTTCTGCTGCTTTTAAAGTTTCAATAGGATCAGGTAATAAATACCTCGGATCTGGATGTATTTCTAACTTCACCCAATTTGTTTCCAAAGCTTCTCTAGATAACTCTGCGGCAAAAACAGCTTCCTTTGCAGTTCTTACTCCTGAGGTATTCGGTAATAAGTTAATTCGAGAATGATTTAAATGTGATAAAATATCATCTTCTTTATCTTGAACATCTACTCTTTTTAAGGCAACTGTTATTAGTTCACTTTCTGAAGCTAACAAAGCTTCTCTCATTAATTCAGAAGAACTGAATTTTCCTGTTCCTGTAAATAATCGAGAGGTAAATATTTTATCGGCTATCGTTAATTTTGTGTTCATTTTTACTATTTGTTATCACCTAACTTATACACTTGTTCGTTGGTGCTAGGTGCTTTTAATATTTTATGAAATGTAGAAATCGAGTTAAAATTTTGAGTAATCGCTCCTGACACAGCAATACCAAACACTCCTGTATTTATAATTTCAGGTACATTTTCTATAGTAATTCCCCCAATAGCTATGATGGGAGTAGTTGTATTTAACGCTTCTAAAATTACTTGATATCCGACAGCTCCTAAAACTGGACTCAAATTCTTTTTAGTTTCTGTAAATTGAAAAGGCCCCAAACCAATATAATCTACTTTTTTCTCTAATAGAATTTTACAATCTTCTAAAGTATTAGCAGTCCCACCAATGGAATACCATTTCCCTAAATACTCACGAGCTTTTAACGGACATGTATCGGTTTTCCCTAAATGAACTCCATCTGCATTGACTTCTTTAGCTACTTTGTAGTAATCGTTTATAATTAACCGTGTTTGAAAGTGACTCGTAATTTCTCTCGCTTTTTGTGCTGTTTCTAAAACAGTTTTCGGATCCAGATTCTTTAATCGAAGTTGTACCCACTCTACTCCAGAAGCGCAAGCCCTTTGAATATTTTCTAAATGTTCTTCTGGAGTTTTCCCTTGAGTTATATAATGTAATTTACTTATCATTTATAGTTATGCTCTCCTAAGAGCGTTTTATTAGAATTTAAAAATTGTTCTGTATACCATTTCGCATGTATACATGCATCTTCTAAAGAAAGTTCTTTTGCTATGTTTGAAGCTAAAGCAGAAGACAACACACAACCACTTCCGTGTTTTTCAAAAACGGATGTAGCTTTCGGTGGAATATTCAACTGTACTATCTTATTGTGATATACTTCATCCCATCCTTTTTTGTCTTCTCTGTGTCCACCTTTTAAATAAACATTAGTCTTTTCTGAAATAAACTCAATGGTTTCTTCAATCGATTTATTAGAAAACAAAGCTTTGATTTCATCATAATTTGGAGTGATAAAATCACAATGTTGCAATACTTCTTCAAACACTTTTATATTCTTTTCAGAATGAAAAGCAAATCCAGCACTTGCTTTTAAAATAGGGTCTACTACTATTTTTATGGATGGATTATGTTTTTTTAGAACCTGAACAATTTCTAGTAATATTTTCCAAGACTGGATGATTCCTATTTTTACTACTGATATCTTAAAGCGTTCAAATAGAGATGTAATTTGGTTGATGATTACTTCTTTTTCAATCCAAACACATTCTTTAAAGTCCACATCATTTTGGACTGTAACTGCTGTACATACCGAAAGTCCATATAAACCATGTGCTTCAAATGTTTTAATATCAGAAGTCAATCCTGCTCCTCCCGACGGGTCATGACCTGCAATCGTTAATATGTATGTCTTATTTTTCAATTATGAATTATGAATTTCGTAATGACGTTTTATATTTTTAAAACTTTCAACAGGTTTTTCTACATTCCAAACTCCACCTAAAACTCCTATTCCTTGAAAACCTAATGCTAACGTTTTTTCAATGGTATCGGTATTGATTCCTCCCATTCCTATAATCGTTTTATCTATATTATTTACATCAAAACCTCTTCCTTCATAACCTTTCTTTGAAATAGATGAAAAAACAGGGCTCAATAAGTGATAATCAAATTCAATATCACAATTTTCTAATGCCGAAGGCTCATGAAAGGAACTACTCATTGTTTTTCCTATCATATCTAACCCGATAAAATATTCATTTCCATTATCTAAAGCATCAATTCTTTTTTGTTCTTGAAAATGAATGCCTTTTAAATTGAATTCATTGATGAGCTCATGAAAATAATGAGTGACTATTCTATCATGATATTTTTCATCTATCTGATTTAAATATGCCACATGCTCTTCATAATTCTTGTCAGGTTTTCTGAAATGATAATATTCCAATCCTTCTTCAAATAATTGCTGAAGAATTTCAATTTCATTCGGGATGTCTTTTTCTGGAGCTATTAGAATAATCATATAATCGGTTTTAAATTATGAATTACGAATTTAAAAATTGTCAACTCGTAATTCATAATTCTATGTTCAGAATTTATAGGTATACTTCTGATCCTTTATCTTTAAATTCTTTAGACTTTTCCTCCATTCCTTTTGCAAACACTTCATCTCCTTCTACTTTATTCTCAGCTGCAAAATCACGTACTTCTTGTGATATTTTCATAGAACAAAATTTTGGTCCACACATCGAGCAAAAGTGTGCAATTTTAGCTCCCTCAGCAGGTAAGGTTTCATCATGATATTCTCTTGCTAATTCTGGATCCAATCCTAAATTGAATTGATCTTCCCAACGGAATTCAAAACGTGCTTTACTTAAAGCATCATCTCTGTGTTGCGCTCCTGGGTGTCCTTTTGCTAAATCAGCTGCATGAGCTGCTAATTTATAAGTAACCACTCCTGTACGTACATCTTCTTTATTTGGTAACCCTAAATGTTCTTTTGGTGTAACATAACACAACATAGCACAACCAAACCATCCAATCATCGCTGCTCCAATACCTGAGGTAATATGATCGTATCCTGGTGCAATATCCGTAGTTAAAGGTCCTAAGGTATAAAACGGAGCTTCATCACAAGCTTCCAATTGTTTATCCATATTCGCTTTAATCATGTGCATCGGCACGTGACCAGGCCCTTCAATAAAACATTGTACTTCATGTTTACGTGCTATTTTTGTTAACTCCCCTAAGGTTTCTAATTCAGCGAACTGCGCTTCGTCATTTGCATCTGCAATTGAGCCAGGACGTAAACCATCTCCTAATGAAAAAGCTACATCATAAGCTTTCATAATTTCACAAATCTCTTCAAAATGTGTGTATAAAAAGCTCTCTTTATGATGTGCTAAACACCATTTTGCCATGATAGATCCTCCTCTTGATACAATTCCTGTAATACGTTTTGCTGTCATAGGTACATAACGCAAACGAACTCCTGCATGAATCGTAAAGTAATCTACTCCTTGCTCTGCTTGTTCTATTAATGTATCTCTAAATATTTCCCAAGTTAAATCTTCAGCAACTCCATTTACTTTTTCTAAGGCTTGATAAATAGGTACAGTTCCTACTGGTACAGGTGAATTACGGATAATCCATTCACGAGTTTCATGAATATTTTTTCCTGTAGATAAATCCATGATATTATCTGCTCCCCAACGACATGCCCAAACCGCTTTTTCTACTTCTTCTTCTATTGATGAGGTGGTAGCTGAATTACCAATATTCGCATTTATCTTTACCAAGAAATTACGTCCTAAAATCATAGGTTCTGCTTCTGGGTGGTTTATATTCGAAGGAATTACCGCACGTCCTCTTGCTACTTCTTCTCTAACAAATTCGGGTGTAATTTTTGCAGGAATACTCGCTCCGAAATCTTGTCCTGGATGTTGCTCTGACAAACGTGTCATTTCATCTATTCGTTGATTTTCACGAATGGCAATGTATTCCATTTCTGGAGTAATGATTCCTTTTTTTGCATAATGTAACTGTGTTACGTTATGTCCTTTTTTAGCTCTTTTGGGTTTACTTTTTAAGTTAAAACGTAAGTGATCTAAGCTTTTATCATTTAACCGTTCGTTGCAATACTCCGAAGTAAATTCATTAAGCTCTTCTACATCACCTCTATCTAAAATCCACTGTTCACGAATACGCTCTAATCCATTATGAATATTAATTTCTTTTGTTGGATCTGTATATGGCCCAGAAGTATCATACACTGTTACGGGTTCGTTTGGTGTTCTTTTTTTAGTCATCGAATCCACAGTGTCGCTTAATTCAATTTCACGCATTGCTACTTTTATCTGCGGGTGGATTTTTCCTTGAACATATATTTTTTTTGAATTCGGAAACGGTTGCCTTGTTACACCATCTTGTTTTGGTGCTGTATCTTTTTTCTTCATTTTAGGGTTGTTTGTTTATTCTTGTGAATTTTGTTTGCTGAAAATATTAACCTCCTTGTGTAGATTTAATGATTAAAATATTATCATTATTTTGGAGCATACGTGAAGTCCACTCTTCCTTTTTCACTACGTTACTATTAACTGCAATAGCAATACCATTCGTTTTAACTTTTAGCTCATTAACTAAATCTTGTAATGAAAGTGTTCTAGAAAATTCTTTTTGAGTGTCGTTTACTTTTAAGGTTATCATATAAAACTTATTTTAAAGTAAACTGTAGAAGAAGTTCAGAATCGTTTCTTTAAAAGAAAAACGACACTGAATAAAATGTTACAACTTTTCCCTACGCTGGTGTTAACCATATCAGGTTCTAAGGATGTTTCTCAAACTAGCGAACTAGCTACTCCTAAAGTTTACTGAAGCAAATATAAGTGTTTATTTTTCTAAACTACCTTTGTAAAATAAAAAAGCGAGTATGTACATACTCGCTTTTTTATTTTGTTTTATATTTTTTTATAAAGTCTTTACTTTTTTAGTTACTTCTTCAAGTACTTCAAAAGCAGTTTCAGCCATTTTATTTCCTTTGAAATCTAATAACGGATTTACTTCAACAAATTCTACACAAGCTACTTTTTTACTTGCTAATAATCCATTGATAATATTAATGATTTCATATTGATCAAATCCTTTAGGCACAGGTGTTCCTGTTCCATAAGAAATCATATCACAATCCATTGAATCTACATCAAACGACACATAAATAACATCACAATTAGAAAGTTTATCTAAAGCTTCGTTTACACAAACATCTAATCCTCGATAACGGACTTCAGCAACCATATAGTTTTTAATACCATATTTTTCCATTTGTTTGTCTTCTGGCTCTTCTGTATCACGAACCCCAAAGAAAACGATGTCTTCTGGTAAAACTTTTTGTCCTGGAGTACCTATGTTTTTCATACGTTCCCATAACTCTGATGTTTCTCTGTCAACATCATTAATTTGACAATCTAAATTATCATCTGAAATTGCAGCAGACAAAGGCATACCGTGAATATTCCCAGATGGCGATGTATAAGGTGAATGCAAATCCCCATGAGCATCAATCCAAACCACACCTACTCTTTGTGTTGGGTAAGCTGCCTTAACACCACTAATGGTTCCTAATGCTGAAGAATGATCTCCTGACAATACAATTGGAAATTTCCCTTCTTGTAAGTTAACTTTCACATGGTTACTTAAACGTTTACATTGATTAAAAACGCTATCAATTCGCTTAGCAAACGAGTTGTTTACTTTATTGTAAATTGATTCGTTTTCAGTAATAACGTCTTCAAAATCATGCGAATCAAAATAATTACTTTTTTTATTTATCGCTGCTATTTCAATAGCATCAACTCCCATATCAGAACCGCGAGTTCCAGCTCCAATATCCGATCTATTTTTGATAATTTTAATTTCTTTCATCATCAATTATATTAAATAAAAAAATGTCATTTAAATTATTAAATGACACTTTTTTCATGTTTTATCTTTTGTCTATTTCTACGAACTCCCTTAAATTCTCTCCAACATATACTTGACGTGGACGACCGATTGGCTCTTTGCGTAAACGCATTTCTCTCCATTGAGCAATCCATCCTGGTAAACGTCCTAAAGCAAACATTACAGTAAACATTTCTACTGGAATTCCCATCGCACGGTAGATAATACCTGAGTAGAAATCTACGTTAGGGTATAATTTTCTATCAACAAAGTATTGATCTTCTAAAGCTTCTCTTTCTAAACCTTTAGCTACGTCTAAAATTGGATCTTCAACTCCTAAATCTCCTAATACTTCGTCTGCAGCCTTCTTAATAATCTTTGCTCTTGGATCAAAGTTTTTATATACACGGTGTCCGAATCCCATTAAACGGAAAGGATCTTCTTTATCTTTTGCTTTACCCATGTACTTTTTAGTATCTCCTCCATCTTCTTTGATAGCTTCTAACATTTCAAGCACTGCTTGGTTTGCTCCACCATGTAAAGGTCCCCATAAAGCAGAAATACCTGCTGATAATGATGCAAATAACCCTGCATGAGAAGATCCTACGATACGTACTGTTGAAGTTGAACAGTTTTGCTCGTGGTCTGCGTGTAAGATTAATAACTTATCTAAAGCATTAATCATAATTGGGTTTAAATCATACTCATCATTCGGCTTTTGGAACATCATTGTTAAGATATTTTCTACATATCCTAATTTACGAGAGCCATAGTGTAATGGTAGCCCTTGTTTTTTACGTAATGTCCAAGCTACTAAAACAGGGAATTTACCCATAATTTTAACGATAGCCTTGTACATATCTTCTTCTGAATCAACATTTACAGAAGACGGATTAAAAGCTGTTAAAGCTGATGTTAACGAAGATAACACTCCCATTGGGTGTGCATTTTTAGGAAAAGCATCAATGATTTTCTTAATATCATCATCTACAATAGCTTCATCTAATATATCTGCATAAAACTTATCTAATTGCTCTTTTGTTGGTAACTCACCAAAAATTAATAAGTAAGCCACTTCTAAAAAGTCTGCCTTTTCAGCTAATTCTTCAATAGAGTATCCTCTATATCTTAAAATTCCTTGTTCACCATCTAAAAATGTTATAGCACTTTGGCATGAACCTGTATTTTTATACCCAGGATCAATGGTAATAACACCGTCCGTGGCTCCTCTTAAGGCTTTAATATCAATTGCAGTTTCATTCTCTGTCCCCTTTACTAAAGGAAACTCATACGTTTTTTCGCCAATTTGTAATTTTGCTATATCTGACATTTTAAATTTCTTAAATTTTAATGATTGAAGTGAGTTGCGAATATACCATTTTTTGAATTATTTTAAAAGACTCAACAAATAGATTTTTGATATAAATACATAACTTTTTTTTATTAAAAATCTATTTCAAAATGAGCTATTTTATTCTCTATAAATAAAACATTTAAAACTGTAAGCCAATTCCAAAGCCGTAACCTGATCGAAAAACAATATCGCTTGGTATTTCAGTACCTAAAAGAGGCTTTTTTAGCGCATAAGAATCATTGTCCCAAAAAATACTGAAGACAACTCTAAAATCATCAAAATCTGTTAACTCCTTTATAGGAAATTGTAAGCCTACTCGAATATTTCCTTCTCCTGCCTCGTTTTTTACATTATTTGAAACACCAATACTTCTTGCGGTCATTAAATACAGATTGACACCCTCATAATTTTTAAAATAATATCGAAAACTTGCTCCTAATTTTAGCCCTGTAATACTTCCTTGCGATTGATGTTGAATTCCTGCCACGGCTCCAAAAGTTAATTTCTTTAAAATAGGATAGTTTATATTGTAAAATAATTCGAATGATAAACGTCTTTTTAATTCTTGTGCTGAAAAATACTCATCAGTACTAAAGCTATATTTTATTTCACTTGGAAGAGATGTTCCAAACTCTATCGTTTGAATAAGTTTTGGAGATAACTCATTTGAGTTCTTTTCATCTTTAGCAATTTCTTTTCCTGTTTGTACAGCATCATAAATACTTATTTGAGCATTTGAAAAGACACTAATAAATAGCATTATTAGCAGCAATGCAAACATTTTATTCTTCATAAAAGCAATTTTAATAGGTTTGTTATTAACAATATATTACAAATCAAACCCTAAGTTTAGTTGCAACATCAAAGGAAAAAAGCCGTGACCTCCATCAACATCAAAATAATAAATAGGCCCCATATCAAATAACATGTGGAAGTTTTTTCCATGTTTGCGCTGTATACCCCATGTAGGCCCTACTGCAAAATCTAATTTATCAGTAACTACATCATCTCCAAAAAGAGTTTTCCCTCTTGTTAAGACACGAACTGATACAAAATTTCCTGAATTAGTGGTTGTATTCAATCCTTTTATTTTACGCTTATCAAAATTGTAAAACCATTTGTACTGTATATCAACAAAAGGATTTATAGCATACACAAGTCCTGTATCTACATCAGAAGCTGAAGAATGCGGATAGCTTCCGCTATATCCAATACCTAAACCAACAGAAAGTGTTGATTTATTTCCTGTTGGCATTTCATATTCAATACCTGGATTTAAAAAATTAATTCTCCAAACACTTTCAGTTTGTTTTTCTTGAGAAAATAATGTCACAGTGATTAAGCTGCAAATAAATAGCATTGTTCTTTTCATAGCTTATTTTTTATTATTAAATAACTTTATAACAATATAAGAGGGCAATACTCTACTTTATTCAAACTTCTATCATATATAAGTACAAAAAAAACTCATACAGTAACTGTATGAGTTTTTATATATACTAATAAATGTTTTTGTAATTACTTTACTTTAAACGCTTTTTCTTGCGGATAGTAAGCTACATCTGCTAATTGTTCCTCAATACGTAATAATTGATTATACTTTGCCATACGATCTGAACGTGAAGCTGAACCAGTTTTAATTTGCCCACAATTTAACGCTACCGCTAAATCAGCAATAGTATTATCTTCAGTTTCTCCTGAACGGTGACTCATTACAGAAGTATACCCTGCATTATGCGCCATATTTACCGCAGCAATCGTTTCTGTTAATGTACCTATTTGGTTTACTTTGATTAAGATTGAATTTGCAATACCATTTTCAATTCCTCTTGATAAACGCTCAACATTAGTAACAAATAAATCATCTCCTACTAATTGAACTTTATCCCCAACTTTTTCTGTTAGCATTTTCCATCCATCCCAATCATTTTCATCCATTCCATCTTCTATAGAAATAATAGGATACTTTTCACATAACTCAGCTAAATAAGCAGCTTGCTCTTCTGATGTTCTTACAGCTCCTTTATCTCCTTCAAACTTGGTATAATCATACTTTCCGTCTACATAAAACTCAGCTGAAGCACAATCTAAAGCTATCATTACTTCATCACCAAATTTATAACCAGCATTTTTAGTTGCTAAAGCAATTGTTTCGATAGCGTCCTCAGTTCCTTCTAACGTCGGAGCAAAACCTCCTTCATCACCTACCGCGGTAGACAAATTACGATCGTGTAATACTTTCTTTAAATGGTGAAAAATTTCAGATCCCACTTGCATTGCTTCTGTGAAGTTTTGAGCCTTTACTGGCATTACCATAAACTCTTGGAAGGCGATTGGTGCATCTGAATGAGAACCTCCATTAATGATGTTCATCATAGGAACAGGCAACGTATTAGCTGAAACACCACCTATATAACGATATAATGGCAAACCTAATTCATTTGCTGCTGCTTTAGCTACTGCTAATGAAACACCTAAGATAGCATTTGCTCCTAATACTGATTTATTTGGAGTTCCGTCTAAATCAATCATCATTTGATCGATCATATTTTGTTCAAAAACTGATACTCCTAATAATTCTTGAGCAATTACAGTGTTTACATTTTCAACAGCTTTTAACACTCCCTTACCCATATAATCATTTCCTCCATCACGTAGTTCAACAGCTTCGTGTTCTCCTGTAGAAGCCCCCGATGGCACTGCTGCTCTACCTACAACTCCATTTTCAGTAGTAACATCTACTTCTACTGTAGGGTTTCCTCTTGAATCAAAAATTTGACGTGCGTGAATGTTGATTATCATACTCATAGTTGTTTATTTTTAAGATACATTCCCGTGAGTTACGACCCACGGGAATGTATTATATTTTTTAAAGATTTTTTATTAAGCTTTTACTTTTTTAATATTTTCGATAAACTGATCAAATAAGTATTCTGCATCATGTGGCCCAGGGCTCGCTTCTGGGTGGTACTGTACAGAAAATACGTTTTTAGATTTCATTCTGATACCTGCTACCGTATTATCGTTTAAATGTACATGTGTAATCTCTACATCTGGATGCGCTTCTGTTTCTTCTCTATTGATAGCAAACCCGTGGTTTTGAGAAGTAATTTCTCCTTTACCTGTCAACAAATTCTTTACTGGATGGTTGATTCCTCTGTGACCATTGTGCATCTTATAAGTAGAAATTCCGTTAGCTAATGCAATTACTTGGTGTCCTAAACAAATTCCGAATAAAGGTAAATCTTTTTCGATGATTTGTTTTGCTGTATTTTGAGCTTCTTCTAAAGGCTCTGGATCTCCAGGTCCATTTGAAATAAAATACCCATCTGGATTGAAATCACTCATTTGCTCAAAACTTGCATTATAACGATACACTTTTATGTAAGCTCCCCTTTTAGCTAAGTTTCTTAAAATGTTTTTCTTGATTCCTATGTCTAAAGCTGAGATCTTTATCGATGCATTCTCATCTCCTACAAAATAAGGCTCTTTCGTTGACACTTTGGAAGCTAACTCTAATCCTTCCATATTCGGAGTTTCAGCCAATTGCTTCTTTAATTCTTCAATATTATCTACTTCTGTAGAAATAATAGCGTTCATTGCTCCATTATCTCTAATATATGATACTAATGCACGGGTATCTACATCAGAAATAGCAACTAAATTGTGCTTTTTAAACCAATCTAATAAATTCCCATCAGAATCTACACGAGAGTGCGTAAAACTGAAATTACGACAAATTAATCCAGAAATTTTAATTCCATCTGATTCTACTTCTTCATCGTTAACTCCATAATTACCAATATGTGCATTGGTTGTTACCATAAGTTGTCCGAAGTAAGAAGGGTCAGTAAAAATTTCTTGGTACCCTGTCATACCTGTGTTAAAACAAATTTCTCCTGTTGCGGTTCCTTCTATCCCAATAGATTTACCGTAGAAAATAGTTCCGTCTGCTAATAAAACTAATGCTTTTTTACGTGTTTGATATTTCATTTAGTGGTGTTGTGTAATTTGTTTGCAAAAATATATAAAAAAAGGACAAACATTAAATGTTTGTCCTTTTTAGTTCTCTTATAATGAATTATAATAATTTAGAATCTGTTTAATTTCTTCTTCTTTTTTAAAAGATAATTTTTTCTTTTTTATAAAATTTAATACTTCATTTTCCAACTTATTGTCTTCAATGAATTTTAACAACTTTTTTTTGTTCAACTTATTTAATATTTTCAATGACGATGTTTTATTGTTTACTAAATAATACTCTTTTTTTAGCACAAAGCGCATTGGTTTAACAACCTTACCATTAAGTCTATCAATTACTTCATCTTTTTTTTCTGAATAATATCTAATTTTAAAATTAACTCTTTTTCCCTTAACCAGAACTTCATAAATTCCACCATCTTGTTTTATAAATTCTCTATTGTTTATAATTGCACTTTCTATACTTGAAAAAACAAACAAACTATCATTGTTTACCTTAGACACAAAAAGATTATCTACCAAATCCAGATTAAAGTTATTAATTTTATACTTCTTCCCGTTTTTAATATTAATTATAGTTTTATTATTAAAACTTTTAAAATAATACAGTTTTTTAATTTGTTTTACATTATTCATCATCTCATAAACACCAGAAGATGAATTAAAAAGACCTAGATCTTGATTTCTATTTATTGTAACTAATGAGGATTGCGAATAAATAGCACTAAAGGTAAATAACAGTGTGATTAAAAAAACATTCTTTTTCATTTTTTAAAAATTTTAATTAATTATCTACCAATTTAAAATTTTTATTTCAAAAAAAGGGATAAACATTAAAATGTTTATCCCTTTGATTTAATTTATAAAAATTTTCATTTTTATTCTTCTTCTTGTGAAGTTTGAGTTTCAACAGCAGCAGCTTCAGTTTTCTTCGCTCCACCACGACGGCTACGACGAGTACTCTTTTTAGCTTTGTCTCCTTTTGGATTGTATAACTCGTTATAATCAACTAACTCAACCATAGCCATAGGAGCGTTATCTCCTTGACGGTTTCCTAATTTGATGATACGTACATATCCTCCTGGTCTGTCTCCTACTTTTACAGAAACTTCTTTGAATAATTCTGTAACAGCCTCTTTGTTACGCAAGTAACTAAATACTACACGACGGTTGTGAGTTGTATCGTCTTTAGATTTTGTAATTAAAGGCTCAACAAACTTACGTAAAGCTTTTGCTTTAGCTTCAGTAGTATTGATTCGCTTGTGCTCAATTAAAGAACAAGCCATGTTAGATAACATCGCTTTTCTGTGCGCTGTCTTTCTACCTAAATGATTAAATTTCTTTCCGTGTCTCATGACATTTGGTTTTAGCTCTCATCTTGCTACTACCCTAGTTTAGGGGAGCAAAATATGAAAGGTTAATCTTTATCTAATTTGTATTTACTTAAATCCATCCCGAAATTTAATCCTTTGTTAGCCACTAACTCGTCTAATTCAGTTAATGATTTTTTACCAAAGTTTCTGAACTTCATTAAATCACTTTTGTTAAATGATACTAAGTCTCCTAAAGTATCAACTTCTGCAGCTTTTAAACAGTTTAAAGCACGAACTGATAAATCCATATCAACTAATTTCGTCTTTAATAACTGACGCATGTGTAATGATTCCTCATCATATGTTTCAGTTTGTGCGATTTCATCTGCCTCTAAAGTTATACGCTCATCAGAGAATAACATAAAGTGGTGGATTAAAATCTTAGCTGCTTCGGTTAAGGCATCTTTAGGATTGATAGAACCGTCAGTATCGATATCGAAAACTAATTTTTCATAATCGGTCTTTTGCTCTACACGGAAATTTTCAATTGCATATTTTACATTCTTAATTGGAGTGTAAATAGAATCTGTGAAAATTGTTCCTAAAGGTGCACCAGCTCTTTTGTTTTCTTCTGCTGGTACAAAACCTCTACCTTTTTCAATGGTAATTTCAGCATTTAACGTTACTGATTTATCCATGTTACAAAGCACTAAATCTGGATTTAATACTTGGAAACCTGAAATAAATTTTTGTAAATCTCCAGCGGTTAATTGCTCTTGTCCTGATATTGCGATAGAAACTGTTTCTCTGTCAGATTCTTCAATCTGTTTCTTAAAACGAACTTGTTTTAAGTTTAAGATGATTTCAGTTACGTCTTCTACAACACCTTGAATTGTTGAAAATTCGTGATCTACTCCATCGATACGTAATGATGTAATAGCGAATCCTTCTAATGAAGATAATAATACTCTTCTTAAAGCATTACCAACTGTTAATCCAAAACCTGGTTCAAGAGGTCTAAATTCGAATCTTCCTGAAAAATCAGTAGATTCAATCATAATTACCTTATCAGGTTTTTGAAAATTTAAAATTGCCATATTAATTTGTTTTCTTCGTTTTAATTGTTATTCAGTTGCGCGGTTTATAGGTTTGAAGAAATACGAATAAACCCTTTGGCTAAATACCAATATAATTAATTTATTACTTAGAGTATAATTCTACGATTAATTGCTCTTTAATGTTCTCAGGAATTTGTAATCTTTCTGGAGCTTTTACAAAAGTTCCTGATTTCAAATCAGCATTCCAAGTTAACCACTCGTAAACAGAACTATTAGCAGCTAATGCATTTTCGATAGCTTCTAATGATTTAGATTTCTCTCTTACTGCAACAACATCTCCTGCTTGTAATCTGTAAGAAGGAATGTTTACGATATCTCCGTTAACTGTGATGTGACGGTGAGAAACTAATTGACGAGCAGCTCTACGAGAAGTAGCGATACCTAAACGGAACACAACATTATCTAAACGAGACTCACATAATTGTAATAACACCTCACCAGTAATTCCTCCTGATGCTTGTGCTTTCTTAAATATGTTACGGAATTGACGCTCTAAAATACCATAAGTATATTTTGCTTTTTGCTTCTCCATTAACTGGATAGCATATTCCGATTTTTTACCTCTACGTTTAGCAACACCATGTTGTCCTGGAGGGTAATTTCTTTTTTCGAAGTTTTTATCATCTCCGAAAATTGCTTCGCCAAACTTACGAGCAATCTTAGTTTTTGGTCCTGTATATCTTGCCATTTCTAATTAATTTAGTAGGGATTATGAATTAAGGCGTACTCCTTCGATAATCTTTTAATCCTACTGTTGTTAAAATACTTAATTTTTTGTGCACAAAGGTACACTAAATAAAGTATAAGTTGAATTACTTCAACTTATACTCTTCTTCTTTTAGGTGGACGACATCCGTTGTGTGGAATTGGAGTAACATCAATGATTTCTGTTACTTCGATACCAGCATTGTGGATAGATCTGATTGCAGATTCTCTACCGTTACCTGGTCCTTTAACATACACTTTTACTTTACGTAAACCAGCTTCTTTTGCAACTTCTGCACAATCTTCTGCTGCTAATTGAGCTGCGTAAGGAGTGTTCTTTTTAGAACCTCTGAAACCCATTTTACCTGCAGATGACCAAGAAATTACATCACCTTTTTTGTTTGTTAAAGAAATAATAATATTGTTAAATGATGCAGTTACGTGAGCTTCACCAACTGATTCAATTATAACTTTACGTTTTTTTGTTACTTTAGACTTTGCCATAATTCTTTACTATTAGTAAAAAATAATCAATGATTATTTTTTCTTGTTAGCTACAGTTTTTCTCTTACCTTTTCTTGTACGAGAGTTATTCTTCGTTCTTTGTCCTCTTAATGGTAAACCAAGTCTGTGACGAATACCTCTTTGACATCCGATGTCCATTAAACGTTTAATGTTTAATTGAACTTCAGAACGTAACTCACCTTCAATAGTGTAAGTTCCTACTTGCTCACGAATTGCTGCAATTTGATCATCAGTCCAATCTTGAACTTTGATGCTTTCGTCTATGTTAGCAGCTGCTAAAATCTCTTTAGCTCTGCTTCTTCCTACACCAAAGATATATGTTAAAGCGATAACACCTCTTTTATTCTTTGGAATATCTATACCTGCGATTCTTGCCATATAATTTAGTTTTTAGCTGTTAGCTTTTAGTTGTTAGAATCCTAAACATTTCTATTTCAAACAGATTCATCTAACTACTAATTACTAATGACTAGTGTCTTATTTATTATCCTTGTCTTTGTTTAAATCTAGGATTCTTTTTGTTAATTACGTATAAACGGCCTTTTCTGCGTACAATTTTGCAGTCAGCACTTCTTTTCTTTAATGATGCTCTTACTTTCATCAGTGTGTGTTTTTAATATCTGTAAGTAATTCTTGCCTTTGATAAATCATACGGACTCATTTCTAATTTTACCTTATCTCCAGGTAATAATTTGATATAATGCATACGCATTTTTCCCGAAATGTGTGCCGTAACAATATGTCCGTTTTCTAATTCTACACGAAACATAGCGTTTGATAAAGCTTCTGTAATAGTCCCGTCTTGTTGAATTGCTGATTGCTTAGCCATATTATTTTAATGATTTTCTGTTACTGTTTCCTGTTTTCATTAAACCGTCATAACGACTATTTAATAAATACGAGTTTATTTGCTGAATAGTGTCTATTGCAACTCCTACCATAATGATTAATGAAGTTCCACCGTAAAACATTGCCCAGTTTTGAGTAACTCCAAACTTTACAATGATTGCTGGTAAAATAGATAAAGCTGCTAAGAAGATTGATCCTGGTAATGTAATTTTTGACAATACTGAATCTAAAAAGTTAGCTGTTTCTTCACCTGGTTTATACCCTGGAACAAAACCATTACTTCTCTTTAAGTCTTCTGCCATTTTATTCGTTGGAATAGTAATAGCAGTATAAAAGTAACTAAAGACAATAATTAATAAAGCAAATATAACGTTATACCATAAACCGTTAATATCAGTTAAACTGTTTAATGCTGGGTATTTTTGCCCTAATGCAATTGGTAAAAACATAATTGCTTGAGCAAAGATAATTGGCATTACACCAGCAGCATTCAACTTTAATGGAATGTACTGTCTTGCACCATCAACATCTTTAATGTTTGTAACTGCTGTACGACGTGCATATTGAACTGCTACTTTACGCACTGCGGTAACTAATAATACGGTTAACAAGATTACCACAAACCAAACTATTAATTCGATTAAAATCATCATAATTCCTCCTGCTCCAGCAGTTTGCTTAGAAACTAATTCTTGAATAAATGCAGCTGGGAAGTTTGCGATAATACCTACAGTAATTAATAATGATATACCATTACCAACTCCTTTATCAGTAATACGCTCTCCTAACCACATTGCAAAAATTGTTCCTGCACTTAAAAGAATAATAGATGATACCCAAAATGTTGCTCCTGTTACTAAGAATGCTTCAGCTGGTAACCCCATTTGATTTTGGATAACTCCAATATAAGTAGGTGCTTGAAACAAGGTAATAGCAATTGTAAGCCATCTTGTTATTTGCGTAATCTTCTTACGTCCACTTTCTCCATCTTTTTGTAGTTTTTGTAAATATGGTACCGCAATACCCATTAACTGAACTACAATAGAAGCAGAAATATAAGGCATTATACCAAGTGCCATTACTGACGCTCTAGCAAATGCCCCACCTGTAAATGCGTTTAATAAACCTAAAAGTCCATCAGAAGTACTGTCTTTTAATGCTGTTAATTGAGTTGGATCAATTCCTGGTAATGGAACAGCTGCCATAAAACGGTAAACAGCAATTAAACCTAAGGTTAAAAGTAATTTTTCTTTTAACTCTTCTATCTTCCAAATGTCTTTTAAAGTATTTATAAAATTCATCATTTACAATTATTATAAAGTTACTGCTTCACCTCCTGCTGCTTCGATAGCTGCTTTTGCTGATGCTGTATACTTATGTACAGTTATATTTAATTTAGCTTTTAACTCTCCACCACCTAATATTTTTACTAAGTCGTTTTTACGAGCTAATCTGTTTTCAACTAAAACATCTAAATTAACTGTATCTGTTATCTTTCCGTTATCTACTAATGATTGTAACTTGTCTAAATTTACACCAACATACTCTTTACGGTTAATGTTAGTGAATCCAAATTTAGGCACACGTCTTTGAAGTGGCATTTGTCCTCCTTCAAATCCTACTTTACGAGAATAACCAGAACGAGATTTAGCTCCTTTGTGTCCTCTTCCTGCAGTAGTAGCTTTACCAGAACCTTCTCCACGTCCTACACGCTTCCCTTTGTTCTTAGTTGCTCCAGCTGCTGGTTTTAAGTTGTGTAAACTCATCTTTTATTGTCTTATTTAATTTCTTCTACAGAAACTAAGTGTGAAACTTTATTTACCATACCCAAAATTGTAGCTGTTGCATCATGCTCTACAGTTTGGTTCATTTTACGTAAACCTAACGCCTCTAACGTTCTTTTTTGATTTTTAAGGCGACCGATTTGACTTTTTACTTGTGTAACTCTAATTTTACTCATCGTCTTAAATTTTAACCGTTAAAAACTTTCTCTAAAGAAATACCTCTTTGCTTAGCAATAGTTGCTGCGCTACGTAATTGTAATAAAGCATCAAAAGTTGCTTTTACTACGTTGTGAGGGTTTGATGATCCTTGAGATTTTGATAATACGTCTTTTATTCCAACAGATTCTAATACCAAACGTACAGCACCCCCGGCGATAACCCCGGTACCGTGTGAAGCTGGCTTGATGAATACTTTAGCTCCACCAAATTTACCTTTTTGCTCGTGTGGTAATGTTCCGTCTAAAATAGGAATACGCACTAAGTTTTTCTTTGCATCTTCTACTGCTTTTGCAATTGCAGAAGAAACATCTTTAGATTTCCCTAATCCGTGACCTACAACACCGTTACCATCTCCAACTACTACGATTGCAGAGAAACCAAATGCTCTACCTCCTTTAGTTACTTTAGTAACACGTTGTACTCCTACTAATTTATCTACAAGCTCTAATCCGCTTGGTTTTACTCTTTCTACGTTTTTATATCCTAACATAATATAATTTCTTAAAATTTTAAACCAGCTTCTCTAGCAGCGTCTGCTAATACTTTAACTCTACCGTGGTATAAATATCCGTTACGGTCAAAAGCAACAGTATCAACACCAGCTTTTACAGCTTTTTCAGCGATAGCTTTACCTACTGCTGTTGCTGCTTCTGCCTTAGAACCAGATGTAATTTCTTTATCTCTTGAAGATGCAGATGCTAATGTTACACCAGCAACGTCATCAATTAACTGAGCATAGATTTCTTTGTTACTTCTAAAAACTGATAATCTTGGTTTAGCAGCTGTACCAGTAACTATTTTTCTAATTCTATGCTTAATTCGTTGTCTTCTTTCAAGCTTTGATAATGCCATAATAATTTCTCTTAATTTATTATGCAGATTTACCTGCTTTTCTTCTTAATACTTCTCCTACAAACTTAATCCCTTTTCCTTTGTAAGGCTCTGGCTTACGGAAAGAACGAATTTTTGCTGCAACTTGACCAACTAATTGCTTGTCATGTGAAGTTAATTTTACGATTGGGTTTTTACCTTTTTCAGATACTGTTTCAACCTTAACTTCTGGAGCTAAATCTAAAATAATGTTATGAGAGAAACCTAAGGCTAAATCTAATTTTTGACCTTGGTTAGATGCTCTATATCCAACACCTACTAACTCTAACTCTTTAGTAAAACCTTTGCTTACACCTTCAACCATGTTATTGATTAAAGCACGGTATAAACCATGCGCAGCTCTATGATCTTTACTATCTGATGATCTTTCTAAAGTGATCGTACCATCTTCTACCTTTACAGTAATACCAGAAGTTAACTCTTGAGTTAATTCTCCTAATTTACCTTTTACTGTTACCACGTTTCCGTCTACTTTAACTTCAACACCTTGTGGCAATGCGATTGGATTTTTTCCTATTCTACTCATCTTACAAAATGTTTTTTTAGTAAACGTAACATAATACCTCTCCACCAACGTTTTCTTGTCTTGCTTTTTTGTTTGTCATTACACCTTTAGATGTAGAAACAATAGCAATACCTAAACCGTTTAATACTCTTGGCATTTCTTTAGCGCCAACGTATTTACGTAAACCTGGTGTTGAAATTCTTTGAATCTTTCTGATTACTGATTCTTTCGTATCACGATCGTATTTTAAAGCTATCTTAATAGTTCCTTGTACTTTATCGTCATTGAACTGATAACTTAAAATGTAACCTTGATCGAACAAAATTTTCGTCATTTCCTTCTTCAATTTTGAAGCAGGAACTTCAACTACTCTGTGGTTAGCTGCAATAGCATTTCTCACACGAGTAAGAAAATCCGCGATTGGATCTGTATACATAGTTAATTAAATTGTGGTTTTGGTTTTTAGCAACCTTACTTTACTTGGTAAACTACTGATACTAAACCTGAAACCAGTTAATATTTATTTAGTTCGTTTTTTAGGTAAAATCTCATAGGTATTATACTTATAACAAGTATTTACTTACAAGGCACAATTTACCCTATAAAAACAGTGTGCAAATATACATAAACTTTTTAAAAATCAAACCATTTTAATAATTATCATTTTGAGTACTAATTTATTGCAGATATTTCAGTTTTAAAAAACTAAATTCCTTCCTTTAAAATAGTATGGTAATCATCTAAAATAACTTGCTTTTTTAAATACAAAAAGGCGTATAACGTTTTATCGTTATACACCTTTTGCTTGTATAGTAAAGAGCTGTTACCAGCTTGCTTTTTTTACTCCTGGAATTAATCCTTGGTTAGCCATTTCACGGAAAGTAACACGTGAAATTCCGAACTGACGCATATATCCTTTAGGACGTCCAGTTAGTTTACAACGGTTGTGCATTCTAATTGGTGATGCGTTTTTTGGTAACTTTTGTAATGCTTCGTAGTCTCCAGCTTCTTTTAAAGCTTTTCTCTTTTCTGCATACTTTGCAACCATTTTAGCTCTTTTGCGCTCACGCGCTTTCATTGATTCTTTAGCCATCTTATTAATTCTTTTTAAATGGTAATCCTAATTCTCCTAATAATGATTTAGCTTCTTTATCAGTGTTAGCAGATGTTACAAATGTAATATCCATACCACTAATTTTTTTCACTTGATCAATATTAATCTCTGGGTAGATGATTTGTTCAGTAATACCTAAGTTGTAATTACCTCTACCATCAAAACCATTTGCTTTGATACCGTTAAAGTCTCTTACACGTGGTAAAGAAGCTGTAACTAATCTATCTAAAAATTCGTACATTTTGTCTCCTCTTAACGTAACTTTTGCACCAATTGGCATTCCTTTACGTAATTTGAAGTTTGCAACGTCTTTCTTAGAGATTGTAGATACTGCTTTTTGACCTGTAATTGTAGTTAACTCGTCAATAGCGTATTCTATTAATTTCTTATCTGCTATAGCTGCACCTACACCTTTACTTACAACAATTTTTTGTAATTTAGGTACTTGCATTACATTGCTATAACCAAATTCATCAGTAAGAGCTTTGATAACTCTGCTCTTGTACTCTTCTTTTAATCTTGGTACGTAACTCATGGTTATATTGCTTTATCTGATTTTTTTGATACTCTTACTTTCTTATCTCCTTCTACTTTATAACCAACTCTTACTGCTTCACCGTTTTCAACTAAAGCAACGTTTGATATGTGTAATGGAGCTTCTTTTTTTACAATTCCTCCTTGTGGATTTGCAGCACTTGGTTTAGTGTGTTTAGACACCATGTTTACACCTTCTACTACAACTCTATCCTTATCTTTGATGATTTGTAAAACTTTACCTTCAGATCCTTTGTGATCTCCTGCTATAACTTTAACAGTATCTCCTGATTTAATTTTAAATTTTTTCATTTTAAAATCTGATTTTATAACACCTCAGGTGCTAATGATACTATTTTCATAAATTGTTTCTCACGTAATTCACGAGCCACAGGACCGAATACACGTGTTCCTCTCATTTCCTCTGAAGGATTTAAAAGTACACAAGCATTATCATCAAATCTGATATATGATCCGTCTTTACGTCTAACTTCTTTCTTAGTACGAACAACAACTGCACGAGATACTTGACCTTTCTTTACAGTTCCGTTTGGAGTTGCAGATTTAACCGTAACAACGATTTTGTCTCCAACGCTAGCGTAACGCTTTTTTGTTCCTCCTAAAACTCTAATCACTAAAACTTCTTTTGCTCCAGTGTTATCTGCGACTTTTAATCTTGATTCTGTCTGTAACATATTATTTAGCTCTTTCTAGGATTTCTACTAATCTCCAACGCTTAGATTTACTCATAGGACGTGTTTCCATGATCCTTACAGTATCACCTTCGTTGCAATCGTTATTCTCGTCATGTGCAACGTACTTCTTAGTCTTTAATACGAACTTTCCGTACATTGGGTGCTTTACTCTTTTTACCTCGCTAACTACGATAGATTTCTCCATTTTGTTGCTAGATACTACACCGATTCTCTCTTTTCTAAGATTTCTTTTTTCCATCTTTAAAACTGACTAGAATTATTGTAATTCTCTTTTAGTTAACTCTGTAGCAATTCTTGCCACAGTTTTTCTTAAGCTACGTAACTCTAATGGATTTTCCAATGGAGTTATGGCGTGAGCCATCTTAAGATCAGTATAATTTTTCTTCAACGCTCCAAGCTTTTCTTGTAAGTCAGCTGTTGATAATTCTTTAATTTCTGATTGTTTCATGATCTAAATAGAATTAAGCGTTATAATCAAAATCTCTTGCTATTACAAACTTCGTTTTTACAGGAAGTTTTTGAGCTGCTAAACGTAAAGCTTCTTTTGCTACTTCCATTGGTACACCACCAACTTCAAACAAAATTCTACCTGGTTTAATAACAGCAACAAAATGATCAGGTGCACCTTTACCTTTACCCATACGTACCTCTAATGGTTTCTTAGTGATAGGTTTGTCTGGGAAAATTTTAATCCAAAGTTGCCCCTCTCTTTTCATATAACGAGTTGCCGCAATACGAGCTGCCTCAATTTGACGAGAGGTAAGTAAGTTCTGGTCTAATGATTTAATACCAAACATTCCGTTAGAAAGTTGAGTACCTCTACCAGAGTTACCTTTCATATTTCCTTTCGCCTTCTGTACCTTACGGTATTTTACTCTTTTTGGCTGTAACATTTTTAATTTCTTTTAAAAATTATTTTCTTCTGCGAGGTTGACGTTTTGCATTACCACCACCTTTGTTAGAATTACCTTTTTGTTTAGATAATCCTACTAATGGAGATAATTCACGTTTTCCATAAACCTCACCTTTCATAATCCATACTTTCACACCGATTCTTCCGTATGTAGTATGTGCTTCAACAAGTGCATAATCGATATCTGCTCTGAAGGTAGAAAGAGGAATTCTTCCTTCTTTATAATGCTCAGAACGCGCCATTTCAGCTCCATTTAAACGACCTGATAATTGCACTTTAATTCCTTCTGCATTCATTCTCATTGCAGCAGCAATCGCCATCTTTGTAGCTCGCTTGTAAGAAATTCTGTTTTCGATTTGACGTGCGATACTAGCTGCAACTAAGTTTGCATCTAATTCTGGACGCTTAATTTCGAAAATGTTAATTTGAACTTCTTTTCCTGTAATTTTCTTAAGCTCTTCTTTTAACTTGTCTACCTCTTGACCTCCTTTACCAATAATGATACCTGGACGTGCAGTAGTGATAGTAACGGTTACAAGCTTTAAAGTACGCTCAATAATAATACGAGAAACACTTGCTTTTGATAAACGAGCGTTGATATACTTTCTTATCTTATCATCTTCAGCAATCTTATCTCCGTAGTCATTTCCACCATACCAGTTAGATTCCCATCCTCTGATAATTCCTAAACGATTTCCTATTGGATTTGTCTTTTGTCCCATTTCTACTTTGATTAATTACTGTTATTTTTAGTTCCTAACTCTAAAGTTACGTGATTAGAACGCTTACGAATTCTGTGAGCACGTCCTTGTGGAGCTGGTCTTAACCTTTTTAACATACCTGCGCTATCAACACAAATTGATTTTACATATAATCCTGCATCTTCGATGCTTGCATCTTCGTTTTTAGCTTGCCAGTTAGCGATAGCTGATAACAATAACTTTTCTAAGTTACGTGATGCTTCTTTTGGACTGAATTTTAAGATTTGTAAAGCTTTTTCAACTTCAACTCCTCTTACTAAATCTGCTACCAAGCGCATTTTTCTTGGTGATGTAGGACAATTAGTTAATTTAGCAAAAGCTCTAGACTTTCTAGCTTCTTTTAACTGTGTTGCCATGTTATGTTTACGACTTCCCATAATTTCCTACTATTTTTTACCTTTATTTTTTGCACCAGCGTGCCCTCTAAAAGAACGTGTTGGTGAAAATTCGCCTAATTTATGACCTACCATGTTTTCAGTAACGTAAACTGGTACAAACTGACGTCCGTTGTGAACTGCAATTGTTTGCCCTACGAAATCTGGAGTAATCATACTTGCTCTTGACCAAGTTTTGATAACTGACTTACTTCCTGCTTCTACGTTAGCTAACACTTTTTTCTCTAACTTATAGTGAACGTAAGGTCCTTTTTTTAATGATCTTGCCATGGTTTATTATTTCTTTCTACGTTCTATAATATACTTGTTACTAGCTTTGGTCTTAGATCTAGTCTTAAATCCTTTCGCAGGGATACCGTTTCTAGATCTTGGATGTCCTCCAGAAGAACGTCCTTCACCACCACCCATTGGGTGATCAACTGGGTTCATACGAACAGCATTCGTTCTTGGTCTTCTACCTAACCATCTACTTCTACCTGCTTTACCAGATACTAATAATTGGTGGTCAGAGTTAGACACAACTCCGATAGTTGCCATACAAGTTAATAAGATTAATCTTGTTTCACCTGAAGGTAACTTTACTGTTGCATATTTACCATCTCTTGCCATTAATTGAGCAAATGAACCAGCTGAACGAGCCATAACAGCTCCTTGTCCTGGGTGTAACTCAATACAAGAAATTGTAGTACCTAATGGAATATCGCTTAAGAACATAGCGTTACCAACTTCTGGCGTAGCTTCTTTTCCTGATACGATTGTTTGACCTACTTTTAATCCGTTTTGTGCAATTACATAACGCTTTTCACCATCAGCATAACTAACTAATGCAATAAATGCAGTACGGTTTGGATCGTACTCGATAGTTTTTACTGTTGCAGGAACACCTTGCTTATCTCTTTTAAAATCGATAATACGGTATTTTTGTTTATGACCTCCACCAATGTTACGTGTAGTCATTCTACCCTGATTGTTTCGACCTCCAGATCGTTTTTTCGGAGCTAATAAAGATTTCTCCGGCTTATCAGTAGTAATGGTGTCGAACCCATTTACAACTCTAAAACGCTGACCTGGTGTTATTGGTTTTAATTTTCTAACTGACATTCTGTCTTTTCTTAAAGATTGTTATAAAAATCAATAGTTTCTCCTTCAGCTAACTGAACGATTGCTTTCTTGTATCCACTTGTTAATCCAGTAACTAAACCTTTTTTAGTGTATTTAGTTTTTCTTAATGCTGGATAGTTCATAGTTTTTACAGACTCGATCGCTACACCATAAGCAGCCTCAACAGCTCCTTTGATTTCTAACTTGTTAGCTTTTTTGTTTACAACAAATGTATAACGGTTGTTTAACTCGCTATCATTTGTAGCTTTTTCTGTAATAATAGGTTTAATTAAAATACTCATTTTCTTCCCTATTTACTTAAATTAGACTCAATTCCTTCTAAAGAGCTCTCAGCGATAACTACTTTGTTAGCATTTAAAACGCTATAAGTGTTAATTCCTGAAGCATCTACTACTTTAGAACCTTTTAAGTTACGAGATGATAAGTAAACATTTTTACTTTCTTCACCTAATACGAATAAAGACTTTTTAGCGTCTAATTCTAAAGCTTTTAATACATTGATAAACTCTTTAGTTTTTGGAGCTTCAAAATTGAAATCTTCAATAACAACTAAATTGTTTTCTTTTGCTTGAATACTTAAAGCAGACTTACGTGCTAAACGCTTTAAGTTTTTGTTTAACTTAAAAGAATAATTTCTTGGTCTTGGACCGAAAATACGTCCACCACCTCTAAAAACTGGAGATTTGATACTACCCGCACGAGCTGTACCAGTTCCTTTTTGTTTTTTTATCTTTCTTGTACTACCAGCAATCTCAGCTCTTTCTTTCGATTTGTGAGTACCTTGTCTTTGATTAGCCAAATACTGCTTTACATCTAAATAAATTGCATGATCATTTGGCTCAATTCCGAATACCTCGTTAGAAAGTTCAACTTTTCTACCAGTATCTTTTCCTGTAATATCTAATACTGCTACTTTCATTATTTCTCGATAGTTACATAAGAGTTTTTGTGACCAGGAATAGCTCCTTTTACTACGATAAGATTCTTATCAGCAACCACTTTTAACACTCTTAAATTTTGAACTTTTACTTTGTCTCCACCCATACGACCTGCCATACGCATTCCTTTGAATACTCTTGCAGGGTATGATGCTGCACCAATTGAACCAGGAGCTCTTAAACGGTTATGTTGACCGTGAGTTGCTTGTCCAACTCCGCCAAAACCATGACGTTTAACAACACCTTGAAAACCTTTACCTTTAGAAATTCCTGATACATCAACGAATTCTCCTTCAGCAAATAATTCAACAGTAATTGAGTCACCTAATTTGTACTCACCATCAAACTCTTGGAATTCAACAACTTTTTTCTTAGCAGATGTACCAGCTTTTTTAAAGTGACCATCTAAAGCTTTATTAGAGCTTTTTGCTTTTTTGTCATCGAAACCAAGTTGTAAAGCGTTATAGCCGTCAACCTCTTCGGTTCTGACTTGGGTAACAACGCAAGGACCTGCTTCGATTACAGTACAAGGAATATTTTTCCCGTTCTCATCGAATAAGCTGGTCATTCCAATTTTTCTTCCTATTAACCCAGACATATTTGTTAATTTTCAGACGAATAGATTTAATTTATCCAGCGCGTCTATTAATAAATGATTTTTTGAAACGAATGTTTCTGTTTTTCCTTTGAATTTTTCAAAAAAAAAGAGCGAAAAACGCCTTCACTCTGAATTTGTTTTTACCATTTTTCCTTCGCGAAACCCTCAGGACATGTCATTTCTGCATACATTACAGAAATATTTACACTCCGAAACCTAAATTTCGGTGTGCAAAAGTATAAAAAACTTTCGGCTTAACAAAATTAAACCGAAAGTTATTGATTTACTTATACTTTGATCTCAACTTCAACTCCACTTGGTAACTCAAGTTTCATTAAAGCATCAATAGTTTTTGAAGAAGAACTATAGATGTCTAATAATCTTTTGTAAGCAGATAATTGAAATTGCTCTCTTGATTTTTTGTTTACGTGTGGTGAACGTAATACTGTAAAAATCTTTTTATTTGTTGGTAAAGGAATTGGCCCGTTTACTACAGCACCAGTACTCTTTACTGTCTTTACGATTTTCTCAGCAGACTTGTCTACTAAATTATAATCGTAAGATTTTAACTTTATTCTAATTTTTTGACTCATCTTAATTAACCTTTAGCGTTAGCGATTACTTCTTCAGCAATGTTACTAGGAGTTTCTGCATAGTGAGAGAATTCCATAGTAGAAGTTGCTCTACCTGAAGATAATGTTCTTAATGAAGTAACATATCCAAACATTTCTGATAATGGAACGATAGCTTTTACTACTTTAGATCCAGCACGGTCGCTCATATCATTAACTTGTCCACGTCTTCTATTTAAATCTCCAACGATGTCACCCATGTTTTCTTCTGGAGTTAACACTTCTAACTTCATCATTGGCTCCATGATTACAGCTCTTGCAGCTTTTGCAGCAGCTTTGTAACCCATTTTAGCAGCTAATTCGAATGATAATTGATCAGAATCTACAGGGTGGAAAGATCCATCCTTTAAAGTAATCTTCATCGAATCCATCTCGTATCCTGCTAATGGACCATTTTTCATTGCTTCTTTAAATCCTTTTTCTACAGAAGGAACAAATTCTTTAGGAACGTTACCACCTTTAATAATAGACTCAAATTGTAATCCTGTTACACCTTCATCAGCAGGCTCCATAGTAAATACAATATCAGCAAACTTACCACGTCCACCAGATTGCTTTTTATAAACCTCTCTGTGATCTGCAGTAGCAGTTAAAGCTTCTTTGTACTCTACTTGTGGTTGTCCTTGATTTACTTCAACCTTAAACTCACGCTTTAAACGGTCTACAATAATATCTAAGTGTAACTCACCCATTCCTGAAATTACAGTTTGCCCTGAAGCTTCATCTGTTTTTACAGTAAATGTAGGATCTTCTTCAGCTAATTTTGCTAAAGCCATACCTAATTTATCAACATCAGCCTTGGTTTTAGGCTCAACAGCGATACCGATTACTGGATCTGGGAAGTCCATAGATTCTAAAACGATTGGGTGTTTTTCGTCAGATAACGTATCCCCAGTTTTAATATCTTTAAATCCTACAGCAGCTCCAATATCTCCTGCTTCAATGTATTCAATTGGGTTTTGTTTATTAGAGTGCATTTGGTAAATACGAGAAATACGCTCTTTTTTACCTGATCGATTGTTTAAAACGTAAGAACCTGCATCTAAGTGACCAGAATACGCACGGAAGAATGCTAAACGTCCTACGAAAGGATCAGTAGCAATTTTAAATGCTAAGGCAGAAAATGGTGCACTTGCATCTGGTTTACGAGAAATTTCTTCTCCTGTATCAGGATTAGTACCGATAATATTTTCTCTATCTACTGGAGAAGGTAAATAACGACATACAGCATCTAACAAGAACTGAACACCTTTATTTTTGAATGAAGAACCACAAACCATAGGAATGATAGACATATCCATTACAGCAGCTCTTAATGCAGCATGCACTTCTTCTTCTGTAATAGAATCTTCATCTTCCATGTATTTCTCTAATAAGTTTTCGTCATAAGCTGCAACCTCTTCGATTAACTTACCACGTAACTCACGAGCTTCTTCTTTTAAATCTTCTGGAATATCAACAACATCAAAAGTTGATCCGTGATTTTCGTCATGCCATACAATAGCACGGTTCTTAACTAAATCAACAATTCCTTTAAAATCTGCCTCATCACCAATGTTTAATACGATTGGCACTGCATTAGACTTTAACATGTCTTTTACTTGCTGACAAACTGCTAAAAAGTTTGCTCCTTGACGGTCCATTTTATTAACGAAACCGATACGAGGCACTTTATAGTTATCAGCTAAACGCCAGTTAGTTTCAGATTGAGGCTCTACTCCGTCTACTGCAGAGAATAAGAACACTAATCCATCTAATACACGTAATGAACGGTTTACCTCTACGGTAAAATCAACGTGACCTGGAGTATCAATAATATTAAAATGGTATCCTTTAGCATCAGCGGTAGGCTTTCCATTTTCTGTAGGGAATTGCCATGTACAAGTTGTAGCCGCAGAAGTAATTGTAATACCTCTTTCAGCCTCTTGTTCCATCCAGTCCATTGTAGAAGACCCCTCATGAGTTTCCCCTATCTTATGGTTTACCCCTGTATAGAAAAGGATACGCTCAGTTGTTGTTGTTTTACCAGCATCAATATGAGCAGCAATACCGATATTTCTTGTATATTTTAAATCTCTTGCCATTTCTTATTAAAATCTAAAGTGTGAGAATGCTTTATTCGCTTCAGCCATTTTATGAGTATCAACTCTTTTCTTAACAGCAGCACCTTCTTCTTTAGCAGCAGCTAAAATCTCAGCCGCTAAACGTTGTGCCATTGTTTTTTCATTACGCTTACGCGCATAAGAGATCATCCATTTAATCGCCATAGAAACCTTACGGTCTGGACGAATTTGCATTGGAATTTGGAATGTAGCTCCACCTACACGACGAGAACGCACTTCTACGTGAGGCATCACGTTAGATAAACCATCTTTCCACACTTCTAAAGCCGACTTTTCTTCGTCAGTTTTCTTTTCATTTACGATATCCATTGCATCGTAAAACACTTTGAACGCTACAGATTTTTTACCGTCCCACATTAAGTTATTCACAAAACGTGTAACTAATTGATCGTTAAATCTTGGATCCGGTAACAAAACTCTTTTTTTAGCTCTTCTTTTCCTCATGTCTTTACATTAAAAAAGTTACTAATTATTTTTACTTTTTGTCTTTTGGGCGTTTTGCACCATACTTAGATCTACGTTGGGTTCTACCCTCAACTCCTGCAGTATCTAATGCTCCACGTACCACGTGATATTTAACACCTGGTAAATCTTTTACCCTTCCACCTCTAACTAATACTATCGAGTGCTCTTGCAAGTTGTGTCCCTCACCTGGAATATACGCGTTGATTTCGTTACCATTTGTTAAACGAACCCTTGCCACCTTACGCATTGCTGAGTTAGGTTTCTTAGGAGTAGTGGTATACACACGCGTACAAACTCCACGTCTTTGTGGACATGCTTGTAAAGCAGCCGATTTACTCTTCTTAGTTATTTTGGCTCTTCCTTTACGAACTAATTGTTGAATAGTTGGCATACTAAATTATTACTTATTTTTAATTTGTACTTAAATTACTCTAATTTTTAGAGGCTGCAAATGTACGATAATTTTCTAATTATTCAAATATCAAGAAGTTATTTTTAACAAAACACCTCAAACCCTACCCCTTACCTTGTAATTATTTCAAGAAACACAACCAAACCATACAACCTAAACTACACATCTATTTAAAAAAAGCAACCAAGCTAACAAAAACAATAAATACTTCACATTTTTTTAACACTTAACTCCAATCAAGTGTTGTTTTTTTAGATTTAATTAACAAATACCTTGTTTTTTTAAGATTTATTTATGATTTTTGGCTCAATTAATTCAAATAATTACATAATGAAAACAAAGTTTAATGGAATTTTGACGCTACTCTTAGCGTTTATTGTGCAAATATCCTTTGCGCAGGACAAAGCTATCTCAGGTATAGTATCTGACGAATCAGGACCTTTACCTGGTGTTACCGTCTTGAAAAAAGGTACAACACAAGGTGTTGAAACGGACTTTGATGGAAAGTACTCTATCTCAGCCAGTACTGGAGACATATTAGTCTTTAGTTTTGTCGGAATGAAAACTCAAGAAAAAACAGTTGGTTCTTCAAACAAAATAAATATTGTTATGACTAGCGACAATGTTTTAGATGAAGTTGTTGTAACTGCACTTGGAGTCAAAAGACAAAAAAAGAGTCTTGGTTACGCACAACAAACCGTAAAAGCAGAAGACTTAGTAACAACAAAACAAACTGACATTTCAAATGCTTTAGCAGGTAAAGTTTCTGGTGTTCAATTTATTGGTGCTGCTTCTTCAGGGTTTAACTCCTCTAAAATTAGACTTAGAGGAAATATCAACGTTTTATACGTATTGGACGGTGTACGCCTACAAAGTCCTGATGATATCAACCCAGAAGACATGGAATCAATGTCTGTATTAAAAGGAGCTGCTGCAACTGCCCTTTACGGACCTGAAGGTGCTAATGGTGTTGTTATTCTAGTTTCTAAAAAAGCTAAACAAGGAAGAACTAGCGTAACCTATGATGGAGCTGTTGAGTTTAGTAATGCTGATTACTTAAGAGATTTTCAAACTGAATATGGAGGAGGGTATAGTCAAAATTTTGACACTTTTTCATATGACCCATCTAGAGACCCTTCTTCATGGTCAGCTTTTGATGGTCACAAAATCGTAAACTATGGTGCTGATGAATCATGGGGACCAAGATTAGACGGTACATTAGTTAGACAATGGGATAGTTGGATACCTGGCAATCCTAACTTTGGAAAATTAACACCTTGGAAATACAATGGTGGTTTAGCTAATTTTTACAAAACTGGTATTAATAGTAAACATAACATTAACTTCTCTAAGGGAGGTGAAGATTACGGAATAAAAATAAACTTCTTAAGAAATGACAGAGAATTAACAATTCCTAACGCTAACAGAACTACTAATCGTTTTTCTGTAGCTACTCATCTTGACATCACCTCTAAACTTAGAGCTTCTGCTAATGTATACTTCATTGATCAAGAAACTTTAAACAACCCCACTGAAGGATACAACACTCTTGGTTCAAACCTTGCCCAGTGGTGGCAAAATCAATTAGATGTCACTAAACTTAAAGAATATAGACAAGGAGGAAAAATTGTAAGTTGGAACATCAAAGGGCCAAGAGATCCTGAACCTAAGTATTGGGATTCTCCATATTTTGAATTATATGAAAACCTTAAAAAAGGAAAAAGAAAATCTACATACGGTAATTTTGATCTAGATTACAAAATCAGCGATAATTTAGCTGCTAACTTATCTTTAAAAAAGACCTATGAAATATCAGAATATAACGCAATAGTTGCTTTTGGAGGACTTAACACAGAAGGCTACTCTGAAGAATCTACAACTAAAGACAGAAACTTATTTACAGGTAATTTAACCTATAACACAAGACTAAAAGACAAGTTTGATATTTCTGCAATTACTGGTTTTGAAATGACAGACTACACTGAAGAATACAACTATGCCGCTACAAACAATGGCTTAACTGTTCCAGGTTTTTACAGTATTTCTACATCAAAAGAAAGACCTACACTTGTTCGTGATTTAATTAGAACCAAGGGTAGAGCCGCTTATATTACAGGATCATTCGGTTATGACGATTGGGCATTCATCGAAGGAAGCGTAAGAAAAGATTGGAGTTCTACCGCTAACCCTGAAGATAATGGAGTTTTAACGACAGGACTTTCTTTGAGTTTCGTTCTTTCTGATTTATTTGAAAAGAATGACATCTTAAGTTATGCAAAGATAAGAGGAGGTATGGCTGAAGCCCCTAAATTCCCTTCTGTATACAGATTATCGAGTATTTACCCTGCAGGAGAATCTTACGTCACTCCTTCAGGAGATGTAATTCCCGTATCATCTATTCCTAGTTCAATACCAAATCCAAGTTTAGGTGGAGGGACAAGAAGAGAATTTGAAGTAGGTGCCGAGCTACAATTCTTAAACAATAGAATAGGTCTTGATGTAACTTATTTCAATAAAATTGACGACAAACTTCCTGTTTCTGTAAACCTTGATCCTACAAGTGGTTATGGTTCTGTTTTCAAAAATGAAGGAAAACAAACATACACAGGTTTTGAAGTAGCTTTAAGAGCCACTCCTATAAGCACTGAAAACTTTAAATGGAACTCTAATCTAAACTTCGCTACATTAAACAGATTTGTAGACAAAGTGAGTAATACAGCTACTAGTTCTGACTATTCATTCTTAAGCTCTAGATGGGGAGGATTATTAATAAGAAATGAAGCTGGTAAAGACTGGGGTAGAGTTTACGGAAGAAAAATCAAAGAAATAAATGGTCAAAAAGTTTTAGATTCAAAAGGAAATTACATTACCGAAGACAACCAATACTTAGGTAACTATTTACCTGATTTCACAGGAGGCTTTTCTAATACTTTTAAATATAAAAATTTCTCTATGACCGTAGACACTGACTTTCAAGTTGGTGGTAAATACTTCTCAATCAGTGAAATGTTCGTAAATTCTTCAGGATTAGGTCTTGCAACTGTTGGAAATAATCAACAAGGTAATCCACGTAGAGATCCAGTAACAGGAAGTGACGGAAACATTCAATACAATATAGAAGGTGAATATATAGATTATGTTTCAGCTTCTAGTGCTGGTTCCAACTCAGGAGGTACTTTAGTTTCTGGGGTTGACGAAAGCGGAAATCCTGTTTCTTTCTACAAAGACACACAAAATTACTGGGGAGGTCAATTTGGTAACATTAGCGAGTTTGCTAAAGACGCAGATTACTTAGCTATTAGAAACATTAGATTTGACTATACTTTTAACAAAGAACTTGTAGAAAAATTCGGTTTAACTCAATTAAGAATTGGTGCCTACGTAAACAACGCTTTCTTATTCTTTGAATCTGTTGACGGAATTGACCCTTCTCAATTAGAGCAAGCCTACGGAAGCAATGCCCTAGGCTATGTTAACTTCATGGAGGGTGGACAGCTACCAGGAAACAGAACTTATGGATTTAATATTCAAATAAAATTTTAAAACAATGAAAAAAAACAATATATATATACTAGCTCTAACACTTTTGTTTGCTATATCTAGCTGTACAAAAGTCGATTTTGGAGATATAAACACCGATCCAGACTCACCTAATACAGCCATAGCTTCTTCTCTTTTAGCAGGAGGTCAATTAGGATTCAGAACCATACATTATGGAGCTACTAGACCTGCTCTTTATGTCCAATATGTTTCTAATGCTCAATACGAAGACGCTTCTGTATACACCACACAAAGATATGACTATGCAGGATATTATGCTCATATCACTGATTTAAACAAAGTAATAGAATTAAACAGTAATCCTGATACTCAAATAGCTGCAGCCGCTTATGGTGATAACAACAATCAAAAAGCAGTTGCTATGCTTACTAAGGCCTATTATTTTAATTTCATGACAGATAACTGGGGGATGATCCCTTATTTTGACGCTAACAAAGGTATTGAAAATCAATATAATGAATTTGATGAGCAATTAGATATTTACCAAGATCTTTTTAACCAAATAGAAAATGCATTAAGTATTATAAATACTTCTACTGAAGGCCCTTCTGGTGATATCTTATTTTATGGAGACATGAATAAGTGGAAATTATTTGGTAACACGCTTATGTTAAACATGGCATTACGTCTATCTAAAAAAGACCCTACATTAGGTAAAAAGTATTATGATAAAGCTATTCAAAATGGTGTAATTAATTCCAATAGTGATAATATCTATTTCCAGTTTACATCTATTTATGATAACTTATGGTATGATTCATTTGTAACAGACAATAGAGAAGATGAAATACTTAGTAAACCTTTTGTAGATGCTTTAATTGGAACTGGTTCTAACACCGCTCCTGAAGACCCTAGATTAGAAAAATATGGAAGCAAGTCACAAAATGCTGGTGTTTATGTGGGGGCTCCTTATGGACAAAGAAATCCAGAAGTAAAAGACTTTTCTTTTATTACTGATGACATTATTTACAACGCCACTGCCAAGGGGTATATTTTCACATATGCTCAAACATTATTAAACAAAGCAGAAGCTGCTCAATTAAATTGGACTACTGAACAAACAGCTGAAGAGTTTACTAATGACGGTATAGAAGCTTCAATGGAGCAATGGGGTGTTAATAGCTCTGATATAAACACATATATCAGTAACAGACCTGCTTTTAATGGTTTAAAGACAATTGCATATCAAAAATGGGTTGCTTTATTTATGCAAGGTTATGAGCCTTGGTTTGATTGGAGGAAACATGGTTCTAATCAAGTTCCTTTAACTAAACCTACAGCTGCAACAACTGCTGGCATACCTAATAGACAAGCTTATCCTTTAACTGCTTTAGGTACAAATAAAGAAAACTATGATAAAGCAATTGCTATTCAAGGTCCAGATAATTTAGACACAAAAGTTTGGTGGGCTGTAGACTAAGCCTACTCAAAAATCACCTATATACCCTATAAAAACCAAAAGATTATAACCTTTTGGTTTTTATAGGGTATATAATTTTTACCTTTATTTTTCTTACATCTAAAAAAAACCAAAACTCTTTTATGTTAAAAAATTGTTTATTTAAGATATATTTATGATTTTAGCGCCTAATTAATTCAAATAATTACACAATGAGAACAAAGTTTAATGGAATTCTAACGCTATTACTAGCGTTGGTTGTGCAAATATCCTTTGCACAAGACAGAACAATTTCAGGTACTGTTTCTGACGAAACAGGACCATTGCCTGGGGTTACAATCTTAAAAAAAGGTACCACTCAGGGTACTGAAACTGATTTCGATGGAAACTACTCTATCAATGCTAAAACTGGCGATGTTTTAGTTTTCAGTTTTGTTGGTATGAAGACAGCTGAAAGAACAGTAGGCGCTTCTAATCAGATTTCTGTACTTTTAGAAGGGGACAACTTACTTGATGAAGTTGTAGTAGTTGGTTATGGTACAACTACTAGACAGTCGTACACAGGTACCGCAAAAGTAGTTAAAACAGAAAACATTGCTGCTAAGAGTTTTTCTAACGTTTCACAATCGTTAGCTGGTGAGGTTGCTGGTGTAAATGTTATTAACACTTCAGGACAACCTGGTTCTACTGCTACAATTAGAATTAGAGGTTTTGGTTCTGTAAATGGAAACAGAGACCCTTTATATGTAGTAGATGGAGTTCCTTTCTCAGGAAGTATAAACTCTATTAACCCAGGTGATATTGAAAGTACTACTATTTTAAAGGATGCTACAGCAACTGCTATTTATGGTGCTAGAGGTGCCAATGGTGTAATTTTAATTACAACTAAAAAAGGTAGAGCTGGATCATCTAGCATAGATGTTAGTATTAAATCTGGTGTTAACTTTAGTGGTTTACCTAGATATGATGTAATAAAATCTCCTGAGGAATATATTGAAACTTCATGGGAAGCAATGGCAAATAGAGGTTTAGATATTAACCCTAATGCAGATGGTGCTGCTTATGCTAATACTAACCTTTTCTCTAGTAGAGGTATTAATGCTAAATACAACATGTGGAATGTAAATAGTGTTAGCGATCTTATTGATCCTGCTACTGGTAAAGTGAGAGCTGGTGTTACCAGAAAATACGACCCAGAAAACTGGGGAGATTACGGTTTTCAAACTTCGTTTAGAACTGAAACAAATTTAAACATGAGTGGAGGTAATGATGATACCAAGTATTTTTCTTCATTTGGTTATTTAAATGATAAAGGATACATCATCGGTTCTGATTATAATAGGTACACTACAAGATTGAACTTAACCCACAAACCAGCAAAATGGTTAACTGCTACAGCTAATATTGGTTATGCTTATTCTAAAAACACTACTAATGGTCAATCATCTGACTCTGGAAGTATATTTTGGTTTGTTGATAATATCCCTTCTATTTATCCTTTATATGAAAGAGATGCTAATGGAGCTTTAATTAATGACCCATACTTTGGTGGTTTTAAACATGATTATGGAGTTGGTCGTGGTTTTGGAGCTTTAACAAACTCTATTGCTGATGCAAAATATGACACAAACCAAAGTAAGCGTCACGAGTTAAATGGAAATATTTCTTTAAACTTCCAAATTGCAGATGGCTTAACTTTTGAGAACACTTATGGTGCTCAGTATTTTATGATAAAAGCTGATAATATCAACAACCCATTTTACGGTTCAGCTGAGGGACAAGGAGGTAGTATTTTTAGAAGATTTTCTGAAGTAACATCTCAAAACTTCTTAAACTTATTGCGTTATAAAAAACAACTTGGTAATGATAATTTAGAAATTCTTTTAGCTCATGAAACTAACCAGTATGAGTTTGATACCTCTACAGCAAGTAAAGAAAACTTGGTTAATATTTGGGGTGGTAACGAATCTTTAAACAACTACATCATTACTTCTTCACCTTCTACAGGTTATACCAACGAAGCTAATATTGAAAGTTACTTTGGACAAGTTAACTACAGTATTAATGATAAATACTATTTCACTGGATCTGTTCGTAGAGATGGTTCTTCAAGATTTGTTGATAACAAATGGGGTACTTTCGGTTCTTTTGGTGCTTCATGGATTTTAAGTAAAGAAAACTTCATGGCTTCTTCAAGCTTTGTAAACTTCCTTAAGTTAAAAGCTAGTTATGGACTTATAGGTGATCAAGCAGGTGTTGGTTTATATAACTACCAAAACAATTATGATATAGGTAACTTAAATAATGAAATCTCATTAAGCGTTAGACCTATTGGAAACCCTGCATTAACTTGGGAAACTTCTAAAATGTTTCAAGTAGGTACTGAATTCACTTTATTCAATAACATTATTGATGGATCTGTTGACTACTATGTTAAAAATACTGATGACTTGATTTTTGAAAGAAGAGACGCTCCTTCAACTGGAGATGCTATTTTAACAGTGAACGATGGACAACTAAGAAACTCTGGTTTAGAATTTGATTTAACTTCTCACATTATCAAAAAAGATAACTTCAAGTTAGATTTTAGTATAAATGGAGAAATAGCAAATAACGAATTAATTGCAATGCCTATAGACCCTGCAACAGGAGAACAAAAAGTTCTTGATATTGCTGGAAGTTACGGTAGAGCTGTTGGCCATAGTATTTATGATTTCTACATGAGAGAGTGGGCAGGAGTTGATCCTACAAACGGTTATCCTTTATGGACGCAATACTATCATGATGCAAATAATAATGGTAGTTTAGACGCTGGTGAGGGTATTCAAAGTTTATATGAATATCAAACTGCTAATCCTAATAACGCTGTTAGTAAAACAACTACTAGTACTTATGATGAAGCTACAGAAAAATTTATTGGAAAATCTGTAATACCTGATGTTAGAGGAGCATTTAGATTATCTGGTCAAATTCATAATTTTGACTTCAGTACTCAGTTTACATATAGCTTAGGAGGGTATGCATATGATGGTGCTTATGCTGCTTTAATGGATAACGATCAAGTTGGTAATAACAACTGGCATACTGACATAAGAAATAGATGGCAAAACCCTGGAGATATTACTGATGTTCCTAGATTAATGAGTAATAGAAACCCTCAAGTTAACTCTTTATCTAGTAGATTTATTACTTCAACTGATTATTTATCTTTAAACAATTTAAGAGTAGGTTACACTATTCCTAAAAAGTTTATTGAAAATTCAGGAGTTTCAAATGTAAACATCTGGATGTCTGGCGATAACTTGTTCTTATTAAGTGATAGAAAAGGATTCAACCCTTCTACTTCTGAGACTGGTGCTGCTAATACATACAGATACTCACCTTTAACTACCATTACTTTAGGTGTTAATGTTAAATTTTAATACAATATAAAATGAAAATAAATTTTTTAAAATCTATAGCTGCTTGCGCTTTTATAGCATTAAGTTATAGTTGTAGCGAAGACTTTTTAGAAACTTCACCTAGTCAATTTATAAAATCTGATGACGTTGCTGTTTCTGGTGCTCTTAAACCTGAGGTATTAGCTGGTACTGTGAACGGTATGTACGAAATGATGTTTTTAACAGGAACAGGTGGTGATGGTGGTCACGATGATTTCGGTCAAAAAGGTTATGATATCTTTAGTGATATGTTATGTGGAGACATGGCTTTAAGTGTTAGTACCTACGGTTGGTATGCTGGTTTTACTGATTATCAATCTACAGTAGACTATACTAATACTGATAATTACATGCCTTGGAGATACTATTACAGAATTATTCGTTCAGCTAACCTTGTTATTGATGCTTTAGGTGGAAATGAAGCTCAACCAACTGGTGATAATGCTTATAATTTTGCTCAAGCTAAGGCCATGAGAGCTTATGCTTACTTTTATTTAACTCAATTCTTTATTGAAGAATACAACCCTAATACCGCTGTATTACCTATCTATACAGAAGTTGGGCAACCTGCTCAACCTCAAAGCCCAACCAGTGAGGTTTTTGATTTAATTATTGAAGATTTAAGTCAAGCTATTACAATGTTAGATGGTTTTAACAGAAGTAATAAGAGTAAAATTAATCAAAATGTTGCTAAATCACTTTTAGCATACACTTATGCTGCTATGGATACTCCTGCCTCTAATCAAATGGCAAGAGATTTAGCTATCGAAGTTATTCAATCTGGAGAATTTCCATTGACTACAAAAGAAGAAACTACTGGTGGTTTTAATGATGTAGCTACTGGAAGTTGGATGTGGGGAGCTGACTTAACAACAGAACAAGGTTTAGACTTAATATCTTGGTGGGGGCAAATGGATGTATTTACTTATAGCTATGCTTGGGCTGGTGACGCTAAAGCTATTGACTCTAATCTTTATGCTCAAATAAATGCTAATGATGTTAGAAAGGGACAGTTTCATCCTGGCTCTGGTTATTATAACCTTTTACCTATAAATAAATTTTATCATCCAGGTAGAGAAATAGGAGGTCAAAGAGTAGTTGTTACCGATTACCTATACATGAGAATTGATGAACTTTATTTATTAGCTGCTGAAACTGCTGCTAAAATTGGTGATGATACTACTGCCCATACTTATCTTAACGCATTATTAGCTGAGAGATTTGATGATCCTGCGGATTATGCTTATGTTGCTGGTTTATCAGGTCAAGCTTTAGTTGATGAAGCTTACTTACAAACTAGAATTGAATTATGGGGAGAAGGTAAAAGTTATTTAGCAATGAAGAGAAACCAAGCTACGATAACACGTGGTACTAACCATTATGCACAAAGTGGTGTTAGTGTTGCTTATAACGACGATCGTTTAACGTGGGATATTCCTCAAGCTGAGATTCAGAACAACCCAAATATCAACAATTAATAAGAATTAAAATTTCTTAAACTTTAAACCACCTCCTTTGAGGTGGTTTTTTTATACCGTAAAATGAACTACATTTGCAGCATGGAACAAAACACAAACATTTTTGGTATTAGAGCTATTATTGAAGCTATAGAAAGTGGAGCTTCAATAAATAAAGTATACCTTCAGAAGGGCTTACGAGGAGACTTGTTTTTTCAATTAGACAAATTGTTGAAAAAAAACAAAATATCAACGAGTGTAGTTCCTACTGAAAAATTAGATCGTTTATCTAAACACAATAATCACCAAGGAGCGGTTGCCAAAATTTCTCCTATTGAATTTGAAGATTTAGATACTTTGATAGAAGAAACTTTAGAATCTAATAGCACTCCCCTGTTTCTATTATTAGATCAGGTTTCTGACGTAAGAAACTTTGGAGCTATTATTAGAACAGCAGAATGTACAGGTGTTAACGGAATTATTATCCAGAAAAGTGGTAGTGCCCCTGTAAATGCTGAAACAATAAAAACTTCAGCTGGTGCTGCTTTTAAAGTACCAATTTGTAAAGTAGATCATATAAAAGATGCTATCTTTCAATTAAAAGCTGCAGACATAAAATTAGTTGCTGCTACTGAAAAAACTGAAGATTCGGTTTTCGATATCAATTTTAATCAACCAATAGCTATTGTTATGGGGTCTGAACACAAAGGAGTAAGTACATCTGTTTTAAAGCTGGTGGATTATAAAGCCAAACTACCATTATTAGGTGAAATCGAATCATTAAATGTATCGGTTGCCTGTGGCGCTTTTTTATATGAATCCGTAAGACAACGTTTATAAAAAATTAAATCCTGCTTTATCGCAGGATTTTTTATTCTTACTCTTCATCATTTTCTTTATAAATGTACTTGTAATTAATTTCTTTTAGTTCATTTTCTTCTATAATTTCTGGTGGAATGTAATTTCCATCCTCATCAAACATCTTATCAAATTCTGTTTTAGAAAACTCAAACTTTTCTTTTACAATCCCTCTTTTTCTATATAAGAGGGCGAAAATAAATCCAGTCATTAGACCTGATAGATGCCCTTCCCAAGACATGCCTTCTTTAATTGGCAATACATACCAAACCATGCTTCCATATAAAAAAATAGTAATGAAAGAAACCGCTACAAGACGGTAGTTCTTTCTTATAATACCACTAAAAAGAACGAAACTAAAAAGTAGATACACAATCCCACTGGCTCCTATGTGATACGATTCACGAGCTATTAACCATGTTAATAATCCGGTTATCATTCCCCCATAAATCAAAACTTTCACTGAAATCTCCTTATAAAAGTAAAAAAGACATGCAGAGAGCACAAATAAAGGAACAGAATTATTAAAAAGATGATTTGTATCACTATGAATAAAAGGAGAGCAAAAAACCCCTTTTAAACCACTAAAATTTCTAGGATACACCCCAAATTTATTAAAATTCCATCCAAATTTAATTTCTAACCAATACACAAACCATATTGCAAAAACAAAAATAAGGGGAATTGTAAAAACCGTTGAAGAAAATTTTAATTGTGGCTCTGTTTTCATAAACATGAAAATAACAAAAATAAATCCAAAATAGTATTTCTGAAGTTCTGTCATAAATCTTTGCTATTTTTACAAAATGAATCAACCTTTGGCAGAAAGAATACGTCCACAAAATTTAAGCGACTATATTAGTCAGCAACATTTAGTGGGAGATAATGGCATTTTAACCAACCATATTAAACAAGGAATTATTCCTTCTCTAATATTATGGGGACCACCAGGAATTGGCAAAACCACTTTAGCAAACATTATTGCTAATGAATCTGGACGTCCGTTTTATACTTTAAGCGCTATTAGTTCTGGTGTGAAAGATGTACGCGAAGTAATAGAAAAAGCTAAAAAAAGTGGAGGATTGTTCACACAAAAAAATCCTATTCTATTTATAGACGAGATTCATCGCTTTAGTAAGTCGCAACAAGATTCTTTGTTAGGTGCTGTAGAAAAAGGTTGGGTAACTTTGGTTGGTGCTACTACAGAAAACCCAAGTTTTGAAGTTATACCTGCCCTACTCTCTCGTTGTCAAGTGTATATTCTAAATTCTTTTGATAAAAATGATTTAATAGCTCTCTTACATAGAGCAATGGAAAAGGATGAAATTATTTCTCAGAAAAAAATCAACCTAAAAGAAACTGATGCTTTACTACAAGTTTCAGGAGGAGATGCTAGAAAACTGCTTAATATATTTGAATTATTAGTAGCAGCGGACGATGAAATTGACATTACTAATAAACTGGTACTAGAGAAAATTCAAAAAAATACAGTACGATACGATAAAACTGGTGAACAACATTACGATATAATATCTGCATTTATCAAATCGATTAGAGGAAGTGATCCTAATGCTGCAGTATATTGGTTAGCTCGAATGATTGAAGGTGGTGAGGATGTAAAGTTTATTGCACGAAGAATGCTTATTGCTGCCTCTGAAGATATTGGTAATGCTAATCCAACAGCATTAATTTTAGCTAATAACACCTTTCAAGCAGTCTCAGTTATCGGATATCCAGAATCTAGAATAATTTTAAGTCAATGTGCTGTCTATTTAGCTAATTCAGCTAAAAGTAATGCTTCTTATATGGCAATTGGAGAAGCTCAAAATTTGGTTAGAACAACTGGAGATTTATCTGTTCCGTTGCATTTAAGAAATGCTCCAACAAAATTAATGAAAGATTTAGATTACGGAAAAGACTATCAGTACTCGCATAACTATGCAGGTAATTTTGTAAATCAAGAGTTTTTACCTGATGAAATTAAGAATACTAAATTTTATGAGCCTGGAAATAATGCTCGTGAAAATCAGTTTAGAGAATTGTTAAAACAACGTTGGAAGGATAAATACAACTATTAAAACCTATGAATTTAACGAAAATTAAACCTGTTTATTTGTATTTATTATCTGGAATAATACTCCCTTCTTCAATAGTCTTTAAAGAAGAAAGGAGCTATTTATATTATACTTGTTTAGTAATTGGTTTTAGCCTTTTTCTCTTAGCTATTATTAAATATCTAATAGAAAAATAATTAAAACTTCACTTGGTATTCTTCAGTTACTTTGCCATCATTTGTATAGTATTCAGCAAACCAAGAATTTCCACTTTTGTATAAGACTCCATTTTTATCTTTTATCACAAAAACATCTTTTACATTAGTTTTTAACACTTGAAAAACAACCTCTGGTTTCATGTTTACTAATTGAAATCCATTAGCTACAGGCTGTGCGAATAATTGTTCTTTAGCCTTAGCTGGCTTTTCAACAACCTCAGCTGGTGTGTTTTTAACTACTGTTGGTACGACAGTTACAACTGGTGGTACTTCTTTGTTTTTAGTTACAACATCTTCTTGTAACGGAATATATGTATATTTTAAAGCCTCAATCGATTTAAAAGCATTACGAATTGCTTCTTGATACGCTTTTTTATATTCCTTTTCTTTACTTCTTCCTTCTTTTGACGTAAATACAACTTTATTATAACAATCAGTTAGTTCAATAACACTTTTAGTGGTAAACATACTTGATTCATCTTTTACAGTTCCTGTTAAAGCTAAACATCTATTATTAGCAATTTCTGTAGGTAGCTCTTCATCATCTAAAAAAGCGGTGAATCCATATTTATTAAATAAGAATTTAGTTAATGAACTTGTTTGATATTTATCTTTTTCTTTTACAAAATCAAACTTGCTTGGTACGATTACGTATTTGTAATTATTGATGGATTTCTGTGCAAAACTTGCTGTTGAAATAAACAATGCTACTAAAAGTATTCTTTTCATTTTATGTCTTATTAGTTATGATATCTTTATTCTTGATAAACTTATAAATATTTTTTTAATTCTATTAATGAGGCCACTCTCTGTACTCCTTTATTTTTATTTTTTGCTTCTTCTGAAAAATGGATTGCCATCATTCCTGAATTTAAAGCTCCCATTATATCTGCTTCATAACTATCTCCTATCATAATCGATTCGTGAGCTTCTGCTTCTGCCTTGCTTAAAGCAAATTCAAAAACTTTTGGATTAGGCTTTTTTACTCCAACACATTCCGAAGTAATTACTTGCTTAAAATATTTATCAATCCCTGATTTTTGAAGTTTTAAATTCTGTACCTCTTCAAAACCATTGGTTATAATATGTAAATGATATTTATTTTCTAAATATTCTAAAACTTCTACAGCATCAGAAAAAAGATAATTATAACTAGGCAAATAACGAATGTAATCTTCAGAAATTACATCAATCATATTATCAGAAACCTTATAATTTAAAGCATCAAATGTTTCTTTTAATCTATGATATCTTAACGCAGCTTTTTCTATTTTATCTTCTCTATACAATCGCCAATATTTTAGATTTACAGGCATATATACTTCTAAAAAATCATCGATAGAAATTGCAATATTTTGCTCTTGGAAAATTTTTTGAAAAGTTAGTTTTGAATTTTTATCAAAATCCCAAAGTGTATGATCTAAATCAAAAAACAAGTGTTTTATTTCCATATTTTTTATCCTTCTTTAACTATTTTAAGCATTGAATTATAGAACCTACTCCAACCTCTCCATCTCAAATAGTTGCTCAAACTTTCGTTATGAAAAACCGTAATAAAAGTACCATTGACTGCTTTTACCTCATTTTTTAAATCTCTAATTTTTCCCAGTGACTGCTTGGGTGTAAACCTCATATAGTCATTAAGCGTTGCATCCATCAACGCAAATGGAAATATTTTTAACGGCGTTTGAATTTCAAAATCTAAATCATAAAAATAAAAAGGAGTGCATGTACTTGCTCTAAAACCGACATGACTAGCATATCCCATTGAATAATCTTCTTCTATTTCTAAATCGATTAATTGCTGATAAGTTTCAGGCAACGAAACTCGTAAATAATGTTGTTTCGATCGTTTAATAGGAATATTGGTAATAGCCTCTAAACGTTCTTTTTCTTTCTTTAACAAAGAAACATCGTTCATGCTGTAATATGACGGGTGCAAAGCTACCCGAGCATAATCTACCATATCTTTTATCAACAACTTGAATTTTCTTTTTGAAGCAGAAACATTGGTATCAAATGTTGTGTAATCTCCTATTAAAAAGAAAAAAATAGTTCTTACGTTATACGTTTTCTTTAATTCTATAATCTTTTCAAAAGTGTCAAACGGATCTTTTTTTAGATTGAAAAGTACCGCAAACCTATCCCAAATTGTAAAAATTTTAAATTGTGAAGCATCTTTTAAAAACCCTCCTATAGTTCTTATAAAACTTTTGTGTTTGTATGCATAGGCATTATCAACATCTATAGTTGAAATATATTGATATGTTCTTGCTTCGTTTTCAAAATCGGGAAATTTATGTTTTAAAACCTCTAAAAACTTGTATGCCCAAACATCAACTAAAGGTTTTTCTAAAAATCCGTTCTGATAAGCAATACTTTGATTTGCCGAAAAACGCCCATGTTTATCTTTAATATGTGGTAAATATTCTTCGTACCTAGTAATTAAATAAAAACTAGCAGCAAAAATATCAAATGGAATTTCTGAAGCTTCAATTGCAGAAAAAAAGCAAGGTACTCCTTCCCACTCTTGTATGTTAACTTCAACATCTTTTATACCTTGTTGAAATAACAACTCATTACTCTGAACAAAAAATTCTTTACCTAAAGGTACGTTAGTATATGAAAATTTTGGTCCGTTAAAAGCAACAAACTCTTCTACTTTACCTGTAAAATCTATTTCAACCTGTAAAATGCGTGTAAAAATTTGTTTGAAAATATAACGAACTCGAGGAGTAACTTTATGGGTGTAAATCAGTATCATACTCATTAGATATTAGTTGTAAAACCTACAACTATAAGATGCTTTCATCAGCAAAGCTAAAATACGCTTTTTCAGTAATAATTAAATGATCTAACAATTTAATATCTAAAGTCTCTCCTGCTTTCTTTATCTTCTGAGTTAGCTCTATATCTGATCTACTAGGTTCTAACTTTCCTGAAGGATGATTATGACAAACAATAATTCCGATAGAAGATAACTCGAGTCCTCTTTTATATAATAAGCGTATATCTACCAATGTAGCAGTAAATCCGCCTTTACTTAATTGATGTTTTGCTAAAACTTTGTTCGAATTGTTTAGGTACAACACCCAAAACTCTTCATGCTGTAAATCTCCTATTAATGGTAGCATAATTTTTGCAACATCTTTAGAGCTACTTATTTTTGGTGTTATTACTTTTTCTTCAAACTGTCTTCTTTTTCCAAATTCTAAAGCAGTAACTATTGATATTGCTTTAGCCTCACCTATTCCTTTAAACTTCATTAATTCTTCTACAGATAGCTTAGCCAACGAACTTAAATCATTATTTACTGACACTAAAATTCTTTTAGCCAATCCAACAGCACTTTCATCTCTATTGCCTGACCCTATTAAAATTGCTATTAACTCTGCATCCGACAAAGTTGATTTTCCTTTTAACAATAGCTTTTCTCTTGGCCTATCATCTAAAGCCCATGATTTAATTGAAATCTTTTTCATCTTTTTTCTTGGTAGATTTATAAAGATAACATTTTTTGCACAACCAAAAGAAGCACAGTATCTTTGCAGTCAGTCTTTTTTTAAATTTTACTATGAAGATTATAATAGCCGGGGCTGGAGACGTTGGTTTTCATTTGGCTAAACTCCTTTCTTACGAAGCACAAGACACCTATGTAATTGATTTTGACGGTGAAAAATTAGAATACCTAAACAATCACCTAGATGTTATCACTAAAAAAGGTGACGCTACCTCAATTAAACTTCTAAAAGAAATAGGAGTTAGTTCGGCTGACCTATTATTAGCTGTTACTGAGAGTCCTAATACAAATTTCACTATTTCAGTAATAGGAAAAGCACTAGGCGTAAAAAAAACTATTGCTAGAATTAGTAATCCTGAGTTTTTAGATAATCCTTGTATTAATTTTAAAGATTATGGGGTAGATTTTATGATTTCTCCTGAAGAATTAGCTGCAGAAGAAATTAAATCACTCCTACATCAGTCTTCATTTAACGATACCGTTGCCTTTGAAAATGGTGTTTTTAACATTATGGGGACAACTTTAGGATATAAGTCACCTATTCTTGATCTTACAGTAAAAGAGACGAAAGAAAAATATTGTTTAGTAGATTTTATTACCATAGCTATAAAGCGTGAAGGTACCTCTCAAACAATAATTCCAAGAGGAGATACCGAATATAAAATAAACGATCAAGTTTATTTTTCTGTCCCTAAATATAGTATTGATAAGCTTTACCCTATTATTGGTAAAGATCATATAGATATTACTAACGTAATGATTTTAGGTGGGAGTCGTGTTGGACGAAAAACAGCTAGAAAACTTTGCAAAGACAATTTTAAAGTTAAACTTATTGAAAAAGACAAAGACAAAGCTTTACAACTAGCAGAAGATCTTCGCAACACTCTGGTTATTTATGGAGATGGTAGAGATTTGGAATTGTTAGAAGAAGAAAGTATTAGAGAAATGGATGCTTTTGTAGCTGTAACAGGTGATTCTGAAACAAACATTATGTCTTGCCTCGTAGCAAAATCTAAAGGAGTTAAAAAAACAGTTGCTTTGGTTGAAAATATGGATTATATAAATATTTCTCAAACCATAGGAATTGATACTCTAATTAATAAAAAGTTAATCGCTGCTAGTAATATTTTCCGCCATATTAGAAAAGGAGAAATTGTTGCCTTAGCTAACTTACATAATGTTGACGCTGAAGTTTTTGAATTTGAAGTAAAACCTAACGCAAAAGTTACCAAAAAAATAATTCGTGAATTACGCTTTCCTAGAGAAGCTATTATTGGAGGTGTAATTAGAAATGGCGAACCTTTAATGTCTTTTGGAGATTTTCAATTACAAAGTGGAGACAAGGCTATTGTTTTTTGTTTACCTGAAGCAATAACAATTGTAGAAGATTTATTTAACTAATGGGAAATCTTAATCTAAAATTAGTTTATCGCTTTTTAGGAGTTACAGCTATCCTTAACGGGTTATTTATGTGGCTAGCACTTCCTGTTAGTATTTATTATGATGAAACTGCTAAATTAGGGATTTTAAACGCAGGAATAATTACAATTACCCTTGGTGCTTTACTCTACTTTTTTAATAAACCAGACAACAATAATATTCATAAAAAAGAAGGATACCTTATTGTAACTCTTGGGTGGTTAACATTATCTTTTACAGGAATGTTACCTTATTTACTTACTGAAACTATTCCAAGTGTTACCAATGCATTTTTTGAAACAATATCTGGGTATTCAACAACTGGTTCTTCTATTTTAACTGATATTGAATCAATGCCAAAAGGAATTTTATTTTGGCGTAGTGCTACTCACTGGATTGGTGGTATGGGGATTATTGTTCTTACTATTGCTATTTTACCTTTATTAGGTATTGGGGGAATGCAGCTTTTTATGGCAGAGGCTCCTGGGCCTTCAGCTGATAAATTACATCCAAGAATTACCGATACAGCTAAACGTTTATGGTTAATTTATGTTTTATTAACTGCTGTTGAGTTTTTACTATTAAAGGTAGCTGGAATGACTTGGTTCGATGCTATAAACCATGCAATGGCTACAGTTAGTACAGGTGGTTTTTCAACCAAAAATGCAAGTGTGGCTCATTGGAATGATACTCCTCTAATTCAATACATCATCATCTTTTTTATGTTTATAGCTGGTACTAACTTTGTACTTACCTATTTTGCATTAAAAGGAAAAGTGAGAAAAGTTATACAAAGTGAAGAATTTAAATATTATTTATTTGGAATTATTGGTATTTCTGCTATTGTTGCTGTAATGATTATCTTTTTTCAAGATCCTAATTTACAAACAACAATAGAGCACCCAAAAGTATGGGGAGAAGTAGAAAGTGCTATTCGCCATTCATTATTCTCTGTAATTTCAGTAGTTACCACTACAGGTTTTGTTACTGCCGATTTTACCATGTGGAGCTTTTTTGTTACCGCTATATTTTTCTCTCTATTTTTCTTAGGAGGCTCAGCTGGATCTACCTCTGGAGGGGTAAAAATTGTTCGACACATTATAATGCTGAAAAACAGTTTTTTAGAGTTTAAAAAATCACTACACCCAAATGCTATAATCCCTGTTCGTTATGATGGTAAAGCTGTGAATCAAACGATTATATTTAATGTACTTTCATTTTTTATCCTATACATGTTAATATTTATAATAGGTACAGTTGTGTTAGCCCTTTTAGGTTTAGACATAAAATCTGCTTTAGGTGCCTGTGCTTCTTCCTTAGGTAATATTGGACCTGCTATAGGAAGCGTAAGTCCTGTAGATAATTTTAATCATTTATCAGCAGGCGCAAAATGGTTTTGTTCTTTTTTAATGTTAATTGGTCGTTTAGAGCTATTTACTGTGTTAATTTTATTAACTCCTTTTTTCTGGAGAAAAAACTAACTTAGCTAATACACTTACCAATAAATAACATTTCTCCTTAAACGTATATACCTTAAAAATATACGTTCGCATATCAATCAAACACGCTTAAACAATAGAATTAAAGTTTAGTTTAGTTTGTCTTTAAATTTGATTTTAGAAAAAAATATTCAATATTTAGTAATTTCACAAACTTGCAACAAACAATGTAATTAACAAATAATTAGATAGTTACGTGAAACACATTGTTTTTTTTACTAAATTGTTGATCTAAACACTAACTACTAAACTTTTATTACTTATGGATCCATTTATAGGAGAAATTGTTATGTTCGGAGGAAACTTTGCTCCAAGAGGTTGGGCATTATGCGACGGCCAATTATTACCAATATCACAAAACACTGCTTTATTTTCAATTTTAGGAACCACTTATGGTGGAGACGGAAGAACAACTTTTGCTTTACCTGATTTAAGAGGTAGAGCCCCAATAGGTCCTAGACAGGGACCTGGTTTATCTGATTATAGATTAGGTCAAAGAGGAGGGGCACAAACTAACATTTTAAATGTAACCCAAATTCCTAGCCATAATCATGCTGCGACAGGGACCGTTAAAGCTTCAAGCTCTGACGGAACTACAAACGACCCTACAGGAAATGTTTTAGCCACTGGAAAAGCCCCGATAGATAGATCTAATATAGTTGATGCTAACATCTATACTAGTCCAGCCCCAAATACTAACATGGCTGCAAATGAAGTAACTGTTACTGTTGGAAATACAGGAGGAAATCAACCAATAAACAATTTGCAACCTTATTTGGCTGTTAATTACATTATTGCTTTAGTTGGTATTTTTCCTTCTAGAAACTAATTATAATTAACTTTTAAAATAGATAAACAAGCATTGATATATAATGTATCAATGTTTGTTTTTACTCAAAAAGCTTCAATAAAGAAACACTACCTCTCTGTTAATAACGTTTTTATTGAATTTATATGACTCATTTACAAATTAAGGCATTATGAAACAAAGCTATTTTATCTCGTATATATTATTTTTTATATACTCTATTACAATTAACTCTTCTTTTGCACAAACAACTTATACTTTTTCAGCACTAGGTAGTAGTAGTAATGGTTTTAAAACAATAACAACAAGTCCATCGGGAGCAAATATTATTGTTTCTGATAATATGACTTTTTACAATCCAATAATAACAGTTGGTGTTTCCAGTACCGCTAGTTTTACCTGTACTATTAAGGGAGATGGTGTTAATACAGGAACATTTACTTTTGATGATATGTTATGGGGACCGTTCACTGGTTCGAGAACTTTAACTAATACTCAAATTGTCTTTAAAGATTCTTCTGGTAATACTATTGATACATGGACTCTTTCAGCTGCCTATCAAGCCCTTTTAAGTTTTGATTCGGAGGTCTCCGCTAAAACAATTTTTGGTGAAACTAATTCAGTAGCTAATGTTGCTGAAGTTATAATTACTGCCGACTTAGATGGATCCTCAAATTCTGATAATATTGAGTTTAAAAACATAACATTAAGTTCAATTACTGCACCTGTAATAAACACAGCACCAGTAATTGGAGGTACAAGTGCTGGTCAAAGTGTAAATGATAATAGCACTATTGCTCCTTTTTCTAGTATTACAACCATGGATGCAGATGATGATAATTTATCTGCTACTATTACTTTAGATAATGATGCAAAAGGAATACTAACAGGTACAGGGCTTTCTGGTTCTGGTCCTTATACTATAGCGAGTACTACACCTACTGATTTACAGTCAAAACTAAGAGCTTTATCTTTCAACCCAACTGACAACAGAACAGCTACTTCAGAAACAACCACTTTTACAGTAGTTATTAATGATGGTACCACTGATGATACGGACAACACTACAACTGTAATTTCAAATGCAGTTGCACCTACTGTTTCTAGTGTGAGTGTACCTGCCAATGCTACTTATGTTACGGGACAAAACTTAGATTTCACTGTTAACTTTAATGAAAATGTAACCGTTAATACTACAGGAGGAATACCACAAATAGCTATTACTATCGGAGCTACCACACGCCAAGCAACTTATATTAGTGGCAGCGGAACAAGTTCTTTAGTTTTTAGACACACAATTCTTACAGGAGATCTTGACACTGACGGTATTGCTGTTGGTTCGTTAGCTGCCAATGGAAGCACTTTAAAAGATGCTGGAGGAAAAGATGCAAACCTGACTTTAAATAGTATAGGTTCTACAGCCGCTGTTTTAGTAGATGCTGTTTCTCCAACTGTTACAAGTGTTAGTGTTCCTATAAACGGTAATTATCTTACAGGTCAAAACTTGGACTTTACTGTAAATTTTGATGAGAATATAACTGTAAATACTACAGGGGGAACTCCTCAAATAGCTATCACTATTGGAGCCACTACGCGTCAAGCAGCTTACCAAAGCGGAAGCGGAACTAGTGCCTTAGTTTTTAGATACACAGTACAATCAGGTGATTCAGATACTGATGGTATAGCTCTTGGTACATTAGCTGCAAATGGAGGGACGTTAAAAGATACCGCTTCTAACGATGCTGTTTTGACATTAAACAGTGTAGGTAGTACCACCAATGTTCTTGTTGGTATAGGAACCGTTACTTGGACAGGGTCTACTGATGACAATTGGAATACAGCTTCAAACTGGGATCTTAATATAGTTCCTCCAACCAATGCAAATGTTGTTGTTCCTTCTGGTTTATCAAATTATCCAACTGCCTACTCTGCAGTTACCTTTAACTCATTAACCATAAACAGTGGTGCTTCATTTATACCACAAAGTACTGTTACTGGTACTGTTACTTATAAAAGAAGTTTACCAACTACATTATGGTACTTGGTATCACCTCCTGTTGCTGGTGAAACTTTAGAGGATATTATTGCTAACCATACCTTGGCTAGTGGAAGTGGTGGTAATTTAGGGTTAGCTCCTTATAGTAATATTACTGGACCTGCATGGTTATACGCTCAAAGTGGTAGTACAGGAACAATAACTAATGGAACAGGTGTTTCTATTAAGTTAGCCACTCCTGGAGAGGCTTCAATAAGTGGAACAGCTAATACTTCTAATATTGTTAAAGCAATTACTACAGGTAGTAGAACTAATTACAACCTTGTAGGGAATCCGTATACATCTTACATTAACTCTGCTAATTTTGCAGCTGCGAATACAGCTATACTTACTAGTGAGACCATTTGGTTATGGAACGGAACACAATACACTACCCGAAACGCAGCTAACCCAATTGAAATTGCTCCTGGTCAAGCTTTCTTTGTGGAAGCTGCAGCAAGTAACAATCTTATCTTTGCTTTCTCTAATCAAAGTCATCAAAATTCAGATACATTCATGAAGCAAGAACCTATTCCTTCAATTGAATTATCTGTCGAAAATGGTAACACAAAAAGATCTACACAAGTCTTTTATATTTCAGGAAAAACTACAGGCTATGATAGAAGTTATGATTCGAAAATGTTTGGAGAAGATACTTCTGGTTTAGCTATTTTTACTGAGTTACTCACCAATAACCAAGGAAAACAATTAGCTATTCAAACATTACCAAATAATGATTATGAAAACATGATAATTCCTGTTGGTTTAAGAGCTTTAAGCGGTAAAGAAATAACTTTTTCTGCAGATATTAAAAACTTACCAGATAACTTAAATGTGTACTTAGAAGATAAAGTGAATAATACATTTACCAACTTGTCGGAGAAAGAGTATACCGTAACACTTAATAACAACTCAAACTCTACAGGTCAATTTTATTTACATACTAGTGCTAAAAGTTCAAGTCCAACTTTACCGAATGAAACAAAAGGTATTGAATTATTTAAACCTAAAAACAGCCAAGTTATTATAGTTAAAGGACTTCAAAGTAAAAATGCTACTTTAAAAATATTTTCTTTATCAGGTAAGCAAGTTTTTGATACTGTTATTAATTCTAACGGTTACTCTGAAATTTCAATTCCTAAACTAGCTTCAGGTGTTTATCTTGTTGAGTTAGTTTCAGATCTAGGCAAAATTCCTGCTAAAATTATTTTAGACTAATTTAAACTCTAAGAATCATGAAAAAACAAACTGAAAACAACAATAAAGATATAACTAGAAAAGAGGCTTTAAAAAAAATAGGCAGCTACAGTAAATATGCAGCTTTAACAGCTTTAGGTACTTATATAATCTTAAACCCACAAAAGGCTCAGGCACAAAGCGTACCTGAAGCTCCAGGTGGTGGGTTTTAAAAAAATATTTTCATTCAAAAGAACCCCGAAAACTTTTCGGGGTTTTGTATTTTGACAAGTATATGACCATAAAAAAACTAGAAAATAAACAAGTTATTTGGTTTCAAGACAATAACGAATATCTTGTTGTAGAACCTTTGGTTGCCGAAACATTATCTCTTTTAAACAAAAAAATCAGCAAAAAAGAAATTGTTTCTCAAATAACTAAGCAAGTTAACATACCTTACCAACAAGCAATTTACCTTGTTTCCGATATTGAAGCTTTACTTATTTCTTCAGAAAATAAAAACAATAAAAAGCTAATACCTGTAACTAAGCCTAAGACTTTTGAAGTAGTAAAATACTATAACATAAATAGTTTATATTTTAAAGTAAGCTATGCTTCTGATGCCGAAGCTTTCTTAATACATCCAAAGTTTGCTCATTTAGAAGTTGAAAATATTACTAATATCAATCATCTATTTGAAGTATATAGTAACGACAATGCTATTTCTTTTTCTGTTGACAATACCCTTATTGGTACCTGGAACTTAAAAGAAGTGCATTACTTTCAAGGGAAGTTTTCAATGGAGTTAGTACAGAAAATACATCAAAAAAATGAAGAAGAATGGATAGGTACTTTTCATGCTTCAGCAGTTAGTAACAATGATAATTCTATTTTATTTTTAGGAGACTCTGGAAACGGAAAAAGCACATCACTAGCTTTGTTACAAGCCAATGGTTTTACTTGTTTAGCTGATGATTTTGTACCTGTTGACAACTCTTTAAATGTACATAGCTTTCCTTCTGCTATATCTATTAAAAAAAATAGTTTAGAAACGCTACTTCCAATCTATCCTGAATTAAAAACATCTGCTGAATATCATTTTAAAAAGCTAAATAAAATTGTTCGCTACTTACCTACAAACAATTATGATTATTCACTAAATCTTCCTTGTAAAGCTCTAATTTTCATTAAATATCAAAAAGACAGTGACTTAATCATTAATAAAATTTCAAGCATTACAGCTTTCGAGCAGTTGATTCCTGATTCTTGGTTATCTCCATTACCTCAAAATGCTGAGCTATTTTTAGATTGGTTTGAAAAATTGCCTTGTTATCAGCTAACTTATTCAAATAATGAAAAAATGATTTCAACTGTAAAAAAAATATTTGCTGATGAATTATAAAGAAACATTGTTATTTATTGCTAGGTGTTTAACCATAACACATGAAAGAATTCATCAAGAATTAATAGAAGAAACAATTAAATCGGGATTAATTAATTGGGATGCTGTAGTTAAAGTAAGTACAGGTCAATATGTATTTCCAGCTTTGTATTGTAATTTAAAACGAGCTGATTTATTACACTATCTACCTGTTGATTTAGTTGAATATATGAAGCATATTACCGATTTAAACAGAGAACGTAATCAACAAATCATAAAAGAAGCTAAAGAAATCAACAAGCTTTTACTCTCAAACAACATCACTCCTGTTTTTTTAAAAGGAACAGGTAATTTATTAGAAGGACTATACGAAGATATTGCAGAACGTATGGTGGGTGATATTGATTTTTTAGTAGAGAAAAAACATGTTAAAACCTCTTTTGAAATCCTAAAAAAAAATGGTTACACAAATAAGGTTTCTGAGCTTTTTGAAGATCACAGACATATACCCAGAATTACTCATCCGAATAAAATAGCTGCTTTAGAAATTCATAAGGATATGTTACGAAAGGAAAAAGCTACATTTTTTAATTATGAAACTGTAGAAAATTCTCTCCTTACAACTAATAACATTACAGTTCTCTCTTATGAAAACCAAATTAAGCTAACCGTGTTTTCTAAATTGATTAATGATAACGCTTACTTTTTAAAAAACATTAACCTCCGAGGAACTTACGATGTCTTTTTATTAGGTTATAAATTAAAAGTAAAAACTGAAGTATTTGACAACAATCTTTCTAAAGAGCTAAATGCTGGCTTAGATTTATACTGTAACCTTTTATCAAAACCTCAAAATCTTGAATACACTTCGGATAAAAAAAGCCAACAGTATGTATCTGATTGTCTACAGAACTTATCTCTAAATCAATATAACAAAATGAAGAAAGTAGCATTAAAACGCTATTTGAAAACATCAACAAGGCTTCAGATTTTATTCAAAGCTTTATTTAACAAATCATACTTTCTGTTTGTTACCTCTAAAATAACAGATATTAACTGGATAAAAACAAAACTAGGTTTTAAACCAAACTCTTAACCTCTTCAAAGTCTAATCCACCATAATTACCAGAGCTCATTAACAACAAGGCTGTATTATCTATGTCTTGGCTGAATAAAAACTCTTTAAACTCTTGTGGATTCGTATAGATTATTAAATCATCTCGTTCAAAAGCCTTCGCTATTTGCTCTTTTGTAACCTCTTCTAATTGTTTAATTTTTACTGCATATGGAGAGTAAAAAACAACTGCTTTGTCTGCCTTATCTAAAGCGCCTTTATATTCCGATAAAAATTCAGCATTTAAACTAGAATATGTATGTAACTCTAAACATGCTAACAAAGTTCTATCTAAATATTGATTTTTAACCGCTGCAGTAGTTGCTGCAACTTTAGATGGCGAGTGTGCGAAATCTTTAAACACAACAGCTGATAAATTTTCAGCAATCTTTTCTAATCGCTTACTCGCTCCTTTAAAACTAGCTATAGCTTCGTAAAACTCGTCTTCATCAATTCCCATGTGCTGACAAATCCATTTTGCTCCTGCTAAATTCTGTAAATTATGCTCTCCAAATATTTCCAATGGTAAATCTCCTTCTGGTGTCTCTAAATAGGTTATTCCATTTTCTATAAAATAATCAGGAGTTTTGTATGGATATTTTTTTATTGGGTGCGTTGAGCTTTCAACTACTTCTTTTAAAATGGCATCTTCTTCATTATACACCATTATTCCTCCGTTAGTAAGTGAATCTGTAAAAATTGAAAACTGTTCTACATAATTTTCAAACGTTGGAAATACATTGATATGATCCCAAGCAATACCACTCAACAATGCAATATTTGGTTTGTACAGATGAAACTTCGGGCGCATATCTATAGGTGAACTCAAATACTCATCTCCTTCCAACACAATAAACTCGTTCTCTTCAGTTAAATGTACCATAGTGTCAAAACCATCTAACTGTGCCCCTACCATATAATCTACTTCTCTATCATGATAATTCAACACATGCAAAATCATTGACGTTATTGTTGTTTTTCCGTGAGAACCACCTATAACTACACGTGTTTTATCTTTAGACTGTTCATATAAAAACTCTGGATACGAATAAATTTTTAACCCTAATTCTTCTGCTCTTAACAGCTCTGGATTGTCTTTTTTAGCGTGCATTCCTAAAATTATAGCATCTAAGTCGGTAGTGATTTTTTCTGGATACCATCCAAACTCTTCTGGCAACAACCCTTTGTTTGCTAAACGGGTTTTTGACGGATCATGAATCGTATCATCACTTCCTGTTATTTGGTATCCTTTTTGTTGTAAAGCAATAGCTAAATTATGCATTGCACTACCTCCAATGGCTATAAAATGAATTCTCATATATTAAGTTATCTGTAGTGTATAAAAACCCAAAAATACAAAACCAAGTAAGAATTTTAAGTATCTTTAAATCGAAACTCATTGAAAAGTTACATACACTCACTCAAATGCTATTATTACAAACTTTAACTTGTGATAAATTGTCATTTTTTGGTGCTTTGTAGGAATAAATGAATAATCACGTTATGAAAAAATTGACTTCTATTTTGCTAATGATTTTATTTTCAACCTTAGTAAACGCTCAAGAAAATTATAAAGACTTGTGGGAAAAAGTTCACAAGTACGAATTGGATAATTTACCTAAATCAGCATTAAAAGTGGTAAACACCATTTATGAAAAAGCTGAAAAAAGCAACAACTCGCCTCAAATTATAAAATCGCTATTTTATAAAAGTAAATACTCATTGACTCTAGAGGAAAATGCACAGTTGAAAATTATTAATCAATTCAAAAAACAAATTGATAAAAGTAGTTTTCCTATACAAAATGTGTTAGAAAACATTCTAGCCAATTTGTATTGGCAATATTTTAATGAAAATAGATGGAAATTTTACAATCGAACACAAACACAAAATAAGGTTGATGAAAACGATTTTAGAACTTGGGATTTAGATACACTTTTTGCTGAAATTCATTGTCATTATCAAAATTCTCTAGAAAATGAACGTGAACTTCAAAAAACAGATATATACACCTTTGGTGATATCATTCATGCTGAAAAAGATTCTAAGAAGTATCGTCCTACCCTATTTGATTTTTTAGCTCATAATGCTTTAGCTTTCTATAAGACTACAGAAACTAATATTACAAAACCTACTTATCAATTTAAAATAGATAATCCACAATATATAAGTAGTGTTAAAAAATTTTCAGCTTTAAAACTTACTTCTAAAGACGATTTATCTCTACAGTTTAATGCTTTAAAAATCTATCAAAAACTCATCAGTTTTCATTTAAAAAACAACAATTTAGATGCTTTGGCAGATGTTGACATTCAACGACTACATTTTGTTAATCAGCATGCAACTTTTAGTGACAAACAAGAACTGTTTTTACAAACCTTAACTACATCAGTTACTAATTATAATAACAAAGAAATTGGTAGCTTATACAACTATGAAATTGCTCGAATTTACAATCAACAAGTTAACTTATACAAAACTGATAAAAATAAAGACTTCCGTTTTAAAAATAGAGAAGCTTTAGCCATTTGTAATAAAGTTATACAGCAATTTCCTAAAAGTCTAGCTGCTAAAAAGTGTAAAACATTACAACAACAAATTACAACAGCATCGTTGAATCTTCTTTCTGAAAAATTTGTTCCAACAAATACTCCTTCAAGAATATTAGTTACTTATAACAATATTGATAAACTTTACTTTTCGGCATATAAAATCAATCAAAAACAATTAGAAGAACTTCAAAAAATTTACAAAGAAGAAGAAAAAGCTAGCTTCATAAAAAAACTTACAAAAGCTACTTCTTGGAATAGTAATTTACGAAACGAAAAAGATTACTTACAACATACAACTGAAGTAGTTGTCCCTAAACTTACTCAGGGAAATTATTTAATTGTAGCACATAAAAATGCTGCTTTCAATACTGCCGACTTATATGCTACCGCTAATGTACAAGTAACTAACTTAGCTTTGATTGAAAATAGTAGTAAAGGAATAAGAACTTATCAAGTTGTTGATAGAATGACTGGAGCACCTATTAAAAATGCCCAATTACTTCTTCAAAACAAACAATCTCGGTACGGAAAAAAAATTCATAAACTATTAACCACTGATAAAAATGGTTTTGCTTTATTTAAAAGTGAAGTGAACTACAGTAATGTTTACATTACAGTTACTACAAAAGACGATACTGCTATTTTTGGCAACTATTACTTGTACAAACATCATGAACAAGAGTTAGCCAACAACAAAGAACAAATACGTATAAAATCTTTTATTTTTACAGACAGAAGCATTTATAGACCAGGTCAAACTGTATATTTTAAAGGTATTTCCATTAAGTTTTCTAAAAACAGCTCTAATGTCGTATCTAACAAAGATGTAAACATAAAAGTCGTTGACGCCTCAAGAAATAATATCACAGACCTAAAATTAAAAACTAATGAATTTGGGTCATTTTCTGGGACGTTTACTATTCCCAACAATGGATTAACTGGTGAATTTTCTATTAGGACTAGTATAGAAAATCAACTAAACTTTTTTCCTTTTCAAGTTGAAGAATACAAACGACCAAAATTTGAAACCGAATTTAAACCCATTACCAAAACCTACAAAGTAAACGATAGCATAACTGTAAATGGATTTGCCAAAGCTTTTGCTGGTTCAAATATTACAGATGCTAAAGTTGTATATCGAGTACATCGTAAAGTACAATACCCTATTTGGTGGTATTGGCGCAAACCTCAGTTTATTTCAGAAGCTCAAGAGATTACACATGGTGAGTTAACAACCGATTCTCAAGGAAATTTTGAAATTACATTCAAATCTTTACCTGACGAAAGTGTTGACAAAAAAAGTTTACCTGTTTTTGAGTACGAAGTTACTGCTGATGTTACCGATGTAAATGGAGAAACTCGCTCAGCAACCTCTATTGTTAAAGTTGGGTATCATGCACTACTTGCTAGTATACAAATTCCTTCAACTATCAATAAGGATGCTAAGAGCTCCAAAATTAAAATCTCGAGTAAAAATTTAAATGGAGAGTTTGTTCCTGCGGAAGGAAGTATAAAAGTTTATAAACTTCAAGCACCTAAAAATCCGTTACGTGAAAGACCATGGGACACTCCAGATTATCAAGATATCTCTGAAACTGAATTCAGAAAACTATTTCCTCATGATGCTTACACTTCAGAAGAAGAAAACCCTGATAATTGGAAAAAGGGAACACTAGTTTTTGAGCAAACTTTCAACACTCAAAAATCAAAAGAAATTACTCTTACTAATTATAAAAAGTGGAATTCAGGAAAGTATATAGTTGTATTAGAGTCTAAAGATGAATTCGGTCAAAAAGTTACTGACAAAACTCGTTTCACATTAACTTCTAAAGATGAAAGAAGTATAGCAGATAGTCAGTTATTTATTTACAACACTAATAAAACAGTTTACAACCCAAACGATAAAATCGAATTACAAATTGGTTCTGCTTCAAAAGATGTAACTATAATAGTTCAAATAGAAAAAAGTCAGGAAATTATAAAAACCGAATTTGTTCATCTAAGTAACAACCTAAAAACTATCAAAATTCCTGTTACGAAAGAAGATATAGGCGGATTTGCTATCAAATACTACTTTGTAAACTATAACAGCTTTGTAAGTGGAACTATTCCTATTTCAGTGCCGAATGAGCAAGAAACTATTACTATAGAAACCAATACATTTAGAGATAAACTACAACCCGGAGCAGAAGAAACTTGGAGTTTTACCATTAAAAATGATAAAAACAATAAAGTAACCGCTGAAGTATTAGCGAGTATGTATGATGTTTCTTTAGATGAGTTTAAACCACATCTTTGGAAGTTTTCACCTATCTCTACTTCTACATATTACTCGTATACTGGTAATGCAAACGCTTATCAAAGTTTTGGTAATGAACATTTCAGAGTTTTTAACAATACTTACCTATCATCTTTTAAAACACAACGATATGACCAATTGAATTGGTTTGGTTTTTACTTCGGAAGGAATAAAGATATTCTTTTAAGAGGGGCTTCTAGAAGGTTAAAAAATGAAATTTCAGAACCAGAAGCTATTATGGAAGAAGCTGAAATTGAAGATAGTAATGTTCCTTTTTCTTCTAAAGATGCTTCTTATAGTCCACCTCCTAAAAAAGAATATAAACAAGAAAAAGCTTCTTTAGATAGAGTTCAAATTCGTAAAAACCTTCAAGAAACAGCTTTTTTCTATCCACACTTAAAAACAGATGAAAAGGGAAATGTAACCTTTAGTTTTACCACACCTGAATCATTAACACGATGGAAATTACAATTATTAGCTCATACTAAGGAAGTACAATCAGCAACTAAAACATTAACTACCGTTACCCAAAAAGAGTTAATGGTAATACCAAATGCACCTAGATTTTTAAGAGAAGGAGATCAAATTACATTCAGTACTAAAATTGCTAATATTTCTGACAAAAACTTACAAGGTAATGCACAACTTATACTAACCGATGTAATTACTGGAAAAGACATTGATTTGCTAGTTAATTCATCAAAAAATCAATCTTTTAATGTTGATGCAAATGGAAACACACAAGTTTCTTGGAACTTGTCTATTCCTGATACTTACCAAGCTATTCAATATAAAGTAGTTGCCAAAGCAGGAGATTTTTCTGATGGAGAGCAAAATGTGTTACCTGTCTTATCAAACCGAATGTTAGTTACCGAAACACTACCAATATGGGTACGTAGCAATCAAACCAAAACATTCACTTTGGATAAATTAAAAAATAATACTTCTAGCTCTTTAAAAAATCACAAACTTACTTTAGAAGTAACCTCTAACCCTGCATGGTATGCGGTACAAGCTTTACCTTATTTAATGGAATACCCATACGAGTGTAGTGAACAAACCTTTGCGCGTTATTATGCAAATACTTTGGCTAGTCATATAGCGAATTCAAATCCAAGAATTCAAGAAGTATTTAATGCTTGGAAATCTTCAGATGCTTTGTTGAGCAACTTGGAAAAAAATCAAGAATTAAAATCGTTGATTATTCAAGAAACGCCTTGGTTACGTGATGCACAATCTGAAACCGAACAAAAGAAGCGTATTGCTTTGTTATTTGATTTAAACAAAATGAAAAACGAGCAACAAAACGCCATTAATAAACTATTGCAAATGCAATTAAACAATGGAGGATTCCCTTGGTTTAAAGGGAATGATAATCCTAATGTTTATATCACAAATCATATTGCTACTGGTTTTGGACATTTACAAAAATTAGGTATTGATAATAAAGATGATTCTTTACAAAAAATGCTTGTGGATGCTATCCACTTTTTAGATGCTGAAATTGAACATACGTACAAAAGATTATTAGAAAGCGCTGAACGTATTAAAGCTGAAAAAGGTCAAAAAAAATATACTGAGTACTTAAAGAAAAACCATCTAAACTATTTCATTATTCAGTATTTATACATGCGTTCTTTTTATACTAATATTGAAATTAACGATACGACAAAAACCGCTTTTGAATACTATAAAAGTCAAACAGCAACTTACTGGAAAGAGTTTAATTTATATGGAAAAGGACAAATTGCCTTGCTACAGTTTAGAAATGGTAATACACAAATTTCTTCTAAAATTTTAAAATCTTTAAGAGAGAACAGTATTACTTCTGATGAATTAGGAATGTATTGGAAAGAAAATCAACCGAGTTGGTATTGGCACCAAGCCCCTATTGAAACCCAATCGTTGTTAATTGAAGCTTTTTCAGAAATTGAAAATAACACAGAAACGGTTGATAACTTAAAAATATGGTTACTAAAAAACAAACAAACCAATCGTTGGAAAACCACCAAAGCAACTACTGAGGCTGTATATGCTTTATTATTACAAGGTAGTGATTGGATCTCGGTAACTGATATGTTAGATATTAAAATAGGAAACCAGACTATCAATCCAACAAAATTAGAAAACACAAAAATTGAAGCGGGTACTGGTTATTTTAAAACTTCATGGAATGGTTCTGAAATCACTCCTAATATGAGTACTGTTAGTATTTCTAAAAAAGGAAAAGGTATTGCTTGGGGTGGATTGTATTGGCAGTATTTTGAAGATTTAGATAAAATCACCTCCGTTAAAAATCCGTTAAATTTGAACAAAAAATTGTTCAAAAAAATTAACACAGACACAGGAAAAAAACTGCAAGAAATCACCAAAGACACACGCTTAAAAGTTGGAGATATAGTTACCGTTAGAATAGAACTTCGTTCAGATAGAGATATGGAGTTTGTACACATGAAAGATATGCGAGCAAGTGGTGTTGAACCAATTAACGTATTATCACAATACAAATGGCAGGATGGTTTAGGGTATTATGAAAGTACAAAAGATGCGGCAACAAATTTCTTTTTTGATCGTTTACCTAAAGGCGTATATGTTTTTGAATATGATGTTCGCATAAATAACGCTGGTTATTTCAGCAATGGGATTACTACTATTCAGAGCATGTATGCACCTGAATTTAGTAGTCATTCAAAAGGAGAGAGATTACTAATTAAATAAAATAACTATCTTAGCAACACATAACATTAAATTAAAAATTATGAAAAAAATCTTTTTATTCATTGGTTTTTTAACCCTTTCGTTTATTACAGCAAATGCCCAAGAAATTTCTGACAACGCTATCGGTCTTCGTTTAGGTGACAATGATGGTTTCGGTGGAGAAATATCTTACCAACGTAGATTAAGCGATAACAATCGTTTAGAGATTGACCTAGGTTTGAGAAACGGTAATAATTATGATGGGTTTAAAGCCACAGGTTTATACCAATGGGTATGGCAAATAGAAAACCGTTTTAACTGGTATGCAGGTGCTGGTGGTGGTTTAGGTTTCTGGAGTATTGATGATTATACAGCTGGAGGCGTAACTTATAAAGGAGGTTCTGAAACATTTGTTTTTGTTTCTGGAGTTGTAGGTATCGAATATAACTTTGATATTCCTTTAATCTTATCTTTAGACTTTAGACCAGAAATTGGTTTTAATGATGCTTACGATGGGTTTAATTCTGACTTCGGTTTAGGTATACGCTACCAATTCTAAAAAGACAGTAATAAAGTTCTATAAAAAAACCTCCAAGTTATTTTGGAGGTTTTTCTTTTTTTAACTGTTTCTATTTTTTAGGAGGATAATTACTCATAATTTTTTGTATTAGTTTTTGATAATAAACTCTCCTTTCTTCAGGAGTAGTTTTTTCTTTAATTTCACTATTAGAAATCCCTTGCCATATTAACTGATTGTATTTACTTTCAACAAAATCTATTGTTAATTGCTGATTTATTTTTCTACTTTCAATGGGTATGCCTCCTGAAATTCCAAACCCAACATTTCTTCCTCCACTTCCTAAGCCAACACCTATCGTATTTCTATTAAGAGATTCTCTTTCTTCAGATAAGATATTGATATACATATCTGGGTTTTCAGTCAATTGCATTCCTTTAGCTTCCAAAGCCGCTGTTACTTCGTATGTAACCCTTTTTATATCCAACTCATTTAAACCTTTACCAGCATCTTCAAAAAAATTGAAAGTTTTGTATTGGTTAAAATCTGTTTGACTATCGTAGTCATATGCTATTTTAGAAGAGGAACATCCAATAATAACTAGCAGAAAAAAATATTTGTAATACTTCATATATAAACTCTTTACGGTGTCTTTAATCAAAAACTATACCTTATAAAAATACAAAAAGCCTCGCGTAAACGAGACTTTTTCTAAGGTTAGTTAGTTGATTTTTATTGAACTGCTTTTAAAGCATCAATATTTCCATATCCAAACTCAGAATGTTTGTTCGGATAAAAATCAGCGGATTCTTTCATTTTTTGTAAAACTTGTTCTCTTGACCAAGAAGGATTTTTTGCCCATACCAATGCAGCAATACCTGCTGTAGTAGCTGTAGCTACAGATGAACCTCCAATATAATTTTCCTGCCCGTCATAATAACTTAATACAGGTATTTTATTATCCGTTCCGTTAGTACGTTGCATTTGTACAGTAAAATCAATTTGTGATCCTGTATGACATACATCACACTTGCTATATTGTCCTTCTTTAACACCTGTTACCGCAACAGTTTCAGGCATACTTGCAGGAAAAATTACTCCATACCAAGTAGTAAATGAAGTAGAAGTTCCTCCAGCTGCTAAAATCATCTTTCCTTTGCTATGTGCATACTTAACTGCATCCGACACATTTCCAATACTAAACGGATAGCCAATTGACATAGAAATTACTTTTACATCATTTCTATTTGCTAAAGCTGTTAACGCTTCTACAACTCCTCTTTTTTCATGATAATCATCTATTACTACATTTTCAACAGCTCTATATGTTACTAGGTTTGCGTTATAAGCAACACCTACAGGTAAGTTATCATTATTTCTTGGAGCTGTGGCTACTGCTGCCATTTTAGTTCCATGACCACATTTATCATTTACTCCGTCATAATTATTAGACCATGCCCACCAAGAATCTACAAAGGTTCCATATTTCTGAACTGTTCTTCCTGATGAATAGCCATCATTAAAATATTGGTTCATCCATTTTTGCTCTGGTGATAAACCTGAATCCACAATTGCCACCGTTACTCCCGATCCAGTACTATAATTCCAAGCTTGAGAAATATTATGTGCATCGAAGGACCAAGGTAATCTAGCTCCTGGAGATACTGTACGGTAATCACCCGTATTTAAAGTTGTATTGCCATACCCACACCCTGAAGAACCTGATGAATCTGATTTAGCTTGAGCAGTTGCCTCTAAAAAATTATACGCTGCTGGCTCAATATAACGTACTCTGCTATCTTTTAATAAAATGCTAATAGTTTCTTTACTCGTTACCTTTATGTCAAGGTAATTGATATTCTCATCTACATATAATTCCGAACTTCCTTTTGCCGAAGTTGGTTCATTATTTTTTACTAAAGCTATTAAAGCTTCTTTAATATTTTCTGTTTCTGTATTTTTTGCAAAATTATTTTTGGAATTACCATAGCCTATTGTTAAAATATTTTCTCCATGACTTACTGCACTCCAAATTATATGTGCATCTTGCGACATCCAGTTAAAATCTCCTGTTTCTTGTAAAGAAGTATTTATTATTGCGTTAATTTCTTTTTTGGTAAGTATATCTTGTTCTTTTTCTGTTTCTAATGTTTCATCATTTTTAGAACATGAAATCATAGTTAAAACAACCGTTAAGCTTAAAAGTATTTTTTTCATTTTCGAAGGGGTTTAAATTAAAACTTTTCGAATATAGTAAAATTTTAATACAATTTTAACACTTTAATTGATTTAACTAACACAAAATTAACATTTTACTAAAAACACAATACCTGATCCCAATAAAAAAGGAGCTCATGGCTCCTTTTTTACTTTAAGTTTTCAATATGTTTGCTCCATATTAACTCTAGTAGGTGTATCTTTTCCTTCAATAATGCTTTGAGTTCCTCTAGCAACTGCTTTAACAGTTTCTGTTAAAACAGTCATATTTAACGTTTCAGCCTCGTCTGTTACTTTATGATAATCTGCATCAATATCAATTGGAGTGGTTGAAAATGTATGAGACGGCACACCTAAACGTGCTAAAGAAGCATTATCCGATCTTAAGAACAATTGAAATTTCGGATATGGATCTGGAAATAACTTGTATCCTGATCCTTCTAAATTCTTTTGAATTATTTTTCCAAAATCCGATTTATCAAAACCTGTTAACCATGCAGTTTTAGGTCCTGTTTTTGGTTGTTTTCCTATTAACTCTAAATTAATTCCAGCTACAAATTTACTAGCATCAATCCCTTTTCCAAAGTATTCAGAACCTATTAATCCCATTTCTTCAGCTGTAAAACATACAAACAAAATACTACGTTCGTTATTTCCTTTTTTAGCATAATACTCAGCTAATGATAATACACCGGTAACACCAGAAGCATCATCATTCGCACCATTAAAAATTCTATCCCCTTCTCCATCTTTCTTTATACCTAAATGATCATGATGTGCAGATACAATAACAAACTCATCTTTTTTAGACTTTCCTTCTAACAAGCCTATAATATTGCTCATTTTGATTCCTTTATACTCAAAGTTTTGGCGATATGTAGTTAATGTATCAAAAGTTTTTAAACCTATTCTTTTATATTCATTTTCTATATACTGAGTTGCTTTTTCCATCCCCTCAGTACCAGGTTTTCTACCTTCCATTTCATCTGAAGCAAGTGTATATAAGTGTTTTCTTACTAAAATAGAATCAATTAACTCTTCTTTACTTTGTTTTTTCTGAGTTACCTCTACAACATTCATAGCAACTTCGTTACTAGTCTTTTTAGTCTGCTTACACGATAATAAAATTAATACACTTACAAGTGCTAATGGATATAAAAATCTTTTCATTCTTTATTTATTTAAAAGCCTAAATATAACCAATTTAATTTCTTAATTTTGTTGAAAATTTTTAAGGATGGCTTTAACTGATATTCCAAACATAAAACATACTAATTCAAACAATTTTTTCTTACTTGCTGGTCCTTGTGCCATTGAAGGAGAAGATATGGCAATGCGAATTGCTGAAAGAGTAATTACCATTACAGATAAATTAGAAATTCCTTATGTATTTAAAGGAAGTTTTAAAAAAGCAAATCGTAGTAGAATAGATAGTTTTACAGGAATTGGTAACGAAAAAGCATTAAAAATTTTACGTAAAGTTTCTGAAACTTTTAATATTCCTACCGTAACCGACATTCATGAAGTTTCTGATGCAGAAAAAGCAGCTCAATATGTAGATGTATTACAGATACCTGCTTTCTTAGTTCGTCAAACCGATTTGGTCGTAGCTGCGGCGAAAACTGGTAAAATTGTTAACTTAAAAAAAGGACAATTTATGAGTCCTGAAGCTATGCAACATGCGGTAAAAAAAGTACATGATGCTGGTAACCAAAAAGCATGGATAACTGATAGAGGTACCATGTTTGGATATCAAGATATGATTGTTGATTTCCGAGGAATTCCAACCATGCGTCAATATGCTCCTACTGTATTAGATGTTACACATTCATTACAACAGCCTAATCAATCAAGTGGTGTTACTGGTGGACGTCCAGATATGATTGAAACAATTGCTCGTGCAGGTGTGGTTAACAATGTTGACGGGTTATTTATTGAAACTCATTTTGATCCTGCCAATGCAAAGAGTGATGGAGCAAACATGTTACACCTTGATTATTTAGAAGGTTTACTTACCAACTTAGTAACAATTAGAAAAACCATTAATAATTTATAGGCACAATTTTTGTTTTATAAAGTTGTTTTTAAACTCATATATGAAACAACTTCTTTTTTTATTCTTTCTAGTTACTACTATCGTAAGTGCACAAGACTTTTCTTTAATTGAAGAGAAAGTTAATAGTTACCCTAAATTTAGTGAAGTAGAACGTCTAGCTCAGCAGATTGCAAACGATTTTAAAACTGAAGAACAGCAAGTACAGGCTGCGTTTTATTGGCTTGCTCATAATATTAGATATGATTTGGAAGGATATTACAACCCGAAGCAAAAAAGAATCTCCTTTAGATACAGGAATGAGCAAGAAAAATTAGAAAAGCTACAGGCTATAAAAGACGATATTGTTAACGAAACTTTATTGACTCGAAAAGCCATTTGTGAGGGATATGCGCAAACTTTTGCGAAAATTTGCTCAATACTTCAGATTGAGAATGAAGTTATAAAAGGATATATCAGAAATTCCTCAAACGATATAGCTAATCCTAAAACCAGCTCAAATCATGCTTGGAACGCTGTTAAGCTGAATGATAAATGGATTTATATTGATGCTACATGGGCAGCTGGTGTTGTGAATAATAACAGATGGCAACCTTCATTTAATGCTTACTACTTCAATTTTCCAAAAAAAAAATACTTTAAAACTCATTTCCCTGAAAAGAAACTTTGGCAATTAAGAGTTGGTAGAATGGATAAAAAAGATTTTTATAACCAACCAATTTATGATGCTGCCTTTTTAAAATCAGATTTAGAATTAATAACTCCTTCTAAAGGGCTGTTAGAAAAAGATTCTATTATTGAATTAAAAATAAAAAATCTACGTCCTAATCAATCAGTTTTCTTTGGATATAGTGGATACCGATATGCAGTAAAACCACACAGCATATCTATCAAAAATAATGTTGCCACAATTACAACCTCTCCTCTTGAAAATAGCAAACAGCTATTTTTAATCATAGATAAAGAGGTTATGCTTGAATTCTTGATTCAGTAATTATTTCCTCCAAAAACCTTTATGATTGTGTTTTGCTACTTCTTCTAAAACTTGTAGTAGTATTTCTTCGTTAATTTCTTCTATTGATGAATAACGGAGTGATTTTACCACTGTTCTTCCTTCCGAAACTAAAAAAGCATCAAAATCTTCTAAAATACCTTTTGCCCAAAATCCAACGTCAACAAAACCTTTTTTATGGGATGCATTCATATAGCACAGTTGTTTACCGTTAATATAATATACTGGTATTTTCCACTTATACTTTAGTTCTAAATCTTGAAAATTACTTTCTATCAATACCTGCAGATGCAGTAAAATAGACTTGAATGGTTCTGGTTGTTTGAGTATATATTCTTCAGCTGGTTTCATTTACCAAATTTAAGAAACTCGACGAATTTTCCTCAAAATATCTTCTAGTCCGTTTAACTTCAATTCATAAACCAACTCTAACATTGTACCTAATTTACCTTTAGGAAAACCTTTATTTTTATACCAAACAATATAATATTCAGGAATTTCAATTAAATACGTTCCTTTATATTTACCAAAAGGCATTCTCATGTTTGCTGTATCAATTAAAAATTGCTTGTCTGGTATCATATTTAAATAAAAAATCCCGCCGAAGCGGAAGTTAAATTGTGTTATTCTTTTCCGTCTACGTAATCCTGCAAATATGCATAACGTTCAGTTAATTTACCAGTATTTGTTGTCATTTTTGATCGAGCTAAAATTCCATCTTTATCATTGTTATAAAATGCAGGAATTACATGCTCTAAAAACATTTCTCCAAAACCTTCACTAGCATCTTTAGGTAACTCACAAGGTAAATTATCTACAGCCATTACCGTGATGGCTTTTTCATCTTTATAATCAATTTCTGATTCCGTTTCTGGATTGTAACCATAAATAGGATCAGCTATTGTAGAAGCTCTTAATGTTGATGCTACAGGTCCGTCAATATCACATGAAATATCAGCTACATACTTTATTCTAAACTCAGGATGTTTAGCATCTTCACGTGTAAATAAATACGGAGCTCCATCTCCATAAAAATGACCAGCTATAAAGAAATCAGTTTGTTTAGCATACGACATAAAATTACTTTCGTAACCAGTTGGATCTTTATAAAACTCAAACTTATCTCCTACTTTACCATCTTTACGTTTTGCATATTCCATTACATCAGCTATACAATATACTGGCTCAGTAAACTCACTTGTTAAATACAAAGCATCACTTACTTGTTTAATTTTTAGATGGTCTAATATTTCTTGAGCCCCCTTAGCTACTTTTCCTGTTCCTGTTAGCAATATTTTTATGTTAGGTAAACTAATTTTATCTAATTCAGCTTTTACCGCATCTAAATCGGCTAAGGTTTCTACTTTAGGTAAATTGAATAAACCTTCACGTAAGCCCAAAGCCCTGAAACCATTATATGCACCTACTAAACCTGCATAACGACCAAAACCAATTAATCGTGCTCCGTTTTCTTGCACAATGGTTTCATGATCAAACATTTCAATATTTTTTTCTAGCATCGCTTTTAACAACTTACGGTTGTATGGCTGTTTTTTGATAGTATGACTAAAGAAAAAGTATTTTTTATTTGGAATTAATTCGTCAACAGGAACTTCTTTTACACCTAATAACACATCACAATCTGAAACGTCATTGGTTACTTCGAACCCAGCATTTTTATAGGCTTTATCAGAAAAAACTCGAATATTAGAACTTTCTACCACTATTTCCGCTTGAGGAAACTGCTTTTTAAATTCTTGCAACTTTTCAGGTGAAAATACAACTCTTCTATCTGGTGGATTTTTACGCTCTTTTATAATTCCGAATTTCATTCTTTACTTGTATTAAAATTAAACAACTTTACATATAATGTTATATATATAACAATAGTAGCGAAAATACTTGTTTTAAAGTGATTGTACAAATAGTATTTTTTTATATTTGCCACCTATCTGTATTTTATAAATACAAATTAAATCATAAAACCTGACATTCTGTTATTTTATATAGAAAGGAATGGTTTTTGACATATCTTTGACATATTGGGGACGACTGGTTTTGACAGCAAGACGAGTGAAAATGTAAGCATACCGAGGAGTGAAATGATAACTCGTTAAACTTATTTCAAACATTTAAACGGCGAAGATAACTACGCTTTAGCTGCTTAATCTGAATTTATAGTAAGATAGAGCCTCGGCGCACTAGGTGCGCAAGCTAAATGTCCACGAAAAGCCTTGGTTTACGGCGTTTCATTTTTGGGCATCGTAAAAGTAAACATAGAAAACTTAGTGCTTCGATAGGTTTTCGAAATTTAAGAAGCTAAGTTAAAAATGGGCTGTTTTTGGTCAGGTTTTAATCTAAAATTAAACAAAAACTAAGTATGTAGAAAGCCTTTGAGCTGCTTGTTTGGACCCGAGTTCGATTCTCGGCGTCTCCACAAATAAACCCTGTAAATACTAATTTTACAGGGTTTTTGTTTTTAAGGTGTCAATTTAGGTGTCAAAAAATATTTAACCTCACACCTTAATTATTCTTCAAAATAATCTAAGTCAATTTTTTAATTTTCTTTCCCAATTGTCTAAACTACTACTGCTTAAACTTTCTTTTTCTAATTCTGTTTTAATAAACTCATGAATTTCCCTATCAACATAAACAGGGTATAATTGTAGTAAATAATTGTATTTTTCCTTACATTTTTTATATGCTGATGTAAAGGTATCAAATTCTTCATATTCTATTCTAGGTAATCCTATACCTCCACTATCTGATTCATAAATGCCTTCATTAACTTTAAAGAAATAATAAAAGCTATTGGTATTTTCCTTCTTAGATTTATAAATTGATATTGCTCCGCCTTCTGTACCAACTTTAAACAACGTTATAGGTAAAACATTGCTTAAATCATCTAATACAAATTCGTTAATGTTACTATACGATAATTTACTATAATCCAACAAACTGTAATCTATAATAGGCTGCCCAAACTCATTAATCATTTTATTTTTTATATCGTTGTAAGGCACATTTTCCCAAGCCATTAACTCTAAATAATTATTTAGCTTATTAGTTGCATTATCTGCTAAAAAAATTACTTCAGTACCACCAAAAATTGTGATTAAATTATATAAGTTTACTCTGAAATTTTCTAAAATATCTTGATGCTCATTTAACTCATATAGCATACGATACTTGTAAATTGTACTTACAAAAGCTATATTAGGCATTAGTGTAATAGTAAAACAAAAACTTCCTGTAAAATCTACTTCTAAAAAACCATCTTCATTAATTACCTCATAATGCCAGTCTTCATTATTTTGTATACTTGTTTCTTCTCCGTTTTCATTAATAAAAAGGCTATTTATAAACTTCCAATTTAACGCTTTAAGCTCTTGAATTTTGGCATTTAAAAACTCAACGTTTACCTTTTTAGATAATGTTATGTTTGATATTGCATATAAACTTGTTGACATTTTTATACTCTTTTTATCACTAACATTAACTATTCTCTACAATTTTTATTTCTTCTTCAGTTAAACCGTACAACTCATACACCATAGCATCAATTGCTGCGTCGGTTTGCGTTATTTGGTTTTGTAAGGCTTGTGCTTTTTGTTTGTTCTCTTCAAATAGGTCTAACCACTCAAACTCGTCTTTTTTGGTTAGCGTTGGCACTTCTTCTAAACCATCTTTAACACGTTGTTTGTTATTTGCTTTTATTGCTTTGTTAAGCTCTTTTATAAAGTCTCCAAATTCTAACTCGTGCCAGTTTTGAAGTTTTTTAGGTAGTTTTTCTAGCTGGAAAGTTTGTTGAAGGTATTTTTGAAATTTGTTATTAATAATTTGAAAATTTTCGTTTAATAAAAGCATTTCATCAACCTTTAAATCTAAATCAGAATTATTTAGTTCAGGAACAGGAATTTTACCAAAATATTTCCAAATTAATTGACAACCATTTTGAATTTGAGTACAATATTTGGTAATTAAAAACCAACCCATTTTAGAATTTAATACACCTAACAAAGCTTTGTTATCTGTTGGTATTATCCACATAGAATTATTACAATACAATTCTTGCTCATCAAAAATAAAACAAGGTTTTACTTGAAATGCTTGGTACATTATTTTTGGTTTCTTATATAAAGACAAATATGCTTCCGATGGATTATTGTCTAACTCAAGCCAATGATGTTGTCCTAAAAAAGGTTTTTCATCTGACATTTTACTTCCATTACATTGACCTCTTTTTTTTAACTTATCTTCATATTTTAATAAATGATTATAAATTGCTGGATAATCTTTTTCAATGAATTTATAAGTACCAAAACCTGCTAAAATTATAGAATCTAGGCTATCTTTTATAGGTTTACCATACCTTGTTAAGTCCCTTCCTCTTAAAATAGAGCCAATTATTTTTTCTGAGTTTATATCTTGATTTATTAGCTCTTGTCTTTTTTTACTATCAATTAAAAATGCTTCTGTTAAACCAAATTTGATACCGTAGTTAGCTTCTCCATTAACAAACTCTTCTAAAGATTTATTTTTGGTTAAACGATTTAAAAGACTCTTTTCTAATTTAGAAGATATAACCCATGTCTCTTTGCTAAAGTCTGTAATTTCAAAAGATTCATTACTACTATTCACAATTGTTTCAAAGTCAAATGCATTTGTGGATTTTAAAACTGATACATTAATTTTTTTCTTTGGCTCATTATTTTTTGCAATAAAAATGCATGGATACGTTGTTGCTCCGTCAAAAATTTGAATATCTCCAAAATCAATTAATTGCTGTAATTCTTTAGTTAAAAAAAATGCTCTTAAATTTTCTCCATAACCAGCTTGAAGCCATTTATTTGGCATAATATAAGAACAATAACCATTTTCTTTTACTAAACTAAATGCTTTTTCAACAAACAAAATATATAAGTCGCCTCTTTTATTATATGTTAAATAACCTTGCTTTTGAAGAGCTATAGACACTTCTTTCATTCTTTCAAGGTTAACATAAGGCGGATTTCCAATAATGACATCAAAACCTCCTTTTGCAAACACTTGCGGAAACTGCTCTTGCCAATTAAAAGCTTTGTCGCCCGCAACAGTTTTACTATCTATTAAACTGTTACCGCATTTAATGTTGCTACTTAAATCGTTTAATTTGCGTCGTGGTTGTGCGGTACGCAACCATAAGGATAATTTCGCAATTTCTACAGATTCTTCATTCAAATCAACCCCGTAAATATTGTTTTCTAAAATGGTATTTTCAATATCAGGAAACTGGAAACCACCACCTAACACTTTTGTTTTAAGCTCATCTATATAATTATGCTCAGCAATTAAAAAGTTTAAAGCTTGGTTTAAAAACGCACCCGAACCGCAAGCGGGGTCGCAAATAGTGAGTTGCAATAACCAATCACGGTAGGCATCTAAAATACCAACTAACTTTTCAATCGTTGCTTTTTGTCGCTTTTTGCGTCCTTTAAAATATTCTTCTTCTTTAAAGCCTAATTCGGTTTTCTTTTCTTCACACAGTTTACCAACTGTATTTTCTACTATGTATTTTGTTATGTATTTAGGTGTGTAAAAAACACCATCTTTTTTACGTTTAGATTTTTGTTTATCAAATTCTCCACCTTCAATTTCTGCATTAACACTTTCTATTTCGTTTAATGAGTTTTCAAAAATATGACCTAGTATGTTTACATCTACTTGACTCTCGAAATCATAAGCTGCTAATTTACTGGTGTGTTTGTATAGCAGTTCATTATCTATTTCAAGTGCATCAAGTATTGTGTCAGGTTTAAACAACCCTCCATTATAGGCATATATTTCTGCTCTACTTTTAGTTCCTGCCCTACCTTGGTCTAAAAAATTAAAATATTGCTTAAATAAATCATACAACGGTCTTTCATCTCCAAAATCTACATCATTTTTCCACTTGTCTAGGATTTGCTGTGTACTATTAGGAGGTAATAACGCACGATCTTCCGCAAAAAAGATAAATAAATACCTATCTATTAATTTTTGCGACTTCTTAAACAACGTAAGTTTTACATTTTTCTCTAAACGTAGTAATTCTTTTTGCTCTTCCTCTGTTGCTTCTTGCGTTTGCGTTGCAGTTATACGCAATTGCGCTTCGTTTTTTAATTGCCTTGCATTACGTTTTACTAAATCTCTATATAACTCTCGTTTAAATAGTGAGTAGTCTTTGTAAAATTGTTTGGTAATTTTTTCTTCTTCAACTACCGATGCTTCTTTTATTGCTAGTGGCACGTTATTAAGAATATTATCTTTTTGCAAGCATAAATACAACAACGCAAATTGGTCTTGCGTTAGTGCAAACAAGTTAAACTCTTCAAACTCGGTTGCGTCATTTATATAAAAACGTAATTTTTCAAAGTTTGAAGTTATTACATAAACACATCCTTTTTGATTGGTTTTATAATCAAAAGCTTGTTTACGAATACTTTCTAAATCTTTTGTATTTGTACCTTTTAGTTCTATAACCCCAATTGCAGTTTCATTGCTTAAAATAGCTCCATCTGCTTTACGTGCATTGTTTTGGTTTTTATACTCTGCAACCAAATTATAATTTGCATTAGGCTTTAATGTATAGTCTAATACATTTACGAATAATTCAGTTAAAAAAATACCTTGATATTCTTCTTCTTTAGAACTACGTATATTATCTTGAATAGTAGGATTAAGAAAGTACTTTGTATATTTTTTATAGGCTTTATTTAGTGCATCACTATCTTGTAATTTTAAATAGTGTTTAAGTACTGACGGTTGATATAATGCCATTAATAGCTATTTTTTTTATTAGCTATAAAATTACTTTAAAAAAAATAATATGCAATTATTATTAATATTTAGTAATCCTGATGTAGCATTGCTTTCTTACACAGAATAAAACCCTTAATTTTCTTTGAAAGAGCAAAACGCAATTAGCAAAGAAGTATAACTAAAAGCTTACAATACGGCACAAAGAAACCAACAATGAATTTGATAGTTGGTTTTTGCATAAATAACGCAAAACGCAACAATACACTTAAAAAAAAAGAAACAAACAGTTAAATTTTCGTTGTTGCGTTGAACAACTGCAACAAACCACCGTAAAATAAGGGCTTATAAGCTCAACAAAAAATCAACAGTTAGTCAACATGCGCTTTTTACATTTTGTGTTGACTAACTGTTGAACTCTTGTTACCCTCTGAATGTTGCTATTTTACTCACGAATGGGTTGCTTTGTCAACAGTCAACGAGCTATCTATGAAATCACTTTTCAAAAATTCATAGTACCTTCCTCTTTCTGTTTCATAATCGACAATTGTTTTTTGTGAAGTGCTAAGGGAGAAATAGTATTTTCTATAACATCCATTAAAAGATTTTAATTTATAATCGTCTTTCAAAGTTTTTGAAACTTTAAAGTTAGTGGTTCTTAATCCTTTACTTAACTTTTCAACTAAATCTTTTGCGGTGTAACACAAAACATCAACTTCAAACGCAATGAAGTCATCTGTTATAATTTCTTTGATTTCTTGACTTAAATATGTTTTGTTTCCTTTTACAAGTTTATCTAACGCAGGTGTATAAATCTGCTGTTTTGTAAACCACATTCGAGTCATTCTTTCAGAAACTATTTTTCTACTATTTAAAAAGTATAGAAAATACGGAATTTCACTTTTTAACTTCTCCAACATATCTACATCTTCAACTTGAAAAGAGTTTACTTTAATTACCCAATAACGAATTTCGTTTTCATCTATTTGAATAAAATTTTCTTCATTATTAGAACACAATATAAACTTACCAAAGAAATTAGTTTCTACTTTGTCTTTTCCTTTAGATTCAATTTTATATGTACCCGCAGTAGAAAGGTTTTTAATTCGTTCACTATCTTCTCTTCTATCTAAAAGAACTTCATCGACCGAAATAATTAATTTAGATGCCCAGTCGCTATTAAATCGACTTCTAAAATCCTCATTTTTATTAATAGTCATATTTCCTTGAAATATAAGTTTCAACCATTTTAAGAAAGAAGTTTTTCCTGTGTTCCGAGAATTACTAACCAAACATAGTATAGGTAAAATTTGCGTTGGAATTTGCCATAATATTGTAAGGTAATCTAAACCTAACTCATATTGTTCTCCAAAAATATGTTTCAAAAACTCCTTTGTTTTATCAAACTTACCTTCAACCAATTTATGTTCTAACTTTTCATATTGATTGTAAAAAGAATTTATTTCTTGCTTATAGTTCTGATGATCTGGTATAGTAATAAAGCCATCATACTTCTTGATTGATTTTAAAAAATCTTTACCTTTATCAGTAATTATTTCTCCTTTAGACCATTTAAGCAATGTTCTAGTTGCGTCTCCACTATAAAGCGGCACACTACAAATCTTGTAATAATCTGTACCAATTCTAACGTAATCCATAACTACCTATAATTTAAAGTTTACTACTAACCTATTAGGACTCACGTTATGTTTCCAATCAAAAAAAATAGTTGCTCCTGTTAATGACTTATCTTTTTTAAAATTAGAATCAATTTCTTGCTCTAAAAGTTGCCATTTAAACCTTGGATTATTAGTTGTTAATTCTTTAATCCTATCCAGCTCATTGGTATAAAAATCTAAATGTTTGTTTAAAAGAAAATCAGTCGCTCTATTAATTTTTAATTTATACATTTCAGATTGGAGGTTATCCGCAATAAAAATCAAGTTGTTTTTAAAAACTTCGCTTTGTGTGTTTAAATCTTCCATACTATCTACGATATTTTAAAGATTTAACCTCCTTTAATGTATTCTCCAAAGCTTCAAGGTTTATAACAATTCTTCTTCCAATTTTTGAAGCATCAATCACACCCTTTTTAATATAGTTTCTTATTGTAAGCTCTGTAACATTTAACCTTTTTGCTGCTTCTTTAACTGTTACATTTTCTTTTTTAGGATTTAACTTACTGTTGATTAACTCTTCTAGTGGGTTAATTCTTGATGATACTGCTGTATCAATTATACCTATAAGTTCTTCTGGTGTTGTTACTATTATACTACTTTTCATAATATGCTTTTTTTATTTTAATTAATATTTAAAAACACATCATATTCAGTAATTACTAATATCCATGGATTGAATATTTATGTTTTATTACTGCAAAGATTGTAGATTAAGTTATAAAGAACATCAGTTTAATGGAAGTTTAGCACCCTTAAAAAAATATGTAAAACTCAAAAAACCAACACTTTAAACCCATTAAAACACAGAATTATAGCGCAAATTTAACGGTGTTATTTTTTAATTTTATACATTTTAAGACATGATATAAAGCTACTTATATTATTTATGTCTTCAATTTTTCTTATTATTTCATCAATCATCTTATTTTTGTCATAATCAGATTTTTTAGAAACGTTTTTCCCACTTAAGAAATAATCATACTTCTTATTACCTGTTGTTGCTCTATTAAAATCGTCTTCATTCAAAACCCCTGAGGTTAAAGACAAAACTCTAAAATATACTGGACTTGGCTTCTTATAATCTTCTTTAACGAATCGATGCATTAAAACATGTAAAAGAATCAATTTCTCATTCTCTGTTAAATCATAATTTGATCTTTCAATTTCTTTTTTTGTTTTTTTAAGGCTTTGTAGGCTATGTAATTCTCTTTTTGTCTTTACAACACTTAAAAAATCTCCAATCTTTTTTGACTTAAATTTTTTAGCTAATTCACTATTATTTTCTTTTACAAAAATGGTATAACGACGAATAGCTTCCCATTTTGAAAATAAGTCTATAAACTTAGAGTAATTAACCGATTCGCTTTCTTTTTTTATTTGCCTTAAAAACTCCTCTCTTACTTCATCATTAATCAAAGAAACTGAAACATCAGAAGTATAATTTGCAGTAAACCAATTTAGATGATTATGACATTTATCAAATACTTCTTGATTAAGGTCTATTGATTTTTCTATTTTGCTTTTTTCATCCCCTAGAGAATTAACAATCATTAATTCTACTTTTCTAAATGAGTAGTTTGTATCATAACAACTTTCAAACTTTTCTTTAGCATGAATACATATCTCTTCAAATTTTTCATTAAATGAGTCAACAAATTTTTCTCCGTAATTCATTATTAAGCTATTTTTTAAAATTCTATATCAAAAGTTTCATTTACAGCATCTTTTACATCTTCATTTGATACTTGGTAATATTGATTTAGTGTTTTCATATCATTATGACCTGATATTTCAGCAATAAGTTTATCACTTTTTCCATTTCTTTTCATCATGGTAATAAATGTTCTTCTAGCTGTGTGAGAACTTATTCTTTTGTTAAAAGGTATTGTTTCTCGTATTACTTCTTTACCTCTAGTAGAGGTTTTTACAACATCATGAGTATAACCCGCTTCTGCAAAAACATCTTTTATATAATCATTATACTTCTGATTAGCAATCATAGGCAAAGTATAATCATATTTTTCTAAAACGTGTAAAGCTATACCACTTAAAGGAATTTCTCTACTCTTTTTACCTGACCCTTTTTCTTCTTTAAGTAATAATGTTTTCCCGTCTATAATATTTTTAGAAACAAACTTTAATTCACCAAACCTCATACCTGTAACACATGAAAAGATAAAAACATCCTTCACTCGTTCTAATTTCTTAGAAGGCATTTTTGATTTTAATAAAGTTTCTAAATCTTCTTTTCTAAGAGCTATCTGATTTGTAATAACTTTAGGTTTTTTCTTAAAGTTTATAAAATCTGCTTTATAGGTATGACCGTTTTTCAAAGCCCAAAAAAGAAAAGTTTTAACCAATCCTACATTTCTAGTAAACGTATTATTTATATGCCCTCGATTTACCATACAAAAATCGGTAAACTCAGTATAAAATTTTTGGTTAATAGTATCAAATGTAATTTTGTACTTTTTTACTTTTTCAAAATCTTCTAGTAGTTTTTTTATGTTCTTATATCTTTTAACCGTTGCGTTAGACCATTCTTGATTTTTTTGCTTAAAAGCCATAAACTCGTCATAAGCTTCATAAAATTTATTTTTCCCAGCAGTAACTCTTTTAAATTCTTTATCAAATTCTTGCCTAATTTTCTCTACTGTTAACTCTTGATTTGTATTCTTATAAGTTTCCGTAATGAGCAAAAACAAATTAGAATATCTGTCTAACTGTCTTTTTATAGTCCTATGACTATCTGCTTGCGAAGTTCTTCCTGTTAAATTATTAGGTAATCTATTTTTAAAATCCCATTCCTTGGGATGAATAGATTCTCCTGTTGAATAAACAAACCTTTTTCCCTCTTTTTTAAAATAGGCTTTTAGATAAATTAAGGTTAGTCCATCTTTATTTTTATCCTTAAGGTTAAATGTACATGTCATAGCTAATGGGTGTCAATTTAGGTGTCAATAAAGGTAATATTCTCTATATAAACCACCATAAAAATAATTATAAAAATTTAACAAACCCAACGTTTTCAGTAGATACAGCAAGGGATGAGATATACTAAGGTAAAAAAAGGTCTATTCTCGGCGTCTCCACTTTTAACCCTTATAAGCCCAGTGTTTGTAAGGGTTTTTTATTTTTAAACCATAATAACCCATTTCTTCACTATCAATACAGTTAAAACTATTTTAATTCAACATATGCTTTCTTCCATTTTTTTAACGTTTCCTCTTCTTACCTTAAATGAATTATTAAGTATTTTTACAAACTGATTGTTTAATTAGTGAAGTTCTGAAACAGGTACCTTAACCTTATTCAGTTTTTAAAGACAATTTTCTAATTAAAAAATCAACCTAATTTTTTATTATTCAAATTATATTATGAAAAAAACAAGCCTTTTTTTAATTGCTTTTTTAATCTTACTTCCTGCTTCATTATTTGCCAATGAAGGAATGTGGTTTTTAATGCATATTAAACGTTTAAACGAACGTGATATGCAAAAAATGGGACTTCAGTTAACAGCTGAGGAAATTTACAGCATTAACAACCAAAGCCTTAAAGATGCTATCGTTCAATTTAACGGTGGTTGTACTGCTAGTATTATTTCAGATAACGGTTTAGTACTTACAAACCACCACTGTGGTTATGATGCTATTGCAGAATTATCTTCAGAAGAACAAAATCACCTTAAAAATGGCTATTGGGCTAAAACACTAAAAGACGAACTTAAACCAGAAAGTCTTTTTGTAAGGTTCTTTGTTAGAATGGATGATGTTTCAGAACGTATCTTATCTAAAGTAAACGATTCTATGACAGAAAAAGAACGTGAAGCTACTATTAACAAAGAAATTGCTAAAATCGAAAAAGAAAACAACGAAGGTGGTAAATACACAGTTTCTGTACGTTCTTTTTTCCAAGGTAATGAGTACTACTATTTTGTATACGAAGATTATAAAGATGTACGATTAGTAGGTACGCCTTCTGATAAAGTTGGTAAATATGGTGGAGATACAGACAACTGGGAGTGGCCTCGTCACACAGGAGATTTTTCTTTATTTAGAGTGTATGCCGATGCTAAAGGAAATCCTGCAGAGTATTCTGAAAACAACGTACCATTAAAAGCAAAATACCACTTACCTGTAAATATTAAAGGGGTAAAAGAAAATGATTTTGCAATGATTTTAGGATATCCTGGTAGAACAAACCGTTGGATGCCAGCAGAAGGAATCGAGCAAAACGTAAACTACGCATATCCTGCTTGGGTAGAAGGATCTAAACTTAGTATGGATGTCATGAAGAAATATATGGATGAAGATGCTTCTATCAACTTAATGTATGCTTCTCAATATGCTAGAATTGCCAACTATTGGAAAAACAGACAAGGTATGATTGACGCTTTAACAGCTCATAAAACTGCCGAAACTAAACGTAAAGTTGAAAAGAAATTTGACAAATGGGCTAACAAAAAGTATAACAAAGCTACTTACGGAAATGTTGTTACTAACATTAACAATTACTATAGCTTAACTAACAACAAGGCAAAACACGACAACTACTTAATGTTATTATTACGTTCTAGTAAATTCGCTGTTTTACCATATCAAATTGGTAAAGGATTAGAATCTTATATTAATGCTAACGAAGCTGCTCGTAAGAATTTAATGCCTAGATTGAATGCTTTTATAGAAAGTAGTTACACAAACTACCATTTACCTTTAGAAAAAGAAATTTTAGCTGAGCAACTTAAATTATATGCAGCTAAAGCAAATTACGAATTACCAGAGATTGTAGCTGAAATCGCTAAAGATGGAGACATTAATGATTATGTAAATTCTATTTTCGAATTAAGTATTTTCACATCTAAAGAACGTGCAACAGCTTTCTTAAAATACCCAACTAAAGAATTGTTAGCTAACGACCCATTATATATCTTATCTTCTCAATTATTAGGTAAATATAGAGAGCAACCTGAAAACTTAGTACAACCATTAAACGATTACCAAAAGTCATTTAGATTATTAGTAGATGGTTTACGTAAGTCTGGTTTAAGTAATATTAAATATCCAGACGCTAACTCTACTTTACGTTTAACTTACGGAAAAGTAAGAGCTTTACCTAAAGACCCTAGTAACGATGCTAGTATTAACAACTACACAACGTTAAAAGGAATGGTAAAAAAATACAAGCCAAACGATAGCGAGTTTGATTTATCTAAAGATATGTTAGACATCTATGAGAAAAAAGATTATGGTAGATATGCCAACAGTAAAGGTGAATTACCTGTTAACTTCTTGTCTGATAATGATATTACAGGAGGAAACTCTGGTTCACCAGTTTTAAACGGAAAAGGTGAATTAATCGGTTTAGCATTTGATGGTAACATTGAGGCAATGGCTGGTGATGTTATTTTCGATTCTAACTTACAACGTACTATCAACGTAGATATTAGATATGTACTTTGGTTAATCGACAAATATGCTGGTGCTAAACGTATTGTAGACGAATTATCTATTGTAGAATAATTTAAATTATTATTAAAAATAATAAAAACCGCAACCAATTTGGTTGCGGTTTTTATATTCTATTAGATTGCAACTAACTTTCTTTTTTCTGAAAAAAGTTTTCACTCTGTCATTTCGTTAATAATCTCTAACGCTTCAAGCCCAATATTACGTGCTTTAATTTGATTATTAAAATCTAATTCTTTCCATAAAGAAATAGGCAACTTTTTTGCTTCTTTACTTAAAGCCTCTAACTTATTAAACACTTCTTTATTTTCAATTATGTTTTTTTGCTTTAGTGCTAATTCTAATCCTATTGAAACATCATTTATCAAGTAATAATCCCTTAAATCTGTATTTTCAACTGATAGCTTTGAAATAATAATCTTCATGTTAAATATTTTTAAAATTCATAAAAGACAAATAACTAAAGAACTTACTTCTTAAAATAGGACACTAAATTAACCCTAAGGAAAATATCTTTTTATTTATAGAATAGCTTACTATATGGCACTCCTACAACAAAAAACGCAACCAATTTGGTTGCGCTTATTCTATTTTATATAGTTTTAAAACTATTCTTCTTTAAACAATTGCTCTTTATAAGCTGCTTTTTGCACTTGAGCTCTTTTAGTTACAGAAGGTTTAGTGTATTGTTTTCTCTCTCTCAACTCTTGTAAAACTTTTACATCTCTAAACTTACGCTTGTAACGTTTTAAGGCTCTGTCAATATTTTCACCTTCTTTTACAACTATTCTTAACATATGATGTGATTTTAATTATTAGACATTTTAATTTTAAATCATACAAATTATCTCACAGCACTACACAATGCAGCCTGTGATTTTATACGATACTATTTTAGATTAAAAATTCTATTGAAAATGCTTTATAAAGCAACTGAAGACTAAAAAACTGAAGTAAAAACAGATAGATAGTACAAAGACTCGTAGATTTTCTCCTGAAAAAGGAATAGAACATTAATACACTACAAAGGTAGGGTTTCTTTATCGGCTCTACAAGAATTCCGAGTTCTAATTCTATTTTGATAAAAAAGGCGTTATTATTTCTGATTACTATTACTTAGTACCCTATCCAATACATTTGTTTATATTTAAATAAGTCACCCCCTTATACAAAAAAGCTTTACTTAAAGGGTAAAAGTTTATGTAAGGTTCGAGAATCGAATAGTTTTTTGTGGTGAAACAGAAAACACTTAAATTAACTATAACTAACTTATCATGAATGATATTAAAACCAAAACAAGCTGTATAGTCATCCCCCTGTAACTTAATTTTTACAAATTATTTTTTAACTTTTGATAAAAATTTTCTGTAAACATATGTAGTAGGTTTAACTACTGTAAGTTTGTACAAATTCTCAATCTGATTTGATTTTTTGTTATTTGAAATCACAGACACCTGAATAATATTTTCTGTTTTTTTATTGACATATATTTTCTCTAATATATTTTCTGTTTTTATCTTGGTCTCAACCAAAATAAAGTCAGGGTATTTCAAATCACTATTTAATTCCTTAAAATAATCTTCTTTTATGTTTTCTACGAATACCGTATTCGTTTTTTTGGACACAATAAATCCTGCTATAATATCCTTTTTATTAACAAACGAAATGGTGTCTGTTTTGCTATTTGTTTTAGCGTGAAGAAAAGAGAATTGATTTCCATACATATATTCTTGAAATTCTTCCAAATTTAACTGGTTCAGCTTAATCAGATTTTCGAGCTTAAGATTTTGTGCATGTCCCTTTGTAAAAGATAAAATGCAAAGAAAAAATAGTAAGATTAAATACTTGTATTTCATCATAATTAGTCTGTTAAACGGTTTAGTCTAAGTTTCAGTTTAGTTATTAATTTATAAAAACAATGACCACAAAACTTAGCTATTTGTAGCCATTGAATTCACATCTTCTCAGTAAAAGTTAATTCTTTGTAGATCGTTCATAACTGAACCCTCCTCCATTATCATATATAGACCAAGCTGTAAATTTAATATCTATGTAAATATTATCAGTTATTAAATGAACAACCAAATCTTGATTCACTATACTATCCGGGTACGGGTAACTATTTTTCATGTCTTCCCAGTATTGAAAAGTTAAGCTCCCAATATCTGCTGTTGTTCCAATTGCCCATTGAGTATCTGATGGAGGGTTTAAAGCCCTAGTATAATAATCTTCTACCGCAATATTAAAAATACCATGATAATCTGCTCTAGTAATCCAAACATTGTCAGTTATCCTATCTTGGTTTGCTTCTTGTGTCCAGTCAGCATTATCTGCTTTTGTAAAAGTAATTTTACTCCCTTGCCAAACGGTATTAGGATTTAGAGTGGCATTTGTATCATCAATATCATCTGAATTAGAAACGAAGTTTTCTGGCTGAGTACATGATAATTGAGTTACTTCAGAGTTCCCAAAGCCATCTTTGTCACTATCCTCATACCAAACAGACTCAATACAAGAGTCATCACTATTACTGCATGAACTAACGGTAAAGACTATTACTAGCATTGCTAGCATTATAATTTTAATTTTTGTCATTTTTATAAATTTAATTGATTCAGCTTAATCTAATTTTCGATCTTTAAGTTTTCCTTTTTAACTTTAGTAAAAAATAAATAGCAAAGAAAACAGTAAGACTAAGCACTTCTATTTCATCATAATTAATTTGAAAAAAGAGCTAAAATCTCATTTGTTATTTTAGCTCTTTTAAGTTTAATAAGTAAAAGATTACTTTTTATTTGGATTATGCTTTAAGTTGTTCTCCATATCAAGATATTCATCATCGCTCTTCAATTTATAACCTTTTACACGAGCTGTAACAAAAAACCTTTTACGTTTTTGATCAACCATAAATACAGGATTCAACACACCATCTGCTCCACTTTTTATAGCTGCCTTTTCTGCTTCCATAAAAGCAGCCTCTTTTAATTGATCTACTGTGTATTTTTTAAACCTTTTCTTGTTCACCACAGTTCCTGTAAATGGTTTCTCAATCAAACTATAATCACTTCTTTTTAACTTTGAATCTACTCGTTGAGTTTGAGAATTAATTCCAGTTTGATATGGTGTCACACTACCACAAGAACCTAACATAGTCGTTGCTAAAATCAGTATTGTTAATCTTAGAAGTACTTTTGTTTTCATCATTTTTTTAATAATTAGTTTGTTAAACATTTTTTAAGAATTGAATTTTGTTAAATTATACATGAATAAATACAAATGTTTTTTGTTTGAATTTATAGGTTCAAATGTACAGGTGTTTCATTATTTCCCTTTGGTAAAAATCATGCAAAAACTTGGTGTTTTTTACGCATTCTTCAATTAAAAAAAACCATAAAACAATAAATACCAGACACATAGAAAAAACAGACCTGATAAGTTTAAAAACTTATCAGGTCTAAAATTTTGTAAAATTAATACGCTAAATGATGTGTTTTATCTTTTTACCGAAGAAGGCGAAAAGCCAAAATGTTTTTTGAAAACCTTACTAAAATAAACTGAATCTTTAAACCCGACTTCCCAAGTAACATCTGCTACACTCTCACCGTTTTTCAATAGTTCAACAGCCTTTTCTAAACGAATATTACGGATGAAGTCGGCAGGAGTTTTTCCTGTGATAGTTTTAAGCTTTCGAGTAAGCTGACTTACTGACAGAAATACGTCTTCTGCCAAAACATTTACCCCAAACTGTAAATTGGAAATATTTTTTTCTACTGATTGTGTTATATCATCTACAAATTTTCTATCTCTGCTATTCAATTCTGAAGTTTCTTCTGCCGTAGGAATAGTATTTCCTTCAAATTTTTTACGGAGCAATTCTTTAAAACTCAAAATATTTCTTACACGGAGCTTTAGCTCGTTCAGTGAAAAAGGTTTAGTCAAATAATCGTCAGCTCCTGTTTCCAAGCCAATAAGTTTATCTTTTTGTTCTGCTTTTGCAGTCAATAACATAATTGGAATATGAGAAGTAACCACATTACTTTTTAGTGTTTCACACAATTCAAAACCATCTGTGTCAGGCATCATAACATCACTGATAATCAAATCGGGTAATAATTCTTGTGCTAACCTAATTCCGTCTTTACCATTTGACGCTTCTAAATAACAGTATTCATCTCCTAGATTTTGAACTATGAAGCTCCTTAATTCAGATTGATCTTCCACAACAAGCACCAAAGGAAGCTCTGTACCTCCTTCTTCATCATTAGTAATATAGCTTTCTTCTTTAACTGGAAACACAACATTTTGAGCGATTGATGATGTACTTTCGACATCTTCAGCTTCTGAAATTTCTAGCCAAAAAGTAAAAACACAACCTCTTTCGGAAGGAGATTCTACCATAACATCACCTCCATGTAGCATTACTAACTCTTTAACCAAAGCTAGTCCGATACCTGAACCAGCATAAGCACGTTGTCCTGGTTCATCCACTTGATAAAAGCGATCAAAAACTTTAGGTAAATGTTCCGCTGAAATACCTTTTCCGGTATCGGAAATGCTTACAAATAACTTGCCTTCTCTATAATCTATAGTAGCCTTTACACTTCCTCCGTAAGGCGTATATTTTATGGCATTAGAAATTAAATTAGTTATAACAACAGCCAAAGCTTCTGGTGAGTAGACAAACGAGGTTTCAATCAAAGTTTTTGCACTTTCGGTTTGTTGCAGTATCAGCGAAATTCCGTGTTGTTCTGCATACGAATGAAAAGATTGTACCAACATACTTACTTCGTTCAGTACATTTCCTTTTTTGTATTTCAACTTATATTGTCCGCTTTCCATTTTCGAGAGGTCAAGCAACTGATTGATTAAAGTAAGAAGCCTTTTTCCGTTTTGTTCCATTTCATCAAAATGAGAAAAATCTTCTTTCCGCCCGTTTTCTTTTAATACTTCTAGGTGTCCGTTAATTAAAGTAAGCGGTGTTCTAAACTCATGTGAAATATTTGCCAAAAAACGAGATTTAAACTGCTCGGTTTCCTTAATAGTCTCCACCTCTCTACGTTGTAATTCTAGATTTTGTTTTTCTACAGCTAATTTTTTATTTCTCAGTCTGAAAAAATAAACGCTAAAAATGGCTAATACTACCATAACCCCTAAACCTGCATACGCTACGTTGCGCTGTAGTTTTTTGGTTTTAAGTTCTGCTTGAATAACTGCAGTCTTTTTCTCGTATTCGTATCCAAGAGATGCTTGCAGGCTTTTCTTTTCGTTTTCTTTGTTAATTAAGCTGTCGCGATATACGATGTACTGCTTGTAATTTTCGTAAGCATTTTTGTAATCACCTTGAGCGCTATTAGCTTGTGCAAAATTGTAATAAACATCTCTAACAAGACTGCTCATTCCTATTTTTTGAGAAAGAGCTAAGGCTTTTTCAAAATGTTTTTTGGCTGAAGCCAATCGGCTTAATTCTAATTCTACAAGCCCAATATTATTATTAGCTCGTGCTATTCCCGATTTATCCCCGATTTCTTCACTTATTTTTAAAAATTTAAAATAATTTTCCATTGCTTCGGAATACTTACCTTGCTCTTTATAAATAACTCCAATGTTATTATAGGCACCTGCTATTTCCTGCTTAATACCCAGTTCTTCTTTTATTTTTAAAGATTTTAAGTGATTTTCTAAAGCTTCTGGGTACTTACCTTGAAGTTGATAAACATTCCCGATGTTATTGTAAGACATCCCTATTCCATGTTTATTCCCAATTTCTTCATACATTTTCAAGGCTGCAAAGTAATTTTTTAGTGCTTCGGGGTACTTACCTTGATTTTTATAAACAATCCCAATGTTATTGTAAGCATTTATAATTCCTTTTTTATGCCCGAGTTCTTCAAATCTTTTTAAGCATTCAAAATAACTTTTTATTGCTTCAGGATAGTTCCCTCTATACATATTAGTAATCCCGATGTGGTTATATAAATTTGCTATCCCCCATTTATCATCAATTTCTTTAGATATTTTTAAGCCTTCGAAATAATTTTCCAGAGCTTCGGGGTACTCGCCTTTGTACACATTAGCAATCCCAATGATATTGTAAGCATTTACTTCATCGATTTTAAAACCTAGCTTTTTTGATATTTTTTTTGCTTTTTGAGCATAACTTATCGCTGAATCTAATTGCATTTCCCTTACCAAAAGATGAGCAAGTGTGTTCATTCTGATTACTGTCAGACTATCTGAAAAAGATTGTTTATCAAGAATAGCCGTAAGCGAGTCTATTTTTTTTTGTTGAATCTGACTTTTTTCTTGCGCAAAGAGTGTAAGGTTGATTAAAAAAGTAGAAAATAATATACTATAACGAATGGTGTAGGAGCTAAACATAGTTAATCTTTTTCAAAAGACTAAATTAAATAAAAAAACTAGTTGAAAGAAAGGTAATATAAAGGCTTGTCGATTTTTTTTTGAAATAGGGATAAAACATTAACGCACCTGAAAATCAAGGTTTATTTATCCGCTCTATAGGGTTGTAGAGGCTTCTTTTTCGATAAAATAAAAACGCTACCATTTGGTAGCGTCTTCTTATTAAATTGTTTCTCCTAATTCTTTTAGTTTAGAAGTATTTTCTGCGAGCATTAACTCGTCTATAATTTTCTGAATATCTCCATTTACAATGTTTGATAAATCGTATAAGGTCAATCCTATTCTGTGGTCTGTTACACGTCCTTGAGGATAATTATACGTTCTAATTTTTGCAGAACGGTCTCCTGAAGTTACCATCGAACCACGTTTTGCAGCATCTGCTTCCTGCTTCTTCGCCAACTCCATATCGTATAAACGAGAACGTAATACCTTAAACGCTTTCTCTTTGTTTTTATGCTGCGACTTTTGATCTTGACATTGCGCCACTAACCCAGTAGGAATATGCGTTAAACGTACTGCCGAATAGGTAGTATTTACCGACTGACCTCCTGGTCCTGATGAACAGAAAAAGTCGATACGTACATCTTTAGGGTTAATCTCTACATCAAACTCTTCTGCTTCTGGGAATACCATACAAGTTGCAGCTGATGTATGTACACGCCCTTGAGTTTCTGTTTGTGGTACACGTTGCACACGGTGCACACCCGCTTCAAACTTTAACGTTCCGTACACATCTTCTCCAGTAACTTCAAATTGAATTTCTTTAAATCCACCATTAGTACCTTCAGAAAAATCTACCGTAGAAACTTTCCACCCTTTGCTTTCACAATACTTGGTATACATTCTAAATAAATCACCTGCAAAAATACTCGCTTCATCTCCACCAGTACCCGCGCGTAATTCTACTACGGCATTTTTAGAATCTTCTGGATCTTTTGGAATTAGTAAAAACTTAATCTCTTCTTCCAATTCTGGAATACGAGTTTTTGCTTCATCCATTTCCATTTTCGCCATTTCAACCATTTCTGCATCCGAACCGTCTGCTATAATTTCTTTGGCTTCTTCTATATTGTTTAATAAAGTTTCGTACTCGTTTGCTTTTTTTACAACCTTTCCTAAATCTTTATATTCCTTATTTAATTGTACATAACGTTTCTGATCAGAAATAACATCTGGTTGGATGATTAAGTCTGAAACCTCATCATAACGTTGTTTAACTATCTGTAATTTATCTAGCATAGTATCTTTTCTTGGGGTGCGAATTTACGATTTTTTATCGAATTTTATTCATATCTTTAGTTCATTAAGGCTTTTGTTATGCGAATTTTAATCTTATTTTTTACTTGTGCACTACTTTTTTCTTGTCAGCAAGAAAAGAAAATCACAAAACCTACTTGGTTGTTTGGTAAATGGGAACGTGTTCATAACGAAGCTGATAAAAGGACTTACGAGTTTTGGGAAAATGATTTTTCTGGAATTGGTTTTTCCTTACAAAAAAACTATACTGTATTTAAAGAGACCTTACACATCATTACTAAAAACGATTCGTTGTTTTTACAAGTAACTGGTGTAAATGAAAATCCTACTTTATTTGCCTTTACACAACAAACAGATACTTCTTTTACTGCGGAAAATAAACTGAATGAATTCCCTACTTCTATCTATTACTGGAAAGAGAATGGTCAACTAAAAGCTTCCGTAGCTAACGATGAGTTTTCTATTGATTTTGTTTTTGATAAAATGAAATAAAAAAATCCTCAGATTTCTCTGAGAATTCTATATTACTTTTATCTTGTTGAATTAATATTCAAAAGTTCCATATTCACTTTTAATAGTTAATTGCTTTTTATCAGACGCCTCTACTCTACCAACAACTTGTGCGTTTACATTAAATGATTTTGAAATAGCAATGATATCTTCTGCCACTTCTGGAGATACATATAATTCCATTCTGTGACCACAGTTGAAAACTTGATACATTTCTTTCCAATCGGTTTTTGATTGTTCTTGTATCAATTTGAATAATGGTGGAATTGGGAACATATTATCTTTTACAATATGTAAGTTATCTACAAAGTGTAAAATTTTTGTTTGTGCCCCTCCAGAACAGTGAATCATTCCGTGTACATCTTCAGAAGAATATTTTGATAAGATTTCTTTGATGATTGGTGCATATGTTCTTGTTGGAGACAATACTAACTTACCTGCGTCAATTGGTGAATTTCCCACTTCATCCGTTAGCTTTACATTTCCTGAATACACTAAATCAGAAGGTACTGAAGCATCAAAACTTTCTGGATATTTCTCTGCTAAGTATTTATGAAACACATCGTGACGTGCAGACGTTAATCCATTACTTCCCATACCTCCGTTATATTCTTTCTCGTAAGTTGCTTGTCCGAATGACTCTAAACCAACAATTACATCTCCTTCTTTAATGTTTGCATTATCAATTACATCAGCACGTTTCATACGAGCAGTTACAGTAGAATCAACAATTATAGTACGTACTAAGTCACCTACATCGGCAGTTTCTCCTCCTGTTGAGTGAATGGTTACTCCGAATTCTTTCAACTCATTAATTAACTCTTCAGTTCCGTTAATAATTGCTGACAAAACTTCTCCTGGAATATTACTTTTATTACGCCCGATAGTAGAAGATAACATGATATTATCGGTAGCACCTACACATAATAAATCATCAATATTCATGATTAAAGCATCTTGAGCAATACCTTTCCATACAGAAACATCTCCTGTTTCTTTCCAGTACATGTATGCCAAAGAAGATTTTGTTCCTGCACCATCAGCATGCATGATTAAACAGTAATCATCATCATTGGTTAAGTAATCTGGAACTATTTTACAAAAAGCTTTTGGAAATAATCCTTTATTAATATTCTTGATTGCGTTGTGTACATCTTCTTTAGATGCCGATACTCCGCGTTGCGCGTAGCGTTTAGATACTTCGTTACTCATGTGTTGTGTTGTTGTTGCCGCGAAATTACTTTAAAAACAGGAAACTATCAAAGTAAATATTGTTTTTTACTTCGTCTTTCATACAATACGGTATCTCTCCACACTCCATCTAATTCTGCTATTTTTTCTCGATAACCTATCTTTCGAAAGCCATATTTAACATGTAGTTTAACACTTGCTTCGTTTTCGGGAAATAAACTTGAATATAACGTCCAAATACCATTCTCTTCTGAAGATTTTACAACAGCATCCATCAATAAGCTTCCTACACCTTTTCCTAATACTCCTAACTTCACATAAACACTTACTTCTGCTACTCCTCTATATTCAAATCTTGTTGATACAGGAGCTATAGCACACCAACCCAACACTTTATTTTCTTCTACTGCCACTAATCGGGAATGTTGATGATGTGACACACCCCATTCCTCCCAACTAGGAACTGTTGTTCTAAACGTAGCATTTTTTGTAGCGATACCTTCTTTATAAATTTCAGCTACTTCCTTCCAATGATTTTGAGTAAGTTTAACTACCTCTATCATATTATTTACCTTAAACTATTTAGTTCAATGTTTTTTTAAAGCATATACTTGATTCTACAACTTTATAAGGGCCATAGTTCGGTATAACATCATATTCATTTTTCTTATACAAATGTACCGCTGGCTGCATGGTTTTACTAGTTTCTAAAACAACAGAGCTAAACTGCTCTTCTCTTGCCCATTCTTCCAGTTCTTTTAAAATCAAGGTTGCTATATTTTTTCCTCTGTATATTGGTTTAACGTACATACGTTTAACCTCAACAGTTCTATCATCAATTCGCTTAAAAGCACCACAACCTGCCGCCACCTTATTTATGTAACACACCACTACATACTGTAGTTTATCTATCCTGTTAAATTCCTTAAAAAAAGCATCTTGATCGCCGTTAATTCCTGAGAGGTATTCGTCTAGTTCTTTTACTAGACGAATAAAACTCTCGTGAGTGGAATTTAATCTTTCTAAACTTATTTTATCATTCATTATCTAGTAAACAATAACTCTCTATACTTAGTTAAAGGCCAAAGGTTATCATCAACCATTAACTCTAACTTATCACAGTGATAACGAATTTCATCAAAATAAGGTTTTACTTTATTACAATATGCATCTGCATTTTTCTGCCCTTCTAGCTTATTAGCTTTTTTACGTTCTTCTATCATTAATTCTACTTTAGAATTAATTTCAGCTATATGAAGCGATATTTTTTGAATTAAATCGATTTGCTCATTGGCATATTTTTCAAAATTATTTCCAAAAATCTCTTTCAAGCCTCTTACATTTTCTATCAACGTATTTTGGTATTGAATGGCCGTTGGTATAATATGATTTCTAGCGATATCACCTAATACTCTACTTTCAATTTGAATCTTTTTTGAATATTCTTCCAACTCGATTTCATGGCGAGCTTCTACCTCTACCTTATTCATTACGCCCATTTCTTCGAAAAGAGAAATTGCTTTCTTAGAAATTTTTGCTTTTAAAGCTTCTGGAGTTGTTTTATTATTTGATAAACCTCTCATTTTTGCTTCTTTTTCCCAAGCTTCTCCATAACCATCTCCTTCAAATCGAATATTCTTAGATGCTTTAATATACTCTCTTAACACATTAAAGATTGCTTCATCTTTTTTAAGTTTCTTTGTATCAATTAACTTATCAACCTCTTCTTTAAACTCATTTAACTGTCTTGCTATGATGGTATTCAATACAGTCATTGGACCTGCACAGTTAGCCCATGAACCTACTGCTCGTAATTCAAATTTATTTCCTGTAAAAGCAAAAGGTGAAGTCCTGTTTCTATCCGTATTATCTAACAAAATCTCAGGAATTTTACCTACAATATTTAATTTTAAATCTGTTTTTTCTTCTGGTGATAATTTTCCTTTGGTAACGTTCTCTAATTCATCCAATACCTCAGATAATTGTGTTCCGATAAAAACTGAGATAATAGCAGGAGGTGCTTCATTAGCCCCTAAACGATGATCATTACTTGCACTCGCAATTGATGCTCTGATTAACTCTTCGTAATCATGAACTGCTTTAATCGTGTTTACAAAAAAAGTTAAAAACTGTAAGTTTTTCATCGGGGTTTTGCCTGGACTTAGCAAATTAACTCCTGTATTAGTAGATAAACTCCAGTTATTATGTTTTCCTGAACCATTAATTCCTGCAAATGGCTTTTCGTGGAATAACACTTTAAACTTATGACGTTGCGATACTTTTTCCATCACATCCATTAATAATGAATTATGATCTACCGCTAAATTGGCTTCTTCAAAAATCGGGGCTAATTCAAACTGATTTGGTGCCACTTCATTATGACGTGTTTTAACTGGAACACCTAACAACATACATTCATGTTCTAAATCACGCATAAAGTTCAATACTCTTGTAGGTATTGACCCAAAATAATGATCATCTAGCTGCTGACCTTTTGCCGGAGCATGTCCTAGCAACGCTCTTCCTGTCATCATAATATCAGGACGTGCTGCTGCTAATGCCGTATCAATTAAAAAATATTCTTGTTCCCAACCTAAAGTTGCATTTACTTTACTTACATTCTTATCAAAATACTTACAAACGGCAGTAGCTGCTGTATCAACTGCTTGCAATGCTCTTAATAATGGTGCTTTATTATCTAACGCTTCACCTGTATATGCTACAAAAACTGTAGGAATGCATAAGGTAGTACCATAAATAAATGCTGGTGATGTTGGATCCCATGCCGTATAACCACGTGCTTCAAAAGTATTTCGGATTCCTCCATTAGGAAAACTCGATGCATCTGGCTCTTGTTGTACTAACTGACCTCCTCCAAACTTTTCCATCGCACCTCCATCAATAGTTTCAAAAAATGCATCGTGTTTTTCTGCCGTAGATCCTGTTAATGGTTGAAACCAGTGTGTATAATGTGTTGCTCCTTTAGATAAGGCCCAATCTTTCATACTTACTGCAATTTGATCTGCAGTTGTTCTATCTATCTTCGTCCCAAACTCAATTGCATCCATAACACTTTGGTAAGCTTCTTTTGTCATATGTTGACGCATCGCTTGTTCGTTAAATACGTTTTTGCCAAACAATTCCGAACGGCGTTCTTTTTCTTCTACAACGATAGGTTTTCTATGTAAAACCTCTTGTAATGCACTGAATCTTAAAACTGACATATATAATAAGGTATAAAAGTTAAACATTTCAAAAATACATAATTTTTACCTTTAAAACACATACCCCTAAAAAAACAGGGGTTAAATTAACTTAAAGTTAATTTTAAACAATAATACCCCTAAAAATTTTGCTCTAACAAAAAAAATACTCACTTTTGCATCGTATTTAATTCCATAACAACACAAAAACAAAAATCATGAGTAAATCAAAATTAGAATACATTTGGTTAGATGGTCATGAACCAACTCAAAACATGCGTAGTAAAACTAAAGTTGAAGAAAACTTTAGCGGTAAATTAGAAGATTGCTCTATGTGGTCTTTTGACGGAAGTTCTACTGAGCAAGCATCAGGAGGAGCATCTGACTGTTTATTAAAACCTGTTGCTATTTATCCTGATCCTGCGAGAGAAAATGGATACTTAGTAATGGCTGAAGTTTTAAATGCTGACGGAACTCCACACGCATCTAACGCTCGTGCTACTATTGACGACGACAACAATGATTTTTGGTTCGGATTTGAACAAGAGTATTTCTTAATGGATACTAAAACTGATTTACCTTTAGGATTCCCACGTGGTGGATTCCCTGGACCTCAAGGAAAATATTACTGTTCTGTAGGTGGAAGATACACTTGGGGAAGAGATTTTGTTGAAGAGCACGCTGATTTATGTATCAAAGCAGGATTAAATTTCGAAGGAATTAATCAAGAGGTTGCTCCAGGACAATGGGAGTTCCAATTATTCGCGAAAGGAGCTAAAAAAGCTGGGGATGAAATTTGGGTAGCTCGTTATTTATTAGATCGTTTAACTGAAAAGTACGGTTACTACATTGAATACCATCCAAAACCAATTAAAGGAGACTGGAACGGTTCTGGTATGCACGCTAACTTCTCTAACACTACTTTAAGAACTTGTGGTTCTAAAGAAACTTATGAAGCTATTTGTGAAGCATTCAGACCTGTTGCTGAAAAGCATATTGATGTTTATGGAGCTTATAACGATGAGCGTTTAACTGGATTACATGAAACTGCCCACGTATCTGATTTCAGTTATGGAGTTTCTGATAGAGGTGCTTCAATCCGTATTCCTATTATCACAGTTGAAAAAGGATGGAAAGGTTGGTTAGAAGACAGAAGACCTGCTTCAAATGCTGATCCATATAAAGTAGCTGGAAGAATTATCAAGACTGTAAAAAGTGCTAAGATATAATTAACATACACCAACAACACAACCAACTAAAAAAAGCCGCTTAAAAGCGGCTTTTTTATGTCTTGATTTTATCTTTATGAGATTGTTAGATATACAAAAATGATGTAAGAAGCCAACAATAAAACTCCATCTCTCCACCCTAAACGTAATCCTTTAGGAATAAACACTAACGGCAATATTGCAAACGAAACACCTAACATCCAATAAATATCATTATTAATTAAACTATAAGCATCTGGTTTTACTTCTACTGGAGTAATCATTGCCGTAATTCCTAATACAGCTAAAATATTAAACACATTAGACCCTACTAGGTTACCCAATGATATTGCTTTTTCTTTCTTTAATACTGCAATAATTGATGCCGCTAACTCAGGAACACTGGTTCCTACTGAAACAACTGTAACTCCAATAATCGCATCACTCACTCCAAAATGTTGTGCCATAGCTACCGAACCATTAATCAATAATTCTGAACCACCCCATAATCCTACTCCTCCAATAGCTAAAAACAACGCTATTTTATACAATGGTAAATCCTCATCATCTTCAGGCATTTCATCAACAACTGCTTGCTTTTGAAAACGTAAAAGGTAAATTAAAAAAACTATAAGTGTTGTAAACAGAATCACTCCTTCATAAAATTGAATTGTTTTATCATTTACAATAAAAAAATACAACATTACAGAAGCAATCATCATTACTGGCCAATCAGTCTTGTAAAAACTTTTTTCTACATCAATTGAAGATAGTATTACTGTTATACCTAACACTAAACCTAAGTTTGCAATATTAGAACCAATTACATTTCCTACAGCTAGTCCTGTAGCTCCATCTAAAGCTGATTTTATACTTACTATTAATTCTGGTGCTGAAGTAGCAAAAGACACTACCGTCATACCTATTACTATTTTTGGTATATGTAGTTTTAGCGACAAACCTACCGCTGCTTTCAACAGCCAATTCCCTCCTAAAACCAACAATGTTAAACCAATAATAATGTATAGAATGCTCATAAAATATTTTTTGGGCGAAGATAAGATTTTTAGTAAGCAAATATGAAAACAAATTCAGCTACTACCTCTAAGAAAAATGTTAATTAACAATCTTTTTTAATCGTTTAGTTTTTGAACTATAAACCTTAAACCCCGTGATTAACAAAACCAATGGCACCAAGCCTGATATAAACACGAGAACCCTACCTAATATCCCAACTATTTCTCCTATATGTATTGGATAAAACTGAGCTGCTATCCTATTATTATTTGGATCAAAATCAAAACTTGATAACGTTCGCAACTTACCTTGTTGATTTAGCTCCATTTCTTTTGTTCTTCTAAGTCCTGATTTGATAAATCGATCTTTTATATATCTTAGTTTATAAACTCCTAAACTGTCTTTCGGATAATAAATAGCTCTTAATACATATTTTCCATCGGTTTGTAATACTGCCTCTTCCAAGGAAAAAATCTTAGCTTGTTTTGCTTCATTATCCAAGATTATTTTATCTGAACCATTAAAAATAGACAAAGCTGATTTATAGGTTTTATGATACGTAAAGTAACCTCCTGTAAATGCAATTATCATTAATGGCAGCAAAAAATAAATTCCGAATACTTTATGTAAATTGAAATGAAAACGTTTCTTTTTAGGTTTCCACTTCATCGTAAATCCTTTTGATAGGTTATTTTTATATGCTTTCCACCACATGTAAAACCCTGTTGTTAACAAGAAGAAACAGAATAACAAAGCACTTGTGCCTATAATATACTTACCTATTGTAGGTATTCCTAATGTACGGTGTAACTTCAAAAGTATTTCAAAAAACTGTATTGATACCGATTTTTCACCTAAAAAAACTCTTGTTTTCGGGTGATAATACAATGTTTTTCCGTTTTTATAATTTATTGAAATTGTTTGCTGCTCTCTGTAAGGCAAAAAAACTATATTTACTTTTCCTTCATTCTGCGCAGCTAAAAAATACGCAGAATTTAAAATTGTTTTTTCTTTTATTTTAGAAAAATCTTCAACCTTTAATAATTTGGAATTCAGTAATGAAGTTATTTCAGGTTGCCAAACATACAATGATCCCGTTAAGCCTGAAAATGATGCAATAATCCCACAGCTAAGACCCAGCCATAGGTGTATTTTCCAAATTATTTTATGTATCTGCTGCAATTGATATCTTTTATTTTTAAAACCCAGAGCCTAAAATAAAATAGACACTGGGTTTATAATTTTTGCAAATGTAAGACCTTATTAACTCTCTTAGAAGTTATACAATACACTTAATTTAGCGTTTGTTCCTTCACCTGTACCAGTAAAAGTTCTTAAAGGTGCTGCCCATTGTGATCTTGCTGGTAAATAATATTCGTTTAACAAGTTATTTACGGCTAATGAAACCGATATATTTTCTTGCAGTTTATAGTTCATAGACCAATTAAGTAAAGTGTATCCTTCTACTGGAAATTGTGTATGTCTAAACGTATAATTATCGTTTGCATCTAAATACGAATTAAAACGACTTCTATTTCCTAAATTAGTCATTCGTAAAGAGGTACTTATTTTATTTGTTGGTAACCATGTTACATAAGCTGTTAACTTAGGTGCTGAAATAACATCTCCTCCTAAATAAGTTAAGTTGTTTTCATCCCCCACATTATGAGTAACACCTTCAACGTAAGAATATGATGTTCCTACTTGTAATTTATTATCAAAAGCAGTATAGTCAATTGCTACTTCTCCACCATAAATATTCTGTGGCTTTTTTGATGGCACAAAAGAATTTATATTTTCATCAAATACAACCCCTGTTCCTAAATTAGAAACACTGTAATATCCTACAGCCTCTAATCTAAAGTTTTTGAACTTTGATAAAAACCCGAACTCATAATTTTTAGTTACAGCTGGTTCTAATTGAATATCTTCAATATTATCAGCCGTCGCAGAACGTAAAACAGAACCTAAATCAGCAATTGAGAAACCTTGAGAGTAGCTTACATAAGGAATAAACTCTTGATGTTTAATATACCTAACACCAGCATTGAAAGCTAAATTATCAAACCCTATTTCTCCTCCCTTTACTGCCACAGACGAATTAAAATTACCGTCTCCTAAAGGTGAATATGGTAAGGTATTATAATCATCTATTGTAAGATTCATATCGTCATATCTTAACCCTACTTTTAAAACCCATTCATCGTTAAATTTAATTGTAGATTGTACGTATTGTGCCCAACTAAACATATCAATATTTGGCACCCATAATCTACCATCTAACAATCCTTGATTGGTTTTATCTTTTAACAAATCCAAACCATAGGTTAATGTGATTTCAGTTGATTCACTTGGAGTAAGTGTAGTGTTAAAATTTGGTCTTAAACCATACTTTTCTGCATTAATTACTGATTGACCTCCATTTTCAAATTTGTCTGAATAAAAGAATATGTTTTTTGTTTTTTGATAATACACATCAGCTGTAAAATCTGTTGTACCATCAAAAATATTATTTAAGTTATATTTTAAATTACCATTATACAGTTTAGATCCTGTAGGTTCTTGTCCTTCAATAGATCCTTCAACACCATAACCAGGTGTCAAGGTATAATCTCCATTCTCATTATATACTTCAAAAGATCCTTGAACAGGTATAAAAGGTGTGTCTTGTAAAGAATTATATAAATTTCCTCCAATACTTATTTTTTGCCTATCAGATATTTCATACTCTAATTTAGCTAAAGCAGTATAAATTCTTGTATTATCCAACCCATAAGTAGGAAGTATAACTTTACCATTTGCATCATATTTATTTCCTGTTTCCTCATAACTTCCACTTACATAATAGTTGAATTTATCTATTTTTCCACGCAGTGATTGATAAGCTCCAAATCCGAGAGCTCCTTTGGTTTTTGCCAAATTAGAAGTTCCCCAAATATTGGTAGTTCCTTCAATTTTTTTACTTGCATTTGGCTTCTTGGTAATATAATTTATAAAACCTCCATTTCCTCCATTTCCAAAAATAGACGTTGCTCCTTTAATAACCTCTACTCGACTAATATCGTTAGGACTTACCGATTTTATTCCTAATTGACCATTACGTAACGGAGTAGATTGCGGAACACCATCAATCATCACCAACAAAGAACGACCACGTAATGTTTGTCCCCAGTTAGAAAAAGTTCCTGTAGATACTGCTAAACCAGGAACTGTAAATTCTAATATTTCATTAATATTGGTTGTTGAATTTGATAAATCTACTAACTGTTTTTGGTTGACAACAGTTATTGATGCTGGTATCTCTGAGAGATATTCTGAACGCCTACTAGCTGAAACAACAACTTCGTTTAAACTCTCTTCATTTTCTTTTAGTACTTGTACTATCTCAACTGCACTATTTTGAGTAAATGTTATCTCTTTTGTTATAGTTTGAAATCCTACCATACTAAATGTTACCTTCCAAACACCTTCTTTAATATCTGTTAATAATAAGTTACCGTTAGAATCAGAAGTTGTTCCTTTTTGAAGATCTGATATAAATACATTCGCTCCATAAATTGGTTGACCTTGCTCATCTTTTATCTGCCCTTTTAAACTAGATTGAGCAAACAGCCCAGAGGTTAATAATAACGTAGTTATAAACACGTAAATTCTCATTAGTTTTTATTTAGATTTAATTTAAATTGCAAATATATCTTCTCTGAATTTATTAGCAAACATTAATTAAAAAAACTTACTTCTAACCTGAAACAAAAAAATAAAACCACTAAAAATGAGGTAAAAAAAAGACCTTATTTCCTTTACTTTTTAAACTAACATAAAAAACACCCTTTAAAACATTACTACTTAAAACAACAAGTAATCTTTTTAATTACAAATAAAAACCTTGTTAAAGATTTTATAGTTACATATTAAAACCATAATAACTTTTTCAACTTCAATTATATATTTAAATTAATTAAATCCTATCTAAAAATTTGGTAAGCATATTCTCCTTGCTATATATTCATAAAACGATTCCGGAATTGATAAAGAATTATCAACTAAAAAACATTAAAACTTAAATGATTACAATTGCATTAAAACTAATTCTATTAACAATTAAAATTGCTTACTTACTATTAGACTTGATTTTTTAATCTTTATTATTATTTGCAAAACAATGTCATTTTGAGCGAAGTAAAGTAAGCTTCGCTCATCATAACTAATAATTTTTCGTTATTTTTGATATAGAATCAACAACTAATGAAAAAAAGCATTTTTAAGTTATTAGCTAAACTAAACAAAGCGCTATTACCCTCTTTTACTAAAAAAGAGCTGGATGTTACCAAAGCCTCAAAATTTCAATTAGCAATTATTGGATGGCGAGCTTATATTACAATAAATTCGTTGGATTAAAAATTTACCATTATGAACATGCATATTAAAGTTTTCTCAGGATCTCAAATCTTTGCAAACAGATTAAGTCAATTACTTGATGAAATTGAAGTTCCATATTTAATTAAAGACAATAAAGAATCTGGAAGATTAGCTGGTTTCGGTACTTTAGGTAATTCAGTTGATGTATTTATCTATGAATCAGACCTTGAAAAAGCTCAAAACACTATCGACGATTTTAAACAAGAAATAGAAGCTGACAAATAATTCAAAAAGGTTGAAAAAAAATTATTTTTTTGCTTTAGATTTTAAAAAACATTCTTATATTTGCACCCGCAAAAAGGCCTCGTAGCATAACTGAATAGTGCACTTGATTACGGCTCAAGAGGTTGCAGGTTTGAATCCTGCCGAGGTCACAAAAAAACCCTGTTAGATTTACTAACAGGGTTTTATTTTTTTATTATTTCCTCTAAAACTATCCTAACACACTACATAAAATCAAATTGATTTTGTTAAAGTTCTTTTAACAGAAAAGTATTATTCTCCCTTTCTTAAACCAGCTTAAGTTATAATAATAGTCATAATAATACCTTTGGTTTTATAAAATTAAAACCATGAAACAAAGATTAAACATTCAAGAATTAGAGCCTGATGCTTACAAAGCTATCTTAGAAATTTTTAAATATCTTGAAACAACATCCCTTTCAAAAAACATTAAGAACCTTATAAAAATAAGAAGTTCTCAAATTAATTCTTGTGCTTATTGTATAGAAATACACACTACTGAAGCTTTAAAAAATGGTGAGAAACAAAACAGAATTTTTGCTTTAAGCGCTTGGAAAGAATCTCCTTTATTTTCTGAAAAAGAAAAAGCCTTGTTAGCGGCTACTGGTGAAATAACACAAGTAAGTAATAATGGATTAACAGAAGATACTTTTCAGAAGCTTAAAAGTTACTTTAGCCACAATGAAATAGCACAAATTATTATACAAATAGGAGAAATTAATATTTGGAATCGTATTGCAGTATCTACACTAATGTTTCATCACCCATCATAAAAGTTTGCAATAACATTTTACCTAAATTTCCAATAAAGCTATTCTGTTTGGGTAGCTTTGTTTGTTATCTTTCATTATGACCCTTTCCTTGGATCATTTTTGGTATTGATTTCTCTATTCTTGATAAACGTGTTTTTGATTGCTTAGCTTGAGAAAAATACAGCAAGTAACTCCTTTGCCTCCCTGGTGTTAGGGATTCGAAAGCTGTTTTTATATCTGAGTTTTCTTGTAACACTTCTTTAAATTCACTTACCATTTCAAATTCTGAAGTCTTCTTAGTTTTTACTTTTAAACCTGCTTTTTCAACTTCTATCGCTTCGAAAACATAGGTTTTAATAGTTAATGCTAAATCAACAACCTCTTCTGGTTTAGTAAACCTAATTTGACGAGCAGATTGCACATTTTCTGTCTGTTGAATTAAAATTCCGTCAGTATCTTTTAACAGAACTCCTTTATAAAAAAGTAATGCACAATAATCTTTAAAACCATGAATTAACACAATATTTTTTCCTTGAAAAGTATAACAAGGATGCTTCCATTTAAAATCTTCTTCAAGACCACAATCCAAACAAATTTGACGTAGCAATATTGTTTCTTCTTTCCATTTTTTTATATTTTCTATATACTTATCTACTTTTTCCATTGCAACTTTATTTGTGTTCACTTTAAATATATAACTTCATTTAAAGTTATTAATTTTCTTGAAAGTATGATAAAACAAAAAAAGTGTAACGATTTTAAAATTTCGTTACACTTTTTTTTAAAAATTAGTGATTAGACGTTTCGTCTGCTTTTACCTCACCTTTTAAACTCATTTCCATACCGTGATCGTATTGACAACATCCTGGTAAGTTTCCGTAAGCTTCTTCATTTCCTGCTACTTTATCAGTATCATATCCTGAAGCTGCAATAGCATTATGAATCGCATCTACATTTGTTTTAGAACCATCAAACGATACATTAACTTGCTTTCTTAACTTATTCCATTCTGCCGATGCTACTCCATCTACACCATTTACAGCTTTCTCGATAGTACTTTTACACATTCCGCAGTTACCTCTTACTCCAAAAGTTGCGTCAGTCATTACTACTTCTTTAGTAGTAGTTTGTTCTGTTTGTACTTCTTTTGTTTCTGTTTCTTTTTTAGCTTCATTTTTACAACTTACTAAACCAATAGTAGCCAACATAGCTACCCCTAAGATTACTCTTTTCATTTTGAATTGATATTTAATTATTATTAATTGTTTCTTTTACTTCACCGCATTTTAACATCATATCACCAAAATACGGATTTAACACTTGTTTTTCTTTACTTAACCAATAAGCTCCTTTGTCACTATCAGCCATAGGACAGTATTGTTTATAAGTCACCTCATTTATCCCGAAAGACTGAACTGCCATAATAAAATGCTCTGACAACACTTTAAAGTGCTTTCGTTGTACATCTACATCTGTAGCTTTTGCAATTTCTGCGTTACTTGATTTTAGCGCAGGGATTAACTGCATCCACTGTTTATGTGCTTCTTCATTGGCTAACAACTTCATGTTAACTAACAATAAGTCTTTTTGCAAATTTTCAGCACTCTTTTTTGCCGCATCAGCATCCGTTTTTACCAAGGCATCTTTTAAGTCTATATAGGCTTCATAGGCTTTTTGTAACTGCTCTTTAAACTCTTTAGGAGTACTAAAAGATTCCATAATTTCTTTTGCATGGTTCATCATTGACTTCTTTCCTTGTAATTGTGCTGATGCATCTATTGTGAACACTCCATTAGTCACAATCTCTTCTCCAGCTTTCAATCCTTTTTCTACTTGATAGTTGTCCCCTGCTCTTCCTCCTAACACCACTTCTCGCATTTCAAAAACAGGTTTACTTGCCTCTGGCTTTACATATACAACTGAACGCTTTCCTGTCCATAAAACTGCTGTTGCAGGGATATTTAATTGTTGTTCTGTTTGTTTTTCTGTAGCCTCCACTTTCCCTGTAACAAACATGGCTGGTTTAAACTTCCCTTTACTATTATTAAGAACAGCACGCATAGTTACCGTACGAGTTTCTTGATTTAACACGGGATCAATAAACGAAACTTTTGCTTTAAAAGTTTCATTAGGGTACGCATTGGTGGTTATTGATATGTCTTGACCTACTTTAAAATTACTGATTTGATTTTCATATACATCAAAGTTTGCCCATACTGAATTCAAATTAGCTATTTTTAACAATGCTTGTCCCTGACTTACATAATCTCCTTGTTCAACTAGTTTCTCTGATACTGTACCAGAAACCGTAGCATATACAGGAAAGTTTTCTTTTACTTTTCCTGTTTTTTCAATTTGATTAATTTGGTTTTCAGAAAGCTTCCATAATTTCAGTTTATTTCTAACTGCTTTATACAATGCTGGCTGATTTTCTTTTACTGACGCTGCTGTTAATAATTCTTGTTGTGCTTTTACCAATTCTGGAGAATATACCGTTGCTAACAACTGACCTTTTCTTATTTTCTCTCCTGTAAAATTCACGTTCAAACGTTCTATCCTTCCTGCAAAATAGCTTACCTGCACTGCATTTGATTTTTCGTTTTCTGCTATTTTTCCGGATAATGTAATTGTATTATCTGTACTTATAGCATTACCAATCACAGTTGTTTGTACATTAGCCAATGCCATTGCATTTTTAGTCAATTTAAACTGATTTGCTGCTAGTCCTTCAGCTCCTGCTTCCGCAGGGATTAAATCCATTCCACAAATAGGACAATCCCCTGGTTCTGGTTGCATAATTTGTGGATGCATAGAACAGGTCCACATTTTATTTCCTTCTGCTACTTCACTTGCATGGTCATGACTTCCTCCTTGTGAAGAACCTCCAAAGAGTAACCATCCTAACACTACCCCAACAATTAAAATTACTATATAAACTATATATTTTTTCATCTGTTTATTTTATTAAATAATTAATAATGGTACTTTGTGTGTAATAAGTTACTTCTGATGTAATCATGTTTGTTTGAAACTTTAATTGTAACTCTTGAATATCTAACACATCGTTAAAATCGATTGTACCTGTCTCGTAACTTTTAACTAAAATTTGTTCAGCATTTTTTGCTTGTTCTAAATTTTTAAGTTGTGTTTGATGACTTATCATTGCTGCGTTTCTGTCTGATACAGCTCTATACAATACAGTCTCTAACGTATTGTATCGTTGTTGTTTTTGCGAAAGAATTTCTTCTTGCTGTAACTTATTTTGCTTAGTTATAGATTTATTCTTCTTATTGAATATAGGGATTGATAATGACACCATTGGCATTACAATATCCTTCCCATTCTCTGGCATATCCATATCTGTACGTTTGGCTACATTTACATAATCAAGACCAAAACCAATCATAGGTTGTTTATCTTTTTGATTTAACAACTCAGATTTCTCCACTGAAGTATACATTTTATCAAACTTAACCAACTCTGGGTGCAACTGTAAATTACTCGGCTGTATTTTAGCAGCCTCCGCTGGAATCGGTAAACTATCTACAACCCTAACAGAAGTTCTAATATCCTGATTTAACAATTTATTAAATGCTTTTTCTATACCTGAAAAAGTTTCTGCTAGTACTTCATTTTGCTGGTTTAATTCATTTCGCCTTATCTGTAACCTTAACACATCTACCGCAGATGCTTTACCTACTTCTACCGAAGTTAATGCAAGTTTCTCATACGTCTTCAGCAATTCTATATTTTCATCTAATACTTTTTGCTTTGCTTTAATTTCATAGAGTTTATAATACAATTGTGCAACCGAAGTCATCAACTTACGCTTAACAACAACCATATCTTGATAACTAGCGTCAGCTAATGATGACACATAGTTTTCTCGTGCCGATATAGTTCCCAAAAAAGGAATCATTTGTTTTACTGAAAGCTTAAACTGCTGTGGACCTGTACGTGTTTCTGGTTCACTTACAAAATATCCTGCTCCAAACTCTGTGTTAGGCAAAGTATTTACTTCTTCCTTTTTTTCTGAAATACGTTTGTATTGCGCCTCAAACTGCTGTACTTCTGGACTATTTTCTAAAGCTATCTTTATATATTCTTGTAAATCTTGTCCTTGCATTGTAAGAACAATGAAAAAAGAAAGCAAAAACAAACTTATTTTATTTTTTATGTTAAAACTCATTATTTCTCATTTTTCGTTTTAATAAAAATTCTTCTCTCCAACTGTATAATACAGGCACTATAAAGTACGAAGTAACATCTATAATCATTCCTCCAAAAGCAGGAATTGCCATTGGAATCATAATATCACTACCTCTTCCTGTTGAGGTTAATACTGGTAACAAAGCTAAAATGGTTGTTGCTGTGGTCATTAAACAAGCTCTAATACGTTTGTTCCCCCCATGTAGCGCGGCTGCACGTATTGCATCTATAGTTTTGGGTTTATCTTTATCAAATGTTTGCTTTAAGTACGTTGCCATTACTACACCATCATCGGTTGCAATCCCGAATAATGCGATAAATCCTACCCAAACAGCAACACTTAAATTTATTGGATGCATTTGAAATAATTCTCTCAAGTTTTCTCCAAATACACTAAAATTCAAGAACCAATCTTGTCCGTATAACCACATCATTATGAATCCACCTGCAAAAGCTACAGTAATTCCTGTGAATACCATTAATGAAGTAGCTACTGAACGGAACTGAAAATACAGTATTAAAAAGATAATCATCAACGCCAATGGCACTACTACTGATAGTGTTTTTTCTGCTCTTATTTGATTTTCATAAGTTCCTGTAAACTGATACGATATTCCTTTAGGAACAATTAGCTCTCCTGAATCTATTTTTTGTTCAATTGCATTTTGAGCAGCTTCTACTACGTTTACCTCTGCAAAACCATCTAATTTATCAAACAATACATAACCGATTAAAAAAGTATCTTCACTTTTAATCATTTGTGGTCCTTGTTCATATCGAATCGTTGCTAATTCACTCAACGGAATTGGAGCTCCTTTGGATACTGGCACATAAATGTTTTCTAAATCCGTTGGACTAGAGCGTAATTCTCTTGGGTAACGAACTCGAATTCCATAACGCTCTCTTCCTTCCACCGTTTGCGATAATTGCATACCTCCTACTGCTACTTTCAATACATCTTGTACCGTTTGAATAGCTATTCCGTAGCGTGCTAATTTTTCTCTATTAATATCAATTAATAAATACGGTTTACCTACAATTCTATCAGCAAAAACTGCTTCTTTTTTTACTCCTTCAACCTCTTTTAAAATTCCCTCAAGTTGTACTCCAAAAGCTTCAATTTCTTTTAAATCTTGACCTTTTACTTTTATCCCCATTGGAGCTCGCATTCCTGTTTGTAACATTACCAATCGAGTTTCAATAGGTTGTAATTTTGGTGCAGATGTTACTCCTGGCAACTTGGTTACCTTTACGATTTCATTCCAAATATCATTAGGAGACTTAATGTTTGGTCGCCAGTTACGATAAAACTCTCCGTCTTCATCTTCTATTAATTCATTTGTAGAAACCTCATAAAAAACAACCTCCGATGTTTTATCGGTCAAACTTGGGTTTGCTACCGTTTTACCGTTTTTCAGCATAAATAACCCTTCTTCATTTACTCGATAACGTTGACGCTCTCCATCAGAATTTAACGCATATTCTGGCTTATAGTTAATCACATTCTCGTACATTGATAAAGGAGCTGGGTCTAGCGCTGAATCTGTTCTTCCTGCTTTACCTACTACCGTTGCTATCTCTGGAATGTTAGCAACCGCCATATCTAATTGTTGTAATACACGTTTGTTTTCTTCTACTCCTGAATGTGGCATAGAAGTCGGCATCAATAAAAATGACCCTTCATTTAGCGAAGGCATAAACTCTTTTCCTGTATTTTTAAATATTAAGAATCCACAAGTTAATACTGTTAGCGGAATGGTTAAAAACAGAAGTTTGTTATTCAATGCCCATTGTAATATTTGATTGTAATATTTTTGAAGTAAACTGAAAAAACCTAACAGCCCGAAACAAACAAGTGCTACAAATAAAAGATTGGTAACAATACTTTTATCTACTCCCAGAGGTCTCCAGTATTCTGCTAACAAACCAACAATTGCCAATGCAGATATAATGATATTAATGGTATTTACTGACAATGTGAAATTATAGTTGAAAAACGAGAAATGAATTGTTGTCTTACCTGAATAATTACTCCAAAACTGTATAGCTCCATAGGCAACTAACACAATACCTAACCAATATCCATAAAAAAGTGCAATGCTTCCTAAAGTTATTAAAACTCCATTTATAATATATTTAAAGTTTTTTGTTAACTCTTTTTTCTTGAATAGAACAGCCGCAAATGGTGGTATTAAAAACAAGGCAACTACAATAGCTGCTATTAAAGCGAAAGTTTTGGTAAATGCTAATGGGCGGAATAGTTTTCCTTCAGCTCCAATCATTGTAAACACAGGTAAAAAACTAATAATAGTTGTCATTACCGCTGTAACAATTGCCCCAGAAACTTCTGCTGTTGCATTGTAAACCAACTTGTTTATTGGCAACTTGTTCTCATCTTTCTCTAAATGACTAATGATATTTTCGGAGAGTATAACCCCGACATCTACCATGGTTCCAATAGCAATGGCAATTCCTGATAAAGCCACAATGTTAGCATCAACTCCAAAGGCTTTCATTGCTATGAAAACCATTAAGACTGCCACGGGCAATAGTCCTGAAATTAGTACAGAAGCCCGTAAATTGAAAACCATAACTACGATTACCAAAATAGTTATCAGTATTTCTAGCGTAAGTGCTTCGTTCAACGTATCTAAAGTTTCATGAATTAACTCTGTACGATCGTAAAACGGAACAATTGTTAACTGAGAAGTTCTACCATCTTTTAACTCTTTACTTGGTAAACCTGCACTTAGTTCTTTAATCTTTTCCTTTACATTAGTAATTACTTCTAAGGGGTTTGCTCCATAACGAGCTACCACTACACCTCCTACAACCTCAGCTCCTTCTTTATCTAAAATACCTCTGCGAGGTTCTGCTCCTAACGATACTTTTGCAATGTCTTTTACTCGTATTGAAGTATAATTTTTAGCAGTTACTACAGCATTTTCAATATCTGCTATAGATTTTACATATCCTAAACCACGGACTAAGTATTCTGCTTGATTTATTTCTATAGTTTGTGCTCCAATATCCTGATTACTTTGCTTTACTGCTGCTACAATTTGCTGTAAACTGATATTGTATTGACGCATTAGTTCTGGCTTTACATCAATTTGATACTCTTGAACATATCCACCAATAGAACTTACTTCAGATACTCCATTTGCAGACGAAAGCGCATATTTTACATAATAATCTTGTACACTACGCAACTCGTTTAAATCCCAACCACCTGTAACATTTCCACTCTCATCTCGTCCTTCAAGCGTATACCAAAAAATTTGACCTAAACCTGTTGCATCTGGTCCTAGAGAGGGGCTTACTCCTTCTGGTAATAAGTTACTTGGTAGTGAATTTAACTTTTCAAGAATTCTTGAGCGACTCCAGTAAAAATCGATATCTTCATCAAAAATGACATAGATACTTGAAAGCCCAAACATAGAAGAACTTCGGATGGTTTTTACTCCTGAAATTCCTAATAAAGATGTTGTTAAAGGATAGGTTATTTGGTCTTCTATATCTTGCGGAGACTGTCCGTCCCACTTTGTGAAAACAATTTGTTGATTTTCACCAATATCTGGTATAGCATCAACAGCTACAGGGTTGCTTGGTAAAAAACCTGTATCTAAATTAAATGGTGCATTTACAGTTCCCCATCCTACAAATAAAACAAGTAATATAACTGCTACCAGTTTGTTTTCTATTAAAAATTTGATGCTTTTATTTAGCATAAAAAATGATTTTAAACAATATTAAACATTGATGTTTTTAAAAACATCGAATACGACAAATCATCCTAATGAATTTTTCAAAAGGAAAACTAATTATTGTTTAAAAATCATATTAAATATACCTCATCAAGTACATGAATATCCTTGACGACGAGTGGAGGTGTATAATCTTTGAAAGGAATTACTTTATCGTGAATTCCTTCAAATAAATTAATGTAGCTAAAGTAAAATGAAGCTATAAAAACTTGGTGATCAAAAGACAATTGGTCAAAAGAAGTAAGCTTTAGAGTATCTTGTCCTTCAACTACAGAAGCAACATCTTGACAGCAATCTTTCTTTATTACAGAGCACTCATCAGACCTTTTTTCTTGTTGCATATCCATACCACAAGATTCGGCCTTAACAAAATAGCTTGTACCCACTAACATATCACCACAAAAGTGACTATTAACGGTAAATGACATTGTAGACAACAATACTACAAAAGACATTAAAATAGATGCTATTTTACCAAATGCTTTTTTCATTTTACATCACAAAAGTACAAAAAATTAATTTTCAAAAACTTAAACAATCCTTAAAACCATTTCTTATGTTTAAAATAGCCCAACATTATTAAAACGATTAGCAAAATAACACCTAACATCGTGAAGTATCCATAACGATATTTCAGTTCTGGAATATACTCAAAATTAGTTCCATAAACACCTGCTACAAATGTTATTGGTATAAAAACAACCGAAAAAATAGTGAGTATTTTCATTATATCGTTTAAACGATTGTTCACATTGGTTGAATATACAGTAAGTTGTTCGCTTAACATATTTTTGTAATTTTCAACCAAATCATAACTTCGTTGAATTAAATCTTGTAAATCATTAAAAAAGGGCTGTTCTTTTTTAGTAATCAGATCCGTTTTAAAATCTTTGAAATTACTTATCGCTTCACGAGCTGGTCGTATTGCTTTTCTAAAATAGTTAAGTTCTATCTTATTTTTATTAATCTCTTCTAAAATATCTTTATTAGGTTCTAGTAAAATTTTGTCTTCTAAATCCTCTACTTTTTCACCAAAAGTTTCCATTAAGAAATTGTAATTGTCTACTATCAAATCCAACAAACAATATTTTAAATAGGTAATATTATAATTACGAACTCTTCCTTTTTTATTGCGTAATCTTTCTCTTACTGGCTCAAAAATATCGCCTTGCTTTTCCTGAAATGTAATCAGTATATTTTTTGTTAAGTACATGGAAATTTGTTCCGCTTCTAGTCGATGTTTTTTTTCATCTAAAAACATCATTTTAATACTCGTAAAAATGTAATCTTCACCAATATCTACTTTTGGTCTTTGACCTGTATTTGCAATATCTTCAAGAACAAGTGTATGAATAGTAAAAAGTTTTCCTATTTCTCCAAGCAGTTTAACATCGTGCAACCCATCAATATTAATCCATATTTTTTCATACTTATTTAAAAAATTTGAAAGTTCGCTTATAGTTTGCAATTCTACTTCAACTATTGTATCTGTATCATAACCAATTAATCGTATTCTTGTATTTTCTTCCTTTTGATTTCCAACAAAAATTGGGTTTCCAGGAATTACATGTTTTGTGTGTTTTTGTTTGGTGATAAATCGCGTCATCCTCTTTTTTTAAGCAAGTTTAAACAGCTTATATAATTTAGCAAGAATAATAAGTTCTGATTTATTTTTACCTGCTGTAGAATTAGAGATTTCGTGTGCAGCCACCAATAAATCGTGAATTACATCTTTAGAAAACTCTTCTTGATGCGTTAAATAGTAGTTTTTAAAATTCTCATAAGCTTCTTCTGAACTTGACTTATCTTTAATAAGACTTCGCAAAGTCTCATAAACTTGTTCGCTACCAGATTTGTTTGAGTTAGACCAGTTTTTTTCAACTCGTTTAACAATACTCTTTTTCTCTTCTACGGTCATGTTTTTATCTGCCATTGAAACGGCATAAAACAAATTGGCTAAACCTTCGTAAAATTCTTCTGTAAAATTCATGATTAAACTATTTCTGGTAATATTAATATCGGTATTTTACTATGAAATGCCGATTTTTTTATTACATTTTCTTCTAACAAACGATTAAAAAAGTTATGTTTATGATTTAACAATACCAGCAATTCACTTTGGGTTTTATCTATATGTTTTTCTATAGTTTCTGTTTCTGAACCTTCCCAATCTATCTTTTTATAAGTCACATTTAAATCTTGCAGTAACTCTCTTAATTTCACTTTATTTCTTTGTTGATTTTCTGTTAGAAAGTTTTCTTCTGATAAATTTACAACTTCTAATCCACACTTTTTTACAAGACTTAGGTTAATTAAAAATTGTAATTCATTTTTTACGTACGATCTTTTATAATTTGTTGAGAATATAACTTGACCTAGTGACTTGTATTTATAGTTCATTGGAACTACGATTAAAGGACAGTTTTCAATAGCATTAATCATCTTCATAGTATTGGTTCCTATAAAGGTTTCTGCTAAACTTTTAGCCCCTTTGGTTCCTGTAACAACTACATCAATATTCTTTTCTTCAATTGTTTTCGTTACTGCTTTAGTTAATGAATTTGATGCTACCAAACTTTTGTAAGTAAACGAACTTTCTTCTCTATTTAAAACCTCTAATAAATATTTTAGCTCATCCTCAATTTCATTATCCATTTCATTAAACCATTTATCATTTTTTTCATCACTTAACAATTCAGAAGGTTGACTTACATACACATCTAACAAATAAATAGTTGCTTCAACTCCTTTAAATAACTGTTTAGTATAATTCAACGCATTGATAGCTGCTTCAGAAAAATTATACGGAATTAAGATGTTTTTCATAATGAAATAGAATTATGATTACCTATCAAATATAATTTTTTATTTCGATATTATATTTACAAAACCAGAAGTATATTTGTATTAAAAAAACTTAATCATGAAAAATCGTTTTTTAGAATTGTCTTTCTACAATCCTTTTATTCAGTTCTTGCTTTTAGTAGCAACACTATTTTTTTTGATTTATATTACCAAAAAACTTACTAGATCGTATATCGTAAAAAACGCTATTGAACCTCATAGGAGAAAACTTATATTAAACCTAAGCTATTTTTTATATTATACATTAGCTCTCTTTATTTCATTAATTATTTTTGGTATTAATTTTAAAGAAGTAATTGTTTTTGCTTCTTCAATACTCGCTGTATTGGGAGTTGGTTTCTTTGCTCAGTGGTCAATTTTATCAAACTTAACAGCTAGTATCATCTTATTTTTTTACCATCCAATGCGTATAGGTGACACCATAAAAATCATTGATAAAGACTTCGATTTACAAGGTGTGGTAAAAAACATTACAGGTTTCTACGTTCTTTTATACATGCCAGAAGAAAAAAGAGAAATAACTGTGCCTAACACAATTATATTATACAAAGGAATTGAACTCATAAAGAAACAAAACAATAGTTAAACCACTGTAAATTAATTTTTTAAAAAAAATAAAAAAAAGTTTGTTGTATTAAAAAATAGTTTACATTTACGACATCTTATTATATAAGTCGAATGTTACGTTTTACTTATTTCGGTAATAACTTTTACGGGAAGATTAAGAGTTATTTAGTGTTTTGGAAACACAACGAAAAAATTAAGGATTCTTCCATTCCTCAATACTCTCTACCACTGAATTTTTATAAACAGTGCGGTGATTGCTTAGCTTTAAGAGTCTAACTATTCATATTATTTTGGTCTAACAATCTTGTTATAAACAACAATGATACTTGTTATACAATTTATTTAAAAAAGTTTTGGCACATGCCTTAACTGCTTTTTGAATAATCTTTCTGTACTTAAAAAACAGATACAACTAAAAATAATAATGAATACTAAATATAAAGACTTAATAGAACAAACGTTTGATTTTCCTCAAGAGGAATTTCACACAGAAAACAACAATTTATTTTTTCACGACATTGATTTAATGCAGTTAGTGAAGCAATACGGTGCGCCATTAAAGTTCACTTATTTGCCAAAAATATCAGAAAACATAAATAAAGCTAAGAACTGGTTTCATAATGCTATTGAAAAGCACAATTACAAAGGAAACTACAATTACAGCTACTGTACTAAAAGTTCTCATTTTAAATATGTGCTAGATGAAGCTTTGAAAAACGATATTCATATCGAAACATCTTCTGCTTTTGATATTGACATTGTAAAATCCTTAAAAAAAGAAGGAAAATTAAAAGACGATGCCTATGTATTATGTAACGGTTTTAAACGCGATCAATACATTGCTAATATTGTTAGTTTAATTGATGGTGGACATACAAACTGTATTCCTATCATAGACAATTATGAAGAACTCGATTTAATTTTAGACGAAACTAAAAGTAAATTCAAAGTAGGAATTCGTATAGCTTCGGAAGAAGAACCAAAGTTTGAATTTTACACTAGCCGTTTAGGTATTGGATACAAAAATATCGTATCTTTTTACGAGCGTGAAATCGCTAACAACCCTCAAGTTGAATTAAAGATGTTACACTTCTTTATCAATACAGGAATTAGAGACAACGCTTACTATTGGAACGAATTAATGAAATGTTTAAGTGTATATATTAAACTAAAAAAAGTATGTCCAACCTTGGATAGTTTAAATATAGGAGGAGGTTTCCCTATTAAAAACTCATTGGCTTTTGAATTTGATTATGAGTATATGGTAGATGAAATCATCAATCAAATTAATGAGGCATGTAAACAAGCTGAAGTAGATGTTCCAAACATTTTTACAGAATTTGGAAGTTTTACTGTTGGAGAAGCTGGAGGTGCTATTTACGAAGTTTTGTACCAAAAAAGGCAAAATGATCGTGAAAAATGGAATATGATTAATTCATCTTTCATCACCACTCTACCTGATTCTTGGGCTATTAATAAACGTTTTATCATGCTTCCTGTTAACAAATGGAATCATAGATACGAACGAGTGTTATTAGGTGGATTAACCTGTGATAGTGATGATTATTACAACTCAGAGCAACACGTAAATGCTATATATTTACCTGTATACGAAAAAGAATCTCCTTTATATGTAGGTTTTTTCAACACAGGAGCTTATCAAGAAACTATTGGTGGTTTTGGCGGATTACAACACTGTTTAATTCCAACTCCAAAACACGTGTTAATTGATAAAAACGAAAATGGTGATTTCACCACTAAATTATTTAAAGAACAACAAAAAAGCGAAGAACTATTATCAATCCTAGGGTACTAGTTTAATATTAATAAAAATGGAAAAAAGAAATTACGCAGGTATTCCTGATCAATACGCAAAATTAGAAACTGCTAAAGTAGTACTAATCCCTGTTCCTTATGATGGAACTAGTACTTGGCAAAAAGGAGCGGACAAAGGTCCAGAAGCGTTTTTAAACGCTTCTGAGAACATGGAGTTATACGATATAGAAACTGATAGCGAAGTATATAAAGAAGGAGTTTATTTAGCTCCTGCTGTTACCGAAAACACTTCTCCAGAAACAATGGTTGAAGCAGTACATGAAACAACCAAAAAGTACATTAACAAAAATAAGTTTGTAACCCTTTTTGGTGGAGAGCATTCAATTTCTATAGGAACAATCCGTGCATTCAACGAGTGTTTTAATAACTTAACAGTATTACACATTGATGCACATGCTGATTTACGTAAAGAATACGAAGGAACCAAGTGTAACCACGCTTGTGCTGTTTACGAAGCAAGTCAAACTACCAACTTGGTACAAGTAGGAATTCGTAGTATGGATATTACTGAAAAGTCTTCTATGAATATGGAAAAGGTATTCTTTGCTCATGACATGGCAGTAAACGAATATTGGATGGATGATGTAATTGATCAATTAACAGGAAACGTTTTTATTACGTTTGATTTAGATGCTATCGACCCATCTTTATTACCAAGTACAGGAACACCAGAACCAGGAGGATTATTCTATTATGAAACACTAGAGTTCTTAAAGAAAGTATTTACTGAAAGAAACGTAGTAGGTTTTGATATCGTAGAATTATGTCCTAACGAAAATGAGAAGTCTTCAGACTTTTTAGCGGCTAAATTATACTATAAAATGTTGAGCTATAAATTCACTTCTAACATGGAAGATGAAGAAGATTACAGCGATGATGACAGCTCACCATTTAATAAATTATCAAAGTTTAAAAGTAACGACGACGATTATTAAAATGCGCTTAGAAACCATTGCGTATCATTTAGAAAAGCGGATTTTACTCAGTACTGTCCGCAAACAATTTAAATCATTCAACTTAGTAAAAAGAGAGCATTCCTTTTTGCTATATAGAACTGAAAACAACTCGTATATTTATGTAAAAGACTACGGAAGTGTTGTTTTCATTAATTGTGAAGATGTTTTAATAAATGAAGTTGTTAATTTTTTAGCTGGAAAAGAAACAGCAATCCTCAGTCAATTACCTTCAGAAAAGTACGCGATTTCTTTTTCTGATACAATTGAAGTTGATTTTGGAAGTATCCAAATTAAAGAATTAAACGATGATGTAGCACATACTATCATGCTCAATTTAGCACAATCAGTAGCATTGATGAATTATGTAAACAAAACATCTGATTTGCACGATAAAACATTAGTGTACTCGAAGCAATTAGAAAGAACTGGAAACTTTAAACTTTCCAAAGTTCAAATGAGAAAATTTATTGGGAAAACCTTAAATTTAAAAAACAACATTGCAGAGAACCTATTTGTTTTTGACTCGCCAGATGTAGCTTGGAATAACAAAGATTTATCTGATTTAGATTATAAATTAAAAGATGAATTAGACATTATAAAACGTCATCAAGGAATTGAAAATAGTTTAAACGTAATTAAAGAAAATTTAGATTTATTCAACGATATACTACAACACAGATATAGCAGTATGCTAGAATGGATTATTATTATTTTAATCCTTTTTGAAGTGGTGCAAGTTATTATTGAAAAACTAATTTAAAAAACACAAGAGTTTATGAAATCATCCCTTCTAACATAGCAGAAGCAATTTCATAAACTCACAAAAAATAATAAAATGGACAAACCTATAACCAATTTTATAGAAAAATACTTCTTACACTTTAACGCTGCAGCATTAGTAGATGCCGCTAAAGGGTACGAAGCACAATTAGAGCAAGGATCTAAAATGTTAGTATCTCTAGCTGGGGCTATGAGTACTGCAGAATTAGGTAAAATTTTCGCGGAAATGATTCGTCAAAGTAAAGTTGATATCATTTCTTGTACAGGTGCAAACCTTGAAGAAGACATCATGAATTTAGTTGCACACTCTCACTATAAAAGAGTACCTAACTATCGTGATTTAACTCCGCAAGATGAGTGGGATTTATTATTAAAAGGGTTAAACCGTGTTACAGATACTTGTATTCCTGAAGAAGAAGCTTTCCGTCGCTTACAAAAGCATATTTTCAAAATCTGGAAAGATGCAGAAGAAGCCGGTGAACGTTATTTTCCACACGAATACATGTACAAATTATTATTATCTGGAGTTTTAGAAGAGTATTACGAAATCGATTTAAAAGACTCTTGGATGTACGCTGCTGCAGAAAAGAACTTACCAATTGTAGTTCCTGGATGGGAAGATAGCACAATGGGTAACATATTTGCTTCGTATGTGGTAAAAGGAGAATTAAAAGCATCAACTATGAAGTCTGGAATTGAATACATGACTTTTTTAGCTGATTGGTATACTGACAACTCAGAAAAAGGAATCGGATTCTTCCAAATTGGAGGTGGAATTGCTGGAGACTTCCCTATTTGTGTAGTACCAATGTTATATCAAGATTTAGAAAGAGAAGACACTCCTTTCTGGAGCTATTTCTGTCAAATCTCTGATTCGACAACTAGTTATGGTTCTTATTCCGGTGCAGTACCTAACGAGAAGATTACTTGGGGTAAATTAGACATTGATACTCCAAAATATATTATAGAAAGTGATGCAACTATTGTTGCTCCGTTAATTTTTGCGTATCTTTTAAACATGTAAAACATGAAACGAGTTATTGTAGACTACTCAAAGTTAACTACCGATATCTTGGATTTATTGGTAGAAAAGTATCCTGACGGATACGATCATTCAGACATTATCTCTTTTAAAAACAGTAAAGGAGAAACCGTAAAAGCTGTAGAAGTACGCACTGACGACACCTTATTTTTGGTAAAAATCAGTTCTCAATTACAGCAAACCATGGAAGACTATGATTCTGATGACGATGATGATGATGATAATAGAGATGATGAGTTTGATGAAATTGAAGTATCTGATAATTTCGATAATGAATAATTAACAAATTATGAACCCAACATTTCACATGTCACTTCCTTGTTTAAGTATTGAGGAAACGATAAAGTTTTACACTGATGAATTAGGTTTTAGTGTTGGGAGAACAACAAACGAATGGGTAGATATTAATCTTTTTAATAATCAGCTTACTTTTGTGTTAGTTGATCAATTTAAATTCGATTATCCTAAGTACCAGTTTGAAAACCATGCTTTACCTACTTTCCATTTTGGCATAATTGTAAGTAGTGATATATGGGAAGAAATGTATGATAGAGTTAATTATTGGTTATCAGATCATAGTGTAAAAAAAACGTTTTTAAAAGATAAACACGGAGAACATGTATCCTTCTTTATAAAAGACCCAAATGGATACACTTTAGAACTTAAAACCTTTATAGAAGACGACGAAATGTTTATGATGTAAACGCTAATAATAATGGCTTATTACAACTCACAACAAACAGTTACTTTAGTTGGCGTGTATCAAGGATATACAAACGGCTACTATGTTTTTGAATTGGAAAATGGTGATATTATCGATTTTGAACAAATTAACAAAAAGAACCTTGAACATTTTGATTTAAAATCATCAACCTTTAAAAACAAAAAATTTGAAATAACCTATAAAGAAATTTTTGACGATGTAGATGACGAGGATTTGGTTATTTTTAAATTACACGATCTACAATTACTTTAAAAAACAAATCCCATTCTATTCAGAATGGGATTTTACTTTTTTATAAGATGTTTAGTATCAATTTATACTGATCAAGATCTATTTTACCACTAAATATTTTAGTAGTTTTCTTAATTATTTCCTCAGCTCTTTCTTGAGAAAAACCAAGCTGGATAGCATACTTCAACACTAATTTTAGCTCAGGCTCATCTATTTCGTGATCTGAATAAATTATTTTAAACAAATCTAGTAATCGCTCAAGTCTATCATCCGTTTGTGCTTGCGGTACTACTGGATATTTTTTTGAGTTTTCTACTATATCCTCATATTCTGCTTCTGTAATATCTAACTTTCTTGCAAAACGATTTATTAATGCTTCTTCATTTTCATTTAAATCACCATCAACCATAGCTATATTAACTATGGCACTAAAATGAGCTACGTTATTTCTATGTTTGCTTGACTCGTATAAATCTACTATACTCATAAATTATTCTATTAGTTTTATTGTTTGTAATACAGGAACTTCAACTTCATCATCACTATCTGTAATTTGATAGTCATAAGTAATCTCAAACTCCTGATCTATAAATTTATTATCTTTTAAATTATAAGCACTTAATATCTTTTCTGATACTATTTCGAAAGTAATTACTTCTTCATAATCATCTTCGTTTAAAAACGAAAAGGTATATCCATTTTCATCATACCCATTAAAAGTTGCAACCACTTTTTTTGGTTCTATTGAGTGCTCTTTGTTTATTGTTAATGCTAAGTTTACACCTATGAATAATATAAAAACTGCTTTTAAAATTCCTTGTTTCATTTCCTTTATAAATTATAATTAATACTTTTTAAATTAACTTGGTTATTAACCACAACAAGCCCAAGTTGCTTTTAGCATAAATCCTCTATGGTTATACTCGTGGATATAAAGAAAATGATGTTACATAGGCTTCTATTTTTTGCTTACTAAAGATACGTTATTTTTCATTGAAATAATAGACCTTCAGTAACTTTTTAGAAAAAATAACGTTTAATTAAAAAAGACCAAGAACAAGAGTTCAAGGCCTTTTTCGTCTAACCAAACTTAGTATAAAAACTAACTACTACTATTTTTAATATCTTTTACTTTTTCTATTCTTGTACTTACATTATATAAGACACTCTTTTTTTTATCTCGTCACATAAAGCGTATAAAAAAAACTCAAAAAAAGTTTTTTTGAGTTTTTCTAAAATACATTTAATACAAATATTTTCTTAACACTATTCTATGTTCTGGAATAGATTTGTCATAATTATCAACCAGTAGCTCAAGTATCTCAGGTGGCTTTTGCCCTATTTCTTTTTTTGAGTTGAATTTAGACACGTATAAATTATAAGTTAACTCTGTACCTTTATATTGTTTTTCAAAAATTAAAAAATGTTGCTCATTTAATTCTGAAAAACAAATATCATTTTCTTGAAACGTTCCAGAATTATCTATAAAAAAACCTGAAAACTCGTAATACCTAAAAACGTTTTCCATTCTTAAACAATCTCTGCTGATAAACCTAATTCTAATAGTTTAGAACATCTAGGCTCTAAATCTTTGTACTCTCCTGTTTTTACAGCACATTTACCTTTGTAATGCACTAAAATAGTACACTGCTCTGCTTGCTCTAATGTATGATCACATACGGTAACCAAACTATCAATTACAAAATCAAAGGTATTTACATCATCATTATACAAAACAATTTCATGCTCTGTTGTTCCTTGCAATAAGACATCAAGTTCTTCTTGAATTTTTTCTATCGTACTCATTGGTTTTATTTTTGATACTGCAAAGCTACCCAATTATTTCTTTTTATGGTATTTTTTAATGTTAAACCATACTTAGAAACCTCATTATCAATCACTGGAATATCTTCGCTATAAAATCCACTTAATAATAAAACTCCTTCTTCATTTAAACAATTTGTATATGCTTTCATATCGTTTAATAAAATATTACGATTAATATTTGCAATAATTACATCGTAATTTTTACCTTCTAATAACGCAGCTTCTCCTTCATATACCGAAATGTGTTTACAGTTATTTCTTTCTACATTCTCTAACGAGTTTTCATAGCACCAAGGATCTATATCAATTGCATCAATAGGGTGTGCTCCTTTCATTTCAGCAAAAATTGCTAAAATTCCTGTTCCACAGCCCATATCTAGCACTTTCTTACCTTCAACATCTAAACTAATTAAATGCTGTACCATCATGTGTGTAGTTTCATGGTGCCCAGTACCAAAACTCATTTTTGGCTCGATAACGATATCGTATGATAAATTCGGATTTTCATGAAATGGCGCTCTAATACTTACCAAATCATCTACCTGAATAGGATTGAAATTCTTTTCCCATTCCGCATTCCAATTAGTTTGTTCTATTTCTTTATGCTCGTATTGAATTGAAAACTCTTCTGATTTCAACACAAAAACATCTTCTAAAATAGTTTCGCTCCAATCATCTTTTTGAATATACGCTACTACCCCTTTTTCGTTTTCAACAAAACTTTCAAACCCTAAAGACCCCAATTCAGCTATTAAAATTTCTGTAGTTGGTTCTTTTGGTGTTACTTCAAAAGTATATTCTATATAAATATTATCCATTAAATTGATTTAATTATTGCTGCAAAATCTTCAGCTTTTAATGCTGCTCCACCTATTAAACCTCCATCTACATCTGGCTTAGAAAAAATTTCTTTAGCATTTGCAGGCTTTACACTTCCTCCGTATAAAATTGAAATAGCATTGGCTGTTTCTACTCCATACTTTTTTGTTAAAAGCTCTCTTACAAAAGCATGTATTTCTTGCGCTTGCTCAGGCGAAGCTGTTTCTCCTGTACCAATTGCCCAAACTGGTTCGTACGCTAAAATAATATTTTTAAAATCAGCTTCTTGAAGATGAAACAACGCTTTTTTAAGTTGGTTTTCAACTACTTTAAAGTGATTTCCAGACTTTCTATCTTCTAACAATTCTCCAAAACAAAAAACAACTTCTAATTTGTTTTCTAAAGCAGCATCTACCTTTTGAGCTAATAACTCATCAGTTTCACCAAAATATTCTCTACGTTCAGAGTGTCCTAAAATTACTATGTTAACTCCTAAATTCGTTAACATATCTGCAGAAACCTCTCCTGTATAAGCACCACTATTTGCTTGGTGCATATTTTGAGCAGCAACTTCTATAGTAGATTTTTTTGTCTTTTTAGCTGCATAGTGCAGGTTTACAAAACAAGGGGCAATTATTACTCTAGTACCATCTTCTAAACCAGCTTGTACTTCTTTCTTTATTCCCTTGATTAATTCTTTTGCTTCATCAAGGTTTTTATTCATCTTCCAGTTACCTGCAACTATTTTTTGTCTCACGTTTATTCTATTTTTCTGGTTATTGATTTTCTGTTTGCAAAATTACATTATTTCTAGGCTTTAACGAATTAATTTATCCGACACCTTCGATGACTTAAATACTTTAATATTTCTACCTTCATCAATCACTAAAAATCTCGGAATCGTTTTTAATTTTAAAAACTCGCCAAGCGCTCCTTTTCCTTTTTTTTGAATGTAATAGTGTTGACCTTCTACAGGAATACTTTCTAAACCTCTTTTCCAATCATGATATGAATGATCTACTGATAGAAAAATATACGAAAGCTCTGGATTTTTCTTCTGAAAATTGAGTACATCTTTAAAACTACGTTGACTGTAAGGACAGTAAGTTGCAAATATTTGTACAAATATCTTTTTGCCTTTATTTTTCTCTAAAACTTCTTTGAATAAAATTGGTTTTCTATCTAAAGTCAGTAATTCTTCATTTAGAGGTTTCAACGTAAATTCTTTTGGTTGAAATACAGCACAACTTGATAAAAAAACTATGGTAATCAGTAAAAAAAATGTTCTCATCTATTGTAATCTTATTCGAGGGTCTAACCAACTATATAATATATCTACTAAAATATTTATGATTATAAATAATGTAGCAACTACTAAAACAGCTCCCATAATTACAGGTAAATCGAGTGTATTTAGCGAGTTTACTATTTCTTTCCCTAATCCGTTCCAGTTAAAAATATACTCTACAAAAACTGCTCCAGCCAGCATCGAAGCAAACCATCCTGATATTGCTGTTATTACTGGGTTTAATGAGTTTTTCAATGCATGTTTTTTTATTACTTGATACATTGTTAGTCCTTTTGCTTTTGCTGTTCGAATATAATCTTGACTTAAGGTTTCTAACAATGAATTACGCATTAACTGTATTACTACCGCTAACGGGCGAATTCCCAACACTATTGCTGGTAATATTAAATTCTTCCATTGAATATGCATTCCTTCACCAAAATTATCAACTTCATATAAACTTCCCGTCATTTCTAAATTTGTATATTTATTTAACACAAACCCAAAAAACCAAGCAAACAATATAGCTGAGAAAAATGAGGGGACACTCATTCCTAAAGTACTTATGACAGCTATGAATCTGTCAAAAAAAGTATCCTTAAATAAGGCTGAAAAAATTCCTAATATGATCCCTAAAAACAGTGCTATTGTTATGGCTACAATAGCTAAAATTGTAGTATTTGGTAAGGTTTCTTTAATTACTTCAGAAACATTTTTACCATTTTTTTGGAAAGATTGACGCAAATACGGAGTTTTTATTACTACTTCAGTATTCCCTATAGAGAATAAGGATTGAGCGTTGTATTTTCCTTCAGATAAAAAAGTATAATTCTCTTTGTTTTTACTATGGAACGATAATGGTGATACATCATTTAAATAATATAAGTATTGTGTAAACACAGGTTTATCAAACCCATATTTCTTTCGGATATTTTGTAATTGCTCAGTATCTTCTCGTTGATCTAACATCATACGAGCTGGATCTCCAGGTAAGATATTAAATAGTAAAAATATTACAGTAACTACCCCAAACAGTGTTAAGAACCCGTAAAAAATTTTGTTAATGATATATTGAAACATATGTAACAAAGATAACAGAAACTGCTAAATTTATGTACTTTTGCCTAACTTTTACAACAACACATGACAACACAACAACTTGTATCTGAAATCCGAAAAAAGAAATCATTTTTATGCATTGGGTTAGATGTTGATTTAGACAAAATTCCAGCACATTTACTTCAAGAGGAAGACCCTATCTTTGCCTTTAACAAAGCTATTATTGATGCAACGCATCATCTTTGTGTAGCTTACAAGCCAAATACTGCTTTTTATGAAGCATACAGTATTAAAGGTTGGAAATCTCTTGAAAAAACGATTAACTACTTAAATAAAAAGCATCCTGAAATTTTCACCATTGCTGATGCTAAACGTGGCGATATTGGTAACACCTCAACTATGTATGCAAAAGCCTTTTTTGAGGATTTAGCTTTTGATTCTGTAACTGTTGCCCCGTATATGGGTAAAGATTCTGTGGAGCCTTTTTTAGCTTTTGAAGATAAACACACCATTATGTTGGCGTTAACTTCTAACCAAGGTGCCTTTGATTTTCAAACAAAAACAGTTGATGGTAAAGAGTTATACAAACAGGTTATTGAAACTTCTAAATCTTGGAAAAATTCTCAAAACCTGATGTATGTTGTGGGGGCTACCAAGGCTGAATATTTAGCTGACATCAGAAAGGTTATTCCTGAAAGCTTTTTATTAGTTCCTGGTATTGGCGCCCAAGGAGGAAGCCTAGAAGAAGTTTGCAAATATGGAATGACTGATACTGTAGGTCTACTAATTAATTCTTCTCGTGGAATTATTTATGCTTCTAACGGAAATGATTTTGCTAAAGTTGCTGCAAGAAAAGCTGAAGAGCTACAAAAGCAAATGGAAACTATTTTAAAATAAAAGAAAGCCAAGGTTAATGACTCCTTGGCTTTTTAATTAATTTAAATAACTACATTAAATGAAAACAAAGATTTAATGTAATTAGCTTCTAAATCTAAATCACAACTCCTCTTACTTTTAGTTTTGATCATTTGGAGTAATATTTGGATTCGCATCAATTTCTTTTTGAGGAATTTTAAAAATCCAATCATTATTCACTGAAGGCTTTTCTACTTGATAAGCTCCTTGGTAAAGTACAGCTGAAGCACCAGAGCCTCCATTAGCTCCATGATCTATTCCTTCATCCCAACGAATTTTATCTGTATACCCAAATCCTTCTCCCCATAACTCTAATTTTCTTTGAAACTTAATATGTTCCATTAAAGTCTCTTTAGTATTATAAATAGTTACATCATAAGCACTGTCTCGTTCTTCCCCAAGAGGTCTTAACGCATTCTGCGCTCCAATTACATCATCCATCATTGCTTTTGCCTCAGCTTCTATTAAATACATTTCAGAAGTACGCATATAAATTATATCATCTGGATCAGTAGACCCTGGATTTTTATTTTTTAATTTAAAATGCATGTAAGGGTGTAAGTTAAACCTAGTTGTTAATCCATACTCATTATATAACTCTGCTTTTCTGGCATCATAACCTGCCAAATCATTCGCATAATTTGGATCTTTAGGTTGACCTTGATCATCAAGACCTCCTTGCTGGTTTGCTGCTGATGAATTTGTATTAGGTGCATCAATAATAAATACATCTTTTCTATAATCTGTATCAGGAATTGCATCAATTAATCTTTTATCAGCAATTTTTGGATTACTTCTAATTTGGGCTCCATTAAAAGTATTACTAGCTAAGTAAAAATAAGATCGGAAAAATGTTGTTTCTGTATCTACTACATTACTCCCCCAAATAACTTCTGGTAAATCATTTGTATTAAATCCTAACTTCCAATCAGCCTCATTCATTAAAGGAAAACCTTGTCTAGCTAAGACAGCCTCATCTGCTGCTGTTTTCCACTCTCCTTTTGACAAAGCCCATCTTGCTTTTAAGCCATGAGCTACATTAATATTTAATTGAGATTTATACTTAGGATCTCCTGTTAACCTCGGTGTTGCATTTGAAAAAGCCGATATTGCAGCATCAAGGTCATCCCCTATTTGTTTATACACCTCTTCAACTGTAGCTCTAGGACCAGTAGCTTGAGGTGTTAATATTATAGGTACTCCTGCATCTGTTGTTGGATTTCCTATCAAATAACCTTTAGCATAATGTTGAACAAGTGACAATAGAGCATAAGCCCTATAGGCATATGCTTGTCCTTCTATAGCTTTTAGGTCTGAAGTTACAGGCAAAGTTCCTTCATTAATCTTTCCTATAATAAGGTTTGCATGTAAGATGGTATTATACCTATGATACCATAATAACTCATTTGTCAATGAAGTAGGAACTGTATGAGAATTCCATTGCATTTCTGTTCTCCATCCTAAATTATCAGCATCTGCTGAATGAATTAAATGACCTGCTAAGTTATCTCCTAATGGAATCCAGTAGTGATTCCCTGATCTATTAGAGCTTCCTCCTGGAATAACTGTTTGTAATTGTGCATATAAAGTTCTATGAATTCCATTCAGAACTTTTTGCATATCTTCTGCGGACGACAAAGCTATTGTAGGAGTAACTGCGTCAGTTGGTGTAGTTTCAAGAAAGTCTTCATTACACGAAATGAAGATTGAAAATAAAACTACAACTAGTAATATTTTTATTTTATCTAACATAATTTGTACTTTTTTCTATTTAAAATGATATACTTAAACCTAGAGAAACTGTTCTAGCTGGGCTAAAATCATTACCTGACTGTGTACCTGCAAAATTGTATTGAGGATCTAAACCTTTCCTTTTACTTTTTAAGTATAAGTTCTCTCCTGTTAACGATAATTTTAAATTATCTACACCATATTTATTTAACAACTCTTTATCAAATTCATAACCAAGACTAACATTCTTTAGAGCCCAAAATGATGCATCTGTTAAAAACCTGTCTGAATTACCTGTAACTAAAGTTGTACTACCATTTTCTAATCTTGGAACATCTGTTATATCTCCTGGTTGCCTCCAAGCTCTTAAAATATCTGGATGCATAGAACGCCCATAACGTCCGCTATGCATCATAGATGAATATCCATTATCTAAAATGCTTCCTCCTATTCCGTAGTTGATTAAGAAATCTAAAGTAATTCCTTTATAGCTTAAACTATTGTATATTGAACCTAGTAAATCTGGTATAGAAGAGTCTCCTGTATAAGCTCTTTCAGTTTCTTCCCAATCATTTGTTGTTTCATGGTTTCCATTTACATCTAAAACAGGAACAGTTTCTCCATTTTCATCTTGTTCATACATATAATACAATTGATCTCCATTATTAGGGTCTACACCTGCTGTTCTATATAAGAAAAAATCAAATCTTGATCTTCCTTCTACCCACCTCTTAGATCCATTAATAAATGGAGAAGGTATGAACGTAATTTCATTTTTAAATGTAGATCCTTGTAAAGTTAAATCCCATTTAAAATCCTTCCTTTTAAATAAATGTCCTGTTAAAGCTACTTCCCATCCTGAGTTATACATATCCCCAATATTATCTGGTTGAACATTTATACCGATACTTGGGGCAATCGGAACATTATATAATAAATCTGTTGAATTGCGCTTATAATACTCTACTGATCCGTCTAAGAAGTTATCAAACATAGTAAACTCTATCGCAGCATTAAAGTTTTCAATAGTTTCCCATTGTAAGTTTAAATTTCCTAAATCAGATAAAATAAACGCACCATCCGTTGCATTTGAGGTAAGACCAAATCTTGCTTGATATAAGAAAAAATCGTTCAAATCATCATTTCCTACTTCCCCCCATGAACTTCTTAACTTTAACCTGTTAATAAATGGTAAATTTTTCATGAATTTTTCTTTATGAACATTCCATGAAGCACCTACAGAATAAAAGTTTCCCCATCTAGACTCTGGAGAAAACACAGAAGAAGCATCACGTCTAAACGAAGCACTTAAATAATATTTACTATCAAAATTATAGTTCAACCTTGACAAATAACCTTCAACTGATTTTCTGCTTGAGTATCCATTCAAACTAACTAAACTAGGAAAGTTGTCAAACTCATATATACCTGAAGTGGTTTGAGATATAGCCAATCCACTATTTTCAGAATACAATCTATTGTAACTTTCGTGCCCTAAAGTTAAATCGAAATTATGATTACCAAAACTTTTAGCATATGTTAGAACTTGAGTAAAGTTTTGCACTTCTCTCCTAGATCTTTCTTCACTATATCTCCCTCCTGGATCTACTGGTGGGTTTCCTTGAGCATCACCAATGATAGCATTTTCGTATTCTTTTTCTAAGCTTTCATTAATATCCCTACCATAATCTAATCGTAAACGAAGCCCTTCTAAAATTTTAAAATCTCCAAAAAATCTAAAACCATAGGTGTTATCTTTATCTCTTTCATCATTTAATAAAAGCTCTTGTAAAGCATGACGCTCTTGATAAATAGGTCTTGTACCTATGTTGTATTGAGGAAATCCGCTACCACTATCAAAAATAGGGTTTCCTGCTTGATCTTTTACGATGTTTCCATTTCGATCATTAACATAAACTGGATAAATAGACCCCATATTCTGAGCAAAACCAAAAGGGTTTACAATACTTCCTGTTCCTGCAGAACTAGGACCTACAGCTTCTGTTATAGTAACATTTGCACTTCCTCCAATCTTAATATTATCATTAACATCAAAATCTGCATTTAAACGGGTAGTAAGTCTATCAAAATTAGATTTTACCACATACCCTTCTTCATCTAAATAAGAAGTAGAAAAAAACACTCTATGTTTTTCACCTCCTCCAGATACATTAATATTATAATTTTTTCTGTATCCTGTACGCTCCATAAATTCAAACCAATCTAATGTTTTATACATTAATTTAGCATTAGGATTAATTTTTCCATCTACCCCTACAATTTGATCATTTGGAACATTAAAAGGATTATACCCTAACTGGCTATAAATATTATCTGAAGCATAACTTGCGCTACCACCAGCAGCTGATGTATTCCTTAAAGCTTCCCACATTACTTCATAATATTGACTTGGAGTAACTTGGTCGTATAATGAATTGGCTCTAGAAACCATACCCCCTTGTATAGAAGCATTTACTTTTATAGCTCCTCTAGTCCCACTTTTAGTAGTAATAATTACAACACCATTTGCAGCTCTAGCTCCGTATAGAGATGTTGAAGCTGCATCCTTTAATATTGTAAGAGACTCTATATCCTCCTGATTAATAGAATTTAGAGATCCTTCATACTGCACCCCATCTACTATAAACAAAGGATCTGTATTTCCATTTAGGGTACCAACTCCTCTAATCACAATACTTGGAGTGGAACCTGGTTGACCATTAGTAGACGTAAATTGAACACCTGTAGCCCTTCCTTCTATTGCTGCAATTGGAGAAGTTAGGTTTCGCGTTGCAAGTTCTTCAACCCCTAAAGTGTTTACTGCTCCTGTTAAAGCTTCTCTTGTCGTAGTACCATATGCTACAACTACTACTTCATCTAACAAGCTACTGTCATCTTCTAGTTTAACATTGACAACCGATAATGCACCTACTTTCTTCTCTTGAGTTTTGAGCCCAACAAAACTAAAGACTAGTACTTCTCCTTGACTTACTTTAATAATATACTTACCATTAAAGTCTGTTTCCACTCCTTTGTTAGTTCCTTTAATTACCACACTTACACCAGGCAAAGGTCCTGTTTGATCTGTCACAGTTCCTGTGACTGTTTTTTCTTGTGCTAAAATTGACATGCTCATAAGCAAGAACATTAGCGTTAAGTAGTTTTTTAATTTCATAAATTAAATTATTTGAATTATAAACCATTATTTTACAATGATTTTAAAAAATTAACTTTATAAAATTAAAAAATTAACTATAACATAACATTATATCTATTTTTTTAACATTTAAAAAATTGAAATAAAACAAAAAGCATTTTTGAAAAGAAAAAAAAAACAAACAATAACAATATTAAACAAAGAAAAAACTTCTTCAATAGCGATAAAAATAAAAAAAGTCAAGGTTAATGACTCCTTGACTTTGTATAACTAATTCAAATAATTACATCAATGAAAACAAAGTTTGATGTAAGTAGTGCAAAAGTATTAAGCTTAATACTTCATACTTACAACTTTGATTTGAATCACCTTATTTTTGATTTGAAAAAACAATATCTTAAAAGTAAAAAAGCTGAGAGTGTACTCTCAGCTTTTCTATTTATCAGGGGAATCATCTGTTTTTACAAGCAAGACATTTCTTACTTATAAAAAAGTAGATTAAGAATTATTTAGTTCTGATCTGCTTCAGAAATATTCGGATTTTTATCTATTTCTGCTTGTGGTATTTTAAAATTCCATCTTGCATTTCCAGCTTCAAATTCAACAGGCCATCTGTGAGCCTCTCCTTTTCTAGAAATAGCTTGATTTCTTCTTTTTAAATCAAACCATGATACTCCTAATTCTCCATACAATTCTTTTCTTCTTTCTATTAAAATTTCATCTACTAATGCTTCTTTAGTAGCTGCCGAAGATAAAGCAGCTGCAGTATCTCTTGATTTTAAAAGTTCTAATAAAACATTCTTTGCCCCAGGTAAATCATTCATTTCTGCTTTTGCTTCTGCCTCTATTAAATACATTTCTGAAGCTCTCATAAACACTAAATCTCCTGACCTATCTGCTAAATCTCTAAACTTTTCAGTTACAAATGATGTAGTACTATTTGTAGATCCTGTAGAAACAATTAATGATTTTCTAATATCAGTATCACTAGTAAATAACGCTTGAAAATCTTTACTTACGTATATATCATTGTATCCAGATGTATTATGATCTATAAAAGAAAAGAATCTTGGAGCTCCAGGTTGTTGTGATGCATTAAATGGTAACGCCCACATCCATTCATCATTATTAATTGTATTAAAGCCTTGTGTATAGGTTTTAGTATCCATTAGTGTATAACCTCTCTTAGCTTTAGCCGCATATTCTGCTGCTTTAGCCCAATTACCAACCTCTAAATATACTCTTGCTAAAAGCCCCTCTGCTACAGATTTATTAAACCTATATTTAGAAAGCGAATTTGACATATTTGGAACAGCTTCTTCCAACTGAGTTATAATCCTATCATATGTTTCTTTAATAGTACCTCTACCCGTTGGTTTTACATCTGAGTTTATAGTAGCTGTATATAAAGGTATTCCTGGTTTACTGTCACCTAACAGGTAAGAACCAGAATAATATCTTACTAAGTTAAAATAACAATATGCTTCTACTGCTTTTAATTCACTTATATAAGCTTTTTTCTTATCTTCTGGTAATGTTGAACTAGTAACCCCAATTACATGAGTTCTTGAAATATTTGCTACTGAATAGAAAAGTTCCCATGCCCAATTAGCTCTTCTTCCATTCGAGTTCTCTGTAACATCCCATCTATGTTCAAAAATATACCAGTTAAACCCAGGGACCATTAAATCTGTCCCCATAACATCTGCTCCTAAATAATAAGCCTTTCCTCCCCAAGTATCATGACTTGCCCTATAGTCTCTCAACACAGCGAACATACCTGTTAAAGCTGCATCTACTCCTGACTCAGTGGTATAAGTTACTTTATCTGAAACAGAACCTGTTGGTACTGGTTCATCAAGGAATTCATTGCTACACGATGTAAATCCTATCAATAAAGCTCCTATTAATGTATATTTTAATATATTTTTCATTTCTTATTCTCTTTTATAGTGAAATATTAACTCCTAAAGACAAAGTTTTCAAAACTGTAGATCTGTTATCTGTAATACCATTAAAAGCTTGTTCAGGATCATCTAAATTATTTTCTCTTTTCCATGTCCAATAATTGTCTGCTGATAAATAAACTCTTAACTTTCTTATTTTAAGTTTATCTAACATTTCTTGGTTCAAATTATATCCTAAAGAAATGTTTTTTAAACGTATGAAATCCCCTCTTTGCAACCATCTTGTAGATCTAGAGTTAAAATCATCAGCTTCTGTAGTTAACTTTGGTACATCTGTAATATCTCCTTCCTTTTGCCATGCTTTTAATGTTTCTGAACTTGATTGTTCTCCTAAATTTCTAGCTTTCATTAAAGAAGAGAAATCAGTATTATAGATATAATTTCCAAACTTATAGTTAAAGTTTAATGTTAAATCAATACCATTATATTCAAACTTAGTTCCTAATCTACCTTCAAAATCTGGCAATGCTGATTTACCTGTATAATACCTTGTAGCTTCCGAGTAAGTAGAAGTTTTTTCCCTTCCTGTTACTTTCCCGCTTGTATCTACCACATCTTTGTACCATTCTGGAGCCCCTGTTGTAGGATTAACTCCCGCCCATTCTCTCATATAGAATTCGTAACGATCTCTACCTGCTTCCCAACGGAAAGAACCTCGATTTTCGATTTGTTTAATATCTTCTATTCTGTTTTGGTTTGTAGAAATAGCGAATGAGCTCGTCCATCTAAATTTATCATTTTCAACATTAACAGAATTCACATTAAATTCAAAACCTTTGTTACTCATTTCTCCAAAGTTTCTCCATTTTCCTAGAGCTCTTGACTCGTTGTTTCCATCTATACCTGCTCCTTCTGAACCTGTTGATGGTGCTGGGACATCAAAATATAATAAGTCTGTTACTCTGTTATCATAATACTCTAAACTACCATAAACTTTACTATTAAAAAATGCAAAATCTACACCTATATTCAATTTATTATGTGTCTCCCATTTTAAATCAGGGTTTGCAATTGCTGTAGGTACCAAACCGGGATTTGCTAAAATATTAAAACCTAATCCGTTTTGATCAAGGAAAGTAAACTGTTGATTTATATTCTGATTACCAACTGTACCATAACTAGCCCTCAATTTTAATGAATTTACAAGACCATTACCTTTTAAGAACTCATCATAAATACTCCATCCTGCAGCAACAGACCAAAATGTTCCCCAACGATTCTCTTTTGCAAAGATTGAAGATGCATCCCTACGAACACCAGTTCCAAAATAGTATTTTTCATCAAAGTTATAATCCAATCTACCAAAGAAACTATACAATCTATTCTTTTCCGTAATAGAACTTGCTCCTGTAGGTAATACTCCATTATCTAGCTCAGGTAAATTGGCAAAAGCATAACCTGTTGAAGTAGCTGAAACCCTGTTATATGTATTATCATACATTTCCTGTCCTAAAAGCCCTGTTAGTGTATGCTTTTCATCAAATGTATTTTTATATGACAATGTATTAATAACATTCCATGTTTTTGTAGTATTTCTTTCTTTTGTACTATACCTATTATCTACTTGTTCTTTAGGCGTTCCTACAAAGTGATTATTAAATAAGTTGCCTTCATATAAATAGTTAGTGTAGTTAAATTGAGACTTTAAGTTAATCTTATCATTAAATTTAACTGTAAGATATGGGGAAAAGTTAAATGTATTTCTCTCATATAATTTTACACTACCATAAGTTTCTGCTAAAGGGTTATAGTTTCCAAAAAAACCTCTTTGTTCAGCAAAATCATACTGCTTGTTACCATTATTATCTGAAATGAAGCTACCATCAGCATTCCTCTTATATAATGGATATATAGAAGAAACAGATCTTACATACTGTATATTATTAGCATACGTACTACCGCTTTGAGTTGGCACATTTGACTCACTAATTGTAACAAAGGCATTAGCACCTACAGATAACCATGATTTAACATCAGAAGAAAGGTTTACTCTTCCGTTATACCTTCTAAATTTAGAATTTAAACTAAATCCTTCACTATCTAAAAATGCACCTGAAACGAAATATCTTGTTTTTTCATTTCCTCCTCTTAACACTAAAGATACATCTTGTCTTGTTGCTTTTTGAGTTAAGATGTCATAATAGTTTGTTTCATAAAGTAACCTTGCATTACTCTTAATTTTACCATTAGTATCTACTGGTTCATTTATACTATATGGATTTACAGCTAAATCTGTCATAACATTAGAAGAAGCAAATATTGCTGCTTGTTCAGCAGCATCTCCTTGATCTAATCTTTCATTTCTAATTGCTTGCCAAGAAGTAGTTACAATTTGTTCTGCACTTAAATAACTATAATCATCTGTAGCTTTATCAGAGAAACCATAACTTGTATTAATTTCGATGATACCTTCACCATTAGTATTCACACCTGATTTTGTCTTAATAATAATAACTCCGTTTGCTCCTCTGTTACCATATAAAGAAACTGCATCAGCATCTTTTAATACAGAATAAGACTCAACATCATTGAAGTTAATAGAGTTTAAGTTACCTGCAAATTGAGCTCCATCAACAATGATTAATGGGTCTACATTTCCTTGTAAAGACCCCACACCTCTAATTCTAATTGTAGGACTTGCTCCTGGTTGCCCAGAGGCATTTACCATAGATAAACCTGAAGTACCTTGTAATGCCTCAGTTACAGTTGTAACTTTTAAGTCTCCAACCTCTTTAGCAGACACGACACTTACCGCCCCAATAATATCCTTTTTCTTTTTTGCTGCATATGCTACAGACACCACTACCTCATCCAAGATATTAGCGTCTTCTTTCATAGCTACGTTAATTGTAGATGACTCTCCTACAACCTTTTCTACTTTGGCATAACCTAAAAACATATAAACAAGTACATCACCTGTTTTAACATTCATGGTATAATTACCATCAAAATCAGTTTCAGTACCTTTTACAGTACCTTTAATCACAATACTTACACCCGGTAAAGGGCCTGCACTATCGGACACTACCCCTATGATTTTTTTCTCCTGTGCATTAATATTTAGCATAAAGCTAAAGAAGAATAATACACAGATCACATTTTTTAAATGTAGATTCATAAATTATTAAATTTTTATTAATTAACATTTGTAAAACTAAAAGCAATAAATCATCAGCAACACCTATTTGAAGCTAAACACCTTTAAATTGATGTGAAAAAACATTTTTAAGAAGCAAACAACAAATCCCCCATTAACAACACTTATTAAGTATTATTAATTTTTTCAAAACCCTTTATTTCTCTAGTATTAGGAAGGTTTTCTTCTTTATTTTTGCAACACAAATCAACTAATTTTTAATAAACATGGCAACCTTCAACCATTCTTAATAATTACTAATCTGACTTTTAACACATAACACTAATTTTATAAAACTTTAACTAAAATTAAACAGACTTTAGACTAGGGGATACCCTTTTTTAATTGTTATAGTTACCAGAAAACAAAGTACAAATGAAAATATCAATCCTAATCGTTGATAACAATAAGACCGCTCGAGCTAGATTTAAAAAATTAGTGAGTGAATATAGTTTTATAAATATTGTTGGTGAATGCTCTAATGGTGAGGATGCTATAGAAAAAATCAACATCTTAGTTCCAGATGTAGTCTATCTTGATACTAAAATTAATGATATGACAGGTTTTGATATTATTGAAAAAATCACCCTAAGCAAAAAGCCTATATTCATTTTTACTGCCTCTTCGAACGAACATGCTGTAAAAGCTTTTGACTATTTTGCTTTTGACTATTTATTAAAACCTTTAGAAGAAGATAGATTTTATGCTTCAATAAAAAAAGTGATTGATTACAAAAAAATAAAAGAACTCTCTAACTTAGACAATATTTTAGACTTTGTAAAAGACAAATCCCCTGTTGAAACACCTGTAAAAGGAACCAAAATCAACATTAAGTCTGGAAATAAAATAATCTTTTTAGAGCGTAATACGATCAAATATATATCTGCATCAGGTTACTATGTAGAAATTTTCACTACAGACAATAAGAAATATCTATTAAGAGAGTCATTATCTAGCATTATCAAAAGATTAAACTCAAATCTTTTTGTTAGAATTCATCGATCTACCATAATTAACTCAAATTTTATTGACGAAATAATCACTTCTAACTACGGTGAAACTGACGTGAAAACGAACGATAATAAAACCTTTAGAGTTAGTAAGAGCTACAAAAAAGATTTTCAAGAATTAATGGGGGTTAAATAGTAGTTTTGAATCATTACTTTTGTGTAATGGATAACTCCAAAAAATATACTCGAATTATTTCTTTAGTACCAAGTCAAACAGAACTTTTAGTGGACTTAGGGCTAGAAGAAAATATCATTGGTATTACAAAGTTTTGTATCCATCCTAATCACCTTACAAAAACAAAAACCATTGTTGGTGGTACAAAAAACATAAAGGTTGAAAAAATAAAAGAACTTCAGCCTGATATTATTTTATGTAATAAGGAAGAAAACACCAAAGAAATAGTTGAAGCTTGTCAACAAATAGCATACACTCACGTTTCTGATATCTTTACACTTACCGACGCTATTGACATAATTTCTTTGTACGGAAACTTTTTTGACAAGCAAAAAGAAGCTGATAAAATGATTTATGAATTAAAGTCAAAAATAATTGACTTTAAAAATTTTATTCAAAATAAACAAAGTAGAAAAGTGGCTTATTTTATTTGGAGGAATCCTTGGATGGTTGCTGCAAATAATACGTTTATAAACCACCTACTAGAACTTAACAAGTTTGAAAATGTTTACGCTGATTTAGAACGTTATCCTGAAATTACACTTGATTCTATAAAACAAAGAAAGACCGAGCTTATTTTACTCTCTTCAGAACCTTTCCCTTTTAAAGAAAAACACATTACTGAAATAAAAGAGCACACAAACAACAGCACTCCTGTTTTAGTGGATGGCGAGTACTTTTCTTGGTACGGTAGTAGACTGTTAAAAGCTTTTGATTACTTTAAGGAGTTACACAACAGGGTTTGACATATCTTCATCTAAATATTTTATTCTATTTAGCTTTTCTAATATCTTCATTGCTTTGAATGCTGAGCGGTCACTTTTACACTCATCTTCATATTTATAATCATTAGCCGTCTCAACCAAACTACGATATCTTTCTTCAAGATGCTTTTTATATCTTCGTAATTGATTAATTCTTGACATTTCTATTAAAATTTAAGCGGATTATAAATATACACAAATATTTGATTTACAACAACATGAAAACAAACTGAAATTTAAAATAGGGAAAATTCCTATTTTGACTATTACTGATAATAAAAAAAGCTCTAGATTTCTCAAGAGCTCTTTTTATGTTATTTATTATCCTGCAAAGCAAAAACTTGTCGTAATAACGCTGTATCGCGTAATCCTACTTTATTACGTATACCTTTCTCTTCAACAGCAATCATTGTAAATACCCCTTCTAATGCTTCAGTAGTTACGTAGTCTGTTAAATCTGGATTTACTTTTTTTACAAATGGAATACTATTGTATTTTGATATTAAGTTTGACCAAATTTTATCAGCTCCAACCTTAGCAAATGAGTTTTTAATTACTGGATTAAACTCACTATATAAAGCCGTTGTTGTTTTCCCTTCTAAATAAGAAGTAGCTGCATTATCTGCCCCTAATAGAATATTTTTGGCATCTGCAAACGTAATTTCCTTAACAGCATTTACAAAAATTGGTGTAGCCGTTTTTACAGCATCTTCAGCAGTTCTGTTAATCGCTTTTAAACCTTCATCAGCTAAATTACCTAAACCTATACTACGCAATCCTTTATCAACCGCTTGCAATTCTTCTGGTAATAAAATTTTTACAAGATCATTCTTATAAAACCCATCCGTAGCTGTTAACTTGGTTACCTGATGTTGAATACCATTATCTAACGCTTGACGTAAACCATTACCAATTTGTTCTTGTGTTAACACGCCTCCTTGAGGTAATTGATTTACTACTTTTTGCAACTCTGCACATCCTATAAAAGTAAGTGCAATAAAGAATACTGTAATTTTTTTCATTTTACTTGTTTGATTTTATCTATACTTTAGAAACAATAAACTAATTATTGTCACATTTATTTGAAGCTGTCGGTATTTTTATCATATCCATACGGACAGTGTTTACATCCACTTTTACAACAATATCCTCGTCGTAAATGATACGCTTCTTTAAAAACCCTATACCCTTGTTCATTCGTATAATACTCATCGGGCGTAGGCTTTAATATCTTGTTTTTCATACTACAAATATCATAAAAAAATACGTTAAACAGACTTTGTATTTCTGCTTAACGTATTTATATTTATCTTAAAAAACTAAATCTTACTTTTTAGCATTAGGAGGATACTCCGCCATTATCTCTGCTACAAACTCCTTAATACGAGCTTCTTTTCTTTCTACACTACTTGTACTCAAAGCTCCTGTCCCTATTCCTTGCCAAACTAACTCTTTTTTATCAGCATCTAACAAATCAATAAATAAGGTTCCTTCTGTATATTGAGAAACTGTTACTGGACTCGGACCATAATACCATGGATAGTAAAACCCTCCATAATAATTATCATTTACATTAATACGCTCACGAGATTTGGTAAACAAACTCACTAAAACATCTGGCGTTGCTGATTTGGTCATTCCCTTAGCCATTAACTCAGCTTCAATAGCACGCATAATACGTTTCTTATCTAAATCAGAAATTGGAGCTTTATCTATTCCTGTTTTGTAAAACGCAAATGTTTTATACTGATTAAAATCAGTTTGAGTATCATAATCAGTAACTACTCTTACCGAACTACATGAAGTAATTAGTAAAGCTACGATTGGCAAAAAAAGTAATTTTAAATTTTTCATTTTCTTAGGATTTACATGTTTTCTAATAATGCATCATCTACTAAGTTAGGAAGTGTTACTTTTAGTTTCTTTTCAGCTTCCATGGCACGTTTAATAGCAAAAACAGCTTCGTCATTTCTCGCCCAACTACGTCTTGCTATTCCGTTATTTACATCCCAGAAAAGCATTGATTTTAAGCGTCTTGATGCATCTTTAGAACCATCAAGAAGCATGCCAAATCCACCATTAATTACTTCTCCCCAGCCTACTCCACCTCCGTTGTGGATAGAAACCCAAGTAGCTCCTCTAAAACTATCTCCAATTACATTATGAATTGCCATATCTGCTGTAAAACGAGATCCGTCATAAATATTTGAAGTTTCGCGGTATGGTGAATCGGTACCTGAAACATCGTGATGATCACGACCTAATACTACTGGACCTATTTTTCCTTTCTTTATAGCTTTATTAAAAGCTTCGGCTATTTTCATACGTCCTTCAGCATCCGCATATAAAATACGTGCTTGCGAACCTACTACTAGCTTATTTTCTTGTGCTCCTTTAATCCACTGAATGTTATCCGCCATTTGCTGTTGGATTTCTTCAGGAGATTTTTTCATGATTTTCTCTAACACCTTGCAAGCAATAGCATCCGTTTTAGCTAAATCTTCTGGTTTTCCTGAAGTACATACCCAACGGAAAGGACCAAAACCATAATCAAAACACATAGGTCCCATAATATCTTGTACATAACTAGGGTACTTGAACTCTCTTCCTAAAGTTGGATTTGGATTCATTACATCGGCCCCTGCTCTACTTGCTTCTAATAAAAAGGCATTTCCATAATCGAAGAAATAGGTTCCTTTTGCTGTATGTTTATTTATCGCTTTTGCATGACGGCGTAAAGTTTCTTGCACCTTCTCTTTAAACAATTCAGGATTGTTTGCCATCATCTCATTTGACTCTTCAAACGACATATCTACAGGATAATAACCTCCTGCCCAAGGATTATGTAACGACGTCTGATCTGAACCTAAATCGATATGCACATCTTCTTCAGCAAACTTCTCCCAAACATCCACTATATTTCCTAAGTATGCTAACGAAACAACTTCTTCATTCTCTTTTGCTTTTCGAACACGTGCTACTAACTCATCTAAATCAGTCATCTTCTCATCAATCCACCCTTGATCTAAACGAACCTGCGTTATTTTTGGGTTTACCTCAGCACAAACTGTAATACAACCTGCAATGTTTCCTGCTTTTGGTTGTGCTCCACTCATTCCTCCTAAACCAGCGGTAACAAATAAATTACCTTTTGGAGACTTTCCTATTTTTCTAAATCCGTTTAATACTGTAATGGTTGTTCCATGTACAATTCCTTGTGGTCCAATGTACATATAACTCCCCGCCGTCATTTGCCCATATTGAGTAACTCCTAAAGCATTGAATTTTTCCCAGTCGTCTGGTTTAGAATAATTAGGAATCATCATTCCATTTGTAACTACAACTCTTGGAGCATCTTTATGTGATGGGAATAACCCCATTGGGTGTCCTGAATACATTACCAAGGTTTGTTTATTTGTCATTTCAGACAAGTACTTCATGGTTAATAAGTATTGTGCCCAGTTAGAAAATACTGCTCCATTACCACCGTAAGTAATTAATTCGTGAGGATGCTGTGCTACTGCATAATCCAAATTGTTTTGAATCATTACCATAATAGCCTTCGCTTGCTCAGATTTCCCTGGATACTCTTCAATAGGACGCGCGTACATTTTATAATCAGGACGGAAACGATACATATAAATTCGTCCGTACTTCTCTAGTTCTTCAGCAAATTCAGGTAATAATTCTTCGTGATGTTTTTTATCAAAATAACGCAACGCATTACGTAAAGCTAACTTCTTTTCTTCTTCAGTTAAAATTTCCTTACGTTTTGGTGCGTGGTTTATCGTAGTATCATACTCCTTTTTTGGAGGTAATGTAGTTGGTATTCCTTGTTTTATTTGTTCTTTAAAAGTCATTTTATACGGTTTTTAGTTTCCAGTAAAAGATGAAAACTTATTAATTTTAAATCTGTTGATAATCGTAAAAATGAAGAAACTATGGATAACGGATATCTGCTCTGTGATACTGAGCTTCAATCCTCTTTTTATATTTTAAAGTTAAAAAATCCATCTTCTTTGAAGTTTGCACAAATATAAGTTTATACAGTTAAAAACTGCATCTTTAAAAAGTATAAATTTTTCTTCTTTTTGTATTTTTTCTGTTGTGCTAACAATAAATTGTACCTTTGGTAAGTTTATTGCATGAACAGGTTTATGATATTTATTTCAAAACATATAATACCAAAAGGATTTTCTGGAATGACATTGTATCCTTTTATCTTTTTAAAAAGAGAAGATTTAAAAGGTGATCCTGTTTTAATAAACCATGAAAAAATTCATTTAAAACAACAATTAGAATTATTGATTGTTTTCTTCTATCTATTTTATTTTTTAGAGTGGTTTATCAAGCTATTAATTTACCGTAACACTTCAAAAGCTTATAGTAATTTAAGTTTTGAGCGAGAAGCCTATAAAAACGAACATAATTTAGATTATATCACTACTCGAAAAAGGTGGGCATTCCTATCCCATTTATAATTGTTAAAACATCCTGCTATTTTTTAAGATTTCCGTAAATTGCGTACCCGAAAATTAAGACAATTTACGAATGGAACAAATAACTCCCTATAAACCTAAACACAAAGTACGAATTGTAACTGCGGCTTCTCTATTTGATGGACACGATGCTGCCATTAATATTATGCGCCGAATTATTCAATCTACCGGGGTTGAAGTGATTCACTTAGGGCATGATAGAAGTGTGGAAGAAGTGGTTAACTGTGCTATTCAAGAGGATGCGAATGCTATTGCTATGACTTCGTATCAAGGTGGGCATAATGAGTACTTTAAGTACATGTACGATTTATTGCAAGAAAAAGGAGCTGGACATATTAAAATATTTGGTGGCGGCGGTGGAGTAATTCTACCTGAGGAAATCAAGGAATTGATGGACTACGGAATTACTCGTATTTATTCACCTGATGATGGTCGTGAATTAGGATTACAAGGAATGATTAATGATTTAGTTCAACAATCAGACTTTGCCATAGGCGATAAACTGAACGGTGAGGTAGACAAGTTAGCAAATAAAGAAATTGGAAGCATTGCTCGTGTAATTTCTTCTGCTGAAAACTTCCCAGAAGTTGCTAAAGAAGCTTTAGATGCTATTCATGAAAAAAATAAAAATTCTAAAACCCCTGTTTTAGGAATTACAGGTACAGGTGGTGCTGGTAAATCGAGTTTAGTGGACGAATTAGTTCGTCGTTTCTTAATTGATTTCCCAGAAAAAACTATCGGATTAATCTCTGTGGATCCTTCAAAAAGAAAAACAGGAGGAGCTTTATTGGGTGACCGTATTCGTATGAATGCTATTAACAATGAACGTGTGTATATGCGTTCGTTAGCAACTCGTCAATCAAACTTAGCTTTATCTAAATATGTAAATGAAGCAGTTGAAGTTTTAAAAGCTGCAGAATTTGATTTAATTATTTTAGAAACTTCAGGTATTGGACAATCAGATACCGAAATTATTGAGCACTCTGATACTTCGTTATATGTAATGACACCTGAATTTGGTGCGGCTACACAGTTAGAAAAAATCGACATGCTTGATTTTGCTGATTTAGTAGCTATTAACAAATTTGACAAAAGAGGAGCTTTAGATGCCTTACGCGATGTAAAAAAACAATACATGCGTAACAACAATTTATGGGATGTTCACATGGATGACATGCCTGTTTTTGGTACGATTGCATCTCAATTCAACGATCCAGGAATGAACTCGCTATACAAAGCGATTATGGATAAGTTAGTTGAAAAAACTGGAGCTGATTTACACTCTACTTTTGAAATTACGAAAGAAATGTCTGAGAAGATTTTTGTAATTCCACCAAGTAGAACGCGCTATTTATCTGAAATCTCAGAAAACAACCGCGCTTACGATAAAAAAGTTGATGAGCAAGAAAAAGTAACTCAGAAACTATACGGAATCTATCAAACTATCTTATCTGTAATTCCAAACGAAGTAACAGAATCATTCCTTACCAAAAATGGAATTGACCAAGATGAAATTCAGAAACAAGTTCAAGAAGAAGAGCAACCCTTTGTCAAATTATTATTTGCTCAATTTGATAAAGTAAAACTAAATCTTGACCCTTATAACTGGGAAGTTATTTTAAACTGGCAAGACAAAGTAAAAAAATACAAAGACCCTATCTACTCGTTTAAAGTACGTGATAAGGAGATTAAAATAGAAACACATACAGAATCACTTTCGCACACACAAATTCCGAAAGTAGCTTTACCAAAATATCAAGCTTGGGGAGATTTGTTACGTTGGAATTTACAAGAAAACGTACCAGGAGAGTTCCCATATGCTTCAGGATTATATCCTTTTAAACGTACGGGAGAAGATCCAACACGTATGTTTGCTGGTGAAGGTGGACCAGAGCGTACCAACCGTCGTTTCCACTATGTAAGTTTAGGTATGCCTGCAAAACGTCTTTCTACTGCTTTTGACTCGGTTACATTATATGGTAACGACCCAGGACATAGACCTGATATTTACGGTAAAATTGGTAACGCAGGAGTATCTATTTGTTGTTTAGACGATGCTAAAAAATTATATTCTGGTTTCGACTTAAGTCATGCAATGACTTCGGTTTCTATGACCATCAACGGTCCTGCTCCGATGTTATTAGGATTCTTTATGAATGCTGCAATTGATCAAAATTGTGAAAAGTACATCAAAGAACACAAGTTAGAGAAAAAAGTAGAAGCAAAACTTAAAGAATTATACGACGACAAAGGAATTGACAGACCAAAATACAACGGTGATTTACCAGAAGGTAATGACGGATTAGGTTTGTTATTACTAGGTGTTACTGGTGATCAAATTTTACCTGCAGATGTGTATGCTGAAATTAAAGCAAATACTTTAGCACAAGTACGTGGTACGGTTCAAGCAGATATTTTAAAAGAAGACCAAGCACAAAACACGTGTATTTTCTCTACAGAATTCGCCTTACGTTTAATGGGTGATGTACAAGAATATTTTATTGAGAAAAATGTCCGTAATTTCTACTCTGTGTCTATTTCAGGGTATCATATTGCTGAAGCAGGAGCTAATCCAATTACACAGTTAGCCTTAACATTGGCAAACGGATTTACTTATGTAGAATACTACTTATCAAGAGGAATGGATATCAATAAGTTTGGACCAAACTTATCTTTCTTCTTCTCTAATGGTATCGATCCTGAATATGCTGTAATTGGTCGTGTAGCTCGTAAAATTTGGGCAAAAGCTTTAAAACATAAATATGGTGCGAACCCTAGAGCTCAAATGTTAAAGTATCATATTCAAACTTCTGGACGTTCATTACATGCTCAGGAAATTGATTTTAATGATATTCGTACAACACTACAAGCGTTATATGCGATTTACGACAACTGTAACTCGTTACACACAAATGCCTATGACGAAGCAATTACAACACCTACAGAAGAGTCTGTACGTCGTGCGATGGCTATTCAGCTAATTATTAATAAAGAATTAGGATTGGCTAAAAACGAGAATCCTATTCAAGGTTCATTTATTATTGAAGAATTAACCGATTTAGTTGAGGAAGCAGTATTAACTGAATTCGATAGAATTACAGAACGTGGTGGTGTATTAGGAGCAATGGAAACCATGTACCAACGTTCTAAAATTCAAGAAGAGAGTCTATATTACGAGACCTTAAAACACACAGGTGAATTCCCTATTATTGGGGTAAACACTTTCTTAAGTTCTAAAGGATCTCCAACAGTAACTCCACAAGAAGTTATTCGTGCTACGGAAGAAGAAAAACAATTCCAAATAAAAACGAAAGAAAACTTAAACAAAGCACATGAAGATAAAATAGAACAACTTTTATCTGAAATGCAATCTGCTGCTATTAACAATCAAAACCTTTTTGAAAAATTAATGGACGCTACCAAAGTTTGTTCATTAGGTCAAATTACTGCTTCATTATTTGAGGTAGGTGGTCAATACAGACGAAACATGTAAAAGGCAATGCCTTTAGATAAATATTTAAAGCCTCGCAGAAATTTCTGCGAGGCTTTTTTTATAATAAAAATTGATAAACCTGTAAAACAATAGATGTTATTGTTATAAAGAATAAAATGTAAATCATTTTTTTTTGTCTTTTGAAAATTTTGATAAAATGATCTTCAGAAGAGGAATGATAAAGACTTTTTAGTTCCTTTACCTTTCTATTAGTATCCTCCGAATAATTATTTAATTCAATTTGTAATTCTTTTAAATTACCATTTAAAACACCAAAATTATAATCGTTCCTTTCTTGTTTTCTCTTTTCTTCCTTTACTCTCTCTATTTGAGAAATAATAACTCTATTTAAATTTTTTGAATTATCACTGGAATTATTAACACCATTTTTAAGTTGATTTGAAATTTCCTCTAACTCAGTAGTACTTTCAGATAATTTTTCAAAAGAAAGTCCAGAAAGCATAGCTAAAGAAGATATCATTTTTGACATATCTTTTATGTTTTCATTATTATTCTTTATCAAGTTATTGATTATTCTAGTAGTTTTTACATCTGTGTTATGATTTTCGTTAATCAAATTAAAAAGATCTCTCGTTTTATACCCCCCGAAAAATTTTTCTTCAGTATTTAAAATTGAATTTGAAGAAGAGTCTAAGTCTTTGAATAAGTTTTTAGCTTGATTTTTTGACAACTCTAATCTTTCCTCTAATCTATTTAAATTATTTATTATTTTACCAGCACTTACAATACCTTTTGCGGTATCGCTAATTGTAATATCCTTCATAGTTCTTTTTATATTGAATCTAACATATTTAATAAATCATTATTTTCTTTATTGATATTTTTCCCTTCATCAATTTTTTTAATAATATCATCTTTTATCTCTCTTACATTAGAAAGAGAAGTTTCAATATTTTCCTTAAATAAAGAAATTAAAGGGAGTGTATTTTGAAAAACAGAAAATGTAGTTTTAATTGACTCCGTTGCTTCAATATCTGATATTTGAGTTTTTATAGGGATTAACTTTTCAGATTTCTCTTCTAATAAACCCTCTTTTTTCTTAAGTTTTGTTAACTCAATATTGTCTTTGTACTCTTCCCAACCTTGCATTAACAATACTGAACCAATACCTACAATTAATCCTGCCAATACAGGTGACACATAACCTGCAAAAGGGGCTGTAAAAGGTAGCGCAGTGATTAAAGCTGTTTGAATAAGTTCTTCTAAAGCTAAACCGATTAGCGTAGCTACAGTTGCCCCTAAAATTTTTCTACATTCAGCAAGTTTTTCTTCTTTAGTGTATTTACTAGACAACAACACCTTAAAAGCTTTCATGATAGAATAAAAAGCCGTTTTAATAAACTTAAGGATATTTTTAAATATTTTAAATATACTATTTAAAAGCGCATCTAAAAAAGTAGAAATGAAAGAATTGATTGAGAAATCTTTAAATGTCTTTATTAATTCTGAAGCTCTTGTTTTAATTCTCTCACTGATATTTTTTACTTTTACTTTCAGATCATCTGTTGAGTTCTCATTTTTAAATTCATCTATTGTCTCAGTGATAGTAATTGTTAATAATTGACCAACAGCAGCTTTTGCCCCTGATTTTAAGGCATTAGATGCAGCTACCTTAACTTTTTCCTTGGCAATTCTTGTCTTTTTTTTATTCTTTAAAAAATCTTCACGAGCCTCCTTTGCTTCATTTATAGTTTTATCCATTAACTTATCATTTACTTCATAATACTCTGCATTGGATACATCTAGATTCTTCTTACTTTTTTTCTCTTTCCATTTTTCGATATCCTCTGTAGATGTATCATTAAGAGATTTATTTACATCTAACCTAACTGGGACTAAATTTTTATCAGAATTAGTAAACTCTCTTCTTTCTTCAAGAGTAGTAGTATAATTCATAACTTTATCATTATAATTTTCTTTTACAGAAATTATATGTTCAAAAGATACTTTTTCGCTCTCTATTTCGCTCTCTTTATAAATCTTTTTACCTGTGTATTTACATACAAATTCTCCTTTTCTATTATTTTTATATACTTCTTTTTTCTTTAAATCAAATTCTCTCCCTGCTAACAACTTTCTGTGTTCTTTTGATTTATATGACAAATTTTTAGTTTTGTCTATCAGTTGTTGAAATTCATTACCTGTAGTGTATTTATTTACATATTTAATAGGTCTTTCAGATTTAGGCATATTTTCCCACTTCTGATAGTTTTTCATTTCATTTTCAAAAGCTATTGCCTTAGTATCATGTATTGTGTTTTCTAAAATATCAGAAACTCCTAAAGCTATTGTAATAGTTTCAATAGATTTAGTTTTAATTGATTCCAGTAAATCATTGTTTAATTTTTTAGCTTCTAATTCAGATATTTTGCTTTTTGTATCATTAAGTTCATTAACTATCTCAATTTCTTTTTCACTAAGTTCAATTTTAAATTTTTCTATATCCATTATTATATTTTTAATTAACTCTAAACTTTAGATTCTAAATATAGAAATAAAAGTTAAAATGGTTAGTTTAACTTTTATTTCTCTCCTTTATTTCCTACCCATTTTTCACTGCTTGCATCATCATCATTTGCTTTTGGAAGTCTTCATCTTTTTCTCTTTTTTCCAAATCGGCAATTTTTTGTAAAATTGGCATATTATGTTTTTGTACTACACTTGAGATTCTAAACATATCAATAAATGCCCAAAAAAACATACCTCCAAAGGTGATCCAAAATAAAATTTGAATTCCCCAATTCCCCATATAGGCATAATGTGAACCTCCTAAAAAATAAAACAAATACGCTTTTCCTGAATCTTTTAACTGACTTTGTAAATAATGTTTATTCATAATAATTTGATTTTGATTATACGACAAAATAAAACCATCATTTTCCACGAAAATGGGACTACAATATATTTTCCCGTTTTTTTGGAAAATATGTTATTACTTTTGTTAAAAAACTTAGCAATGAATAACAATAAAAATACCATTAGTAAAAAAATACAACGTCAAATAACTATTCTTAACTTTTTAAAATTAGGCACTCAAAAAAGCTCTGATTTACTAAATCATTTAAAGCTTAAAGGACACAGTAATAGCACAAGTACTTTAAGTAATGATATAAAAAGCTTAAAGGATAGTGGCTTTAAAATTGATGATACTACTAAAGGATATTATACTTTATTACTAAATGGTTGTAACGAATTATATTCTCATTTTATAAAGTATCAATCTATGGCAATTGCATATCAAAAAGCACTCAACATACCCAAAAAATATATGCAGTATATATTATTTGAACCAAATGCATTAGAGTTTAATTTTGATGTTTTTAATGATATGTTTAAAGCTATTCAATTAAAGCGTGAAGTTAGTTTTGAGCATGTTCATTTTCAAAAAAACAATACTATTAAAAAGTACACTTTTAAACCCTACATCTTAAAAGAGTACCAAAATAGATGGTACGTTATTGGAGAAACTAAAAAGGGATACAGAACGTTTTCTCTTGATAGGGTTTCTAACCTAAAGATAACTAATAATAACATTACTATAAAATTAGATAGTATAGAAGAAAAACTTAATTACGTTGTAGGTGTTAGCTTTAATGAAAGTACTATAAAACCTCAAATTATAAAACTAAAAATTGACAATAACCAAAAAGAATATATTAAAACCACACCTATTTTTACTAACCAAGAGATAATAGAAGAAAAAGAAACTTATTTCATTTTAAAAATGTTTGTTGGTAACACTATCGAATTGCGACAGCAAATTCTTAAATATGGTAGTAGAATTGAGGTTTTAGAACCAGAAAACTTACGAAATCAAATTCTTGAAGAAATAAATAACTTATTGCTTTTATATAAACAATAAAATAATTCTGGTTTATTTTTTTGTTCTAGTTCTTTTACGGAGTTTAAAAATTCTATCGTTGTAATAGGTTTTCAATTCGGCTACAAATGACATTGGATTTTCATAGGTTGTTAAAACTTTATATGTATAACTCTCTAATAAATCATTCAATACTTTTTCTAATCGCTCAACTTCTTTCACTAAATATGAAGTACTATTGGTTGTTTTTTGAATTAGCGAAATATCTTTATCAAAACTTATAGCCGTATTACCTCCAAAAATATGCGCATGAAAAGCTTCTAACTCTTCTAAACTTCCGTTCTGGTATATTTCAATAAGTTTTGTGGTGGTTTCAGTTGCTTTCTCTTGTTCGTTTTCTTGCATCGAAAATTTATCAGGGTGTACATACAACATTGCCTCTTTATACAACCTTTTCTTCTCTTTTTGATGCTCTCTTTCTTGTGTTACTCGTTCTTTTGAAACAGGAACGACTTGAATAACTTCCTTATAATTTTTACCTTTTCTTTTTTGTGCTAACCTTTTTTCTTTCTTAGCTTTTTTTTGTTGCTTAAACAACATAACCAACTCCCTTTCTTCTACAAGTAAATCAGAAATCTCATTACGTAATGATTGTTCAAAAGGAAATAACTTAGTTTCAACGGAAGCAATTTCAGTCTCAAGGTTTTTAATTCTCTCTTGCAGTCTTGAAACTTCATCTGATTTAGATTCTGTAGGAAAGTTTTCTTTACTCATATGTAATAAACTTATCGCTTCCTTTGTAAAATAGTTAATCCTACTCGTATTTTTTCATACGGAACTTTTTCTCCTAAAAACTCAAAATAGGGTTTTAAAGTTGTTTCGTTTTTCAATACTTTTTTTGCATTTGCAACAAGTGCTAAAGTATCAGCTTCAATAAATTCGTCTAAACTCACATCTTTTCCCTCTAAATAAAGCTTGGATAAATGAGAAAAAATGGTGGTAGGTTTTAATCCTCGATTTTCAGCTATTTCTTCAATCGTAAAACCTTCTTTATATAGTTTAAAAGTTTCTAAAGTTGTATCTTTTTTAGTTCGTTTCTTCTCATTTAAAAAAGTTTTGATTTCTTCCATAAACTCAGCTCCATACACCTCTAGCTTTCGTTGTCCTACTCCGCTGATCGCTAAAAATTCTTCCTCAGATTGTGGTCTTTCGTTTTCTATTTCTCTAAGAGTCGCATCATTAAAAACTAAATATGCTGCTATATCTTCTTCTTGAGCAATACGATAACGTAATTTTCGCAGACGTTCAAATAACGTATCCTTAACTGCTTTTTTCTTTTTCTCTTTTGCTACCGTTTTTACTTCTTTTGTAAACTCTACAGGAGTTGTTAATTGTACTTTTTCACCTTCAAAAAGCACTTTATTTGAAAACTCAGTTAGTTGCAAACTATTATTTAAATGAAAAGCAATTTGACAATACCCTTGATTTGTTAACTGAATTAAATAGTGTTGCCAATCTCTCCAAGAAATATCATTACCTACACCATAGGTTTTTAGCTTATCGTAATTCTTTTCTAAGACGGTCACATTTTTGGCTCCTCTTAATACATCAATCACTGTTCCCATAGCTTCTTTTCCTTGTAATCGATAAATAGCTGATAAACCTTTCTGAGCTATAACCGTTCCATCAAAAAATGTGGGAGGATTCTTACACACGTCACAGTTTCCACAATTTTCTTCTATGAGTTCTCCAAAATAACTCAGTAATATTTTTCTTCGACAAACCGTGGCTTCAGCGAATTGCTTCATCCTTTCTAATTTTGCCTCTTGCACTTCTTTATTTCCTGTTTTTTCTATAAACTGGCGTAACTGAATAACATCTGCATAACTATGAAATAATAAAGCCTTTGCTGGTAAACCATCACGACCTGAACGTCCAATTTCTTGATAATAGCCTTCTATATTTTTAGGCATATTATAGTGAATAACCCAACGAACATTCGATTTGTCAATTCCCATTCCAAATGCAATGGTAGCACAAATTACCTCGCAATCATCTTTGATAAAATCTTCTTGTGTTTGGGCTCTTTCTTCAAATGATAATCCTGCATGGTACGCTTTTGCATCGATGTTATTTTGTTGTAATTTACTAGCTAGTTGCTCTGTAGCCTTTCTACTCAAACAATAAATTATTCCTGCTTCATTAGGTCTTTTCTGAATAAATTTGATGATTTGCTGCACTCTATCGTTTGCAGGGCGCACTTCTAAGGCTATATTCTCTCTATTAAAAGAACTAATAAACTGTGTAGCATAAGGTACAGCTAACTGTTCTAAAATATCTTGTTGCGTAGCTTTATCTGCAGTTGCTGTTAAGGCTACAATTGGAGTTTCTGGTAGCGACTTTTTAAGAAATGCTAATTGTTTGTATGAAGGACGAAAATCGTGCCCCCAAGCAGAAATACAGTGCGCCTCATCGACTGCTATGCAACTTATGTAAGATTGGTTCAATACATTTTGGAGTAATGATAAACTTTCTGGTGCTACATATAATAGTTTTATGCTTTTTGAAGCTATTGCATCGAACACTTCTTGCTGCTCTTGGGTAGATTGACTACTATTAAAAAAAGTTGCGGGAATTCCGTTTGCCTTTAAACTATCTACTTGATCTTTCATCAAGGCTATTAATGGAGAGATTACTAAAGTAACTCCTTCAAAAAATAATGCTGGTAATTGATAACAAATAGACTTTCCTCCCCCTGTTGGCATAATAACCAACGTATCTTTTTTTGCTAATATATTTTCAATAATAGCTTGTTGCTCTAAACGAAAACTATCGTATCCAAAATTTACCTTTAATTTTTCTAACAATTCTTGTTCTGTAATCTGCATCATTTGGCAAAAATAGGAATAAAAAAAGCGCAGAGTTTAAACCCTACGCTTGATCTTATTTTTAGTTATTATTACTTAATATCTTGTAACAACACCTCAACTGCTTTCTTTAATTGAGCATCTTCTCCTCTATCTTTCCATCCTGGTGCATTTTTCACTAAATAATCAGGAGTTGCTGGTGCTTCATTTTCCATGTTCTCTCCCGTTTTCTTCACAAACCATGCTCTAAAAGGCATACGAACCATTCCGTTAGCTAATCGCTTACTTCCAGTAGATACAACAGCTCCAAAAGTTGGCTGACCAACTAATTTCCCTAATCCTAAACTTTTAAATGCATGTGAAAAAATCTCAGCATTTGAATAACTATTCTCATTACACAGCGCTACTACTGGCTTTGTGTTTACTGATAAAATGGCGCGTTCATTAAACGGATAATGATCAGCAAATTTCTTATGATTCTTCAAGCTATTTACCGCTCCTCTTGGAATTGTATACGCATGTTGATCTACATTTAATACCGCCATTAATCTATCAGTAGTCCATCCACCACCATTATAACGCACATCAATTACAATCCCTTTTTTACCATAACCGCTGGCTTTTAATTCACGTTCAAAACGCTCAAAACTTGGCATGTTCATTCCTTGAATATGAATATATCCTAATTGACCGTTAGAATATTCATTTACTAACTTCTTTCTTGAATTTACCCATTCTTCATATTGTAAATTTCTAAGAGATCTTTCTGGACGTAATACCACTTCATTTCCTCCATCTAAACTTAACAATATCTCTTTTGATTGCGTGTTTTTTAATAAGCTATAAAAATTTGTATTCTTTTCAATCTGTTGCCCATTAACAGCAGTAATAATATCACCTACTTTTAATTTACTGTTTGATTTATCAGCTACTGAATTTGGTAATACATATAATATTTTTACTCCTTTTTTAGTGTTTTCAACTTCTAATCCTAATACTCCAACTTTGTCACTTTCATTTCTTGGAGCACTTCCTCTATACCCCATGTGACTTGCATTTAACTGCCCTAAAAGTAAGTTAAACATATAGGTATAATCTTCGTGTGTTGTTGCTGATAATACCCAAGGTTTGTACTTTTTTACTAAAGCATTCCAATTGTATCCGTGGAATTCAGGATCGTAAAAACCAGCTGTTAAAGCACGTACTCCTTCTTCAAAAACTTGTTGATTTAGCTTTTCAATATCTACTGTATAAGTTGCGCTATGAGGAAGATTTGTAATTTTGTCTGATTTAGTATCTAACTGAGCTAACTTTCCTCTTGAAGTAAAGTAAACTTTCCCTTTATTATCTGAAAAATTACCTGCGTTAGTTACCCCTTTTACTAGTTGAGGCTTACTTCCATCCCATTTTACCTTATAAGTACTTCTCTTTTGTGTTGCAGGATCTGTAGCAGAGAAATAAATAAACTCACTATCTGCGCTAAACACAGGGCTATACTCATTGTCTTGTAAAGAAGTAACTTGTACTAAACGATCATAAATTTTGTCTTCGTCAATTTTTACTTCTACCTTTTTCTTAGCTTTTTTATCCTTTTTATCTTTTGAAACTTCTTCCTTTTTCTCAGGATAATATGCTCCTTCTTCACGATCTAACTTTGTTTTTTCCCAGTCAGATTTTTCTAACCAAACCATCCATACGTCATAGTTGATTCCACTTCTGTTTGATAAAAACGCTAATTTCTTACCATCTGCACTCCAAATAGGATTACGATCACTTCTTGGATGCATTGATACATTCATTTTTATTGTTGGGTTTGCTACCGATTGAATAAAAATTTCACTATCAAAATTTAAATCTTCTTGAGAATACGCTATGTATTTGCTATCTGGACTCCATGAAACTCCTTCTGTCTCTGCCCAAGAATTAGAGTATTCTTTTGCGTTCGTAATTTTTCCTTTTTTAATATCACCAATCATTAAAACACCTCTTCCTACTTGATAAGCAATCTTTTTTCCGTCAGGAGATACTAATGAATATTCAACATCTTCTTTACTGTTTGTTAGTTTTGTTACTTTGGTTTTTAAACTACGGTGTAGACCAACTAAAGTATCTGTTGACACAGCACTATACAACTCAAAATGTCCATCTCTATCAGAAGAAAACACTACCATTTTATTATCTAACCACTGTGGATTGACATCTCTATATGGGTGCTTACTAACATTGTTTGAGTACTTTTTCTCTTTGTTATTTTCTTTTACAAAAATTTCTCCATTAATCTCTAAAGCAACACTTTTCCCATCAGGAGAAATAGCATAATTACTTATTTCATTTGAGACTGTTTTTGTTTCTTCTTCTGCAAAACGATTATCAGAAACAATCTTTAAATCAATTTTTTCTACTTCTCCATTCTCTAATTTATAGGTGTCAATTCCGCTTATATAAACAATCGTTCCATTATTACTTACCGAAAATGTTTGTACACCATCTTTGGTATGTTTTGTTAATTGTGTTACGGTTCCGCTTGTTGTTCCGTTTGTAGAAATTGTTTGTTTATAGATATTATAACGCCCACTTTCAGCACCTATATAATACAAATTCCCAGTAGTATCCCAAGCTGGTGAATGATCATTTTTATTACTAGTTGTTATTTGATTGTATTGGTTTGTCTCAGTATTATAAATCCAGATATCACGTTGAGCTGAACCCGTATAATCTTCACGAGATATACGACAAGCTCCTTTAGTAAAAGCTATTAATTTTCCGTTAGGAGATACTACTGCCATTTCTCCATACGCAGTTAATAAACGACGAGGAGTTTCTCCTTTTTCATTAACTACATACATTTGTTTATCCCACTCAGGACCTCTTAATACACGACCTGTGGTAAACACAACATCTCCTTCTTTTGTCCAATCCGTAGGTGTGTTTGTTGTTGGATAAAACGTTAATTGCTTTGGCACTCCTCCATTTACAGAGGTTATAAATACATTATCATTTCCTTTTCTGTTAGAAGAAAATGCAATTTCTGTTCCGTTATCATTCCATACAGGATCACTTTCATATCCTTTATGAATGGTTAATCTTTTTGTTTGTTGATTGTTGAAATTGTACAGCCAAATATCACCGTAATAACTAAATGCCATTTGAGAAGCATCAGGGCTAATCGCTGGCTTACGTATTAACGTAGTTTGAGCTGACAAGAAATTCCCCGCTAAAAGTGCAAGTCCTAAAAATACTTTTTTTGTCATGTTGTTTGATTTTAAATGACCAAATTACTTGTTTAAGACTATAAACACATAAAATTTAGCAATTTCTTAACAAGTTTTAATAGTTGATATAAAATTTACAATTCCTCCAATTCCTTTTTTATCTAACTCTTTAATAAATGCCGATCCAATAATAGCTCCATTCATATACTCACAAGCAGTTGTAAAAGTTTTATTGTCAGAAATACCAAAACCAACAATAAGTTTGCTCTGTATATCCATAGCTTGAATTCTTTTAAAATAGGTTATTTGTTCTTCTGAAACTTCGCCTTTGGCTCCTGTAATAGACGCCGAAGCAACTACATAAATAAAAGCTTTAGTTAAGCTATCAATCTTACGAATACGTTCTTCGGAAGTGTGCGGTGTAATTAAAAACACATTAATGATTCCATAGCTGTCAAACAATTGTTGATAATGATTTTCAAACTCAACCATAGGTAAATCTGGAATAATTATAGTATCAATTCCGCAATCTTTTACTTTTTGACAGAATTTATCTTCTCCATATTTAATAATCTGGTTCAAATACCCCATTAATACTAAAGGCGTTTTATTTGAATTTTTAATCGACTCTAATTGCTGAAAAACCACATCGAGATTCATGCCGTTTTTCAATGCTACATCACTACTATGCTGAATAGTTGGACCATCAGCTAACGGATCAGAATATGGTAAACCTACCTCTATGAAGTCCACACCACTTTTACTTAGTTCATCAATAATTTTAGTTGTATCGTCTAATTTTGGAAAACCTGCTGTAAAAAAAATTGATAGTAAATCGTTTTCCTTTTGATTGAATATATCTTGAATTGAATTCATTTCTAATAGCTTTTAGCCATTAGCCAGAGGCTATTAGCTTAAATGTTTTATATACGTTTCTAAATCTTTATCTCCTCTTCCTGATAAATTTACCACCACAACTTGATCTTTTTGTAAATTCATTTTCGGTAATACTGCCAAGGCATGCGCACTTTCTAACGCAGGAATAATTCCTTCTATTTTTGTTAGCTCGTAGGCTGCATCTAAAGCTTCCCTATCAGTAGCATTCATGAATGTTGCGCGTTTTGTTTCATGTAAATAAGCATGCAAAGGACCAACTCCTGGATAATCCAATCCTGCTGAAATCGAATACGGTTCTACAATTTGTCCGTACTCATCTTGCATTAAAATAGTTTTACTTCCATGAATAACTCCTACTTCTCCTAATTGTGATGTCGCAGCACTTTCTCCTGAATCAACTCCCAAACCTGCTGCTTCAACTGCGATTAATTCCACTTCTTCATCTTCTAAATAATGATAAAAAGCACCAGCTGCATTACTTCCCCCTCCTACACAAGCAATAATAGTATCCGGATTCTCTTTACCTGTTTGTTCTTTTAGCTGTACTTTCATTTCTTCTGAAATTACTGCTTGTAAACGTGCTACCATATCCGGATATGGATGTGGCCCCACTACAGAACCTATCAAATAATACGTATCTGGGTGTTGAATCCAATAACGAATCGCTTCATTGGTGGCATCTTTTAAGGTTTTACTTCCACTGGTTGCAGCGACTACTGTTGCTCCTAACATTTTCATACGTGCTACATTGGGTGCTTGACGTTTAATATCGGTTTCTCCCATAAAAACAACGCACTCTAAGCCCATTAATGCACACACTGTTGCTGTAGCCACTCCATGTTGTCCTGCTCCTGTTTCTGCTAAAATTTTAGTCTTCCCTAAATGTTTTGCTATTAAAATCTGACCAATGGTGTTATTTACTTTATGCGCTCCTGTATGATTTAAATCTTCTCGCTTTAAATAAATAGTCGCTCCGTATTTCTCTGATAATCGTTTTGCTAAATACAACGGACTCGGACGACCAACATAGTGTTTTAATAAGTCTTTATATTCTTGCTGAAAAGTTTCAGACTCTATAATTTGTATATAATTGTCTTCTAACTCTTTTACATTTGGGTATAACAATTCTGGAATAAACGCTCCCCCAAATTGTCCGTAATACCCGTTATTATCTGGTTGAAATTTCATATGATTAGCTTTTAGCTGTTAGCTTTTGGCAATAAGCCTTAAACTGTTCTATTTTTTTTACTGATTTTATTCCTGGTTTTGTTTCAAACTTGCTGTTCACATCAATGGCATAGCAATACTTAGATGCTGACGTTTTAAAAAACATGGTTAACTCATCCACTTCTTCCAAACCTATTCCACCGCTTAAGAAGTACCCTTTTGTTGAATTATAATCTTTTAAAACTTGCCAATTAAATGTTATCCCATTTCCTCCTCGCTCTTTTCCTTTAGTATCAAACAAAAAGTAATCAACTACTTCTTCGTACGGTTTTAAAAGCTCAAAATTGAATGCTCCTTTAATTCCAAATACTTTTATGATTTCTACTTTTGGTAGATGTTGTTTTAACTCTTTAATATACGCTACAGATTCATCTCCATGCAACTGAACTGCTTCTAACTGATATTCTTCAACTAATGAAACTACTATTTCTACATATTCATTTACAAAAACGCCTACTTTTTTGATTCCTTTGGGTAGTTTCGGAATGATACCTTCAAAATTTCTTGGAGATTTTTCATAGAAAATAAAGCCTAAATAATCAGGTTGTAATTCAGCTACTTGCTGAATATTTTCTACAAACTTCATCCCGCAAACTTTTAGTTTCATATTATCTAATTTGATCGATAAATTCTTGACATGCTTGTCCAGGGTTATCTGTTTTCATAAAATTTTCTCCTATTAAAAAACCATGAAAACCATGTTCTTTTAACCCCGTAATAATTCTTGGATCAGAAATTCCGCTTTCAGAAACCTTCACAACAGTATCAGGAATTTGATTTGCTAAGTTTATAGAATGCTCTAAATCAACTTCAAATGTTTTTAAGTTTCTATTATTAATTCCTATAATTTTATTGTCTAAATCTCCAATTTTATCTAAGTCTTCTTGTGTATGTACTTCGTACAATACCTCTAAACCTAAGTCTGTAGCTAACTGTCCGTAATTTTTCAATTGCTCTGGGGTTAAACAAGTAGCTATTAGCAAAACAACATCAGCTCCAATAGCTTTTGCTTCCACGATTTGAAATCCATCAACAATAAAGTCTTTTCTCAAAATTGGTTTTTGTTGGTTGATAACTCTCGCTTCCATTAAATCTGCCATGGTTCCTCCAAAGAAAGAAGTATCGGTTAAAATAGATTGTGCTGCTACATTGGCATCTAAATATCCGTTGGTTACTTCAGCAACTGTTGACTTGTCATTGATAATTCCCTTGGAAGGTGATTGACGTTTAAACTCGGCTATAATTCCTGTTGAATATGGCTCTAACAATGATTTTTTTAACGAGATTGGTTGTCTTTTAAAATTTGGACTCTCCACCAGTTTTTTAACAGCAACCTCAGCTTTTATTTTTGCTACTTCTTGTTTTTTAAAGGCTATTATTTTATCTAGTATTGTCATATCAATTATAAATTATGATTTTTTAATTATGAATTACGAATTGTCTTTTGGATGCTTCCTATTATTTTAAGTATTTCCTCTGTATCATTTAAAAATGATTGTGCTGTATCTTTTGAAAGAAAACCAGTGTCTTTTAACAAACGAATCCAATAATGTGTTTCTCTTGCTTCTTTATATGCTATGGTTAGTTTAGCATAAAAATCTTTTCTGCTCTGCCCACCAATTGCTTCTTCTATATTCGCTCCAATTGATGTACCTGAACGTAATAATTGTTTACTTAAAACGAACTCCTTTCTCTCTTGTGATAAATGTTTGTACAAGTTCACAGTTCTCACAGCAAAATCATAGCTCTTTTCCTGAATAATATTACCCTTTTTCATAATTAACAATTTATAATTCGTAATTACTAATTCGTAATTAATTTATTTAAACATTCTTTCGCTTTTAACCCTAATAAAGAGTCTTTTGCTTCTTCAAAAGCAGTTTCAAAACTCTTCGCTTTATCAAAGGTTTTTAAAGCAAAAGCAGCATTGGTTAATACCACATTGTTTTGTGCTTCTGTTCCTTTTCCATTTATAATATTCACAAATATTTCGGCAGCTTCTTTCACTGTATTTCCTCCAAAAATAGCAGATGGAGCAATTTGTTGTTGTCCTAAATCAGACGGGGAAACTTGTTGCTCTGCTTCTTTTGTAAATAATTTAAAATCTCCTGTGAGTGAAATTTCATCATACCCGTCTAGTGCGTGTACCACCCCATAATTCACATTCGATTGCTGTAACATATAATTGTATACTCTGGCTACTTCTAAATTGAACACGCCTACCAACTGGTTTTGTGGTCGACTCGGATTTACCAACGGACCTAACATGTTGAAAAATGTTTTTACGCCTAATTCTCTTCTGATGGGAGCCACTACTTTCATCGCTGGGTGAAATAACGGCGCGTGTAAAAAACAAATATTCGCTTCTTCTAACTGACGCTTTAAAGTTGATTCATCGTTTGTAAAGTTATATCCTAAAAACTCCAACATATTAGAAGATCCTGAAGCTGAAGACACCCCATAGTTTCCATGTTTTGCAACTTTATGTCCTGTTCCTGCTACGATAAATGAGGTTAATGTTGAAATGTTAAACGTGTTTTTCCCATCACCTCCTGTTCCACATAAATCAATGGTGTTAAAATCTGACAAATCTACTTTTATTGCTAATTCCAACAAAGCTTCTCTAAACCCTGACAATTCATCAACTGAAACTGGACGCATTAAAAACACCGTAATAAATGCAGCTATTTGCGAAGCATTATATTTTTCTTGTGCAATGTTCATCAACACTTCTTTCGATTGTTCTTTCGTTAATCGTTTTTGTTCAAATAGGGTGTTTAGTATTTTTTTCATGTGAATAGCTTTAAGCTTTTGGCTTTTGGCTTTTCGCCAAATCAATAAAATTCTGAATCATTTTTTTCCCTTCTGGAGTTAAAATACTTTCTGGATGAAACTGTACTGCTTCAATAGCAAATTCTTTATGTCGCAATGCCATAATACTGCCGTCTTCATCAATTGCTGTTATTTCTAATTCCTCTGGAAAATTGTTATGAGAGGCAATCCAAGAATGATAGCGTGCTGCTTCAAATGCTTCTGGAATACCTTTAAAGGTTGTAGTGTCTTTTTTAGTCACTTTCATTTCAGTAGCAACTCCATGAAACACATCATTTAAGTTTTCTAACTCCCCACCAAAAACTTCAGTAATTGCTTGCAGCCCTAAACACACTCCAAAAATTGGAGTTTTACCTGCATAGGTTTTAATCGTTTCTTTTAAAATACCCGCTTCATCTGGAATTCCTGGTCCCGGAGATAAAATAATAGCATCATAATTTTTAATCTCTTCCAAAGAAATTTCATCGTTACGATACACATCAGGCAATTTTCCTGTGATATCTTCTACATAATGTACCAAATTATAGGTAAACGAGTCGTAATTATCTAATATTAATATGTTCATTTCTTTAGCTTTTGGCTCTTGGTTATTAGCAAAAAACTAACAACTAAAAGTTAATTTATATTTCTTCTGCTAACACTAATGCTTTTTTTAATGCTGCCAATTTGTTATTTACTTCTTGTAATTCGTTTTCTTCTTTTGAGTTGATCACGATTCCTGCTCCTGCTTGATAAAACAAGGTGTTATTTTTACTTACAAAAGAACGAATCGCAATTGCTTGATTTACATTTCCGTTCAATCCTATAAATCCAACACATCCTCCGTAAAATCCACGAGTTTGATTTTCATAAGTATCAATCAACTCCATCGCTTTATATTTAGGCGCTCCACTCAAAGTTCCTGCCGGAAATGTATCTCCTACAATTTCTATCGGATTTCCTGTAATCTTTCCTGTTACTGCAGAAACTAAATGAATTACATGACTAAAATACTGCACTTCTTTATAAGTTTCAACCGTTACATTAGTAGCATGCTTGCTTAAGTCATTTCTTGCTAAATCCACCAACATTACATGTTCAGCATTCTCTTTCGGGTCATTTGCTAGCTCTTTTGCTAACTCCCTATCTTTCTCGTCATCTCCTGTTCTTCTAAAGGTTCCTGCAATTGGATTAATAATTGCCTGACCTTCTTCTATTTTAATTTGCGCTTCAGGTGAAGACCCCATCAACTTAAAGCTTCCGTAATCAAAATAAAATAAATAAGGTGAAGGATTTATAGAACGTAATGCTCTATACACATTAAATTCATCACCTTTAAATTGTTGTTGAAATTGACGTGAAAGTACTAACTGAAAAACATCTCCCCTTTTACAATGTTCCTTTGCTTTGGTTACACTTTGCTTAAATTCTTCATCTGTTATATTAGAAGTTTCTTCTCCTTGAAAAGCAAAGTCGTATTTTGCAAAAGATTGAGAATTTACCAAGTTTTCTATTTCAAACAATCGAGACTCTTCTCCTTCAGGAATATTTTCTATCAAAATCATTTCGTTCTTAAAATGATTAATAGCTACTATAAATCGAAAAAAACTGTATTGTAATAACGGAATGTTAGACGGTGCTTTTTTAGAATTAATTTGTATGGTTTCAAAATATTGCACAGCATCAAATGTGGTATAACCATACAACCCATTGAATGATTTAATTTCCTCTGAACAATCAACATCTATTAAACTACTATATGCATCAAACTTTTGGTAAAAATCTCTTTGAATCGGTTCTCTTTTCAATTCTTCTTTTTGATAAGACAATAACAACTCATCATTTTCTGCCTTGATTGTTACTAAAGGTTCTATACATAAAAATGAATAGCTATTTTCTTTACTATGATAGTCTGAACTTTCTAACAGTAAACTATTCGCATACTTATCTCTTATTTTCAAGTACAAACTTACTGGCGTAACCATATCTGCCAATTGTTTTTTTGCTATCGTTTTAAATTTTATTTTTTTCATTTTAGTTTGATGTATAAAAACAAAAAAGGCTTATCATGAGATAAGCCTTTTCGTTGTATTATAGATATAACAAGATGGTCTCACTAACGTAAGTCATGAGTTTTCCACCACCAGTTATTTAATTGTTGATTCATCATTATGGTACAAATGTATAAAGTGATTTTGAATTGACAAATTTTTTTAGATTAAAAAATTTACTCGCAACAAAAAGCAAATTAGTTAATTGAAAAATCTTCTTTAGAAAAAAATATATCTATTGGCGAGTTTCCTACTCCTTTTACAGTTTTAAAAACAGAAGCATCTTCATTATAAATTACTAAAATACTTTTATCTGTATCAAAAAAGTCTTCTGCCCCTAAAACATATATTTTTCCTGTTGTGGGATGCTCTCTTACTATGGTGGTAAGCATTACTCCATCTGTCATCGGGTTTACAAATTCTGCAGCTTCTTTACTCTCCGTATTAAAACGATGAATTGAACCTGTGTTTACCTCCACCCAATAAATAGTATTACTAGAAAAATCCATTGTAAGCATACTTGTTTTGTATAAATTAACCCCATCTAGAGTGATTGTTTCTGCCACAGAATAATCATTCGATAGACTTACAAATTGTGCTTTTTCTCCTACTCTTTTTTCGGTTCCAACCCAAATTTTGTTGTTTTTATCTTTTAGGATTCCTGAAATAACATCTTCAAATATTACTGCAGTTGTTAAAGACTTATCTTTCGTATTTAACACTTTCAACTCTTTATCATCAGCAATCAATACATTTTCTCCATCTACTAAAAGACCTGACTTCGAAAACAGTACTTTATCAGAGATTCCTTCTATTCTATCTTTTACTCCTTCATTAATATTAAAAAATGACAAGCTGTATGTTTTACTTCTTCCACTCCCTGCAGTTGAAATCATCAATCCTTCAGTTTCAGAAAACATTGTTAAATATGAAGGATCAGTTACCGCAGAAGTTGTTACTACTTTTTCTACAGCTAAATTCTGTAAATTAAACTTTGTAACATAATCAGGACCTGATTGTGACACAGCAAACAATTTATTTTCATATTCTGAAAAAGATATTGTGTTTTTATTTAACGACTCAAAAACACTAGATGTAAAAACCTGGTCTTCATCTAAATGCCCTATTACTGTTTTATCACCTTCATATCCTACTATAAAAGAGTTATCATAAATTGGAGTTGGTTCATGTTTTATTGAATCACTTGAACAAGAAAAAAATGTCATAAACAGACATAACAATGCAATACCGTAAATACGTATCATCTTTATAATTAATTTAAAATTTCAGAAAATAAAAAACACTTTCAAGTATTATACATTTTAAATACTTGCGTGTATTATTGTTAATCCTTTTAATCCCGAAAGGATAACAACAAATAAAATTTTGGCAGGTCTCCTGACTAACATCTTATTACTACCTTCCCGTAAAAAACAGTGGTGTAAGAAATAATAAGTATCTATTTATAATAGACGTAGCTTACAGTTGCGGGTACAGTTTAGGACTTTCACCTAATTCCCTTTTAATTTTCTTTTCTTAAAAGAAAAACCGCGGCAAATATATTTTAGTCTTAGTTAAGAATCATAAACTTTAACAATAATAATCTATGTTATTATTTTTCTACAATCTAACTTTATACACATCAATCTATTGCTAAAAAAACTAAGTAACAACAGCTTTTATCTCAATAAACAATTACAAATAATTACATTTTTTAAATTTATAGTTTAAATTTTAAACCAATAAACAATATACGATTTACAAAAAACAACATCATTAGTTTATTTGCATTGCAATAATTAATTAAAAACAAAAATTATGTGTGGAATTGTATGTGCTTTCGATTTGAAAGAGAAATCTGAGAAACTAAGACCTCAAATTTTAGAAATGGCTAAGAAAGTTCGTCATAGAGGTCCGGATTGGAGTGGAATTTACAGCGATGAAAAAGTAATAATGGCGCATGAGCGATTAGCAATCGTTGATCCAGCTTCTGGTCAACAACCATTATTTAGTTATGATCGTAGATTTGTGTTAGCTGCCAATGGAGAGATATACAACCACAAAGAAATTAGAAAACAACTTAAAGAACAACACGAGTTTTTAACACAATCTGACTGTGAGGTTATCTTAACTTTATACAAAGAAAAAGGTGTGGAGTTTTTAGATGACCTAAACGGAATCTTCGGCTTCGCTGTATATGACTCAATGACTGATGAATATTTAATAGCTCGTGATCATATGGGAATTATCCCTTTATACATGGGGTGGGATAAACATGGAACCTTTTATGTTGCTTCTGAATTAAAAGCTTTAGAAGGAGTTTGCAACAAGATTGAAGTATTTCCTCCTGGGCACTATTACACTCGTGAAGATGGATTACAAAGATGGTATTCTCGTGACTGGATGGAATATGAAGCTGTTAGAGATAACCAAACTTCTATTGATGAAGTACGTGATGCTTTAGAAGCTGCTGTTCATCGTCAATTAATGAGTGATGTACCTTACGGAGTTTTATTATCTGGAGGATTAGATTCTTCTATTACCTCTGCAATTGCTAAAAAATATGCGGCGAAGCGTGTAGAATCTGACGACAAAGATGCCGCGTGGTATCCACAACTACATTCATTTTCAGTTGGGTTAGATGGCTCTCCTGATTTAGCTGCAGCAAAAAAAGTTTCAGAACATTTAGGTACTATTCACCATGAAATTACCTTTACCATTCAAGAAGGATTGGATGCTATAAAAGATGTAATTTACAACCTAGAAACCTACGATATTACAACAGTTCGTGCTTCTACTCCTATGTATTTAATGGCACGTGTTATTAAATCAATGGGTATAAAAATGGTCTTATCAGGTGAAGGTGCTGACGAACTTTTTGGAGGATATTTATACTTCCACAAAGCTCCAGATGCTGAAGAATTTCACAAAGAAACAGTACGTAAATTAGATAAACTATATCAATATGATTGTTTACGTGCTAACAAAAGTTTAATGGCTTGGGGAATTGAGGGACGTGTTCCATTCTTAGATAAAGAATTTATGGATGTGGCTATGCGTATTAACCCTGAAGATAAAATGATTAACGGTGAACGTATGGAAAAATGGGTATTACGTAAGGCTTTTGAAAGTTATTTACCGAAAGAAGTTGCTTGGAGACAAAAAGAACAATTCTCTGACGGAGTTGGGTACAACTGGATTGACACTTTAAAAGAAGTTGTTGAGGCTGCGGTTACTGATGAAATGATGGAAAATGCTGCACACCGTTTCCCTACTCAAACACCAAGAGCAAAAGAAGAATATTACTATCGTACCATTTTTGAAGAACATTTTCCTAGTGAAGCTGCTGCATTAACTGTGCCTTCTGTGCCTTCAATTGCGTGTAGTACACCAACTGCATTAGCTTGGGATAAAAGTTTTCAAAACCAAAACGAACCTTCTGGTAGAGCCATCAAAGCTGTACATGAAGATGCTTACTAAGAAAAATCTTAGTTCAGATTTTAGTTGTGTAAAACCTCGCCAATTGGTGAGGTTTTTTTATTCAAAATCTAAAATACTATCTGCTTTTATTAAACTGATCAGAGCATTAATTTTCTGCATCATTTTATTATAGAACTTATTTTGCTCTTTTTCTCCAGAGGTATTTAAAAGTTTCGAATGCTTAATTTGATTCTCCATGTAGTTTTTAGCTTCTAAACATGTTTCGCTATCTGCTGTTTTAAAATATGAAAGCATAGAATTTGGGACAAATAGAAGCTGTTGCTCTTGGTTAAACACCAGTACATTATTATTCATCAATAAAAGTTCATTATAGTAAAGTTCAAATCCTTTATTTTCTAAAACCTTTTCAGAAATACTATTCAACAACACCTTTAACTCTCTACAAAGACTCATTGCTTCAATCGCAGAGATTTGCCCTGCTTCATAATAAAAGTAAATCTGCTTTAGCGTACTATTGATAGTTGTTGTATCCCAAATTTCAGACACATTCAAAAAGCTGTAAAAATCTCCAAGCCGCTTTCCTGATTGTATAGTAGATAGTTTAGGATAGAAACTATCAAAACGAACATTTCTAAATTCTACACACAGCAACTTCATCCAAACATACATTTTAAATCTACTTAATAGCGAATCATCAATTAAATAAAACAGCGGGATGTCTTTTGCTGAATAGTAGATTTTAAAACTCTTATCTTTTGCTGTTTCAACTAATAAGTTATAAGAGGTATCAAAATATTCTCGTAAACTATCTTCATCCTTTATTTGAAGTGTCTTTTCTACTGACACATAATTTTTCACTACTTCTCCATACAATGTATCTAATGAAAAGTTAAAATGTTTAGCTAACAAAACTGCCTCATCTAAAGAAATCTTGCTTTTTAAACTCGTCCTTCTGTGCGCAGCATCATAACTAATCTGTAAAACAACAGCCAATGTATCGTTAAGTGATTTGCCTCTTAACTCTTTTTTTATTCGCTCTAATAAAACCTTCTGAAACATTTTTAAAAATAATCATTTTGTGATAATCACAAAAATATTTTTATAAAACCGCTAATCAAACAATTAAAACTTGATTAATCACAATAATTTTACCATAAACAAAATCAATAAATTATGAAAAATATTTACTTACTATTACTAGTTTGTTGCTTAACTACACAAGCGCAAAGCAGAAAATTTAGAGCCCCTATTTGGACAACTCATTCTAAAAACACAGATATTGCTGGTGTATCAATCGGCACTTTTCCAAAATCAATTTTTACAGACTCTACACTAACCAGAACATTCGGGGTACGATTAGAGATTCCCGGTCTTGGTATACTTCTGCCACTTATACCTAAATCTCCTTTATCAACCAGTTTAACAGAATTTGAAAATAAACTTGATTCAGAACCTTCAGAAATTGTATATGGAATAAATCTATCATCTGGATCAACAGCAGAAACTCAAGTTAATGGTATTTCAGGTGCTTTCATTGGTCAGTATTTCATAAAAATGAACGGGATAGCAATTGCAGGAATAGGAAATATAATTGAAAAACAAAACGGAATGGCATTAAGTATTTTAGGAAATGACAGCTACGTTATGAATGGTCTCAGCGGGAGCTTCATTGGAAATCATACACAAACTTTAAACGGAGCTCAAATTGGAGGATTTAACGTTTCAGAATTCACCAATGGAATCCAAATTGGAATCCAAAATAACAACAACAAAAACCAAAACTTAACTAATGGAGCCCAAATAGGAGTTTTGAACTACACAGAAGACCTTCAAGGTGTTCAAATTGGATTAATTAACAACACAAAATCATTAAAAGGTATTCAAATTGGTTTATGGAATAAAAATGAAAAGCGCTCGCTCCCTATCATAAACTGGAACTTTTAATTTGAGATTAAAACTAAAACAACCTTAAAATCCTGTTAAATCTAATCTATTAATGTTTTATGAATCATTTTTAATATTAAAAAGAACAATTTTGATACCCGCGTCTAAGTTAAGTCCTTAATTTTGTTACTCCCTTAAATTAACTATCACTCACTCTCCCCTTTTATTATTTAACCATAAAACTTAGTACCATGAAAAAATTAGTATTTGGTTTATTTCTTCTAGGTCTAACCAACCTAGCACACTCCCAAAATGATGTGCAAAAAAACATTATTTTAGAACCTGTTACCATCAAACCTTTAAATTTAAGCTACCTTAAGGAAGTTCAACGTGAAGACACTCCTGAATTTACTGTAAACCTACAAAATGAAGCTGCTAGGTATGATATTACTGAAGACCCAATTTTTGACAAAGAATTTGAAGCTTATGAAGTTATCTTTAAATCAAAAAATGATGAAACATCTGGTTTAATTACTGCTACTTATGACTCTAAAGGTAAAATTATGAGTTCTATTGAACGTTACAAAAACGTTTTACTTCCAAAAACAGTTAGAACAGCTATTAATAATAAATATCCTGGATGGATTATATACAAAGACGTATACCTTGTTACCTATAGAGACAATAGCAAATCTAAACAAGTATTTAAAGTTCAGATAAGAAAAGATGGTGAGAAGAAAAACCTAAAACTTGATTATGAAGGGAACATTCACTAAACTGAATGCTAACTAAAACTTATCTCAAAATTAAAAAAGCATTTTACAATATTGTAAAATGCTTTTTTAATTTTCCTAAAACAACCCGTTTTTTCCCTGTTTAACATCTAGTTAACTATACTGTACCCATCTATTTATTAACTTTACACATGGCTGTTTATCTTATTCAACATATAACAACTAACAAAACAGCAGTAGATTTAGCTATTGCTTTTTATTCCAAACTTCAAGTAACACTTTTTAAAAAGTGTATCAATTGTTGGGTTGACTACAAAAAGAACAGTGTTTTTTATCTGATAAAAGCAACTGACAAAAATGACATCAAAAAGCTATATTACAAATCTATTAATCTACATCCTTATAAAATTTCATCTGTAAACAGTCATTTAGCTTATGCTCTTTTAAAAAGCGAGCAACAACTTAATATTATACAGTCAGAATTTAATTATAATTTTCACGAGCATTCTGTTTTATTTTTAGCAAAAGCATTCAATAAAAAATTACTATTATGTAAATTAAAAAAGCATAAAGTTCATGAAACATTATTATATAAAAAAACAATTATTCAAAATCTAATTCACTCATATGGTGGAAGTCAAATCGAAACTAAAGAAGAGGCTTTTATAGCTTGTTTCCCTTCTTTTAAAAAAGCTTTTGATTGCTCTGTTTCGATTCAAAAAAGACTAAATAAAAAAATTGATTGCTTTCCTGTTAAAATTATTTTACACCCTTACGATTATAATCAAGAAACCAGTTTTTCACATTCAACTATCAGCAAACTTATTGAGGTACTTTATTTTATAAAAACTAAAAAGCAACTCATTATTTCATCACAAATAGTAAACTCTAGTGCATACTCAGAATATACATATTTTAAAAATGACAATATATCCTTCAGGCTAAACTCTGAAACTGAAAAGTTCTTACTTTCTTTATTAGACACAATTTCAAAAAATTATCAAAACCCTAATTTTAACATTCCAGATATTGCTTCTCTTATGATGATGTGTAAAACCAAACTATATAGAAATTGTAAAGCAGCAACAGGAAAATCCATCAATCAAATAGTTAAAGAATTCAGACTCCTAAAATCTATAAAATCAATAACAGTAGGAACTTCTGACATAAGTCAAACCTCTATTGAGGTAGGCTTCAATAGTTCTTCTTATTTTTCTAATTGTTTTAAAAAGAAATTTGGAATTTCTCCCACAACCTTACAGAAACAGCAAGAAGAGCTTAACATCCCGTATTATATCTAACCCTCCTAAAAGTCGTTATTCTCTATATTTTTTATCAAATCAACTCCTTTTCCCTTTAAAAAAAACAACTTCTAAGGCTTTTTTACATTTATCAACCTCAGCGGCTAAAGACAAAAAGCAACTCTCTTTATTTAACCTTGTTTTTAGACGTTTTAAAGCACTTTTGTCTTTTTAACAAATGTTGATAATTTCTATTTAAAACCACTTAAAAACTTTATTTTAAAATCAAAAAATCGTAAATTTGTAAGACTACAAGAGTCGCTTTCGGGCGATTTTTTCATGAAAAGATTTTAATTTAATTCACTTGATAATGAGCGAAGAAAAAAAACATAATTATTCTGCCGATAGTATCCAAGCACTGGAAGGAATGGAACATGTACGTATGCGTCCGTCGATGTATATTGGTGATGTTGGGGTACGTGGCTTACACCACTTGGTATATGAGGTAGTAGATAACTCTATTGATGAAGCTTTAGCTGGTCATTGTGATACCATTGAGGTTACCATAAATGAAGACAACTCAATTACCACAAAAGATAATGGTCGTGGTATTCCTGTAGGGATTCATAAAAAAGAAGGAGTTTCTGCTCTTGAAGTTGTAATGACCAAAATTGGTGCTGGAGGTAAATTTGATAAAGATTCTTATAAAGTGTCTGGTGGATTACACGGTGTTGGGGTTTCTTGTGTTAACGCACTTTCTGATCACTTAACTGCTACTGTACACAAAGAAGGAAAAATTTGGCAACAAGAATACGAACGAGGTAAAACTTTATACCCTGTAAAAACCATTGGAGAAACTGATTTTACAGGAACTATCGTTACCTTTTTACCAGACAAATCTATCTTTCAACAAACTACAGTATTTAATTATGATACCCTAGCGACTCGTATGCGTGAATTAGCGTACTTAAACAAAGGTATCACCATTACGTTAACAGATAAACGTAATAAAGATGATGAAGGGAATGATATTGTTGAAGTATTCCATTCTGAAGAAGGATTATCAGAATTTGTGAAATTTTTAGATGGAACAAGAACGCAGATAATTCAAGATGTAATTTCTATGGAAGGAGAGAAAAATGGAATTCCTGTAGAAGTTGCAATGGTATACAACGATTCATATGCTGAAAACTTACATTCATACGTAAACAACATTAACACACACGAAGGAGGTACACACCTATCAGGTTTCCGTCGTGGGTTGACTCATACCTTAAAAAAGTATGCAGATGATTCTGGTTTACTTAAAAATGTAAAGTTTGAAATTTCAGGAGATGATTTCCGCGAAGGATTAACAGCTATTGTATCGGTAAAAGTTGCTGAACCTCAGTTCGAAGGACAAACTAAAACTAAATTAGGTAACCGTGAAGTTAGCGCTGCTGTATCTCAAGCAGTTTCAGAAATGCTAACGGATTATTTGGAAGAAAATCCAAACGATGCTAAAACTATTGTACAAAAAGTAATCTTAGCAGCACAAGCACGTCATGCAGCTCGTAAGGCTCGTGAAATGGTGCAACGTAAAACTGTGATGAGTATAGGTGGTTTACCTGGTAAATTATCTGACTGTTCAGAAACAGACCCTGCAGAATGTGAAATATTCCTTGTAGAGGGAGACTCGGCAGGGGGTACTGCAAAACAAGGTCGTGACCGTAATTTCCAAGCTATCCTTCCATTAAGAGGTAAAATCTTAAATGTAGAAAAAGCAATGCAACACAAAGTTTTTGAAAACGAAGAAATCAAAAACATGTTTACAGCACTTGGTGTTTCTATCGGTACTGAAGAAGATCCTCGTGAGTTAAACTTATCAAAATTACGTTACCATAAAGTAGTTATTATGTGTGATGCCGATGTAGATGGTTCTCACATTGCTACCTTAATATTAACATTCTTCTTCCGTTATATGCGTGAAATGGTTGAACAAGGATATATCTACATTGCCACCCCTCCTTTATATTTAGTTAAAAAAGGACAAAAACGTGAATATGCATGGGACGATAACCAACGTGACTTAATTGCTCAAAAAATGGGTGGTGGAGTTTCTATACAACGTTATAAGGGTCTTGGAGAGATGAATGCTGAGCAATTATGGGACACTACAATGAACCCTGAATTTAGAACATTACGTCAAGTAACTATTGACAACCTAACAGAAGCTGATAGAGTATTTTCTATGTTAATGGGAGATGAGGTTCCTCCTCGTAGAGAATTCATAGAAAAGAATGCAAAATATGCAAATATTGATGCTTAAACCGATTTCTTAACTTTAAAAAAGCTCAATAATATTATTGAGCTTTTTTTTTATTTTATACTTTTATCAACTGAAAACATAACCCCACATTATGAAAAAAATACTATTACCTCTATTTACTTTAATTATAAGTTTTAGTGCTAAAGCTCAAGAATTAGAAACTATTTTATTAGCCAAAGATGACGCTAACAAACTAACCAACGCTTATTTAGATCCTGCCATGAAAGGATTCATTTACAGTATGAACAATGGTTGGTATCACACTGCAAAAGTTCATAAAAAGTTTGGTTTTGACATTTCTATCGGAGCTAATGCCTCTTTCATCCCTTCTGAAGATGAAATGTTTAATTTAACTAAACTAGGTTTATCTAATAATACAACCTATAACCAAAATACTACAGCTACAGTTGCTGGTAGCAATTCTACAACTCCAGCTGAGTTAACATATACCACTACTATAAACGGACAACAGGCACAAGCCAACTTTACCATGCCAGAAGGTATTAAAGAAGATTTACCTGCAAACGCTGTTCCTGCTCCTTCTGTTCAAGTTGGTCTTGGTCTTCCTTTTAAATTTGAAGCAATGCTTAGATATTCTCCTAAAGTAGGTTCAGATGATGTAAAAGGTGGTTTATTTGGTATTGGTGTAAAAAAAGAAATTACTGATTGGTTTGGACCAATGGATAAAACTCCTCTACATATTTCTTTACTAGCTGCCTATACAAATATGAATGTAGATTATACTATTGGTAATGTTGATGGAGATATTGAAGCTAGAAATGCTATTACTGAATTTAGATTAAACTCTTATACAGTTCAAGCTATCGCTTCTTTAAATTTTCCTGTAATTAACATTTACGGAGGTGTGGGTTACAATGGAGGTAATACAAGCCTAGATATGAGAGGAGATAGCTTTTTTGCTAATTACTCTACTCCATTAGGTAATGAAAGAGTAGACCTAGGAACAAACCCATTATCGCTAAGCACTAGCTCTGGTAGCTTTAACACTACATTAGGCGCTCGTTTAAGCTTAGGTTTCTTTAAACTTTTCGGAAGTTATACTTTACAAGAATACAATTCTGTTAATGCTGGTATTGCTTTTAGTTTTAGATAAAACATTTCTTAAAAAAATACTACATAAAAACCCGCTGAAATATCATCGGGTTTTTCTTTTATATCCATAGCCAAATACCTATTTTTGTGCATCTTGTGCGTAATACGCACTTATAAACATATTAATTACAAAAAAACATATATAAAATGAAAGTAACAGTTGTAGGAGCAGGTGCTGTAGGTGCAAGTTGTGCCGAGTACATTGCTATTAAAAATTTCGCTTCTGAAGTTGTTTTAGTAGATATTAAAGAAGGTTTTGCTGAAGGTAAAGCTATGGATTTAATGCAAACTGCTTCTTTAAATGGTTTTGACACTAAAATTACAGGAACTACAGGTGATTATGGCAAAACTGCTGGGTCTGATATTTGTGTAATTACTTCTGGTATTGCACGTAAACCAGGAATGTCTCGTGATGAGTTATTAGGCATCAACGCTGGCATTGTTAAAACTGTAGCTGCTAGCTTAGTAGAGCAATCTCCTAACACTATCATCATCGTAGTATCTAACCCAATGGATACTATGACCTATTTAGTTCACAAAGCAACTGGATTACCTAAAAACAGAATTATTGGTATGGGTGGTGCTTTAGACTCTGCTCGTTTCAAGTATCGTTTAGCTGAAGCTTTAGAAGCTCCTATTTCTGATGTTGACGGAATGGTTATTGGTGGTCACTCTGATAAAGGAATGGTTCCTTTAACTCGTTTAGCTACTCGCAACTCTGTTCCTGTTTCTGAATTCTTATCAGAAGAAAGATTAGAGCAAGTAAAACAAGATACAAAAGTGGGTGGTGCCACCTTAACAGGTTTATTAGGTACTTCTGCTTGGTATGCTCCTGGTGCTGCTGTATCTGGAATGGTACAAGCTATTGCTTGTGATACAAAAAAGATTTTCCCTTGTTCAGCTTTATTAGAAGGTGAATACGGTTTATCTGGTTTATGTATCGGTGTGCCAGCAGTATTAGGTAAAAACGGAATTGAAAAAATCGTTGAAATTAACTTAAGTACTGAAGAAAAAGAAGCTTTAACTTCTTCAGCTGAAGCAGTTAAAAACAACAACGCTGCGTTAACTTTCTAAGAAGTTAAGAGTACATAATTTTAAAAGTCCTGAGCAATTTTTTGTTCAGGATTTTTTTATAAAAAAATGTTAAAGTTATTACGCTAATGTAAGATTTTTAGAATCTAAACGTCTTTATAGTAGAGAAACATTAGTAGTGTTTCTTTTCATAGTTTTTCATAGCAATTTTCCCACTTCATCCTCTTGAAGTGGGTTTATTTTTTTATACTAAACCGCTTGTTGAACTACTTCAAACAACTCCCCGCCTTCACACTTAATCACTTTTTGTTTAAACTTTACAATTAATTGATAATCGTGAGTTGCCATAAGAATCGTTTTCCCACTCTGGTGAATCTCGTTCAACAATTCCATCACTTCAAGTGATGTTTTCGGGTCTAAGTTCCCAGTAGGTTCATCGGCAAGAATTAATTCCGGGTCATTTAATAATGCTCTTGCAATTGCTACACGTTGTTGCTCTCCTCCTGAAAGCTCAAAGGTTTGCTTGTAGTATTTTTCCTTCATTCCTACTTTATCTAAAACCTCATGAATTTTGTTTTTCATCTCAGTTTTATCTTTCCAACCTGTAGCTTTTAATACAAACTCTAAATTTTCAAAAACACTTCTATCATTTAACAATTTAAAATCTTGAAAAACGATTCCTAGTTTTCTTCGTAAAAAAGGAATATCTTTTTCCTTTAACTTCTTTAAGTCAAAATCAACAATACTACCCAAACCACGTTGCAAACGTAAATCGCCATACAAGGTTTTAAGCAAACTACTTTTACCACTTCCTGTTTTTCCGATTAAGTAATAAAAGTCACCTTTATTCAACGTAAAATTCACTTTTGACAACACTAAATTGTCTTGTTGATAAATATCAGCATTTTCAAGGTGTAAAACAGGATTTTCCATGGAGTATATGTTTTTTACAAATCTAAAATTTTATAACGTAATTCTATAACATTTCTTACTTTTGATAAAATGTCTCCCAACAAAAATAAAAAACTAACGTTATAGTTTCTAGATAACTAAAAAATATGAGATTTAATTGTTTCAAAAAAAGCTGCTTTTTATTTCTTTTTTTAACCTTTACAACGATAATAACAGCACAAGAATCGGCTATTAATAGTCATGCAAATGCCGATTTTCATAAAGCGATGCGTTTGTATAATAATAAGGCTTACGCTGCGTCTCAGGAAGTTTTCCGAAAGATTTCATATAATTCAGAAAAACATCATAACCTAAAGGCAGATGCTGATTATTATGATGCTATGTGTGCTATAAAACTACAACAAGATGATGCTGACAGTAGAGTTATTCAATTCGTTGAGAATTACCCTTACAATAACAAAACAGAAAAAGCGTACTTAAATGTAGGCAACTACTATTTTGCTAATAGAAAAGCGGCTCACTCTTTAAAATGGTATCAAAAAGTAAATGAGAAATTACTAAATCCGGAAGAAAGAAATGAGTTAAACTATAAAATGGGGTATGCGCTTTTAGTATCTAATTATTTAAAAGATGCTAAAGAACGTTTTCAAACTTTATTAGGAAATCCTATTTATGGTAATGATGCTCGTTATTACTACGGTTTTATTGCTTACAAACAAGAAAATTTTGGGGAGGCTGAAGACAATTTAAGTCAATTAGCTAACGACGCTACCTACCAAGCAAAAGCAAATTACTACATTTTAGATATTAGTTTTAAAGCAGGAAGATTTGATAAGTCAATTCAAATTGGAGAAAAATTATTAGAAACGACTAAGGACAAAAAAGAAATTTCAGAAATTTCTAAAATAGTAGGTGAAAGTTATTTCAACCTTAAAAAATACGACAAAGCAATTCCATACTTAACAGAATATAAAGGCAAGAATGGTCGTTGGACGAATACTGACTATTATTATTTAGGATATGCTTATTATCAACAAAAAGATTACGAAACTGCTATTAGCAACTTCAACAAAATTATTGGAGGAAACAATAAAGTTGCTCAAAATGCTTATTATCACTTAGCTGAATGTTATTTAGAATTAGATAAAAAACTAGAAGCCTTAAATGCATTTAAAAATGCTAGTGAAATGGATTTTGATGCTAAAATTACAGAAAGCGCTTCGTTGAACTACGCTAAGTTAAGCTACGAAGAAGGTAACCCTTACGAAAGTGTTCCTGATGTTTTGAAAGGCTTTTTAACTAAATATCCTACTTCACCTAATACTGCTGAAATTAGTAATTTATTAGTTACTTCATACTTACACCAACAAGACTATCAAGGTGCTTTAGACTTTTTAAGCACTTCTGAAACTCCTGAAAGTAAAAGTATTATTAATGAAGTATCGTTATACAGAGGCATTCAGTTATTTAATGAAAATAAAATTGCCGAAGCTAAGCCTTATTTTACTAGCGCTACTCAATCAGAAAATACAACTGTAAGTAACAAAGGTTTTTATTGGTTAGCCGAAACCGAATACTCTTTAGGAAACTATCAAAAAGCCTTAAATAGCTTCCTTTCTGTTACCAATAAAGAAATAGAAGAAGCTAAGATGCTTAACTATCAAATTGGATACACGAACTTCAAATTAAAAAGTTATCCAAACGCTGCAAAATACTTTCAACAATTCTTGGAGCAGAATTTAGATGATAATGATTTGAATGATGATGCCTCTAATCGTTTAGGAGATTCTTTTTATGCTTCAAAAAATTATTCAAATGCTATAAAAGCGTATAACAAAGTAATTCAAGAAGGTGGTGTAGGGTCAGATTATGCACAATATCAAACAGCAATGAGTAACGGTTTCTTAGGTAAGAATGACATTAAAATTCAAGATCTAGAAACATTAATTAATGAATACAGCGAATCTCAGCTAAAAGACGATGCTTTATTTCAATTAGCTACTACATATACTACTACAAACAATACCTCAAAAGCTCAAAAAACCTATGAGCGTTTATTAGCGAATTACCCTACAAGTAATTACGTTCCTAATGTATTATTACGTCAAGGTCTGTTATACTATGGTAGTAATAACAATAGAAAAGCTATTGAAAAATATAAAGAAGTAGTTGCAAAACATCCAAATTCTAACGAAGCAAGACAAGCGGTTACGAACATTAAAAATGTATATATCGATTTAGGAAAAGTTGACGAATATGCTGCTTGGGTTAAAAACATACCTTTTGCTAATGTTACCAACGCCGAATTAGATAATGCTACTTACCAATCTGCAGAGAACAAATTCTTAGAAAACAACAACCCAAAAGCTATTGAAGGATTCAACAAGTATTTACAATCATTCCCTAACGGAATAAATGTATTAAAAGCTCATTTTTATTTAGCACAAGCCTATAACAACACTAAGTTATTTGACAAAGCTATTCCTCATTACTCTTATGTAACAAAACAAAATAAGAATGAATTTACAGAGGAATCATTAACAAAACTTGCTAATATCTATTTAGAAAAACAAGATTGGAATAATGGTATTTTAACACTTCAACAATTAGAGAAAGATGCTAATTATCCACAAAACATCATTTTTGCTCAAAGTAATTTAATGAAAAGATATTACAACAAAAATGATTATACTAATGCAATAGTCTATGCTGAAAAAGTTTTAACTACAGGTAAAGTTGACACTAATATTGCAGAAGATGCTAAAATAATTTTAGCACGTTCTTCTTTTAAAAAGAATGACTTTTTAACTGCCGAAGAATACTTTAATGAAGCTAGCAAAAAAGCTACAGGCGAATTAAAAGCTGAGTGTTTATATTACAATGCTTTCTTTTTACATGAGAATAAAGAATACGAAGCTTCTACCAAAGCTGTTCAAAACTTAATTGCCAATTATTCTTCATACAAATACTGGGGAGTAAAAAGCTATATTATCATGGCGAAGAACTATTATGCTTTGAAAGATGCATACCAAGCAACTTACATCTTAGAGAATATTATTAAAAACTTTACTCAGTATAAAGATGTAATTGAAGAAGCTAAAAATGAGCTTCGTACCATTAAAAACAAAGAAGCCAAAACAAACGAATCAGTAACTACCCAAAACTAAAATTTGTTAACAACAAACGAAAGTTAAATGATTAGATCGATGAAAAAGCACCTAAGTTTACTTGCTTTATTTGTGATAGCCTATGCAAATGCACAAGAAAAAAATGTCACTAACAAAGCAAAAGATACTATTATAAAAACAGAAGTTGTAAACGTAGTAACTTCGTATGTTCCTAAAATTACCGATGCTTTTAAAATAAAGCAAAAACCAGTAATTGAACACACTAAAGAAACTCAGAAAAAAGCATTAGAGTATCAAATATTTTCTGTTCCTGTAGCTTCTACTTTTATTCCTAAAAGTGGTACCATGAAAAAAGTAGACTTAGGAAAAAGAGAAAAGTTATACGACAACTACGTGTCTGTTGGTTTTGGAAATGTATTGTCACCTTTTTTAGAAGCCTATATGAGACGAAGCCAAAGCTACAACAGTGAATTAGGAGCTCATGTAAAATTCCTACTATCTTCTGATCCAGTTACTGATACTGAACTAAGCAGTACATTTTATAACATCGATTTAAACTTAAATTACACACAACAAGAACGTTATTTTCAATGGTCTGCTGGTTTAGACGCTGAAAAAGATAAATACAACTGGTATGGTTTACCATCCAACATCACGTTTACCGAGTTTACCTTGAGTACTATTGAAGAATCTCAAAGCTATAATCACTTTAAAATCTTCGGACAAATAAAACCAGATGATTCTTATTTAGATGAAGCTAACGGAGCTATCTCTTATTTTTCTGATTCTTTTGAGAGTTCAGAATTTTTGATAGATGGAAATGCACAATTCCGTTTTCCTTTAGATAATTTTCATCGTCAACTAAATGACTTATACGTAAACACTACGGTTAGTTATTTAGGAGGAAGCTACGCTTATGCTTACGATGCTATTACTTCTATAAATTATAGCTTTATTACTTTAGGAGTACACCCTACTTACAAGTTTAATCTACAAGATTTAGCCATTAAACTAGGTGCAAAAAGTTATTTTTCTATGGATACAGAAAATAGTGAATCTAACTTTTTTATTTATCCTGATGTTGAAATCTCATATCCTATCGTAAAAGATTTTGCAAATGTATTTGTTGGTGCTTCAGGTGATTTAACCACAAACATGTTCCAATCTTTTACCGATGACAATCCTTATGTATCTCCTACCCTTGATATGCGTCAAACAAACAAAAAGTTTGATATTTTCGGAGGAATTAAAGGAAAGCTAAGTCATCAATTTAGTTATAACACAAAAGTAAGTTATGCTGATATTGAAAATAATCCATTTTTTGCTTTAAATCAATCAAAATCTGATGGTGATAATATTGCCGGAACAAATGGATTTACTTTCTACGGATATGAATACGGAAACTCTTTTAAAGTAGTTTATGACGATATTAAACTGTTAACTTTCTTTGGAGAAATTGCTTTTGATGGTATCAAAAACCTTAACATTGGAGCCAATGCACAATTCAACAAATTTACACTAACTAACGAAACAGAAGAAGCTTGGAACACTCCTGAAATAAAAGGAGAGCTTTTCGGAACTTATAAAACTGATAAATGGTATGCTGGCGCAAATCTTTACTTTGTAGGAAACAGAAAAGGACGTGTGTATGACGCCTTACCTGCCAACACATATACAGCAACAGACTTAAAAAGCTATTTTGATGTAAACTTTAACGGTGGTTATCATTTTGACGACTCATTTTCTGTGTTTTTAAACCTTAACAATGTACTAAACAACAGCTATCAACGATTTAATAATTTTAACGTACAAGGGTTTCAAGCCATGGGAGGCTTAACCTGGAAGTTTGATACATTATTTTAAAAAAGTGAAGTTTTTACTACACTTAACACTTTTTATAGTACTAACTACCCTTACACAAATTGGTGGTCTTGTTTATCTTTTGGCTATAATCATTGCTAAACTAAAAAGACTCCCAATTTTAGGTAGTTTTCTTTTGTTTTGTTCAATTTATTTAGTCACTATTCTCACAATAGTTCCTTGGGTTTCTTCAAAAGCGTTTGGAAGGGTTAAAATTGAAAATAATCAATTAGTTAATTATCATAATATATTAACTGTTTTATGTAATAGAAACTATGTAAAACCTGAGTTAAATAATGTGCTCAAGGAAATTGGATATCAACTCAATAAAAAACATCCCAACCTTAAAGTTATTTATTTAGATGCAAACTTCCCTTTTTTTGATGGCTTCCCGCTTTTTCCTCACTTAAGCCATAATGACGGAAAGAAAGTTGACATTTCTTTTATTTATAAGGATTCTTCAGGAAAAGCAACAAACAGTAAACCTTCTAATAGTGGTTATGGTATTTTTGAAACTCCTTCACAAAAAGAAACCAACACTACAGCTATTTGCAAAGAAAAAGGATACTGGCAGTACGATTATCCTAAATACCTAACACTTGGAACTAACAATAAAAACCTCACCTTTTCTAACAAAGTGAATAAAGATTTTTTAGAAATAATTACCAATCTACAACAAACTCAAAAAGTATTTATTGAACCACATCTTAAAACACGTTTACATCTAAAAAGCTCTAAAATTAGATTTCAAGGATGTAAAGCGGTAAGACACGACGACCATATTCATCTTCAAATTAACTAAGTTTTTATTCTTTTTTGTGTAGATTTATCTCCCTAATTTACACTATAATATGAAAAAACTAACCTTTCTACTTACAGCAAGCATCTTCTGCTTTGCTTGTAAAACAGAACAAAAGCAAGACTTACAAACTACAACCTATAATAAAACAGCCTACAAACAAGACTCTGTTCAAGTAAAACAACTATTTAATTCCGCATTAACTGAAGGAAAATCATACGAGTGGTTACGTGACCTAACTCAAAATATCGGAAGCCGTTTATCAGGATCTGAAGGAGCAGCAAAATCGGTGATTTGGGGAGAAAAATTGATGAAAGAAGTTGGTTTAGATTCTGTTTGGCTACAGCCTATTATGGTACCACATTGGGTGCGAGGTGAAAAAGAAATAGCTAATTATGAATTCAACGGAGAAAAAATCAATGTTCCTATTTGTGCCTTAGGAGGTTCAATTGCAACTCCAACTAACGGAATTACTGCACAAGTTATTGAAGTTAAAAACATTGAAGAAGCCAAAAATTTAGGAGATAAAGCTAACGGGAAAATTGTATTCTTTAACGGTGCTTTTGATAATACACTCATCAATACCTTTCAAGCTTATGGAGGTTGCGTAAGTCAACGCTATGGAGGAGCTTCTATAGTTGGGAAATTTGGAGCGAAAGCAGTCATTGTTCGTTCTATGACCAACGGAATTGACGATTATCCACATACAGGTTCTATGGGGTATGGTGATATTCCAAAAGAAGAATATATTCCTGCAGCAGCTATTAGTTCTCGTGCTGCAGAAAATTTGAGCAAGCATTTAAAAGAAAATCCGAACTTACAATTTTACTTTAAACAAAGCTGTAAAAACCTTCCAGACGCTCCTTCTCACAATGTAGTTGGTGAAATTAAAGGAAGTGAATATCCTGATAAAATAATGGTTGTTGGCGGACATTTAGATTCTTGGGATTTAGGTGAGGGTGCACACGATGACGGAACCGGAATTGTACAGTCATTAGAAGTTGCTTATTTATTCAAAAAGAATAATATCAAACCTAAAAACACCATCCGAATTGTCTTTTTTATGAATGAAGAAAACGGTTTACGTGGCGCTACTGAATATGCTCGTTTAGCAAAAGAAAATGGTGAACTACACATTGGTGCTTTAGAATCTGATGCAGGTGGACACACGCCAAGAGGTTTTTCTATTGATGCGAATAAAAGAAACTTACAGCTTGTACAAAGCTGGAAAAAACTCTTAGCTCCTTACGGTTTACACGATATTACTGCTGGTGGTGGTGGCGCTGATATTGGCCCTTTAAAAGACGACCATGTTACCTTAGTAGGTTACCGACCAGATTCGCAACGCTATTTCGATTATCATCATGCAGCTACAGACACTTTTGATAAGGTTAATAAACGCGAATTAGAATTAGGAAGTGCTTCTATGGCTAGTATTATATATTTAATGGATAAATATTTATACAACGAAGAAACTCTAAAACCTTAATCCATGGATACTCTTATCATAGTCTTAAGATTCTTATTTGGAGTATTTTTTGCCTTTGCAGGAATTATGCACTTTGTAAAGCCTAAAATTTTCAATCGATTTATCCCTAATTTTCTTCCAAAATTAGTTGTAAATTATATAGCTGGCTTATTAGAGTTAGCAATTGGTATAGGATTACTAATCAGTCAAACCAACAAACAAGCAGCTTTAGCTATGTTTATACTTATGTGGATTTTCTTACCAATCCACATTTGGGATGTTTTCAGAGAAAAACCAGCTATTGGATCTAAGAAAACAGCTATTATAAGAGTTCCTCTTCAATTTTTACTATTATATATCGCTTATTTAATTTATACACACTAATGAAAAAAGTACTACTTCCATTACTAGCTTTTAGCCTATTGTTTTCTTGTAAACCTAAAGAAAAAGTAGACTTGCTTGTCATCAATGCAAATGCTTACACTGTGAATACTAATTTTGACAAAGTAGAAAGCTTTGCTATAAGAGATGGAAAGTTTATAGCCATAGGAAGCAATGAAGAAATTCAAGAAAAATACACTTCTTTAAATACTGTTGATGCAAATAACGGTGCTATTTATCCTGGCTTTATTGATGCACATTGTCATTTTTATGGTTTGGGCTTACAACAGCAAAAAGTAAACCTGGTAGGAACAGAAAGTTATGATGAAGTACTACAACGTTTAATAGATTTTCAAAAAGAGAAAAACACCACTTATATCACAGGTCGTGGTTGGGACCAAAACGACTGGGAAGTAAAAGAATTCCCTACCAAAAAAAAGTTAGACAGTATTTTCCCTAATACCCCAGTAGCTATTCGCAGGATTGATGGTCATGCTATGTTAGTAAATCAAGCTGCTATTGATTTAGCTGGAATTACTACCGATTCTAAAGTAGATGGTGGTGAGTTTATAAAAAAAGATGGTAAACTAACAGGAGTACTTATTGATAATGCAATGAATTTTATCAATAATCCGAAACCATCAAAAAGGGAACAGATTCAAGCGTTAAAAGATGCTGAAAAAATCTGTTTTGATTTAGGATTAACAACCGTTGACGATGCCGGTTTAGATAAAGAAGTTATTGAATTAATTGACAGCTTACAACAATCGGGTGATTTAAAAATGCGTATCTACGCTATGATTTCAAACAATCAAAAAAACCTTGATTACTACCTCAACAAAGGCATCATTAAAACTAATAGATTAAACGTTCGTTCTGTAAAGGTTTATTCTGACGGCGCTCTAGGATCTCGAGGAGCGGCTCTTAAAGATGAATATTCTGATAAAAAAGGGCATTTTGGTGCTTTAGTTAATTCGTACGAAAATTTACAAAAAGTAGCGAAAAGAATTGCAGATTCAGACTATCAAATGAACACCCATGCTATTGGAGATTCTGCAAATTACGTGATGTTAAAAACCTACAACGAAGTATTAAAAAACAAAAATGATAGACGTTGGCGTATTGAGCACGCTCAAATAGTAGATACAAAAGACTTTAATCTATTTAAAAATGTGCTTCCGTCTATTCAACCGACTCATGCTACTTCAGATATGTATTGGGCAGAAGACCGTGTAGGGTCAGATAGAATCAAAGGTGCTTATGCTTATAATGATTTATTAAAAGAATACGGAAAAGTTGCCTTAGGAACGGACTTTCCTATTGAACATGTAAGTCCATTATATACATTTTACGCAGCAACCATCAGAAAAGATTTAAAAGGATATCCCGAAAAAGGTTATCAAATGGAAAACTCTTTATCTAGAGAAAATGCTTTAAAAGGAATGACCATTTGGAATGCTTATGCAAACTTTGAAGAAAAAGAAAAAGGAAGTATCGAAGTTGGTAAGGTAGCTGATTTTATTATCTTAGATAAAGATATCATGACGATTGACGGAAAAGAAATTCCAAATACAAAGGTTTTAGCAACCTATATAAACGGAGAAAAAGTAAATTAAAAATGCATCTTTTTCTTTTCGTTGTAGTCTGATTTATAAAATCAACAAATAATGACACAACTACAGCGAAAACAACAATTTTACAAACAATTAACTTTAGCTAAAAAGGCACTTAAAAGTAAACACTTTCAGGTGTCTTTTTATCATTTAGAGAATGCTCATATTTTAGGACAAAAACATGTTTACAGGCACACTTTATCTCATTACTGGATGTTAGTCTACGGAATAAAAACATATAGTCTTAAAGAAATTGTTGGTCAATTTTTCAGAATTATAGCTTCAATTTTATTTACTTTAATTTGGGTACCTACAGGAAATACAGGTGGCTCTAACATATCTGCAATTAAACCTATTCCTGTTAGAAAAGAACTTCAAAAATATTTTTGACAATAAATGCATCTTTTTACACTTTTTCTTGTCTGTTATATGAAAACAAAAAACAGATAATATCATGAAAAATAAAAATCAATGTACTTGTACTTGCGAAGGATGTAAAACAGGTGACTGCTCAAATTGCACATGTGAAAACTGCACATGTAACAACTGTAACTGTTAATTAAATCAACTTTTAAAATTCTTGTCACTCTGAATACAATGAAAACAAAATATTCGTTTTATTCAGCGTGGCATTTTTCGTAAATTTATAGGATGACAACGCAACAAGTTTGGAAAAAATACGCAGATGATGTAAAGCACTTTATTTTAAGTAAAGTGAAAGATACTACTGTGACTGATGATTTGCTACAAGAAACATTTATTAAAGTTCATACGAAACTTCATACCCTAAAGGATATTACTAAATTAAAACCGTGGATTTTTACAATTGCTCGTAATACTATGATGGATTACTTCAAAAGTACTAATCAAACTGTTGAATTAAACAATTTTGAAACTCAAATAGATGAAAAAGAGCACGAACATACCGAAAAAGATTGCTTACGCGGTATCTTACAAAGCTTACCCAAAAAATATAGAGATCCGCTATTTTTATCAGACATAAAAGGCTTAAAACAACAAGAAGTCGCTAATACTTTAAAACAAAATTTACCTACTACAAAATCTCAAATTCAACGTGCTCGAAAACTAATTGCTCAAGGTTTTATGGATTGCTGTGGATTCTCACTTAACGAAGAAGGGAAATTAGTAGGCGAAATTCAAGACAAAGAAGATTGTAAAGTTTGTAAGTAAGTTATATATTCAACTTTTCTTCTAACTTATTTTTTAATTATGATTTCGTTCTTTATCAACTTTTATCGCTTTTGCAAACTTGTATTTATAGGTATTAAAAAAGATACTGAATTTAGATATTTATTCTTTTTCCTTTCTATTCTACTAACGAGTTCTACCATATTTTATAACAAAATTGAACATTGGGAAGTTGTAGATTCCTTATATTTTTCTGTAATGACGATGGCTACCGTAGGTTATGGAGATTTTGTCCCTACTCATAATATTAGTAAAATATTTACAATAATATATACCTTTCTGTCTATCGGAACATTTGTTGCCTTTACTGCTAAAATTGTTCAATTTACCCTACAAAAAGACAATCAAAAAACACCTTTAGGTAAGCTAAAATCTAAGTTAAAAAATAAGGATGATTAGCCTTTATTTTGTCTTATTTAATTTTTTGAATATGTTTGAACAAAGAATCAACTAACTATGAAAAATAATCAATCTCGTTTTGAAATCCTCCAAGAAGAAATCGAGAAAATGTATCTATTAACTTCTTCTAGAAGTAAAGAAAATAAGAAAAAAGCTTTCAGAATATATATAACTATCGCTGTTTCTACAGCAATAGTCACCATTTTAGTTGCTATTGGTGATGACTTTACCAGCAACACAACAGCTATCAAAATACTAACGTTATTTTTTAGTGCTTTAAGTACTGTTTTAGCTGCTTGGGATGGTTTTTACAACCACAAGCAATTATGGGTTAACTATGGTGAAAGTAGAGATAACTTAAAAGAGCTTTTATTAAAAGTTAAATTAGTTTCTGACGAAGAAAAAAACAACACCGATTTTCTCATTAAAACTCATAAAGAATTTCAATCAATAATTGATAAGGGGAATTATAAATGGAAAGAACTTAGGCTTGATGAAACCAATGGCTAAATCCAATTTACAAACCTAAAAAACAACCAATTACAAAATAGTCAATTTGTTTAACTCTTGATTTTTTCATATATTATGAGAAATCAAAAATTAAAATTATGACAGATCAAGAACAAAAAAGACTAGATACGATGAACGCTGTTTTGGTAAAAATGGAAGACATTAAAAACACACAAAAAAGTTTAATCGAAAAAATCGGTGTGGTAGAAGTTCAATTATTTGACATACAATCAAAAGATCTTGATAAGGAACTAGAAAAAGTTATGGTAAGAGCTTCCGACACCTTAACTATTATAAAACAAGCTTCCGAAGCTTTTGAAATGAAAAGAAACCGTTTAGAAAACGAAGCATAAAAAAATCCGCTTTATAGCGGATTTTTCTTTTATCTTCTTTTCTTTTTAAAACCTTTGTTTTTTCTTCTCGAAGGCTTATCAGTCTTTTTATATGTTACTGTATCATCAAACGTATTTTTAGCTTTTCCTGCTTTATTTTTACGCCAAGAAGTATCTTCTGGCAATAATTTTTTTAATAAATCGGTACGTCCAACTTTGCTCAAAGTATCTTTTATCCATTGCTTGTTTTCTTTTTTATACCAAAAGAAAAACTTGTGCTGATCTTCCTTCTCCTTTTTAGTTTTCGGAGTTTTTACTTCTTTTAATGTATATGGATGATATCCGCTATAATAAATTACCGTAGCAACCGTCATAGGCGTTGGCGTAAATCCTTGAACTTGCTCTAATTGGAAGCCCATATCTTTCGTTTCTGCCGCCAAATTTGCCATATCTTCCGCCTCACAAGCTGGGTGACTTGAAATGAAATATGGTATTAACTGAAGCTTTAATTTCTTTTTTACATTGATGCGATCAAAACGTTCTTTAAATAAATGGAAGTATTTAAACGACGGTTTACGCATCAATTTTAATACTGGATCAGAAGTATGTTCTGGCGCAACTTTTAATCGCCCAGAAACGTGTTTAGTCATTACCTCTTCAGTATATGCATCTAACTCCTTAGGATCAGCATTTTTATTGAATTCAGGCACTAACATATCATGTCGAATTCCACTACCTATAAATGATTTTTTCACCTTCGGATGTGCATCAACAGCTTGATATAACTCCGTTAATGGTTTATGCGAAGTATCCAAATTACTACAAATTACAGGTGAAATACACGACGGTGCAACACATTTGTCACAAATCGCTTGTACTTTCCCTTTCATTTTGTACATATTCGCTGAAGGACCTCCGATATCAGATAAATACCCTTTAAAATCATCCATTTGGGCAACCTGATCTACTTCCTTTAATACAGATTCTTGACTTCTACTCGCAATAAACTTTCCTTGATGAGCAGAAATGGTACAAAAGCTACAGCCTCCAAAACATCCACGGTGAATATTGATAGAAAACTTAATCATTTCAAACGCAGGTATTGGTCCACGTTTGTTATATTTTGGATGTGGTAATCGTGTATAAGGCAAATCGAATGAAGCATCAATTTCTTCCTCCGTCATTGTTGGAAACGGCGGGTTGATCATCAACTTTTTATTTCCAACTTTTTGAAAAATACGACGTGCATATAGTTTGTTTGACTCCTGCTCTATCACTTTAAAGTTAGAAGCATACGCTTTCTTATCTTTCAAACAGGTTTCATGCGAACTGATTTCTACATCTTCCCAATTCTTATTCTTTGGAACACTTTCTCCTTCCTTTAATAAAACTGCTGTTTGCTTAATGGTTTTTAAACTCGAAAACGGAACACCTTTTTGTAATAGCTCTACAATTTCTCGCAACGGTTGCTCTCCCATTCCGTATACTAACATATCGGCTTTAGAAGTTTCTAAAATCGTTGGTAATAGTTTATCGGACCAGTAATCGTAATGTGTAACACGGCGAAGAGAAGCTTCAATTCCTCCAATTAATACTGGAACATCAGGAAACTTTTCTTTTAAAATTTTTGAATATACCGAAGTTGCATAATCAGGTCTGAACCCTTTATCTCCATTCGGAGTATAGGCATCTTTATCACGGCGACGTTTGCTTGCTGTATAATTACTTACCATCGGATCCATACAACCACCTGTTACCGCAAAGAATAACCTTGGCGTACCCAACTTCTCAAAATCTTGTAAATTATCATGTACACTTGGTTGCGGAACAATTGCCACACGCAAGCCGTAACTCTCTAAAATACGTCCAATTACTGCAGGTCCAAATGATGGATGATCTACATATGCATCTCCACTGAATAGAATTACATCCAATTCATCCCATCCACGTAACTTAACCTCCTTATTTGTAGTAGGTAACCAATCTGAAACTCGTCTTATTCTCATGCCGTTGCAAAGGTACGTTAATTATCAATTACTTTGTATGTTTCACCTACAAACTCATCACAAGAAAATGCCCGTTTTGGTTCATACAATCAAGTCAGTGGTATCCCAATTCCATCCTTTAACATATAATTAAGATTCATTAGGTAGCAATTTCACTAAATTTCGCTCTTTATCAATTAAATAACACACAATGACAAACAGATTACTCTCAACCTTATTAGTAATCTTTTTCTCTTTTGGAATTTCTTTAAATACTGAAGCTCAGAGAAAAAAGAAAAAAGACACTAAAAAAGAGGCTCCTAAAAAGAGTGAACCAAAAAAAGGAGAAATTCAACCTTATGGAAAAGTAGTTACTAAAGACCACAAAACTGACGAAGGTTTATTTAAAGTACACTCAAAAGACACTAACTTTTTATTTGAAATCCCAGATTCTTTATTAAATCGTGAAATGTTAATGGTTACCAGAATCGCCAAAACCGCTAGTGGAATTGGATTTGGTGGTGGTAAGCAAAACACACAAGTATTACGTTGGGTAAAAAACAAAAAACAAGTTTTATTAAAAGTTGTATCTCATAATGTTGTTGCAGATACTATTTTACCTGTGCACGAAGCTGTTGTAAACTCTAATTTTGAACCTATCTTATACGCTTTTCCAATCAAAGCATTTAGCAAAGACTCAACAGCTACTGTAATTGATGCTAGTCCTCTTTTTGAAGGTGATGTACAAGCAATCGGCTTCCCACAAAGAAGCAGAAAACAGTACAAAATTTCTAAAATGGATAAGACAAGATCTTATATAGATAGAATTAGCAGCTACCCTCAAAACATAGAAATTAGAAATGTTAAAACATATATTTCTGCAGCTCCTCCTTCTAATTCAAGTGTAGGTTCTGTTACTATGGAATTAAGTAACTCTATGATTTTACTTCCTAAAACACCTATGAAAAGACGCTATTTTGATGAGCGTGTTGGATGGTTTACAAGTTCTCAAACCGACTACGGATTAGATGCTCAAAAAAGTAAATCTGTTACCTATTTAGACAGATGGCGTTTAGAAGTAAAAGATGAAGATTTAGAAAAATTTAAAAGAGGTGAATTAGTAGAGCCTAAAAAACAAATCGTTTATTACATAGATAGAGCTACTCCTAAAAAGTGGCGTAAATACATAAAACAAGGTATTGAAGATTGGCAAGTTGCTTTTGAAGCTGCTGGATTTAAAAATGCTATCATCGCTAAAGATGCACCTACTAAAGAAGAAAACCCAGATTGGAGTCCTGAAGATGTACGTTATTCTGTAGTTCGCTACTTAGCTTCTCCAATTCCAAATGCAAATGGACCTCACGTTAGTGATCCTCGTTCAGGAGAAATTTTAGAATCTGATATTAACTGGTATCACAATGTAATGACTTTATTACACAATTGGTTTTTTGTTCAAACAGCGGCAATCAATCCAGATGCAAGAAGCACTCAATTTAAAGATGAAGTTATGGGGCGCTTAATTCGTTTTGTTTCTTCTCACGAAGTTGGACATACTATCGGATTACCACACAACATGGGAAGTTCTGTTGCGTATCCTGTAGATTCTTTACGTTCTGCTGAATTCACTAAAAAGAACGGAACAGCTCCTTCTATCATGGATTACGCTCGTTTTAACTACATAGCACAACCTGAAGATAAAGGTGTTGCCTTAATGCCTAATATTGGACCTTACGATAAATATGCTATCAATTGGGGATACAGACCCATCTTAGACAAATCTGCTAAGGACGAAAAAACTATCTTAAATCAATGGATTAAAGAAAAAGCTGGAGATCCTGTGTATAGATTCGGACATCAACAAGTTGGCAACATCATTGATCCTAGTTCTCAAACTGAAGATTTAGGTGATGACGCTATGAAAGCTAGTGCTTATGGTATTAAAAACTTACAGCGTATTTTACCTCATTTAGAAGAGTGGACTACTGAAGATGGTGAAACATATGAGGATTTAAAAACTATGTACGGACAAGTAGTTGGTCAATTTAACAGATATATGGGACACGTAAGTTCAAACATTGGTGGTGTTTATGAGTATTTTAAAACTACTGATCAAGATGGAGCTGTTTATGTACATGTGCCTAAAGAGCATCAAAAAAGAGCTTTACAATTTGTAAACAGCGAATTATTTAAAACTCCTACTTGGTTAATTGATGAAAACATCATCAGTAAAACACAACATTCAGGAATTATTGAACGTATCAGAAGTTTACAAGTACAAACATTAAACAGAGTTTTAAAAACTGGAAGGTTAACTCGTATGATTGAGAATGAAACCTTAAACGGAACTAAAGCATACTCTCTTATTGAAATGATGGGTGATTTACGTAAAGGTATTTGGAGCGAAGTTTACGCTAACAAAACTATAGATCCTTACCGTAGAAACTTACAACGTGCTCATTTAGATCAATTAGACTTTTTATTAAATAAAGCGAAAGATCAAAAAGCACCAAGAAGTGACCGTGGTTATTTTAAACAAACAGCTGTTACGATTAATCAATCAGATATTAAACCTGTTGTTAGAGGAGAATTAAAACGTTTACAAAGAGATATTAAACGAAGTATTCCTTCTGCTCGTAACACGATAACTCGTTATCACTTACAAGATGCTGCTGACAGAATAAACAATATTCTAGAGCCGAACAAATAATACCTTCTTAATAACAGCAATCTACAATATTAGGTTGCTGTTATTTTTATATTTTTATTTGCTACATAATTAACTACCAACTATAATGAAAAAAGCTTTAGCCCTATTATTGATTGTCGTTTTTTCTTTTGCTAGTTGTAAAAAAACAACAACTAATAAAACTGCAACAACTGAAGACACCTATGTTAAAGATCATTACAACAAAAAAGAAGTAAAAATTACAATGAGAGATGGTGTTAAGTTACACGCTACCATTTACTCACCAAAAGACACCAGTAAAACCTACCCTATTTTACTACAACGTACTCCGTATAGTTGTCAACCTTATGGAGAAGATAAATTCAGAAAAAAAATTGGGCCAAACCCCATTTTAATGAAAGAAGGAAATATTATTGTTTATCAAGATGTCCGCGGGCGTTGGATGAGTGAAGGTGTGTATGACAACATGCGTGCTTACATTCCTAACAAAACAGAAAAACAAACCGATGAAACTACCGATACTTACGATACGATTGATTGGTTAGTAAACAATGTACCTAACAATAATGGAAATGTAGGAACTTGGGGAATTTCATATCCTGGGCATTACGCTACTGTTTCTGCAATTGATGCACATCCAGCCTTAAAAGCAGCTTCTCCACAAGCATGTATCGGCGATTTCTTTTTTGACGATTTCCACCATAACGGAGCTTTTTTATTAAGCTATTTTAGAGCAATTTCTTTATTCGGAACTTATAAAGATCAACCTACCGATTCTGCTTGGTACTCATTTCCTGATATGAAAACTCAAGACCAATATCAATTTTTCTTAGATAAAGGTCCTTTAAAAAACTTAAACGAATATTTCCAGTACGATAAGTTAGATACTAAAGTTACTGAAAACAAAGAACGCATTGACGATTTCTTTTGGAAAGAAATTGTTGAGCACCCTAACTATGACTCAGTATGGCAAAGTAAAGGAATCATTCAACATTTAGATAAAGTTCCTTCTACCGTAGCAACAATGATTGTAGGTGGTTGGTTTGATGCTGAAGACCTATACGGACCGTTAGAAACTTACAAAGGGATTGAGAAAAATCAACCTAATAACTACAATACTATTGTGTTCGGTCCTTGGGATCATGGCGGATGGTCTAGAAATAAAGTAGCTAACAAAGTTGGTAACTATTACTTTGGAGATTCCATCTCTTTAAAATTCCAAAAAGAAGTAGAAACCAAATTCTTCAATCATTTCTTAAAAGAAGATGGAACTAAAAACTCTGGTTTACCAGAAGCTTATGTATTTGATACAGGTAAAAAAGCATGGAAATCATACGATGTATGGCCTCCTGAAAATACTCAAAAACAAACGTTTTTCTTATCTGAAAATCAAGAATTATCTACAGAGCAAAAAGGAAATGATAAAATTAGTTTTATCAGTGATATTAAACGTCCAGTACCTTATTCAGAAGATATAAAAACGGTGTTTACGCCGCGTAAATATATGACTGATGACCAACGATTTGCCGCTCGTAGACCTGATGTATTAGTATTTGAAACAGATGTATTAACTGAAGATTTTACACTTGCTGGTGATATTTTAGCAAAGCTGCAAGTAGCAACTACAGGTTCAGCTGCTGATTGGATTGTAAAAGTTATAGATGTACATCCACATGATTTGAAAAACGACAATAAAGAAATGCAAACACACTTAAAGCTAAGCAACTATCATTTAATGGTACGTAGTGAGGTGATGCGTGGTCGCTTTAGAAACAGTTTTTCTAATCCTGAGCCATTTACTCCAAATCAAAAAACAGCGGTAAATATTAAACTACAAGATGTTTTCCATACGTTTAAAAAAGGACACAAAGTGCAAATACAAGTACAAAGTACGTGGTTTCCTTTAATCGATTTGAATCCGCAAACCTATGTAGACAACATTTACAAAGCAGACGAAAAAGACTTTAAAACACAAACGCATTCGGTATTTACTGACTCTAGTATTGAGTTTACCGTGTTAAAATAAAAAGAACCTTTTCTTCCTTATAAAAACTCACAATACAATCTATGTCTTGTGAGTTTTTTATTTTCCTTATTTATTTTACGCAACCTTTTTTCAATATATGCATCTATACTTTAAATCGTATTACTTAAAATGATAAAAAAGTATCTACTTCTTCTAATCTCTGTTGGATTTTTGTCTTCAAAAATTCACAAGACAACAACATAAATTATCAAATAGATTTCTCTACTTATTAAATATTGAAAATTATACCTTTAAAATAAAACAGTATATTTAAGACACTGAAAAACAAAAGTCTTAAATGAAAAAGAAAGCTGAAATTATTGGGTTTTGTATTACTTGGTTTGCCATTATTACTCAGTTTGTTTTAATGATCATAAACAGACAAACTGATGTCCAAGAAGCAATTGTTCGTTTTTTCAGCTTTTTCACCATTTTAACCAATACACTAGTCGCTTTATTCTTTACCAGCAAGATTACAAGGAAAATGAATATTTTCAATAAACATGGTGCTTTAACCTCCATTACTACCTTTATTTTAATAGTTGGATTGGTATATCAATTGGTGCTTCGAGCAACATGGAATCCTACAGGATTACAATTAATTATTGATGAATTATTGCATACTATTATTCCAATTTACGTGTTTATGTATTGGTTACGATATGCTAAGTCAAATAATTTTAAAATAAAATATATTTTACCTTGGTTAGCTTATCCTATTTTATATATCGTTTATATAATGATTAGAGGCAACCTTTCAGGTTTTTATCCATATCCTTTTCTAAATGTTTCAAAAATTGGATTACAACAATCAATAATTAATATTTCAGTAATACTAATCGTTTCACTCATTCTTATGAGTTTTTTAATTTTAATTGGGAAAAAACTAAAAATAAATAAAAAAATAAACCACTAATAATGAACAAAAATATTTTCATAGCACTACTTGTATTCTCTTTAATATCTTTTTCTTGTGCTTCGTTAAAAAACAAGAATAACAATAAACTTTACGAAACTACTTGGGAGTTAGAATATATTTCAGGACCTCGAATTGCTTTTCAAGGGTTATATCCAGACAAAAAACCTACCATTTCTTTTAACAAAGAAACCCAAAAAGTTGAAGGAAATAATAGCTGTAACGGGTATTCAGCATCCTATACATTAGAGCGTGAATCTATTTCTTTCAGTGATCCAGGTCCATCAACCATGATGTATTGTGGTCAAGGCGAACAAGTATTTTTAAATACTATTGAAAAAGTTAATAAATTTAGCATTGATGAAGAAGGAAAACTTAACTTACAAATTAATGAAGTACCAATAATGCGATTTAAAAAAACAGAATAACATGAAAAACTTCTTACCAATACTACTAAGTGTATGTTTAATAGCCGTCTCTTGTTCTAATAAAAAAGAGAAAAACAAAACACCAGAAAACACAGTATATTCCGATTCTGTAAACCAAGTAAAAGCTTCAAACAATAAGCAATTTGTAACTGATACTTACTTTAAAGCGCACGGTGTTGAACCTTTTTGGAACATAACAATTTCTGACAAGATGATTACGTTCAAAACACCTACCGACTCTATTTTTACTCCGCATACAGAACCTATTTATGCGCAAGACAACAATGTAAAAATGTATTCTTTACACACAGAATTGGCTGCCATTAAAATAGAAATCATTCAAATGGAATGCATCAACGCTATGTCGGGTAAATCATTTCCTTATTCAGTAACTTTAAAATACAAAAAAGGCAACGAAACTGAATTTACAACCTTAGAAGGATGCGGACAATATATTACCAATTACCGCCTACACGATATTTGGGCTTTAGAAGAATTGAATGGTGCAAAAGTTAACAAAGACGATTTTGGCAAAGAATTACCGTATATAGAAATAAATGCTGCTGAAAATAGCTTTATGGGAACTTCAGGTTGCAATAGAATTGTGGGTAAACTATTTTCTGAAAGAAATAAAATTAGATTTACAAATATTGCTTCAACAGAAATGTTATGTGCTAAAGGTAGCGATAAAGAACAAGAATTTACAAAAGCATTGGCTAGTACTATTTCTTATACAATTAATAATAACCGATTAACACTTTCTAATCCTGATAAAACATTATTAGTATTCAAAAAAGTAGACTAACCAATTAAACTATAAAAAATGAAAAAAATTCTAATTCTATTCTTAGTCTCAATACTAGCTGTCAGTTGTAAAAACAAGGATTCTAATGAAGATACAACCAAAGAGTCTAAAGAAACTATAGTTGAAACTCCAACTACTTTAATACAGATAGGTTGTTACGAATATAATAAAGACGGAAACCAAATTCTTTTCGAAATTACAGAAGTTAACAATACTGTTGAAGGAACTATTAACTACGTTTTAGCTGAAAAAGATGCAAACACAGGTACTTTTTCAGGAACACTAACTGATGATAAATTAATTGGTATTTATACCTTTTCTTCTGAAGGAACAGAAAGTTCTAGAGAAGTAGCTTTTTTAATAAAAGACGGTCAATTAATTGAAGGTTTTGGCGAATTAAATGAAACAGGAAACACTTTTAAAAACAAGAATAACATTAGTTATACCTCAACAATGTCCCTAATTAAAACAGATTGTGCTAAATAAAGCTTTTCTATTTTTGATGGAAAAAAATAACAAACCCAAAAACTCTCAATAATTTATTGGGAGTTTTTTATTTTCTATATTTGAAATAAAAAGTGCTATTATACCTCCATATCATTCGTATAAAAACGCTAAAAGTAGTTATATAAATAAGTTGCCAACAATATGAACTGTAAACTTTGTGGATTAGAAAAGACGTTGATTAAATCTCACATTATACCTGAATTTATGTATCAGGATTTGTATAATGAAGACCATCGATTTTATGAGTTTTCCGTCCAAGATATAGTGGATGGAAAAAAATTGAAACCATTTGTTCAAATAGGAGAATTTGACAAGAATATTCTGTGTAAAGAATGTGATAATGAAAGACTTGGAAGTTTAGAAAAATATGGTCAAAAAGTACTTTTTGGAAAAAATCTCAAGCCAGAAGAAACCCCCGATTGTCAAAATTATGAATTAGAGGGCTATGAATTTTCTGAATGTAGTAATGTTGATTACAAGAAAATTAAATTATTCTTGCTTTCTATATTATGGCGTTCACACATAACTGACCGACCAAAATTCAACTCTGTTAATTTAGGACCTCACACGGATAGGATTAAAGAAATGTTATGGAACAATGAACCAGGAGAAGAATTGGAATACCCAATAACTACGACAAGCTTTATTAGAGCTGACTATCATTACAAAGATTTAATTCTAGAACCTAGAAGAATGAGAACTAAGAGCGGAATTAATTCATACATTTTTTCTATTGGTTCATTTCAGTTTCATTTTTATGTAAATTCTAGAGACCACAAATTACCTGATTTCGTTAATGAAATGACCCTTAAAAAAAATAATTCTATGAGAACAGTTCATTTGAAAAACGGAATGGAAAAGGCTTTAATAAAAAGACTTGTTGAATAAAATACTGTTGGCAACACCGTATATATAAAAATAGCGGGTTAAGTACTTAAACCAAAGAATATTAATGAATTAGAATTCAGTTATAAATAGAAAAATAGTGGTTAAAATCCGCTACTTTTCATATACAAACAAGTTACAACCACTTCAAAAACTCCTCTCTAGGAATTTCTCTGGCGCCTAAACTTGCTAGGTGATCGTTATACACTTGACAATCGATGAGTTTATAGCCTCCTTTTTTTGCTAAATGGATAAATGCAACTTTGCTCATATTGCTTACTTTACTAAACATACTTTCGCCACAAAACACCCCATTTCCTAAATCTACTCCGTACAAACCTGCAACCAGTTTGTCGTCCATCCATATCTCAATAGATTTTGCATAGCCTTTGTCGTGTAGATTTATATAAGCATCTTCCATTTCATCGGTAATCCAAGTACCTAATTGATCAAAACGATTGATGTGTCGACAATTAAAAATAACATCGTCAAAAGCTTTGTTTTCCGTTATCGTAAAACCACCTTTTCGCAATACCTGTTTCATCGATTTGGAAATCTTCACTTCCTCAGGAAATAACACCATACGCTCCCATGGAGAATACCAAACAATCGGTTCCCCTTCATTAAACCACGGAAAAATTCCATGTTGGTAGGCATACACCAATCGTTCAACTGATAAATCACCGCCCAAAGCCAGTAAACCATCATCAGTAGCCAACTCATACGGAGGAAACTCTATTTTTTCAGAAAGCCAAATCATTATTTTAGATAGTTAGATTATTGAATTATTAAAATAGTAATAATCCCAACAAATATATAGCACTTCCTACTACCATTGCAATAAGCGTATACGGTAAAATTTCTTTTGCTTTTAATTTTGTAATTCCTAATAAGGGTAATGCCCAAAAAGGCTGTAACATGTTCGTTATTTGGTCTCCGTATGCTAATGCCATAATTGCCTTAGGCAACGGAACCCCTAATTTTAATGCACTTTCTACCACAATAGGACCTTGTACAACCCACTGTCCTCCACCACTCGGTACAAAAATATTAACCAAACCAGCACTAAAAAACGTAAATATGGGTAAAGTAGTTGCAGTTGCTATCGACACGAAAAAATCAGAAATTAAAGTAACCATTCCCGTACTTTTCATCACACCCATAATACCAAAATACAATGGAAACTGAATTAAAATTCCAGAAACATCACTAATTGATTCTCCCACAGCATTAGTAAACTTTTTAAAACTTCCGTGTAGTATAATTCCCAACCCTAACATAAAAAAGTTAATCAGGTTAGGCGTAATTTTTAACTGCTGAATGTCTGCCCAATAACGATAACCAAACGCTACTAAAATCAACACACCAAAAGCAATGGCTAACCATTGAGAACTATCTAGTTTTTCTGCTTGGGTACTAACCTTTTCATCAGTATGCATTTTATATTCTGGTAAATTAATCGCTGTAGGAGTTGCTTTCTTTCCTAAAAAATAAAAGGTTGCCGATACCGTAGCTACTACCACGAAAAAAATCAGCAAATTCCACCAACTAAAAATCGTTTGAGAATAATCAATCACATCAGGTATTTGAGCTAAAACCTCATCCGAAGAAACCGATTGCATAATACTTTTTATATGTCCGCTCTCGTTAATTTTTATGGGTGCAGAACCTGAAATTCCACCATGCCAAACCATCAATCCCATATAACCCGCCGCTCCAATAATTGGATAATTTAGTTTGATATTATGTTGTTGCGCATGTTCTGCTACTTTACGTGCCAACAAAGCACCAAAAATGAGTCCTAACCCCCAATTAAAGAAAGCCACCAACATGGTAGTACAACTTACAATGGCTGCACTGTTTGCTGTGTTGGTACAGAATTTTGTTACTTTTAAAATTAAATTACTCACAGGCTTACTCAACACCAATACATGCCCTAATACCAAAATCAACATCATTTGATAGGCAAAAACGAGTAATCCGTTAGACCAAATTCCATTTTCCCAAAATTGTAACACCTCTAAAGAATAGGTAACTACAGAGCTTTCTTCTGGTTTTGTAAAAAGCAGTGCTAATAAAAGAGTTACCAGTGTTAATAATATAGCGATGGTAAAAGGTGAGGGTAAATATTTTTTAAAAACATTTTCTATAACCTGCGTAATTTTCATAGTATAGGGTTTGATTTGCTAAAATAATTAAATAGACTGAATCTTATTTTAACTAGTTTTGCAGTATGGTAAAAGAACTTCAATTACGTGTTAATTTAGTAGAAGAACGCAAAGACAATATTTTACAGCTAAAAGCTGCTAAGAAGCTAGGTATTAATATAGCTGATATTACTAGCATAAAAGTGTTACGTAAATCGATTGATGCACGTAAAAAAGAAGTTATTTTTAACTATAAAGTAGCGGTATACATCAACGAACCGCAACCTGATACTCCTGATTATATTTTTGAATATCAAGATGTATCAAATGCGAAAGAAATTCATATTGTAGGTTTTGGTCCTGCGGGAATGTATGCGGCACTTCGTTGTATTGAATTAGGCTACAAACCTATTGTGTTAGAGCGTGGTAAAAATGTACAGGATCGTCGTAGAGATTTACGTGCTATTAACCAGTTTCATGAGGTAAATCCAGACTCTAACTATTGTTTTGGTGAAGGTGGTGCAGGAACCTATTCTGACGGAAAGTTATATACAAGAAGTTTAAAGCGTGGTGATGTTCGTAAAATATTTGAAAACTTAGTATATCACGGTGCTACCGATCAAATTTTAGTAGATGCGCATCCGCACATAGGAACGAACAAACTTCCGAAGATCATTCAAAACATCCGCGAAACGATTTTAAAACACGGTGGTGAAATTCATTTTGAAACTCGTGTTACTGATTTTATCGTTAAAAACAACAAGCTACAAGCTATACAACTCCAAAACGGAACGGAAATGGCTGTGAATGCTGTTGTTTTGGCTACAGGGCATTCTGCAAGAGATATTTATGAGCTGCTACATAAAAAAGACATTTTACTAAAAGCGAAATCGTTTGCTATGGGAGTTCGTGTAGAACATCCACAAGAAATTATCGATCAAATTCAATACAGTTGTTCAGGTCAACGTGATGAGTTACTGCCTGCTGCTGCGTATAGTTTAGTACACCAAGTTGGAAACAGAGGAGTGTATTCTTTCTGTATGTGTCCTGGTGGATTCATCGTTCCTGCAGCAACTGCCAATGGTGAGGTAGTAGTAAACGGAATGTCGCCTTCACGTCGTAATAACAAGTTTGCTAACTCGGGTATTGTAGTTGAAATTAATGTTGATAAAGACTTACCGAAGTATGAGAAATACGGAGTTTTAAAAGGCTTACAATATCAAAAAGATTTAGAGAAGTTAGCGTTTAACGCAGGTGGAAAAAGTCAGGTTGCTCCAGCACAACGTTTAACCGATTTTGTGGAAGGTAGATTGTCTTCTTCTTTAAATGACTGTTCGTATCAACCCGGATTAAATTCTTCTCCGCTACACTCGTTACTTCCTAAATTAATTGGAGGTAAATTACGCAAAGGTTTTGCTGCTTTCGGGCAAAAAATGCATGGTTATTATACTGCGGAAGCAAATATTGTTGGAGTAGAATCTAGAACCTCATCACCTGTTAATATTCCGAGAAAAGAAAACCTTGAACATCCACAAATTGAAGGGCTTTTTCCTTGTGGTGAAGGTGGTGGTTATGCGGGTGGTATTATTTCGGCTGCTATGGACGGTGAACGCTGTGCTGAAGCTGCCATTGCAAATCTGTAAATTAACAAATATTTGTTGGCGTAATTTCTAATTACCTCGTACTTTTGCTATTCCTAAAAATTAGAGGCTTTTTAGCGATGAGTAAAAAAAGTAAAAGATATAATAAAAAGAAAATAAATAAGCCGCATTATAAACGTTTGCACAACTATTATAATCGCACTGGTTTTTACATGTTTATTTGGGTTAGCTTAAAAAAAGCTTTTTGGCCAATTGTTGGGGTGGTTATTGGATTATTATTATTTAATAAATACGTTTACAACATCAATGATGGTTTACAAACCATGACTGAAACCTTTTCTAGAACAGGGGTTTTAATTACTTTTTTCATATCTGAAACGATTTTAGGATTAATTCCGCCAGAAATTTTCATCGCTTGGTCTAAAAAAACAGAAGATCCTATTGTAAATATTTCTTTGTTAGCAACCCTTTCTTATCTGGGAGGTTTATGCGCTTATTTTATAGGAAGAACCTCTTTAAAAATTGATTCTGTAAGAAATTACTTAGAAGTTAAAATGGCTAAAAACCTTAAAAACACAAGTAAGTGGGGAGGTTTTTTAATTTTAGTAGGAGCTTTATTACCACTTCCTTTTGCTATTAGCTGTTTAACTGCTGGTATGATTAAATATCCATTTAAAAATGTAGTTTTTGTTGGCTTATTTCGTTTTGCACGTTTTGCCATTTATGCTTGGGCTATATTTTCTGTAGTAAACTAATATAATATGGCACTCAATAACAACGACATTTTTAAAAAGCTAAGAGTAGCACACAAATTAAGAGACACTGATATTATTGATATCTGTGCTTTGGTTGATTTTAAAGTTTCTAAATCTGAAATCAATGCTATTTTTAGAAAAGAAGATCACCCAAAGTATATGGAATGTGGCGATCAGTTTTTACGAAATTTTTTAAACGGGCTCATTATTCACCTACGAGGCCCAATGCCTGAAAAGAAACAATAAATTATAAAAAAACCTTCTGAACTCAATCAGAAGGTTTTTATTTTCCCCTTAAATTCCTCACTCAATCTTTTATCGAATGATTATGTTACAAATATATAGCTGTCTTTTGATATGGTAAAAGGTATATCCGTAAACAAAAATGTAGTTTTCCGCAAAACAAAAAAGAGCGCAAAAATTGCGCTCTTCTTTTTTTATTTATAGTATCAGAATCTAACTCCTGACACCTTATTTATACCTTAAAATGGTAAATCGTCTGGTTCGTTAGCAGATAAATCTGGAGCTGGCTCAAATTGATCTGCTGGTGGAATATTTTGAGGTGCAGCCTGTGCCAAGTTTTCAATTCTCCATCCTTGTACAGAGTTAAAATACTTTGCTTCTCCTTGAGGGTTAATCCACTCTCTTCCTCTTAAATTAATAGAAACCTTAACATCTTGTCCTACTTGATAACTGTTTAACAAATCACATTTATCTTGAAGAAATTCAATTAAAATCATTTGAGGATATTGCTCATCGGTAGTAACTACCATTTCACGCTTTCTAAAGCCGTTAGATCCAAATGTTTGTGTCTCGTTAATTAATTTGATTTTCCCTATTACTTCCATTTCTTATCTATTTAATTAAAAGTACCTTCCAAGCACTTTCTACATCATTATTTTGTAAATACTCTTGTGCAAAAGTATGTTTTTTTTCAGTTGAAATGCCCACAAACTGTGTATGTTCTTTCGCAAAGTTATTAACATCTTCATCGCTAGGTAATTGTTCTACATTCCCTAACATTCCAAGATTATTACCTGTTAACACATTACTGTTTCTTATTTCTTCAGGAATTTGGTCTACTCCAATTCCTAAAGTTGTTAAAGGTTTCGGAATTTCAAAAAAACCATCTCTAGCTCTACTGTAATAACTTCCTCCTGCTCTTGCTACTAAATCTATTTTGTATTGATCTATACTTCCATCCTCTGCCAATACATCTTCATTTATATGAAGTTTTACTACCTCACAAACAATTAAGTTTCCTGCTCCGCCTTCTTCTCCTGTATAAATAATGTCTTTAACTTTACACTCAAACTGTACTGGTGATTCTGCTACTCTAAATGGCTTTACTTCATCCGAAGGTAACATTGTAAATCCTGCTTTAACAAACTCATTTACTCCCTTAGGGTACATCGTACTACTTAACGACATTTGTTGTACAATATCATAATTTACTATATTAATAACAACTTCCTTAGTTGCTTCAGCATTATCTAAGGTGTGCTTGGTTGTATTATCTCGTACACTTCGTGCCGGAGAGAAAATCATAATTGGCGGGTTTGCACCAAACACATTAAAAAAACTAAATGGTGATAAATTAGGGTTTCCTTCTTTATCAATGGTGCTTGCAAAAGCAATTGGTCTCGGAGCCACGGCTCCTAATAAATATCCGTGAAGTTTTGAAGTTGGTATATCTTTAGGGTTTATTGATAACATTCTCTAATATTTTAGTGTAAATATACTACCAATTTATAAATTTAGTTATTCTACAGAATAGTTTATATTTGATTAATGGCATTTTTTAAAAACACTTATTGGGTAAAACGTATTGCTATTAGCATTTCTTTACTTCTCGTTTTATTTATTTTATGGAACACCTATGTGTTCTTTCAAAAATTTAAAAAAGATGAACGCTCTAAAATGGAGATTTATGCTACTGCCATTAAAGAAGCTACCGCTAATTCTGACTCTAATGGTAGTTTTAACTTAGTAACAAAAGTTTATCAAACGATAGAAAACATTCCTACCATTTCAGTTCATGAGAATGGTGATATTAAAGAATTTAACAATCTAGATTCTATTAAGTCAAAAGACCCCAAATACCTTCAACAGCAATTGAACATTATGAAAAATCAAAATGAGCCAATTGTAATCGAATATTTAGGGGTTAAAGAATATATTTATTATAGAAATTCCGACCTTTTATACAGACTAAAATATTACCCACTTGCATTAGTACTTATTTTAGGACTTTTCTTAACCATTATTTACATGGTTTATAAATCGAATAAAGTTGCCGAACAAAATAAGTTGTGGACAGGTATGGCCAAAGAAACGGCTCATCAAATAGGAACTCCACTTTCTTCATTATTAGGTTGGATAGCTATTTTACGTGCTGAAAATGTAAGTAGCGATTATGTTGATGAAATTGAAAAAGATGTTCGCCGTTTAAACACTATTGCCAACCGTTTTTCTAAAATAGGTTCGTTGCCTGAACTAAAGCAGCATAATATTGTTACTATAACCAAAACAGCTTTCGATTACTTAGAAAACAGAAGTTCAAAACAAATTTCTTTTTCTTTTATTACTGAAAAAGACGAGTTCTTTTGCAACCTGAATACAGAACTTTATGGTTGGGTAATTGAAAACCTTATTAAAAATGCTATTGATGCTATGCAAGGTAAAGGTAAAGTTGCCGTAACCATCACTGAAGCATCAAAAAGCATTAAAGTATTAGTTTCTGATACTGGAAAAGGAATTCCTAAATCACAATTTACACAAATTTTTAACCCTGGATTCACCACAAAAAAACGTGGATGGGGACTCGGGTTATCGCTCTCTAAACGAATTATTGAGGATTACCACAACGGAAAAATACATGTATTAAAATCAGAACTAGGAAAAGGAACTACGTTTGAAATTATATTGAATAAGGTTTCATTTTAATGAGTTAGACACAAAACTCTTATCATTATATAAATCTTTAGCTAAATAATAAAAATAAAGAAGATAATCTTTATCATCAGTACTTTCTTTTGTTGAGTTCTCTCTTATTTTATCTCTATACATAATTAGATCTTTAACTCTTTCATCATTTTCAAACAATAATAAATCTAAAGCATAAAAAGCTGCATCAAAATCACTAACCTTATCCAAAAAAAGTTTAGTCTCACTTAATTCATTTTCTCTAAGTCGAGCAATTATTGAAGAATGATGTAATTTTTTTGCGCTATTTATAAAATCATTTAACCTAACTCTAAACTCTTCTTTCCACTTCAATCTTGCTGTAAGCTTAATATTTTGTCTCATTTGAAAGATTGCTATTAGACCTCCAATAACTGCTGTAATAACAGGAATTATCCATTCAATTACTTTATTCCATTCCATGGTGCTCTTTTACACAAAATTCTTAGCAATTCCTTCTGCTACTGCTACAAACTCTTCTTTTGTTAATTTCTCTTTCTTTACAAAACGAATATTTTCCATCGTATGTAACGGAATTAAATGCACATGCACATGAGGCACTTCTAAACCAATTACACTCATTCCTATACGTTCGCAAGGAATTGTTTTTTCAATAGCTTTTGCTACTCTGTACGAAAAAGACATTAATCCGTCATACTCTTCTATTGACAAATCAAATAATTTATTTTCTTCTCGTTTCGGAATTACCAACGTATGCCCTTTTGTATTTGGATTGATATCTAAAAAAGCAAAATAGTTATCATCTTCTGCTATTTTGTACGATGGAATTTCTCCGTTGATTATTTTAGTAAAAATACTTGCCATTTTATACTGTTTTTGTGTTTAGTAAAAATAAAAAAAGCGCTGCAGAAGCAACGCTTTTACGATAATTATTTTAAAAAATCTATCTAGAAATTTCAACTATTTCAAACTTCATTATCCCATTAGGAACTTGAATTTCAGCTATTTCACCTACTTTTTTACCCAATAACCCCTTACCTATAGGTGAGTTTACAGATAATTTTCCGTTTCTTACATCGCTCTCACTATCAGCCACTAGAGTATAAGTAAACTCCATACCGTTAGTGGTATTTTTAATTTTAACTATTGAATGAATTAAAATCTTAGACGTATCTAACTGACTCTCATCTATAACACGAGCACTAGCTACTACATTTTTTAGTTTTGCAATTTTTGTTTCTAATAGCGATTGCTCTTCTTTAGCTGCATGGTATTCTGCATTCTCACTTAAATCTCCTTTATCGCGAGCATCAGCAATTTCTTGAGAGACTCTTGGTCTTTCAACTTGCTCTAAATGCGCTAATTCTTCCTTAAGTTTTTTTAATCCTTCCTCAGTATAATATGATACATTACTCATCTTTTCTCCTTTTTTTAAATTATAAACAAAATTCTATATGCTTTACTCAACATTTAGCCAAGAAGCATATAAATTTTCTACCTAAAACCCTGTGGGTTAAATTTAAAAATCCCACGCCGTAAGGAATGAGATTGTTACACAAATATACAAAATATTTGTAACTTCGTCACGTTATGATATCAACTCTGTACTAAAAACAATGAAAAAATTCTTTTACTTATTTTTTGTTCTAATTTGTTTTAGCTGTAGCGATAACACTCGTACAAGTAACTGTTTTCATGGTTTAAAAGTAAATGCTATTATCGATTTAACATTACCTGAATACCAAAGCCTTTTAACTGCTGGTGGTACAGTTCAAACAGTTCTTCAAGGAAGAAATATTTATATTTTTAGAATCGGAAATAACTTTAGAGCTTTTGACCAACAGTGTCCTGAAAGAAATTGTAACTCTTTAATGACTTTTAATGGAGTAGAAATTATATGTCCCTGCGATGACAAAAAGTATAGTTATATTTCTGATGGAGCTCCTTTAGATGGTGAAGGTTGCCACGCATTTATGTATTTTGTTACTCAAATTAGCAACTCTCAACTAAGAATATCTAGTTAATACCATTTGTACTAAGAATTAGATTCTTATTTTTGCAGCAACAACAACACAATTAACACATTTATCGTGAAAAACTACTTTTCTTCAAACTTTAAATTGGGTGTTCTAGGAGGCGGCCAATTAGGAAGAATGTTACTTACCGAAACGCAAAAATTCGATATCTACACTGTTATTTTAGACGGAAATGCTGACGCTCCTTGCGCCCAGATATGTAACGAATTTCATCAAGGAGATTTATTGGATTATGATACTGTTTACAATTTTGGAAAACAAATAGATTTGTTAACCATAGAAATTGAAAACGTAAATATTGATGCTTTAGATGCTTTAGAAGCTGAAGGGTTAACTATTTTTCCAAAGCCTAAAAACTTAAGAACTATTCAAAATAAAGCACATCAAAAGGTGTTTTATCACGACAACAATATCCCTACTGCTGACTTTTCTAGGTTTACTTCTTTAGAAGAGTTGAAACATGCTATTAGCAACGAAGCTGTTACGTTTCCTTTTGTATGGAAATCTGCTCGATTTGGATATGATGGTAATGGGGTAAAAATTGTTCGTGCCATCAGCGATTTAGAAAATCTCCCTACTGGCGAGTGTATTTCTGAAAAACTAGTTCCTTTTAAAAATGAATTAGCTGTTATTGTTGCAAGAAATGCAAGCGGGGAAACCAAAACCTATCCTGTAGTTGAAATGGAGTTTCACCCAGAAGCTAACCAGGTAGAATATGTAATTTGTCCTGCAAGAATTGAGGATGCAGTTGCCAAAAAAGCGCGCGAAGTTGCTTTAAAAGTTGCTGATGCTTTTGATTTTGTTGGATTATTAGCTGTGGAAATGTTTCAAACTAAAGATGACAACATCTTAGTAAACGAAGCTGCCCCAAGAACTCACAATTCAGGGCATTATTCAATTGAAGCAAGTTATACCAATCAATTTGAACAACATTTACGTAGTATTTTAAACCTTCCATTAGGAAATACCGAAAGTAAAGTAGCCGGAATCATGGTGAACTTAGTTGGTGCTGAAGGCTATACTGGTGATGTAGTATATGAAAACATCGAAGAAATTTTAAAGATTGACGGAGTTACCCCTCACATCTACGGAAAAAAGACAACCAAACCTTTCCGTAAAATGGGACACGTAACTATTGTTAATGAAGATATAAATGAAGCGAGAAAAGTCGCTCAACAAGTAAAAGAAACTATTAAGGTAATAGCAAAATAACCTCTCGACTACGCTCGAGATGACAAAAACATAAAATTATGGTAGGAATTATCATGGGAAGCGATTCAGACCTTCCAATTATGCAAGAAGCAATTGATATTTTAGAGAGTTTTGATATTCAAGTAGAAGTAGATATTGTATCTGCACACAGAACTCCTGAAAAGTTATTCGATTATGCTAATAATGCACACAAGCGTGGCGTACAAGTTATTGTTGCTGGTGCTGGTGGTGCTGCTCATTTACCTGGAATGGTAGCAAGTATGAGTCCGTTACCAGTAATTGGAGTTCCTGTTAAAAGTAGAAACTCTATTGATGGGTGGGATTCTGTTTTATCTATTCTTCAAATGCCAGGAGGTGTTCCTGTGGCTACAGTTGCTTTAGATGGAGCTAAAAATGCAGGAATCTTAGCAGCTCAAATTATTGGAGCTTCAGACAAATGTGTATTAGACAAAATAATCGCTTATAAAGAAGGCTTAAAACTGAAAGTTGAACAAGCTTCTGAAAGAGTAAAAAAATAAGTACCTTAGTACAATATTAACTTGAAGACCTCACAGATTTTTTATTTGTGAGGTTTCTTCAATTTTTTAAACTAAATTTTCATGACTAAAAATCCACTTTTACAAGATTTTAATACGCCCCCTTTTTCTCAAATTAAAGAAGAAGATTATAAACCCGCTATAAAGGAAGCTATACAAATAGCAACAAATGAAATTAATGCTATTGTAGAGAATCCTGAAGCTCCAACTTTTGAAAACACTACGGTTGCTTTAGATAATACAGGTAATACGTTGGATAGAGCTACTTCTATCTTTTTCAACTTAAACTCTGCTGAAACAAATGAAGAAATTCAAAAAATAGCGAAAGATATTTCGCCTTGGTTAAGTGAGTTTAGAAACGACATGATTTTAAATGAAGAATTGTTTAAACGTGTAAAAAACATATACGATCAATTATCTGATTTAAACCTGACTCCTGAACAAGAAATGCTGCTAGATAAGCAATACAAAAGTTTTGCGCGTAACGGAGCGAATTTAAATGAAGCTGATAAAGCTGAGCTTCGTAAAATTGATGCTGAGTTAGCAAAATTATCGCTACAGTTTGGAGAACATGTATTGGCTGAAACCAATGCTTTTGAATTATTAATTACTAATGAAGATGATTTAGCTGGTTTACCAGAAAGCGCTAAAGAAGCTGCTAAAGAACTTGCTAATTCGAAAGGTAAAGAGGGTTGGATGATTACCTTAGATTATCCAAGCTATATTCCTTTTATGACCTATGCTGATAATAGAGAATTGAGAAAAAAATTAGCAATAGCTTTTGGTAAAAAAGGATTCCAACAAAATGAATATAACAATGAACAAATTGTAAAAGACATTGTAACCCTACGTCATAAACGTGCCAATCTATTAGGTTATAAAACCCACGCTCATTTTGTATTAGAAGAGCGTATGGCTGAAACTCCTGAAAAAGTTATGGAGTTTTTAAATGAGTTATTAGAAAAGGCTAAACCTGCTGCACAACGTGAGTTTAAAAATTTAGAAGCGTATGCTAAAAAATTGGATGGAATTGACCAACTGCAAAAATGGGACGGTGCTTACTATTCTGAAAAACTAAAAAAAGAATTATTTAACTTAGATCAAGAGTTACTAAAACCTTACTTTAAGTTAGAAAATGTAATTAATGGTGTGTTTACTGTTGCTAACAAATTGTATAATTTACAGTTTGAAGAAATTGACAGTATTGATAAGTATCATGAAGATGTTAAAACCTATGCTGTAACAGATACTGATGGTAATTTTGTTTCGTATTTCTATGCAGATTTTCATCCAAGACCTGGAAAACGTAATGGTGCGTGGATGACTTCTTATAAATCACAATACATGAGTAACGATACTAACGAAAGACCTCAAGTATCTATCGTTTGTAACTTTACCAAACCTACACAAACTAAACCTTCTTTATTAACTTTTAACGAGGTTACTACCTTATTCCACGAGTTTGGTCACGCCTTACACGGAATGCTTGCAAATACGACATATAAAAGCTTATCAGGAACTTCTGTTTCTTGGGATTTTGTAGAGTTACCTAGCCAAGTTTTAGAAAACTGGTGTTACGAAAAAGAAGCGTTGGAGTTATTTGCAAAACATTATGAGACAGGTGAGGTTATTCCTATGGAATATGTTGAGAAAATTAAAGAATCAGCAAGTTTCCATGAAGGAATGCAAACCCTGCGTCAATTAAGCTTCGGATTATTAGATATGTCTTGGCACTCTGGAGATTCTCCTGAAACAATTACTAATGTTAAAGAATTTGAAACGAATGCTTTCGCAGAAACTAAATTATATCCTGATGTAGCAGAAAACTGTATGAGTACTTCTTTTTCTCATATTTTTCAAGGCGGATACTCAGCTGGATATTACTCTTACAAATGGGCAGAAGTGTTAGATGCTGATGCTTTTGAATATTTTAAAGAGGAAGGTATTTTTAATAAAGAGGTTGCAGATAAATTTAAAAACAACGTATTATCTAAAGGAGGAACAGAAGAGCCTATGGAATTATACAAACGTTTTAGAGGAAGAGAGCCAAAACCAGATGCTTTATTAAGACGCGCTGGATTGATTGACAAGAATTAATACAATTACATTTCAATATTTAAAATAGTCCTTTTTTATAAGAAAGGGACTATTTTTTTTAGAAAAAATTAACACAATTTCACATATAAAAAGTTTGCTAAGCCCTTACTTTTGTTTCCCTACAGTTATAAAAAATGAGCTTGAATAAAAATAGCATATTTAGTAAAATCGCCTCTTTGTCTTTGGTGGTTCTTCTTATGCTTCCTATTCTTATAAAAGCTACCCATCATCATGAAAATGAAGCACACCATCATAACTGTAAAGAAAAATCTACTCACTTACACGAATCGGTAAACGACCATTGTGATATTTGTTATTTTTCTTTTGCTTCATTTGATGTACCTACACAAAATTTCTCACAAGCTTTAGCTATTCTTCCTAGTAAGGCAATAATAGATAATTACAAATCAATTATCTTACCTTCTTACCACTCTCTGAATAGAAAGCTTAGAGGACCTCCTACAAACTTGTAACATATTATTTTTAGAACATTTGTACTCTTTTTATAAGAGTGTGTATTTATGTAACCCTAAAACTAGGTTTTGCACTGTAATTACATATACTTACTCCTATTTATAGTCGTGTGTTCTAAATTTATTTAATCAATAGTCGATTTTTTCTATTTCGGCTAACACAATTCGTTTTTAAATTCTGTTTACAATGACAAAACAAAGCTTAGGTGCTTTATTTTGTGTATTGTTTCATGCAATTCTTTTTAGTCAGAATACCAGTTCTGTTACTATTAAGGTAATTGATGGAACAACACAAAGTGAGTTACCCAATGCTCACGTGAGTATTGGTTCAAAGCACGCCTACACAAACACTAAAGGAAATAGTAGTTTTTACAAACTTTTGAACAAAGAGTATCTCTTAACTGTTACTCATGTTGGATATGTTAGTTATCAAGAAAACATATCTCCTACTAACTCATTAATAATCATTCATTTAACACAGTGCAATTCAGTGTTAAATGAGGTGGTTATTGCACAAAACCCTAAAAAAACACTAACAAAGTTCTCCAGCAATACACAAAGGATTGATGTTAGTTTTTTAGAGAAAAACAGAGACAATAGTTTAATGCAAACTCTTAAAGATATTCCAGGGATTAGCACAATTACTATTGGTTCTGGTCAATCCAAACCTACTATTAGAGGTTTAGGTTTTAATAGAGTTGTTGTTGTTGAAAATGGTATAAAACACGAAGCACAACAATGGGGAGCCGATCATGGTTTGGAAATAGACCAATATAATATTGATAATATTGAGGTTACTAAAGGAGCTGCTTCATTGCTCTATGGTTCTGATGCAATATCTGGTGTAATTAGCTTGAAAAATAACTTACTACCTGATGTTAATTCTTTTTCAGGTGAACTAAACCTCACCAACAGAAGTAACAACGATTTTTATGGAGTTTCTTTGGGAGTTAAACAACGTTATAATCATTGGTATTACAAAGCTAGAATAACTCATGAAGATTATGGCGACTATAAAGTTCCTGCCAAAAAAATCACATACGATAATTACATTTTTGACTTGCATAAAAACTACTTACGTAACACAGCAGGGTACAACCATAATGTTGGAGTTTCTATAGGTTATGTATCAGATAATATTAGCTCTATAACTTCTTTTAGTAATGTAAATTCTAAAAATGGTTTTTTCGCTAATGCACATGGTCTGGAAGTGAGAACTTCTAAAATAGAGTACGATGCTGACCATAGAGATATTGATTTACCACATCATAAAGTCAATCATTTTAAAATAACAAATAATACCAGTTTTTTGTTCCCCAATTACACGTTAGATGTTGAGCTTGGGCTTCAAAAAAATCATCGCGAAGAACACTCAGAACCTGTTCCGCATGGTTATATGCCCAAGCCGTCATCTACAATGGAACGCTTGTTTAAGAAGGACACCTACAGTCTTAATGTAAAAAATCAATTACACTATTTTGAAAAGCATAAAGTTACCACGGGTATAAACTTAGAGTACCAAGATAATGCTATTGATGGCTGGGGATTTCTTATTCCTGAATATACTCGTTTTACAGTTGGGGCTTTTGTATACAATCAAATAAAACTCAACAACAATTTATATTTAGATGGTGGTGTACGCTACGATTATGGTGTAATAAAAACACAACCCTATTACGAATGGTTTTTATCTCCAGTTACTGACGAAAACGGAAATACTACTCAGCAACAACTACAGCGTTCAGAAAGAAAGAATTTAACTTTTGGAAGTTTTAGTGCTTCAGCTGGATTAAGTTATGGACTTAAAAACACATCATATAAAATAAATATAGGTAAGAGTTTTAGAATTCCACTAGCAAACGAATTGGCTTCGGACGGAGTAAATTATCACATGTACCGATATGAAGAAGGGAATCTTGATTTAGAGCCTGAAAGTTCTTATCAAATAGACGGAGAATTTAAAGCAAACTTTAGTAAAGCTTCTATTCAGGTTACTCCTTTTGTTAATTATTTTGATAATTATATTTATTTAAGCCCAACTTCAGAGTATTACGAAACACTTCAGAAGTATCAATACAGTCAAAGTCGTGTTTTTAGATATGGCGGTGAAATTATGGTACAATATAAACCTATTGATAAATTATCGATTACGGGTTCTTTAGAGTATGTAAAAGCAAGACAATTAAGTGGTAAAAAGAAAAACTTCACTCTTCCCTTTTCTCCTCCGTTAACAGGAGTTGTTTCGCTTGAGTATACATTGAATCCTTGGTTAACTTTTGGCGACACTAAACTATTCTCAAGTGTACGATTGGTTTCGGATCAAAACAATATTGTACCCCCTGAAAAAACGACAGAAGGGTATTCTTTAATAAATATCGGTTTGCATACGAGTGTAGATCTTTTCTCAAAAAAACAACCTCTTAAAATTCAAGGGAGGTTAAATAACATTTTAAACAACAAAGTATTCGACCACACTAGTTTCTATAGACTTATAGAAGTTCCTGAGCCTGGAAGAAACTTTTCAATAACAATTATACAAACATTTTAATCATTTAATTTTTTTAATCATGAAAAACACATTTAAATCAGCAATCTTATTTTTTGTAAGCCTTTTAGTCATTTCTTGTAGTGATGAAGATAACATTCAAAACACTTTCGAAGAAAATATTAATCCAGAACGCTTTAAAAGCATAGAATTAGGAAATTCTGATTTTGTTTTACCACAATCAAACGTAGATGTTCATATTCAATTTGATTATGAAGGAACCAGTAAAGTTTCTAAAATTTATTTTGATGTTGAACCTTCTAACGTTACTAATGTCAAACCTGGTGAATTAATTTGGGAATTAAAAAATCACTTAGTTCCTATTGATCGTTACCAAGGTCAATTAAATCCGCACATTCACTATCACGTATATTTTGATGAAGATAATAAGTATAGTCCTTCATTTACAACTGCTGAAGGAGTTTATAACTTCAAAATTACGGTTGAACACGAAGATGGAACGAAAAGTATCATCACTAAAAAACTTCACATTATTCAAAAGTTTAAAGACTTAGAAATAGGTGATAACAACTCTATTGCCTTTGGAAAAGATGAGTTACATACAGAGTTCGAATATGTTTCTGGTAACAATACTGTAACTGAAATTAAATATGAATTTTGGTTTGAAGAATGGAGAGAAGGACAAAATGTTGAAGTTGGAAAATGGGACAAAGTAATTACTGTTTTACCTAAAGATTTGTATGAAGGAGTTAAAAACCCGCACATACATTATCATTACGATTTAATTCCTGGTGCTCCAGTAGGAAGCTACTGGTTAAACATTTACGCTAAAGAAAGCGGAGAAAGCGAAACAGTGAAATTGTCAATTCCTATCGAAATTAAATAATAATAACAAAAAAGACTACTTGAGTTTTTCAAGTAGTCTTTTCTAAAAACAAATTATCATGAAATTATTAAAAATAACAAGTGCTTTACTATTAATTATAGCGTTAAACATTAGCTGTAGTAGCGAATCTGAAGAACCTGATACAGAAAAGCCTACTATTACTTTAAACTACAACGAAGGGTTTCCTCAATCTTGTACTGTTTTAGAAAAGGGAAAAGAATACACTATACGTGTAAAAGTCTCTGACAATATAGCCCTAGCTACTTACGCTATTGACATTCATCATAATTTTGATCATCATACACACGATGATCAAGGCTCTAATTGTGAGTTATCTCCTATAAAAGATCCTATTACTCCTTTAATTTTTATGGAAAACTATACTATTGATAACAATCTTAAAGAATATGAAATAATGCAAAACATTACAATTCCTACAGACATAGATTCAGGTGATTATCACTGCCAAATTTCTGTAATAGATGTTACAGGATGGCAAAGTAGAACCTCAGTAGATATTAAAATTGAATAATTTTTAAAGTATTTATAATGATAATAACAAGAGACTTAACTAAAAAATATGGTGATTTCACTGCTCTTAATAAGTTAAACCTAAAAGTAAACGAAGGAGAAATATTTTGCTTACTTGGTGCTAACGGAGCAGGAAAATCAACAACTATAAATTTACTTTTAAATTTTATTACTCCTTCTTCCGGGAAAGCATTTATAAATGGTTTAAACGTAACTGATAACGCAAGAGAAACCAAAGCTTTTTTAACTTACATTCCTGAAAATTTAATGCTCTACCCTACTTTAACCGCCATTGAAAACCTTGATTATTTTTTAGGTATTGGCGGTAAAAACTTTAGTAGAAAAGAGCTTGAATTTTTCTTACATGAAGCTGGTTTACAACAGGAAGCCTTTCATAAAAGAGTTCAATTTTTCTCTAAAGGAATGCGACAAAAAGTTGGAATTGCATTAGCTATAGCTAAAGACGCTAACGTTTTACTACTAGACGAACCTACTTCTGGTTTAGATCCAAAGTCTAGTAATGAATTTGGCGAGCTATTACTAAAAATGAAAAAAAATGGAGTTGCCATTTTAATGACTACTCATGATATATTTAGAGCTAAAGAAATAGGCACTCATATTGGAATCATGAAACAAGGTCAGTTAAAATATAATTTCTCATGTAACGATAAGTCTTTACAAGAAATTGAGAACCTTTACTTAGAAACTATGAGTTTAAAAGATAATTTATTATGATTTTTCACGTAGTTAAAAAAGAGCTTCAAGAAACTTTAAGAGATGGGCGTTTCAAAATATCTACAGCTATAGTATTCGTTCTATTGACTGTTTCATTAGTCTTGACTTTTAATCAATATCAATATAATAATGCACAGTATATTGAAGCTCAAAAAAATGAACGATCTCTTTGGGAAGAACAAGGAGAAAAAAATCCACATTCGGCAGCTCATTATGGAAATTATGTCTTCAAGCCCAAATCTCCTTTATCATTAATAGACCAAGGAGTTGAAAAGTATACAGGAATTTCTATTTTTCTAGAAGCACACAACAGAAATGAAGCTCAATTTAGTAATGCTTCGGATCAAACAGCACTATCTCGCTTTGGTGAATTAACACCTAGTTTTATTTTATTATATATACTTCCTTTAATCTTAATTTTAATTGGCTATGATGCTTATACTAAAGAATTAGAAAAAGGAACATTTGCTATACTTAAAAGCCAAGGAATTAGTAACACAAAACTACTTTTTGGTAAATGGTTATCAGTATTAATACCAATAGTAACAATTACAACTCTTTTATTTTTATTTGGAGGTTTAATTCTTTCTAACACAAGTGATATTGGTGTATTTAACTGGGAAGCACTAGGTGTTTTATATATAGTATACTTAATTTACTATTTGATTTTAACTAACATTGTTTTATTTATATCGTTGATCGCTAAAAAATCAGGAGTCGCTCTTGTTTCTAGTTTAGTATTTTGGGTACTTGCGTGCTTTATTACTCCCAAAATAGCCAGCAACATAGCTGACTCCAAATACCCATACCCAACCAATCAAGAGTTTTCTAAAAGAGTAGCAGAAGATCGTAAAAAAGGGCTTGACGGACATAATCCTTGGAGCGAAGAAGCAAAAAAACTTGAAGAAGAAGTTCTAAGGAAATACAATGTTGATAGTGTGCATAAACTTCCCTTTAATTACAGTGCTTATAGAATGCAAAAAGGAGAAGAGTACCAAGCTAAAGTATATGCCAAACACTACAGTTGGTTAGATGAACAAGCACAAAAACAAGAAAAGGTTTATAAATCTACTTCAATGATTTCTCCTTTTCTCCCTACTCGTTTTTTATCTATGGCTATCTCTAGAACCGACTACCAATCGCATCGTGATTTTTCTGAAAAAGCAGAAACTTATAGAGTAAAAACACAGGAGTTTTTAAATGGACTTACTGAAAAAAACTCTAGATATGGTGAGCGTTATGTAGCATCAGCTAATGCTTGGAAAAAGCTCCCTAAGTTTGAATATAAACCCCCTCCTTTCTCCCAAATATTAAATAGTAATACACCTATGATGTTAATTCTTATTGTATGGTTTGCAGTTACAGGAGCAGTGTTATTCTTTATTAATAAAAATCATTAATATGTTTTCATACAATTTTAAATACGAATTAAAGTCTCTTTTACGTAGTAAATGGCTTATTTTATTAACTATAATTTTATTAACTCTAGTTCTTTTTGCAGGGTATAGTGGTAAGAAAAAAGTAAATAAGCGTGTTTTTGACATTGAAAAAGCAAATAATACTGTTAAAGAGCAAGACATAACTGTTCTAAAAGTTCTTGATTCTATAGAAAAAGGGTTTGTGATTAACCAAAACCTGAGGAGCTTACCAACTAACCCTATGAATATTGGTTATTCATATCCTCGTGTTGCTGCTATGTATCCTTTAGAAACTGCTTTTATTTCAACAGGCCAAAGTGATTTATTTACACATTATGTACAACCAAAAGCATACGGTGATAGTTTCTTTTTTAATCATGCTGAATTCTCAAGCCCTATTCAACTTCTTTTTGGTAGTTTTGATTTAGCCTTTGTAATTATATACATTTTACCCTTGATTATAATAGCTTTTAGCTATCATATTTTTTCTCTAGAAAAAGAAAATGGCTCACTAAAATTAATGGCTTCTCAACCTATTTCTATTTACAAATGGATATTACAGAAAACAATGCTCAGGTTCTTTGTACTATCTGTTATAGTTGTCTTGGTTTTAACAATTGCTTTTATAATTAACAATTACAATTTTGTAGAAAACCTAGCTGAGTATCTCTATTTTTTGCTGCTTACATTAACTTACATACTGTTTTGGTTTACTGTTGTTTTATTGATTAATATAAAAGTGAATAACTCTGCTAAAAATGCAGTAAGTTTATTAGCTATTTGGGTTTTTATAATTCTAATTATTCCTGCTATTATTGCACAAGCTGCAAATACTTTTTACCCAATACCTTCTCGAACAAAAATGATTACTGATGTAAGAGCATTAAAAGATGATGTTTCTAAAAAACAAGATAAAATACTTGATAATTTTTTAAGAGATCATCCTGAATATGCTTCTAATAAGAAGCAAAACTATTCTTTTTGGCATAAGTATTTAGCTTCGCAAGATTTGGTTGAAGATGAGGTTAAACCACTAATAAAATCGTACGAAACTCAGCTACTAAAACAACAACAATGGGTTAAGTTGTGGCAGTATAGCTCTCCTGCTATAATTTTACAGCAAAGCTTTAACGATATAGCTGGAACTTCAACAACACATTATCAAGAATACAGAACTCAGGTAGCTAAATTTTCTGCAAAGTGGAGAGACTTTTTTGTTCCTCTTCTTTATAATAATGAAAAATTTAGCACCAAACTATACAAACAACTACCAACCTTTGAGTACAAAAAACCAAAGTATACGTCATTACTTTTTAAAGCAAGTATTGTATTAATAATGTCTATGTTCTTTTTACTAATTACCCGAATACTTTTTTACAATAAAAGTAAAAAAGGGACTATTATTAATTAACAAAAAAGACCTAATGTTATATCGTTAGGTCTTTTTATTTTTTTCAACCCAATCACTTATAATCTTTTAATTTTTAATATTTTATACCGCAAAAACCTTTAATTATAAATACTTCTTTGGGTTTATGCAATTGTTTAATTTGTTGCGTAAGAGAGACTCCGTAAATATGAAATTCAGCATCTAATTTATTCAACAAAAAGATAAATGATATAACAAACACACTCTCTGCTTTAGCTAAAAAAACTCTTAAAATTAAACATCAAGGTTTAGGATATCTAATTACTTATGATTTAGTTGATTTGGTCCTAGAAGAACAAAAGTTATTTTTTAGTGATTTTGCACGTTATGAAGACTTACGAAAAAATATTAAAAAGAAGTCAGACCTGAAACTTATAACGACTCTCAAATGCACTTCTTAAGAAGTCTAACTTCAAAAAACTTAAAGAGGATGGCTTTATAGTTAATCAATTTAAACGAGTTCTAAATCCTGATAGACCTTCCGAGGAAAAAATAAACTTTACTAGAGAATTTTTTAAACTTTACAACAAACCTGTTAATTTATCTAAAAATATATCTAATCCAAAGACTACTCAAGATAGTGTAATTGTTACATTTCAAAAAGCTAGACTTCCCAAACACCGAGATTTCTTATATAAAAAACGTTCCTTATGAAGATATGATTGCTTACAATAGTAATACTCCTTTTTTAAATTTTAAAAATTACTTAATGATTATTTACACTAAAGAACCTGAAGAAGAAAATTATTTAATCGGTATGTTTGGAAAGCGAAAAAAAAGCTAGTGGTGTACAAACCTCAAATGTTGTTTTATTAGAAGGAAATGCTCAAATAGATAAATCGAGTGTTCTTACCTAATGAAGGGGGTATTGGAGTTTTGAAGCTTTTGCTAATATGCTTCCATTAGATTATCTAACATATTGAAAAATAAAACATATTCTGTACTTATTTTATATTTTATAAATCTTTATATTTGAATGTAAAAAGCCTAATGAAAAATATCTTAGTAATTCTCACCTATTTATTATCTATTTCAGTTACTGCTCAAAAAACTATAGAGGGAAAGGTAATCGATTACAACAAAAACCCTTTGTATGGTGCCTCTGTGTTTTTAAACAATACTACTATCGGGACTGTTACTAATGAAAAAGGCGAGTTCGAATTAAAAGCTTCCTCTGATGACTACACATTAGTTATTTATTTCATGGGTTTTAAAACCTTTCGAAAATTGATAAAAGTCAAAGATCGTCATTACTTAGTCATTGAACTTGAAGAGCAGAATGAGTTGTTAGATGAAGTGGAGCTTGTTACTAATGATTCAAAACAACCCAATGAATTTAAAGATTTTGATCGATTAAAGGAATCATTAATTGGAAACACCAACTTGGCTAAACGTTGTAAAATACTTAACCCTGAAGTGCTTCAATATCATTTAAACTCTAAAACTAATGAACTGACTGTAGTATCTAAAAAACCTATTGAAATTTATAATGAGGGTTTAGGGTACAAAATATATTATGATTTAGTAAAGCTTACTACAGACAGCATAAATACATCCTTTTATGGACATACAAGATATGAAGAATTAAAAGGAACAAAAAAACAAATGAAACGTTGGAAAAGAAGCCGATTAAGAGCTTATCAAGGATCCATGTTACATTTTTTCAGAAGTTTATACAATAATAATTTTCAAGAAGAAGGTTTCATAGTAAATCAGTTTGAAAAGAAAAAAATTATTTTAAAAAATGGTGAAAAAACTGAATATATTCCAGTAAGTGAATATCTTAACCAAAACGATTTAGTTTTTAAGAAACACGAAAAAACGTTCCTTAATTTTAATCATTTGCTTGAAGTAATATATACAGAAGAAAAAGAAGAATGGAATTATAGAGGTTCTAAAAAACAGTTAAATCATCAAAAATCTATTTTACATCTAGTTGAAAAACCTATTGAAATTTTACCTTCAGGAAAACTTTCAAACCCTCTAGGAATCTTTACAGAAAGGTATTGGGCCTATGAAAAAATGGCTAATTCACTTCCTTCAGATTACCAACCCACTAAAAAATAATCACTTATTCTTTTCCTCAATCCACTTGCTCATAAATTTTGTAGCCTGTAAGGTTTGATGTTGTAACAAACTTCCAAGAAAATTTTGTGTACGATGTGTTTCAAGGTTTTCTTGGATTTCTTTTATTTTGTTTACAAAAGAAAAAGCTAATTTTTCTTTATCATATATCGTATTGATAATTGCAATTCCTTTTTTTTGAGACTTTTTCCAAAGAATATCATAAGTATATAACTCTTTAGCTTTGTTGGCAAACTTCTCAAAATCATCTTCTATAAATCCGTTCCAAGGTAAATTTCCATGCATACCTTCTGCACCTATTGAAGTAGTAACACTTGGAGTACCACATTCCATTGCTTCGGCTAATTTCCCTTTAATTCCAGCTCCAAAACGAATTGGCGCTAACACTACTCTAGCACTTTTAACTACTTCGAGCGCATCTTCTGCAAAACCTTTTATAATAAACCCTTCTTTTGGTTTATGCAATTGCTGAATTTGCTGCGTTGCATAGGCTCCGTAAATATGTAATTCTGCCTCTGGTAATTGCTTTCTTATCGTTTTCCAAATTGTTTTTAATTGTAAAACAGCATCGACATTTGGAGCATGAAAAAAGTTACCTATAAACACAAAATGTTTTCGTTCTTCAAACGACTTCCATTTTTTCACTACTTTTTCATCAATTGAATTCAACAAAAAAGGTAAATGATATAGTATAGATTCATCAACTTTAAAAACGTCTTTCAATAACTGCATTTCGTAAGTTGAAATAATCAAACTCATATCACAACGTAAAATAGCAGCGATTTCTCGTTTTGCTTCATCCGAATTCAACAATGCTTCTATAGAAAATTGTTTTCCTTTTTTTAATTGTTGATGGCGTGTTTTACGTAAAAAATGTAAATCTTCTGTATCTAAAACTCGTAAAGCTTTCGGGCAATGTTCAGCTACACGCCAACCAAATTGTTCTTCCATCATAAAACGATCGAACAACACAACATCAGGTTGCTGTTCTTTAATAAAATCATCAAAAGAACTTGAATTTAATTCAATCGATTTCTCCTCAACTCCTAACTCTGCTAAGTTTAAAGAGTTTTCAGTTTTTTGTGCAGGTGTTGCAAAAGTAATGGTATAGTTTTGGTTTTTAAAAACATTAAGTAACTGTAACATTCGGTTACCAGCTCCTGTAGTTTTTTCTATCCAAACATATCCAATTATTAAAAGTTGTTGCATTAATTTAGTTCGCTAACTGCATTTTGTAATCACCTTGTACACTTTTAGCCCAGTTAATTACTTGCTCAACTTCTTCTTTAGTTAAACGAGCATCAGCGTGCGTCCAAGTATAAGAATCTAACGGCATTTTTCCTTTTTCTACTTCCTCCCAAACTTCTTCCATTTTATGTTCTTTTCTTTTTAAGGAATAAGTAGCCCATTCAGAAAAATTCAATTCTTCTTTTCCATGGTTTACGTGGTCAGCTAACCAATAGTTAACTGGTGTAATACTACTATACCAAGGATAACGAGTTGAATTACTGTGACAATCAAAACATACTGTTTTTAATATTTTGTGCACCTGATCATTTGGTTTGGTTTCTTTTATAAAAGCTTCAACTGTAGTTATTTCTCCTTGATTTTTTTCTGGTTGAAAAAACTGCGCTATTACCAATAGTATTAATAATAATCCTATAATTTTTTTGAAAACTTTCATACAACGAATTTAAGTTTTAAAGATATGAAAACTAATTTTATCGACAAATAATTGTATTTTTGTGCTTCATTATTTATGAAAAAATAAAACACAACTCATGAAATACGATTTAATCGTTATTGGTTCTGGTCCAGGAGGGTACATTGCTGCTATCAGAGCCGCTCAATTAGGTTCTAAAGTTGCTATTATCGAAAAATACTCGACTTTAGGTGGAACTTGTTTAAATGTTGGATGTATTCCTTCAAAAGCTTTATTAGATTCTTCTCATCATTACTATGATGCAGTAAATCATTTCGAAGAGCATGGTATCTCTGTTGAGAAGCCTTCTTTTGACTTCGGAAAAATGGTAGCTCGTAAAGCAAATGTAGTGGAAACTACTACTGGAGGTATCAAATATTTAATGGATAAAAACAATATTGAGGTTTACGAAGGTTTAGGTTCTTTTGAAGATGCTACACATGTAAAAATCACAAAAAATGATGGTACTGAAGAAGTAATTGAAGGTACAAACATTATAATAGCTACTGGTTCTAAACCATCTTCTTTACCTTTTATTACTATTGATAAAGAGCGTGTAATAACTTCTACTGAAGCGTTAAAACTTCCTGAAGTTCCTAAGCACTTATTAGTTATTGGTGGTGGTGTTATTGGTTTAGAGTTAGGTTCAGTTTATAAGCGTTTAGGTGCTGATGTAACTGTTATCGAGTATGCTCCAACAATTACTCCTACTATGGATAAAGATGTTTCTAAAGAACTTACTAAGGTTTTAAAGAAACAAGGTATGAAAATTAATGCTAGCCACGGTGTAACTTCTGTTGAAAGAAATGGTGACGAAGTTGTGGTAAAAGCTACTAATAAAAAAGGTGAAGAGGTTACTTTTACTGGTGATTACTGTTTAGTTTCAGTAGGTCGTCGTCCGTATACTGAAGGATTAGCTTTAGAAAAAGCGGGTGTTAAAGTTACTGAAAGAGGAATGGTTGAAGTAAATGATCATTTACAAACTAACGTTTCTAACATTTATGCTATTGGTGATGTAGTTCGTGGAGCTATGTTAGCACATAAAGCAGAGGAAGAAGGTGTGGTTGTAGCTGAATATTTAGCAGGACAGAAACCTCATATAGACTATAACTTAATTCCTGGTATTGTTTACACTTGGCCAGAAGTAGCGGCTGTTGGTAAAACAGAAGATGAATTAAAAGAAGCTAAAGTTGATTACAAAGTTGGAAAATTCTCTATGCGTGCATTAGGACGTTCTCGTGCAAGTGGAGATTTAGATGGATTTGTAAAAGTATTAGCTGATAAAAATACTGATGAAGTATTAGGAGTTCACATGGTAGGTGCTCGTGTTGCTGACTTAATTATGGAAGCTGCCGTTGCAATGGAATACAGAGCTTCTGCGGAAGATTTAGCTCGTATTTGTCATGGACACCCAACATACTCTGAAGCTATAAAAGAAGCAGCTAAAGCAGCTTGGGATGGTAAACCATTAAACGCTTAATAAAAAGCTTTAAAATATACTTAAAAAAGCAATCTCGTTTGAGGTTGCTTTTTTTTAGCACCCAATTTCTTGAATAATTTTAAAATGGTATTAAGCATATATTCCCTTTATGAGTTATATATTTTATCAAAAATATCTTTACACCGTTCTGTACATTTAGACAAATAATCCTCTCTCATTTCTTTAACATGAAAAAAAGATGGATGAATTGTCCAAGAATACTTAGAAAAAAAGCTATCTCTTTGATAATCTATCATTTCATGTATATTTTGATTTGTTTTATCTTCTTCTTTCAATTTACTAATAAGCAATAGTTCATTATTATAATCAATATCCATTTGCTTCATTACTTGTAAATAAACTTTGCCAATATTCTTACTTTTTACTTCTTCTGACATAATAATATTTGTTTTCAACCAAATTACTAAAAAGAAGTAAAAGATAATAATCTATTATTTCCTTAAAAACAAATAACAAAAAAATCCCGAACTACATAGTTCGGGATTTTTATTTGTATGACGTTATTTCTTATTGAATTCCGTAGAAAGAACTCATGTTATCTTCAATATCAGACGCTTTTTTAACCGCCTCATACATTTGGAATACTTTATTTTGTCTTTCAGCAGCAATACGCTTTCTAAAAGTATCGTAGTTAGGTAATGCTGTTGGCTCTTCTTTCTTTTCTATTACAAAAGCAAATACACCTTTATCTCCTGCTACGTTTTTAACAACTTCGTTTTCTTTAGCGTTAATCATTGCTCCTACTACTTTAGGTTCAAAACCTACACCAGAAATAGTTGGTGATTGTAAGTTAACATCAGTTGCTACTCTTACTGATTGACTTGCAGATTTAGCGATTTCTTCTAAAGTAGATCCGCTCATCTTATCTTCAATCATTTTAGCTTTTCTTTCGTTTGTTAAAATAGGACGAACTGTAGCAATTGCCTTATCAACTGGCATTAAACCTTTCGCTGTTTTAGCTGTTAATACCGCTACGATGTACCCTCCTTCAACATCAAAGCGTTTATAGCTTCCTTCTTCAGTTTCTGGTTCAAAAGCCCAAGTAATAATTTGTCTTTCGTTACCAACACCTGGTACGTTTTCATCTAAAGACTTTAACCCTACAGCTGGTAATGATGTTAAGTTTTTCTCTTTAACTACTTCTTCAAAAGCTTTTCCATTTGCTAATTCTAATGCAAATGTTTCAGCTTTTTGGAATACAGCATCTTCAGTTTCTTCTGAAGCTTCAATCTTACGTCCATAAGTAGCTAATTTTACTACTGGCTGGAAGTTCTTTTGTCCATCAATTTTAATTACATGGAATCCGAATTGAGACTTTACCACTCCCATATCTCCTGTTTTTCCTTCAAAAACAAAATCTCTAAAAGAAGGTACCATTCTGTTATAAGCAAACCAATCGTAGAATCCACCTTTTTCAGCTGAACCTTGATCTGACGACATTTCTTTAGCTAAATCTGCAAACTTAGACTTATTCGCTTTAACTACCGCTAATAAACTATCAGCCGTTGCCTTTGCTTCTTCTTCTGATTTTACTACTGTAGCATCAGCAGCAGCAGATCCCATAAAAGGAATTAAAATATGACTTGCCTGTGCAGAATCTGGTAATTGTTTTACTTCAGTAATTTTAGATAACTTGAAGAAACCTGCATCTTTGTATGGACCGAAAACATCTCCTTCTTTTCCGTTAAAAATATCCTCAGCGATTACTTGTGGAACTTGAACCTTGAATTTATAGTTAGTATCTAAACCTAGGTCAGAGTTATTTTCTTCTAAAAATTCGTGGTAGTTCGTAGCATTTTTTAATCCTTTTACTGAAGTGTTATTTACTTCTGAATCTTCAATTAAACTTGCTATTTCTGCTTTAAGAGCTTCTTCATCTTCAGCTGTTGGCTCAATATTAAACTTTACGAAGTTAATATCTCTTGAAGCCTCTACTTGATAAGCATCTTGATGTTTATTGATATAGTTTTCTATATCACTTTTCTTTAATGTTACTAAACTATCAGCTATAGTTGAATACGGTACGTAAACATACTTTCCTGAAACTTTAGTATTTTCAGTTAGGTATTGAGCCTCTCCTTCTTTTAAAGAAGCACCTAAACCAGCAGCTACTAATTTATCATATGTAGTTTTTTCTATATTGCTTTTTAAAGAAGCCATGTAGTTCTGCCATGCAGCCCATTCTTGACCATTTTCTTCTCTAATGGTAGCTAAATGTTCTTTTAACTTATTTTTATCGAAAATACCCGAAGTTAAAAATCTTGGATCATTTTGTACATTAGGAGTCTCATACAAAGCATTCATAATATCAGCTTCTCCAACTGTAATTCCTGCTTCTTCTAATTGCTTCTCATAAATTTTTTGACGAATTAAGCTTTCCCAAACTATTTTGGCAGCTTGCATTTCAGAAATTCTATTACCATTTTGTGCTTTATAAGCTTCCAAGGCTTCTGCAAACTCCTGACGAGAAATACTTTCGCCGTTTACTGCACCTATTTCGTTTACCTTATTTGCACTAAAAAAATCTGATATTGTAGAAGGGTCTAATACAAAAGCAAAAAGTGCTAAACCAATTACAAGAATTAAGAACATTGAGCGTTCTCTAATTTTCGATAAAATTGCCATACGTCATTTATTTTATTAACAGTGTGCGAAAATACAATTTCAAAGTAAATAATGCAATGTTTTTTTATGCTGTTTTTGAGGGAGTTCTCTAGAGAAATACTGATATGTTAATCTCCTTTATTCATTACCTTAAAATAAATATCATCAATTTTAGTGGCACTTACTTTTAGTATTTTTATTTGAAAGTTTTCAATATGTAAAATTTCGTCTTGTTGAGGAATAGTTTCTGTATAATTTAAAATAAAACCTCCTAAAGTCTCATAAGCTTCTTCTTTAGGTATATTTAAACCATACTCTTCGTTTAAATAATCTACTTCTAAACGTGCTGAAAAATTATATTCGTTTTCACTAATTTTTTCTTCTAACAACTGTTGCGTATCGTGCTCATCTTCTATCTCACCAAACAATTCTTCAACAATATCTTCTACTGTAATAATACCTGAAGTTCCTCCATATTCATCTACAACCACAGCTATGCTTTTACGTTTTTTTATTAAGCCATTAAGCACATCGTTTATAATCATAGACTCAGGCACAAACTCTACTGGTAATAAAATAGATTTAATTGTTCTCGGCTTTTTAAACAACTCAAAAGCGTTTACATATCCTAAAATATCGTCTAATGAATTCTTATAAACTAATACTTTTGACAAACCAGTAGCTATGAACATTTTTTTTAAATTACTAACTGATTCATGCAAATCTACCGCAACAATTTCTGTTCTAGGCACCATAATTTCACGAGCTTTTACTTTGTGAAACTCTAATGCATTTTGGAAGATTTGTATTTCTGAATCTACTTCTTCATCATCATTACCTGCATCTAACTGTTCGGAAATATAATTCCCTAGTTCTTCTTTACTAAACTCTGTTTGAATTTCATCTTCGTTTGTTCTAAAAAAAACACGTAAACAAAAATCAGACACTTTAGTAATTACCCATGTAATTCCGTAAAAAAACACATAAAAAACGTATGCAGGAACAGCAAAAAACTTCAAGATTTCATTCGCATAAATTCTAAAAATAGCTTTTGGTAAAAACTCTGCTGTTACTAATATAATTATTGTTGAAATTAGTGTTTGAGTAAGCAAACTAATATCAGACAACACATAATTTACTAATGTATAATCCGAAGGTAAGAACGATTGAAACCACCCCATTAACAACTCTCCCATAAAGTAACTGTACACTACTAAAGCAACATTGTTACCCACGAGCATGGTGGTAATAAACTTGGAAGATTTCTCGGTTAGTTTTGTTAAGATTGTAGGTACTATACCCTCTCGCTTCTTTTCTAACTCTATATGAAGTTTATTTGCCGATATAAAGGCTATTTCCATCCCAGAAAAAAAGGCTGAAAACAGAATAGATACAAAAATAATTACGACCTCAGGCTGCATTAACGTTGTTTATTTCTTTCTTGTACTTTTCTTCTAAAGTGTCTTTTAAAAAAGAAAATTAATATGATAAAGATAGCAAAACCAAACATAATAAACGCTTGCTCTTTATCTGAATTCCATTTTAAAATTCCTTCAACAAAAAAGATGATTCCTACAACAAGATATCCGTATTGTAAATATTTCCAAAGTGTGTTCATTATATGTCTTTTTGGGTTGTTTCTATATCTCCTGTAATATCTTTAGCCATCCATTTAGTTAAATCTTCATTAGATTCAAATCCGAAACCGTTAATTACACTTTCAGGTGTAGTAAAACGAAAACCATCTTCGGTAAAGAAATAATGTTCATTTTGATCCCAAAACAACTGATTTGTTTCTAGTTTTGTTTGTTTTGAATGGTTCATAATCACTACATTTCCTCTAATTTCTGACACCTTAGTTTTATCGAAAGTTAATGCATAATTTCCTGAAATAGTAGTAGAATCTGTCCCTGTTTTATCAATTGTTATAATTTCTATTCCTTTTGGAAATTCTTTATAAGGATGATCTTTTCTATTAGAAAAGTCATAAAACACAGGAGCTTTTGTTTTTGATGTTATTCTACCTGAATCTTTATGCACATGATAAATATCCACGGCAGAACCTACAGGTAAATTTTTATCAGCTAAAAAATCTCGCACCTCTTTTTTTGAATTAGTACAAGAAAAAAACATTGCCACCAAACAAATGGTAGCAATGCTATTATATATATGTTTTGCTTTTTTAAGCATTACAGTTTATTAAGGTACACGAACAGTTTCTCCAATCCAACATCCTACTCTATAGCTTGCTCCAGAAGCCATACCTTTTTGGAAAATTAATTTTTTAGATGGTACATTCTTTTTATAACTAGAAATATATCTTCCTGCACCACATCCTGGATCTACTTGGTTTGCTTTAATTGCTTTGTTTAAAGCTGCCACATATACCATTCTTTTCTCGAACTCATCACTACCACAAGAGTTTGCACTTCTTTGATATAAGCTTGCAATGAATAAATATGCTTTACCCATATTAGGATTATACTTTAATGCCTCATAAGCTAAAGCTCTTGCTCTGCTTCCGCTAGCACTTTGTGCTTCTCTTAATTTGTACTTAGCCTTTTTAAATGGATCTGTTTCTAAATCGAAAGCTTTCTTTCTCATTTCAGCAGCTCCACTCTTATCTCCATGCTTAGCTAAAACTCCCGCTAAGAAGTTATAAGCATCTGCAGATTGAGTTACTTTAGCATATTCGTTAGCTAACTTTTCAAATAATGGATCAGCTGTACACTCTTTATTATACATTCTTGATACTGCTCTTTTTAACCAAACACCATCTGCTTTCTTAGACTCAAAATCTCTAGAATAGATTGGAATTAATCTTTCACAAGTAGCGATTTTAGATATTTTTGCATCTAAACCACCTTCAACTTGACCTAAAGAAGAAGAGTTTATTGTATAAGCTCTTAAATTTTTCTTTTCTCTAGATGTAATAGTACCTACAGAATCTTTCTCTTGTAACTTTGCTATCTTTTTACTGTAGTCTTCTAATTTTTCATCTACAGATTCCATAACATCATCATAGGTATCAAATACTTTTTGAGGATCAGTATCTTGATACTTCTCTGCAATAGCCTCAAAATATCTAAAGATATTTTTTACTCCCATATCTTTCGGAGAAAGATCATAAGCCTTTTTTAAGATTTCAAAAATCTCGTCATCAGAAGCTAAGTTATTTTCTATTAAAAACTCTGCATAGTCACTGTGTGCTTTTGCTGGATCTGTATCAGGAAAGTTAACTAACCTTGTTTCGTATACTTTCTTAGCTAAAACAGGATCCTTTAAGTTTTCAGCTACTTTAGCCCCATACTTGTAAATATTAATAGATAAACCAGCACAGTTATCTAACAAATATTCTAAATTAGGTTTAGCTTGTGCATATTTTTTGGTAGTCGCATCACCTTTAAAAAGGTTGTACTTAATATGGCACTCTTGACTTGCTTGTGCTTTAACTCCATTTACGGCTACAAACAAAAATAATCCTGTTAGTAAATACGTAATTTTTTTCATCATTATCGGTTTTTGTTAATCTATTTTATTCTTATGGAACCAATTAATATCGTTCAAAGATAAACTTAATCTTACGTTAAAATAGTTCTCTTTTATTAAGTTATTGTTAGTTGTTCCTCTTTGACCATACTCAAAGCCTAGGTTTAGGTTTGATAATTGTCTTGGTAATGGTAACCCTAAACCAACATTTATGCCAAAGTCTTTTACTGCTTCAAAATTATCTGTTGTTTTCACTAATAGTCCAGTGTCTTCTATACGCAAACCTGCTCTGTACGTTACTCTATCCCAGTAACTCGAAATAGAATTTATTTTTGGAATATAGTACCCTCCTATAGAAAACTTGCTTGAATCATCATATTTATGAGATTGTCCATCTGCTATAAAAACACTATTACTTCCTAAAGCACTTTGAAATTGTTGATTAACTCCTACATACCATTTGTTTTCTTTTCCTAAACCAAAACCATATACCGTTTTTAACGGTACATTAATATTCCCTATTAAAGACCTATTAAAAAGTTCTTCTCTTGGTAATTCTTGATTTGAATTATTAAATGATAATGAATACATTTTTTCAGAGCCTTTAACAGATAAATCTGTCGACAATGTAAAAGAAGCCCCTGCAGACAACTGCAATTTGTTTTTTAATTCCGTTTTATACTGTGTTCCTAACTTAAACTGCCCCCCTCTTATATTAAAAGACTCTTCATATTTAGTAGCTAACATTACATTCGCTCGTCTATTTAAAATACTATTCTCTATATTTCCAAAAATAAAACCTGCTTCTGCTCCTACAGACAACCCTTTGTATGCATATATACCAAAACTAGCATATATTTTGTTAGCTCCTCCTTCTCCGTTAAACAACGTAACATCTTCTGGATTACTATCATCAAACAAAGAATAACCTACCGAAGAAAAAGGCTGCAATCCAACAGAAACACCAGCTTTCTTTCCTACGGGAAAACCAAGTGCTATATACCTTAAATTCGTTGAATTTCCTGCTTGAGACTCATTTCCTTCTTTTACTGTTAAAAATGTTAAACTACCTCCTATTGCATAAGTTGCTGCTCTTAAATCTGCATTTGCTGCAGGGTTTATAAAATTTAAGTGTTGATTGTTTTTCATCGCTACACCAATTCCCCCCATAGAAGCTTGCTCAACTGTTACTGCTTCAAAATTCTCTCCTATTCCAAAGTAAGAGTATGGTGAAGCACTATTTTTTTGTGCTAGTATTGCTGTTGTAGTAAATACAAAAGCTCCTAATATTAATCTCTTAATCATTCGCTAAGTTATGTGTCAAAATAGTATGTAATCCTTCCAAAACAAAATTTGGATGGGCAAATATGACACTTTTTAATTGTTTTGACAAAAAATATGTGTCCCCTCCTGTTAAAACTACTGTTAAATCTGAATACTTTTTTTGATATTGTTTAATTATTCCATCGATTTCTTTAGATATTCCATTAATAACCCCCGAATGTATTGAAGTATTTGTATCAACTCCAATAAAACTTTCAAGTTTACTCGGTTCTAACAAAGGTAATTTAGCCGTAAATTCATGTAATGCTTTGTATCTCATTTGGATACCTGGTGAGATAGCACCTCCTAAATATTCTCCTTTTTTTGTAACAAAATCATAAGTAATACAAGTACCTGCATCTAGCACCAATACATTTTTATTAGGATACATTTTTACCGCTGCAGAAGCTAACGCTATTCTATCTACTCCTAAGGTCTTTGGTGTTTTATATTTATTAACAAAGGGTACTTTTGTATCTGATGTTAAAAAAATAGGTTTTAACAATGTTGTAATTTCTTGCTGTTCTTTTTCAGTAAAACTAGCTACTGAAGACACTATTGCATTAGAAACTGAAAATTTTGAAACAATTTTTTTAAGCTCAGTAATTATTTTTTCCTTTTCAAAAACAAAAACTTCTTTTATAGTATCTATTTCATTAACAGCAACTTTAACTCTTGTATTACCTACATCTATAATTAAGTTCATATTTCATTTCTTAGAGCTTGTAAATTTACGGTACATTTTTTTAAAGTTTTTACTTTGTATAATTAAAAAACGATTGTATATTTGCATCCGCTTAACGAAAGTAGCAACTGGTGCCTTAGCTCAGTTGGTAGAGCAAAGGACTGAAAATCCTTGTGTCCCTGGTTCGATTCCTGGAGGCACCACAATAAAACTCGTAGCGCAAGTTGCGAGTTTTATTTTAAAGATGTTACTTTTAAAAGCAAACTGGTGCCTTAGCTCAGTTGGTAGAGCAAAGGACTGAAAATCCTTGTGTCCCTGGTTCGATTCCTGGAGGCACCACGATAAAAACCCGAACAAATTTGTTCGGGTTTTTTAGTTTTATACTTCACTTTTTATTTTAACCTAAATTTCATTTCAATAGGAAAATGGTCTGATGCTTGTCCAAATTCATTCAGCACACTACCATCTACATATTCTATGGTATTTTCTGTATAAAAAATATAATCAATGCGTTCTACCGGATCTTTAGTATCAAATGTATTTTCTGGATTTTCAGAAGAAAATGCCCCATTCCCTACTCCATCCATTTCAAACATTTTCTGAATAATTGCTTTGTTATCTCTTGCTTTTGAATTAAAATCACCCAATAAAATTGTTGGGTACTCCTCCTTATATTTATTGAATAAACTCAACACATATTCAAACTGACGCACTCGTGTTGGTTTATCAAAAGCTTCTAAGTGCAGATTTATTACTACCACTTCTTTTCCTTCTAAAACTACTTTTGCTACTTGTACCAATCGATCTAAATACAAAGCATCTCTATAAAAAGGATTATCAGCAACACGCTCTAATACTATTCGTTGGTAATCCTTGAGTTCATATTTACTTAAAATCGATTGTCCTGAAACTATTTTACCAAAATGCATACTTGGTGGCCAATAAGGAAAAGGCACATAGTGTTCATCCCAATTTACTCCTCTTGCAACATAATTATATCCTAGTTTAGCTATTTCTTCTTCCTGATTTACTTCATACGACCTTGCTGCATTATAATCTATCTCTTGGAAAGCCAATATATCAGGATTTACCTTTTGAATTTCTTTCACTACCTTCTTCAAATTTCCATCAAACAGTTCTTTAGGTTTTGCAACTGCTCGGTTATTGGTCATTCCACTTAAATAACCAATGTTATAAGTTACAATACTATAAATCGAATCATTATCAATTGTTGTATTATAATTATGAGTGATTATTTTAGCATATTCAGCTTCATCCATTGTCGGTGAAGAAGCCCAGAAAAAAAATACTGTAGCCAAACTAACGACTAACAATAAAATTCTTAAAACAACTCTAAAAATTGACTTCATCTAAATAAAAAAAATGTTAAAAATACTTTCAAATTTAAACTTTTTTAATCCAGAAAGGTCTTAGAGATGTAAATAATTACAAAAAATTAAATTTTAATAAACATGAAGAAATTACTAACAGTATTGGTTTTAGCGGTTGGATTTACCGTTACTACTCAAGCACAACAAGGAGATAAAGGTAAGCGTGAACAATTAACAGTAGAACAACAAACAGAGTTAAGGTTGAAAAAAATGACCTTAAAATTAGATTTAACTGATGCTCAACAAAAACAAATAAAACCTTTAATTGCAAAGCAAATTGCCGAAAGACAAGAAATGAGAGCTAAAAGAAAGGTAACAAAAGTAAGCGATAGTAAACCTACTACTGAAGAGCGCTATACCATGAAAAACAAAATGCTAGATAAGCAGATTGCTTATAAAGCTGAAATGAAGCGTATTTTAAATGAGCAACAATACGAACGTTTTGAGAAAATGGCTGCTAGAAAAATGAACAGACATAAAAAGAAGAGTGAGCATAAAAAGCACCGAATGAATAAAGCTCAAAAAGAAAATAATAACGATAAATAAATCGTTTATTAGTAGATTAGTTTTGATTGAAAAACCCCTGTTTTATTTTTAAAACAGGGGTTTTTCTTTTTATTTACTCTTCCTTAAACCAACTTGAATATTTTACATAGTTATTGGCTATTCTATCAATTTCTCCTGAAATCAACTCTTGTGAAATATCTTTTACTTTTTTTGCAGGAACCCCAGCATATACACTTCCACTTTCAATATGGGTATTTTTGGTCACAACAGCTCCTGCTGCTATAATAGAATTCGATTCCACCACACAATCATCCATAATAATACTTCCCATACCTACCAATACATTATCGTGTATCGTACAACCATGCACTAAAGCATTATGCCCTATCGATACATTATTACCAATAGTTGTTGGTGATTTTTGATACGTAGCGTGTATTACTGCGCCATCTTGTACATTTACTTTATCTCCCATTTTTATGTAATGTACATCTCCACGAATTACCGCATTAAACCATACACTACACTCTTTTCCCATTTGCACATCCCCTACAATAGTAGCATTTTCTGCTACATAACAATCTTCTGGTATCTGTGGATGTTTTCCGTTTACTGGTTTTATTATTGGCATAAATTTTTATTTAAAAAATGATAATAAGTTTGCTTTTTTGGATGATGAAACCATAATTTCTTTTCCGTTTGACAGTATTACGCTTCCACCTTTTCCTTTCTTGTATTTTGTTATTTCATTTACGTTTACTAAAAACGATTTATGAATACGTGCAAAGGAATTATCTTTTAAGATATCTTCAAAATATTTAAGTGTTTTACTTACTAGTTTTTTAGAGTCTTTAAAATGTACTTCAGTGTAATTATCATCCGCCTTACAAAACACAATATCATAAATATTTACCACCTCAAAACCATCCTGTTGTGGTATGGTTATTTTACCATTAACAGCTGTAGTTTTGGGTGTTAAAATCGTATTCTCTAACTCATTTTCCTTTTCTTTAATTTCTGTAACTAAACTCACTGCTTTTATCAACTTATCAATTGAAATAGGTTTCAACAAATAATAGGTTGCTTGATTATTTAACGCTTCAATAGCATAATGATCGTATGCCGTTACAAACACTACTTCAAAAGTTTTATTTTCTACTTTTTCTAGCAAATCAAAAGCATTACCAAAAGGCATTTCTACATCTAAAAACACCAAATCTAATTCGTACTTCTCAATTAGTTTTTGTGCTTCTTCAATATTACTTGCCTCCCCTAATAATTCAACATTTGGGCAATATTTAGCAATATAGTTTCGTAGAATATCTCTACTTATTTGTTCATCCTCAACAATAATTGCTCTTATTTTCATAGTCATACTTTGTTTCTTTTTAAAATCAACTCAACCTTAGTTCCACTCCCATCTTCAGAAGCATCAGAAACAGCAACCTTTATTCTATCTTGATACATATCATTTAAAATAGCTATTCTTTTTTTGATAGTACTCATTCCTTTTGATTTTTGCTTCAGCTGATTTTTAGTTTTCATCTCTATTGATTTCTCTCTTCCAACTCCATCATCTTCAATTAAAATTCTAATAGACTCGTTATCCTTTTTGGTCATAGAAATACTTAATTTCCCTTTTTCCTCCTTATATCTCAATCCATGCCAAATAGCATTTTCTATATACGGTTGTAATAACATAGGCGGAATCGAATATTCATCAAGCGGTATGCTTTTATCAATATCTATATTATAATCGAACTTATCTTTAAATCGGTTATGTTCTAATTTTACATACAACTCTAGCAATTCAATCTCTTTGGTTAACGGAATGAAATCTTCATCCGAATTTTCTAACACAGCACGCATCAGTGTCGAAAACTCCGATAAATATCTGTTAGCGCTTCGCTCATCACTTACTGCGATAAAGCTGTTTACTGAATTTAACGCATTAAAAATAAAATGCGGATTCATTTGTGAACGCATCGATTTTAACGCTAACAAATTATTGGCTAATTTTTGTTGCCTGTTGGTTCTAAACATAAAATACACTAACAAAATCATCAATAAAAAACCTGCTATCAATGAATAAATAACCCATTGCTGACGCTTGTTACTCTCTTGAACCAACTGCTGATCTTTATAAGCTAAACTAATTTTACTCTCACTTAATTCTTTGTCTTTTTCTAAACTTGCTATTCTATTCTGATTATCTAAAATTCGTTTACTAAAGCGTTTTACTTGTTGAATTTCCTGTTCTTTTCGTGAATACAACGTATCTACTAGCGTAACATAATCTTGGTACGTTTTTAACGCTTTTGTATAATCTCCAACGGTTTCATATACTTCCGAAAGCCTTTTGGTTGCGTCTTTTTGAATGATGAGATCTTCATTTTTATCGGCATCTTCAATACTCTTTTTTAAATACGGAATCGCCTGATTGTACTCTGCTTTTTGCATGTACGCATTTCCTATTTTATAATTGATTTTTTGCGAGGTTATTGAATCTACCAAAGACTCATTATTTTCAGCTTCAACAGGTGGTATATCTTCTGCTTCTTTCAAACTCTCTTTTCGAAGTTGAATTTCTTCATCATATCGCTGAGACTGATTGTAAAAATCAGCTACTTTTTGCTGTTCCTTTAACGATCTTTTTTTGTTTTCTTCTGATGCCAGTCTTAATGAATTTTGATAGTAGCCATCTGCTTTTTGAGTATTTCCTTGCGCAGCATATACTTCTGCTAGCTTAGAATTTAAATCTGTTATTTTAGGTGTTATTAAATTCGCTTTAGCTATCTCTAAAGCTTTTTGATAGTTATTTTTAGCTTGATCAAAGTTTTTTTGAATCATGTACACATCTCCCAACCCTTGATATGCTGTTAATTGCTGATAACTGTTCAACTTACCATTCAAAGTCCTTTTATAGTTTTCTTCACTATCCTTATAATTTTTAGCTAAATAGGCTGTTTTAGCTAGTTGTAATCGAACAACAGGGTTGTTAACTTGACGTAAAGACGTTTGATAATTCTCAATAGCTAAATCATACTGTTTCCAATAAAAATATACATCTGCCAGTTCTTTATAAGTGATAGCTTGTCTATTTTTGGAAGAAGCATCTAGCAGCATTTTCTCTATAAATGACAAGCTCTTATCAATGTCTTTCTTTTTGTAAAATTGAACAGAATCTAAATATTGAGGATACAAACTCACTCGCTCTTTTTGACTATAGGGGCTTAATTTCGTTTTTTTCTTAGGGACAAAACCTTCTACTTGCACCTTTATATCTTCATCATCTTTAATCGTATACAAAATTGTTTCAAAACCAGAATGCGACACCATTAATTGATCTCCTGCTCTGGCTTTAACAGTATAGTCTCCTTTAATGTTTGAATAATAAAATACTCGTCCGTTAACTTCAACTCTCGCATCTTTAATGGGTTGCTGCGTTTCATTATTAACCACTTGGACTTTTACCGAAAATTCTTTCGATGTTTTACTCTCTATTTGAGAGAATGCAGTTGAAAAACTCAGTAAAAAAACTACAAATACTATGTAATAAATCTTATTCATTCTTTATTTCTTACTGTAAACATACTCACAAAAAGCCATACAAAAAAACGTGTTCCCTATCAAAATACTATAAAAAACAATCAAAAAACACCCTTTACTCATTTGCTTAATCATTTTACTAAATCAAACTAATAGTTTACTCATTCTCGATTTTTTAAGAAAAAAGTTGGAAGTAGTTTTGAATAGAAATTAACCACAATCAAACTTTAAAATCCAATGAATAACTAAAAACAAAAAATTATGAAAACGCAAGCTTTAAAAGTATTCTTCATTTGCTTATTATTAGCAACAAACACCTACGCAAATGATTATCAACCTACAAGAAAAGTAAAAAAACAAACTGTTAAAGTTGCCCTATTACTAGATACGAGTAATAGTATGGACGGACTTATTAACCAAGCAAAAGCTCAGTTATGGGAAATTGTAAACGAACTATCATACGCTAAGAGCAACGGAGTTACACCAAATTTAGAAATCGCATTGTATGAATATGGAAATTCAAACTTATCTTCTAGAGAAGGATATATTCGACAGGTCTTACAATTCACCAGTGATTTAGATGAAATTTCTGAAAACTTATTTTCTTTAAGTACAAATGGAGGAAGTGAGTATTGCGGACAAGTAATTCAAACTTCATTAAACGAATTAGACTGGGGAGCTAACAACCGTGATTTAAAAATGATTTTTATTGCCGGAAATGAACCTTTTACACAAGGAAAAGTTAATTACAAAGACGCTATTACCGATGCCAAAGAAAAAGATATTATAGTAAACACCATTTTTTGTGGTGATTATAACCAAGGAATTTCAGGAATGTGGCAAGATGGAGCTTTTTACGGTGGTGGAGACTATATGACCATTAATCAAAATAAACATATTGTGCACATTGTTACTCCGTACGATAACGATATTATCATTTTAAACAAACGATTAAACGATACTTACATTCACTATGGTTCTTACGGATATTCTAAATACAGTAATCAGGCAAAACAAGACATGAATGCAGAAAGTTTAGATGAAGCAGTAGTAGTAAAGCGTGCAGTAACCAAAAGTTCAAAATTGTATAATAATGCTGAATGGGATTTGGTAGATGCTTCTAAAGAAAAAGAAATTGACTACAGCACATTAAAAAAGAAACAGCTTCCTAAAAATTTACAAAACAAATCTGCAAAAGAAATTAAAGTATATGTTGAAAAGAAACGTAAAGAACGTACTGAAATTCAACAAAAAATTCAAGAATTAAATAAGAAAAGAAAGATCTATGTTACTAAAAAGCAACAAGAAAACACTAAGAAAAATGAATTAGAAAGTGTAATGATTAACGCTATTAAAAAGCAAGCGAAAAAGAAAAATTACTCTTGGTAATTTGATTGGGGTTTAGTTTGATTGAAGCGGAGCATTGCTCCGCTTTTTTATTTTACCAACAAGTCTTGACCAACACTAATAGTGTTATCGTTTAACCCGTTTACCTCTTTTAATCGTTGTACTGAAATGTTATATCTTCTTGAAATCGAATATAATGTATCTCCTTTTTGTACTTTATGAGATTCTTCTTTGTAGCTTGGTCTTTTAGAAGCTAGTGATCCGTCAGGTTTAACTCTATCATATTGAGATAAATTGTATTTATTAATAATAGAAATCAACTTTTGCGGGTATCGTTTATCCGTAGCATAGCCTGCTTTTTTCAAACCATACGCCCAACCTTTGTAATCGGTGTGTCTAAGTTTAAACAAACTTGCGTAACGGCTACGAGTTAATAAAAACTGTGAATGATCTTCGTACGATGTTTCTGGATATTTATATTTTCTAAAACATTCTCCTTTTTCATCATCATCGTGAGTTACACTATGCCCTTGCCAACCTCTATGGCATTTAATTCCAAAATGGTTGTTTGATCTAAGAGCTAATGCGCTTCTACCACTTCCTGATTCTAATACTCCTTGTGCTAACGTAATACTAGCAGGAATACCGTGTTCGTGCATTTTTTTAACCGCAATCGGTGCAAACTTTTGAATATAAGTTTCGGTATGATTTGTAGTTGTTGCTACTGGTCGCTTAATCTGCTCTAATTGTGGTAACTCAGGAGCCTTTTCTTCTTTAGTCTCCAATACTACTTGATTAGGTGTAGATCTTGCTACATTTTTACCTGAACCACAACTTGCCAATACCGCAGCGCATGCCGCTAAAAAAACTACTCTTATTTTCATTAAACCTTGATTAACTCTTGATTTTTATTCTTTAATTTTTGATTTACTCCGTCAATTCCTTGTAAACCTCCTGTATGAATTGCTAATATTTTACTGTTTTCAGGAAATTCATTTTTCGAAACCAAATCTATAATTCCATATAGCAGTTTTCCTGTATAAATTGGATCTAACGGGATATTTGTTTGCTCTTTAAATTCGTTTATAAAACGAATTAATTCCGGAGTATATTTTCCATAACCTCCAAAATGATAGTCAGTTTGCAAATTCCAATTTGTATTCCCTTTTACAAAAGGCTTAATCTCATCTACTAAAAAATCACCTTTCAATGCAGGAAAACCTATCACTTTTTGATGTTTCTTAGCTGAATTTATCAATCCAGAAATGGTTCCACCAGTACCAACTGCACAACAAATATAATTGAATTTTTCATCTTCATTTGTTAAAATCTCTTCACAGCCTTGTACCGCTAATACATTCGTTCCTCCTTCTGGAACTAAGTAAAAATCACCAAACTCATTTTTTAATTGATTGATAAAATCTTCGGAAGTTTTGTTTCGATAGGTATCTCTTGACACAAACTGGAACTCCATTCCGTTGTCGTGTGCATTTTTCAACGTTGCATTTTGAGAAAGTGTTTTTGTCAAATCCTTCCCTAATTCATCTCCTCTAATAATTCCGATGGTTTTAAATCCAGCTATTTTTCCTGCAGCAGCAGTAGCAGCAATATGGTTTGAAAAAGCGCCTCCAAAAGTTAACAGTGTTTGTTTTCCTTGTCGTTCTGCTTCTTCAATATTGTATTTGAGTTTTCTGAATTTATTCCCTGAAACAAACGGATGAATGGTGTCTTCTCTTTTTATAAACAATTCAATTCCTTTTGAAGCTAAAATAGGTAAGTGAATTTGTTGATTTACTGGTATGGGAATTTCTAATTGAAAAAGCATTGTAAAAAGTTATCAGCACAAAAATAAGGCTTTAATCTATTTCTAACTTATATCCTACCCCGTGAATATTGGTTATTTTTATAGAAGTATCGTCTTTTAATTTTTTTCTGAGTTTAGAAATATAGGTATCTAAACTTCTTCCTACCACAACGCCGTTTTCTTCCCAAACCTTTTTCATCAATTCTTCTCTTTTAATTACTTCGTTGGGTCTGTGAATAAAAATAGTTAATAACTCACACTCTTTATTAGATAACGGAATTTCTTCTGCTTCCTTAAGCAACTTATTTTGTTCAGGATAAAACATAAATTTTCCCAAGCTTTGCGAATTGTTAGAACCTGTGTTGACAACTGCTTTTCTTTTCTTTTTTTGATACACCCCAAAGCCTAAAACCGAAATTATAAGCAAAAATCCGTAGAAAAAATATTGAGTATTATTTTCATTTTTAAAAAACTGAACTTCTATAAAATAACAATTGGTAGGCAACACTCTTCCTTTACAAGGCACAATAGCATTTTCTTCACTCTGCATCATTTCGTAGCTGTAAGCTACTTCCTCATTTAAACATTCTTTTACCTCTATACGATAGTTAGCAGGTAATTCTGATTGAGAAAAACTTCTTTTTACAATCGACACCAAACTATCGGGTGTTACCTGTAAATTACTTTGAAAAGTTAACTGATGTTTATACTTACTTAGTTCTTTTATAGGCAGCACCAGTGAGGTAGAATCTTGATTGGTTAACAACAATTGATGCCCTACATTTCGAAGCGAAACTTTTACTTTTTCGGTAAAACCTTCATTCTTTTTACAAGAAATAAATTGTGTTGCAATTAAAAATATACTTATGTAAAAAATAACTCTCTTGCTCATACAACTTACAAATAACACATTTTTTCTCTTTATTTTAAGAGAATTGACATTTCTTTTACACTTTTTTGACATTTTTTACCACTCGTCATTCCGATCAGAGAAAAAACACTTACTGTCATTTCGACTGCAAGGAGAAATCTCATTAATAAAAGTAACTCACAACCTTAAGATTTCTCAATCGCTCATAAAATCGCTTATTCGAAATGACAAACAAAAACGTCATTACGAAGGAGGAACGACTGAAGTAATCTGTTTGTTAGAACTCTCAACTTAAAGATTGCTTCGTTACCACTCGCAATGACACTTACTGTTATTTCAACTGCAGGGAGAAATCTCATTAATAAAAGTAACTCACAACCTTAAGATTTCTCAGTCGCTCATAAAATCGCTTATTCGAAATGACAAAGAAAAACGTCATTACGAAGGAGGAACGACTGAAGTAATCTGCTTATCTCAAACTACCAACACGAAGATTGCTTCGTTATCACTCGCAATGACACTTATCGTCATTCCGACCTACAGGAGGGAAAATACTCTCTGTCATTTCGAACTGAAGTGCTACGGAGATGAGAAATCTTATCAATAGAATTTACTTACAATTTATAGATTTAGCTTCGCTTAATTTTACGGTTTCTCCCTTTACTCGAAATGACATTATTTTACTATATTTAAACTCGAAAATTGAAATGGAATAAAATTGCTGAAATCTCCACTTATCACATTATAATACAGGGATAACAAAACTTTTATTTCTTATATAACGAGTTAGGGTACATTTACGAAAAAAGAACATAATTAATGAGAATTATAATATTATCAACCATATTTTTATTATCACAATTGACATTTTCACAGTCAATCGCAAGTTATAACACAAATGCTACCAAGTACAACGAGAATACCAAATTTGTTCAAATAATTGAAAAAACAAGTTTTTATAATTCTGATGGAATTCAAACGGAAATTGAACATAAGAACTTCAATGAATCAATGCAATTAACAAGCCTAAAAAGGTTCGATGATAAAAACAAATTGATTTGGCTAAATATTTATAAATACGATAGTTTACAAAGGAGAGTTAGACTTGATAACAAAAGATGGATAAATATAATTGGATATCAAACAAAACATACTGAATATAAATATGATTCAATTGGTAATTGTGTTCAGGTAGATTATAATTCTCAAAAACAAATTTCGAATATCTGTCAATACTTTTTTGACAAAGAGAAAAACTTAATTAGACTTGAGAATTTTAATGGAAATGGTAGTTTAATTGGTTATGAAACTGCAAATTACGATTATAATAATAACGTTGTTACTATTAATCAATATAACAATAAAAATGAGTTAGTTAATTCTAACAATAGGGCAATAAGTCATTCTGGAGACAAAAAGCAAAAGTCCTCTAATAAATATAATGAACAAGGAGATTTAATATTTTATAAAAGAAATTGGAATGACAATGATAATGTTTGTTACACTATTGAATATAAGTATGACAAAAAAGGGAGTTGGATTTCTAAAAAAAGATTTAGCCATATACAGACTGAAAGCGGAAAGTTGAAAAAGAGAAAAATAAAAATGACTAAAACGAGAAAAATAAAATATAGTGAATAAAAAACGTACCCTAACACCGTGTATAATTCATTGCTAGTACTCGCCTACTTCTGAAAATCCTCGCGGTTTTCAGTTTGGTGTGTACTTGCAAAGTTAAGTGCTAAATCACACAACTACTCATAGCCGCAGACGTTACAACTAAAACAAAAAATATGCGCTTAAAAGATAAAACAGTTTTAATTACTGGAGGAGCTTCTGGAATTGGCAAAATAATGGTTCGTTTACTATTAGAACGAAAAGCCAAAGTTATTATTTGGGATATTAATCAAGAAAACATTGATAAAACAATAACTGAATTTTCAAATAAAGGAGAGCTATATACGTACACCGTTGATATTTCGAACCTTGAGCAAATTCAACACACCGCTAAAAAAGTTAAAGCAGAAATTGGTATTGTTGATGTATTAATCAACAATGCAGGAATTATAGTTGGTAAATATTTTAAAGATCATACGGCCTCTGATATTTCAAAAACCATGGAAATTAATGCAAATGCGCCAATGTTTATCACACTTGAGTTTCTTAACGATATGTTAGATCAAAATTCAGGGCATATTTGTAATATTGCTTCCTCTGGCGGAATAGTTTCAAACCCTAAAATGTCGGTGTATGCAGCTAGTAAATGGTCACTTATCGGTTGGTCGGATAGCTTGCGTTTAGAGATGGAGCAGCTGAATAAAAAAGTAAATGTTACCACAATATTGCCCTATTACATCAATACTGGTATGTTTGATGGTGTAAGATCTAAAATTCCAATTCTTGAACCTGAAGCAACAGCATTAACCATTGTTAAAGCTATTGAGAAGAATAAAAAGCTAATCAGTATTCCAGGTTATATTTACAGATTTACACGTTTTGCTCAAGCGGTAACATCAATTACTATTTTTGATTGGTTTGCTGGAAACATCTTTGGAATTTATAAAACGATGGAACATTTCTCTGGTCGCAAAAAGTAATATTAAAAACTAGCTACTTGCTCTTCTACTAGTTCCCATTCCTCCATAAGTTCATCTACTTTTGCTTTTTTGGCTTTGTAGTTTTCAAAGAAGTTTGGACGAGAAGAAACTTCGTCGTAGTTCTGAGCTAACTCTAAATCTATTTTTTCAATTTCAGCTTCTAAATCTGCTATTTGTGTTTCAATTTTATTCAACCTATTTTTCAACTTTTTAAGTTCCTTTTCTTGTTCTTTAGATAGTTGATAGGCTTCTTTTTTAGACGTATCTTTTTCTGCCTTTACTACAGTTTTTTTCTCAGCATCACGCAAACTTTCCATTTTGTGTTGCTCTAAGAAATAATCAATATCGCCTAAATATTCTTTTATTTCTCGGTCTTTAAATCCGTAAACCGTAGTGGTTAATCCTTGTAAAAAATCACGGTCGTGAGATACTACGATTAACGTTCCGTCAAAATTTTGTAGCGCTTTCTTTAATACGTTTTTAGAAGCAATATCTAAGTGGTTGGTAGGCTCATCCATTATCAACACGTTAAAAGGTGATAATAATAGCTTACACAAGGCTAAACGGTTTCGCTCTCCTCCTGACAGTACTTTCGCTTTTTTATCTACCGCTTCTCCACCAAACAAAAAGGCTCCAAGCATATCACGAACTCGCATCCTATTGGTATCGGTTGCAGCGTCTTCCATAATTTCCAACACTGTTTTTTCAGGTGGTAATTCTTCTGACTGATTTTGCGCAAAATATCCTATCTCTACATTATGTCCTAGTTTTAAACTCCCCTCAAACGGAATTTCTCCTACCATCATTTTTGCTAAGGTAGATTTCCCTTGTCCGTTTTGACCTACAAAAGCAATTCTACTATTACGTTCAATGAGTAAATCAACATCTTTCAACACCTCTTTTTCTCCGTAGTTCTTGGTTAAGTTTTCAGCCTCGACAATAATTTTACCAGGTTCTTTTGATATTTCAAAACGAACATTCATTACTGCATTATCATCTTGATCAACCTCTATACGCTCTACTTTTTCTAACTTTTTAATCAGCGATTGCGCCATGGCTGCTTTACTAGCTTTTGCACGGAACTTCTCTATCAACTTTTCGGTATGTTCTATTTCCTTTTGTTGATTTTTTTGCGTTTGTAACTGCTTTTCTTTGATTTCAGCTCGCAATTTTAAGAATTCAGAATACGGTTTTTTGTAATCGTAAATCTGTCCTAACGAAATTTCTATAGTACGGTTGGTTACGTTATCTAAAAACATTTTATCGTGCGATACTAATACAATAGCTCCTGCATAATTCTTTAAGAAATTTTCTAACCAAATAATAGACTCAATATCTAAGTGGTTGGTAGGCTCATCGAGCAATAAAATATCGTTATTCTGAAGAAGGAGTTTTGCCAATTCAATACGCATACGCCAACCTCCAGAGAAAGTATCAGTCAACTTATCAAAATCTTCTCGTTGAAATCCTAATCCTTGTAAAATCTTTTCGGTTTCTCCTTGATAGTTGTATCCTCCTAATAATTCGTAACGTTCAGTTTTTTCGTTTAAATCTATAATTAGCTGATTATATGCTTCACTTTCATAATCAGTTCTTTCAGCTAATTGCCTATTTATCTCATCTAACTCTAACTCAATTTCTTTAATTTCAGTAAATGCTTGGTATGCTTCCTCCAAAATAGTTCTTCCATGTACAAAATCAATATCCTGACGTAAAAAACCAATACGAACATCTTTATCAAACGCCAAGGTTCCTCCACTACTCTCTATATCTTTAGAAAGCACTTTTAATAAAGTAGATTTTCCAGCTCCATTTTTACCTATTAACCCTATTCTGTCTCCTTTAATTAATTTAAAGGTGATTCCTGAGAACAAGTCTGTTCCCATAAATGAAACTGATACGTCGTGTACGTTTAACATATTTTTAGAAAATTACTTTGATTTTGTAACTAGAGTTACAAACAAGAGTTTTATTTTTGTTGAAATTTGTGCAAACTTACAAAAAGCAAATAGTTAATTGAACTTAATACCCAGAAGAAATGTTTGGAAAAGGGAGTAAATTATATAGTATTTTCAACAGTAAATGCCCTCGTTGTCATGAAGGTGAGTTTTTTAAATATAAATTGAACTTCAATCCTAAAAAAGTCACTACTTTGCACGAAAACTGCCCAAAATGTAACTTAAAATACATGATGGAACCTTCTTTTTTCTTTGGTGCCATGTATGTAAATTATGCTCTTGCTGTGGCTCTTTTTGTTGCTATTTTTATTATTGCAAAGATGTTTATCGGATTGTCTATTTTACATAGTTTTATTGCTATTGTAATTGTTTCTTTAATCTTAACTCCAGTTACTATTCGTCTTTCAAGGATTATATGGATTAACCTTTTCGTGAGTTATAAAAAGGACGCTAAAGAATTACAATCAGAAAAATAGTTTTTAAAATATAATTATATCAAACAAAAATAGCTTCCTCAAATTAGGAAGCTATTTTTATATATGCTTTTTTAAACTTGGATTATTCAAATCTTTTAATATCTATCTCGATATCTAGGTTTTCGCTATTTTCAAGGTGATTAAACAAATTTTCAGCAACAGTTGGCGCTACCATAACTCCACGAGTTCCTAAACCGTTTAAAACTGCTAATTGAGCGTATTTAGGATGAACACCTACCAAAGGTCTTCTATCTTTTACTGTTGGTCGTATTCCTGCTGATTGTTCTATCACTGTATAAGGAACTGAAATAATTTTCTGAAGCTTATCTTCCAACTCTTTTCTTCCTTCATCTGTTGGAATAGAGGTTTTATCTGTCCAATTAAACGTTGCTCCAACTTTATAGTTATCATTTCCTAAAGGCATCACAAAAACACTTCCTTTTAATAAAAAATCTATTTGCAGTTTAGGTGCATGAATTGTTATGGTTTCTCCTTTAGTTCCGTTTAGAGGCAAGTAATTAAAAAACGGGTTTCTTTTCAATCCAAAACCTTCGCTAAACACTATTCTTTTTGCCGTGATGTTATCATAGCTTACTTTATCTTCTGAAATCTCTACTTTAGAATAATCAAAAGCTTCCTCTACTAGATTCCCTAAGGAATTGATATATTCTTTATAGGTAGTAACAAGCAATGGTGTATCTATTCTTCCAGTTCCTGTTAACTCTCCAAAACCATAATCGCCTATTATTCCTTTAATTTTTTCTTTTTGAATAGTAGGATTCATATAATAAGACAACATCGACTTGTCTGAAGCTATAAACCAATTGTTCTCATCACCTACACTTGTAAACACCTTCTTTGTAGTGAAACTATAATCTAACGTTATGTTTAATTTTTCTTCTAACTTTTTATAAAAAGGAAGTGCTTTTATCAGCTGCTCATGACCATTCCAAACAGGAGTAAATCGTTTTAAAATTACAGGATTATAAACCCCTCCTGCTACTACAGAAGATACTTGTGAGTTGTTTTCAAAAACAATAAAACTCTTGTTGTTTTCTATCAGTTTTTCTACAAATGCTATTCCTGATAGTCCTAAACCAACAACTATATAATCTACCTTTTTAATCATACTTCAAAAATACTATTATTACAATAAAAAAGAGCTTGCAATGCAAGCTCTTTTTATTATGTATATAGGAAAATTATTAGTAATTCCACATATCCATTTCACGATCACGAATACCTTCTTTAATTCTATTCGCTTCTAATAATTGGAATAAAGAGTTTCCTCGGATATAATCAGAAATAGCTCTGTCTCCATAGATATTTTCTTCCTTTAGAATTGTAGAATTAAAACGTCTTGCGTTTAACAAGTTATCGTAAGACAATGGTTGCGCTGAGTTTTCAGGGTTGAATACTTTTGAATTGTGTAATGTTTCTCTTGCATCTGGAAAATACACCCAGAACAATTCGTATACATTTTCTTTATCATCAATTTCTTCAACTCCCATTACTTGTACATCTGGCCCCATTGGAGCTAACGCTAACAAGCGATACTTTAACTCACCTTGACGCTTGTCAAAATACCAAAGACCTTTTAACATATATCCTTTGATATCTTGAGACTGTACATAGTAAGGATCAACATAATCACCATTTTGGCGCTCGTTATAAGTCATTAACTTAACTTCTTCCATACCTATTTTAGTAGTAAAATAAGAGTCGTTATAAACCTCTTTAATTTCACCATTTTTAATTCCTTTTAATAGCGTATCGAATAACGAACGTCTTGTTAATCCGGCATTCATAGTATCAATTGGGAAATAATACGGAAGATTTATTTTTTGATTTAAATCTACATATTCCCACACCACTTTAGACCATAACACATCTCTATCACTAATGTAGCCATAAGGAAGTGGTTTGTCATCTTCTGAAGCGATTTGCGCTTCAGATTTAAATCCAATTTCATCTACCTTTTTAGCATTTAAAAGGTTAGCTTGTGCACTTGCGTAGCTTGTAGCTGCAAATGCGAATAAAACCATATAAAAACGCTTCCAATTCATACTTTCTTGTTTTTACTTATTAATTTGTAATTTCTATAGCAACAGGTAATACTTTTTTGATGCTATAATTAGAGCCAGAAACTGATGCTTTAATATCAAAAATAGTAATTACATCATTTCTTCTAGCTTTTGATAATGCTGCTTTAGCTCTAGGGTTTAATCTAGTTCCACTAACTGGAATAGCTACTTGACCAGGAACTTTAATTTTAAAGCTAGATACGTTTAATTTTAAATCGAATAAGAAGTCTGGTAAACCAGCTGCAATACTAACATTTCCTAAACTTGCCTTTGGCATTTTTACTGTACCGTATTGCCCTCTTACCATACCTACCGCTGGTGGTATGTCTTTAATTCTAAATTTCTTTACAGAACGTACTCCTTTATCTGATCCTGCTGGAGTACCAGTTACAACGATATTTACTTCGCTTCCTTTACCAGGATACATAGTATATTTATCTCCACTTACTCTTTTTAATCCTGGTGCATTTGCAGCAACTTTGTTACTTGGTACTCCTGGAATAGAAATTGTTAATGGGTTTGCTAAACCACGATATACAACGTTCATTTTATCTGCTGAAACTAATGCTTCGTTTGGTCTTGGGATTACAGCATACGCTCCTTTGATATCTATTTTTACAATAGAATCCCCTTCTTTAAACTGGAACTCTCCTTTTAATTCTTTATCTCCAACGTTTCCTGCTGGACCGTCTAAGATAACTTGACCTGCTTGAATTTTTTCTGCTTCAACCTCTTTATCATTAATGATAACTTTCTCTGCAGTTAAGTTAGGATCTTTCTTTCCTAATACAATTCTACCTGATAAGTTTTCTCCTGGATAGTATGCACTCTTGTCGAAAACAACCATAGCCTCATACTTTGTCATAGAAACTGCACTTTGTAACTCTCCTTGTAATAATGCAGTTAATGCGTCAGATTCTGTAGCTTTAATATCTGCTTGAATTTGAGTTAACTTTGTTAAAGAAGCAATTAAAGGGAAACCTTCGTAGTTATACTTTAACCAATCGATTTTCTTTCCATCTTTATTTTCTTCTTTATCGGTATTAAAACGAGTTGCAATAACACCTGCAACTTCTGTTCCTTCTAAAGCTGTCATTGCTTGGTTTCTAAACCCTTCAATTTTAGCTACAAATTCTTTACCTGCTTCAGTTACTTTTCCACCTTTAAAGAATAATTCGTCTAAAAACTTAGACTTATCCATAGTTTCATATGCTGTTTTATCTTCTAAATCACCAGTCATTCGGCTCTTTAAATCTCCAACATATGCATATAATTCATCCGCAGCTACTTTTAATTTATCTGTTTTCTCTTTAGCCTCTCCATACTGCTTTGCTTGTTCAGCAGCTTTTTGGGCTAACGTTTCGTAAGCTGTTTTATTTTTCTCAGTTGCCTTTTCATTTGCTACTGTTAACTTTTCATTCATTAATCCAAAGGCTGATAATACCTCTTTACTCATGTTCATTGCTAACATTGCAATAAACACTAAGTACATCAGGTTAATCATCTTCTGCCTTGGTGATAGTTTTCCTCCTGCCATATTAATTAGTTTGTTTCGTTAAAAATTAGATAAACTAATTAATTACTTGTTAGACATTGCAGACAACATTCCACCATAAACTCCATTTAACGAAGATAAATTCGTAGCTAGAGATTGCATTTGCTCTTGTAAACGTTGAGAGTTTTCAACCATTGCTGAGTTTAAATCAGCTTGTTTACTAGCATTCTCTACTTGTGTTTGGTATAAACTGTTTAAAGATTCCATTTGAGCTGCTGCTCTAGACATTTGCTCGTTGTAGCTATTTGTAGCTGAAATTGATTGAGAAGCAGATGCTAAAGGCTCTACTGCTCCTTGGAAATTTTTAATACTATCTCCTAAACGAGATACTAATTGTGCGTCTAATTTAGCTTCGCTTAAGATATTATCTAATTTTTGAGATAACATGCTTTGTGCTTCTTCTGGAGATGCTTCTTTACCTTTCTTACCTCCTAATGATTGACCATCTGCTAACTCTGGGTATACTTTTGTCCAATCTAAATCGTCTTCAACTGCTTCAAACGCTGACAATGCGAAAACTGCTGCTTCCACAATCATACCTATCATTAATACTTCATTTCCAAAAGGCCAGTGTAAAATTTTAAATAATGCTCCAATGATAACTACTGCGGCTCCTAAACCGTAAGCCATATTGAACATCTTCTTAGTTGATTTTGATTGTGCCATAATTTTTAATTTTTAATTTTTGGGGATTAATATTTATTCTTGTTTTCTTGTTTAATTACTCTTGTTTGTTCCTAAATAATCTTGAACAGTTCTAAATCCGATATAACTTCTTGCTGTATCAGCATATTCCCAGTCACGAGAACTTACTTCTAAGAAATAGGCTACATCTTTCCATGAACCTCCACGGATAATTTTTCTTCTATTTTCTTTAATCTCTACGTTCGGGTTCATTGTAGACCCCATATAATAAGACATTTGGTTATAAGCTGTATTTGTCCATTCAGAAACGTTACCTGCCATATTAAATAACCCATATTCATTTGGATTGTATGACATTGCTTCTACTGTATATAAAGCTCCATCTGCTGCATAGTCACCACGTACTGGTTTAAAGTTTGCTAAGAAACATCCTCTATCACTTGTAGTACTTGGTCCACCCCAAGGATATTTAGCATAGTCTAAACCTCCACGAGCTGCATATTCCCATTCAGCCTCTGTTGGTAATCTGAACGCAGGTACTAATCCTAACTTTCTTCTTGAACGTTGGAAGTTATTTTTAGTTTGAGTTCTCCAATTACAAAATGCTTTTGCTTGATTCCAAGTTACACCTACTACTGGATAGTTTTCGTATGCTTTATGAGCAAAATACTCTTGGTGCATTGGGTCGTTGTATGAATAGTTGAAGTCTTTAATCCAAACTGTGGTATCTGGATATACATTGATAACTTCATTTTTTAAGAAATCTTTTCTATTCTTTCCTGTTCTTGCTGCTGCCTCATTATCAAACCAATAATATCTATAATTTAATAATTTTGTATTGAACGTTCTAATTCCGTTTAAAGCTTCATCTTTCTTAATATATAAAGAGTCCATTACTTCTACATAATCAGCATCTGGGTATTCAGGAGCTTCCCAAATAATTTCTTCTTCCCAATTTAATGGTTTTAAAGAGTCTAAACCAGCTCCTAACTCATAGTAATTTTCACGCATGTACTTTTCGTAAGGAGTTTCATTTACAGTATCTTTTGATGCAAACGCATATAATTGAATACCTTCTGCTCTTCCTGCTCCTTCTGCATCACCAGCTCCCATTGAAGCAAACTCTGCTTGATAAGCTAACTTAGTTCTTGTGATAGAATCTCTTACCCAGAACACAAATGCTTTATACTCACTATTTGTAATTTCTGTTTCATCCATATAAAATGGTTGTACAGTTACAGTTTTTGTTGGCGCATTCATAGCTCCCATAGGATCTTCATCTTGTTTACCCATAGTAAAAGACCCTCCTGGTATTTTAGCCATTCCATATGGTTTTTCGGCAAACCATTTTCTTGTAGACTTTACTCCTACTAACTCTCCTCTATCTCCACTTGAACCACAAGAGTAGATGATAGATACCAATAATGCAAGTAATGCTATTTTTTTCATATTATATCTTTTCTTATAAAAGAGGCGTAAACCTATTATTTTTTTTATTAAAAAACAATTACGAGTTATATTTTTTCACACTTTATACAACTTTCTTCTAAACAAGCTTTTGCAAAGCTTTGTACCACCTTTCAGGTGTTTTTTGTTGTAGTGCTAGTTCATAATCTCGATAGCTACATGGTATTAACGCATGTCTTTTGTGTTTATTATTCGATATTAAATTTATTTCCATCCACCAACGACCACTTTTATCACTTTTATAGAAGTTTATTGGGTCGTCATCGCTTAAAAGTACTGTAAATTTCTGATAACTTTCTTTGGTTGCAAACGGATAATCTTTTGCTCTAGAGTTCATTCCTTCTATAAAGTACCAAATTATTTGAGCTATCAACTTTGCTGTTTGACTATTTGAGTCTAACATTACATTGTATTCGTAAATCCCGAAAGATGTTACTTTATCACTTATTCCTGCATATCGTGCTATTGCACAAATCTCTTCTCCGTAAAACCCATTTGGCGAGGCGTTTTCGTTAGCTGGCGCTTCACTTTGACGAATACTTCCAACATCTATACTCACCACATCTGCATCTCTCATTATAGGTTCTACTAAAGTAATATCTTTTACTTCTCCTAACCTATATGCATCAAAATACAACTTATCTAATAGGTCTATTTCATCTTGCGAGTTAAAATAGGTTTGATATCCTATATTACTAAAGTTAAAAAGATTGTTAGGCTCTTCCATAACAATTCTACTTACATACGATTTTGACGTAAGCTCATCTTCTAACGAACCTAAGTCAAATCGGCTATCAACAGCTACTAAATTAACTGTTTGCTCTAAGTTATCGTAAGCCCTATAATTTGCATAGGTAATATCTTGCCCGCCACCTATAATGATTGGCATAATATTTTTCTTTAGTAAAAACTCTATTGATGATTTTACCGCAAAATAAGTATCTTCTACAGTATTTCCTTTCTCTATATTTCCTAAGTCCGCAATTTGGGTTGTCCATTTACCAGTAAACAACTGATAAAAGTGTTTACGAATTTGGTCTAATCCATTTCCGCAACCTTCATTACCTACTGCTCCCCTTCCATCTTTTACTCCTAAAATAGCTATTGAAACTTCTGTTAAGTCTGGAAAACCATTATCAACAGTATGAAGTTGAACTATTTTACCTAATACCGAAGGCGCTTGCTCAAGTACGTGAGCAGCTGCAGATTCTTCGATAGGTGTAAAGAAGTCAAGATTCATTTATAGGGGAATTTTAAGAGCGCTAATATAACAAACTATTTTTTATAGAAAGCTTCTTTATTTCTTTTTGGTTACTTTCTTCTTTACTGTTTTCTTTTTTGGAGTTTTTGCTTCAATCATTTTAACAGCTTCTTCTTGCGTTAACTTCTCAATCTCTGTTGTTTTAGGTAATTCAACCTTTATTTTACCTTTAATTACATTAAAACGACCCCAACGTGCTTTTTCTACACGAATACCAACTTCTTCAAAATTATGGATGAGCTTTTCGCGTTCTTTTTTCTTTTTATCCTCTATTAACTCTTCTAAATCTGATTGACTTAAATTATCAAAATCGTATTTTTTGTTAACATTGATGAAAATAGAATTCCACTTAATAAAAGGTCCAAATCGTCCAACTCCTTTTTGAATTGGCATTCCTTCATACTCACCAATAGGAGCATCTGCTTTACGTTTGGCTTCAATCAATTCAATAGCTCTATCCATATCTACTGACATTGGATTTTCGTCTCTATCAAGCGATACGTATTTTCCATCAAACTTAATATAAGGACCAAATCTACCGTTTGCTACTTCTACTTCCATACCCTCATAGTCTCCTAAAACTTTTGGCAACTTAAATAAATCCATCGCTTCTTCGTATGTGATAGAATTCATGGTTTGATCACCTTGTAAACTTGCAAAACGTGGCTTTTCTTCATCAGTAGCTTCACCAATTTGAACCATTGCTCCGTAACGTCCTAAACGCACATATACATTCTTACCACTTTCAGGATCTACACCTAACAAACGCTCTCCTTTCGCTCTTTCAGCATTTGCTGCAACATCTTCTACAACTACATGGAAGTTTTTGTAGAAATCTTTAATCATTGCAGTCCAATCTTCATTTCCCTCTGCTATTTCATCAAATTCATTTTCAACTTTAGCCGTGAAACCATAATCTAAAATTGTATCAAAATTTTCTACTAAAAAGTCATTTACGATATTTCCGATATCTGTTGGAACTAATTTTCCTTTATCAGAACCTACTCGTTCTGTTAGAACTTGCTCTGATACTATTTGATTTGCTAAACTTAACTGTGTATAATTTCTTTCTTTTCCTTCAACAGTTCCTTTTTCAACATACTCTCTTCTTTGAATCGTTGAAATTGTTGGCGCATACGTAGAAGGACGTCCAATTCCTAACTCTTCTAATTGTTTTACCAAAGCAGCTTCGGTATATCTTGCTGGCGGACGTGTATAACGCTCTGTTGCCGTAATTAATTCATTAATTAGCGATTCATTTACTTCCATTTTAGGTAACATTCCTGCTTGCTCTTCATCTTCATTATCTGTTCCTTCTAAGTATACTTTTAAGAAACCTTCAAAAGTAATCACCTCACCATTGGCTGTAAACTGTTTCTTGTTCTTATTGTTATCTATTTTTACAACGGTACGCTCCAATTGTGCTTCACTCATTTGTGAAGCTAGTGTACGTTTCCATATTAAACTATACAATCTATCTTGATCATAATCTACAGAAACCTCATGACGTGTCATATCTGTAGGACGAATCGCTTCGTGCGCCTCTTGGGCTCCTTTTGTTTTAGTTGAAAAATTACGTGGCTTGCTATATTCTTTACCATAAGAAGCTATTATTTCTTCTTGTGCCGCATTTTTAGCGTCATCAGATAAATTAACGCTATCTGTTCTCATGTAGGTTATCAATCCCGCTTCGTATAAACGTTGCGCCATCATCATCGTTTTTGCTACTGGAAAACCTAACTTTCTAGACGCTTCCTGTTGCAATGTTGACGTTGTAAATGGTGGTGCTGGTGACTTTTTCGCAGGCTTTTGTTGTAAATCTGCTACTGAAAACGCTGCATCAGCACAAGAATTTAAGAATTTTTCTGCTTCTTCTTTAGTTGAAAAATTCTTTGCTAACTTCGCTTTAAACTTTTTTCCTTCAGCATTTACAAACTCAGCATCTACTCGATAAGATGCTTCGGTTTCAAAGCTTTCAATTTCACGCTCACGCTCTACTATTAAACGCACTGCTACTGACTGCACTCTACCTGCTGATAACCCCGGTTTTACTTTTCTCCATAACACTGGAGACAGTTCATAACCTACTATTCTATCTAACACACGTCTCGCTTGTTGTGCATCTACTAAGTTATAATTAATAGTACGTGGATTTTCAATTGCTTTTAAAATTGCTTGTTTAGTAATTGAGTTAAAAACAATACGCTTTGTATTTTCTTCCTTTAGCTTTAATTGTTCTGCTAAATGCCATGCAATAGCTTCTCCCTCGCGATCCTCATCGGAAGCTAACCATACTGTTTCTGCTTTCTTTGCTAAATCTTTTAGTTTTTTTACTACCGCTTTTTTATCGGTAGAAACTATATATTTTGGTTTGAAATCTCCTTCAACATTTACCCCTAATTCTTTAGATGGTAAATCTGCAATGTGTCCAAAACTCGATTCAACCTGAAAATCTTTCCCTAAAAACTTTTCTATTGTTTTTGCCTTAGCAGGTGACTCAACTATTACTAAATTTTTTGCCATACGTCTTTATCTCATTATCACTTTACACCTTATTAATATAGGTATAATTCAGTTTGCAAAAGTATATAGTTTTTTTTTAATGATTAATTTTTAGCAAAACTTTACCTTTTATTAAACAAAACTATCCATGTCAATTTGTCACAAATAATACTTTTTGGTTGTATATTTGCACCCTATTTAGCACGATTTTAGGATTTATGGAACACGTAGAAAAAATAATTGATGAGAAACAACAAGGAAAAGCCCTTGTTACAGAACACAAAGAAGGAAACAACAAAAAGCTTTTTATAGAAAGCTATGGTTGTCAAATGAATATGAACGACAGCGAAATTGTGGCGTCAATTTTAGCAGAACAAGGTTTTAACACCACTCAAAATTTAGAAGATGCTGATTTGGTACTGGTGAACACTTGTTCTATTCGTGAAAAAGCCGAGACAACAGTTCGTAACAGACTGCAAAAATATAACGCTGTAAAAAAAGTAAATCCAACCATGAAAGTTGGAGTACTTGGTTGTATGGCAGAACGATTAAAAGAAAAGTTTTTAGAGGAAGAAAAAATCGTTGACTTAGTTGTGGGGCCTGATGCATATCGTGACTTACCTAATTTAATTGAAGAAGTTGATGCAGGACGTGATGCAGTGAACGTAATCTTATCAAAAGAAGAAACGTATGCTGATGTTTCTCCTGTACGTTTAAACTCTAACGGAGTTTCAGCCTTTGTATCAATTACCCGTGGTTGCGATAACATGTGTACATTCTGTGTAGTTCCGTTTACACGTGGTCGTGAACGTAGTCGTGATCCTAAGAGTATTATTGAAGAAATCCGCAGTATGCAAGAGAAAAACTTCAAAGAAATTACTTTACTAGGTCAAAATGTTGACTCATACTTATGGTATGGCGGTGGATTGAAAAAAGATTTCAAAAAAGCTTCTGAATTAGCGCAAGCTTCTGCTGTTGATTTTGCTCAGTTACTAGATATGTGTGCTACAGAATTTCCTAAAATGCGTTTTCGTTTTTCTACTTCAAATCCTCAGGATATGACATTAGACGTAATTCACATAATGGCAAAGCATAAAAACATTTGTAAATACATCCACTTACCTGTTCAAAGTGGAAGCAATACAATGCTTGAAGCAATGAACCGTCAACATACTCGTGAAGAATACATGGATTTGGTTGATAACATTTACAAGATCATTCCTGAAATGGCTTTAAGCCAAGATATGATTGCTGGTTTTTGTGGAGAAACAGAACAAGACCATCAAGATACTTTAGACTTAATGCGTCATGTAAAATACAGTTTCGGATTTATGTTTGCCTATTCTGAAAGACCAGGAACCTTAGCTGCTAAAAAAATGGAAGATGACGTTCCGTTAGAAACTAAAAAACGTCGTTTACAAGAAATCATTGATTTACAACAAGAACATAGTTTATACAGAACAAAAGAGAATCTTGGTAAAATTCAAGAAGTATTGATTGAAGGAACATCAAAAAAGAACCCTAACGAATGGAAAGGTCGTAATACACAAAATACCGTAGTGGTTTTCCCTAAAGAAAATTATAAAATGGGAGATTTTGTAAATGTACGTATTGACGATTGTACCTCTACTACCTTAAAAGGTACAGCTGTTGGGTATTCTGACAATAACTAATTTTTAGAAAAGAGAGTCAAGAGAAAAGAAAAAAGACACAATCTTTTCTCTCTATTCTTTTTTCTCTATTCTAAAGAAAGAAATGGAAAATTTACAAGCTATAAAACAACGTTTTGGCATTATCGGTAACGATATACAGTTGAATCGCGCTATTGAAAAAGCGATTCGTGTGGCTCCTACCGATATTTCAGTACTCGTTACTGGAGAAAGCGGTGTTGGAAAAGAAAACATCCCAAGAATTATTCACCAACTATCACACAGAAAACATGCAAAATACATTGCGGTTAACTGTGGAGCTATTCCTGAAGGAACTATTGATAGTGAATTATTCGGACATGAAAAAGGAGCCTTTACAGGAGCTACACAAACACGTAAAGGGTATTTTGAAGTTGCTGATGGTGGCACCATTTTTTTAGATGAAGTTGGAGAATTACCATTGACTACTCAAGTACGTTTGTTACGTGTATTAGAAAATGGAGAGTTTATTAAAGTAGGTTCTTCTCAAGTACAAAAAACAAACGTTCGTATTGTTGCTGCTACCAACGTAAACATGCAGGAAGCTATTGCAAAAGAAAAATTCAGAGAAGATTTATATTACCGTTTAAGTACTATAGAAATTCCGTTACCTGCATTAAGAAATCGTGGAGAAGACATTCACTTACTCTTTAGAAAATTTGCAGCTGATTTTGCTCAAAAATACAGAATGCCAACCATTAGACTAGACGAAAATGCTGTAAGAATTTTATTAAATTACAGTTTTCCTGGTAACATTCGTCAGTTAAAAAATATTGCAGAACAAATATCTATTGTTGAAGAAGATAGATTAATTACGCCAGAAAAATTAGTTCAGTACCTACCAGAAAACAGAAGTAATTTACCTGCTATTATTGGTGGAAAATCAAGCAGTCAATCTGACTTTGCTACCGAACGAGATATTATGTACAAAATCTTGTTCGATATGCGAAACGATATCAATGACTTAAAAAAGTTAACACTCGATTTAATGCAGGGTGGTAATTTAGAGGAAGTCCAAGAAGAAAACCATCGATTAATTGAACGTATTTATCAGGATCAAGATTTATCAGAAGTTTCAAATGTTGAAGTAGTTCAAATTCCTAAAGTTTCTCAGCCTCAAGATGATTATGATTATGCTGAAACTATCGAAGAAGATGAAAGTTTATCTTTACAAGAAAAAGAGATTGAAATGATACGTAAATCACTCGAAAAGAATAATGGAAAACGTAAATTAGCTGCAAAAGAATTAGGAATTTCTGAACGAACTCTATATCGAAAAATTAAACAATACGATTTATAATTTATTTTAATATTATATTAAACTTTAAATATGAAAAGAAACTCAAGCTATTTAGAAGAAAAAATCAAAACTGAGACAAAGAAAAACACAAAATACATACTACTTTTTACTCTTGCTCTATTATTTATTTCATGTGGTAATGATGATAACTTAGATAAAACCGGAGAGATTGTTACGCTTGAGACTAAAGACATGAGTTTTAACATTAATGAGAATCCATTTTCTGGTGCATTTATAGGAACTATTAAAGCCGAAACAAATCAAGGAAGCATTTCGTATTCAGTAATTAAGCAAACACCAGAAAATTCTTTCATGATAAACTCTAACACTGGTGAATTAACGGTAGACAACACTTCTGTTTATGATTACGAAACAGCCACCAAAGTAACAGGAATTATTGAAGTCTCTAATGGTGAAATTATCAAAAAAATAAATATAACTATAAATATAGATAACCTTGAAGATGTTTACACTGGTGATGTACACCTTAAAACCCAAGAAGAAGTTAATGAATTTGCTTCTTATAAATACAATGAAGTCAATGGAGACCTAACTATCGGAGATTACAAAAACAATCTAGAGATCAAAGACTTATCCCTTTTAATCGATTTAAAAACCATCAGAGGATCACTGTTTGTTTTCAACAATCCAGATTTAAAGAATTTAGAGGGGTTAAATAATATTTCAACTATTTATGATATATGCGGTATTGGATTTAACAATTCTTTGGCAGATATATCTAGTTTAAAAAACTTGACTAAAACTGGTTCTTTACTAGTAACCAATTGTCCCCTTTTAAAGACTATTGACTGCTTTTCAAAAATAAACTCGATAAATGGTTACCTAGAAATTAGCAGAAACCCCTCTTTAGAAAGTTTAAATGGATTACAAAGTATCAATACAGTGACAGGAAGAGTTGATATTAGTATTAATAATAAATTAGTAAACATTTCAGAATTAACCAATTTAAAAAATATTGGTGACTTTCTTGCTTTAAACCACAACAACTCTTTAACAGACATAAAAGGTTTAAATAATTTGGAATCAATAGGAAGAGGAGTACAAATTATGAACAATGAAAACTTAACCGACTTTAACTCACTAAACAAAATAACTACTTTACCTATATTAGAAATTAGAGAAAACCCTAACTTGCAATCTATTAACGGTTTTTCTAACTTAAAAAAAATTGAGTATTATTTCATAATTTACAATAATAACTCTTTAACTACCATAGATGGTTTAGGTAATTTAGAATCTGTTGAAAAGTTGAACATAGAAGATAATATTCTTTTAGATAATTTTTGTAGTTTAAATAAACTTGTATTAAACAACTTTCCTTCAACTAATTATTTGATTAGAAATAATAAATTTAACCCTTCTTTAGATGATTTAAAAAATGGAAAATGTAATATCTAAAAACTCTAGAGTATAAAACTAAATTTATCTTATTAGTTTTTTATTTTTACAATTCACTCACAATTTCAGATGAAAAAAACTTTATATATACTATCTTTATTTATTGGTTTAACCACTATTATTGGTTGTGGTGCTTACTCTTTCACTGGTGGTAACACAGGAAACGCAAAAACAATCCAAGTTGATTTTTTTCCTAACCAAGCCCCAGTAGTAGAACCTATTTTAAGTCAAAAATTCACACAAGACTTACAAGATTTGTTCACTCGTCAAACTAATTTAACTTTAGTTAAAACAGGTGGAGACTTACATTTTTCTGGTGAAATTGTCGATTTTCGTATTACACCTATGAGTGCTACAGCGCAACAAACTGCAGCTCAGAACAGACTCACCATTACTGTAAATGTAAATTATATAAACGCTTTAGAAGAAAAAGATAATTTTGAAAAACGCTTTTCATTTTATTACGATTACGGAGCTAACCAACTGCTAACCGGTTCGGTATTAGAAACTGCATTAGATGAAATTATAGAACGTATTACACAAGATATTTTTAATGCTTCTGTAGCTAAATGGTAAATTAATTGAATAAGGATAACTACATACAATTATTAGAAAAACCTGAATTAATTTCAATAGAAAATTCTTCAGAAATCACAGCTCTTATCCAAGAGTATCCTTATTTTCAATCTGCCAGAGCGTTACGTTTAAAAGCTTTAAAAAACCGAGAAAGCTATAAATACAACAACGAATTAAAAATTACAGCTGCTTATACAAGTGACAGAACAGTATTGTTTGATTTTATAACTTCAGAAGCTTTTAAAGAAACTCCAAAGTTAGGAGAAAAAACTAGCTTAATAGACAAACTTCTTCCGAAGAAAAAAACAACTAAAACTGCATCTATAGAAGAAGATTTAGCTATTGGAAAACCTCTTTCTTTTACACAAAACGAAACGTTTTCATTCAATCAGTGGTTACAATTATCTTCTAAAAAGACTATTATAAGAGATATCGTTCCTCCTCAGAAAGAAGAAAAAAAGCAAGAGGAAGAATCACAGCCAATTAAATCTGAACACGAGGCTATTATTGATCGTTTTATAGAAACAGCACCTAAAATATCACGCCCAAATAAAACATCTACGAGCGATGTTAAAATAGCCGACACCCAACAAAGTAATCAACTAGCAACTGAGACTTTAGCTAAAGTTTATTTAGAACAAAAGAAATATGATAGTGCTATTCAAGCATATAAAATATTAAGTTTGAAATATCCAGAAAAAAGTGGTTTCTTTGCAGACCAAATTAAAAGAATACAAATTTTACAAAACAATAAATAAATGACAACGTATACTTTACTTTTAGTTTTAATATTGATTGTTGCAATAGCATTAATCTTAATTGTAATGGTTCAAAACCCTAAAGGTGGAGGATTATCTTCATCATTTGGAGGCGGTGGTGCTCAAAATATTGGAGGTGTACAAAATACAAACAGTTTTTTAGATAGAACTACTTGGACTTTAGCAATTACTATGTTTGCTTTAATCTTATTAGCTAACTTTGCTATTCCAAGAGGTAATGCAGCTGATGCTCCTAAATTAGACGACACTTTAAACAGTATTGAAACTACAACTACTCCTGCTACACCAGCAGCAACTGATACTGCTAAAGATAGCGCACAGTAGTTTATACAAAATAGAATTTAAAATGCCAATGTGAATGACACGTTGGCATTTTTTTTATACGTAATTTTGCCTTGCTTGAAAAATTGTCAGCAAAAATCTAATGGCATAATTTCTGACAAAAACTAACAAGTAAATTTTAATTTAATCAATCAAAATATATAAAATGGGATTAAACATTAAACCTTTAGCAGACAGAGTTCTTGTTGAACCAGCTGCAGCAGAAACTACTACAGCATCAGGAATCATCATCCCTGACAACGCAAAGGAAAAACCACAAAAAGGAACTATCGTAGCCGTGGGTAACGGAACAAAAGATGAGCCTTTAACTGTAAAAGTTGGTGATACTGTTTTATACGGAAAGTACGCTGGTACTGAACTTAAATTGGAAGGAAAAGATTATTTAATTATGAGAGAAAGCGACATCTTCGCTATTATCTAAAACTTCTTCGCTTTTAGCTTTTTGCTATTAGCCAACTAAACAAAAACTAAAAACCAAGCCAGTAGCTAAAAGCTAACGGCTAAAAACTAAAACAAACATGGCAAAAGATATAAAATTTGATGTAGACGCTCGTGACGGATTGAAACGTGGAGTAGACGCATTGGCAAATGCAGTAAAAGTAACTTTAGGTCCTAAAGGACGTAACGTAATTATTTCTAAATCATTCGGAGCTCCTCACGTAACAAAAGATGGAGTTTCTGTAGCTAAAGAAGTAGAATTAGAAGATGAGTTAGAAAACATGGGAGCTCAAATGGTAAAAGAAGTAGCTTCTAAAACTAACGACTTAGCAGGTGATGGTACTACTACTGCAACCGTATTAGCACAAGCTATTGTAAAAGAAGGTTTAAAAAACGTAGCTGCGGGTGCTAATCCTATGGATTTAAAACGTGGTATTGATAAAGCGGTAACTGCTATTACTGAAGATTTAGCAAAACAATCTAAAGAAGTTGGTGATTCATCAGAAAAAATTAAGCAAGTAGCTGCAATTTCTTCTAATAACGATGCGGTAATTGGTAATTTAATTGCTGAAGCATTTGGAAAAGTTGGAAAAGAAGGAGTGATTACTGTTGAAGAAGCAAAAGGAACTGACACTTATGTTGATGTTGTTGAAGGAATGCAGTTTGACCGTGGATACTTATCTCCTTACTTCGTAACTGATGCAGATAAAATGATTGCTGATTTAGAAAATCCATACATTTTATTATTCGATAAAAAGATTTCTAACTTACAAGAAATCTTACCTATTTTAGAACCTGTTGCACAATCAGGAAGACCTTTATTGATTGTTGCTGAAGATGTTGACGGACAAGCATTAGCTACTTTAGTAGTAAACAAATTACGTGGTGGATTAAAAATCGCTGCTGTAAAAGCTCCAGGATTTGGTGACCGTAGAAAAGCAATGTTAGAAGATATTGCTATTTTAACTGGTGGTACTGTAATTTCTGAAGAAAGAGGTTTCTCTTTGGAAAATGCAACTTTAGATTTATTAGGCACTGCTGAAACAGTAACTATTGATAAAGATAATACTACAATTGTTAATGGTTCTGGTGACGAAGCACAAATCAAAGCTCGTGTAAACCAAATTAAAGCACAAATTGAAACAACTACTTCTGATTACGATCGTGAAAAATTACAAGAGCGTTTAGCAAAGTTAGCTGGTGGTGTTGCTGTATTATATGTTGGTGCTGCTTCTGAAGTAGAAATGAAAGAAAAGAAAGACCGTGTTGATGATGCTTTACATGCTACTCGTGCAGCTGTAGAAGAAGGTATTGTAGCTGGTGGAGGTGTTGCTTTAGTTCGCGCTAAAAAAGTATTAGAAACTATTGCTACTGATAACTTAGACGAAACAACAGGAATTCAAATCGTAAACAGAGCGATTGAAGCTCCTTTACGTACGATTGTTGAAAATGCTGGTGGAGAAGGTTCAGTAGTTATCAATAAAGTTTTAGAAGGAAATCAAAACTTTGGTTACGATGCGAAGTCTGAAACATACGTAGACATGTTAGAAGCTGGTATTATCGATCCTAAAAAAGTAACTCGTGTGGCGTTAGAAAATGCTGCTTCTGTTGCTGGTATGATTTTAACTACCGAATGTGCTTTAGTAGACATTAAAGAAGATAACCCTGGTGGTGGAATGCCTCCAATGGGTGGTGGAATGCCAGGAATGATGTAATGGCGAATCGCCATAGATAAAAATAAAAAACCTCGAGAAGTTCTCGAGGTTTTTGTTTTTTTAAAATAAAATTGCTTTACTTCACCATAGTTAAAAAGCACTCTTACAAACTAATAAATATTAATCGGTATAATTTTTGATGCTTAATTTTAAAAAATAGTTTCTATGAAAAAAACACTATTCTTACTATTATTTGTAGCATCTAACTTGCTTTTTTCTCAAAAAAACATTACTGAAAGTTATTCTAATTATTTCGAAAACACTAGAGAAGTTGCTTTTTTACACCTCGATAAAACAACTTTCTTACAAGGTGAGGAAATATGGTTTAAGGCATACATTCAAGAACAAAATTCACAGAAATTACACAAAACTACCTCAAACTTGTATGTTTCTGTTTTTGAAGAGTCAGGAAAACTAAAAGAACAACAACTTATACATATAAAAGATGGAATAGGAAACGGAAGCATAAGCATCGACTCTACTTACACAGAAAAGAACTATTATTTAAAAGCATCTACAAGATGGATGAAAAACTTTAAAGAGGACAATGCTTACCATCAAAAAGTTCATATCATTTCTTCACAACAAAGAGCAACTATGGTATCTGAAGAAAACTCCTATGAATTCGAGTTATTTCCAGAGGGTGGCAACCTTATCGCTAACACAAATAACAATATTGGAATATTACTTAAAGACTCTAAAGGTAAAGGCATTAAAATTAAAAAAGGAATAATCAAAGATCAAAATGGGAATATTATTCGCTATTTTAACACCAACGCAAATGGAATGAATAAAGTAAGTCTTTTTATTGAGAAAAATATGACCTATACTTTTTCTACTGTTCTTTACAATGGATTGAAAATAAAAGCTACAACTGGTAACCCATCATCTTATGGAATAACAATAAACACCATTCATACTGACAAAAAAATTGGTATTAATATTATTACTAATGATTCGTCTCTGAAAGCACTCATAAAAAAAGAATTTAAAGTCATAATACATAACACCAGAAGTTATAAGACTTACAACTTTACGTTCAAAAAAAACAAAAAGAACTACCTACTCATATTTAAAAGAGATGATTTGAATCCTGGTATTAACATTGTTACTTTATTTGATGAGAAAAGCATCCCTGTATCAGAAAGAATTATATTCAATAATAAAGACTCACTAATTAGTGATTTAAGAGTGAAAACTGAAAATTCCTCAGGTGACTCGTTAAAAATAGATCTTTACAATGAATCCAATAGTAAGCTATTTTTGAGTGCTTCATTTCTACCTTCAGGTACAGAAGCATACAGCCCAGAAAACACTATTATTTCTTCTTTTTTACTAAAACCCTACGTAAAAGGTCATGTTCAAAATCCAGGCAATTATTTTAAAAATTTAACTGATAAAAAAAAGTTAAGAGATTTAGATTTATTATTGCTGACCCAAGGATGGAGTAAATATAATTGGACAGATATTTTTAATAACTCTCAAAAAATAAACTATCCTTTCGAACATGGAATTGATGTAACTATGAGCTTTAACAAGCCAATTAGAAATAATCAGTCAATATTACTTTATTCTGCAGAGAATAATCTCATAACTACTTTTAAGCCTATTGAAAATAAATGGATTTTAAAAAATACTTTCATCAAAAAGAATAGTCTTTTACAATTTGCTGTAAAACATAAAGAAAACTATTTGTCAGAAATTATACCAACATTATCCTTTTCAAGCGGTAAATTAAGTGACTTTATTAATAAAGAATCGAAAGTTTTAACTTCAAGTATTTCAGAAGCTACTGTCTTAGATTTTGAGATTATTAAAGATAAATTTGAAGTTTTAAATGAGGTAGAGGTTAAAGCAAAGATTAAAAAAAACGAAATTAATAAAGAATATATTGAAGCAGGAGCATATAGGAATTTAAATATGAAGAATGTTATTGTTAACTCTGGAGAAACAGTAATGGATTTCATAAACTGGAAAACGCCTCCTTCAAGAGGAATATCAACTATAAAATTAAACGGTAAAAATATTTCAAGAGAGCCTTGGATGTTAGAAAACATGAATCTAGACCAAGTGAAAAGTATCTATTATGGTTCAGATATGTCAAATCCAGGTTTAAGTTATGCTTTTTTTATTTTCACGTATTCACCAATTGAGCTTCATTCTAAAAAATCTACAACAGCTGAAGTAAAAACTTTAATGGGCTTTACCATAGAAAAAGAATACTATAACCCTAGGTATCCTTCCTATTTTAATGATACTTATAAAAAATACGGTGCTATATTTTGGGAACCTAATATTGAGATAGGTCCAAAATCAAGTTATGTGTTTAAGGTTCCTCTCAACCTACAAGAAAAAATTATTGCATATATAGAAGGAGTTTCAGAATCGGGAGAGTTAATTTCAAAAGAGTACGTTCTTTCAGAAGAAAAGAATAAATAATTTTCAAAAAGGCTATATAAATAAGTTAGAAGCCAGTATCATCTATCCTAAAAAGTAACTCGTGCGGCTTTAGAAAATGCTGCTTCTGTAGCAGGAATGATCTTAACTACTGAGTATGCTTTAGTAGATTTCTGGTTTCGGAATGCCTCCAATGGGTGGTGGAATGCCAGGAATGATGTAGTGGTGGTGAGTCGCCACAGACAATTATAAAGAACCTCGAGAAATTCTCGAGGTTTTTGTTTTTTAAAATAAAAATGCTTTACTTCACCATAGTTAAAAAGTACTCTTACAAACTAATAAATATTAATCGGTATATTTTTGATGCTTAATTTTAAAAAATAATTTCTATGAAAAAAACATTATTCCTGACCTTGACTCTATTAATTAATACATTTATTTTTTCTCAAGAATCTTTTATTAATAAAAATTACACTTCTTACTTTGAAAACACCAGAGAAATTCCTTACCTGCATTTAAATAAAACTAGCTTTTTAACAGGACAAGAAATTTGGTTTAGAGCTTATGTAATTGAACAGAACTCGAAAAAATTACACTCTACAACCTCTAATTTATATGTTTCTGTTTTCGATTCAGAGGGAAAGTTAAAAACTCAAAAACTAGTACATATTAAAGATGGGCTTGGTAAAGGTAATATTTTATTAGACTCTACTTTTACAGACAACTCTTATTACATAAAAGCCTCTACAAATTGGATGAAGAACTTTAAAGAAGATAATTCATTCATTCAAAAAATATCTATCTGTAATAATAATAACAGCAAAACAATAAAGGAGAATACCTCATATGAATTTAAACTATTTCCTGAAGGAGGTCACACCCTTTCCAACACAATTAACAACTTTGGTATTCTTGTGAAGAACAAAAACGGGAAAGGAATTAAAATTAACAAAGGTATAATAAAGAATAGCTTAAACGAAATAGTCAGAAAATTCTCTACCAACTCTTTTGGGCTGGGAAATACAAATTTATTTATTAAAGAAGATGAAACTTACGAATTTGAAGCTATATTAGAAAATGGACAAGTTTTAAAAACAACAACCTTAGAACCCCAAAATTATGGAATTACATTAAAAGTTATCAATTCCAATCCTAATTATTTCTTAATCAACATACTTACAAATAAAAGCTCTTTAGATCAATTAAATAATCGGAAATTTAAAATTTTAGTACATAATACTAGAAAAATTACAACTTATAATTTTAATTTTAATTCAACTGACACTAAATATTCTCTATTTATTAACAAAGAAGATGTTGATAAAGGAATTAACATAATCACTATTTTCGATGACAAAAACACCCCCTTATTAGAAAGACTTATTTTCATTAACTCTCCTTCTCTTTTTACTAATATAGATATTAAAAACAACCTTAATAATATAAACGATTCAATTTCTATAAATTTTAAAAACAACACAAACGAAAGTATTTTTTTAAGCTCTTCTTTTCTTCCTATTGAAACAAAAAGCTACGTTCCTGAAGAAAACATAAACACATCTTTTTTATTAAAACCTTACATTAAAGGAAAAATACAAAACTCTGGTTATTACTTTAACAACATTAACAAAGAAAAACTTAGAGAACTTGACTTACTGTTAATAACACAGGGTTGGAGTAAATATAATTGGTTTGATGTATTTAACAATCCTCCTAAAACTAATTATTCATTTGAAAATGGAATTAATATAAAAGGAACTTTAAATGCTCCTCTAAAACGAAAACAATCTCTTTTAATATATTCTGCTCAAAACAATATTATACGAGAAATTAAAAACACAAATGAGTTTCAATTAAAAAGCACTTTTGTAAAAGAAAACTCTCATATAACTTTCAGCTTAAAAACTAAAAACAATAGTTATAAAGCATCTCCCTACTTACAATTTTCCAACACAACTTTATCAGAATATTTACCCCCCCATAGGTTAAACTTTAAAACCTCTAAAGAATCGAAAGTAGAAGAGCAAGGTGATATTTCATTTTTGTTTAGAGACACTGAAATTTTAGATGAAGTGTTAATTAATAAAAAACCAAAAACCAAACCAAGTGAAAAACCTTATGGAGCTAACACCATACTTACAAGAAAAATAGTAGACAGCCTTCTTATAAGCTCAGGAGAAACCGTTCTAGATTTCTTAAAAAGCAAAAGGTATAGAGTTGTTAATGACGAAGGTGTCCTTTCTTTATTATCTAGAAGTATCAACTCTAATCTTACTATTTCAAACCCTTCCGCAATAGAAGAGCCAGCAATAGGAGGTAAAAGTATCAATTATAATGAACACAAGAATTATGATAACCAAAAAAAAAGTGTTAGAGTTTACCTAGACAATAATGAAATTAGTGATAACCTTTGGTTAATAGAAAGTATGAATATGGATACTGTTAAAGAAGTGTATTATGGTAGAGTTTATGATAATAGAGCAGATGAACACATCTACATTTATACTTTATCTCCTAGTGAGTATACAACAAAAAAAACTTTTCTTAACACATTAAAAATTGAAAAAGGATTTTCTATCGAAAAAGAATACTACACTCCTGAATATAATTCTTACACTGACAACACTTATAAATATTACGGAGATATCTTTTGGAACCCAAACATAGAAATAAAAGCAAATTCTAATTTTGAATTTAAAATCCCACAAAATTTACAAGAAAAAATCATTGTTTATATTGAAGGGATTTCTGAATCTGGAAAACTAATCTCTAAAAAACATATTATTTCAACAAAAACCAATTAGTAACAAAAAACCTCGAGAAATTCTCGAGGTTTTTTATTTTTTATTCTTTTCTATTTCTAAAATAAAATTAAGCTGTCTAAACTGTTCTTCTGTAACATTATCTAAAACTCCATTTCTAGCATAAAAATTAATCTTAGAGTCCTTTTTATGAACTAAAACAACAATTGGCTCTCCTACAACCCATGCTTTATAAAACTCTTTTTCACTACCATTAAGAAACACCGAATCATTCAAAGCGTAAGAATAATCCATCAACTTATTGTAAGATGAATCAAAAACAGATGATGTTTGGTACACTTTAGTTATAATTCCCTGTACTTCGTAAAAATCATTTTCATTAAAATCTTCATACCTCTTTTCTTTTGAACAAGAAAAAAAAACTATAAAAATAATAAGGTAATTATATTTTTCTCTCCACCACATAATCAATCATTTGAAGTAGCGAGTTCTTATAATCTGAATCAGGGTAATTATTAAGAATAGCTAACGCTTTGTTTTTATAATCGTGCATTTTAGCAGTAGTATATTCCAGTCCGCCGTTTTGTTTTACAAAAGCAATCACTTCTTTTACTCGTTTCTTATTGGTGTTGTGTTTTTTCACAGAATTAATTAACCACGATTTTTCTTTTGGAGAACAAGTATTCAACGTATAGATTAATGGAAGTGTCATTTTTTGTTCTTTGATATCAATTCCTGTAGGCTTTCCTATTTTATCTTCTGTATAATCGAATAAATCGTCTTTAATTTGGAATGCAATACCAATGTACTCTCCAAATTTACGCATCTGCTGAACAGTTTCGTTATTTGCTCCTACGGATGCCGCACCAATACCACAACAAGCTGCTATTAACGTTGCTGTTTTTTGACGAATTATTTCAAAATATACCTCTTCAGTAATATCTAATTTGCGAGCTTTTTCAATCTGCAACAACTCGCCTTCACTCATTTCTCGAACCGCAATCGATATCAATTTCAATAAATCAAAATCTTCATTATCTATAGAAAGCAGTAACCCTTTAGAAAGTAGATAATCTCCTACTAAAACGGCTATTTTATTTTTCCACAAAGCATTCATTGAAAAGAACCCTCTACGACGATTACTATCATCAACCACATCATCGTGTACTAATGTTGCAGTATGAATTAACTCTACCACTGATGCCCCACGATAGGTGCGCTCATCAAATCCTCCATTAGAAACCATTTTTGCCACCAAAAACACAAACATTGGTCGCATTTGTTTTCCTTTTCTACGAACGATATAATAGGTAATTCTGTTTAATAATGGAATCTTAGATAACATAGAATCTTTGAACTTAGTTTCAAAGAGTTCCATTTCTTTTGCAATCGGAAGTTTTATTTGCTCTACTGGCTTCATGGCTAGCAAATGTAAGAAATAAATACCTAACTTTTATTCGCTAATTGTCCGCAAGCAGCATCAATATCTTTACCACGAGAACGACGAACATTCACTACAATATCATTCATTTCTAAGTTAGAAATATAGTTATTGATAGCTCTTTCAGAAGCTTGTTGGAACTCACCATCATCAATTGGATTATATTCTATTAAATTGACTTTACAAGGAATATATTTACAAAACTCCACCAATGCATTGATATCTTCTTTACGATCGTTAATTCCGTTCCAAACTACATATTCGTAAGTTACTTTTCGTTTGGTTTTTTCATACCAATACTCTAATGCTTCTCGTAAATCTTTTAACGGAAATGTAGCATTAAACGGCATAATCGATGTTCGAACTTCTTCTATGGCTGAATGCAACGAAACTGCTAAATTAAAACGCACCTCATCATCTGCCATTTTCTTAATTATTTTAGGAACTCCTGAAGTAGATACAGTAATTCTACGAGCAGCCATTCCTAAACCTTCTGGTGAAGTAATTTTATCAATTGCCTTGATAACATTATTGTAATTCATCAAAGGTTCTCCCATTCCCATAAACACAATATTTGATAATTTATGATTATGGTATAACCTACTTTGCTTATCAATAGCAACTACTTGATCATAAATTTCATCTGCATTCAAATTACGCATACGTTTTAAACGTGCAGTTGCACAAAACTTACAATCCAAACTACACCCAACTTGACTCGACACACAAGCAGTTGTTCTTGTCTCTGTAGGAATTAAAACCGACTCTACAATCAATCCATCATGTAACTTGATAGCATTTTTTATGGTACCATCATTACTACGTTGCATTGTATCAACTTCAATATGATTTATCACAAAATTATCATCTAACATTTGACGTGTTGCTTTTGATAAACTTGTCATATCATTAAACGAATGTGCTGCTTTATGCCACAACCATTCATATACCTGATTTCCTCGGAAGGCTTTATCACCATTCTCTACAAAAAAATCACGTAGTTGTTCTTTAGTTAATGCTCGTATGTCTTTTTTCTTCGCTGTCATCAGGTACAAAAATACACAAAACCTCACAAGTAACTTGTGAGGTTTTGCTAATGATTATAAAAGTTGTTTTATAAAATTAACATCGCATCTCCGTACGAGTAAAATTTATATTTTTCTTTAATTGCTTCTTGATAAGCTTCCATCATAAAATCATGACCTGCAAATGCTGAAACCATCATTAATAAGGTAGATTTTGGTGTGTGGAAATTCGTTACCATACAGTTAGCGATACTAAAATCGTATGGAGGGAAGATAAACTTGTTTGTCCATCCTTCATAAGCATTTAACTGTTTGCTTGAAGATACAGAAGACTCAACTGTTCTCATTACCGTAGTACCTACAGCACAAACTCTTCTCTTTTCTCCTATTGCTTTGTTTACGACATCTGCACTCGCTTGTGGAATAATGATTTGCTCAGAATCCATTTTATGCTTAGATAAATCTTCTACTTCAACAGGGTTAAATGTTCCCAACCCTACGTGTAAAGTAGTTTCAGCAAAATCAACTCCTTTAATTTCTAAACGCTTCATTAAGTGTTTAGAAAAGTGTAACCCTGCTGTTGGAGCAGCTACTGCTCCTTCATTTTTTGCAAAAATAGTTTGGTAACGCTCTTCATCTTCTGGCTCCACCTCCCGTTTGATATATTTTGGTAACGGAGTTTCTCCTAAATCAATTAATTTTTGTCTAAATTCTTCGTAAGAACCGTCAAATAAGAAACGTAATGTTCTACCACGAGAAGTTGTATTGTCAATTACTTCTGCTACTAAACTATCATCATCTCCAAAGAATAACTTGTTTCCTATTCTTATTTTTCTTGCCGGATCTACTAATACATCCCACAAACGATTTTCAGCATTTAATTCGCGTAATAAGAATACTTCAATACGAGCTCCTGTTTTTTCTTTATTTCCGTACATACGAGCAGGAAATACTTTCGTATTGTTTAACATCATTACATCTCCTTCATCAAAATAATCGATTAAGTCTCTAAACAACTTATGTTCAATTTTTTGAGTATCACGGTGTAAAACCATTAAACGTGCTTCATCTCTATGCTCTGATGGGTATTCTGCCAATAATTCTTTTGGCAAGTCAAAATCAAAATTTGATAATTTCATTTGTAAAATTTTCTTAACGGAGGCAAATATACAATTTCAACATAGGGGTTGTCAAGTGATTGCCTGTTTATTTTATCTCTTCATTTTTTATTCCAACAACATCCATATGTTCCCAAAAGCTTCGATATGATTTTGTTACCACCTCAGCTTCTAAAATTTCTATTGGAACTTTTAAAGCTAACGGAGCAAATGCCATTGCCATACGATGATCATTATAAGTTGCTATTTGAATGTTTTTTTTAATTTTTGAAGATGATTTTAAATGTAAACTTTCATTAGTTACAGAAATATCAGCTCCTAGTTTTGTTAGCTCCTCACGTAATGCTTCTAAACGATCGGTTTCTTTAATTTTTAACGTATGTAATCCTGATAAATCACAAGCAATTCCTAACCCGAAGCATGTAACTGCAATAGTTTGTGCAATATCTGGTGCATTTTTTAAATCTTGTTCGAATACTTCTGAGTTATGCTTTTTTTCTTTTGTTAAAAGAATTGTATTTTCTTCAAAAGTGGTAGTCACCCCAAAATTCTTGTAGATTTCCTCTAAACAGCTATCTCCTTGTAAGCTATCTTTTTTATAAGCTGATAATTTTACAGAAGAACCTATTTCGCTCAATGCAATAATCGAATAAAAATAAGACACCGAACTCCAATCAGATTCTACTACAATCGTTTGTTCTTTTATAGTTGACTTTGGGGCTATTTTTATAATTTGCCCTTTAAAGTTTGCTTCAATTTCTAGTTGATGTAACAACTGCAACGTCATATTGATGTAAGGTACTGAAGTGATTTTACCTACCAACTCAATCTCCAATCCATTTTGTAAGCTTGGAGCAATTAACATTAATGCTGAAATGTATTGACTACTTACATTTCCATTAATTGAAACTTTACTTTGAGTTAGCTTCTTACCTGTTATTTTAAGCGGTGGATAACCTTCCTTCTCTACATAAGCTATTTCCGCACCTAAATCACGTAATGCGTTAACCAGAATTTCAATTGGTCGATTATGCATACGATCTGAACCTTGCAGTACTTTTATAACACCTTCTTGCGTTGCAAAAAAAGCAGTTAAAAAACGCATAGCGGTACCTGCATGACCAATATCAGCTGCGTTACTACTCGACGATAATGCTTCTTGTAAATGATGTGTATCGTCAGAGTCTGATAAGTTTTCAATCTGTAAACTCGGATATAATTGTTGTAAAATCAACAATCGGTTTGATTCACTTTTTGAACCTGAAATTGTAATTTCTTTACCTGATACAAACGTTTCTGCTTTTAGCTTTAAATCCATTACAGTTTACTTCATTCTTTTATTAACTATGTACATACTGTATATTACAGCAATAACAATTTTACTTAACCAAAAACGAATCCACTGTTTATTTGCGAAGTGCACATTGTATACAGTTTCAAAGTCTCCTGAAAAAATAGCCCCTCCTGTTTTAAATAATAAAGAGAACAATGCTACAACAACTAAAAAAGGCACCCCTACTTTTGCTACATTGATCCAAAAACTTCCTTTTTGTATATTCTTTATAAGATTCATTTATTGTAATTTTTCGTTGTTATGATGACGGTCGTGATCTCTCTTAGTTTTTATATCTAGCTTCTTGTCAAATGCCTCTTGTAAGTTTACTCCTGTTTGATTTGCTAAACACAATACCACAAACATCACATCTGCTAACTCTTCTCCTAAATCTTTGTTTTTATCACTTTCTTTTTCGCTTTGCTCTCCATAACGACGCGCAATAATTCGAGCTACCTCACCTACTTCTTCTGTTAGCTGCGCCATATTTGTTAACTCATTAAAGTAACGTACTCCATGATTTTTAATCCAATCATCTACCTGTTTTTGTGCGTCTTGTATATTCATTTTATGCTATTTTAGTATTCTTTGATAAAAGCTTCAAAGATAAAACTTCTGTATTTTAATCAGTTTAACTATACTGTTTTTTCTAAGTTTATTGATGGATTGATTTCAACCTCTAAACTGTTATTCTTTTCCTTTTTTGCAATTCGCATTAACATAAATAAAAATAATACTCCAATTCCTGATAATACAATCATAAAGTTCCACGTATTATCAAACCCAATATTATCTATTAATTGCATTCCTGAATTGTGCCCAAAAATATGAGACATTGAAAATGCAATACTATAATATGCCATGTATTCTCCTTGATTTCCTTTTTTGGCTCGCTCCATTACAAAGGCGTTTGAAAAAGGGAATGCAATCATTTCTCCAATAGTCATTAACAACATTCCTACAATTAAAATTCCACCCCAACCTGTTAAATTGATTACTACAAAACTTAATCCTGTAAGTAATAAGCCAAAAAACATTAAGAACTCTTTAGTATACTTACTTTTTTCTAACCAAGTAATGAGCGGCATTTCTAATAGGAAAATGAAAAATCCGTTCATCCCCATTAACAATCCTATTTCTAACTCTGTCAAATGATGCACATCTTTATAATAGAGAGGCATGGTAGAAAAATATTGCAAGAAGATAAATCCAAACACAAACATTCCTACAAAAAACACCCAAAAAGCCTTATCTGAAAAAACCGACTCTGGATTTTCTACCTTTATTTCATCCAACACTCTTGCTTTTTTAGGATGTAACACATTTACCAATAATATAGTTGCTAAAACACAAGTAACTCCATCTACCCAGAACAATCCGCTATACCCCATTGAGGTAATTATTAACCCTCCAACAGCTGGACCTGCAGAAAAACCCAAGTTAATTGCCAGACGAATTAAGGTTACTGAACGTGTTTTATTTTCTGGCTTACTATAAGTATTCAAAGCCACAAACATAGCGGGTCTAAAAGTATCTGCTACTAGCATCACCAAAAAAATACCGATGCAAAATCCCCAAAAAGTATTAACAAACTGTAAGGCTATAAAGAGAACCCCTGTTAAAAACAAACTTGTTTTCATCACTTTGTAAAATCCTATTTTATCCGTTAGTTTTCCTCCTAGCCAAGATCCTCCTACAGATCCTAGTCCAAAACAAGTCATAATCCAACCTACATCATTTAAAGAAAAATGCAAACTTTCTCTCAAATACAATGACATAAACGGAATCACCATGGTTCCTGCTCTGTTTATTAAAGTTATTAAAGCGAGCCACCATACTTCGCTTGAGAGACCTTTAAAAGTGTCTAAATAATTAAAATAGAGTTTTTTCATTTGGTTTGGTTTTAGTGTTGATTGCTGATATAAAAATAAAAAGTCCGACTATGAAGTCGGACTCTTTATTATCGTTATATTTTATATAAACATAATTATAATACATACATAGCCCGATCTGTCCTGTGTCTCACCACAGTCGATTTACATTGCTTATATGTATTAAAAATTGTCATTGTTTTTTCTTGATTGAGTTGTAAAACTAGTAAAAAAATAAATACACCTACATAAAAAGTTTTAAATAATTTTATATAGCACTGGTTTACTAGGTGTTGCATCGTTTTCAAACGGCGCTATCATTAAGTTCAAAAAGTAAGTTCCATCTTTTATTTTATTAGACACATAAATAAATTCGGTAATAGTAGCCTGCATTCTAATAGTTCCTTTTGTATTCCAAAAAGCATTATGTGCTAACAATTTTCCTTCATCTTTTTCTTTATCTACCGATGGTAAATCAATCAATAAATGTTCTATTCCTTTTTCTTTAAGATACTCTGCTGCCTCTTCTAACAAATACGGTGGATTTGTATTTGAGTATCGCATCGATTTTTTTTCTGACAAATTTGGAATCGTTCTTATAACAATAGCTTCTCTTTTCTTATTTCCTAAAACATATTGCAACTGCTTTTTAGAAATTACAAAATCTTTATTTTCTATTTGTTCTGGAGCTATGGTTACCACTTCTGCCAAAAAGAAAAACTGTTGTAAATTCTTATTTACAGAATATACTTCTTCTGTAATGTGTCCTACACACTCGGTATGCGTGATATGTGAATGCGGATTAAACTGTATATTATTAAAATTTACATCAGCTCCTTTTTGTACACTTCCTACCCAATCTCCATCGGAAACAGGGAAAATTTTCGGATCATCTAAATACCAAGCATTTACATTTTCTTTAGAAGTATCAATAGCTATGGAAATATCTAACGGTTTTGATAAATCTATTTTGTGTTTTCTTGAGTTGTATTCAATTGTTGCTATCATACTCAAATATACCTAAATTATGAACAACTCACTAGCCAATCCATCTGCTAAGAATTTTCCTTTTGAAGTTGTTTTCAAAACCTTCTTAACATTGTTGTCAGAATCAGACTTCTTCAATTCATTCTCTATAACCAATAAGCCTTGATTGATAAATTTCTCGGCATTTTTAAGGAGATTCTTTCTGAATTCTTCCCCGAAATCCTTCTCAATTTTCTCTAATGACACTCCCCAGATGGTTCTTAATCCTGTCATTAAATATTCATTAAACTGATCTTTTATAGTAAGTTCCTCCTGCTCTAAAGGGAGATTTCCTTCTTGAATAGTTTTGATATATTTTACATTGTTAGCTACATTCCAACTACGATGTGTTTTATTAAACGAATGTGCTGATGGACCAATTCCTATATACTTTTTTCCTAACCAGTAACTTGTATTATGTTTTGAGAAATAATCTGGTTTTCCAAAATTGGAAATTTCGTAATGTACAAATCCATTTTTAGCAGTTTCCGCTACCAAAATATCGAAATGTTCTTTAGCCACAGCTTCATCAACATCTGGATATTTTCCTTGTTTAATAAAGGAATCTAACGCTGTTTTAGGTTCCACTGTTAATGCATATGATGAAATATGATTAATTCCAAAATCAAAAGCAATTTGTAGGTTTTCTCTCCAACGCTCATTACTCATATTCGGGACACCATAAATCAAATCAATCGTAATGTTATTAAAATAGCGAGTTGCTACAGACAAACATTTTCTCGCTTCTTGTGCATTATGAGCACGGTTCATTAATTGTAAGTCTTCTTCAAAAAAAGATTGAATTCCAATACTTAGTCGGTTAATTGGAGTTTTAGATAATTCAATTATTTTTTCTTCTGACAAATCATCTGGATTTGCTTCTAAAGTAATTTCCGGATTTTCAACTACTGTATAATTTTTGTAAATAGTATTCAGTAACAACCTTATTTCTTGAATTGAAAGCAAACTCGGTGTTCCACCTCCAAAATAGATAGTTTCTATCGTTTCATTTAGAAGTTCTTCTTTTCTTAACTCCAATTCTTTTACCAAGCAAGATACCAGCTCTTCTTTCTTTTTTAAAGAGGTAGAAAAGTGAAAATCGCAATAGTAACACGCTTGCTTACAAAACGGGATATGTAGATAAATTCCTACCAAATTATTTCACTTTTCCTGGGTTCTGTTTTACAAACGCTGCCCAACCTGTATAGTTCTTACCTCCTACTTTAGTTCCTGAATTATAGAAATGACACACCGCTGCGGCTAATCCATCAGTTGCATCTAGGTTTTTAGGGAGTTCTTTTAAGTTCAATAACGACTTTAACATTAAGGCTACTTGTTCTTTACTAGCTGTCCCTTTTCCTGTAATTGCCATTTTAATTTTCTTAGGTGCGTATTCGGTTACAGGAATTTGTCTTGACAATCCTGCTGCCATGGCAACACCTTGCGCGCGTCCTAATTTTAACATCGATTGTACATTTTTACCATAAAAAGGAGCTTCCAACGCTATTTCATCTGGATTATAAGTGTCAATCAATTCAATAGTACGTTCAAAAATAATTTTTAGTTTTAAGTAATGATCATCATACTTTTTTAAGAGTAGTTCATTCATCTGAATAAATTCCATCTTTTTACCTACTACCTTTATAATTCCAAACCCCATAATACTTGTCCCAGGGTCAATACCTAATATGATTTTTTCTGTCTTCAAACTTCAGCTTATTTAACTTCCAGAGAAGTAAATTTAAATGTATTTCCATCAAACAATCCTTTATCTGATAGTTTTAAGGATGGAATTACCAACAAAGCCATAAAAGATAAGGTCATATACGGAGCTCGTAATTTACTTCCTAATTGTTTTGCCATGGCATCCAATTCTGCGTAGGCTTTTCCTATTTCAACCGCTGGTTTATCAGACATGATTCCTGCTACTGGAAGCGGAACTACTTTTTCTTCAGAAGAAGTTACCGCACAAACACCTCCTTTGTTTTCTATTAATAAATTAACTGCTTTGCAAATCAATTCGTCGGATACTCCTACTGCAATAATATTATGTGAATCATGACCAACAGAACTCGCTATGGCTCCTTCTTTTAGTCCAAAATTTTTGATAAAGGCTATGGAAGGTTCCGCGTTTTCGTAACGATTTACCACCGTCATTTTCAATACATCATTCTCTACATCTGAAACTAAATTTCCGTCTTTTATTAACGAATCCACTTCTATTTCATTTGTCACTAATTCTCCATCTAAGGCTTCAATAACTCGAATCTTTTCAGATGCTGAGTGGAACTCAAAATCAGCAATATTTTTTTTATCGGTATCAAAATTATTTAGTACTTCAAAGTCTACATGTTGTACGAATGATTCTCCTTTTTCGGCTACTAATTCCCCATTGATATAGGTTTGTAACACCTCAAACTTTTGTAAGTCTTTTACTACTATAAAATCAGCATCATCTTCTTCGTTTAAAGTTCCTACATCCAAATTATAATGTTTTACCGGATTGATACAAGCAGCTTGTAATACTTTAAAAACATCTATTCCTTTCGCTACTGCGCGCTCACACAACTGATTAATATATCCCAATAACAAATCATCTGGATGTTTATCATCTGAACAGAACATCATATTTTCATAATATTCAGGAAGTAAATCTATCAAAGCTTCGAAGTTTTTTGCTGCGCTTCCTTCTCGAATGATGACTTTCATTCCTTTTTGCAGCTTCTCTAAACCTTCTTCATAGGTAAAACATTCGTGATCGGTATAAATTCCAGCTGCGATGTATTTATCTAAATCTTCTCCTCTTAATCCTGGTGCATGTCCATCTACTGGTTTGTTATAATGTTTTGCCCAAGCGATTTTTTTCAACACTTCTTTATCCTGATAAATGACACCTGGATAATTCATCATCTCTGCTAAATATTTGATGTCAGGGTTCTGCATCATTTTTTTGATATCTTCTGAATCAATCAAAGCTCCTGCACTTTCAAAAGAAGTTGCTGGTACGCATGATGGCGCTCCAAAATTGAATTTTAACGGAACTTTCTTCCCGTTTTCAATCATAAAATCAACTCCTTTCACCCCTAACACGTTGGCTATTTCATGCGGATCGGATACTGTTGCTACAGTACCATGTGCTACGGCTATTTTTGCAAACTCTGATGGTACTAACATTGAGCTTTCAATATGAATATGAGCATCAATAAATCCAGGTAAAATATAGTTTTCTACGGAATGGTTTACTTCTCTTATCTGTGTAATCTTTCCTGCTTCTACCTCGACTTCTCCTTTAAAAATTCTTTTGTTTTGTATATCAACTATATTTCCTTGTACTCTCATAACCTAAGTATTTAACTATGCTAAAATACGCAGTATTTATGCATAAAAAAAGCATCCGATTTGGATGCTTTTTACAATTTTATTTTTCTGCTGCTGGAGGACCTCCCGCTAAAATTTCATCATTCGCATAGTCTTCAAACTTTTTAAAATTGTTTCTAAACGAATCTGCTAATTTATGTGCAGTTTTATAATATTCTTCATCGTTGTTCCAAGCTTTACGTTGACTTAATAACTCATCTGGAACTCCAGGGCACGTTCTTGGTTGTGCTAAACCAAATACAGAGTGGATTCTGAAATCTTCAGGAGAGTTTCCTAACTCACCATTTAATGCAGCATTAATCATTGCACGCGTATATTTTAATTTCATTCTGTGTCCAACTCCGTAAGGACCTGCGGTCCAACCAGTGTTCACTAACCAAACGTTAACTCCTGTTTCTTTCATTTTCTCACTTAACATTTCTGCATAACGAGTTGGGTGTAATGGCATAAATGGTGCTCCAAAACACGCTGAGAAACTTGGTTGTGGCTCAGTTACTCCAGCTTCTGTTCCTGCTACTTTAGCAGTATAACCAGAAATGAAGTGGTAAGCAGCTTGACCTGGTGTTAATTTTGAGATAGGAGGTAATACTCCAAAAGCATCTGCTGTTAAGAAGAAGATGTTCTTAGGGTTTTTACCAATTGAAGGTGTTTGAATATTTTCAATGTGATAAATTGGATAACTTACACGTGTATTTTGTGTAATAGTTGTATCAGCAAAATCCACATTCCCTTTATCGTCCATTACGATGTTTTCAAGGATTGCACCTCTCTTGATTGCTCCGTAAATTTCTGGTTCTTTTTCTTGAGACAAGTCAATTACTTTTGCATAACATCCACCTTCAAAATTAAAGATAGTGTTTTCAGCAGTCCAACCATGCTCATCATCACCAATTAAACTACGGTTAGGGTCGGTAGATAAAGTAGTTTTACCTGTACCTGATAATCCGAAGAAAATAGCAGTATCTCCATCTTTACCAACGTTTGCAGAACAGTGCATTGGTAATGTGTTTTTAAATACTGGTAAAATAAAGTTTAACGCAGAGAAAATTCCTTTTTTAATCTCTCCTGTATATCCTGTACCCCCAATTAATGCGATTTTCTTACCAAAGTTTAAGATTGCAAAATTGTGTTGGCGTGTTCCATCTACTTCAGGATCTGCCATAAAACCTGGAGCGTTAATTACAGTCCACTCTGGTGAAAAAGTTTTTAACTCTTCTGCAGTTGGACGTAAAAACATGTTGTAAGCAAACATGTTACTCCAAGGATATTCGTTTACAACACGAATGTTTAATTTATAATCTTCATCTGCACATGCATAACTGTCACGTACAAACACTTCTTTGTTTGATAAATAGTTAGTTACTTTATCATATAACTTGTCAAATTTTTCTGAATCGAAAGGGATATTGATATTTCCCCACCATACCTCATCTTTCGTAATATCGTCTTTAACGATAAAACGATCCATAGGAGAACGTCCTGTAAACTCACCTGTATTAACAGCTAAAGCTCCAAAACTAGTTTCTTTTCCTTGTCCTTTTTCTATAGTGATGTCGTGTAACTCGTCTGAAGTTAATTGATAACGAACCGTAGCGTCTTTTATGCCTAAGTTATCTAACGATATCGTTTTCGTATCAAGATTTGTCATCTTAAAAAATTTTAGTTGTGTTTAATTTTGGACAAAAATAGTTCTTTTTGATTAAACAGCTATATCATTAAAAGATTTTATCCCGTTTAATTTTTAACAGCTCTTTTAACAAAGTTGTATGCTAATAATGCCCAACCTACAATTAACAGCACTCCTCCTAAAGGTGTTATAAACCAAATAGACTTAGCTGGTACTTTTAATAAGTAAATAAGATAGATAGAACCTGAAAACAACAAAATTCCTGCTATTATAAAATAACTAATCCTGTTTTTTTCTTTATTCGTAAACTCTTTATACATATTAACGAAGAGCAACAGTAGTACATGAAAAAACTGATAGCGAACCGCCGTTTCAAAACTCTCTAGAGCTTCAGGTGTTAATTTTGACTTTAAAGCATGTGCTCCAAAAGCTCCTAAAACCACAGCAATCATTCCTAAGACCGCTGCTACTGTTAAATTTTTATACATTTATCCTGTTTTTGTTTAAATTTAAACTTTTTTAGCGATATTGTCGCCTCAAATATTATACACAACAAAAATAATTATAAATGAGAAATATATTGATTATTGGCGCTGGTAGATCGAGCTCCTCACTTATAAAATATTTATTAGATAAATCTTCACAAGAAAACTTACATATAACTATTGGAGACGTTTCGTTAGAAAGTGCCCAATCAAAAATCAACAACCATAAAAATGCTACGGCAATCCAATTAGATGTTTTTAATGCTGATGAACGTGCCAATGCAATTCAAAAAGCAGATATTGTAATTTCTATGCTTCCAGCTAGTTTCCATATTGAAGTAGCTAAAGATTGTATTACTTACGAAAAACATATGGTAACTGCTTCATATATTTCTGATGAAATGAAAGCTCTAGATGAAGAAGCTAAAACCAAAGGTTTGGTATTTATGAATGAGATTGGTTTGGATCCTGGAATTGACCACATGAGTGCAATGCAGATTATTGATCGTATTAAAGATCAAGGCGGAAAAATGTTATTATTTGAATCGTTTTGTGGCGGATTGGTAGCTCCAGAAAGTGATACCAACTTGTGGAACTATAAATTTACTTGGAATCCTAGAAATGTTGTTTTAGCAGGACAAGGTGGTGCTTCTATGTTTATTCAAGAAGGAACTTACAAATACATTCCGTATCATAAATTATTTAGGAGAACGGAGTTTATGACAATTAACGGAAGTGGAAAATTTGAAGCATACGCCAATAGAGACTCTTTAAAGTATAGAAGTATTTATGGTTTGGAAGATATTAAAACCATGTACCGTGGAACCATTCGTAAAGTTGGTTTTTCTCGTGCTTGGAATGTGTTTGTTCAATTAGGAATGACTGATGATTCGTACACTATTGAAGATTCTGAAAACATGAGCTATCGTGACTTCACTAATCTTTTCTTAGCATATTCTCCTACAGATTCTGTAGAATTAAAGTTCCGTTCGTATGCAAAGATTGATCAAGACGATTTGATGTGGGATAAATTCTTAGAACTAGATATTTTCAATCCAAATAAAAAAGTTGGGTTGAAAAACGCAACGCCAGCACAAATTTTACAAAAAATATTAATGGATTCTTGGACTCTTGAAAAAGATGATAAGGATATGATTGTAATGCATCATATTTTCGGATACCAATACAAAGAAGACAAGTTTCAAATAGAAAGCAGTATGGTAATTAAAGGTGATGATCAAACCTACACTGCCATGGCAAAAACGGTTGGTTTACCTGTAGCAATGGCAACCGTACGTATTTTAAATGGTGACATTACAACTCCTGGTGTACAATTACCAATCAACAAAGAAGTATACGAACCAATTTTAAAAGAATTAGAAGATTACGGAATTAATTTTGTTGAAAAAGAAGTACCTTATTTAGGGTATAACCCTGAGAGTGTAAAAGGATAAAATCTTCCAGAACTAATAAAAAAGGCACCAATATATTGATGCCTTTTCCTTTTAAAACTAAAGAGAGTCTTTATAAAGTTCATATTTTTACATTTCAACACCACGTTAACAAATGTCTGAAAGCATTTTAAAAAATCATATAAAAAACTACACCGATCTTTCAGAAGAAGAATTAACTAAAGTACTTTCTTTTTTTGACTGTCAATCCCTCAAGAAAAAAGAAACTTTATTAACCACAAATAAACCTTGTAACAAGCTATTTTTTGTTACAAAAGGTTGTTTACAGTTATATTTTATTGATGATTTAGGCTACAAAAAAACAACTCAGTTTGCTTTAGAAAACTGGTGGTTAACAGATTTTTTAGCTTTTCAAAATCAAAAAGAATCTAATTTCATAATAGAAGCCGTAGAACATTCTAATGTATTATCAATTTCTTACGCTAAATACCAAGAACTACTCAATACTTTCCCTTCATTAAATATTTATTTTAGAAATATTTACGAAACTGCTTATGGTGCTTCTTTAATGCGATTAAAATATATAAACAGTTACTCTAAAGAAGAAATGTACTTTAGATTTCAAGAAGAGTTTCCTGAATTTGTGCAGCGAGTACCTCAATATTTATTAGCTAGCTTTTTAGGGTTAACCCCAGAATACTTAAGTGAAATTAAAAAGAATCGCTTTTCTTAAGCTAGTTTATTTTTTACTGAATTCTTCTTAACTACCTTTGTACTTATATTAATTTAAGGGCATAATAGCATTATGAAAAATATGAAAAAAATCGTCGTTGTTGGCGGCGGTTTTGCTGGATTAGAACTTATAAAAGGATTAGGAAATTCAGAAAATTATCAGATTATTCTAGTAGATAGTAACAACTACAATTTCTTTCCTCCATTAATCTACCAAGTATCCACAGGTTTTATGGAACCTTCTGCAATTAGTTACCCATTCAGAAAAATTTTAAGAAAATTTAAAAACGCCCGTTTTCGACTCGGCACCCTTGAAAAAGTTGTTCCAGAAGAAAACAAAATTGTGGTAAGCAATGGAGATATAGAGTATGACATCTTAGTAATGGCTACTGGTACAGAAAGTAATTTTTTTGGAAACAAAAACATTGAAAAGTACAGTTTACCAATGAAAACAATTAGTGATGCTTTGTCTCTTAGAAATGTTATTTTAACTCGATTTGACCGCGCTACTAGAATCCACAATCCTGAGGAAAGAAAAAAGTGTTTAACTTTTGTAATTGCAGGTGCTGGACCCACTGGAGTTGAACTTTCAGGAATTTTATCAGAAATTAAAACTTCTATTATCATAAAAGATTACCCCGAACTAGACAAAAATGACTTTGGTGAAATACACCTTATCGATGGTCAAAGCTCTGTTTTAGCTCCTATGTCTAAAAAAGCACAAGAGTACACCTCTAAAAAATTAAGTGAACTAGGTGTTAAGCTAACAATGAATACAATGGTTAACGACTTTGATGGTGAAACTGTGTATTTATCAAACGGAGAAAAAATAGAAACCAAAAACCTTATATGGGCAGCTGGTGTATCTGCAAAAACATTTGATGGCTTTTCAAAAGAAAGCTTTGGTCCTGGTAGAAGACTAAAAACAAATCAGTTTAACCTTGTACACTCATATGATAACATCTATGCTTTAGGTGACTGCGCCTTAATTTTAGGTGATAAAAACTATCCTAACGGACACCCACAATTAGCGCAACCAGCATTACAGCAGGCAAAAAACTTAGCTAAAAACCTTAATAGAAAAGATGATAACTGGAAAACTTTCCAGTACAACGACAAAGGATCTTTGGCTATTATTGGAAGAAACAAAGCTGTACTTGACTTCCCTGGACAAAAACAATCTTTAAAAGGTTTTGTTGCTTGGTTAATTTGGATTTTTGTACATATTATGGGGCTTGTAAACTTCAAAAACAAAGCAAGAACTCTATACAACTGGTTAGGCTACTACATATACAAAGACCAATATTTTAGAATGATTATTAAGCCTACTCAAAGAGATACTAAATAAAATACGCATGAAAAATTTAAGTATTATCTCGCTACTGATTTTTACAATTATTACTGTTAGCTGTAATTCAGAAAAATCAAAAACCAACAAAAAAACTGACGAAGTTGAAAATGTTATGTCTCCATCTGATACACTAACTAAACACCTAAAACCATTTAACCCTGATCTTCCAACTATTGGACTTTTAATGTTTAACGGAGTTTTACAAGGAGAAGTTATAGCAACGTCAGATGTTTTTGGTAAAGTAGATAAAAAAGGTAAACAACTTTTTAATGTAGTTACTATAGCTGAAACAGCTAAACCAATTACCACCGAAGAAGGAATGCATTTTGTTCCTGACTATACTTTTGATGATTGCCCTAAATTAACAGCTCTATTTGTACCAAGTGCTTACGATATGTACGCACAAGTACACAACAATAAAGTAGTAGATTTTATAAAAACAAAAAATCAAGAGACCCAATACACTGTTAGTAATTGTGCTGGAGCTAATTTAATTGGTAAATCTGGTATAGCTGATGGTCATAAAATTGTAACATGGATTGGTGGTGGTGAGCAACTACAAAAAGATTACCCTAGTTTAAAAGTTCAAAACGATAGCTTGGTAACTTTTATTAAAGATGGTAAGTTTTTATCTTCAAACGGAAATTTAGCAAGTTATATTTCGGCGTTAGAACTACTCGAAATTATGACAAATACTGAACACAGAAAATTTATTGAAAGCTATTTATACCTTGATAGACTTAAAAACTGGAAAGAATAACACTTACTTTAAAGCTTACATCTTCAAATAAAAATCTTTTGTAAGATTAATATAGACATCAGTATACTGGTGCCTTTTTGTTTCTATTATCAATTCTTCTTCTTGAATTGAAGTTTCTACAAAAGATAATTCTAATAAACTTCTTTTTACCTCTGTATCAGGTGTTCCTTTTACACGACAAACTCTGTTTAGATATAAATCATACTTTTTAGCTAGCTCTACAAAGTTTTCTTGCTCTTTGAATGGTATAATTGTTGAAAACCTTCCGTTTTCGGACAATATTTTACTCACTCCCTTTAATAAGTCTTCAAAAGACAACGAACTCGTGAATCGAGCTTTATTTCTCGCTACATCTTCTGTTTCGTAATTATCTGTATAAAATGGCGGGTTGGATACAATAACATCATATTGTTCTTCCTCTTCTGCCATTTCTTCTGCAAACTCTACAAAAGAAGCATTATAACAAAAGAGTCTGTCTCCCCAATCTGATTGTTCAAAATTTTCAACGGTTTGCTCATAGGCATTTTCATCAATCTCTACCGCATCAATCGTCATGGCATCGCTACGTTGTGCTAACATCAAAGAAATAACTCCTGTTCCTGAACCTACATCTAATAACATATCAGGAAACTCTCCTAAATTACACCACGCTCCTAACAATACAGCATCGGTACCAATTTTCATTGCTGTTTTATCTTGATGTACTGTAAACTCCTTAAATTGAAATGGCTTCATTTATAAAAATCTACTTAGAATATTTTCTGCATTGAAAAACAAGTACAACACTATAATTAATAAGATTACTAGAAACAATCCTCTTTTAGGATTTCCTTTTTTTCTATTACCAAAACGTCTTTTAAACTCCATTTGTTTGTTTTCTAATTTCTACACTAATTATAAAAATATTACTTTCTAACTTTCGTTGCTCGAAGCATTTCTCTTTTTCCTGGTGGTCCTGGTAAACGTTCTACATCAAACCCTACCGCTTGCATTGCACGTCGTACACTTCCTTTTGCTGAATAGGTTACTAATACTCCCTCAGCTTTTAGAGCCGAAAACATAATTCGAAAAATATCTTCTGTCCACAAATCTGGCTGCACCCTTGCTCCAAAGGCGTCAAAATAAATCAAATCAAATTGATTTTCATCTGTAATTTCAGAAAAAAATTGCTTGCGCTTTGTTAGCGAAAAATTATTAGTAATAGCATGCTTTGCTTCCCAAGAAACTTCATGTATTTTATTAAATAATTCTTGCTTCTCTTCAGCCTCTAATTCTACTACGTAATTTAGCTTTTCAACTTCTTCTTTAGCTACAGGATATGCCTCTACTCCTACATAATCAATATCTTTTCTTGCTTCCAATAACGTGATAAAACAATTAAGACCAGTACCAAAACCGATTTCTAAAATTGAAATTTTCTCTTGATCAACATACTTCAAGCCGTTTCTAATAAATACATGATATGCTTCTTGTATTGCACCATGTTTAGAATGATATTGTTCATTCCATTCTGGTAAGTGAATGGTTGTAGAACCATCGGACGTTATAATTATTTCTCTTTTAATTACTAAATTATTTAATTAATAATTTTTTAATTCTAGGTATAGGTCCTCTACAAGTAGTTTCATGACAGGCAATACAACTATTTATTGCTTGATTAAAGTTTTGCTTTAGTGAATCTTGTGAACCGCTGTATACCTGTTGCATATTTTGTATATACAATTTTGAAAAAGCCTCAAAACTAGCATTTCTATCTGCAGGATCAGTTAAAACTGCATCATGAATATTGAGGTAAATATCAGGGAAATTCCCTATGCTATCTCCTTCTAAAATCTTATTCTTAACTGTCATATTACCTTCATACATAGCATTCATTAAAGCTGCCATTTCTGAAGATTGATACATAATTAGTTCTTCTTTGGGTTGCTTTATTTCTTTTTTACAAGAAAAAAGAAATAAAGCTATACATAACAATTCTAAAACGTTCTTCATTACTTTTTCATTAACACTCCATCTGCTTCAAAAGCATATGTGTATTTTGGTTCAGTAATTTGAGCTATTTCTTCTTCTGATTTTCCAGCATCTTTAGCATAATGTTGTAATTCATCTACTGAAATTTCAGTTACATAAGCCTTACCGTTTACTACTACTTCTTTTGCATCTGCATTTAATGGCATAAAAAATCCGTAATCTTTGAAGCGTACCATAGATTCTTGCTCTTCCCCTAAGTCTAACTTCATCCAACAACCTTTTTTCTTACATACTTCGTTTATTGTAGATGCAAATTTTACATTTAAAGTATCTCCTGCTTTAAGGTTTTTGAATTTTGCTCGCATTTCATCTGCAGAAATTGCATCAGCATCTGTAATCTTTTCTCCGAAAGATGCGTATTCTATTTTCTGCACTTCAGTAGTATTTGTAGCAGATTTCTCTTCTTTCTTTTCAACTTTACACGAACTAAGCGCCACACTTAAAACCATAGCAACAACTAGTAGTCTTTTCATTTTCAAAATTTTAAAATTAATACTCAACAAATATACTTATTATTTCTTCAAACAATAAGCCACTCTAGAACATACCACTAGATTTTGTATCTTCGTAGCACTTCTAAAAACAACACACAATGAATATTGATATTGAGCTTATACAAGAATCGAAAATAGATAAAGTAGATTTTAACAACTTAGCGTTTGGTCGTGTTTTTTCTGACCATATGTTAGTTTGTGATTTTAAAGATGGTGAGTGGAAAACTCCTAAAATTATGCCTTACGGACCAATGACTTTTGAACCTTCGGCAAGAGTTTTTCATTATGGACAAGCTGTTTTTGAAGGAATGAAAGCTTATAAAGATGATAACGATGATGTTTTTTTATTTCGCCCTGATGAAAACTTTCACAGAATTAATAAATCTGGAGAACGCTTAGCAATGCCTCCTGTACCTGAGAATGTATTTATGGAAGGGCTAAAAAAATTATTAGAAATTGACGGTGCTTGGATTAAAAAAGGATTTGGAAACTCGTTATACATCCGTCCTTTTATTATTGCTTCTGAAGGAGCTATTTCTGCTTCTCCTGCTGAAGAATACAAATTCATCATCATCTGTTCACCTGCACAATCATACTATGCTGGAGAAGTTCGTGTTCTTTTTGCTGAAAAATATAGTCGCTCTGCCGATGGTGGTGTTGGATTTGCAAAAGCAGCAGGTAACTACGCTGCACAGTTTTACCCAACTAGTTTAGCTCATAAAGAAGGATACCAACAAATTGTTTGGACAGATGCTAACACACACGAATATCTTGAAGAAGCAGGTACTATGAATGTGTTCTTCAGAATTGGTAACAAACTTATTACCGCACCAACAAACGATCGTATTTTAGATGGTGTTACTCGTAAATCAATCATTCAACTTGCTAACGATTACAATATTGACATAGAGGTACGAAGAGTATCTGTGACTGAAATAAAAGAGGCTGCAAGAAAAGGAGAATTAAAAGAAATTTTTGGTTCTGGTACTGCTGCAGTAATAAACCCAATTAAAGGTTTTAAACATCAAGATGAAACTTTTGAATTACCAGACATGGAAGATTCATATGCTACTTTTTTCAAAGAAAAATTACTTGGAATTCAATATAACAAACTGGAAGACAAACATAACTGGAGAATGAAAATTTAGTTTTTTCATTTAAAAAAGCTATATTAGTGGATAATATTCAGTTTTTGAATAGAAAAATCTAAATAAAATGAGAAATATAGTACCAGCATTATTATCTATAGGAATTGGTTTTGCTATTTCTTTTTTTGGTTTACAAAGTTACTCGAACTCTATATCGGGTAAACCTATTTTCGCTATAAACGAAACCGTAGACACCCAAGAAGAAACTCAACTTCCTGAAGAGGAAGAAACAACTGATACAGAAGATACGCAACAAGAAATTAGCACGGATACTAATGAGGAAACTCCTTCTGTCGAAGAAACAATTCCTGAAGAGGATACTCACGAAAATAGAGAAGAAGATGAAGGGGGAGAAGGAGATCCTATAGAAGTTGAATCAATTACTTCAACTTCTTATGATTCTAATGATATTCAAAAGAGTTTTGATAATTGGGAAGCCTATACAAAAGACAATATTGATTTAATGGCTACTTTTACTCCTTTAGATGAAAAAGGAGCTACTATCGAAAAAGGTATTTTCCTAACATTATTACGTACTGGTGCTTATATTCCTGTTAAATCTGTAAAAGAAGGAAAAACACAATACCAACTGACAAATATCAATGATACTTCTGATGAAAAAATAAAGAAGTCTATTACTAGTAAAGCTGCTATAGCTCATCAATATTTTAAAATGGAAGGGAAAAAACTTCCTGATTATAATTTTGTTGATTTAAAAGGGAAAACACATAACAAAGCTGATACAAAAGGCAAACTACTAGTAATTAAATGTTGGTTTATTACTTGTAAAGTATGTGTAGAAGAGTTTCCTGAATTAAATGAATTGGTAGACAAATACAAGGATGAAAAGATTGAATTTGTTAGTTTAGCTTTTGATAAAAAAGACGAATTAGTTGAATTTTTAGAAACTAAAGAGTTTAAATACCCTACTATTCCTGAACAAAAGGATTACATGGCAAAAAAACTAAAAGTTAAGCAATACCCTACACATTTAATTGTTGATTCTAACGGTGTTATTATTAAAATGGTTAACAATGTAAAAACCTTAACATCAGAATTAGAACGAATTATGGGTAAATAACATGGAAAACAAAATATAAAAAAGCTTCTCAAAAGAGGAGCTTTTTTATTTATCTAAAATTTCTTTAATGTTTGGCTTAAAGTAATTAGGTCCTTTCAATACTTTTCCATCTTCACGATAAATTGGCTTACCATCTTCTCCTAACTTGCTCATATTACTTCGTTGAATTTCATTGAATACTTCTTCTATTTTATGTTGCATTCCATGTTCAATTATAGTTCCACATAAAATATACAGCATATCTCCTAAAGCATCTGCTACCTCAACCAAATCATTATTTTGAGCAGCCTCTAAATACTCTTCATTTTCTTCTTTCATTAAATTAAAACGAAGTAAGTTTCGTTCTTCTCCAATGTTCGCTGTTGGCTCATTTTTTATTCCTAACCCAAATGCTGAATGAAATTCATGTACTGCTTCAATTCGTTTTTTCATTGTAATTAATCTGTTTTATATATTAGTTTATGTTGCTACTTTTAAAATCCTTGCTGGTACAATTTTTAGTACCCAAGCAATAAGTCTCCATCTTTTTGATATATATGCAACACGTTTTTTTCGTTTTATTGCTGAATATATTTGCTGCGTAGCTTTTTCTACAGGTACCATCCAAAAAATGCCATCACCCAACGCCATTGCTGTATCCACAAATCCTGGACGAATATCTGTAATAAAAACTTTTTTTGTTTTGATGGATTTTGTTTTGATATACAAGCTCTCTAAATATGCTTTTTGATACGCTTTTGATGAGAAATAATCTGGCGCTGCTCTATTTCCTCTAATGGATGCTATAGATGAAATTCCTACCAAATGTCCAAAACCTTGTTTTTTAAACTGTTTATATGCCAAAGCATACAACTTTGTTACTCCTAAAACATTCGTGTTAATAGTTTGTTCTTGTTTATCCCAATCTAATTTTGGGTTTACAAAACCAACTCCTGAAGACTGTATCACTAAATGAACTTCTCCTAGCTCATTCACCATTTCATTAAACACTTTTTCAACCTCATCTACTTGCTGAATATCATTCTGCTTTATAATTACCTGATTCGGATAAGTATTCTTTAACTCTTCAAGCTTTTCTATTCTTCTACCAGTAACTGCAACTATATAATTATCTTTTATTAAGATTTCTGCTAAACTCTTACCAATACCTGAAGTGCCTCCAAAAATAATTGCTGTTTTAGTTTTTTTCATTCTAAAATCATTCTTTAACTTTGCTAAAAATACAATTTTATGTTTATACTTATTGCTGCTAAAATGTTTACTACGGGCAGAATCATTTTTGCTAGTTTATTTGTAATAGCTTTTATCGTTTTGATGTATTTCAGCTATAAAAAGGATGCTAAAAACAATAAAAAACACTACCAAAACGGTGCTTTATATGTAGCCATAGGAATAGCAGTAGTTATTGCGCTGTTGTTTTTATCTAAACTATTAACGAAATAACACAACCGCTTAAGGTTTCATTATAAAACAAAAAACCGATTCTTTTCAGAATCGGTTTTTATTATTTAAACTTTTAACTTCTTAATTTTTTACTGGTAAGAAATTATAGTTTTTAGCGTAGAAATTCATTTGTTCTTCAAACGTTTCTGGTTGCTTGATCTTAATATCGGTGATATTTCCTTCAGCATCCATTACTGGCTCTAATACTGGATTTACAAATCCGTTGTAAGGAGCAGATGTAAACTGTGCATTACGATCTAAAACTTCTTTATGAATATTTTGATCTACTTTTACTCCGTAACCTTCTACTAATGCTTTTGCCGCTTCAAAATCTCCTTCTGATTTAATTCTTTGCGCTTCTTTTAATAAACGACCAAAAATCTCACGAAGCTTCTCATAATCGTTGATATTATAATATGTCTTACCATCTCTGGTAACTTTTTCAATTACATTATCTTTTGCTCCTTGTTCAAAAGCCCAAGCTGAAACCCATTGACGGTTTACCATGTGGTCTTCTTCAATATCATCTCCTAAGTTAATTCTGATTAACTGAGTCATTAATCCATTTCTGATATACCCGTCATAAGCAGCTTTACCAACTTTTTGCCAGTCATCAACTAATCCTAATTCTTGTAATTTAGAATCCATTAAATAATACAACCCAACTAAATCTGCTCTACCCTCTTCCATTGTAGAAGCATAATTTTTTAAAGTTTCTTTTGGCTGCCCAATTCCTTCATTAATTACACCTGAAGCATGTCCGATTACCTCATGTAATGCTGTGTGTAATTTATCCGCTAACTTACCATATTTGATCTCTAAATCAATTTCTTCTTGATCATTAGCAAATTCTTTTAAACGTCCAGTTCCCCCAGCATTGTTATATGAACCTATAATATTTCCTAACGATACTGATTTAGAACCATGTTGTTGACGAATCCAGTTATTGTTTGGTAAATTCACTCCAATTGGAGTACTTGGAGACGCGTCTCCTGCTTCACCTGCAACATTTACTGTTTTATATGATACTCCTACAACATCTTTCTTTTTGTGACTTGGATCTAACGGAGAATTATCTTCAAACCACTGTGCATTGTCTGATAATACTTTCATTTTTTTAGACATATCAAAGTCTTTGATTTGTACGATTGTTTCGTACGAACCTCTGTACCCTTTAGGATCATTATAAACTTCAATAAAACCATTAATCCAATCAATATTTCCTTCTGTAGATTCTACCCAAGCAATTGCATATTCATCCCAAGTATGTAAATCTCCTGTTTTATAGTATTCGATTAACAACTCTAACGTTTTGGCTTGCTTTTCGTTTTCTGCTACTTCTTTAGCTTTTTCTAACCAATAAATAATTTTATCGATTGCTTGTCCGTACATTCCCCCTGACTTCCACACTTTTTCAACTAGCTTTCCATCTTCACGAACTAATTTAGAATTTAATCCAGCCTCAATTGGTTGTCCTTCTGGTCCTTTATCTGCTTTCGCATAAAAATCTTCTACATCTTTACTAGTAATATCAGCTCCGTAAAAATTTACTGCTGATGCTAATACATTATCAACTCCTGCTTTCTTGTTTACTTTTTTAGCATCTTTATCATTGAAAATAACGTCTAATGCTTCAGCAGATAACTCAGTATTAGTTTCTTTTAATAACGTTCCTAAATATTCTTTAGAAAATGTAGGTTTTAACTTGTCGTTAGAGTAATGATGGTGAATTCCGTTTGAAAACCATACTCTTTTTAAATAAGTTGTAAACGCTTTAAAATCTTCGCTTTCTTTATCTCCTTTAAAGTTACTATTGATGTTTTCTAAAGCTGCTCTAATTTCTAAGTTGTGACGATAGTTTTGATCCCACATAATATCACGTCCAGATAAACCAGCTTGTGTTAAATAATACACCAACTTTTTTTCTTTAAGCGTTAACTCATCAAAACCAGGAATTTGGTAACGTAGTACTTTTATATCAGCAAATTGCTCTACAACATATTCAAATTCTTTTGCTTTTTTTTCAGCTACTTTAGGCTCTTTTTTGGCTTCTGTTCCGCATGAAGTTAACACTCCAGCTGCAACAACTGCACAAAGCATTTGTTTTAGTTTCATTTATAATAATATTTAGTTTATTTTTTGGGAGGCTAAAATTACGAAAATTAAACTTCATGGTATCTGAAGCAATCAGTTGTGTGATCATTAACCATACCTGTAGCCTGCATATGTGCATAAATTACTGTGGATCCTACAAATTTAAATCCACGCTTTTTTAAATCTTTTGAAATCGCATCAGAAAGCTCTGTGGTAGCCGGGACCTCTTCCCTTTTTTCAAACTTATTTATTATTGGTTTACCGTTTGTAAAATCCCAAATATATTTTGAGAACGACCCAAATTCCTCTTGCACTTTCATAAACAATTGTGCATTAGTTATTGTAGCTTTTATCTTTAGTTTATTCCTTATAATCCCTGCATCTTGAAGCAACTCTTCATATTTACCTTCAGAGTATTTTGCTATTTTTTTGTAGTCGAAATTATCAAACGCCTTTCTAAAGTTTTCTCTTTTCTTTAAAATCGTAATCCAACTTAAGCCTGCTTGAAAGGTTTCTAATATTAAAAACTCAAACAATTTATCATCATCATATACGGGTACTCCCCATTCATTATCATGATACTCAATATATAATGGGTCATCACTAACCCAAAAACATCTTTGCTTCATATTCTTTTATTTAATGCTGAAAATTACTGTTAAACAAGTTAAAAATCAATGAATTTCGGAATAATTTTTGCAATTTTATAGTTACTAAACTCTATTGATTATGAAAACATTACAACATATTTTAGCTCTCAGCATCATAGGAATTATGTTATGGGCTTGTGGCTCTTCCCCTATAAAGAACACTTCAAACACTAATGAAAAACCTGTTGTTATTGCTAATGACAGTTTAGAATACGAAATTATTATTATAGACCCTGGTTTTACTACTTATTTAAACAGTATAGCCAAACCAGAAGGTTATTATTCGCAAACGTATTTAGAAAATAAAAATCGTTTGTATGTTATAAATTGGAATTATAGAGCACAAAATCCATTACAATTCAATCCTAATATTTATGAAAACGTAATTGATTACAGTCCGCATATAGATTATGGTTACGAAGTAAACTACAAACTATTCAATTATTTTGAGTTTGCTCAACGTAAATACAAGATGAGCTTAGGTGCTGGATCAACTAGATTTAGCAGGTAATTTTAACTTGAAAAGCATCTTTGTAAAAACTGTATATTTGCTCAAAAAATCAACCCAATAACATGAAATTTTTAAGAAATCTGTTAGCCTCAGTTCTTGGCTTTTTTATTGCCCTTTTTTTACTATTCGCTTTCTTTTTTGCAGTAGCTTCTATTGTCGGGGCCGAAGAGCAAATTGTAGTTAAATCAAACTCTGTTTTAGAATTAGATTTATCAACCCCAATTAAGGATTATGCTCCAAAAGAAGACAATCCTATTGCGGAAGCATTAGAATTAACCGAAGAAAAATTAGCTTTAGACAAAATTATTAACGCTATTGAAAATGCTAAAACTGACGATAAGATTAAAGGAATTAGTATAAAAACAACCTTTGTTAATGCTGGTATTGCACAAACACAAGCTATTAGAAAAAAGCTGAAAGAATTTAAAGAGAGTGGTAAATTCATTTATGCTTATAATGACATTTACACTCAAAAAAACTATTATTTAAGTTCTGTTGCCGATAGTTTATTCTTAAACCCAGTAGGCGCTATCGATTTTAGAGGTTTATCTACTGAAATTTTATACTTCAAAGATTTTGAAGATAAATATGGTATTAAAATGGAAGTTGTTCGTCACGGTAAATATAAAAGTGCCGTTGAACCATTTTTAGAAAACAAAATGAGTGATGCAAATCGTGAGCAAACTACCTCTTTTTTAAAATCAATTTGGTCAGAAATTACTGAAGATATTAGCAACAGCAGAAACATTTCAATTGAAGAATTAAATAGTATTGCTGACAATTCTAACGGAAGAAGCGCTGAAATAGCATTAAAAAACAAACTTATTGACGCTTCTATTTACGAAGATGAATATCAAGAAAAACTAGCGTTAGGATCTGATGAAAAAGTAAATACTATTTCTATAGAAGACTATATCAACTCAGGAAAAGGAAGAATTTCTTCTACAGCTAAAAATAAAATCGCGGTGATTTACGCACAAGGTGATATCATCTATGGAGAAGGAAACGAACATTATATTGGACAAGGAATTATTAATAAAGCTATTAAAAAAGCCAGAAAAGATGACAATGTAAAAGCTATTGTACTTCGCGTAAACTCTCCCGGAGGTAGTGCTTTAGCTTCTGAGTTAATTTGGCGTGAGTTGGAATTAACCAAGAAAGAAAAGCCTTTGGTGGTTTCTATGGGTAACTTAGCCGCTTCTGGTGGATACTACATTGCTTGTAATGCTGATGAAATCATAGCTGAACCAACAACTATTACAGGATCTATTGGTGTTTTTGGTGCGATTCCTAACTTTAGTCAGTTTGCTGATAATATTGGTATCAATGCAGAACAAGTATCTACTAACAATAGTGCTTCTTACAGTGTGTTCGAACCAATGAATCAGAAGTTCTACGATGTAACTAAAGAAGGAGTTGAGCAAATCTACACTACTTTCGTTAACCGTGTTTCAGCAGGACGTAACATGACTTTTGAGCAAGTAAACGAAATTGCGCAAGGTAGAGTTTGGACAGGTAAAGAAGCTATTGAAAAAGGCTTAGTTGATCAATTAGGAGGATTAGAAGACGCTATTAAAGTAGCAGCTGAATTAGCTGAAGTTGAAAACTATAGAGTTCGCAACTACCCTAACTACAAAACTGACTTAAAAGACGCTTTACAAATGAATCCTTTTATGAAAGCTTCTAAAGAAGAAATCTTAAAAGAAACAATGGGTGATGAAAATTATCAGCTATACAACAACATTCATAAAATGAAAAACTTAAAAGGAATTCAAGCTAGAATCCCTTTTATATTTCAAGTGAAGTAAAACTGATTTTACATTATTTTTAAACAAAAACGAAGGGTAATACCCTTCGTTTTTTTATCTTCTCCTCCAATATACTATTTCATTACTTTTCCTTTACTGAGTTTAGATTCTTCCTAGCTCTATCATGAGCCTTCTTAGCCTGTTCTAACCTTTTTTGAGCTGCTAAAAGTTTTCTTTATTTAACTTCCTTTGGCGTTTCTCCTGAAATGATATACTTCAAGTCTTCACCTAATTTTTCAATTTTTTGCTGAAATTCTTTTGAAGTCATGTTTTTATCTACATACATTTTCACTTGACCTTCAAGTAATTTACATTCAAAAACATTTCTATCATTTTTTTCAATTTTCCAAAAATAAGCATCGTACGATTTTAAAAAATTATCTTCAAAAAACTCCTTAATTAACCGTTTTTTTATACTCTCTGTTAAAGCATCATTAAAGCGGGCTTTAAACCGGTATATTGAATTATGGTTTTTAACTGCAATCGTATGAGAATCTCTTTCTCCTTTTTGATTACTAGTATAACTATTTGATGTATGAGAGCTTACAGATACTGTATTCGTACTTGGTGTAACGGGTGGAACAGGTGTACTTTGTGAAAATCCCTTTTCTGAAATAAACATTACGCATGCTGTGATAAATACTAATTTTTTCATGATTACTTTTTTAAATTTTAGACAATAAATCTCCTAGAATGAAAGGCTCATTCTGTTTATTTTAATAAATTATATTGCTTATTTTACTTAATGAATCGTTTTAAACTCTAAACCAACACCTCTTATACTCTCAATTTTTATAGACGGATCTTCTATAAAATATTTACGCAACCGACTTATAAAAACATCCATACTTCTTCCTGAAAAAAAATCGTCATTTCCCCAAACTGCTTTTAGTATTTCTTCTCGTTTTACCAACTGATTCTTGTTTTTATATAAAAACTGAAGAAGTAATGATTCTTTTTCTGTAACTCGTTGTGTCTTTTTTTTATGCATTAACAACAAAGTTTGGGTATCAAAATTATAACTTCCTATCTCTATTATAATTTGTTGTTGCTTTATCGTTGTTTTTTGGCTTCGCTTTAGTATGTTTTGTAGTCTAAGAATTAACTCATCGACCTCAAAAGGTTTTACAATATAGTCGTCTGCCCCTAGTCTTAATCCTTTTATTTTATCTTCTTTTTGGTTTCTGGCTGTTAAAAAAACAAATGGTGTTTCTGGCTGTAATACTATAATTTTTTCAGCAAGAGAAAATCCATCTAATTTGGGCATCATCACATCTAAAACACAAATTTCAAAATTATTTTTTTGAAATATTTCAAATGCTTCTACTCCATTTTTTGCCCAAGTAACCTGAAAACTATGCAGTTGTAAATATTGCTGTAATATGCTTCCGAAGTCTAAATCATCCTCTGCTAATAAAATCTGTGTCATTTTTATATTGGAATATTAATGATTATTGTTGTTCCTTTTCCTTTAGCACTGTGTAAATCTACAGTTCCACCATGAGCTTTTATAATTTGATGCACGTAAAACAATCCTAAACCCAAGCCTTTTACATCATGCACATTGGTGTTTTCCACTCTATAAAACTTCTCAAAAACCTTTTGCCTATGTTCTTTAGCAACACCTATTCCATCATCTTCAATAGTTATTTTAAAATAATTACCTAATGTTTTGGTACTCACTTTTAATTTATTACTTCCATATTTCACAGCATTGTCTAACACATTTAAAATAGCTGTCGCAATATGAAATTTATCAATGTACAATTGAGTATCTAACTTATTAAAACAGGCTGTTACCAAAATAGAACTTTTAGAGAGCTTATAATCATTTATTAAGTTTTGAAGAAATAACTTACTAGACACATTGGTTTTATCCAACACAATCTCTTTTATCCCTAAAGAATTATTAATTACCTGATCTACAATATCTTGCAAGCGAACCCTCTGCCTATCGATAGTATTCACAGTACTCAGTACAATAGCATTATCTTTAACACTTTTTTCTTCTTGTATTGTTTTTGTTGCGATACTTAATGTAGCTAAAGGTGTTTTTAACTCGTGTGTTATATTATTAATAAAGTCGGTTTTTACATCGGTAATTTTCTTTTGTTTTATAAAAGATGATAGTGCATAAATAAACAATCCTATTACGGTTAAAATAGATAAGATTGATAGTGATAATATTCCTATCATTTCTTGTAACACAGCAGTTCTCCATTCAGGAATATCAATATAACTCATTGACTTTATTTCTAGATGAATTTTTTCTTCTGTAACCAACAAACTATCTCCGTCTTTTCTAGATATACTTTCACTATTCCATTTTCCACTATTAAAACCAAATTTCGTTTTAGGGTTCAATACTTCTCCAAACAATAAAAAGCCATCACTTTTTGGAGATACGATAGTATCGTTCATTATATTTCCTAACAATACAACGCTTGTTATTTTTTCTTGATATTTTACGGGAGATTTTAGTTCAGATTTTTGTGTTTTTTGATTAAAATAATCCATAAAATCTTTGTTGATACTATCGTTAAACTGAGAAAATTGAGTAATTAATTGTTCTTTTGAAAATATTCCTTTTTTATACTGTTTAATTAATTTTTGAGTTTTTGCCAAGTACGCTTCATCCCAATCATCTTTCCGTTCATTTATTTCAATAAACCTCAATTCCTTTTTCACTTTTTTAACATAAGCGTCTTTTTGTAATTGAAATGTATTAGATATTAAGTAATACTGTATAATAGAAAGTATTACAATTGCTATTACCGAGGCTATAATTAATATCTTTATTGTTGTTTTCATTACCTCAAAAATACATGAAAAAGAAAATAAAAAAGGTTTTTTTACCTGTGTTAACCTTGCATTAACTATTAAAGATCTTCTATTTCTCAAAAACAGTACGGGGCTTAAATTCTGTTAATAAACCAAGTACTTATTAATTTCTGCATTAACCTAGCATTAACTTATGGTTAACCAATCTTCTTACTAAGATTATTCAATTTTGCTACATCAAAACACATAATCATGAAAATAATACAATCACTCTTTATTATATTTTGGTCAGCTCAAATAACTGCTCAATATTCATTTTCTGGAGAGGTAATAGATAGCGCTAAAAATCCTATCTCATTTGCTAATGTAATACTGTTACATACTACAACAAAAACTATTTACAAAGGGAATATTACCGATGAAAATGGAAAATTCTTTTTTAATAATATTGAAGCTAACACTTATGAGCTACGCGTGAACTTTATTGGTTATAAAGAGGTTTCTAAGGTTATAAAAATAGAAGACAACAAAAAACTAACACCTATTACCCTTGTAGAGGATTTAGAAACATTAAACGAAATTCAAATAAACACCAAAAAACCTACTATAAAACGCAAAGTAGATCGTTTAGTTTTTAATGTAGAAAATACTATTTTATCAACAGGAAATGCTTGGGATATTTTAAGAAAAACTCCAGGAGTATTAGAAAGAAACGGTAATTTAACTATACGAAATTCAAGCAATATTATTATTTTAATTAACGATAAACGAGTGTATTTATCTAATAATGATTTAAAAGATTTACTAGAGGGTACTTCGGCTCAAGATATTACTGCTATTGAAGTAATTACGAATCCACCAGCTAAATATGAAGCTGAAGGAAATGCTGTATTAAATATTAAAATGAAAAAAAATGCTATAAGTGGTTACAAAGGAAAAATAGGCACTTCGTACAGAAAAGCTCGTTTTTCTTCAGGAAATATAAATACCTCTCATTATTTTAAAAATAACAATGTAAACCTATATGCAAGTTACTCATATAGCAAAGGTAGAGGAAATCGCTTGGAAGAAGAAGTTATTAATTTTGACCAAAAAGATACGGGTGAAAAATATCATTCTTTTTTAGATAGAAATTCGTGGTACAGCACACATAATATTCGATTGAATTCAGAATTTTACATCAATAAAAAAAGTAGTCTAACCTTAGGTGGTCAGCTATATTATAGTCCGAAATGGAAAGGACGTAACCTTACAGAATCTAATGTTTTAAGCAATACCAACAACAGTATTCAATCTTCATTTTCAACATTCAATCTGTCAGAAAATTTCACTAAGAATTTAGGACTAGATATTACATATGAATGGTTACTTTCTGAAAAAGAAAAATTAAATATAAGTGGGCATTTTACAGATTATAAAAGGACTGGGAACCAAGAAGTAAAAACTGATTTTTTTGATATTGACAAAAACCTTACAAACAATACGACTTTTGAAACACTTACTGGACAAACCACCAAAATTTACAATTCTCAATTAGATTATGAGTATAAAAACGACAAAACCAAATTAGAAACTGGAATAAAATACGCAACAATTAACTCTGAAAGTGATTTAAAACACTACATCCTTTCAAACAATCAATTTATAATAGATAATAGTAAATCTAATATGTTTTCATATACCGAAAACAACATGTCTGGCTATGTAAGTTATGAAACTTCTTTTAATAAAATTAATTTTAAAGCTGGTTTACGTGGAGAATACACCTCTCTAACAGGAAATTCTGTTACCTTAAATCAAATAACCAATAATCATTATTTTAAACTATTTCCAACTCTTTATTTACAATATACCCCTAATGAGGCACATCAATTAAGTACTACTTATGGTAAACGAATTACAAGACCTAATTATTCTTCTTTAAATCCTTTTAAATTTTATTATAGTGATTATTCTTTTTATCAAGGAAACCCCAAATTACAACCTGCAATTACGCATAATTTAGAATTACAATACAGCTTTCATAAAAAATATAATTTCGACGTCTATTATAGTCATGTATCTGACTATATCACTGAAATTAACTTTCAAAATAACAACACAAACACTTTACGTTATTCATTTGTTAACATTCCTAAAAACATAAGTTATGGAATAAATTTTAATACTAATTTTAATATTTCTGACCGATGGAGTTTCTATACACAACATAGTTTGTATTACAATGAAGATCAATTTACAGCTATTGAAAACAACAACCAATTAGTAAAAAATAGTATTTGGGGCTATTATGGATATGTAACCACAAACTACCAGTTTTTAAAAGATAAAAGTTTAACTGCTGAATTAAGTTTTTATAAAGTTACTGATGGAATTCAAGGCTCTTTAACAATAGAAGGAAGTGAAGATTTATCTTTTGGACTTACTAAAGAATTATTTAATAAAAAAGCAAAATTATCTGTACAACTATCAGATATTTTAAAATCTCAAATAGTAAAAGTTTCTACTAATTATTTAAATCAAAACAATTATTTTATAGATAATATGGAAACGCAATATGTTCGGGTAGAGTTTACTTATAATTTCGGAAACCAATCTTTAAAAAAGAAAAAGGAAGAAAAGAAAATCGATGAAAAAAACAGACTATAGTGCTCTTAAATCAATAAAAAAACTCCATTTTTAACTTAAAAATGGAGTTTTTTTATTCATAAGTTTCTTACTATATCTATATTCTTTTACAAACCGAAACTTTCTTTTACTTTAGATACATAATCTAATTTCTCCCAAGTAAACAACTCTACATCTAATGTAATGCTTTCACCGTTAGGTTGTGTAAAGGTTTTAGAAACTACTTCATTTGTACGCCCCATATGTCCGTAAGCAGCAGTTTCACTATACATTGGGTTTCTTAATTTTAAACGATCTTCAATTGCGTGTGGACGCATATCAAAAATTTCAGAAACTTTTTGAGCAATCTCTCCATCAGTTAAACCAACTTTTGATGTTCCGTAAGTATCTACAAAAATTCCCATTGGCTCCACTACTCCAATTGCATACGATACTTGTACTAATACTTCATCAGCAACTCCAGCCGCCACTAAATTCTTTGCAATATGACGGGTTGCATACGCTGCAGAACGATCTACTTTACTTGGATCTTTTCCTGAAAATGCTCCACCTCCATGTGCTCCTTTTCCTCCATAAGTATCAACAATAATCTTACGACCAGTTAATCCAGTATCTCCATGAGGTCCACCTATTACAAACTTTCCTGTTGGGTTTATATGATACTTGATATCATCATTAAACAACGCTTGAATTTTTGGAGTTAATTGTGCTTTAACTCTAGGAATTAAAATTTCAACAATATCTTTTCTAATTTTTGCTAACATTGTTTCATCATCAGCAAAATCATCATGTTGAGTAGATACTACGATAGCCTCGATACGTTGTGGTACATTATCATCAGAATATTCAATTGTTACCTGACTTTTAGCATCTGGACGTAAATAAGTAATTTCTTTATTCTCTCTACGAATTACTGCTAATTCCTTTAAGATGATATGTGATAAATCTAACGCTAACGGCATACAATGCTCTGTTTCGTTAGTTGCATATCCAAACATCATACCTTGGTCTCCTGCTCCTTGCTCTTCTTTAGAAGCTCTATCCACCCCACGGTTGATATCATCTGATTGTTCGTGAATTGCTGATAAAACCCCACAAGAATTTCCATCAAACATATATTCTCCTTTGGTATAACCAATTTTATTGATTACTTCACGAGCTATTTTTTGAACATCTAAATAGGTTGATGACTTTACCTCTCCAGCCAATACAACCTGACCTGTTGTTACTAAAGTTTCACAAGCAACCTTAGATTCTGGGTCAAATGCTAAAAAATTATCTATTAAAGCGTCAGAAATTTGATCTGCTACTTTATCTGGATGTCCTTCAGAAACACTTTCCGAAGTAAAAAAATATGACATAAAAACTTCTTTTTAAATTAACTAAAAGAAAAAACTTGGATTGCTGAGTCGCTAAAAGGAGTAGAAAATTACTGCTTTAGCATTTTTATTCTGAACTATTGTTCATTGAGGTTGCAATCAGTCAAATTTTTCCTCAAATAAATATTGGTGCAAAGTTATAGATTATTTTACACACATAAAAACAAACTAAGCTTTAAAAAATAGAAAGTATTGATACTATGATAATAAAAAGTAATTTTTGTAAAATTGCATTGGAAAAATATTTGCTTACTTTTGTGCTGTACAAAGTAAGATAATAACTTAGATAAAACATATATAAAATGGCATTAGAAATTACAGATGCTTCTTTCGAAGAAGTAGTATTAAAATCTGACAAACCGGTATTAGTAGACTTTTGGGCAGCTTGGTGTGGACCTTGTAGAATGGTATCTCCTATCGTTGATGAAATTAGTAATGAATACGACGGTAAAGCTGTTGTTGGTAAAGTAGATGTAGACGCAAATCAAGAGTTTGCTGCTAAATATGGTGTAAGAAACATCCCTACTGTATTAATTTTTAAAAATGGTGAAGTTGTTGACAAACAAGTAGGTGCCGCTCCTAAAAAAGCATATACTGATAAAATTGATGCTGCTTTATAATATATAAATAGTATTTTAATTTGATATTATAGAAAAGGTTTAGCAATTGCTAAACCTTTTTTTTATCTTCGAAACTATATGATTGATCTTAAAAACACGACTTCTGAACTAAAAAACCTCGAATTACTGGCTAAACAAGTAGTAGAAGGTTTTATAACAGGTATGCACAAAAGTCCGTTTCATGGATTTTCGGTTGAATTTTCTGAACACAAACTTTATAATAAAGGAGAAAGCACTCGACACATTGATTGGAAGTTGTTTGCTAAAACTGAAAAGCTATACACCAAAAAATATGAAGAAGAAACAAATCTTAGGTGTCATTTAATTATCGACAACTCAGCTTCTATGCATTACCCTATCAGCAAAAATCAATCAGTTGATAATTTGAATAAAATTGGCTTCTCTACAGTTGCTGCAGCTTCTTTAATGGATATTTTAAAAAGACAACGCGATGCTGTTGGGTTAAGTATTTACTCAGACACTTATGAATATTACGCTCCTGAAAAAGGAAGTGAACGTCACCGTAAAATGCTTTTGAATCAATTAGAGCAGTTATTATCCTCTAAATCTGACGCCACAACGGAAACCTATCAATACTTACATGAAATAGCTGAAAAGATTCATAGGAGATCTTTGATTTTCTTATTTACAGATATGTTTCAGACTAATAAAAATGAAGAAGAGCTTTTTGACGCGTTACGACATCTAAAATTTAATAAACACGAGGTTGTCTTGTTTCATACCTATGATAAAAAAACAGAGTTTTTGTTTGATTTTGACAATACACCAAAAAAATTTGTAGATATTGAAACTGGTGAAGAAATAAATTTATACGCCGAAAATGTGCAACAAAAATATCAAGAATTGAGCAGCTTTTTTTTCAAAAACCTAAAAAACAAATGCTTACAACACAAGATAGATTATGTTCCGGTAGACATAAACGAGGGTTATGATAAAATACTTACCTCCTATCTTATCAGCCGACAGAATTTTTTATAAAATATCTCTTTTTTATTTAAAAAAAGGTTATATATTTGCATCCGCTTAGAGCAACGGTCTGGTAGTTCAGCTGGTTAGAATACATGCCTGTCACGCATGGGGTCGCGGGTTCGAGTCCCGTCCAGACCGCTAAAGTTTCTCTAAAACAAATAACATAATGCTTCAAGCAACGGTCTGGTAGTTCAGCTGGTTAGAATACATGCCTGTCACGCATGGGGTCGCGGGTTCGAGTCCCGTCCAGACCGCGAAAAGCTTCTCAATTTTTGAGGAGCTTTTTTCTTTTTTATATTTTTTCAAAAAAAAGTTTGGTTTAGTAAAATTTATTTCTAAGATTTGTCGCATACAAAGAACACAAATACAATGATGTTACAAAACGTATGGCAAGGTTTCTATTTTTACTTTTACTTTTTTAGTAAGAGCTGAGACTTTGCACCATATTGTTAAACTAACAAAATAATATACCTAATCAAAGTCTCGAATTTATCGAGGCTTTTTTTTTATTTAAAATGAAAAAAATAGCCATTCAAGGAATACAAGGAAGCAACCATCATATTGTTGCGAACAACTACTACGGTCATAACATTATATTAGACAAATGTTTGTCTTTTGACAAATTAGTAGATAGCCTTTTGAGCTTAAAAAGTGACCAAGCTGTTATGGCTTTAGAAAATACTATTGCAGGTTCTATTATCCCTAATTATGCATTAATAGACAAGTATAATTTGCATATTTCAGGTGAATATTACCTACCTATACATCATCATTTAATGGCACTACCTAATCAAAAAATTGAAGATATTACTGAGGTTTGCTCACACCCAATGGCTTTATTACAGTGTAAAGAGTTTTTCAAACAGCATAAACATATAAAACTTGTTGAAGATGTTGACACCTCTGCAGTCGCAAAAAGAATTGCAGAAAATCAATTAAAAGGTGTTGCTGCAATTGCACCAAAAATGGCAGCTAATATTTTTGGTTTATCAATTATTGAAGATGAAATTCAAACTATTAAAAATAACGCAACTCGCTTCGTATTTCTTCAAACAAGCCTTCCTAAAAACGGTAAAAATGAAATTAACAAAGCTTCATTAAAATTTGAATTAGATCATAAAAGAGGAAGTTTAGCAGCCGTGTTAAATGTAATGAGTGATTGTAAATTAAACCTTACTAAAATACAATCGTTACCAAAAATTGAAACCCCTTGGAAGTATGCTTTTTTTGTTGATGTAACTTTTGAAACATATGAAGATTACGAAAAAGCAAAAGCCATCATACAAATTATGGCAGAAGAATTTAAAATATTAGGCGAATATAAAAATGGAAGATTATGATACAGTTTGCTAATCGATTACAAACCGTACAAGAGTACTACTTCTCTAAAAAACTACAAGAAGTGCGTCAATTAATTTCAGAAGGTAAACCAATTATAAACATTGGTATTGGTAGCCCTGATTTACAACCTCCAACATCGGTATTAAAAGCTATTCAAGATAGTTTACAAGATACTGGAGCACATAGCTATCAGAGTTATCAAGGTTTACCAGAGTTTAGACAAGCAGTTGCTAACTTTTATCATAATAACTATAAAGTTTCCATAAATCCTACCAACGAAGTACTCCCTTTAATGGGAAGCAAAGAAGGAATTATGCATATTTCATTAGCCTTTTTAAACGAAGGAGATCAGGTATTGATTCCTAACCCAGGATATCCAACCTACAGTTCTGTAACCAATTTATTGGGAGGAGAACCTATTTTTTACGATTTGGAAGAAGCTACTAACTGGCAACCTAATTTTGATGCCTTAGAAAAACTAGATACTTCAAAAATAAAGTTAATGTGGGTAAATTATCCACATATGCCAACAGGTGCTGAGGCAACCAAAGAAACTTTTCAAAAGTTGATTGACTTTGGAAAGAATCACAACATTGTTATTGTAAATGACAATCCATATAGCTTTATACTGAATGAACACCCTCAAAGTATTTTACACATTGAAGGAGCTAAAGACATTGCTATTGAATTAAATTCGGTTAGTAAATCATTCAATATGGCGGGATGGCGTGTTGGAATGTTACTTGGAAAACCTGAATTCTTAACTGAAATTTTAAAAGTAAAAACTCAAATGGATTCAGGGATGTTTTACGGAATCCAAAAAGGAGCAACAAAAGCTTTAGAGTTAGACAAGAATTGGTTTGTACAATTAAACAACACCTATAAAAAGAGACAAAAACTAGTATTTGAACTAGCAGAAAAACTAGGATGCACCTACGATAAAAACACCTCAGGAATGTTTGTTTGGTGTAAACTTCCTAAAGGAAAAACATCTGAAGAAATGATTGATGAGTTATTATACAACAAACACATTTTTGCGGCTCCAGGAACTATCTTTGGTAGCCAAGGTGAAGGATACATTCGTTTTTCATTATGTGTACCAGAAGAAAAAATAAAAGAAGCAATCAATAGAATATAATGAACGTATTTATCATAGGTTTAGGATTAATCGGCGGAAGTTTTGCCCTAGATATTCAGCAAGCATTTAAAAACGCAACTATCTACGGAATCGACTACAATGAAGAACATGGTGATCTTGCTTTAGAAAAAGGGATTATCCATCAAAAAGCGGTATTTTCAGAATTATCAAATGCAGATATAGTTATTATTGCTATTCCTGTAGATGTTTCACTAGAAGTAATTTTGAAAACATTGGATATTATTTCTGATGATTGTTTGGTATTTGATGTAGGTTCGACTAAAGAACAAATTTGTAATGTTATTAAAAGTCACCCGAAGAGAAGAAATTTTTTAGCTACGCATCCGATTGCTGGAACAGAGTTTTCAGGACCAAATGCAGCATTGATAAATTTATTTAGAAATAAAACTAATATTATTTGTGAGGTAGAAAAAACAGCTTTTAAGTTACAAGAAAAAGCATTAGCTATTTTTTCAAAATTAGGAATGCGCATTCGTTATATGGACCCAAAATCACACGATAAACATATTGCTTATGTATCACATTTATCACACATTAGTTCTTTTATGTTAGGTAAAACGGTTATTGAAAAAGAGAAAAACGAACGTGATATTTTTGATATGGCTGGTAGTGGTTTTGCTTCTACAGTACGATTAGCTAAAAGCTCACCCGCAATGTGGACCCCTATTTTTGAGCAAAACAAAGAAAATGTTATTGAGTCTTTAAATGAGTATATCCATAACTTACAACAATTCAAAACCTTATTAGAAGAAAACGATTTTCCAGAAATCTATACAGAAATGGAAAATACAAACTATATAAAACAGATTTTAAACGGAATTTTAGAGGGAGTACCTCAACAATAGAAACTCAAATGGAGAATACAAAAGAATTAAGAACGTGGTTAGATGCCTTCGGATTAGGACATCCACTAGTAATTGCAGGACCTTGTAGTGCGGAAACTGAAGAACAAGTATTACAAATTGCACACGAATTAAAAGACACAGATGCCACTGTATTAAGAGCTGGTATTTGGAAACCTCGTACCAGACCTGGAAATTTTGAAGGTGTAGGTGCTTTAGGATTAAAATGGTTACAAAAAGCCAAACAAGAAACAGGAATGTTGATTGCTACCGAAGTTGCGAACAAAGATCATGTAAAATTAGCTTTAGAACACGATGTAGATATTTTATGGATTGGTGCCCGTACCACTGTAAGCCCATTTATCGTTCAAGAAATTGCAGATGCTTTAGAAGGAACTGACAAAATTGTTTTAGTAAAAAACCCTGTAAACCCAGATTTACCTTTATGGTTAGGAGCCATTGAGCGTTTGTACTCTAAAAACATTAAAAAATTAGGAGTAATTCACAGAGGGTTCTCTACCTATGAAAAAACAAGATACCGTAACAATCCTGAATGGCAAATTCCTATTGAATTACAAAATCGTTTCCCTGATTTACCATTGATTTGTGATCCTTCACATATTGCAGGTCGTCGTGATATCATTTTTGATATTTGTCAAACTGCATTAGACTTAAATTTTGATGGTTTAATGGTAGAAACACATTACGACCCAGACAATGCTTGGAGTGACGCTGCACAACAAATCACCCCTAAAACATTAGTTCAAATGATGGTAGATTTAAAAGTTAGAAAAGCTACTGACACAGAAGCTGACTACAGAAACGCATTAAATACACTACGTACTCAAATTGATGTAGTTGATCATCAACTCATTGAAATGCTAGGAAAGCGTATGAAAATAGCCGACTCTATTGGTGAATTGAAAAAAGACAAGAATGTAGCTATTTTACAAACCAAACGATGGAACGAAATCTTAGGTAAAATGATTTTAGAAGGTCAAGAAAGAGGATTGAGTGAAGAGTTTGTACTTAAAATGTTTAAAGCTATTCACCAAGAAAGTATTAATCATCAAGAAAAAATCATCAACAGTTAAATCTATAAAGACCGTCAGAAATTGGCGGTCTTTTTTTATTCAATTTATTGTATTTTCATCCAACCAAACTTAAAATACATGAAACCTCTTCATACAATTGATGATGTTATAAACATCTTACAAGATATTATTAACGAATCTATAGAAAACCAAAGTCCATTAGGCTATTTTGCTGCTTTATACCAAAAAGTAACAATAAAAGTAAATGAAGGCATACAAAGCGACTATTTTGATGATAACCAACGAATGGAAAAGCTCGATATAATTTTTGCTAAAAGATACATAGATGCCTATTATAATTACAAAAATAATACACCTATTACTTCTTCTTGGGAAAGAGCTTTTAGTATAGCTAATAAGTATTGGTATATAGTTTTACAACACTTATTAGTTGGTATGAACGCACATATTAATTTAGATTTGGGAATAGCGGCGGCAGAAGTTTCCAAAGGACAAGACATTCAAAATTTACATGGTGATTTTAATAAAATAAATGAAATTTTATCCTCTTTAGTTAATGAAGTTCAAAACGATTTATCTGAAATATTTCCTTTTTTAAAGAAAATCCTTACATGGACTAAAAATGTTGACGATTTTTTTGTTGACTTCAGTATGGAATTAGCAAGAAATGGTGCTTGGAATTTTGCTGTTGAATTAGCCAACACACCTATTAGTGGTTTTGAAAAAACTATACAAAAGAGAGACATAAAAATAACCGAAAAAGCCGATTTAGTTATTTCTCCAGGTTTCATTCCTCAAATAATTTTCATGATTATTAGAATTTCAGAAAGAGGAACAGTAGCTCAGAAAATTAACGATTTAACCGATTAAACGATACTAAAACATTCAATTTTTATTCTCATCTTTGTTCTATGACAGGAACGGTTTATAAATCTACAGGAAGTTGGTATTGGGTAAAGTCTGAAGGCGAGTTATACAAATGCCGCATCAAAGGAAAATTTCGCCTTAAAGGAATTAAGAGTACCAACCCGATATCAGTAGGTGACATAGTTGATTTTTCATTAGAAACCAAAAATGATGAAGAAACAGGATTGATTACCAATATTCATGAACGTAAAAACTTCATTGTTCGTAAATCGGTTAATTTATCAAAACAAACCCATGTAATTGCTTCTAATATCGATCAGGTATTTTTATTAATTACCATTGACAACCCTCCTACTTTTACCACGTTTATCGATCGTTTTTTGGTCACTGCTGAAGCCTATTCAATCAAAACAATTTTAGTTTTTAATAAAATTGATTCGTACGAAATTGAACAACGTGCAGAAATTATGTATCTAAAAGACATTTATGAAGCTATCGGGTATGACTGTATAGAAGTTTCTGCTACCGAAAACATCAATATTGACAAAATAAAAGAGTTGATGACAGGTAAAGTAAGCATGTTTGCGGGTCATTCAGGAGTTGGAAAAACTACCTTAGTCAATGCTATTGAACCTTCATTGGACTTAAAAACCAAAGAAATTTCTGAACAACATAAACAGGGTCAACATACTACTACTTTCGCTGAAATGTTCGATTTAAGTTTTGATGCTCGTATTATTGATACTCCAGGAATTAAAGGTTTTGGAGTGGTAGATATAGATAAAGATGAATTAGGTGATTATTTCCCTGAGTTTTTTGCTTTAAAACAAGATTGTAAATTCAACAATTGTATTCACGTGAACGAACCACAGTGCGCTGTTAAAGAAGCCTTAGAAAATGAAGAAATTGCATGGTCTCGTTACAAGAGCTACCTACAAATTCTAGAAGGCGAAGAAGAACATTACCGAACCGATATTTGGGAGTAATATAAACTTTCAATTTATCCAATAATTTAAGTTTTAAGAAAATGAAAGCCATAATTCAACGTGTTTCAAAAGCAAGTGTTACTATTGAAGGTGTTAAAGTTGCTGATATCCAAAACGGATTATTAGTCTTACTTGGTATTATTGATGAAGACACACAAGAGGATATCAATTGGTTAACTAAAAAAATTGTAAACCTTCGTATTTTTAATGATGAAGAAGGCATAATGAATAAATCATTACTTGATATAAACGGAGATGCTATTGTAGTAAGCCAGTTTACTTTACACGCTTCTACCAAAAAAGGAAACAGACCTAGTTATATTAAAGCTGCTAAACCTGACGTTGCCATTCCGTTATACGAGAATTTTGTTCAGCAATTTGAAACAGATTTAGGCAAAAAAGTGCAAACAGGTGAGTTTGGAGCAGACATGAAAGTAGAATTATTGAATGACGGACCTGTAACTATTGTTATTGACACCAAAGACAAAGTATAATTGCAGTTTATTGATATTCATACCCACACTTCATCTATCCAAAAAGATGTTTTTTCAATAGAAAATAAATACCCTAATTCGACAGACTTTAGCACTCCTTTTTCTATTGGCATTCACCCGTGGTATATTTCAGAAAACACCTTACAAAACGACATAAAAATTATTGAAGAGCAGCTAAGCTCAGAAAACTGCTATGCTCTTGGAGAATGTGGTTTAGACAGAATAACAGATGTTGATTTCTCTCTTCAAATAAAAGTTTTTAAGCAGCAAATTCAACTCTCTGAAAAATACAACAAGCCTTTAATCATTCATTGTGTAAGGGCTTTTCAAGAAATTATTCAATTAAAAAAAGAAATGAATCCAAAACAACCATGGATTGTTCACGGATTCAATAAAAATCACCAAATTGCGCTCGATTTAATACAGCACCAAATATGTATATCTTTCGGAGAAAGTTTACTAAAAAATGAGAGGCTACAAGAAACATTTTCAAAACTTCCGTTAGACTTTCTTTTTCTAGAAACAGATACTTCCGAAGAGCATATTGAAAATATATACAACATTGCTAGCGAACTAAGAAAAACCGAAAAACAAAATATTATAAATACTGTAAAACAAAATTTTAGTAGAATTTTTAAGAGATGAGTTGGTTAGAACGTACCGAATTATTGGTTCAAAAAGAAGGATTAGAGAAGATTAAAAAAGCCAATGTTTTAGTAGTTGGATTAGGTGGAGTTGGATCGTTTGCAGCGGAATTTATTGCACGCGCAGGGGTAAACAAAATGACCATTGTGGATGGCGATGTTTTTGACAAAACAAACATAAATCGTCAATTACCAGCACTACATAGCACCATAGGAAAATCAAAAGCACAAATATTAGCTGAGAGACTTAAAGACATCAACCCAGAGATTGAATTGACCGTTTTAGAAGAGTTTTTATCACCTGAAAGAGCCTTTGAAATTGTAACTCCAAACTTTAACTATGTACTAGATTGTATTGATAGTATTACTCCTAAAATCAATTTAATTGTTGCAGCGCGTAGAAAAAAAGTTAAAATTATTAGTTCTATGGGCGCTGGTGGTAAGATAGATGCTTCTAAAGTAAAGGTGAAAGACATTAGTAAAACTAAACATTGTAAAATGGCTAGAGCCTTACGTAAACGCTTAAAAGAATTAAAAGTAGACAAAGGAGTTAGAGCTGTTTATTCCGAAGAAATTCAAATTTCTGAAAGTTTAAAACTCACCGATGGAACTAACTATAAAAAATCATACTACGGAACCATTAGTTATATGCCTGCTGCTTTTGGCTTACAAGCTGCTTCTTACGTAATTAATCACATCTTAACAAAAAATTAAATCCCATGGAAATTATTTTTTTGTTACATTTGTGCTCAATTAATAATCATTATTAAAAACTCAAAGATGAAAAAAACAATTTTAGCTATTGCTTTTATGGCAATGGGAGCTGTTGCTTGTAAAACAGAGAAAAACAAAACTGCTGTTAGCGAAGAAAAAGAAGTAGCAAAAACAGAAAATATTATTAATGCATACAAAGCAAACGTTGCTGAATCTGTAGTTACTTGGAAAGGAACTAAACCAACTGGTTCTCACAACGGTGTTGTAAGTTTAGAAAAAGGAACTTTAGAAATTGAAAACGGAGCTGTAAAGTCTGGTGAATTCGTTATCGACATGAACACTATCGTTTGTCAAGATTTAGAAGCTGGAAACGGTAAAGAAAAATTAGAAGGTCACTTAAAAAATGCTGACTTCTTTGACGTTGAGAAATTCCCAACTGCTAAGTTTGAAGTATCTAGTTCTGAAGTAAAAGACGGAAAAGTTCACGTTACTGGTAACTTAACTTTAAAAGACGTTACTAAGAGTATTACTATTCCTGCTACTATTACTGAAACTGAAGATGCTGTTACTTTTAAAAGTGATGTTTTTAACATTGACAGAACTGACTTTGGTATTACTTATAGCTCTAAGAAAATTGATGCTGCTTTAAAAGATAAATTCATTAATGATTTAATGGAAATTTCTTTCGAAGTTAAAGCTAAAAAATAATTTTAGTTTTCTATAGAAACTAAAAAAAGGGTTGACAATGTCAACCCTTTTTTTATACTTTAATAAATTCTTCTACTTCAAACAAGTCTTTAAAGTGTTTTAGAATTTTTTCTTTCACTTCCTCTTCTGGTATTTTTCTCCCAAGCTCAGCTTCCATAGAGGTTACTGCTTTACCACGAATTCCACAAGGAATTATATTATCAAAGTACCCTAAATTTGCATTCACATTTAGTGCAAACCCATGCATGGTTACCCATCTACTTGCACGAATTCCCATAGCACAAATTTTTCGAGCAAACGGTGTTCCAACATCTAACCAAACACCTGTTTCTCCTTCACTTCTTTCAGCTTTGATACCATATTCAGCAATTGTTAAAATAATTGACTCTTCTAACAAACGTAAATACTTATGAATATCAGTAAAAAAGTTCTCTAAATCTAAAATTGGATATCCAACTATTTGACCAGGACCATGATAGGTAATATCCCCTCCTCTATTTATTTTATAAAAAGTAGCTTCCTTTTCTTTAAGCTTCTCTTCATTTAGTAATAAATTATTTATATCTCCCGATTTCCCTAGGGTATATACATGTGGATGTTCTACAAATAAAAAATAATTTGGAGTTTCTATTTCTCCTCCTCCATTTCTCTTTTCTCTCTTTAATGAAACGATCTCATCTAACAAACTTGTTTGATAGTCCCATGTTTCTTTGTAATCTTTTTTTCCTAGATCACTAACTCTTACTTTTTTATTCATAAATTAGGCGTCTAAATAGCTCTACAAAGGTAGGGAAAATTAAACTTTTACTGTTATATGTAAGACTTATCAATAACTAAATCATGTCAAAAAGAAACTCCCTTCTCATATTTTGTATTTTACTTCTTTCAACCACAAGTTTGTTCTCTCAGCAGATGTGGACGAAAACATCTAACGAAACAATTAAGCTTCAAAAAAAAGAAGTACTTACAACTAAAATTTCTCCGAATCAACACTTACTAATGAGGTTAGATTTAGAAAAATTCAAAAATATCTTATTAAGTTCAAAAGCTAAGAACACTACCTCTGAAAAGATAATAACATTACCTAATTCTAATGGAGAAGTTAAAAGATTTTTTGTAAAAGAAACCTCTTATTTAGCTCCTGAGTTAGCAGCAAAATTCCCACAAGTGAAATCTTATTCTGCTAAAGGAATTGATGACACTTCCTCTACAGCTAAAATAAGTATAGGAAAAGATGGTGTACATGTTATATTATTTACTTCAAATGAAAATACAGTTTATATTGATCCTTATACAAAAGATAATAAAGAGTATATAATCTACAAAAAAGGAGAGCTTGCCTCATTAGATGATGACTTCTCTTGTAAACTTGAAAATACTGCTCAAAAAAACATTTCTGCTTCTATACAAAGTAGAAATGCTAACGATGCAACATTAAGAACTTTTAGAACTGCTATTGCCTGTACTGGTGAGTATGCTCAATTCCACATAAACAATCAAGGTGTATTACCAACTGCTAGTGAAGCAGAAAAAAAAGCTGCTGTATTGTCTGCTATGAATACTACGATGACTCGTGTTAACGGTATTTTTGAAAGAGACTTAGCCGTAAGAATGGTTCTTGTTAGTAATAATGATGATTTAATTTTCTTAGATGCTGAAACTGATGAATTATCAAACGATGATGCAAATTTTTTAATTGATGAAAGCCAAGAGAAATGTGATGCTATTATTGGAGACACAAATTATGACATCGGACATACCTTTAGTACAGGAGGTGGAGGATTAGCCCAATTGAATTCAGTTTGTGTTACTGGATATAAAGCTCAAGGAATAACAGGTAGAGGTCAACCAATAGGCGATGGATACTCGATTGATTATGTAGCTCATGAAATAGGACATCAATTTGGTGCTACTCATACATTTAACAATTCTTGTAGCGGTAATAGAAGTCTTGAAACAGCTGTTGAACCAGGAAGTGGATCAACCATTATGGCTTATGCTGGTATTTGCTCACCAAACATACAAGGAGCTAGTGATGATTATTTTCATGCTGTTAGTATCGCTCAAATGTGGGAGCACATTCAAGGGGCAGGTGGTTGTGCTAGTGTTTCAAGTACAGGAAATAATGCGCCTACTGCTAACGCGGGCAACAATGTAAGCATCCCTAAGTCAACACCTTTTGTTGTAAAAGGATCAGCTACAGATGTTGATGGAATAGAATCCTTATCCTATACTTGGGAACAAATTGATAATGAAGTGGCAACTATGGCTCCTTTACCTACCAATACTGCCGGACCAATGTTCAGATCTTTATCTCCTTCAAAATCTCCAAATAGATATTTCCCTGCTCTTTCAACTGTGGTAAGTGGAAACACTTCTACTGAATGGGAAGTTTTGCCTTCAGTAGCAAGAGAATTGGATTTTGCTTTTACAGTTAGAGATAACCATGTAGGAGGAGGTAGTTCAGCAAGAGATGATATAAAAGTTACAGTTGTAGATGTACAACCATTCATAATCAACAACCAACCTACTTGGGCACCAAACACTACAAGAGAAATTAAGTGGCTGGTTGGTCAAACCAATACTTCTCCTATTAACTGTCAAACTGTAAACATAAAACTATCTACAAACGGAGGTATTTCTTTTGATGTAATTCTTATAGAAAACACGCCTAATGACGGTATAGAATCTATTACACTTCCTAATCTAGCTACAACAAACAATGCAGTTTTAATGATTGAGGCTGCTGATAATATTTTTTACAACGTTACTCCTGAATTTAAAATAGATACTACTCCTGACTTTGCAATCTCTAACTTAAGTGGAGACATAGCTCTATGTGGTAGCGCTTCTAACAATGTAACATTTGAATTGGATTATGTTGTATCTAACGGATTTAACAATACAGTTACTTTTTCAGCTTCTGGAGCTCCGACTGACTCTTCTGTTTCATTTGATAAAAACACTGTTAGTAATAACTCTAAGATCACAGTAACTATTGATAATATTAATAATGCCGCTACGGCAGATTATATTATCAATATTGTAGCTTCTGATGGTTCTCTCACAAAGTCAATAAACCTTAACCTAAACAAAAACGATAACATTTGTAAATCTACAGGTACTACCGAATCTCAAATCAGTATTACAAACGTAACATTTAATGATATTGATAATAGTTCTACTAAAACAACAGGGTACTCTGACTTCAAAAATCAAAATACAATAGTAGGAAAAGGAGAAAATTACACGCTAACAACCTCTATAAACAATGATGGATATAGTAATATTAAAACATTTGCTTGGATAGACTGGAACCAAAACTGTGTATTTGACATTAATGAAGCTTATGAAATTTCTAACAATACTGTTACAATTACTGTTCCTGAAAATGCTGCTATCGGTTCTACAACCATGAGAATTACCACAAAGTTAAATTCTGCACCTGACGCTTGTGAATTAAGCTTAAATGGTGAAGTAGAAGATTACACCATTACTGTTGAAGAACGATTTGCCACAGACAATAGCTTATTTAAAGATCTTCAAACTTATCCTATTCCTTCTAATGGTAGTTTAACGGTAAGTTTTAGAGTAAAAGATAAAAATGCTACAATCATTCGTTTATTTGATTTTAGAGGGCGTTTGATTGAAACTCAAAAATTCTCAACAATCTCAAGTTCTTTTAATAGAGTGGTTAACTTTAATAAAGCAGCAAGCGGATTTTATCTTATGCAAATTGAAAACGCAGGAAAACATATAACAAAAAAGATTGCTATTAGGTAATCTCTTTTACCACACTAAACAAAAAAAGCGAGCTAATTAGCTCGCTTTTTTGTTTATCTACTATATTGATTTGTTAATCTTGTTTCTTAATTCCTTTTTTTATGTACTTTTACCTCCCCTGAACTGGCATTGCCAGTAATATTAAAATCATTATTACACAAATAATTATGCACGTAGCAATTGCCGGAAACATAGGCGCAGGAAAAACCACATTAACCAAATTATTAGCAAAACACTACAATTGGGAACCTCATTTTGAATCAGTTGATGAAAACCCTTACTTAGATGATTTCTACGGTGAAATGGAGCGTTGGTCTTTTAACCTGCAAGTATACTTTTTAAATAGCCGTTTTCGTCAAGTTTTAGAGCTACGCAAGTCAGGTAAGAAAATAATTCAGGATAGAACTATTTACGAAGATGCTCATATTTTTGCTCCAAACTTACATGCAATGGGGCTTATGACCAATAGAGATTTTAGTAACTATTCTTCGTTATTTGAATTAATGGAGAACTTGGTAACTCCTCCTGATTTGTTAATTTATTTACGTGCAGATATTTCTACCTTAGTCGGTCAAATACATAAACGAGGTAGAGAATATGAAAACTCTATTAGCATTGACTATTTAAGTAGATTAAATGAACGTTACGAAGCTTGGATTAGCCAATACAACAAAGGAAAACTATTAATTATAGATGTTGATAATTTAGATTTTGTTGATAATCAAGAAGATTTAGGATATGTAATCGACAGAATTGATGCTCAGATAAACGGATTATTTTAATCCTCTTTTAAACTCACTCAGTAAAATTGCTGTAGCTGTAGCTACATTTAGGCTCTCTGTTTGTTGCAAATCACCAAATCTTGGAATGGTTAACGCGTGTTTTACTATTTGAGCAATTTCAGGTGAAATTCCGTTAGCTTCGTTCCCCATAACCAACACAGCTTTTTCTGGTAATGATGATATGTACACATTTTTACCATCCATATCAGCAGTAAAAACTGGAAGTTTACTGTTTGTTAGAAAATCTTCTAAATCTACATACAAAATATTTACCCGTGTTAAAGATCCCATAGTAGATTGCACCACTTTTTGATTGTAACAATCAACTGTATTTTTTGAACAAACTAATTCAGTAATTCCAAACCAATCACATAAACGAATAATGGTTCCTAAATTTCCAGGATCATTAATTCCATCAAGAGCAACCATAAATTTATCTTGATTGATTTCTTTTTTCTTTGGAATTTTAAACAATCCTAAAACTTTATTAGGGCTTTTAAGTGTACTTATTTTTTTTAATTCGTTTTCAGAAATTAACGTTACACCACATTTTTTTAATGGTTCAAAAGATGCATCTACAGAAAATAAGTGTTCAACTTCTAATGAAGATGCTAACAACTCATTTACCACTTTCACTCCTTCTGCCACAAATAATTGGTGCTTTTGTCTATACTTTTTTTGTTGTAAACTAGTTATTAACTTTATGTTGTTTTTAGATAAGCTCATTAAATTATTTTTAACACTCTAAAACCACTAAAAAATAGTATTTTTGATTCTTAATACGAGGCGTAAAGTTAATGAAAAAACTTTCTTTCTTCTTTTTATTAGTAGTCTTATTCAGTTCGTGTAGCACGATTAAATATGTTAAAGAAAATGAATTATTACTAGCAAAAAACACAGTGTATATTGACAGTGTAAAAACTTCGAGTGAAAACATTTCTGAATTACTTATACAACGTCCTAATGCTAAGGCTTTAGGAATGCCTTTATCGTTACATTTTTACAATCTTGGAAATCCTGAAGCACCAAAAACACCAAGTGAATGGGGAAAAAAACATCAAAAAACCTATAATTTTATTAGTGATGTTTTTTCTGAAAAGCAAAGTATTTCTGTTGCTAAAACTTTTATAGGTTTCAACAATTGGTTTTTAACTAGCGGGCAAGCTCCTGTTATTATAGACGATAAAAAAACGCGAAGAACAGTAGACAACTTAAAAACATACTATCAAACTGAGGGGTATTTCAGAGCAAAAGTTACATCTAAAAAAGATAGTATTGGTAAAAAGAAAGGAGAAATTAGCTATCATATTACCAAAGGAAACCCTTCGCTTATAGATACTCTTAAAACTTTTATCACTTCCCCTGTTTTAGACTCTCTATATCTATCGACTAAAGATAAAAGCTACTTAAAATCAGGAGATCATTATAAAGATAACAACTTTATAAAAGAAGCTAATCGATTAGTTAAACTATTTAGAAACAAAGGTATTTACCATTTTAATGAAAATTACATTTCCTTTGATGTTGATACGCTCAAAAACTATGAAAAAGCAGACGTAGATATTAACATCTCTGATAGAGCCATTCCTTTTCAAATTCAAAAAATTAAAAAAGTTAATGTTTATACAGATTTCTCTTATAATAAACGTAATTCTAAACACAGAGATACTACAAACTATCACGGAATTGACTTTTATGCTCTTCGCAAATTAAAATACAATCCTAAATATTTATCTCAATCTATCTTTATAAAACCGAATACTGTTTATAGTGATTCTCTCAGAAATTTAACCCGATTACATTTAAGAGGTTTAAAAAACTTTAAAGCTACTTCTATTAGATATGATGAATTGAGTGAAAATGAACTAGAAGCTAACATTTTTTTAACTCCTATTGAAAAATATACCTTAGGGTTTGAATCTGAATTATCTCGTTCAAATATTCGTAATTTTGATGTTTCTTTAAAATTCTCTTTAACTAATAGGAATACTTTTAAAGGTGCAGAAATCTTTAAATTTTCAACTTTTGGTTCTTATTTTAACTCAAACAATGGTCCTGGTTGGGAAATAGGTTCTGACATTTCTTTAGAAGTCCCTCGTTTTATGGCTCCTTTCGGACTACATAAACTAGTTCCTAAAAAAATGTTTCCTAGAACTAAATTCTATTCAGGTATAGCGATTCAAAAAAACATTGGTTTAGACAAACAAAACATCTCTGTTGGAATAGATTACAAGTGGGATTATGATGCTAAAAAATCTATTCAACTAGAAATACTAAACACGCAATACATTAGAAATTTAAATGTAGATAATTATTTTTCTATCTATGTTTCAGAATATCAAAAACTAGCTGAAGTTGCTCAAATTTATAACCCTTCATATACTTTTCCTGACAATACACCTAGTAACTCTAACGAAATAATAAGTTTTGTATCAGATGTTATTACAGATGCTAATTTTGCTGCTTCAAATCCTATTGAATTTCAAAACGTTTTAAATCTTGCAAACAGATATAATATTGTAACCTCTGACTTTTTGATTCCTGAAATTGCTTATGGATATACATATAACAATCAAGAAAGTGTTAAAGATGCTAGCTTTTCATTCTTGAAAATTAGGGTTGCTAACTCTGGTAACTTCATGGGACTGTTATCTAAGAACAAAAATATTTTAGGTCAAAAAACAGTATTTAAAATTCCCATAGCACAATATTTTAAAACGGATATTGAATATAAAAAATACTGGGATTTAGGAGACAATAATGTACTTGCTCACAGAACTTTTCTTGGAGCTATTTTTACTTACGACAATTCAGACATTCCTTTCTCTCGTAGTTACTTTGCTGGAGGTTCTAATGACATCAGAGCTTGGAGAACCTATGATTTAGGTCCTGGTACAAGAAGCCCTGTGTTAGAATATAACATTGGAAGTTTAAAGTTTTTAACTAGTTTCGAATACCGCTTTAATGTCTTTGGTTCTCTTAAATCAGCTTTGTTTGTTGATGCTGGAAATATTTGGGACATTACTAATTCTAGTTTTGTTGATGATCCTTCTAAATTTAAAGGAATTAAATCGATAGAAGATATTGCAGTAGGTGCTGGTTTTGGGCTTCGTTATGACTTTAAATTTCTAATTGCTAGATTAGATTTAGGCTTCAAAGCACACGAACCTTACCTAACTGGTAATAGATGGTTTAGAAACTTTAATTTCACTAACTCAGTACTAAATATCGGTATCAATTACCCTTTTTAATAAACTACTTTCTATCAAAAATTTATCGCAACTTATAAAAAAAGTGTAGATTTGTTCCCTAATTTTGTAACACACAACTAATAAAAAACAAAAGATGATTAAACCTGGGGTTGCCACCGGAAAAGAAGTTCAAGAAATTTTTGAATTAGCAAAGAAAAAAAACTTTGCGCTACCAGCTGTTAATGTTGTAGGATCTAACACAATTAATACTGTTTTAGAAACAGCTAAAGAACTTAACTCACCTGTAATCATTCAATTCTCTAACGGAGGTGCTCAATTCAATGCAGGTAAAGGCTTATCAAACGAAAACGAAAAAGCTGCTATTGCAGGTGCTGTAGCAGGTGCCAAACATATACATTTATTAGCAGAAGCTTACGGAATTCCTGTTATTTTACATACCGATCACGCTGCTAAAAAATTATTACCTTGGATTGATGGTTTATTAGATGCTAGTGAGCTATTTTATAAAGAAACAGGAAAACCTTTATACAGTTCTCACATGATTGATTTAAGTGAAGAACCTTTAGAAGAAAACATCGAAATTTGTAAAGAGTACCTTGCACGAATGAGTAAAATGGGAATGACTTTAGAAATTGAATTAGGAATTACTGGTGGTGAAGAAGATGGTGTTGATAATTCTGATGTAGATGTATCTAAATTATACACACAACCTGAAGAAGTAGCTTACGCTTATGAAGAATTAATGAAAGTAAGCCCACAATTTACTATTGCTGCTGCTTTTGGAAATGTGCACGGAGTTTACAAACCAGGAAACGTAAAACTAACTCCAAAAATCTTAAAGAACTCTCAAGAGTATATTTCAGAAAAGTATAACGTTCCTCACAATACAATCGACTTTGTATTCCACGGAGGATCAGGTTCTACTTTAGAAGAAATTCGTGAAGCAATCGGATATGGAGTTATAAAAATGAATATCGATACTGATTTACAATATGCGTTCACCGAAGGTGTTCGTGATTATATGAAAGAAAAATCTGCATATTTGCAGTCTCAAATCGGTAACCCTGAAGGAGATGATGTTCCTAACAAAAAACATTACGACCCTCGTAAATGGTTACGTGAAGGAGAACAAACTTTTAAAGCTAGATTAAAGCAGGCTTTTGAAGATTTAAATAATGTAAATACATTATAAAATTCTTTGGAAAAAGAAAAACCAAACAACTAAAGATTAAAAAACTAAATTATGGCTTGGTTTAAACGTACAGACAAAGGGATTCAAACCCCAACAGAAGAAAAGAAAGACACACCAAAGGGTTTGTGGTATAAAACCCCAAGTGGAAAGATAATTGACACAGATGAACTTAAAAAGAACCTATATGTAAGTCCAGAAGATGGATACCATGTACGTGTAGGAAGTAAAGAATATTTTGAAATATTTTTTGATGATAATAAGTTCACAGAAATAGCACCAAAATTATCTGCTAGAGACCCTTTAAAATTTGAGGACACTAAAAAGTATCCTGAAAAATTAAAAGCAGCTCAGAAGAAAACAGGTTTAAAAGATGCTGCACGTGCTGCTGTTGGTAAATCAAACGGGAAAGACTTAGTAATTGCTGCAATGGACTTCTCTTTTATTGGTGGTTCAATGGGTAGTGTTGTAGGTGAAAAAATAGCACGCGCTATTGATTATTCACTTGAACACAAAATTCCTTTCTTGATGATTTCAAAATCAGGAGGAGCACGTATGCAAGAAGCATTAATTTCTTTAATGCAATTAGCAAAAACTTCTGTAAAGCTAGCTCAATTAGCAGAAGCTAAAATCCCGTACATTTCATTATGTACAGATCCTACTACAGGAGGAACAACAGCTTCTTTTGCAATGTTGGGAGACATTAATATTGCTGAACCAAATGCCTTAATTGGATTTGCAGGACCTCGTGTAGTAAAAGATACTACGGGTAAAGATTTACCTGAAGGTTTCCAACGTTCAGAATTCTTATTAGAACACGGTTTCTTAGATGCGATTTACGAAAGAAAAGACTTAAAAAAACAGGTGAATTTATATTTAGATTTAATACAAAACCAACCTGTAAGAGCATAACAAAAAAGCTAGCAAATGCTAGCTTTTTTGTTTTCTGTCATTTTCAATATACATGAATAGTTTTCATTCAAAAAATAATTGTACATTTGCAACTTCAATGTAATAGCATTGAGTACATAATAATCATTTAAATAATATTGGCATGTATTTAACAAAAGAAGTTAAAGAACAAATCTTCGCAAAACACGGTAAAGGAGCAAATGATACTGGTACTGCAGAAGGACAAATCGCGTTATTTACGCACAGAATTAACCACTTAACTGAGCACTTAAAAAGAAATCGTAAAGATTTTAACACTGAGCGTTCATTAGTTAAAATGGTAGGTAAGCGTAGAAGTTTGTTAGATTATCTAAAGAAAAAAGAGATCAACAGATATCGTGCGATTATTAAAGAATTAGGAATTAGAAAATAATTCTACAAAAAAAGAGGCTCTATAAACGTGCCTCTTTTTTATTTTACATCAAAAAGTATTTCTGACTAACAAACAGAAATTTATATATAAAAAGTTCAAAATTATTAACAACAATTTTGATTTTCCATTGGAACAACAACAACACAACAACAAACAAAAACGAATTAAAATTTAGAAGAATTAATTTATGATTCCAAAAGTATTTAACCAAGTAATAGAGCTTGGAGATGGAAGGACCATCACATTAGAAACAGGAAAATTAGCAAAACAAGCAGATGGTTCTGTTGTTGTAAGAATGGGAGATACAATGTTATTAGCAACAGTTGTATCAGCAAGAACTGCAAACCCAGGTATTGACTTTTTACCATTAACGGTAGATTACCGTGAAAAATTTGCCGCTGCGGGTCGTTACCCTGGTGGATTTATGAAGCGTGAGGCACGCCCTTCAAACGAAGAAATTTTAACAATGCGTTTAGTAGACCGTGTATTACGTCCACTATTCCCAAAAGATTATCACGCAGAAACCCAAGTGATGATTCAATTAATGTCTCATGACGAAGAAGTTATGCCAGATGCCTTAGCTGGTTTAGCAGCATCAGCAGCTATTCAGTTATCAGACATTCCTTTTGAAGCACCTATTTCTGAAGTACGTGTTGCACGTATTAACGGTGAGTTTATCATCAACCCAAGCGCTACTCAATTAGCAGAAGCTGACATCGACCTAATGGTTGGAGCTTCTAACGACTTTGTTGCCATGGTTGAAGGTGAAATGGATGAAGTTTCTGAAGAAGAAATGGCAGAAGCAATCCGTGTAGCACACGAAGCTATTAAAGTGCAGTGTGATGCTCAGGTAGCTTTAGCTGAAGCATTTGGTAAAAAAGAAACTCGTGAGTATGAAGGAGAAGCTGAAAATGAAGAGTTAGCTGCTAAAATTCACGAAGCTACTTACCAAAAATGTTACGATATTGCTAAAAAAGGAACTTCTAAACAAGAAAGAGGTTTAGCTTTTTCTGAAGTAAAAGATGAAGTTATCGCAATGTTTACCGAAGAAGAATTAGAGGAGTATGGAGATTTAGTAGGAAAATACTTTGGTAAAGCACATAAAGCAGCTGTTAGAGACTTAACTTTAAATGAAGGTTTACGTTTAGACGGACGTACAACTACTGATATTAGACCAATTTGGTGTGAGGTTGATTATTTACCAAGAACTCACGGTTCATCAATCTTTACACGTGGAGAAACTCAGGCATTAGCTACTGTTACTTTAGGTACCTCTAGAGATGCTAATATGGTAGATTCTCCAACATTACAAGGTGAAGAAAAATTCTACTTACACTATAACTTCCCTCCTTTTTCAACTGGTGAAGCACGTCCTTTAAGAGGAACTTCTCGTCGTGAAATTGGTCACGGAAACTTAGCTCAAAGAGCTTTAAAAGGAATGATTCCTGCAGATTGTCCTTACACAGTACGTGTGGTTTCTGAAGTATTAGAATCTAACGGTTCTTCTTCAATGGCTACTGTTTGTTCTGGTACTATGGCATTAATGGATGCTGGTGTTCAAATGAAAAAACCAGTTTCAGGTATTGCAATGGGATTAATTTCTGATGGTGATCGTTATGCTGTATTATCTGATATTTTAGGTGATGAAGATCACTTAGGTGATATGGACTTTAAAGTAACTGGTACTGCTGATGGTATTACTGCTTGTCAAATGGATATTAAGATTAAAGGATTATCTTATGAAATCTTAGTAAAAGCATTAAAACAAGCTCGTGATGGTCGTTTACATATTTTAGAGAAATTAACTGATACTATTGCCACTCCAAATGCAGATGTGAAGCCGCATGCTCCTAAAATGGTGAACAGAGTTATTCCTAACGATTTAATTGGTGCGTTTATCGGACCACAAGGAAAACACATTCAAGAGTTACAAAAAGAAACAGAAACTACAATTGTAATTAATGAAGATCCTGTTACTGAAGAAGGAATCGTTGAAATTTTAGGAACAAACCAAGAAGGTATAGATAAAGTTATAGCTCGTATTGAGTCTATGATGTTTAAACCTGAAAAAGGTTCTATTTACGAAGTAAAAGTGATTAAAATCTTAGATTTTGGTGCGGTAGTTGAATATACTGAAGCTCCAGGAAACGAAGTATTATTACACGTTAGTGAGTTAGCTTGGGAACGTACAAACAATGTAACTGATGTAGTAAACATTGGTGATATTATTGATGTAAAATACTTTGGAATTGATCCTAAAACTCGCAAGGAGAAAGTATCTCGTAAAGCGATATTACCTAAACCAGAAGGTTACGTTGCTAGACCACCTAGAGACAATAACAAAGATAACAGAGGAGGTCGTGACAATCGCAACCGCGATAACCGTCGTGATGATAGAAGACCTAGAGAAGAGAAAAAAGAATCATAATATTCTTTTCTATATAAAACAAAAAGGTAACCAAATTGGTTACCTTTTTGTTTTAATACACCTCTATTAAAGTTTCCAATAAAAAAAGGCTACCATAACGGCAGCCTTTTAACTTAGAGTTGTTCTAGATCATTCCCCAATAATCATATAAAAATCTTACTCTATAAAGAAATCCAATAATAAAACAGTTAAACACAAAAACACCCTACCTTTTTTTGAAAAAAATATTTAAATAAAAAGCCATTTTTTTAGCACTTCTTATTTAAGTTTTATTTTTCTTTGCATTCTACTCATGAAAATACAACGAATCACATACATTTCTATAGGAACCAATCAAGGGGACAAGCTTACAAACATTCAACAAGCAATTAATTTAATTGCGGATAAAATTGGTGCGGTTTTAAAAGTAGCTTCTGTATACGAAACAGCTTCTTGGGGTTTTAACAGTAACAATTTTTATAATACTTGTATAAAGGTTTCAACGTATTTACCACCTGAACAATTAATTTTAAGACTTCTTTCTATTGAAAAAGAATTAGGGAGAACAAGAAAAGACACTGATGGATATTCTGATAGATTGATTGATTTAGATATTTTATTATTTGATGATGAAATTATCTTTTCAAAAACTTTAATAGTTCCGCATCCTAGAATGTTAGAGCGTAAATTTGCCTTAGTTCCTTTGGTTGAAATTGCTCGTAATGTCATTCACCCAATAGAGAAAAAACATTTATATATCTGTTTAGAAAATTGTTCTGACACTTCGGAAATCACAAAGCTAGACATGAAGCTTGAGCGACCAATTCCTATTACTGAAAAGTATAACTACATTGCTATAGAAGGAAATATTGGTGCTGGTAAAACATCATTAGCCAATATGATGTCTGATGAATTTAACGCTAAAATTGTGTTAGAACGTTTTGCTGATAATCCGTTTTTACCAAAGTTTTATAACGACAATGAACGTTTTGCTTTTCCTTTAGAAATGAGTTTCTTAGCAGATAGATACCAACAACTTTCTGATGATTTAGCGCAATTTGATTTGTTTAAAAACTTTATTGTTTCTGATTATTATATTTTTAAATCGCTCATTTTTGCACAGGTTACTTTGCATAGTGATGAATATAAGTTGTATAGAAAAATGTTTGATTTAATGTATAAAGAAATCACAAAGCCTGATTTGTACGTATACTTATATCAAAACACAGAACGCTTACTAGAAAATATTAAAAAGCGTGGGCGTGATTACGAGCAAAATATAGAAGCGAGTTATTTACAAAAAATCCATGATGGGTATAGCAACTTTATCAAAACACAACCTGATTTAAACATTCTAATTGTTGACGTTTCTGATTTAGATTTTGTTAATAACCTTGAAGATTACGAAACCATCATTAATAGGATAAAAAACTACAATGCATAAAAAAAGCAGCTTTAAAAGCTGCTTTTTTTATTTCTGAATTAATTCTAATTTTTCAGCAAAGTAGTCACAAAAATCACGCATGGTTGCACTCATTTTTTCATCGTTTGTAGCTCTTTCAAAAGAGTTTGCCATAGACACTAAGGTTTGATGAAAAAACTGCTTCATTTCATCTACAGGCATATCTTTAGTCCATAAATCCATACGTAACGTATCTTTTTGTTTATGATCCCAAACAGATAGCATAATTGCTTTTGAAGCTTCGTCTTTTATACCTCCATCTTCTGCGTTCCAAGTAATTTCTTCTGGAATTCTATTATCGTCTAATCCTACTTTAAATGTGATTTTTGATGTATGTTTAACCGCCATTATCTCTTTGGTTTGTATCCTGATTTTTTGAAGATTTCATCTTCACTTGTTTGTAATAATTGATGCAAAGATACATCATTCTTTTGCATATACGAACGTACGATTTGCCAACCAATCCACTCTCCTATTCTTCCTGGTGATTGACTATCTTCTTCCATATAAAACTTAGAAAAAGGAGCTAAATCTAAAAAGCGTTTATCAACATCTTTACTTGTACTGTACAACAAATCTTTTTCTACAAAATACATCCATATTTGTTCTTCATTCCTCTCTGCCCAATCTAATTTTATTTGTGAGTAACCAATTTTTAAGGCATCTAATGTATTTGGTAAATAAGCATCAAGTAAATACATTTTCTTTCCTCTAAAAATCATTTTATCAATAAAACTCCTAGCCATACTAGGTAACATTTGCTTACCTACAATAGCTTTAGCTACATCTACTACGATGTGTTCTTTGGTATTATTTTGTTTTACATAAGCTGGATAATCATTATAAAACTCATGTTCTTTTCCTAAGTAAGAATCTAAAGAAATCAACAATAAACTGTCAGTATATACTATTCGATTGTTGTAATCAATATTTGTTAACATGGTAATTACTTTTGGGCTCACAAACTTCGGATTGTAATATTTTACATGTTTGAACAATGATGTTAATTCTTCTTTTTCTTTATTGATTTCAGAAAAAACTTTTTGTGTTTCAGCAAACAGTTCTTGTTCATCTTTATTATTTATTTTATTAACCCAAACACTATCTGGTTGCGAAGGAAAAAACATCGGATATTTTTCTTTTGTCTTAGAAAGTTCACTAGGTTTTGTATTGTAAAAATCGATATCGAAACGCTCTATTTCTACATTAGCTTCAATATTCGACACATCAACACTTAATTTATTACTTTCTTCATTTTTACATGAAAACCCTATCAGAATTAAGGTAACCAACGCTAAAATTTTTCTCATGAACTTTAGTATATTTACATTCTAAATTATAACGTCGAAATTACTAAATTAGTTTTTATCCGTAACTGATAAACTCTTAAAATATCTCAAAAATGAACACTCCTAAAGTTGCAGAACACATCATAAACTGGTTGAAAGAATATGCTACAAATGCTAAAGTAAATGGCTTTGTTGTTGGCATTTCTGGTGGAATTGATAGTGCTGTTACCTCAACTTTATGTGCTAAAACTGGCTTACCTACTTTATGTGTAGAACTACCAATTCACCAAGCTGAAAGTCAAGTAAGCAGAGGAAATGAACACATTAAGCAATTACGTGAACGTTACACAAACGTGAGTGAAATGGAGGTAAACCTAACCTCTACATTTGAAGATTTTAAGACTGTAGTTCCTCAAATTGAATCTTCCCCTAAAGTTGATTTAGCTTTAGCCAATACTCGTGCTCGTTTACGAATGACCACTCTATATTATTTCGCTGGTTTACACGGTTTTTTAGTAGCTGGAACAGGAAATAAAGTAGAAGATTTTGGTGTAGGATTTTTTACTAAATACGGTGACGGTGGGGTTGATTTAAGTCCAATTGCTGATTTGGTAAAATCAGAAGTATATGAATTGGCAGCTTATTTAGGTGTACCTGCTTCTATTCAAAAAGCACAACCAACTGATGGTTTATTTGGCGACAGCAGAACTGATGAAGACCAGATTGGAGCTTCTTATGATGAATTGGAATGGGCTATGAAAATGCAAAATGCAGGAAAAACAGTTGATGATTTTTCAGGTAGAGAGTTAGATGTATATAAAATATACACGCGTCTTAACCGAATTAATCAACATAAAATGGTTCCAATTCCTATTTGTGAAATCCCTGAAGAATTAAAGTAGATTAACAGACATCATTTGCCGCTTAATCTTTTGATAAGCGTGTTTTTTTTGTCCATTTGATATATTGAAAGGCAGTATAATAAGCAACCTTAGCAACTCTAGAATTTGCAGTAACTTTCTCATTTTTTTTTATTTCTTGTTCTTTTCGCAAGTAAATTTACAAAAAAAATGTTAAGAACCTTAAAATTCTAATCTTTTAGCAATTTCTTAATCTTAAATAACGCGGTTTAATTTTTCAAAAAGTCGTTTTTTTAACCCTGTATAATTAGCTATTTCTTCCAGATCAGGAGTTACACTTTGTTCTTTACTTTCATGCATTATCTCCTTTATTTTTTCTTCAATTAAAACCCTACGTAAATTTAAAACTGCATCTGTAACTAGTTTAGGAAGGATTTTTATCGTTTCAGTTACAAAAACCTCTTTACGCTCCCAATCACTTAAGTTATATTTTTCCTCATCCATCAAAATATTGGTTACCAAACTTGATATTTGAGGATTTTCATGCATAACCAAATAATCTACACTTATTTTTTCATCTTGATTTAATTGATGAATTAATTCAAAATAAGTTAATCTAAAAATTTCATTGGTAAATTCTATTTCGTCTTCTTGCAAATTCAAATACAACTCGTTAGAAACAGTATTTTGATATTCTTCTTTTTCCAGTACAGGTCGCCCTCTTTCATCTACTGCATCTACCCAGTTGACAAAATCAACAATTTCATTCCCATATAACAGCAAAATTCTTATAATTTCTTTTTCTAGAATATTTAGCTGATCGATACTTTGCTGTAACTTTCCTTTACCTCCTTTTACAAGTCCCATTACAGGTTGATCTTGTTCATACATATACTCAGGAGGTGGTTGACTAGGATCCTGTCCTAAATTAGTTTTCTTTACCGCTACAGCTCCTTTTTTTAATAATTGAGCCAATTCACTAAATAAAACTTGCTCAGAAATATCCATAATACGAGCACACTCTTGTACATAAACCTCTCTTTGAATTCCGTCAGGAATCTTAGAAATACTCGTTACAATATCGCGAATTAAACCTGCTTTTTTTACAGGATCATTCGCCGCTTCTTTCATTAATAAAGAAACTTTGAACTCTATAAAATCTTGAGACTTTTGTGTTAAATACTCTTTTAATTCAGCATTAGAATGTGCTTTTGCAAAGCTATCAGGATCTTCTCCTTCCGGAAAAGTAACCACTTTCACATTCATTCCTTGCTCTAGAATTAAATCAATTCCACGAAGTGATGCTCTGATTCCCGCTGCATCTCCATCAAAAAGTACTGTAATATTTTTAGTTAATCGGTTTACCAATCGAATTTGATCGGGAGTTAATGCTGTACCTGATGAAGCTACTACATTTTCTATTCCTGATTGGTGGAATGAAATTACATCGGTATATCCTTCCACTAAAAAACAATTATCTTCTTTAGCAATTTCTTTTTTAGCTTGATATAATCCGTAAAGAATTTTACTCTTATGATAAATTTCACTCTCTGGTGAATTCAGGTATTTTGCTGCTTTTTTATCGTTCGTAAGAATCCTTCCTCCAAAACCTAAAATTCGTCCCGACATACTATGGATTGGGAACATCACACGTCCTTTAAATCGGTCAAATTTTCTATCTTCTGCTCCACCTTCTTTAACAATAGTTAATCCAGTAGATTTTAAATATTTTAAATCGAAACCTTTATCTAAAGCAGCTTTGGTAAAGTTATCCCACTCATCTTTACAATATCCTAAGTCGAATTTTTCTATGGTATCTTCTCTAAAACCACGTTCTTTAAAATACGACAGCCCTATAGCTCTACCATTTTGTGTATTCATTAACACATCGTGAAAGTAATCTTTGGCAAATTTTGATACCAAAAACATACTTTCTCGTTCGTTCATCTGCTCTTTTTGTTCATCAGATTGCTCGGTTTCTTCAATTTCAATATTGTATTTATTTGCCAACCAACGTATAGCTTCAGGATAGGTATAATGCTCATGTTCCATTAAAAAAGAAATGGCATTCCCTCCTTTACCTGTACTAAAGTCTTTCCAAATTTGTTTTACAGGCGACACCATAAAAGATGGGGTGCGTTCATCAGTAAACGGACTTAACCCTTTAAAGTTACTTCCTGCTTTTTTTAACTGCACAAACTCTCCTATCACCTCTTCTACTCGGGCGGTTTCAAAAACTTTATCAATGGTTTGTTGGGTTATCATACACTATAAAATAGAGCAAACAAATATATAGATAAGACAACTCTTCTTAAATTAAATTTGCTAAAAACATATAAATATATAATTTTGACAAAAAATTCCCCCTTATTAATGAAAACAATTATCCCCTTTAGTTTAGCATTACTTTTATCTTACAATACATTTTCACAAGAAACTATTCGAATTCCTGACATCGGTTTAGAAGAATGTTTGGTTGATTTAAAAATTGACTCTAACGGTTTAAACGGAAGTATTACCATTAGTGATGCTGAGTATGTTACTAACTTAAACATTGACAATCCTGTTACAAATAAGGATTTACCTAATGTATATTCAAAAATTAAAAACTTAACTGGTTTGGAGAGCTTTCCTAACTTAAAACGTTTAGATTGTTACGATAACGAAATTACTAAAATAGATTTATCTCAAAGTTCTTCTATAAGTTTTTTAAACTGTACTCAAAATAAAATTGAGCGTTTAGATGTTAGTAACAATCCTAATTTAACTTACATAAGTTGTGATAGCAACAATATGAGTTCGTTAATTCTTGGTAAAAACTCTAATCTTGAAAGCTTATATGCTAGCTATAACAAATTAACTACGTTAGATGTATCTAACTGTCCTAATCTTATAAATATGGACGTTACTGGTAACAATATTAAAACTATTGTTGTTAGTGAAGCTCAATTATCTAATATTCCTGCAGGTTGGTATAAAGACGACAAAACAACCTATGCTACTAGCAGTGGTGAGGTAGCAGATACAAACACTATGGTTATAGAACAGAAAAAAACTACTAAAAAAGTTATAGAAAAACCTAAAACAGCTGAAAAACCTGTAAAAAAATATGCAGAAAGCTTTATACAGTTGGTTGTTTCTGAATATGAAAAAAATGTATTAGACAAAGCTCACCTTAAAAAGGTTAAAGAAGATTTAATGTATAAATACGACATTAAAGGTGAAGAAATTACCGAGTGGATAGAACAACATAGTAAACTTCACAAAACAGAATAGTTACTTTATTAAAAAGCATAAAAAAAGCCATCAAGAATTTGATGGCTTTTTTTATTAGTATGTTTTTTGCTTATGAAGCTGCTTTTAATTTTTTTAATGCTGATTTAGTTAATTTTGCTTCAGCATATTCTTTAGTTACACTAAATTCTTTTTCATCAGAACTTGGTATCTCGAACATTGCATCAGTTAAAATTGCTTCACATAAAGAACGTAAACCACGTGCCCCTAACTTATACTCTACTGCCTTATTAACAATAAACTGTAATGCTTCTTCGGTCATTGCAAACTCAACCTCATCCATAGCAAACAATTTAGTGTATTGCTTTACTATTGAATTTTTAGGCTCAGTTAAAATAGCTCTTAATGTTTGAGCATCTAACGGATTCATGTAACTTAATACAGGTAAACGACCAATGATTTCAGGTATTAAACCAAAAGATTTTAAATCTAAAGGAGTAATGTATTGCAATAAGTTATCTTGATCTATTTTATCTTCTTCAACTGAAGCACTATATCCTACAGCTTGCATGTTTAAACGCTTGCTTATAATTCTATCAATTCCAGAAAAAGCTCCTCCTGCAATAAATAAAATATCTTTGGTATTTACTTCAATAAACTTTTGTTCTGGATGTTTTCTTCCTCCTTTAGGAGCTACATTTACCACCGCTCCTTCTAACAACTTCAATAATGCTTGTTGCACTCCTTCACCAGAAACATCACGTGTAATAGACGGATTATCGCCCTTACGAGCAATCTTGTCTATTTCATCAATAAACACAATACCTCTTTCTGCTTTTTCAACATCATAATCAGCTGCTTGTAACAAACGACTCAAAATACTCTCAACATCTTCCCCTACATAACCTGCTTGTGTTAAAACAGTAGCATCTACAATAGAAAATGGCACGTTTAACATTTTTGCAATAGTACGTGCTACTAATGTTTTACCTGTACCCGTTTCACCAACTAAAACAATATTAGACTTTTCAATTTCTACTTCGTCTTCATCTCCTCTAGTTTGCAATAATCTTTTGTAGTGATTGTATACTGCTACAGACATTGCTTTTTTGGTTTCATCTTGACCAATAATATACTCATCTAAAAAAGCTTTAATTTCTTTAGGCTTTTTTAAAGTTAAGTCTTTTGATAAATCACTTGTTTTAAGTTCTGCTATTTCCTCCTCTACAATTCCGTGAGCCTGCTCTATACATTTATCACATATATGAGCATCTAAACCTGCAATTAATAAATCGGTTTCAGGTTTTTTACGACCACAAAAGGAACATTGTAAATTTTCTTCTTTCGACATCTTATCAGCTTATTGCTAATAGCCAAAGCTATTAGTTGTTAATTTATTTTCTAGTTAAAATTTCGTCAACCATACCGTAAGCTTTCGCTTCATCAGCTTTCATCCAATAATCTCTATCAGAATCTTGGTTTACTTTTTCTACAGTTTGACCTGAGTGTTTTGCGATAATTTCATACAACTCATCTTTTAATTTTAAAATTTCACGAGCTGTAATTTCAATATCAGATGCTTGTCCTTGCGCACCTCCTAATGGTTGGTGAATCATGATACGAGAATGCGGTAATGCTGAACGCTTTCCTTTTTCTCCTGCACACATTAATACTGCTCCCATAGAAGCGGCCATACCTGTACAAATAGTTGCTACATCTGGCTTAATAAATTGCATTGTATCGTAAATACCTAAACCTGCATACACTCCACCACCTGGTGAATTAATATAAATTGAAATATCTTTATTAGCATCTACACTTTCTAAGAATAACAATTGTGCTTGAATTACATTAGCTACTTGATCGTTAATTCCTGTACCTAAGAAGATAATTCTATCCATCATTAAACGAGAGAAAACATCCATTTGCGTGATGTTCATCTGACGCTCTTCCATAATGTATGGAGTTAAGCTACTTGTTATTTTCCCGTAGTAGTTACTATTTATTCCGTGGTGCTTAGTTGCGTATTTTTCGAACTCTTTTCCGTAATCCATTTAAAATGTTTTTAGGTTATAATGATGTAAATATAAGAACAATTTCGTTAGTATTTTGTTACAGTTTATGGCTAAAAAAACCTGAATGTAGATTCAGGTTTTTCTTATTACATCAGTTATAAACTGTTATTTGTATACTTCTTTAATGAAATCTTCAAAAGAAACTTCTTTAGTATCAAAACTCATGTTTTCTTTATAAAAAGCTAATAATTTCTGAGAAATTAATTGCTCTTGTAAACGACGAGCTTCGTCTTGATTTTGTAAGATTCTTCCTGCGATATCCTCTAATTCCTTTTCTTCTGGATTCATGTTACCAAACTGCGCCATTTGAGCTCTAATAAACCCTTTAGCGTAGTCTACTAATTCAGCATAGTCTAATTTGATATCGTTATCTTTCATAATCTTTCCTTCGATTAATTGGTAACGTAATCCTTTTTCTGACTTGTTGTATTCTTCAACAGCTTCTTCAGCAGTTAATTCTTTTTCTCCAGCAGTTTGTAACCACTTTTGTAAGAATTCAACTGGTAAATCAAATTTAGTATTCTCTACTAAGTTCTCTGTAATTGCATTTAACAATTGTTGATCTGCTTGTTGTTGGAATTGCTTTTCTGCGTCTTCTTTAATTTTGTCTTTTAATTCAGTTACAGTTTTTACACTTCCGTCAGCAAATAACTTGTCAAATAACTCTTGATCTAATTCTGCTGGCTCTATTTCAGTAATTTCTTCAATAGTAAATGTTACAGGAATGTCTAAATCGTGAACCTCATCATGAGATACACCTAAAGCTCCTTGTAACTTGTGCTCGTCTTCAAATAAGTTTTTAGTTTTTAATTCTAAAACGTCTCCAACTTTAGCACCTACAAACTTTTTTAAGTTTGTTTTTCCTTTAATATCTTTTACAGAAATTGTAGATTTTTTGTTGATTTCTTTCTCTTCGTTTACGAAAGTACCAGTAACGTTAGTTTCTTCTGTAGCTTCGTCTTTAGCAGACATTTTACCGTAACGAGTTTGAATGTTTTCAACTTCTTTCTCGATTAACTCGTCTGTAGCAATGATGTTATATTGAGTTACTTTGTCTTTTGGTTGTAAGTTTACGTCGAACTCAGGAGCTAATCCTAATTCGAATTCAAAAGAGAATTTATCAGCATCCCAATTGAAATCTTCTTGAACTCTTGGTAATGGGTTACCTAAGATATCTAACTTCTCTTCAACTAAGAATTTGTTTAACGACTCTTGTAAAAGCTTGTTTACCTCATCAATCATTACTGATTTTCCGTATTGCTTCTTTACCATTCCCATTGGTACATTACCTTTTCTGAATCCAGGAATGTTAGCTGTTTTACGGTAATCGTTTAATACTTTTGTTACTTTATCTTGATAATCTTCTGCAACAATATCAACTTTTACAACTGCATTTAATGCATCTACGTTTTCTTTTGTTATATTCATCTTAAAAATCTGTTTCTTAAAAAATCGGGTGCAAAATTACTACTTTATTTATTGATAACCAATACTTTTAAATATAAAAATATCTACTTTTTCACCACCCTTATTTTCTAGTTTTTACTGTGTTAGGTTACTTATTCGTCTCCTTCTTTTAATAGCGAAAACATTAACGATCTAAAAATTGACAGTAATACACTGAACAAAAGCGCTGTAAAAAATCCGCTAACTGCAAATCCTGACACTAGTTTATCTGCCAATAATATAATTACTGCATTAATTACAAACAAGAATAATCCTAGTGTAACGATGGTTGCTGGCAGTGTGAAAAACACTAGCAACGGACGCACAAATAAATTTAACAACGCAATTACTACCGCTACAATTACTGCAGTTGTATAGCTTGCTACGGTTACTCCTGGTAAAATATTTGCCAATACAATTACCACCAATGCTGTTAACAATACTTTTAAAAATGTTTTCATTTTTCTTTTTAATTTAATTGGTTATGAATTATAAATTTACTCATTTTTAACTGAAACTATTAATTCGTAACACTTCCTACACTTTACCACAACCATACCAAAAGCAAAAACCTGCAGTTTTGGCAGGTTTAAAAACTTTATTTTAGTTTTTGAGAGATTTATTTAATTTCGCTTTATTCATAACCAATCTTTTAAATGCTCAAAAAACACTTAGCCTCATATAACATTCTTACTGAAGAAGAAATAGACAATTTTGTAAAGTTAGTCAGGTATAAAAAACTTAACAAAGGTGATTTTTTTATACAAGAAGGAAACACTTGCAAAGAAGTAGCTTTTATAGCTTCAGGTATTTTCAGGTCGTTTTATCATTCGTCTGACGAAAAAGAAGCTACCTATTGTTTGTTATCAGAAAACTCATTTGTTACTGCATATTCATCTTTTATCTCTCAAACAAAAACTAACGAGAATATTCAAGCATTAACCGATGCAGAACTATACAGCATTACCAAAGAACAATTTGCAGCCTTAGAAAATTCAAGCACTAATTGGTTACGTCTTTTTAAAACATTTGCTGAGCAAGAATATATAAATCTTGAAAACAGAATTTTTGTGTTACAAAATGAAAGTGCTGAAAATCGTTATAAAAAACTATTAGAAACACACCCTAGCTATTTACAAACCATACCACTACAATACCTTGCTTCTTACTTAGGAATCACTCAACGACATTTGAGCCGAATTAGAAAATCGGTTTTTTATTAGACAATTGTCCTTTTTAAGCTTGTAAAACCAACCGTACTTTGCTTTATAATCACAAACATATTATGAAGCATATTTTATTAATAAACGGACACCCAGACAAAGAAAGTTTTAACCACGCACTAGCAGCTTCCTACAAAAAAGGTGCTTTGGAAACCGATGCTACTATTGAAGAAATTACTATTACTGACTTAAACTTTAATCCGAATCTTAAATTCGGTTACCGAAAAAGAACTGAACTTGAACCTGATTTGCAAGAAGCTTTATCTAAAATTAAAAAAGCAGATCATATTGTTTGGGTCTTTCCTGTTTGGTGGGCAGGCTATCCTGCAATGATGAAAGGTTTTATTGACAGAACTTTTTTACCTGGAATTACTTTTCAACCCGTTAAAGGAAAACCTTTTCCTGAAAAACTTTTAAAAGGCAAAACCTCTCGACTCATTATAACTTCAGACACCCCTGGTTGGTATGATTATCTTTTTATGAAAAGACCTGCTATTAGACAATTTAAAAAAGGAACCTTGGAGTTTTGCGGCATTACACCTGTAAAAACCACTTTTTTATCAGTAATTAAGAGCTCAACTCCTGAGCAGCGAAATAAATGGCTAGAAAAAACATATACTTTAGGTAAAAACTTACAATAACTAAACTACAAGCTATTTTTTTAGCTTGTAGTCTTCTCTAAACTTATCTCTTTTTTAAATATTTTTGCTAAAACTTTACCTCATGGATACTAGCAACATTATCACTTCTATAAAAGTTACTGATTTTGAAAACAACGAAGTAGATTTATTAGAGAAATACCCTAACAAACCCATTCTTCTTTTGTTTTATAACAATGCTTGCTTAGGGTGCACTGGTAGAGCCATACCACTTGCTTATCAGTTTAAGCAAGACTACAAAAACATTGAAATCATAGGTATTCATAGTAACTTTACGAGTAACGATGTTTCTAAAGAAGATATCCTAAGTATTTTCACCATCAAGGAGCTTCCTTTCCCTATTTACATTGATAAAGATCATAAAATGTACGATTTTTTTAATTCGGAAGGAACTCCACAATGGATATTACTAACCTCAAAAGGTGAAGTTTATCGTTCTATTTTTGGTTCACAAGACAATGCGCAAAACAGATTGTATTATGCTTTAGAAAACTTAACTGAACAATAATTATTTAACAAGAAACTGAATTGCTTCTTTATAAAAATCTGTTGGGTTTTCTGCATGCAACCAATGCCCTGCATTTGCTATCGTTTTAATTTCTGAATTTGGAAAGTGTGCATGTATTAAAGGTTCATCTTCTTTCGAAATATATCCTGAGTTTGCTCCTCTTAAAAACAGTGTTTCACCTTCAAAAATTGTGAATGAAGGTAACGCAACACCAACCTCATTATTGTTTTCTGTTAATGATTTTAAATTGAAACGAAAAGCTAGTTTGTCTTTTGTTTTTCTATAAACATTTTTCAACAAAAATTGACGAATTCCTACTTCTGAAATCAATTCAGCTAATTTTTCATCGACTAATGTTCGAGAGTTTTGAATATTGAAATCTATTGAATTTAATGCAGCTAAAATATCATGATGATGTGGTGGATACATTCTCGGAGAAATATCGGCAACAATTAACTTGTTAACCAATTCTGGATATTCTGTAGCAAATAACATTACTGTTTTTCCTCCCATGGAATGCCCTAACAAATCTACTTTTTCTAGATTATGATACTGAATGTAATTGTATAAATCACCTACCATCAACTCATAATCAAAAGCTTCGGTTTGAAAACTACGTCCGTGATTTCGTTGATCTATCAAATGTACTTCATAACCGTCTTCTGCAAATTTATTGGCATGTGATTTCCAATTATCTCCCATACCAAAGTATCCGTGTAAAATCAACAACGGTTTTCCTTCTCCAATTATTTTAGAATGTAATACCTCCATACTTATTGTAAACGATGTAAATACATATTTACAACATTTTGTAAACCTAAATACAAACTTTCAGAAATTAACGCATGCCCAATTGATACTTCTGCCAAATGAGGAATGTTTTGTTTAAAAAATTGGATATTATCTAAACTTAAATCATGTCCTGCATTAACCCCTAAACCTAATTCGTGTGCTAAAATAGCTGCTTCTGTATATGGTTTTACACCATTTGTATTGCCTTTTTCATATTGAACAGCAAATTCCTCAGTGTATAACTCAACTCTATCGGCTCCTGTTTTCGCTGCAGCTTCAATCAATTTTAAATCTGTATCAATAAAAATAGATGTGCGAATTCCAGCATTTTTAAACTCAGCAATTACTTCTTGTAAATAAGATTGATGCACTATCGTATCCCAGCCAGCATTTGATGTAAGCTGATCTACACCATCAGGAACCAAAGTTACTTGCGTTGGCTTTATCTCTAACACCATTTGCATAAACTTATCAATAGGGTTTCCTTCGATATTATATTCAGTAGTAACCAACGGTTTTAAATCGTATGCATCTTGATAACGAATATGACGCTCATCGGGTCTTGGGTGTATGGTAATTCCTTCAGCTCCGAACTCCTGAATATCGGTTGCTACTTTCAATAAATCTGGCACATTTCCTCCTCTAGAATTACGAAGTGTAGCTATTTTATTAATATTAACACTTAATTTTGTCATGTTGTAAAATTAGACCACAAAGGTAACGCATTCCAACATTTTAAACTATATTCGTAGTAATGAAAATCAATGATTTTATACTAAAAGAGATTAAAGCACTTACATTAAACAGCTCTGTAAAAAGTGCTCAACAAGTATGTAAAGACTTACCTATAACACATATTCCAGTTGTGGAAGATGGTAAGTTAATTGGTTGTTTACCTGAAAGTGATATTCAAACTATTGAAAATAAAAACCGTACACTTAACGAGTACACTTACATGTTTGATCACTTTTACACGAATGAAAAAGCTACGTTACTTGATTTAATCGCTTTGTTTGCGGATAACGACTCTAATTTAATCCCTGTTTTAGATAAAAACTTGAACTATGTTGGGTATTATGAACTAAGTGATATTTTAGATGCTTTTGCCAACAGCCCTTTTATACATAATGAAAGTCAAACTTTAATAATAGACAAACCTAAGAGTGACTATTCTATGAGTCAAATAACTCAAATTGTAGAAACCAATAACGGAAAACTCTTAGGGGCTTATATTTCATCTGAAAACATAGACAATATAGAAGTTACCCTTAGAATTGTTTCTGAAGAAATTAATGAAATTATTCAAACGTTTCGCCGATACGACTACAACGTTATCACACAACATGAAGACGATTTTTATCTAGAAGAGCTTAAAGATAGAGCTGCCTATTTAAGAAAATATCTAGATATGTAATTTCTAAAAAAATATTTTACAAGTGAAAAAAGTAGCTATTTACGGACAAGCTTATACTACACTAGCAGAAAAAGAAGTTAAAATTCTTTTAGATGTTTTAGAGAAACACAACATCGTTGCCTTTTTTGAGCAACAGTTTTACGATTTATTTGTTGAAAATGATTCACTAAACAAAAAGTACCCTACCTATACACATTTTAATGATTTATCAAATACTTTTGATGTAATGTTCACTATTGGAGGAGATGGTACTATTTTAAGAGCCGTTACCTATATACGTGACTTAAATATTCCTATAATGGGGATTAATACTGGGCGTTTAGGTTTCTTAGCAACCATTCAAAAAGATCAAATTGAAGAAGCTATTAACTTAGTACTTAAAAAAGAATACACTCTTCAAGAACGTTCTTTATTACAAATAGAAACATTTCCTAATACCGAAGATTTTTCTGAACTCAACTTTGCTTTAAATGAAGTAACTATTGCAAGAAGAAACACTACTTCGATGATAGGAATTAAAACTTTTTTAAATCAAGAATATTTAACCAATTATTGGGCAGATGGATTAATCATAGCAACACCAACGGGTTCAACAGGATATTCATTAAGTTGCGATGGCCCTGTAATTTTACCAAACTCAAAAAGCTTTGTTATTACTCCTATTGCACCACATAACTTGAATGCTCGTCCGATGGTTATCCCTGATGACACTGAAATACACCTTGAAGTAAGCGCCCGTGAAAAAGATTTTTTAATCTCTTTAGACTCACGTATTGCAACGGTTTCACAAGAAACCAAGATCAAAATTAAAAAAGCCTCATTTACCATAAAAAGCATTTTACCTAAAAACCAATCCCATTTAAAAACCTTACGCGGTAAACTTTTATGGGGAGAAGACACAAGAAATGAAGCTTTATAACTTATACAATTACAATAAATTCACAAAAAAAAAGTTAATCAAAAAGACGGATTATTAACTTTTTAAAGCAAATTCAATTCCCTATATTTGCACGCTATTTTACAATGAGAGGACTTATTTTATCAATATTATTTGTTTGTTTAGTTGCACCTTTACAATCACAAATTCATGAAATCGGAATATTTGCCGGTGGCTCTAATTATGTGGGAGATATAGGAAGCACAAACTATATATACCCAAATAAATTCGCGGGGGGTATTATTTATAAGTACAATTTAAATCCTAGAATTGCTTTAAGAGGTACATATACATATATTCCTGTTTCTGGTGATGATGCAGACGCTAGTAATCCTTCTCGTCAAAACAGAGGATACAGCTTTTCAAATAACGTACATGAATTTGCTGCTGGTGTAGAATTTAACTTTTTCGATTATAACATTAGTGATTACAGAACCACTTTCACCCCTTATATTTTAGCTGAAATCGCAGCTTTTAACTATAAAAGCCCAGACTCTCAAATCTCAAACAATACTATTTCATTAAAAAATAAATTCTCATATACTTTACCTGTGGGTATTGGTTTAAAAGGAAGATTAGCAGACAATTTTGCTATTGCTTTTGAAACTGGTATACGTTTTACATTTGAAGATGATTTAGATTACACAACAGATAAAATAAACTCACTAGACTTTGGTGGAAATGGAAATGACTGGTATACTTTTTCAGGAATTTCTATTGTTTACACCTTCGGAAGACCACCTTGTTTTGGCGGAATAGCAGACTAATTATATGAAAGAAAAACTACATCGCATTGATTTACAAAATGTACCTAATCACATTGCTATTATTATGGATGGCAATGGTAGATGGGCAAAAAGTAAAGGAATGCAACGTGTTTTTGGTCATCGAAATGCATTAACAGCTATTAGAGAAACTGCAGATACTGCCTCAGAATTAGGAGTAGGATACTTAACTCTTTATGCTTTTTCAACTGAAAACTGGAATCGACCAAAACTAGAAGTAGATGCTTTAATGAGCCTCTTGGTTACTACCTTAAAAAAAGAACTTCCTGAATTTCAACGCAAAAACGTAAAGATAAATGCCATTGGTAATTTAACTAGCTTGCCTAAAAATGCTCAAAAAGTATTAGCTAATGTTATCGACGCTACAAAAGACAACACCAAAATTACATTAACCTTTGCTTTAAGCTATGGTTCAAGGGAAGAAATTGTTAACGCTATCAAAAACATAACCAAAAAAGTTGTTAATAACGAGATAGAAATTGAAAAAATTAACGATAAAATTATAAATAATCATTTATATACGTTTAATTTGCCCGACGTTGATTTAATGATACGTACGAGTGGGGAACAAAGAATAAGCAATTATTTACTTTGGCAAATGGCTTATGCTGAATTGTATTTTACAGATGTATTATGGCCTGACTACAGAAAAGAACATCTTTATGATGCAATAATTGATTATCAAAATAGAGAAAGAAGATTTGGAAAAACCAGTGAACAGATTGAAACCAATGAATAAATATTCGTATTTACTAGTATTTTTTATCACCCTTTTTGCGGTGAGTACTCAAGCACAAGACATAACTCCTAAAGATAGCACTGCTACAAATATTGTTTCCTACGAAAAAGGAAAAGAGTATTTTTTAGGAGGGATAACTGTAACAGGTTTACAAAAATTTAGTGAGCAAACCGTAAAAGTTTATACTGGACTTACAGAAGGGCAAGCTATTAAACTACCTGGAGATAAACTTACTAGTGCCATTAAAAAGCTATATGAAAGTAAACAATTTAGTGAAGTAGATGTATATCTATCTAAACGTGATGGCGAAACTGTTTACCTACAATTCGACGTAACTGAATTACCTCAATTAACTGATGTTACCTTTTCTGGGATTAGCAATTCCAAAGCTAAAGAACTAAAAAAGGAAACAGATCTTAAAAAAGGAACTATGGTTACTGACAACCTTATCGTTACCACACGAAATTTTATAAAGAAAAAATACACTGATAAAGGTTTCCTTAAAACAAAAGTTTCTTTAGATACTAAAAGAGATACTTCTGATGTAAATACTGTAAGTATGGCTGTTTTTATTGACAAGGGTGACCGAGTAAAAATTAAAAACATCAACTTTACTGGAAATAAGGCCATGTCCGATGCTACTTTACGCAAAGCGATGAAAAACACGAAACGTAAACTTTTAGGACGTTTCTGGAAAGCTTCAAAATATATACTAGACGACTATAAAACTGACTTAGAAAGCATTCTTGAAAAATATAGTGAAAATGGATATAGAGACGCTCGTATCTTATCAGATAAAGTTGTGTGGAATGATGATAATACAATTAATATTGAAATTGATTTAGAAGAAGGTCGTCAATACCGATTTGATGAAATTCTTTTTATTGGGAATAAAAAATACACTGACGAGCAATTAAGTAATTTATTACGAATTGAAAAAGGAGATATTTACAACGGGAAAGTATTAAAAGAACGTATTTCTGGTGATGGAACTCCTAACTCTCAAGATATTCAAACTTTATATCACAATAATGGGTATTTATTTTCTCAAATTAACGCCATTGAAACTAAAGTAAAAAATGACTCAATTACTGTTGAGGTTCGTATTAGAGAGGATGATCCTGCAACAATTAAAAGAGTAACTATTGCAGGTAACGAAAAAACAAATGATCATGTAATCTTTAGAGAACTACGTGTAAAACCAGGAGATTTATTTAGTCGTGAAAACATTATTCGTTCTATTCGAGAAATAGGACAGTTAGGGTTCTTCGATACTAACGTAAGTCCTGATGTAAAACCTGATTATCAAAATAAAACTGCTGATATCGAATTTTCAGTAGTTGAAAAAGGAGGAAGTCAAATTGAGCTTCAAGGAGGATATGGTGGAGGATCTTTCATTGGTACTTTAGGTCTTTCTTTTAACAACTTCTCTTTTAGAAACATATTTAATAAAGAAGCTTACAAACCATTACCTATGGGAGATGGACAAAGTTTATCTTTACGTTTACAAGCAAGTAGAACATACAACACTTATAGTTTCTCTTTTACTGAGCCTTGGTTAGGAGGTAAAACACCTCAATCGTTATCATTCTCTGTATACTTATCAAACCAATACCGTTTCGATTACAGTACTTATGATGTAATTAAAGATGAAAGTTTAAGTATTATTGGAGCCTCTATAGGTTTAGGTAAGCGCCTAAAGTGGCCTGATGACTACTTTACCCTTTCTCAAAACATTAGTTATCAAAGAATCGGACTTAACAAGTACGGTTATCGTGTAGGATCGTCAAATGATATACTTAGTCAAGGAGATTTAAACAACTTAGCCTATAGTGTTGCCTTAAGTCGTAACTCCGCTGGTCCAAGTTTAATTTTCCCTACCTATGGTTCAGAATTCACTTTACGTGCTAAAGCTACTTTTCCTTACTCTTTAGTTAATGGAAAAGACTATACAGAACCAGAAAACCCTACATTAGACCAAAGACAAGCATATTTAGCAGATAAATATAAATGGTTAGAATACTACAAGATTTCTGCTAAAGGAAAATGGTATACATCCCTAGCTAATAAATTAGTTTTAATGTCTAATTTTGAAATGGGATACTTAGGAAAGTATAACAACGAATTAGGATTAACTCCTGTTGAAAGGTATTTTGTTGGTGGAGATGGTATTGCTCAAGGTCAATTAGATGGTCGTGAAACAATTGGTTTAAGAGGATATGAAAATAACCGAATATCTTCTTTAGACGGAGGTTCAATTTACAATAAATTTCAATTAGAGTTACGTTATTCTATTACAGATAAACCTTCAGCATCTATTTATACTTTAGGATTTTTAGAAGCAGGTAACTCTTATGACAATTTTAGCACTTTTAATCCGTTTAAGTTAAAACGTTCAGCAGGAGTTGGTGTTCGTATATTTATGCCTGCATTTGGTTTATTAGGTATCGATTTCGCACATGGGTTCGATCCGTTACCAGGTTTAACTGAAAAATCAGGTTGGCAAACGCATTTTATAATTGGAAGACAGTTCTAAAACCACAGATTTATAATGTGTCTGGGTTTTGGCACGGTTTTTTCTAAACACATTATACAAGATGAAAAAAAATATTTTATCACTCGTTCTTTTACTTATTACAAGTATAACTGTTGCCCAAAAAAATCAACGTATTGCATACATTGACATGGAATATATTCTTCAAAATATTCCAGAATATTTAGATGCACAAAACGCATTAGATGCTAAAGTTGAAAAATGGAAAACAAAGTTAGACAAAGAAGCTCGTGCTATTGAGGTTTTAAAAACAGATCTTTCTAACGAAAAAGCAATTCTAACAAAAGAATTAATTGAAGAACGTGAAGAAGATATAACTATTAAACAGGAATCTCTAAGAAGGCTAGAGTCTTTATACTTTGGTCCTAATGGAGATATGTACAACTTAAGAAAACAATTAGTTAAACCTGTACAAGATCAAGTATACAATGCAGTACAAACAATAGCTTCACGAAAACAATATGATTTTGTTTTCGACAAATCAAGTGAATTGGTTATGCTGTATTCCAACAAAAAACACGATATTAGCGACCTTGTTGTACAAATGATTAGTATTGATCAGAAAAGACAAGCTAAAAAAGATAAAATTGAAGCTAAAAAAGAATTACTTAAAAATGACAATTTAAGTGATGAACAAAAAGAAAAAATACAACAAAGAGAGGATCTTCGTAAAAAGAAAGAAGAGGATAGACTTGCTAAGATTAAACTAATTGAAGAAAAAAGACAACAACGTTTAAAAGAAAGAGCAGACAAAAGAAAATTATTACAAGAAAAAAGGGCTGCCTTATTAAAAGCTCAAGAAGAAGCAAAAAAGAAAAAAGAACAAGAAGCTGAAGAAAACAAATAAATCAAGAATAAAGAACATTAATTAAATTAAAACAAAGATGAAACATTTAAAAACGTTATTATTAGTTGCAATTTTTACTGTTGGATTAGGTGGTGTGGCAAATGCGCAAAAAACTGCACATATTAACACAGATAAATTATTAGCTGAAATGCCTGCAACAAAAGCTATGAAAGCAGAGTTAGAGAAGCTAAATAAAACTTACCGTGACGACATTGAATCTATGTACAAAAAACTAGAGGCTAAGATGAAAAAATACGAAGCTGAAGGTAAGAGTCAAACTCAAGAAGTAAACCAAAAAAGAGCTGTTGAAGTTCAACAAGACAGATTAAAAATTAGTCAAGCTGAGCAAACTGCAGGTCAAGAAATGCAAAAGAAATATCAAGAGAAAACTATTCCTATCTTACAAAAAGCTGAAGATGCTATTAAGGCTGTAGCTGCTGAAAAAGGAATTATCTATGTTTTTGATGCTGCTCCTGGTAAAGGGTTAATCGTTTACGAAAAAGGAGAAGATATCTATGATGCAGTAAAAGCTAAATTAGGTTTCTAATAAATAACAAAATATTTTATATAAAAATCCTGCTGAAAACAGCAGGATTTTTATTTTTGTTATACTTATGAAAAGCAAACAACACCCTATAGGTATTTTTGACTCTGGTATAGGAGGAACTTCTATTTGGAAAGAGATTCACCAACTTTTACCCAATGAAGATACTATTTACCTATCTGATAGTAAAAATGCTCCTTATGGCCAAAAATCAACACAAGAGATAGTTGATTTATCTATAAAGAACACTGAATTCTTAATAGATAAAGGTGCCAAAATTATTGTAGTTGCTTGTAATACTGCTACAACCAATGCTATTCAGCAATTGAGAGCTAATTATGATATTCCATTCATAGGTATAGAACCCGCTATAAAACCTGCTTCTTTAAAAACTAAAACTGGTACTGTTGGCATATTGGCCACAAAAGGAACACTAAACAGTGCTTTATTTGAAAAAACTACGTCTAATTTGAGTGATGAAATTACTATTGTTGAACAAGTTGGTGAAGGTTTAGTAGAATTAATTGAAAATGGCAAGATGTATTCGGAAGAAATGACTTATTTACTTAAGAAATACATACATCCTATGTTAGAAAAAAAATGTGACTATATTGTTTTAGGTTGCACACATTATCCATATTTACTTCCTCAAATACGAAAAATAACTGTTGATAATGTTCAAATTATAGATTCAGGTGAAGCTGTTGCTAAACAGGTTAAAAATGTACTATCACAACGAAACCTTGTTAATGATAGCGCTAATAAATCATCAAATGTATTCTATATAAACAAGGATAAGTCTGTTTTAGAAAACATTCTTAAAGATTATAAAAATTGTAAAATTGATTTTTTAGATTTTTAGTAGGTAAAACTTCCGTTAATATTTGGACAAGCTGCAGCTCTTCTCTTTATGCAGAATAAATTTACTCCTAAAGATAATTGATGAAAGCCTCCATTTGAAAATACCACATCACCTGTTTGTTGTGTATAAGTGTACGCAAACATCCATTTCTTGTAATTAACTCCTACTATAGGTGTTATATATTGAGAGTCTCCAAAAACATTTCCATCAAAACTTCTTCTATAAGATAAGGCAGCCCATAACTGAGTTTCATTTAAAGTCTTATATACTTTAAAGTTTATGTCAGCTATTTTTTCTTCAGTTTGTTCTTTATATTGAAACATTAATGATGGTTCGAATTGTAGCTTTTCTTTATCTCCAAAGAAATAACCTCCTCCTAGAATATAATTTCTAAGATTATACGATTCAAAATCAGGATTTAAGTTGTTTTTTGCTGATAAAAAAAGGTTTTTTACTGTAAAATAAGATGATATTCCATTTTTATGATATGCCATACCAAAGTCAGCATTAAAATAAAAATCACTTTCTATAACCTGACTTACAGCTGGATCATTTACAAAGGTTCTTTGGTCTCTCTCATTCTGAACTACAGAGAAAGACAATCCAAAAGATAACTGATTAAAAAGGTTTTCATTCCCCATATCAATGTGATATGCATAAGTACCTTGAATTCCTTTTTGTGAATGATACCCATTTTTATCGTTAAAGAGAATCACTCCTAATCCAGTATTTGAGTACTCACCTAATTTTGTGTGAAAACTCGCTGTTTGCAAAGCAGGAGCATCATCTACCCCTAACCATTGTTGTCGTGCTGTTAATCGTATTTTCCCACAATCACCTATACCAGCAGCTGCTGGATGTAATAAATACACATTATCAGATAAGTAATCAGCATAAATAGGTAATGTTTCTTGTGCAGACAATTCAGCTGTAATTGACAATACTAAAAATAATAAATAAGTAATTCTTTTCCCCATTAAGTTTAAAGTAGATAAATAGCCCTCAAATATAATCAACAGTTACTTAAAGTTCGATAATATTTTGCTTTCTTGCTATAATACAACAATCTAACTACTTAAAACCCGAATCTTTTCTATACTTGGATGGACTAATCTTTTTTATCTCTTTAAATTTTCTGTTGAAATTAGATAAATTATTAAAACCACATTGATAGGCAATTTCACTTATTGATAATGAGTTTTCTGAATTTAAAAACTTACAAGCATTCTCTATACGTAACTCATTCAAAAAAGTAAAATACGTCTTATTTGTTCGTTGTTTAAAATATCTACAAAAAGCATTGGGGGTCATATTAGCCTTTTCTGCAATCTCGTACAAATCAATATTTTTATCAAAATTATTCATTGTAAAGTCCATAACATTACGCATTCTCTTTCCTTCATTATCTGTGTATCTCCTTGGATATACAAAACTTGCCAGCTCAGTTGTTTTTGAGTTTACTACTATTTTTAAAACTTCAAGCAGCCCTATAAATCGATTAAGATTCGTAGATTTTTGTAAACCTAAAAATATCTTCATCACTTCACTTCTATTTTCAACAAGTTTAAATCCTGATATTGATTTTTCAAAAAAAGTGATTAACTCTTTAAAGTCATCCAATAAAAAAAAGTCTTTCCCAAAAGAACTCTTTGTAAAGAATAATGAAATCATGAAAGATTCTTTTATAACAGAAGCATCACTTTTAAAAACATGTGGCAAGTTACTTCCTATAACTAGAACATCTCCCGATGAATATTTGTTAATTGTATCACCTACAATTAACGTTCCTTCTCCTTTTACAATAACACATAACTGAATTTCTTCATGTTGATGGAACTTATCATAAAAATACTTCTCTCTATCTTCTTGATAAATTAGTCCAATGTTTTGAGTTTTTGGTATTTTAAAGGGTAAAACTTTCATTGATAAATTGCTATTCTTATTCAAAAATATGCAAATACTATTAATATAATAAAACAAATACATTATATAAGCTAATATAGTATTACTATATGGTAATTTCAAGTCAAAACTCTCTTTATCTTACACATAACTTTGTAATGAAAAAACAATATTACAATGAGTATAAATTGGAAAGGTGTAATGCCAGCGGTTACTACAAAGTTTACAAATGATGATACTTTAGACTTAAATATGTTTGAAGTAAACATTAAAGCACAATTGGAAGCAGGCGTGCATGGAATTGTTTTAGGAGGCACTCTAGGGGAAGCCAGTACATTATCTGATGATGAAAAAAGAACGCTAACTAGAACAACCGTTAACTTAGTTAACAATCAAGTTCCTGTTTTAATAAATATTGCTGAACAAACTACCAAAGGAGCTATTGAAGCTGCTCAAAAAGCGGAAGAAGATGGTGCTAAAGGTTTGATGATGCTTCCTCCTATGCGCTATAAAGCAGGAGATAGAGAAACTGTTGAATATTTTAAAGCAGTAGCTAACAATTCATCACTACCAATTATGGTATACAATAATCCTGTAGATTATAAGATTGAAGTTACATTAGATATGTTCGATGAGCTTTTGAAATGCGATAATATAGAAGCTGTTAAAGAATCAACCAGAGATATATCAAACGTTACAAGAATTAAAAACCGTTTTGGAGATCGTTTAAAAATAATGACGGGTGTTGATACTTTGGCTTTAGAAAGCTTATTGATGGGTGCTGATGGTTGGATTGCTGGTTTGGTTTGTGCTTTCCCAAAAGAAACTGTGGCTATTTATGAATTGCAAAAAGCAGGCCGCATACAAGAAGCATTAGAAATATATCGTTGGTTTTTACCATTGTTAGAATTAGATATAAATCCTAAATTAGTACAAAATATTAAGTTAGCAGAAGTAGCTACAGGTATTGGAACTGAAAATGTACGAGCTCCACGATTACCTTTAATAGGTGAGGAACGTGAACATGTTTTAAATGTAATAGAAGCTGGATTAAAAAACAGACCAACACTACCTGATTATAAAGCTTTAGCTACTTACTAATTAACTCTCTACCTCATTAAAATATGATTACAGGAAAAAACTATATAGGAAATCAATTATCAGCCTTAGGAAACAAAACTTATAAAACTTTCAACCCTGAATTAAATCAGGAAAATAAACACGTCTTTTCTGAAGCAACTCAAGAAGAAATTAATGAAGCTGTCAATTTAGCCTCAAAAGCGTTTAAAAAGTATAGAACTATTTCTGGTAAAAGAAAAGCTGAGTTTTTGAATGCTATTGCTGATGAAATTTTAGCCTTAGACAATGAATTAATACAAACTTATTGTTCTGAATCTGGTTTACCAGAAGGACGCGCAAAAGGAGAGCGAGGAAGAACTGTATTTCAATTACGTTCATTTGCTGATTTGGTTAAAGATGGTTCATGGGTAGAAGCTACTATTGATACTGCTATACCTAATAGAGAACCAAACCCTAAATCAGATTTACGTAAAATGAATATTCCGTTAGGTCCTGTAGTAGTTTTTGGTGCTAGTAATTTCCCTCTTGCTTATTCTACAGCAGGTGGAGATACAGCAGCTGCTTTAGCAGCTGGCTGTCCTGTTATAGTGAAATCACATCCTATGCATGCTGGTACTGGTGAACTTATAGCTTCTGCCATAATTAAAGCAGCAGAAAAAACAGAAATGCCAAACGGTGTATTTTCTAACTTAAATTCGAGTGGTATAGAAGTGGGACAACAATTAGTTACTCACCCAAAAGTAAAAGCTGTTGGTTTTACAGGAAGTATTAAAGGTGGTAGAGCTTTGTTAGATTTAGCTGCAAAACGTGAAGAACCAATTCCTGTATTTGCAGAAATGGGTAGTATTAACCCAGTAATTATGCTTCCAAAAGCATTACAAAATAGAACTGATAGTTTAGCTAATACCTATGCTAATTCTATCACTTTAGGTACTGGACAATTTTGTACCAACCCAGGTTTAATTCTAGGGTTAAAAGGAGAAAATTTAACAAACTTTATTAACTCATTAGCTCAAAAGATTGTAGAAATCAACCCTAGTTGTATGTTACATCCTAATATTATTGGAGCATATGAGAATAATAAAACTAAAGCTCTTAATCAGGAAGGTTTAACATTAGTAACTACATATGAAGAAAGTACTCAACCTAACTATGCTGCACAAGTAGTTACAACTGTTGAAGGAAAAACATTTTTAAATAATCCAAACTTACATCAGGAGGTATTTGGACCATACTCTATGGTTGTGCAATGTGAGAATGAAGAACAATTAGAAGAAATTATTTCAAATTTAGAAGGACAACTTACTGGAACTGTAATTTCAGATGATAATGAAGTAGTAAACTACCCTACTGTAATTGCTGCCTTACAAAACAGGGTTGGAAGAATTATTTTTAATGGTGTTCCTACAGGAGTAGAAGTTTGTCCATCAATGGTACATGGAGGCCCTTACCCTGCATCTACAGATAGTAGGTTTACAGCTGTTGGAGTTAATTCAATTAAACGTTGGGTACGTCCTTTTAGTTATCAAGATTGGCCCAACCATATATTACCTCAAGAACTAAAAAATGAAAACCCTTTACATATTTTACGTTCTGTTGACGGTACACTAACAAAAGGAGAAATAATATAACAAAATTTAATATTTTCTTTAGAAAATCTCTGAGTGTAAAACCTTACTTTTGGAGCATCTAAAGAAATTGAAATAAAGCCAGCTTCGTCTTTCCAAATAGAAAAATTTGAAGGGTTTTTTCTACTACAGAATACAAGCTGGCGATTCAATTTTAAGATGAAAAAAACTTTTTTTTGCATTGACGCACATACTTGTGGAAACCCTGTTAGGGTAGTTGCTGGTGGAGGTCCTAATTTAATAGGAAACAACATGAGCGAAAAACGTCAACACTTCCTAAAAGAATATGATTGGATTCGAAAAGGTTTAATGTTTGAGCCTCGTGGTCATGATATGATGAGTGGTTCAATTTTGTTTCCTCCTCATAATCCAGAAAACGATTTTGCTATTTTATTTATTGAAACTTCTGGATGTTTACCAATGTGTGGACATGGGACTATTGGTACAATAACTATTGCTATTGAGGAAGGATTAGTTACTCCTAAAGTTTCTGGAAAAATTAAAATGGAAGCTCCCGCTGGTTTAGTTGAAATTGAATACCAACAAACAGGCAAAAAAGTCGATCGAGTTCGACTAACCAATGTAAAAAGCTATTTAGCAGCTCAAGGACTCACTATAGATTGTCCTGAATTAGGAGAAATTAATTTTGATGTTGCTTATGGCGGAAACTATTACGCAATTGTAGACCCTCAAAAAAACTTTTCAGGAGTTCACAATTTTACTGCTTCTAAAATTATTCAATACTCACAAGTTGTTAGAGAACGAATCAATGAAAAATATCCTGATCAATTTATTCATCCAGAAAATGATACTATTAGAGATGTAACTCATATGTTGTGGACAGGTAGCCCTATTGACCCAAATTCATCAGGAAGAAATGCTGTTTTTTATGGTGATAAAGCAATTGACAGAAGTCCATGTGGTACAGGAACCTCAGCACGTTTAGCACAGTTATATGCTAAAGGAAAGTTAGAAGTTCGCGAGGAATTTATTCACGAAAGTTTTATAGGAAGTAAATTTATTGGTCGAGTTGAAAAAGAAACTACTTTAGATGGTAAGTTAGCCATTGTTCCTAGTATTCAAGGATGGGCAAAAGTATATGGGTACAACACCATCATTATCGATGATGAAGATGATCCTTATGCTCATGGTTTTCAAGTTATTTAATATTTTATAAGCAACGAATTATCATCTCGAGCGTAGTCGAGAGATCTTTTATGAGTAAAGAAATTATAATCATTGGTGGTGGAATTATAGGTTTAAGTTCCGCATATTACCTTCAAAAAGAAGGACACAAAGTAACTGTTATTGAAAAATCAGATTTTTCATCAGGAGCTTCATTTGCTAATGCTGGGATTATTACTCCTAGTCATATAGTTTCTTTGGCAGCTCCAGGAATGATTTCCAAAGGGTTAAAATGGATGCTTAGTTCTACTAGTCCATTATCTATTAAACCTCGTTTAGATTATGACTTCTTACAATGGGCTTGGTTTTTTAAAAAATCTGCAACACATACAAAAGTAGCTGCTTCTATTCCTGTTATTAAAGACATTAATTTATTCAGTAGAGAGTTATACGAAGAAATAAAGGCTTCTAAAGATTTTGACTTTCATTATCAGCATAAAGGATTGATGATGTATTATAAAACTGATAAAATGGGAGAAGAAGAATGGAATGTTGGAAAGCTTGGTATAAAAGAAGGGTTGAAAGTTGAACATTTAACTAAAGAAGAAACTCAAAAACTCGAACCTAATATTCAATTGAATATTAAAGGAGCTGTATATTATCATTCTGATGCTCACATGACTCCAAATGAATATATGAAACAACTTAAGTTGTACTTAGAACAAAATAATGTTACCTTTTTGTCTAATGAAGAAGTTCTAGATTTTCATGTTTCTAACAATACAATAAAATCAATCAATACAAAAAACAACACGATTGTTGCTGATGAATTTATTTTAACCACTGGATCTTGGACACAGAAGCTAGCAAAAAAATTAGGAATTAATATTCCTGTGCAAGCTGGTAAAGGTTATCGGATTAATGTAAAAAACGATACTGGTATTACAATTCCTGCCATTTTAACGGAAGCTAAAGTTGCAGTAACTCCAATGAATGGATTTACACGTTTTGGAGGTATGATGGAAATTGCTGGCATCAATAACAAAATAAACAAGAAGAGAGTTAATGCTATAGTTAATGCTAGTAAAAGTTATTACAACAATTTAAACATCAACCAAAAAGAAATAGATAATGTTGAAAGCGGTTTACGCCCATGTTCTCCTGATGGTTTGCCCTACATTGGTAAACTTTCAAATCTTAAAAATGTAACTGTGGCTGCAGGGCACGCGATGATGGGTTGGAGCCTAGGGCCTGCTACTGGTAAATTAGTTTCTGAAATTATCGATGATAAAAAAACAAGCCTAGATATTACTCCTTTTAATGTTGAACGTTTTAACTAAATTAAAAAACTCAAGAGTAATTAAACTCTTGAGTTTTTAAAACAACAAAATAGCAGACATTTACATGTCATCTTTATAAACTTTATCTATAAATTTTGAGATTAATAATCTCGCAACTCCCATATAACTAGGTCTAAATTTAATTTTATCACCTACTTTATACTTTACGTTTCCTGATTTGTCTTTATTAGTTCCAACATCAATTACTAGCATATCAGAAGTAATTCCAACAAAAGAAATATCTTTATCTTCAACTTCAATATCATCTTTATCTACATCTAACAGACCAACATCTAAAATTGCTTTATAAGATGTTTCTTGTACATTGCTCTCATCATAATCAGTTGTATGCCCAATATTCGCATCGTTTATAATACCATCTGGTACTAATTTTTTTTCTTTCAACTCTATAATATTAGCATAGAACTCAAATGTTTCGGTGTGTAGGTTTTTAAACTGCTTGTTTTCTAGCGGACTTAAACCAAAAAATGCAGCCTCCCCAATTCTAAAATGATTAATCTCTTTAGGAACAATTTTATTTTCTATCAATGGTAAAGTAATCGAAGTTCCTCCTGAAACATATTTTAATTCTTTATTGAATTTTGCTGAAATCAGTTCTTTATATAGTGATAACTGCAATAATTTATCATACGTAGGTTCTACACCATACATACAACCAAGATTTGAACCAATACCAATCACATCAATATTTGATAAATTGAATACCTTTTCATAAAAATCTAAAATATCATCTCTTCTTACACCTTCTCTTAGCTCACCTAATTCAATCATAATAATGATTTGATGAACTTTATTTTTCTTTTTAGCTGCTTGATTTAAAGCCTCTATGGTAGACAGTGAACTATTCAAAGATATATCTGCATATTCAACTACTTCATCAACATAAACTTCTGCAGGGGGTTTTATATAAATGGTTCTTAAATCTGGATTTACTGCTCGTAAGTTTCTTAAACTAGTTAACCTAGAATCTCCTACCGAGTTTATATTCTTAATTACATCTTTAGTTAATATAGTTTTCAAAAACGTTTTATCTCCTGAAAACACTTTAGTAACTAAACTCCACTCTATATCATTTGATTTAAAAAAGTCGCTTAAATCTTTTATATTCTGTTTTATTCTTTCAGAATGTATTATTAATTCTGCCATATTATTTTGTTATAATTCTTGGTAAATTATCTGGTAATTTAGTTAGTAACTCGTAATTGATTATCTGTATGTAATCGTTAAATGATGATACTGTAATTTCTCTGTCTCCTTGATCTCCTATTAATACAACTTCATCTCCTTTTTCAACATTGTCTGCATAAGTTACATCAACTGCCATCATATTCATATTAACAGTTCCAATAATATTATGTCTTTTTCCTCTAATTAAAACTTTACCTCTATTACTTAACGACCTACTATATCCTGATGAGTATCCTACTGGTACAATTGCTATTTTTATTTCATGATTGGTAAAAAATGAGGTTCCGTAACCTACAAATTGACCCGATTTTACAGTCTTAACATCCATTACCTGGGTTTTCCATGAGATAACCCTTTGTAGAGGTGATTCAAAAATTCTATGCTTATTTAAATAATGGACAAGGATTTCTTTTGTAGGGAAAAAACCAAACTGTAAAATCCCTATTCTCACCAAGTCATATCTAGTTTTAGGATATCGAATACTCGCGGCTGAACTTGCCAAATGAAAATCAGGATTTAAAAATTCATGCTGATTTATTTTATTTATTGTCTTCCTAAACTTCTTTTGCTGATCGGTAATTCTTTTGTAGTTTGAAATACTTTCTGCTCCAGCCAAATGAGAACAAACTCCTTTCACAACAAGGTGTTCTATATTTTCTTGAACATATTTCAAAACCTTAGCTATATCTTTTAAAATAAACCCTGTACGGTTCATTCCTGTTTCTATTTCTATATGAATTTTTGCTGAAGTTTTGAGTTTCTTAGCAGCTTCAACAGCAACTTGTAACCTATCATTTTCAAAAACATAAAACTCTATATTATTTTCAACAGCCCATTCTATTTGACTATTGTGAATCATTCCCATAATCATTATGGTAACATCCTTTTGAGGCAATGTTTTCTTTACTTCATAGGCTTCATTAGCATCAGAAACACTAAAATGTCGAACTCCATATTTATAAGCTAAAGTACAGTAAGTTCTAATTCCGTGACCATAAGCATTTCCTTTTACTACAGAAGAAAATGTTACTTCATTACCTAGATGATTTTTAATAAAATCGATATTGTTTTTAATTGCCGATTCGGAAATTTCTATAAAAGATGTGTGTGTCATAAATCTAATACCTCCTTTGCTATGCTATAAAATAAGTGAACTCCTGTCATCGTAATATCATCAGGAAAATCATAATCAGGATTGTGTAAAGCAGGTGAGTTTTTTCCAGCACCTAAACCAAACATTGCTCCTTTATACTTTTGAGTAAATAATCCGAAATCTTCTCCCCATTTAAATGGAGTTTTAATTTCATTAATTGATAAATTTTGTTTCTCTGCAGATTTTTTTATGATTGAAATAGCTTCATCATCATTTGTATTTGAATAAAACTCTTCAAACCACGAAGCTTCAATTTTAAGTGAATGTTTTTGCTCTAATTGAGCTAAGAATTTCTCTAACTTTTTCCTTTTTTCTTCAATCAGTTTCGTATCCCAACTTCTTAATGTAAAATGAACTTCTCCATATCCTGCTGAAACTCCGTATGCTTTTTCTCCCATAGTTACATAAACTGGAGTTATTAAAATAAAATCAGGTGAGTCTGATAAGTTTTTACTCTCTTTTTCAGCAAAAGTTAATATTGTAGCAATTGCATTAGCAGGATTGTATCCTTTTTCAGGTTCAGCAGCATGCGCCGTTTTTCCGTTGAGTTGAATTGCTACACTTTTTACATTACTGGTAAATGTTCCACTTTTCACCACTATTTCATGCTTTTTGAAACCTGGTAAATTGTGTAAGGCAAAAGCAAAATCTATGTTTGTGTTTTTGAAAAAAGGATCGTTTAAAATCATTTCTGCTCCATTACCATTTTCTTCCGAAGGTTGAAAAAGTAGCAATACTTTTCCCTTCTCAATTGGATATTTTGTTAACCTATTTGCAACTCCAAGTAATATAGCTGTATGTCCATCATGCCCACATTTGTGAGAAACTCCTTTGTTTTTTGATTGATGTTGAAACGTATTTACTTCTTGAATAGGTAGCGCATCAATATCAGCACGTAACATGATGGCTTTACCATTTTCTTTTCCTTCAAAAACAGCTACTAGTCCTGTTTGAGCAACTTCAACAATTGTACATGAGGCATTATTAGTTAAAAATGCCTTTATCTTTTTTTGAGTTTCATATTCTTCTCCAGAGATTTCTGGATGTTGATGTAACTCTTTTCTAACTTTTTCTAAACTCTTTTGTAAAGCTTCCACTACTTTTCTTTTCTAGTAAATTGAATTATAGAAAATACCAAAGCTGATAATGTAATTCCGAAGAAGTTAGCATCTAAACCGAATGGTAATTTCACCTCTAAGATAATTAATATTAAAGTAGTAAGTCCACCTGAAATCATCGCATAAAAAGCAGCTGTTGATGATGGTTTTTTTAGCACTAGTGTACCTAAAACAGGCACTAATAAACCAGATACCATAAAGGCATATGAATACAGCATTAACTCTAATACATTTTGCATCATGGTAGCCAACAGAATGGCTAGACCTCCTATAAAAAATGTAATAATTTGCGAGTTTTTTATACTGATACTTTTCTTAAAATATCCAAAAATATCCGTTGTTAAATTTCCTGAAGCCGCCATTAAACAACTATCTGCAGTTGACATAATTGCTGAAAAATAAGCTGACATCATCAATCCCATTAACCCTACTGGCAAAATACTTCTTAACAACAATGGTAATCCTAATTCTGCATCCATTTCTGTACCTGGTGCGTACCCTATTGACGAAAACATTCCTTGTTCAAAAGCAACTCTAGAAAATAATCCTAAAGCTACTCCCATAAAAGCCATAATTGGATATTCAAACAACCCCGCTATTTTCCATGCTTTTTTGGCTGTTTTTTCGTCTTTACAAGCATAAATTCGCTGATACAAGGTCATTCCCACGAACCAAATAGGCACAATGGTAATAATCCAGTTAAACATATCAATAAATGTTATGTTTGATAATGATAAAAAGCTTGCTGGTAAAGTTTCTTTAATAGCAGTCCAACCTCCTATTTCGATAAAAGCAATTGGAATTCCTATACCAATCAATCCTACCATTAAAATTATCCATTGAATGGTATCGGTATAAATTACCGCTTTAATTCCACCAATAACAGTGTACACCACCGCTATAACTCCCATAATTAAAACTGCGTCGGTTATAGAAATTGACGGAAATGTAGCTGATGCTAGTTTTGCTCCTGCTAATATTTGTGAACTTGTAAAACCTATATATCCTATAAGAGAAATGATTCCTGCAATTAAGGCCACTTTTACATTATAATGGTGTGCTAACGATTGAGGAAAAGTTAAAAAGTGATTTTTTTTCGCTATTGGATATACTTTTGGGATTAAAAAAACGGCGCTTATCCAAGCACCTAACAATCCTGTAAAAAGCATCCAACTACCGGAGAGTCCCATTAAAAAACCAAGACCTCCTAACCCGATAGAAAAACCTCCACCAACATCTGTTGCAACAACAGATAACCCAATGTGGCTCGCAGACATGTTTCTTCCTCCTACATAGTAATCATCTTTTGATTTGTTTTTATTCATGAAGTACACTCCTACTCCAAGCATAAAAATTAAATAGGTAATAAATATGAGTAGATCAATAAAATGTATGTCCATAAATTATTTTTCTTGTTCTAGCAAAAACCGTTCTTTGTATTGAGCTTTTTTTAACTGCTCTCTTTTACTTGCTGATGGTTTTGTATATTCTTTTCTTTCTCTTATCTCTTGCAATACTTTTGTACTTCTATACTTTCTTCTATATCGTTTAATGGCTCTATCAATATTCTCGCCTTCTCTTACCTGTATTATTAACATATATATTGTTTTTTAATTCGTATTTTGATTCATTAACCTAAGTATGTTTGTAATACTTTAGTTCTTGATCTTTGTTTTAATCTTCTGATTCCTTTCTCTTTAATTTGACGTACGCGCTCTCTTGTTAAATCAAATGTTTCTCCTATTTCGGTCAAACTCATAGGTCGGTAATTCTCTAATCCATAAAATAGTTTTATGATGTCAGATTCTCTTGGAGACAGCGTTTCTAAGCTTCTACTAATCTCTAACTGTAACGATTCTTGCATTAACTCTTTATCTGGTTTGGGAGCTTCAGAAGCCCTTATAACATCGTATAAGTTTGATGTTTCTCCTTCCTTTAAAGGTGCATCCATAGAAATATGTCTTCCTGAGTTTTTCATAGATTGTTTCACATCGGAAACAGTCATATCTAATACCTTAGCAATTTCTTCGGGCGTTGGCATACGCTCGTTACTTTGTTCTAACTTAGATACAGCTTTATTAATTTTACTAATACTTCCAATCTTATTAAGTGGTAATCTTACCACACGTGATTGTTCTGCCAAGGCTTGTAAAATTGATTGACGTATCCACCAAACTGCATAGGATATAAACTTAAATCCACGAGTTTCATCAAATCGTCTTGCTGCTTTTACCAAACCTATATTTCCTTCGTTAATTAAGTCAGAAAGACGCAACCCTTGATTTTGGTACTGTTTAGCAACCGAAACAACAAATCGTAAATTTGCATTTACCAAGGTTTCTAAGGCTCTTTGGTCTCCTGTCTTGATTCTTTGAGCTAATTCAACTTCTTCATCAGCAGTAATCAAGTCAATTTTTCCTATCTCTTGTAAGTATTTTTCAATAGATTTTGATTCTCTATTGGTAACTTGTTTTGTTATTTTTAACTGTCTCATATTATCGTTTTAGTCTCATTTCTAAGTACGGAGTCGTAAACCCTAGTTTTTCATATAAAAACTTAGCTGGATTATCTTTTTCTACATGTAAAGCAATGTCTCCCTTACAATTTTCAATGGCATGCTTCATTATCTTTTTACCAAGCCCTTTCCCTCTATAATCTTTATGAGTAGCGATGTAAACCAGAATGTTTTCAGGAATATATTCATCCATTCCTGTTTTATTAATCACTACTGCTCCTACAATTTCATTTTTATCTTCTATTGTAAACACATAACCTCCTAACCCAGTTCTTTCTTTTGCGGCATAGTCTATAGCCTTACGAATGGCTGTTTTAGCATCTCCATAGTTTTCAAGATGTGTGTATAAAAAATTAGTTACTCTTTCCATTTCAAGAGGTGTTATACGATTAAAAGCATCGTAAGTGTGTACTGTCATAATTTGATTTTTATAAATAGGTATTGAGTTTAACAACAAACAACTTCAGTACTTTTTATTGAAGTTTTTAAGCGTTGTAACAGCCTATTTGGGGTTTACTTTTTATTAGCGCAGTATATACTTTTGCGAAAAGTGTACGAATATGCCAAATAGCTATTCGTAAGAACCGAATATTTTTCAGCTCTATCAATTTAAATAGAACTTAAAATAATGCAAATACGTTTGAAATCTTTTCCTTTTTAAGAAAAGCAATAAATTAGAATCCTGGTGGAATAAACTTGTCCGACTGGTTTCGGAACACAAGGAAGTTGAATGTAAAAACTCGTTGATTTTTTTTCTCGTGTGTAGTATCTACCATATCGTACAAAGGTAAGAATTATACGGCAAATTTCAAAATGAGCCTAGAAAAGAGCTTTTTACACTAAGCAAGTCTTCTTCAAAAGAAAAAAGCACCTTAAAAATTAAGGTGCTTTTGAGTTGTATTTATTTTTTGAAGTTGGTAACTCCTTCTTCAAGCCAGTTGAAATATTCATCTGCATCTGGCATGTAGCCTACAGGATCTGATATGTTTGATTCATCATGATTCATCAATACATAAAACGGTTGTGAGTTGGCTTTATACTTAATAGTTTGTAGTTCACTCCACTTTTGTCCGATGTACTTTAATTTCTTTCCTGGATTCAGTTTCGACTCTACTACTTCGTGATCTTTTAACGGACGTTTGTCATCTACATACAAAGAAATTAATACTACCTTGTTTTTTAAAACATCCAACACCTTTGGCTTTACCCATACGTTTTGTTCCATTTTTCTACAGTTAACACAAGCGTGCCCTGTAAAATCTAACATCACTGGTTTGCCTACTTTTTTAGCATAAGCTAATCCTTTGTCATAATCGTGAAACGATATGATATCATGAGGAGGCATTAAATGTGCTCCTTCTGGTAAAGCTTCGTGATTGTCTTGCTGAACACTTGCTGTTCCCTTTTTTGTAAATCCTACTCCATAAGGTGATTCACTATAGTGTTGTGGTGGAGGGAACGCACTAATTAAGTTTAGTGGTGCTCCCCAAAGCCCTGGAATCATGTAAATAGTAAAGGATAAAACGATCAATCCTAAACTTAATCTTCCTACAGAAATATGACTGATTGGACTATCGTGTGGTAATTGTATTTTTCCGAAGAGATAAAAAGCTAATGCTCCGAAAATTGCTATCCAAATAGCAATGAACACTTCTCTTTCTAACAAGTGTAATTGTAATACTAAATCAGCATTTGATAAGAATTTAAATGCTAAAGCTAATTCTAAGAATCCTAATACTACTTTTACGGTGTTTAACCATCCTCCTGATTTTGGTAATGAATTTAACCATCCTGGGAAGGCCGCAAACAACGCAAATGGCAACGCAATAGCTGATGAGAACCCTAACATTCCTACAATAGGAGCGATTCCTCCTTTTGAAGCGGCTTCAACTAATAATGTTCCTACAATAGGTCCTGTACATGAAAATGATACAATTGCTAAAGCTAATGCCATAAAAAAGATTCCGATTAATCCTCCTCTGTCTGCCTGTGAGTCTACTTTGGTAGCCCATGAACTAGGTAAAGTAATTTCAAAAGCTCCTAAGAATGATACTGCGAAAATTACTAAGATTAAGAAAAATACTAAGTTAAACCATACATTGGTTGATAATGCATTTAAAGCATCTGCTCCAAATACTGCAGTTACTACCGATCCTAGTAATACATAAATTCCGATAATTGATAATCCGTAGATAATTGCATTTCTAATTCCTTGCGATTTGCTTTTACTTTGTTTGGTGAAAAAGCTCACCGTCATCGGTATCATTGGGAAAACACATGGAGTTAATAGCGCTGCAAATCCTGATAAAAAGGCAATGAAGAAAATTCCTAAAAGACCTTTCTTTTCTTCTTTTTTGGTTTCTTTTGAAGCTACTTGGTCTGTTGTTTTTGTTTCTTTTGTTGCTTCAGCAGAAGCTGTTACCGCTGTAGCTTTCGTTAAATCGAACGTTAAATCTACTTCTTTTGGAGGCAGACACATTTCATCAGTACAAGCAATAAACTCCACAAACGCGTTGATTTGGCTTACGCTCGCATCAACTAACTCTATTTCTTGCTTAAAAACTGCTTTCTTAGCAAAGGATTTAATATTCATTCCTTCTTCACCAAAAAGGGTAGTAAACTTAATTACTCCTTCAGGTTCAGAAGTGTTTCCTACGATTTTAATTTTTCCTCCTTCATCGTCATAAGTAAAGGTCGTTGGAATTGGACCTCCTTTCGGAACTTCTTGTGCATACAAATGCCAATCGCCTTCAATAGCAGCTGTACTTACTAAATTATAGGTTGTTTCTGAAACTTTTTCGACACTTGTTTTCCATTGAATAGGGTCATGGATTTGACCAATAGCTGAAAACCCAACAGTAAAACAAAGCAAAAATGCTAGTATTTTTTTCATCATGTTAATGGGGTAAGGGGATTAATTTACATTGAAAACTAGTTCTACTTCTTTTGGAGGCAAGCAGTTTTCACCTGTACAAACCATATATTCTACAGTTCCTTTAACTGTAAATTTTTCAGCAGATTTTAAACGAATTTTTTGAGTAAAAATAGCTTTGGTATCGAAGTATTTAATTTTCATTTCAAAAATAGGATCGTCAACTACATGTCCTTCTGGCTCTGTTGTATTCCCTTTTTTCAAGTAACGAGAATCTCCTTCAAAAGTAAATAACGTAGGAATTGGCCCGCCTTTTGGGATTTCTTGCGAGTACAAGTGCCAATCTTTTTGAATTGTAGCAACAGCTACTAACTCTGCTTCTTTATCGGAGATCTTTTTTACTGAAGTACTCCATTTTACAGGATCATGAACCTGAGCATAAGAAATACTACCGATAACAAACAACAAGATAAAAAGTATTTTTTTCATTGGTTTTAATTAGTTGTATTATGTTCAATTGGTAAATGTAATGTCTTTATCTACTAAAACACAAAAGATTAAAAAAAGTTTAACATTCATTAATAAATAGTACAAAACAAAAAAGAGCAATCATTTCTGATTGCTCATACTTAGACAAAAAAGAGAAGTGCCTTACTAAGTCTTTATTTCCTTGAAAAAACTTATTCTATAACATATTCTTTAACCTCACCACATACTGCTTTAAAACTTGTAGTATCATATTTTTCTCCTGTTGATTCATTAATCAATACAAAAGAACTATTGAAAGCATCACTTGTAGGCAGATAGTTTATAATTTTTGTTTCATTACTTTCAATTACTCCTACATTATGCCCTAAAATTTTAACATAATAATTATCTATATTCTTGTTGAGTATTTTAATAGTTCCCGTCTCATAAACACTAACTCTTAATGTGCTTAATTCTCTCTCATCCGAATCTTTTGGGGTAATAGTATATAATTCTTCAAACCCAAAATCTATACTCAAATAATTATTACTACATTCTTTTCTTACATCTATGTAGTATTTTTGATCAAACCTTACATTATTGGTAATTTCTACTTCACCTTCTTCATCTGTAATTCCTTCAGCTATTACATTAAAATTATTTTTTAAATCTAATAGGCTCTCATAAACCAAAACTGTGGCATTAGCTACTTTTTCACTTGGTGCAGTATTATCAATCCAAGTATTTTTTACTTTGACTATTAATTTTGGTTTTCTTTCATTCTCCAATTCATCTTCACTATTGCAAGACAGAAAAACTAAACTCAAAACAATTAAACTTAAAGCTGTTACTTTTTTCATAAAATTTTTATTCATATCTAAACTAATCCTTAATAGCATTAAATGCTTTTTCAAAAATGACACTTTTAACTTCTTAAAAATATCTAATAACAAAAAAGAGCAACCATTTCTGATTGCTCTTATCTAGTAGCGGGAACAGGACTCGAACCTGTGACCTTCGGGTTATGAGCCCGACGAGCTGCCTACTGCTCTATCCCGCGATTTGCGGTTGCAAAGATACGTCCTTTTCTTTCTTTTCTCCAAATAAAAAAGCATTTATTTTTAAAATATTTTTTAACCCCCTCTATAACAAGCTCATAAAAATCAACAATTCTTGCTCAAAACAACCTATCTTTGCCCTATGACACATAAAGCAGGATTTGTAAATATTATCGGAAACCCTAATGTTGGGAAATCAACCTTGATGAACGCATTGGTTGGTGAAAAATTATCTATCATTACTTCTAAAGCACAAACTACAAGACATCGTATTTTGGGAATTGTAAATGGTGAAGATTATCAAATTGTGTTTTCTGATACTCCTGGAATTATTAAACCTGCTTATGAGCTGCAAGAATCTATGATGGATTTTGTAAAATCGGCTTTTGAAGATGCCGATGTACTCATTTACATGGTAGAAGTAGGCGAAACAGAATTGAAAAATGAAGCGTTTTTCAATAAAATCATCAACAGTAAAATTCCGGTGATTTTATTATTGAATAAAGTTGACAAATCGACTCAAGAAGAAGTTGCGGCTAAAGTTGACTATTGGAAAAAGAAAGTTCCTAACTCTTTTGTGTATGTTATTTCTGCTCTTGAAAACTTTAACGTGGAGAGCGTTTTTTATAAAATTATTGAGCTTTTACCTGAGTCCCCTGCTTTTTACCCAAAAGATCAATTAACTGACAAACCTGAACGTTTTTTTGTGAATGAAAAAATTCGTGAAAAAATTCTTCAACACTATAAAAAAGAAATTCCTTATTCGGTAGAAGTAGAAACTGAAAGTTTTGTTGAAGAAGATAATATCATAAAAATCCGTTCTGTTATTATGGTAGAGCGTGAAACTCAAAAAGGAATTATTATCGGACATAAAGGAAGTGCCATTAAACGTGTTGGAACTGAAGCTCGAAAAGACCTTCAACAATTTTTTGACAAAAAGGTCTTTTTAGACCTGTATGTAAAGATCAATAAAAATTGGCGTTCTAACGATCGTCAATTAAAGCGATTTGGCTACAAAGATTAATGTTCTTTAATGGTTCGCAACAATTGCTTGGTGTACTCTTTTAGTTCATCCATTTGTTTTTTTCCTGTTGATTTTCCTAGGCTACCAACTAAATAAAGTGCTACCCAAACAATAGGTAATACGACCAACATTACTATGGGCAACATACTAATTTGTTTTAATGACCAATTGCTATAAGCAACAATTCCAAAAATTACAAATGCTGTACCCACCAAAAAATGCAAAAACATGAAGAAAGTCCAAACTTGAGGCTTTGGTCCAAATAATCCTTTAATATGTGAAGTGCTTTCAGAAATTTCTTCTATTTCAATATGTAGTTGTGGAGACCATAAATGCGATTCCTTTTCAGGCACATCAACCACAACATGATTATCTACAACCTTCATTTTATACTTAGAAACATCGTTTAAATGCTTCTTAATTTCTTCCAATAAAACCTGTGAATTCATCTCGAATTCCAACTGAAATCTCGGTTTTAAAAAAATCTGGTTGTATAATTTATCATCCATCAAAATAAAATATTAAATGCCAACAATATAGCAAAAACTATATACTATCTAAAATTCATCATAAATCATTTGCTAAATTGTATCTTTGCACAAATTTTTTTGCAAAATGAGTATTATTGCGATTGTTGGGAGACCAAACGTAGGTAAGTCTACCTTATTTAACCGACTAGTAAAGCGTCGTGAAGCTATTGTTGATTCTGTTAGTGGAGTTACTAGAGATAGACATTATGGAAAATCTGAATGGAACGGAAAAGAATTTTCTGTAATTGATACTGGTGGGTATGTAATTGGTTCTGATGATATTTTTGAAGGAGAAATACGTAAACAAGTTCAGTTAGCTATTGACGAAGCTGATATTATTGTTTTTGTAGTTGATGTTGAACAAGGAATTACACCTATGGATGCTGAAGTTGCTAAGATTTTACGTCAGGTTGAAAAACCTCTATTCATGGCAGTAAACAAGGTTGATAATGCGATGCGTGATGCAGATGCTGTAGAATTTTACAATCTTGGATTAGGTGAATACTATACGATTTCTTCTATTAACGGAAGTGGAACTGGTGAATTACTAGATGCTATTGTTGAAGAAATTCCTGAACCAGATGAAAATGAAGATAAACAAGACGAATTACCTCGTTTTGCTGTTGTTGGGCGTCCAAATGCTGGGAAATCATCTTTCATCAATGCTTTAATTGGCGAAGACAGAAATATTGTAACCAATATTGCTGGAACGACACGAGATTCTATCGATACTAAATACAATCGTTTTGGATTTGAATTCAATTTGGTTGATACAGCTGGAATCAGAAAAAAATCAAAAGTAAAAGAAGATTTAGAATTCTATTCGGTAATGCGTGCTGTTCGTGCTGTTGAACATTGTGATGTTGCCGTATTAGTTATTGATGCTACACGCGGATTTGAAGGTCAAGATGAAAAAATATTCTGGTTAGCAGAGAAAAACCGTAAAGGAATCGTAATCTTAGTTAATAAATGGGATTTAGTTGAAAAAGAAACCAATACCATGCGTGATTTTGAAGCTAAAATCCGCCAAACTATTGCTCCTTTTACTGATGTTCCAATTATTTTTATTTCTGCGTTAACTAAACAACGTATTTTTAAAGCTATTGAAACTGCTGTTGATGTTTTTGAAAACAGAAAACGCCGTATTCAAACAAGTAAGTTAAACGAAACGATGTTGGAGATTATGGAGCATAATCCACCACCAGCAACCAAAGGTAAGTTTATTAAAATTAAATACTGTATGCAATTACCTACGCATACACCACAGTTTGCATTTTTTGCTAACTTACCACAATATATTAGAGATCCTTACAAGCGTTATGTAGAAAATCAATTACGCGAACACTATAATTTTAACGGAGTTCCAATTAGCATTTATTTCCGTCAAAAATAATTTTAACAAAAATTAACTTCCAGAAAGTAGTTTTTTCTCTTTATTTGTAGCCAATTGAAAATCAAATTGCTATAAAAAATGAAAAAACTACTTTTTATTTTTACGCTATTATTAACTAGTTCAATTATAGCGCAATCTTACCAGTTCAAAATTACAGGAACAATAAACTCCGAAAAAGAAAAAACACCTATCGACGCTGCCACAGTTCATCTTGAGAGAGTTAAAGACAGTTCTATTGTTACCTACACTATTACAAACGATAAAGGAAAGTTTTCTTTAGAAGGAAAATCATATGATAAGAATGTAAAACTGTTTGTTTCGTATGTTGGAATGGACAGTTATTCAAAACATATTCAACTTGATAAATCTTCTACTTTGAATTTAGGTACCATTTCATTAAAAGAAGAAAGCAATATATTAAGTGAAGTTGTTATTCAATCTAGAGCTCCTATCACAGTTAAAAAAGACACTTTAGAATTTAATGTAAAATCGTTTAAAACGAAAAAAGATGCTAACGTTGAAGACCTACTAAAAAAGCTACCTGGTGTAGAAGTTGATGAAAATGGTAAAATTACTGTAAACGGAAAAGAAGTAAATAAAATTTTGGTTAACGGTAAACCTTTCTTTGGAAATGATCCTAGTATTACAACCAAAAACCTCACAAAAGATATTATTGAAAAGGTTCAAATTACTGATACAAAATCTAAATCAGAAGCTTTTACAGGTGAAAACGGAGATGCTAATAACAAAACCATCAACTTAACTATTAAAAAAGAAAACAATAAAGGTTGGTTTGGTAGAGTATCTGGTGGCGCTGGTACTGACAAACGTTTTGAAGGCGCTGCTATGGTAAATCGTTTTGACAATAACCAACGTTTTAGTGTATTGGCAAGTACAAACAATATTAACTCACCTGGGTTCAGCTTTGGAGAAATTCAAAAAATGTTTGGTGGCGGTGGTAATATTTGGATTGGTGGAAATGGCGGTTTCAGCATTAACGGAAGACGTTTTGGTGGTGGTTCCGGAATTATAAAGTCTAAAACTGCAGGAGCGACCTATGCAGATGAGTTTGGGAAAGGTTTAGATGTAAATGCCAACTATTTTTACTCTGGAAGTACTTCAAACAACGAGTCGAAAAGCAACAGAGAATATACCCTTCCTGATAGAAAGTATTTCTCTAATGCTGTTTCTTCCTCAGACGATGAAAACCACAATCATAGTCTTGACACTGAGTTTGATATAGAAATAGATTCTACTCTTTTAATTAACATCAGACCTACTTTCGTTTTTAATAAGCGTGAAGGAAGTAATCGTAGACAAGAAGAATCTTTAGATGAAAATAATACACTTACAAATAGCTATACAAGTACAGCTTACGCTACATCTGAAGCCAACAACTTTGAAAACAGATTAGACATTACAAAAAAAATTGGAAGTAAAGGTTCTTTTATAAAAGGTTCTATTACCAACCGTATTGATAAATCAGACACAGAAGAAATAAATAAATCTACTATTGAAGTTTTTGGCAGTTCTCCTAGTACAGAAATCAGAGACCAAAAAAGCTCTATTGAGAATGATTTAACCGGAATGACCACACAATTCACCTATCGTTTTCCTTTAGTTGCTAATAAATTCTTTTTAGATGCAAAATATCGTTATCAACGTGATGAACGAGAAAATAAAGAAAACACCTTTGATTTTAATGATACCACACAGCAATATAGTGACTTTAATACGGATTTAAGTTCTGATTTTACTTACAACGACATTACTAAAACTCCTTCAATAGAATTAGTATATAAAACAAAAAAATGGCGTTTTAATTTTGGAACTGGTTTTGTAAACAGAACCTTAGAAAACAACGACAAATTACGCCCTGAATTAAGCTTACAAAAAGATTATAATAACTTAGACCTTAACTCTAGTTTTAGATACCGCTTTGATTCTAAAGCTTCTGTTTATTTTGATTATCGTTTAAGCAATAATGCACCTAATATAAATCAAATACAGCCTTTTTCTGACGTAACCAATCCTTCTAATATTATTACAGGTAACCCAAACCTAAAACCTACTCAAAACCATACTGCATATATTAATTTTAATAAATTTAATTGGCAAGCGCGAACAGGTTTTTGGGTTTACATGAGGGGTAGCCTATACAATGATCAAGTAATTATCAATACATCTATTGATGATGACTTGGTTAGAAATACTACTTATGAAAACACAAATGGTGGTTATGATTTTGTAGGAGGAGGTAGTTATAGTAAAAAAATAAAACTAGATTCTATTGTAAGTTTACAACTTAGAGCTGGAGCGCATATTAGAACGGATAAAAACTTCAATATTTTAAATGATATAAAAGAAGGCGCTAAAACAACTTCACTTAGTCCTGTATTCAGAGCTACTTTAGAGTGGGATAAAATAGCTTCTATTGAAGGTAGCTACGATATTGATTTCTCAAATACAAAATACGACATAAACACTACCCAAAACAGAAACTTCACTAGACATTCTGTTGATATTAGAACCAAAACAAACATTCCAAAGAAATTAGAATGGAGAAATGATATCCGCTACACATATAACCCAAATGTAATTGGATTTAACAAAGCTGCTTGGTTTTGGAATGCTACCCTAGCCTACTCTGTATTAAAAGATCAAGGTACTATTAGTTTAAAAGCTTATGATTTATTAAATCAAAATACCAATGCACAACGTAGAGCTACCTCAAACTACATAGAAGACTCTGAAAGTACTGTGCTACAACAATATTTTATGTTAGGCTTTAGTTGGAAATTCAACAGCTTAGGTAAAAAAGGTAAAATTCGAGATTATAACTTTAGGTTTTAAAAAAAACTTACGAAACACTCTTCAAGTATTGATGAGTGTTTTTTTTTGAAAGGGAGCCTTGTTAAAAACGACTCTTTAGTTATCAATTTCGTAAATTTGTATTGATTCATTTTCTTTCCTTATGAACATAAGACGAACTAAAGACATTCAGAATATAGAGCTCCCTTTTAAACTTAAAATAAGTTTTGAAAAGATTGTTGCCTTATTTCAAAAATATGCAACTGAAGAATTTCAAAAACATCCATACCATCAATCCTCAATAAACATTGTTCGAGAGGCAAAAAAAGCTCCTGAACTAATTGATGGTTTTTCTGATGAATCTGTATTAGAAAAGCACAAGGATACTATCGAGATGTTACTTGAGCCCTTATTCCCAGAATTGTTATTAGAGAATGAAATTAAAGCGGTAAGTATTCCGTTTACTTTTACATCTTTTAAATTCACTAATCGATTTGAAAAAATTTTACAAGATGCTGGAGACGACTACGAGTTAAAAGTTCGTCATTTTGAAAATGATTTAATGTATAAGTATGCTTGTAGCATCATATTAACTGAGGTATACAACTACTCTATTGATATAAAACGTCCCTTTTATTTCGATATTCCAGATAAAACAACCAATACTATAAAAAATTATCGTGCCGCTTTTAATGCTGACTTTATGGAGATTTTCCCTACCGAAAATGCTCCGAAAATAACTGAAGAAGATATTAAATTTTTACTCGATAATTTTGACGACATTGATGTTTGGAAAGAAAAATTCCCCCTTGAATCGTATATCTTTAAGGGATTTGGAATAATGAATCTATTTGATGTTACAACCGATGAAATTATTTCAGAAATAAGAACTAGTCTCATAAAAAAAGATGATGATTTAGTTAGTACATTACAAGGAATATTTCGCAAATTCTTTGGAATAAATGATTTATCCTTAGGGTTTTCTATTTTTGAAACAGACTCAAACAACTTTGCTTCTTCCCATATAAACAAAGAAGAGAGTTTAGTACTGAATTATGAAAAAGATGTTTCTTGCGATTGTATTTTTTGTAATTATATTTTAGAAAAACTTTTTATAAACAACGAAACCCTTGCAATTTCTGATGTAGAGAAATATGGTAAAAAAACCGAAAATAAAAACTTTTATAAAAGATTAAAAGACAAAAATATTGGTAGTATTATTTTAGTTCCTATACAGGCTTCAGCTAAAGGAAATTTAGCAATTATAGAAATTGCCTCTCCTAGACCTTTTGAACTAAACTCTATCAACCAAAACAAGCTACAAGACTTAATTCCGTTATTTAAAATTGCAGTTGACCGTTTTTCTGAAGAGCATCAAAATATATTAGAAGCTACAATTCAAGAAAACTACACCTCTATTCATCCAACTGTAAAGTGGCGTTTTTATGAAGCCGCTGAACGGTTTCATAGAGAATCATATGAAGCAAAACAGAAAGTTAAAATTGAAGACATTATTTTTCCTGATGTACATCCTCTGTATGGTCAATCAGATATTAAGGGTTCATCTATTGCCAGAAACACAGCTATTAAAGAAGATCTAAATACTCAACTTTCTTTAGCTATTTCTGTATTGCTAGAAGCCTGTAAAATTGAAAGTCTTCCAATTTATAAAGAATTACGATTTAGGGTTGAAGAATATTTATCCGAAGTTAAAAAAGGTTTAAAAGCTGGTGATGAAATAGCCATTTTAGATTTTTTAAAACGTGATATCTACCCTGTTTTTAACCATATAAAAAAGGTTAACAGCCACTTAAACATTTTAGTTGAGGAATACATTAAACGTTTAGATCCTACCCTTCAAGTAGTATATGAAAAACGTAAAGCCTATGAAGATAGTGTTACTTTATTAAACGATAAATTAGCTTCTTTTATTGATGCTAGACAAGAAGAGGCTCAACAAATGTTTCCTCATTATTTTGAACGTTATAAAACCGATGGTGTTGAATACAACATGTATATAGGTCAGTCATTAACAAAAGAGAAAAAATACGACGACATATACTTATACAACCTTAGGTTATGGCAGTTACAAGTAATGTGTGAAATGGAGAATGTAGCCTTAAAAGCTGCAGAAAAGATGGAACATAAACTTCGAGTAGCTTCGTTAATTTTAGTACACAGCAATCCATTAGCTATAAAATTTAGAATGGATGAAAAACAGTTTGACGTAGATGGGGCTTACAATATTCGTTATGAAATCATAAAAAAGCGTATTGATAAAGCTCATGTTAAAGGCACAGAAGAAAGGTTAACTGTCCCGGGAAAAATAGCTATCGTATATTCTCAAGATAAAGATGCTGATGAGTACTACAAATACATTAAGTATCTTCAATCTAAAAATTTATTAGGTAAAGTAGAAAAATTAGAAGTTGAAGACCTACAAGGAGTTTCAGGATTAAAAGCTTTACGCGTAGAGGTAATTTATCAAGAAAGCTTTGACTCTCAAAAAACAATAACTATCGATGAGTTAATTCAGGAATTTAAATAATTTCTACAATAACTCCGAAACTAATTCTGCCACTTTTGAAGCATTTTCTTGTATATTAAAAGCTACAGCAAAAGCTATTACACTTACCAAAATACCTATCATAAAAACGGTATAGGTAATTCGTAGTAGCTTATATTTTCTATTTAACACTAACCCTAAGAAATATAAATCTTTACTAAGTGAACCATACAAATAGTCACGATCTTGCATCATCTCATTCATTGCCCACTCAAATTCTAGCAACTCCATCTGATGAAAATTTCCAAAGAATAATAAATTGACTTTTTTATTGGTTACATCTTCTTTTGTAAACTTTCCTTCGGTAACATTCGGTCTCGTTGCTAAAACTGACAACACTATTGAAACCACCGTAAAAAACACAAAAATTATAGTAGGAATAATCAAATAATGGTTTGACGGGTTATCTAACTTAGGGATTAAGGTAGACAAAGTCATCGAAATAATAATTGCATTTACCGAAAGTAAAATATTTGCTTTTGTATCAGCAATATCACTCAACGTTATATGATTGCGCATCGCCACACGAAACATCGTTTCTATTCCTCTTTCTGGTAGCTCTATTTTATTTTTCTTGTACGCTAGTTCTTCTTTCTTCTGCTTCAATTTAGCAGCTTCTTGTGCTTGCTTTTGCTTTTTCTTTAAAAGCTGCGCTATATTTTTACTCTTCTGTTTTTCCCAAAGTTTAGAAGCTTTACTAGTATAAAAGCGATGTTTAGTTAAAAAGTTAAGATTTGCATCGTCCCATTCAACATCTTTTATCGTTCTATTACAAACCAACTCTCTTTCTTTACGTAATAACTCATTGAAATCACTGTAGTTTTTACTCCCCACATGAGAACAATCAGCATCCTTTAAAATCTTTTCTACTTCTGTATTAGGACTAACCCCCATTTTAGTAGTAGTTATCAGTCTTGACACCTCATCAATAACCTCATCTGAAACCTCTTCATTTTTCAAAAAATCAGTAGCAATAACTACACTCTCTTCTTCATGATTATCTGGATTTACAGTATACCCTACATCATGGAACCAAGCAGCTAAAATCAATGCTTGTTTCTCCGCTTCTGAAAAAGTTTCTCCCTCAATTAATTCGAGTGTTTTTTCAACCACTCGTTGAGTATGCGCAATATTATGGTACACAAAATTCTTATCTAAACTTTCATTTAGTAAATCCACCACAAACTGCTCTGTCTTTTCTATCAAACTATTCATGAAAAAAGGTTTTTGCTAAAATAATAAATTATTAACCAGTATTAATTTTTAATAAAGTGATAAAAAAGTGTATTTTTAAAAGAGTTTTTTTACACAAAATGACACACGAACTTAAAGAAATTATAAGACAAGCTACCATAAATCAACAACAAGGCTTACAGAATGTTTTAGCAACGGTTGTAGATTTAGACGGCTCTTCTTATAGAAAACCAGGGGTTAGAATGCTACTTTCTTCTGACGGAAAAATAATTGGAGCTATTAGTGGAGGCTGTGTTGAAAAAGAAGTACAACGTAGAGCTCAATCGGTTTTTGAAAACAACAAACCTAAAGTAATAACCTATGATGGTCGTTATCGTTTAGGTTGTGAAGGAATATTATATGTTCTTTTAGAACCTTTTAATCTTTCAACTAAATTTATTGAAGCTTTCTCAGAAAATAATATTCAAAGAGAGTCGTATAACATTACATCTTTCTTTATAAAAGAAGATGAAGCATACGGGAATTTCGGTTCTATAATTCAATTTAACAACCAACAAAGATTTTCTTTCAACAAAGATTTTTATTCTGAAAAAACAGACCATTTAACTACTTTTAAACAAACCTTACAACCACTATTTCGCCTGCTTATTATTGGTGGAGAACATGATGCTGTAAAACTATGTATGCAAGCAACTCAGTTAGGTTGGGAAGTTGATGTAGTTACCTCTATAAAAGACCCAAAAGAGTTAGCTGATTTTCCAGGTGCTAAATCGGTAGTTGCTCAAACTCCAGAAGTAATTCAGCTTTCTCATGTAAATAACAATACTGCAGTTGTTATTATGAATCATAATTTTACATACGATTTGCGTTGGTTAATTAAATTACAAGAACAAAACCCTGTTTACATAGGTATTTTAGGTGCTGCTAAGCGACGTGAAAAACTGTTTAACGAACTATTTGAATTCTCACCCGATATTACTGATGATTTTTTAGAAAAAATTCATACACCAGCTGGTTTAAACATTGGAGCTGAAACTCCTGAAGAAATTGCGTTATCAATCTTAGCAGAAATATTATCTGTAATTCGTAACAAAGAAGTATTTTCTCTAAAAAAGATTACTGGACGAATCCATAACTAATGCGATGCAAAAAATAGCAATTCTCATATTAGCTGCTGGAAGCGCTTCCCGAATGGGAAAAATGAAACAATTGCTTCCTTATAAAAACACAACGTTACTAGAATGGATAATTGAACAAGCTCTAAAATCAATAGTTAAAAATGTATTTTGTGTATTAGGAGCTAATAAGGATACTATTGAAAAAAAACTTGCTTCAAATACCATTAAAATCATTTACAACCCTAATTATGAAAGCGGATTAAGTACTAGCATCGTAACAGGAATTGATTTCTTACAAAAACATAACTTTGACAATGCCTTAATAATGCTAGCAGATCAACCTCATGTTACTTCTGAGTACTTGAACTCGTTGATTGAAGCTTCAAAAAAGAACCCTTCTAAAATAATTGCCTCTAACTACCAAGGTAGTGTTGGAGTTCCTGCTATGTTTCCGAAAAAATATTTTAATGATTTGTTAAATCTAAAAGGCGATAAAGGAGCTAAGAATTTCCTATTACAACATAACAATAATGTTCTTAAAATTAATTCCCATCAAAACTTACTAGACATTGATACTCCTGAAGACTATCAGCATTTACTAAAGCAATAATTTTAGCTCAAAAAGCCTTATTTTTACATAACCAAAAAACAAAACATGAACTTAACCAAGTTTTGCATGTATCTAACTATAGCTGTTATAGTTAGTGGTTGTGCATCTTATAAAGCTAAGTACGCAGATAAAACTTCTCCAAGAACAATTCAAACAAATAAAGAATTGGTACACTCCTTTTATTTAATTGGAGATGCTGGTAATGCCGAAATGGGACAGACCACCCCTACTCTAAAATATTTCCAAGAAAAGTTAGCTAAAGCAACTAAAAATGCTACCACCATATTTTTAGGAGACAATATATATCCATACGGAATACCTAGTAAAAAACACAAAGATAGAGCCTTAGCTGAACATCGTTTACAAACGCAAATTGATGCTTTGCAAGACTTTAAAGGAAAAACAATTTTTATTCCTGGAAACCATGACTGGTACAATGGTGTTGATGGCTTAAAAGAACAAGAACGACTGGTTGAACAGGCTTTAGGTAAAGGTTCTTTTCTACCTGAAGGAGGTTGTGGTCTTGACAAAATAGAAATCAATGAAGACCTAACTTTAATTCTTATTGATAGCCGTTGGTTTATTATGAACTGGGATAAAGAGCCTAAAATGAACGATAATTGCGATATTAAAACTCGTGAACGTTTTATTCAAGAGCTATCTAGTTTGTTCAAAAAAAACAGGTATAAAAATGTTGTAGTCGCAGTGCATCATCCTTTATATAGCAATGGACCTCATGGTGGAAGCTTTTCAGTAAAAGACCACATGAAACCAGCACCAATTTTAGGTACATTGAAAAATGCATTACGCTCTCATGCAGGGATTCAAACTGATATTTTTAATAAAAACTACAGTGACTTTATTAATCAAATACAAGCTGTTTCTGATGATTTCACAGACAATGTTGTATTTGTTTCTGGTCATGACCACAACTTACAATACATAGAACAAGACGGATTTAAACAAGTAATTAGTGGTTCTGGTTCAAAACAATCGGCAGCTTTAGTTGGTTATGGCGCACAATTTACTTACGGTAATCACGGGTATGCTAGATTGAATTATTACAAAGACGGTTCAGCTGTTATTGAATACTACGCTGCCAATACCAAAGACGGACATAAACTCTTATTTAGTAAAGAAATTGTAAAACCAAAACAAACAAAAAACTATTCAAACTTTCCTGAATACGAAGAGCACAAGAAGTTTATAGAAACCTCAATTTATCCTCCTGAAGCTACTGATGTTAGTGGTTTTCATAAATTTATGTGGGGAGATTTAAATAGAGACAAATACGGAAAAACAGTAAAAGTTCCTGTATTAGAATTAGAAAATGTTTTTGGAGGTTTAACTCCTATTAGAAGAGGTGGTGGTAATCAAACAAATTCGTTACGATTAGAAAATCCTGAAGGTAAACAGTATGTTTTACGTTCAATGGTAAAAGACGGAAGTCGTATTATGGGAGGTATTTTAAAAGGGACGTTTTTAGTTGATGTGGTTCAAGATATTTTTACAATGTCTCACCCATATGCTGCTTTTGTACTTCCTGATATGGCAAACGCTGTAAATATTTATCATACCAATCCAAAGCTATATTACATGCCTAAACAACCTGCTTTAGGAAAACATAACGACATCTTTGGAGGGCAGTTATACCTATTAGAAGAACGACCTGCTGGAAACCGTAGTGAATTAGACAACTTCGGTAATTCAGATGATATAATTAGCACATTTGATGTGTTAGAAAAAATCAGGAAAAACGGTAAACATTCAATCGACCAAGAATGGGTTATTCGTTCGCGTTTGTTTGATATGGTAATTGGTGATTGGGATAGGCATGAAGACCAATGGCGTTGGGCTTCTTTTAAAACTGAAGAGGGTAAAAAATATTACCGTCCAATTCCTAGAGATAGAGACCAACCTTTTTCTAAGTTTGATGGAGTTATGATTCCTCTATTTCAGCAATTTGCGCCCTTAGTAAAGAACATGCAAACTTTTGATAACGATATCAAAAATATGAAATGGTACAATAACTATGCTCGCTTCTTTGATGCTGCCTTTTTAAATCAATTAACACTTGATGATTGGAATAAACAAGTTGAATATATTCAACAACATTTAACCGATGAAGTAATTGAAAAATCAATTCAACAATTACCAAAGGCTATTTATGATATTGATGGAAAAGAAACCATTGCTAAAATTAAGGCTAGAAGAGATAAATTAAAAGAAATTGCCAAACGTTACTACACAAAACTAAATAAAGTTGTACATGTAGTTGGTACAGATAAAGATGATAAATTTATCATCAAACGTTTAAATGATGAGGAAACTAGTGTTGTTGTTTTTAGAAAAGAAAATGAAATCTACAACCGTGTTTTCAAAACAAAAGAAACTAAAGAAATACAGATTTATGGTTTAAATGGAGATGATGAGTTTTTAATTTCTGGTGATGTACATGATGGAATTTTATTACGAATTATAGGTGGTCAAAATCACGATGTGTATACCGATAAATCATCTGTTGCAGGTTGGGGAAAGAAAACTAAAATATACGATTTTAAATCAAAGAAAAATACGATAAATCCAAGTTCTGAAACTATGGATTTACGTTCGGATAGTTATTTAAAAAACACCTACGACGCACACGACATCAATAACAATACAACTATTGTTTTTCCTAGCTTAGGAAGCAACCCAGACGATGGTTTCTTTTTTGGTGCTTCGGTAACATATACACAACAAGGATTCAAAAAACGTCCTTTTGCAAACCAACATACTTTAGCAGCAAACTACTACTCTGCAACTGGTGGATACGATTTAGAGTACAATGGTGAATTCACTGAACTGATTGGGAACTGGAGCTTGCATTTACGTGCTAAAGCTACTAGTGATAATTATTCTTTTAATTTCTTTGGGTGGGGTAACGAAAGTGTTTACGATCAAACTTTTGATTTAGATCACTATCGTGTTAAAAAAGAAGAAATAAGTTTTTCTCCTTCGTTATTAAAACGATTACGAGGTGGAAGCATTTTTAAAATTTCAGGAATTATTGAATCGATTGAAGTGGAAGATACTCCCAATCGATTTATCAATAATTTTGATAACCAGCCTACCGCTATTTTTGATACTAATTATTTTTGGGGTGGTGAGTTTAACTTTAATCACAACCGAGTAGACAATAGCAGTTTCCCTACCAAAGGTATGAACTTCGATTTAGCTGTTGGAGCTAAAGCCAACTTAGAAGATTTCGACAGACGTTTTGGTTACATTAAGAGTTCTTTGGCAATGTATCAAAATCTAGTATTCAACCGTTCATTAGTTTTTGCTTCTGAAGTAGGGACTCAAATTAATGTAGGAAATCGTTTTGAAGTTTACCAAGCGGCTACTTTAGGTGGTGAACGTAGTTTACGTGGATTTAATAGAGAACGTTTTTCTGGTACACAAAGTTTTTATCACAGTAACGATTTACGTTTGCGTTTTGGACGCATTCGTACAGGAATTATTCCTATGAAAATTGGTGTTACTGGCGGATTTGATTATGGTCGTGTATGGTCTCCGTATTCTCCAAATTCAAAGAAATGGCATACCAGTTATGGTGGTTCTTTATGGTTAAGCGGAATCGACTTGTTCACAGCTAATATTTCATACTTTAAAGGAAACTCACAAGAAGACAGAGTAGCTTTAAGTATTGGTTTTTCTTTTTAATTCTTAAAAAAAATATGACACAACAAATTGTATTAATTACAGGCGCTTTATTTGGTATGTTCGCTGTAATATTTGGTGCTTTTGGAGCACATGCTTTAAAGAAAGTTTTAAATGAAGAGCAATTAAAATCATTTGAAACAGGTGTAAAATATCAAATGTACCACGCATTGGTTTTATTATTTGTTGGAGGTTATTTTGACGCTCCTAGTTCGGCAATATATTACGCTTTTGTAGTTGGAGTTATACTTTTCTCCTTTAGTATTTATGGTTTGGTATTATCAGATGCAAAAGGTAAAAAAATGAAGTTTTTAGGTCCTATTACTCCTTTAGGAGGTTTACTACTAATTGTTGGGTGGGCACTTTTAATATATAACATAAGCCAAACCATACACGGTTAATATGTATGGTTTAGCTAACATGGATAAACAAAAATCATATTGTTAGTCAACACCCTGGGCGTCGCTGATTATTCTATCAATAAATTCAGTTTTTATATATAATTGTCTTGCTAAATTGTAAAGCACATCAACTTCAGCAGCATCTATACTTCCATCAGCATAAGAAATAATAGATAAATCTCTTAGAATATTTAGTTTTTGCATTACAGAAATTACAATATCTAGCTCTTTGGCTAACGCTATAATTTCATCAATAATGTCTTGCTCTGTTAATCCTTTAATGGTTAACATACATTGAGCAAAAACCGATGGTGACACAACACTACTTAATGCTTGTATTTCAGAATCATCCACAACACCATCTGCCTTTGAAATCATATAACCTCCTAAGAACATAAAACGTTGAATTTTTTCTGAATGCTCAGTTTCATTTCCTAAATCTTCTGGCTCCATTAACGACATAATTCGCTGTATTTCTAACTCCATTGCCTCCTCTGTTATTTCTCCATTAATTGCTGGATTAAATAACTCATATGTCTTACTCTTATTAAACAACTCTAATGCTTTAATACGAAGTGGACTAAATGGGTGACTACTATACCAATCTGAAGGATCGTGCGTGTCGTCATTTAAAACTTCTTCTAAATCTGAAAATTGATTAATGTATTCGTTCAATTTAAAATCTAAAGAATTAGAAGTTACTCCCGATGATAATTTAAAAAATGTTCTTGCTGCTGCTTCAAAACTCTTACAACATAATAAACCTGCTCTATCGGCACTAATTTCTGCGTTACGATTCCATGCATATAACTTCATGGCATGAATTGGTGCTAAGTCGTTTGCGCCTTCGTCTAAAATATGTTTTACTGGATAATTAAAGTGCTCGAATAATACATGTCCTATTTCATGACCAATAACAAAAGCTAACTCGTCTTTACTAAAGCGTTCTAAAATCCCTGAAGTTAAAATAATATATAATTTATCTTCATCTGGTGGATAACATGAAGCGTTGAATTTATCTTCTTGATACACGAAAAACTCAATATCTGCTTTTAGTTTCAATACCTCTTTACAATGATTCCCAATTTCATGAAGTACAGGAGCTAACATTTTTGTTAATCGTAAACTTGATTTTAACAGGTGTCTTCTCGACTTGAAAACTGGGTTGTTTTCTTTTATTCTTTCTAAGGTTTTTTGAATCAACTCATCTTCTTGAAACTTTAAAACATAATCTCGATCACCGTCATAAACCAAAGCGTTTAAATCAATTTCTGCTCTAGAATTATCATATACCTCTTGAATGTTTTCAGTAATATTTTTAAGATTTAACTCATTAATTTCTTCAATACGTTTTGTGTATTGTTCTGCTAATTCTTTTGCTATATTTTGAAAATGAACACTTGCTTGATGGATTAAATCGTTGTCACCATTTTGTTGAGCAAGATTCAAATCTTCCATCATTTTATTTTGCGCTTGAGTTAACGCTTCTTGATGTTCTTTTTCTAATTCTGATAATGTGGTAGATTGGTACATACTTTTTTCTTTTTTAAGCTCCTACTGGAACTGTTGAGTTAGACAATTTTAATAACCTTCCTTTTAGGTCAAAAATTCCTAAAATTTGATCCTCTCCTTTTTTCGCAACGATATTGTTTCCTGATACCTCAACCTCATATCCTTTTTGAACTAAATAGCAAAACAATGCGTGCTTGTGTTCAAAATCCATACGAGTTATTGTTTTTGAGAAGTGTGAACAGATTAAAGCCGGAATATTTATCTCTTTTTCATCCACTACATCAGTGTATAGCAATACATATACAGTTAGCCCTTTAAAAGGTAATGGAGCATAGCAACTTGCTTGGTTTACCCCTGTTGCTACAAATGAGAAATAATGACCAGGATCGTGTTCTGTTTCTATTTTTGATGATAGTAAATCTTCTATTCCATGACGTTCACCAAGAGCTTTCATTTGTAATGAAGCTTCTAAAAATTGTTCTGGAATACCACTTTGTTTATTTGCCCAAGCCCACAACCATGATTTTTCATTGTGAGAGTAGGTTCCTAATACTTGCATTTTAAAGGTAAGGTCTCCATAAGTTACCGTTCCTTGAAGCATATCACAGTTCCATGGTAAGTCTTCAACAACATCAGCTAAGTTATCTTGCTTTTCAAAAGCTAAAGCTACATATTGATTGTGCAACTGAGGCAAACTTAATTTTATAGTGTTATCTACCTTTCCTCCTACAATGTTATTAGGGTTTTCTGTACTTTCAACACTAGCTTCGCTTCCTGCAAATTCTTCTAAATGCGTTTCTAAAAGGTGTACAATTCTTTCCGTTTTTTCTTCCACTTTGTCAGCATTCATAATTGGGCTGTGATTAATGGTTAATACCCCATCTACAAAAGTGATTGCTCTTTCTAAATTATGCTCATTGTTTTCATTAACAATCTTTACTTCTTTTAATCCATTTTTTAGCAACTCTCCCCCAATCTCATCAATATTAACTGCTTTAATAGCTTCTATTAGCGGTTGAAAATATATTTTTGGAAACGTATCATTGTAAAGGTGAGAAAACTTATCTTCTACCAATGTATCCCATGCTATGTTTAATGATACGTTAAATCCTGCTTTATTATTTATTTCCGCTTCTAATGCTGGAAATGATTCGTTTTTAAATGTTTGAACTGCTCTTTTTTCTTTAAGACCCATTTTTTAATAATTTTATTATTCTACAGTACTTTTTCTATCTTTTCAATAAAAAGATTCTCTAATTCTTTTGGCAATACTTTAGTAATTTCAACACCAATTTTTAAAACATTTCCTTCTTTAGTTACTTGTAATGTTTCTGTATTAGTAATAGTAACTGTTTCTATTTCTTTCCATGCTGCTAACCCCATTTCATCCTCTACTATTAACTGTTTTGCTTTTAATAAGCTTGCAATAACATCTTTACAATTTAATCGAGCATTTGCTTCTTGTAATGCTGGTTTTTCAAATGATAAATTAATCGTTGCCTCTAACAAAGGTTCTTGCTCAAGAGTCCATCTTTTTAATTGTAAAACACTTATGGGATCTTCTCCTAATGGACGACTAATATTTCCTTTAGATAATGAAACTGCTATTTTTTTAGGATGCTTAATTCGTAAAACAGACACCTCTTGAAGATCGAAAAACAATACTTCTTGTTCTTCGGTTTTCATACACACAAATGTTTGGTATTCCTCTTTGGCAATGTCTACTATAAAGCCTTCTACATAAAGTCCGTTTTTTAGTGATAAAGCAATTTTTAATTGCTTTTTTTCTCTAAACATACTATGAATTATAGCTGCTGGCGATTGCGCTTTAAATTGATTGATATAATCTGTTTCCATAGCAATTTTATTTTTTTGGTATGAATTACTAGACTATAAATTGTTTTCTAATAAATCAACAAGTGCATCTGTTCTATCTTGAACTTTATCTGCATTTAAAATTGGACTATGATTTACTTGTAAAACCCCTTCTTCAAAGGTGTAAGCATGTGTTGGATTGTGATGATCGTCTTTATTGGTAATAACTACTTTTTTTAACGATTCTGTCAATGCTTCTTTCCCCATATCATCTGTAGTTATAGCAGAAAAGGCATCAATAAGTGGTTGGAAGTAAATTTTAGGATAACTGTCATCATATAAGTGTAAAAACTTATCTTCAAACATGGTTTCCCACTCTACATCAATTGTTACATCAAAACCTGCTGCGTCGTTTATTTGTTGTTTTAAAGCAGGGTATTTTTCTTCTTGAAAAGTTTTTGTAAATCTTTTTTCTTTAAGTCCCATATGATTGTTTTTTTAAGGTTATTTTCTATTATTCACCTCAAAACTACATGGAACTTTAGCGCTATTTTAATGAGTTTTATATGTGTTACTTTTTATTTTGTATTCGTATTAAAATTCTCTAAAAATTGTTTTAAATATGTTTTTTTTCTTGATGATAAAGGAACATTTTCACCACTTGATAACTTAACTGTATTGGCACTTACGGAAGCTAAATATTTTATATTGATTAAGTGAGATTGATGTACTCTAGCAAAGGCATGTGTACTTAAAATATTTTCGTAATACTTTAAGTTTCTAGCACTCATTATTTTTTTATCTGTAGTATAAAAAAGCGTATAACTTCCGTCTGATTGGCAACGTACAATATCATCTACATGTAAAAAATGTTGCTCTTCGGTAGTTTTAATAAGCAATGTTTTTTGAGCCTCTTTTTTATCAAACTCATTTATTTTGCTTAGTGCTTGCGTGTACTTTTTCTCTTTTTCAAAGTCCGCTCTAAAACGCTCTATACAAGCATTTAATTCGTCAGAATCTATAGGTTTTAATAAATAATCTACCGTATCAAACTTAATAGCTTTTATTGCAAATTCATCATACGCTGTGGTAAATATCATTTTAAAGTTTATGGTTTCTAAGGCTTCTAATATTTGAAAAGCATTTCCTCCAATCAACTCAATATCTATAAACACTAAGTCTAAATTATTGTTGCTTAAAAAATCTATAGCTTCATCTACATTATCAATTTTAGCTACAATTTCTATATCTTTTTGCGTGTATTGCAACAGTTTTGTTAATGTGTTTAGTGCATTAAACTCATCTTCTATTATAGCAGCTTTTATCATTTTATAACTTTAATTTAAATACAACTTTTGTTCCTGATGGGTGTCCATCCTTATCGTGTAAATCTTCTATGGTAAAAGATTTTTCTTCTCCTTTATTTCTTATCTGTAATCTTTCAATAAAAATATCGGTAGCGTGTAAATCTTTTGCTATTTTTTCTTGACTCTTTTTTTGCTTCCTTCCTACTCCATTATCTTCAATTTCAAAAAACAGTTCTTCACCTGTTTTTCGAATATTTAAGTTCAATATTCCTCCTGATTTCTTTTCTTTTAAGCCATATTCAATAGCATTTTCAACAAAAGGCTGTAACAACATAGGTGGTACTTTTACTTGTTTTGTATCACAGTTTTCAGAAATATTTATATGATAACTAAAACTATTATTGAAACGTAGCTGTTGTGTGTCTATGTAATTAGAAATCATAGCTAGTTCTTCTTCTAAGCTAATTTCTTCTTTTCGAACATAATCAAAATTTTGTCGAATAAGTTTTGAAAACTTAGCTATATAGTTTGATGATTTTACTGGGTTTCCTTCTAAAGTTATATTCTGAATCGCCGCTAAGGTGTTGAATATAAAATGCGGATTCATTTGAGCTCTTAACAATCGTTGTTCTAATTTTGAAGCTTTATTAGCCGCTCTTAGCTTATTATTATATCCAAAAAACAATGCTATAATTAAAATAAGTACCAACGATACAATTACACTAATTCCTAACCACCAATTTTGTTTGTTTATTTCTTTTTGATGGGTTAATGCTATTTCTTTTTCTTTAATTTTATAGTTCACATTAGCAAAATGAAGAAGTTTTTGGTTTTGCTTTTTACTCTTAACCACTTCTATACTATCCCGTATTATTTGATGGTTTAATGCTTTTTGGTACTGCTTTTTAAGAATTGCTATTGATATTAGCTTATCTCTTATTTCTAGTTCTTCAGAAAGATTGTTTTTACCCTTGTAAATTGACATCGCCTTGTTGTAATTTACCGCTGCCGAATCTAATTTATTGGTTACTAAAAAAAGGGTTCCTAAACCTTTGTATGGAGCTCCGTTAATTGTTTTAATTTTTTGGTTAAGTTTTACTGCACCTCGTAAAAACTTCTCTGCTTCTTCAAAACGTTTTGCTTCTAAATACGTGTATCCAATATTATTAAGAACACTTACGATAGTTTTTGGATCTTTCGCCGACTCACCCAAAGCTAATGCTTCCGAAAACTGTTCTAAGGCTTTGTTATATTGCTTTAACATTAAATAAACACCAGCAATATTACTTTTAATTGCTATAATTGAGTTAGGGTCATTTGGGTCGGTAAATAATTCTTCAGACCTTTTTATGTAAAACAATGCCTGTTCGTAATCTTTTAATATAAAATGAAGATTAAATAGTTGATTATTTGCCTTTGCTTGTAGTCGGGTATTTTCTATTTTTTCGCCTATTTCTAAAGCCTCTAACGCATACTTTTGAGCATCTTCTAGCTCATTTAGCTTCATACATGTAGCACTTAATGTTATTAAGCTCCTTCCTATATTATAATCATCTTTAAGATTTGTAAATAATTTGTAGGTTTCTAAGTGTATGTTTTTTGCCTCTATTAACTTATCGTTCAGGTAAAAAAGTTCTCCTTTGCTAAACAACAATAAAGCCCTGTTTTTAGAATTTTGTTTCTTTTCTAATAAACTATCTATTTTTCTTAATCCTTCTTTTGGTTTTTGTTGAGAAATACTATCAACAGCTAATAAATATTCTTGTAAATCTTTATCTACATCATTTCTTTTACAGGCTGAAAAAACTAAAAGGGTACAGACGATATATAAAAAGTAGCTTCTTTTAAACAATGGCATTTTTTTGTAAGTAATTAGCCAACTAAAATAATTATATATTTTCATTTCACCTCCTTATCCACCACTTTAACAAAACGTTTATAAAATAATAGTATGCGTTTATAAAACACCTAAAAGCCAGCCCCAAATTTCTAAGATATTTGACTAAAAAATTAAATTATTAATAATGAGTACAGTTGAAACTATAGAAGAAGTTATTAAAACAGGATCTTGTGATTTAACGAGTTTTGAAAAGATTGAGGAAATTTCTAAACCAAAGGTTAGTATTGATGGAGCTTATCTTTTAATTTATAATTGGCCAGACGATCCCAGTGGTGCTAACACTACTATTCACGTTGATCTTACCTATTTATTTGTACATAACGACCAAGAATACAAAGCTGTTACAAGAACAAAATTTTATGACTTTGATGTTGCTAAGTTTGAAAACTTACCTAAAAAATACTTTATAACCGAATATCATAAATTAGTAGAGCAAGCTTTGATATTATCTAAACAAAAAATAGAAGAAAAATTTGAAGAACCTTTAAGCTCTATTATTCCGTTTAGTTTTAGCCGAGAAGATTCTATTTTATTAGCTATAAATGCAGGATATTCTAGACAGATTGATTACGTATAGACACCCAAACTAGGTGTTGATTATTCCCCTAACTCTCTCAGTTATCAATGTGCATACATTGGTAACTGATTTTTTTAGTCCTTTAATACAAATTCATACAGTTTACTGCTTCCTATTTTATCAGCTTCATCTGTTATATAAAGAGTTCTTTCATCTTTAAAAGTAACACCTTCTTTTTGAGATATATGATTGAATGTGTATTCTTTTACGTCTCCACTAAAAAAATCATCTCCGTTAAAATTAGTAAATACTAAAACAGATTGATGTGTTAGCAAAACCACTTTTTGTTTATCTGGTGATATTGCTGCTGCTGTTATTGCACAATGAACATCGTTACAGTTTGCATACTCAGATATATACTGAGCTGTATACTCTCCTTTTGTAGCTGGAACTTTGTATAACATTGTTTTTCCGTGCTTATTTTTAACCCTACTTTTTGTGAATATATAGAGAGCACCATCTTTATAGATTAAAGATTCTGCATCAAAAAAACGGTCTTTCTTTTTAGGTGGAAACTTGGTTTGATTAGGGTATGAAAATTTTATTTTTTCTACCTCAACATCATCTCCATTTAACAAATCTTCTTCCTTAATTTTTAGAATTACTAAGTTCTTTCTTTTGTTATTATTGTTTCCAAAATCGGCAATGTAAATGTTTCCATTGTCATCAGAAGCTATGTCTTCCCAATCGTAATTTTTAGCGTTTATTGATATAGTTTTTTCAATTTCTCCTTCAGAAGTAACTCTGTATAATTCAGGTTTATTGCCACTATCATTTACCATCCAAATTTTATCAGAATTTGGTTCCTTTTGAATTCCAGAAACCTCATCGAGTAACTTAGGTAAATTCGTGACAACACTAAGCTGTCCATAGTTTTGACAACCTAAAAGAATAAATAAAAAGAAAAATATACTGAGTTTTTTCATTTACAAACTACCAACCTCCGGTAGCTCCACCGCCACCAAATCCGCCACCGCCGAAACCTCCTCCGAAGCCACCGCCACCGAATCCTCCAGACGATCCACCTCCAAAGCTTCCGCCACCGAATCCGCCTCTTCCTGCGTTGCTTAGAATGATGATATCTAGTAAATCTCTAACAGAATCTGTTTTTCTATAATTTCTTCCTCCTCCACGATTTCCTCTATTCCCACTAGAAATAATAATGAAAAACACTATGAGAATAATTATAAAGACAATAAAACCAAAACTATTTCCTTTAGTTTGTTTTCTACTTCCTTTATACTCACCACTCATCACCTTAAAAATGGCTTCTACTCCGCTATCTAATCCAGCGTAATAATCTCCCTTTTTAAAGTAAGGAATAATATCATATTCTATAATTTGACGAGAAACATAATCAGTAAGTAAATGTTCGGTTCCGTAACCTGTCCTAATAGTTACTTTTCGATCTTTTTGGGCAAGTAACACAAACACCCCATTATCTTCTTTCTTTTGCCCAATCCCCCATTCATGTGCCCAATTGGTTGCTAAATACCCTATATTCTCTCCTTCTGTAGAATTAATAATTGCCACCACTACTTGTGTTGATGTAGTATCTGAATATTTAATGAGCTTATTTTCTAAACTTGCTTTTTGACTTGGAGATAATAAATTGATATAGTCGTAAACACTCGTTTGAAATTTTGGCTTTTCGGGAATTTTGTACCCTTGTGAAAAAAGAGTTTGTCCACATAAAAATGCAATAAAAAAAAGAACAACTTTTAAGCTCTGTAACTTGTTTGCTCTTTTATGTAATAACGTTATATTCTTTATCATACTTATTCCTTCTGGGAAGGTTTTATCCTTTCGATATTTCGTTACTCAACTCATTTTCATCATCTGTAGCCCAAGGAAAATGAGCTTTAAGTTCATTTCCTGCTTTCAGAATGCCATCTATAATTCCTTGTTTAAAATTCCTTTGTTTAAACTGATTTTGGATGACTTCTTTGGTTGTTTCCCAAAAGTCTGTAGGAACAACGGCATTAATACCTTCATCGCCATAAATTACAAACTTATGATCGTCAACAGCAATATAAAGCAATACGCCGTTTCGTTGTTGGGTATTAAACATTTTAAGCATTTGAAATACTTCTAGTGCTCTATCGTAATGAGAAATGGCAGTAGTTTTCTCTATATGTACACGAATTTCACCAGAAGTATTTCGTTCTGCTTGTTGTATAGCTAGAACAATTTCTTCCTCTTCTTTAGCAGTAAGAAAATCTTCTACGTTAGACATATATTAGTTTTTAAAATCGAAATCTACATCTACAGCTTTCTCTGATCCTGCGTCAGCTTTATAACGTGCCATTTCTGTTAAGTTAAACATTCCTGCTAATAAATTTCCAGGAAACATTTTAATATGTTTGTTATAAATATTTACAGCTTCATTGTAACGATCACGAGCTACATTAATACGATTTTCTGTACCTTCTAACTGACTTTGTAATTCTAAGAAGTTTTTGTTTGCTTTGATATCAGGATAACGTTCAACAGATACTAATAATTTTGATAAAGCACCGCTTAACCCTGTTTGTGCTTGTTGAAATTGTGCCATTTTTTCTGGCGTTAAGTCACCTGCATTTATATTTACAGAAGTTGCTTTTGCTCTTGCGTTAATAACTTCTGTTAATGTACTTTTTTCAAAGTCAGCTGCTCCTTGAACTGTTTTTACTAAGTTACCTATTAAATCGTTTCTTCTTTGGTAAGAACTTTCTACATTAGACCAAGTTGTTTTGGCATCTTCTTGATAGGTAACTCCTGTGTTATAAAATCCTTTTGCCCAAGAGTAAATACCAAATACTAGAACTCCAATAACAATTAAAGGCACTAACCATTTTTTCATAATTTTTGATTTTTTATAATTGATTTTTAATTTTTATTAATTCAGCTTTCACTGCTTCTAATCTACTAATAATTTCCTGATTGCTTACGACTTTCGTAGGATTTTTCTTCAGCTTTTGTTTTGCTCCATCTAGAGTAAAACCCCTTTCTTTTACAAGGTTATAAATAATTTTGAAGTTGTTTACATCTTCTTTAGTAAACAATCTATCTCCTTTCGCATTCTTTTTAGGATTGATAATTTCAAATTCTTTATCCCAAAATCGAATTAAGGAACTGTTTACTCCAAAAGCTTTGGCTACTTCTCCTATTTTATAATATCGTTTGTCAGGTAAGTCAATGTGCATTTTTCACAGCTTCTATAAAATTAGTCGTACGATTGACCTTTTTGTTGCGAAGCTTTTTGCATAGCTACAAATTCTTCAGGTGTTAAATCTCCGTAGTAATAATAAATCGGGTTAACTGGTCTACCGTTTTTATGCACTTCGTAATGCAAGTGAGGAGCTGCAGAACGACCTGTATTTCCTACGTACCCTATTAAATCGCCACGTTTTACTTTTTGTCCTTTTTTTGCTACTATCTTATTCATATGAGCATAAATAGTTTCATACCCATAACCATGATTAATATACACTACATTACCAAAGGTTGAACTTCTATGAGCCTGCTTTACAACTCCATTTCCTGATGCAAAAATTGGGGTACCTGTAGGCGCAGTAAAATCCATACCATTATGCATACGCCAAGATTTTAAAATTGGGTGTAAACGCATACCATACCCAGATGCCATTCGTGTTAAATCTTCATTCTTTACTGGTTGAATTGCTGGTATAGAAGCTAACATTTTTTCTTTAGCTTTTGCTAACTCTACAATTTCATCTAACGATTTTGATTGTACAACCATTTGTTTCGATAAGATATCAAGCTCTTTGGTTACTTTTTTAATCATAGAACTATTATCAAAACCGTCTAAATGTCTATATCTGTTTACACCACCAAAACCAGCTTTTCGCTGTTCTTCTGGTATTGGACTTGCTTCAAAATAAGTTCTATAAATATTATTATCTCTATTTTGTAATTCACCCAAAATCTCAGCGCTTTCTTCCATCTTTTTAGAAAGTAACTCATAGTGAAGTTTTAAATTTTCTAATTCTCTTTTTTGGGTACGTTCTTTAGGAGACATCAAAAATTGACTAAATCCTATAAAACCAAAAAAAGCAATTAATAAAACACTTAGTAACCCTAAAAACGTTTTTTTATACTTTTCGCTTCTTTTTACCTCTATCTTTCGATAGGATAAAGTCTCTGGATCGTAATAATATTTTACTTTTGCCATAATGCTAAATGTACTATTTTTGTGCTTTTTAAATTAAGCATCCTTAAGGGGATGTACAATTTGGAAACTCACAAATTTACAAAATCTTTTAAAACTTCTTTTTTCGAGCAGTTTTTTAGAAATATTTTAACAAAACCCAGATACTAAGAGTTGTATGAAATCTCAAGATATTAGAGCTAAATTTTTAGAATTTTTTAAATCAAAACAACACGATATTGTTCCTTCTGCACCTATGGTGTTAAAGAACGATCCTACTTTAATGTTTACTAACTCTGGTATGGCACCATTTAAAGAGTACTTTTTAGGAAATGCCACTCCAAAAAATAATAGAATTGCCGACTCTCAAAAATGTTTACGTGTTTCAGGTAAACATAACGATTTAGAAGAAGTTGGTTACGATACTTACCACCATACTATGTTTGAGATGTTAGGTAATTGGAGTTTTGGCGATTACTTTAAAAAAGAGGCTATTGCTTGGGCTTGGGAATTGCTAACTGAAGTTTACAAAATAGATAAAGACATTTTATATGTAACCGTTTTTGAAGGTGATGAGAATGACGGTACAAAGATGGATCAAGAAGCGTATGATATATGGAAAGAATACATTTCTGAAGATCGTATCTTAATGGGTAATAAAAAAGATAACTTCTGGGAAATGGGAGAACAAGGTCCTTGTGGTCCATGTTCAGAAATTCACGTTGATATTCGTTCTGCAAAAGAAAAAGCTAAGGTGGATGGAAAATCGTTAGTAAACGAAGATCATCCTCAAGTTGTTGAAATCTGGAACTTAGTATTCATGCAATACAATCGTAAAGCAGATGGTTCATTGGTTGAACTTCCTGCGAAACATATTGATACTGGTATGGGATTTGAGCGTTTATGTATGGTACTACAAGGGGTTCAATCTAACTACGATACAGATGTTTTCACTCCTTTAATCAGAGAAATTGAAACAATTACAGGTACTGATTATGGTAAAGACAAAAAAATAGACATTGCTATTCGTGTTATTGCCGATCATGTTCGTGCCGTAGCTTTTGCTATTGCAGACGGTCAATTACCAAGTAATAACGGAGCAGGATATGTAATCCGTCGTATTTTACGTCGTGCAGTCCGTTATGCGTTTACCTTCTTAAACAAAAAAGAACCCTTTATTTATAAGCTAGCTGAAACATTAGCTCATCAAATGGGCGATGCTTTCCCTGAAATTAGAAAACAAAGTAATTTAGTTAGTAATGTAATTAAGGAAGAAGAAAGTTCTTTCTTACGTACCTTAGATCAAGGTTTATTATTACTAGACCAAGTTATTGAAACAACCAACGGAAAAGTAGTTTCTGGTAAACGTGCTTTCGAATTATATGACACTTACGGATTTCCTTTAGATTTAACACAGCTAATTGCTCGTGAAAAAGGGTATGAAATTAATGAAGAGGAATTTAATGCAGGTATGAAAGCTCAGAAAGAGCGTTCTCGTGCTGCTTCAGCAAGTGAAACGGGTGATTGGGTTATTTTAATTGAAGATGATGTTGAAGAGTTTATTGGATACGATATGCTAACAGCTAACGTAAGATTAACTCGCTATAGAAAAGTTACCACAAAAAAAGACGGAGACCAATATCAACTAGTATTTAACATGACTCCTTTTTATCCAGAAGGAGGAGGACAAGTTGGAGATAAAGGTCATATAGAATCTCCTAACGGAGACATTATTCACGTGTTAGATACTAAGAAGGAAAATAATGTAATTATTCATTACACAAAACACCTTCCTAAAAACTTACACGAAACATTTAAAGCAATTGTTAGCGGTGAATTTAGAAGATTAGCTGCAAGCAATCACTCAGCTACACACTTATTACACCAAGCGTTAAGAGCTATTTTAGGAGATCATGTGGAGCAAAAAGGATCATTAGTAAACCCTAACTACTTACGTTTCGACTTTTCTCACTTCTCTAAAGTAGATAAAGATCAATTAGAAGCTGTTGAAGAGTTTGTAAATGCTCGTATTCGTGAGAATCTTCCACTACAAGAACAAAGAAACATACCAATGCAAAAAGCTATTGACGAAGGTGCTGTAGCTTTATTTGGTGAGAAGTATGGAGACAGTGTTCGTACCATTCGTTTTGGACAATCAATGGAATTATGTGGAGGTACACACGTACAACAAACTGGTGACATTTGGTATTTCAAAATAAAATCGGAAGGTGCTGTTGCAGCTGGTATTCGACGTATTGAAGCAATTACCAATGTTGCTGTTGGTGATTATTTTGAAGATGTTGAACGTAACTACGATGCTGTAAAACAGTTATTAAAGAATCCTAAAGATGTAACCAAGTCAGTTAGTAGCTTACAAGATGAAAACGCAGCTTTAAAAAAGCAAATTGAACAATTACTAAAAGATAAAGCTAAAAACATGAAAGGTGACCTTAAAAACCAGTTACAAGAAGTAAATGGGGTTCAGTTTTTAGCTACTAAAGTAGATTTAGATCCAAACAGCATTAAAGATTTGATGTTTGAATTAGGAGGAGAAGTTAATAACTTATTCTTGTTGTTTGCTACTGCTCCTTCAGAAGATAAAGCTATGTTAACCTGTTATATTTCTAAAGACTTAGCTAATGAAAAAGGATACGATGCTGGAAAGGTTGTTAGAGAGTTAGGAAAACTAATCCACGGTGGTGGTGGTGGACAAAATTTCTTTGCTACCGCTGGTGGTAAAAATCCTGGTGGAATTCCAAAGGCATTGGAAAGAGCAAAAGACTATATCGCTTAATACATACTAAAAAGGTTCAGAAAATTCTGAACCTTTTTTATTACAGTGCGTTTTTATATGTAGTTATCGCTCGTTCTCTCGCAAACTTGTGTTCTACCATTGGTTGCGGATAGGTTAACTCATCAAAGTCTTTCACCCATTTTCTAACATATTGTAAATCTTTATCAAACTTTTTTAACTGTGATTCTGGGTTGAATACTCTAAAATACGGAGCTGCATCGCAACCCGTACCTGCCGCCCATTGCCAATTTCCGTTATTTGCTGACAGATCATAATCCAATAACTTTTCTGCAAAGTAAGCTTCTCCCCAACGCCAATCTATTAATAAATGTTTGCATAAAAACCCAGCAGTAATCATACGAACTCTGTTATGCATGTATCCTGTTTCATTTAACTCTCTCATTCCTGCATCTACCATAGGATACCCTGTTTTACCTGCACACCATTTTTTAAATTCCTCCTCGTTATTCCTCCAAGGAACTGCATCGTACTTTTGTTTAAAGTTCTGGGTAACTACTTTTGGAAAGTGATATAAAATTTGCATAAAAAACTCACGCCAAATCAACTCACTTAAAAAAATTTCGTTTGTTGTTAACGCAAAACGAACCATTTTTCGAGTACTTACCAATCCGAAACGTAAATAAGGTGACAAATATGAAGTTTTATCTTCAGCAGGAAAATCTCTCACCTCATCATACGAATCCAAATTAGATAAGTTATATGGTTTTACTTTAATCTTACTTTCTTCAAAACCTATGGAAGCTAATGATAGAAATTCAGGTGAAAACTGATAAAAGTTAGCTAAGTCTATCGTAAAATCTTGCGTATCTTTCTTTTCAGAGAAGTTTTGCAACCATTTGTTTTTATAGGGTGTGAAAACTGTATATGGAGTTCCGTCATTTTTTAAAACTTCGTTTTCTTCAAAGATTACTTGATCTTTAAAAGCATTAAATCTTATTCCTTTTGATGTTAAAAAGTCAGCTATTTCCTTGTCTCTTTTAATGGCGTAAGGTTCGTAATCTTTATTTGTGTAAACCCTCTGAATCGTATATTCTTCTATAAGTTTTCTCCAAACTTCTAGAGGTTTTCCTTTTTTAATTATAAGAGATGATCGATACTCTCTTAATTCTTTATCAAGCTTTTGTAGCGTTTGATAAATAAACGTTACACGTGCATCATTTTTAGGAAGACTTTCTAAAATATCTTTATCAAAAATAAATAATGGTACAACTTTATTTCCTGATTGAAGCGCTTCATGCAATCCTTTGTTATCCTCTAAACGTAAATCTCGACGAAACCAAAAAATCGATACTTTATTTTCCATTAAATAATTTTTCTAACGTACTATAACGGTGTTTAAATATTCCTTTTAACTGCCTTTTTATAAAGATTGACTGGGCTATATGTCCTAAAAAACCGAAAGGTATTTTGTATGATATTTTGTCTTTCATCAATGTTTTTCCATTTGGCAACTCTTCAAACCAGTGTTCGTGATGCCACATGCTATAGGGACCAAATCGCTGTTCATCTATAAAAAAATGCTGCTCTTTTACTTGTGTAATTTCAGTAACCCAACTAGACTTAATCCCAGGTAGAATTCCTATTTTATATGTAATTATTTGCCCTGCATACGCTTTTTTATTAACCTCAGAAGTTATTTGAAAGCCCATATGTGAAGGAGTTATTTTTTGTAAGTTTCCTGGAGAACTAAAAAAATCCCACGCTTGCTTCAACGGAACGTTTAAAATTTGCTCTGTTGATAAAGTATAAATTCCTGAATGTTTTTTGAAATGAATCATTATAAAAGTTTGGTGATTTTCTTACTCATTGGCTTGGTAATTGAATAAAAAACATCAATTAGCCTTCCTTCTTCATCTACCAAATATTTTTGAAAATTCCATTTTACTGAAGAACTCATTTTTCCATTTTTCTCTTTTTGTGTTAACCATTGGTATAACGGGTGTTGATTTTCTCCTTTAACTTCAATTTTTTCTGTCATAGGAAAATCTACTCCATAGGTTACACTACAAAATGATTGAATTTCTTTTATTGTTCCTGGTTCTTGTCCTCCAAATTGATTACATGGTAAACCTACAATTACTAACTTATCTTTGTGTTTTGAGTATAGTTCTTGTAAACCTTCATACTGATTTGTAAAGCCACATTTTGATGCTACATTTACAAATAGTATTTTCTTTCCTTTAAATTGATTAAGGTCTAAGTTTTTTCCATCAATTCCCTCAATTTTTATATCGTATAACGATTCTTTAGGAGCAACTGTTTGTGCTTTTCCTGAAAAACTAAATAATGCCATGATTAAGAATATTTTTACTGTGTTCATTTTATTGAATTGCTATTTTTATTATTTCTAACGAAAATTTTTCATCTTTTTTGTTTCCTATTAAAACTGCTACTTCTTTTATTTGGTTAGCAGAAAAATTACCAAAGCTTAACTTTCTACCTCTAAAAGCGGGATAAAATCCTTTTAGTGGTAGTACAATTTCTTGTTCTTGTTTGTTGGTTCTGAATGCTTGCACATAAGAATAACGTTGAGATTCGTCTGACTTTAATCGTAATTGATATTGCTTATCATCTCCTTTTACTCTTAATATAATTTTTGAATGTTGGTTATTTAAATTTATAGCTGTTGACATTTTGGTCATAGCAAACCCTCCATTATTCTCAGTTGAAACTCTTCCTGAGAAAACAAGATTTCCTTCATCATTAATCTTAACGGATGAATTAGAAACACCGCCCATTACAGTATCGTTAGTGATATACCACTTTTGTGTGTTGTTGTCTTTGTCAAAAATTATAATTTCATCATTCAAACACATAAGAAAACTTAGAATTAAAAACCATTTCATTTTCTACATTTTTACACTTACAATTCCAGCATCAATGGGAATTATTTGTCCTGTCATTGACGCTGATGCATCTGAAAGTAAAAAGGTTGCCAATCCTGCTACTTCTTCTGCTTTTAAATATTTTTTTAGCGGATGCCTATTTTGTAAACTTTCTTGTTGTTTTTCATTTCGTAATAAACGAGCAGCCAACGGTGTATCGGTTACTGTAGGAGCAATGGCATTAAATCGGATTTTGGTTGCATATTCTGCCGCTAATGATTTTGTTAGTCCTTCAATTGCTGATTTACTTGTTGCGATACTTGCATGAAAAGGCATTCCTAAAAACGAAGCTACAGTACTAAACAACACAACGCTTCCTTTATTTTTTGTCAAAGCCCCTTCATAAGCTTTCAGTGTTTTAATTGCTCCTATTACGTTTATTTCTAAATCCGCTTGAAAATCAGTTATTTTTAATCTTGAAAATGATTTTAAATTAATGCTTCCTGGACAATATACCAATCCATGTACTTCCTCTAACTCTGGAAGTCCATCTTTTGTTATATCACAAGTGTAATGTGTTATATGTTGATGAGTTTCTGGTTGGGTTCTACTTATATTGATAATTTTATGAGTGTCTTTTAAATCATCAATAATTGCTTTACCAATACCGCTACTACCTCCTACTACTACAATTGTTTTCATAATTACGCTTTTATTAAATGATTAATCATTCCTTTAAATACAAATGCGTGAAAAGGTAAAACGCTATACCAATACATTCTCCCCCAAATTCCTTTGGGTCTAAAAATGGCTCTTTGATGTAGCTTACCTTTTTCTATTTTAAATTCTAACCATGCTTCACCAGGCAACTTCATTTCAGCAAATAAAATCAATCGTTTATTTTTTTTATCTGCTAACAATACTCTCCAAAAATCGAGTGGATCTCCTGGTTCTAATTCTGTGGGATGTCTTCTACCTCTTCGCAACCCAACACCTCCAAAAAGTTTATCCACGTATCCTCTTATCTTCCAAAGAGAATTAAACTTGTACCACCCTGTTTCTCCTCCGATGCTCCAAATTTTGTGTAATGTGTTCTCCTCGTTTTGTATTTCTCTAACTCTTATGTCTTTAAAACAGCCGTATTGAGGTATTTGTATATGTTTTGCCAATTGATCGTGAAAAACTCCACTACTCATAGCATCTTTCCAGCTAGAAATTACTTCATTTTGCTCTATTTTTTGAAATGCTAATGCTACTGCTTCTTTATAGGTTATGGGCTCCACATTAAGTAACGTATTAATGTTACTTGGTTTTGCGATTACTTCAACCTTCATACTATCCACTAAGGCTTGTGCTAGGTTAAAGGATGTAGATGTTACAAAATATAACCAATAGGAAGATAGTTTTGGTGTTAATACTGGAAGTGTATAAATGTATCTTTTAAACCCTCTTACCTCAGCAAACTGTAACAACATTTCCTTATAGGTTAGTATCTCAGGACCGCAGATATCAAAAGATTTATTGTAGACCTCTTTAACTTGTAAACTATTTTCTAAAAAGGCTAATACATCTCTAACTGCAATAGGCTGTGTTTTTGTTTTTAACCATTTTGGTGTTACCATTACCGGAAGCTTTTCTACAATATCTCTTATAATTTCAAAAGAAGCACTTCCACTTCCTACAATAATTCCTGCTCTAAAGGTCGTTAAGGCATAACTGTTTGATTGTAACTCTTTTTCTACTTCGTATCTTGATTTTAGATGCTTGGACAGCGAATTGTCATTAACTATTCCACTTAAATACACCACTTGCTTACAATTAGTAGATTCTACTAGTCTTTTAAAATTCTGTGCACAGGTTAATTCTAAGTTTTCAAAATTTTCTGATGTCGTCGCCATCGAATGAATTAAATAGTACGCAGCATCAATATCTTTAGGAAAAACTGTATTTTCTGTATTTAAAAAATCTACTTTTATAAAAGTAACGTTCGGATTGTTTTCAAACTCATCTGGTATTCTATCTAAATCACGAACACAACAGACTAATTGATAGTTATTTTCCAGCAACCTAACAATTAATCGTTTTCCTATATAACCTGTTGTGCCTGTAACTAAGATTTTCATGCCTTTGGTCTTTGATATGATAATCTTGTATAGTTTTCTGCAACCATATAGGTATCTAATCCATTAATTGCAGCTACTTTTTCTTTGGATAGGTTTAAAAAACCATCTTCTGAAAGCATATTGTCATTAAAATACAAATCAGTAACTTCTCCCAGAACTAAAATAGTTCCGTTAGCTTTTATATGATGTTCTTCTAAAAACTTCACTCCTATTTGTAAGGGTGACTCTGCCACAAATGGAGCATGGAAGTTATTTTTAAATTCTTCCGAAAGTGTTGTTTTATCAAATTCTGAAATTTCTGACGGATATTTAGCCGAGGTGTGATGCGCTTCTTCTATTATTGCTTCATTAATAGCATTAATTGTGTAGTAACCCGTTTCTTTGATATTATTATATGTATTCCTCACAACGGTTGTGGGACGCAGTACAAAACCTAGTATTGCTGGACTTGAACCATAATGCACTACAGAGCTAAACACCGCTACATTGGTAATATCGTCATTAGATTTTGTCGCAATAAGATTTGCTGGTTTATAACCAGAAATGCTGTTCATCAAATTTATTTTATAAAGATGAGGAAACTCGTCTATTTCTTGACGCGTAATATGCATTATATTGTATTAAAATTATTGATTTTTACCTTGTTAGCCTTTAAATCGTGCATTAGGTTATACAAACCAAAAAATGTTCTATTAATGTAAATAAAGTGTTTTGACCCTCTATTCCCATTCATCTTTTTTAGTTCTGTACTCTTGGCATATTTTTGACCTAAATCAGCTATTTTTCCAAAGAAAATCTCATCAGAAAAATCAAATTCTTCTTGCTGAAAAGGTTGTGTAAAGAGTGATAACATCTCATAAAAAAGTGACTTAAAAAAGGTTATTTCTTCTGGAGTATCGTCTTTTCTTAAGATTTCTAACTCATACAGTTTGCTTTCAAAGAAGGTAGGGGTATCTATATTCTCTCGTTTTGCTAATTCAAAATAAGGTACATAAAAACTTTCAGGAACTTCTTTCATGCATCCAAAATCAATTACAATAAGTTCGTTTGATTTGGATACTAAAAAGTTTCCTGGATGTGGGTCTGCATGTACTTTTTTTAGCTTGTGCATTTGGTACATGTAAAAATCCCACAAAGCCTGCCCTAGTTTGTTTGAAACATCTTCAGTTTGTTCTTCTTTAGTAAATTCTGACAGGTGAACCCCATCCATCCAGTCCATCGTTAAAATTCTATCTGATGACAAGTCTGGATAGTAGCTTGGGAATTTTAAATTTGGAATATGTTTACATGCATCAGCAATTTCATTACTCTGAGCTAGCTCTAATTCATAATTAGTTTCCTCTAAAAGTTTGTCTTCAACTTCTTTGAAGTATTCGTCAGAGCCTTCACCTTTAATGTTAAACATTTTCATTGCAATGGGTTTTACCATTGCTAAATCGGTTGAAATACTATCCGCTACTCCAGGATACTGAATTTTTACAGCTAACTTTTTTCCATCTTTCGTCGCTTTATGAACTTGTCCTATACTTGCTGCATTTACTGATTCTGCCGTAAACGTATCAAAAACTTCATTAGGTGTTTTGCTGAAGTATTTTTTAAATGTTTTGGTTACCAAAGGTCCTGATAATGGTGGTACTGAAAACTGAGATAATGAGAATTTTTCTACATAAGCATTGGGTAAAATATTCTTTTCCATACTTAGCATTTGCGCTACTTTTAATGCTGAACCTTTTAGCTCTTTTAACCCATCATAAATATCGGTAGCATTATCTTCATTAAGCTGCTTTTTAGCTTCCTCTTCTGATTTAGTGATTTTATTACCGTAATATTTAGCATAATTTACACCTACTTTTACACCTGTTGAAACTAGTTTTGTAGCACGTTCTATTTTTGAGGTTGGTATTTTATTTAGCGTTTTCATACCATTGGTGATTTTTCTTTCCACAAAAACTTTGCTAAATCAATCACACTTTTTACAGGTGCTATTTGCTGAATATCAAAACTTGCTTTGACTGATTTTTCTATAAAAAGATCTGTTTTTTCAAAATTAGGTGATTCATCATCTATCCAAAATTTTAAGATCATTAGTAACTGCATCCAATATCCTTCTGCAACAGTTTTATCTTGAATTTTATTTACTTTTTCATTTTTAAAGTCAATTTTTTCAAGATCTAATCCGTTTACAAAATCAATAAATTCTACTCGCAACTCTTTCAATACAGATAATCTTGAAAAGTCGGTTTTCATTTCCTTGAATTGCAACAACACGTACGATCTGTTAGCTGTTAACAGTTCAAAAAAAGTAAAGTAAAAACTTAATAGTTTATCTTTTGATGGATAGTCTTTGTATGCCTCTGTTTTATGCAATAAGTGAATAGTTTCTTTTGCAAAAACTCCGAAAATAGCTTTTTCTAAACTTTCAAAACTTGAAAAATGTTTGTAAAAATCTGCCTCTTCAAAGTTGTTTTCTTGCGCGAAAGAAAATATGGAGTTTGGTTTACCTGCTGATAGTACAGCGTTCATATACCATTCTATTATTTTTTCTTGAGTTATGTTCTTTTTTTTTGCCATGATTTAATTGTTTAATACAATGTATGCGTTTAGGCTAGTTGCAATCGTCATCCATATTAGATATGGAAGAATAAATAGTGTGTACCATTTTACTTTTTTTAAATACTCAAAAGTGAAATAACCTACGAGTATCCACAATAAAGCGATTACTACTAAACCTAGTTTTGTTAAATGTTGATTGAAGAAAATATAATTCCAGCTTACATTTAAAATCCATTGGTCTATATATAAAATGAGTACTTTTTTGTTTAAAAATTCATGTTGAAAACTCACTTTAGTCATATATACAGAAAACAATACCATAATGGTTGTCCATGCTGCTCCAAAAACCCATCCTGCCGGTGTCCATGGAGCTTTGTTTAAAGATAAGTACCAATCTGTTCTTGGTCCTTCGTTCATTAACCAAGCTCCAATAGCTAAAGCTGAAAAATTAGCTATTAGGAATATTAAAAATCGTATGTATTTATTTTCTTTCAAGTTTTTTTCCTTTTAAATAATTGAAGATTAACTGTGCTGAAAACAACATTGTAAATGCATAAAAGGCATCTTCAATAGGTATGGTAAAAATTCTAAATCCTAAGTTTTCTGAGTTGTTATACCAAACAACTGGTTCTTCTATAAAGCTTCCTGTTAAAATTCCATTAACGATTAAAAAAGGAACTAATATTACCAAGAAACTAGGGTAGTATTCTTGTAACGTATTCAAATGATATTTTAACGCATAGCCCAATAGCAATAAGAATAGCATAAAGTTAACTGTTGTATACCATTTTCCGAAGTTAAAAATCAATAATAAACTCACTAAAACTATGAGTAAAAAGCTTATGATTACTGTCATTGACTTTGACATTTTAAACTTTGGAAATAAAAATTTTAATGCTTCATGTGTAAATAAACATGCATAGGGTATACAAAAGAAGAACATCCATTCTTCTATTGGCATATTCAGTAGTTTTAGTGATAAATGATAGTCTGGATTAAACCCCCAAACTCCCATTTGTGTAAACCAACTATCCCAAATCAAAAAAAACAAGGCGACTAATAAAATACTAAGCGCTGCTTGTTTGAAATATTGTATAAAGTGTAATTTTTTTTCAAAAACACTATATAATAGCGGAATACTTAAACTACCTAGGTTTAATATTAGATACAAATACTGACTCACTGTCTTTTATTAAAGTATTTAAAGGGCACAAACAACATACCGAAACATTCTCCGTCGTGTTTTCCCAAATGTTTGTGATGAATTTTATGTGCTTTTCGTAATCCTTTTAAGTATTGGTTATTTGTTTTGTCAAACCACTTAAACCTTCTATGAATTAATACATCGTGCACCAAGAAATAAGCAATACCATAAAATAATATTCCCAGACCTATGAAAAACAAAACATTTAATTCTGGATGAATTCCAAAATAAAAAAGCAACATACTAGGAATAGCAAAAACCACGAAAAAGGCATCGTTTTTTTCAAACACATGTGGATATCCTGGTTGATGATGATCTTCATGTAAATACCATCCAAAACCATGCATTACATATTTATGAGTACACCAAGTAACTCCTTCCATAACAATAAATGTTAGTGTAGTAACTGCTATGTAAATTGCTATATTCATAATGATGTATTGTTAATTATATATGTATGTAAATAATTTGTACTGTCTTTTTTTTGGAGTGCTTCTTTTAAAAACTGTTTATCTTTTTTTATAGACGATTTATATCCTAAAATACTTGGTGTATTTTCTTGTATTACTAAGCGAACATATCTTAAATGAATATTGTTAGGATTCTTTGAAATTAGTGTTTCTAGTTTATTTTTTTCTGTATTAAAAACTTTCAATTTACTCCACGGCATCATTTTATATCTTGCCTGTTTCATTTGTAAAGAAACTACATAGGCTTGTATACTTACTTCTTTACTGTTTTTATATTTTTTTATGTAAGATAATTCTGCTTCTTTAGTAGCTAATTCATGGTATTCTACAACAAAATTAGGTGCATTATTGAAGCCTATAATCGACATAATAAACAGTACTCCTAAGATACCACTTTTTATCATATTAAATTCAATTTATACCTTACATAACTTCTTGCTAGAAGATTAATTTTCATAGGGTTTGAAATTCGAATTCTAGTATCCATAATTTTTGTTGAAGGCGTATCTTGCAGTTTCTTTAATAACTTTTTATAATACCTATACGCCATGTAAACTCCGAATTTTGCTTCAACTGGTAGCTTTAAAATACCATTTTTATAAGCAAAGTCAAAATCGTCTTCTATTTCTTTAATAATTGTATTTTTTCCTTCCACACTTAAATCTCCAAAATTGATATTTGGAAAATAAGACCTATTCAATTCGTTAAAATCTTCTTTCAGATCTCTTAGAAAATTTACTTTTTGAAACGCTGATCCTAATCGCATTGCAGGCTCTTTTAGCTCCTCGTATTTTTGCTGATTTCCATTTACAAAAACCTTTAAACACATTAATCCAACAACATCCGCAGAACCATAGATATATTCATTATACTCTTCTGTAGTTGTATATTCTGTTTTGTACAAATCAGCTTTCATACTTTTTAAAAACGACTGTACTAAATCATCAGAAATTTTATACTTATTTACAGTATGTATGAAAGAGTTTAGAATAGGATTTAAACTAATTCCTCTATTCTTAGATTCATAATAATCTCTTTCAAATTTTAATAGTAATTGCTCTTTATTATATTTATGAAAAGAGTCTACTATTTCATCCGCAAAGCGCACAAAACCATAAATATTATAAATATCAGTACGTATTTTGGGTGATAACATCTTCGTGGCTAACGAAAACGAAGTACTATACTTTTGAGTTACTAACTTACTACATGCGTAAGAAACCTCATCAAATAATTGTTTCATCTTTGTACGTTTTTAAAATTAAATCTGAAGCTATTTTTCCTGAAATTAAAGACGGAGGAACTCCTGGTCCTGGTACTGTTAACTGTCCTGTAAAAAATAAATTCTTTACTTTTTTACTTTTTATCTTGGGTCTTAAAAATGCTGTTTGCGTTAAAATATTTGCTAAACCATAGGCATTTCCTTTATATGAATTATACTCCTTTATAAAATCATTTACACAGAAGCTTTCTTTAAACAACACGTGTTCTTTAACGGATTGATTTGTTAATCTTTCTAACCTCTCTATTATAATGTTAAAATAGCGCTCTCTTAACTCTGGAGTATCTTCTATACCTGGCGCTAATGGAATTAAAAAAGTAGCAGCTTCTTTTCCATTAGGCGCAAAAGAACCATCTGTTATTGAGGGAAAGCTCGCATAAAACAATGGTTCTTTTGGCCAACTGGGAACATCATATATTGTTTTTGCATGCACATCAAAATCTGTATCAAAAAACAGTGTATGATGACATACATTTTTTAATTTCTTATCAAACCCTACATAAAAGAGTAATGATGAAGGCGCAAATGTTTTTTTATCCCAATAACTTTCTGAGTACTGTCTTAAATATTTAGGAAGTAGTGTTTCTGTATGATGGTAATCTGCCCCGCTTAACACTATATCAGATTCCATTAGTTTTCCATTTACCGCAACACCAATTGTATATCCTTTATCATTTACTACAATCTCTTCAACATTTGCATTAGTTTGAAACGCTACCCCTAAACTAGTGGCAAGCGTGGTCATAGCCTCAATTACCTTATACATACCTCCTTTTGGATGCCATGTACCCAAACCAAAATCAGCATAATTCATAAAATTGTAAAAAGCAGGTGTATTACTAGGCTTTGCACCTAAAAACAATACTGGGAACTCTAAAATTTGAATTAGCTTCTTACTTTTAATTTTCTTTCTTACTTCATGTCTAATGGTAGAAAAAAACTGAAATATCTTCCCCATAGTAACTGGAGTTACTAATTCTAAAGGGGAAACACCAGGTTTATAAACTAAATCATTTATAGAAACATCATAATTATATTTTGCTGACTTTAAAAAAGACTGAAGATGTTTTGAACTTCCTTTTTCTTCTTTTTCAAAAACTTCATAAATCTCTTCTAGTGTTCCTGGAATTACAATTGAATCATTTATTCCAAAATATACTTCATAAGCCGGATTTAATCTTTCTAACTCATAGTAATCTGATGGCTTCTTACCAAAATCTGCGAAAAACTTTTCAAAAACATCTGGCATCCAATACCATGTAGGACCTATATCAAAAGTAAACCCTTCTCTCAATAATTGTCTTGCTCTCCCACCAATGGTAGCATTTTTTTCTAACACAGTTACTTCATACCCAGCCTTGGCTAAATAACATGATGCCGACAAAGAAGAAAATCCCGAGCCTATTATGTATACTTTTTTTTTCAAAATCTTTATTATAAATATAATTAAAACAATCATAAGCGAGAAATAAATCTCGCTCACGATCAACTGTTTAACCTAAATATTACGGTAAAAGAACACTGCTCACAACGTGAACCACCCCATTTGTTCCTTGTACATCGGTTAAAGATATTGTTACTGATTGCCCTGAACTTGTATCTAATTTTGCTCCGCTAGATAAATCAACTGTAACTATATTGCCATCAAACATTGTAATTTCTTGATCGTCGCTTAATTCATCTGACTGCACATTTCCTCCCGCAAACACATGATACTTTAATACTGCTTCTAATGTTGCAATAGGAATATCTGCTAATGAATTCCAAGAATCATTACTATCTAGCAATGCTTGAAATGCATCATTTGTAGGTGCAAATATTGTATACGGCCCCTCTTGACTCAATAAAGAAACAAAATCTGTAGTATGACGGCTATCTGTTAATGCTGCTACCAAAGAAGTAAAACCACTATTATTTAACGCTAAGGTCACTACATTAGCTGGCAACATTACTTTATCTATTGTATGTATAACTCCGTTTGAAGCCATAACATCTGTAGCAATTGGTTTTGAATCCCCATTGAACTCCACTGCTCCATCAACTTCTACTTGTAATGACAACATCTCATCATTTGGACCTGTTGATAAGGTATTCACATAAGTATTAGATAAATCTGCCGCTTTTACTTCACCACTTATCACATGAAATAACAATACCGACTTTAATGTTTCTACTGGAATATCATCTAATGAATTCCATGAGTCATTACTATCTAACAACGCCTGAAATGCTGCATCAGTTGGAGCAAAAACAGTAAAAGGTCCATCAGCTTGTAATGCTGATACTAAATCAGCTTTCTGCAAAGCTGCAACCAAAACACTTAAATTAGAATCTGCTACTGCTACATCAACTATAGACTTTGGCTTTTCTATAATCGGATCATCATCATTACTACATGACGTTAACAAACCAAAACTTAAAAACAAACCTAAAAACATCAATGATGTTAAATTCTTGATTTTCATAATTTCACACTTTAAATTAATACTTACTCTTATTTTTTTATAGTCTACTTTTCAGTTTCGGTAGACTTTGTTTATGTTTTTAGTAAATTTATTAAACAAAACAAGTTTAACTAAAAAAATATGTCTTGAAAATCAAAACATTATCCAAAATTACATTTTTTGTTTAACAAAAACAAAAAATAGGTAAACAAAATTTAATTGATTAAAATTTTTAATATTTATTTAAGAATTCTTTTAAAGAAGAATGAACTCTTATTCTTGCTTTAAAATCAACACTATCAACAGCCATCGCTTTATTTCCTATTGCTATTAACTCATGTTCTGTATTTTTAAGCACCCTTTCTATTTCTGAAAAATATTCTTGGATCTTATCATCATAAGGTTGAACAGTCATAGAAGTAACGAAACAAATTTTTGTTTTACTTTTAAAAAAATAATCTAAATTATCTAAAGGCAAACTTTGTCCTAGATAAATTGTATTATACCCTCTTAACGTAAGCTCATAATTCAGGTACATTAGACCTAATTCATGTATCTCATTTTCTGGTAAAAACAACACATAAGTAACTTCTGAGTTATTATTAGAATACTCTAACTTCTCAATATTAATTTGTATTTTTTGAACAATTAAGTTTGAAATAAAATGCTCATGTGCTGGCAACAACGTGTCAGTTTGCCATAAGAGTCCTATATGGTTTAAAAAAGGAATAAAAACATCTTTAAAAATTTCTCTAAATGTTTTCCTTTTTAATAGACTATTATACGTGTTATTAAACAACGTTTTATCAAACTGAAACATTGCTATTTTAAAAGAATTTATCGCCTCATCATTTACCGCCATTTTAAAAGCTAACTCTCTAGCCTTTAAAACAATTGTATTATCAGACATTTCAGCAATCTTAGAAATTTTAATGTTATTTTGGTTTAATAAAACAACATTTAAAAGTTTCTGTAAATTCTCAGATGAATAGTAACGAATATTAGTATCAGTTCTTTCAGGCGACAACAAATTATAGCGCTTCTCCCAAATACGAATTGTATGCGCCTTTATTCCTGAAATGTTTTCAAGGTCTTTAATTGTAAAAGTTGACTTAATATTGTTCAATACTTTTTATTTTATATTAAACAAATATACAAATTTCTTTAAATTAAGACTCTACCATCTTGTTCTAGGTTATATTATTATTATTTTTGATACAATTTTTCACTCTTTACCTATGGTTTTTCAAACTCATATTCCTTTAAAAAAACAAAAACACCATTTAATTAATTACAATTCTAAACTGTTATTGTTAGGATCTTGTTTTTCTGAAAACATAGGCAATAAGTTATCGTATTACAAATTTCAATCGGAGCAAAATCCATTTGGAATTTTATTCCACCCAAAAGCTATTGAAACCTTCATTACAAAAACTACTAACAAAGAGAAGTACACCGAAAATGATGTGTTTTTTCACAATGAGCGTTGGCATAGCTTTGATGCTCATTCGGTTTTAAGCTCCTCTTCAAAAGAAGAGCTACTGACTAGTCTAAACAATAATATTACCTCAGCATTTCAACAATTAAAAAGTGCTTCACATGTTATTATTACCCTTGGAACAGCTTGGGTATATCGTGAAATTGCCACAGACATTATAGTTGCGAATTGTCATAAAATTCCTCAGAAAAAATTTTTAAAAGAATTATTAACTGTTGAAGAAGTTTCAGAAAGTTTAGAAGCTATTAATTCTTTAATCAAGTCTATAAACCCAGAAACCACAATTATTTACACCCTTTCACCTATTCGTCATATTAAAGATGGATTTGTAGAAAACCAACGTAGTAAAGCGCATTTACTTTCAGCTATTCACCAAACTAATGAACCTAGAAATAATACTCATTATTTTCCCTCGTATGAAATTATGATGGATGAATTGCGTGATTATCGTTTTTATGCTGAAGATATGATTCACCCCAACCAAACAGCAATCAATTATATTTGGGAAAAATTTTCAGAAGTTTGGTTTAGCGAGGAAGCTATAGAAACTATGAAAGAAGTTGAAACTATTCAAAAAGGATTTGCACACAAACCATTTAATCCTAATTCGGAAGCACATCTATTATTTTTAAAAAAGTTACAACAAAAAAAGGAAACACTTTTACAAGCATTTCCTTTTATGAATTTTTAGTTCATTTATTACTTACTAACCAAGTATTGATCTACATTTTGCCATGGACCACCATTAATTACATCTACTCCATGATTCTGCAAAAACTGTGTTGCTTGTCCACTTCTACCACCACTTCTACAAACAGCGATTACTGGTTTATTCCACGATTTAATTTCCTCTACATTTGTAGGAATCGTAGCTAATACAATATGCTTAGCTCCTTCACTGTGCCCTTCATTCCATTCTGCTAAAGTTCTTACATCTAATACTACCGCTCCTTTAGCTAAATATTCCTGTATTTCGTTACTCATATCTTTCTTTCTAAATAAATTAAATAATCCCATATTATGCTTCTTGGTAATTTTCCAACAAAAGTAAGCCGTTTTCAATTAACGTTGTGTAACTCTTGTTACTTTTCATTGATTCAAGGTAGTTACGTAACGTATCTTTTATTGAAAAATTATTCACTAACGCTAACTCCAACAATTCCAAAGGCAGTAACCAATCATTTTTAAATTGAGAACTTACTTCGTCGAAAATTCCTTGAACTTTCTCTTCAGAAACTGTGCCAGCTTCTCTCATCATCCTTACTTCGCTGTATAAACTATACAACTTTTTATCTGATTCAGAATAGTTAATTTTATGCGTTTTTGTTTCTGAAACCTTTCCTACATCACCAAATGACGTTATATCAGCAGGTCCTGCAAAGGCTGAAATCACATCAACTCCAACTGCCATATCATACACTCCCCAATCTGGGTGAAACAACAATGTGTCACCATGAGTTACAGTACAATCTTTAAAAGAAATCAATAAAATTCTACCTCTTAGATCTCTTGTTCCTGTAATTACTTCTCCCTCTACTTTTATTCCTCCTTCAAACTCAAGTGTAACTTGCTCTCCCTCATAAATTCCGTAAGCTTTCAAATCTCGCGGACTCATATTTTCTATCGGGATGTTAATTCCTTTTAGTTTTCCTATCGGACTTCCAAAACCTTCTGCATGGTAATTTATTCCATGTCCTATTAACTCTTTATCTCTATTCGCTAATGCTGTAGGTCCCGTTGTTTGTACATATATAGGCTTGTTATTCTCATCAATTATTACATTGGTAAAAACTCCTGACACTTGAATACCCGTACTTAACTCGATAGTTCCTAGATTTTGAGAATCTATTAGTTTTTCAATTCCTTTCAGTCCTCCAGTTCGTATAGCCATCTTGTTAGCAAACTGCTCCAACACCAAACTTAAATGGGCAAAATCTGGTGTAACAAATAGTTGAGGTTGTGGTTTTGTGATATCAAAACTTACATTGGCAGCTTCTAATGTATACGGTACTTTCTTTACTTCATCTTTCATACACCATTTACTCTCTCCTATTGAAGACAATAATCCTGCCCCATAAATTTTAGGGTTTTCAAGAGTTCCAATCAACCCGTATTCAACCGTCCACCAATGTAGATTTCTAATCTGAGCCATTTCGGAAAGCTCTCCCATATTATCTTGTAACCACTCCACTTTTTCTTGTGCCTCATCAATCTCTTCTTGAGTAGAATTTGGATCTTCTTTTAGAATAGATAATAAACGAATGGCTTCATACATTTCATAATCTTTCGCTGAAGAAATTGCCTTAGCTCCTATTTCTCCAAAACGACGTAAATACTCAGCATATTCTGGGTTTGCGATAATTGGCGCATGCCCTGCAGCTTCATGAATAATATCAGGTGCTGGTGTATATTCTATATGGTCAATTGTACGCATGTCGGATGCGATTACCAATACGTTGTATGCTTGAAATTCCATAAAAGCATTTGGCGGTATAAATCCATCTACAGATACTGCCGCCCAACCTATTTCTTTTAAAATACGGTTCATTCCTTCCATATGAGGAATTTTTTCAACTGAAATTCCAGTTTTTTTCAGTCCATCTATATACGAAGCATGTGCTACTTTACCAAGATAATCTACATTCATTCGCATTACATAACGCCACACTGCTTGGTTTTGGTCAGTATACTCATCATACGGTTGTTTTACCACGAATTTATGTAAGTGCTTGGGTAGCTTTTTGGTAACTTCGTTTAGTTCAAAATGAGGTTCCATAATGTTGTTTGTTTTGCTCTGTAAATTTAGGTTTTTTATAGCTTACAAAAAATTGATATCCGTTAAATTCTAAATTTCTTATATTTACTAACATACAATAGTTCTAAAACTCAAATTAGAACCTACTATCTTTAATAACTTAAACAATTTGCTATGGGCTTTGGAGGATCGGTATCTGCAATGATAACCAGTTTAAAAAACAATAAAAGAAAAAGAGTGAGCGCTTTTGAAAAACTAGAACGGTTTCAAAAAGAGAATGACGATAAACTATACTTTAAAAAATCTGCTAGTAAAAAAGAGCTAGTTCAATTAAAAAAACAAGTACTCAAAGAAAATAAAAATCAACTTATCAAGAACAGTATTCTATTCTTTTTAATCTTCGTAATCTTAGTTTATAGTGTGTTTGTTTTTATGAATTCTTAAAATAATCAACAAAAATCTTTCTTACTTTTGTAGTGTAACACACAACAAATGAACAAGAAAGTAATTTTAATGATTTTGGATGGATGGGGAATTACCCAAAATCCAAAAGTATCGGCCATATACAACGCTAAAACCCCGTTTATAAATTCGTTATACGATAAATTCCCACATGCACAGTTAAGAACTGATGGCGAACATGTTGGTTTACCTGTAGGACAAATGGGAAATTCTGAAGTTGGTCATATGAACTTAGGTGCTGGTAGAATTGTATATCAAAACTTAGCTAAAATCAACAAGGCTGTAAAAGAGGGGACTTTAGCACAAGAAAAGGAACTTCTAAATGCTTTTGAATATGCAAAGGCAAACAATAAAAATGTCCATTTTTTAGGATTGGTTTCTAATGGAGGAATTCACTCTCATATTGACCACCTAAAAGGATTACTATCTGCAGCTAACAATTTTGGTTTAGATAACGTATACCTACATGCTTTTACTGACGGACGTGATTGCGATCCAAAATCAGGGAAATACTTTATCAACGACATTCAGGAATATATGCAAGAAACCACAGGCGAATTGGCAACAATTACCGGTCGTTACTATGCTATGGATCGTGATAATCGTTGGGAACGTGTACAGCTTGCTTACGATGCTTTAGTGAATGGAGAAGGCTCTTTTTCTTCGGATGCTTCAACTAGTATTCAACAAAGTTATGATTCTGATGTTACTGACGAATTCATCAAGCCTATAATTATGGTTGATGAAAATAACCAACCAAAAACCACAATTAAAGAAGACAACGTTGTTATTTTCTTCAATTTTAGAACCGATAGAGGGCGTCAGTTAACAGAAGCTTTAAGTCAAAAAGATTTTCCTGAGTTCAACATGAAGAAGTTACCATTGTATTTTGTTACTATGACAAATTATGATGATACGTTTAACAATATTCATGTTATTTACGATGGAAAAAACATTGAAAACACCTTGGGTGAAGTATTAGAATCGGCAGGAAAAAATCAAATTAGAATTGCTGAAACAGAAAAATATCCACATGTAACTTTCTTTTTCTCAGGCGGAAGAGAAGAAGAGTTTAAAGGTGAAAAACGTTTATTATGTCCGTCACCAAAAGTAGCTACTTATGATTTAAAACCTGAGATGAGTGCTTATGAGATTCGAGATGCTATTGTTCCCGAACTACAAAGCGGTGATGTTGATTTTGTGTGTTTAAACTTTGCAAATGGTGATATGGTAGGACATACAGGAGTTTTTGAAGCTGCTGTTAAAGCCTGTGAAGCGGTTGATGATTGTGTAAAAGATGTAATTACCACAGCACTAGATAACGACTACACTACTATTTTAATTGCAGATCACGGAAACTGTGAAACAATGATTAACCCAGACGGAACACCACATACAGCTCATACTACCAACCCTGTTCCTATGATTTTAGTCGATAAAGAATTAAAATCAATAAAAAGTGGTATTTTAGGCGATGTTGCTCCAACTATTTTAAAACTAATGGGTGTTGAGCAACCTGAAGAAATGACACAACATTCGCTTATTTAAAAATAAATCTTATGAAAAAAATCGTATACCTTTTTGTAGCCTTACTAATTGTTTCTTGTGCATCTACTCCTAAAAACCTAGCAACAAAAAACGAAAACGGAAATTTAGTTGGTATCGCTACTAAAAAAGACTTCCAACAAGAACCTTATGGAAGTGACTGGTTCAACGATTTTTATTCTTATTACGAAACAGACAAGGGTACCATAGAAAAACTAAAACCATACTTAAAAGACATAAAAATAAAAGGGTTTATGGGAACTTGGTGTGGAGACAGTAAAAGAGAAATCCCTAATTTTTATAAAATTTTAGACGAAGCAGAATTCGACTATAAGAACCTTGAATTGGTTACTGTAAACCGTCAGAAAAAAGCTAACGGACTAGAAGAAGGCTTCAATGTAATTAGAGTTCCAACCTTTATCTTTTATAAAGACGGAAAAGAAATTGGTCGTTTTGTAGAACACGCTATTGAAGATAGCTCTGTTGAAGAAGATTTCTTAAAAATACTATCTGGTCAAGAATACAAACATCCATATCAAAAATAACTGTAAATTTGCGCCTCAATATTTTTACCATGATTAAACCAAAAACTAGAGAAGAAATTGAATTAATGCGCGAAAGTGCTTTAGTAGTATCAAAAACTTTAGGTATGCTTGCCAAAGAAGTAAAACCTGGAGTTACTACATTGTATCTTGATAAACTTGCCGAAGACTTTATTCGTGAGCAAGGTGCCATCCCTGGTTTTTTAGGCTTATATGATTTCCCAAACACTCTTTGCATGAGTCCAAACTCACAAGTAGTTCACGGAATTCCAAATAACACACCTTTACAAGAAGGTGATATCATTTCTATTGATTGTGGTGCTATAAAAAATGATTTTTATGGAGATCATGCCTATACGTTTGCTGTAGGTGAAATTGCTCCTGAAACTCAAAAACTACTTGACGTTACTAAAGAGAGTTTATATGTAGGTATTCGTGAATTTAAAGTAGGAAATCGTGTTGGAGATGTAGGATTTGCTATTCAAAACTTTACAGAAAAGCACGGCTATGGTGTTGTTCGTGAATTAGTAGGTCACGGATTAGGACGTAAAATGCACGAAGATCCTGAAATGCCTAACTACGGAAAAAGAGGTCGTGGTAAAAAGTTTGTAGAAGGTATGGTAGTTGCCATTGAGCCTATGACAAACTTAGGAACACAAAAAATTCGCCAGCACAGTGACGGATGGACCATCACTACTTTAGACAATAAACCTTCTGCCCACTTTGAGCATGATGTAGCTATTATTGATGGTAAACCTGAGTTATTATCTACCTTTAAGTATATATACGATGCATTAGGTATTGAAAGTAATGAGGAAGACGAATTCAGACAGCAACCATTAGTTATATAATGAAGGTAAGACACATACTAATTGTTTTAGTAATCCTATTCATCCATTCTATTTTCATCTCTTTGTTTCAAATAATGCATTTGGCCATATGCCTCAGAAATGTTTTTAATAGGATTCCTTTTAAAATTAATTTTTGGTATAATGCTTCTTTGGAAACTAATAACCTCAAAAAAAATTAAAGAAATACTTAACTGGTAATAATTAAGTGAGCATTTTCAAAACAATATTAAATACCATACCTAGACCAATATTAATTAAAGCTAGTTATTGGGCTCGCCCAGTTATTGCTTGGTGGCTAAAAGGTGATAATTTCACAGATCCTATTGATGGAAAATCATTTAAGAAATTTTTACCTTACGGGTATGGAAAACAACGTGAAAACGCACTATCTCCCTCTACCCTATCTCTAGAAAGGCATCGTTTAATGTGGCTTTTCTTACAACAAGAGAGTAACTTTTTCTCCTCAGATAAAAAGTTAAAAGTATTACATATTGCTCCTGAGCAATGCTTTTTAGATATTTTTAGAAAACAAACAAACTTAGAGTATACTACTTCTGATTTAGAATCGCCTATAGCAGATGTAAAAGCAGATATTTGCGACCTTCCTTTTGAAGACAACTCTTTTGATGTAGTATTTTGTAATCATGTATTAGAACACATTTCTGACGATACGAAAGCAATGCAAGAATTGTATCGTGTAATGAAAGTTGGCGGGTTTGGTATTTTTCAAATTCCTCAAGATTTATCTAGAGAAATTACTTTTGAAGACGATTCGATTACTGATCCAAAAGAGCGTGCAAAAATATTCGGCCAGTATGACCATGTTCGCGTATACGGTCGTGATTATTTTAACAAACTACGTTCTATAGGTTTTAAAGTTGATGAAATAGACTACACAAAAAAAATCGCTCCAGAAAAACTAGAACGATTTGCTTTAATGAAAGGCGAAATTTTGCCTGTATGTTATAAAAATTAATTAGCATACTCTGCTAACTCATTTGCTTCATTGTGATATAATAACACCACCTTTAACTCTGGATGCTCTTCTAAAAATACTTTTGTTTTCTCTAAGCCCATTGCTAAAAAAGCAGTAGCATAAGCATCTACATCAGCACAATCTCCTTTTAATCTAACCGACACACTTAGCAAGTTACTTTCCTCTGCCAATCCTGTCTTTGCATTTACCGTATGCACTATCTTTTTCCCTTCAGCATTTACCTTGTACTTTCTATAATTTCCAGAAGTTGCCATTGACTCATTATCCAATTCAATTACTTTTTGAATAGAGCGTGTTCCGTCAACATTTGGTTTTTCAATAGCCACTTTCCATAATTTCCCATCTTTTGTACCTCTTGCTCTAATCTCACCCCCTATTTCTACTAAATAATCATGAATATTTTTTGATTCTAAAAATCTTCCTACCACATCTACACCATATCCTTTAGCAAATGCATTTACATTAAACTCTATATCTGAGCTTTCTCTATAAACTTTTCTATCCTTTAAAGAAACTTTATCAAACCCCACATGTTCCATTAAGACTGAAATTTCCTCGGTAGTTAGATTCTTTTTTTCCTTACCTGACCCAAATCCATAAGCATCAATCAACCTTCCAATTGTCGGATCAAAATACCCATCAGTTTCTTTATAAATTCTTTTTGCTTTATCAAACACTTCAACAAACATATCGTCAACCACTACCGTAGTATCTCCTTGATTTATTTTTGAAATATCAGAAGTAGGCATATACGTTGACAGTGATTTATTCACTAAATGAAACAAACTATCAATAGATTTTTGATAATTTTCATTGCTCATGTAAGTTATATGATAAGTAGTTCCAAAAACACCTCCTTGTAATTTAGTCTCGTTTATTTTTTTTTCTTCTTTGCAAGATATAAACAACAATAATGAAACTACTACAAGCGTTACTCTTTTAATCATGATAAAAATTTTATCACAAAATTAGCACTTTCAATCTTCATAAAAGATTGTTAATTCTCTTTTTTGTGTCTTCATTTTTATAAATTTGCTCAACTATTAATTATTAATAATACATCTAAAACATAGAATCAAAATGAAAAAAGTATTCTTATTCCTTAGTGCCGCTCTTTTACTAGCATCGTGTGCTTCTACAAAAGAACTAGAGGCTGTTAAGGCTAAACATGAACAAACAAAAGAAGAATTATTAGCGGTAAAAGCTAACTTAACTAAATGCTTGGTTGAAAAAGAAACTTGTCAAGAAAAGGCTTTCTCTTTAGAATCTAGAGTAACAGAGTTAAAGAAAGACAAAGAAAACACACTACAACAAGTAGAAAATCTAACTGTATTAACTCAAGGAGCTAATGACAACATTAAAGAAACATTATCTCAGTTAAGCAAAAAAGATAAATACATCAACAAAATTAGAGAAGCAGCTTCTAAAAAAGATTCTCTTAATTTAGTAGTTGCTTTCCACTTAAAAAAAGAATTACAAGACGGTATTGATGATGAAGACATTGAAGTAAACGTTGAAAAAACTGTAGTATTTATTTCAATTTCTGACAAGTTATTATTTAAAAGCGGAAGCTACACTATTAACGACAAAGCATCTAAAGTATTAGAAAAAGTTGCTACAGTTGTTAACGGACAACCACAAATGGATGTAATGGTAGAAGGACACACAGATAACACTCCTGTTGCTGCTGGTTCTGCTTTAAAAGACAACTGGGGATTAAGTGTTTTACGTTCTACTGCCATTGTTCGTGAATTACAAGGAAAGTACAATGTAGCTCCTGAAAGATTAATTGCTGCAGGTAGAAGTAGCTATGTTCCTTTAGTAGAAAACAACACTCCTGAAAATAAAGCTAAAAACAGACGTACAAAAATTATCATATTACCTAGATTAAATCAATTCTTTGATTTATTAGATCAAAAAGTAGAATAGTTTTTAAAACATAATTATAAAAAAACGTGCTTAAAGCACGTTTTTTTATGCGTTAAACTCTGGCAAATTAAAAAAGAAAAAAATTAAACTAACACGCTATTTGTCAATCAAATAATTAATTGTACATTTGCAGACCTTTTTAAAGGACAAAAAATTATTAATTATAAACAAAAACTAATCGTGTAATTATGAACACATTAAGTTACAAAACAGTATCAGCTAACAAGAACACTGTAAACAAAGAGTGGGTTTTAGTTGATGCGGACGGGCAAACATTGGGTCGTCTAGCTTCTAAAGTTGCAAAACTTATTAGAGGTAAGTACAAGCCAAATTATACTCCTCACGTAGATTGTGGAGACAACGTTGTAATTATCAACGCTGAAAAAATCAATTTAACTGGTAACAAGTGGGCTGACAAGTCTTACATCCGTCACACAGGTTATCCAGGAGGGCAAAGATCATTAACTGCTACAGAAATGTTCGAAAAAGATCCTACAAGATTAATCGAAAAAGCAGTAAAAGGTATGTTACCTAAAAACCGTTTAGGTAGCGCGTTATTCAAAAATTTATATGTTTACGCAGGTACAGAGCACGGTCAAGAAGCTCAAAAACCTAAAGCTATTAACCTTAACGATCTTAAATAATTATGGAAACTGTACACAAAATAGGTAGAAGAAAAACAGCTGTTGCTCGTGTTTATGTTTCTCAAGGAAGTGGAAACATCACTATCAACAAAAGAGAGTTTAAAAACTATTTCACTACACCAACTTTACAATACAAAGTTCAACAACCTTTAATGTTAACTGAGAACTTAGAGGCTTACGACATTAAAGTAAACGTATACGGTGGTGGTGTTACTGGTCAAGCTGAAGCTATTCGTTTAGCAATTACTAGAGCATTAGTATCAATTAACGAAGAAAACAAAGCTGTATTAAAACCAGAAGGATTATTAACTCGTGATCCAAGAATGGTTGAACGTAAGAAATTCGGTCAGAAGAAAGCTCGTAAGAAATTCCAGTTCTCTAAACGTTAATATTTTACTGAACTTGTTTCAGTATTTAAATGTTTTGAGACTGTTATTTATAAATCAATTTTTAACAGTTTAGTATCTAAATATTTCAGACTTAATAACTACTGAAATATTGCGAAAACAGAACGTAAACACATTTATTAAAATGGCAAACATTCAAGAATTATTAGAAAGTGGTGTTCACTTTGGACACTTAACTAGAAAATGGAACCCAAACATGGCTCCATACATCTATACAGAGCGTAATGGTGTTCACATCATCGATTTGTATAAAACTTCAGCTAAAATTGACGAGGCTTCTGCTGCGTTACAAAAAATAGCTAACTCAGGACGTAAAATCTTATTCGTTGCTACTAAGAAGCAAGCTAAAGATATCGTTGCTGAAAAAGCTAAAGCTGTAAACATGCCTTACATTACTGAAAGATGGCCAGGTGGTATGTTAACAAACTTCGTTACTATTCGTAAAGCTGTAAAGAAAATGGCTTCTATTGATAGAATGAAGACTGATGGTTCTTTCGACGCTTTATCAAAAAGAGAAAAATTACAAATCAACCGTCAACGTGAAAAATTAGAAAAGAACTTAGGTTCAATTTCTGATATGACTCGTTTACCAGGAGCTTTATTTGTAATTGACGTGAAGAAAGAGCACATTGCTGTTGCTGAAGCACAAAAATTAAACATTCCAATCTTTGCAATGGTTGATACAAACTCTGATCCAAGACCGATTGATTTTGTAATTCCTGCAAACGATGACGCTTCAAAATCTATTGATAAAGTATTATCATATGTAACTGATGCGATTGCTGAAGGCTTAACTGAAAGAAAAGCAGATAAAGAAAAAGCTAAAACTGAAAAAACAGCTGAAGCACCTGCATCTGAAGAAGCAAAATAATTTTAATTTAAAGGTTTCATTACATTGAGGCCTTTAAATTTTTATACCTTACAACAATAATTACAATTAAAAAATAACGATAGAAATGTCAGTAAAAATTAGCGCTGCAGACGTAAAAAAATTAAGAGAAACTACCGGAGCTGGTATGATGGATTGTAAAAAAGCATTAGTAGAAGCAGAAGGTGACTTTGATAAAGCTATTGAAATTTTACGTAAAAAAGGACAAAAGATCGCTGCTAAAAGAGCAGATCGTGAGTCTACTGAAGGTGTAGCTATTACAAAAATTAGCGATGACAATACTTATGGAGTTGCTATCGTATTAGCATGTGAAACAGATTTCGTAGCTAAAAACGATTCTTTCAAAGAGTTAGCTAAAGAATTTGTAGACATCGCTTTTAACTACAATACAAAAGAGGAGTTCTTAGCTGCTGATTTTGGAGGAGTAACTGTTGCTGAGAAATTAATCGAGCAAACAGGAGTTATCGGTGAAAAAATCGATATCACTTCTTTCGAAAAAATCGAAGCACCATACGTAGGAGCTTATACTCACGTTGGTAAAATTGCTGCAATGGTAGGTTTAACTGCTGCTGTAGATAACGCTGCTGAGTTAACTAAAGACTTAGCTATGCAAGCTGCTTCAATGGGAGCTGTTTCTTTATCTTACAAAGATTTTGATCCTGCTTATGTAGCTTCTGAAACTGAAGCTAGAATTGCTGCAATTATTAAAGATAACGAAGAGTTAGCTCGTTTAGGTAAAACTTTAAAGAACGTACCTCAATTCGTATCTAGATTACAGTTAACTGATGAAGCTATGGCCGAAGCTGAAAAAGAAGCTAAGGAGCAATTAAAAGCTGAAGGTAAACCAGAGCAAATCTGGGACAAAATCTTACCTGGTAAAATGGAAAGATTTATCTCTGATAACACAACTTTAGATCAAGAACAATGTTTATTAGATCAAAAGTTCATCAAAGACGAAAAGAAAACTGTTGCAGAATATGTTTCTTCTTACGGTGACGTTGAAGTTAAAAATTTCGTAAGAGTTACTTTAGGATAATTCTCAACAATAATTTTATATGAAAACCATCCATTTTTTGGATGGTTTTTTTATACAACTAATTTAGATTCATTTTCAACTCAATTTTAAATACATTAGCACTTCATCTAAAAAAACAGCTATGACAAGAGAAGAGCATTTAAAATTTTGTAAAATTTGTAATAATCAAAAATTTGATAGTCAAAAAGGAATTATTTGTGGACTAAGAAACTCTATTGCAGATTTTGAAGATACTTGTGAATCATTCGACGAAAACACACAGCTAAAAGAAAAACTTTTAGCAAAAAACAGTGAAAACGAATTAAGCAATCAAATTGCTAGTCAAGGTACACGCTTTGCTAATTATCTTCTTGACAGAATATTTATATTAATAATCAGCTTTTTCTTAGGCTTTATATTTACACTTCTCCTTACTATTATTTCTCCTAACTCTGCAGGATATTTTGAGCAAATGGGAAAACTAGAAGAGTTTGTATGGGGATTTATCATAGGAATGTTCTACTACTCATTTTTTGAAGCTTTAACTGGTAGATCTATTGCTAAGTTTATAACAGGAACAAAAGTTGTTGATGAAAACGGTAACAAACCTACATTTGACGCAATACTATTAAGATCATTATGCCGATACATTCCTTTTAATGCTTTTTCTTTTTTAGGATCTGATGCTGTTGGTTGGCATGATTCTTTTTCCAAAACACGTGTCATTAAAATTAAGCAATAAAGAGTAATACTATAGTTACCCTCCTTACACTTTCAGCATAAAACTCTCAAAAAAAATATGTAGCTTTGCACAACTTTCAACAAAACAAATGCAATACAAAAGAATCCTTTTAAAATTAAGTGGTGAAGCACTTATGGGAGAGCGCCAATACGGTATCGACCCAAACAGACTTAAAGAATACGCTCAAGAAATTAAACAAGTTGTAGATAAAGGTGTAGAAGTGGCCATAGTAATTGGTGGTGGAAATATATTTAGAGGGGTTGCTGGTGCTAGCCAAGGTATGGATCGTGTACAAGGCGATCACATGGGTATGTTAGCAACTTGTATTAATGGTTTAGCCTTACAAAGTGCTTTAGAAGATGAAGGTATTCACACCCGTTTACAAACCGCTATCGAAATAAAAGAAATTGCAGAGCCTTACATTAAACGTCGTGCAAACAGACATTTAGAAAAAGGACGTGTTGTAATTTTTGGTGGAGGAACAGGAAATCCGTACTTTACTACAGATACCGCTGCAGTTTTAAGAGCTATTGAAATTAATGCTGATGCTATTTTAAAAGGAACTAGAGTAGATGGTATTTATACTGCAGATCCTGAAAAAAATAAAGATGCAGTTAAGTATGAAAACATTACTTTTAAAGACGTTATTGACAAAGGCTTAAAAGTAATGGATATGACAGCCTTTACATTAAGTGAAGAAAACAAATTACCTATTATTGTTTTCGATATGAACACCAAAGGAAACTTATTAAAGTTAATTTCTGGTGAAAATATTGGAACAATAGTTGATAACGAATAAACTGAAAAATTACCCTCAACCTATTTGAGGTTTTAAATACGAACAAAATGACTGAAGAAATTGATTTTATTTTAGATTCGGCCAAAGAGGCAATGAATGGTGCTATTGAACATTTAGTAAAAGAATTACGCAGTATTAGAGCTGGTAAAGCATCTCCAGCCATGTTAGCAAATGTACAGGTAGATTATTATGGTTCTGCAACCCCATTAGGACAAGTTGCAAACGTAAATACTCCTGACGCTAGAACAATTTCGATTCAACCTTGGGAAAAAAATATGTTACAAGAAATAGAAAAAGCTATTATGCTTGCTAATCTTGGTTTTAACCCAATGAACAATGGAGAGAATATCATCATTAACGTTCCACCATTAACTGAAGAACGCCGTAAAGATTTAGCTAAACAAGCTAAAGCTGAAGCTGAACATGCCAAAGTTGGAGTTCGTAATGCACGTAAAGATGCGAATAACGACATCAAAAAATTAGACGTTTCTGACGACATGAAAAAAAATGCTGAAGCTGATATCCAAAATTTAACTGACAATTTTATAAAAGAAATTGACGAGAAATTTGTAGTTAAAGAAAAAGAAATTATGACCGTTTAATTTCTTTTTGAAAATAATAGAAAAAAGGGCGTTTTAAAACGCCCTTTTTTCGTTTAATTAGTTCATTTAGCATAAATTTGCTAAAATTTTTTTTGGATGACTTTTTGGACTAAAATCGCAGGATTCATATTGCGAAATCGTTACTTAGTTTTACTTACTATTGCAATTATCACAGGGTTCTTAGTCACCCAAACAAAATACATGCGCTTCTCTTATACAGAAGCTAATTTACTTCCTACTGATCACGAAGCTAACATCGAGTATAATAAATTCTTAGAGATTTTTGGCGAAGAAGGTAACCTAGTAATTCTTGGGGTAAAAGATTCTACAATTTTCACTCCTGAAAAATTCAACAGTTGGAATAAACTTGTAAAAGATTTAGACAGTTTACCTCAAGTAGATTTTACAGTATCTGTAGCAGATGTTCAACAATTAAAGGCAGACAGAAAACAGCGTAAATTTGTTATTGAACCTTTATTTGATAAAGCACCAAAAACCAACGAAGAAGTTACTGAAATAAAAAAACAGCTTTTTGAGAAGCTTCCATTCTATAACAATTTACTTTACAACGACAAAGGTGTTTTACAAACCGCTATATACCTAAATAAAGATATTGTTAACACCCCTGTTCGTAAAGATTTTGTGATGGATGTTTTAATTCCAACTGTTGAATCTTTCGAAAAGAAACATAGTGTAGATGTTCGCATTTCAGGAATGCCATATATAAGAACCTTAAACTCTCAGAACATTACAGATGAAATGGGAATTTTTGTAATAGGTGCTTTACTTATTACTGCTATTATTTTCTTCTTTTTTTTCCGTTCATTTAGAGCAACATTTATCACATTATTAGTTGTTGGTATTGGTGTTATTTGGGCTTTTGGCTTTATTGGTCTTTTAGGATATGAAATTACAGTATTGTCAGCTTTAATTCCACCGTTAATTATAGTTATTGGTGTACCTAATGCGGTATTCCTTATTAATAAATATCAGCAAGAAGTAAAAAAACACGGTAATCAAGCAAAGTCATTGCAACGAGTTATTTCTAAAGTTGGAAATGCAACTTTAATGACTAACATTACCACTGCATCTGGTTTTGCTACGTTTATTTTTGTAAAGAGTCAATTGATGCGAGAATTTGGAATTTTAGCTTCAATAAATATCATCAGTATTTTCATTTTAGCTTTATTAATCATTCCGATTATTTACAGCTTCATGCCGCTTCCAGAACAGAAACATTTAAACCATTTAGAAAAAAAATGGATGGAAAATGTGGTAAACTGGATGGAAAACATGGTAAGAAAGCAACGAATTGCTATTTACATTACTACGGTTTCTATTATTATATTAAGCATGATTGGGCTATACATGATACGTGTATCTGGTAGTTTAATTGAAGATATGCCCAAAGGAAAACAATTCTATAAAGACATTAAGTTTTTCGAATCAGAGTTTGGAGGAATCATGCCGTTAGAAATTTTGATTGACACCAAAAAGGAAAAGGGTGTTATGAAACTTTCTACCTTAAAAAAGATGGAAAAGCTTAATGAAACCATTGAAACTTTCCCAGAACTTTCAAAACCAATTTCTGTAACCAACTTAGTAAAATATTCTAAGCAGGCTTACTATAACGGTAATCCAAAGTACTATCAATTACCTACAAGTCAAGAAAAGAGTTACATTTTTGCTTACACCAAAAACTCTGACAGCAACTCTGGAATGTTAAAGAATTTCGTAGATAGTACTGGTCGCTATGCTCGTATCACTACTTTTATGAAAGACATCGGTACAGATAAAATGGATGTTATTCAAGAACGTTTACAAGCAGTAATAAACAAACAATTTCCTAGTGAAAACTTCAACGTTTCACTAACAGGTAAGGCCTTAGTTTTCTTAAAAGGAACGAACTATTTAATTAAAAACTTAGTTATTTCTTTATCATTAGCTATTGTATTAATCTCTATTTTTATGGCGTGGATGTTCCGTTCGCCACAAATGATATTAATTTCATTAATACCTAACATGCTTCCTTTATTAATAACTGGTGGGTTGATGGGCTTTTTAGATATTCCTATAAAACCATCGACCATTTTAGTATTTAGTATTGCTTTTGGTATTTCAGTAGATGATACAATTCACTTCTTAGCAAAATACCGACAAGAACTATTAAGTAATAATTGGAAAATTAAACCCGCAGTATATTCTGCCTTACGTGAAACAGGAGTAAGTATGTTTTATACTTCTATTGTACTTTTCTTCGGATTCTTGGTGTTTACCGTTTCTAGTTTTGGAGGAACAATAGCATTGGGCGGATTAGTATCGGTAACATTATTATTAGCAATGGTTTCTAACTTATTATTGTTACCTTCTCTTCTTCTTTCTTTTGAAAAGAAGATAGCAAACAAGAAAGTTTTAAAAGAAACTAAGTTTAAAATTCTGCCTCCAAAAGACGAAGATAAATAAACATCCAACATATTCTTACCTTGTCTTCATTGCTCAATTAATAGCAAAAAAGTATCTTTGCTTGATTTTATTGAAGACTTAAACGTCGATGACGTAGGTTTTTATAAAAAACACAGTGAAATAGTTAAATTTCATTGTTGATACATCAACAAATTATCATATTTAAAACAGATGAAAAGAAGTAGCATTAAAGAATTATTACAATCTGACAAGATTTTACAAGAAGTACACGTAAAAGGATGGGTAAGAACTTTTAGAAGCAATCGTTTTATTGCGCTAAATGATGGTTCTACTATTAATAATATTCAGTGTGTTGTAGATTTTGAAAATGCTGACGAAACTTTATTAAAAAGAATAAATACAGGAGCTGCTGTGAGTATTCATGGTACTTTAACTGAAAGTCAAGGTAAAGGGCAAACAGTAGAAATTCAAGTAACTGATTTAGAAATTTTAGGAGATTCTAATCCTGATGAATACCCTATTCAACCAAAGCAACATAGTTTTGAGTTCTTACGTGAAAATGCGCATTTACGTGTAAGAACGAATACATTTAGTGCTGTAATGCGTTTACGCTCTGCATTATCGTTTGCAGTACATCAATACTTTCAAAAAGAAGGTTTTTATTACGTAAACACACCAATTATTACAGGTTCTGATGCCGAAGGTGCTGGTGAAATGTTTAAGGTTACCAATTTTGAAGCAAATAAAGCTCCTTTAAACGAAGAAGGGAAAATTGATTATACCAAAGATTTCTTCGGAAAAGAAACTAACTTAACGGTTTCTGGACAATTAGAAGCTGAAACCTATGCTATGGCATTAGGTAAGGTATATACTTTTGGACCAACTTTTAGAGCTGAAAACTCAAATACTACACGCCACTTAGCAGAATTTTGGATGATTGAACCAGAGGTTGCATTTAACGATTTAGATGCAAATATGGATTTGTCTGAAGACTTTATCAAGTATGTATTACAATACGTTTTAGATAACTGTCAAGACGACTTAGCCTTTTTAGATAATCGTTTAGCGCAAGAGGAAAAAAAGAAACCTCAAGCAGAACGTAGTGATATGGGCTTAATCGAAAAATTACGATTTGTAGTTGACAACAACTTTAAACGTGTAAGCTATACTGAGGCTATTGAAATTTTACGTAATTCTAAACCAAATAAAAAGAAGAAATTCCAATTCCCTGTGAACGAATGGGGTGTTGATTTACAATCAGAACACGAGCGTTACTTAGTAGAAAAACACTTTAAATGTCCAGTAATTTTATTTGATTATCCTGCAAACATTAAAGCCTTCTACATGCGTTTGAATGAAGATGGAAAAACTGTTCGTGCAATGGATGTATTATTCCCTGGAATTGGTGAAATGGTAGGAGGATCTCAAAGAGAAGAGCGTTTAGAAGTTTTACAAGAAAAAATGGCTGCATTAAACATTCCTGAAGAAGAATTATGGTGGTATTTAGATACTCGTAAATTCGGAACTGCAGTTCACTCTGGTTTTGGTTTAGGTTTTGAGCGTTTGGTATTATTTACTACTGGTATGGGTAATATTCGTGACGTTATACCTTTCCCAAGAACACCACAAAACGCTGAATTTTAAAAAAATCATAAAACTTATAAATATCAATCGTCATTCCTCAGCAGATGGCGATTTTTTTTGTCCTATTTCATATCTTTGTATATATGCTAAAACAAAGTTTACATCAAAAATTACTTCAAAAATTATCTCCACAACAAATTCAGTTGATGAAGTTAATTCAATTGCCTACACAGGCTTTTGAAGAGCGTTTGAAACAAGAAATTGAAGAAAACCCTGCTTTAGATACAGGTAAAGATGAGCCAGAGAATTTTGAAGATACTTTAGCCAACGATATTGATTATGATGATTCGGGCAATGAAAAGATTGATACCGATGATATTAATATTGATGAATATTTAAGCGACGACGAATACCCTAGTTATAAAACGCAAACGAACAACTATTCTTCCGATGATGAAGAAAAACAAGTGCCTTATGCGGCAGGAACCAGTTTTCATCAATCGTTAAACAACCAATTAAATACTTTTAGAATTGATGACGATGAACGTGCTATTGCTGAGTTTTTAGTAGGAAGTATAGACGATAGTGGTTACATTCGTAGAGACATTATCGATTTAGTTGATGATTTAGCTTTTACTCAAAACATTTTTACTACGGAAGAAAAAGTAAAAGACGTTTTAGTGAATGTTGTTCAAAAACTTGACCCCACGGGTGTTGGTGCTTTAGACTTAAAAGAATGTTTGATTATTCAGTTAAAGTCGAAAACTGAAACAGAAAGCAGAGCTTTGGCAATTCGGATTTTAGAAGAATCTTTCGATCATTTCGTTAAAAAGCACTATCAAAAATTACTAGAGAAGTATAACATTTCTGAAGAGCAACTTAAAGATGTTATTCATGAAATAAGCAGATTGAACCCTAAACCTGGAAGTTCTTATGCCGGTAATAACAAAATTGCTGAGCAAATAGTTCCTGATTTTTCAATCAGAATTATTGACGGGAATTTAGATTTAACTTTGAACTCGCGAAATGCTCCTGAATTACATGTTTCTAGAGAGTATAACAACATGCTAAAGGGCTATCAAGACTCTAAGGAGAAAACTAAATCGCAAAAAGATGCTGTGCTTTTTATCAAACAAAAATTAGATGCTGCAAAGTGGTTTATTGATGCTATTAAGCAGCGTCAACAAACGCTTTTAGTAACTATGAATGCGATTATGCACCGTCAAGAAGAATATTTTTTAACAGGAGATGAGCGTAAGTTAAAACCTATGATTTTGAAAGATATTGCTGATGAAATTAACATGGACGTATCTACGGTTTCTCGTGTTGCTAGTAGCAAGTATGTGTCTACTCCGTATGGAACAAAACTGATTAAAGATTTCTTCTCTGAATCTATGAAAAATGATCAAGGAGAAGATGTTTCTACCAAAGAAATTAAAAAGATATTAGAAACTGTTATAAGTGAAGAAGATAAACGCATACCTTTAACAGACGAAAAGCTTTCTAAAATTTTAAAAGAGAAAGGATATCCTATTGCAAGAAGAACTGTAGCTAAATATCGAGAGCAATTAGACATTCCTGTTGCTCGTTTACGTAAAGAAATTTAATGCGTTGGTATAAATTCATATCAACTATTTTGCATCCAATTGTAATGCCTACTATAGGCATTCTTTTGTATTTTATATTTTCACCAATAACACTAAATAAACAGCAACAGTTAACAGTTTTATCTGTCGTATTTATTGCTACTTATCTAATTCCATTACTTTTACTTGTATTTCTTAGGTCAATAGGATACATAAAGTCATTCAGAGTACATACTATAAATGAACGAAAGCTTCCTGTGTTTTTAATGATGACCTTGTTTATGTTCTTAGGGAAATTATTCGCAAATATGAGTATCGTTAAAGACCTAAGTTATTTATTCTACGGAACTGTTTTTGGACTAGGTTTAATTTATATGCTTTTTCCATTTAAAATAAAAGGTAGCCTACATTTGTTATCTATGGGAATTGCCATTGGATACTTTTTATTATTTCAACAATTGCAGGGTATTTATATACTTCCCGTAATAATTTCATTAATATTACTTTCAGGACTATTAGCAAGCTCTAGATTACAATTAAGAGCTCACACAGTTAAAGAAGTATATATTGGTTTTTTTATTGGCTTATTTAGCCCCTTTTTAGCTTATTTTATTTTATAGAAGATAAAAACTTAACCCTACTTTAACTATTCTACTATTAATAGACTCACCATTTAGTGTTGCGTTTTTAAACATGGGTGACAAACTGTAATACACGTGAAAATTAAAAGTACCATAACCGGCTGATAAAGCTAATCCTGTTTGCCATTTATTATAGTTTTCAACATCTGAAAAGCTAAAACTTTGATCTATTATTTTGTATCGAAATTCATTACTTATGTTATACGTAACTTTAACTCCTGCATATAATCTCCAAAAAGAATAAGTATTAACATCTGAAGAACGCCATCGAAATTGAATGGGCATTTCTATATTATGAAGTTTTATTTTATTTGAACTTAGATTAGGGTCTATTTCATAATCACCATTATCATCTATAACCTTAAGGTCATGATCAAAGGAATCATAACTATATCCTAAGCCAATTGCACAAGCAGTCCTTCCATTTTTACTAATTGGTATATCTCTCATATAACCTAGAGCTAAACCATATGAAAAACCTGTCTTTCCTAGCTCTTTCGGTTGATTTTGAAGCAAGTTATAGGTTATATCAATATACAACTGGTCTTCTAAATATTTATCCCCTACATTAAGAGAATCTCTTTGGGAAAAAACATTAAAAGAAAAGAATGTTACTAAAAATATAAATGCTGTGTACTTCATAATAATTATGTAACGATAAAGATAACTTTTTTGTATAAAAAAAGAGCAATCTATCGATTGCTCTTTTTATGTTTATTTAAAAGTAATTATTACTTATTAATTACACTTCCTTTGTGTGTAGATAAACTTAATTTAAGAGCATTAACATCTCTTAATTTTTCACGAATATCGGCTAATGTACCAACACTCGATTCTTTATCTGCCTTAATAGAAGTTGTCATAAATGGTACTTCTGCTTCAGAAACATTATCTCTTTCAAGATAAATAAAAGAAGGCACATCATCTGGTGTAGCAATCTTATCGTTTAACTGAATTCTATTATATCCTGTACCATATTTAGCGTCTTTTGCTTTACCAACATAAATTGTACTCACTAAACTTTTACGCTCAAGTTTTTTTACTTCACTTGCACTAGGTAAACGAGGTGAATCAATTAATAAATCTGTTTCTCTCATAGTAGTTGTTACCATAAAGAAAAATAATAACATAAAAACAATATCTGGTAAAGACGCCGTAGATAAAGCAGGCGTATCTTTTTTCTTCTTTCTAAACTTAGACATACTCTTTATATTGTTTTATTATTTAACATTGGTTGGATCAGTATCTGAAATAATTTGAGGATAACTCGTCTTAATATCTTCTACTTTTTTTCTTAATGACTCATCTTTTCTTGCACCATCAATAAAAGCCTTTTCAAGTTCGTCAAAACTCATACCATATTTCTCTTGGCATAATCTATTACGTAACTCAGTATACGCTCTTAACAGTTCATTCTGAACAGATACATAGGTACCGTATTCTGTACCTCTATCACTTTCTACAGAAATAATTGCCTTATTTGGATGATCTGAAGATTCTGGATCCTTTGCTCCTTTACAATAATCACAAGCAGCTCCTGCTTCTTTTCCTGGCATTGGGTTACCAATACCTCCACCATTATCTATAAATTTTATAGCTGCATCTTTTAAGTCTTTTAACTCCATAACTTCATTCTCAACTAAAAGTTGATTGTTACGGTTAATACTTACTTGAAAGATGTTTTTTTCTTTAACGATTGGTGGTTCAACTTCAGTTTTTTCAGCTAACTTTTTAGGGATACCTGAATCTACATCCATCGTTGTTGTTACAAGGAAAAAGATAAGTAGCAAGAAGGCAATATCTGCCATCGAACCTGCATTAATTTCTGGGTTTTCTCTTCTTGCCATAATAATCTACGATTTAACTAATCCTTTTAATAAATCCCACACGAAGAAACCTCCTGCGATTACTATTAATATAATACTTAACCAAATACCTGTACTTGTATTCTTAGAAACACTACTACCTGCTGTCGCAATTACTTTTTCGTTTGCATCAATAACTTGCCCGTCTGCTGATAGGATATAAGAGATTACTAATAAAACTCCTACACCTAACAATCCTAATAAAGCTTTTTTCAAAGCTGCTGGATTTTTAAACAAACTCAAAATAGAAGCTAGTACTGTTACCCCTGCCGTTAACCCTAATAACACTAAAGAGTATGTTACTAATGGAGAAACTGCATCTGATATTGCAACAGGATCATCTACATCTGCTCCCATAGCCACTATAAATAGTATTATACCAACTAAAGAGAGTAATGCTACAAAAATTGTTATTAATTTATTGTTCTTCATACCTCTTATTATTTTTTATACTTAGCTAATAAGTCAATTAGAGAGATAGAAGCATCTTCCATGTTGTTTACGATACTATCTACTTTAGAGATAATATAGTTATAGAAAATTTGTAAAATAATAGCCACTACTAAACCAAATACTGTTGTTAAAAGTGCTACTTTAATACCACCTGCTACTACCGCTGGAGAGATATCATTTGCTACTGCAATCGCATCGAATGCTGAAATCATACCAATTACAGTTCCCATGAACCCTAACATCGGTGCTAAAGCGATAAATAATGAAATCCAAGAAATGTTCTTCTCTAATAATCCCATTTGCACTCCTCCGTATCCTACTACAGCTTTTTCAGCAGCATCTAAACCTTCATCAGCTCTTTCTAAACCTTGATAAAAGATAGAAGCAACAGGACCTTTTGTGTTTCTACAAACTTCTTTAGCAGCCTCTACTCCACCTGAACTTAAAGCTTCATCAACACTAGCTACTAATTTTTTGGTATTGGTTGTAGCCATATTTAAATAAATAATTCTTTCAATTGCGATAGCTAAACCTAAGATTAAAGCTACTAATACAATTCCCATAAAACCTGGACCACCTTCGATAAAATATCTTTTTAAAATTTGGTGGAAAGTTTCTGATCCTTCTGCCGCTGCTGCGTCTTGAGCATAAGTTGATTGAATAGCTCCTAAAAACATAAATCCTGCAATAGTTAGGATATTTACTACTTTTTTCATTTTGTTATAATTAATTTTAAATAGTTAACGGGTTAAAAATACAAATTTTACTGCTAAAAACTTATTTTTTTACAAATAAGTAATGCTTTTATTGTACTTATTACGTTTTTAAATTTTTCAGAGTGGCAAGTAACAAAAAAATGTTGGGAGATTAAAAAAAATCTCTAGTATTTCTACTACTAACCTGTTTTTTAACGCTTTCCCTTAGTAGTTCAAGCAGTTACGAATGTAAATTTAACGATTTATTTACAATTTAAGCCATTTCTCCTCTGAGGGATTTTTCAAAATAACGCTTAAATTCTTCTTTTGATAGCTTTTCTCCTAATAAATACATCATTTTTGCCACAGCTGTTTCAGTAGTAATATCCTTACCATCAACAATTCCAATACGTTTTAATTCAGAACTTGTTTCGTAATGTCCTAAAATTACACTTCCTCCTGTACATTGAGTTACATTAACAATGTATATTCCTCTTTTTACAGCATCCTCCAATAAATCAACAAACCATTTTTCGGTAGGTGCATTACCTGAGCCATAGGTTTCTAAAATAATTCCTTTTAACTCTGGAATATTTATAAAACTTCTTACTACTGACTCTGTTATACCTGGGAAGAGTTTTAAAATAGCTACATGATTATCTAATTTTTTTCTAAAAACCAGCTTTTTTTCTTCTTTATTTGGTTTTAACAATAAGTGATGATTGAAGTTTAAATGCACTCCACTTTCTGCCAAAGGCGGATAATTCATTGATGCAAATGCTTCAAACTGTTCTGCATTTATTTTTGTAGTTCTGTTAGCTCTATATAATTTGTACTCAAAATACAATCCTACTTCTTGAATTATAGGTTTACCATTTTCATAAGTAGAAGCTACTTGAATAGAAGTTATTAAATTTTCTTTTGCGTCGGTACGTAAATCTCCTATAGGCAATTGCGACCCAGTAAATATCACTGGTTTTTGTAAATTTTCAAACATGAAACTTATCGCCGAAGACGTATAAGACATAGTGTCTGATCCTGTTAACACTACAAATCCGTCAAATTTGTCATAATTATCAGAAATTATTTCAGCTATCTGAATATAATAACTCACATTCATATTTGATGAATCTATCGGTTCATCAAAAGAAATAGTAGAGATTTCACAATTCAACTGCTGTAATTCTGGTATTTTACTTGAAATTTGACTAAAATCAAAAGCCTTTAAAGCTCCTGTATTATAGTCTTTAACCATACCAATGGTTCCTCCTGTATAAACTATTAAAATTTTAGGTTGTGTTGTCATTTTGACATTTTTAATTTCCTTAACTAATTTGGAATAATTTATGTTGTAAATTTATCCAGCAAAAATGATACAAAATTTTAAAACTATATAAATTATGATAGGATTTTATGTACTGATAGGTATAATATCTTTATTCAGTTGGTTAGTAAGTAACACTTTACAGCGTAAATTTAAAAAATATTCGCAAGTTCACTTACGTAATGGTATGAGCGGAGCAGAAATTGCTCAAAAAATGTTAGCAGACCATGGTATTTATGATGTACAAGTAATTTCTACTCCTGGTAGATTAACTGACCATTATAACCCTCAAAATAAAACAGTAAACCTTAGTGAAGCTGTATACAACCAACGTAATGCTGCAGCTGCAGCAGTTGCCGCTCACGAAGTAGGACATGCTGTACAACATGCTACAGCTTACCAATACTTACAAATGCGTTCTAAACTAGTACCAATGGTTAGTATTACTTCTCGTTTCTCTCAATGGATGGTTATTGGTGGTATTGCTTTTGGTGCTGCCTCTGGAAGTACAGGTATAGGTTTTTATATTGCTTTGGCTGGTTTAGCTTTTATGGCTTTAGGTACAATTTTTAGTTTTGTTACTTTACCTGTTGAATATGATGCTAGTAATAGAGCTTTGGCTTGGCTAGAAAACAAGAACATGGTAAGTCGTGAAGAATTAGCTGGATCTAAAGATGCTTTAAAATGGGCTGCAAGAACATACTTAGTCGCTGCATTAGGGTCGTTAGCTATGTTATTATATTGGGCTTTACAGGTTTTAGGAAATAGAGATTAGTTACTCCTAAGTATAAAAATTTAAAAGCCGTTTTGATTAAATCAAAACGGCTTTTAAATTTTATATTTTATCTATAAAAGCTAATCATTCAACTTCAACACAGCCATAAATGCTTGCTGTGGAATTTCTACGTTTCCTACTTGACGCATACGTTTTTTACCTTTCTTTTGTTTTTCTAATAACTTACGTTTACGAGAAATATCTCCTCCGTAACATTTAGCCGTAACATCCTTACGTAAAGCTTTTACCGTTTCACGAGCAATAATTTTTGCTCCAATAGCAGCCTGTATTGGAATATCAAACTGCTGACGAGGAATCAATTCTTTTAACTTCTCACAAATACGTTTTCCAATTGAATACGCATTACTATCATGTAATAAAGCTGAAAGTGCATCTACTATTTGTCCGTTTAATAACATATCTACACGCACTAACTTCGATTGTTTCATTCCAATTGGATGATAATCAAACGATGCATATCCTTTAGAAACTGTTTTTAAGCGATCATAAAAATCGAATACAATTTCTGCTAACGGCATATCAAAAATTAATTCAACTCTTTCTGGAGTTAAGTATGTTTGATTTACAATTTGCCCACGCTTTTCTATACAAAGCGACATTACTTGCCCAACAAAATCTGCTTTGGTGATAATTGAAGCTTTAATAAAAGGCTCTTCAACTCTATCTAATCTTGACGGATCTGGTAAATCTGATGGGTTATTTACAATAATCACCTCATCAGGGTCTTTCTTAGTAAATGCGTGGTAACTTACGTTAGGAACCGTAGTAATTACGGTCATATCAAACTCACGTTCTAAACGCTCTTGAATAATTTCCATGTGTAACATTCCTAAGAAACCACATCGGAAACCAAACCCTAATGCTGCAGAACTTTCTGGTTGAAATACTAATGAAGCATCATTTAACTGCAATTTCTCCATCGAAGCACGCAATTCTTCATAATCTTCTGTATCTACAGGATATATTCCTGCGAATACCATTGGCTTCACATCTTCAAAACCTTCAATTCTATCAGTTGTTGGATTTGCAAAATCAGTAATTGTATCCCCTACTTTTACTTCTTTTGCTGCTTTGATTCCTGTAATTAAATACCCTACATCACCTGTTTTAATCTCGTTTTTTACAACTTGATTTAACTTTAAAGTTCCTACTTCATCAGCACCATATTGTTTTCCTGTTGCCATGAATTTTATTTGTTGATTCTTTTTAATAGAACCATCAATCACTCTAAAGTAGGTTTCAATTCCACGATATGAGTTATACACCGAGTCGAAAATCAATGCCTTTAATGGCGCGTCAGGGTTCCCAGTAGGTGCAGGAATTTTTTCAATAATTGCTTTTAAAATACTGTCAACCCCAAAACCTGTTTTTCCACTTGCATGAATTACATCTTCAGGATTACATCCTAATAAATCAACTATATCATCAGTTACCTCTTCAGGATTTGCTGAAGGTAAATCTACTTTATTTAGTACAGGAATAATTTCTAAATCATTCTCTAACGCTAAGTATAAGTTAGAAATAGTTTGTGCTTGAATACTCTGCGCTGCATCAACAATTAACAAAGCACCTTCACAAGCTGCTATAGAACGAGAAACTTCATAAGAAAAATCTACGTGACCAGGAGTATCGATTAAGTTTAGAATATAATTTTCTCCTTCGTAAACATAATCCATTTGAATCGCATGCGATTTAATTGTAATTCCACGTTCGCGCTCTAAATCCATGTTATCTAGTAACTGGTTTTGCTTTTCACGCTCAGTAACTGTGCCTGTATAATCTAATAATCTATCGGCAAGAGTACTCTTACCATGATCAATATGTGCAATAATGCAAAAATTTCTAATGTTCTTCATCAATATAAAAATTTCTCAAACCATTTTAGACACTTAGGAAATCCGTTTTAACAAAACCGCATTATTTACTAAATACCCATTATGGGTTCATTCGTCGTAATCTAACTACTTGTGACTTGCAAAGATACTTCTTTGAAAAACGATGTACAATTAAAAATTTACACAATAAAAAAATAAAAAGTAACTTTGCAGCATGGTAAAAATAGGTAACATAGAACTTCCTGATTTTCCGCTATTATTAGCGCCGATGGAAGATGTAAGTGATCCACCATTCAGAGCTTTATGTAAAGAAAATGGTGCTGATGTAGTGTATACTGAATTTATTTCTTCGGAAGGATTGATTCGCGATGCAGCAAAAAGCGTAATGAAGTTAGATATTTACGAAAAAGAACGCCCTGTGGGGATTCAAATTTTTGGCGCTAATTTAGAATCTATGCTAAAAACAGTGGAAATTGTTGAAAAATCAAATCCTGATATTATCGACATCAATTTTGGGTGCCCTGTAAAAAAAGTAGTATCTAAAGGAGCTGGTGCAGGAATCTTAAAAGATATTGATTTAATGGTTTCTCTTACCGAAGCAATGGTAAAACACACTAAATTACCTGTTACTGTGAAAACTCGTTTAGGCTGGGATCATGATTCGATCAGAATTCTTGAAGTTGCCGAACGTTTGCAAGATGTAGGTTGTAAAGCTATTTCTATTCACGGTCGTACACGTGCACAAATGTATAAAGGTGAAGCCGATTGGGCTCCTATTGCTGAAGTAAAAAACAACCCAAGAATGCATATACCTGTATTTGGTAATGGAGATGTTACCTCTCCTGAAAAAGCGATGGAAATGCGTGACGTTTATGGATTAGATGGCTGTATGATTGGTCGTGCTTCTATTGGATATCCTTGGTTTTTTAACGAAGTGAAACACTATTTTAAAACAGGAGAGCATTTACCAAGACCAACAATTTCTCAACGTGTTGATATGGCACGTCGTCATTTAGAAATGGCTATAGACTGGAAAGGCGAACATTTAGGAGTTGTAGAAACCAGAAGACATTATACCAACTATTTTAAAGGAATTCCGCATTTTAAAGAACACCGCATGAAAATGGTAACTTCAGATGATCCTAAAGATGTTTTTGCTGCTTTTGACGAAGTACAAACTAAGTTTGGAGATGCTACTGTCACCTTAGGATAATAGTGTAAATCCCCTTTTTAGCTTATTCATTTTCAATGAATTACTTTTTACTTTTAAACCAGCAAAAGAAGCTGTATATTTGGTTTAACTAACCATTTACACCTTATTTTGAAGTATCAACTTGTATATATACTACTGGTTACTATACTCCTACAACCATTTTTTGGTTTCTCACAAGAGCTTCCATTAAACAATACAGATGCTTTAAAACTATATCATCAAATTAATAACGAAATGAATGAAGAATTTCCTGTTGATGATATTAAAACTTATACTAGAGATTCGTATTCTGAAACTCAATTAAAAAAATACTTATCTCTTCTGTATCGAAAACTAGACTTACTTCCACAAATTGAAGACCATTACTATTTAAAAATTCAAAGTTTTCTTGATGCTGGGAATTGGTTTTACAAGGTTGGATTTCCGAAGGAATCAATTAAATGGTATAATCAATTTTTAAATTTCTATGTTGAAAACGAGGGTAAGCTTTCTTCTGAAGAAAAAAACTCATTAATAGAAATGCATAATCACGCTTACAGTGTTTTAGCTGCTGATTATGCCAAACTTTCAATTCTTGATAGCGCAGAGTATGCTCATAAAGCCAACATAAACTACTCTAAAACTTTTAATAAAATTTACTACCCTTCTGCCATTAATAATTATGGGTTATTTTTTTACTGGAATAAAAGTAACCCCGACAAAGCACTTCCTTATTTTAAAAAAGCCTACGAAATTACCTTAACCAACTTCCCTAATCATACACTTCTAGGAAGTGTCCGAGATAATATTGCCGACATCTACTATGAAAAAGGAGAGTATAATTTAGCAGCACCTTTATATGCTGAAAATTTCAAGTTTTTCAAAAATACTATAAATGAAAAATCACAAAATCGTGACACACCTCGCTTAATTAGCGCCGGGGCACAATTAGTGAACACTAATATAAAATTGGGGAAGTTTACAGAAGCGAATACCAACTTTAATAGGTTAGAGAAAATAATTACAGAAGAAAAAATTTCAGGAAGGTTAACTCCTGATTCTGAATTAGAATTTTTACAAACCAAAGAAACCTTACAAAATGCCTTAGGACTAACACCCCAAGCTTATGCTACTTTAAAAGTGATAAAACAATTTTCTGACAGTATACAAAACCTTGAAGATATTACCGATGCCACTTGGAGAAAAGAACTCAATAATGCAACATTAGACAGGGTTGCTCTTAACTTTGAGCTAGAACGAATGGTTAAAGAAAACCAACTAAAAAGCCAACAATCTAAATTTTGGATTGTTACTCTCTCATTTTCGTTTATAATTCTACTACTAGCATCATTATTTTTAAGAAGAAGACAACATATTATTAATGCAAAAAACAAACAAAAACTTGCAGAACGTACACTAGAAGTTGAAAGCTTAAAAGTTGAAAAGCTCAATTCCGAAATTCAATCTAAAAAACGTGATTTATCCGATTTTGCCATTAATTTATCACAACAACAAGAATGGATTAAATACATATCAAACAAAGTACACGCTTTAAAACAAACACACAACTCACACAGAGATGCTCTTTTAAATGAACTAGAACAAGAAATAAAAAACAAAGTTACTTTCGATTCTGATACTCAAATATTTTATGAAAAGCTCGATAAATTAAGTGATTCTTTTTACCGAAATTTAACAACAAAATTCCCAGATTTAAGCAAAAATGAAATACGTTTGTGTTCACTTATTCGATTAAAAATTAACAGTCGTAGTATTGCTACTTTACAAAATATAACTCTAGCTTCTCTTAACACTAGCCGTTATAGACTTAGAAAAAAATTACACCTTACAGAAGACATAAACTTAGATACTTTTATTCAATCTTTATAAAAACTCTCTTTAATACTATTTTGTCTATCATTTGTCTATTAGCAGATTATTATCTGTCTATGGTAATCTTAATTAAAAAACTGTCTTTTATTTTAACTTTATAAACTCCTTATTTGTTTCACTTACCCCATAATAACCCCAATAACTAAGTCTAATCATAATAATTTTTAACTTATGAAAACTCAAGTAATTGGTTTAATTATGCTCGGTCTAACCAACCTAATGTTTGCTCAACAAAATTTTTTTGCTGTAAACGATGTATCTTCTAACCTAAACAAAAAAAAAGCAACAGTTGAAAGCAATAGTTCTTTTGTAAATGCTGTTGAAAACTCAGATCAATCATTGCAGATAAAAATGCTTCGCAAAAAAATGCTAGAATTCAACATTGAAGATTTAAATGTTTATTCCAAAAACGACCCTTCTAATTACGATGTAGTACTTAAAGAAGGTAAAAACAAGATTGCTGTCACCTATAATCAACAAGGTGATATTTTAAACTGTAATGAATATTTTTATGACGTAAGGCTCCCACTATCTTTACAAAAAGAAATTGTAAAAAAATATCCTGGATGGAGTTTTGCTTCAACTAAATATCATATGGCTTATGAGAAAAATAAAAAAGCAAAAACTAAATACAAAATACTATTGAAAAAAGATGAGAAAACAAAAACAATAGTCATAAAAGAATAAGACTATTATAACTACTACGTATTTACAAAAGGCTAAGATTGTATAAATTTTGGCCTTTTATTTTTCTATAAAGGCTATTGAAATTCTTGAACTTGCAATTTTAGCTGACAAATAACCTAAAGCCGAAATTGTAACAATGACTACTAGTAGGTTCACCAACCTAAATTCAACTGGATAAGCCAAGCTTTCTGTAATCATCAATAATTCGAAACGTTGCTGAACCAACACTAAAAGAACTCCTAAAATCAATCCTATTGCCATTCCAACTAGGGTCAATAAAAAACCTTGATAAATGAAAATCTTTTTTATTTCCTCTACGCTACTTCCTAAATTAAATAATGTTTTCAGGTTTTTACGTTTATCAATAATCATCATTATTATTGAACCTATTACATTGAATAAAGCAATAGCTACAATCAGTGTAAAAATTAGATACGAGATGAAGTTTTCAGTATTAATTACTTTATAATACAACGTATTTAACTGTGCACGAGTTTGTACTTTCAAATCTTCCCCTAAAGCAGCTTGTAGTTTTTCTTGAAATGAATCTAAATCAACTCCTTTTTTTAAAGCTAATTCAACTCCCGTTATTTGATTTTCTTTATATCCTAACAATTCTTGTGCCAACGAGAGTTCGGTAAACACATATTTATTTTGAAACTCTTCTGAGCCTGTATACACACCAACTACCTGTGTAGATACCGATCGAAAAGCATTGTTAGCATTGATAAATCCTTTTCCCGGTTTTGGAACTAAAATCTGCAAAGGCTCTCCGAAATTAAAAATCCCTAACGACAATTTATACGAAATTCCATAACCAACAACAGCTGTGTTTTCATACTGTTCATCTATCCAAGTTCCAACCGTTAATATAGAATCTGCAGGAATTATAGATGAATAATTAGCATCTACTCCTTTTATTTGAGCAATATGATCTCTGTCTTTATATTTTAAAAAAACTCTTTCTTCTACAACTTTTGAATACGCTTTCACATCTTCTTCTTGTTGTAGAATTTCATGAAGTTTTGTTGAATATTCGAAAGATTTTCCTTGAGTTGCAGTTATTTTTATATCAGGATCTGACGCATTTAGTAAAGAGTCACTAAAAGTTTTTAACCCTGAAAAACCTGATAAAACCACAAATAACGCCAAAGCACCTACTACAACACCAAAAACAGCAATTGCCGTAATAATATTAATTGCGTTAGTACTTGTTTTTGAGAACAAGTATCGTTTAGCTATGTATAGTGAAAAATTCAACCATTAATAAATTTAGCTAGCCAAAGTAAAGAAAATTTATTAACGTTTTTGGCGACGAGGTAAGATATCTGGATTTTTTATTGGATCAATGTCCTCTCCTTTTAAAGATTTGTCAATATCTTCAATGTAATCTAAACTATCATCACCAAAGAATAGTAATTCTGGCATTCTTCTAAGTTGATGTTTTGTTCGCTGTGCTAATTCGTGACGGATTAAAGGAGTATTAGACTTCACCCCTTCTATAATCTCATCTCTTTTTTCTGAAGGAAATACACTTAAGTACACTTTAGCTACTCCTAAATCGGCAGTAACCGAAACTTTAGAAACCGATATAATCACTCCCTTCATTCCATCTTGAGCAGCGCGTTGTAAAACGTCTACCAAATCTTGTTGCAATACTCCTGCAATTTTTCGTTGTCTATTTGTTTCTTCCATGCTGCAAATTTAAGCATAAAATTACGGAGTATAAATTTTATTTTTAATAGCATACATAACTAATCCTACTCTATTTCTAACATTTAGTTTTGTAAATAAACTATCTCTATATCCATCTATAGTTTTAGGGCTTAGAAACATTTTATCGGCAATCTCTTTATACGTTAACTCAGAACAAGCCAACTTCATGAAAGTAATTTCATTTTCTTTAAACGCGAGATTATTTCTCTCCTTCTTTCCAGAGACTGAATCTAGCAATAAAGTTGTAACATTTTTGGTGTGATAAAAACCATTATCCATCATTTCTAAAAGAGCCTTTTCTAGTATCTCTTTTTTGGTATCTTTTAACAGGTAACCAACAGCCCCAGCTTTTAACATTTTCAAAATAGTTCCGTCAGCATCTTCTACAGATAAGGCCATGACATGTACCTGTGGATAATTTTCCACAATCCATTCGGTAGTTTCAATACCATTCATCACAGGCATATTTACATCTACTAAGACTAAATCTGGTATATTTTTAGGTGAGGCAGAAAATTTTTCTTCAACCTCTTTTCCATTTTTACAAGTGTAAAGCACTTTGAATTTATCAAAGGTGTTTACCATACCTTCAATAGCCTGTGACAATAACGTATGATCATCTACAACAACAACTGAGTATTTCATAATTTCATAAGTTAGATTAGTATTAGTTGTTGGGGAATATACACTAAGGCTCTTTAAATATAGTAATTTATTATTAAACTTGTTCCTTTTTGAGGTTCTGATTTGAATTTTGCTTCAGCATTTATCAATTTTGCTCTTGCTTTTATATTCTGTAAACCTATACCTTTTAAACCTATTCTCACCACATCAAAACCCACACCGTTATCTTGTGCTTTAATTTCAACAGAATCATCTTTGTAATTTAAAAACACTTCTAACTTTGTGGCTTTTGAATGTTTAATAGTATTAGAAAAAAACTCTTGGAGTATCCTGAAAATAATAATTCCATGTTTTTGATTAATTTCCAGTTCTCTACCTATTACCTCTAAACTTGCTTCAATATAATTTAATCTATTAAAACGGGCTATTTCTAACTCTAAGGCTTTCTTTAACTTTACATTATTAATAAAATCAGGGTTAATTATTTTTGACAGAGCTCTAACTTCTGTTAAACTCTTCGCAATAATTTCAGAGATTTCTCCCATACTTTCAGGTGAAGCATGCTGTAATTGTATTCTAGCTAAAGTTAGGAGTTGCCCAATATTATCATGCAACTCCCAACTAATATTTCTCAATGTTTCTTCTCGAATTTCTATTTGGGTTTCAGCTATTTCTCGTTCATACCGTTTTTTGTTTTCAGCACGTTCTAACAACAATTTATTCTTACGATTTTGAAAAACAGTAAACAATACCACTAAAAAAACAACTCCTAAAATTGTTAAAATTGTAGTTATTACTACAATTATTATTCGACTTTCTTCCAACTCCATAACAAACCTATTATAACACAACTATGCAAAAGAATAGTTACTACAAATTGTATATTGTGTATTTGAAAAAAAGCTACTCCTTTTTCCATGAAACTATATATTCCCATAAGAGGTATTGAACCTAAATAATATAGTAGTAAACCCGTTGTAATCCAAAATATTATATCTGTTTTATAGTTTACTATTTTATCTGACAACAAGATCTCTCTTAATGATAAAAACAATATTATAGCCATTAAAAAAGCACCCAGTACAATAACAAATGAATTAAAATGAGAAAAACTAAAATTATGAAACAAATACCAAGTAAAACACGTTACATTAAACAATGTAATTGAACCTATTATAGTCCTTTTTGTGATTTTATCATTAGACACTTCATAATAAAACATGAAAAGCAAATTAAACTCAATTAGACTATATATGTTATATATATAATTTGTATTATCAACACCTTTATTTAAAGCAAAACTTACAACAAGTTCTACCAAAACTGTAAATATTAGATATAAGATGAAAAATCTTATTTTTTTAAATGTAGAATCTTTAATGTATCTGTATAAATACAAAATTGAAGATAAACTAATAAACAAAAAACACAGATAATACATATTATTCAGCCTTTTAATATGGTGGTGTAGGCTTTAACCTGTTTGCTCCAGAACTATCTTCAGAATCTTCTTGTATTGGGTTGAAATTTAGCACCCCTGCTTTTTGTTCTTCTTTAGAAATTCTACTATTATCATAAGACCAATTATATCCTCTTTTTGCTAAAATAGATTTAAAAGTTACAGGCACTCCTTTTTTAGACTTTAACGGGTCAAATGTCACAAACTCTTCACCATCTATAGTTGTTGTTGGCATGAAAATTAATGTTTGATAACCTGCCGTTTTAGATCCAGAATAATTTTCAGGATAAGCAGTTGAAATGATATTAATTCCCGTTAATGGAATTTCTTTTTGAGCACATAAATTCTCAATATAACCTAAATAATCTTTTAATTGTTGAATCGGATAACTGTTTACCCTTGTATCTTCAAAACCTAACGATTTCTCTAACACTTCTTTCCTTGTTTTATCATACGACTCTAACATGTTTACAATTTCATTATACTTTAACATGTTTGAAGGTCTTCCTTTATCTACATAACAAAATGTTCCTTCTGGCACTTGAGATTGCCAATCATCACAATCACACTTTTGATTGGCATTGTCGCACGAAGCAATAAAACTCATTAATAGAGCTACAAACATTAGTTGTAGTAGGTTAGTTTTTTTCATGATTAATTGATTTTTTGATTTCTTAAATATAGGAGGTTAATTTTTAATAAAAAAAATAGCCTTTTAAAAAAACCTTATTAAAAACTATGTTTTCAACCATTTAACAACTCATATAGTATTTACAAAAGGGAAAAACACCCTAAAAGCACCAATATTTAAACTGTTTATTTTTCATGCCATATACTCTTGTTTTTTATGAAGCTTTTAAGAAGAGTTTTTTATACTTTTACCCTATGAATAAAATTGAACATATTGGTATTGCCGTTAAGGACTTAGAAAAATCGAATGCTTTATTTGCCGCTCTTTTTGGAGAATCACACTATAAAATTGAAGAAGTAGCTAGCGAAGGAGTAAAAACCTCATTTTTTAAATCTGGACCTAATAAAATTGAATTATTAGAAGCTACCAACCCAGACAGTCCAATTTCAAAATTTATAGAAAAAAAAGGTGAAGGAATTCATCATATTGCTTTTGCTGTAGATAACATAAAAGAAGAAATTAAACGTTTAAAGAGTGAAGGTTTTACAATTTTAAACGAAACTCCTAAAAAAGGAGCTGATAACAAACTAGTAGCTTTCTTACATCCTAAATCTACTAACGGGGTATTAATTGAATTGTGCCAAGAGATTTCAGGAAACGACTAGAATAAACAATTTCAACAAGCAGTGATAATTGAAGATTGATATTTGAAATTTGATTCACTATCTTGCAACGTCTTAAAATCAACATGTAACAATGACAACCTCTTTTGATTCTTTTCAAAAACGCCGTTTACAATCTTCATATATATCAGTAGTAGTTAGTATTGCTCTGGTACTTTTTATGATAGGTGTTTTAGGATTGGTTTTATTAAAGTCTACCAAAGTAGCTAATCACTTTAAAGAAAAAGTGGTGATGACACTTTTTTTGAAAGACGAAGTAACTAATGAAAGTGTAAAAAAACTGAAAGAGTCTATTCAGAAGGAAACTTTTGTTAATAAGGTAATTTACATTCCTAAAGAAGAAGCAGCTAAAGAATACAAAAAAGATTTAGGAGAAGATTTCTTGCAGTTTTTAGGAGACAATCCCTTAAAAAATGGAATTGATATTTATCTAAAGGCAGATTATGTAACTCCAGAAAAAATGACAGAACTTGAAGAAGCTTTTGAGAAAAATAAGTTCATTGCTGAAGTAAACTACGATAAACCATTAGTGCAATTATTAACTAAAAATATTCAACGTATTAGTTTTTGGTTATTGGTATTAAGTGGTTTTTTTGGGTTAGTAGCCATCATTCTAATCAACAGTTCTATTCGATTATCTATTTACTCAAAACGATTCAATATTAAAACCATGCAAATGGTAGGTGCTACAAAAAGCTTTATTCGTAAACCTTTTATTTGGCAGAGTATTAGATTAGGATTACTAGGTGCTTTTATAGCTATTAGTGGATTGACTGTTTTAATTTATTATGTAGACAAATACATTCCAACTTTAGAATTGTTTACAGATTACGTAGCATTGGGCTATGTAGCAGGAGGAATTATATTAATTGCCTTTTTCATTACATGGATTAGCACTTTCTTTGCTACACAGCGCTTTTTAAACCTACAAACAAACGACTTATACTATTAGTAAAATATTTATGAAAAAAGATAATTCACCAAAACAAGAATTTTTATTCGGCAAGAGAAATTACATGATTATGTTAATCGGTATTGCCGTAATTGCCTTAGGATTTATTTTAATGGCAGGTGGCGGTAGTGACGATCCTAACGTTTTTAATCCTGATATTTATAACTGGCAAAGAATTCGCTTAGCTCCTACCTTGGTAATTATCGGATTGGGTATAGAAATTTATGCTATTTTTGCCAATCCTAAAAAATAAACATGGATTTATTAGAAGCGATTATCCTTGGAATTATTCAAGGACTTACTGAATTTTTACCCGTATCATCTAGTGGACATTTAGAGTTAGCCAAAGCCATTTTTGGAGACACTTCTGTACCTCAAGAAAGTTTAACTTTTACAGTAGTTTTACACGCTGCAACAGCGCTAAGTACTATTGTAGTATTTAGAAAAGAAATTGCTGAAATTTTTAGAGGCCTTTTCCAGTTTAAATGGAATGAGGAAATGCAATTTTCGGTAAAAATCATCTTATCTATGATTCCCGCTGTAGTAATTGGGTTAGCCTTTGAAAAAGAATTAGAAAGCTTTTTTGGCGGAAAAATTTTATTAGTAGGATTCATGCTTTTAATAACTGCTGTATTGCTTTTATTAGCTGACAAAGCTAAAAACACCAATAAAAGTGTTTCTTTTAAAAACGCTGTAATCATAGGAATCTCCCAAGCTATTGCCATGTTACCTGGTATTTCTCGTTCAGGTGCTACTATTTCAACTTCAGTATTGTTAGGAGTAGATCGTACCAGAGCCGCTCGCTTTTCTTTTTTAATGGTAGTTCCTTTGATTTTAGGGAAAGTAGCTAAAGATATTTTAAGCGGAGATATTAATTTTCAAAGTTCAGAGATTATTCCACTTTCGGCTGGTTTTATAGCTGCTTTTATATCTGGCTTACTAGCGTGCACTTGGATGATAGCTTTAGTTAAGAGAAGTAAATTATCGTATTTTTCTTTATACTGTGCTATTGTAGGTTTAATTGCCATTGGCTATTCTTTATTTTTCTAAATGACTGCGGAAGATTACAAAAACGGACAAATTTTATTGATTGATAAACCACTAGAATGGACTTCTTTTCAGGTGGTAAATAAGCTTCGTTGGCATATTCGTAAACACTTTAATATTAAAAAAATTAAAGTAGGACATGCTGGAACTTTAGACCCTTTAGCTACTGGTTTGTTAATTATTTGTACTGGTAAACAAACCAAAAACATTAATGAATATCAAGGTCAAATAAAAGAATATACAGGAACGTTTGTTATTGGTGCTACCACACCAAGTTATGATTTAGAAACAGAAATCAACGAAACATTTCCTACGGAACATATAACAGAAGAATTGCTACACAAAACTACGGAGCAATTCACAGGAAAAATTCAGCAAAAACCACCTATTTTTTCTGCTATTAAAAAAGATGGAAAACGCTTATACGAATTAGCTCGCAAAGGTGAAACCACTGAAATTAAAGCTCGTGAAGTAGAAATTAACGAGTTTAAAATCACAAAGATTGATTTACCAAATGTTGAATTTAGAATTGTGTGTAGCAAAGGAACTTATATCCGCTCAATTGCTAATGATTACGGAGAAGCGTTAAAGTCTGGAGCCCATTTATCCGTATTACGAAGAACTAAAATCGGTGATTTTTCTGTTGAAAATGCTCAGAGTGTTGATGGGTTTGTAGAAAACTTATAAAAATCGATTGTACCAACTTTCAGTAATTGGTACTTCCCAATAATTTTCCAACTCACCTTTTGTTTGCACCAGATTATCAAAAACGATTGTTTTAGCTGACACAGACTTCTTTTTAAGCAACGTTTTAAACTCTTTGACGTCTTTATACTGGATGAATTCTCCTTGCTTAAAACACACGTTCATTTTGTCTAACAATTCAACTTCATATTCTTGCTGTAATTGTAAAATAAAAGCTACTTGCTGATCAATATCTGCGTTGGTCAATTGAGCATCTTCTTCCGCAGAAAAAATAATAAAACGATTGTATTTCAACTCAAAAGAAGCTTTAAAACCAGCATCATCTTGTTTCCAAGCCTCAACAAAACTGTTTAATTTTTCTTTTAATTCGTCAATTTCTTGAGGATAAAATTTTCGACTTGATGGATATACCCATACTTTGGCTTCTTCTGATAAAGAATTGAATTCTACAAACATATTAATTCATTATGGGCGCAAAGATAGAAAAAACAATTCCCCTTCTTGAATAAAATCAAAAAGGGGAATTGTTATTATTTTTAAGCTCAATTATTTCAACATTGAGACAATATCTTCTTGAGTATTTTCTCCTTTATTTTTATTGTACCAAACTTGTAAATCTTCTTTAAACTCGGCATCTAAGCTCCCTTTTCTTGCTTTGTAATCAGCAACCATTTGCGTAGCCATCGTAGGTCTTGGTCCCCAAGTGTTAATTACTTCGTTTTCCTTATTTAAAGCTATTAATTTAGGAATTGACCTTCCTCCATTCGTTAAAAACTCATCCATTAATTCCAAGTTTTCATCACGTAAAACTAATTTAAAATTGATGTTTGGATTTTCAGCCGCTATTTTATGAATCACAGGGATGTTTTGTGCTGCATCACCACACCACCCTTCAGTTAATACTAACCAAGTTTGTGGTTCTTTTACGTCTTTAATTTTAGCAATTGTTTCCTTGGTAAGTTGAATTGTTTTATCCAAACGCTTCATACGCTTGTCATTTAACTTACTATAATTTAACAAATCATCAGACTGATTCGGCCCTGTAGATTTGCCTTGCGTTAACAAATCGCTTACTAAATTTCTATACTCAGTATATGACAATGCTCTTTCTAAGCTTTCTTCTATAATTTTTTTCATCATTAACATGTTGCTATTGCAAAAATATTCCTTCTATACTATAAAATTCGTAACCTAAGTTACACTTAACTATAAAACTTGAATACCATAGACGAAAGAAAGAATGTAACCTTACACCTCTGCTGACTCTTCAGCTTTTGCTTGTAAATTTGTAATGATGTCTTTAGTCATAGAAGCTAAATCGAACTGATGTCTCCATCCCCAATCTTTTCTTGCAGCCGAATCGTCAATTACTTGAGGCCAACTATCAGCAATCGCTTGTCTAAAATCTGGATTATATGTAATGGTAAATTCTGGAATGTATTTTTTAATTTCTGCAGCTATTTCAGCTGGTGTAAAACTAATTGCTGCTAAATTGTATGAAGTTCTTGTTTTAATATTCTCTTCATCAGCCTGCATTAACTGGATAGTCGCATTGATAGCATCGTCCATATACATCATTGGTAAGCGTGTATTTTCTGATAAAAAGCACTCAAAAGTTCCTTTTTTCAATGCATCAAAGTAAATATCAACAGCATAATCAGTCGTTCCTCCACCTGGTAAAGTTTTCCAACTTATAATTCCTGGATAACGAATGCTTCGTACATCTACCCCATATTTATCGTGGTAATAATTACACCAATGTTCACCTGCTACCTTACTAATTCCGTACACTGTAGAAGGCTCCATAATAGTTTGTTGTGGTGTATTCATTTTTGGCGAAGTAGGTCCAAACGCAGCCATAGAACTAGGCCAATATACTTTTTCTATATGTTTCTCTTTTGCTAACTCTAATACGGCTAACAAAGAAGTCATATTTAAATCCCAACCTTTTAACGGGTACTTTTCTGCTGTTGCAGATAACATAGCAGCCATTAAATACACTTGGTTTACTTTATATTTTTGAATGACACCTAAAATTTGCTCTTGGTTGGTAGCGTCGATGATTTCAAAAGGACCAGAACTCATCATTTCTGCATTTCCTTCTCTAATATCTGAAGCTATTACATTATCTTTTCCATAAATAGAACGTAATTTTTGGGTTAATTCTGTCCCTATTTGCCCGCAAGCTCCTAAAATTAATATAGTATCACTCATTTTTAATTGTTCAAAAATATATGCTCGCAAAGTTATTAAATTTAAGATTTCGCAAAAAGTATTTGTTCTTTTTTAACTATCTACAATACAGAATGCTAACCTACTGATTTCAAACTTCTAATTTAATTCTACAGGTAATACCAAGTAAAATATGTATTTTTATCGTTTTAATTTTTCAAATAAAATGAGTCGTTTTTTATATGTTACTGCTATGTTAATTCTTTTCCTTTCTTCTTGTCAAAAAAAGAAAGAACAAAAAACGGAATTACCTACAAAAACTGAAATGCATGTTTCGGTTAAGCATTCAGATTACTCAAAAATAAACGATGATTACTTGAAAGAAATTAAACCTTGGAAAGAGTATTTTACTGTTGAAGGTTTTTTACATGAGTTAAAAAACACGACACCTACCGAGGCTTTAAACAACGCTGTTGAGCTAAAAAAAATATCTAAGCAACTAAAAGATAGCTTAAACATAGAAGCCCTTAAAACTCCTGCTTTTAAAGCTCGTATTAATGTTTTTGAAAACGAAACTTTACGTTTGGCTGATATGACTTTAATCCCTTCTATTTCTGCCAGTGAAGTAAACAGCCAAGTAGAAAAAATTATGGTGATTTTTGGTAGTGTTAATGATAAAATAAACACTGTATACACTAAGAAAAAATTTGATAAAGAAATTAATCTTGATAGTTTATTTAAGAATCAATAGTTTTTAACGCTTCGTATATTAAATTACTTTCAAAACCACGATACAACAAGTAATCGGCTATTTTCTTTTTTCGTTTGAAGTGATTGGTTTCCGTAACAGATGCATTCTTCTTTTCTACTAATTCATATAAGGTTTTGATGTATTCTTCTTCATCAATTTCTTTCAATGCTGATTTTATATTATAAGTAGAGATATCACGAAACTTTAGTTCTCTAACAATTCGCTCTTTTCCCCATTTTTTAATTCTGAATTTCCCTCTAGCAAAACTTTTAGCAAAACGCTCTTCATTTAAAAAGTTATTCTCTAATAAATGTAATAAAATATGCTCTCTAGCTTCTGGAATTAAACGGTATTGTTTTAGTTTAGCTTCTATCTCTTTATGACATCTGTCTTGGTATACACAATAATACTCCATTTTTCGCTTAATCTGCTCAACTGTAAAAACCTGTTTATTCATAGTACGAAAATATAAAAAAGGGTTAAAAACATATTGCTTTTAACCCTTTTTACAGTTAACAAAAAATCAATTATAGAACGCTACGTAACCACATTTTAAATTTAGTGATTAAGTAGAATAATATCGGTACTACTATTAGTGTTAAGAAAGTAGCTATGAATAGTCCGTAAATAACTGTCCATGCTAAAGGTCCCCAGAACACTACATTATCTCCTCCTACATATATATGTGGATTTAACTCACTTGCCAATGTAAAAAAGTTGATATTTAATCCTGTAGCTAAAGGAATTAATCCTAAAATTGTGGTAATAGCCGTTAATAATACTGGACGTAAACGTGCCTTACCTCCTCTAATAATTGCTTCACCCAGAGTGTTTACATCAACATAATCCTCCTCCTTTAATCCTTTCTCTACCTTTTTTCGGTCTATTAATAATTGTGTATAATCCAAGAGTACTACCCCGTTATTTACTACAATACCCGCAAGTGAAATGATTCCCATCATGGTCATCATAATTACAAATGGTTTTGCTGTAATAATCAATCCGCCAAAAACTCCAATCAAACTTAAAAAGATTGCTAACATGATAATTGCAGGTTTGGAAACAGAATTAAACTGGAAGATTAATATTAAAAAGATCAATCCTAATCCTCCAAAAAATGCTTTCATCAAGAATGCCATTTGTTTGTTTTGTTCCTCTATTTGACCTGTATAATCAACTTTTACTGTCGCTGGTTTTTCAGTAAACGACTTCATTTCATGCTGAATTTTAGACACAATTGCTGCAGCATCTGTATACCCAGGGGCTAAGGCTGAATACACTGTTACAACCCTTCTTACATCTTTATGCTTAATTGCACTAAAACCTGAAGTATTTGTTTGTTCTGCTACCGCTGATATAGGAATTTCTTTAATGGTTCCTGTAGCCATGTCTCTAAAAGTAATCTTTTGATTGAAGATCGCACTTTTATTATACCTATTTTGTTCATTAAAGCGTACATAAATATCGTAATCGTCTCCATCTTCTTTGTAAATCCCTGCTTTTGATCCAAAAATAGCATTACGCAATTGGCTTCCTACTTGAGATGAACTCACCCCTAACTCTCCTGCTTTTTTACGATCTACATTTACTAACATTGATGGTTTTGACTTATTTACATCAATCTTTAATTCATCAATACCTGCAATACTTTTAGCATTGATAAAATCACGCATTTTTTCAGCAGTATTAATTAATTCACCGTAATCTTTTCCTTCTAGCTCAATATTAATTGGATATCCCGCAGGTGGTCCTACCGCTTCTTTTTCAACAGAAATTTCTAATCCAGGATAAATACCACGTAAAGCTTCTGTTACTTTCTTTTGCAATTCTTTACTATCTGCTCCTCTACGGTATTTATACTCACGCATAGATGCTGTAATCTTTCCTTTATGAGGCATTTCTGCAGTAGAACCTCCATCTGTTTGTGGATTTCCAGAACCTGCACCCACTTGAGACACCGCACTTTCAACCATAAAGTTATACCCGTTGTCTACATACTCAGGAGCATTTAACACTTTATAAACTCGTTCTTCCAAATCTTTCATAATCAGATTCGTTTTTTCAATATCGGTCCCTTGTGGATATTCGATATATACTATAATCTGATTAGGTGTATTATCTGGGAAGAACTCTACCTTAGTACGTTGACTTCCTATTGAAGCTCCAAAACCTACAAAAGCAATTATCAACAGTATAAAAGTACTTATCGAAATAATATAAGGCCTCCAACCTTTTAATGCAACTCGAAGTGTTTTTTCATAAAAACGTTCCCAACGCGGCAGTACTCTATTCTGGAAAGCATTTGCCCATGGCCTAAGAAACAATCGGTACATCCACAACATAATTGAGGTAAATATCATTACTGTACCAAGAGCTCTATATACTCCACCCATTAAAGCAATTAACAGTCCTATAACAGCCATGGTAACCGATAAAATAATAATACGTCTTAACGGCATATTTTTATCTTCAACACTCATAAACTGAGACACCAAAACCGAATTAAAGAAAATAGCAACCAATAAAGATGATCCTAAAACAGCCGACAATGTTATTGGGAAATACTTCATAAACTGCCCCATAGTTCCTGGCCATAACCCTAAAGGAACAAAAGCTGCTACTGTTGTTAAAGTTGATATAATAATTGGAAATGCGATTTCACCGATACCTTTCTTAGCTGCCTCAATTCTAGGCATTCCTTCATCCATTAAACGATATACGTTTTCAACAACTACAATACCATTATCTACTAACATTCCAAGTCCCATAATTAACCCAAAAAGAATCATGGTATTCATCGTGTAACCCGCCCAACTTAATATCATTAATGACATAAACATAGACATTGGGATTGCAAACCCTACGAATAAAGCATTTTTAAACCCTAAGAAGAACATTAAAACCAGTACTACTAGGATTACCCCAAAAATGATGTTATTTACCAAATCATCTACTTGACCAATAGTTTTTGAAGATTGATCGTTAGCGATGGTTACTTTTAAATTACTTGGAAATATATTGGCTTTGGTATCTTCTACTATTTTCTGGATTTTTTCAGCAGCCTCTACCATGTTTTTTCCTGAACGCTTTTTCACATCTAACATCACCACTGCTTCACCAAACTCACGTGCATAGGTAGTTTTATCTTTATCTTTAAAAGAAACCTCAGCTATATCTTTTAAGTAAATAGAATTCCCTTTTTCAGATTTTACTACAAAATCTTGTAATTCTTGTGGGTTTTCAATTTCACCTAAAATACGAACCGTACGTCGTTGACCACTGGCAATTAAATTTCCTGCCGACATGGTTAAGTTACCTCCGTTAATTGAATTGATTACATCTTGAAAACTTACTTGCGCAGCCATCATTTTGTAAATATCTACCGCTACCTCAACCTCTTTCTCTTCTGCTCCACGGATATCTACTTTTTTAATTTCTTGTAAATCTTCTATTTCATCTTCTAAGTACTCACCAAATTCTTTTAACTTATCAACTGGATAATCTCCTGAAATGTTGATATTTAAAATTGGCATTTCTTCAGAAAGACTCAATTCAAAAACATTAGGCTCTACTTTAGCTCCATTAAACGTGGGCCAATCTTCTCCAGATGTTTCTTGATCAATTTCATCTTTTACTTTTTGTTTAGCTTGATCTACTGTAATTTTTTCATCAAACTCTACCACTACCATCGAATAGTCTTCTTGTGATGTTGAAGTTATTTCAACAACATTACTCACTGTTTTAAGCCTATCTTCAATAGGATCAGTGATTAGCTTTTCTATATCTTCGGCAGTGTTTCCTGGATATAAAGAACTGATATATATTTTTGTTTCTTTAATTTCAGGAAAATTCTCTCTTGGCATACTTAAAAAGGCAGATATCCCTGATATAAGTATGATTACCATCATCACGTAGATGGTTGTTTTGTTATTTATTGCCCAAGAAGATAAACCGAATTCTTTATCTACTTGTTTTTTTTGTTTTTCAGTCATGAGTTGTACAACTTTTATGGGTTATTTCGCGTCTTGTGAAACTGTTAAAATCTTCACTTCCTGTCCGTTTTTAACGCTACGCGCCCCTTCGTCAATAATTTTTACTCCGCTCTCAACTCCACTCAACACCTCTATAATATCTCCTTGTGTTTTTCCTGTACTAATAATGGCTTGTTTAGCTGTCCCTACCTCATCTTTTATGTTTTCTACAACATAAATGTATTGCTCACCATTGGCATTTTCAGAAATAATACTTTGAGGAATTAAAATTGCGTTTTCGTTAGAATAATCGTTGATTTTTAATTTTGCAGTTAAGTTTGGCTTGATCTTACCATCTGTATTTGGAACTCCAACTTCAACCTTAAAAGTTCTGTTTGCTGGATTGATAAAATTACCTGCTTGACGAATTTTAGAAGTTATTTTTTCTCCTAAAACAGGAAACTCAACCTCTACTGCTTTTCCTTTTTTAATTGATGTGATATAGCTTTCTGGAACATCTGTTTCTATATACATGTCTTTAAGGTTTACTATTCTAAACACTTCAGATCCCATACCTGGAGCTACAACAGTTCCTTGTTCTTTAATTACATCATCTATAACTCCAGAAAAAGGTGCTGTAATCACCGATTTTGCTAACTGTCTTCTTAACTGATTTACAGCATTGGTTTGAGCTTCGTAATTTGTTTTCGCTTGTAAATACTGAATTTCTGAACCTATTTTTTGTTCCCATAAACGTTTTTGACGTTTGTATGTGGTTTCTGCCAAAGCTGCTTGAGTTTCAACTTGTGCTAATTGATTCGATAATCCTCCATCATCAATTTTCGCTAAAGCTTGCCCTTTTCTTACTTGCTGACCTTCTTTAACATAAATTCTTACTAACTGACCTGGCATTTCTGGGTAGATTAGTACATTTTGTTTTGTTTGTACGTTTCCTTGTAACTCTAAATAGTGATTAAAAACTTCTTCTTTAGCAGAAAGTACAGTAATTAAAGGAACTTTTTTATTTGTGTCTAACTCAGATATTTTGCTATTTAAAAGTTTAATATCCTCTGTTAATGTTTGTATTTTATCTTCGACTGATGCTTTTTTCTCTCTAATTTTAGCCAAGTCGTTAGATGCAACTACATCTTGTACTGATTGCTCTTTTTTACCTCCACAAGAAGCTAAAAGCAATGTAATTGCGAATAGTGAATATATTTTTCTCATTATAGTAGATTTTATTTTAGTGGTATATTTAATGCGTTTTCTAATTGTGCTTTTTTAGCTATTACGTTCAACATTGACTGCACGTAATTGTTTTGTTGTGTATATAGCTGATTTTGTGCTTGTAATAAATCGAAACTTGAAGAAATTCCTTCAAAAAACTTTACTTGCTGCTTTTTTTCTATTCGCTCTGCTAAGGCTAAATTTTTCTTAGCTGTTTCATAGTTTTCTATTCCTAATTGATATTCGCTCTTAGCTGTTTCAACTTGCAGATTTAATTTTTGCTTTGCTTCTTCTAGTCGGATATCAGCATTCTCTAACTCTATTTTCGCTTGTTTTACTTTAGCATTTCTTCCAAAAGAGCTGAAAATTGGAACGTTTAAACTAACTCCTAACAAAGATGAACCTAACCAACGTTGATTACTATCTAAAAAGGTAAATGAATCAGAAAAAGCTGTTACCCCATAATTTACAAATGCTGATAGAGTTGGTAAGTACTTACTTTGCTCTAGCTTCATTAATAAACGTTTACTTTCTCTATCGTTTTGGGCAATTCTGAAATCGATATGATTATCAATGTCAAACTGAGTAGCTAACAAACTCAAATCGGTGTTATCCACAACTAAATTATCTAAAGTAGATGTCAATGTCAGTTTAGTATCAATAGAATTTCCTAACGAAACGTTTAACATTTGATATGCTATTTCTCTTAATCTTTCTGCATTTCTTAAGTTACTTTCAACGTTTCCAAGTGTTATTTGAAGTTGCTCTACATTTTCTAACTCAGTTAATCCATTGTCATAGGTTTTTTGAGTTTCATCTAAGTTCTTTTCAAGTACAGCTTTATTTCTTTCTAAAATCTCTATCGATTTTTCGGTAACCAACACATTCCCATAAGCATTTACTACAGCTTCACGAGTTGATAATTCTGTTTTCTCTTTAGCTTGTTCTGAAATTTTTAAATAGGTTTTAGCAGATTGTAATCCTACTAAATAAGACCCATCAAAAATTAACTGACTTAATGTTACCGAAGCTTTTGTAGTTTGCTTTTTGGTAAAAATCAATTCTTCATCTACTCCATCGTTGTTAAAATCTACTAACTGAACTTGTTGTTTTAACCAATTTTGATAATCGACTACACCATTTACTTGCGGCAACCCAATAGTTGTAGTTTCCCATTTTTTCTTTTTTGCTGCCTCAATATTATTTAAAGAAACTTTATTCTCGTAACTGTTCTTTATAGCATAATCAATTGCTTCTTGCATTGATAAGCTCATTTCTTTTTCTTGTTCTTGGGCGATAATACCCCCTATAAAAAAGAATATAAATACACTACTTATGTATTTTTTCATTGTTTTTAGTTTTGATTCGTAATTTTTAGTTGTTTTTCTAATTCTTTCACTCCTTTATCAGTGGCAATTGCCCTGATATGATATTCTAAAATTTCATATTCAATTTTCATTATTTCTTGAACTTCGTCTCCATATAATTCGCTTTCAAAAACACCAAAAACCAAGGTGAAATAAAAATTCACCATTAGCTCTTTGTCAATATTTGCTCTATACAATCCTTGTTCTATTCCTTTTGTTAAATTACTTACAATACAATCTCTAAACATGCATACCTCGCGTTCCATTAATTTAGCATAGGTTTCTGGGTAGTACTTTTTAAGTTGATACATAGGAGATGCTTTTGAATTTTTAAGCATCTCTTTAAAAATTGCTTTTACAGCAAACTCTTCTTCTACTGCGTTGTAATTTTTACTTTTTATTGCACAAATAGTTTCTCCTATTGTGTTATGAACCGCTTCGGTACTAGCATCTACCAAAGTTGTTTTATTAGGAAAGTACTTATATAGTGTCTTTTTTGACATACCAAGTTCTTTCGCTATATCATCCATCGTTGTGCTTTTAAACCCTAAGGTTAAAAACATTTCTCCTGCTTTATTTATAATTTTTTTCCTCATAATCGATGGCAAAAATACAACAGGAAACTTTAGAAACAAAAAAAGTTTCCTAAGTTTTAATCTTTTTTTAACACAGACATACATTTAGAATTTTTGTTTACCGTATTTTTACAAAAATTTTCAGATTTGGACATACTATCATATCAATCAGACTTTATAGCTTATTTAGAATCTCAGAAATTTTCTAGAGAACCTAAAAACCTTTATGAACCAATTGATTACATACTTCAATTAGGAGGAAAAAGAATTCGTCCTATGCTTACTCTTATTGCTTCAGATATTTTTTCTGGTGATTACAAACAAGCATTACCAGCCGCATTAGCTGTTGAAGTTTTTCACAACTTTACTTTAGTGCATGATGATATTATGGATGATGCGCCTTTACGTAGAGGAAACGAAACTGTTCATGAAAAATGGAATATTAATACCGCTATTCTTTCTGGAGATGCTATGCTAATTTTAGCATATCAATATTTTGAAAACTATGAGCCAGTTGTTTTTCAAAAATTAGCGCAACTGTTCAGTAAAACTGCTTTAGAAGTTTGTGATGGGCAACAACTGGATGTTGATTTTGAAACAAGAAATGATGTAACCATCGATGAATATATCAAAATGATTACGTTGAAAACATCAGTTTTAGTTGCTGCCGCTCTAAAAATGGGTGCTATTGTAGCAAAAGCGGACGAAGATCAGGCTCAACATTTATATGACTACGGTTTAAATTTAGGTATCGCTTTTCAATTACAAGATGACTATTTAGATACTTTCGGTGACCCAGAATCTTTTGGGAAACAAGTAGGTGGCGACATTATAGAAAATAAAAAAACCTACTTATACTTAAAAGCTTTAGAAGTTTCCAACTCTAACGATAAAGAAAACTTATTGAACCTTTACAACGGAAAAGAAAAAAACAATTCAGAAAAAATAGATACTGTTTCAACCATTTTTAGAAACAATAATATTCCTGAAGAAACTTTTAAACTTATTGAGTACTACACAAATAAGGCTTTTGAAAGCCTTGATCACCTGAACATAAGTGAGCAACAAAAACAGGGTTTACGTGTTTTCGGTGAAAATTTAATGAGTAGAAAAGTTTAAAAAAATAGTTATTTATTTAAAAAAGTTTTTATTTTTGCAGTCCAAATAAAACAGGTCCTATAGCTCAGCTGGTTAGAGCACCTGACTCATAATCAGGGGGTCCATGGTTCGAGCCCATGTGGGACCACATTTGTTTTAAAGCATTTACATTTTTTGTAAATGCTTTTTTTATTTTAAACCTTATACAAACCTCTCTTTCACCAACTAGTATATGGCTACAATTACGATAATCCGTAAAGTTTTATCTCCTACTTCATTTAAGTTTGACTCATAAAAACACCCTTTTACAAAAGCCATATAGATGAAATTATTTTTAATATGTTTATAAATTTTAACAAACAGAAAAATAAGAAGGTAAAATTTAAAAAAACTAACTTCCTATTACTTCCCTTAATACATAAGAACAGCTTCTATTGGCTAGAAAGAGTAGAAATTACTAAAAGTTTTAATGGCTACAACTACCAAATCACTGGAATAAAACGTTTAAATGATAAAAAATAATACTAATCTCAATTTTTTTATTCAATAAAGCCACTACATTTTCACCCCTTAAAATCAACTTTACTTCTCTAAAAAATTTATTTTTCGTAAATTTATATCTCCTCACATAACAATTACCTCTCTTCACATTTAACCAACTAAAGATGAAACAAAACTAATCTACAACTCCTCTTTATCAACTAAAGCGATTTCAGTAACGTTTCATCTTGTAATTCTTATAAAGATGATTACTACTAAACAACACAAAATAAAAGAGGAACTAGGCATGTTTGACACCCAAAAAGAGCCTAGAAAATCTTTTGCTACCTATCAAAGAAATCAAAATAAATTCTACCTCAGCACCTTAAATTTAATTGACAGAAAGGCTTCAATTATGTTAAAGGTAAATGCAACTATCCTTTCTGCTTCTGTTATTTTCTTCAACTATATTACTGAAATTAATTTCGGAATTAGAATTGCAGCTATATTGATTACAACCTCCTTTGTATCCTTAATTTTCTCTATACTTGCCTCTAAACCAAACAGTATTTCTTTTTACAGGCGTTTTAAAAGGAATATTGTTTCCAAATACAAAAAAGAGGAAGAAAATCTTTTTATGGTAGGTATGTCTAGCAACAAAACTTTAGAACAATATGAAAAAGCCTATAGTAAAGTTCTAAAGAGTCAAGAGTTACAAATAGGCAATCAAGTTCGAGTTATGTTTCTTTTAGAAAAAGAAATGAAGCGTGGCTATTTTTATTTAGAACTGGCCTATAGTAGTTTTTTAATAGGACTTCTTATTTTAATTATAGTACTCTTTTTTGCTAATATTTAAGTTTTTAATAAAAGCTTATATTCTTTCGTTTTCACTAAAAAAACTAAACGTTTTATGTTAAACTCACTCTTTTAAAATGACAAATATCATTGAAAACAAACCTATAAATCAATATTTTAGCTTCAACTTAATTAATTGTTTTTATCATGAAAGTACTTGTATATAGTTCCAAAAGTTTTGAAATACTTTACTTAAAAGAAGCTAATAAAGAGAAGCTTCAGCTAACATTCATAAAAGAAGCTTTATCATTAAAAACAGTAACATTGGCTAAAGGGTATGATGCCATATCTATATTTGCAGCAGATGAAGCTGATTCCTTTATCATAAAAAAATTGGACAGTTTAGGAATTAAGTATATAACTTTAAGATCGGCAGGATACGACAATGTAGATCTAAAAACTGCCTCCAACCTCAATATTAAGGTAGCTAATGTACCTGCTTATTCTCCTTATGCTATCGCTGAACATGCTACCGCGCTTTTGTTAGCTTTAGATAGAAAGTTGATTGAATCTAACAAACGTATTAGTAATTTTAATTTTGCTCAAGAAAACCTTATTGGCTTTGACTTAAACAATAAAACAATAGGCATTATTGGAACAGGAAAAATAGGCTCTGTTATGTGTAAAATTATGCATGGGTTTGGATGCAAATTATTGGGATATGATATTAAAGAAAATAAAGAGTTAGCGGATTCTTATCAGCTACAATATGTAACTTTAAATACTTTATGTAAAAAAGCAGATATTATTTCTTTGCACACTCCTTTAACCACCGAAACTTATCACTTAATTAACAATGATTTAATCTCTAAAATGAAAGAAGGCGTCATAATTATCAATACAGCTAGAGGTGCCATTATAAATACAGAGCACATAATAGCAGGATTAGAAAACGGAAAGATTGGTGCTTTAGGTATTGATGTATACGAAAAAGAAAAAGGTATTTTTTTTAATAATAACTCTAAAAAAGCACAAAAGGATAATCTTTTAGTAAAATTAATAGCAATTCCAAACGTACTTATTACAGGTCATCATGCCTTTTTAACCTATGAAGCTATAACCAACATTGCTAATACCACCATTTATAATCTAAGCTGTTGGAACAACGGAAGAACAACAGAAAATGAACTCAGTTATAATACTTTTTAAATAAAAGGCTTATTTCTTATAAATGTTCTTTAAATACTTTTTACCTCCTTTTTTATCTAAAATTTCTAAATCGTATCTTATCTTTATTTTGGTGCCAATTGGCGCATGGTAATAAATAACCCAAGCATCAGCCTCTTTTGTTCCTATACAACCATTAGAATATGCCTTTCCTAAAGTTATGGGATTAGTTGTTGGATGTATCATTTGACCATTACGCAAACCATTTATCTCGGTTTCAATAAAAGGAATTTGAGGTAACTTAGTTATTTTATTATCATCTCTTCTAGTTGTTAAATATTCAAGATTATTTACTGGATTTACATATCGCGGCTTACGTTCATAATTTATGATAAAACCTTTCCCAATTTTGGTTTTTAAATCCTCAACCCTATCAGACATTTTTAAGTACTTTTTTTCATTTCTCCCTACTCTTACAGGAAAATCATACAATTTTAAAGAATCTTCATATATTCTAAGTTTAAATTCAGGAATATTAATATCTATTCTAGTTTTCTGAAAAGAATCAAGCATCTCTTTTGCGGTTATAGAATCAGGAATAATTATCGATGCTCCTTTTGGCAATACAATCATTTTTTTTTGACTAAAAACAAAAGAGTCTAAAGCTTTCTTTCGATAATAATCGGTATTTTGAAGTGTATCTATTATCCAAGAATTAGTTCGAACTAAAAGATGTTCAGTCAATTTATATGATACTAAAGAATCATACCTTTCAACAATGGAGTCTAAGTACTCAAAGTAGTTTTCTACAATAATATTACGATCAATTTTTACCTTAATAGGTAAAATAGATTGAACCAAAACTTTAGTACTCATCCTTTCTTCCTCTCTTTTTTTTTCGGGGTAGTATTCTTTTAAAACAATCAAAAAGATAAGAACTAAAGCCAATTTAATAATCTTAAGCATTTTCGAGTTTTGTTTGTGTTTACGTATTTTGTAATAAAGATATGTTTATAGTTAGAGATTTTAGATGATAATTATCATTTTTATAGTATAATTTTCATTATTTTTAATAATAATTAATTGATATACATTTAATTACAACATTAAACTCAATTTATGCTACGTTTTAATTTAATGGTTAAGCAGTTGAAATCTTTTTTTATAGAAACTGGTGAGTTAGCTTTTTTTACCGCTCGTTTCTTTAGAGAGGCTTTTAAACGACCTTTTGAGTTTAAGGAGTTAATGTTGCAATGCTATCAAATAGGTTATCGTTCGTTACTATTAGTTAGTATTACTGGTTTTATAATAGGTTTGGTTCTTACTTTGCAAACTCGCCCAACTTTAATGGAATTTGGTGCTGTATCTTGGATGCCTTCTATGGTTGGTATTTCAATTATAAGAGAAATAGGCCCTATCATCACTGCTTTAGTATGTGCAGGAAAAATAGGTTCTGGTATTAGCGCCGAATTAGGTTCTATGCGTGTTACCGAACAAATAGATGCTATGGAAGTTTCTGGCATAAATCCTTTTAAATACTTAGTAGTTACTCGAGTTTTAGCCGTTACTCTCATGCTCCCTTTACTAGTAATTATAGCTGACACTGTTGCTTTGTTTGGGTCTTTTTTAGTTGAAAGCACAAAAGGAGATGTCTCTTTTATTTTGTATTTTAATCAAGTATTTGACGCTATAAAGTTTGGAGACGTAGTTCCAGCTACAATAAAGTCGTTTTTCTTTGGAGCTGCAATAGGAATTATTGGTTGTTTTAAGGGGTATAACTGTAAAAAAGGAACCGCTGGTGTTGGTAAAGCGACAAACACAGCTGTAGTAACTGCTTCTTTATTACTTTTTATTATTGATTTTATAGCTGTTTTTGTAACTGATATCTTTTTTGAATTATGACAAATACCCTTAACAAAAAAGTAGTTCTAGAAATTAAAGACTTATACAAAGCCTTTGGAGATAACCATGTGCTTAATGGGTTTAATATGCAGCTTTATGAAGGCGAAAATTTAGTAGTCATGGGAAAATCAGGGTCTGGAAAATCGGTTATGATTAAATGTTTAGTAGGATTAATGGAAGCTGATAAAGGTATTATTTCAGTGATGCATCATGATATAACTAAACTAGACCAAGAGGCATTAGATATTTTACGCACCGACATAGGTTTTCTATTTCAAGGTAGTGCGCTATATGACTCTATGACTGTCCGTGAAAATTTAGAATTTCCATTGCGAGGCCGTACAAGAAAAAATAAAAAATTAATTGATACTGAAAAACTGGTTATTGAAGCTTTAGACAATGTTGGATTGACACACACAATAGGCATGATGCCTTCTGAATTGTCTGGAGGTATGAAACGACGAATTGCTTTAGCACGAACCCTTATTTTACAGCCAAAAATTATTTTATATGACGAACCTACAAGTGGACTGGATCCTATTACTGCGAAAGAAATTATTATCTTAATGCAAAATATTCAAAAAAAATACAATACCTCGTCACTTATTATTACTCACGATGTTGATTGTGCTCGAGTTATTTCAGATAGAATGATATTACTTATTGATGGCATCGACTATGCTACAGGAACATTTAAAGAATTATCTAACTCTGAAGACCCAAAGATTAAAGCTTTTTTTAAATAGGTATTATGAAAACAACAAACTCACAAAAATTTAGATTGGGACTATTTGTATCTATAGGTACAATTATTTTTGTTTTTGCTATTTACCTCATCGGGCAACGCCAAAGCATGTTTCAAGAAAACTTTACCATCAGCGCTTATTTTCAAAATGTTAACGGATTGCAAAACGGAAATAATGTTCGTTATTCAGGAATAAACATAGGAACTGTAAAAAATATAACTATGATTAATGATTCCACTATAAAAGTAAACATGGTTATTGACAAAAAAATAGCCATTCATATAAAGAAGAATGCTGTTGCTACTATAGGTTCTGACGGGTTAGTAGGAAATATGATTGTAAATATAGTTCCAGGAAAAAAAACAGAAGCATTAATTAAAAATGGAGATGTTATTAGCTCTTATAGTAAAATTGGAACAGATGATATTTTAAACACATTAAGTGTTACTAATGAAAATGCAGCAATACTTACAGCTGATCTTTTAAAAATAACCGACAAACTATTAGAGGGTAAAGGAACTTTAGGTGTTTTACTAAACGACACAATTATGGCAAAAGACATGAAACAGTCTGTTAAAAACCTAAAAAGAATAAGTTACCAAGCATCAAACACTATTAACGAATTAAACCATATAATAACTTCATTAAAAACAGATAACAACACTGTTTTAGGCATGTTAATTAATGATTCTATTTCAGGTAAAAAATTAAAATCTATTGTACATAACATCGATGCTTCAAGTGTGAAAATTGATAGCCTTATAGGAAATATTAATGTTCTAGTTGATGATTTTAACTCTAGTGAAGGAGCTCTTAACTATATTACAAAAGATACCTCTTTGGTTAATAGTCTAAAATCTACACTTAAAAATATAAACGAAGGAACAGAAAAGTTTAATGAAAACATGGAAGCTTTTAAACACAATTTTTTAACTCGAGGGTATTTTAGAAAATTAGAAAAAGAAAAGAAAAAAGCTGAAAAGAATAAATAACTTTCTCTTAACTCTTCTAACAATTTTATTCTTTCTTTTTTGAATCATCTTTTTTGAAACCAATTCTTCTTCTTGATTCTTGGTCTTTTCTTTTTAATTCTGCTTCTAACCTCTTATACCTACTTATATCTTTAATAGTTACAACTACAGCAGCGATATAATTTTCATTATCAATTATAGGTCTTCCACTCAACAATACTCTCCTTATTTCATTCGTCTCTTTATTCATCAGCAACACATCAATATCGTTGGTAATTTTACCTTCTAAAGCTAGTTCAGCTGGTAGGTTTTGAATAGGAAAAATTTTCCCATCATATGAGTTTATCACTTTAAAATGATCAGAAAAGTCAACAGATATTTTTGAATCATCTTCTATACCAAAAAGCTCATTAGCAACCTCGTTAGCCAATATAACCTGCTTATCAGTATTGGCAACTAACACACCATCACTAATATTTTCTATAATCATATTCAATTTTTGCTGATTCTCATACAACTCATTCATTCTTTTTTCATTCTCCTCTTGAAGCAACAAGTCTTTAGTAATATCTCTAGCCACAGCATACAATGTTCCTGTATTCTTATCTGAAGTAGCGTTCCAAGACAACCACTTAATACTTTTATCCTTACAAATCCATCTATTATTAAAACTTACTAAGTTCGCCCCCATTTCTAGCTTTTTAATAGCCTCATTTGTCTTTTCAAGATCTTCAGGAAAAATATAAGTAGCAAACGACTCACTTAAAAGCTCTTCTTTTGTATATCCTAGAAGATTACTTAACGAAGTATTAACTTTTAAAAACTTCTCATTAGATGCTATAACCAGACTATCTGTAGAGATATTAAAAAAGGTATCCGCTTCTTTTTGCGACTCCATAATTGCCTTTCTTTCTGTAATATCTGTAGATATACTTCCAATAGCATATACCCTGTTAGAAGTATCAAATAAGGGAAATTTTACAGACAAATATATATGTGGTCCATCAGGCTGTTCTACTACTTCTTCTATTTGAATTTCTTTTCCAGCTTTTATTGCCTCTAAATCGGCTTCAAGATATCTATCTGCAATTTCTTTTGGCAAAATATCATGGTTCGTTTTTCCTATTAAACTTTCCTCTGATTTACCAAAAATTAATTGGTACTTCTCATTTACTAGTATATACTCACCATTTATTTTTTTTACAGAAATGACATTGGTTGTGTTGTTTATTATTGATTGTAATAATCTTTGATTCCTTAAAAGCTCTTCTTGCGATTTCTCTTTTGCTTTAATCTGTGTTTTTAAAACCAAAAAAACAATTGTTAACATTCCTAAAATGAGAACTATTAACACCAATGAAACCCAATTCAAGAATCTATTAGTAGTATAATCCATTTGTTTCCAATAAATAATACCAAGTACTATAACCATAATACTGTTTATGATATAGCCATACAAGTTTTTTCTTCCCATTGAAGTTCTCATTTACACATGATGTTTAATACACTAATATACTGAAATTTAAAAACATAAAATTGATAATCACCTTTTAAAACACCTCTACCAATATTTTTAAGCATCAAAAAACACTTATAGATTTTTCAAATCACTCAAAAAACCTCTTTTTGAAAACCCCTTTTTAATCAGTACCTTTGTAGCCTTATGATAAAAAAACTTAAAGACAAAAAGAACAAAAGAATTTTCAACTTTAACTTTTTGGTTTTCAGAAATCAATCAGATAAATTCATTCCTCCTTCAAAATAAATCTCCTTTTTTTATCAAGCTAAAAAGAGTTTTCCTTAGCTCTTAAACTGAAAATGTACTTTTAAGAGTATGCTTTCTTCACATTTATTATTACAACAATGAATTTCTCAAAAAAAAGCCTAGTCTTAGTTGCTTTTTCTTTTGTTACAGTTATGTTTTCACAAGAAAAACCTGAGGTTAAAATTGGCGGAGCATTACGATTTAACTACAACCTATCTTCATGGAAAGATGGTCAAAAAAAGCGCGGAGGCGATTTCGGTTTCGACGTCTTCAGAATTAACGCTAAAGCAAAATATAAAGGAATAAAACTAAATGCTGAATACCGCTTTTACTCACAAAGTTTTGGAGGCGGTATGCTTAAACAAGGTTGGTTAGGGTATGACTTTAACGAAAGAGACAATATCCAATTAGGGCTAACGCAAGTGCCTTTTGGTATTACTCAATACAATTCTCATAGTTGGTTTTTTGGTATTAACTACTACTTAGGACTAGAAGACGATCATGATATGGGGGTAAAGTTTACTCATAAAGGAAAAAAATGGGAATACGCCTTAGCTTTTTTTAAAAATGCTGAAGAACTTACTTTTGGAAGCAACTCCGATGTTTCTGATAGCCGATATTCGTACGATGTTGCCTCTATAGACATTGATGGAGATGGTAATCTAGATTTAAGATACAAGGAAACAAATCAATTAAATGGTAAAGTAAATTATCACTTCGGTAATAAAAACATTCAACACCAAATAGGGTTTTCTGCACAATATGGAGGCCTTTATAATTTAGATACTGAAGATACATCTAGCCATCATGCTTTTGCCTTACACTATCAACTAAATGCTAAAAACTTTGATGCTAAAGCTCAAGTTTCTACTTATAAATACAACACTAACAACACTACCTATAGCAATCTTATTGCTTTAACTGCTTACGGAGCTCCTTACCTTACTGCTTCAGAAGCAACAACATATACCTTAGGTGCTGCTTACACTTTTCCTGTGAAATGGAAACCTATTTCTAGCATACAAGTTTATAATGACTTTGGCTATATGGATAAAGCAGCTATAAATTTTGAAGACAGCTTAATGAATGTATTTGGCTTCTTAGTAACTGCCGGCAATGTTTATACTTATGTAGATTTTGCAGCAGGAAAAGATCATCCTTGGTTAGGCCCAGTATGGACAAATGCTTTAGCTAGCGGAACACCTAATGCTGATTGGGACATGAGATTTAACATAAATATCGGATACTATTTTTAATAGAATAAATAGCGCAAAACATTAACACATGAAAAAAGCAAAAAAAATAATTAGAAGTGACGAACGGAAATCAATCTTTGGACTTGAAGTTAACGGACCTGTATTCTTCACATCTTCAATAGTAATAATACTAAGTGTAGCTTTAACTTTACTTTTTAAAGAAAGAGCCCAATCATATTTTGATACAGCTCAAAATTTTATAGCTAACAAAACTGGTTGGTTATTCATTATATCCGTAAACATTTTTGTTACATTTATGCTTTATTTAGCTTTTAGTAAATACGGAAGTTTACGTATAGGTGGAGCAAAAGCAAAACCTGAATTTTCAACGACTTCTTGGTTTTCAATGCTCTTTAGTGCTGGTATGGGTATTGGACTACTTTTTTGGAGTATTGCTGAACCTGTTTATCATTTTTCTTCTCCCCCATTAGCCGATCCTAATACTGCAGCCGCCGCCAAAGAAGCCATGAATGTTACTTTTTTACACTGGGGATTGCATGCTTGGGGAATTTATGCTTTGGTTGGTTTATCTTTAGCTTATTTTACATACTCCAGAGGGCTTCCATTAACAATTCGTTCTGTATTCTATCCTTTCTTAGGAGATAGAATTCATGGTAGAATTGGTGATATTATAGACATTTTTGCTGTTTTAGCTACTGTTTTTGGGTTAGCAACCTCTCTTGGGCTTGGTGTTAAGCAAGTTGCTGCTGGTTTAGAACATGTTTTTGGTTTAGATTCAGGTATTTCATTACAAATATGGCTAATTGTCGGAATTACATTAATTGCCACTATTTCCGTAGTTTCAGGAGTTGATAAGGGAGTAAAATTTTTAAGTGAAATGAACATGCGTATTGCTGTACTTTTATTACTCGCTGTAGTAATTTTAGGACCTACTATTTTTATCTTAAAATCATTTGTACAAAACACAGGTAGCTATGTTAACGATTTAATTAATCTTTCTACTTGGGCTGAAGCCTATACTGGAACGGAATGGCAAAACTCATGGACTATTTTCTATTGGGGATGGTGGATTGCTTGGTCTCCTTTTGTAGGTATGTTCATCGCACGTGTTTCAAAAGGAAGAACTATTAGAGAATTTATTTTAGGAGTATTAATTGTTCCTACATTAATTACGCTGTTTTGGATTACTGCTTTTGGAGCAACCTCGTTACACGAAATTTTAGGTGGAGATACTACAATTGCCGATGGTGTAAATGATAATGTTGCTACCGCTCTTTTTGTTTTCTTAGAAGACTTCCCTTTTTCAATGGCTTTAAATATTGTTGCTATTATACTTATTGCTAGTTTCTTTGTTACCTCATCAGATTCTGGTTCTTTAGTGGTTGATAGCTTAACTTCAGGTGGAAAAATAGACGCTCCTGTAGGACAAAGAATATTTTGGGCACTTGCAGAAGGTGCTGTAGCTGCCGTTTTATTATTAGGAGGAGGTTTAAAAGCACTCCAAACAGCTTCTATTGCCACAGGTCTTCCTTTTACCTTACTTTTGTTATTAATGTGTTACTCTCTTTTTAAAGGATTAAAAGAAGACTATAAAGAACATTTAAAACGTTTAAACCAAAAAGAGAAGGAAGAATACCAGGAAACTGTGAAAAGATTAATAGATTCAAAAAAACAAAAAGCTTAAATTATGAAGATAAAAAACATACTTGTAGCCTTAGATTTATCTGAATTAGACATCACGCTAATTAAATATTGTAGCATGCTGGCTAAAAATTACGGAACAGAAAACGTATATTTTATTCATAATGTAAAAAAATATGAAATAAGCAACTTGTTTTCTGAACAGCTGGAAAACATTAACATTGAAGAAATTATAGAAGAAGAGCTTGAAAACAGCATAGGTAAATATTTTAATACTGATTGCAACTATGAGCTATTAGTTTCAGACGATGCTTATACTGAAAGTTTAATTAGCTACGTTGCTAATAAATACCACACTAATTTAATTATTGTAGGTAACAAAAATACATATAAAGGATCTGGTTCGGTTTCAGGAAAGTTATTACGCATGGCAAAATGTAACGTGCTTTTAATTCCTAAAGAAGCAAACCTAAACCCTGAAAATCTTATGGTAGCTACTGATTTTTCATCAGCCTCACTAAAAGCATTTCATACTGCTTCAGACATGAGTTCAAAACAAAAATCTACTTTAAAAGCACTTAATGTTTTTAAAATACCTCAGTTATTTTTTCCTTACATAAAAATTGATAAAGCTCGAGAAAAAGTAGAAAAACACGTTGATCAACAATTTGAAAAATTACTTCAAAAAACAAAAAATCAACAAATTGAAACTCTAAAAGCGTCTGCTGGTGAAGATAGTATTCCTGAAAAAATTAGAGCTATTGCCGAAAAAAACAAAACAGATATTTTATTTGTTGCCGATAAAGGACACAATAACTTTACTTCTCTTTTAGTAGGAAGTGTTACTGAAGAGTTATTTACACAAGATTTACATGTACCTTTATGGGTAGTTAAACGTTATATTACCTCATAAAATAAAAAGTGGAGCTAGTAACTAGCTCCGCTTTTATTACTCAATTCTTTTTTTGTCTGATTTGGCAATCTCTTTTACAGTATTAAAAAGAGTTTCTTTTAACTTACGATACCCTTCTAAAAACTCACTTACTTCAATAATTAATCTTTTGTGTTCATTTTTGTACACCTCTTCCTCTATAACTTGATCTACTCCATCTACCATTATCTCTAAACCTCTTTCATGAGCCTCTACAAGCTTGATTAACTCGTCTGTTTTTTTTCTAGAAAACCCTAAGTCTTCAACTATTTTAGTTGTTTTCTTAAACTGATCAGGAGCTATTAATTCAAAAATATATTTTCGAATTAAATCTTCAAAAAAGAGTTGTTCATCTTTCAAAAAAGAAAGTTCAGACAGCCATTGTTTTGAAGTTGAATGCATATCTTCTGCACTCAACCACTCAACATATTTTAAATGTGTGTTTGTTGTTTTCATTGAGCTAGCTTTTACGATTAAACATTTCGTTTTATATCATTAACTCTTTTATAGCATGTAATTTTGGAATACAAACATTCCAATTTTTCTCTTTTTGTATTTTCACCCTAAAAGCATCTAAAGCGGTTTGTTCTCCGTGTATAAGAAATACTTCTTCAGGTATATTTTTTATCTCACTTAACCAATCTAACAAATCATTCTGATCTGCATGAGCAGATAAACTTTCTATACTTTTAACTCTTGCCTTTACAGGAAAATATCGTCCAAAAAACTTTACTTCATGACATCCTTCTTGTAATTGCCTACCTCTAGTTCCTTCTGCTTGATACCCAACCAACAAAATCGTTGTAGTAGGATCATCAATCATCTGTTGTAAGTAAGTTAAAACCCTACCACCAGTTACCATACCGCTTCCTGCTATTATTATCTTAGACCTAGGGTTATCAATTGTTTCCCAAGTTTCTCTATACGATTCTACAATATTAACGTGGTTACACATCGCTGCATATTCATCCATTGGTAATTTATGCCATTGCGGATATCGTTTAAAAACCTCTAAAACATTATTTCCCATAGGACTATCTACAAAAATGGGAATGTTTGGAATTCTATTTTTCTTATACAGCTTCCATAAAACATACATTAACATTTGCAAACGTTCAACGGCAAAACTAGGAATAATTAAATTTCCTTTCTGTACAATGGTTTCTTTAATTACTTCTGATAAAATTTCTTCTAAATCTTCTGTGGGATGCAGTTTATGACCATACGTACTTTCTAAAAAAAGATAATCTGCCCACTCAGGTTTTTTTGGTTTTTCTAACAAATAATCATTCACTCTTCCTACATCTCCAGAAAACACAAATCGCTTTTTATCAATATCTAATTCTATAAAAGTTGCTCCTATAATATGTCCGTTATATTGAAATCTATATGATATTTTATCTGAAAAAGGAATCCATTCTCCCTCCTCTACAGCTTCAAATAAGGTTATTGTTTTTTCAGCTTCAACAATTGTATAAAAAGGAAGTACAGGATTGTGTTTGCTATAATGTTCTACAGCTGCTTTTTCTGCTTCTTCTTCGTGAATTTTTGCACTATCTTTTAAAATAATCCCTGCAATTGCTAAAGTAGGAGCTGTTCCAATAATTTTTCCTCTAAATCCTTGTCTATATAATCTTGGTAAAAAACCCACATGGTCTAAATGTCCATGCGTTAATAGCACTATATCGATTTGATCTACATCTATAGGAAGCTCTTTCCAATTTAACTCTCTAAGCTCTTTGAGTCCTTGAAACATACCGCAATCAATCAAAATTTTCTTACTGTATGCTTCAAGCAAAAATTTAGATCCTGTAACTGTACCTGCTGCTCCTAAAAAATGAACTTTAGCAAAATTAAGCATCATTACTTGTTTTAAGCGTTACACAATTGTTGTATTTCTGCAAGAATTCTTTTCTTTCTAGTATCTGAAACCCCTAAATGATCTAAATAAAAGCTGTCTTTTATCAACTCTCTACACAACACCACATCTCTATTTAATAAAAACTGCTTTTCTCTTTTTGTAAGCAAAGTTGAAACTGTGATAGGGTATAGCCCTAAACGATCAATTATATCTTTTAAACTATTTTCTACAGGATAATCCCAACTTAACAAGTATAACCCTGCACAGTTACCATACTGAGTTGCATCTTTTGTAAACCGTGTGTTCGTTACAACCCAACCTTGAGTTAAGGTTGTATCGTGTTTTTTAAAAGTATTCCAATGATTTTTTACATCGCGATAACGAGAATGAACATATAAAGGAACCTTAACGTTACAAACAAGACCTTGCTCACTATGAAATTTACACTCTATAACAGTGGTTTCATTATTTTTATGCGCAACAACATCTACTTCGTGTTGTACACATTCACCTTGTAAAATTTCTCCTACCGCCACCTTATAACCTGAGTACTTTAAAATCGCTCCTATAAAATGTTCAAAAGGAAAACCTGTAGGCCCTAACTCATATATTGCTTTCTTTAACTTATACTTAGAAGCAAACACGTTCTTTTTTTTCTTTAACAAAGCAAAAGCTCTATTATAAATTTCTTTTGTGGTTATTCCTTCATACAATTCATCTTGAACGGTTTCTAAAATATACGCTACCAATTCATCATCGGCACCTGTTCGTTTTAGAGATTTTTTCAACTTAGTTACCGAAAACTGTACTACGTCTCCAGAACTCTTTACTATTGAAATTTTATCAGAACTAGTTCTCATCTTTAAAGAAATCTCTAATCAATGCTTTTACTTGGTTGTCTGTCATACTATCAACTCTCTTCACCGTTTTAACTTTAGCATCTAATTCTTTATGCGAACTTTCTAACTCTTTTTTAAATTTCTCAAAAGTTTCTGCTGGACCAAAAATAGCTAGAGAATCAGCATTATCAACTTCAGCAGCAAGCTCACTAAAGTATTTTTTTGTTTGATGCTTTTCTCTTTCCAAATACTTACTATCTTGAACTACATCTTGTGGTCCTCCTTTAAATCGAGTTCCTGAACCTCCATGAATACGAAATGTTTCTATATTAGATTCTATTGTTTTCATATCCTCTGTTCCATTTTCAATAGTTACAACAAAAGCCTTCTCTTTGTCTAACCAAACACCTACATTTTTCATCGTTTTCGTTTTAATTTCTTAGATCATGTAATACTAATACAGGTACTTTTAACTTGTACCCTATTTCTTTTACTAAAGGCTTTGAGAATATAGTATCAAAAAACGCGTGCTTTTTGTTTACAAAAGCCACCATATCACTATCTCTACTTTCAACAAAACACTTTATTGCTGTAGATACAGTAACACAAGACAATGTGTGAAAAGAATGTTTTACTCCTTCAAAGTATTCTTTTAACGTCTCTTTGTGCTCTTCTTGATTCTCATCTATATCGCCATTATTAGTAATATGCAACACTCTTAAAGAAGCGTTACAAGCGCTAACTATATCTATTAAATAATTTAATTCTCTTTTTTTATAATGAGTTCTATAACTCGTAGGAAAAACAATTTCTTTTGGTATTTGCTTCTTAGCTTGTTTTGGCACTACTAAAACAGGACAATTACGAATCTTCTCCATCACCTGTATTGCATTACTTCCAAATACAGAACTATTATCGCTAGTTAGTCCTTTCGTAGCCATTATAACCATTTCTATATCTTTCTGCTCCACTATTTCCTCGACTGCATTCAATAAAGATTTATTTTTTTGTGATATATAATCAAACTCATGAAAAGGATTCCCTTCTTCTTTTGATGCTATTAAGTTTGATACTCTATTAAGTCCTTCTAACGACTTTTTCTTTGGTTCATCATAACCTTTCTCTCCAGGTTTTGGAGGAACCAAGTCTTCTATTAAATTATATGTTGTTTTAAAAACATTTAACACATAAAAACTACACCTTTCTGCCCTAAAAAGCTCCAAAGCATACACAATTGCATTATATGACGCTTCTGAAAAATCGGTTAGTAGTAAAATCTTTTTTCTCATTTTAGGTCAGAATTCAGTTTAAAAAGGCACAATTCCATAAGCTTCATTTAACAAGAACAGCCCTAAAAAAAATAGTAAGACATATAATGCCTGTATAAACTTTAAATTGGTTTGTTTTAATAAGCTAATGGTTTGCTTAGGAAAAGTAAATAGAATAATTCCTTTAATTAAGGCTAACCAACCAAATAAAGTTACTAACAACTTAATGTTTGGCTCCCAAATATTATGAGCTAACACATTAAGTAACCCTATAATAATTGCAAAAAGCGAAAGAATAATTAAAAATCGGGCATCTTTTAAATTATCTACTATTTGTTTTACCCTTTTTGGGTTAAAACTCAATACAAAAAAGAAAATGATACAATACCAGCCCCAAAATTTTAATAAAAAAACCGATATATCCATAACTCGTAGTTTTATACATTCTCTCAAAGATACGAATATAACTCGTTGATTCCCATGATATTTATCATAAAACAAAAAACCTCATAGAGATCTATAAGGTTTTTTGTTTACGTTGTTCTATTAAAAACTTTGGATTTTCCTGAAACTCTTTCCACAAAAGCATTAGCTCGTTAAAAAGAGACATTTCTTTTACTTGATTTCCATATTGAACAATCATATACGATAATAAATTATAACATGCGGTATATTCACCACAAGCAATAACATTATCTAACATATTTTCTGCTTTATCTTTTTTGGTAAACCATAAAGTTGTTCCAAAAGAAGTACTCTTTCTAGAGTTTTCAATAATAGCAGGACTTATTTCTCCTGTAAATTCAGCTATTTCTTTCCAGTTCTTCTTATTTTCTGGTCTATTTCTTTGATTTCCTAAAACATCTTCACATCGCAATTCATACACGGTAGACGTAACAGTTTTATTGGGAAATGTACTATAAATAGCATTAGCATGTTGCCTTCTATCATTTTTAAGAAAAACCACACTTGCCATACGCATCAAAGATTTTGCTCTGTTTAATACATAAAACCCTACTCTTCTTGGCGGTAAGTATAATTTTTGATCTATACCTGTTTCCTTTTGCATTAATCTAGACAGCGAAAAAAACAAAAAATGAATACAAACTAAAAATGCAAGTATAACTACACTAATTGTATACAACACCCACCACTTTTGCATTCCGAAAAACACCGTAGTTAGTAATATAAATAATAATGTAAAAGCGCTTGAAATATAAGAAACGTACTTATTAAACCTTGAATCTGACGCAAACTTAAACCCTTCACCTGGGTAAGGTGAAGAAACATCACACAAAAAGTACATATCGTGTTCTTCGCCTTTTTCTCCATTTGCTTCCGACACAAACACAGAAGCTCCTTGATTGTCCACAATTCCTCCATCCATCAAACCTATTTCTTCTAAAGCGTCATGTTTAGAACTAAAATCGTACGGAAAACCCATAGGTTCAAATCCACCCGGAAAAGCAGTTGAAGCTGCAATCACATCTCCTAACTTAATATCGTCAATAACATCTTTATACTTCTTATGTACTTTCCCATTTCCAAACCTTTTTCTATTTCCTTTTATATTTTGAAATCTAAACTGATGTGTACTATCAAAATCCGTAGCATTAAAAATGACTCTTTTTAAATGCGTTTCTCCTTCATTAATAGCATCTTGAACCTCCCCTAAAGTTCTATGATTTGTAAATTTATTATACTCAATAGCAAAGGCGTTAATCGGGTTTTTTCTTTTATGTTTATTTTCTAGTTGATTCCATATTAAAGGAGATCTTAAATGATCAAGCGCATTACCTGCTAACTCATCTTTGTGCAACCATTGATAATACTCTTCAAAAAATGTTTGAAAATCTTTTCCTTCTAATTGAGATTGTGAATATTTAACTCCCGTAATTGTTCCTCCAGAAACAGTAGAAATTGCTTTTACATTTTCTAGTAACCCAACTTTTTCTAACAAAGACAATGTTCCTAAAGAAAAACAAGCAGCTCGATATCCACCTCCTGAAAAACACAAGGCAATAGATTTGAATAATTCCATTTCTTAACGCAATTTTTATGTAGTTTTTTAAGCTAACTCTACTCTCTTAATCCGTAAAGTCTAGCAACATACTTTCCTATAACATCAAACTCTAAGTTTACTTTGCTACCAACTTTAAAATTTTTAAACGTAGTATGCTCAAAGGTATAAGGAATAATTGCCACACTAAATTCATCTTTTTTAGAATTTACAACCGTTAAGCTCACTCCGTTAATTGTAATAGAACCTTTTTCAATCGTTACATTACTTCCATCAAAGTTATATGAAAATGTAAACACTGTGCTTCCATCAGCATCTTCTATACTTTTACAAACACCTGTTCCATCTACATGCCCTTGAACGATATGACCATCTAAACGAGCACCTAATTTCATAGCTCTTTCAAGATTTACTTCTTCACCTACTTGTAAATCACCTATATTGGTTTTATCTAGAGTTTCTTTTATTGCTGTAACGGTATATTCATCATTATTAATTGCTACTACTGTTAAACAAACTCCATTATGAGCCACACTTTGATCTATTTTTAACTCGTTGGTAATTGTACTTTGAATTGTAAGGTGTAAATTTTCTTTTTCACGCTCTATTCCTTTAACCGTTCCAAGAGTTTCTATTATTCCGGTAAACATTCTATAAAAATTTAGTTACTTTTGTTAGCATCAAAAATACAACTTTACCTACGAAAGTAAACTATGGATAAAGCAAACAAAATTATTGTTGGAATTTCAGTTGGAGACATCAACGGAATTGGTATCGAAATTATTTTAAAAACTTTTGAAGACAAACGAATGTTAGATTTCTGTACCCCTGTGTTGTTTGCTTCAAACAAACTGATTTCATACCACAAAAAAGCGTTGAATCTTAATAATAGTATCCATGGAATTACTTCAATAGATAAATTAGTTCACGGAAAAGTCAATTTATTGAATGTTTGGAAAGAGGAGGCTAAAATTGATTTAGGTAAAATTACTGAAGAAGGTGGTAAATATGCTTTAAAATCTTTGCAAGGAGCAGTAGCTGCTTTAAAGAAGAATCAAGTTGATGTCTTACTTACCGCTCCTATTAGTAAAGAAAATATTCAATCGGAAGAATTTAACTTTCCAGGTCATACAGAATACTTGGAAGAGAACATAGACGGAAAAAGTTTGATGATTTTAATGACAGATGAATTGCGTATTGGTTTAATAACAGGACATATTCCTGTTTCAAAAGTAGCCGAAACCATTACTCCTGAACTTATTAAATCGAAGGTTGAAATCATGTATAATTCATTAAAGCAAGATTTCAACATCAACAAACCTAAAATTGCCATTTTGGGATTAAATCCTCATTGTGGAGATAACGGAATTATAGGTACTGAAGACGATGAAATCATTCGCCCAACGATTGCAGAAATTAAAGAAACTAGTAAATTAGTTTTTGGTCCATATGCAGCTGATGGTTTCTTTGGTTCTAAAACTTACGAACAATTTGATGGTGTTTTAGCAATGTATCACGATCAAGGTTTGGCACCTTTCAAAGCTTTATCGTTTGGAAATGGTGTAAATTTTACCGCAGGTTTAGCTAAGGTAAGAACTTCACCAGATCACGGAACAGGATTTGATATTGCAGGTAAAAATAAAGCAAATGAAACGTCGTTTAAAGAAGCTTTATTTACCTCATTACAAATATTTAAGAACCGAAAAGAGTACCAAGAACTCACTAAAAATGCTTTAAACGTAAAATAGTGCATTTTTTTTACACAAAACATAAAAATAAAAACATTTTTTATATCTTTGCACGCTCAAATTGATAGTTGTAGATGAAAGACTTAAAACAATTCAACATACCTTTTGTAGGTTTAAAAGAAGGAAGTCATTTATTTGAATATCAAATTGACAAAACGTTCTTTGAAGCTTTTCAGTTTGATGAATTTAATGACGTAAACATTAAAGCTGATATCACCTTTGTAAAAAAAAGCACTTTATTTGAGCTTAACTTTACTGTAAATGGAACCGTTAATGTTCCTTGTGATGTCACTAATGAATTATTTGACCTACCTATTAATGGTAGTTTAGATTTAGTTGTTAAATTTGGACCTGAGTTTAATGACGAGCACGATGAAATTTTGATCCTTCCACACGAAGCATATCAAATAAATGTTGCACAATATATATATGAATTAATTGTGTTATCGGTTCCTACCAAAAGAGTACACCCAAGTGTAACTGATGGTTCAATGCAGTCAGATGCTTTAAGGAGATTAGAAGAATTAAGAATAAACGAAGAGAAAACTGTTGAAGAAGACTCAACAGACCCAAGATGGGATAAATTAAAGGATTTACTAACAGATAAATAAGACATAAAATGGCACATCCAAAGAGAAAAATATCTAAAACTAGAAGAGACAAAAGAAGAACTCACTATAAAGCTTCTGTTCCTCAAATAGCTGTTGATCCTACAACTGGAGAAGCTCATTTATACCACAGAGCTCACTGGCATGAAGGAAAACTTTATTACAGAGGTCAAGTAGTATTAGAAAGCGCTACTGCTGAGGCTTAAAAACTAGTTTAAAAAATTAAAAAACCCTCTATTTTGAGGGTTTTTTTATGTTTTTACATTAAAAAATGTATTTTTTGATGTTTTTTTCCACAAAAAAGTGAAATAATTTTCATTACTTTGAAAACTCGTTTTACTACAAAACAAACAACTATGACTAAAATAACTGCAGCTATATCGGCGGTAGGAAAATATATTCCCGAATACGCTCTAACCAACAAAGAGCTTGAAACTATGGTAGACACCAACGATGAGTGGATTACCAGTAGAACAGGAATTAAAGAACGAAGAATTTTAAAAGGTGAAGGCCTTGGAACTTCTTACATGGCTATTAAAGCAGCCGAAGATTTACTACAAAAATCAAACACAAACCCTGAAGAAATAGACATGGTAATCGTAGCAACCGCTACACCAGATATGCCTGTAGCTTCTACAGCAGCGTATACTGCTTCTAAAATTGGAGCAGTTAATGCTTTTTCATATGATTTACAAGCTGCTTGTTCTAGTTTCTTATATGGTATGTCTACTGCTGCTAAGTATATTGAAAGTGGTCGATACAAAAAGGTATTATTAATTGGTGCTGATAAAATGTCATCAATTATTGATTATACTGATAGAGCTACTTGTATAATTTTTGGTGACGGTGCAGGTGCTGTTTTATTCGAACCAAATGATGATGGTTTAGGATTACAAGATGAATACTTAAGAAGTGACGGTATTGGTCGTGAATTCTTAAAAATTGATGCAGGTGGATCAATCTTACCTCCATCAGAAGAAACCATAAAAAATAAACAACACTTTGTTCACCAAGAAGGTAGAACTGTGTTTAAGTTTGCCGTATCAAACATGGCAGATGTTTCTGAAAAAATGTTAACCAGAAACAACTTAACAAAAGAAGACATTCAGTGGTTAGTTCCACATCAAGCTAATAAAAGAATCATCGAAGCTACTGCTAATAGAGTTGGCTTAGAAGATGATAAAGTAATGATGAATATTCACAAGTACGGAAATACTACTTCTGCTACTTTACCGTTATTACTTGCCGACTATGAAAAAGAGTTGAAAAAAGGAGATAATTTAATTTTTGCCGCATTTGGTGGTGGTTTCACTTGGGGAGCTATCTATTTAAAATGGGCATATAACTCATAAACTAAACAACTAAAATTTAGGAAAATGGACATTAAAGAAATTCAAAGTCTTATAAAATTTGTAGCAAAGTCAGGTGCAAGTGAAGTAAAACTAGAAATGGAAGATATTAAAATCACCATTAAAACTGGAGGCGAAGCTGCTGAAACTACTATTATTCAAGCTGCTGCTCCTATGACTCAAGCTCCTCAAATGATGGCTCAAGCTCCTGTTGCTCAACCAGCAGCACCAGCTGCAGCTGCAGCTGCTCCTGCTAACACTGAAGACGACTCAAAATATGTAACTATAAAATCACCTATCATTGGTACTTTCTATAGAAAGCCTTCTCCAGACAAGCCTAATTTTGCCGAAGTAGGAACTGAAGTAAAAGTTGGTGATACTGTTTGTATTATTGAAGCAATGAAATTATTTAACGAAATTGAATCAGAAGTATCTGGTAAAATCGTAAAAGTATTAGTGGATGATTCTTCTCCTGTAGAATTTGATCAACCATTATTCTTAGTAGACCCATCATAATTTTTGGTTTAGAAGTTTTAAGTTTAGAAGTTTAGTTATGCACTAAACTCTTAAACAGCTAAACCCAATAAACTCATAAACTAAAAGACATGTTTAAAAAGATATTAATTGCCAATAGAGGCGAAATCGCGCTACGTGTAATTAGAACCTGTAAAGAGATGGGTATTAAAACAGTAGCTGTTTACTCTAAAGCAGATGCTGAAAGCTTACACGTACGATTTGCTGACGAAGCGGTTTGTATTGGACCTGCACCAAGTAGCGAATCATACCTAAAAATGGATCGTATCATTGCTGCTGCTGAAATTACAAACGCAGACGGAATCCACCCTGGATACGGTTTCTTAGCTGAAAATGCTAAGTTTTCAAGATTATGTGAAGAACATGATATTAAGTTCATCGGGGCTTCTCCTGAAATGATTGACCGTATGGGAGATAAAGCAAATGCTAAAGCTACCATGAAAGCTGCTGGTGTACCTTGTGTACCAGGTAGTGACGGTGTTATCACCACTTTTGAAGAGTGTGAGAAAATCGCTGTAGAAACAGGATACCCTGTAATGTTAAAAGCTTCTGCTGGAGGTGGAGGTAAAGGAATGCGTGCTGTTTGGAAAGCTGAAGATTTAAGAGATGCTTGGGATTCTGCAAGACAAGAATCAAAAGCCGCTTTTGGAAACGACGATATGTATATGGAGAAGTTAATTGAAGAGCCTCGCCATATCGAAATTCAAGTAGTTGGTGATGCTTACGGTAAAGCTTGTCACTTATCTGAAAGAGATTGTTCAGTACAACGTCGTCACCAAAAATTAACTGAAGAAACTCCTTCTCCATTCATGACAGAAGAATTACGTGATGCTATGGGAGCCGCTGCTGTTAAAGCTGCTGAGTACATTAAATATGAAGGCGCTGGTACTGTTGAGTTCTTAGTAGATAAACACCGTAATTTCTATTTTATGGAAATGAATACACGTATTCAGGTTGAGCACCCTATTACTGAAGAAGTTGTTGATTACGATTTAATTCGTGAGCAAATTTTAGTTGCAGCTGGTGTGCCAATTTCTGGTAAAAACTACAAGCCACAATTACACTCAATTGAATGTAGAATTAATGCAGAAGATCCTTATAATGGATTTAGACCTGCTCCAGGAAAAATAACCTCTTATCATGCGCCAGGTGGTCATGGTGTTCGTATCGATACTCACGTATATGCTGGGTATATGATTCCACCAAATTACGATTCAATGATTTCTAAGTTAATTGTTACTGCACAAACTCGTGAAGAAGCGATTAACAAAATGAAACGTGCATTAGATGAGTATGTTATTGAAGGCGTAAAAACAACTATTCCTTTCCACAGACAATTAATGGATCATCCAGATTATGTAGCTGGTAATTATACCACTAAGTTCATGGAAGATTTTGAAATGGAAAAATAACATATTACAACATAGAATAAAAAATCAGTGAGTAACTTCACTGATTTTTTTATTTCATAAATTCGCATAATGAATTTTTTATACAATTTACTTCTTGCCATAGTATCTATCTTACTTCCATTTGTAGCTTTATTCAACAAAAAAATAAAGCTGTTTTATGAAGGGAGAAAAGATACTTTTTCTAAACTCAACAGTATTTCCAAAACCGATAAAGTAATTTGGTTTCATGCTGCTTCTTTAGGTGAGTTTGAGCAAGGTAGACCTATTATTGAAGAATTAAAACAACACTATTCAGATTATAAAATTGTAGTAACCTTTTTTTCTCCTTCGGGATATGAGATAAGAAAAAATTATCCACTAGCTGATGTCATATGCTATTTACCTTTAGACACTAAATCGAACGTTAAAAAATTCATCAAACTAGTGCATCCTGACATGGCTATTATGATTAAATATGAGTTTTGGCCTAACCTCCTTTCTGAATTAAAAAAGCATGATGTTCCTACAATTTTAATTTCAGGAATTTTTAGAAAAAAACAATCCTTCTTTAAGTGGTATGGAGGTTTTATGCGTGAAAAATTGACGGCGTTTAATCACTTTTTTGTGCAAAACGAAACATCTAAAAAACTATTAAATTATATTGATTTTCACAATGTAACTATTGCTGGTGACACTCGATTTGATCGTGTATACGATATTTTACAACAAGACAACTCTTTAGATTTTATTTCTGAGTTTAAAAACAGTCAGTATACCGTAATTGCTGGAAGCACTTGGAAAGAAGATGAAGAATTGATTATCAATTACATTAATAATAACGCTACTGATGACGAAAAGTTTATTATTGCTCCACACAACATCAACCAAAAACAGATTAAAGAACTACAGAGCTTAATCAATAAGAAAACGATTCTTTTTTCTGAAAAAGAAGGAAAACAACTATCCAATTATCAAGTTTTTATAATTGACACAATTGGGTTGCTTACCAAAATTTACTCTTATGCTGATGTAGCTTACGTAGGTGGTGGACTTGCTACTGGTTTACATAATATTTTAGAACCAGCGACATATGGTGTCCCTGTTATTTTTGGTGGTAATAAATACAAAAAATTTCAAGAAGCTATCGACTTACTTGAATTAAAAGGAGCTAAAACAGTTGTAAATACTAACGAATTTTCTAGTAATTTTGTTTCGTTAAAATCAGGCAAAAAACTAAGAGAGCAAATGGGAAGTGTTAACCACAGTTACATCAAAAATAATGTGGGAGCTACAAAAATCATTGTCACTTATTTAAAAAACATATTATAATGGATTTTATATTACAACCATGGCCTTGGTATGTATCTGGCCCATTTATTTCAATAATACTTTTCTTGTTTTTTTACTTCGGAAAAAATTTTGGGGTATCAACGAACTTAGAAACTATGTGTACCATGGCTGGTGCAGGCAAAATCTCTGATTATTTTAAAAAAGACTGGAAAGAACGTGATTGGGCTATTGTCTTTTTAGTTGGTTTGTTAATTGGAGGCTATATCGCTATTAATTATTTATCTGCTACACCAGGAATTGATTTAAACCCTACCACCGTTAACGAATTAGCGGAACTAGGTTTTGCTGATGCTGGAAAAGCGTATGTTCCAAGCGAAATTTATAGTATAGAAAACATGTTGACCTTAAAAGGTTTCGCAATTTTATTGGTTGCCGGAATTTTAATTGGTTTTGGAACGCGTTATGCTGATGGCTGTACTTCTGGGCATGCTATTACAGGATTGAGTAGTTTTCAATTACCTTCTTTAATTGCTGTAATTGGTTTTTTTGTGGGTGGTTTAATTATGATTTGGGTACTATTTCCTTTAATATTTGGTTAAGATGAAGAATTTGAAATTTTTAGTTATAGGTATAGTTTTCGGAATTATTTTGTCTAAATCTGAAGCGGTTTCTTGGTATCGTATTTACGAAATGTTCAAATTTCAATCATTTCACATGTATGGAATTATTGGTTCTGCTGTAACTATTTCTGCTGTATTTATGTATTTCTTTAAAAGTGGAAAAATTAAAGACTATTTAGGTAATCAAATTAATATTAAAGAAAAGAAAAAAGGCTTTATTAGAACTTTAGTTGGAGGAACTCTTTTTGGCTTAGGTTGGGCGCTAGCAGGAGCGTGTCCTGCTCCTGTTTTTGTTTTAATTGGACACGGAATACTCCCAATGGTTATTGTACTTTTAGGAGCCCTTTTAGGCACTTTTATTTACGGGTTATTAAGTAAGAAATTACCTCATTAATCTTTTAGCAATAACGAGTCAAACACCCTTGAATTGGTATTATCTACCACTTTCCAATTGTAAATTTTAGAGAGCTGGTAAATTTTAGACAATTCTTCAAATAAACGTGTTTTAGCATCTTTTTGTAGTCGAGATACTGTAATTGTCGATTGAATCTTTTCAATAGCTTTAGCATTCAGCTTATTTAGTTCTTGCTTAGAAAAGGTATTGAACTGGCTCTGCTGTAAATCGAAATATTTAATATCGGGAGAAATAAGAATTTCTTCTTCAGGAATTTTATTGATGATAATTTGTTTACCAACACTATCTATTTGAATTTCTAATTTCGATAAATCATACCCTACTTCAACCTTAGCATTTACTGAGAGCATTGCTTTCTTTTCAAAGGTAACGTATCCATAGAAATACTTTTTTGCATCGGTAAAGCTATACATTTCAGAAAAATTTCCTTCTGAAACCACTAACTTGCTCAAGTTTTGAATTCCGTTTAAAACAACTTGAATTTCTTCTTGTTCATACTTTTCCTCTTTCTTTTCATACCAAAATTTTGCAATTAAAAATCCTAGTATAAAAACAGCAAGGTATTTTAGTAAACGCATCGTTTTCTTTTTCTATAAATATAAAAAAAGTATGTGAGAATTATGAAAGCTTCTTAGTTTCTTCTTCCTCTTTGGGAAATGCTTGTTTATTAAATATAAACAATAACGCAACACCAATGGTTATCCAAGAATCTGCTCCGTTAAAAATAGCATTGAAAAACGTGAAGCTTTCCCCTTCATAAATTGGGAAATACAACATGTCAACTACCTTTCCATGAAACAATTCTCCGTAAGGATTATCAGAAAAAAGTGTGGCTACATTATGATATGAAGTATCGAAAATTATTCCGTAAAAAACAGAGTCGATAATATTACCTACCGCTCCGGCTAAAATTAACGAAATAGCTATAATTACTGCTGTATGCGATTTTTTCTTAATAGTTTGCCATAACCAATATACAATACCTGTAACTGCAACAACTCTAAATAATGTTAAAAATAGCTTTCCAGCTTTACCTCCGAATTCAAAGCCCCAAGCCATACCGTTATTTTCGGTAAAATGGATTCTGAACCAATCGTCAAAAACAACAATTTCTTCTCCTAATTGAAAATGTGTTTTGATATATATTTTACTTATTTGGTCAATTAAAATTGCCAAAACTACGGTAAGTATTGCGATGTGTTTTTTAGACATTATTTCAAATTAATGGAAACAAAAATAAGAAAACTATTCTTATGTTTTTTACAGTTAAATTTCAGAAAAACACACCTAATTTTCTTTCATCATATTGTTCTCTTTTTATTGATTGAAAGTAATGTATTTTTATCAGGTTTTCTTAATTTTTACAGTAATATTAGCGTGAATAGAATTTACAGTAAATGATTTTAAGGAAGGCGGATACTTTTCTTGAAATGGAGAAACTTTCTTTTTGTCATTAACTAAAATTACTCCTTTAGTTGTAGTAAGGCTTAAATCCGTTTTAAATGTATTAGCAAATACATTCCCTTGAAAAAGATATACTTTACTATTTCCTAAAATAGTATTCATTTTTACATTCCCTCTTTCAATATACACATCTAAATCTCCTAAATAGCTTTTTGAGGTTACTCCAATCGTTTTACCATGAACTGTGATATGTTTATTTTTTGGAACTTTTATCACTACACGAGCTCTTTCAAGTCTTCTGGTAATATACTTTCTAAAAACTTCATCTTGTAGTAGAGGAATATTTAGCTCAAAACTTACTTTTAAAATTTCTCCTTTCTCTTTAAAAAGAATGTTATGTGTATGCGGATTTTCATCAAATAGAATTACCTCTAACTCATTATTTTCAGAATCCTCTATGACAATATCATCCAGTCCGTAAGTAAGAACTTCCAATTCATGTGCTGTCATGCTTCTTCTCTGCACTACTTTTTCTTGACTAAAAAGAAGTTGACTACTGACTAGAAATAATAAGAATGTATATTTTTTCATACAAAAAAAGCCTCTAAAAGAGGCTTTATCTATTTTTTTACGGTTTATTGCTTTCGTTTTGCTTCAATACTTAAGGTAGCATGAGGCACTAACTTTAAACGTTCTTTCTGAATTAATTTACCTGTAACTCTACAAATACCGTACGTTTTATTTTCAATACGAACTAAGGCATTCTTTAAATCACGAATAAACTTTTCTTGACGAATAGCTAGCTGCATATTTGCTTCTTTAGCCATCGTATCCGATCCTTCTTCAAACGACTTAAATTGTGGTGAAGTATCATCGGTACCGTTATCAGATCCGTTTTTATAAGAAGCTTGTAATAATTTTAAGTCTTCTTCTGCTTTTTCAATTTTCTTTAAGATGATTTCTTTAAATTCTTGTAAATCACTATCTGAATATCTTATTTTAACATCATCCATAATGCTATATTTTTTCAATTAACATTCTACTTTTAATGGTATCAAACTCAATTTCTGTACCATTTTTTAAATCATCAACAAAAACTAGTTCGTTTGTTAATGTTTCTGCTTTAATGTAGTTTTCATTTGCCAATACCGATTCTCTTAAATCATCAGCTTGTAAAATGGTTAATTTTATTTTATCGGTTACTTCTAAACCTGTGTCTTTTCGTGCGTTTTGAATTCTGTTTACCAATTCTCTTGCCACACCTTCTTTGCGTAATTCGTCGTTTATTGTAACATCTAAAGCAACGGTTAACCCTTCTGCATTAGCCACCAACCAACCTTCGATATCTTTTGATGAAATCTCTACATCAGCGGTTCCTAAAATAATCATTTTATTATTAACTTCCACAGAAATTTCTCCTTCTTTTTCTATTTTGAAGATATCTTCTTGTGTAAAGCTTTGTATTTCATTAGCTATCAACTTCATATCTTTACCAAACTTAGGCCCTAAAGCTTTAAAATTTGGTTTGATTTGTTTTACTAAAATCCCTGAAGCATCGTCTAATAACTCTATCTCCTTAACATTAACTTCTGATTTTATTAAGTCTGCTACTGCTAAAATTTCTTCCTTCTGCGTTGCATCCAATACAGGAATCATAATTTTTTGTAACGGTTGACGTACTTTAATTTTTTCTTTAGCTCTTAAAGATAGTACTAACGAAGATATTGTTTGTGCATTTTCCATTTTACGCTCTAACGACTTATCTACTAAATCAGCATTGTATTTAGGAAACTCTGCTATATGTACGCTTTCAAAACTTTCTTTTCCTGTAGCTTTTATTAAATCTTTATACAAACGATCCATAAAGAAAGGTGCTACTGGAGATCCTAATTTAGCTACCGTTAACATACAGGTGTATAACGTTTGGTATGCAGAGATTTTATCTTGTGCATACTCTCCTTTCCAGAAACGTCTTCTACATAAACGTACATACCAGTTACTTAAATGATCTTGTACAAAATCAGAAATAGCTCTGGTTGCTTTGGTTGGCTCATAATCTGCATAGAATTTATCTACCTTTTGAACTAACGTGTTTAATTCAGATAAAATCCAACGATCTATCTCTGGTCTTTCGTTAATAGCTATTTCAGCTTCACTATAGGTGAAGTTGTCAATGTTTGCATATAAAGAGAAGAATGAATACGTATTATATAAAGTCCCGAAGAATTTACGCTTTACCTCTTCTATTCCTGCAATATCAAATTTTAAGTTGTCCCAAGGATTCGCATTTGATATCATATACCAACGTGTTGCATCTGGACCAAATTCAGATAATGTAGTAAACGGATCAACAGCATTTCCTAAACGCTTTGACATTTTTTGTCCGTTTTTATCTAACACTAATCCGTTAGACACTACATTTTTATAAGCTACAGAATCAAACACCATAGTTCCGATGGCATGTAATGTATAGAACCACCCACGAGTTTGGTCTACTCCTTCTGCAATAAAGTTCGCTGGGTAACTTTCTTTATTATCAATTAATTCTTTGTTTTCAAACGGATAATGCCATTGTGCATATGGCATAGAACCAGAATCGAACCATACATCAATTAAATCGCTTTCACGCTTCATTGGTTTTCCTGAAGCAGAAACTAAGATAATTTTATCTACTACATTTTTGTGTAAGTCAATTTTATCATAGTTATCTTCTGACATATTTCCTACTTCAAAATCAGCAAAAATATCTTCAGACATTACGCCAGCATCAACTGACTTTTGAATCTCTTCTTTTAATTCAGCTACAGAACCTATACAGATTTGCTCTGTTCCGTCTTCAGTACGCCAAATTGGTAATGGAATTCCCCAGAAACGAGAACGTGACAAGTTCCAATCATTGGCATTTTTTAACCAGTTACCAAAACGTCCTTCTCCAGTTGATTTTGGCTTCCAGTTGATGGTTTCGTTTAAATCGAACATTTTATCCTTAACGTCAGTTACCTTGATAAACCAAGAATCTAACGGATAGTATAAAATTGGTTTATCCGTACGCCAACAGTTAGGATAACTGTGTACATATTTTTCAACCTTAAAAGCTTTATTTTCTTCTTTTAATTGAATTGCAAGTTCTACATCTACCGACTTTTCTGGAGCCTCACCATCTGTATAGTATTCATTCTTTACATATTTACCTGCATATTCTCCCATTTCTGGGCGAAATTTACCTTGTAAATCTACTAACGGAACTGGATTCTCATTTTCATCTAATACCAACATTGGCGGCACTTCTGGAGTTGCTTGTTTTGCAACTAAAGCATCATCAGCACCAAATGTTGGGGCTGTATGTACGATACCTGTACCATCTTCGGTAGTAACAAAATCTCCTGAAATTACTCTAAACGCATTTTCTGGATTTTGATATGGTAAAGCAAATGGTAATAATTGCTCGTATTTAATACCTACTAAATCTTTTCCTATAAATTCTTTTACAACTGCATATGGAATTTGCTTATCTCCTTCAGCATAATTTGCTAATTCAGCTACATCTTCTACTTGATTAAATTTCTTCCCAGCAAATTGTTTTGATACTAAGTTTTTAGCCAACACCACTTGAATTGGCTCAAATGTATATTGGTTGAATGTTTTAACTAAAACGTATTCTATTTTTGGCCCAACCGTTAATGCTGTATTAGATGGAAGTGTCCATGGTGTAGTTGTCCAAGCTAAAAAGTGTACATCTCCATCAACTTGTAAAAAGTCTGGTAATGTTTCTTTTATCGTTTTAAACTGAGCTACTACTGTAGTATCTGTAACGTCTTGATACGTTCCTGGTTGATTTAACTCATGCGAACTTAATCCTGTTCCTGCTTTTGGTGAATATGGCTGGATTGTATACCCTTTGTATAACAAATCCTTATTATAGATTTGTTTTAACAACCACCAAACCGATTCCATATATTTTGGTTTATAGGTTATATATGGATCCTCCATGTCTACCCAATATCCCATTTTCTCTGTTAGGTCATTCCAGATATCAGTATAACGCATTACAGCTTTTTTACATGCTTCGTTATATTCTTCAACCGTAATTTTGGTTCCGATATCTTCTTTGGTGATTCCTAATTCTTTTTCAACTCCCAATTCTACAGGTAAACCATGCGTATCCCAACCTGCTTTACGCTTAACTTGGTATCCTTTTTGGGTTTTATAACGACAAAAAATATCTTTAATGGCACGTGCCATTACGTGGTGAATTCCTGGTAAACCGTTTGCTGAAGGTGGTCCTTCAAAAAACACAAATGGTTCGTTTCCTTCACGTGTAGTAATACTTTTTTCAAAGATGTTGTTTTCTTCCCAATAGTTTAATATTTCTTCTGCTACTTTTGGTAAATCCAATCCTTTGTATTCAGTAAACTTCTTACTCATTTTGTCGGTTTATTAATTGAATGTGCGAAATTACGTATTTTCTTGTAATTGTTGAGTTTGAGATATAAAAAAACGCCTTAAAAAAGGCGTTTTTATTGTGAATTCTATTTTTAAGCAAACAAACTAATTAATTCCTCTTTCCTTTTTAATCTGTTCGTAAGCTGCTTGAATTTTTTGAAACTTTTCGTTTGCTCCATTTTTATGCTCCTCTCCTAAGTTTTGCAACTTGTCTGGATGATGCTTTTTAGCCATTTTTCGATACGCTTTTTTCACCTCGTCATTCGTAGCTTCTTTAGTTATTTCAAGCATTTTATAAGCGCTATCAGATTCATTATAGAACATAGCTTTTATTGATGAATAGTCATATTCGTTGATGTATAAGTAACTTGCTATCTTTCTAATCTCTTGCTCTTCATTACCCGTTACTTGTCCATCTGCTTGTGCTATTCCGAATAAAAAATGAACTAATTGTAATCGCGTAGCATGCGACATGTACTGGCGGATTTGCAAACAAACTTGACGTGTAGAAATTTGTTTTTTAATAATTCCGTTAAACAATTTAAATGCATGATTTGCTCGTTCTTTTCCGTACATTTTTACAAAGTACATACGAACATAATCTAACTCTCGTTGGTCTATTTTACCATCCGATTTTATAACTACCGATGCTAATATTAGTAAGCTAATTTCAAAGTCTCCTGATGTAGCTCTTCCTCTTGTTCCTTGATGTTGTCTTTTTTGATACTCTTGTTGTTCTTCTTTAAAATCTTCTACTGAAATCCCATCTATAAAACTACCCACAACAAATCCTACAATAGCCCCAATTGGGCCTCCTAATGTAAAGCCTGCTCCAGCCCCAAGCCATTTTGCAAATTTTCCCATTTATAAAATTTAAAAATGCAAAGATAAAATATTAAGCAACTACAACCATGGCTATTTCAAGTTGATTGTTGCCATGAAAAGCAGTATCTTTGCTTTAAAATTTAATTCAAAAATATGTATCCAGAAGAATTAGTAAAACCAATGCGTGACCAATTAATCAACGCTGGTTTTGAAGCTTTATATACTGCTGAAGATGTTGACAATGCTTTAGCAAAAGAAGGAACTACGTTAGTAATGGTAAACTCAGTTTGTGGATGTGCAGCAGGTACTGCAAGACCAGGAGCTATTGCTTCTTTAGGAGCTGATAAAACTCCTACACATTTAACAACTGTTTTTGCAGGAGTAGAAAAAGAATCTACTGCGAAGGCAAGAGAATATATGATTCCTTTCCCTCCATCATCACCTGCAATTGCCTTATTTAAAGACGGAAATTTAGTACACATGTTAGAGCGTCATCATATTGAAGGACGTTCTGCTGAAGCAATTGCTCAGAACTTAGCAGCTGCTTACGACGAGTTTTGTTAAGACATTCTAGGCATAAACCTTTTGTACTAAAGAACAAAGACAAAAAATCCAGCAAATAGCTGGATTTTTTTTATACTTTCTTAATTACATTGGTTACAATTCCCCAAATAATAAAATTATTTTCTTCAGTGATTTTTATAATTGGATAATCTGGATTTTCAGGTTGTAGCCAAACTTCACTACCTTCAACTCGCAAACGTTTTACGGTAAACTCACCATCTAAAAAACATACTGCAATTTTATTATTTGTAGGCGGAATACTTCTATCGATTACTAGCAAGTCATTATCATCTAAGCCTGCACCAATCATCGACTGTCCGCTTACTCGTGCAAAAAAAGTAGCTTCTTTATTTCTAATAAGTTCTTCATCTAACGAAATACGCGTTTCCCTGAAATCATCAGCAGGAGAAGGAAACCCTGCAGAAATACCTGTATCCATTAAAATAGCTCCTTCACTTTCATTTAACTCTTTTGGTAAGAAAAAAGTCAATGCCTCTGGTGCTTTTACTGGCTTTAATTTTCGTAACATCTTATTGTTTATTATTTAACTAAACTTATTTTACCTTAATAATATCGTTAATATTTGTAGTGTATTTGGGCGATAATCGTTCTTGACGCATCTTCCAAGTACGTTGTAAATCTTGATTGGCTAATTTAATCTTATCTGCTTTATAAGTTTGATTAATTTTATCAATCGCACTCATTAAAGAGGCATGCTTCGGATTTTCGCTTGCAAACATATCTATCTGATAATTATCTGAAGGAACCAATCCTGTTACAATTACTCCTGCTCTTTTATACTTTATTCCTTCTTTAAATATAGTTGTTGCCGCTTGTACTGCACTTTTACTTATCGTTAATGTGGAGTTTGTTGGATATGGAAACACAACTGTTTTACTCACTCGATGTTGTTCAGTATCTTTTTTATGATAATCACTTCGTAGCAAAACAATCACCATATGACAACTAGAGTTTTGTTTGCGTAATTTTTCTGCACAACTCACTGCAAAGGTTGAAATTCTTTCTTTAATATTATCTAAGTCAGAAAATGTATATTCAAAACTTCGGGTTGTTGCTATTGCTTTCTTATTAGTAGGTTCATCTAATTCTATTTTCGAATCTCCTTCTAAATCTTTTTTTAACTTCCAGCCTGTTATAGAAAGATTTTTTAATACCCAATCATCGTTTAACTGCGTAAAATCGTATGCCTTTTTACATCCTTTGGCGAGCAATCTCTTCTGTATACCTATGCCAATTCCCCAAACACTTTCTATAGGAGTCCACTGTAATGCTTTGATTCTTTTTTCTTCGGAATTTATTACATATACTCCTCCTGTTTCTTTTGGAAATTTACGAGCTATTTTATTGGCTACTTTACTTAACGCTTTTGTTGGTGCGATCCCTACACAGGTTGGAATCCCCGTCCACTTCAATAGTCTTTCTCTAATTTCTTTCCCGTAGGAATTAAAATCATACTCATCAAAACCTTTGAATTGTAAAAAAGCTTCATCAATAGAGTATACTTCTACATCTGGAGAAAATTGTTCTAGAATTTTCATCACTCTAGCACTCATATCACCATATAGCGGATAGTTTGAAGACAACACTGAGATATTGTTGTTTTTACAAAATTGATCCCACTTAAAAATTGGTGCTCCAAATGGAAGTTGTAATTTTTTTGCTTCATCACTCATTGAAATAACGCAGCCATCATTATTACTTAAAATGGCTACTGGTTTTCCTTGCAAATTCGGATTAAAAACCCGTTCGCAAGAAGCATAAAAGTTATTACAATCTACCAACGCATACATAACTGTAAAGGTACAGAATCTTCTGTTTTTACTCCTCTACAAATTCTAAAATATCTGCTGGTTGACAATCTAATGCTTTACAAATAGCTTCTAACGTAGAAAAACGAATAGCTTTGGCTTTTCCTGATTTTAGGATAGATAAATTTGCCGTAGTAATTCCCACAATTTCTGCCAATTCTTTGCTTTTCATCTTCCGTTTAGCTAGCATTACATCTAAGTTTACAATAATTGGCATACCTTATATTGTTAAGTCGTTTTCTTGTTTTAACTCTTTTGAAGTTCTAAATATCTCTGAAAGCACTAAAAAGAAAAGCCCAAAACAGATAGTTAAATAATGAGCCCCAACTCCAAAATCAAAATTTATGACTGATGTCGTTGTTAGTTTTAAACCAACTCTAGCAACAATCATTAAAATACCTGAAATAAGTAATAAATTTCCTATTCCCTTTAAATTCATAATTACCTTTTCTGAAAACACCTTAGTTCTAACAAATTCGGTTAACACTATTCTAAACTTATAAATTGCATTATAAACTAGCACATACACCAATAAAAAAATTGCTACAAATACTTTTGATATTATACTTGTGCCCACATTAAAATCTAATCCTAGTATTTTAAAACTACTTTGTTCTGTCATAAAAAACGCAGTAGGAATCCCTATAATAAGAAAAGGAACCATGAGACTATATACAATAAAAATAAAGTCTATTAAGCTTTTTAAAATTTTTAATTTTCTCATAATTAGTTTTTATTAGATGGTTAGATCGTTTTCTTCTTGTAAAACGTTTCCTTTTCCTACAATGAAAGAAATAAATTGCACAAATAAAGCCACCACAAATATTGGTAATACTTTACTTATTGAAGTACCTACCGTATACCCAGATATATATCCACTACTATAAGCTGGGTCTGAACTTGAACTTAAAGTTGAGCCACCTTCAATTATTAGACCTAATACTGTTGTGAAACACAAGACTATAATTCCGTAAATAATTAACCCTTTTCCTACTTTTCGTAATCGGTTGCTATTCTCCTTTGTAAAAACACTATCTTTTGAAAAATTAAAAATTACTTTTCTAAATTCAACAAGTAAAAACATCACATACCCCATTAATACTAAAACTATCAGAGACAAAAAATAATAATATTCATCGCTCCAGTTTTCTGGAATTATCAATTTAAATATCTTCGTTTTACCTCCCCCATAAACGGCATAATGAACTATTCTATATAATCTTTCAAAAAATTTTACCCCGACACTAACTACTAATAATGTACAAAAAACCTTTAAAATACTTAATACTGATTTCATATTCAATTTTTGATTAATTAATGAGGGTTCAAATATAATAAAATTATTGAAAAACAATAATTTTTTACCTTTATATGATAATAAAAGTTTCCTTATTTTTGTTACATGGCAAAAAAATTAAAAATTGACGGAATAGATAAAATCATTATCAAAAGATTGGTTAATGACGCTAGAACTCCTATTTTAAGTATTGCTCGAGAAGTAGGGATATCTGGCGCTGCGATTCATCAACGGTTACGAAAATTAGATGAATCAGATTTGATCGAAGGTTATAAAATGGTGTTAAACCCCAAAGCTCTAGGCTATACTACTACCGCTTTTGTTGGCGTATTTTTAGATTCTGCCAGTTTATACTCTTCAGCTATTAAACGTTTAAAAGAAATTCCTGAAATTGTAGAAAGCCACTACACCACGGGCAACTATGCTATTTTTATTAAAATACTGTGTAAGAATAATGAAGATTTAATGCACTTGTTAAATAAGGATATTCAAACCATAAAAGGAGTTTCAAGAACCGAAACTTTTATATCTTTAGACCAACAAATAGATCGACAAATAAAAATTTAAAACCCCGAATGAACGATTTTATCTTCTACTTTAAAATGGGCTTGTTTCATGTACTTGATTTTAAAGCCTATGACCACATTTTATTTTTAATCGTATTAGCTGTTGTATATCAATTTAAGCAGTGGACTAAAGTTTTGTGGTTAATTACTTTATTTACTATTGGACACTCAATAACGTTAGCTCTTTCGGCTTACGGGATTTTGAACGTACGAGCAGATTTAATTGAATTTTTAATTCCACTAACCATTTTTATTACTGGATTAATGAATGTATTAACTGCTAAAAAAGCATCGGTTGGAAAAGAAAATCAGAATTTATTTTTTGCTTTATTTTTTGGACTAATTCACGGACTTGGTTTTTCTAACTATTTTAAAATTATGATTGGCAAAACTTCTGATAAGTTTTTACCTTTAGTAGAGTTTGCTTTAGGTGTAGAAGTAGCACAAATTATTATTGTATTAGGTATTTTATTAATCGGAGCTCTAGTACAATCAATCTTTAGTGTAAACCGTCGTGATTGGATTTTAATCATGTCGTCTATCGTTATCGGTTTCGCTTTACAAATGATGTTTGACCGTGTTTTTTGGTAAAAAATTAACGCCTAACTAATTCAAATCTAATTACCTTAGCTTAACTAAGAAAAAATCACACTAAATATTTTGAAAAAAAAACAATTAAAATATGACATTGCCTATTTAAAAATGGCAAATGAATGGGGACAACTTTCTCACTGTATTCGCAAAAAAGTAGGTGCCTTAATTGTTAAAGATAGAATGATTATTTCTGATGGTTATAATGGTACCCCTTCTGGGTTCGAAAATTTTTGCGAAGATGAAGAAGGCTACACTAAATGGTATGTATTGCATGCCGAAGCCAATGCTATTTTAAAAGTAGCTTCTTCTACACAATCGTGCAAAGGTGCTACTTTATACATAACTTTATCACCCTGTCAACAATGTAGTAAATTGATACATCAGGCAGGAATAAAACGTGTAGTATATTCACAAGCATACAAAGATCGATCAGGATTGGATTTTTTAGAAAAAGCAGGTGTTGAATTGACATATTTACCAAATGAACAAGAATAATTTACCTATATATTTATCTATCGCTGTGGTTTTCGGTATTCTTATCGGAACTTTTTTTAGCGGTGGAGGCTCAAGCAACTTTATCAATAAAAGCACTTCTAGTGAACGTAAAATAAAACGCTTGATAGATTACATTCAAAGTGATTATGTTGATAATGTAAACACTGACGAGCTATTAGATGGTGCCATTGCTGAAATGCTAGGTAAATTAGACCCACACTCTGTATACATTCCGAAAGAAAACTTGCAATTAGTTACCGAAAACATGCAAGGTAATTTTGTTGGAATTGGTGTTCAATTCCGTATGATTGGTGACACTATAACAGTTATTGAACCTATTAAAGGCGGACCAAGTATTGAGGCTGGTATAAAAGCAGGTGATAGAATTTTACTTGCTGATAAGGACACGCTATACGGAAGAAACCTACAAACTTCCCAAATAATGAAAGCTTTAAAAGGGAAGCCAGATACTAAAGTTGATTTACAGATTTATAGAAAAACCAACGACAGTATTTTTGATATCACTATTAATCGTGGTAAAGTAAATATTAAAAGTGTTGATGTTGCGTATATGCTAAACGATAGTGTTGGTTATATAAAACTAGACCGTTTTGCTCGTAACACTTATGTAGAATTTAAAACCTCTTTAAACAAATTACTTACGAAAGGAATGACCGACTTAGTCTTAGATCTTCGTGGTAACGGTGGTGGTTTTATAGATATTGCTAATGACATTGTAGATGAGTTTTTAGAAGATAAAAAACTTATTGTATTCACTAAAAACAATAAAGGTGATGTTGTTGAGTCTTTTGCTACAAATAAAGGTGATTTTGAACATGGTGGATTATATGTTCTAATTGACGAAAACTCTGCTTCTGCTTCTGAAATTGTGGCTGGTGCTTTGCAGGATAATGATAAAGGAATAATCATCGGGCGTCGTTCCTTCGGTAAAGGGTTAGTGCAACAAGAAATGGATTTAGGTGATGGTTCTGCAGTGCGATTAACTACTGCTAGGTATTACACTCCAACAGGACGATCTATTCAAAAACCTTATAAAGCAGAAACTGACTCTGAAGAATACAGTCATGACTTTGAACACCGACTAGAAAACGGTGAGCTTTTCAACAAAGACAGTATCAAAACTGTAGATAGCTTAAAATACACAACTCCTAAAGGAAAAATAGTATATGGCGGTGGTGGGATCATCCCTGATTACTTTGTTGCCGTAGACACCTCTTCTTACATTCCTACAATTTTCTTCCGTCCTTTAAATGATTTTGCTTTTTCGTATGTAGACGATAACCGTAAAAAACTAGCTTCTATAACGGTAGATGATTTTATTAAAAACTTTGATAAAGACCATAGCATTTCTAATAAATTCCTAGAAGAAATTAAAGATTTCAGGCTTTCTGAAAGAACAAAAAATCAGCTTTGTAGTAACTTAAAAGTATTGATAGCGCGTGAACTTTTTAGCGATGAAGGTTTATATAAAGTAGACCAACAAGATGATAAAATGTTACAAAAAGTGTTTGAGTTAGAGCAAAAACAAAATGAATAAAAATATACTTAAACTCATCGGGGGTATTACTTCTATAATATTGACTTATGAATTCTTTAGTTTTATTATAGAGAACTTCATCCATGGATGGAGTACCTCTGGCTAAAATCTCTTTTTAACCTAAATTTTAGTTTTAGTATTACTTTGTTATATACATAATAGTAAATTTGTACTACATGTAAATTAATAAAGAGTACGCTACAACGAATGAAAAAATCTGCGAACACAAGAGCAACTATTTTACAAAAAGCTTTTGAACTTATTTATAAAAAGGGATATCAATCTACCAGTATAGATGAAATAATAGCTACTACTAAAGTTACTAAAGGTGCTTTTTATTATCATTTCAAGAACAAAAAGCAAATGGGAATTGCTGTTATTAAAGAGATAATACAACCAAAAACTATTGACTTATCTATTAGCTCTCTCTCTTCTTCCGATAGTCTATGTGATTCTTTATACACAATGATTGAAGAATTACTTTTACACAACTCTTTTTTAACGATAGAGCATGGTTGTCCTCTAGCCAACTTAACTCAAGAAATGTCTCCATTAGACAATGACTTTAAACAGACTCTTAACGAAGTAAAATCTCTATGGACAGATGCTATTTCTAGTTCTATAGTCAAAGAACAACAAAATAACACCTTAAACCCAAGTATTAACGCTGAAGAAGTTGCTGATTTTATTATAGCTAGCTATTGGGGAGCTAGAGCTTTAGGAAAATTAAGCAATAAGACAGATACTTATACCCATCATTTAAAGCAATTAAAACTTTACTTAACTGGTTTAAAATAATATTAGACTCAAAAAAACATACTATTTAGTATGTTTTTATTTTATATTTGCTTTGTTCGAAAAAAATAAGCAATGCAAATACATAATAACCATAGTCCTTCTGTACTCAACAGAAAAGAAGTTCAACAATTTAAAAAACTCTTAATTACTTCTAAATTAAAAGAAACTTATGCTAAGTTTTTATATAAAACTGGCATTAAGTCTAAACTAGATTTTGACATTAACACTATTGGAATTCCAGACTCTAAACTATCTAAACTGGCTTTAGAAGAGGCAAATGAGTTATGTAACCCGATACTTTTATATCATTCTTATAGAACCTTTTTTTGGTCGGCTGGAATTGCTCTTTCAGAAAAATTACACTATGATAAAGAATTACTTTTTGTATCATCAATGCTGCATGATATTGGTTTGACTGATTCTCACAACCATGTATGTAGTCAACAATGTTTTGCTAATTATGGCGGTTCTTATGCTGATGATTTTGTAAAGAAAAATGGCACTGAAAATAAAGCTACTATTATTAAAACGGCTATTGATATGCACTTATATCCTTCAGTAGACAAAAAGAAGTTTGGTAATGAAGCTTATTTACTGTCAAAAGGGGCAGCTATGGATGTGATTGGTTCACACTGTTTCCAAGTTCCCACTCCTTTTATTAAAGAAGTTCATAAAACTTATCATAGAAATGGTTTCAAAAAAGATATAATAGAAACTATGGAAACACTGAATCATAAAGAAAATACCAGAGCTGATATTTTGTACAAAATGGGGTTTGCCTCTATGGCTTCAAAAAATATTTTAGATTCTAAAAAGTTTAGTTTTTAGGTTTAAACTTCGCTTCCCTCTTACTCTTATACACTTCTTCAATGGTTGGGTTTTGAGGGCAGCTTTTAACCTGTTCAAACTCATCTCCAGCTTTTACAAAACCTGTTTGAAGTATTTTAAAATAGACTCCTGGTAAATTTTGTTGCCAAAACTGTTTTACAATTTTCATATCATTGAAACGCACACCAAGTTTCATGCATGGTTGACGCGGCTTCGTAACTTCAATAATAACTTCTCCCACTTTAAAAGTATCTCCCACGTGCAATTGACTTTCCTCTAAATCCGAAACAGTCAAGTTTTCACCAAACATTCCAAGTTCCCAATCTAAATTTGGGTATAACTCTTTCCAATATGCATAATGTTTCTCTGAATAAGCATACACTGCTTGGTCTATTCCTCCATGATACTTTCTATCACAAATAGCATCATCTTTTACTTTTTCTACATCTAAAAAAATAGGAGTTTCAACAGGAAACTTAAAAATACCAGTCGTTACAGTTTTTCCTTTCCAATCAATTTCTTTTCTTTCTCCAATGTTAGTAGCTACAATTTTCATTTTATTTTTTTTATTCAATTAAGAAATCTTCTAATACATCCGCTATTTTTCTATTGTCTGATAGCTGTGGGATTTTATTCTGACCTCCGAACTTCCCTATGGATTTCATATACTCGTGGAAACCTCCTTTTTTCACTTTTCTAATGATTAGAGGACGTAAAATTTTACCTTCAATTAAATCGAAGTAATATACATTTTGCTCTTGCATAGAAGCATCAATTTTAGATGCTAACTCATCCAAATTCTCTGGTTCATTTTCAAACTCAATAAACCACTCATGATATGGTAATCCACTTTCTGGATTTACTTGCGGAGCTACTGTGAACTCACTCACATTAACATCTGTTCCTTTTATAGCGTCGTTTAATGCTTTTTCAACCTCTTTCCCTATTACATGCTCCCCAAAAGCAGAAATAAAGTGTTTTATACGTCCTGTTACTTTTATTCTGTAAGGCTTTAACGAAGTAAATTCAACAGTATCACCAATATTATAGCCCCATAAACCAGCAGAAGTGTTTAAGATAATAACATAGTTTACTCCTAACTGAACGTCTTTTAACGATATTCTTGTTGGGTTTTCATCAAAAAATTCATTTGCTGGAATAAATTCATAAAACATTCCTGAATTTAATTGTAACAACATACCTTTTTCAGTTTGCGAATCTTGATAGGCAATAAATCCTTCGGATGCAGGGTATAACTCTACATAGTCTATTTTCTTTCCTATCAACGCTTCAAACTTATTCTTGTATGGTTCAAAGTTTACTCCACCATACACGAAGAAATTAAAGTTAGGAAAGAGTTCGGAAACATTCTTACCTGTTTTCTCCTTCAAACGTTCAAAATACATTTGTACCCACGACGGAATTCCACTTATCACCGTCATATTCTCTGGCAATGTTTCTTCAACTACTTTATCTACTTTGGTATCCCAATCTTCAATACAGTTGGTTTCCCAACTCGGTAAACGGTTTTTTAAGAGGTAATTTGGAACATAATGTGCTGCTATTCCACTTAAACGTCCTAATTTCACTCCGTTTTTATCTTCCAAAACTGGACTTCCTTGTAAAAAAATCATCTTCCCATCAACAAAGCTAGCGTCGTTTGTTTCTGCTATGTAAAATAACAAAGCGTTGCGTGCTGCAGAAATATGTGTTGGCATTGATTCTTTACTTATAGGAATGTATTTCGCTCCCGAAGTTGTTCCTGAAGTTTTAGCAAAATACAATGGTTTTCCTTTCCACAAAACATTTTCTTCTCCTTCAACCACTCTATCTACATAAGAACGTAATCCTTCATAATCATTAATAGGAACACGCTTTTTAAAATCTTCATAATTATTGATTGACACAAAATCATGATCTTTCCCAAAAGCTGTTTTACATCCTTCAGCAACTAAATACTGAAATACTTTTTCTTGCGTTTTATGCGGATTATTTGCCCATTTGTACACTTGCTTTCGTACAATTTTCGCGAAAGGAATTGCTAATACTGATTTTATACTCATCTACTGAAAATCTATATAATTTGTTGGATTTACTGGAAATCCATTATTCCATAATTCAAAATGCAAATGTGGCCCAGTAGTTAACTCTCCTGTTGATCCTACACTTGCAATAGCCTCTCCTGATTTTACTACATCACCTTGTTCCTTCAACAAGGTTCCGTTATGCTTATACACAGAAATAAATTCATTAGGGTGTTGAATTGTTATCACATACCCTGTTTCTGCTGTCCATTCAGCTAAAATTACAGTCCCGTCTGCAACAGCCTTTACAGGTGTACCTGTTTGTGCTACGATATCTATTGCATAATGCTTTTCATTCAAATCAAAAGGCTGCGAAATAGTACCTGTTAAAGGCGAAAAGAATACGTTTTTAATTCTGTTCTCTCCTCCTTCATACAATGGAAAAAGGTCTTTATTATCTATCTTTTCTCTAAAAAGTGAATCTTGCTTTGTGGCCTGTAGCTTACTTTCATCAACAACGATTGTTTGCATTTCGGTTGTTATAGAGTCTATTTTTTCAGGTTCAATATCACCTGTTAACACTGGTTTTAATGCTTTAGTGTAACTTTCTATAACTGCCAGCCTATTTTTTAAAGAATCGGCTTCATAAGTTAACCGAGTAGCTTTCTTTTTTAATGCTGTAGAAGAGTAACCTGGTATATACTCTCGTATTCCTGTAAATGCAATTAATAGCGTTGTTAAAACTATAAGAAGTATTGAAAACACTCCGCTAAAAACAAATACATTTAACCTTGATAATTTTAAAGAAAATCGTTCTTGAAATGTATCTTCATTTAAAATTACCAGCCTGTACTTATCTGTAAGCTTCTGTTTAAGCTTTCTTTTTTTCTTGTTTTTTGACACGTTTTATACTTGTTTGGGATTCAAATATACAACGAAAAAGTGGCGAAACTATTTTTTATAAAAGTTCATCTCATCTATATACTTCCAAACTTTAAAAGGAAGTAAAGGTTTACAGTTTTTTTCTTCTTTTATTGCATTTCGTATCATGGTTGAAGAGACTTCTACTATTGGAGCATCAACCCTATGAATTTTCTTATGATTCTTAAACTGATTTTCTACGATCCCTTCAGAAACTCTAGGATACACATATACATTATAATCTTCTAAAATAGCTTCATAGTTTTTCCACTTATGCAAGCTTTTCAAATTATCTTCACCCATAATCAAACTAAATGTATAATTTGGATGCTTTTCAGAAATATGCGCTAACGTATTGATTGTATAATTTGGTTGAGGAAGCCTAAACTCTATATCTGACGGTTGAATTTTCTCATATTCTTCAGTAGCCAAATAGACCATATCTAAACGATGATGATTATCTAACAGAGAATTTTTCTTTTTAAATGGATTGTGAGGTGTTACCACCATCCAAATTTCATCTAAATCAGAATACTCAACCATATGATTGGCTATAATTAAGTGCCCTATATGAATTGGATTAAAAGTTCCGAAGTATAATCCGATATTTTTCATATTTATAGATACTAGACTTGTTCTTTATCAGTTTTTCACTTTCTTTTCTATTCCTAAAAAATCATCTACTAAATCTTCCGCTTCTTGTAAAGCTACAGGTAAATCGTAGTTTTTGATGATTTTATCAAATTGTGGTGCTGTTGCTAATTCTACCGAAGCTTTAGCAATACGCATGTTAATTTTATCTTCGCTTTCGGTACTTCTTTTCTTCAAACGAATTTTCAATTCATCAACACTAGGTGGTTTTACAAAAACAGCTAAAGTCTCCTCAGGAAACTTCTTTTTGATACGTAATCCTCCAACAACATCAATATCAAAAATTACATGTTTTCCTTGTGCCCAAATTCGTTCAACTTCAGTTTTTAACGTTCCATAAAAGTTATCACGATATACTTCTTCCCACTCTAAAAACTCGTCGTTTTTTATTTTCTGCTTGAACTCTTTTGCTGATATAAAATAATAATCTTTCCCATCAACTTCTTCTCCTCTTGGTTCTCTAGATGTAGCAGAGATAGAAAACTCCAAATTAAAACGTTCTTGCGCCAATAAATGACGTACAATAGTGGTTTTACCTGAACCTGATGGTGCTGAAAACACAAATAATTTCCCTTTAAATTCTTCCGACATTTTTATAAAACGTTTAAAATTTGCTCTTTTATTTTTTCTAACTCGTCTTTCATTTGAATAACTAATTTTTGTATCGGTGCAAAATTAGCTTTTGATCCTGTTGTGTTGATTTCTCTTCCGATTTCCTGTACAATAAATCCTAATTTTTTTCCATTTGAATCTTCTGTTGCTAATTGTTGTAAGAAATATTCTAAGTGATTAGCTAAACGTACTTTTTCTTCGTTAATATCTAACTTTTCTAAATAGTAAATTAATTCTTGTTCGAAACGATTTTCATCAACCTCAACTTTTAAATCAGTTAATGCTTTTTGCAAACGCTCTTTAACATGTTCAATTCTATCACCATCTAACTTTTTAACTTCTTCTAAAGCTGATTGAATATTTGCTATTCTTGTTTTAAAATCTTCTTCTAACGATTGTGCTTCGTCTCTTCTGTATTGAATAATTTCCTTTAAAGCTTCATCAATATGAATATCTATTTGCTTCCACTCTTCTTCATCTAATTCTTCTCGTTCTGTTTTTAATGCATCTGGCATTCTTACTGCCATCTTCATTAACTCTACATCATTAGAAGAACCTACTTGTGTTACATTTCTTAACTGTTGCATATACTCTCGTACCACACCCGTATTTACCGTAGTTGAAGTTTCATCCGCAGTCATTTCTACATAAATAGAAAAATCTACTTTACCTCGTACCAAACTGCTTGCTAGTTTTTTACGAACATCTAGTTCTTTTTCTCTGTAATAAGAAGGGATTCGAGTGTTTAAGTCTAAATTTTTACTGTTTAACGATTTAATTTCAATCGTAACTTTTTTAGAAGGTAGATGTAGTACGGATTTACCATACCCCGTCATAGATTGTATCATAACTTCGGTTTAATAATCGGCAAAGATACGTTTATTTATTGGGAGTTTCAGCAGGACGCTTTGTTACTAAAAATACTCCAAAAAATATTAATAACGCAGCTCCTATTTTAACGACATCTAAATGATCACTTCCTACTATCAATGCATAAATAGCCGCTACTACAGGTTGCAAGTACATAAAAACACTTACTGTTGTTGGTTTTAATTTTGACAAAGCAAATAAGTTAAACAAGTAAGTAATACAGGTCGTAAACAACACCACAAAACCTGCTTTTAAGAAAATTGAAACGGGCATTGTTTGCCACTGTACTTCTAACAATTCAAAGAAACCAAAAGGAAGCACCATTATTAACCCAAAAAGATATAGCCACTTTACAAAAACTATGGGATTGTATTTTGTTATTAGTTTTTTTACAACCACCAAATACATACCATACGACGCTGCATTAATAAACACCAAGAAGTTACCTAACACCATATTTGTTGCCCCTCCTTTAAGTGGATTTCCATAAGCTATTAAAATTACAGCTCCCACCATACCAACAACAACCCCCACAATTTTTCTTAAAATAAGCTTCTCTTTTAAAAGAATACTAGCAAAAATCAATACTAAAATAGGCGTAGTTACCATCATTACCGATGCATTAATTGGTGTTGTATAACTTAGCCCTTTAAAAAAGGTTAGCATGTTAAAAGCAATACCAAAAAAAGCCGCCATTGCCACTCTTTTGTAATCTGCTTTCTCTATAGATGGTGCTTTTACAAAAAGCCCTAACAACCAAAAAATTATAGCTGCTCCTCCAACACGAAGTAATATAAAACCAAAAGGTTGAATATATCCTTCCATCACTTCCTTGGCCACTGTAAATGTAACTCCGTAAATAAGTGTTGCAATAGATGCTGCCGTAAGTGCTAACGCTCTTTGGTTCATTTTTCTAGTTTTAAAAACAGCTGCAAAGATGACAATTAATTTCTTCTTTTCTGTTACTTTTTTAACCTATACTCACAACTAAATAACATATTTTACAACTAAAAAAGCACTGCAAATGCAGTGCTTTTTCCTTTGGTTGATTAACTTTTGATTAGTCCACTAAAGGTGGTATTCTTAATACTTGTCCTGGATAAATTTTATCTGGGTGTGTTAACATTGGTTTGTTTGCTTCGAAAATTACAGGATACTTCATTGCATCACCATAAAATTCTTTTGCAATTTTACTTAATGAATCTCCACTAACTACTGTATGAAACTGAGCCATAGCAGCTTCTTCAACAACCTCAACTTCTTTAACTGTCATATTATCCTCTACAGAAGCAATCCCTTCAGTATTTCCTACTACTAAAACTACTTTCTCTTTTGTAGCTAAATCTGCTGCTTCTCCTGTAACAGCAGCTTTATCGTCATCTACATTAATTGCTAGATTCTCAACAGAAAGCTCTAATTTATGTACTGCATCTACTAATTTCGCAGCCTTTTCAGCAGCTTCTTCTTCAGTTGTTTTCCCTACACCAAAAACTTTAGCTCCGGCGTTTTTAATAAATGAAAAAATTCCCATTCTCTTTTTTGATTTTTTGTTAATATTCAATTTTCTGTCTGACCAAGATACAATTTTTATACCAGAATATATGATCTTGAATAATTTAAAGGTGTTAGTTTTCTAAACTAAAAAAGCACACTGACATAGTGTGCTTTATAAAAAATATTTTCTCTTAATTAATCTTTAAAAGAATTCCAACCTTGAGCTTTTAATTCAATTTCTTGATTAGCACGAGTTACTAAATTTATTCCTTGGTCTTTATCTGTAATATGACCAATAACTGTTAAATTGGGATTTCCTTTTATTTTATCGTAATCATCAATTGAAACTGTAAACAACAATTCATAATCTTCTCCTCCACTTAAAGCAATCATCGTAGAATCCATATTAAATTCTTCTGAAGTGGCAATTACTTGTGGGTCTAACGGTAATTTATCCTCATAAATTTTACATCCTGTTTTACTCTGGGTGCAGATATGCATAATTTCAGAAGATAACCCATCTGAAATATCTATCATAGAAGTTGGCTTTACTTCCAATTCTTTTAACAACTCCGGAATATCTTTACGCGCTTCTGGCTTTAATTGACGCTCAATTATATACGTGTAATTATCTAAATCTGGTTGATTTTGAGGGTTCACCTGAAATACTTGTTTTTCTCTTTCTAAAACTTGTAACCCTAAATATGCAGCACCTAAATCACCAGAAACTACAATTAAATCTGTTGGTTTAGCTCCATTTCTATATACAATATCCTCTTTTTTTGCTGTTCCAATCGCAGTAATAGAAATAAGAATTCCTTTGGTTGACGAAGTAGTATCCCCTCCAATTAAATCAACTTTATACGTATCACATGCTAACTGAATTCCTGCATACAACTCTTCAATAGCTTCTAAAGGAAAACGATTAGACACCGCTATTGATACTGTAATTTGTTCAGCTGTTGCATTCATTGCGTATACATCAGACAAATTCACCATTACAGCTTTATAGCCTAAGTGCTTTAACGGCATATAACTCAAATCAAAATGAACCCCTTCTACTAATAAATCTGTTGTAATAACAGTTTCTTTATCTGAATATTTGATAACAGCAGCATCATCTCCGACTCCTTTAATTGTTGAAGAATGGTACATTTTAAAGTGTTTTGTTAAATGGTTGATTAATCCGAACTCTCCAAGTTCAGCCAACGAAGTTCTTTCTTTGTTTTTATCTTCTAACATGCTGCAAAGATAATGACAAGTAAATAAACAAACTCATTTTCAGCGATGAATCCACATAAAATAAAAATAGGGTTTTGCTGTTTTTGAATGTTATATCTACAGTTAATTACCTAATTTAGTGCTTTTAAAATCCCTTTTCATGAAACTTTATAAAATTATTTTCTTTTTTATTTGTTTTGCAGCATTTGCAGCTTGTTCTTCTCCTAAAATAAAACTTATTGATGAAGACCTAGATAACGATGGAATAGTAAACACAAAAGATAATTGTCCTGATACTGCTAACCCCAATCAAGAAGATACAGATAATGATGGAATTGGTGATGTATGCGATAGTGATAGTGGTGTAATAACAAATAAAATTCCTTGTGAAAATGGTTTTGCAGGGCAATTCCCTTGTAACGGTTATGACTTACTACTTCATATTCCAATAAACACTTTTCAAGCTGCCGAAGGAAATGATTGCTGGGGATGGACAGACCCAACAACTAATAAAGAATATGCTATTATGGGATTAGATAACGGTACTGTCTTTATTGATGTTACCGACACTGAAAACCCTATATACTTAGGAAAGCTCCCTACAGCAACCATTAGCAGCCCTTGGAGAGATATTAAAGTATATAACAACCATGCGTTTATTGTTGCTGACAACAGTATAAGCGATAACACTCATGGAATGCAAGTTTTTGATTTAACTAGACTTCGTGACGTAAGTGACCCACCCGCAACCTTTACTACTGATGCACATTTTACAACTTTTGGCAAAGCACACAACATTGTAATTAATGAAGATTCGGGATTTGCCTACGTAGTTGGTAGCACACAATATAGTGGTGGACCTCTTTTTATTAATATACAGGATCCAAAAAATCCAACTTCAGCTGGTGGATATGCTGCTGACGGATATTCTCACGATGCACAAGTAATCAACTATAAAGGTCCTGATAGTGATTACACAGGAAAGGAAATTTTAGTAGGAAGCAATGGAGAAGTAAATGGAACTAATGAAGTTGTAGTAGTTGATGTTACCAATAAAGCCAACCCTGTTAATATTTCTAAGATTTCCTATAACAATGAAGCTTACACCCATCAAGGATGGTTTACCGATGATCAACGTTATTTTATTGTTGGTGATGAACTTGATGAAATGACAGGTAAAGTAGGTAAGACAAGAATTTTAATTTTTGATATGCTTGATTTAGATAATCCACAATTATTAAATGAATACTATGGCCCTACAGAAGCTATTGACCACAATGGATATATAAAAGACAATACTTTCTACCTTGCTAACTATAGAGCTGGTGTTAGAATGCACGACATTTCAAACATTGCTTCAGGAACAATGACTGAAACAGGGTATTTTGACACTTATCCTGAAAACAACAACCCTGATTTTAATGGGGTTTGGAGTGTGTATCCTTTCTTTAATAGTGGAAATATTGTAGTGAGTGATATTGAAAAAGGATTATTTATTTTGAAGAAAAAATAACCTTAACCATTTTATGAAATTTACTAAATTTTATATCGTTTTTATATTACTGATTATATCTTGTTCTAAAGATGATAATCCTCCAACCAATAACTATTCGGGCACTATTCAATCTATAAAAACATATGGCGGTTCTTTAAACGAAACTGGGCATTCAGTAATTAGTACTACCGATGGAGGTTATGCTGTTATTGGACACACCCAAAGTGCTGATTACGATATTACCGACAAAACAAACAGTAGTTATGATTATTGGCTACTAAAATTCAATAGTAACAACGAATTAACTTGGACTAAAACCTATGGAGGGAGTGATGACGATCGTGGTAAAGATATCATCCAAACTGCTGATGGAGGCTTTTTAATCACTGGATTTAGTAGAAGTATTAATGGAGATGTAACTGAAAACTTTGGTTCTTATGATTTTTGGCTACTAAAAACAGATAGTAACGGAAACTTACTTTGGCAAAAAACTTATGGTTTTTCTGGAACCGATCAAGCTTTTTCAATAATTCAAACTTCTGATAACGGTTTTTTACTCAGTGGCACGTTAGACGTAAGTGCTTCTGGAGGCGAAGGAAACTCTCGTAGTATTAATAGACATGCAGGAGGTGACTATTGGGTAATAAAACTCAATTCTAATGGAGAAAAACAATGGTCTCGATACTATGGTGGCACGTTTACCGATACACTATACGATGTGATAGAAACTCAAAACAATAATTTTTTATTGGTAGGCTCAAGCGATAGTGATGATGTTGACATTTCAAACAACCGAGGTAGTTATGATTTCTGGGTGGTAAAAATTAACAATCAAGGCGAGCTTCTTTGGGAAAAAAATTATGGAGGTAGTGAAATAGATGAAGCTTTTGCCATTACCAAAACACCTCAAAATAATTTTATCATTACAGGCAATACTAGAAGTAATAATCAACAAGTGAGCAGCAACCATGGTTCTTCAGATATTTGGGCTATTGAAATTAACACTGATGGAGATTTAATCTGGCAAAAAACATACGGAGGAACTTCATTTGATGTTTCTAAAGGAATTATTCCTGCTCTAGATGGTGGTTTCTTTATCGTAGGAAATTCAAGAAGTAGTGATAAAAACCTTACGAATAACAACGGAAATAACGATATTTGGGTGCTAAAAATAGCTACTAACGGAAAACTCGAATGGCAAAAATCTATTGGTGGTAGTGAAATTGATACTGCCAACGGAATTGTTCAATTAAATAATCAAGAGATTATTGTGGTTGGGGAGTCTTGGAGTTCAAATTATGATATTGAAACCAACAAAGGTTTTTCTGATTTAGTAGTTGTTAACATAAAATAAACCAATGAAAAAAATAATCCTTTCTATATTCAGTTTAGTTATACTTTCTTGTAGCTCAGACAATGACGAACCTATTAAAGAAATTTCAGTAAAATTGAAATTTACCCAAAACTGGGATGGTACAATCATTGAAAGATCTGATTTAGAAAACACTGAGTTTACCAATAAAACAGGAAGTAAATTAACCATAAGTAGACTACGTTATTTAATTTCTCGCGTAAGTCTTGTTAACGGCGCTAGCGACACTACTAAATTTGATAGTTATAAACTAGTAGACATTAACAAACCTGATAATTTAACACTAGCTCTTCCAGAAAAAATATCAGAAGGAAGCTATAAGCTGCTATTTACTTTTGGCTTCATTGATAAAGACAATATAAGCAGTGCTTATACTGACTTAAACTCTGTAGATTGGAATGTGCCTGATATGATGGGTGGAGGATATCATTTTATGCAACTAGATGGTCAATACAAAGATACTTTAGGCATAAAAAATCCTTACAACTTCCATGCAGTTAGAGCTTACAACAGTGAAAAAGACTCTATTTTTGACACTTCTATTTCAATTGAAACAGGCTCAATCTTATTAAAAAACAACGCTACTATTGAAATTAAAATGAATGCAGCCGGATGGTTTAAATCCCCTAACGACTGGAATTTAAACGAAAAAAGCGTTGATTTGATGGGTGATTTTGAAGCTCAAAAAGATATTTCTGAAAACGGAAAAAGTGGTGTTTTTAGTTTAGGAACCATTACACAATAAACATGAAACAAAAAAGTATATACCTATTTTCATTCTTATTTCTTTTAATGGGTTGCTCCTCAAAAGAAGAAATAGAAAATGTATATACTCCAGTCCAAGTAAGTTTAAAAATCCCCGAAATTTTTCAGCAAAAATTAATTGCCCCAATTATCCCAACAAATAATCCGTTAACCGAAGAAGGAATTGCTTTGGGCAAAAAATTATTTTTTGACCCTATTTTATCAAAAGACAATACACAATCTTGTGCCTCTTGTCATAATCCCAAAAAAGCTTTTACTAATAATACTCGTTTTAGTGAAGGTGTTGATGGCAAACTAGGAACGCGAAACTCAATGCCCTTATTTAATTTAGCATGGAATTTTGACGAACGTTTTATGTGGGATGGAAAAGATTTCAGCATCGAACATCAAGCTTTTTCGCCAGTTCGAAATCCAATTGAAATGCATAGCAACTGGAAGAATGTTGCAGAAAAACTACAAGAACATACTGAATACCCAACACTTTTTCAGCAAGCTTTTGGAACCTCTAAAATAGATTCAACTCATGTAACAAAAGCAATTGCTCAGTTTGAGAGAACTTTGATTTCAGGAAGCTCAAAATTTGATCAATACCTTTTAGGTAAGACTGAATTAACTCCTGAAGAATTGAACGGTTTTAATGTTTTCATGGATGAAGCTCGCGGTGATTGTTTTCATTGTCATGGTAGCGACAACAATCCACTTTGGACAGACAATCAATTTCATAACAACGGGCTAGACGAAACCTTTAACGATTTAGGTTTAGGTGCTGTTACAGGAGATCCAAATGACAATGGAAAGTTTAAAAGTCCTTCACTACGAAACTTAGCTTTTACCGCTCCCTATATGCACGATGGTAGATTTACTACTTTAGATGAGGTAATTAATCACTATTCCGAAGGATTAAAACAATCATTAACTATCGATCCTTTGATGAAAAAAGTAAACCAAGGAGGTGTTCAACTTTCAGACAAAGACAAAGCCGATTTAAAAACTTTTCTTTTGAGTCTTTCTGATAATAATTTTATAAACAATCCTGATTTTCAGCAATAATATAACAACAATTTACTACAGGCTTTAAGGTATAAACAAATTTTATTGTTTAATAACTATATTCATTTCAAAACATGATATAAATCATATTTTGTCATTATCTTTGCAATTCACTTAGATTTAATCTATTTAAACGATGATAAAAGTTTCAGACACAGCAAAAAAGAAAGTCATTGAACTAATGACGGATGATGGATTTGATACTACAACCGACTTTGTTCGTGTTGGAGTAAAAAGTGGTGGTTGTTCAGGATTATCATACGACTTAACTTTTGACAAAACCCAACAAGAAAATGATAAAGTTTTTGAAGACAATGAGGTAAAAATTGTTGTCGATAAAAAAAGCTTTTTATACTTAGTGGGGACAACTTTAGAATATTCTGGAGGTTTAAACGGTAAAGGTTTTGTGTTTAACAATCCTAATGCTAACAGAACTTGTGGTTGTGGAGAAAGCTTTTCTCTATAAAACCTATACATCAAAAAGAATACAAAAAAACTGATGAGTAAATACACCGAGGACGATTTAAGAGAAGAATTAAAAACCAAAGAATACGAGTACGGTTTTTATACTGATATTGAAAGTGAAAAGTTTCCTAATGGGATAAACGAGGATGTCGTTCGTGCCATTTCTAAAAAGAAGAACGAGCCAGAATGGATGACTGAATGGCGTTTAGAAGCTTTTAGAATTTGGGAACAAATGGAAGAACCAGAGTGGGCTAATGTTACCTATAAAAAACCGAGTTTTCAAGATATTTCTTACTACTCAGCACCTAAAAAGAAACCTAAATTAAACAGCTTAGATGAGGTTGACCCTGATTTACTAGCCACTTTTGAAAAATTAGGAATTTCTTTAGAGGAACAAAAAAAATTAGCTAACGTAGCAGTTGATATTGTAATGGATTCTGTTTCTGTAGCTACTACTTTTAAAGAAACACTTGCTGAAAAAGGAATTATTTTTATGCCTATTTCTGAAGCGATTCAAGAGCATCCAGAATTAGTAAAAAAATATATTGGGTCAGTTGTACCACCAACAGACAACTTTTATGCTGCATTAAACTCAGCAGTATTCTCTGACGGATCTTTCTGTTATATTCCAAAAGGGGTTCGTTGTCCTATGGAACTATCAACTTACTTCCGTATTAACGAAGGAGGAACAGGGCAATTTGAGCGTACTTTAGTTGTTGCTGACGAAAGTAGTTATGTTTCGTATTTAGAAGGATGTACCGCTCCACAACGTGACGAAAATCAATTACACGCAGCAGTTGTTGAGCTTATTGCTTTAGACGATGCTGAAATAAAATATTCAACAGTTCAAAACTGGTTTCCTGGTGATTCAGAAGGAAAAGGTGGTGTTTTCAACTTTGTAACTAAAAGAGGCTTGTGTGAAACCAATGCTAAAATTTCTTGGACTCAGGTTGAAACAGGATCAGCAATTACATGGAAATATCCTAGTTGTATTTTAAAAGGAAACAATTCTGTTGGTGAATTTTACTCAATTGCAGTTACCAATAACCACCAGCAAGCAGATACAGGTACCAAGATGATTCACTTAGGAAAAAACACAAAATCAACTATTATTTCTAAGGGAATTTCTGCTGGAAAATCACAAAATAGTTACCGCGGATTAGTTCAGATTAATTCTAGAGCAGAAAACGCACGTAACTTCTCGCAATGTGATTCTTTATTAATGGGTAATGAGTGTGGTGCTCACACCTTCCCTTACATTGAAGTAAAAAATAAATCGGCTCAAATAGAACACGAAGCTACCACTAGTAAAATTGGTGAAGACCAATTATTCTATTGTAACCAACGTGGTATTGATACCGAGAAAGCCATTGCATTAATTGTAAATGGATTTAGTAAAGAAGTACTAAATAAGTTACCAATGGAGTTTGCTGTAGAAGCTCAAAAATTATTAGAAATTAGTTTAGAAGGAAGTGTTGGATAATTAACGTATCTGTTAATTTGAAAACTTCAAAATAATAAAAATGCTTTTTGATAAAAAAGCGAAATGACATAGAAACATGTTAAAAATAGAAAACTTACACGCACAAGTAGAAGGTAAAGATATTCTTAAAGGGATTAACTTAGAAGTAAAAGCAGGAGAGGTTCATGCAATTATGGGACCTAACGGTGCTGGTAAAAGTACCTTATCATCTGTAATTGCTGGTAATGAAACTTACGAAATGACTTCTGGTTCTATTGAATTAGAAGGCGTAGATATTAGCGAATTAGCTCCTGAAGAAAGAGCACATGCAGGTGTATTTTTATCATTCCAGTATCCTGTAGAAATTCCTGGAGTAACTGTTACGAATTTTATCAAAACTGCTATTAACGAATCTCGTAAAGCAAAAGGTTTAGAAGAAATGCCTGCTAAAGACATGTTAAAAAAGATTCGTGAAAAGTCAGAATTGTTAGAAATCGATCGTAAGTTCTTATCTCGTTCATTAAACGAAGGTTTTTCTGGAGGTGAAAAAAAACGTAATGAGATTTTTCAAATGGCAATGTTAGAGCCTAAACTAGCTATTTTAGATGAAACAGATTCTGGTTTAGATATCGACGCACTACGTATTGTTGCTAATGGAGTTAATAAATTAAAATCTAAAGACAACGCAGTAGTAGTTATTACACACTACCAACGTTTATTAGATTATATCGTTCCTGACTATGTACACGTTTTACACGATGGAAAAATCGTTAAAACAGGAGATGCTTCTCTTGCTTTAGAACTTGAAGAAAAAGGATACGATTGGATTAAAAACGAATTAGCGTAATTAATTTTAATTACCGCTAGGATGTAATGACAGTAAGAAACAATGGAGTTAAAAGAAAAAATATTATCATCATACGTAGCTTTTGAAAACGGTATAAACATCAACTCTGATTTACACGAAATTAGAACAAAAGCACTACAGAACTTTGAAAAGTTAGGGTTTCCTACTAAAAAGTTAGAAGCTTGGAAATACACTTCTTTAAATTCAATTTTAAAAGAAGATTACAGCATATTTCCTGATCGTGAAGCCGCAATAGAATTAGCAGATGTAAAGAAGTATTTTATTCATGAAATAGACAGCTACAAAATTGTTTTTGTAGATGGTAAATACAGTTCTTTCTTATCAAGTACTACTCATGATGGAAAAGATGTTTGTTTATTATCAGCTGCTTTTTCAAAAGACAAATACAAACCCGTAATAGAGAAGTATTTTAATAAAATAGCTAAGCAAGATAATTTAACTTCTTTAAACACTGCATTTGCTTCCGAAGGTGCTTTTATTCACATTCCTAAAAATGTTGAAGTTGAAAAACCTATTCAAATTATCAACTTTAATACAGGAAAAGAAAATGCAGCAATGTTACAACCTCGTAACTTAATTGTTGTTGAAAAAAATGCACATGTTCAAATTATAGAACGTCATCAAAATCTTAATAGTAATGCTGTTTTAACGAATTCTGTAACTGAAATTTTTACAGATACACATGCTACAGTAGACTATTATAAGATTCAAAACGACAATGAAAATGCTTCTTTAGTAGACAACACTTACATTGAGCAACAAAAAGAGAGTACCTGTTCTGTACACACCTTCTCTTTCGGTGGAAATATTACTCGTAATAATTTAAATTTCTATCAAAAAGGAGAGCATATCAACTCAATTTTGAAAGGAATTACCATTATTGAAGGTAAGCAACATGTAGATCATCATACTTTGGTTAATCATATTGAACCTAATTGTGAGAGCCACCAAGACTATAAAGGTATTTACGGAGATCGCTCTACTGGAGTGTTTAACGGAAAAGTTATTGTTGAAAAGGAAGCTCAAAAAACCAATGCTTATCAACAAAACAACAATATATTAATTAGTGATAAAGCTACCATAAATGCTAAACCACAGTTAGAAATTTTTGCTGATGATGTTAAGTGTTCACATGGTTGTACTATTGGTCAATTAGACGACCAAGCATTATTCTATATGCAACAAAGAGGAATTCCTAAAAAGGAAGCGAACGCTTTATTAATGTATGCTTTTGCCAACACTGTTTTAGAAAGTGTTAAAATACCTGAAGTTAAAAAAAGAATTACCCAATTAATTGCTAATAAATTAGGCGTTAATATTGGTTTTGAACTATAAGTTGTTTTTTCATATCTTTATGAAAAACAATTAATTATGGGTAAAAACTTTAAATCAATAGTATTAATTGCTGGCATCGTAATTTTAGCTTATGGAGTTTATACTCTTATACAACCAGAAACTCAACTTTCTGTAGGAGATGTGGATTTATTAAAAGTACAAGACAATACTGGCTCATATATTACCATAATTATTGGTATAGTAGCTATTGCCTTTAGTTCTTTTTGGGGTAAGAAGTAGAAGTTATAACAATAAAATAAAAAGCGGAAAAACTTATATAAGTTTTCCGCTTTTTATTTTACACATGTTGATCTATTAAAATGGTATTTCCATCAGGGTCAAAGAATATAATACTTGCGGGACCTGAAGTGCTTTCGTCAACTTCTCTTTTCAATTTGATGTGATTTTCTTTTAAATGTTGCTGAATACTTCTTACATCATCAAAATCATCTAACTTGTTTGCGCTTTCATCCCACCCTGGATTAAACGTAAGAATATTATTTTCAAACATACCTTGAAACAAACCAATTAACGAATTCCCATTTTTCATAATCAAATAATTCTTTTCTATTTGACCTGCAAAAACTGTAAACCCTAACATTTCATAAAACTCTTTCGATTTATCAATATCCTTCACCGATAAACTAATTGAAAACGCCCCTAGTTTCATATTATATATCTTTTTTAATTTCTATCTTCAAAAGGTATAATGATTCCTTTTTCAACGTAATTTTTAAGTCCATTTAGCAACAATGCCCAACAATACGAAGAGTGTTTAAAATGATCATTCTCTTCTATCCAACCAGTGTGAAAAAAGTGTACCCAAGTGATTCCATCATCCTTTTCATACAAGTTAAAACCAAACGTTGTAGGACTCCAATCTTTATCAGACTTTGTCATTTTTATGTAAAAAGAAGAATGTTCTTCATATTTTACTACTTCACCATACCAATTATAAGGTTCTCCAAAAAAGAAATTATATTCAGCTCCTAGTTTAGGTATACCGGTACACTTAAGCGGCCACCAATGCACCAAGTCTTGAGGATTGGTAATAGCCTTAAAAACTTCATTAGACAATACCTTTATAGGAAAATTATGATAAACGGTAAATCCTTCTTTAATGACTTTCATAATCACCTGATTTTATAGATACTAAAGTTACTAAAAAATTAAATCAAAATAAAAACCCCGTCTTATCTATAAACATTATTTATAAATAATATCCTTTTCACAAAATAATCGTTTACATCAATATCATTCATGAGAATATAATTTGACATTGTATTAGGATGAATAGGATCAGCAGTAATTTGGATGTAGTGAAGATAGTTTTTAATAAATTCTGATTTGTTAGATATCTTTTTTAAAGCCTTTATATACAATCCTGAAAGATGTACCTGAACTCTTTCCTTTTTCAAGAGCTCAAGTGTTTTATCCTTATTATCACAGCAAAATATGGTTGATTCTGTATATCCAGTCGTATTATTTGTTGTTAAGTATTTATACCTTTCTTTTATTAAAAATCCTTTTTTTTCTGAAGAAGGCAGCCTTTTTTCAATCCAAGCAGAATCTGGAACACAATATATATATGTAGCTTAAAGTTATTTTCTTTAAAACTACCTCTACTTTTTTCTAGAACCGAATAATTTTCTTCCACAATAGCTTCTAGAAACTCTTTATAAGCATTTTCTAATGCAACATTCGGATATTCCTTTTTTAACGTATTGGTTTCAAAATCTTTTAGAAGTGAGTTTAAAATTTTTACATTTTCTTGTCCAAATTCATTTTCAAATTCAACTTGTTGAGAGTAGGTGTTAAAAGAAGCTATGAGCAAACAAATTATAAATACAATATTTTTCATTTCAAGCAATTAAAAAGCATTTCAACTAATATAATTATTTATCATCTAGAATCAAAACTAAATAAAAAAATCCCGCACTATCTGTGCGGGATTTAGATATTTATAAGTCGAAATTTTCGACTACATTTCTAATGCTTTAGTAGGATTGTTATCCATTAACAATTCTACTGGATTTTCTAAGGCTTCCTTAACAGCTACTAAGAACCCAACAGACTCACGACCATCAATAATTCTGTGGTCATATGATAATGCTACATACATAATTGGCTGAATAACTACCTCTCCATTCACCGCCATTGGACGATTTACAATGTTATGCATCCCTAAAATTCCACTTTGTGGAGGGTTGATAATTGGTGTAGATAACATAGAACCAAATACACCACCGTTAGTGATTGTAAAAGTACCACCTGTCATTTCATCCACTGTGATTTGTCCATCACGTGCACGTAATGCTAAACGCTTTACTTCACTTTCAACACCTCTAAACGTTAAGTTTTCTGCGTTTCTAATTACAGGTACCATTAATCCTTTAGGTCCTGATACTGCAATAGAAATATCTTGGAAATCGTGACTTATTTTGTAATCTCCATCTATCATAGAGTTTACATCTGGATACATTTTTAAAGCTCTTACAACTGCTAAGGTAAAGAATGACATAAACCCTAAACCTACTCCGTGTTTCGCTTTAAACTCTTCTTTATACTCGTTACGTAAGTCGAATATTGGTTGCATGTTTACTTCGTTAAACGTAGTTAACATTGCTGTTTCATTCTTTACAGAAACTAAACGCTCAGCAACCTTACGACGTAACATAGATAATTTCTTACGCTCACTAGTACGTGCACCTGTACCTGGAGTTCCCATTGATGGAACTGCCTTTACAGCATCTTCTTTTGTTACACGACCATCTTTACCAGTTCCTTTAACGTCAGCTGCACTCATTCCTTTTTCAGCTAAAACTTTCTTAGCTGCTGGAGATGCTGTACCTGTAGCATACGTTTCTTTAGCAGGCTCAGCTTTTGGCGCCTCTTTTTTCTCTTCAGCTTTTGGTGTCTCTGCTTTTGGTGCTGCTGCTCCATCAGGTTTTGCAGCACTCATATCAATATGACAAACTACAGCTCCTACTGCTACTGCATCACCTTCTTCAGCTTTTAAAGTGATTATTCCGCTTTCTTCCGCAGGCAATTCTAACGTTGCTTTGTCAGAATCTACTTCGGCAATTGGTTGATCTTTCTCAACGTAATCACCATCTTCAACTAACCAAGTTGCGATTTCTACTTCTGTAATTGATTCCCCCGGAGAAGGAACTTTCATTTCTAAAACCATCAGTTCTAAATTTTATATATCTGAATTATTTTATTTCTTTTATTTGGGCGTTTCCCTATCGGGTCGGGCTTTTCGCGCTACACGGTAGCTTGCTTCAATCCCTAACGCATTTATTTTTTAATCAAAAACCTTATCTATAATAGCTTGATGACGTCTTCTAAAACGTGCACTTGAACCTGCTGCTGGTGCCGAACGATACTCTTCTGAAGCACATTCTAACCTAGCTAATTCAAAACGTTCTAACATATAACTCCAAGCTCCCATATTTTTAGGTTCTTCTTGTGCCCAAACGTAACGCTCTACATTTGGATACTTATCCATTACTTCTTTAATTTTATCATTGTGTAATGGGAACAATTGTTCTATACGAACTAAAGCAACGTCTTCTCTTCCTAATTTTTCACGCTCTGCTAATAAATCGTAGTAGAATTTACCTGTACAAAACACCATTTTCTTAGCTTTTGATGTATCGATAGTATCATCAATCACTTCTTGGAAAGTTCCGTTTGCTAAATCTTCAATAGGATTTACTGCTTTTGGTAAACGTAATAAACTTTTTGGTGTGAAAACAATTAATGGTTTTCTAAAATCACGTTTCATCTGACGACGCAAAATATGATACATATTCGCTGGTGTAGAACAGTTTGCTATTGTCCAGTTATCAGTTGATGATGATTGTAAGAAACGTTCAATTCTACCTGATGAATGCTCTGGTCCTTGACCTTCATACCCGTGAGGTAGTAACATTACTAATCCGTTTTGTAACTTCCATTTATCTTCTGCTGAAGAGATATATTGGTCGAACATAATTTGTGCTCCGTTGGCAAAATCACCAAACTGAGCTTCCCAAATGGTTAAGGTATTTGGAGCTGCCATTGCATATCCATAATCAAAACCTAACACTCCGTATTCTGATAAGTGAGAGTTGTAAATAGTCATCTCTCCTTTATTCTTAGGGTTTGTGTTTAACAAATTAACACGCTCTAAGGTTTCTTCATCACGCATAATTGCATGACGGTGAGAGAACGTTCCTCTTTCTACATCTTCTCCAGAAATACGTACATCGTATCCTTCCTCTAATAACGTACCGTATGCTAAGTTTTCAGCTGTACCCCAATCTAACAAATTATCTTCAAAAACCATTTTTTCACGGCCTTTTAAGATACGTTCTGCTTTACGAACAAACTTGTGTCCTTCTGGTGTTTTTGAAATAACTCTTGCAATTCCTTTTAAACCATCTACTGAGTAGGTTGTATCTACAGGTTGTAACATTTCTTGCAGCTGCTTGCGTACAAACCCTTCCCATACATCAGGCATAAACTCTTGAACTTTTGCTGTTTCTTTCTTTTTAGACTCAGCAAACTCAGTTTCTAAATGTGCCTTAAATTCTTCAGTAATCTCTTTTAGATATTCTGTAGTAATACTACCTTCTGCTATTAATTTATTAGCATAAATTTCTCTAGCGTTTTTATGCTTAGAAATTGCTTTATATAGTTTAGGTTGGGTAAAACGAGGTTCATCTCCTTCGTTATGACCGTACTTACGATATCCTAATAAATCAATAAAAATGTCTTTATTGAATTTCATACGATATTCAACTGCCATTTCCATTGCGTGACAAACAGCCTCTGCATCATCGGCATTTACATGTAATACTGGTGATAAAGTTACTTTAGCAACGTCTGTACAATACGTACTTGAACGTGCATCTAAATAGTTAGTAGTAAATCCTACTTGGTTATTCACTACTACATGAATAGTACCTCCAGTTTTGTATCCGTTTAATTGTGCCATTTGCACAACTTCGTATACAATTCCTTGACCTGCAATTGCAGCATCTCCGTGCACTAAGATTGGAAGGATTTTGTTTTCATTTCCTTCGTAATCTTTATCTATTTTAGCTCTAACAATTCCTTCAGCAACAGCATCTACTGTTTCTAAATGAGATGGGTTAGGAACTAAATTCATTTTCATTTTTTGACCTCCTTGATACGCTTTACTTAAGGTTAACCCTAAGTGATACTTCACATCTCCATCAATATCTTGGTCTTCAAAATCTTTCCCTTCAAACTCGCTAAATAAATCGCGAATTGGTTTTTTAAAGATGTTTACTAAAGTATTCAAACGTCCACGGTGTGCCATTCCTAACACACATTCTTCTACCCCATACAATTCAGCTGCATCTCTAAGCGCTACACTTACCCCAGGAATTAATGTTTCACCTCCTTCAACAGAGAAACGCTTTTGTCCTACATATTTTGTTTGCAAGAAGCTTTCAAAAGTTGACGCTTGGTTTAATTTGGTAAGAATATACTTTTTCGATTCTACATCATAATTAGGATGGTTTGCATTTTTGTTTAAACGCTCATTCCACCACTTTAACTCTTCAGGGTTGCGTACATACATATACTCAACTCCGATGCTCTCACAGAATACAGATTTTAAATAATCTATAATCTCAGCTAAACTTTTAGGACCTATACCTAAAATTTCACCTGCATTAAAAACTGTGGATAAATCTCCTTGATTTAACCCAAAGTTCTCAATTTCTAACGTTGGTGTATAAGTTCTTCTGTTACGAACTGGATTTGTTTTTGTAAACAAATGTCCACGTGTACGGTAACCGTTGATTAAATCGATTACTAAAAATTCTTTATGTACTTCTTCAGGGACTTCTACCGAAACTTCTTCATCTGTTAATGAATAATTCTCGTTAGCCAAATCATATCCTTGAAAAAAACTTCTCCAACTTGGTTCTACCGCATCAGGATTTTTTTGATATTGTTCATACAAATCACCTATAAAACCTGCGTGTGCTGCGTTTAAGAACGAAAACTTGTCCATATATTTTGTTATACTTTTCTGTCTATAAGAATAATGTTGACAAAAGTACAACTTTTAACAAATATAGCACTCCTTTTTAGCCTAATTTTAAACTCTTTAACGAGTTTTTAGTTTTTGTTAAATTTGAGTTAAAGACACCTCTTTTCATCAAAAATAAAGCACTGAATTTCAGCATTAAGAAAAAATAGTTTTACTTTTTACTAAAAATAATTTGCAGATATAAAAAAAGGACTTAAATTTGCACTCGCATTTTAAGACAAGTATGTTTTAAATTCCTCAATAGCTCAGTTGGTTAGAGCATCTGACTGTTAATCAGAGGGTCCCTGGTTCGAGTCCAGGTTGAGGAGCCAAAGGCAACGTAGAAGCCGATAATTTCTACAACACATATAGATTGTTCTACAAGAACATTCCTCAATAGCTCAGTTGGTTAGAGCATCTGACTGTTAATCAGAGGGTCCCTGGTTCGAGTCCAGGTTGAGGAGCCAAAAAAATCCGATTTACATTGTAAATCGGATTTTTCATTTTACCTAAACTTAAAATTATACAAAAGCCCAACCTACTAACAATTTAGTAAGCTAGACTTCTGCTCTTGTATATACTAAATTAATGAAACAAAGATTTTCATTAAACTTTACTGCGCACTCCAGCCACCGTCTAAAGCAAATGAAGTTCCAGTAATAGTTGAAGAAGTGTCTTTTGCTAACAATAGAGCCATATCTGCAATCGTTTCTAACGAAACAAACTGCTTTACTGCTTGTTTTTTTAGCATTACTTTTTCAACTACTTCTTCTTCTGACATATGGTGCGCTTTGGCTTGATCTTTTATTTGCCCTTCTACTAACGGTGTTTTTACATATCCAGGACAAATTGCGTTACAGGTTATATTATGAGGCGCACCTTCCAACGCTAAAACCTTAGTCATACCAATTACACCATGTTTTGCTGTCACATACGCTGTTTTAAACTCAGAAGCTCTTAACCCATGAACTGACGAAACATTGATAATTCTACCAAATTTCTGATATTTCATAAAGCTCCACGCCTTTTTTGAAGCATAGAAAGCAGCATTCATATTAATAGCAATAATATTTTCATACTTATTATTAGGGAAGTCTTCTATTGGAGCTACATACTGTATTCCCGCATTATTAATCAACACATGCAGCCCTCCAAATACTTTTATTGTTTGCTCTATTAATTCTTCAACCTCATCAGCAACAAGTAAATTCGCATTTGAAAAAGAAACTTTTACATTATACTTATCTCCTACGCTTTTTGCTATTGTATCTCCATCTGCTTCCAAACCATGAAACATAATATTGTAACCCGCTTTCGCAAAAGCTTCTGCAATACCTAAACCGATACCGCTAGTACTTCCTGTTATCAACACTACTTTATTCATGATTCAGAAAATTTTCGAGTATTTTATTAAAAGCCTCTGGTTGATCTATTACCGCTCCATGTCTTGAGTTTTCAATCACAGACAGCGTTGCATTTGGCATTCTCTTTACATATTCTTCCTTGAAAGAAACAGGCGTATAATCCATATCAGAAGCTACCACTAGTGTTCTAACTGTAATGTCATTTAATCTATCTCCTAAACCCCAATTCATCAACGTAACAAATGAGTTATAATACGCGTTATAATCATTCTCCTTACACCTTTCTTCAAATTGGTTTCTTATTTCAATTTGATTAACTTCAGGAAACATGTTATAAGCAATTTCTTTAGCCAAAGGAAGCAATCCTTTAGTTTTTAAAAACTCTGTTCGTGAACTCAACAACTCTTCACCTATTTTACCCATATTATTAAAATCGGGACCACTATTTACAATAACCAGATTATTAATATACTCAGGATAACTGGAAGCCAATTGAAAAGCTACTGCTCCTCCCATAGAAAAACCTACAACCGTGGCTTTTTCTATTTTTAAAACATCTAGTAATTGTTTAATATCTTCGGTCATAAACTCGACTCCGTAATCTTTAGAGGGAATAGAAGTTTTTCCATGCCCTCTAAGATCTACTACCACAACACGATACTTTTTTGAAAAGAAAGGGATTTGCGCATCCCAATCTGCTTTGGTAGAACCTAATCCATGAAGAAACAAAAGAACCTCGCCTTTTCCATACTCTTCATAATCAAGCTCTATATTGTTTACTTTTACTTTCGGCATACTTTATAAGCTTAACGGATTAGATTTTAATTTTTCTTAAATACGTTAAAGTTATATTTAAGCTCGAATGAAACTAGTCTTCCTATTTCTGGAGAAGCTACAAACTCTCTTACACTTGCATCAAAAACATTAGTAACATTCATACCAACAGATATATTATCATTTAAATTATATCCTAAATTAGCATCCACAGTAAACCCACCTAAAGGTCCATAGTTCCAGTTTCCTACTGCTCCTTTTCCATTTTCTATAACATCATTTATTCCATCTCCATTTAAATCTTGTGTTTTAGCAGCTACATGACTTCCTGAGAAAAAATCATAATCTTGCACCCAACGACCAAAAACAGAACCGTATAATTTCTTTCCTCCATAGTGAAATCCTAAACTAAATTTATTTTCTGGTGTATTTACAGGTAATTCTGTTTCTAAAACTTTTCCATCTGAATTAAGATCATTACTCAAATCATTTTTATCTAAACTACGACCAAAATACGAGTAGTTTATTGACGCCCTAATAGCATCCGTAAAATAATAGTTCAATCCAAAATCAACACCATAAGTATCAACACTTCCAAAATTTACATAACTAATTAACACTGGTTTTGAAGCGCTAGCACCTGCAGCATTTGGGTCTATAGGCTCGTTACCTATATGAGTTACATAATTACCATTAACAAAGTCTGTTATAACAAGTGCTGGACTTATAAAATTTTCTGACATATTATAATACGCACTTGCATCAACATACAACTTATCTGACAGTTTACCCTTATATCCAAATTCAAAAGAATTGATAGTTTCTACTTCTAACTTATTTATTTTAGTTCCATCAGTTAACGTAAACCCTTCGCTATTACCTAACAACAACCCTTCAAACAAATAACCTTTTAAATTCAAAATTGTTGGCGCTGCTATACCTTTACCATACGTTAACCTAAACGTACCCTCACCAATTGTTTTGGTAATTGCCGCTTTTGGCAACAAATTAGTTCCGTATATATCGTGATTATCAGCTCTTATTCCTGCCAAGAAATTCCATCCTGAATTTAACTTGTATTCAAACTGACCATATACTCCAGTCTGATTTACATCAATAGAACCATCTTGATCCATCAAATAAGTCCCTTTGGAATCTGCCATATCTAATTGATACTGAACTCCTGTTGTTAAGTGAAAATCTCCCCAACTATTATTATACTGTGCTTCAGCATTAAACCTTTCTGACGCATCTCTAAATAAAGCCCCTCCATACAGCGCTAAATCCCAAGCTTCTTCTTCTGAAAAACCATTATCAACCAATGCTATATAATTTTTTGTACGTTGATTTATAGAATAAGTCTCATCTGTTTTACTCCATGTATAATATGCATTAGCAAAAAAGTTTTTAGACACGTATTTTAACTGAGCCACATCTATTGTCCAATCTTTAATTTGATTACGACCAGTACTATTTACTGCTAAATTGGTATTATTACTATGCCCATAATATGCTGTAATTTCAGAACTACTTGTAGGCTTATAGTATAACGAAGCCCCATATTTTAACGCATTAAAATCACGATCTAAGTTTTTCTCGCCATACGCTTTCGTTCCTACATACACACTATCTACATAATTAAACTCTGTACCTTGTGTACTTTCTAAATGAATTTTATAGGCAAACTTATCACTCAATACTTGCGCATGACGTAATCTACCTGTAACTACATTTTGATCTCCAGCACCAACCGCTATTGTAGTTCCTTCTGAAGTTCTTGGGTTTTTAGTTATTGTACTTACCAAACCGTTATGAGCATTTGGTCCATACAATGTTCCGTTTGGCCCTAATAAAATCTCTACACGTTCAACATCATCTTTTGTAACTGTTGAAAACGACCCATAAGGTAATCCTGTTGCAATTAACATAGAAACTCTATCGTCGGTCATTTGTAAATTCTTTGAGTTAAATGCTGAATTAAAACCACGGATATTAATTCCAGTTCCTAAAACACCACTACGAACAAAATCAACTCCCTTTTGTCTAGCAGCTAATTCACCTATATTAAAACTTGGGAAATCCTGAATATCTTTTGCCGTAATAACATTAACTGTTGCTGGAACTTCAGTAATTTTTTGTGGCTTTTTATTTGCTGTTAAAATAACCTCATCTAAAACACTACTTGCTTCTTTTAAAGAAATGTTTAGTTGTGTTTTCTTTCCATTTTGAACAGCTACTGTTTTGGTTGCACTTTCAAAACCCACGAATGAGACAAGCACATTATAGGTTCCTTCTTTAATATTTTCAATTGCAAATTTCCCATCAAAATCAGCATCTATCCCCTTATCTATACTTTTAATATATACTGTAGCCCCCGCTAAAGGCACTCCATTTGTATCTGTAATCACCCCTTGAATACCTCCTGTACCTTGTGCACTTAGAGTTAAAGAACTAATTAAGACTAAAAAGAAAAATAGTTTTTTCATAATTTTAGATTGTTATTAAGTTTGTTTCACTCGCAATCTATCTGGAAATGGAAAATAAACTATTTGAAAAACAAAAACTATAAAGTGTGACTTTTAATTGTTTTATTTTTTTTTAATATAAAAACCCTATATAAAACACAGTATTTAAAAGAAAGTTACTCAATATGAGACTTTAATTTCAAAAAAGCCTCTGGAAGATTATCTGACAACTTATTTATCACCCTGAACATCAACTGTTTTTGATTAATTGTTGGTGTTACCCCCTTTAAAGGTTGTTTTATTTCTTCTAACAAACGGTTTGAATTAATCTTACCTTCCATATATCTTGAAAGTGAAATGCTCCAAGAAATATTAGGTACATAATTACTTTTTTTCTGACGTTCATTTTCTTTTTCAATCAAATTAAATTTAGAAGCCAACTTTAACACTTCATCATATTTTTCTTCTGTGACTAACACATTAATATATGAGGTAAAGAAATGATGCCAACGATGTTTTAGCACCTCATTTTTATGCTTTCGTAAAAAAGTTTTTGCAGTTGCTTCGGCAATTTTATGTTTATTAAGTTCTGACAATACTCTTACCTTATACGAACAATACCCTATTTTTTGATGGTAATTATGAATTTCTTTATAAAGCCCATCGTACTTTTCAAGTAAAGAAAATGCCTCTTCAGGTTTGTTATTTCGTAATAAAATAGCCACCAAATTATTTAAATACATCAAGGTATCATTGTTATTCTGCCTAATTGAAAGATACCCGTAAAACTCCGCCTCATCAAACTCATTTTGTTTAGAGTGTAACAAAACTCGACTCGCATAGTAGTTAGAAAGTAAGCGTCTAGAATACATTATACCCTGACTGAAATATGCATCAATTTGATCGAAAAGTAACTTTAACTTATCATTCTCATTATAATTTGTATACATAAAAGCTAGCAAAACAAATGCTTGGTAACGATTTTTACCATCGATAGACTCATCTTTAAACACTTGTAACAACCAATCTTCTAGATGTTTTGTTTCATTATTATTTAAGGTGTATTGATTGGTAATTTCGGTAGTTGCCTCATACAGTTTTTCATGTATTTCTTTTGCCTTCAAATAGTTAACCTCATACTCCTTAATAAAGTTAGCCACAATTTCATGATCATTATAACGCATTCGTACTAACAAATACGATTTGTATTCTTTAGCTAAATTATATAGACTTTGAAAATTATGTTCAATGGTTTTGTAAGAGACTATATAGTGAAGAAATTCTTTTTCTTCTTGCGAAGTAATAGCATCAGTTAAAATTTTCTTTTTTAACGACATTAACCAATCTATCGTAACATCAACATCTATACTGGTTAATTTTTTCTGAGTCCAGTCTTTTACATACGAGTATTTTCGTTTATCTATAGAAGTATCAAAATCTGTAAAACCATTTTTAGACAATGCATTTTTGATAATAAGATCACTTATTACACATTTTTCTTCTCCTTTAAATTGATATACTGTTTGAAGATATTTCGCCTCGTTTGGCAAAATAGTTTTACTAAACTCTGTAAATTTTTTAAGCTTCGTTTTCATTAATCACTTTCTACAAATTCTTGTATGAGCAAGTTAACTTTTTTAGGCTTTTCAAACTGAGCAAAATGCCCACAATTTTCTATATACATTACAGTAGCATTTTTAATTTTATCTTTCGCTACATTTCCTACATCTTGAATCGTTAATGTTGGATGTAAATATCTATTCGGAATTAACATATCTTTACCTCCAAAAACAACTAAGGTTTTTTGAGATATCTTTTCTAAATCATTATGTACAGGATCATCCAACATTCCAAATACACTTTTTACAATAGCGTTACAATGAGCATCAAAATCGGACGCTTGTTTAATTCGAATACGATCTTCTATCATTTTTGACACCTCGGTTGGTTGTTCAAAAAAGTTAAGTGCATAATTTTTTGCAATCTGTTCATTTGTTGTGTTCTTTACCACCTCAGCAGTATATACACTTTTAAGAATATTCCCTTGATCTTTAGTAAACTTCTCCAATCCAGCAGGAGCTATCAGTACTAATTTTTGCACTACTTCTGGATGCTGTAATGCAAGTTTCATACTGGCTTGACCTCCCATAGAATGCCCAACTAAAACCACATTTTTCAATCTTTTCTTTTTGATAAATTTAAACACAACATCAGCAAAGAAAGTAGGCGTATAAGCTTCTTCTAAATTTGAAGATTTTCCATGACCTGGTAAATCAATAGCCACACAGGTATAATTCTCTTTTAGAGTTTCTATATTTTTAAACCAAGCATCAGCATTACTACTTAAGCCATGTAAAAAAAGTAAGGTCTTAGCTCCCTTTCCTTCTTTTAGATATGTAATATTTATGTCGTCAATTTTTACACATCTAGTTTTAAACTCATAGTCTGAAAGCATTTCTTTCATTGTTTTTTTTGTGCTTTGTGCAAATGCAATGGCATTTATCAATGTAAAAATTAACACTAAACTTATCTGTTTCATCTTTTATGTTTTAATCGAATTAAAATAGCGCAACAAATCTTTTCTCGATACTTTTCCTACACTCGTTAAAGGTATTTCATCTAAAAAGAATATATATTTTGGATGCTTATAGGGAACTAATGTTTCTTTTAATTCTGCTCTTACATCTTCAACTGTAATATCTTTATCTTCAACTGTTATGAAAGCCACCCCTATTTCTCCCCATTTTTCATCTTTCATACTTAACACTACTGCTTTTTTAATTCCTTTAAGTGTTTCTAAATGCGCTTCTATTTCTTGTGGATAAATGTTTTCTCCTCCAGATATATACATGTCATTTTTTCTTCCTTTCATATACAAATAACCGTCTTCATCCATATACACAAAATCACCTGTATACAGCCATCCTTTTTTAATTGTATTGTTAGTTTTAACAGAGTTATTCCAATACCCAGGAGTTACGATATTACCTCTTATACATAATTCTCCTACTTCATTAGGCTTTACTTTCTCTCCTTCTCTATTTACTATTTTAGTTTCCAAATAAAAATTAGGCTTCCCAATTGAGTTAGGTTTTAACACTGCCATTTTATGATGAAGTGATGTTATACTAGGGCCTGCTTCTGTTAAACCATATCCTGGACGTATATATATGTTTTTTTCTTTCTTCCAATATGACACCAGTTCAGGTGGTACTTTTTCTCCACCAGAAATAATATAACGTAACCCTTGGAGGCCAATCTTTTTAAAAACAGATGTTTTTTGCATCATTAACAGCATTGTTGGAAGCGCCATAAACAATGTCGTTTCATTTAACTCTAACAAACACAACACCTTTTCTGCATCAAACTTTTCTAGCATTCCTATATGCCCTCCTTTATGTAATAATGGAGTAACAAAAACATTCCACCCTGATGTATGGTAAGGTGGCAAAGTATTTAATGTAGAGTCTCTAAATGTAATACCTAACTGCATGGAAGTATTCAAACTATTCCAAAATAACATTTTATTAGTATACAGCACTCCTTTCGGGTTTCCTGTAGTTCCAGAAGTATAGAATATAAATAGTGGATTCTCTTCCTTTATCGTATAATCTTTTCTTACAACTTCAACCGCTTTGTTTTTATAGAAATATTTCACATCATTCATTAACAATACAGAAGTATTACCTAATTCTAACCCTTCAAACTTCTCAATAAAACTCTTACTGTAAACAAATAATTTCGGCGTACAATCGTCTACTAATCTTTGTAATTCACTTACCGAGAAGCGATAATTTAAAGGCACCAAAATAACCCCCATTCTTTGACAAGTTACAAAAAGAACGATGTACTCTAAACCGTGCTCTGCTAAAACAGCAACTCTATCCCCTTCTTCTAACCCTTTTTTAGTGAACTGAGCTACTAATCTATCCGCATAGACATCTAAATCACTGTACGTATAATTTTCAAGAGTATCATAAGAAGTAAGCGCTACTTTATTAGGCGTGTAATCTGCCCACTTAGCTATCCAGTTTAACGTGCTCATTTGTTTTTTTAGCGTCTAATTTATAAAATATATACCCCACTACAAGTGATGCAACTATACCAAAAGCAGCAGAAACTCCTGGGTTGTTCACAGGCTCTTGCATGTAAGGTGTAAGCCTACCATAATAAATACCAAAATGCACTACAATGGCAGTAATACTCGCTATAAAAACGGACCTTACTGACACATTTTTCAAAAAAGTTCCAAACAATACAGGTACAAATGCTGCTGCAAAATAAGCATACACTCCATTTTGCGCGAAGATTGCCACACTCACATCTGGATTTTTAATCTGCTCCCAACTCAATAAAAAGCTTACGATAGCTAAAATGACAATTACTATTTTATTTACTGCAATTGTATTTTCACCTATCTTATCTTTAAAAATAGGCTCAAGTATATCTGAAGTAATTGTGATTGACAACGATTGTATTAAACTTTCCAACGTAGAAAGTCCTGCTGAAATAAGCCCCACAACTATAATTAGACCCACCCCAACAGAAAACTTAGCTACTACATACGTTGGTATAATTTCATCCATTTTTAATACCCTTCCATCAACTGTTAAATCTGGGAAACTTATTCTTGCATATAAGCCTACAATAACTACCAAAAAGAATACAATCATAAACACAATTCCACTAAACAAGTAATTGTTAATTTTTTTAGCATCTTTTAGCAACAGTGATTTGGTAATAATATGTGGCTGACAAACAATCGCCACTCCAATAATTATCTGTGTAACAATTATTTCAAAATAATCTCTAAATAAAAAACTTGTTGAATTTGTAGGCTTCGTTAAATTAGGATCAATACTTGATAATTTATTCATAAAACCACCAAATCCTCCTTTAAAAAATTCAAAACCAGATCCTAGTAAAATCAACGCAACTATAAACATTATAATAGCTTGAATAGTATTTGTATATACCATAGAATTCGCTCCTCCAAACATCATATATCCAAAAACAAATGCAACAATCCCCATTAACACATAAAAAGGCTCTGCATTTAATGCTTTAGAGATTACCTGAGTAAGCCCAACATTAATTAAAACGATAAACGTAATGAGTAACAATGCTATGATTCCAAAGAAAAAAGCATAGTTTTTACTTTCGTAACGCTTCCCAATCCACTGCGCCATAGTGGTTGCCTTTACAGTACTACCATATTTTGCAAACCCTTTTGTAAAAACAATTAACGAAATAAATGCTGCTATTGGCAGAACAATTGCAAAAGAAATTACTCCTGAAACACCATATAATGCAATAAACCCAGGATTGATAATAAAGGTAGCAGCACTTGTCATAGAAGCCGCTAATGACAACCCTACAACCCAAGCAGGAAAACCTATATTTCCGACAGCGTAATCCTTTATATTTGTATTCTTTCGCGCACCACGTACTACGAAATATAAAATTATAGCAGCATAAACTGCTAACAAAACATACATGTAAGTTACTAACTTTTCTGACGCTATCATAAATTATAAGATCTGTTAAAAAACAAATAAAAAAACTTTAGAACATTATAGTTGATAAATTTAACCTTATTTAAGTGAGACTTTATTAAAAAAAACAAAATATTAGTACTTTTCCTTTTTAAAACAAAAGTAATTAAAAGTGAGACTTTATTAAAAAAAGACTTTCACTCTTATATTAAGTTTTCTAATTAAATAGTCACAATATAAAAAGTACTTCTTTATTTTTACACTATGCAATTTCCTAAGAAACTACAGCAAAAAATTTCACAACGAGTAGCACAAAACTCTCTAAGAAAACTTGGTAAAGAAAACTCGCTTATCGATTTTTCTTCAAACGATTACTTAGGGTTTGCTAAATCTGAAGTTATTTTTAATAAAACACATCAATTTTTAGTTGATAATAACAGTAAAATTAATGGCGCAACGGGTTCTCGCCTACTTTCAGGAAATCATAAACCCTATACTGAAGTTGAAAAACAACTAGCAAAACTTCATAATTCTGAAACAGCTTTAGTTTTTAATTCTGGTTACGACGCCAACATCGGTTTTTTTGCTTCAGTACCTCAACGCGGTGATATCATTTTATATGATGAGTTTATTCACGCATCCATACGAGACGGCATACAACTATCCAATGCGAAATCGTTTAAGTTTAAGCATAACGATTTAACTCATCTTGAAGAGCTCCTAAAACGAGTTCATCATAATGACTTAGAAATTTATGTGGTTACCGAATCTGTTTTTTCGATGGACGGAGATTCTCCTGACTTGATAGCAATATCACAACTAATTAACAAACAAACCAACACACATTTAGTTATAGATGAAGCGCATGCCTTAGGCGTTTTTAGCTTTGGATTAATTCAAAAACTGCAATTAGAAAATGTCGTTTTCGCTCGAATTATCACTTTCGGAAAAGGTTTAGGATGTCATGGAGCAGCTATTTTAGGAAGTGAACAATTACAACAATACCTTGTAAATTTTGCCCGTAGTTTTATTTATACTACTGGTTTGTCTCCTCATGCTTTAGCTACCATAAAGATTGCTTACGAAGAATTAACTTTTAGTAACTCCCTACAGAAACTACAAGAAAATATTCAACATTTCATTTCAGAATCAAACAGACTACAATTAAGTTTTATTGAAAGTTCTTCTGCCATACATTGTTGTGTTATTTCAGGAAATGAACGCGTAAAAAACATTGCCTTACAATTACAAAAAAGCGGTTTTGAAGTAAAACCCATTTTATCACCTACCGTTCCTTTAAATCAAGAACGTTTACGTTTTTGTTTACACGCATATAATTCTAAAGAAGAAATTACCGATGTTTTAGAGAAGCTTGCTACTTTTGTAACATCATGAAACAACAAAAATATTTTATTACAGGAATTTCAACAGAAGTAGGTAAAACTGTGGCTTCTGCAATCATAACAGAAGCTTTAGAAGCTGATTATTGGAAACCTATTCAATCGGGAGATTTAGAATATTCTGACACTCATAAGGTTAAAAAACTCATTTCAAATTCAAAAACTGTTTTTCACCCAAACTCATATGCTTTAAAAACACCAATGAGTCCGCATGCTGCTGCTGAAATTGATGGAATTACCATTGAAATTGACAACACAAAAGAACCTTCAACAAAAAACCATTTAGTTATTGAAGGTGCAGGTGGACTATTAGTTCCTTTGAATGATAAAAACACATTATTGGATGTTATAAAACCAGATTATAAAGTAATTGTTGTTTCTCGTCATTATTTAGGAAGCATCAATCATACACTACTAACAGTAAACTTATTGAAGGAAAAAGGTTTTGATGTTTCATTAGTTTTCTCAGGAAACGAACACAAAACCACCGAAGATATTATCAAAAAAATGACTACGGTTCCTGTAATTGGACGTATTGAAGAAGAACCTTATTTTGATAAAAATGTGATTAAAGAATACGCCGATAAATTCAAAGAAAATTTATGACTTTAACCGAAAGAGATAAAAAACATTTGTGGCACCCACTAAAACAACACCAAACACACCCTGATAGTTTAGGAATTATAAAAGCAAAAGGATGTATACTAACCGACGAGCATGGTAATGAATATATCGATGCTATTTCCTCTTGGTACACCTGCATGTTTGGGCACTGTAACGATTTTATCACCAGTCGTGTTTACCAACAAATGCAAACCTTAGATCAGATTATGTTTAGCGATTTTACCCATGAACCTGCGGTAAAATTATCAGAAGAATTGATCAAAATTCTTCCTGAGAATCAAAATAGAATCTTTTTTAATGATAATGGGTCTACTGCTGTAGAGGCGGGAATTAAAATGGCTTTGCAATACTATTTTAATAAGGGAGAAAAACGCAACACTTTTATTGCTTTTGAAGACGGGTTTCATGGCGATACATTTGGAGCCATGTCTGTTTCTGGGTTATCTGTGTATAATGGCCCTTTTGAAGATTTCTTAATGGATATTCAGCGTATTCCTGTTCCGAATGGAGAAAACAATGAGGCTATTGCACAAAAATTACAACAGGTTATTTCAGAACACAATGTTGCTGGATTCATTTATGAACCTTTAGTTCAAGGAGCTGCTGGAATGAAAATTCATAAGGCCGAAGATCTAAACAACATCTTGGAGGTTTGCAAAAGCAATAATATTCTTACCATCGCAGATGAAGTAATGACTGGTTTTGGAAAAACAGGTAACAATTTTGCTTCTGATGAAATTGCTACAAAACCAGATATTATATGTTTAAGTAAAGCACTGACGGCTGGTTTAGTTCCTATGTCAATTACTTCTTGTACTGAAGAAATTTACACTGCTTTTTTAGGCAATGATATTTCCAAAGGTTTTTTTCATTGTCATACTTATTCTGCGAATCCAATAGCTTGTAGTGCTGCACTAGCGAGTATTGAGCTTTTGAAAGCTCAAGAAATCCAGAACAATATTCAGTTTATTGAAAAGTCTAATAAAACTTTTGCCAAAAAAATAGAAAGTCATCCAAAAGTAAATTCAACAAGAGTCAAAGGAGTTATTTTAGCTATTGATTTAAACACCAATTCTGGTCGTTATGGAACGTTGCGTGACCAGCTTTTAAAATCTTTTATGAATGAAGGGGTTTTCTTAAGACCATTAGGAAACACCGTTTACATTCAACCTCCCTATGTTATCACAAAGGAACAACTTAACAAAATATATACAAGTATAGAAAAAGTTCTAGATAGCCTCTAGAACTTTTTCCTTTTCTAACAAATTAATCTCTTCTTGGGTATCTCTAATTCGAACGTACAAATCTTCATAAACCCATTCACCATCTATTTTAATTCCTCTAATAACTAAAGTTCCTTCTCCTATACTTCCTCGTATTGGAATAGAAAAATCAACATCTCCATCATCATTTGTAAGCGAAATATTTCCTGAAGGAATCCCGTATTTCTCAATCGGCTCTCCTAAGTTTTTAATAACCAATTCATTTTTGGCTGCTAGCTCTATCGCATATTCTACAGGAGTTGCGTTATTTATCATGTTTGATACTCCAAAAAATGCCGCTCCTACACCTAAAACAATTAATAAAATAAATCCTAAACATCCTGTTAATGGTATAAACCACAACCAATTTCTTCCAAACCAACTTTTTTGTCTTTGTTCGCTCATAACTTTAATAATTTTATACCAAGATAAATATTTTTATTTTCTTTAGAATACTTGATTTTACCTTTATTTTTGCTGAAATTTTATCGTGTTGAAAGAACTCATCTCAATAACATCATTTGCTTCTGTTTCTGCCTTAGGAAGTACTCCTGAGAAAATTTGGGAGCACTATCTAAATAATCAACATTTTTTAAGTTTTAAAGACTTTGAAGATTCCAAAGCATGGGTAGCACAATTACCTGATGAAGATAAACATGCTATTGAAGATGTTAGAAAGTCTGACAATAAATACAAAAATTTAGATCCGTCTGTTTTGTACACCCTTTTTGTTGCTAGAAAAGCAATGGAACAAACAAACTGGAAAGCTTCTGATAACTTCGGAATTAATATAGGTTCTTCTCGAGGAGCAACTTCTTTGTTTGAAAAATACCACAAGGAGTTTTTGTCAACAGGTAAATCATCTACCTTAAGCTCTCCAACCACTACTTTAGGTAATATTTCATCTTGGATAGCACATGATTTACAAACCAATGGTCCTGAAATTTCACATTCTATAACTTGCTCAACTGGATTACACTCTTTATTAAACGGTATTGCTTGGTTACAATCAGGAATGTCAGAAAAATTTATGATTGGTGCTAGTGAAGCTTCACTAACTGACTTTACCATTGCTCAAATGCAAGCCTTAAAAGTATATTCCAAAGAAAAAAATGGCTACCCCTGTAAGGCTTTTGACCTAAACAAAACCAAAAACACTATGGTTTTGGGTGAAGCTGCTTCTATTTTTTGTTTAGAAAAAGGGAATAAAAAAAATGCTTTGGCATTTATTGAAGGAGTTGGATATGCTACAGAAGTTTTAAAACACAACACTTCTGTTACTACCGATGCTGAATGTTTTCAAAAATCAATGAAAATGGCATTAGGAACAATTTCTCCTGATGAAATAGACGCTATCGTAATGCATGCTCCAGGAACCATTAAAGGAGATCAATCAGAAATTAATGCGATTCAAAAAGTATTTTGTAACAAAACTCCTTTTTTAACTACTAATAAATGGAAACTTGGTCACACTTTTGGTGCTTCTGGCTTGTTAAGTTTAGAGTTAGCAATGTTAATGATACAACATCAACAAGTAATTGAAGTTCCTTTTGCAGAACCTCAACAAACTCCAAAGAAACTCAATAAAATACTAGTAAATGCTGTTGGTTTTGGAGGAAATGCTGTTTCCGTTTTAATCGCAGGGCGATAGCCAAGGATTTAATTATCTGAAGCTTACCACAAAGCACTTTCTTTGAGTACCTTGTGGACTTCCCCCTAGATAGTTGATTAACAAAATAAAAATTGTCGATTTCAGGCAATTTATATACTTTTAGTAACTCATTTAAATAATTGCTTTATGATGGAATGGTTTTCTGAATTAACCTCTTTTCAACAAGTTTATTGGGGAATAGCAGGTGTTTTTACACTAATTTTTGTTTTTGTACTAATTGGCAGCTTTATAGGTGCCGATACTGATGATATTGGTGACATTGATACTGAAATAGATGCCGATACAGGTGCCGGATTCCAGTTTTTCACCTTTAAAAACATGGTGGCCTTTTTTACCATTTTTGGTTGGAGTGGTATTGCCAGTATGGATGCTGGTAATTCTAATACAATCACACTACTTATTTCTGTTTTCTGCGGGCTGATCATGATGACTATCATGGCAACCTTATTCTACTATATTAGTAAACTAACAGATAGCGGTACTTTACAAATGAAAAATGCATTGAACCAAATTGGTGAAGTGTATTTAACCGTAGGAGCTAATCGCTCTAAAATGGGAAAAGTACATATAAAAGTACAAAACTCACTTCGTGAACTTGATGCCTTAACAGATAATCATGCCGATTTAACACAAGGTATGGTTATAAAAGTAATCGAAGTTACCTCTAACGGAATATTAATTGTTGAATCTCAAAAATAAAAATTGACTATGTTAAAACTTACATTATTACAAATTGATGGTTTTGGTTTTGCAGGCCCTATAGGACTTGTTATTGCCATTCTATTTATTTTCATTTTACTCGTTACTTTAATAAAACGCTACAAAAGATGTCCTTCCGACAGAATTTTAGTAGTGTATGGTAAAGTTGGTGGCGGACAATCAGCGAAATGTATTCATGGTGGTGCTGCATTTATCTTTCCTGTAATTCAAGATTATGAGTTTTTAGACTTAACACCAATTTCTATCGAAGTAAACTTGGTAAATGCACTTTCTAAACAAAATATTCGTGTAAACGTGCCTTCACGTTTTACCATTGGGGTTTCTACCGAACCTGGAGTAATGCAAAATGCTGCCGAACGTTTACTTGGTTTAGCAATGAACGATGTTCAAGAATTAGCCAAAGAAATTATTTTTGGACAATTACGTTTAGTCGTTGCTTCAATGGATATTGAAGAAATTAACTCTGATAGAGATAAGTTCTTAACCAACATTTCACAAAGTGTTGAATCGGAATTAAAAAAGGTTGGTTTAAAATTAATCAACGTAAACATTACCGATATTGTTGACGAATCAGGATATATTGAAGCATTAGGTAAAGAAGCTGCTGCGCATGCAATCAACGCTGCACGTAAATCAGTTGCTGAAAAAAATAGAGACGGTTCTATTGGTGAAGCAAATGCAGTACAAGATGAAAGAACTCAAGTTGCTGCTGCTAATGCAAAAGCTGTAGATGGTGAAAACACCGCAAAAATTGCCGTTGCAAACTCTGACTCATTACGTCGTCAAAGAGAGGCTGAGGCTGAAAGAGTAGCTATTGCTTCTGAAAAAGTGCAATCAGCAAAAGCTTTAGAAGAATCGTATGCTGCTGAGAAAGAAGCTGAAATTGCCAGAGCTGAAAGAGAACGTTCTTCACAAATGGCAGATGTAATCGTTCCTGCTGAGATTGATAAACGAAAAGTAGAAATTGATGCAGAGGCAGAAGCTGAAAGAATTCGTAGAAAAGCAAAAGGTGAGGCAGATGCTATCTTATTCAAAGCACAAGCAGAAGCTCAAGGTTTATACGAAGTATTAACCAAACAAGCAGCTGGTTTAGATCAAATAGTTCAAGCCGCTGGTAATGACTCTCAAAACGCTGCTTTATTATTAATTGCTGATAAATTACCTGAATTGGTAAAGTTACAATCAGAAGCTATTAAAAACATTAAGATTGATAAAGTTACTGTTTGGGAAAATGGAGGAGGAAAAGATGGAAAAACCTCAACATCTAACTTTATTTCAGGAATGTACAATGCAGTACCGCCACTGCAAGAAATGTTCAATATGGCAGGTATGCAATTACCCGATTATTTAAAAGGAAAGGAACTTCCGAATGGTGACGGAAAAGTTGTCGATCAAGACGATTCTCCTTCCGAAGAAAAATAAGACTCATAAAATTCCGCTTTCGAAGCGGAATTTTTTATTTTTACCACCACAAACAACTCGAATTTATGACTGAAATTAGACACGATTGGACGAAAGAGGAAATTCTGGAGGTATACAATAAGCCTTTAATGGAGCTTTTGTACGAAGCTTCAACTATACATAGAAAATATCACGACCCAAACACCGTACAGGTAAGTACATTAATTTCTATAAAAACTGGTGGATGTTCTGAAGACTGTGGTTACTGCCCGCAAGCTGCACGTTATCACACCAATGTTGAAGGAAATGATTTAATGACTGTAAACCAAGTTAAAGCACAAGCTTTACGTGCTAAAGATGGTGGATCATCAAGAGTTTGTATGGGAGCCGCTTGGAGAAACGTAAAAGACGGCCCTGAATTTGACCAAGTGTTAGAAATGGTACGTACTATTAACAAACTAGACATGGAAGTTTGTTGTACCTTAGGTATGGTTACTGAAAATCAAGCAAAACGTTTAGCGGAAGCTGGTTTATATGCTTACAATCATAATATTGACACTTCTGAAGATTATTACGATGATGTAATTTCTACACGTTCTTTTGATGATAGAATTAATACTATTGAAAATGTACGTAAAACCAATGTAACAGTTTGTTCTGGAGGAATTATTGGTATGGGAGAATCTTTAGAAGACAGAGCTGGAATGCTTGAAACGTTAACTCGTTTTTCTCCACACCCTGAATCTGTACCAATTAACGCATTAGTAGCTGTTGAAGGTACTCCGTTAGAAGAACAACCTCCTGTAAACATTTTTGAAATGGTTCGTATGGTAGCAACTGCTCGTATTGTATTGCCAGACTCACAAGTACGTTTATCAGCAGGTAGAACACAAATGAGTAGAGAAGGTCAAGCAATGTGTTTCTTTGCTGGAGCAAATTCTATTTTCGCTGGAGATAAATTATTAACAACTCCGAATCCTGATATTAATGAAGATATGAGAATGTTTGAAGAATTAGGATTAAATACACAAAAACCATTCTTTAAGCACGAACAAAGAGAATCGGTTGAAGCTAAAGATTCTCAGTTTGAAGCTTTAGGTGAAAATCCAAAATGGACAAGACCTGAACATAAAATTGAACGTAACGAACAAAAGAAGCAAGAAGCTAAAGCTTTAAGAAATTAATTCTAAGTAACAACATAAAAAATAGCCATCAAGTACTTGATGGCTATTTTTTTATCATTTTTATAAATAATTCCATTCCTTGTCTGCTTTCTGACGAGTTACAACAAGGCTCCATTGTTACTGTGAAATAAGGAGTAAAATACTCCTCATATTCTTGTTTACTACCACCAAAAGGTGGATGATCGTCATTTAATTCAGCATCAAATAACAATCCTACTAACTTCCCTTTTTCAGTAAGCAATTCACTTACTTTTCGTGCATATTCTGATCGTAATTCTGGATTGATAGCACAGAAAAAAGTCTGTTCTATAATTAAATCAAAAACACCTTCTAATTCAAAAAAGTTAGCGTGAATCAGATTTTCCTTAGGAAAATTAGGAACTCTTTTTTGAATTCTCTTAAGAGGTTCTTCAGCAATATCAACCACAAAAACATTTGAGAAACCTAAACTGAACAAATACTCTGCTTCATACGAATTCCCTCCACCAGGTATTAAAATCCGAATATTTTTATCTTTTAATTGATTAAAATATTCTTTTAATGGATTAGAAATTTCTCCTAAATCCCATCCTGTTTTATCATTCAAATATTTATTATTCCAAAAAGATTCAGATAATTCAATCATTGTAGTAACTTTAATATACCACAAATTTAAAAAAGATAGAAATAGTAAACTCTATACTTATCTTAAGTTTTTATGGCTATCACTTATTTGCGATAGCCATAAATTACATTAACTACTAAGGGGAAAACTAACCTACAGTTTCTTTAACTCAAGTATAATTGATGAATCTGTTTTGCTTTGTAATGTTAACAAACTACTTGTATAAGCGGTTACAACCCATTCATTATTTAAAGCACTAAACACAGTTTCATTTGTAAAATCTAGCTCTAAAAGCACTCTTGTATCAGAATCTACATCATATTCTCCTTCAATATTTTCTAAGGCTGTATTAACAGTATTTCTTGCTATCAATTTTTCTTCGTTTGTAAATTCTATAGTGTATTCAGTAAAATCTTCTGCTATATTTACACCTCCTGTAACAAAACTTTCAACTATAAAAGTAGCTTTGCTAACAATACCTTCTACTTCTTCTGCTTTTTCTTCTGCTAATTCTTCTTCTGCTTCATAAGCAGTACACTCTTCTAGTGCATCTTCAAATTCAGAATCGTCATTAATTTGCACAGAAGTTCCGTTACTTAATGTTACTGTTATTGGGTATTTTATAGAAAATAATTTATCCGATTCTTCTAAATCATCTACAAAACCATATAATTGTTGTTCCGATTCTACAACTACGGTTCCTGTTTGTTCTAAATTAACATCATAAGTTAATATTGAAATTGGAAAATCTACTTTTGCACAAGAGATTGCGCTTTCCATATTATCAGAAGCATTATCACATTCTTGATTTAAGTCTTCAAACTCTTCTTGCGATGAAATAACTATTTCTGAATAATCACTCAGTTTTACTGTTATTGGAAAGTTGAATGCTACTGTATCGTCATCATCATTAAACTCATCCATTATTTCTACAGCTAGTTCATAATCAGCTTCATTATTTATAGTTATTTCAAGACCATTTACAGTTGCAACAATAGGGAATATTAATTCTGCACATGAGTTTCCATCTAAAAAATCATCTTTAGCCCCATCGTTCATCCCTGTTCTTTTAATTTTTTTTGCAAGTTCTGAAGTTGGTGTAATTGCGTTAGGGTTAATTCCTATTTGTTCGTTTTCTTCAGATTGACAAGAAGTAAAACCAACTAAGGCTATGAATGCAAATACTCCTAATAATTTAATCGTTTTCATTTTAAATATTTTTATCCTTTGTTATCTTTTTATCTTTAAAACATTTCTATTTATTTTTAGAACGTTTCTATCATTTAGAAAACTATAAAACATTTTACCCTACTTTTGTTTTTGATTTTTTATTTTTAATTCCCCAAAAAAACAAATTGCATGACTAAAAAATCACTTTGTAACGAAGAAGATTTTAACGAATTCTACAAATCTAATATTCAGTTTATTACTAACTTCTCACATTATAAATCGGGAGATAAAGATACTGCTCTGGATTTGATACAAGAAGTTTTTTTAAAAATGTGGGAAAAATGTTCTGAAATATCATATGACAAAGCCAAATCGTACTTATTTACGAGTGTAAATAACCTTTTTTTAAACAGTTTAAAACATGAAAAGGTTGTTTTAAATTATGCTAAAAGCTCGCCTTATATTGATATTAACAATCAAAGTCCTGAATATTTATTAGAAGAAGAAGAGTTTAAACATAAACTTAAAAAAGCAATTGAAGGTTTAACTGAAGCTGAACGAGAGGTTTTTTTAATGAATAGAATAGATGGTAAAAAGTATAGAGAAATAGCTGAATTATTAAATATTTCTCAAAAAGCAGTAGAAAAAAGAATGTCATCAGCCTTAAAAAAACTGAGATCAAAAATAGATTTGTTATAAGGGTAGGGAAATTTACTTCTTTATTGTCTAAAAGTTAGTTAAGCACAAAAATGAAAGATGAAAAATATATACTAAAGTGGTTAAACGGAGAAATCTCTGAAGAGGAACTATCGTTATTAAAACAAGACCCTAATTTCAAAAATCTTGAAAAAATAGCACATTACTCTTCTCAGATAGAAACACCAACCATAGATGTAGACAAAACCTTTAAGGAGTTTGAACTTAAAAAAGCGACTACTACCAAAAAAGGAAAAGTCGTTTCATTCAATTATAAAAGATTTTACCAATATGCTGCTACAATAGTAGTTTTATTAGTTTCTTCATACTTCTTGTTTTTTAATGGAACTACAAACTATGACACACAATTTGCAGAAACAAAAACATTTAATTTACCAGATGAATCTGAAGTAATTTTAAATGCTAATTCTACTATTTCATTCAACAAAAAGAAATGGGAAGATAATAGAAGTATACACCTTAAAGGCGAGGCTTACTTTAAAGTAAAAAAAGGGAAATCATTTACGGTAAATACTTCTATTGGAAAAGTTACCGTACTCGGAACTCAATTTAACGTAAAAGAAAGAGCCAACTATTTTGAAGTAAAAACTTTTGAAGGTTTAGTTAGTGTACAATACCAAGACACCTTAGTTAAATTAGCGAAAGGGAATATATTTAAGGTAATTAATGGAAAAACAGACACTCTAAACACTTTTAACCTTACCAATAAGTCTTGGTTGCAAAAAGAGTCGAATTTTAAAAGTGTGCCACTTAAACTGATTTTAGACGAATTACAAAACCAATACGATTATACTGTAAAAACTAAAGATATAAACCTTGAACAGCTTTACACTGGTGGTTTTACTCATAACGACTTAAATGTCGCTCTTCAAGCAATTACAATTCCTTTACAATTATCGTACAAAATAGAAGGAAAAATAATTACTATTTATAAATATGATAAGTAAGAAACTTAGCCTTGTTTTTATTTTTCTCCTTTCACTAACTATAAAAGCACAAAACAAAATTGAGCTTAAAAGTTTTTTGGTTGAAATAGAAAAACAACACGATGTAAAATTTACTTATTCTGATGATGATTTAACAGGAAATGTTATTACTACTCCCCAAAAAAACTTGTCTTTAAGCGAGGTGATTGATTATCTAAATAGTACTACGTTATTTAATTTTAAAGTTTTAAACGATCGATTTATAACAGTTTCTTTTTTAGATAAGAAAATAACCATCTGCGGAAAAGTGATAGACTCGCAAACTCTTGAACCACTTACCCTAGCTTCAATTATAATTAACAACGGTAATATAGGAGCTAATACAGACGATAATGGCGATTTTTTTTTTAAGAAAACACCAATTAATACAACAGCAACTATTTCTTATATCGGGTACAATTCGATTACCTTGCCCGTTAAAGAACTTTTTGAAACTCCGTGTAAAGAAATTAGCCTAAATGAACTCTCAGAAGAACTTTCAGAAATTATCATTCCTAATTTTTTAACATCAGGGTTACAAAAAAACATTGATGGAAGTACAACATTAAACTCTAAAAAATTTGGGATTCTTCCTGGACTAATAGAACCTGATATTTTAAAAACTATAAAAGTATTACCTGGTATTGAAAGTGTAAATGAAAGTATCGCTAACATTAACGTTCGTGGGGGTACAAACGATCAAAACCTTATGCTGTGGGATGGAATAAAAATGTATCACACAGGTCATTTTTTCGGATTGATTTCTGCCTACAATCCCTATCTGACTAAAAAAGCTACTGTAATAAAAAACGGTACTAGTTCACAATTTAGCGACGGTGTTTCTAGTACTGTAAATATGCTGACCGACAATGAAATTACACGTAGATTTTCTGGAGGTGGTGGTTTTAACTTACTAAGCGGAGATGCTTTTATACACATTCCTATTTCTAATAAATTAGAAATTCACGCTTCAGCAAGACGATCTTTTACCGATATACTAAATACACCAACTTACAACAATTACTTTGATAGAAGTTTTCAAGAAAACTCTATTGCTTCAAACAAAGAACATAAGACTACTACCAACTTTTACTTTTACGATTATTCTTTTAAAGTTTTATATGATATTAATAACAAACACTCTTTAAGAGCTAATTTAATAAACATTAAAAATAACTTAGACTATACTGAAGAATATACTTCTGAAAATACAACTTTTGAAGAAAACAGCTTACTAAAACAAGAAAATTTAGGAGCTAATATTACATGGAAAGCCAATTGGAATAATCGTTTTTCTTCTGAATTATCTACTTTTTTATCTGAATACACGATTAACTCTTCAGATTTTAATATAGATTCTAATCAGCTGCAAACACAATTCAATAATGTATTAGAAACCGAAATAAAATTACTTACTAAATATCAATTTTCTGATATTTTAAATTTTACAAATGGAGCTGTTTTTAACGAAATAGGAATTGCTAATAAAACTACTGTAAACGCTCCTTCTTATACCAAATCAGTTAAGGATGTATTACTTAAATCTGCTATTTTTTCTGAACTAGAATATAAAAAGAAAAACACGTATGCTCGTTTGGGTTTACGTGCTAACTATTTCCATGACTTTAATCAATTTTTAATTGAGCCTAGAATAAATGTTAGACAAAAAGTAATTAACAACTTATATTTAAAATTAAAAGGAGAATTAAAAAATCAAACAACAACCCAAAAAATAGATTTTCAAGATAATTTTTTAGGGATAGAAAAAAGAAGGTGGGTATTAGCTGATAATGATAAAACCCCTATTATTAAAAGTAAACAAATTTCTTTTGGTACTGAATTTTCAAAAAACAACTTACAAATAGATCTTACTGGATTCTATAAATTTGTTGATGGAATTACGGCTGCTAATCAAGGTTTTTACAACAATGTGCAAACATTAAACTCTATTGGTAGTTATGAAAGTAAGGGAGTTGAATTCTTAATTAATAAAAAAAGTAAAAAAATCAGTACTTGGTTAAGCTACACTTTTGCAGAAAACGACTATACTTTTAATACTTTTTCTCCTAGCATATTTCCTAGTAGTTTAAACATTACCCATTCTTTAAGCGCTGCATTAAATTACAGCATTACCCCTAAGATTAGACTCTCTGCTGGAACAATTTTACGAAACGGAACTCCATATACGACGCCTGTAGTAGGAAACGAAACTATACAATATGGAGATAGAACTGTTGTAAACTACGACACTCCTAACAAAGAAAGATTAAGAAACTTTTTTAGAGTTAATGCTTCAGGAAGCTATCAATTCAATATTTCTAATAATATTAAATCAACAGTTAGAGTTGGTTTTACTAACATTACTAACAGAAAGAATAGTATAAACACTTACTATGTTATAGATAACAACAGCGAAACTAATGTTAGAAAAGTAAATACTTATTCGTTACCATTTACTCCAAACTTAAGTTTTAGAATAAACTTTTAACTAATTATTTCAGTTTTCGATAGATTTTAAATCTTTACCATCATCTATAATAACCTCCAAAAAACCTCAAAGAATTCAATCATTGTATTAACTTTAATATACCAAAAATTTAAGAATAAAGTGTCGTAACGATTTCTTAACTTTGCTCCTTTAAACAACATGTTATGGGATTAAATCTTTCTCAAATTGAAAGAGTCGAAACAATTACCAAGGAAGACTTTATCAAGAATTATTTTAAACCGCAAAAACCTGTGGTTATCGAACGTTTTATTGAAGATTGGCCAGCATATTCTAAATGGTCTTTAGATTATATGAAAGAAATAGCAGGTGATAAAACGGTACCTTTATACGATGATAGACCTGTTGATTATAAAGATGGTTTTAACGAACCTCATGCTACCATGAAAATGAGTGAGTATGTTGATTTGTTAAGGCGAGAACCTACTAAATTTAGAATTTTCTTATGGAATATTTTAAAGGAAGTACCTCAATTACAAAAAGATTTTAAATTTCCTGATTTTGGTTTAAGCTTAATGAAAGGCTTACCAATGTTATTTTTTGGTGGACGTGATTCGTATACGTTCATGCACTATGATATTGACTTAGCTAACATCTTTCACTTTCACTTTGAAGGAAAAAAGAAATGTATTTTATTCGATCAAAAACAAAACAAATACTTATACAAAATTCCGCATTCGTTAATTACTCGTGAAGACATTGATTTTAACGATCCTGATTTTGACAAGTGGCCTGCACTAAAAAATGCCAAAGGTTATGTTGCTGAATTAGAACATGGAAATGTTTTGTATATGCCTGAAGGATATTGGCACTACATGCGCTATGTTACCCCTGGTTTTTCAATGAGTTTACGTGCTATTGCTCGTAATCCTAAAAACTTAGGAAAAGCTGTTTATAATGTATTTATTATGCGCACAATAGATAATGTAATGCGTCGTATTAAAGGTCAAAAATGGATTGATTGGAAAAACGAACAAGCCATTATTAAAACAAATAAAGCAAATAATATTGCTTCATAAAAAAAGCGCCTAATAGGCGCTTTTTTATTATTTCTTTCCAAAAAGTCGTTGAAACAAACTTTTTGTTTTGGTTTTAGTTTCTTGAAATTCTTCTTTAGCATCTTCTGCAAAATCAACAAGGTGTTCACTAGCTTCTCCTGCAACTTCTGAAGCTTTTTCAGTTATATCATCTAGTACTTCTTTAGCTTCATTTGTTAATTCGTTCGCCTTTTTCTTAGCTTTTTGAATTGATTCATCGGAAATAATTTCTTCAACTTTTTCTTTTACATCTTCTACTATATCTACAATATGCTCACCTGCTTCTCCAGCTAAACTACTTGCTTCTTCTGTTATGTTATCCATAACTTCTTTAGCTTTGTCTAACCCTTTATTTAAGCCATTATTCGTGTTCTTATTTTCAGACATAGTATAGAATTAAAAAAGAATGTTTAGAACCAACCTTTGTGGTTAACCTGATATGTTTCTACAAACTCTTGGTCTGATTTTGTTAAGTACATAATTCCTTCTATCAAACCAATGATACTACTTATAAAAGCTCCCATACCACAAGTTAAAATAGTTATTAGTAACATTATTACACCTTCTTTAGTGTATCCTAATACAAACTTATGAACTCCAAAAGCTCCCAAAATGATACCTAAAACACCTGCTAACACTCGTTTACTTTCTTGATTAGGAACTGTGTTCCCGTTTTCATCAATTACATCCATTTTTTTAATTTTTAATTTATTAGACGGTGCTAAATTTATAAAAAAGCTTCGTCTTTTGGTTCCCATAACTCAATTTTATTTCCATCTAAATCTAAAATCCAACCAAATTTCCCATAATCATACTCTTCTATTTTATCAATTACCGTAACTCCCTTTTTCTTAAGATCTTCTAATAACTCAACTAAATTTTCTACTCGATAGTTAAACATAAAATCTTTTTTTGATGGCTCAAAATAGTTCGTGTCTTTTGCAAACGGACTCCATTGTGTAGAAGCTTTTTTATCTTCATTGTCTTTCCACCAAAACGTACAACCCCAATCATCAGTATTAAAACCTAGATTATTTTTATACCAATCTTTTGTTGCTTTCGGGTCTTCTGTTTTAAAGAAAACTCCTCCTATACCTATTACTTTACCTTTTTTCTTCATTTTATTTCTTTTTTACAGCTGATTCATAAATTGAAATCCATTTATCTACAGTCATTTTAGTGCAAAGTTCAGCAATTAATTCATATGGTATATCATCCATCTTTTTAAAACGAATACAACTTTTACCCATGTCTAATTTTCTTTTTGAATATTTAGGATATTCTACTACAAACCAATCATGTAACTCTTTTTCAGCATAAATCCCACTATGATATAGGTTGATTGAGTTTTTTTGTGAAGCTAAATTCATAAAAGGCAACGGAAGTTTAGGATCACAATGATAGCCATCAGGATATTTTGAATGAGGAACATAATACCCAATCATATTATAATTGATTCCTTCTTCAAAACCTTCAGGTAAGTTTTTCTTAATTATATTTCGTAATTTTTTTATTACCTCTTGACGTTCTTCAGGAATTTGAGAAATATATTCTTCTACTGTAGATGCTTCATATTTCATGTGTCATGAATTTGAAGCTACAAGTTAGCAAAATTTCTCTTTGATTTTATCTACAATAGTTTGAGCCAACTTCTCTTTACTTTCTATTGTCCAACCTGCTACATGAGGAGAAAGCAACACATTTTCAGCATTGATTAAATATTTAAAAGCTTCTGGCATTTCTTGATCAGAAAACAGATTTTCGAACGATTTTTTCTCGTATTCTAATACATCCAATCCTGCTCCTAGTACTTTTCCTGACTGTAAAGCCTCAACCAAATCTTTCGTTACTACAGATTTTCCTCTAGCTGTATTAAGCAACCAAAATGGTTTTAAAAAACCATTAATAAAGTCTGAATTCACCATTTTCATGGTAAGTTCTGTTTGTGGGGTGTGTAAACTTAAAATATCAGTTCTTTTTTGAAGTTCTTCTAGAGAAACTTGTTGAGTATTTTCATCACCTACATCTGGTTTAATATCGTAACAGATTACTTCTACATCAAATCCTCTGAGTTTTTTAGCAAAAGCCTTACCCATATTACCATAACCAATTATTCCAACTGTTTTTCCATCCAGTTCAAGACCTCTATTTTCTTCTCGTAACCATTTACCTTCTCGTACTTCTTTATCAGCCTTATTCAACTTGTTAAAAAGAGAAAGTAGCATTCCTAAGGTATGTTCTCCTACTGCATTTCGATTTCCTTCTGGAGCAGAAATAAGTGTCACTCCTTTCTTTTCAGCATACTCACAATCAATATTTTCTAAACCAGCACCTACTCTTCCAATAAACTTCAAGTTTGTTGCTTTGTCTAAAAACTGCTTATCAATTGTAAAACGACTACGAATTATAATTCCATCGTACTCATTAATTTTTGCTTCAATTTCTGATTTAGTAGAAGTATAATCCTCGTGATTTTCAAAACCTAATTCTTGAAGTTGTTTTAATAGTAAAGGATGGTTTGTATCTAAATGAAGTATTTTCATTAAAATAGATTATTAGATTGTTGGATATTTAGAATTTTTGATAGTTATATTTAGCTTAATGTTGAATTGAATTTAGACATCATTTTCACTACACTCATTAAAGTTTCTGTATAATTTTCTAAATCAGTTTTAGAGATAAAACCCAAATCGTAACTAAGTAATAATTGAGTTTCAACCTCATAGCACGAACCTAGTGCAATTACCAAAAACCTAGAAAAATCTTTATTGGATGTTCTTGAGCAACCTTCTGCTATATTTGAAGAAATAGATACTGAAGCTCTTCTCAATTGAGATACCAATCCATACTTTTCATCTTCAGGAAATTTTGATGTGAGCAAATAAATATCTTTACAAAAAGACCTACTCATTTGCCAAAATTTAAAATCCTTGTATCTATGCATCTCTTAACTTCTAGAAATCGAATAATCTAACTATCTAAAAATTCAATAATCTAAATTAATATTGTTCGTTTTCGTTTGGAAAGTCTTTGCTTTTTACATCAGCTATAAACTGTTCAAAAGCATTTGTCATTTCGGTATGTAAATCTAAATATCTACGTAAAAAACGTGGATTGAACTCATGTGTCATTCCTAACATATCATGCATCACTAATACTTGACCATCTACTCCACCACCAGCGCCAATTCCTATTACAGGAATCGTTAATGCTTCTGCTACTTTTTGAGCCAACTTAGCTGGTACTTTTTCAAGTACTATTGCAAAACATCCTAATCTTTCTAACATTAAAGCATCTTGCATTAATTTTTCTGCTTCTTCTTCTTCTTTTGCTCTTACTGTATAAGTTCCAAATTTATAAATAGATTGTGGAGTTAATCCTAAGTGCCCCATTACTGGAATGCCAGCATTTAAAATTCGCTTAATAGAATCTTTTATTTCTTTTCCTCCTTCTAATTTAATCGAATGCGCTCCACTTTCTTTCATAATTCGAATAGCAGAACGTAATGCTTCTTTAGGATCTGACTGATAGCTACCAAAAGGTAAATCAACCACTACCAAACAACGATCTATTCCTCTTACAACAGAACTTGCATGGTAAATCATTTGATCTAAAGTAATAGGCAATGTAGTTTCATGACCTGCCATTACATTTGATGCAGAATCACCAACCAAAATCACATCAATTCCTGCGCCATCAACAATTTTTGCCATGGTATAATCGTATGCTGTAAGCATAGAAATTTTTTCTCCGTTGGCTTTCATCTCAACAAGAGACTTTGTAGTAATTCTTTTATATTGTTTTTTTGCTACTGACATTTCTTTTGTTTTATAGATTGTAAAAATACACAATTATTCACTGGTTTTATTTATTACATTTTCATAACCTTTTTAATTCCTTTTTTTTAATGCCGTTAATCTTCTGTTAATTAAATTATCGCCCTCTATTTTTTTAATAGCTTTACTTTACTAAATCAAACTAAAATGCAAAAAATATTCACTTTACTTATTGTTTTTGTACTTTCTACTGTTGTAAACGCTCAAGAAGATCTTCAAAAGAAAGCTATAAAAAACACCATTGAAACCTTTTTTGAAGGCTTGCATAAAGGAGACAGTTCGATTGTAAACACTACTTTACACCCAACAATTACTATTCAAACTACATTTACCAATAAAGAAGGTAAAAATGTATTAGTCACTGAAAGTAAAAACAAATTACTAACTAGTATTGCTAATAAAAAACCTGAACACACTTATTTAGAAAAACTAAAATCGTGGGATATAAAAATTGATGGAAATTTAGCTTCTGTATGGACTCCTTATGAATTTTACTTAAACAATAATTTTAGTCATTGTGGAGCCAATTCATTTCAACTTTTTAACAATAATGGTAAATGGGAAATCATCTATTTAGTAGATATGAGACGTAGAGGTGATTGTGAAGCCAATAAACAATAACTATATGAAAAAGCTTAATTTACTTTTCTTACTTTTTTCTTGTTTCAGTTTTGCTCAAGAGTCTAAATTGTTTCATCCAGAATTATTTAGTGGTTTACCAAATGTCAGAGATTTTTCAATGAGTAAAAATCAAGATGAATTTTACTTTACTATAGAAAGCTACTTAAAAGAATATTCATTTATAGCTTATTCAAAAAAAATAAATGGAAAATGGCAAAAACCTGAAGTGGTTAGTTTTTCTGGACAGTATAAAGACTTAGAGCCTTTCCTTTCTCCTAACGGATTACAACTTTTTTTTGCTTCTAACAGGAAAGACAACAACTCTGGAGAAGTAAAAAATAACATGGATATATGGTATGTAACCAGAAACTCTTTGAATGATAAATGGTCAGAACCCATAAATATTGGAACTACAGTAAATACAAATGCTGATGAATTTTATCCTTCAGTAACCGAAAAAGGTGATTTATTTTTCACTGCAGAATACAAAAACAACACCACAGGAAAAGAAGATATTTATGTTAGTAGATTAGTTAATGGAGAGTACACAAAACCAACTCCGCTAAGTTCTGGAGTGAATTCAGACAAATATGAATTTAATGCCTTTGTAGCTCCTGATGAAGGTTTCATCATTTTTACTTCTTATGGTAGAAAAGATGATTTAGGAAGAGGCGATTTGTACATCAGTAAAAAAGGAAGTAATAACGAATGGCTACCTGCTACTCATTTAACAAATATTAACTCTAATAAACTAGATTACTGCCCATTTGTCGATCTACAAACTAACACACTGTATTTTACTTCCAGTACTTCATCTATTCCTAAAGTACTTCCTAAAAAAATGACTTTGTCAGAGTTTCAAGAATATTTAAATACAAATCCTAATGGATTGAGTAGAATTTATGTTAGCCCATTCATTAAAAAATAACCTATCTTTGAAAAAATGAGCCAATCGAATCCTCCAAATATTTTATTTCCTGATAAATGGGTAGACAACTATGCTGACTACTTGTTTAATTACGCCATTGCTCGTGTAAATAATTCAAATATTGCTAAAGATTTGGTACAGGAAACCTTTTTTGCTGGATTAAAATCTGCAAAGAATTTTGAAGGAAAATCTAGCGAAAGAACTTGGTTGGTTTCAATTTTAAAAAGAAAGATTATCGATTATTATCGAAAAATAAATTCTAAAAAAGGACAAGCTGAAATTAGAATGAACTTTTATGATAGTGGTGATAACGAAGGAAATTGGATTGAAGAACGTGTTCCTCAATCATGGAACAATGAAGCTGAAAAGAACATTGAAAATGAAGAACTTAAAAATCAGCTAGATAAATGTATTGATAGTCTTCCTGAAAAATATGCAATGGTTTTTAAAATGAAAACTATTCAACAATTTGAAACAGAAGATATTTGTAAGGAACTAAATATTACTCCGTCAAACCTATGGGTAATGATACATAGAGCAAGAACACAACTAAGAAATTGTATGGAGCAAAACTGGTTTAATAAGTAAAAAGATGTTTAAATTTTTTAAAATTACATGTGATGAAGCCACTACTATTTGTGATAAAAGTCAATATGGTGAGGCATCAGTATATGAAAGAATGCAACTTAGTTGGCATTTACTAGTTTGTAAAATTTGTATTTTATACTCTAAACAAAACAGAAAAATATCTGATATTTTAAAATTAAAATCAGACGATTGTAAAAAAAATAACCCTTGTTTCTCTAAAAAAGAAAAAGAGGATTTAAAAGAACAATTAAATAACTTTAATTAACAAGTTTGGTTTTTATAACCAATTTTTGATTTTTTGTTAGATTGAAACGGAATTTATTGTAGCGATAAATTCCGTTTTTTTAATTTTGCTCCAGAAAAAATAATCATATGCACTTTTTACCAGAAAAACTAGATAATTATGTTGTTCAGCATTCTCAAGCTGAACCTAAACTACTACAGGAGTTAAGTAGAGAAACTTGGCAAAAAGTATTAAATCCGCGTATGCTAAGTGGTGCTTTTCAAGGTAGGGTTTTATCAATGATTTCTAAATTAGCACAACCCACATCAATTTTAGAGATTGGTACTTACACAGGGTATTCTGCCTTATGTTTAGCTGAAGGGCTTTCAAAAAATGGAATGATTCATACGATTGATAAAAATGAGGAATTGGAAGAATTGCAACACAAATATTTTCAAAAATCGGAATACAAAGATCAAATAACTCAATATGTTGGAAATGCCATAGATATCATTCCTACAATTAACACTAAATTTGATTTGGTATTTATTGATGCCGATAAATCTAATTATGTGAATTATTTTCATTTAATCATTGAAAAAATGAATAAAGGAGGTATCATTTTATCTGATAATGTACTTTGGAGTGGTAAAGTAATTGAAGAGCTAGATCCTAAAGATATAGACACAAAAGTACTTCTTGAATATAACAGACTTTTAAATGAAGATAATCGTTTAGAAACGGTTTTACTACCCATACGAGACGGATTAACAATAAGTAGAGTTATATAAAAGTTAAAAAGCAAACCTTAAGGTTTGCTTTTTAACTTTACGGATGTAATATCGATTTAATTATGAGTTAATCTTTCAGCAATAAACAACTCTTTTGCATAGTCTTCAATAAAAGCATCTATTTGCCATTTTTCAGTTCCCGGAACACATATAATATGCGCTATATCATTTTCTGAAGCTAACTGGTACTTTTTACACAAAACATCTGAAGGTTTATCTAATACAACTGTTAGCGCTTCGTTATTTCTCCATGCTTTTACTCCTATTCCATTTAATTTTTGTTCTGTATATGCTGCTAACTCTTGTGCCTTTTTTGCTCTTGAAATTAATCCTTCTTTTCCGTGCTTTTCTATAAAAGCCCACAACAATAAAGGTGTCAATCCATTTCTTGATCCTGTAATAGTTGTATCTAAAGTTCCAACATACGAAACAGAATTTACAATTCTATCTCTATGCTTTCTTTTTGCTAAAACTATTCCACATGGTATTGGTCCACCAATAAACTTATGTCCAGATATAGAAATACTATCAATACCTTCAGCAAAGTCAAATTTAGGTTTCGGATTAACAAAAGGAGCTATACATCCTAAAAAAGCAGCATCACAATGAATATAATAATCTTTGATAGCATACTTTTTAATAATTACTTTAATTCTATCTAAATCATCAACAGCTTCTGTCATGGTAGTTCCAATATTCAAGAAGAAAACCGCTGGTTTATCTCTATGTAATGTTATAAGATTCTCTAAATCTTCATAATCCATTTCTCCATTATCTTGACTTCTAACAACTATATTCTTTAAATTTAATAAGTGTAAATTCTTTTTAACACTATAATGTGTAGACTCACTATAATAAACTACTGGGTTATTAAAACTCTCACGTGCTAAATACAGACCATATAGATTTCCTTCTGTTCCTCCATTCGTAACATATCCCCATACATCATTAGTTGAAGATGATAATATATCAGCAAAAAAACTAACTACTTCTCGCTCTATATCTTTGGTGTCAATAGATAATGTTGAAGGAGATTCTGGGTCACCTACATTATTAATACATACATTTAAAAAAGGTGCAAATTCACTATAATTGAAATCCTTTGCTAAAGGGTATCCTAAAAAATTAGATGAAGCCTCACTAATTCTGTCATAAATTTCTTTTATTCTACTCATAATTACCTGTTTTTAAATAGTATTAAATCACTTAACAAATATATTATTAAAGTATAAAAAACTACATTAACACTATCATTAAAGAAAAAACACCTATTTTTAAATTTTAAAAAGATTAAATTTCTATTTAATTTCTAAAAATCACTTTAAAACAGAAAAACATACCATGCATCAACTAGATAGTGTAGATAAAAAACTTTTAGAAGAACTACAAAAAGACTGTAAGCAATCTATAAAACAACTAGCCAACAAAGTAAATCTATCTATAACGCCTACTCATGAGCGTGTAAAGAAGATGGAAGCTAACGGAATAATAGATAAATATGTTGCTTTAGTAAACTTAGAAACAATTGACAAAAGTTTAATTGTTTATTGTCAAGTCACCTTAGTAAAACATCAAGAAAGTGCTTTTAAAGAGTTTGAAGAATATATGTCTAAAATAGATGAAATCGTAGAAGTCTCTTACATAGCTGGTGTTTATGACTTCTTATTAAAAGTTGTTTTAAAAGACATGAATGAATATCAGGATTTTGTACTAAAAAAACTATCACAATTGGAAATAATATCAAATATTCAGAGCTCATTTGTAATGAAGCAAGTTAAGAATACTACAAAAATAAAATTGACATAGTTCTTATGTACTACGTCAATTTTATTTGATTTAACGGCTTCTTTTTATAGGGCCTGTAAAATCGTCAATATTATCTTTTACTTCGTTAATTTCGTTGTTTATATCTTTAACAAAGTCTGTGTCTATACCTTGATTTTTTGCACTTTCATTAATCTCTCTTTTAATATCGTTTGTTGCATCTTTAATTTGACGCATTCCTTTTCCTAATCCTCTTGCTATTTCAGGAATTTTATCAGCTCCAAACAACATGACTACGATTAATAAGATTACAAAAATCTCTGGTCCTCCAATAAATAAAAATATTCCATTCATCACTGCAAAGATAGTTAAATTCAATGTGCTATACTTTATTGAATAAAAAAAAGCAACCAAATTTGGTTGCTTTTTATTTTATATAAAATGCATTAGTCTGCAAGAATAATCACTTTATTATCTTTCATTTCAAGAGTTCCTGATTTGATTTTTAAAGTTAATACTTTATCATCTTCTGGTAATCTTTCAATGCTTCCATGTAAATCATCAAAAACTAAATGATTTTGAGTATGTACATGCACTTTTATTCTTCCTTCAGTTAAAATAGACACCACTGGTGCGTGATTATTTAACATCTGAAATTCTCCATTTACACCTGGTACTGCTACAGAATCAACTTCTGATGAAAATAAAATAGCTTCTGGTGTTACAATTTCTAAATACATATTTTAATGCTTTAGGGCTTTAAGCTTTTGCTTAAGGCAATTAATTACGCTTCTGCTAACATTTTTTCTCCAGCATCAATTGCTTCTTGAATTGACCCTTTTAAGTTGAATGCTGCTTCAGGATACTTATCTAATTCACCATCCATAATCATGTTGAATCCTTTAATAGTATCTTTAATATCTACTAATACTCCTGGAATTCCTGTAAACTGTTCTGCTACGTGGAATGGTTGAGATAAGAAACGTTGTACACGACGTGCTCTGTGAACTACTAATTTATCTTCTTCAGATAATTCTTCCATACCTAAAATTGCGATAATATCTTGTAACTCTTTATAACGTTGTAAAATTTCTTTTACTCTTTGTGCACAGTTATAGTGCTCATCTCCTAAAATATCAGCTGTTAAAATTCTTGAAGTAGAATCTAATGGATCTACCGCTGGGTAAATACCTAACTCAGCAATCTTACGAGATAATACAGTTGTAGCATCTAAGTGAGCAAACGTTGTTGCTGGTGCTGGATCCGTTAAATCATCCGCAGGTACATAAACCGCTTGTACAGATGTAATAGATCCTTTTTTAGTAGAAGTAATACGCTCTTGCATTGCTCCCATCTCTGTTGCTAATGTTGGTTGGTAACCTACCGCAGATGGCATACGACCTAATAAAGCCGATACCTCAGAACCTGCTTGTGTAAAACGGAAGATATTATCAACGAAGAATAGTACGTCTTTTCCTTGTGCTTCACCAGCTCCGTCACGGAAATACTCAGCAATTGTTAATCCAGATAAAGCTACACGAGCACGTGCTCCTGGTGGCTCATTCATCTGACCGAATACGAAAGTTGCTTTAGAATCTCTCATTCCAGCTTTATCAACTTTTGATAAATCCCATCCTCCATCTTCCATAGAGTGCATGAAATCATCACCATATTTGATAATTCCAGATTCTAACATCTCACGTAATAAATCGTTTCCTTCACGAGTTCTTTCTCCAACTCCTGCAAATACAGATAAACCTCCGTGTCCTTTTGCAATGTTGTTAATTAACTCCTGAATTAATACTGTTTTTCCTACTCCTGCTCCTCCAAATAATCCAATTTTACCTCCTTTAGCGTAAGGTTCAATTAAATCGATTACTTTAATTCCTGTAAATAATACTTCGGTAGAAGTTGATAACTCTTCAAACTTTGGTGCTTGACGGTGAATTGGTAAACCAGCTTCACCTTCTTTAGGTAAATTTCCTAATCCATCAATTGCATCACCTGTTACATTAAATAAACGACCGTAGATATCGCTACCTATTGGCATTTGAATTGGGTTACCAGTAGCAATTACTTCTTGCCCTCTTTGTAAACCATCAGTTGCATCCATAGAAATAGTACGAACTGTATCTTCACCAATATGTTGTTGAACTTCTAAAACTAAAGTTGAACCGTCTGCTTTTTTAATTTCTAATGAATCATAAATCTTTGGCAATTCAGCGTTTTCTGTATTAAACTCAACATCGATTACTGGACCAATAATTTGAGAAACTTTACCTGTTATTGTAGACATTACTATATGTAATTAAAGTTATATTATTTACTATATGAGTTTTAACTCATTTTTTCAAGGTGCAAAGGTAATTTTTTTAGTGGAATTTAAAAAACCTTTCGACGTATTTTTCCATAAAAAAAAGCCTCACTAATGTGAGGCCTTTATTGATGTTATAATTGTAATTAAATTATTTTACTAATTTAATCTCAACACGTCTGTTTTCAGCTCTACCAGCTCTAGTTTTGTTATCAGCGATTGGATAATCTTCTCCAAAACCTGCAGAAGTTAATCTATCAGCAGCGATTCCTCCTTTAGCTACTAAGTAGTCTAAAACAGCTTTAGCTCTTTTTTCTGATAATTTTTGGTTTAAAGAATTAGATCCTGAACTATCAGTGTGTCCTTGGATGCTAAAGTTAGCTTTAGGATACTCTTTCATAATTCCTGCGATTAAATCTAATTTACCAGTAGTACCAGTTCTGAAAGTAGATTTACCTGAGTTAAAGTAGATAGCTCTTGCAAATTCATTTAATTGCTTAACAGCTTCTTCTTTGATTACTACTTCAGGACATCCGTTGTTAGATGCTACACCTGCTTCGTTTGGACACTTATCATCTTTGTCTAATACTCCGTCTCCGTCAGTATCTGGCCAAGGACATCCGTTGTTAGCAGCTGGACCAGCAGTGTTAGGACACTTATCTTTTCCATCTACAACACCGTCTCCGTCAGCATCAGGACATCCGTTGTTAGCTTTAGTTCCTTTTTCAGTTGGACAAGCATCATCTTTATCAGCGATACCATCTCCATCAGCATCAGGACATCCGTTTAAAGCAGCTAAACCAGCAACTTCTGGACATGCATCGTCAGAATCTTTGATTCCGTCTCCGTCAGTATCAGGACATCCGTTGAATTCTTTTAAACCAGCAACTTCTGGACATGCATCTTCTTTATCGTATACTCCATCTCCGTCAGTATCTTTTCCTCCGAATTTGAATACTAAACCGATTGAGTGTTGGAAGTGATCTTTAACTTTATCAGCAAATTCTTTCTTCCCTCCTGTTTGGAAATTCATTCCTAAGTTATCGTTAAACCAAACATTAAATCCAGCTCCAACGTTTAACATACCTTCTCCTTCATCGTCAATAGAAGTATAACCTCCACCAACATATACATAAGGATCCCACCAACCAGTGTTACCAAATAAATTGTTCATATCATACTTTACATTAGCATCAATTGCCCAGTAAAGCATATCTGAATCATTCTCTGTATAAACAGTTTCAATTTTGTTTAAAGATCCAGCTAACTGTAAAGAGAATCCATCATTTAAATATCTATCAACAGATACTCTTGAAATTGATGGTAAGATATTCCAGTCACTAGTACCGATATAATCTTTAGCATAATCTCCAAATTTAGAAGGGACTCTAATGTCTACTGCATTAACCCCGAAACCAACCGCCCAAGGGTTGTCTGAATCCTGTGCGCTTACGTTTACAGCAGCAAACGCAAATAAAGCCATCACAGCTAATTTTAATTGTTTCATTATTAAAAATTTAAATTAAAAGTTCGTTTATATATTACGCAAATGTAAGTTGTTAAAACTTATTTACAAAAACAAATCTACAAAAACTTACAACAAATGCAAGTTTTTGAGCAACTAATTTATATGACTTTTAGCTCTTTTCCAACCTTAATAAATGCTTTTATTGCCTTATCTAAATGCTCTTTTTCATGAGCTGCTGATAACTGAACTCGAATTCTTGCTTGTTCTTTTGGCACGACTGGATAAAAGAATCCTATTACATAAATACCTTCTTCTAATAGTTTGTTTGCCATTACTTGTGATAATTTTGCATCATACAACATTACTGGTACAATTGCAGCATCAGCTCCTACTAAATCAAAACCTGCTTTTTCCATTTCACTACGAAAATAATTGGTATTCCATTCTAATTTATCACGTAATGTAGTATCATTAGATAATAAATCAAATACTTTTAATGAAGCTCCTACAATTGCTGGCGCTAATGAGTTTGAAAATAAATACGGACGTGAACGTTGACGTAAAATTTCAATAATCTCTTTTTTACCTGTAGTATATCCTCCCATAGCTCCTCCAAGTGCTTTACCTAAGGTTCCTGTAACAATATCTACACGATCCATTACATTTTTCAATTCTACAGTTCCACGTCCTGTTTTTCCAATAAACCCAGCTGCATGACATTCATCAACCATTACCATAGCGTCATACTTATCTGCTAAATCACAAATATCATCTAACTTCGCTACAATTCCGTCCATAGAGAAAACACCATCAGTTACAATAATTTTGAAACGGTGGTTGTGCTTGTTTGCTTCGATTAACTGCTCTTCTAATGATGCCATATCATTATTATTATAACGATAACGAGCCGCTTTACACAAACGCACTCCATCTATAATAGAAGCATGGTTTAAACTATCAGAAATAATTGCATCTTCACTTGTTAAAAGTGGTTCAAAAACACCTCCGTTTGCATCAAAAGCTGCTGCATATAATATGGTATCTTCTGTGGTATAAAAATCAGCTATCTTTTGTTCTAATTGCTTATGGATATCTTGCGTACCACAGATAAAGCGTACTGATGACATTCCAAAGCCGTGTGTATCCATAGTATCTTTTGCTGCCTGAATTACTTCTGGGTTATTTGATAGCCCTAAATAATTATTAGCACAAAAGTTAATTACTTCTTCTCCTGTAGAAATTTTTATCACTGCATCTTGAGACGAGGTAATGATACGTTCTGATTTATACAATCCAGCATCTTTAATATCCTGGATTTCTTGTTGTAATTGTTCTTTTATTTTTCCGTACATAATTTATGTTTGAAAGTTGTTTGCTATAAAAAGGTCAAAGTTAGTTTTTAAACTTCTTCAACCAAAATTTCTTCATCAATATATACAAGCAGTTTTTTTTGGACCTTAAAATTCATTGTTTGTAACACTCTTTCGTATTTCAACAATTGTTGATGATATGCTTTAGACGGTTTTCCTGTTTTATAATCAATAATTGTAATTTGATTTTCTGAATCAAAAACTAACCTGTCGGGAATTATAATTTGGTTATCAACATCTACAATTTCACGTTCATTGAAGACCTTAACATTATCTGAATAATATTTTTCCAACTCTGGATGGTTTACGATTTGCTGAATATCTTTTATTACTTCGGCTGATTTCTCCTGTGGAAGTATTCCTTGTTGTTCATATTGAAACACAACTTTTTCTACATCTTTTTTTGTGATGATGTTAGCCATCATTTCATGAACCAAATTACCAAATTCTATTGCTTTTCCCTGTTCAGTATCCCATAATTTAGAGGCACTCGCCAACATATGAATGTTATGTTCTTGCCATGGTGTAGAAATAAACATTTCTTGAATTTCTGCAGCATTCACATTTTCCTTACGTTCACTCATTCTTTCAGGATTTCCAATAGTATACTCTAACTGTTCTTCTTCCCATAAACCTTGAGCTTTTAAATAATTGATAAAAACTCCAGAATAAAAGTTAGTATTTTCTTCTCCTTTAGACGATATTTTCTTTTCTGTAACAACATATAATTGCTCCACAGCCCTGGTTAGCGCTACATATAGCAAGTTAAAATTATCTAACTCTAATTCTTCTCTTTGTTGCTGGTAAATCTCGGAACCTCTATCATTCACATAATTCAAATCTTTATTAAAGGGAACGAATAATTCTTTAAAGTCATCAAAACTCTCAGGTAATTCATCTAACCAAACTTTAGGATTTACTTGTCTATACACATCTAAATCATATGGAAAAACCACTACTGGAAATTCCAATCCTTTTGATTTATGAATCGTCATAACCTGCACTGCATTTCCACTTTCTGGAGCTACAATACTTAACTTGTCTTTTTTTTCTGACCAAAAATCTAAAAACTCTTGAACACTTGTGCCCTTTCTTTGCTGTTCCAATACAACATCTAAAAAAAACTGCACATATGCATCTGAAGAAGTAACTAATTGAAAACCTCGAATAATTTCTTCTATTTTCTCATAAAAAGGCAGCTGATGAAAGGTTGACAACTCAAAGAAAGCTCCATAGTTTTTCAACTGTTGAAAAATTGTTTCGTTTGGTTGATGTATCATTAATGCAATAAACGAATGTTTATCTTCAACAGCCTTTAAATGCTCATGTAAAAAATACAGTATTTCTAAACAAGTTTCTTTATCATTTGGGTGTTGAATGACTTGCAAGACATTCATAATAAAGTTAACCTTTGAACTGTTTTCTAGCAATAAAGTTTCTGAAGAAATAATATCAATTCCGTTTTCTGACAAGTAATTTGCCACAGCTATTCCATCTTTCTTTTTACGAACTAAAATACATATCTCATTCAATGAAAATTGAGCTGAAAGATTCTTTACAATCTCCAAAATCTTCTTCGGATATTTTATCAACTCCTCTTCTTTATCTTCTTCTTTATCTAAAAAAGTAAGTGATACAAATCCTCCTTTTTTTGCATTCTCTAGCTGTTTGTTTCCATCAACAAACAATTGTTTATACGATTCATTTTGTAAGAAGTTTGCTGTATGTTGAAAAAACTGATTGTTAAAATTAATTACCTCAGCATAACTTCTAAAATTGGTTTCTAAGGTTTTTACTACTTTTGGAACATGAAACGGATTGTCTTTCTCTGACCCTAATCCTATAAACTGCTCAGATTTTCCTCCTCGCCAGCGGTAAATTGCCTGTTTACCATCACCTACTAATAGTAAATTACTATTTTCTTGCGCCAACGCATTATCAATTAACGGAATTAGATTTTGCCATTGCAGCATTGACGTATCTTGCATTTCATCAATAAAATAATGCATAAATCGCTGCCCTATTCGCTCATAAATAAATGGCGCTGGTTGGTCTTTAATATTATCAGAAATTAACTGATTAAACTCAGCGTTTAACCGTAAATTATTCTCTTCTTTTAAATGTGAAAGTTCTTGGTTGATGTTATTTAAAACCGCTAATGGAATAAGGCTTTTCAAAGCCAAATTATTCATTAAAAATTGTTGATACATTTGTTCAGACTCCGTATACAACTTTAAGAGTTCTGGCAAAACTCCTTCAATAGCCGTCTTTATATCATCTGATTTTGACTTGGCATAAAAATTATTTTCTTCAATTCTTTCTCGAAGAGCACTTTGGTCGAAAAACTTTGCTTTTTCTGGGTTTTGAGCCAGTGCTACAAAATGATTAGGCAACATTGAACGATAAAAATCGTTATGCGCCAGTTGCATTCCTTCTATTATTTTTAAGGCTTCCTCACCAATTTCTTTCCAACGCTTTTTTATTTCTTTTTGATGCTTGGACAACTTCGCTTTTAAGTTGGTAAAATCAGCAAGTTGTTTATTGGCTAATTTTCGAAAATGCTTTGTATCATCTTCATTCAACAAAATTTTAGAAAACTCGTTTAGTTCACGTGAAATATCCCACGATTTATCGTCATCTGCTTTATCGAGGGAAAAGTCAATCAGTATTTTTGTTAAAGCTTCATCGGTCCCTATTTTTGAAATGAGCACATCTACTGCCTCATTTAGTAACGAACCCGCATCCATTTCAACTTCAAAGTTAAGCGGCAGCCCTAAATCGTAAGCAAAGCTCTTGATTATTTTATGTGTAAAACTATCAATCGTAGTAATTGAAAATGCAGCATAATTCCGAAGGATTTCGTCTAATATTTTTTTGCTTCGTTCTTTTACAACGATTCGATCTAGTAAAGTTTCTTCTAAAATAATTTCAAGTAAATCATTGCTTTCTCCTTCTGAAAAAACTTGCAAATTATGCAATACACGTTCTTTCATTTCGCCAGCAGCTTTATTGGTAAACGTAATTGCTAATATTTTTTGAAAACGAAAAATATCTTCAGATTGTAGCAACACCTTTAAATATTCTTTTACCAAAGTAAAGGTTTTACCACTACCCGCTGAAGCGTTATATACTTGAAAAACAGATGGATTTTGAAGCAAAATAATAATATAATTAAGCAAGCAATTTACCAAAAAAAAGATTCCCACTTTCACAGGAATCATAATTTTATACTTATTTAATTTAGCCTACTTCTATCCTAAACCTACGTCTAACGACATCATTACTATAAATCCACCGATAAACCCCAGTGTAGCAATATCAGTATATTTATCTCTTTGAGTTTCCGGAATCACTTCTTCTACTACCACAAAAATCATTGCACCTGCAGCAAATGCTAAAGCATATGGTAAAATTGGTGTAAAAAACGATACAGCCACCGCTCCTAAAACGGCTGCCATGGGCTCTACAATTGCTGACATTTGCCCGTACCAAAAACTTTTAAAACGACTTACTCCTTGTCTACGAAGTGGCATTGCAACTGCAAAACCTTCAGGGAAATTTTGTATCCCTATACCGATAGCCAATGAAATCGCCGCAATAATCATTTCTGTTTGTTCAACTCCAACCATGGTAGAAGCTGCCCCAAACAATACTCCTACTGCTAAACCTTCTGGAATGTTATGTAGTGTGATTGCTAATACTAGTAAAGTTGTTTTATGCCAGCTCGTCTTAACACCTTCCACTTCATGCTCTTTAAAATTAATGTGCAAGTGCGGCAATAATTTATCCATCCCAAACAAAGCTAAAGCTCCTAAAGCAAATCCAATTGCTGAAGGAAGTACTTTTACAAACCCTTCACCTGGACTATTATCAATTGCTGGAGATAACAAACTCCAAAAACTCGCTGCAACCATCACTCCTCCTGTAAATCCAAGCATCCCATCTAAAACTGCCCGATTCATTTTTTTGAAAAAAAACACTAAACTAGCTCCTAAAGCTGTTAAACCCCATGTAAAAAGCGATGCATAAAATGCTGCTTGAATTGGGTGTTCCTTACCAAATTCTATCAATTGATTAAATAAATTCATGTATAATAATATCTCTTATTAGTTGTTTAACGTGATTTTTGAATATATAAGTTACTAGCTATTTTATTTGAAACAGATAGTGTTTTTCCATCCATTTCTATAACCAAAGAACCATCAAAAGGTTCTTTTTCTTTTACTTTTATTTGTTTTCCTAAAGCAACTCCTTGTTTATCTAAAAAGCGTAAAAATTCTGAAGAACTGTCATCAACTCCTACACAAACTCCTATTTCATTCTCCTTCAACGTTGATAATAAACTTTTTTCTATTACCTGTAAATTCCCTTCTTTATCTGGAATAGGGTCTCCGTGTGGATCTCTCTTAGGATAATCTAAAAAAGCATCTAGCTCATTGATTAATTTAGGAGACTTAATATGCTCAAGCTGTTCTGCCACCTCATGCACTTCATCCCAAGAAAAATTCAATTTATCTACCAGAAAAACTTCCCATAATCGATGCTTACGAACAATATTAGCTGCTGTTTTTTTTCCAAAATCGGTCAAAGTTACTCCTTGATATTTTTTATAAGTCACTACATCTTTTTCAGATAGTTTCTTAATCATATCTGTTACAGAAGACGCTTTGGTATCTAACTTTTTAGCTATAGCATTTGTACTGATTCCTTTTTTAAAATCAGCTTCTAAATGATATATCGTTTTTATATAATTTTCTTCAGATTGACTAAACATCATATTCTTTTTTAGACGCACAAATATATAGATTTTAGTTTAATTAAATATATTTTTAGACTCATCTAAAAATATATTTATATTTGCATTAAATTTTATTTAAAAACCACAACAACAAACTATTTTCAATATGAAAAATCTAGTTGCTTTTACAATTCTATTACTATCTAATATTGCTATAGGACAAACTATTAAAGGAAAAGTTAGCACCACATCAGGTGATGTAGTATCGTTTGCTAGTATATATATAAAAGGAACAGAAAAAGGAACCACTACTGATGAACACGGAAACTACGAGTTAAAAACAACTCAGCATAAGTTTGTTTTAGTTGCCTCTTCCATAGGTTTTCTATCTGAAAGAAAAACTGTAACAATAAATCCTTCAGAAGAAAAAACAATCAACTTTACTTTAACCGAAACTGCTGAAATCTTAGACCAAGTAACGATTACCGGAACACGTACAGATAAACGCCGAACGAATAGCCCAGTGATTGTAAATGTTATCAATAGCCAAACTTTAGCTGATGTTCAGGCATGTAATTTATCTGAAGGATTAAAATTTCAAACGGGTTTGCGTGTAGAAACAGACTGTCAAACTTGCAATTATACACAACTTCGCATGAATGGTTTAGCTGGCGGATATTCACAAATATTGATTAATGGTCGACCTATTTTTAGCCCTTTAACTGGTTTATACGGACTAGAACAAGTACCCACCAACATGATTGAACGTATTGAGGTAGTACGTGGTGGAGGTTCTGCTTTATATGGATCAAGTGCAATTGGAGGAACCGTAAACGTCATTACTAAAATTCCAAAGAAGGACAATTATAGTATGGGTTATACCTATCAAAATATTAAAGGAATTTCTGACCATATTATTGCTGGAAATGCAACCATCGTTAATGAAGACAGAAACGCAGGTGCTTCATTTTTTATCAATAACCGAAGAAGAGCTATGTATGACGCTAATGGCGATAATTTTTCTGAACTTCCAGAGCTAAAAAACAACTCTTTTGGAACCAATCTATTCTTTTTCCCAACAGAAAATCAAAAAATAGAAATCAACTTCAGTAAAATGAATGAATATCGTTATGGAGGAGAAATGATTGATGATGCACCACATTTTGCAATGCAATCTGAAGAACGTGTGCATGATGTATATGTTGGTAATGTTGATTACCAAATTAATTTTAACGATGATAAAAGTTCAATCATCTCCTATTTTGCTACACAATATACCGGAAGAGAACATTATACAGGTATACGCCCTGAAACTAACACTCCTCAAGACACTAAACATTTAGCTAACCCTCCTTACGGAAATTCAACCACAACAACCTTTCAAGGAGGATTACAATTCAACCATAAATTAAACAACTTTTTTAATGGTAACAATGTGCTAACTTTAGGTGGTGAATTTGTGCAAGATGATGTTTTTGATGTTATTGATGCTTATCAATATAAAGTAGATCAGCTTACAAAAAACTACGGATTCTTTTTTCAAAGTGATTGGCAAATCTCAGACAAATGGAACTTACTTTCAGGAGTACGATATGACAACCATACTTTAAATACACTTAAAACAGATGGTACTCAGAAAAACATTACAAACAACGTTGCGAGTCCGAGAGTATCACTGCTATTCAAACCTTTTAAAAACACTCAAGTTAGAGGGACTTGGGGTACTGGATTTAGAGCTCCACAAGCTTTTGATACCGATTTACATATTGCCTTTGCTGGAGGAGGAGTATCTCGAGTAGTACTAGCTGATGATTTAAAAAGAGAACGTTCTAACAGCTATACGCTTTCTTTTAATTACGACAAACCTACAGAACATTACATATATGGTTTTACTATTGAAAGTTTTTACACCAATTTAAAAGACGCTTTTTATTTAGAAGCTATTGACAAAGATACTTTTGGTGAAATTTTTGAAAAAAGAAATGGAGATGGAGCAGTTGTACAAGGAATTACTTTAGAAACTCGTTTAAATTACGATGGAATTTTACAGTTAGATGCAGGATTCACTTATCAATCTAGCAAATTTGATACTCCTGTTGATAATTTTCATAATTTACCTTCAAAGAGAGAATTTTTACACACCCCTAACACTTATGGTTATGCTACAGCAACGTACACACCTAATCAAAAATTTAAAACTGCTTTAAATTTAGTATACACAGGGCAAATGGATGTTTTACACATTATACCTAATCCAGATTTCAATCCACCAACTGATGATAATGAAAATATTGGTGAATATTTTAGCTCTCCATCATTTTTCAACTTGGGTGTTAACACTAGTTATACTTTTACTATAGAAAAACTTAACACTAACATAGAACTTAATCTAGGCATTAAGAACATTTTAGACGATTATCAAAGTGAATTTGATAAAGGAAAAGACAGGGATAGTAACTTTATTTTTGGTCCTGCAACCCCAAGAACCTTTGTTTTTGGTATAAAATTTACCAGTAATTAACATTAAAGAAACATAACTAAAATCACTTAACATTAAATAAACATTCTAATAATACAAAAGTAATTCCTACATAACATTAGCTTTACTGTTTAACTTGAATTTTGCGCCATAAATAAACAGAATTCAAAGATTAGAATGAAAAAAATATTATTTATAGCTTTTTTAAGCTTATGTAATTTAGCATTTTCTCAAAGCAAAGGTACTGTTACTGGTACAGTTACTGACAAAGAAATGAGCGGTGAAGCATTACCTTTTGCTAATGTTTTTATTAAAGGAACTTCAATCGGTGCTACTACCGATATGGAAGGTAAATATACCTTAAGTGTTCCTGCAGGAAATCAAACTATTGTTTTTAGTTTCGTAGGATACCAAACTGAAGAAAGAGCTATAGTTATTAAAGCAAGTGAGACACTTGTAGTAAACCAAGAAATAGGAGCTAACCAAGGAGTTGCTTTAGATGAAGTTAAAATTAACGCAACAGTTAGTAAAGAAAAAGAAACAGCTTTACTACTAGAACAAAGAAAAGCTACAGTAATTAAGGAAAGTATCGGAGCTCAAGAACTATCTAAAAAAGGAGTTTCTGATGCAGCTACAGCAACGACTAAAGTTGCTGGAGTGTCAAAGCAAGAAGGTTCAAATAAAGTTTATGTTAGAGGTTTAGGGGACAGATATAATACCACAACCTTAAATGGTTTACCATTGCCTTCTAACGACCCTAGGTTTAAGAACATCTCTCTAGAGCTTTTTGGAACGGACATGATTCAAAATATAGGGATAAGTAAAACTTTCTCTTCCAATCTAAGTGGAGATGTTGGTGGTGCAAATATCGATATCGCATCCAAAGAGCACTCAGGAAACTCTTCTATTAATATAGATTTTTCTTCTGGAGCTAATTCTCAAACAACAGGTAAAAGATTCAAAACAATTGACGGAGCTAACTGGTTTGGTACTGCAAATAATACTAAACATCAAGTTACTAACTTAAGTACTTTACCTTTTACTGATAGTTTTACCCCAAACAGCACACATGCAGCTTTAAACACAGCTTTATCAGTTTCAGGGAGCAAGAGGTTTAATGTAGGAGAAGAATCTAACTTATCAATGTTTTTGGTTGGTTCATTTAGTAATAAATATAATTATAGAGACGGAATCTCTATTAATTACCTTAGAAATGACGGTTCTACCGGTAGTCGTTTTACTTCTGCCAAACAATATAATTACGAAACTTCTAAAATGTTAATGGGGAATTTTATTTACAAAATAAATAATAATCATAAGATTTCTTATAATTCATTGTTCATACATTCAAACAACCAAAACATTCAAGATTATTTTGGTAAAAAACCTGATGTAGCTGACTCTGAGGGGGTTTTTGCAAGCATTATCCTTCAAACAGAAAATCAAAATAAAATATTTGTAAATCAATTATTATCTGAACATAAGTTTGGAGAATCAATTGATTTAAACTTGGGTGTAGCTTACAACATGGTTAATAATGATGAACCTAACAGAAAGAAAAACACTTTTGTTATAAATGAAAACGATAATACTACAAAATTCGCTTCTGGTGCTGCTAGAAACAATAGCAGATACTATCACAACTTAACAGAAGATGATTTTATTGCTAATGCTAGCTTAGTTAAGTATTTTGGAACTAGAATAAAAGATGAACACAAAGCAAAAGTAACCCTGGGTTATCAACTAAGAAATACTATTAGAGACTTTAGAGCTACTTATTTTGATTATGATTTATCTGCTCCAACAGACGTAGACCCTAACAATATTGATGCAGTACTAAACCAACAATCTCTAAATAATGGGATTTTTAGACTAGTAACTGGTTTTGGATTTGGTAGTAATGCTTTAGATCCTTTTACTTACGATGCGGACAAAATGACAAATGCTGCTTATGCAATGTTAGACTATCAAATTACAGATAATTTCTTCGCTAATATTGGGGCTAGATATGAAAACATAAGAATGGATGTTGCTTGGAGAACAAACTTAACAAACTCTACCAACGATAACGGTGGACCTAAGAAGTTAAGAGATAGTTATATATTACCATCTTTAAACTTAAAATACAACATCAATGATGATAATTTACTTAGGTTATCCGCTAGCCAAACATATACCTATCCTCAATTTAAAGAAGTAGCACCATTTATTTACGAAGGAGTAGATTATCAAGAAATGGGTAATGAAGACTTACAACCTTCAACAAACTATAATATTGATTTGAAATGGGAAATGTTCCCTACTAGAGGAGAATTAATTTCTGCAACTGTGTTTGGTAAATATATAGAAGATGGTATTAACAGAATAGAATTAAACGCAGCTTCTGACAACTTCTTCTCTTTCAACAATACAGGTAATACAACAATTTATGGAGCAGAGGTAGAATTGAGAAAACAAATATTTAATTTTTCTAAAGACGAGTACGACGAAAACATTAAGTTAGGGTTAAATGCAACTTACATGAATACTAATCAAACATTTAATGTAACAAACCAATTCAACCCAACCAATTCAGAAGAACCTACTGAAGGAGCAGCTCCTTTTCTTTTAAATACTGATGTATCGTATAATTACAAAAAAGATGACAAAGAAACTATTGCCTCTTTAGTCTTTAATTATCAAGGTGAAAAACTTTACAGTATTGGTTCTGTTAATGGTTTACAAAGTATTTATCAAAAAGCTTTACCAAAATTAGATTTTGTATTCAAAAGACAATTTAATAACAAATTAGGATTAAAATTTAGCGCTAAAAACATATTGAACCCTAGTTATGAGATGTACAGAGATGTACCTAATAAGTTCGTAACCAAATCATTTAAAAGAGGAGTTGATGTTTCTTTAGGGTTATCTTATAAGTTATAATTATTAATATTTAATTAAACTTAAGATAATCTTCTCTTGAAGCAATAAGTCCAAATTTGCAACACAATTTAAAATTAATTAAACAAAAAAAATGAAGACAATTAAATTATTATCAATCTTAGCTATTTCTGCATCATTAATGGTTGGATGTTCAGATGACGACCCAGTTACTCCTCCAAGTGAAGGTTTTGATTTAGAAATAAACGGGCAAGATGATTTTGACCCTAAAGACTTAAAAGGAAACGTTAATGCTGATATTACTTTAAAAGCTGGAGTTGAATATTTATTAACTAGCTATTTGAGAGTAAAAGACGGTAAAACTTTAACTATTGAGCCAGGTACAACAATTAAATGTAAAGCTGGTGGTACCGATGTTTTTCTTGCTGTAGAAAGAGGTGCTAAAATTAATGCTGCTGGTACTCAAGCTAATCCTATTATTTTTACCTCTGATGCTTCAAATCCAAGACCTGGAGATTGGGGAGGTATTGTTATTGCTGGTAAAGCTAAAACAAACAAAGGAGCTGAAGCTGAAACAGAAGTTGGTGGTTTAAACTACGGAGGTACTCAAGATGATGATAATTCTGGAACTTTAACATATGTTAAAACCGAATATACAGGAGCAAAAATTAATGGAGACCAAGAATTTAATGGTGTTTCTTTATATACTGTAGGATCTCAAACAACTATTAACAACTTATTTATTTCTAATGGTGCTGATGACGGAATTGAGTTTTTCGGAGGAACTGTTGATGTACAGAATGTAATATGTATTAACATTAAAGATGACATGTTTGATTTTACTGAAGGTTATTCAGGAACTATGGACAACATGTTTGGTGTAAGAGAAAACGGATTTAATGATGCGACTGAAGACCCAAGAGGTATTGAAGGAGACAGTAACGGTTCAAACCCTGCTGCTGCACCTGTATCAACTCCTACAATTAAAAACGTTACTGTATTAAACTTATCTGAAATCACTCCATTAAAAGCTGGTGCTGAAATTAGAAGAGGTACTGTAGCTACTATTGACAACGCTTTATTTGCTGCTTATGGTGGTGCTTCTTTTGGAAACTTGATTGATACACAAGATAGTAGTGGAGATGGTACTTTAACTATTACTAACTCTTACAAAATGGGTACTGTTGGTGAAAACAAAGAAGGTGGTACTATTACAGGAACTGTAACAGAAGATGTTGAAGCTATCACTGCTGATGGTGATAACTTAACTGTAAAAGCTGGTTTAGGTGCTGACTTTACTGCATTTTCTTGGACAGGATATACTTTAAAAAAGTAATCTAACTCTAATAAAAACAAAAAAACCGAGCAAATTGCTCGGTTTTTTGTTTTATAGTTTATTTACTTTTTAGTAATCTGTATTTAACTCATAAACAAGGAAAAATCTTGATTTTTATAGTGATTAATTTATAAAATATAAAAACTATGAAAAAAATTACCCTATTACTTTTATTACTTCTCTCTGTTAAAAGCATTAATTCTCAAACTCTTAATTATCATAGATTCGAAACTTATTCTTCTGCAGAAAATGCATGTACAGAAAATAGTTCCGATCAATTTTCTGTAAAAGTCAACTTAGATGACTTTCTAAATATTGGGCAAGTATATATAATCGATTTTGGAAACGAATTTAACCTAGGTGTTAGGTATGCTAAAGTAACAAATAGAGGTAGCGGTAAAGGTGATGCTGATTTTGAACTTATTAACACATCATATACTCCTATTAGCCCTTGTATTGGAGGCGATTATAATTATCATAATTTTGAAATTTTTGATTCACTTGAAGATAGCAAAAATGCTATATGCGGATACACTACTCAAAGTCAAACATTTAAAGTTAACATAGCTTCAGGAAACCTTCTATCATTAAATAAAGTTTATAAAATAAATTTTGGTCGAAATTTCAATCTAGGTAGTAGATATGTGAGAGTTTTGAATCGAGCTACAGGAAGAGGTGATGCTGATTTTTCTATACATTTTAATGCTATTGAAGAAGAAATAACGGTAAACTGTCCTGTTGATGATGATAAAGATGGAATAGAAAACTCCAATGACAATTGCCCTAACACTTCAAATGCAAATCAAAATGACATCGATAATGACGGTATTGGTGATGCATGCGACTCACAAGATAATAGAGATTCAGATGGTGATGGAGTACAAAACTGGCAAGACAACTGCCCTAACCAAGCAGGTCCTTCTTCTAATAACGGGTGTCCTATTGGTAATCCTGATTTAAAACCTAGCTATATTACTATATATAGTGAATGTACTTCGTGTTCTTCTAATTTAGACAATTTAGGCTCTAATAGACATATTGTTTCGAGAAATGGAGGAATACTTTCCCTTCAACAAATTATTATTGATAATATTGGTGAAGCTAATTCTAGCTCAACAAAAATAAATTTTTACACATCTATTAATGGAAAAACATTAGACGATAGTGATTATAAATTAACTCTTCGAAACCCAATAAATATTCCTTCTATAAGCAAAAATGGATATACTGTAACATCTACTACTATTTTTGGAGATGAAATAAAAATAGGTGAAGACTATAACGATGTTCTTTACGGTAATTACTATATAATTGGAGAAATTGAAAATATTAATGAGTCAAATGTAGATAATAATACATTTGTAATTCCAATATATTTTAGAGAATATATGAGCAAAACCTCTACCCAGTTGACTATCCATGATGTAAATGGAAATAAGATTAATGAAACTACTGTTAATAGCAAAACACAAGAAGTTAATATTATTAAGAGCCTACCAGAAGGTTTCTACTTTATTGATAAAGACGGTAAAAAAAGTAAAATTTATAAAAAGAATTAATATTTATTTTCCTAAAAAAAACCGAGCAAATTGCTCGGTTTTTTTATTCCTTTATTTTAGAAATACTGTAAAGTAAATCTTCTAACTTCTTTAATTCCGTTGGAGGATTCCCAGCATCAAACGTAATTGATTTGTATTCCTTATCACCTATTTTTATGGTGAATTCTGCATGTAAGGCTCCATCAGTAATTCTTTTTTCGCTCGGTGCTGTTAAATCTCCTATTCTTTCTAAGTTTAACCCACCTATCACTTTTTTAAACTCTTCAAGTTCTTCTTTTGAAATTTCTTTTGTTCCTTCCTCTTGATTCGTTTTATAGTTTAATTTATCATCCTCAACAGTTATCTGTATTAAACTTCCTCTTGTTTGAGCTTTATAAGCGATTGTATCGAAGTTTTTAGAGATATTTTGTGCAGTGCAGTTAACCATCAATAAAAAGACCACAGGAGTCATTATTTTTAGATATTTCATGTGTGCTTAATTTTTTATAATTTATAATAATAAAAAGACGCTCTTTAAGTAAAGAACGTCTTTATATATGAAATTCGTATGAGTTTTAATTAGTCTGCCATTGTAGCTCTAAATCCTCCTGGAGCAAAAACTGCATCCATTCTAGCTTTCTGACCTTCAGTAAACATATACATACAAGTATCGTCAGAATAGTCCATAAAGTTCATAGTCATGTTAGCACTTCCACACTCAATTACTGGGTAAGTAGGACATCCTCTACTATTACCATCAGCATCAGGAGTATCAGCAACAAAGTCACTAGCACCACATCCACCATCACCCCAAATGTGACGTAAATTTAAGTAATGACCAACTTCGTGTGTTGCTGTTCTTTGATTACGCCCAACAAATTGATGCGCTAAAACCACTCCATCAGTAGACCAGCTACCCCCTGGAAATTGAGCATATCCTAAAATTTGTCCTCCTCTATATGGCATAACATTTACAATCCAAATATTTAAAAACTCTTGTGGATTTACAACATCACTACCTCCTGAAGATGTAAATTTCATTGAATCATCTGGTCTCCAGCTTCTTTTCTGCTTATTTTCAACTCTAATTACGTCTTCAATTACAAAATCGATATTTACATTAGCTTCAACCCCAGCAAATTCAGCAGGCATTGCTCCTCTGTTTGGGTTTTGCATATTGAAGTCTTCGTTCATTGCATCAATTTGATCTTGCAGTACCGATAATGATAAGTTTTCACTTGCTTGACGGTAAATTACATGATAAACAACCGGAATTTGGATTTTTCCGTTTACTAATCTAGCTTGAACTTCTCCTTTTGCTATTTTTTCAAGATAATTTGCTGTAAAACTTTCAATGTTTTCCATTTTACCTTTTAGGCTAGGATCCATTGCCATATTTGCTTCTAAAACATCATTCGTAAAACATTGTTTTTCTGCCTTTTGTAAGTTAATCGCTTCTAATTCTGGCTCTGAATTAGGATTTTGTTCATTGTTTTGACAACCCACTAAAATTCCAGCGGCAATTGCCATGGTAAGAAAAATTCTTTTCATGTTGTGAAAATTTAAAAAATTAGTTATTTGATACACTTAAAAGTGCCTTTTGTTTTGTTAAAAAACGAGAAACAAAACTTTTAAAAAAGATGTTGTTAATTTTTTGTTATTTTAATAACAATTTGAAGGGTTTTTTAACGATACGCAATATATAATTTTCATTATACAATCAAAAATATTTTTAAAGACTGTAAAACAAGTACTTAAACCCTTTAAACATCACTTCTGAGACAACTAATTCATTTGCTTATCAACAAGATCAAAAACGTAAAATTTCTCAAAAAAAGTCAATTGAAGATTCATTCTCCCATATAAACAAAAAAAGGGATGTCTATTTAAGACATCCCTTCTCTATATATATTTAGCTTATTTTACTTAAGCTTTTTCTTTACTGCTACTTCAATGTAAGCTTCTATAACATCACCTTCTTGAATGTCGTTATAACCTTTAATTTGAAGACCACAATCGTATCCTTTAGTTACTTCTTTAACATCGTCTTTAAAACGTTTTAACGAAGTTAATTCACCATCATGAACAACAATTCCTTCTCTAATGATACGAACTTTAGAATCTCTTGTAATCTTACCTGACATAACCATACATCCTGCAATATTACCAACCTTAGAAATCTTATAAACTTCTCTAATTTCAACATTACCAAGAACTTCTTCTTTCATTTCAGGAGATAACATTCCTTCCATTGCATCTTTCAAGTCATTGATAGCGTCATAGATGATTGAGTACGTTCTGATATCTACTTCTTCTCTATCAGCTACGGCTCGTGCATTTCCTTGCGGACGTACGTTGAATCCAACAATAATTGCATCTGATGCAGTTGCTAACAATACATCTGATTCTGTAATAGCTCCAACTCCTTTATGAATAATATTTACTTGAATTTCTTCAGTAGATAATTTTTGGAACGAGTCTGTTAACGCTTCTACCGAACCATCCACATCTCCTTTTAAGATAATGTTTAATTCTTTAAAGTCTCCTAACGCGATACGACGACCAATTTCTGCAAGCGTTAATGTTTTCTGAGTTCTTACAGATTGTTCACGTTGTAATTGAGAACGTTTTGCTGCAATTTGTTTTGCTTCACGTTCATCATCAAATACATTGAACTTATCACCTGCTTGTGGTGCACCATCTAAACCTAAGATTGATACCGGCATAGAAGGTCCAGCTTCTTGTACTTTCTTACCTTTATCATCAAACATAGCTCTTACTTTACCACTATGCTTTCCTGCCAAGATATAATCACCAATTTTTAAAGTACCAGCTTGTACTAAAATTGTAGATACGTACCCTCTACCTTTATCTAATAAAGCTTCTACTACTGCTCCGTTAGCATTCTTACTAGGGTTTGCTTTTAACTCTAATACTTCTGCTTCTAACAATACTTTTTCTAATAACTCATCAACCCCTTGTCCTGTTTTTGCAGAAATCTCTTGTGATTGAATGTTACCACCCCAATCTTCTACTAATAAATTCATAGCAGATAATTGCGTTTTAATATTGTCTGGATTTGCGTTTGGCTTATCAATTTTGTTAATCGCGAATACGATTGGTACTCCTGCTGCTTGTGCGTGAGCAATTGCCTCTTTTGTTTGTGGCATTACATCATCATCGGCTGCAACTACGATAATAACTAAATCGGTAACTTGAGCTCCACGAGCACGCATTGCAGTAAAGGCCTCGTGACCTGGTGTATCTAAGAACGTAATTCTTTGATCACCTACTTTTACAGAATATGCACCAATGTGCTGTGTAATTCCTCCTGATTCTCCTTCTATTACATTTGCATTACGAACGTAATCTAATAACGAAGTTTTACCGTGATCTACGTGTCCCATTACGGTTACAATCGGTGCACGAGTAATTAAATCTTCTGGATTATCTTCTACCTCTTCAATTGCTTCTTCTACTTCAGCACCAACAAACTCTACTGTGTAATTGAACTCTTCAGCAACAATTGATAAAGTTTCAGCATCTAAACGTTGGTTCATTGTTACCATCATTCCTAACATCATACATGTAGAAATGATTTGTGTAACAGGAACATCCATCATCGTAGCAACTTCACTTACAGTAACAAACTCAGTAACTTTTAATACTTTACTTTCTGCTTGTGCTGCTTGTAATTCTGCTTCCGATTGTTGACGGTGAGCATCTCTCTTATCACGACGATATTTTGCACCTTTTCCTTTTTTAGATTTACCTTGAAGTTTTTCTAAGGTTTCTCTAACTTGTTTTTGGATTTGTGCTTCTGTTAACTCTTCTTTTGGGGTAACTACAGGTCTTCTTCCTCCTCTTTGTCCACCACGGTTTTGGCCACCGCGATTCTGACCTCCACGATTTTGACCTTGGTTTGGTCTTCCAGCGTTGTTACCACCTCCTGTCGTTGCTCCTGCAGGCTTACTTATTCTTTTACGCTTCTTCTTATCTGCATCATTTGCAGCAGCACCTTTATTTTCAGGTTTTTTCTTTTTTGGTCTTTCGAATTGTTTTAAATCAATTTTTTGACCAGTAAAGTTAGGACCTTCTAATTTCTTATACTGAGTTTTAATTTTTTCAGCATTTTCAGGAGTAATTTCCACCTCTTTTGTAGGTTGCTTTACTTCCTGAGCCTTTTTTTCAACAGGCTTTTTTTCTTGCTTAGGCTTTTCAGCTTTCACTTCCTTCTTTGGAGCTTCTACTGGTTTTTCTTCTTTAGGCTGCTCTACTTTTTGAGGCTCTGGCTTTTTTTCTTCAGCTCTAACTGGTTCTTCTACCTTAACAGGCTCTTCTTTCTTAGGAGCTTCAACCTCTTTTTTCTCTACTACAGCTACAGGTTCTTCTTTTTTAGGAGCTTCAACCTCTTTTTCTACCACAGGCTCTTCTACTTTGTTTTCTACAGCCTTACCTGTTTCAACATCAATTTTACCTACAGTTTTAAGTTCTAATTTTTCAGCTTTGGCTTTTAAAACTTCTTGTTTTTTAGCTTCCTCTTCTATTCTCTTCTTTTCTTGCTCCTCTTCTAATTGCTGACGAATTGCCTCTTTTTCTTTTCTCTTTTCTTCGCTAACTTCTTTAGAGGCCACCTTCTTAGATTTATCAGTTTGAAATCCGTCAAATAAAATTTGATATTCTGCATCTGATATTTTGGTAGTAGGACGAGCTTCTATATCATGACCATTTTTAGCCAAGTGTTCTACAGCTCTATCTAAAGAAATGTTTAATTCTCTTAAAACCTTATTTAGTCTTAATTTTTTGCCTTCAGCCATATATTGTTTTATACTTTTTTATTGAAAAAACACACTTTACACGTAGCACGCATAGTTATGCTTTTTTTCTACTTTTTACCAGATTTTATGTAGTAAATCTACAAAGGATACTGGCTTCCTCTTTATAATTTATATGTTAATCTTCGAATTCTTCTCTTAAAATTCGTTGAACATCTAAAATAGTTTCTTCTTCTAAATCGGTTCTTTGTACTAACATTGATACGTCTTTTTCTAAAACGCTCTTCGCAGTATCTAAACCAATTTTCTTGAATTCTTCAATTACCCAAGCTTCGATTTCGTCAGAGAATTCTGTTAACTCAACATCTTCTTCTTCGATTCCTTCCCTCTTAACGTCAATTTCGTAACCTGTTAATTCACTTGCTAAACGAATATTAACCCCAGCTCTACCAATTGCTTTTGACACTTCTTCTGGTTTTAATAAAACCTCTACACGTCCTTTTTTACCATTCTTTTCTTCATCAAACATTTCAATCTCTACAGAAGTTACTTTTGCAGGACTTAATGCTCTTGCTACGAATAACTGCTCGTTCTTCGTGTAATTGATTACATCAATATTCTCGTTTCCTAACTCACGAACAATACCGTGAATACGAGAACCTTTTACACCAACACATGCTCCAACAGGATCAATTCTATCATCGTACGAATCTACAGCTATTTTTGCTTTATCTCCAGGTATTCTTGCTACTCCTTCAATAGTAATTAAACCGTCGAAAACTTCAGGTATTTCTTGTTCAAATAACTTCACTAGGAATGCAGGTGAAGTTCTTGATAAAATAATAGCTGGTTTGTTACCTCTTAACTCTACTGATTTGATAACTCCACGAACAGCATCTCCTTTTCTAAAGAAGTCAGAACGAATTTGTTCACTCTTAGGTAAAACAATCTCATTTCCTTCGTCATCCAACAAAATTACAGCATTATGACGAATATGATGCACTTCTGCACTATAAATTTCTCCTTCTAGGTCTTTAAAATGTTTAAAGACATTTGTACTATCGTGCTCATGTATTTTAGAAATTAGGTTTTGGCGTAATGCTAGAATAGCACGTCTTCCTAAATCAATTAACTTAACTTCTTCAGATACGTCCTCACCAATTTCAAAATCTGGTTCTATTTTTCTTGCTTCAGAAAGTTCTATTTCCTCATTATCATCTTCAGACATCCCATCAGCCACAACTACACGGTTTCTCCAAATCTCTAAATCTCCTTTATCAGGGTTGATGATGATATCAAAGTTATCGTCTGACCCAAACCTACGCTTTAAGGCTGCACGAAATACTTCTTCTAAGATAGACATTAAGGTTACCCTGTCTATACTCTTATTATCTTTAAACTCCGAAAATGATTCAATTAATGCAATATTTTCCATTTCATTCTCTAATTAAAATATGATCTTCACTTTTGCTTCTTTAATATCTTCATACGCTAGTGTTTTTGTTTTTTCTACCGTATGTTTTCCTTTACCTACTGGTTTAGGCTCTCTTGCTTTCCAATGTAACGTAATGTTATCTTCTGTTACTTCGGTTAACGTTCCTTCGAACTCTTCTTCTGTTGCTGTTTTAACAGTAAGAATTCTATTGATGTTCTTTTTATACTGACGCCTCACCATTAACGGGCGTGCAATATCTGGTGTGGTTACCTCTAACGAAAAATCTTCTTCTTCTCTGTCTAAATTGTGTTCAATTTTTCTACTTACACGAATACATTCGCTCAAAGGCACACCTGAATCTCCATCTACTATTACTTTTATTTTATTGTCTGACAAAAACTGCAAGTCTATTAAATATAATGACTCGTTTTCTTGTAAGGCTTCTTGTAATAATTCTTTAACTCGTTCTTGATTCATACTAGGTATAAAAAGAGGGGACTCTCGTCCCCTTCATCTATCTGATTAATAAATTTGCTGCAAATATAGTAAGTTATTCATTAACACACAAATATCTTTCCTTTTTACGCTGATTTTTTGTATATTTAAAAGACTATCTCTCTTTAAATCTTCTTATTATGAAAAAAATACTCGTACCTACTGATTTTTCGAAGCCGTCTGAGTATGCTTCGAAACTAGCATCGAAACTAGCTGAAAAGGCTAACAGCGAAGTTCACCTTTTACACATGGTTGAGCTTCCTACTGGAATTATCGACATGGGCTCTGGAACTAACTTTAGCATTCCTGAAAGCATGTTATACATTAGAAAAGTTCGTGATAGGCTTATTGATTACAAACAACAATTTTTCTCAAGAAATGAAATTGTTAAACATGCTATTCGTTTTCAAAACCCTTATGATGGTATTTGCGACTACGCTAAAAAACACAATGTTGATCTCATTATTATGGGAGCCAAAGGGCATACTAACTTAGAGGAAATTCTTATAGGTTCTAATACTGAAAAAATTGTGAGAAATTCAGAAATACCCGTTATAGCAACCAAAAAGAATGGAGAAAATTTTGATCCAAAAAACTTTGTTTTTGCTTCTAGCTTTAAACCTGAAAAAAATCAAGCTTTTGAGCGGTTTTTAGAATTTGCTAGCAACTTTGACATCAAAATTCATTTATTAAAGGTTAATACGCCTCAGAAATTTGAAAACACACAAGAAACAAACCAACGCATTAAAAACTTTATTAAAAAATATGATTTAAAAAATTACTCTATTAATGTTTATAATGATTCTTCTATTGAAAAAGGAATTTTAAATTTTTCTAATAAAATAAATGCTGATATTATTGCTTTAGCAACCCATGGAAGAAGTGGATTATCACATATTTTTAATGGAAGTATTACAAAGCATTTATCAAAAAAATCAATTAAACCTATGCTTACTTTCAAAATTTAAAAAAGAATAATAAATATAAAACCGCTAAGATTTAAATCTTAGCGGTTTTTTTATTTAAATATATTATCTTACTTTTTACTTTTAGAATAAGTTTAGAGGAGTTTAAACTATTTACTCCTCCAAACTATTCCTTTTATAATTCAGATTACTTTTTCTTCTTAGGACGCATTGCTATAATTTTCTTATTAACAACACCTCTGCTTGTAATCATTCTTACAATTAAAGCTTGATTTTGTACATCTGATAAATCTATTTTTATTTGTTCTAAAGTTCCTTTGATATAAGAATTGTTATCAACTCTCTTAATCAAAATTCCATTCATACTATAAATTTCAATAGCTACATCTGTATCAAACTTATAATTATACTCAAGTGTTAACTCATTTTCAAACGGAACTGGGTATGCACTGAAGTTTAATGGTTCTTGTTGAACAGGTGCTAACACCTCTTCAATACAAGGTTCTACTGAACCACTTGGAGTGAACGTTCCTCCATTATCTACTGACTCATTACATCTACAAACCTCTTCACAAACCTCTGCGTGTGCAATTACATAAATTGGTCCGCTAGCTTCGATAGGTCCTACTGTATAATTAGATGCATAATCTAACTTTTTAGTATTAAAGTTAAATTGTCCTGGCGCTACAGTTTCTTTACCATTTTTGGTAGGATACTTTTCACATCCTATGTATACATGCGCTACACTCATTACATATCCTTCAAATAGATTATACTCAACTGACACATATCCATCTAGATATGTAACTATAACCTCACCTGATTGGACTCCTTTAGAAATATCACATTGACCTGCTCCTGAATATAAAGGAAGCGTATACGTGCCTTCTTCAGCAAAGTAATTTGTCCAACCCCAACGACTAAAGCCGTCGTCTAAGAAACAAGTATAATTATCACCTCTTGCAAATGCAGTTTCACAGTTTTCAAATAAATCTGTTTTATTTGACATTGTAATAGTTTCTGTAACTGTATTACCACAATCATCTGTCGCTGTGAAAACATAATCTGCATACTGAATACAACTTTCTTCTCTATAGTTAGTAGGATACGCTACCAGATCACCACCTGCTGCACAGTTATCTGTCCATTTTGCAGTTAGCATTTCAGGTAATTGCCCGTCACACAACTCAAGACTTTCTGGTAAATCAGTTATCACAGGATCGGTCATATCGTAATCTCTCGATACTAACGTAGTTTCGGTATCGCTATTACCACAATCATCCGTAATAGTGAAGGTATATAATCGATACTGTGTACAACCATCTGCACTGTCAGGTTGGTCTACTCCGCCATCTGACTGGATACCTACTCCGCCTGCTGAACAGTTGTCTGTCCAATCAGTCGTTAGGTTTACTGGCCATGGCGTGTTACAGCCTTCTAGCTTATAGTCTGCTACGTCTACAATCTCTGGATCGGTCATGTCGTAATCTCTCGATACTAAGGTAGTTTCGGTATCACTGTTTCCACAATCATCTGTAATAGTGAAGGTATATAATCGATACTGTGTACATCCATCGGCACTGTCAGGTTGATCTACTCCGCCATCTGACTGAATTCCTTGTCCGCCGGCTGAACAGTTGTCTGTCCAATCAGTCGTTAAGTTATCTGGCCATGGAGTGTTACAGCCTTCTAGCTTATAGTCCGCTACGTCTACAATCTCTGGATTGGTCATGTCGTAATCTCTCGATACTAACGTAGTCTCGATATCACTGTTTCCACAATCATCCGTAATGGTGAAGGTATATAATCGATACTGTGTACAACCATCGGCGCTGTCAGGTTGATCTACTCCGCCATCTGACTGGATACCTACTCCACCGGCTGAACAGTTGTC
>NZ_RAQM01000006.1:146273-747467 GCF_003610735.1 Tenacibaculum lutimaris | reverse complement strand
GAACAGTTGTCTGTCCAATCGGTCGTTAAGTTATCTGGCCATGGAGTGTTACAGCCTTCTAGCTTATAGTCTGCTACATCTACAATCTCTGGATTCGTCATGTCGTAATCTCTCGATACTAAAGTAGTCTCGGTATCGCTGTTTCCACAATCATCCGTAATAGTGAAGGTATATAATCGATACTGAGTACATCCATCCGCACTGTCAGGTTGATCTACTCCGCCATCTGACTGAATTCCTTGTCCGCCTGCTGAACAATTGTCTGTCCAATCGGTTGTTAGGTTTACTGGCCATGGTGTGTTACAGCCTTCTAGCTTATAATCTGCTACGTCTACAATCTCTGGATTGGTCATGTCGTAATCTCTCGATACTAACGTAGTCTCGGTATCACTGTTTCCACAATCATCCGTAATGGTGAACGTATATAATCGATACTGTGTACATCCATCTGCACTATCAGGTTGATCTACTCCGCCATCTGACTGGATTCCTTGTCCGCCTGCTGAACAGTTGTCTGTCCAATCAGTCGTTAGGTTTACTGGCCATGGCGTATTACAGCCTTCTAGCTTATAATCTGCTACGTCTACAATCTCTGGATTGGTCATGTCGTAATCTCTCGATACTAAGGTAGTTTCGGTATCACTGTTTCCACAATCATCTGTAATAGTGAACGTATATAATCGATACTGTGTACATCCATCTGCACTATCAGGTTGATCTACTCCGCCATCTGACTGGATTCCTTGTCCGCCTGCTGAACAATTGTCTGTCCAATCAGTCGTTAGGTTTACTGGCCATGGCGTGTTACAGCCTTCTAGCTTATAATCTGCTACGTCTACAATCTCTGGATTGGTTTCATCTGGTGTTACAGTAAATGTTCTTTCACAAGTTTTCACCTGCTCACATTCATCAGAAACTTCGTATTTTACTGTGATACTTCCTCCACAATCATCTGGCGCCTCAAGAGTATTAATATCTACCTCTTGATCGTTAACATAATATTTTTCAGTAACAGTTCCATTTCCTCCTGAATTTGAAAATCCAGACAACCAATTACCAAATGCTGTATTTATATCTTCTTGCGAAGTACATTCAGGAATGGTTTGATTTTCTGGACAAACTTGATTTAATGGAATTAAAGGCTCTCCATTCACTTCAAACTCATCTTCTGCCGTACATCCTACAATACCTGGTGCAAACGTTAATGTGGCTGCCACTCTATAAGTACCTGCTTCAGTAACCTCTAGAGTATTTCCTGTTTCTCCTTCAAGCTCTACATCATCTTTATACCACACATAGGCAAAAGTATTTCCTTCTGGCGTTGCTGTTGCAGTCAATGTTATGCTTTCTTCAGTACATGCTATATCTTCTCCTTCTATTTCAACAGTAACTTCTGGAGTATTTGCTAAATCGAAAGGTCCTGCTAAATCTTTTAACTCTGCTGTAAATGAATCAGACGATCTTGTTTTTACAATTACACTTCCTAATGGACTAATACAGTCTATACCAGGCGAACTACTAGAATCGAATCCTAATGCAGAAGCATTAATTGCAATTTCTGCAAATGTAGTTTGTTGGTAATCTGACACTATATTTCCTCCTTTGTTTATCGTTCCCCAAGGACCCGCTGGTACTGGACCACCATCATTTACTTGAGAAAACACCGCATCCGGAGCACCTTCTCTTAATTGTATTTCTGCATATCCGTAATTTCCCGCTCCATTTCCTCCATCATACTGTACATAACCATTATTATCTTGTTTAAATTCAAAAGGTCTAAAAGGTAATGTGTTATGTGTATCAAAATAAGAATCTGGAACACCTACTAATTCTACCCAAACATATAGTTTAATAATTGCATTAGCCCCACCATTTGCGTAATTAATAGAAAGAATTATATCTCCATGTTGTAACACGGAACCATCTGGATTAAACAAATAAGGAGTTCTACCCCCTGTTGCCGATAAATCTTCAACCGATTGAATAGTTCCTCCTACTAAATTTACTTTCTTCCTAAAATATTCAAAATCTAAGTAACTATCTCCGCTATCATTTCTTGTTGATGCCCCTAAAAAAGCCCATTCGTCTGTCCCCACCGTAGCTCCTTCTCTTCGCAAATGCCCAAAAACATCTATAATATCGTTCTTTTGTGGTACAGAGGCATCTGTAATTGTCCATGTATTTGGGTTATCATTATTTTTATCTGAACCTCCTGTGAATACATTTGAATCTGTATTATTTCCTTGAGCGTTTTGATCTCGAATAAATACAGCATCAATCCAAAGTCTTCCATCTACAACTGTGTAGATAGGAACACTCATTCTTATTTCTGCCGAAGCATTATCATCTACCAACAAATTAGCTGTAACTGCTGTAGGAGTTTCATCTATCACCCCTTTCCCTGAGTCTCCTAAAAACCAATCATCTGTTCCAAACGGGAAGACTGCTCCATTTGGAAAGGATACTATTCCTGAATACACATCCGCATCAACACCAAAATTAGCTTGAACAGAAGATTCGGTGTTTACCAATTGTGCATTCACTACATTTACTGAAAACAAAAAAAGCACGACAAAAAAACCCGTCATACTATTTCGGTATCTTTTTAAATTTTCACCAATGCAGTTTTTAAACATTTTTAACCTCTCCCCTTTACAGGCAGGTTTTGTGTCGTTAAGCAACATATTGTAATATTTTACATAGTATTATTCTTTAATTATATACAATTAAAGGGGTTACTCACCTAGCCAACAAAAGTTAAGTTAGCTGTAAAACATCTTTTCGAAAGGTTATTAAATAACTATTTTAAATTATGAGAGGTAGCAATTAAGAGAGGTACGAGGGCCGTCCGTTATTTAAGAGGTAATTGCTCAATTAAGGAGTTTGAGCGAGTGTAAAATTAAGCAATTAACACATGTTTAACAACTTAATTCATTATCTCTTACAAGAAAAAAGGGGTTTTCCCCTATAATATAATTACCCTACTGCAAGTGGTTTAAATCTTGCGGAGCTTTGAACTTATTTTTAAATTCTAAGTTCTATTTTCAGGGAAAACCCTTTTCAAAAAACATTACACCCCTATTATATCTATTTAGTTAACAAACAGTTTTTAGATTTTAATTAAAAAAAGGGGGTAAATTTACTCCCTTTTTTATCTTTTTATGACATGATTAATAAATACAATCCTATTTCCAATAATCTTCAACCCATGGAGCTGCTTTTACATACCTGTACCACTTACCTCTTCCTCCTTTTATTGCTTTATGTGGGTTAATTTCTCCGTGAAAAATAATAATTTTTGCTCCTTCAGGAATTACTGGTGTTTTCCAAAAAGCTAAAGGAAATCTAGATACACAATCATATTTAAAACTAGGACACCATTCCTTTGGCCAATACTGAAGGAGTGAATTATCATTTATACTATGAGTTAAATACTCTTGTTCATTCCTATGTTTTTTTCTTATTTCTTCAAAATTCTTTAAAAAATCATCAAACACATATCCATGCTTTCCTATTTCAAATCTATACACCGATGAATTTCCTGTGATTCTCCAACTTCTCCAACTATGGTCTTTAATAATCCTAAAAGTTCCATCTACTTCAAAAAAACAATCTATGTTATCAACAATAACAATATCTAAATCTAAAAAAAGAGCTGTTCCTTTTAAGCCATACAAGTCTTCTTTTAGTGTTGTTAATTTCTTCCACATTCTCTCAGGAATATCTGTACGAATGTTCATTTCAGGAATTTTATAACAATCTACTTCCTCCGTTATTCCTTTTTCATCGTCTGTAAAACACACCATTTTGAAATCGTATGTTAAATTTCGTTTTACCATCGAATACAATCTATTTACGTATTCTGGTCCATACAACGTACCCCACTTCATGCAAAAAATATACTTCTGCTCCATATTTTGTTTTTGTTTTGTTTTATGTAAATCTTCTTTCTATGATTTCTAATAACCTGTTTTCGTATTCTTCTTTAGCTGACCAATCATAGTCTGGTTTTATCATTTTACTGATAAATTTTTTCGCTTCTTTTTCTGTTTTAAATGTATTTAATTGAGAAATAACTCTATTAAAATCGTTTTGATCACCGTCAAATAAGTGTTTTACAAAGGCAATTCTATCATTTAAATCAATTTGTATTGTTTTTTGAAAATAGTCGTTTACCGTTTTTTTAGGTTCTGCTTTGGTAAACAAATCTGTCATTACATCTACTGAAATGGTATCTTGTAATTCATCTTCTAAAGTTGGTGTTTTTCTTTCTCCGACATCCTTTACATCATTTTTCACATCACTGTCACCATGCAACAACTCTTCTAGTTCATCAAAAGGTTGTTCTATTATATCTTCTATAATAGTTTCTTCTTCTATCGCTTCAATGATATTGTCCGCTATTTCATCAGCCTCTTGCTCTAATTGTTCTTGTAAATCTTCTTCTAGATGATGTACAACTCTTCCCTTTTCTAAAGGTTCTTCTACATTCAATTCTTGAACAGCTTCTTTTGCCTCTTCTTCAACAACTTCTGTAATTTCTTCCTTTATATCATTAACAACTGTTTCTTTTACTGATAAATTATTGGCCAAAACTTCTTCTTTTTGTTTTTCTTCAGCCAACACTATATCATGCAACAACTCTTCTTTAGATTTTAAAGGATTAGGGGTGTTATTTATATACTCTTCTACATACGCTAAAACCAAAAGTTTTTCGTAAACTTCATATGCCTTTTGCTTCAACTCAAACACATCTTCTTTGTTTTTCATTTGTAAGATACTGTGTGCTAAACTGGTTAAATCTGATGCTAGTTTTTTGTGCATAAGTTGTCGTTTGATTTGAATTTTTGCTATTAAAATTTAATAAATTTGTTCCTCATTCGAAAGTAATACAAAAATCAATAATTAGAGCTTAAAATTACAAAATGTTTCTTGAAAATACAGTAAATCACACAGAACAATTTGGTTGGATTGAGGTAATTTGTGGCTCAATGTTTTCGGGTAAAACCGAAGAATTAATTCGTAGACTTAAACGTGCGCAGTTTGCCAAACAACGCGTTGAAATTTTTAAACCCGCTGTTGATACTCGTTATGATGACGAAGAAGTAGTATCACATAATGAAAATAGAATTCGTTCTACACCTGTTCCTGCATCTTCTAATATTCGGTTGTTAGCTAACGATGTTGATGTGGTAGGTATAGATGAAGCCCAGTTTTTTGACGATGAAATAGTTGCCGTGTGTAACGACCTAGCGAATAGAGGAGTTCGTGTTATTGTTGCTGGTTTAGATATGGATTTTAAAGGGAAACCTTTTGGCCCAATGCCTGCTTTAATGGCTACTGCAGAGTATGTTACCAAAGTGCATGCTGTTTGTACTCGTACAGGAAATTTAGCCCATTATAGTTACAGAAAAGCACAAAGTAATGACTTAGTGTTCTTAGGAGAAACTCAAGAATATGAACCATTAAGTAGAGCTGCTTACTACAAAGCCATGAAAGAGCAACAAGCTCATAATAAAAAAGAAGAAGAAACCAATAATGAATAATAATCACGTTACCGTTTTAGAAATTGATTCGCAAGCTGTACTACACAACCTTGCTTATTTTAAACAAAAGCTACAACCTCAAACCAAAATTTTGGCAGTAGTTAAAGCTTATGGATATGGAAGCGAATCTGTAGAGATTGCCAAAATCGTACAAGATCAGGTTGATTATTTTGCCGTAGCATATTCAAACGAAGGAATTGCTTTACGTGAAGCAGGAATCAAAACTCCTATCTTAGTTTTACAACCTCAAATTCAAAATTTAGAGGAAATTGTAAAATATCGACTTGAGCCTAGCTTGTATAGTTTCAAAATCTTTGATGCTTTTATGAAACTAGCCGACGAAACTCCTTTGATGAACTACCCTATTCACATAAAGTTTAATACTGGATTAAATAGATTAGGGTTTTGGCACACAGATGTACCTGCTTTAATTGCTGAATTAAAAAAATCAAATAATGTTAAAGTAGAATCGATTTTTTCTCATTTAGCCGCTAGTGAAGACCCTTATGAAAGAGATTTCACTGTTGGACAAATTAACAACTTTGCATATATAGTAAAACAAGTTTACAAGCATTTAGGCTACGAACCAATGATTCATATCTTAAACACTTCTGGAATTATCAATTACCCACAAGCTCAATTTGATATGGTTCGTTTAGGAATAGGATTGTACGGATTTGGAAACGATGACCAAGAGACTGCTCAATTAAAAAACACTCATACTTTAAAATCTATTATTTCTCAAATTCACTTGATTCAACCCGGTGAAACCGTTGGTTACAATAGAGCTTTTGTTGCAAGTCAAACTACTAGAAGCGCTACAATCCCTATTGGTCATGCGGATGGTATTTCGAGAAGATTAGGTAATAAAAATGGTTTTGTTTTCATCAATAATCAACCAGCTCCTATTATAGGAAATGTATGTATGGATATGATTATGGTTGATGTTACAAAAATTGATTGTAACGAAGGAGATGAAGTTATTATCTTTAACCATCAACAACATGTGGAATACATGGCTCATAAGAGTGAAACTATTCCGTATGAAATACTTACTGCTTTATCGCAACGTATAAAAAGATTGGTAAAACGCTAATTTTTTTATACTTTTCAATTCAATTAACTATTAAAAATCAAAAATATGGGAATGCTTAAAGAGTTTAAAGACTTTGCAATGAAAGGTAATTTAGTAGACATTGCAGTAGGTTTTGTAATGGGTGCTGCCTTTAAACAAGTGGTAACTTCTTTTACTGGAGGAATTGTTTCTCCTTTAATTGGACTTATTTTCAAGGCTGATTTTAAAGACGTAAAATACGTTCTTAAAGAAGGTGTAGCTGATGAGGCTGGTAAAATAACAGGAGAAGTTGCTATAATGTATGGTGAGTTTTTAACCAATGTTATCGACTTTATTATTGTAGCTTTTGTAATGTTTATGGTTGTAAAAGCTGTAAATGCTATGAAGAAAAAAGAAGAACCTGCACCAGAAGCTCCAAAGGGACCTAGCCAAGAAGAGTTATTAGCAGAAATTAGAGATTTATTAAAAAAATAATCCATTAAATACTTAATAAAAAAGCTCGCAATTGCGAGCTTTTTTATTTTTGATAATTTCATTTATACATGCTTTCCTTTATTCCAACCATGTTTTCCTAAATATTGTTCTCCACTTTCCACTGCACCATCTTCTATACTTGTTCCCATAGAATCATTCCAACGGTTTAAATACCCAAAGAGAGAAATTACTCCTAACATTTCAACAATTTCACCTTCTTCCCAGTATTTATATAATTCTTCTTTAATTTTTTCATCCACCATATTCGGAACCATTGAAGCTGCTAATGAAAAATCTAATGCTGCACGCTCCGCATCAGAAAAGGCAGGGTGTGTTTTATATTCCCAAATATTATCTAGTTGTTCTTGTTCTGCACCATAACGTTCTGCGGCACGAATTGCATGAGCTTGACAATAACGACAACCCGTAGCATTACTACTTACCCAAGCAATCATTCTTTTTAATGCTGAAGTTACACGACCATGATTTGCCATAACTGCCTTATTTAAATTGATAAAAGCTTTGGAAATTTCTGGACGTCGTTGCATGGTTAACACTGAATTAGGGCAAAAACCTAAGGTTTCATTATAAAAATCGGATAGTTGTTTGGTTTCAACATCGTGGTTTGGATCTAAAGGAGTTACTAAAGGCATAGATTTATTTTTTAAGTTTTTAATACTAACTTTTTACTGTAAGTTTGTGTTACTATTTAAATGTATTAAGTTGAAATGTACATTGACTTACTTACGCAATAAACAAAAAATTATCAAGATATGGCAACAAACACAGTTACAACCGTTTGGAAAGAAAACATGCAATTTGAAAGTGATAACCCTAGTGGACATTCAATAGTTATTGATACTTCTGAAGAGCATGGAGGAAATAATACTGGTTTACGACCTAAAGCTATGATGCTTTCTTCTCTAGCTGGTTGTTCAGGTTTAGATATTGTTCCTATGTTAGAAAAGATGCGTGTTAAAATTGATGATTTTAAAATTGTCGTTACTGGTGAATTGACCGAAGAACACCCAAAATACTATCATAAGGTTTTAGTTGATTACCATTTTTACGGAAGCGATTTAGACGAGAAAAAAATTAATAAAGCAGTAGATTTATCTATAGAGAAATACTGTGGTGTTATGGAAATGTTTAGAAAATTTGCTGATGTAACTACAGCTATTCATTTACATAACAACTAATTTATTTTTGATAAAATTGCTATGCGCTGGACATTAAAACCGCAACCAGATACGATTAAAGTAAAACAATTAGCCAAAGAATTGTCCGTTGACACAACCTTGGCTAAAATTTTAGTACAACGTGGTATTGAAACATTTGATGAAGCTAAACATTTCTTTCGCCCTTCGTTGAGTGATTTACACAATCCTTTTTTAATGAAGGATATGGAAATCGCAGTACAACGCATTGAAACAGCTATTGCAAATAACGAAAACATTTTAGTTTTTGGCGATTACGATGTTGACGGAACTACAGCTGTTTCTTTAATGTCATCATACTTAAAAACAATTCATCCTAATATTGCAACCTATATTCCTGATCGTTATGAAGAAGGATATGGAGTTTCTTTTCAAGGAATTGATTTTGCTGAAGACAATGGGTTTTCTCTCATCATAGCTTTAGACTGTGGAATTAAAGCTATTGATAAAGTTGCCTACGCTACTGAAAAAAATATCGATTTTATTATTTGTGATCACCACAAACCAGGAAGCGAAGTTCCGAAAGCGGTTGCTGTTTTAAATCCTAAGCAAGTAGATTGTAGCTATCCGTATGATGAATTATGTGGTTGCGGTGTTGGTTTCAAATTGATTCAAGCATTAGCTTCAAAAAGAAATCAAACTATTGAAGATTTAATTCCGTATTTAGATTTAGTAGCTACTGCAATTGCAGCTGATATTGTTCCTATGACTGGTGAAAATAGAGTGTTAGCTTATCACGGATTGCAGGTTATCAATTCTCAACCTCGAAATGGTATCAAAGCCATTATTCATCAGTTACAAAAAAAAGAACTCACTATTACCGATGTTGTTTTCATAATCGCTCCGCGGATAAATGCTGCGGGACGTATGAAACATGGAAATTATGCTGTTGAGCTATTAACCGAAATGGATTTTGACTCAGCAGTAGAATTTGCTTCTGCAATAGAAAAATTTAATTCAGATAGAAAAGAACTAGATAGAGCAATTACCCAAGAAGCTTTATTACAAATTGAAAACAACAACGAACAAGAAAATTACACCACAGTTGTTTTTGATGAAAATTGGCACAAAGGAGTAATTGGTATTGTAGCCTCTCGTTTAACAGAAACTTACTACAGACCTACTTTGGTTTTTACCAAAAGTGGAGAAAAATTAGCTGCTTCTGCTCGTTCGGTAAAAGGATTTGATGTATATAATGCTTTAGAAGAATGCTCTGAGTTTATCGAACAATTTGGTGGACATAAATATGCTGCTGGTTTAACACTCTTGCCCGAACAATATGAAAACTTTAAAAATAAGTTTGAAGAAGTTGTTGCAGCTACTATTGACAAAAGCTTATTAACTCCAGAAATTACTATTGACACTGAAATCGACTTATCAGAAATTACTCCAAAATTTTTCCGTATTATTCAACAAATGGCACCTTTTGGTCCACAAAACATGAAACCTGTTTTTACCACAACTGCTGTGAGAGATAATGGTTATGGAAAACAAGTTGGTGTCGACAGCAGTCATTTAAAACTGAATATCATTTACGGATCTGATCAAAAAACATACAATGCTATTGGATTTGGTTTAGGTGATAAAATAACGTCAACACAAAACGATTTTGACATTGCCTATACTTTAGACGAGAACACTTGGAATGGATATACTTCTATTCAACTTATGTTAAAAGATTTGAAATAGTAAAATCTTATTTTTTTATTATTTAGAACAATTCCAAATAAACTCTTATATTTGTTATCAAATAAATATGGTTATGAACGGAATTACTAAAATATACGACAACAACATAGGTGTTTCTTTTTACTGGGAAGAAAACGATTCAAACTTAGTTCAATTAATATTTAGGGATGTTGGTTTTCACTTAACAGAACCAGAAATAGAATTATTCTTAGATAAAGTTACCGACTCAAAACTTCAAAGAAATTGTGGTACTTGTGAAAGAGGTAAAGACTGTAGATCTATTCTACTTCAAACACCTTCTAACAAAGTTAGTATGGCAGTTTCAGCAATTGAATTGTGGCAAATTGATGATCTTTTAAAAGGTACTTTATTTCAGATAAGAATGAACAACTATCTAAACGATATATGTAAAAATTAAAAAGGCCTGCAATTGCAAGCCTTTTTATTATTTATCTTCTTTAATTAAATACATATACACTGGGTAATGATCACTGTATCCTCCGGTATATCTTCCGTAAGAAAAACTTCTAAAAGGATATCCTTTATACCTACCTTTTTTCTCAGTTAAAAAACGCTTGTTAAAAATTCCTGATTTAAACATTTTATAAGTACTAAAGTCCTTTTTATCTGCTTTATCAAGCAAAGGAGATGTAAACATTATTTGATCAAATAAATTAATATTATCTCTATAACCTAATGTATTAAATCCACGACGGAACATATCTTCATACGGATTATAAATATCTCCTTCTTCTACATTTTTCTTCTTACTTTTAGTTTGTAAAACCGATTTAAAACTAGAATTGATTGGATCATCGTTAAAATCACCCATAATTAACACCTTTGGATTTGGGTCATTCTCTTTAATTTTTTCGATGATTTGTTTCACTTTGTAAGCCGCTTTTTCACGTAACGGCCTACTTTTAGCTTCACCTCCTCTACGAGATGGCCAGTGATTAACAATTATGTGTACTAACTCATCATCTAAATAACCAGACACTAATAAAATATCACGCGTATAAACTTTATAATTTTGATCATAAATATTAGGATCAAAAGCCTCAAAATGAATTGGCTTAAAATATCTTGGTTGATATAATAATGCTACATCTATTCCTCTTTTATCAGGTGAATCGAAGTGAATGATACTGTAACGTTTCTTTTTTAATCTTTCTGACGCTATTAAATCTTCTAAAACTTTTTTATTTTCAACTTCAGCCACACCTAAAATTGCAGGACTTGTGTTCGCTTTTTCTTCTCCTAATTGCGAAATTACCTCACCAAGCTTGTCTATTTTATCCCAATAAACCTCTTCTTTATCTCCTTTCATTTCCATGATAGGACTTGCTTCATCATTCTTATCAGAATCATTTTCTGTATCAAAAAGGTTTTCTAAATTATAAAACCCAACTGTTCTTATTTTATACTTCTTCCCTACTTGTTGTGCATAAGTAGAAAAACTAACAAAAATTAAAACTAAAAGTGTAGCTATATTTCTCATTTAATAAATTTTACCACGCAAAAATAAAACAATTTTTTATCTCAGTTTTTTATTATTTTGATAATTCACTTCTTGATAATGTTCCCTTAACCTAAACATAATTATAAATTTCTTAATTTTGTTGCCCTTTGATTGCAAACACACTCAAAGGAGTTAACAAATTTAAATATTTTATAAACAATCATTTATGAGAAATTTTACGATAACAATGTTCTTGTTATTTCTAGGTTTTGTAAGCCTAAATGCGCAGAATATTGTAAAGGGGGTCGTAATAAACAGCGATTCTGAAAATCCTATGCAAGGTGTTTCTGTAAGTGTAAAAATTGCTAATGTTTCTAGTGTTACAGATGCTAGCGGAGCTTTTACATTAACTGGTTTACCAGACGGAAGACAAATTGTAACGGTATCATTAAGTGGGTATGAAACCCAAAACTTTCCAGTAGAATTATCTGGAAAAGCAGTAGACTTAGGTACTATCTTCATGTACGAAGATATATCGGAAGATCAAGATTTAAGTACCATCACTATTACGGATGATGAGTTGAATGACGACACTAGTGCTGCAGATAACATTTCTGGATTACTGCAAGCTTCTAGAGATGTTTATTTACGTACAGCTGCTTTTGAATGGAGCGGTTCTTTTTACAGAGTTCGTGGTTTAGATTCTGAAAATGGTAAAGTTTTGATTAATGGTATTGAAATGAACAAGTTATACAACGGAAGACCTCAATGGAGTAACTGGGGTGGTTTAAACGATGTATTACGTAACCAAGAGTTTAGTAACGGGTTAACTCCTTCTAACTATGCCTTTGGCGGTGTTTTAGGTTCTACGAACATCAATACAAGAGCTTCTGAGTATAGTGAGGGAGGTAGAATTACTTACTCTTCTTCAAATAGAAGTTATACACATAGAATGATGGCTTCTTACTCTTCAGGATTAATGGAAAATGGATGGGCTTTTACTGTTGCTGCAAGTAGAAGAGCTGGAGATGAAGGTTATGTTGACGGTACCCTATACAATGCTAATTCAATCATGGCGTCAATAGAAAAGCGATTTAATGATAAACATAGCTTAAACTTCACTTCTATTTATGCGCAAAATAAAAGAGGAAAATCTGCTCCACATACTCAAGAGGTATATGATTTAAAAGGTATTAAATACAACGAATATTGGGGATATCAAAATGGAAAAATGCGTAATTCACGTATAAAACGTATTGAAGAACCTATTTTAATGTTGAATCACTACTGGAATATTTCTGATAATACCTCATTAAATACGAATGTAGCATACCAATTTGGTGAAATAGGAAATAGTCGCTTAGATTATACTGGTGCTAGGTTAGTAAATGGTTGGCCTATTGGTGGTGGTTCTAACCCAAGTCCTGCGTACTATCAAAACCTACCAAGTTTCGCTTTATCAAATGGTAATGAAGCCGAAGCATATGGATTAGAGCAAAACTTCTTAAACGATGGGCAACTAAACTGGGACGAATTATACCGCCAAAACTTGAATAACCCAGAAAGTTCTAACTCTAAATATATTTTATACGAAGATCGTAATGATGACAAACAGTTTACTATAAACACTATTTTTAATTCAGAATTAAACGAGAATATTTCTTTAAACGGATCTTTGCAGTACGCTAACTTACAATCTGAAAACTTTGCTAGTGTAATTGATTTATTAGGAGGTTCTGGATATTTAGATACTGATACATTTGGTGATACTTTCGACCAAAAACAAAACGATTTACTTAACCCAAATAGAGTAGTTGGTGTAAATGATCGTTTTAAGTATAATTACGAATTAGAATCTAATGTAATGAGTGCGTTTGCTCAAGCTATATTTAAATACAATAAAATAGACTTTTATTTAGCAGGTTCAGTTTCTAATACAACTCACCAAAGAAATGGGTTGTATCAAAATGGAGGTTTCCCAACAAACTCTCTTGGTAAATCTGAAAAAGTTAACTTTACTAACTTTGGGGCTAAAGGAGGTTTAACCTATAAAATTACTGGGCGTCATTTATTAGATATTAATGCTGGATACTTAACAAAAGCTCCATCAATAAGAAATACATTTAACAACCCAAGAGAAAACAATGCTATTATTAGAGGTTTAGATAGTGAAAAAGTACTAACTGCTGACGCTAGCTATATTTTTAGAAGCCCTATAATTCAAGCTAGAGCTACAGGATATTATACTAAAATAGAAGACGCTACTGATATTGCTTTCTTCTTTTCTCAAGGACTTAATATTGAAGGCTTTTTACAAGAAGTTTTAACTGGTGTTGACAAAGTTCATTTCGGAGCTGAACTAGGAATTGAAGCTCAAATAACTCCTACTGTGAAAATAAAAGGAGCGGCTAATATTGGTCAATATACATACGACAATAATCCACATCTATATGTTGCTTCAGAAGATTTTACAACTGACACTAATATTGAAGGTGTTGACGATTTAGGAACTGCTTATTTAAAAGACTATAAAGTAGCTTCAGGCCCTCAAAAAGCATACTCTTTAGGTTTTGAATATAGAGATCCTGACTATTGGTGGGTAACCGCTACTGCCAATTATTTAGATGATGCTTACCTAGATTTAAGCCCTACTTTAAGAACTGATAACTTTTACAAAGATGAAGACGGGCTACCTTTTAACGATTACGATCCAACAATAGCAAGAGAAATACTTCGTCAAGAAAAATTTGACGGTTATTTAACTCTAAATGCTGCTGGTGGAAAATCTTGGAAAATAGGAGATAACAAGTACATTGGTTTCTTTGCTAGTGTTAATAACATCCTTAATGAAAAATACAAAACAGGAGGTTATGAGCAAGGTAGAAAATCAGATTACAGACAATTAAGAGATGACTCTAACCAACCAAAAAGGTTATTTGGTCCTAAATACTGGTACGCTAGAGGTACTACTTATTTCTTAAACGTTTATTATAGATTCTAATAAAAAAAACAAGCATAAAATGAAAACAAAAAATATATTAAAACTAATAATGCTAACTGTTTTAGCATTTACTTTCAACTCATGTGTTGAAGATGGTGATTTTTCAATCCCTAGCGTCAATGTTGAAGACCCAGGATTAACAGCAACTAATACTATTCAATCAGTTAGGGATATGTTAGTTTACTCTAACGCTGTAATTGATTTCGAAAAAACAGTAGGAGAAAATCTAATCATTGAAGGGTATGTAGTGTCTAGTGATGAAAGCGGAAACATTTATAAAACTATCTCTATACAAAATAGCCCTGAGAACCCTACAGCAGCTATTCAATTAGCCGTAGATGCTACAGACACATATTCATTTTACGAAATAGGACGCAAAGTTTATGTAAAATTAAATGGTTTAGGATTACATAGCAATAATGGTGTTTTAGAAATAGGACAATTAAATGGTACTTCTGTAGATAGAATTTCAGCAAGTTCTTATAAAGATATAATTATACGCTCTACTGAAACGGCTACAATCACTCCATTAGTACTAAATAGTATAGCTGATATTACTGACACTCATGTTAATATGCTTATTCAGCTAAATGACATGAGATCTGTTGAAAAGAATGCCACCTATGCAAACACAAACAACACCTATAGTGTAAATAGATATTTTGAAAGCTGTAATGACAGAGAGCAAATTATTATGAGAAATAGTGGTTTTGCAGACTTTAAAGCTCAATCTATTCCTGCCAAAAGAGGAAGTATAGTAGCTGTTTTAGGGAAATATAGAAACGATTTTCAATTATTTATTAGAGACACAAATGACGTAATGTTCTCAGATGATTACGATTGCTATAGCAATGCTACTGAAGTTACTTTAGCTGATGTTAAAGCTCTATACAACAATACAGAAATCACTATAACAGAAAACTCAAAAATAAAAGTAGTTATTACTTCTGATTTATCTACTGACAACTTACATGCCTTAAGTGCATTTGCTCAAGATGCAACCGCAGGTATTGCTTTACGTTTTAGTGGAGACCACAACTTAAACTTAGGAGACGAAGTGGAAATCGCTGTTGGAGGAGCTAAATTAAGCGAATACAACGATTTATTACAGTTAAACATTTCTCCATCAAGCATCATAAGCCAAACAACAGGTACGTTACCAACTCCTGAAGTTATTACTTTTGCACAAGCTTTAACTGGTAATTACGAAGGTAAGCTTGTACAAATTGATGGTGTTCAATTCAATGATAATGCTAAAACTTATAGTGGTAATAATGAGTTAATTGCTGAATGTGATGGTACTCCGTTAACTGCTTATGTTAGAAACGATGCTTCTTTTGCTAATAATAGCGTAAGTGATAAAAAAGGAACAGTAACTGGTGTTATGACTGTTTACAAAGGTACTGCTCAAATTTATTTAAGAAACGAAACTGATGTAAACTTTACTGAAGATGCTACTACTTGTGGTGGTGGGGGTACACCTACTCCTTCTGGTTCTTTAGCTTTTGCTGGAGGTAATTTTGAAGATTTTACTGCCTTTACTGATGGCTTAAACACTTATGGTCTTAAAAGCTATGCTACAGAAAGTGCTGGCAATGGAGTTGACGGAAGTACTGCTTTAAGCATCAACATGAGTTCTACAGGAGGTAACGACTACGTATTCACATCTTTAGCTCAAAATGGATTACCAAGCACTTACAGCTCTATTACTTTTTATGTAAAAGGAACTTCAACAGGAAAAAGTATCTCTATTAACTTATATAAGACAGATGGTTCATATTACCCTTTTAATTTAGGTGACATTACTGGAGACACGACTATTTCTGTTGGTGGTAGCAATAGTTACACAGGTTCAATTAACACTGGTGGAGAGTGGGTTAAAATTACTTTAGATTTAAGTGGTATTACAGATTTAAACACATCTAATTTTAATGAGAGTTTCTTTGCTTTAAAAGTAGGTAAAAGCGCTCCTTTCGATCTTTATTTAGACAACTTCACTATTCAATAAGAAACCTATTTAAATAGTTTTAAAGATTATTATTAAAAATCCAGAAAGTTTAAACTTTCTGGATTTTCCTTTTATAAAAAAAATTATGTAATGCTTCATTAAGTAATAACTTCTATATTTATATTATAAATTATTACCTATGTTTTCTTCTAACGATAGATTAAACCGAGCTTTTAAAAAAGCAAAAAAACTCCCATTAAACGAAGCATCTAAGTATGTTTTATTTTCCGATTGCCATAGAGGTGATAATAGTTTTGCTGATGATTTTGCTCGTAATCGAAAAATATATCATTTTGCCTTATCTCAATATCTGCAAAAAGATTTCACCTATATAGAATTAGGTGATGGTGATGAACTATGGGAAAATAAATTTGTAAATATCTTTAATGCAAATAAAGATGTTTACTTATTACTTCAAAAATTCCATCAAAAAAATACGTTGCATTTTATTTGGGGAAATCATGACATGAATTACCGAAAACCCAAAAATGTTAGAAAAAACCTAAGCTATTATTACGATACAATTGATGGAAAAGAAAAAGAATTACTTCCTAACGCTTCCTTTTCTGAAGCCATCCGGTTAACTCAAGACGACGGAAAGTCAATTTTCCTACTTCATGGTCATCAAGCTGATTGGTTTAATTATACCTTTTGGAAATTTAGCCGTTTTTTAGTAAAAGTTTTATGGCGTCCATTGCAAATACACGGAATTAAAGACCCAACAAGTCCCGCTCAAAACTTTAAAGGACTTATAAAGGTAGAACGTCGATTAGAAAATTGGGTAAAAGCTAACAACAACCAAATGATTGTTACAGGGCATACACACCGACCTCGATTTCCTTCTTGTGAAGAATTACCTCATTTTAATGATGGTAGCTGTGTTCATCCTAGGTGTATTACTGGTTTAGAAATTGAAAACAAGGAAATTACACTTATTAAATGGCATTTAGTAACCAATGACAACGGAACCATGCAAATTACTCGAACTGTTTTAGAAGGTCCTGAAAAAATAACAGAATACCTGTAAGTATAATTTCTTGTCAAATTAACCTAAAATTTACCTTCGTAACAGTTTATTAAATTCTACTTAATATTGACACCAAAGAAAGCTAGTATTTTTGACTTACCTCAGTCTTGAGGCGTATAGTCATTATAAATTTATTAGTTTTTGTCGACTATTTATTTGACTTACCGTATACTGCCTTGAATAAAGGCAGTTTTTTAATATTTAGTTAACACTTATTTAACATTAGAGCTAGTTATTTGCCGCGACAAAAACTAATAAACTAAATCTAATGAACTGTAAAACAGCACTTACGATTGTAAGTATGTTTGTGTTATCCTATACACATGCTCAAGAAACAAACTCTCCTAAATTTGGCAAGGGCTTATTTAATTTAACAGGAAAAGATAGTACTTGGTCTATGAACATGAGTGCTAGAATGCAATTTTTAGCAACTGCTGAATGGGACTCAAACAAAGAAGGATTATACAATCCATCATCTTCAATGCTAGTAAGAAGAGCTCGTTTAAAATTTAAAGGATTCGCTTTTTCACCAAAATTAAAGTATAAATTAGAAATAGGAATGTCTAATAGAGATATTAGCGGTGCCTCTGAACACACAGGTAATGCACCAAGATATATTTTAGACGCCGTTTTAAAATGGAATTTTTACCAAAATTTCGAGCTTTGGTTTGGACAAACTAAACTACCTGGAAACAGAGAACGTGTTATATCTTCAGCAGACATGCAGTTAGTTGATCGTTCTTTATTAAACAAGCGATTTAATATTGACCGTGATATGGGCATGCAATTACGTCATCATTTTAACCTATCAGATAAATTTGTGGTTAGAGAAGCCCTAGCCTTTTCGCAAGGTGAAGGAAGAAATGTAACTGTAGGTAACCTAGGAGGTCATCAATATACAGCACACCTTGAGTTTTTACCTTTCGGATTATTTGAAGGAAATGGAGATTATAAAGGTGGCGATTTAAAAAGAGAAAAAACTCCGAAGTTAGCTATCGGTATGAGTTACGACTTTAACAACAATGCAGTAAAAACAAGAAGTAACCAAGGACAATATATGGTAAATGATGCGGGATACTATGAAACAAACATTTCAACCTTCTTCGTAGATGCCATGTTTAAATATAAAGGATTCTCTTTTATGGGGGAATATGCTTCTAGAGATGCTGAAGACCCTTTTGCAAAAAATTCTGATGGAACCCCTGTACTAGACAGTAAAGGAAAACAAGTAGTTGTAGAAGTGGGTAATGCATTAAACCTTCAAACAGGATATTTGTTTGATAAAAACTGGGAAATATCTGCTCGTTATACCAATATTGCATTGAACAAAAACATTACAGGAAAAGACATTGAAAACCAATATACGTTAGGATTATCAAAATACATTATTGGTCATAAATTAAAAGTACAAACTGATGTTAGTTACCTAGACATACCAACAGCTACCAACCAGTTAATGTACCGATTACAAGTAGATATTCATTTTTAAATGATAACATAAACATAACATAAGAGCATTCTTGTGTAACTAAATTTGCAAAACTTAATTAAAAACTAAAAAATGGGAGATCCATATATTTTGATGCTAGTCGCACTAGCTGTTTTAGCTATCGTCGACTTAGTTGTGGGTGTAAGTAATGATGCTGTTAACTTTTTAAATTCAGCCATCGGTTCTAAAGCAATTAAAGTAAGAAATATTATGATAATTGCGAGTATTGGGGTTTTTATGGGAGCCGTAACATCAAGTGGTATGATGGAGGTTGCTCGTAAAGGGATTTTTAATCCTAGCATGTTCATGTTCCAAGATATCATGTTTATTTTTATGGCAGTAATGATTACTGATATTTTATTACTAGATATCTTTAACTCATTAGGGATGCCAACCTCAACAACGGTTTCTATCGTATTTGAATTATTAGGAGCAGCTGTATGTATTTCATTAATTAAAATTGCAGCTAACGATTCTCAATCTATTTCAGATATTTGGAATTACATCAACCATAAAAAAGCGGTTGAAATTATAAACGGAATACTGCTCTCCGTTGTAGTAGCCTTCTCTGTCGGAGCTATTGTTCAGTTCTTTTCTCGTTTAATTTATTCATTTAATTTTGAGAAGAGACCTACCTATATAAATTCATTATTTGGTGGTTTTGCTATTACAGCAATTACTTATTTCATCATTATTAAAGGTATGAAAGGAACTCCTTTCTACAGTGATGTAAAACATTTAATTGAGGGAAATACTATACTTATTATTGCTGGAAGTTTTGTTTTTTGGAGTGCTATTTCACATGCATTAATCCAGTTCTTTAAAGTTAATATTTTAAAGTTAATTATTGGTGTTGGTACTTTCTCTTTAGCAATGGCTTTCTCTGGTAACGATTTAGTAAACTTTATTGGTGTACCTATCGCTGCATGGAACTCTTACCAAGCTTGGGAAATATCTGGAGTTGCTCCTGATGCATTTTCTATGGGAATTTTAGCTAAAAAAGTACCTTCTAATGTTTGGTTATTATTATTAGCTGGAGCGATTATGGTTATTACTTTATGGACTTCAAGCAAAGCAAAAGAAGTAATTAAAACAGGTATCGATTTATCTCGTCAAGGTGATGGACATGAAAAATTTCAACCAAACCCTTTATCAAGAATCGTAGTAAGAAGTGCTATGGGTATAAATGCTGCTATCAGCTATATTGTACCTCAAAAAACATTAGCTTATATTGATACTAAATTTCAAAAACCAGTAATAGAATTACCTAAAGATAAAACGTATGAAATGCCAGCTTTCGATTTAGTTAGAGCTGCTGTTAACTTAATTGTTGCGGGTATCTTAATTTCTATTGCAACTTCTATGAAATTACCTTTATCAACTACTTATGTAACTTTCATGGTAGCAATGGGTACCTCTTTAGCAGATAGAGCTTGGGGACGTGAAAGTGCTGTATATAGAGTTGCTGGTGTAATTAACGTAATTGGTGGGTGGTTCTTAACAGCTCTTACAGCTTTTGCTACTGCTGCCTTAGTTGCTTACTTAATTAGCTGGGATAAAGTAATGATTCCTGTATTATTGTTAGTTGTTGCTCTTTTAATTGGAAGAAACACCTTACAACACAGAAAGAAATCTAAACAAGAGAAGAAGCAAGTACACATGGAAAGAGCTGAATTAATTACTATTAATGGAGTAATTGAAGAGAGTTCTGACCACATTGCTGAAGTAGCGCAACGTATAAACAAATTATATTCTAGTGTAGTAAATGATTTAGCTACTCATGATTTAGTAAAATTACGTAAAACGGATAAACACGTAACAAAATTAAACGACGAAATAGATAGCTTAAAAGATGGTGTATTCTATTTTATCAAATCGTTAGATGATACTTCGGTACAAGCAAGTAGATTCTATATCTTAATTTTAGGATACTTACAAGACGTAGCACAATCGATTAGCTATATTTCTAGAGCTACGTACAAGCACGTAAATAACAACCACAAAAATCTTAAAAAAGGTCAAATTAAAGACTTAAAGAGCATCGATCATACACTTTCTAAATTGTTAGAAGATATTAGCGAAACTTTTGAAAATAGAAGTTTTGACAACTTAGAACATATTATTAATGAAAAGAAAGAATTATTAAAAGATGTTTCTGAATCTATTGAAAAACAAGTAGAACGTATTAGAACCGATGAAACGAGTCCGAAAAACACTACGTTATACTTTAGTGTTTTAATTGAGACCCAAGATTTAGTTTCTGGTTTAATGAGTTTACTAGAAACATATGAAGAATTTCACATCAGTACAAAATCTGCTGAAATAGACGCTTAACAAATAAAAAAACCGAGTTAATAATTAACTCGGTTTTTTTTATATTTTTAATAGTCTTATTAGCTTCTTTTCATTGGTCTCATTAATCCTTCTTGAGCAACTGAAGCTATTAGCTCTCCATCTCTGGTATAAATGTTACCCATAGCAAACCCTCTAGCTCCATAAGCGTTTGGACTTTCTATTGAAAACAACATCCAATCATCAAAATTAAAATCACGGTAAAACCACATTGAGTGATCTAAACTGGCTAGTTGAGTATTTCCAAAATTAGCAACACTAGCATTAGGATTTAAACACGAGGTTAAAATATTGTAGTCGGAAATATAAGTAAGTATTTGTTGCTTTATTCCTAATGGTAAATCTTTCGCTTCGCCTTTCAACTTAAACCAAACATCAACCACAGGCGGTAAATCTTTTCTATCTAACGGATTTACTATTTGCACAGGTTTAAAATCTATAGGTCTTTCTATGCTTAAAAAATCTTTCATCTTTTGAGGTAAAAAAGCCCCGAATTGGTCCAACACATCTGTCCAACTCAACAACTCTTCTGGTTGTTTTATATCTTTCTTTATTGGTTTTTGATGTTCATACCCTTCTTCTTCTTTATGAAATGAACAAGATAATATAAAAATAGTTTTATCTCCTTGATGGGCTGTTACTCTTCGTGTAGAAAAACTTCCTCCATCACGAATTGGTTGTACATTATATGTTATTGGCAACTCCAGGTTCCCTGCTTCTAAAAAATATGAATGTAATGAATGTAATATTCTATCTTTTGGTGCTGTTCTATATGCTGCATTTAAGGCCTGAGCTAATACTTGACCTCCAAAAACATTAGGACTTCCTATATCTCTACTTACTCCGTTAAAATTACCATTTCCTATATCATCAAGAGTAAGTATGTTTAATAATTCTTGAGTATTTTTCATGTTATCTTCTCTCTACGAGAGCTTAATTTATTTATGTTGTTATACTTTTAAAGGCTTGTAAAGCTAAAGTTTGTTTATTGAATGTATTTCAAAAGTAACCTTAAATTCTCATTAAGCCTTTGAAAACACCTAAATATGTTGATTAGGCAACATTCATATTCCAAACTGGCACTTTTAAAAACCTACTTATTTTTACCATATCACTCAACAAATATTCTTTGTCTCCATGGTTTAATAAATTATGACGCTCACCATTTTGAGTTACTAAATTAACTTCATAGCAATAGTAACCTCCAGATTTATTTCCTTCAACAAATTTTGACAATACTTGTAAGGCATATACTTGTTGAAAAGGAATAGTTTCTCCATCCACTAACACCTTTCTTTTTTGTGAGTTTAAAAATGCTTTAGCTCCAAAAGAAAACAGCAAGAATACCCCTACTAGTAAAAACGGTCCGCCAGAAGTAAAAAAGATTTTTCCACCATGCATAAAGGTTAAAGACTCTTTAGAAAACTCGAAAAACTCAACATAAGACCAAACTACGTAGTTTAACCCCATTAAAAGGAAACTCCAAGCTACAAACTTTAGATATGAACTAGAGGTTATTTTATAACCAAAAGCTGTTTTTCGTAAGCGTTCACTTAAAAAATTACTTCCTGAACCTTTAACGGCATTCCATGAAATATGTTGCCCTATAGCATCGGTTGTAAAGTCTCCGAATGAAAATTCTACTTGTTTATTGCTCGATGATTGTTTCTTTCTCTGAGCCCAATAACTCGAACCAAACATACCAATAAACATAAAAACTAATACGGCTAACATTCCTCCTGTCTTATAGTAGGTATATCGCTGTTTTCTTATACTTAACTTATGAACTGGAACAGTTATTTCAAGACGCTTAATGTTGTTTAAATCTTTTCTTGTAGGGTTTGTAAGTTGTCGTAATGAGTCTAACTCTTGGGCGTTTTGATGCACTTCTATTTCTCGTTTTTGAAACGATTCATAGGTGTTTTGTAATTGCGGTAAAGCTACAAAAATGAAAATTCCAATTGGAATTATTACAAAAAGCCAAGAGTTATTAAGGGACACTTTTTTCATAGTTTGATTTTTTTTGATGAACAAATTTGAGAAAAGTTTTTGGTTTCACAATACAAAAAAGGCTTTCACATTTTTCATGCAAAAGCCTTTTATCAATATATCTATCTTGTTTCTATTACTTACAAAAAGGAAGCGTAAAGAATCCTTCTACTGAATTATCGGCACTTGAATTTGCTTTTATTTTTAAAGTAACTTCATTATTAGCAATTCTTACAACCTCAACAACTCCTTGAAGGTAGTTTAAAGGACCAAATCCTTTCTTATTAAAAACTACGTTCGTATTGTTATAAGTTCCTAACTCAGCTTTCACATAAGTAGATACTTCTAATTCGTAATCAAAAATATCTGAACTACAATCTGCTTGAATATTGGTAATATGTACTGAAAGTTCATTGTTTCCAGACATAAACGCTTGACCTCCTTTAGCCTTAAATTCTGTTCCGAATACTTTTCCTGACAGCTCTGTATTTGCTATTCCAGTAAAATCGTTATCGCTATCGGAACAACCTATTATTATTAAGGTTAAACATACCAAAGCCGCATAGCTAATTTTAAAAATCTTTTTCATTTGTTAAAGTTTAATTTGTTTTTATCGTGAGCGAATTTAGTTTAAAAATAAAACCCCACAAACAAATTAATTGCTTGTGGGGTTTTTATGTTTTACAGAGCAAATTTTACCCTACAATATTGATAATTTTACCAGGAACAATAATTACTTTCTTTGGTTCTCGTCCCTGTAATTGTTGTTGTGTTTTTTCGTGCGACATTACCACTTTTTCTATCTCTTCTTTACTTAAATCTAATGGTAACTCTAACGTAAAACGCATTTTACCATTGAAAGAAACTGGGTAGTTCTTAGAACTTTCAACTAAATACTTCTCTTCAAATTTTGGAAAAGCTACGGTTGCAATAGACTCATCGTGTCCTAACTGACTCCATAGTTCTTCCGCAATATGTGGTGCATATGGGGAAATTAACACTAACAACGGTTCTAAAATAGCACGCTTGTTACATTTTAACGCTGTTAACTCATTCACAGCAATCATAAAGGTAGAAACTGACGTATTGAACGAGAAATTCTCAATATCTTCTTCTACTTTTTTAATAGTTTTATGCAACGTTTTTAACTCGTCTTTCGTTGGTTCAGCGTCAGAAACATTGATTCCGTTTTCATTGGTAAACAATTTCCATAATTTCTTTAGGAAAGAATACACTCCTGAAATCCCTGATGTTTTCCAAGGTTTTGTTTGCTCTAACGGTCCTAAAAACATTTCGAATAAACGTAAACTATCTGCTCCGTACTCCTCACAAATTAAATCTGGATTTACAACATTGTATTTCGATTTTGACATTTTTTCAACCTCACGACCTACTATGTATTTACCATCTTCTAAAATGAATTCAGCATCTTTAAAATCAATATTTAATGGGTGCTTTTTAAAAGCTTCAACATCTAGTTCATCAGAAGAGTTTACCAATGAAACATCTGCATGAATAGGCTGTACTTTTTTACCCTCAATCAATCCTTTAGAAACGAAAGTGTTTGTTCCTTCAACTCTATACACAAAAGCAGAAGTTCCTAAAATCATTCCTTGGTTGATTAGTTTTTTAGCAAACTCATCTACTGGTAACAATCCTCTATCAAATAAGAATTTTTGCCAAAAACGCGCATATAATAAGTGTCCTGTAGCGTGTTCTGAACCTCCAATATATAAATCTATTTGTTTCCAATAGTCAACCGCTTCTTTACTTACAAACTCTCCTTCGTTATTCGAGTCCATATAACGGTTAAAATACCAAGAACTTCCTGCCCACCCTGGCATAGTATTCAGTTCTAACGGGAAAACAGTTCCGTTGTCAATCTTGCTATTTTCAACAACAGTATTTGTTGTTGTATCCCATGCCCAAACCTCTGCATTCCCTAACGGTGGTTTTCCATCTTCGGTTGGTAAGTATTTCTCAACTTCTGGCAATACAATTGGCAAATGCTTTGCATCAATCATTTGCGGCATACCGTCTTTGTAATATACTGGGAATGGTTCTCCCCAATAACGTTGACGACTAAATACTGCATCACGTAAACGATAGTTTATTTTTCCGTAACCAAATCCACGTTTTTCTAATTCGTAGATTACAGTTTTCATTCCTTTATTATAGTTTAAACCGTCTAAGAAGTCAGAGTTTGCTAATTTAATTCCATCTTTAGCATCGTTTGCTTTTTCAGAAATATCAACATCTGCAAAAATATTTGGAATCTCTAATCCGAAGTGTTTTGCAAAATCATAATCACGTTGGTCACCACATGGTACCGCCATAACCGCACCTGTACCATAACTTGCTAATACGTAATCACCAATCCAAATTGGTACTTGCTTTCCAGTAAACGGATGCAACGCATACGCACCTGTAAACACTCCTGAAATGGTTTTTACATCAGCCATACGATCACGCTCAGAACGTTTTGCTGTTGCCTCTATGTATTCTTCAACAGCCTTTCTTTGCTCATCAGTCACGATTCGTGACACTAACTCGTGCTCTGGAGCTAAGGTCATAAAAGACACTCCAAAAATAGTATCAGGACGTGTTGTGAATACATCTATTTTAGCATCGTGTCCATCCACATCAAAAGACACCATCGCTCCTTGTGAACGACCAATCCAGTTAGTTTGGCTATCTTTTAATGGCTGTGGCCAATCAATATTTTGTAATCCATCTAATAAACGTTGTGCATACGCAGAAATTCGCATAGACCATTGAGTCATTTTTTTACGAACTACTGGATGCCCCCCACGCTCTGAAACTCCGTTTACAATTTCGTCATTTGCTAATACTGTCCCTAGTGCTGGACACCAGTTTACTTCAGTATCCGATAAAAAAGTTAAACGGTATTGTAATAGTATTTCTTGTTGTTCTTTGTCAGAGAAGCTCTTCCATTCTTCCGCAGAAAAAATAGTTATATCTTCATCAGCAACTGCATTTATAGTTGCATTTCCTTCTACTTCAAATTTTGCTACTAAGGTTGAAATATCTTCTGCCTTATCAGTATCTTTATTATACCAAGAGTTGAACAATTGAATGAAAATCCACTGCGTCCATTTATAATATTCTGGATTTGAAGTACGAACTTCTCGAGACCAATCGAATGAAAACCCGATATTATCTAACTGACGACGGTAAGTTTTAATATTCGTTTCTGTCGTAATTGCTGGATGTTGTCCTGTTTGAATCGCATATTGTTCAGCAGGTAACCCAAAAGAATCATACCCTTGTGGATGCAATACATTAAATCCTTTATGGCGCTTGTAACGTGCATAAATATCAGATGCGATATATCCTAACGGATGCCCTACGTGTAATCCTGCTCCAGATGGGTAAGGAAACATATCTAACACATAATACTTTGGTTTATCAGAATCATTTTCAGCTTTAAACGTACCTTGATCTGCCCAGTACTTTTGCCACTTTTTTTCTATCTCTTGGTGATTGTATTGCATTCTTTTAGTTTATTCCTGTCATTACGAGGAATGAAAATGACGAAGTAATCTTTTTATGAGATTGCTTCACTTTGTTCGCAATGACGTGATTTTGAAGCTGCAAATTTACAATTATCGTTTGGATGTGAAAAGCTATAAAAACAAAAAGGCTTCATTAGTACAAAACCAATGAAGCCTTTTATTTGTTTTTAAAAAAATTATCCTTTAACAGGTACAGTAACTACAACGTTACCCCATCCTAAATACATATTAAAAGCATCTTCTTCTCCATCAAAAGCAATTGAAAAAGCTTCAATGTTTTCGTTTGCTCTAGAAACTTTTCCTGTTACACGTACTACATCATCTGATTCGTTGTAAGAATAAGCTCCCCAAACATTTTTAGCAGTATTTAAAATTACAGTCCACTCTTTATCTCCAGGAATTGTAAATAACGAGTATGTTCCTGCTTTTACTTCTTTCCCTCCAAAGGTTACATCTTTGTAAAAAGTAATTTCTGGGGCTTCATTTGCTCCTGTTCTCCATACTTTACCTGCAACTGCTAAACGAGATACGGGTCTTCTTTTTAATTGAGGACGACTATAAATAACTTTTACTTTTTTATCTGAATTTCTGTAACTACTTGGATATGTAGCTGCATCCATTGGGCTTTTATCTAGATTCGGAAAATCTTGAGCCACAACTTCATTAGAAAACACAAGAGCTACAGCAAATACAATAATTGATAAAATTGATTTTTTCATTTTTAAATTTTTAGTTAATAATTGGGAGATTAGTCACCAAATTTAAACATCCTTACACAAACACTAAAACTTATACTGTAAAAAAGCTGTAAAATTCCTTCCTGGTTCGTTAATTCTAGTCATAGGCAAGTCTGCTTGGTTCTTATACGAGAAATTTAAATGGTTCGTATAATTTTCATCAAAAACATTTAAACAAGCAAACCCTAATGTAAATTTTTTAAAAGGTTTAACACCTAATTTAACATCTAAAGTTTGATACCCTTCTGTTACTGTTTCACCAAAAGAAGGCGCAATATTTTCTTGTTTCGACACAATATTGTATTGTGCTTTTGCCCAATATTTTTCTTTGTCTAAACCAACAGAAATTTTTGACGTAAAAGGAGGATTTAATGGCAACGACTCATCAAAATCTTCATTTTTTGTCTTTACATAGGCTACTTCTGTTTGAAAATAGTAATTGTTAAACATTTGTAACTTAGCCGCTACTTCAAATCCTATTTTACTTGCATCTTCAATATTTGTAAACACTTTTGTAAATTCTGGTTGTTGATTCGGCATAAATTTCCTTGGAATGGTTGGATCGACCACCGCTGAAATATAATCTTCAAAAATTGAATAAAATGCTGATGTTTGATAATGTAATTGCAAGTTGTTATTCAACCCCAGTTTTCCTTTCAACCCTAACTCAAATTGATTATTTACTTCTGGTCGTAACATCGGATTTCCTAAATATTCATAAGAATCTGAGCCAATCGTAAAGTGATTAATATAACGCTCAGCCATATTTGCTGTACGCACTCCTCTACCAAATGCAGCTTCTAAAATTGCTTTTTTAGAAAATGCATGCTTTACAGAAATATTACCACTCACATTGGTTTCATTTGTTTTTACCTCAGGATATATTGTGGCAAAATCTGCTTCTAAATCTTTGGCGTTAGCTTTTACTAAATCTACTCGAACTCCTGTAGTTAACACAGTTTTAGGTGCCACGTTGAATTTTGCTTCAGAAAACACACCGAAATCATTTATATAAGCATCTTGCCAAATCTTATCTACTTTAACCATAGGCATTGGCAACATCATACCGTTCATCATTTTTATAGTACGTGTACGATTTCCTCCTCTTTTAATGTGATTGATATCACTTCCTACAAACAAATTAAAATCTTCATGCATATTAAACTCAAACTCTACTTTACCTCCTATGGTAGTTGATTCTACTGGTGATGAGGCAAAAACCATGTTGAAATTCGGACGATTTGTATTTGTCATTAAATGATCTACATAACTGTAAAAACCTTTAGTGGTAATTGTTTTCAATGTATTCCCTAAGTTTATTGCTTTATAATCTATCGACACAATTGTACTGTTGTCATAATCGGTATCCATTGGTAACGCTACATGCTTTATATCTCTACCAAAAGATTGACGCCAATGTGCTTGTAAGCGTTGATTTTCGGTAAGGTTGTAACCTAATTCAACCCCGTAATCGGTACTGGTAAATGATGATGGTATCTCTGTACCGTTTCCGTCTTTATAATCACCAAAATTTCGGTACCCTACATTTCCTATTACATCGAACTTGTTGGTAACATGTTGTAACTGTAACATATTTACAAATGAGTTTCCATTTGTTTCATATCCTGATGAGAATTTTCCATGAAACCCACTATCTAATAATCTATGGTTTTCAGTTACCATATTTACAATACCTCCAAAAGTTGCACCATATCTCACTGTAAAAGGCCCTTTTATAATTTCAATTTTTGAAATTTCTTCTGGAATGATGTGTGTGGTAATCGGATCCATTCTATTCGGACAAGCATTTACCGCTTTTGTACCTCCATCGTACATAACATTTAACTGTTCATAAGCAGCACCTCTGAATGTTGGATCCATTGCGTAGTTCCCTCTTTTTATTACTGAAAACCCATTGATTTCAGAAAATAAGTCTGCTACATTTTTAGGTTGAATTACTTTTTTTTGATAATCATTTTTAACAGTAGCATGAACAGGGTTTATTTTTATTTTTCCGTCGACAATTACTTCGTTTAATTGTATAGTTTCTTGTTTAACTGTGTCTTTTTTTTGTTGTGCAGACATAGTTATAGTAAAGATGCTAAGAAGCATCCATCCTAAATTTTTCATTAAAATTGGGTTTAATTTTTACATAATTGTATAGCAACACCTATCAATTCAAAAAACTTTTGAATTGTTTACGATGTGAAAAACTGTATGAAAAATTAAATTGTAGGCGGATGAAATACTTCCTGATTGAATGAAAAACAATAATTTTTCTTATGAGAAAATGATTCTTTTTCTTTTATAAACTGTTTTTCTTCTAAGTCTAAATTTAAAACTGAAACAAACCCGATAGGATATTCTTCCATTGAGATTCGCAACGAATTAAAATCATCATCTTGTTGTTGTTCAAGTTCCATCATTAACTGACATTTACCGTTACAGTTTAACTCTGGTTTATCTTTGTTGATACACAAAACTTTTGATATATAATCATAATTTACTGCATATTCTACAAAAGGAGCTATGGGACGTAACATGGCTATTATGTACAATGCAACAAAAAAATATATGCTAAGTTTTTTTAACAAGAAAGGGGCATTTTTTACTCACACAAAGATACAACTATCCTTACTGATAACCAATAACAAAAATTAAGGTTTTTTCTTTTATTTTAATTTATTCTAAATAAAAAACTTATATTTGCACGGATTTTACGAAAAGATAATGATTGTTTTTTATACTGAAACCAAGAAAGTTACCTCTATTACTCCTGTAAAAAGACTACAGGAAGTTACAGTTTGTAATTCAGTTTGCTCAAGTAACTGCATTAAACCTAAAAGTAAATGTTGTAATAAGTATCAAAAGAAAGGCATTAATTGTAAAAGATGCCCTTTAACATTTGATTTTAAAGCTGTTTCATAAAAGTTTCCCTTTGTTTATAAATGCAAAAAGCCCTTGATAGAAATTCTATCAAGGGCTTTTTAAATTATATGTTTTATTGCTTATGTTACTTTTAATAAAAAATAATTCTTTTTACCTCTTTGTAATAACACGTACTTATCAGCTATTAAATCTTTTGAAGTGATTACAAAGTCTTCACTTACTTTTTCTTTATTTACTGATATTGAGTTTTCTTTTAAAGCTCTACGAGCATCTCCATTAGACTTTAAAAAACCTGTTTTAGCAGCTAAAGCAGAAATCATATCTAAACCTTCAGAAATATCTTCAGAAGTTACCTCAGCTTGAGGCACCCCATCAAACACATCTAAGAAAGTTTGTTCATCTAAATTCTTTAGATCTTCAGCTGTTGAGTTCCCAAATAAAATATTAGATGCTGCAATAGCCTTATCTAATTCTTCTTTTGAATGCACAAATGTTGTTACCTCTTCAGCTAACTTCTTTTGTAAAGCTCTTTGATGTGGTGCTTCTTTATGCTCCTCTATTAATGCTTCAATAGTATCTTTATCTAAAAAAGTAAATATTTTAATATATTTCTCAGCATCTTCATCAGATGTATTTAACCAAAACTGGTAAAATTTGTATACTGAAGTTTTATCGGCATCTAACCAAACGTTTCCTCCTTCAGATTTTCCGAATTTAGAACCATCTGCTTTTGTAATTAGCGGACAAGTAGCAGCAAACACTTTTACTTCTTCACCTGGAGTCATTCTACGAACCAATTCTGTACCTGTGGTAATATTACCCCATTGGTCAGAACCTCCCATTTGTAATTTACAGTTTAAGGTTTTATATAAGTGATAGAAATCATACCCTTGAATTAATTGATACGTAAACTCTGTAAAGCTCATTCCGTTACCTGCTTCTCCTGTAATACGTTTTTTTACAGAATCTTTTGCCATCATGTAGTTTACAGTGATTCTCTTTCCAACATCACGTACAAATTCGATAAATGAAAAATCTTTCATCCAATCGTAATTGTTTACTAATAAAGGAGTGTTTTTGGCTCCGTTATCAAAATTTAAAAAGCGACCTAATGTTCTTTTTAAACCTTCAACGTTTTTAGCTAAAGACTCTTCATTTAATAAATTACGCTCATCAGATTTTCCTGTCGGATCACCGATCATACCAGTTGCACCTCCTACTAAAGCTACTGGCTGATGCCCTGCTTTTTCAATATGAACTAGTAAAATAATTGGAACTAAACTACCAATGTGTAACGAATCTGCAGTTGGATCAAAACCAATATAAACCGATGTCATTTCTTTTTGAAGTTGTTCTTCGGTTCCTGGCATAATGTCGTGAATCATTCCACGCCATCGTAATTCTTCTACTAAATTCTTGGTCATTTTATTCTATTTTTAAAGACGCAAAGATAAGTTTATCAACCAAAATAAACTAAATTCGCTGTATGATTTTAGTTACAGGAGGAACAGGTTTAGTAGGCTCGCATTTATTATATCATTTAAGCCAAAAAAACAATACAATTCGAGCTATTTTTAGAACAGAAGAAAAGCGTGAACACGTTAAAAAAATCTTTTCTTTTTACACGGATGATGTACAGCAGTACTTTTCAAAAATTGAGTGGGTTCAAGCCGATATTACCGACACTCCTTCTTTAGAGTCTGTTTTTAAAAATGTTACTGAAGTTTACCATTGTGCTGCCTTAGTTTCTTTCAATCCAAAAGATTATAGAAAAATGCGTCAAGTTAACATTGAAGGAACTGCAAATCTTATCAATTTTGCTATTGATGCAAACGTAAAAAAGTTCTGTTTTGTAAGCTCTATCGCAGCTGTAGGAAACTCTATTAATGGAAAGCCAATTAATGAAGAAAACGAGTGGGTTGACTCTGACGAAAATCATGGATATGCAATTACGAAGTATGGCGCTGAAATGGAAGTTTGGAGAGGAAGTCAAGAAGGTTTAGACGTTGTAATTGTGAATCCTGGTGTTATTTTAGGTAGTGGCTTTTGGAATGAAGGTTCTGGGAAAATGTTTACTCAAATAAATAATGGCCTTAGCTTTTACACAGAAGGTGTTACTGGTTTTGTTGGAGTTAAAGATGTGGTAAAAGCAATGATAAACTTGATGAATTCTAACATAGAAAATGAACGATTTATTCTTGTTTCAGAAAATAAATCGTTTAAAGATGTTCTATTTGGTATTGCTGATAATCTCAATAAAAAAAGACCTTCTAAAAAAGTAGGGAAATTAATGACTGCTATTTTTTGGAGGATTGATTGGTTTTTAACGAAACTTACAGGAAAAGAGCCTTTACTAACCAAAAACTCAGCTAAATCTGCTCATAATACATCATTCTATACTTCAAAAAAGATTATAGAACAACTTGATTTTAAGTTTGCCTCAATTAATGAAGTAATTTCAGAAACTTGTAAAGACTTTAAATAATAGGTTCTTAATTTACTTTTTCTAATTCTTTATAATCTCTTTCTATTAATTCTTCTGGCTTTTTAAGCAAATGTTTTTTATTTAAAATAGAATCGTTATTTATTTCTTTGGTTCCTTCTATATCTTCTTTAAACTTAAGTTTTTCTCTATATAAATCATTTAAAGAATCTATATTAGATTTTACTTTTTTTAAGATTTCTGTATACTCATCAACTTGTGATGTGTAATAAGTATTGCTAATATCAAAACGAGTTGTATCAATCTTATACTTCTCATATACTAAAATCATGTAATTTTTCTCCCGTTCTAGAAACTTATTTTTTTGATTTTTAGCAGAAGAAGCTATATACATATCAGTTAATAAAGCTATCATCGAATCTTTTGGTATAAGATTCTCAGGCTTTTTATAAATCGTATTACTGGTACACGACACCAAAAGCAAACCAATACATATGTAAAAAAAAGGCTTCATTTATCTGTTAAATAATAATCGTTTTCCTTTAATTTCTTCGTTAAAAACCCCCTCGTTATACATTAAGTTTCCGTTTACAAATGTATGTGTTATTTGATTTGAAAACTCAACTCCTTCAAACGGTGACCATCCACATTTATACAGTAAATTTTCTTTATCTACTGTCCATTTTTTATCAGCGTCAACTAAAACTAAATCAGCATAAAAACCTTCTTTTATGAAACCTCTTTTTTCAATTTTGAAGATTTTTGCTGGGTTATGACTCATCTTCTCTACCGCTTTTTCAATTGGCAACACTCCTTCATTTACCTTTTCTAAAACAGCTGTAACAGCATGTTGCACTAACGGCCCTCCACTAGGTGCTTTTGTATATACATTATCCTTTTCTTCTAAAGTATGTGGTGCATGGTCAGTTGCAATGATATCAATCCTATCATCTAACAAGGCTTTCCATAATCCATCTTTATCTTTTTGCGTTTTTACCGCAGGATTCCATTTAATGAGCGTTCCTTTTTTATCATAATCAGTATCTGTAAACCATAAGTGATGTACACAAACCTCAGCAGTAATTTGCTTTTCTTCTAACGGAATATCATTTCTAAATAAATGTGTTTCTTTTTCTGTAGATAAGTGGAAAATATGTAAACGCGCACCTGTTTTCTTTGCTAATTCAATTGCTCTTGAAGAAGATAAATAACAAGCTTCTTCACTACGAATTAACGGGTGATATTTTACAGGAATATCATCTCCATATTTTGCTTTATACTCTTCTGTGTTTTTTCTAATAGTTGCTTCGTCTTCACAATGTACAGAGATTAACATTTTAGTTGAAGAAAATATTTTTTCGAGTACCTCTTCATTATCTACCAACATGTTTCCTGTTGAAGAACCTAAAAACAACTTGATACCCGCAACATCTTTAGGGTTTGTTTTTAATAACTCTTCTAAGTTATCATTAGTTCCACCAAACATAAACGAATAGTTTGCGTATGATGTTTTACTTGCAATATCAAACTTATCTGCCAACAATTCTTGAGTTGTTGCTTGAGGTACTGTATTCGGCATTTCTATAAACGACGTAATTCCTCCAGCAATTGCTGCCTTACTTTCTGTAGCAATGTTAGCCTTATGTGTTAAACCCGGTTCACGAAAATGTACTTGGTCATCAATCATACCAGGAATTAAGTATTTACCTTCAGCATCAACCATTAACACATTATCAGTTGGTAAAATGTTTTTTCCTATCTCCTTAATAAATTCTCCTTCTATTAAAACATCGCCTTTAAAAACCTTGTTTTCGTTTACGATTTGTGCGTTTTTAATTAAATATGATTGCATGTTGTTATTTTGGTAATCCGTTAATTCTCATTTTTATCACGCCAAAGACAGCTTCTTTGATAATTCCTTTGCTAAGTTTCGATTTCCCTAATACTCTATCTGTGAAAATAACCGAAACTTCTTTTATATTAAATTGATGTTTCCAAGCTTTGTATTTCATTTCTATTTGAAATGCGTAACCTACAAACTTCACTTTATCTAACCTAATCGTTTCTAATACTTTTCTTTTATAGCATACAAAACCAGCTGTAGTATCATGAATTGGCATTCGTGTAATAAATCTTACATATTTTGATGCAAAATACGACAACAACACCCTACTCATTGGCCAGTTAACTACATTTACCCCCACAGAATACCTTGATCCTATTGCTACATCTGCTCCTTCAATAGCGCATTCATTATACAGTCGAATTAAATCGTTAGGGTTATGTGAAAAATCAGCATCCATTTCAATAATGTAATCATACTTCTTGGCAATACCCCATTTAAATCCGTGAATGTATGCAGTACCTAAACCGCTTTTTCCTTCTCTTTTTTCAATAAAAAGCTGATTAGGGAATTCATTTTGTAGATTTTCTACGATTTTAGCAGTTCCGTCGGGTGAATTGTCATCGACTACTAATACATGAAATGCCTTTTCTTGACTAAAAGTTGCTCGAATAATAGCTTCGATGTTTTCTTTTTCGTTATAAGTAGGGATTATGACTAAGGCGTCTGACTTCATGTAATTTTCATATAAATCAAGGCAAAGATACACTAATTTATTACTAATTTTGTGTTAATTAAAAAGTATAAAACAATTGCAAGCAATAGAGCGAATTATTAATGATAGTAGTTGGGTAACCTTGGTTATTGTTACCGCAATTATACTGCTAGCCTTGATGAAACTGCTTAAGCCTACCCAATTGTATGGCTACGTTGTTGCTTTTATTTCTCCTGGTTTTTTTCATAAAAGAATTGAAGAAGGAGATTCTTTTTTTACGCCTTTTAGGTTATTTTTATTTTTCTTTTCTACGATTGTAATTTCTTTGTTTTTATTCCAAGCCTTACTTGCAGAGTTTTACCCTCAAGGTTTTTTAGCTTTTCTAGGGCTCTTTTTCTTTGTTACAACATACCTTTCTCTAAGGTTGTTTTTAGATCGTGCAATTGCTAATATATTAGGGCTAACTTCTATTATTAACTATTTTTTATACACAAAATCAGGCTATTTGTATGTACTTTGTATATGGTTACTCCCTTTTATCATATTATACCAATACACTTTTTCAAACAAACTTTTTTTAATTTCATCTTTCGCTATTCTATTCATTGTTAGGGCTTTTTTAATATTAAACAATAATAAAAAACTTGTTCTTAGTAAGTTGTTCTATTTTATTTTGTACTTTTGCACCCTTGAAATAGCACCGCTATTAATTCTTTATAAAACAACAACTACGTAATAAAGAGAATGTTTATGAAAGTGAAAACTATTTTAGTCTCTCAACCAAAACCAAAGACAGAAACTTCACCGTATTTCGACTTAGCCGAAAAACAAAAAGTAAAAGTTGACTTTCGCTCATTTATACATGTCGAAGGAATCCCTGTAAAAGAGGTAAGAGCTCAAAAGGTAGACTTAAAAAACTACACTGCAATTATTTTAACTAGTAGAAATGCTGTTGATCACTTTTTTAGAATTGCAGAAGAAATGCGTTTTACAGTGCCAGATGACATGAAGTACTTTTGTCAGTCAGAAGCAGTGGCTTACTACTTACAAAAGTATGTAGTTTACAGAAAACGTAAAATTTATGTTGGAAACAGAACATTTCCTGAATTAACTAAATTAATTAAAAAGCATAAAGACGAAAAGTTCTTATTGCCTTCTTCTGATAAATTGAAAGATTTAATTCCAGAAGAATTAAATAAGTTAGGAGTCGACTGGAAACGTGCTGATTTATACCGTACAGTAGTAAGTGATTTATCTGACTTAGAAGATGTTTTTTATGATATTTTAGTATTCTTTAGTCCATCAGGAATTGATAGTTTATTTGAAAACTTCCCTGATTTCAAACAAAACAATACTAGAATCGCTGTATTTGGTAATTCAACTATTCAAGCTGTTGAAGATAGAGGTTTACGTGTAGATATTGCTGCACCAACACCTGAAACTCCTTCAATGACCATGGCTTTAGAAAAGTACATTAAAGAGGTGAACAAAAAGTAAGTAAATTAATTTTTCACATACAACAAAGAGACTGTCTACAAAGGCAGTCTCTTTTGTTTTTAACAAATCATTGTAACCCAAGTAACATTTCAAACGTATTTTATTCATTAATTTTACGAAATATTTTCACCCTAAAAACATATGGATAAATACCTAGACATCATAAAAAACTCATACACTGGTTACTGGAACTACATCAAACAATCAGTATTAATGGAGCTAAACTGGGAAAATTATTTTTACGGATTAATTATTATTTCTCTAGTAGTTTGGGGGTTAGAAATTGTGTTTCCATGGCGTAAAAACCAACCTTTATTTCGAAAAGATTTTTGGCTAGACACCTTTTACATGTTCTTCAATTTCTTTTTATTAAACCTCATCGTACTTATTGCTTTGTCAAATACAGTTGAGCAGTTTTTTAATGATATTTTAAGTTTAGTTGGACTATCGGTTGCTAATTTTCAATTGTTCGACATCAATACATTTCCCTATTGGGCTAGACTTTTGGTGTTTTTTATCATTATTGATTTTGTTCAGTGGTTTACTCATACGTTACTGCATCGATATGAATTTTTATGGAACTTCCACAAAGTACATCACTCAGTAAAACAAATGGGGTTTGCTGCACATCTTCGTTACCACTGGATGGAGCCTGTTGTTTACAACTCAATGAAGTACATTCCGCTAGCAATTATGGGTGGGTTTACAGCACAAGATGTAGCTATTGTTCACTTTTTTAATATTACTATCGGTCATTTAAATCATGCTAATATTAATTGGGATTATGGCTGGTTAAAATACATTTTAAACAATCCAAGAATGCATATTTGGCATCATGCAAAAGAACTTCCTGAAGACAGAAGAATGGGAGTGAATTTTGGAATTACACTTAGCATTTGGGATTACATTTTTAAAACTGACTATATTCCCTATAACGGACGTGACATAGAACTTGGATTTGATGGAGATGAAAAATTCCCTAAAGATTTTATTCACCAAGAAATGTATCCGTTAGGAAAAAAATAGAATTTCCATAATTTAAAAAACTCACAATACTCCCATCACCAAAAAAGAGTAATTTTTAACGTATTTTAACTTATTACTTCATTAGCTTTCTTTAAGTAGTTTGTTCTCAATTTGTATCTTTATCGCTTTTAAAAATAAACAGATGAAGTACATAAAAATTCTATTCTTATTTATTGTCGTTCAAGTTACTGCACAACAAGGTGGTATGTGGATTCCTTCCCTTTTAGAAGGAATGAACGAACAAGAAATGACTTCTTTAGGAAGTAAATTAACTGCAAAAGACATTTACGATGTAAACAACTCAAGTTTAAAAGATGCTATTGGGCACTTTAACGGAGGTTGTACTAGTGAAGTTATTTCTCCTGAAGGATTAATATTAACCAATCACCACTGTGGTTTTGGGCAAATTCAATCACACTCTTCTTTAGAAAACGATTACCTAAAAGATGGTTTTTGGGCTATGAGTAAGAAAGAAGAATTACCTAACAAAGGGTTATATGTTGAGTTTATTGTTCGTATTGACGATGTAACTACACAAGCTTTAAATGGTCTTACTAACTCAATGAATGAGCGCGAAAAGCAATCAACAATAGATAAAAACATCAACGAAATTCAAAAAACAGTACAAAAAGAAGCTTGGCAAGGTGTTAGAGTAAAACCTTTTTACAAAGGAAACCAATACTTCTTATTTGTTACAGAAAAATTTGAAGATGTTCGTTTAGTAGGTGCCCCACCAAGTAGTATTGGAAAATTTGGTAGTGATACTGATAACTGGGTTTTCCCTCGTCATACTGGAGATTTTTCATTATTCAGAATTTATGCTGATAAAAACAATCGTCCTGCTAAATACAGTAAAGACAACGTTCCTTACAAGCCAAAACACTTTTTACCTGTTTCTTTAGATGGAATTGAAGAAGGTGACTTTACGATGGTTTTTGGTTTTCCTGGTACTACTAACGAATACTTACCTGCGGTAGCTATTCAACACATTACACAAGAATTCAACCCAAGTAATATTGCTATTAGAGAAGCTGCTTTAAAAGAAATTGATGCACAAATGAAAGCTAGCGATGCTGTTCGTATCAAATACGCATCAAAACAAGCGCGTATTGCAAATGCTTGGAAAAAGTGGATTGGTGAAAACTTAGGTATAAAAAAGAGTAATGCTATTGCTGAGCGTCAAGCTTTCGAAGCTACTTTTAAAAAAGCATTAAAAGAAAAAGGATTAGAAGCTAGCTACGGAAATATTCTTCCAGAATTTGAAAAATTATATGCTGATTTTGCCGATATCAATATTAGAAGAAGAAACTTTATTGAAGTTTTCTTGGTAACAAACGAATTAATGCAAATGACATTTAGAGCTTACCAATTAGAACAAGTAGCTTTAAATAAACCTGAAAAATTTGATGAGGCTAGAAATTCATACATCAACAGACTTAAAGGAATACATAAAAACTTTGATGCGAACGTAGATAAAGGAGTATTTAACAATGTAATGCCTTTATACAACCCTAAAAATGTAGATGCTTCTATCTACAATAAAACTAGCTTTACAAACTTAGACAAAGCCTTAAAGTTATTTGAAGGAAACGCTGAAAAAGTAGTAAAAAACTTAAACAAAGATGCTGCTTACAAATATGCGAAACCTATGATTGAAGAGTTTTTCACGAAAATAGATCCTGAGTTTCAACAAAAAAACCAACCTATTACTGCTTTACAAAAAACATACATGAAAGCTTTAATGGAGGCATTGCCTACAGCTCGTTATTTCCCAGATGCTAACAGTACGTTACGTGTTACCTATGGTCAAGTTCGAGGGTATTCACCAAGAGATGCAGTATATTACAACCCTGTAAGTTATTTAGACGGAGTTATTGAAAAATACGTTCCTGGAGATTATGAATTTGACGTTCCACAAAAGTTACGTGATTTATATGATGCAAAAGATTTTGGGCAATACACTGATAAAAACGGAAAAGTACCAGTATGTTTCTTAGGTACTAATCATACAACAGGAGGTAACTCTGGTAGTCCTGCTATCGACGCTCACGGAAATTTAATCGGGTTAAACTTCGACCGTGTATGGGAAGGAACCATGAGTGATATGAATTACGATCCTGAAATTTGTAGAAACATTATGGTTGATGCTCGTTATATTTTATTTATCATTGATAAATATGCTGGAGCAAAGCATTTAATTGATGAAATGAAATTAGTACATCCAAAGAAAAAATAAAAGAAAGAATACTTTATAATGAAAGAGGTTGTCTTATCTATAAGACAACCTCTTTTTATTTTAAAACTTGATTAAAAATTTTAAAAGACTTTAATCATATACTAAGACCAACTACCAGAACCTCCTCCGGTACCAGTAGCAGTAGATACAGACCCTGCTTGAAAGTGTCCAAGTAATTTTGAGTTTTTATCAAAAAAATAAAACGCAGTATATACTGGAGTTGCTGTAAATGTAAAACTAGTAGTCTCTTTATACAACTGGTCTAATGAACCTGCATTACTTAAATATACATCTCCAAACAATGCTCCTCCACCAGGAAAACTTATCCCCCAAGCATTACCATTAAACGTTTTTCCATTATTTATACTACACTGTGCTTTTACATAAAAAACTAAACTTGCTAAAGCTCCATGTGCCCCGTATGCTGAAGCAGTTTTTAGAGATTCACTATCTACATTTTCAAGATCTTCTACTGCTTTTGAAATAGATTCTGAACTTAAAAGATTTTTAAAATTGTTTTCAAAATCTTCAACTAATTGGTTTTGTTTTGTTGCTGTTTTCATAATAATAACTTTTAATTTAAATTATTCTTAACCCTGTTAATAACAGAGCTTATTTTTAGGTTAACCTCTGTATCAAAATTCATAATTAAATAATCAATTTCTTCACAAATACCCATAAGTGATTGATATTCAGGTATAGAAAACAAAAAAACAATTCCTTTCAATTTTCCTCGCTGTTTATATTCGTTCTAAATTAAGATGCTAGATTAAGTTCTTAACTTTAACAACGACCTAAACTGCAAATCAACATTTATGGAGCACGTTGTTATTATTGGTAATGGAATTTCTGGGGTTACAGCTGCAAGACACATCAGAAAATTATCAGATAAAAGAATTACCATTATTTCTTCTGAAACTGAAGAGTTTTTTTCAAGAACAGCATTAATGTATGTGTATATGGGACACATGAAATTTGAACATACACAACCTTACGAATCATGGTTTTGGAAGAAAAATAGAATAGAGCTCAAAAAAGGTTATGTTACCAAAGTACATTCATCAAACAAAGAAATTGAATTTAGTAATGGTGAAAAACTATCTTACGATACGTTAGTTATAGCTACTGGTTCTAAACCTAATAAATTTGGATGGCCAGGACAAAATTTAGAAGGAGTCATGGGCATGTATCACAAACAAGACCTAGAATCACTTGAAAAATATGCTCCTAATAACAAAGTTTGTAAAAGAGCTGTTATTGTTGGTGGTGGTTTAATCGGTATCGAACTTGCCGAAATGCTTCATAGTAGAAATATCCCTGTTACTTTTTTGGTTCGTGAAAATAGTTTCTGGAATAAAATTTTACCCCCAGAAGAATCAACTATGATAAATCGCGAGATTTTAGAAAACCATATAGATTTACGCTTAGGAGTGAATCTTAAAGAAATTAAAGCTGATAAAAACGGGCATGTAAAATCTGTAATTATTGAAGAAACTGGCGAAGAAATAGCTTGTGATGTTGTTGGGTTAACCGCTGGGGTTTCTCCAAATATCGATTTTTTAAAAGATTCAGAAATTGAACTTGGCAAAGGAGTTAAAGTAAATCGTTTTCTAGAAACCAACATCAAAGATATTTATGCTATTGGAGATTGTGCTGAACAACACGAAGCTATCGGATTGCGACGTCCTATTGAAGCCGTTTGGTATACGGGTAGAATGATGGGAGAAACCGTTGCCCAAACTATTTGTGGCAACAAAACTCAATACAACCCTGGACACTGGTTTAACTCTGCTAAATTTATTGATATCGAATACCAAACTTACGGCTGGGTATGGCCACAACCTAAAGAAAATGAGGCTCATTTTTACTGGGAACATGAAGGCGGCAAAAAATGTATTCGATTAAATTACGATAAAAACACCCAAGAATTTATCGGAATAAACACTTTAGGAATACGTATGCGTCATGCCTTTTTTGACAAAGTATTAACAGAAAAACGTTCTGTAACTTATATATTAGAACATCTTGCAGACGCTAACTTTGACCCAGAATTTTACAAGCTACATGAACCAGAAATTGTGGCAAAATTCAACAAAGAAAACAATACCAATATTCAATTAAAAAAGAAAAGCTGGAAACGCATTTTTAGCATTTAAACATAAACCTTCTTAGGTGCATCAGGTAAATCAAACGAATCATAATGAAAAAAATACAAACCATAGGTTTAAGCATCTTTTTACTTGGATTAAGTATTTTCGTTTCTCTCATTTTCTTAGGGAAATATGAACTTAGTTCAAAACTTTTTGAAAAAGTAATCTCTAATAAAGGCATCAAAAGTGAGCTTTTTATTAATGATATAAAGAATAATGTTGTTGGAAAAGAATTTTCAAATCCTTTTTTATTTTCTTCTAAAATTACTTCTGCCTTGGAAATAGCTAATACTACTCACAAAAAAAATAGTGAATGGGATAAAGTTATTTGGAGTAAACCACATAGTTTTTCTTATGAAATAGCAAAAGAAGCAGGAACAGGAGTTATAAAAGAAAATAAAGGTCTTTTTTGGTTACTAACCTTCGGTTTAGGAATTATTGGCTCCTTATTATATATCATTCCAACAGTAATAACTCTTGGCTCTCCTGGTATAAAAAACAACGGGATTTGGCTGAATCCTGCTACTAATAGAGGTTGGATTGGTTGGTTGGTTTTTCTATTTTTAGTAGGGTTTTACGTGCTACTTTACTTCTATCCTGACTTCATCGTAAATTGGACATATATTGTTGATCCAATTAGCCAATATTTAAGCGGAAATCTAGCTTCTCAATGGTTCTTATATGGCTTTTTGTATTGTGTAGTAATGGTTGTAATGGCTATAAGAATGTACATAAAATATCGTCATAATAAATACCAAACCTTAAGAACAACATCTGTTTTATTTTTTCAAATTGTTTTTGCTTTTTTAATTCCAGAAATCTTAGTTCGTTTTGAAAAACCTTGGTACGATTTTAAAAATGCTTTTCCGTTAGATTATGATTTCTTTTTTAGTTGGAACTTAGACCAGCTAATCGCTAGTGGTGGCTTCGGATTATTTATCTTAGTTTGGGGAATTGTATTAACCTTAGTAATCGTTCCTGTGATGGTATATTTCTTCGGAAAACGTTGGTACTGCTCATGGGTTTGCGGTTGCGGTGGACTAGCAGAAACTTTAGGTGACCCTTACCGACAACTATCAGATAAATCATTAAAAGCATGGAAGTTTGAACGTTGGATAGTACATGGAGTTCTTGTATTTGCTCTAATAATGACTGGTTTTACATTATACTCTTACTTTTCTGGAAGTCAAGAAGTATTAGGAATTAAAACACAAACCATTCAAGATATTTATGGTTTCTTAATAGGCTCCATCTTTGCAGGTGTTATTGGTACTGGATTTTATCCAATTTTCGGTAACCGCGTTTGGTGTCGTTTTGGGTGCCCACTAGCTGCTTATTTAGGAATTGTACAACGTTTTAAATCTCGATTTAGAATTACTACCAATGGTGGGCAATGTATTTCTTGTGGAAATTGCTCTACGTATTGTGAACAAGGTATTGACGTACGTGCTTATGCTCAAAAAGGAGAAAATATAGTACGTGCTAGTTGTGTTGGTTGCGGAATTTGTTCGGCTGTATGTCCTAGAGGTGTATTAAAATTAGAAAATGGTCCAGAAAAAGGACGTATCAATCCTACAGAAATTTTACTTGGTAATGATGTAGATTTGATGAAACTAGTAAATAAAAAATAAATTTTATTCAACTCTAAAAAGACTATACCTTGCACGCTTTAAAACAGCAAATGAAACCTTTAATCAAAGTAATCATACCCGCCTATAACGAACAAGATTCTATTGCTCTTGTTATAAACGATATTCCTTCTATAGTAAATGAAGTAATTGTAATTAGTAATAATTCAACTGACAATACCGAAGTTAATGCTAAAAATGCAGGAGCTACGGTACTTTCTGAAAATAGAAAAGGATACGGGTATGCTTGTTTAAAGGGAATGGAATATATTTCACTCAAAAATGAAAAACCTGATATCATTGTTTTTTTAGATGGAGATTATTCTGATTATCCAGAGCAACTAAACGAGCTTGTTGAACCTATACTTAAAGACAATATAGATTTTGTGGTAGGAGCTCGTGTAAAACACTTACGCAAACAAGGTTCTATGACTCCGCAACAAATTTTCGGTAACTGGTTAGCTACAATCTTAATGAAATTATTTTTTAATGCAAAGTTTACTGATTTAGGTCCATTTAGAGCCATAAAATACGACAAGCTTTTAGCTTTACAAATGGAAGACAAAACTTATGGGTGGACGGTTGAAATGCAATTAAAAGCCTTAAAACAAAAGTTAAGTTATACCGAAATACCAATGAAATACAGAAATAGAATAGGTGTTTCAAAAGTTTCAGGAACAGTAAAAGGTAGTATATTAGCCGGCATTAAAATTTTAGGTTGGATTTTTAAATATAGCTTTAAATAATGATCTTAGAATATATAATAATTACGCTATACACCATATCATTAGTTCTTATTTTGCTTTATGCTTTAGCACAATTTAACCTGCTAATAAATTATTTAAAAGCACGAAAAAAACAAGACAACTCACCTAAATTTGATTTTTCAAATCCGAACGAAATTCCTTATGTAACCATACAGTTGCCTGTTTTTAATGAGTTGTATGTCATGGAACGTTTATTAAATAATATTGCAAAACTTAAATATCCTCGTGAGAAATTAGAAATTCAAGTACTTGATGATTCTACAGACGAATCGGTTGAAAGTACTGCTAAACAAATAGCAGAACTTCAAAAAACAGGATTAGACATTCAACATATTAGACGAGAAAATCGTCAAGGGTTTAAAGCTGGAGCTTTAAAAGAAGGACTAAAAACAGCCAAAGGAGAGTTCATTGCTATTTTTGACGCAGATTTTTTACCTAAAGAAAACTGGTTGTTAGAAACGGTTCCTTATTTCAAAGACCCTAAAATAGGGGTAGTCCAAACTCGTTGGGGGCATATTAACAGAAACTATTCAACCTTAACAAAAATTCAAGCTTTTGCTTTAGATGCTCATTTTACTTTAGAACAGGTAGGACGAAATAGTCAAGGGCATTTCATTAACTTTAATGGTACTGCTGGTATTTGGCGCAAAGAATGTATTTATGATGCAGGAAATTGGGAAGGAGACACCTTAACTGAAGATTTAGACCTAAGTTATCGTGCACAATTAAAAAACTGGAAATTTAAATACTTAGAAAATGTTGTTACCCCTGCTGAATTACCCGTTGTAATCAGTGCTGCTCGTTCGCAACAGTTTAGATGGAATAAAGGTGGCGCCGAAAATTTTCAAAAAATGCTAAAAAGGATTCTTACTAGTAAGAACATTCCTTTAAAAACTAAAATTCACGGAACACTGCATCTTCTCAATAGTTCAATGTTTACTTGTATTTTTTTAGTTGCTATTTTAAGTATACCTATGTTGTATATTAAAAATGAGTATGCACATTTAAAAATTTACTTTTTAGTAATGAGTTTCTTCATTATAAGTACGCTAATTTTCTTTATTTGTTATTGGTTTATGTACAAGAGAACTTATGGAGGAGGGGCTTTGAACTTTATAAAATACATTGGAGCCTTTTTTGCCTTTTTCTCTATTGCTATGGGGTTCTCTTTACATAATACAATTGCTGTTTTAGAAGGTCATTTAGGGAAGAAGAGTGAGTTTGTAAGAACACCAAAATTCAATATTAAGTCATTAAAAGACAACTGGAAAAACAACAAATACATTCGTAAAAAACCTTCGTTACATGTAATTATTGAAGGAGCATTAACGCTGTATTTTGCATTTGGAATGTATAGTGCTTTTATTGTTGGAGATAAAGGCGGTGATTTTGGAATGTTTCCTTTTCACTTAATGTTGTTTGTTGGTTTTGGTTATGTATTTTATAAATCGCTATTTTCTAAGGCATAAATGTCTTTACTTAAAAAATACAACTTTATTATACTAACATTTGTTAGTATATGTTTTTACACCATTTTTGCCTATTCTTTAGAGCGCACCGAGTTTTACAAACTACTTGTTTTGTGGATTGGCTTATTTGGTTCTTTTTATTTTTTGCTACAAAACAAACAGACTTCTTTTAAAAATTGGGTTGCTATTGCAATTCTTTTTAGGTTAATATTCTTATTTGCCATACCTAATTTATCGCAAGATTTTTATCGGTTTATTTGGGATGGACGCATGATTTTAGAAGGATTCAACCCTTATTTATCATTACCTCAAACTTTTATTGAGCAAAACAACGCTCCTATTTTACAAGCGACAGAATTGTATAAAGGAATGGGACAATTAAATGGAAGTCATTACACCAACTACCCTCCTATTAATCAATTGTGTTTTTTATTAGCAGCTTTGTTTTCAAAACACAGTATTTTAGGAAGTGTAATAATTATGCGCATCCTCATTATTTTGGCTGATATTGGAATTTTATACTTCGGAAAAAAGCTCTTAAAAAAATTACAGTTACCCGTTCATAATATCTTTTTATACATTTTAAACCCGTTTGTAATTATTGAATTTACAGGAAACTTACATTTTGAACCTGTAATGCTATTTTTTCTAGTTTGGAGTTTATACAAATTACAACAGCAAAAATGGATTTGGGCGGGTGTTTTATTAGCCTGTGCAGTTTCCGTAAAACTAATTCCGTTACTTTTTCTACCCTTATTTTATCAATGGTTTATAAAAAATGACATTTCATATATTACAGGAATTAAAAAGTTAATTGGATTTTATACAGTTGTACTATTAACAATTGCCATAACCTTCCTTCCTTTTTTTTCTATTGAATTTATGACGAATTACTCGAATTCTGTAGGGCTTTGGTTTCGAAATTTCGAGTTTAATGCTAGCTTCTACTATATTGCTAGAGAAGTAGGATATTTATTTAGAGGGTACAACGAGATTGCTATTATAGGTAAAATGATACCTATTCTTACCATTAGCTTTCTTTTGATTCTTACTTTTTTCCGAAGAAATATATCTGCGATACAATTAATAACGGCAATGTTGTTAGGTTTGTCCTTTTATTATTTTATAAGTACGACTATGCATCCTTGGTATATTGGTACTCTTTTAATTTTATCGGTATTTACTAAATATTGTTATCCCTTAGTGTGGAGCTTTGTTATAATATTAAGTTATCAAGCTTACGCTAACATTCCTTGGAAAGAAAACCTTTGGTTAATTGCCTTAGAATATGCGATTTTATACTCTTTTATAATTTGGGAGTTAAGCATAAAAAAACCCACTCATAATTGAGTGGGAAAAATTGCTATGAAAAAGAAAAAGAAAGTGGTTTTTAAACCACAATTCAAAGATAAATAAGTTTTTCTTTTTTACAAATACTTTTTAAAAAAAATTTTAATCTTTTTTTTACCCTTTATAAACCTTTGGTTAACACTTTGTAACTTTATTATCTTTCAGTTGGTATTTTCCTCCGCTTTCAAAACAAACAGCATATCCCTTTTCATCAAAATCTAAGCGATGACCATATTCACTTATCCATCCAATTTGCTTAGAAGGATTCCCTACTACTAATGCATAAGGAGCAACTTCTTTAGTTACTACAGCTCCTGCACCAATAAAAGCATACTCACCTATATTGTTGCCGCAAACAATTGTTGCATTAGCGCCGATACTCGCTCCTTTTTTTACAACGGTTTGTAAGTATTGATCTTGTCTTTTAATAGCACTACGCGGGTTAATAACGTTCGTAAACACCATAGACGGTCCTAAAAAAACATCATCTTCGCAAATAACTCCTGTATAAATAGAAACATTGTTTTGAACTTTTACATTACTACCCAATACAACTTGAGGAGATACCACCACATTTTGACCTAAGTTACAGTTATTCCCTATTGTACAATTAGGCATAATATGACTGAAATGCCAAATTTTTGTCCCTTCTCCAATTATACAACCATCATCTATAACAGCTGTTTCGTGTGCAAAAAACGTTTTATCTATATCCATACAAACAAAAATAAAAAAACTCAACCTAAATAGTTGAGCTTTTAATTATTATTCTACTTTAAAAAGAATTGGTAAGGTATATTTTACTTTTACTTCTTTGTTATTCTGTTTTCCTGGTTGAAACTGTGGGATTTTATTCACCACTCTATCCGTTTCTTTTTCTAATTTCATATGTGGTGCTCTAATTTGAATATTCGTAACGTTACCTGATTTATCAATAACAAACTGCGTTAAGATTTTATATTTTCCGGAACTTAGCCCTACTTTTTGTGCGATAACTGAATTAAAATTTCGTTGAACATGTTGTTGAATTTTTCGTTCAAAACATTTTCTGTTTTCAACTTCAGACAAGCCTTCACAACCTTTAAATACCGGAGTATTTTGTACATTTTTAATTGATATCGGGTCGTCTGCTTTATCAATTATTTCTTCTTCTTTTGCTTGTGATATTGCTGTTACATCTATTATAGGTTCATCAACAGGCATTTCAATTATTGTAGTAATTTCAGTATTGTTGTCTACTATTTTTTGCTTAAGAATTTCTTTAACTACTGTTTTTTTCTTCGGTTTTTCTGTTACCTCCTCTACCCTTTTTAAGACAACAGGTTGTTTAAAGGTATAAATAGGTTCATACAACTCACTATTTGATGGTTTTAAAACCGCAACATCTTTTTCTGTTTCATACTCTAAGGCTAGAAAAACTATAAATAAAGTGAGTACCAACCCTAACTGAGTAAAAATAGTTGAGAATTTTTCTAACTGCTTTCTAGCATTCTTTTTTGTTGTTTTCATAGTTCATTTATTTTAAATTACTACTTAGTTGAAAACAAGAAATATGCCAATAAAAAAAGCAATCCTTTTAGGATTGCTTTTTTTATTATGATCTGTAAGTAATTTACTACTCTACGTTAAATGTAATAGGTAATGTATAACCAACTCTTACTGGTCTACCTCTTTGTCTACCTGGTTGCATTTTAGGAATTTTTCTAGCTACTCTTTCAGCCTCTTGCTTTAACCTTGGGTGTGGAGCTCTTGCTGTTACGCTAGTAATAGAACCATCTTTGTCAATCTTAAATTGAACATAGATTCTCTTTTTACCTGGTGCTAAACCTAATTCGTTAGCTAATTCAGCGTTAAAGTTACGTTGAACGTGTTTTTGTAATTGCTTATTTAAACAGTCTTTCTTTTGTTGTTTTGTACCAGTACATCCAGGAAATACAGGAACTTCTTCAATAATAGCAAAAGGTACATCTTCTACTACCTCTTCTACCTCTTCTACCTCTTCGATATCTTCAACAACGATTTCTTCAGATTCATCTGTTTCTGTAGATTCAATAACCGTTTCTTCTACTTCTTTTTCATCTTCTACTACTTCAATTTTTTCAGGAGCTGGTGGTGGTGGTGTATTTGGCTTTGGTTTTGGTGGCTCAATTTGAAGCTCTATAGTTTCTTCTTCAATTTCAGAAGCCATATTAGCCATACCTAAGTCAGCATATTCTTTATCATATGTTTTATGTTCAATAGCAACATACGTTACAAATAAAGCAAAAACCAAACCTATTTGTACAAATAGTTTACTGTAGTTTTCTAAGTTTGATTTTGGATTTTTCTTGATTTCCATCCTAAATGTTTTTAATAGTTCGCTAATTTAATTAATTTATTTCAACTTATACAAGCATAATCTTTAAATAGCTTCATTTTTCTTAAAAAAAGAATTATAAATAATAATAGCTATTAAAATACCCGTCGTATTTGCGATTACATCTAAAATCTCTCCTGATCGATGTGATGTGATTATAACTTGTAGAACCTCAATAATTATGCCGTAAAGAAAACAACCAAAAGCTATTAAATACTTATTAATTTTTGTTGTTCTTAAGGCGATAAACCACACAAGGCTTAGAACAAAATAAGCGAAAGCATGCTTAATTTTATCTAAATGGTTTATTTGTATAGGTGACTTTCCTAGCTTTATTAAACTAACAATAGCAATACCTAGTGTAATAAGTATTGCTATTGTTATTAGTTTATCCTTTAATAAGCTCTTGATATTGCTCAGCACTTAATAAATCTGCTACTTGTGAATCGTCAGATAATTTTACTTTTATCATCCATCCTTCTCCGTATGGATCAGAGTTTACTAATTCTGGCTCATCTTCTAAAGCTTCATTAAACTCTACTACTTCACCTGATAAAGGCATGAAAAGATCTGAAACTGTTTTTACTGCCTCTACTGATCCGAAAACCTCTTCAGCATCTAATGTTTCATCTAAGGTATCAACATCTACATATACGATATCTCCTAACTCACCTTGTGCAAAATCAGTAATACCAATAGTTGCTACATCTCCTTCTACCTTAACCCACTCGTGGTCTTTGGTATACTTTAATTCTGATGGAATGTTCATTGTAATTATTTTTTATTGTGTTTGTTTTAATTTCCTAAGTTATATACTAAATTAATTCCTGCATTAATTGATTGTCTTGGGAAAGTGGTAGAAACTGCATACTCAAACGTTTGATGATTATAATAAAAAGAAGCGGTTAAATTACTAGTTAAATTATAATCGGCGATAAATTTTAATCCAAATAATTTTTCTCCTCCTGTTATCTGACTATTCTCTTTATCAACACTTCTTATCAACGTTAAGTTGTCTCTTAACGAAACATCTGCTCTTAAATTTATGTCTCCTTTTAAGGTTTCTTTCTTTCCTGTAAATCTGGTGACAAATTTAACATCTCTAATCTTATATCCAAATCCTAAAACATATTCTGTTCCTTTAATATCTGTTAACGTATTATTGTTAAAGTTTAAAGTTAATGTTCTATCTTTTCTTACTTCTCCTTTAAATGAAATAGAGTTTTTCATTCTAAAATCTACTTTTATTAATGGAGAAAACTCATCAATTAAAGTTGCCGACGAAATTAAGAGTTCTGGTTGATAATTACCAGAAGTATTTGTATTTGTTGTACTATTCGCATCATACTGTAAATTATTCGTATAATTACCTATAGTATAAAGAGAATTATATCCGTGTGATAAGGTAAATGAGCTAAAGTTTTTCTTAAACCATTTATATTTCATAAAACCATTATAACGTAGTGTCCAGTTTGGAATAGGGATGTTTTTAAAGACTCCTGTACTTACCGAATTAGGACTATTACCAGAATAAGCTGCAATAAATGCAGGCAACATTGCTTGTTGTCCGTTTGTTTTAAATCCTGGATCACTATTAGCAGGATTAGGATCGTTAGCAGTTATACCTTGTTCATTAGCTATTCTTCCTGAAATTTCTTGTCTGTAATCTAAAAAGTTTTGATACAGCGTTTCATTATCTGTAAAAACAGTTCCCAACATAAAATGACTAATACTGTAATTACCTGTTTCAAAAGGTTTGATATTAGGATCCTGTTCAAAACCTCCGTTTCCGTTAGAAACTACATCTAACTGCTGTGTTAAATTACTCGTTTGAATTCTATTTCCTCGTAAATCGATTGTTAAATCTCTAAACGGTTTTACTGATACAGTATAATCTAACTTTTTATATCTTGTTTTAGCATAGTTTTTACTGTAATATTCCTCACCAGCATTACGGGTAATTAACCATCCGTTTTCAATTGCTCTGTTTAAAATATCTGTTTGACTACCAAAAACGAATCCTAATGTTGGTGCTAAACCTCCATCATAACTATTTCTTCCTAAAAATCCTACCGAAGGTTTGTACCCTTGTAACAAAGTTCCATTATTTTGAGAGTAACTTATTTTTGCTCTTTTTACTGATGTTAATACATCATAAACGCCTTTTCCTAGCTTTTGCCCAAAAGTAGCTTTCTTTTTAAGCTTTGCTTTTTGAGTAACTTGATTTCCTCCTAAAGTAGCAGCACCTTGTTGAGTTGGTTGTTTTTTTACTCCTTTTAACAATAACTTATCTACTCCAATAATTTTATAAAAACGTCCAAAATCTATATTGGTATTTAAGTTATGAGTGTTTGCATTTTGAATCATATTTCCAACTTCTTCAATATAACTTTGCGATCCTGCTTTCCAGTCAAAGTCTGCTGTATAACCATAATCGGCATTAATGAAGTTTAAAAAAGGAAACTTATCTAATGGTAACTTATAAGTTGCGTTTAGTTTTTGATGATAGTTATCTGGCCTACCAATACTAAAAAATTGATCGTAAACCTCTAATTGTTCATCTTCACCAAAACTATCATAAATATAATTATTTGTTGCATTAAAGTTTAATTGTAACGATTTTGTTAAATCAAAACCAATTGTATAATCCCAATTAAATAAAAATCTTCGCTGTATAAGTTCTGGTTGCGCTGTTAGACCAATATCTTGAACTAAATTTCTTGATTGTTGGCTATTGTAGTTTCTATTAATTCTTGAATTAATTGCTACCGTTTTAGGTACTGGATTAAAGTTTAAATCTTTTATAAACTGTAAATACCTGCTCTTAAATCCTTCTGACTTTTTAAAAGGTTCTATGTTAAAAGGCACAAAATTGAAGTTGTAACTAGCTCCTGCCATTACGTTTTTATTCACATACTTTTCAATATTGTAATCTTTATGAAACTCTTCACTATGTGCATACGAAGCAGAGAAATTTTCTACATCATAAAACTTAGGCTTTTTCTTACTCTCTGGGTTTCTGTTTTTCTTTACATTGATAAAACTAATACTCTTTCTTCTTGTGTAATCTTGGGCATTCTTACTGTTAGGGTTTTTATCAATTGCATCTTCTAACTCTACATCTTGAAACTGCGGATCGTATTTTGGATCTCTGAATTCTTCACCATAAGTATAACTCATTGGCACTTGCATGTTCCATTTTTTAGGCATCATTTTACCTAACTGAACATTGGTTGCTACACTGTATTGCTTAACTTCTTCAATACTTCGTTGCTGAACTCTATCTTCTACGTTACCAAAACCAATAGTAGACATTCTACCTGCTAAAGACACATCCATTACATCAGCCATGTTTGCGTCGGCATTTACCACAGCTGCCCAACCTCCTTTATTGTCAAAACCTACAGCACGCAATTCATTAAACCAAACTTCTACTGATTTTGGAGAAGAGGTTGCATTCTTAACCCCTAACATTATGGTTCTTATTTGTGCCAATGTCGGATTACCTTTAACCGAAATATCCAATCCTTTAGAACTTACACCTTCAAAAATGTTAGAAATAGGATCTCCTGTTGGCCTTTGAATTTTAAGATTTGCTAACTCTTCTAGCAAAATATCTAAGTTGTTTTCTTTTGGTAGCCAAACGTCCTCAGGTGATGCATTTGATGTAGATATTTTTAATGGTTTTTCTATTTGATAATAATTATCATTTAAATCAGTACCTAAACGAATAATTGCTACCATATCATCATTACCTGCTCCTTCTGTTGTATTTGGGCTTTCTGCATGTAAAAACATACGTAAGTTTTTATACCTACGCATATCGATACTAATATTTTTATAAATTGTTCGTACGTCATCTGCTTTTAAATCGGTAACTTTTAAAGTTACTGATTGTTCATTCTGACGTTGAATTCTATTGGTTCCTTGTAACTCTTCTCGTTCAATTCCTGGTGGTAATTCATAACGGTCTGGGTTTTGCTCAATACTTACCACACCTATTTCAAACTTATTTAACTCTTCAGGTTGAATAGGAACTGGTACTCCTGACTCTGGTAAAGTTTTCGTATAACGACGCCAATCTCCTCTAACCAATTCCAACTCTCCAAAACGTAATACCACAGGCATTCTAAACTGGGTTAGGAACATTCGTATAAAACGTATACTGTTAAAATCAGAAATTCCATTGATTTTTTGAGCATCTGTAACATTTCTTACAGGTATTCTAAACTGATACCAAGTAGTGCTTCTTGTTGAACCGTTTAATAAAGTTACATTTTGTGTTTTAACATCAATGATATGATTTTGCCCTTTTATTAAATCTGTCTTATTTAATGACACCTCATATTCAAAATAACTATTTACCGGATTCATTGTCTGATCCTTGTTAATATCTTCAGTATCTGGATAAGTAGTTGATGATGTTGGATATGATTCTCCTGATTGACTTGCAGTTGGCGAATTTCCTTCTGTACCATTATAGTTTTTATAACGTGATAAAACCGAAGGATTAGTACTTTCTATTGCTCCTCCTCTAAAAAACTGGAAATTATCTCCTGCTGGATCTTCTAATCCTGCAAATGCAGGAAATTTTGCTCTTTCTTCTTCATCACTCAACCCGTCTAAACCAACATCTTGATTGGTTCTTGCATCATTACTAGAATCAAAAGCATATATGATTGATGGGTTGATAGGCGTTGTTCCCCAAATAGAAGTTTCAACATTTCCTCCATCTACCTTTTGTCCATCAGCAGGAAGTCCATTTTCATACTGTTTCCTTCCGTCTTTTAAAATATCTTCAGAAACATTTCCTAAGTTAATGAATAACTTTCCTACTTGATTAACTTGAGCACTTGGATCAATACCTGCTGGCAACCCTTCTTCAGCTGTGATTGAGTAATTTTCATACGGATCCATTAACCAAAACTGAATGTACTCTACGTTTGCTTGCTCAAAATTATTGGTAGTTAATGCTCGCATAATCCCCCCCCATCGTTCTTCAGAGGTTACTGTATTTGCATTTTCATTATAGTTATACGGTCCTCTTTCAGCAGGGTAATATGCCAAATCTAATGTTCGCACCAAGTTTTGTTGGGTAATATCTAAATCTGTTTCTGGAAACAATTCATTGTAACGAATTTGACGAACCTCATTTCTAGAAAGTTCATTTTCATCAATATTACCTGGTCTGTTACCGCTACCGTAAAATAACTGATCAACATTATACCATGCTAATTTTCCTCTTTTATAATTGTATTCCAATCCAAAAGCACCTCCATCAAATCCTTGTGATTCGGGTGTACTTGCTAAAAACCATTGTTGTGGCGAACTTAAATTGATTGGAATTTGAGAAGCTTCAAAATCATCTAAATATGAAGTTGCTGTACCATCTACATTAATTCCACTAGGAGCACCTGGTAATAAATAAGCCATATCTGCTCTTACCGAAACGTTTGAAGGAACTTCGGTTTCTACAAAAGGTAATTTGTTTGCTAGTTTTGTTAAATAAGGCACTTCTGAAGAGTAATCTAAATTTAACCCTAACATTATATTATCGATAGGCTCTCCTCCAAAGTTTACTTTAGGAGTAATTGGTTTTTCACTAACATTTAAAAAGGTTCCTCCTAAAATAAAATCATCTGAAAAACGATGCTCTACATCTACTCCTATAAATGTTTTTCTTTGTTGATTAAAGAACGTATTATTTTCTACTGAAGCATTAATCGGAATTCCTGATGCTTCTAAACCTGGATCTAAAATTTGTACGCGACCTAACTGGTAATCTACCACATAATCAACCCCTTCAACTAGTTGTCTTCCTCCTGCAGTAACACGTACTGAACCTCTTGGAACGTTGAACGCTCCTAAAGAAATTCCTCTGCTCGTTTCTGATTTAAAATATCCTTTTAAAAAGAATTTATCTAAGTTTTGGTATTCATTTTTTGCTTGAATCTTGGTTGTTAAATATAATTCTTCAAAACCATATTTAGTTTGATCTGTTGGATTCGTTAACTTTAGTAATAAGTCTTCTCCAAAAGGTTCTGGTTCAGGAAACAAAATATACCCTCTCTCTGAATTTACCGTAACCCCTTCTACATAATCGAAAAAACCATCTCCGTTTGTAACTGCATACTCACTTTGGTCTAACTTATCTAAGTTCAACAACCTTAATAAAGGTTCATTTTTTAATGATGTGTTGGCCGCATTTTGCAAGGTATTTTGTAGTGTTCCTGTTTCGTCATCACGATACAATAACTCGAAACGAAAACCATCACGTTGTAATGGGAATGCTCCTAAAGCATACACGTTTTTCATCATTAAACGCCATGTAGGAAAAGGTTCTCCGGGACTGGTTGTCGTAGCTGTTCCTGGACGTACCGTATTTAAAATTTCACTACGTAATAATTTTACTGCTATGTTTGAGGGCGCTACAACTCCGTCATTTGAAAACTCCCCTACTCTAAAAACTGTTTCTCCGTTCGAAGCTCCTACAACAGTATATTCAAAAGCTACTGCTAAAACTTCTCCGTCATTTAATCGTCTGTTTAACGAAATAAAACCTAACTGAGGATGTAACTTAAACTCATTAGGCTGTAATCTACGAGCATTTTGTAAATACGTATAGTTAAATCCTTGTCTAGCTGGAACACCAATACTATTTATTGCATTGTCTACCGTTGCTACGTCTCTAATTTGTTGAAGTGGATCAGTTAATAAACTTGCTAAGTTATTTACCTCATTATACGGTAAGTTTCTTAAATTTCCATTTATACTAACTTGAGCAGGCGATCCTGTTGTTGTTATTTCTGTTGGATTTACCTCATTGACATCATATGACTCTCCTAAATCGGCAAGAGCGACAATGCTACGATAATCACTTACATTTTGATTTCTATTGGTTACCCAAACTTCTATACGAGTAATGCTAATAGGGCTGCTAATTAATGGATATCTCTCTAGTGCTTTTGAATAGTTTTCTCTAAAGTATTGAGATAAAAAGAAGTGCCTGTCATTATCATAATCAGAAGCTCGCAATTCAAAAGGCTCAATTGTTGCCCCTCCTTCGGCTATTACCGTTTTAGACTGTGAATTTTGTTGTGAAAAAGCAGCTGTAACATACGTTTTACCGAATTGCAATTGTGTTTTTACTCCAAATAACGATTGTGCTCCGTTAATTAACGAGTTTTTAATCGGCATACTAATATTACCAGCTTCAATGTTTCTAATAATATCGTCTTCGGTAGGTGTGTACTCTAATTTTATAACATTTTGAAAATCGAAAGTAGATTGTGTATCGTAATTTGCGGTTACTTTTAATCGCTTCCCTACTTTAGCTTGTATACTCGCACTAATTTGTTGATCAAAATCAAATGTAAAACTACTTTGATTCTCAACAGAAATTTGAGGATTCTCATTGTTTTGATAAACTCCTCCTAGTTTGATATTAATTTGTCCTGTTGGATTTACTTCAACTGTATTTCCGCCAAAAACAGATTCAAAAAACTTGGAATTTACATAATATTTAGGGAGTAAATTTTTACGAGCCGCATCACCTCCTTTTTTCTTCGGATTTGTAGCATCTACTTTTTCTTTAAAATAATCTTTTAAATCATTCTTTAAACGATACTCATCATACTCTTTTGGTGTCATAAAAACAGGAGTTCCTACATAGTAATCTCCTACTTTTTCAACAATCATAAACTTGTTCAACACCTTATCATAAGTAACTACTTTTTGACTAGGGTTGTTTAAAAAAAGGGCTCCGTTTTGATTGTTTTTAAAATTATACTTGAGAGGAACAACAGTATCTTTCTTAACAGTTTTTGTACTATCGTTTTGCGTATTTTGCGAAAACGAAACAATACTTACAAAAAAAGTAAGTATCGTTAATAGTCTATTCATAACTGTTTTTTCCAAACTTTTTTATAATTTTTTCAACGCCTGCTTTATAAGTATTTCAACACTTGCATCAGGTGTTTCTTTTAATATTCCCCCTATTACTTTATCGGCTTGCTTCCTAACAAAGCCAAGAACCTCTAAAGCAGATAACGCTTCTTCTTTATTTGTATTGTTCTGTACCACAGAAACTTCATCAAGATCAAAGGTTTTTAAAACTTTATCTTTTAAATCTACAATAACGCGTTGTGCTGTTTTTGCTCCAATTCCTTTAACCGATTGTATTAGCTTTACATCTTCTGAAGCAATAGCTTGTTGAACTTCTTTAGAAGTCATTGAAGACAGCATAGTTCTCGCAATACTTGGCCCTACACCTGAAACTGAAGTTAATAATAAGAATACTTCTCGCTCCATCTTGGTTGAAAAACCATATAATGTATGTGCGTCTTCTCTAATAGATAAGTGTGTATATAACAACACATATTCATCATTTGGTAATGATGAATATGTGTTTAGTGAAATGTGCAGTAAATATCCTACCCCGTTACAATCAACAACGGCGTATGTAGGATTTTTCTCCACAAGCTTCCCCCTAATTTGTGTTATCATCCAGCGATTTTTTTCTATTTGCCTAAAATAGACAAAATTATTTTTTAAAAAAAGTCTCCTAACCCACTAAGAGTTCTGAAGCTCTTTCTTTTTAGCTTTCATTTCTTTGTTCTGAGCATCAACAACTGCTACCGCAGCCATGTTTACCATTTCATCTACACTAGCACCTAATTGTAAAATATGCACTGGTTTACTCATTCCTAATAAAATAGGTCCGATAGACTCTACTTCATCTACAGCTTTCATTAACTTATACGTAATGTTTGCCGACTCTAAGTTAGGGAAAATTAAAACATTGGCTCTTTTTCCATTTAATTTAGAAAACGGGAATTCTTTAGCCAATAACTCAGGGTTCAAAGCAAAATCTGCTTGTAACTCACCATCAACAACAACATTAGGATAATTGCGATGGATATATGAAACTGCCTCTCTAATTTTTGTTGAGCTTTCAGATTTAGAAGAACCAAAGTTTGAAAAACCTAACATTGCTACATTTGGCTTCATTCCAAACATTTTAGCCAACACCGATGTTAATTGTGTAATTTTAGCTAAATCCTTTGCAGTTGGATTAATATTGATAGTTGTATCCGCCAAGAACATTGGACCTTGCTTGGTTAGCATCATATTTGTTGCTGCAACTCTTGTTACTCCTTGATCTTTTTCAATCAGTTCTAACATTGGTTTTACTACTGAAGGATAAGGTCTAGAGTACCCTGTAATTAAAGCATCTGCCTCACCAGAATTCACCATCATTGCTGCAAAATAGTTACGCTCGCGCATCCATTTTTGTGCTTCTAAAAATGTAACTCCTTTGCGTTGTCTTGTTTTCCAGAAAGCTTCAGCATAACGATTTCTTCTAGCTTCTTCTTCATCTGTTTTAGGATCAATAATCGGTATATCAGCATCAAAACCTAACTCAGCTTTTAATTCTAAAATAATCTCTCTTCTTCCTAATAAAATTGGGTGTCCAATTTTTTCTTCATAAACTCTCTGCGCTGCTTTTAACACATCTAAATGATCTGCTTCTGCAAACACTAATCGTTTAGGGGCTTTCTTAGCTCGGTTATGTAACATTCTAACCTCTTTGCTTCCTGTTCCTGAGCGATCCATTAATTCTTCTCGGTACTTATCCCAATCTTCAATAGGTTCTTGAGCTACACCAGAATCCATTGCAGCTTTAGCAATTGCTGGTGGAATTTCATAAATTAATCTTGGATCAAATGGCTTTGGAATGATGTATTCTTTTCCAAAAGAAAGGCTTACCTCATCATATACAATGTTTACTTGTTCCGGTACTGATTGTTTTGCTAAGTCTGCTAACGCATGTACCGCTGCCATTTTCATTTCTTCATTAATCTTCTTAGCACGCACATCTAATGCTCCACGGAAAATAAATGGAAAACCTAACACATTATTCACCTGATTAGGATGATCTGACCTTCCTGTTGCCATGATAATATCTTCTCTTGTCGCTATTGCTAAATCGTAATCAATTTCTGGTTCTGGATTCGCCATTGCAAAAACGATAGGATTTTTTGCCATAGACAATAACATCTCAGGAGAAACCACATTTCCTTTAGATAAACCAATAAACACATCCGCATTTAACATGGCTTCTTCTAAAGTATTCACATCTATATGTGTAGCAAACTCAGCTTTTTGAGAGGTTAAATTCTCATTATCTTTTCTAATGACACCTTTACTGTCGCACATGATTACGTTTTCGCGTTTAGCTCCAAGAGCTACATACAAACGTGTACATGAAATAGCTGCTGCTCCTGCTCCATTCACCACTATTTTAACATCCTCAATATTTTTTTTATTAATCTCTAATGCATTTTTTAAGGCTGCTGCAGAAATAATTGCGGTTCCGTGCTGGTCATCGTGCATTACAGGAATATCTAATTCCTCTTTTAATCTTCTTTCAATTTCAAAAGCTTCTGGAGCTTTGATATCTTCTAAGTTAATTCCTCCAAAAGTAGGAGCAATTGCTTTTACTGTTTCAACAAATTTATCTACATCTGTTGTGTCAACTTCAATATCAAAAACATCAATATCAGCAAAAATCTTGAATAGCAATCCTTTTCCTTCCATTACTGGTTTAGACGCTTCAGGGCCAATATCACCCAATCCTAAAACAGCTGTTCCGTTTGAAATCACAGCTACTAAATTACCCTTTGATGTATATTTATAAACGTTGTTTTTATCTTTCGCTATTTCTAAACAAGGCTCAGCAACTCCTGGTGAATACGCTAATGATAAATCGTGTTGAGTTGCGTATTTTTTGGTAGGTACTACTGCTATTTTTCCTGGCTTCGGTTTGGCATGATAAAGTAAAGCTTCATGCCTTTTTCTAGAATCTCTCATAGGTTCGTTCTTGTTTGTTTGAACTTACAAATATACATTTTGTTTGTTAAGTAAAAATAATTTACTACCCGATAAAAGTTATATTATCTTCTTAAACACCTTTTAATATTAAGGACTAAATCTAAGAATAACAAAGCCTCTAAATAAAATTATTAAAAAATAATTGATAACCTGACAAAAGTCATATTTACTCTTTCTTTTTCTCCTCAAATTTGCCCTAACCTTAAACCAATAGAAATGGAAACTACACAAAGACACATTATTGACGAAGAAGTACAATGGGATAAAACTAAAACCATTGTAAGTAAAACTGACATCTACGGAACAATTTTATATGCTAACGATGTTTTTTCTAATACTTGTGAATATAGCACTATTGAATTAGTAGGAGAACCTCACAACATTATTCGCCATCCTGATATGCCTAAAGTAGCCTTTAAGGTATTATGGGATGCTTTAAAAAAGGGAGAGAACTTTCATGCTATCGTTAAAAACTTAACAAGAACTGGAAGATACTACTGGGTTATTACTGACTTTACTATTGACAAAGATGACGAAGGTAAAATTACAGGATATACAGCAAGAAGAAAAGCAGTACCTGACGGTGTTGTAAAAAAAATTGAACCTATTTACAAGACTCTTTTAAAATTAGAAAAACTAAAAGGAGAAAAAGCTAGTGAAATGTATTTTGAAGCTTATTTAAAAGAAGAAGTAGGTAAAAGTTATAATGAATTTGTAGTTGATTTATTTAACGAAGAGCTATCTAAAGAGGAAGCTGAAAAAGTTAAATCAGAAACAAATCCGCTAAAAAAAGGATTAAACTGGTTCTTCTTTGGAGACACCAATCCAACATAAAAATATATCACATCCCCGATAATTCCCCTAAAAATGTATTTTCGAAAGGGTTGAAACAACTAAATTTCAACCCTTTTATCCGAAACTGAAACCTACAACGAGATTTCTTGTTACTTTATTTAATAAAAAAATTACCAAAAAAGAAGAAGTGAAGAAAAATCAAAACAAACTCACAAAAGGAGTAAACTAGTTCTTCTTTGGAGATACCAATCCAACATAAAAACATATCCCAAAAATCCCCTTTAAAATGTTTTTTCGAAAGGGTTGAAACTTCTGTTTCAGCCCTTTTTTTCTTCTATTCTTTTTTGTTTTTTCACGAAAATAACACATATCTATCTTTCAAAAAACAAAACTAACACATTGCTATTATAGTTGTTAAACAAAATTAAATAAAGGTTATCTTTTAACAAATTTTAACCCTTATAAGAAAAACCTAAAGGCTTTTTGACACAAAAAACCTTATCTTTGGTCCCTTATTACAAGTAAACCACCCCGAATAACTATTAAAACAAAACAAATGGACACAAACAATGCTCTTAGACCATCTAAAGTCATAGACGAAGAGGTTAAATGGGACAAGTCTAAAACTATTATTAGTAAAACAGATCCTGTAGGGACTATTTTATACATGAATGATGCTTTTGAAGAAGCTTCAGAGTATAATAAAATAGAACTTATTGGAGAACCTCACAACGTCATCAGACACCCAGATATGCCTAAAGTTGTATTTAAGGTGTTATGGGACAACTTAAAACAAGGAAACAACTTTCATGCTATTGTAAAAAACTTAACAAGAACTGGCAGATACTATTGGGTTATCACAGATTTTGATGTTGAAAAAGATGAAAAAGGGAAAATAACAGGTTACACAGGTAGAAGAAAAGCTTTACCACAAAGTGTAATTCAAAAAATTGAATCTTTATACAAAACACTTTTAGAGATAGAAAAAGTAAAAGGTGAAAAAGCTAGTGAATTATACTTCAATTCTTATTTACAAGAAGAAGTAAATTCTTCTTATGACGATTTTGTTGTAAAATTATTTGAAGATAGCGGAGCTGCTGGATCAAATGGGTCTGTAGAGCAAGAAACACCTAAAGAAGGAGGTAGAATCAAAAAAGGAATTAATTGGTTTTTCTTTGGAGAAACAAACCCTAAATAATTTTTCAAAAAACATAAATAAAACCGCTTTTAAAAGCGGTTTTATTGTTTTATAAAGTCAATATTTCTTAATAATCCTGAAAACTTAGTACGCTTAACTGCCGATTTTTTGAAAACTTTACTAAAGGTTTCTTGTGTTAACTCTTGCCAGTCGCGTTTATTCATTTGTAACAAGTTTTCTTGAGGTGCAAATAAACTTTCTTCATGTGGTTGTGAAAAACGATTCCACGGACAAACATCTTGACATACATCACAACCAAACATCCAATCTTGCATTTCTCCTTTAAATTCTGACGGAATCGCATCTTTTAGTTCAATTGTTAAATACGAAATACACTTACTACCATCAACCGTATTATTAGGTAAAATAGCTTGTGTTGGACACGCATCAATACAGCGAGTACAACTACCACAATGATCTGTCTTAAAAGGTTTATCGTATTCTAATTCTAAATCGATAATTAATTCAGCCAAAAAGAAAAACGAGCCTTGTTGTTTTTGAATTAATAACGAATGCTTTCCGTTCCAACCCAACCCTGATTTTTGCGCCCATGCTCGTTCCATAACTGGTGCCGAGTCTACAAAGCAACGTCCGGAAACTTCTCCAATCTCATCATTTATCAACTGCAACAATTCACGCAGTTTATCTTTGATTATATGATGATAATCTTGTCCGTAAGCATATTTTGAAATCTTATAACTTCCTTCTTGTTGAACTTCCGAAGGAAAATAGTTGTACGACAAAGAAATTACAGATTTCGCTCCGTCAACCAATAAACGTGGATCTAAACGTTTATCAAAATGATTTTCCATATAATGCATCTCACCATGATATCCATTTTGTAACCATTTTTCTAAACGAGGAGCTTCCTCTTCTAAAAAGTCAGCTTTAGCAATACCACAACCCAAAAAACCCAAGCGTTTTGCTTGTTCTTTTATAAAGTTTGAATATTGTAATTTCTGATTCAAAATATGTGATTTTATCAGCGCAAAATTACCAAAAGAAAATTTATCATTTCATTGACTTTTTATTTACAAATAATTGTTGAACTTTGTTCGTTAGTATTACATGACAAACTTTATTCATTATGAAAAAGATCTATAAAATAATAGTAGGTATTATTGTTTTTTTCTTCATCCTTTTAGTGAGTATCCCTTTATTGTTTCAAGATAAAGTGATGAACTTGGTGAAAACTACCATTAATAATAATGTAAACGCTCAGGTTGATTTTAGCGATTCGAGCTTAAGTTTACTTAGAAATTTTCCAAACGCATCGGTACAACTATCTAATCTAACGGTTATTAATAAGGCTCCTTTTGAGGGAGACACTTTAGTATATGCTAAAAAAGTAAATTTAGCGCTAAAACTTACGGAGCTTTTTAAGGCTTCTTCTGAACAGCTAAATATCAAATCATTTACTATTGATGATGCTTTGGTAAACGTATTAGTTGATAAAAAAGGAAATGCCAACTATGATATTGCTAAATCTTCTGAAACAGAAGAGATAAAAGATGAAGAACCATCTACTTTCGGACTATCTATTAATTCATATGCTATTAACAATGCTACAATAAAATACAATGACAAACAAGGTAAATTAAACCTTGAATTAACCGAATTAAACCATAGTGGTAGCGGTGACTTCTCTCAATCAAACACTGAGTTGGACACCCAAACATCTACCTTAGTTTCTTTTGGAATGGACGGTAATTCTTATGCTAAAAATCAAAAAATAGAATTAGATGCTATTTTTGGAATGGACTTAACGAACATGAAGTTTTCTTTCTTGAAAAATGAAGCTAAATTGAATAATTTACCTTTAATTTTCGATGGATATGTTCAAATAAACGAAAATAATCAAGAGGTTGATATTAACTTTAAGACTCCTTCGTCGGACTTTAAAAACTTCTTAGGCTTAATTCCTGAAGCTTATACTAAAAGTATCGCCAATGTTTCTACTACAGGTAACTTTAGTGTGAATGGAAAAATAAACGGAATTATTGACGATAAACACATTCCGAAGTTAGACATCACTATGAAGTCTAACAATGCTTCGTTTAAATACCCTGATTTACCAAAAAGTGTTCAAAACATCAACATAGATACACAAATTAAGAATACTACTGGTAAAGTTGAAAACATCTTTGTTTCTATTAATAATTTATCTTTTAAAATTGATGAAGACACCTTTTCTGGAAAAGGTAATGTATACAACTTAACTACCAACCCTAAAGTAAATGCTACAGTTAAAGGAACACTAAATCTTGCTAAATTAAATCAAGCATATCCTATTGATTTACAAAACGAATTAAGCGGTATTTTAAAGGCAGATTTACATACTGAATTTGACATGAAAGCTATAGAAAACAGTGTTGTAAGTCGTATTAAAAACAATGGAAAAATAGAGGTAAGCGATTTTGTTTTTTCTTCGGAAGATGTTGTAAATCCTCTTCATATTAAAAACACCGTTGTTACTTTTACCCCAAGTACTGTTTCATTAACTAAGTTTGATGCTACTACAGGAAAAAGTGATTTAAACGCTACAGGAACCCTTAAAAACTTATTAGGTTTTTTACTTTCTGACAACAAATTACAAGGAAACTTCAACTTAAATTCAAATGCCTTTTATGTAAGTGATTTTATGCAAGAAAATCCAGAAACGTCTGAGAAAAAAGAAGAAACTTCTAATCAAAACACGCCTAGTGAATCTTTAAAAATCCCTGCTTTCTTGAACTGTTCTGTAAAGGCAAATGCAAAAACGGTACATTATGATAACTTAACTTTAAAAAATGTTACCGGAACACTTCTTTTAAAAGACGAAAAAGCCATCTTACAAAATATGAATGCTGGTATTTTTAATGGTCAAATTGCTTTAAATGGGGAAGTTAATACACAAAAAGAAAAACCTACTTTCGACATGAAACTAGGTATTAAATCTTTCGATATAGCACAATCGTTTACTAGTTTAGATTTATTACAATCATTAAGCCCAATTGCGGGTGCTATGAGTGGTAAATTAAATTCAGACATTGATTTATCTGGTAGTTTAAATGATGATTTTACACTAAACTTGGCTTCCGTTTCTGGTAAAGCATTGGCTGAACTATTAACGACTAGTATCAATCCTGAAAAAACAAAAGCGTTAAGTTTACTAAATGATAAATTATCGTTTATAGACTTAACAAAACTAGATTTATCAGATATTAAAACACACCTGTCTTTTAAAGAAGGTAAAGTGGTAGTAAAACCATTTGATTTAAAGTATAAAGACATTGGCATTACTGTTGGTGGAAGCCATGGTTTTGATAAAACAATGAACTATAATGTTACGTTGAATGTTCCTGCAAAATATTTAGGTAATGAAGCACAAGGACTACTTTCAAAATTAAGTGCAAAAGACCAACAAAATATTACAGTGCCTGTTACTGCTAACATTACAGGTAATATGATGAATCCTTCTATAAAAACAGACATGTCTTCATCGGTTAGTAAATTAAGTCAAACACTAATTGATCAACAAAAAAATAAATTAGTTAATGACGCCTTAGGAGGTTTATTAGGAGGCAAAAAGAAAGACAGTACTACTACAACCACTAAAAAGGATGAAACTGTTAAAAAAGTAACAGACGTTTTAGGTGGCTTATTTGGAAAAAAGAAAAAAACGCAACAGAAAGATACAGTTAAGTAATTTTATGTAACGTTTTTTCTACCTCATAGTCTTACTATAATTAAGAGAACTTTGTAAGTTATTTAACACTTCTTAAATACACTTTACAAAGTTCTTCTTTTATGTTTGTTACTATCAACTAACTGACTATGAAAAATATAACTACTTTTTTATTTCTAATATGCTCGTCAATAACCTTTTCTCAGGTTAAAGGAAGAGTTACAGACACTAAAAAACAACCTATCTCTTTTGTAAGTGTTTACTTAGAAAACACGATTACAGGCACAACAACTAACACCAATGGAGATTATGAATTAGCACTCTCCAAAACAGGAAATCACACCCTAATTTTTCAAATATTAGGTTATAAAACTATTAAAAGAACAGTTGAAATAAATTCCTTTCCTTTTACATTAGATGTTTCTTTAACAGAAGAAGAAGTGATTTTAGATGAAGTGGTTGTTTCTTCTGAAGAAAACCCTGCTAACAAAATTATTAGAAATGCTATTGCTAATAAAGCTAAAAACACAGATAAGTTTGCTGAGTATACTGCCGATTTTTACTCTCGTGGTTTGTTTAAGGTAAAAGATTTACCGAAGAAGTTTTTAGGACAGGACATTGGTGATATGGGCGGTGGATTGGATTCTACCCGAAGTGGTGTGGTATACCTTTCTGAAACGGTCTCAAAAATCGCTTTCCAAAAAAGACCTAAAAACTTTAAAGAACATATTATAGCTTCAAAAGTTAGCGGGCAAGACAACGGTATTAGTTTTAATCAAGCAGAAGAAGTAAACTTTAACTTTTATGAAAATTCTTTTGATTTGGCTGATGTTAAAGTTATTTCTCCTATTGCAAATGGTGCTTTTGGTTATTACAACTATAAACTAACGGGTGTTTTTTATGATAAAAACGGAACACTAATTAACAAAATTCAACTTTTACCAAAACGTAAAAATGATCGGGTTTTTAGTGGATTCATCTATATAGTTGAAGATGATTGGGCTATTTATGGTGCGGATGTTATTGTTACTGGCGCACAAATAAGCTTGCCTATTGTAGATTCTCTACATATTAAACAAAACTATAATTTCTCTGCTAAAAACAAAGCCTGGGTGCCCGTTACGCAAACCATAGATTTTAAAGCTGGGCTTTTTGGGTTTCATTTTAACGGACGCTTTTCTGCTGCTTATTCTAACTATAATTTTAATCCTAATTTTACTAAAGATACTTTTGGTAACGAGGTGCTTTCGTTTGCAGAAAATGCTACTGAAAAGGATTCGCTATACTGGAATAAAATTCGCCCTGTAACTTTAACTTCTGAAGAAATATCGGATTACAAATTAAAAGACAGCATAAAAACTATTCGAAAATCGAAGAAATATTTAGATTCGATTGATATAAAAAACAATAAGTTTAAACCGTTGGATATTCTTTCTGGTTACACTTATCAAGACTCTTACAACAAGTGGTCGATAAGCACTTCTTCTCCTATTGAAAATCTTAACTTTAATACGGTGCAAGGATGGAATTCTTCTTTAGGTATTAACTACCGAAAATCACTTAACAAAAAGGGAAAACGTTTTAGTATTGGGGCTGATATTAATTATGGTTTTTCAGAGAAAAAAGTGCGTCCTACAGCCAACTTTAACTATCGTTGGAACAATACTACACGACCTGTTTTAACAATTTTTGGAGGAATTGCCACACCACAATTTAACCCAAAACAGCCTATTTCTAAGTTTTGGAATACAATAAGCTCTGTTGGCTTTGAAAGAAACTATTTAAAAATTTACGAGAAAACGTTTGCTAAAGCATCCTTTTCTCAAGAAGTAACTAACGGAATACGTATGTTTTCTTCTTTAGAATTTGCAGATAGAAAACCTTTATTTAATACAACTGATTATGTAATGTTTCCGCAAGATGATATAGATTACACTTCTAACAATCCGCAAAATCCTGCCGATTTTTCAACAGGTTTTACACCTCATCAAATGTGGACTTTTTCTTTAGGAGCGAACATTAATTTTGGACAAAAATATTTATCATATCCTGATGGAAAATACAACATTCCTAGTCGTAAGTACCCATCACTATACATTGGCTATCAAAAAAACTTCGGATCAGGAAATTCTGAGTGGAATTCAGATGTGGTTTTTTCTCAATTGTATCAACAAATCAACCTAGGTAACTGGGGTGAATTTGCTTACAAAGCGAAAGGAGGTATGTTCTTAGAGAAAAAAGACATTCCCTTTATGGATTATGCTCATTTTAACGGAAATCGCTTGTTAATAGCTCCAAAAGGCAACTATTTGGACAACTTTTACATGCTACCGTATTATAAGTTAAGTTCTAATGATAAATACGCTGAGCTCCATGGAGAATATAACTTTAAAGGAGCATTATTAAGCAAGGTTCCTTTGTTAAATAAACTTAACTTTCATCTAGTTACTGGAGCAAAAGGATTATTTACTGCAGGTAACAAACCTTATTCTGAATTTGCTATTGGTTTAGACAATGTTGGTTTTGGAAAATGGCGTTTTTTACGTGTAGATTTTGCTCGCTCTTACTTTAACGGAAAACATGAAAACAGAGTTGTTTTCGGTATAAAATTGTAGATTTGTTATATGAAAATAAGCATTCTATTTTTCGGTATGGCAACAGATTTAGTTGATAGTTCTTCATTAGAAATTGAACTTCCTAGCAAAAGCACTGTTGCTAACTTTAAAGAATTTCTTCTATCAGAATTCCCTGAGCTACAAAAAATGAGTTCGTATGCTGTAGCTATTAACGAAAGTTACGCTACAGACGATATACTCATAAAAGAAAATGATGTAATCGCAATTATTCCTCCAGTTAGCGGAGGGTAGTTGTTCAATGATATACTTGGCTAATGTAATAATGATTTAATGTAGCATGAACATTAAGAAAGTCATTATTACATTAAATCATTAACACATTAAATCAATATTATACTGTTTCTTGCTTAAGATATCTCCCCACGAAAAAGGTTCCGAAAGGTAAGATAGAAAGTAAACAAACAATTCCGAAAGTTTTACCGTTCCAGTTTAACTCGTATTTCAACATAATTGCTAATACGATATACCCTACAAATAACAATCCGTGAGGCATACCCAACATTTTTACATACTCTGGATTTCCTTGTAAATATTTAATTGGAACCGCTATAAAAAGTAATAAAATATAAGATATTCCTTCTAATAAACTTACTAACTTAAAAAAATTAATCATTGATTTTTTACTTAAAAATTGGTTAGCAAAGATACTGAAATATTACGTCCTGCAGCTGAAACTCCAGAAGCAAATTCCTTATAATGTTCATCAAATAAGTTAGACAATTGCGCTTGTAAAGCTATGTTTTTTGTGAACTGGAATTTACCATATAATCCAACAGTCATCCAACTAGGAGTTCCGTAGTATTTATCAATATCTTCTACTGCATCAGGATTCACAATTGGTGTTTGGTCATGGTTATCAATACCTTCTGTTAAATTATAGTCAGATATATCTTTTTTAGCGTTAAAAACTAGATTAGCTCCTCCTTCAAACTTCTTATTTACATAACTTAAATCGAAACGACCAAATAATGGTGGAATAGACGATAATGGTTCATCTGGCACTCCTTTTTCTTCCGACTTTAATGTATTTCCTTTTGTATAGGTTATTGATCCTGAAGTTTTCCAATTTTTAGATATTTTACCTTCATAGCTCGCTGTAAATCCTGTTATGTAAGCTCTTCCTCTGTTATAGTTCGTTAAAATTTCTCCATCAGTAGTATTGTATTCATCTCCATCATAGAAAACGGTGCTTTGCCCAAAAAACTCGTACGGAATTCTCGTTATATTTTGGTCTAATATTGTATAATAGGCATTCATTCCAACTCTAAACTTTCTATTGTTAAAGTATTTTTGAAGCCCTATTTCAAAATTATACGCATACTCTGGTCCTAACTCGGTATTAGGAACTGTTAACCTACCGCTTTTCTCTCTAATTTTTCCTACATCATCAATATTTGGGGAACGGAAACCTGAAGAAATAACTCCGTTCAATTGCCAATTTCTTGTTGGCTTATATACGTAACCTATCGTTGCTGTAATTGATTGATTGTCTAATCGGATATCGTTTTGAGGAATATCTATGAATGTTTCATCTATCCATTTAGCTTTTAATACTGTATGTGTACCTCTAATTCCTGTATTTAAAGTCGATTTAGCATTTATATCTTGACGATAATCTACATAAAATGCAGAGCTTAAATAGCTACTCCCACCGTCAGGATAACGAGATTGCACTGCAAAATCACCATCAAACCCTATAATTTCGTTCCCTTTTACTCGTAATGTTTTTCCGTAAGAATTAGAAGCAACATCGTTATAAGCAAACTCAACTCCATAGCCTAAATTTCTGTGTGCTGCTAACGGAATTGTAAAATCTCCATTCAAACTAAAAACATCTACTGCTTCTTTTCTATAAGATCTGTCTAAACTTCCAAATTTTCGTTGAATACGACTCTCTTTTATGTTTTGATATGCTAAGGTAATTGTTCCTTTATCCATCCATTTTTTCTTCGGATTGATAAGTAATTGTGGAGAGATTAATAATCTTTCTTGCGGTCCATAATACCATTCAGCAAACTTTAAACTCCCATTTCCTTTTAACTCGGTTAACTTATCAAAACGTGGAATATTTGAAGAGTTTGAATATTGAATATTTAACTTAAAATCGGTGTCTTTTGAAAAAGGAATATAAAACTTCTGTAATACGTCTGTTTGACTGTAACCAGTATTTCTCTGAATATTTAAATTAGAATTTGCAACGGGTGTATCGTTGTAATAACTATCTGTATTATTAGAGTAGAAAGGTACTTTACCCCAGTCATCAAAACCATGAGAGCGATTTTCCCCCATTCGTAAATCGCCGAAATTACTGTGAGACACACTAGTAAATGAAGCCCATTTTTTAAACCTAAGCTCAGTAGAAACCACATTAGTTACCTCATTATTTGCAGAACTGTATCGTAAAAAAGTATTCCCTTTAATTTCACTGCCTTTTTCTGATATTTTTGGTGTTTTTGTGTAGTAGTGAATTACTCCTCCCAAAGCATCTGAACCATAAATTACTGATGACGGACCAAAAACAATTTCAGTTCTATCCAGTAAATTTGGAGCCACTGTAATTGAGTTTTGCAAATGTCCTTTTCTATAAATCGCATTATTCATTCGTACACCATCAACCACTAATAAAACTCGGTTACTTTCCATTCCTCTCATTACTGGACTTCCTCCTCCGAATTGTGATTTTTGAATTTTTATTCCAGGTACACTCGATAATAAATCTGCAGATGTTTGTGGTGATAACTTTTCAATTTCTTTTGATGAAACTACGGCAATTTGCTCTGCTATACGATTTGTTTTTTCCCTGTTCTTAAATACCGAAACCACTACCTCATCTAACTGTTCTGAGTTTTTTGACAAATACACATGATAGTTGTTTGCTTTTAAAACTGATTTTTTCTCTTGATATTCTGCATATGAAACATGCGAAAAAATTAATACTTCATTTTTTAAAAACGTTGAAATATCAACTTTCCCAAACTCATCGCTTACAGCATAAGTTGTATTATTTTTATTAAACACAGTAACTGATTCAACAGGCTTTCCTGTTTCTGCATCAATAACAGTAAGGTTTTGTGAAAAAATTGTGGTTACAATTAGTAAAAAAAATACAGTAATTATTTGTTTCATAAGTTAACTAAAAACAGTTTCTAACACGTCTAACGACTTAGGTTTCCGAAATCCTTCTAAATGTAATTCATAATATTTTATGATAATTCGAAGAATAGTTTGCCTATCATTTTTTGAATAGGAAATTGAATTTATTGCATCAAAATTTATGCCTAACAAACTTTTAAAAAGATTAATTTCTTTACCTGTTAAGTTTCCTTTTTCATATACCAAATCAGTAAAACTTCCTTCTAACAAACTAAAGGCTTTTTTATCAGATTCGGAAGTGTCGGGATAAAACCCTAAATACTTAGATAAATTTAATAAAAACAATAGATGAAAATTAGCTACCTCATCATGAGTATCTATCCAAACTAAAGATGTTTCTAAGTATTGATACAATGGAACATTTTCTTCTTCCTCTTGAATGATTTTTGATAATATTTCAGACAAAAACAAGATGATTGATTGTTTTACTACTGAAGTATGTATTGTTTCATACGGGTGAATTACCTGCACTTCTTTAATAGAATGTAAAGAGCTTTTATTACTATGATTTGCTGCAATTAGTAATTGTGTTAACGGTTGAAAGTGAGCTGCCTTTAATTTTCCTCTTTTAGCTTTTAAAACCCCTTTTAGCATATACGATTTCACTCCTTCTTGTAACGTAAAACATTTTACAATTAAACTTGTATCACTATACTTTAGCGAACTTAACACAATAGCTTTTGTAGTAACAACTGCCATTTAATCGAATTTATCAGTTAAAATCATCAATCAAAGATATTTAATAATAGCTATAAAAATGGTACTTTCGTACAAATTTGACGCACTTTGGTATGACTGTAGAAATAGAAAGAAAATTCTTAGTAAAATCAGAAGCTTTTAAAGAAATTTCATTTCAAAAAAATTATATAAAACAAGGGTTTTTAAATTCAGACAAAGAACGAGTAGTACGAGTTCGAATAAAAGACGACAAGGGTTTTTTAACAATCAAAGGAGCATCTAATACTAGCGGAACAACTCGTTTTGAATGGGAAAGAGAAATTGATAAAAATGAAGCTGAGAGTCTTTTTAATCTTTGTGAAAAAGGGATTATAGAAAAATACCGATATTTAGTAAAAGTTGACAATCATACTTTTGAAGTAGATGAGTTTTTAGGAGAAAACAACGGTTTACTAATTGCCGAAGTTGAGCTAAAAAATGAAGATGAAAATTTCACAAAACCTGAATGGTTAGGAGAAGAAGTTACAGGTATTGCAAAATATTACAACTCAAACTTGAGTAAGCATCCTTTTATTAGTTGGATTTCTTAAATGCAGAAATAAACAGCTATAAAATGACTTAAACTTCCTAACAATACAAAAACATGAAAAGTTGCGTGATTGTATTTTAGTTTTTTTATCGAATAAAAAATAGCCCCAACAGTATAAAAAAACCCGCCCAAAAAAAGATAGAATAAACCTTCGCTAGAAAAACTATCAATTAACGGTTTAATTAAAAACACTATTTGCCATCCCATTAGTAAATATAAAGCTGTTGATAATTTATTAAACCTTCCTGTAAAAAATAACTTTAAAACAACTCCTGTTAACGCAAAAATCCAAACTACAATAAACAAATACCAACCTAAATTCTGAGATAAAACCAATAAGCAAAAAGGAGTGTACGTTCCTGCTATGAGCACATAAATAGCAGCGTGATCAAAAATATTAAGCTTTCGCCTAAGGTTAGGTTCTTTAGCTGCATGATAAAAAGTAGATGCTGCGTATAAAACAATCATGCTTATTCCATAAATCACTAGGCTAACTCCCTTCCAAAAAGTATCATACTCAAATGATTTTTGTAGTAACAAAGGAAAAGCAATAATACTTAGCAGCAATCCTAAACCATGAGAAAGCACATTAAGTCTTTCTTCTTTTTCGCTATAACGATGATTTAATTTCTCGCTCATTATTTATCGATTAGTATCTTTCATATACAACTCATCATTTATCAATTCATTGTATATCATATTGTATGTTTGCTCTTTAAGTTTTCTTTTGTCTTCTTGAACTAAGTTTTCTGTTTTAATAAACTCACATTGTTTTACCCTTAATGTTCCTGGGGATCCTTTAAAAAAATCCCAAGAAAACAAACGTTTTCCATCATAATAAACTTGAGGAACAATTGGTATTTGGTGTTCTATCGCTAAACTAAACGCTCCATTTTTAAACGGTGCTAAAACAATACTTTCATCAGGAACCAATCCTTCAGGAAAAATAGCAACGCTTGTACCGTTTTTTAATCTACTATGTGCTTGCTCATATACTTTCCTTCTACTCTCAGAATCGCTTCTATCAACCATAATTACCACTTTTTTGTAAAAAAAACCAAAAACAGGAAATTTTGCCAATTCTTTTTTCCCTACAAAAACAATGGGGTTTTTACTAAGCACTATCAATATCCAAGGATCTATAAATGATGCATGGTTGGCACAAAACATGTAACTTTTATTTCTATCAACCTCTTGTTCTTTTTCAACCTTCAATCTAAAGCCCATTCCGTAAATTAAAAAGAAGGCCCAAGCTCTAACAACTTTCCAAAAAACCGGATAGTATTTTTCATCTGATGTTAAAATCAACAAAAAAGGAGCCATTAACAAAACTGAAACGACCATTAACAAGTAAAACCAAACACGCCAAATAAATCGAATAGGGAAAAAAATGTACTTCAAGCCTCTAAAATTAAAAATGGATAACTCTTTTTTCTTATCAACTTAAAAAAGAAGATTAAATAAGAAATGCGAATGTAGTAATTTCTTTTGTTTGATGAATTTTAAGCTTATTTTTGCTTACTTAAGTAAAAAATTTTCAAAACAGATTTATGTCAAGAATTTTAACAGGTGTACAAAGTACAGGAACCCCACATTTAGGAAATTTATTAGGAGCAATTTTACCTGCTATTGAAATGGCTAATGATTCACAAAACGAATCGTTTATTTTCATTGCAGATATGCACTCTTTAACTCAGATTAAAGATGGTAACGAATTGCGCGAAAACACCTATAGTGTAGCGGCTACTTGGCTTGCTTGTGGTATTGACATTAACAAAACCGTTTTTTATCGCCAAAGCGACATTCCTGAAACTACTGAGTTAACTTGGTATCTAAGCTGTTTCTTTCCGTATCAACGTTTAACTTTAGCACACGGTTTTAAAGACAAAGCAGATCGTTTAGCAGATGTGAATGCTGGTTTATTTACCTATCCTATGTTAATGGCTGCTGACATCTTGTTATATGATGCTGAAGTTGTTCCTGTAGGAAAAGATCAGTTACAGCACTTAGAAATGACACGTGATGTTGCAAACAGATTTAACAATATTGTGGGTGAAACATTGGTTCCGCCTCAAGCAAAGATAAATGAAGACACGAAATTAGTTCCTGGAACTGATGGTGAAAAGATGAGTAAATCTCGAAATAATTTCATCAATATTTTCTTACCAGACAAAAAGTTGCGTAAGCAAATTATGGCTATTCAAACAGATAGTAAAGCCTTAGAAGATCCAAAAAATCCAGATACTGATAATGTTTTTGCTATATATAAATTATTAGCTTCGGAAGAGCAAATAACTGAAATGCGTGCTAATTATGAAAATGGAGGTTATGGTTACGGACATGCAAAACAAGCTTTATATGAATTAATTTTAGAAAAGTTTTCTGATGTGCGTGCAAAGTATAATCACTACATGGAAAATCGTAATGAAATTGATGAAGCTTTAGCTGTAGGAGCTGAGAAAGCAAAAGTTATTGCCAAAGATGTTTTACAAAGAGTACGTGGTAAAATAGGATATTAATCTTATTTAATTGAGTTTTTCTGTCCTGAAAAATTCAGGAGTATCTCCCGCTTAGAAATAGGGAATTGAGTTAGTATTTTGATTTTAGTTTTTAATAGTTTTACACAACTATTAACCTCAAAATAAAATCATTATGCCACATTATGCACAAGGAACGACAGGATGGACAAAACTTAAAAGTTACCAAGCATTATGGGATCCTAAAATTGATTTGGGTAAATTTTACTTTACAACATTTCAAGGAAAAAGAGAAGAAACCCCATACATGACAGCTGACAACTTCGCAAGAGTAATTGATATTCTAAGAAATGAAACACCAGTATACGGAAACGCAAGTACTGGTTCTGTTACCACACAAGGAGAGCCTGTTGGTGAAGAAGAAAGTTAGGATATAAAAGTAAACTATGAGCCAGAGTAATTTTTACTCTGGTTTTTTTTATTTTATTTTTTATAAATTGACAACATGAAAAATATATTTATCTTAGTATTCTTAGGTATTGTTGCTTGTAGCACCCCTAAAGAAAAAACACAAATTGTTGAAGCTTCTTGTGGACAATGTCTGTTTGGTTTAGATAGCCAAAATGGATGTGATTTAGCTGTAAAAATAGACGGTCAAGCCTATTTTGTTGATGGCGCTCACATAGACGACTATGGAGACTCACACGATAAAAACACTGGTTTTTGTAATGTTGTTAGAAAAGCAGAAGTTACTGGAAAAGTTGAAGACGGTAAGTTTAAAGCTTCTTCATTTAAAATAGTAGAGGAATAGTTTTTAGATTTTTAGAAACAAGATTCCTAGATAAAAGACAAAAAAACCGAAGTAGAAAATCTACTTCGGTTTTTATATATAAAACTATTTTGAATATATTATATATAATATATATATTTGTACTAAACTAATTAAAATAAACAATTAATGAAAAAACTGGTAGAAGTAAACGATACTCTTCTTACCAAACTGAAAGTGTTATCCGCTTTTGAAGGATTAAGTGTAAAAGCTTTAATGGAAAAAGCTATTGAATTATTTGTTATTCAAAAGGAAAAGGAACAATTAGATAGTTTAACCGAAGAACAAAAAGAAGATTTAGGCTTATTACTCTTAATGCAACAAGCTGATAGAACTAAAACAGTTGGTAAAGATGAAATTTTTAAACTGTTAGAATAAATGAATGTAATTTACCTAGAAAGCTTAGCTAAAGACTTAAAAAAAATTAAAGAGAAAAAACTATTAAAGTCTCTTTCACAAGTTTTTATAGCACTTGAAGAAACTGATGACTTATTTAAGATTTCTAGTGTAAAAAAGTTATCTGGTCACCCGGATGCTTATCGAATAAGAATAGGCGACTATCGTCTAGGTATTTATTATTCTAATAATGAAATTACGATTGCTCGTTTTGTAAAACGAAACGATATTTATAAATTATTTCCATAAAAAAAATCGATGTAAAGTTTACATCGATTTTTTATTTTAGATTCTATTCAAGTTATGGTGCTGGATTCGGAATTACTTTGTGCACCGCTTCTATTTCTGCTAAAATATCTTCTGACAATTCAATATTGATAGAATTGATATTCTCTTTTAACTGACTCATTTTAGTCGCTCCAATTATGTTACTCGTTACAAATGGCAACTGATTGATATATGCTAATGATAGTTCAGTTAACGTTAATCCGTGTTTATTTGCTATTTTTTGATACTCTAAAACCGCTCTTTCTGAACCTTCATTTTTATATCTAGCTATAAATCTTGGAAATAATGTTCCTCTTGCACCTTCTGGAGTTTTTCCATCGATATATTTTCCTGTCAACACCCCTTGTGCTAATGGAGAATACGCTAACAAACCTATATTTTCTCTCATCGAAACCTCAGACATTCCAACTTCATATCCTCTATGAATTAATGAGTACGAATTTTGAATCGTCACCATTCTTGGTAAACTATGTTTTTCTGCAGTTTGTAGGTACTTCATAGTTCCCCAAGGAGTTTCGTTAGACAAACCAACGTGTTTAATCTTTCCTTGTTTCACAAAATCATTCAACGTTTCTAAAATCTCTAGATGTTTTTCAGCTTCTTTTGCAGAGGTTTTATACGGATAATCACGTACCCCAAAACAATTTACACCACGATCTGGCCAGTGCAGTTGGTATAAGTCGATATAATCAGTTTGTAAGCGTTTTAAGCTGCCTTCAATGGCTTCACTTATATTCTTCCTGTTGAAACCACCTGTTCTAATATGTGCTGTGTAATCACCTCCTCCTGCGATTTTAGAAGCCAACACTACTTTTTCTCTGTTTCCTGTTTTTTTGAACCAAGAGCCTATAATTTTTTCCGTAGCTCCATATGTTTCTGGAGTAGCAGGAACAGAATATAATTCCGCAGTATCAAAAAAGTTCACACCTTGTTCTAAGGCATAATCCATTTGTTCATGACCTTCTGCTTCAGTATTCTGTCTACCCCATGTCATAGTTCCTAAACAAATTTTTGAAACTTTTACATCGGTATTAGGTAATGTTGTGTATTTCATATTATTCTGTAATTATTAAAGGCTTACTTTACCGCAAACCAATAGTCACTTCGAAAGAGTTTCGATTGAGAAATCTTTAACTTGAAAGTTACTTTCTTAATGGGATTCCTCCTCGTACCTCGTTCGGAATGACGAATTATTTTAAAATTGCTTCAATTCCTGGTAAAGTTTGTCCTTCTAACATTTCTAACATCGCTCCTCCACCTGTAGATACATAGCTTACTTTATCAGCAAATCCGAATTGTTTTACAGCGGCAACCGAATCTCCTCCTCCTACTAACGAGAATGCTCCATTTTTAGTAGCTTCTGCGATTGCATTTCCTAAACCAATGGTTCCTTCTGCAAACTTTTCCATTTCAAAAACACCTAAAGGGCCATTCCATAAAATAGTCTTTGACTTTGCAATAACTTCAGCAAATTTTTCAACGGTTTTAGGTCCACAGTCTAATCCCATCCATCCATCTGGAATTTCATTAGTATCTACTACTTGTGTATTTGCATCGTTTGAAAAAGCATCTGCAATAACTGCATCTACTGGTAAGTGAATTTCTGTATTGTTTTCTTTCGCTTTAGCTAATATTTCTAATGCTAACTCTAATTTATCTTCTTCAACTAGTGAATTTCCAATCTTTCCTCCTAGAGCTTTGATAAACGTAAACGTCATTCCTCCACCAACGATGATATGATCTACTTTTTCAATAATATTTTCAATCACTCCAATTTTAGACGATACTTTGGCTCCTCCTAAAATCGCAGTTACTGGTTTTTCTGAGTTGTTTAATACTTTATCAATGCTTTCAATCTCTGTTGCTAATAAGTTTCCGAAGCATTTATTTTCTGGAAAAAATTGTGCAATAATAGCAGTAGAAGCATGGGCTCTGTGTGCTGTACCAAAAGCATCATTTACATATACATCTCCCAATTTAGATAATTGTTCAGCGAACGCAACATCTCCTGCTTTTTCTTCTGGGTAAAAACGTAAGTTTTCTAATAATAAAACCTCACCGCTTTTTAAGTTTGTAACCACATCTTCAACAGTTGAGCCAATACAGTCATCTACAAACTTAACTTGTACACCTAAAACTTCTGTTACTTTACTAACAATATGACGTAACGAAAATTGATCTTCTTTTCCTTTTGGACGCCCTAAGTGAGACATTAAAACACAGCTACCACCATCTTCTAATATTTTTATAATAGTTGGTTTTGCTGCTTGGATTCTTGTATCGTCAGTTACTTCAAAAGTATCGTTTAAAGGCACATTAAAATCTACTCGGATTAATGCTTTTTTATTTTCAAAATTGAAATCGTTCAATGTTTTCATCTTAAGTTGTGTTCTGTTTCAGCTAACAAAAATAATTATTTAAATCTGATTGGTTTCTATTCTTTTTGAGCTTTCAATCTTATATCTTTGTTAAACTTACGTGCTAACAATATGAATACAACATCAATAAAAATAACCTCTGAGAAACTCAACTTACAAGAATGTTACGATTTTGTAGCTGATCCTTCTTGTGGTGGAATTGCTGTTTTTGTGGGTACTGTAAGAAATGCTACTCAAAACAAAGAGGTTACCCAACTTGATTTTTCTACTTACAAGCCTATGGCAATTAAAGAAATGCAAAAAATTGCAGATGCTGCCTTAGAAAAATTTGGAGTCACAAAGATTGCCATTCATCACGCTGAAGGTTTGTTAACTATTGGTGATGTTCCTGTAATTATTACTGTTTCTTCTCCACATAGAAAAGCTGCTTTTGATGCTTGCCAGTATGCTATTGACACTTTAAAAAAAACGGTTCCTATTTGGAAGAAAGAATTTTTTGAAGATGGTGAAGTTTGGGTAAATGCACATCCTTAAAAATACTATATTTGGAAAAGATCTCATTTCAAACAAAGCAAAACGAATGTGGTAAGTGAAACCTTTTCTCTTCCTTTGTTTGAAAGAATAGTCTTAATTAGGGGCATTAGCTCAGTTGGCTAGAGCGTTTGACTGGCAGTCAAAAGGTCATCGGTTCGACTCCGATATGCTCCACTTTCTAATTTTATCTTCTAATTATGATTGAGTTTACTACCGCTACTAACCAAACCGATTTGCTTCAGATATTGGATTTGCAGCGACAAAACTTGCCTGAAGAATTATCAGAAACCGATAAAAAAGAACAAGGTTTTGTTACCGTTCGTCATGATTTAGAAATACTACAAAAAATGAACGATGTGCACCCGCATATCATTGCTAAGAATAACGGTAAAGTTATTGGCTATGCTTTATCAATGTCTAAAATTTTCAGAAACGACATTCCTATTCTCATCCCAATGTTTGATGAAATAGACACAACTTCAAAAGGAGCTAAACCCTATATTTTAATGGGACAAGTCTGTATAGACAAAAACTTTCGTGGAAAAGGTATTTTTAGAGGTTTGTATGCCAAAATGAAGAAGGAATTTACAGGAATATATGATTGTATTATTACTGAAATAGACGAAAAAAATACTAGATCTATCAACGCGCATAAAGCTATCGGTTTTAAAACTTTAAGAACCTATACGAGTAATAACCAAGATTGGGAAATTGTTTATTTAGCTATCTAGTATGGTAAATTAACTGGTTCAACAAAACTTATTGCTGGATTGTACAACTCTGTTAATACGGCTTTTATTTCGGTCATAAATTCCTCTAATTTTTCTTCTGTAATGGCATTATCAGGTTTTCGATAGTTGGATGAGAAATTCATTTGTAAAAAACCACTTTTTAAGTTTTTAAACGAAATGATTCCTGCTGCTAATGGTTTCTCAAAATTAAACTGAGTGTGTTGGGTATACAGAAAAGCATACAACATTACCTGAATCGCTTTATGATATTTTAAATCACGTATGGCTTCAAAATCGAGTACTTTTAAGTTTGTACTATCCACCATTCCTGTTTTATAGTCGATAATTCTGGTAACACCGTTCAATTCATCAATACGATCGACAATTCCTTTAATTTTTATCGGAAAATTAATTCCCTCAATCATAATTTCTGAAGACAGTTCTTGCTCAGTGGCGATAATTTTTAGTTGATTATTTTCATCTTTCAACAATTGCTTTTCTTTAGCTAAAAAATTCTCTACGAAACGATTGGCTACCTCAAAAATCAATCTGTTTTTACCCGTGGTTAAATCTCCATTTTTAAAATGCTTCGAAAAATAAAATGTAATGAGCTCTTTGGTTTTTTTCAACATTCCATCAATATCATTCACTTGTAAAAACTTCCCTATAAAAGGTTTGTACAACTCTTCTAAAGTATCATGTACTACTGTTCCCATCGTATTTGCAGCGACCGTTTCTTCCACATCTTCTAGCTCATTTATTTTTAAAATTTTCTGCTTATAAAATGCAATCGGATTGTATAAATAATTAGTTAGGGCAGAAGGAGATATTCCTTTTTGAGCCAACTCTTGCAAACGTTCTAAGACCTTATCATCTTTTTGAATTTCTTTTAACTGCACAGGTGATGTTACTACTTTCGGACTTATAATTTTTTCTGTAATATTATCTCGCATCATTTCTAACTGCGTTACAAAACGGCTTTTCTCTCCACTTCCAAACACATCATGCTCTGTATTATACAAAATGTAAATATTTTTTGCACGTTGTAGTAATCTAAAAAAGTGGTACGAGAAAAGTGCATCTTTTTCTCTATAGGTTGGCAATCCAAACTCTATTTTTACATCAAAAGGGATGAATGTGTTTTGTTGATGATTTCCTGGTAAAACGCCTTCATTTACTGAAGTGATGATTACATTTTCAAAATCTAACACACGGGTTTCTAACACTCCCATCAGCTGTAATCCCTGTAAAGGTTCTCCTTGAAATGATAAACTTTCCGACTGTATTAACTGCCTAAAAAATTGATGTAAGGTTTTTAAATCTTGTACATAACCAAACTCGTTATGTAAATTTTGTAACTGGGTAAATGCCGTATAAAAACGGAATAAGTATTCCTTTTCTAACTCGTTAGCATTCTCTTTCAACAAGTTGATTAACTCTATAATTCTGTTTAAAAACTCACTAATCGACGAAAATGGATTGAAAACAACAGCTATTCTTTCTTTAACCACCTCACTAACTGGCGAAAGAAATGTTTTTATTTCTTCTTGATTAATAAAGGTATTGTTCTCTTTAGCCACTGTTTCAGAAAGTACATCTGATATATTAGTTTGTTCATCAACCTGTAATAATCTATAAATAGTAGCATCTTTTACTAACCGAACTACATCTTTATGATAAAAAAGATTGCTTTCTGTTTTTTCTAACTTTTCTTGATTTAGAAATAACTGAAAAATGGCAAAAATCAAACTCGTTGTTGGAACATCTTTTAACGGATATCCCATTGTAATATTAATAGCATTTACATTTTTAGGTAACGAGTTCAAAGTAATTGGCAATAATGTTTCATCTGCCAAAACCAACGCTGTATTATTATAATTGGGAAGTTTTTCTAAAATTTCTCCAGCATACTTTATCTGCGTAATATTTTTTGAGGCTCCAATTACTTCAATATGTTTCTCTTTTGAAAAATATTCTTTAATGGTTTGAATTGGATACTGCTGATAGTATTTCCATTGGGTTTTATATTTCCTTAAAAAACTCCCTGCTTGATGTTGACTTTCATAAAATGTTTGATCAATATCCCAATAAGCTTCTGCATTTCCATTCAATAAGAACTGTTCAAACAGCAATTCCTCCGCAGCATTTAACGCATTAAATCCTATAAAAAAGTATTTCTTTTGTTGATTTTTACTAATGAAATCTGCTACTTTTTTAGTTGACTCTCGATATAAAACTCCCTGATATCCAATATTATTTTCGAGCAAAAACTGATAAAAAGCATCGTAATATTTGTTCAGCTTTTCCATGAAAGCAAAATGATCTTTCATCAATTCAGTTTCTTTAAACTCCCCTTTTACAGACCATTTTCGTAAGCGGTGGATATCTCTTAAATACACAAAAATCTCCCGCGAGTTGATTAAATGCTGGTCGATTTCATTATAATCCTGCAAAAGCGTGAATGCCCACGATGAAAACACATCAAACGAATCTGGGTTTTCTTCTTGCTCTTTGTAAATGGTATAAAAATGGAAAAGGAGTTGAACAACATCTATCTTTTTCATTTCAGAAATTTCTTCAACAAAATCACCAATATTGATAATCTCAGGTAAAAAACCTGCTGAAATTTTGTTCTTAAACGTTTCTTTTACAAAAACTCCTGCTCTTTGTGAGGGTAGTATAAACACTACATTCTCAAATGATTTAGTGTTTTGTAAAATAGTATCTAACGTTTCTGAAATAAAAGACTGCATACCTTAGTTTTCTAGTAAGCAAAGTACAATTTTTATCCTATTTTTGAGAGTACAAACAGCGTATATTCATGAATACAACGAATACTTTAAAAGTAGCTATGATTCAATCGGATTTAGTTTGGGAAAATCCGACAGCAAACAGGAATCAATTTGAAGCGAAAATCAACTCCTTAGCTGAGGATATCGATGTAATTGTTTTACCTGAAATGTTTACCACTGGCTTTACTATGAATGCTTCAGCTGTTGCCGAAACTATGGAAGGTGAAACAGTGCAATGGCTACAAAATTTAGCTCAAAAAAAATCTACAGCTATTACTGGTAGCATTGTTGTTTGTGAAAATGACCATTTTTACAATCGTTTGTTATTTGTGCATCCTTCAGGAAAAATAGACTCGTACGATAAAAAACATACGTTTACACTAGCGGGTGAACATGAGGTTTTTTCTGCAGGAACTGAAAGAATTGTAATTGACTATAAAGGATGGAAAATTTGCCCATTAATTTGTTATGATTTGCGCTTTCCTATATGGGCTAGAAATACTGAAAACTATGATTTATTGCTATATGTGGCGAGTTGGCCTAAACCGCGTATTGAAGCTTGGGATAGTTTATTAAAAGCGCGTGCTATTGAAAATATGAGCTATACAATTGGTGCAAATAGAGTAGGTGTAGATGCTAATGAATACGAGTATACAGGAAATACGGTTTGTTACGATACCTTAGGAAATTGTTTGGTCAAAAACAACCAAGGAACTGAAGAAATATTGATTGTTGAATTAGATAAAGATGAACAAATAAGAGCTCGTAATCGTTTTCAATTTTTGGATGATAGAGACACATTTATATTAAAATAAAAAAGCAACCTAATAGGTTGCTTTTTCACTTTTATGCAGGAATCATCCATTTAAAATTGAACTTCGTATCAGGTACTACGATACGTTCAGTAATTCGATACATCCTGTCTGGTAATTTCATTAAGTAATCACGTGCTTTTTCTGCTTCTGGAGTTAAATTGGTAATCTTATCAATTTCCCATGTCGTATTTAATTTTTTCAAAATATCTACATAATCAAAACCAGTATATACTCCTACTCTTTGTGCTACTGTTGAAAAATCATCAAACAGGCTTCCTTTTTCACCAAAAGATTCTCTTAAATGCATTGCAGGCATTACTATTTTGTGTTTCATCATGTGTTGAAAAGCCAACATCATTTCACTTGGATCAATCTTAAAAATTTCTTTGACAAATTCTGTATATGCCATGTGATGACGCATTTCATCTCCAGCAATGATTTTAGACATTTTAGCCAACGCTTTGTGCCCTTGTTTTTTTGCAATTTTAGCTACGTTATTGTGTGAAATATACGTTGCTAACTCCTGAAAACTTGTGTATATAAAGTTTTTATACGGATCGGTAGCGGTACCTATGTCAAATCCGTCAGCTATTAAATGCTGTGTAGATACTTCTACCTCGCGCATATTTACCCTTCCTGAAAGATATAAGTATTTGTTTAACACATCTCCGTGGCGGTTTTCTTCCGCAGTCCAAGCACGAACCCATTTTGCCCAACCATTATCTGGTTGTTGTGTTACTCCATCTAAGTCTAATAACCATGACTCATACGTTGGTAAAGCTTCTTCGGTAATAGTATCTCCTACTAAAACCACCCAAAAGTCATCATCAAGTTCTTTTGAAAGTTCTTGAATTTCTTTTACTTCATCAATAAAAGAATCTTGTTGTGAATTGGGTAAAAAATCGGTTGGTTGCCAAATTTTTTCAATTGGCATTAAGAATTTGTCTACAAAACTGTCAATGTTTTTTTCCAGCGTTTGCATTACTTCCTTTCTAATGTTTTGTATCGACATAATTTAAGGGTTTATATTTATTGTTGTTTGTTTTGTTTAGTATATGGCAGACTTTACAGCTGCTTCTGTTTTTGCTATTAACTCATCAAACGGTAAACTATTTACTTTTATAGGTTCGTGAGTTTGGATCTTTATAGGACTTCCTATTCCTAACGGAAATTTTCCGTATTTAAATACTTTCCAAGAATTATTAATTGATAAAGGTACCACATAAGCTTCTGGATTGTATTTGACAATCATTTTAAGCCCGTTTACAGAGAATGCCTTTGGTTTTCCTGTTCTACTTCTAGTTCCTTCTGGAAAAATAGCTGCAGACCAGTTATTTTCATTAATTCTCTTAGCAAACTTTCCTAATTCAGATAAGGCTTGTTTTGGGTCTTTTCTATCAATTAAAGCAGCTCCTCCGTATTTTAAATTGAAGGAAATGCTAGGAATTCCTTTTCCTAACTCTTTTTTTGATACAAATTTTGGGTAGTGTCTTCTAAGATACCAAATAATTGGCGGAATATCAAATGTACTTTGATGATTTGCTACAAAAATTAAGGTTGTATTTTCTGGTAAGTTGTGTTTGTTTTCAAATTGAACTCGAATTCCTAAAATCAATAATGATTTAACAAGAAACCAATTCATGAAATTTACTACGTTTTGGTGCCCTTCTTGACCAAAAAGTTTTAATCCGATCCATTGTATTGGATGGAAAATTAATAATAAAGAAAAAAACACCAATGCAAAGATTGATGAGAGGATATAACTTAAAATCTTCATTCTATTTAGTTGTTTTGTTGTTTGCTAGTTTTGTTTTTTAAGAGTAAAATGTTATTTAGAAAACATACCGATTTCATTCTTAAAACTTTACTAGTGCGCAAAAATAGAAAATCCCGCGGAAGCGGGACTATAATTTTATCTTAAAACCAGTTGCTCCAAGGAATTCTTGAGAGAATTAGTAGTAAAGCTAATCCGTAAAAGATAGCAAAGGTTTTAAACTTAGCTTCACTTTTTACTTGTTTTTTGTGTTTAGACCATCCAATTGTAATTAACACAATAGCAATAATCATCATTAATGGATGCTCCACAGCTAGTAATCTTGCCGCTGACTCTTTCATTACTTCGCCTCCATTAGCTTTTAAAGCTTTATACCAAGGAGACATAAAATACCATCCTAAACCAATTAATAATTGAATATGAGCTGTTATTAACGTGAATAACCCTAATCGAAACTCTTTATGGGTAAATTCTTTTTTTTGTACTAATCCTATAATAGCATTTACAACCGTAAATATTAAAACTGCTAATACAACGTATGCCCAATAAGAGTGTAATGTTTTCATCATGATTTTTTAAGTTTTGTCTGTGTAAAAATACTGAATTTTCTGCATAAAAAAACCACCTCTAATGAGGTGGTTTTTAAAATTATTTTTAATTTGTAATTTAGAACTGATACTTTAATGATAAGTTCCAAGTTCTACCAAAACCAAACCAAACTTGGTTTCTAGTATCAATCCCTTTATAAGTACTCACAGTTGTTACTGGATTTACTTGTGGATCTGTATCATCTGTATAAATACTTGAACTAGCTTCCGCTATATACTCTGTATCAAATAAATTATTAACATTAACTCTAAAACTTAAACTACTATCATTATCAAAGTTTAGTTTATAACCTGCACCTATATCAAATAAGTTATAACTAGGTAACTCTAAAGCGCCTCTATTATTTGGTGATAAAAATGCTGCATCGTTAGCCCAATTTCTTGTGTCTAATTGAAAAGAGAAGTCAGAGTACAATTGTGCTGCGTATCTCCAGTCTGCACTAAAATCAAAATTACTCGTAATATCATAATTTAAACCTAATGTAGCTGTTGTTTGTGCTGCATCTCCAACTTTTGTCCCGTCTATATATAAAGTAGCTGAGTCTACTAATGTTTGACTACTATCAAACACACTAGCCGTTACATCATCTTTATATTCCCAATTACCCACACTAACCATACCTTTTAATCTCATTCTATCAAAAGGTCTAATAGTATACTCTAACTCTATACCAGAATGAACTTGTTTAAGCCCGCTAAAAGTTGCTGTTCCATCATCTACTGCATCTGTTCCTCTAATTGTTCTCGAGATAAAACGATCTGCCCAAGTAGTGTTATATAAGTTTAAATTAACATCAATAAACTCAGATTTAAAGCCGTAACCTAACTCAAAAGAAGTGATAGTCTCGTTTTCTGCATCTTCGTTAATATTGTTAGAAAAATTAGGAAAAACAGCATCAAAGAAAGGTTGTCTTTTAATTAAACCTGAATTAAAAAATACGTTATGAGCATCATTAATGTTATAGTTTAAACCTCCTTTTACATATCCTCCTGTTTTAGATTCTGTATCACTTACTACATTATTAATTTGATCAAAATAATCAATTCGTGTATAAGTTTGTTTTGATAAACCAAATTGTACTACGGCAGATAAGTTATCATTATTATCATACTCTACTAAACCATTAGCTCCATACCAATTCACTTCTCCTACGTTGTAATAATCAATTTTAGCTCCTCCCAAACCAGAGTCATTAAATGGTGAAGCTTTAATAGTTTCTGTTTGAATAACCCCTGTATCTAAGTTTTTATTTCCTGTACTATAGTAACCATCTAATCCTAATAAGTCATTCAATACTCTATAATGGAATCCTTCATATGATCTTACATCAACACCTAAACCAAAAGTCCAGTCATTTAATTCGTATTTTAAATTAGATATTGCTCCGTACCAGTTATGAGAGTTCATCGAAGCTCTTCTAATAGCAACATTACTATTTACTCCATCTTCACTATAACCATTTGAACCTATAATTAATCCTTGGTACGCTCCTCTTCCTGTATCACCAGTATATGGATTACCTGCTCTGTTATTAGCAACAACAGCGTCAAAATCAATAGTCCCATCAGTTTTTCTATATGGTAAGTTACCATCAGCAATTGCTTCTGTTAGGTCTTTTCTAAATGGGTTAATTCCAAAGTTTGAACCTCTTGATCCAGTTCCTCCACCACGTCCCCAAGAACCATAAACAGAAGTTGATAACGATAAATTATCATTAATATTCCAATCCCAGTTTAAAGTAGCTATTGGTTTGTTATAAAAATTTCTTCTGAAAGAATACTCTTCACCATTCAAAGTACCCCAATCTGCATTAAACCTTCTAAAATCTTTTCCTCCATAATTCATAAAATCTCTTATGGATAAACTTGTTGATCTTTGATTATGCCATTGAGCAGCTCCTGTAAAAGTAAAATTAAAAGCATGTTGTTCAGATGGCTTGTAACCTAAAGAAAATAAATATGTATATCCTTCTCCTTCTGTTCCATCAACATATCCGTCTCCTTGCCACCTTCCTATTAAAACGCTAGTAGCCCAACCTTTTTCATTAACACCTGTGTTGTATGATAAAGTTGTTTTATAATATCCGTCATTTCCAAAGCTAGAAGCTAAAGCTCCTCCTTCATTATTATCTGTTGATTTTGTTACAATTGTCATAGTACCTCCAACAGAAGGAACAGCTAATTTAGAAGCTCCTAAACCTCTTTGAATTTGAATCCCTGAAGCTACATCTGATAAACCTTGCCAATTTGACCAATAAACACTACCGTTTTCCATATCGTTTACTGGCTGACCATTAATTATTACAGCTGTATTTACTTGACCAAAACCTCGTACTCTTAATGTTCCATCTCCATAACCTCCTCCAGTTTTTGTTGCATAAACAGAAGGTGTAGTATTTAAAATTTCTGGAAATTCTTGATTTCCTAATTTTGCTTGAATTTCTGAAGCTCTAATAGTGGACGCAGCTACAGGCGTTTTTCTTTCTTGTACTAAATCAATAACTCCTTTACCAACAATTACAATTTCATCTAAAGTATTAGATGGCTGTAAAGCAATAGTTCCTAAATCAGAAGTTCCAGAAAAAGATACTTCTTTGTTAGTATACCCAACAAACGATACTACTACTGCTCCTGTGTTTGAGCTAGCGTTTAGTATAAATTTTCCATCAAAATCAGTAGCTGATCCGTTTGTAGTTCCTTTAACTACAACGTTAGCCCCTGGTAATGGTTCCCCCATTTCGTCAACTACTTTACCAGTAAGTTTTGTTTGACCTAAAACCGTAGCTGTTGCAAAAAACAGTGCTACAAGTAATACATTTTTAAATGTTTTCATTTTTTAATCTAATTGTTATTAAATGCAGGTGCAAATATCCTGCTTTTACACATGTCTAGTATTAACTTAATGTTAAGTTTTAACAAGAAATTAAGACATTACAATTTAATAAAAACACAAAACGAAACTGATTAACAGTTAATTACACCTTAAAAGAGTTGTTAACAAAATCTAACTATAAGTTAAAGAAATAAAAACGAATACGATTGATTGAAGTTTAATCGTTGGTTAGGTTCTTTTGAGCTAATTCTTTTCCTAATTCCACTCCAAACTGATCATATGAAAAGATATTCCATATTACTCCTTGAGTAAAAATTTTATGTTCATAAATAGCTAATAACATTCCCAAAGTATACGGAGATAACTTATTGAATAAAATAGAGTTACTTGGGTGGTTTCCTTTAAAAACTTTATATGGTAAAAGCTTATTTATTTGATTTGTTTGATTATTTAATTTCAACTCTAAATGAGCTTCTTCTTTTGTTCTTCCGAATGCTAACGCATCTTGTTGAGCAAAATAATTTGCCATCAATTTCTCATGATGATCTTCTAAATCATATAATGGTTCTCTAAAACCTATAAAGTCTGCTGGAATTAATTTCGTACCATGATGTAGTAACTGCATGAACGCATGTTGAGAATTTACTCCTGTTCCTCCCCAAATAATAGTTCCTGTTTGGTAATCAACCTCTTCTCCATTTCTGTCAACATTTTTACCATTGCTTTCCATTATAGCTTGTTGCAAGTGCTCTGGAAATTTTACTAAATATTGACTATAAGGAAGTACTAATTCTGTTTCAGCGTCAAAAAAATTATTATACCAAATACTTAGCAAAGCTAGTAAAACTGGAATATTTTTATCAAAATCAGTTATTCTAAAATGTTCGTCTACGGTTTCTGCTCCTTTTAATAATTCTTTAAAATTATCAAAACCAATAGATAAGCAAATTGACAAACCTACAGCAGACCACAGAGAAAATCTACCTCCAACCCAATCCCACATCGGAAATACATTTTTCTTGTCTATTCCAAAACTATCAACAGCTTTCATATTACATGATACAGCTACAAAGTGTTTAGAAATATCAAAAACTGTGGCTGATTTTAAAAACCAATCTCGTATTGTATTTGCATTATTTATAGTTTCTTGAGTTGTAAAACTTTTTGAAACAACTATAAATAAAGTAGTTTCAGGATTTACTTTTTTTAAAACTTCTGCTACATGATCACCATCAATATTAGATACAAAGTGTGTGTTTAACCTATTTTTATAAAATTGAAGTGCATCTACCACCATGTTAGGTCCTAAATCAGAACCACCAACACCAATATTAACAATATCTGTAATAGGTTTTCCTGTAAAACCTTTCCATTTTCCTGAAATAACCTTATTACTAAAGGCTTTCATTTTACGTAAAGCCGTTTGTATTTTAGGCTTTACATCTTTTTCTTCTACTAAAACTGGAGTATCAGAACTACTTCTTAAAGCTGTATGTAACACCGCTCTATTTTCAGTAACGTTAATTTTATCTCCTGAAAAATATTTTTCTATGGCATCTTTTAACTCTACTTCTTTAGCCAATGAAACCAATAATTCTATCGTTTCCTTAGTAATTCTATTTTTAGAAAAATCAACTTGCAATTCATCTATAGAAATAGAAAACTCTTCTTTTCTGTCCTTGTTTTTAAGAAACAATTCTTTCAACTCATACTCTTTTGCTTGCTGAAAATGTTTTGTTAGTTTTTCCCAAGCAACAGTTTCAGTTGGCTTTATATTTAGTAAAGGCATAGTTAATTCGTAGCTAATATTTCTTTTTCTTTAAATGAAAGAGGTTCTGGTTGAGGAAATTGTATACTGTCTAATTGTCTCTTCAGTGGTTTTATAAACTCAAAATAAGTAGGTTTTATCTCTGCGGCTAAAGGTTCAGCCGAAGGAAGCTTTTCCCTAAACGGATCTACTTGTCTACCATTTTTCCAGAAACGATAACATACATGCGGGCCACTCGTATTTCCTGTCATACCTACCCAACCTATTATATCTCCTTGTTTTACGTAATCTCCAACGCGCACATTACGTCTTTTCATGTGCAAATATTGCGTTGTATAGGTACTATTATGTTTTATTTTAACATAGTTTCCATTACCCCCTCTCCTAGCAGACTCTACAACTGTTCCACTAGCTGTGGTCATAATTTCTGTTCCATATCTAGCTGCAAAATCAGTTCCTTTGTGAGCTCTTACTTTATTACCATATAACTTAATTCTTCTTCTTAAATTATAACGTGAAGAAATTCGGTATTGAAATTTAATTGGAGATTTTAAAAAAGCTCGACGCAACATATTTCCATCTTGATCATAATACTCAGGGATTTTCTTAATTGAATCTGCTATAAACTTATAGGCATACAAATCCTCTCCTCCATGACTAAAAACAGCTGCTTTTACTTCTCCATAACCTACAAAAACAGTATCATTTATAAATTTTTCTTCATAAATCAATTTGAACTTATCTCCTCTTTGTAATCGATAGAAGTCTAATGTCCATGCATAAATATCTGCAACCGTATTCGTAAGTGTTGGTTTTAATTGTAAACTATCCATCGTAACCGAAAGATTTGAATAAATTTCACCTGCTATTTCTTTCTCAACTGTTTTAATTTTCTTTCTGTATTTATATGCAGAAATTATAGAATCTTTAAAATCAATGATTGTAGCTTCTACTCTGTTGTGTTTATAAATAAAAACTTTGGCTTGTTCTAAGGTATCTTTAGATGCTAAAATTGTGTATGCTCTTCCTGATCGAACTCGTCTTACATCAAAAGTATCTTTAATTTTTGTAGCTATTTCATTTATCTTCGGATAAATCACACGATGTCTATCCATAATTACTCCAAAACTCTCACCTTCCTTAATCGTATCGTTAATAACAGTAAAATTATCTAAATTAAAACCATAAGCTATAACTGGTTCTGGTTCTTTTATTTCAACTGGTTCTGGTATAACGACTTTCTTTTCTTCTTTACAAGAAAATAGAAGAAGCGTGATAATAAATGGAATGATTATTTTTTTCAAAAAAAGCTGCTTTAAATTTGAGTTTATGCGCAAAAGTACAAATAAATAGTATTTTTTCTTACACTTTAACAATTCATAAACAGCATATATTACTTTTTTAATCTACAACAATTTCAAAAGGGTTTGCCAAACCTTTATAAGCATCTAAATCAGCACGTAAAGATCCAACAGCTAAGGAAGCCCTCATTTTTATAGGTATTTTATTATCGTCTGCTGAAATCCATATAGTTACACTCTCTTTTTCTTTAAATACTCTACCTGCCTGAACTAAGGGTCTGAACTTTTGGGTTTTTACTTTACCAAACTTTGTTTTAACTGTTTCGTGCCCTAAAAATCGTAATTTGAATGGATAGCTTTTATTATCAAAAAACATATCAAGCTTAATTTCTTCTCCTTTTTTCATATTTTCTGTATTATGACTTCTTAAGAAATAAAAGGTAGATATCATATCTTGAGGAGATTTTACTGAAATCAATGTATCTTTTTGTTTCAAAAAATCTTGAACGTAAGCCGTATTTTTTTTGTGATTAAAAGTTATATGACGATTCTTTTTATGCCCTCCTTCATCTATTTTTCTTTTAAATAAATAAGGTTGAACTTTATCAATTCCAAAATAACTTTCATACTTGTCTTCCACCTTAAAAAACCAACTAATAACGCCCGTTGTTTTACCTGTTCCTACAGCATGAAGCACCTTTTTATTGTTTAAGTTCTTCTCTTTTAATTGTAAAACAGCTGTTCCTGCTTTTAAAAACCCACTATAACTCATATCAAATCTAAGCCATTCACCACTTTTATATGCTGTTGGGTTTTCTTGCGCAAAAAAACTTTGTGCGATAATCAAAAACGTAAAAAATAATATTCTTTTTCTCATAATGTTCAAACTTATGAAATTTGATAAACAATTACTATTCCAAAAATCAAAAAAGCTGTTTAATAGAACATTAAACAGCTTTTATTTTATTGTTATTCTGGTTAAAAAGTACCCCAGTTTTTTAATTCTTCTTCACTCCATAGGTATGGGAAAAAAATTCTTCTCTGATATTTAGGATGTAAATATTTACGCCAGTTACTACCACCAGTAGCTTCTACATCACCCTCTTCACCTCCAAGATATTTACCGGCTGCATTGTAATGAGCCATTACCCATTTTACATTTACGGTATAATCGTAATGACGCATTGCTTTGATTAGCTCTTCATTTTCTTGAACATCATCAGGTAGTTGTTTGAATTTTTTTGAAAGGTTACAATCATTATAGTCTTCCATAAAATCTATAAATTCACCCATATACTTTTTCTCAAACAAATTTAATAAAGTTGTTTTTTGACCTGTTGTATAGTTCTTTCCTGCTGCTTGCCAATACAAGTGATCATAAGCATTTTTAAATGATGAATTTCTATCAATCGTGTCTCTATAACGAGCATCTATCAAATTGATAAGATCAGTAGAAGCAAATTCGATCTTACGATATTGTGCACTTTGAAAACCACTTGCAGGTGTTAGCGTATTTCGGAACTTTAAGTATTGTTCTACATCCATACCATCACCCATAACCGTAAACGAACTACATAACATATCGAAATAACGACTGATACGCATTAAGTGTTTTGAAAACTTTTCTGCTGTAATTTCTTCTGTTTTTGCCACTTGGTCAATTTCCCACAAAATCATTTTAAACAACAATTCATTTACTTGATGATACATGATAAAAACCATTTCATCAGGTAATGTTGTTCTTGGAATTTGTAGTCCTAATAATGCATCTGTTTGTATATAATCCCAATAAGTTATTGGTTCACTCCAAAGTAATCCTTCTAGCATTGCTTCAACAGGAACACCTAACTTATCGTATTTTTCTTCTATTGCTTTTAATATTTCTTCTTTACTCATTTTGGATATTCTTTTATAATTAATTTAAATTCACTTTACAACAAAGTAAACTTATGAGAAAGGAGATTTTATATGTAAATACCTGTCCATCGTATAAAACAAAACCAAGAAACAAGGCATTAATTGTCTTGAATCTCGGTTTTTAATTTGCTTTTCTTATAACTACTATTTTATAACGTTCCTCTTAATTCTTGCTCTCTTTCGATTGATTCGAACAACGCTTTAAAGTTTCCTGCTCCGAAACCACGAGCTCCCATACGTTGAATAATTTCAAAGAACAACGTAGGACGATCTTCTACTGGTTTTGTAAAAATTTGTAATAAGTACCCTTCTTCATCAGCATCAATCATAATTCCTAATGATTTTAGCTTTTCTATATCTTCTCTTAATTCATGACTAAACTCTTCCAATCTTCCAGGAACTGCTTTGTAATATTCTTCTGGTGGAGTTGATAAAAATTCTACTCCTTGAGATCTTAATTGACTTACTGTTTTTATAATATCATCAGTAGCAACAGCAATGTGTTGCACTCCTGCTCCTTCATAAAAATCTAAATATTCTTCAATTTGAGAACGTTTTTTTCCTTCAGCTGGCTCGTTAATTGGGAATTTGATCCTTCCGTTTCCGTTAGACATAACTTTACTCATTAAAGCAGAATATTCAGTATGAATTTGTTTATCATCAAATGATAAAAAGTTTTCAAATCCCATTACATCTTCATACCATTTTACCCAAACATCCATTTGATTCCAACCTACATTACCAACCATATGATCGATATATTTTAATCCTGCTGTTGGTGGATTATAATCTGATTCCCATTTTTGGAAACCTGGTAAAAATGTTCCGTTGTAATTTTTACGCTCTACAAACATATGAACTGTTTCTCCATAAGTGTAAATTCCCGCTCTTACAACTTCTCCGTGCTCATCTGTTTCAACAGTTGGTTCCATATATGATTTTGCTCCTCTTGAAGTTGTTTCTTCGTAAGCTTTTCTTGCATCTTCAACCCAAAGCGCTACTACTTTAACTCCATCACCATGTTTTACAATATGCTCATTAATTGGTGACTTACTGTTTAAAGGTGTAGTTAGTACTAATCGGATTTTATCCTGTACTAATACATAACTTACTTCTTCTTTTGAACCGGTTTCAAGTCCTTTATACGCCAACGATTGAAATCCGAATGCTGTTTTATAAAAATGTGCTGCTTGTTTTGCATTTCCTACATAAAACTCTACATAATCTGTTCCTAAAAGTGGTAAGAAGTCTTGTGCTCCTTCAAATATTTTTTCTAAACCGTAGTTTACTGATTTTATTTCTTTTGACATGTTTCTCTATTTTGAAAAATTAATAATTAGTTAATTTGAAAATTGAATAAACACATTTTCAAATTATCACATTGATACTTTGAACTATTCTAACCAAGATTTGTAATAATCTTCATCTGCTATTTTCATAGCTTCTTCGGTTACTTTTAATGGCTTAAAAGTGTCAACCATTACTGCTAGTTCTTCAGTTACAGTTTCACCTATACTTCTTTCAGCAGCTCCTGGATGTGGTCCGTGAGGAATTCCTGCTGGGTGTAACGAAATGTGTCCTGGAGCAATATCGTTTCTACTCATAAAGTCTCCATCAACATAATATAACACTTCATCAGAATCAATATTACTGTGGTTGTATGGTGCTGGAATAGCTTGTGGATGATAATCGTATAACCTTGGCACAAAACTACAAATTACAAAAGCATCTGTTTCAAACGTTTGATGTACTGGTGGCGGTTGGTGTATACGTCCTGTTATTGGTTCAAAATCATGAATTGAAAATGCATATGGGTAGTTATATCCATCGTATCCAACAACATCAAAAGGATGTGTTGCATATACCATTTCAATAATTTCATCTTGTTTTTTTACATTGATAACAAAATCGCCTTTTTCGTTATGAGTTTCTAACTCTTCTGGTCTGCGAATATCACGCTCACAAAATGGTGAATGTTCTAATAATTGACCAAACCAGTTACGGTATCTTTTTGGAGTATATACCGGACGATAAGATTCAACGATAAATAACCTGTTATCTTCTGTATCAAAATCCAATTTATAAATTACTCCACGAGGAATTACTAAGTAATCTCCGTATTTGAAATCTAAATTACCTAACATTGTACGTAATTTCCCCGTTCCTTTATGGATGAAAATTACCTCATCAGCATCAGTATTCTTATAAAAATAATCTTTAGTAGATTCTTTTGGGGCCGATAAAATGATATTACAATCAGAATTGGTAAGAACTACTTTTCTACTTTTTAAGTAGTCATTTTCTGGTGGAACTTGAAATCCTCTGAAGCGATACGATTGAATATTGTTTTCTTTTGCTACTTTAGGCGCAATAGAGTATTGCTTGCGAATTTCTTTGACCATTGTTGGTCTGTATTCATGATAACTGTTGGTAGACATTCCGTCAAAACCAATCGTACCAAATAATTGTTCGTAATATAAACTTCCGTCTTCCTTACGAAACTGTATATGTCGTTTATGTGGAATTTTTCCTAATTTATGATAAAAAGGCATATGTTCTAATTTAATAGGTTAATGTAATAACGCAACAACTAATAAATTGTCGCATTCAGCAATTGTGTAATAATTACATTAAAACAATCACTCTGGATTGCGCTTTATCATAAACTTTAAATGAGCTAAAAGACCTAGCCAATACATTTATTTTTAGAGATTTAGTTGTTGCCCAACAAATATAAGAAAAGTAAGGCTGAAATACTAACTCTCAGGAGCTAATTCTACTTCTAAACCATCTAAATCTGGTGTCATTTGTATTTGACAACCCAATCGGCTATTGTCTTCTACATAAAAAGCCTCTGCTAACATTGCTTCTTCATCATCTCCCATTTCTGGCAATTCGTGATCTGATTTTACATAGCATTGACATGATGCACACATTGCCATTCCTCCACAAATACCAATGGTTCCTTCAGGAGCTAATTCGTACGAGCGAACTACTTCCATTAAGTTCATAGCCATATCTGTTGGTGCTTGTACCTCGTGCGTTACTCCATCACGGTCGGTAATTTTTATCGTAATATCTTGTTCCATTTTACAAGTTCATTTTTTTTCGAAGTGTTTTTGCTCTTTTATCTTCTCCATCATGTGTCCAACCTGGTGAATTGAATATATAATTGAGTTTATCACTCCATTTATCTGCTCTTTTTACATCATTCCAAATTGCGGCATATTCATGGGTTGCCACTTTTACTGGATTAAACGTTTCAATGTTTACGGTTAATCCATATACAGGTTTATCAACTTCTTTTAATTCTTCAGAAAAAGTACCAAACATACGATCCCAAATAATTAAAATTCCTGCATGATTACAATCTAAGTAACGAATATTAGATGCGTGGTGCACTCGGTGATGTGATGGTGTATTAAAAATAAATTCAATTGGTTTTGGTAGCTTGTCAACCAATTCTGTATGCACAAAAAACTGATAAATTAAACTGATTCCCATCATGGTAAACATCATTAAAGGATCAAATCCTAATAACGGAATCCACATCCAAAAGAAAAATTTATGAATACGTTCACCCACGCCTTGACGCAGTGCTGTTCCTAAATTCATATGTACCGATGAATGATGTGGTACATGACCTGCCCAGAACAAACGTACTTCATGATTTAATCGGTGAAACCAGTAATAGGCAAAATCATCGGCAAGTAATAATAAAATCCACGCCCACCATTGGCGTTGTACAACACCTTTTAACGGACTGATTTCATATAAATAGAAAAAAGCTACAAAAGCTAAAATTTTTGGGATAAATTCAACAATTGCAGAAAACACCATCATCAACATTGATACTCCAGTATCTTTACCATGGTATTTTTCTTTTGCTATTCGGTATTCCACGAACATAGAAATGAAAAATACAGGTAAGGCAAAGTACAATAATTTGTCTTCTGATAGCTGTTGTATGTATTCTGTTAGTGTCAATTTTAATTAATCGCTTTTACCACTGCTTTAGGCGCTTCTTTTCTAGTACCATCAAATCCATCAACTCCACCAACTGTAGTATATTTCATTACATATTTTTTGTCTGGATGAATTCGTTGAAAAGCACTTTGACACATTAAGGTTGCTTCATGAAATCCACATAAAATTAACTTTAATTTTCCAGGGTATGTATTCACATCACCTATTGCATAAATTCCTTCTACATTTGTTTGGTAGTCTAAAGCGTTATTTACTTTTATGGCATTTTTTTCTATTTCTAATCCCCAATTGGCTATTGGCCCTAATTTTGGAGATAATCCAAACAATGGAATAAAATGATCACATGCTAAAGTAAATGGCTCTTTATCTTTTTGCTCCACTACAACACCTTCTACCTTACCTTCACCAACAATTCCTGTTACTTCTGCGGGTGTAATTAGCATTAGTTTTCCTTCATTCTTTAATTCTTGTACTTTATCAACAGAGTCTAAAGCTCCACGGAACTCATTTCTTCTGTGAATTAAAGTTACAGATTTTGCTACATCGGTTAAGAAGATAGACCAATCTAAAGCAGAATCTCCACCTCCAGCAATTACCACATCCTTATCACGGTACAACTCAGGTTCTTTAATCATGTACTCTACCCCCTTATCTTCATAATTAGCAATATTAGGAATCGGTGGTTTACGAGGCTCAAAACTTCCTAAGCCTCCCGCAATTGCTACTACTGGTGCTTGGTGTTTTGTTCCTTTATTGGTGGTTACGATAAACGTTCCGTCATCTTGCTTTTCAATAGTATCTGCACGTTCACCCAAAGTAAATCCTGGTTCAAATTGTTTAATTTGTTCCATCAATTTATCGGTTAAGTCACCAGCTAAAATCTCTGGATATGCTGGGATATCGTAAATAGGTTTCTTTGGATAAATTTCTGAACACTGCCCACCTGGTTGTGGTAATGCATCAATTAAATGACAACGTAATTTTAATAATCCTGCTTCAAAAACCGTGAATAATCCTGTTGGTCCTGCTCCAATAATTAATATGTCTGTTTGTATCATTTTAGTTACAAATTGTCTTTTTATATTGACAATTCCTGCCTTGGTATCTAAGACAGGAATGTTTTATGTATTAGTAATTGAGTGACTTGTTTGAACTCTCTCACTTTTTTAAAACCAAAAAGCTAATGACGAAAGTATATTCGAACACCCAAAATTACAGTAAAAATTCAGCTTAAAACCTGACTTTTATCAGTTAAGCTACGTTTATTACCTCTTTAATTTCTGGCGCGTATTTTTTTATGGTTGCTTCCACTCCATTTTTTAAGGTCATCTGGTTAACAGAACAACCACTACAAGCACCTTCTAACTGTACTTTTACTGTATCATCTTCAATTGATAACAACTTTATGTTACCTCCATCACTTACTAAAAAAGGTCGAATTTCTTCCAACGCTTTCTCTACATTATTTCTTATGTCTGCTGTTGCCATAATACTTATTTTGTGCTACAACCACTCATGGTAGTAATTCGTACTACTTCTGTTGGTGGTAAGTTTGCATTTCTTTTTAATAGTTGCGAAACCATTTCTTTAGTTACTTCTGTAAAAGCATCTGCTAGTGGTGTATTTTCTTGTAAAGCTACTGGGTGTCCAACATCTCCTGCTTCACGTATGCTTTGTACTAATGGTATTTCTCCTAAGAAACTTGTTTCAATATCTTCGGCTAAATTTTTAGCACCTCCTTCTCCAAAAATATAATATTTATTGTTAGGAAGTTCTGCTGGTGTAAAATACGCCATATTTTCTACGATACCTAATACAGGTACATTGATACTTTCTTGTTTAAACATTGCTACTCCTTTTTTAGCATCTGCTAAGGCAATGTTTTGCGGTGTACTTACTACAACTGCCCCGTTAATTGGTACTGCTTGTACTATTGATAAATGTACATCTCCTGTTCCTGGAGGTAAGTCGATTAATAAAAAATCTAACTCTCCCCAATCTGCATCAAAGATTAATTGATTTAATGCTTTTGAAGCCATTGGCCCACGCCAAATTACTGCCTGACTTGGATCGGTAAAGAAACCTAGTGATAATAATTTTACTCCGTAACTTTCAATCGGCTTCATTTTTGAGCGTCCATTTACGTTTACCGCTAATGGCTTTTCTCTTTCTACATCAAACATTAAGTGCTGTGATGGTCCATAAACATCGGCATCTAACACTCCTACTTTGAATCCCATTTTTGCTAATGAAACAGCCATGTTTGAGGTAATGGTAGATTTTCCTACTCCACCTTTTCCCGAAGCTATAGCAATAATGTTTTGAATGTTAGGAATTTCTTTTCCTCTAATTTGATTTGGGTTTTCTTTTTGTTGAACTTCCACCTTCACATTCACTTTTACATCAATCTTCTGATCAACGTGTTCATGAATCGCTTTCATGATCTCAACTTCAACTTTCTTTTTGGCTTGTAATGATGGATTCGAAATTGTTACATCAACAATTACCTCATTACCAAAACTCACAACGTTAGTTACATTCTCGTTTTCAATTAAGCTTTTACCTTCTCCAGGTGCTGTAATTGTTTCTAACGCTTTGTATATATCTTGTTTTTTAAAACTCATGTTATGCTATATGCTTTAAGTAGCTAATAATAAACCCTCTACTTATTTATATTTAATCCTAACTGCAAAGATACATTTTAGACCGCAGAAAATAAAGTGTTTAAATAGTGAATATTTATGACCTCATAAGCTTGTTTTATGAACATAATGTTATTAAAGATTAAGAAATGTAACCTTTTTCATACCCGTAGTTTAATAACGCCTCATATGGGTCTTCTTCTAAACCTAAAAGTTTTGCAAAAGCAGGTTCAGTTTTGAGTCCTTGCTGTTTTAAAGCAATAATTTCCGATTTAAAATCTTCGTTGTTTTTTAATAAGATTTGATACTCGATGAGCATATGCAAATACGAATCTTGCTCTTCTGAAGGTTTATTTTGCACAAAAATTTCTATTGGAAAGGTTTTATACTCAAGTGTAATAATTGTTGTTTTTAAGTTTTTATATGATGGAATTGTCTTTACTTCAAACCCAGGAAGTTTTCCATGTTTCTCACGCACAACTTTTACAATGTCTTCATGATTTTCACTTTGACAAATAATGTCTAAATCGCTTGACTCTACATCAATATTGATAGGTATTGTACCTGCCAAAATAGGGTTAAAGTTTTTTAATAGTTCAAAAAGATTTAACTCTAATAATACTTTATGAGCTTCTTTTTGTCGGACAGTTCCTTCTTTTAAGTATATTATATCTTTAAAGTTTATCACAACTCTTCACTCGGATTCCAAAACACCTTTTCAAAGTCTTGAATTTGGTTGTCAATAACTTCTATTCCTTCGCTTTCTAACAATTGTTGCATTAGGTTTGTCCCATCAAAATGGTGTTTTCCTGTTAACAGTCCTTTTCTGTTTACTACTCGATGTGCTGGTACTTTTTTTTCTGAAGAGTTATTCATTGCCCACCCCACCATTCGTGCAGAACGAGCTGCTCCTAAATAAGTAGCGATAGCCCCGTAACTTGTTACTCTTCCATAAGGAATTAGTCGAGCTACTTCATATACTTTTTCGAAGAAATTTTTATCTGTCATATGACGTAAATATAAGAATTTACCAATACTAGAAGAGGTTTAAGAACATGATACTTCTTGTTGCAATCGAAATGACAATTGCTATACTAGTCGCGTTAGCGATTGCAGCAAGTTACCATGTAACGCGGAAAGCGCGACCCAAAGGGAAACGCCCAAAACAAAAAAATCCTGCAAAAAAGCAGGATTAATAGTTAAGTTTGAATTTTATATACGTAATCGGCTTCCCGATTTCTAAATATTGTTTTTCGTAAAATGTTTGCGTACCTGTAACTTCTTCAGGACTATACACATTTTTATACACGTCGTGGTTGGAGTGTAAAATTTCGTGCCCTTCACCATGTAACAACCCTAAAGTATACCCGTGCATAAATTCGCTATCGGTTTTTAGGTTGACTGTTCCTTCTGAATTTAAAATACCATGGTATTTCTTTAAAAACTCAGAATTCGTCATACGGTGTTTTGTACGCTTATATTTAATTTGTGGATCTGGAAAAGTAATCCAAATTTCAGAAACTTCGTTTTCAGCAAAAATATAATCCACCAACTCTATTTGGGTTCTGATAAATGCAACATTGTTCATGTCGTTTTCAAGGGCTGTTTTAGCTCCTCGCCAAAAACGTGCTCCTTTAATATCAATACCAATAAAGTTTTTATCAGGATTTTTTTCTGCTAACGCAATAGTATATTCACCCTTACCACAACCCAATTCTAAAACTATCGGATTGTCGTTTTTAAAGAAGTCATTCCACTTTCCTTTGTGTTGAAAGTCGTTTACAACTTCTTCACGAGTTGGCTGAATAACATTAGCGAACGTTTCATTTTCTTTGAAACGTTTTAATTTGTTTTTACTTCCCAAAGTGTATAGAAATTAGGCTCTATCTTCAGTTCCTTCTTTTTTGAAACGTGCTGCTTCTTTCATCCAGTAAGCAAATAACACTAATAGGATTAATAAAAAGAACCAGTTTACAGCGTTAGAAGTCCACCAACCTGCATCTGATTTAGCGATTGTTAAACGTAACCAATTAAACGGAGCGAATAAAAAGTCGGTAAATAAACTACCAATCCATTCAAAAATATTGCCTGCTATCATATCTTAAGTATCTTTACAGCTGCAAAAATATAAAAAGAAACAATGTTAGCCAATTTTTTCGGTAAATCTAAACCTATAAATTTTATTGTACTGTTTGTACTTTTTTTAGGGTATTTTGTTTTAAATATTTTTTCTAAAGAATTATCATTCAACCTTCTTACTGAATTAGGGTGGTTTTTAGTCGTTTTTTCTGTTTATAATTTTATCATTGCCAAAAACTTACTAACCTACGATAACTCTTTTGCCTTTCTGTTTTTTGTAATATTGATTGGTTTTTTTCCTGATGTTATTAACATAAACAAAACTTTTTATGCGAATTTAACTGTACTGCTCTTCTTGCGAAAAGTATATAGCTTACAGTCTTCTAAAAATGTTTTTCATAAATTGTTTGATGGTGGTTTATGGTTAGGTATTTCATTTTTAATAGAACCTTACACTGCTTTGTTAATCATACTACTATATCTATCAATTTTTCTACATCAACGATTTACATATCAAACCTTGTTGATTCCTATAATTGGAATTTTTGGGCCTGTTTTTTTATACTTTACCTATTGTTTTTGGTATGATGAAGTAGAAAAATTCACCTCTCTTTTTAACTGGAATTTGTATCCTGATTTGAGTTTTTACTCACATCAAAAGTCATTGTTCCCTATTCTTTTTATTAGTTTCTTTTTAATTGCTTCTATACTTTTAAAAAGTCCTAGAGCTCTTTCTGTCCCTAATAAATTTAGAAAAAATTGGATTTTAGTTCTGACACAGTTTGTAATTTCAACTATAATTTTCCTTTTAGTAGAAGATGGTTCTGGAACTGAATTTTTATATGTATTTTTCCCAGTATCTGTTATTTTAGCTAACGGAATCGAGTTTTTCCAGAAGAAATGGTATGCTGATGCTATTATTATTTTATTCTTAATAGCTTCATTTGCTGTAAGTGCTATTATGTAATCTACAGTTTTGCTCCGTAAGCTAAATCTCCTGCGTCGCCTAAACCTGGAACAATATATCCTTTATCATTTAACTTTTCATCAATATCACCAATCCATAAAGTAGTTCCTTTAGGAAAATGTTTCCCCACATATTCAACCCCTTCTTCTGAACCGATTACTGATACGATTATTATTTCTTTAGGTGTTCCATATTTTTTAATTCCTTCATAAACCTCAACCATTGAGCGCCCAGTTGCCAACATAGGATCTACTAATAATAATGTCTTTCCATCAATTGAAGGCGCTGCAAAGTATTCTACCACTATTTCAAACTCTTCATCGTTATTTGGATGATGACGATATGCTGAAATAAAGGCATTTTCAACATCATCAAAATAATTCAACATTCCGTTATGTAACGGTAATCCTGCTCTAAGAATTGAGCAAATCACAATATTATCAGTTGGTAAGTTTGTTTGTTTTACACCTAAAGGAGTAGTTATATCCTTAGTACTATAATTCAAATCTTTACTTAGTTCATACCCTAAAACTTCACCTATTCGTTCTATATTTCTACGAAAACGCATTGAATCTTTTTGAACTACAACATCTCTAAGTTCTGCTAAGAATTTATTAAGAATAGAGTTTTGCTTTGCTAAATGATGAACTTTCATTGACTTATATTTTTAGAACTTTACAAAAGTAACAGAAATTTATTAGGATTTCACAAAGTTAGTTAACGCTTCTAAGAGTTCTTCTTTTGCTTCAATATGACTCATATGACCGTTAGGTAATTCGACTAAAGGTGTATTTGTTCTATTCGATTCTTTTACAACAGATTCATAGCTTAATATCGAATCTTGTTTTCCTGCAATCATTAATCGTTTATCAATTGTTTGCAAAACTTCCTCTTTATTTTCACGTAAACGCATTCCTTCACTTGCTGCAATGTATCCTCTTACTGGAGTTTTTAATGCTTCTATTCTTATTTTATCTATTACTTCTGAAAATTGTTCTCGGGTTTGTTCAGCAAATAAATTACCTATCGACATTTTCACTAAGGTTTCATAGTTTTCTTTTGCCATCTCGTTAGCTCTGAGGCGCAACTTTTTTCTTTCTTCGCTGTCTGCTTGTGAAGTAGAGTTTAGCAAACATAATCCTTTTACATTCTTCAGATATTTTTCTGCAAAAGCAAGCGCAACATACCCTCCCATTGAATGCCCAATAAAAATAGCTCTACGAATTTTTAATTCTTGTAACACTGTTTTTACTGCTTCTGCCATTTCTTCCATCGAATGAATATATCCAATACTCCCTGTTTTTCCATGACCTAACAAATCAATACAAATCACACGATTTCGTTTAGAAATTTTCTCAACAACAGTATTCCACATGGTATTATTTTCTAAAAATCCATGTAATAAAACAACACTATTTCCTTTACCAGTATCAGTATAAAAAACCGTGGTTTCCTTAAATTTTACAATCATTTTTTAATGTATATTGCTCGTCTATTAATTTGTTAAACGATGCACAAAACTAAGGAGATATTTATAAACGGGTTTGCTTTATTTTCAATGTTTTTTGGAGCTGGAAATTTAATTTTACCCCCTCTTTTAGGAAAAAATGCAGGAAACCTATGGATTTGGGTTACCCTTGGTTTTTTTGTTACAGCAGTCTTTATTCCTATGCTAGGAATTTTAGCACATGCACGATTACAAGGCACCATGTATGATTTTGGTAAAAAAGTATCTCATTCATTTAGCCTTGTTTACTGCTTTATAATGTACGCTATTTGTCTTGCCTTACCTGCACCTAGAACTGCATCTGTAACGCATGAAATGGCTATTGCTCCTTATTTTGACAGTAGCTCTTTGCTTACTAGTAGTATTTATTTCGGATTGGTTTTTATATTTTCAATAAACCGATCAAAAGTATTAGAATTATTAGGAAAGTTCTTAACACCGCTCATCATCTTTATTTTGTTGGCTATTATTTTTGTTGGAATTTTTACCGCTCCTGAAGCTGTAAATCCATCATCTTTTAAAATGCCTTTTGTAGATGGTTTGTTAGAAGGATATCAAACTTTTGATGCTATTGCTTCGATAGTTGTTGGTGGTGTTTTAGTCGTTTCTATGAATTTTAACACCAATACTTCCTTTGAAGAAAAAAAAGAATTAATTACTAAAGCTGGATTAATTGCAGGTTTCGGTTTGTTAATTATCTATGCGGGTCTTATTTACAACGGTGTTCTGTTTAGTTCTACTTTTGGAGAAGATGCTACTAGAACAGAAATTTTAAATTCTTTAAGTTACCAAACACTAGGAAATATTGGAAGTGTATTTTTAAGCGTTTTAGTTGCTTTAGCATGTTTTACAACAGCTGTTGGAATTATCACAGGTACTGCTGATTATTTCAAGGGAATTAACAACAATTCTCAAAAAGTTTTTATAATCACTGCTATTATTGGTTGTTTATTAGGAATTGCTGTAGGCCAGTTCGATGTAAAATATATTATAAACATTGCATTACCAGCATTGATGTTTATTTACCCGATAACTATCATTTTAATTATATTAAATGTACTTCCTGAAAAATACACCTCTACTACTGTATTTAAAATTGTGGTTGCTGTTACTTTTCTATTTAGCATTCCAGACTTTTTAGGATTTATTATTGATACTGAATATTTATCTGAAATTAAAAACACCATTCCGTTTGCCAACCAAAATTTAGGATGGGTATTGCCAGCTATTTTAAGTTTTGTAATCGCTAATTTTATTCAAAAGAAAAAGCTTAACTAAATAGTTCATTAGACTTCTGAATAAATCATAAACTAAAAAAAAGCTCGCAATTGCGAGCTTTTTTTATTCTTTATTTAAGTTGAATATTTTAAAAACGATATCCTAAATTTATTCCTACCCTAGGTACAACTGCACGAGATTCTGAAGTAAATAAATTTCTACCTAAACCTCCATAGATATCAAGTACAAAACCTCCTGACGACACATATTTCGATCCGAATGCAATACCCAAAGCTCCATCAGTATATTCCTTATATTGTTTAAGAGTTGTTCCTTCTACCGTAACTTCTCTTTCACCTGTATTTATACCCATAAAAACTTCTCCAAAATAATTCCAATTACTGCTATCGGTAAAATAATGACGGAAGAATGGAGTAAACATTTGTTTTTCGTTGTATTTGAAGTCAGCCGATCTTTTTTCAAAATTAAACAATGCTGAAATACCGATTGACGAACGTTCTGTTGTATAATATTCATACGATAATTCTAATGTTTTAAAAGCTAAAGCATCAAATAAATCTGCTTTAATTTCTTGTTGCGCTTGCGCAAAAGAGCTGACAAAAACTACAGCTACTAAAAGTATTTTTTTCATATTAAATTTTACTAATTACTTCCTTTTAATACTTATCAAGTATAATACCACAAACTTACATCTTTTACCAAAACTGCAGTAATAAGTTAGTGTTAAAGGTTTTTAAGAACAACCGCAATTGGTATCACATTTATCTTTTTTAGTCTTGAAGAAAAACTTTTTAACTAAAAAAACAACTGCCCCTAAAACAACTAAATATGTTAAAATTTCTTGCATTAGCTTAAGATTTGATAGGCTACAAAAGCAGATAAGTAAGCTAAAATACCCATGCTTACTAATTGAACCAATGGCCACTTCCAGCTTTTTGTTTCACGTTTTACGATTGCCAAGGTTGCCATACATTGCATTGCAAATGCGTAAAACAACAATAAAGATATTCCTGTAGCAAAATTGAATCGCTTTTCACCAGTATCTGGATTAATTTCTGACTCCATTTTTTGTTTAATCGTAGTTGAGTCTTCACCATCATCTTCAACACTATAAATAGTAGCCAGTGTACCAATAAACACTTCACGAGCAGCAAAAGAACTAATTAATCCGATTCCTATTTTCCAGTCATAGCCTAATGGTTTCACCACTGGCTCTAATGTTTTTCCTGCTATTCCAATATACGAATTTTCTAATTTAGCTGAAGCTATTTTCTTCGACAATTCTTCTTCTAATAATTGTTGATTTGCTACATTTTCAACTACATTTTTTTCTGCATTTTCAAAAGCCGACGGTCCGTGAGATGCTAAAAACCATAATACAATTGAGATTGCTAAAATGATTTTTCCTGCTCCAGAAACAAATGCTTTGGTTTTATCTAACACATCAAAAAACACATTTTTTACTGATGGTACTTTGTAATTAGGCATTTCAACTACAAAAAGCGAATTGTTTTTAATTTTTAATGTTTTATGCAATACGTACGCCGCTATAATTGCCGCTGCAAAACCTAAAACATACAGAGCTAACAAAGTAAAACCTTGTAAACTTAAAAAACCAAATAATTTAGTATCAGGAATTATTAATGCGATTAGAATTGCATATACTGGTAATCGTGCAGAACAAGTTGTAAATGGCGTTACCAAAATGGTAATTAAACGTTCTTTCCAACTACCAATAGTACGAGTTGCCATTATTGCTGGTATTGCACATGCAGTTCCTGAAATTAAAGGAATTACACTTTTACCACTCATTCCGAATTTACGCATAATCTTATCCATTAAAAACACCACTCTACTCATATAACCTGTCTCTTCAAGAATAGAAATAAACAGAAATAAAATGGCTATCTGTGGAATAAAAATCACTACACCACCAACACCCGGAATAATACCATCTGTAAGTAAGTCGGTAAACATTCCTGCTGGTAATTGTGCTTTGGTAAATTCTGCAATATCTGCAAATAAACCATCTATAAAATCCATTGGGGTAGACGCCCAATCAAAAATTGATTGAAAGATCAGCAATAGTAACCCAAAGAAAATTACATACCCAAATATTTTATGTGTAAAAACTCTATCAAGCTTACTACGCATATCTGTAGCTTTTGAAACATCTACCTGATAGGTTTTCTTTAAGATATTATTTATTTTTTGATACCTGTAGATTGTTTCTTTATGCTGGTGTTTTTTCTGTACAGCTTCCTCTTCTTCAAACTCCTTTATTTTTTCCTTTTCTTCGTTAGAAAGTAATGATGTACGCTTTTTAGTAAGCAACATCCATATTTCATAGGCTGAAAACTCAGTACTTACTGAAGATAGTTTATTAAAATAATTGGTATCTATTTTATCTGCTAGCTCATTAAAGTTTGAATAAACTTGTAACGATTCATAATTGGCAATTACACTTTTCAAATCATCTACCCCTTCATTATTTCTTGCCGACATTAACACTACTTTAGTGTTCAATTCTTTTTCTAAAGCAGGTATATCTATCGAAATTCCTTTACGCTGTAGCTGATCTGCCATGTTTAAAGCTAAAACCGTTGGGATTTCTAAATCTTGAATTTGAGAAAACAACAATAAGTTTCGCTTTAAGTTTTCAATATCTGCAACCACAACAATCATATCTGGCTTATCTTCTCGATGCGCTGTCATTAAAGTTTTTAAAACGATACTTTCATCTAAAGAAGTTGGATTGATACTATACGTACCAGGTAAATCTGTAATTGTAGCACTTTTACCATTTGGTAGTTTAGAGACTCCTTGTTTTTTATCAACAGTAACCCCTGGATAGTTTCCTACCTTTTGATTTAGACCTGTAAGCTGATTGAATAATGATGTTTTTCCTGTATTGGGATTTCCAATTAATGCTACTTTAATACGATCGCTCATCGGCTATAATTTAAGTATTGATATTTGACAAGCGGTTTCTTTTCTAATTGCTAAATGACTCCCATTTACACAAATGTACATAGGATCTTTTAACGGAGCTATTTGAAGCAATTCAACTTCTGTTCCAGGCAAACACCCCATTTCTAACAACTTTAACGGAATCTTATCTAAACACTCTTCAGATATAATTCCTTTTTCTCCGATTTGTAATGATGCAATTGTACTCAAAAAACACATATTTTAAGCTAGCAAATATACTAAAATAGAATCATTCTAAACAATATATTGAAACAATATATTGTTTGCTCACAATCGGTTGTTCTCTATGTTTGATATCTTATATTTGTGGTATGATTTTTAACGATATTATTGGGCAAGAACATATAAAAAAACACCTACAGCAATCTGCTGAAAACAATAGAATTCCGCACGCACAACTCTTTATTGGTAAAGAAGGTAGCGGAACATTACCTATGGCAATAGCCTATGCTCAATATTTATTGTGTAATTTTTCAGATAACGCTGAAGCTTGCAATATTAAGTGTAATAAATTACAGCATCCTGATTTGCATTTTGCTTTTCCAGTTACTACAAACGATTCGGTAAAAAAACATCCCGTTAGTAATTTATTCTTAGATGATTGGAGATCTTTTATTGAAAAACAACCTTACGGAAGTTTGTTTAATTGGTTACAACACATAGGCGTAGAAAACAAACAAGGACAAATTGGGGTAGACGAAGCAGAAGATATCGTAAAAAAACTACAGCTAAAATCGTACGAAGGTGGTTTTAAAGTAATGGTTATTTGGATGGCGGAAAAAATGAATGTTGCCGCTTCAAATAAATTATTAAAACTCATAGAAGAACCACCTAGTAAAACAGTATTTATTTTAGTGACTGAAGATGAAGAGCAAATTATAAATACTATAAAATCTAGATGTCAAGCTCTACATTTTCCTGCATTAAGTGAAAGTGATATTGCAACTACTTTAGTTCAGCAAAAAGGAATTTCAGAAAATGAAGCAATTAAAATTGCGCATCAATCCGAAGGAAATTATAATAAAGCATTACATATATTAAACAACAATTCTAACGATTTAGTTTTCGAACAATGGTTTATCACATGGATTCGCGCTGCCTTTAGAGCCAAAGGAAACGCTGCTGTTATTCAAGATTTAATTGGTTGGTCAGAAGAAATTTCAAAAACAGGACGTGAAACACAAAAACAGTTTTTACAGTATTGTTTACAATTTTTTAGACAAGCTTTATTACTTAATTACGGAACCCCTGATTTAGTGTTTTTAGAAACACAATCAGCAAATTTCGAGTTATCAAAATTTGCTCCTTTCGTTCACAGTGGTAATATCATGACTATTGAAAAAGAAGTAAGTGACGCACAATATCATATTGAAAGAAATGGAAATGCTAAAATTATTTTATTAGATTTATCAATCAAACTAACACGTTTGTTACACACTAAGGAAGAAAAACTTCAATCATAATAGTTATGAGAACACATTATTTTATTGCAACATTAATTTTCGGAATGTTTTTTGCCACGTGTAAACAAGAAAAAAAAGAAAGCAACGAAAAAGTGAACGAAATAACTTCAACAAAACCTTTGCTGAAAAATTATTTGGTTGGCAATTGGGAAACTACCTATTTAAAAATAGAATATTTAACAGCTAACGAAACTGATAGCTCTTCTGTTTTTGAAGACGATTTTAGCAAACCAGAATCAGGAAAAGCGCAATCTTCTTATAAAAATGATGGAACCTTTGCTGCTTGGTTCGTACAACCTGATGGAAAAAAAGTAGGTGAAACCGTTGGGAAGTGGGAAACTAAGGGAGATAGTTTATTTGTAGATTATTTGTATTTAGGAAATCAGGTACAAGCTTGGTACACAATAAAAATAGCTAAAAACGGCTTTGAAGCTACCTCTACTTACGATTGGGATAACGATGGTGAAAAGGACGATACTCTATTAATGAAAACTAAAAAAATTAAATTATAAGCTTGCCCATTTTCAACAACATATCGCTACGAATTAGAATATTCTTGTCAATGATACTTTTAGTATTATTGGCTTCTATTTTAATTGTATTGGTTACAATTTATCAATACGACGAACAAACTAAAGATTATAATATATCAAGGTTTGAACGTAAAGAGTTCTCAACAAAACAAGACATAGAAATAGAGTTAAAACGCAGAACAACTTACCCTGTAACAACTCAAAATTTATCTAAAATATTTCAAGACAGAATTTATGACATTGCCTATGTACATAAGCTTACGGTTTCGATGTATGATATGGAGGGTAATTTATTAAAGTCTTCCATTCCTTATAATTTCGACAAAAAAGAGGGTTCAAATCTACCCAAAGAAACCATAAAGGATCTTGCTAATAACTCTAATCATAAAATTTTAAAAAGTAGAACCGAAAAAGGAATTACTTACCAATCTTCGTACTCATATATTAATGATCCTCGTTTTAAACGAATTGGAATACTAGAACTACAAATTGCTCAAGACAACGAAGAGCAACAGAACGAACTTCGCGAATTTATTTCGCGTTTGTCATTAGTGTATTTATTAATGCTCATCATTGCTATTGTTTTAGCTTATTTCTTATCAACATATATTACGCGTTCTATTCAAACAATTTCAGAAAAAATTAAAGAAACACGCTTAAATAAACGCAACGAAAAAATTACGTTGAACTCAGCCAGTTCAGAGATTAATTCATTAGTAGCTGCCTACAATAACATGATAGACCAGTTAGAAGACAGTGCTGCTAGACTTGCTAAAAGTGAACGTGAACAAGCTTGGAGAGAAATGGCAAAACAGGTGGCTCACGAGATTAAAAATCCGCTTACTCCAATGCGTTTATCAGTTCAAAGTTTTGAAAGAAAATTTGATCCAAACGATCCAAATATAAAAGAAAAGATGTCTGAATATAGCGAAACTCTTATTCAACAAATTGATGTAATGAGCTCTATTGCCTCTGCCTTTTCTGACTTTGCTAAAATGCCAACACAGCGTCGTGAAAAAATAAATGTTGTTGATGTTGTTAAACATTCATTAGATATCTTCACCGAAGATTATATAGAATACCTTCCTCAAGAAGAAGAGCTTTACGCCAGTCTTGATAAAACACAATTAATACGAATTGTTACCAACTTGGTTAAAAACTCTATACAAGCAATAAAAGAAACTGATAAAAATCCTAAAATAGAAGTAAAAGTAGCTTCAGAAGGTAACAGTGTTAAAATTACGGTTTCTGATAACGGTAAGGGAATTAGCGAAAAAAACAAAGAACTTGTTTTCGAACCTAAATTCACCACAAAAACAAGTGGTATGGGGCTAGGTTTATCGATTATAAAAAATATTATTGAAGCGTATGACGGATCTATTTCTTTGACTTCAACCAAAGGAGTAGGAACCGTTTTTACCGTAATTTTACCAAAAACATAAATAGTATCATGAATTTTAAAAATATTTTAGTTGAACAAGACAACGGATTAGCAACTGTTACCATTAACAGACCAAAAAAATTAAACGCTTTAAACAAAGCAACAATTGAAGATTTACACAATGCTTTTAAAGCTTTGGAGAATGATTCAGCAATTAAAGTAATTATCATTACAGGAAGTGGTGAAAAAGCTTTTGTTGCTGGTGCAGATATTTCTGAATTTGCTCATTTTTCTGTTGAAGAAGGAGGAATGTTAGCAAAAAAAGGACAAGAAATTTTATTTGATTTTGTTGAAAACCTATCTACCCCTATTATTGCCGCTGTAAATGGTTTTGCTTTAGGAGGAGGATTAGAATTAGCTATGGCTTGTCATTTTAGAATCGCTTCTGATAATGCTAAAATGGGCTTACCAGAAGTATCTTTAGGAGTTATTCCTGGGTATGGTGGAACGCAACGCTTACCTCAACTAGTAGGTAAAGGAAAAGCCATGGAGTTAATCATGACAGCAGGTATGATTACTGCTGATGAAGCAAAAGACGCTGGTTTGGTTAACCATGTAACATCACAAGAAGAATTACTTCCTTTAGCTGAAAAAATTGCCTCTAAAATTATGCGCAACTCTTCTGTTGCAATCAGCGCAGCAATTAAGGCTGTTAACGATAATTTTAAAGATGGAATAAATGGTTTTGATACAGAAATTACTGAATTTGGAAACTGTTTTGGAACCGAAGATTTCAAAGAAGGAACCACCGCATTTTTAGAAAAACGCAAGCCAAGTTTCCCTGGGAAATAACAACCAATCATACAAACAAAAAAAGCATCTAACCTAGGTTAGATGCTTTTTTTTTACAATAAGGGGATTACATTAATAAATAGGGGGATTATTAACTATTAAGCAAATATATATCAAATTAAATAATAGCCAAGTTTTAACGTAAGATTCTAATTAAAATAACAATATTTTAACATTAATGTTTTATACAAACTAAATATTTCCATTCCATTCATTATAAAACTGCTTTAAAAACTCCTCCATATAAGTATGTCTTTGCTCTGCAATAACTTTTCCTGTATCAGTATTCATCTTATCTTTTAACAACAATAATTTTTCATAAAAATGGTTAATCGTAGGTGCAGTAGACTTTTTATATTCTTCTTTAGTCATGTTTAAATTTGGAGCAATCTCCGGATTATAGAGTTCTCTATTTTTGAATCCACCATAATTAAAACAACGAGCAATACCAATAGCTCCAATAGCATCTAAACGGTCAGCATCTTGAACAACATCTAGTTCAGGGGAAGAAAACCTTTGTTCGAAATTCCCTCCTTTAAAAGAAATATTCGTTATTATCTTTTCTATGTGAATAATTACTTCTTCGGGTACCTGTTGATTAAGAAGGAACGCTCTAGCTTTTTTCGGGCCAACTGTTTCATCTCCATTATGAAATTTACTATCAGCTATATCATGTAACAATGCTCCTAAAGAAACCACAAACTCATCAACATTTTCATCTTTTGCTATCAACAATGCATTCTTATATACTCGTTCAATATGAAAAAAATCATGTCCCCCTTCTGCTCCTTGTAAAGTTTCTTTTACAAACTCAATGGTGTTTTGTATTATTTGTTCTTTGTTCATTATCCAAAAATAAAAATCCTGCACTTATAAGCACAGGATTTTAAAAGTATTATTATAAATTATTTTATGCAGTAACCGATGGTTTAACCAAATTGTTAGCTACTAAATATTCTGCTATTTGAACTGTATTCGTTGCAGCTCCTTTACGAAGGTTATCTGCAACAATCCACATATTTAAAGTATTTGGTTGAGATTCATCTCTTCTAATTCTACCCACAAAAACCTCATCTTTGTTATTTGCTAAAATAGGCATAGGGTATACATTATTTTGTACATCATCTTGTACAACCACACCATCAGTTTTATCAAGTAACTCTCGTACTTTTTCCAATTCAAAATCGTTTTCAAACTGAATATTAACCGACTCAGAATGTCCACCAGCTGTTGGAATTCTTACAGCTGTTGCTGTAACAGCAAAGGAATCGTCACGTAAAATCTTTTTAGGCTCTTTTACTAACTTCATTTCTTCCTTAGTGTATCCGTTTTCTAAAAACACATCACAATGTGGTAATGCATTTCTTCCAATTGGATGTGGGTACGCCATTTCTCCTTCAACTCCTGCTTCTTCATTATCTAATTGTTGAACAGCTTTTACACCAGTTCCTGAAACAGATTGATAAGTTGAAATTACTACACGTTTCATTTGATATTCTTTATGTAATGGTGCCAAAGCCATTACTAACTGAATAGTTGAACAGTTAGGATTTGCAATAATTTTATCTTCGCTTGTTAATACATCTCCATTAATTTCTGGAACTACTAGTTTTTTTGTTGGATCCATTCTCCACGCTGAAGAATTATCTATTACCGTCGTACCTGCTTCAGCAAACTTAGGAGCCCATTCTAAAGAAGTATCTCCTCCCGCAGAAAACAATGCAATATCTGGCTGCATTGCTACAGCAGTTTCTAAACCAACCACTGAGTAATTCTTTCCTTGAAATTCTATTTTATTTCCTACCGAACGCTCCGAAGCAACAGGAATTAACTCTGTTACCGGAAAATTACGTTCTGCTAAAACTTGTAACATTACATTACCTACCATACCGGTAGCGCCTACTACTGCTACTCTCATCTTTTTACTATTTGAGTATAAAATTAATTGTTTGTATGCCACAAAGGTTTAAAAAAATTAAATTGGTTGTATCTCGTTTATGTAAAAAAATACGTTAAAGTTTAAAATTATATCACTTTTGATTAAAAAGTGTTGTTTTAAACAGTAAAACTCAAAAAATCAGTACATTTGCACCGGTTTTTTATTAAAATCACAACATATTTGTTTAACTTAAAAAAGTATAGCATGCAACTGTACAACAAGTTAAGCGCCGAAGAACGCGCTAAATTAATAGACGATGCGGGTAAAGACCGTATTACCATTTCATTCTATCAATACCACAAGATAGAAAATCCAACTTTATTTAGAAATAAATTATTCCTTGAGTGGAATGAGCTAGATGTTTTAGGAAGAACGTATGTTTCTTACGAAGGAATCAATGCTCAAATATCTGTACCATCTGAAAACTTTTTAGCTTTAAAAGATCAATTAGACAGTATTTCTTTTTTAAAAGGAATTCGTTTAAATGTGGCCATTGAACACGACAACAAATCCTTTTTAAAACTAAAAGTAAAAGTTCGTAACAAGATTGTTGCTGACGGATTGAATGACGATACTTTTGATGTTACTGATAAAGGAGTGCACCTAAATGCAAAAGAGTTTAATGAAATGCTAGCAAACCCTAATACTGTTTGTGTAGATATGCGTAACCATTACGAAAGTGAAATTGGGCATTTCGATGGGGCTATAACTCCAGATGTTGATACGTTTAGAGATTCTTTAGATCTTATTGAAGAAGATTTAAAAGACCATAAAGAAGACAAAAACTTATTAATGTATTGTACAGGTGGTATTCGATGTGAAAAAGCATCTGCTTACTATAAACATAAAGGTTTTAAAAATGTTTTTCAGCTTGAAGGAGGAATTATTGAATATACACGTCAAGTAAAATCAGAAGGCTTAGAAAACAAATTTTTAGGAAAGAATTTTGTTTTTGACCATAGAAGAGCTGAAAAGATTTCTGATGATGTAATTGCTAATTGCCACCAATGCGGAAAACCTTGCGATACACATACTAACTGTGCTAACGAAGGTTGTCACTTACTATTTATTCAGTGTGATGAATGTGCTGAAAAAATGGAAAACACATGTTCTCCTGAATGTCAAGAAATCATTCATTTACCTTACGAAGAACAAAAAGAATTGCGTAAAGGAAAACACGCAAGTAATAAAATATTTAAAAAAGGACGTTCAGAAGCTTTAAAATTTAAAAAGTAATGCAAAAGATTGAGTTAATGGCTCCTGCTGGTAATTTTGAATCGTTACAAGCAGCTTTAGATAATGGATGTGATTCTATATACTTTGGTGTTGAGCAATTAAATATGCGTGCTCGAGCATCTATCAATTTTACCTTAGATGATTTAGAAGAAATCTCACGCAGATGTTCTGAAAAAAATGTTCGTACATATTTAACATTGAATACTATTGTATACGACCATGATTTATCTATCGTAAAAACCTTAATCAAAAGAGCTAAAGAAGCTAATATTACCGCAGTAATTGCAATGGATCAAGCTGTAATTGCAATGGCTAGAGCAGAAGGTATGGAAGTTCACATTTCTACTCAAATTAATATTACCAACATCGAAACAGTTAAGTTTTATGCAATGTTTGCTGATACTGTGGTGTTGAGTAGAGAATTGAGTTTACGTCAGGTAAAAAAGATTACTGAACAAATTGAAAAAGAAGAAATTAAAGGTCCTTCTGGTCGTTTGTTAGAAATTGAAATTTTTGGTCACGGAGCACTATGTATGGCAGTTTCTGGTAAATGTTATATGAGTTTACATTCACACAACTCATCAGCAAACAGAGGAGCTTGCAAACAAAATTGTCGTAAAAAATATACGGTAATTGATCAAGAATCTGGTTTTGAAATGGAATTAGACAATGAGTATATCATGTCTCCAAAAGATTTATGTACTATTGATTTCTTAGACCAAGTGGCTGATGCTGGTATTAAAGTATTGAAGATTGAAGGTCGTGGTCGTGCACCTGAATATGTAGCTAAAGTAATTAAATGTTACCGTGATGCTATTGATAGTTTATATGAAGGGACCTACGATAAAGAGAAGGTGATTAGTTGGATGCAAGAACTAGAAAAAGTATACAATCGTGGTTTTTGGAATGGATATTATTTAGGACAAAAGTTAGGTGAGTGGAGTAAAGAACCTGGTTCACATGCTACTCAAAAGAAAGTATATTTAGGAAAAGGAATGCATTATTTTCCTAAAGCTGAAATTGGTGAATTTAAAATTGAAGCGTACGATTTAGCTGTAGGCGATACCCTTTTAATTACAGGACCAACAACGGGCGCTCAAGAAATGGAATTAAAAAGTATGTTTGTGAACGACAAAGAAGCACAAACCGCTACCAAAGGTGATGAAGTTACGATGAAATTAGATTTCAGAATTCGTCCTTCAGACAAATTATACAAAATTGTAAAAACTGAATTTGCTAAAAACTAATGGTTGTAATTACCTTACAAAGAAACAAATGTATTGGTTGTAATTATTGTGTTGAGTTAGCTCCGGCACAATTTCAAATGTCGAAAAAAGACGGAAAATCAGTTTTACTGCATTCAACTGAGAAAAAGGGTTTCTTTACCATAAAATCTCACGACGACAGTATTTTTGAAGCCTCTCATGAAGCTAAAAAGGCATGCCCTGTTAAAATAATTGAAGTAAAACAAGTATAGTTTTAGAGAAAAGACCGCTTCGCTGTTAGAAAAAAGAATCAAGACTAACAAAAGCTCTCTTACGAGGGCTTTTGTTATTTTTACAGAATGGAATTACAACCTCCTTTTCGTAAAATTATTCACGTAGATATGGATGCCTTTTATGCATCAGTAGAGCAATTGGATAATCCTGAATTAAAAGGAAAACCTGTTGCAGTTGGGGGGAGTGAAATACGTGGTGTCGTTTCGGCGGCAAGCTATGAAGCTAGAAAGTTTGGGGTTCGTTCTGCTATGAGTGGTGTTTTAGCTAAACAAAAATGTCCGCATATTATTTTTGTTCCTCCAAGGTTTGATCGCTACAAAGAAATTTCTTCAAAAATTAGAAAAATATTTTATGATTACACTGATTTGGTTGAGCCTTTATCATTAGATGAGGCTTATTTAGATGTTACTGAAAACAAAAAAGGAAATCCTTCTGCAAGCATGGTTGCTCAGGAAATTCGTCAGCGAATATGGGAGGAATTGGAGTTACGAGCTTCTGCAGGGATATCAATCAACAAATTTATAGCAAAAGTAGCTTCTGACATTAACAAGCCTAACGGACAAAAAACTATCAATCCAGAAGAGGTTATAGAATTTTTAGAACAACTTCCTGTAAATAAATTTTATGGAGTAGGTAAAGTCACTGCTGCTAAAATGCACAACTTAGGCATATTTACTGGGTTAGATTTAAAACAGAAATCATTAGAAGAACTCAGTAAATTATTTGGGAAATCGGGGTTGCATTATTACAACATTGTTCGAGGCATTCATAATTCGGAAGTGAAGCCAAATCGCGTTAGAAAATCTATTGCTGCTGAAACAACTTTTAGAGAAAATTTATCTTCTGAAGTTTTTATGTTGGAACGACTTGATAAAATTGCGGATGAATTGGAACGTCGAATGAAAAAGTCGAACACAAAAGGAAAAACGGTAACTCTCAAAATCAAATACAGCGATTTTACGCAACAAACTCGTAGTAAAACCACCAACCACTACTTACAACTAAAAAAAGAGTTCTATCCTATCGTAAAAGAGTTATTATATCAAGATACCCTTAACAACTCTGTCCGTTTACTAGGTATTTCTTTTAGCAATTTAAATACAGAAAAAAAAGAACCCGTTTGGGTTCAGTTACGATTTGATTTTTAAATTATAGGTATTTTTAAAGTAACTTTAGTTCCACTTGTATTCCCTTTTTCGTCAATTAAGTCTGAATAATCTAATGAAAAATTGTTTTTATATTCATTGGCAAAGTTTCGCAATCTTTCTTTGGTCAAATCAATTCCTATCGACCTTCTATTGAGCGATTTATTTTTTCTAATTTTCATAGCTGCATCTCTTCCAATCCCATTATCAATAATATCAATTTGAATGAATTCATCAGATATTTTATTTACAGACAAAATTACCTCCTTCTCACCTTTTTTAGATGATAAACCATGCCATATAGAGTTTTCTAAAAAAGGTTGTAATATTAATGGAGGAACTTTTATCCTTTCTATATTTACATTTGGGTCTACTTTTTCTATATAAGTTACTTCGTTAGATAATCTTATATTCTCTATACTCATATATAAACTCATTGTTTTAAGTTCTTCACTCAAGGTTACTTCTTTTACTGATGAAGACTCTAAAATACTCCGAATTAATTTTGAGAATTTATTTAAATAATAAACTGCATTTTTCTGCTCATTATTTATTACATACAACTTAATTGAGTTTAATGCATTAAATACAAAATGAGGATTCATTTGAATTCTCAAAGCCTCCTGTTCTAGCATTAATATTTTCTTATCATTATTAAGTAAACGGTGCCTATACATAGAATATAATAGCACTCCTAACATTGCTATAGAAACTAAGGTTATAATTAAAACGTTTCTATTTCGAAGTAGTTTTAATTTAGCGATTTCATTTTCTTTTGCTAAACTTTTTATTTTGTTTCTGCTTACCTCATTATCATATTTATTAATAAGGTTATTTACATATGAAATATTTTTATCGTTAAATGTTTTACGTTCACCTTCTATTGCTTTTTTATAAAAATCATATGCATTTTTAAAGTCTCCTTTTTCTTCATAAAATTCTGATAAATATAACTTAGACTTGTTTATCCCTGAAGGAATTTCATGTTTTTTCGCAATTGCTAATGCTTTTTCGAGGTTTATCTTTGCCTTATCTAAACTATCCAATTTTAATTGAATATATCCTAAAGTTGCAAATACCTCTGATATATAATACTGATTCCCTATTTTTTCTGAAAGAGGTACTACTTCATTTATATATTTATAAGCTTCATTATATTTTCCTTGTAATAATAAAACATTACTAATACTAGTATGACAAATAACCTTTCCTATACTTGAATTATTTTGAATATTATATTCTAACGATTTATTGTAGTGCTCTAATGCTGCATCAATTTCTCCTAAGTTTTGAAAAGCAAGTCCTATATTCTGATGATTTATTGCTAGCCCTCGTTTATCTCCTGTTCTACTTTGTATTAAAATTGATTTTTTAAATTTTTCTAATGCTAATTGATATTGTTTTAAAGCTAAGTAAATATTACCAATACTATTGTTTGAAATACTTATACTTATCTTGGTATCTATATCTGGTCTCTCTATTTTATCAGCTAGCTCTAACGCCATTTGATGATAATTTAAAGCACTTCTAACCTTGTCTTGGCGTCTGTAAACTACCCCTATTTGATTGAGAGTAACAATCTCAGCATTTACATCATTCATTTCTCTTGCTAGCTCTAAAGCCTTTAAATGATTTTCTATAGACTTATCAAAAAAAGAGTTATTTCTATAACTTCTTCCTAATAAATTGTATGCATAAACCTCACCAAGTTTGTATTCGTTTTTTTTACTTTCTTCTAAAAGCAAGTCTATTTCTTCTCTGTCAAACCTTCCTTTTTCAAAAAAACGATACAGCTCGTAATAATTATCTATCTTTTTATTTACTGCTAACTGAATAAGACTATCCTTACTTTCTCGATGGTTTTGAGCATAACTAGAAAATAGTATAAAAAAAAGAAAAGGGATTATTACTAACTGTTTCATTTAAAACTAAAATTTTTCCAAGAAATCAGATTTTCTTTGACGAGATACCGGAATTTTATGGTTGTTCTCTAACACAACATATCCGTCTGACTTTAAAAATTCTTTGATTTTATTTAAGTTAATAATGTATGAATTGTGTATTCTAAAAAAATGATCTTCAGGTAATAATGAATTAATTTCTTTTAGCTTTTTTGTTACTACAATTTTTTTATTTCCAGAAGTATGTATTGTTGAATAATTCCCGTCAGATTCTACAAACAAAATTTCATCTTCAGATAAAAAAACTAATTTCCCATCTGTATTTATTGTTATTTTTCTTCTGTTGAATTTTTTATTGAAGCTAGATAATATTTTTTCAACCTTCTCTGTATTATTATACTTCTTATGATGAAGTTTAATTCTACCTATAGTTTCTTCTAAATCATCAGAATCAATTGGTTTTAAAAGATAGTCTATAGCTTGATTTTTTAATGCCTTAATAGCATACTCATTATAAGCTGTAGTAATTATAATTGCAAAATCTTTATTATCTAACTTTTCCAGTAATTGAAAACCATCCATCGTAGGCATTTCTATATCTAAAAAAAGACAATCAATATCGTTTTCGTTAATATACTTAATTGCCTTTTCTGCCTCAGTAAATGTTTCGATAACTTCAATATCTTCATTAAAATTTGATAATTCCCATGAAAGGCCCTGTATCGCTTTTGGTTCATCATCAACTATTACTGCTCTTAACATTGTATGTAGATTTGTACCAAATGTAACAGATAATATCTTAAAAATAAAATCTATAGGTCATGATTTAAACAAAAGCATAACCAAACGTTTACAGATCCATAAAATAATTACCATTTACACAAAAAAAACAACCATTTATACATCTACCCTCATAAAACTGCTTTTTTACGCTGATATTTGTAGCGTAATACACAAGGGGAATCATATTGATAAATTGGGGGATTAATCAATAATGATATTAAGTTATGAAACACCGCTTAAAAAGCGGTGTTTTTTTTGTATAAATTTTAATGTTTGGTTTATATACAAAAAAAGCTCAACTAAAAATAGTTGAGCTTTTATCTTATCTAATCAGTTAATTTCTTAAGCCTCAAATGGAGTTACAGAAACGTATGATTTGTTATCTCTTTTCTTTTGGAATTTTACAACACCATCAACTTTAGCATGTAAAGTGTGATCTTTACCCATGTAAACATTTTCACCTGGATTGTGTTGAGTTCCTCTTTGACGAACAATTATATTACCTGCAATAGCAGCTTGTCCTCCAAAAATCTTTACTCCTAATCGTTTCGATTCCGATTCACGACCGTTCTTCGAACTACCGACACCTTTCTTATGAGCCATCTTTGTAAGTTTTTAAAGTTAATTATTTACTTAATGCTTCAATTAATTCTGCTTTCTTTAAAGAAGTGTATCCTGAAATACCTTGTTCTTTAGCTAAAGCTTTTAATTCTGCAACAGTCATAGAACTTAAATCGTTAGATTCAGTCTTTGCTTCTGCTTTAGGAGCTTCTTTTTTAGCAGCTGCCTTAACACCAGAAGTAGCAATTCCTTCAATTTGGATTTCAGTTAAATACTGTCTGTGTCCATTTTTCTTCTTGTAACCTTTTCTTCTTTTCTTTTTGAAAACGATTACTTTATCACCTTTTAAGTGACCTAAAATCTTTGCAGTTACTCCTGCACCTTCTATAGCTGGGGCGCCAATTGTAACGTTTCCGTTATCTTCAACAAGCATTACTTTATCAAAAGTTACTTTTGATCCTTCTGCCTCTTGTAAACGGTGTACGTATACTTTTTGGTCTTTAGCTACTTTAAACTGTTGCCCTGCTATCTCTACGATTGCGTACATACTATTTGTTTTGCGTTTATACTTTTATTCACACTTTCTTGTTGAAAATGCGGGTGCAAATATACGTTTTTTACTTCAAGAAACAATCTATTCATCAGAAAATTACTCTCTTAACATTTTTTTTCTCATTTCTATACCCAATTCTGTAACAAAACAAATAACTTAACGTCACATATGCTAATTAAAACAATCCAAAATTAAATTTCAATCAATGAGAAAAAGAGTTATCACTCTAGCTTCGGCTTTATTAGTAGGGCTTTCTGCTAATGCACAAAAAGTTGAGTTTGAAGAGTACAATTTAAACAATGGAATGCACGTTATTTTGCATCAAGACAATTCTGCTCCAGTAGTAACAACCTCTGTCATGTACCATGTAGGTGCCAAAGATGAGCAACCAAATAGAACGGGAATGGCTCACTTTTTTGAGCATTTGTTATTTGAAGGTACCAAAAACATTAAAAAAGGTGAATGGTTTAAAATAGTTTCTTCTAATGGAGGAACCAATAATGCTAACACCACCGATGATAGAACCTATTATTATGAAGTTTTTCCATCTAATAATTTAGAACTAGGCTTATGGATGGAGTCTGAACGTTTATTGCATCCTATTATTGGTCAAGAAGGTGTAGACACTCAAAATGAAGTTGTAAAGGAAGAAAAGCGTTTACGAGTAGACAACCAACCTTACTCTCGTTTTTTAGAGAATGTTAAGAAAAACATGTTTAAAAAACACCCTTACAAAGGAACTACCATAGGTAAAATGGAACATTTAGATGCCGCTACTTTAGAAGAGTTTTTAGCATTTAACAAAAAATACTACGTTCCTAACAATGCTACTTTGGTTGTTGCTGGAGATTTTGAAGTTAAAGAAGCAAAACGTCTTATAAAATCTTACTTTGAGCCAATTCCTCGTGGTAAAGATATTGTTAGAAGTTTTCCTAAAGAAGACCCAATAACTAAAGAATTCTTTGCAAAAGCTTACGACCCAAATATTCAAATACCAGCGATTATGGCTGCTTATAGAACTCCTTCTATGAAAACTAGAGACGCTCGCGTGTTAGATATGATTTCTACTTATTTAAGTGGTGGTAAAAGCTCTGTTCTTTATAAAAAACTAGTTGACACTAAAAAAATGGCTTTACAGGCTGGTGCAATAAACTTAAGTCAAGAAGATTACGGTACCTACATTTTATTTGCACTACCTTTAGGAGACAATTCTTTGCAAAGCTTAGTAAAAGAAATTGATGAAGAAGTGGTTAAGCTTCAAACAAATTTAATTTCAGAAAAAAATTATCAAAAATTACAAAATAAGTTTGAAAATAATTTTGTGAATGCTAACTCAAGCGTTGAAGGTATTGCTAATTCATTAGCTCGCTATAATGTATTATATGGTGATACTAACTTAATAAATACTGAGATTGATATTTACAGATCAATTACTCGTGAAGAAATTAGAGAGGTAGCTAAAAAATACCTAAACACTAACCAACGTTTGGTTATGGAATATTTACCAGAATCAAAAAAATAATTCAGTTTTAAGACATTCAATATGAAAAAAATAATAATAGCAGTATTAGCAGTTGTAAGCATGTCTTTTACTGTAAATGCTCAAATAGACAGAAGTGTACAACCGAAACCAGGACCAGCTCCTCAAATTAAATTAGGAAAAGCCGAAAAATTCAAGTTAAGCAATGGGCTACAGGTAATTATGGTTGAAAATCATAAACTACCAAGAGTTTCTGCTTCATTAACAATTGATAATCCTATATATTTAGAAGGTGATAAAACAGGTGTTTCTCAAGTTATGGGAGACATGTTAGGTAACGGTACAACCAATTTACCTAAAGATGAATTTAACGAAAGAGTTGATTTTCTTGGAGCTAATGTTTCGTTTAGAAGTAATGGTGCATCAGTAAGGTCATTAACGAAATATTTTGAAGAAGTTTTAGGCTTAATGGCTGATGGTGTTAAAAACCCTAAGTTTACACAAGAAGAATTCGATAAAGTAATTGAACGTACTTTAGAGGGAATTAAATCGAGTGAAAAAAGTGTAGAAGCTGTTGCTAGTAGAGTTGAAAATGCTTTAGTGTATGGTAAGAATCACCCATACGGTGAATTTATTACTAAAGAAAGTATTAAAAACATTGCACTACAAGATGTTAAAAACAATTACAATACTTATTACAAACCAAACAACTCATATCTTGTAATAGTTGGAGATATTAACCCTTCAGAAACAAAAACATTAGTTAAAAATTTATTCAACGACTGGAAAAAAGGAGCTATCCCTCCTGTTAGTTACAACGTACCAACTAATGTAAACACCACTGAAATAAACTTTATCAACATGCCAAATGCAGTACAATCTCAAGTAGCTGTAATTAATATTGTTGATTTAACGTTAGGTGATAAAGATTATTACGCAGCTTTATTAGCAAATAATATTTTAGGAGGTGGCGGTACTGCTCGTTTATTTATGAATTTACGTGAAGATAAAGGATATACTTACGGAGCGTATTCAAGCATTTCTCAAAATAAAAATAAAAGCGCAGGTATTTTTAGAGCAGGTGCAGCTGTAAGAAACATGGTTACTGATAGTGCTGTGGTAGAAATTCAAAAAGAAATTAATAAAATTCGTTACCAAAAAGTAACTCCAGAAGAATTAAAAAACTCTAAAGCAGAGTATATTGGAAACTTTGTGCGTAACGTTCAAAAACCATCTGTAGCAGCTAATTTTGCGTTGAACATTGCTCGTTATAACTTACCTAGTAATTTTTATGAAAAATATTTAGAAAATATTAATTCTGTTACTTTAGATGACATTCAAAATGCAGCAATTAAATATTTTAGAGGAGATAAAGCTCGTGTAATTATTACAGGTAAAGGAATTGATGTTTTAAAAAACCTAGAAAAAACATCAGAGTATAAGATCAATTATTTTGACGCGTATGCTAATCCTACCGAAAAACCAGCAATGAGCTTACCTATCCCAAAAGGCGTTACGGCTTCTAGTGTTATAGACGATTATTTAAAAGCAGTTGGTGGAAAAGATAAAATAGCTAACGTAAACTCTTTAGTAACTTCTTCTGAAGCTAAAATTCAAGGAATGCAATTAAGTTTAGTACAAAAAAACGCAACTCCTAACAAATCTTCTGTAACTGTTTCTATGATGGGGAATGTGATGCAAAAAATAGTTTTTGATGGAACTAAAGGATATCAAGAAGTTAATGGTCAGAAAAAAGAAATGGCAAAAGATGAGTTAGAAGAAATAAAAAATACTGCTGCTCCATTTGCTGATAAAAATTATAAAACTGGTAGTTTAGACAGAATTGAACCTATTGACGGAAACAATGCTTATGTAATTAAACATGGTAAAAAAGAAGTTTTTTATGATGTAAAATCAGGTTTAAAAGTTAAAGAAGTAAAAACTGCTCAAGGACCACAAGGAGAAGTAAAAATACCTATGGTATTTTCAGATTACAAAGAGGTTAATGGAATTAAATTCCCTCATAAAATCATTCAAAAAAATGGTCCAATGACTTTAGAGTTTATTGTAAAAGAAATCAAAATTAACGAAGGAGTTTCTGACGCTGATTTCGAATAATAATTAAACTTTTAAAAAAAGATAAAAGAGTCAAAACATAAAGTTTTGGCTCTTTTTGTATTGAAAACAACTACTTCGCCTTATTCACCAACCAAACACCTAATAAAATTATTCCGCCAGCAAAGAATTGTATAAAACTCAATTTCTCACCATCAATAACTCCCCACATAACCGCTACAACAGGTATCACATAAGTTACAGAAGAAGAAAACACAGGCGAAGAAATATGTATTAATTTATTAAATAACACCTTAGCTATTCCTGTTCCAAAAATGGCTAAAACAGCTACATAACCTAAGGCATTAGTTGTTGTTGTCGTTACTTCAAACGTTGAGAAAAAACCAGAAAAAACCAACACTAATAACGCAGGAATCGATAATAATATAAAATGTCCTGTAGTAATTGCTAAAGCGTCTAAATCTGATAAATATTTCTTAATCATATTTACGTTAAAAGCATACCCTATCGAAGCTATAATTACCAACAAAGCGTACCAATAATTCTGATTCGGGTTTAATTCTGCTCCTTTTAAAATCAAAACCAAGGTACCTATTAATCCAACTAAAATCCCAATAAGTTGTTTCTTTTTAAAAGCAAAACCAAACACCAATGCTCCAAATACAAAGGTGTTAAAAGGTGTTAAGGAGTTTAAAATAGCTGCGATAGAACTATCAATTCCGTTAATAGCAAAAGCAAACAAAAACACCGGAAAAAAAGTTCCTAAAGCTGCAGTTATAGCAATATACTTCCAATGCCTTTTTTCAATTTTTCGTATACTTCTAAACCCTATTAACAATAAAAAAACTGCTGAAATTATCATTCGTAAAGCTCCTACTTGCACGGGCGTTAAACCAATCAGAGCCTTTTTCATCAAAATAAAAGAACTTCCCCAAACCAGCGAAAGCACAATTAAAAACAACCATTTTTGCTGTTGCTTATTCATTATCAAGTATTTTAGTAACAAAAGTCGTTTATTTATGTTTTAAATTTTGATTTTATTAATAAATTTGCTGAATAATCCAATAAATAAAAATGATGAAATTTTTAAAAATATTTTTTGTTGCTGCTTTTGTAAGTTTAGCAATGATTGCTTGTAAAAGTGAAGCTAAAAAAGAAGAAGCTCAAGAACAAAAAACTGAAACCTTAGCTGAAGCTAATCCACAAGAACTTTCATTAAACATTTCAGGAATGACTTGTGAAATAGGTTGTGCTAGAAAAATATCTTCTGACTTAAGTAAGAAAGAAGGTGTTTTAGAAGCAAACGTTGTTTTTAACGACAGTATTGCAACTATAAAGTATGATGCAAACAAAACAAACAAAGCAGATTTAATTGCTTTTGTTGAAGGAATTGGTAGCGGTGATATGTATAAAGCTTCTGAAACTACTAAAAAAGCTGATGAGAAATCTTGTGATGCTGATTGTAAAAAAGAATGCTGTACAAAAACGGAAGCTGAAAAAAAAGCTTGTAAAGAAGATTGTACTATGGCATGTTGTGCTGAAACAAAAAAAGCATAATTGTTAATTCAAACAATATTGAAAGCTCCTAAATTAGGAGCTTTTTTTATGCCTTTTAAGTATCTTTGCTAAAATTTTTCGTAACATGAAGAAACATTTCCCTCTCATTGTAAAAATCTCGTTAATTGCTGTATATGTTATTTTTTTAGCTGGTTCTGTTGTTCGTATGACAGGTTCAGGAATGGGTTGTCCTGATTGGCCAAAGTGTTTCGGATATTACATTCCGCCAACTTCTGAAGAAGAAATCACTTGGCAACCTAATTACGAGTATAAAAAAGGAATGATTATCGTAAAAGACGAAGCTTTGTTTGTTGCTGGTCATAATATTAAAACCACTGATGAATTTAATGCTAACAACTGGGAAAAGTACACTAAACACGATTACGCTAAGTTTAATAAATTTCATACTTGGACAGAGTATATTAACCGATTAAGTTCTGCTTTAGCTGGAATTCCGTTTTTGTTTTTAATTTTTGTTTCGGTTAAATTTTGGAAAGAGAATAAGCAAATCACCCTTTTATCATTCGGAGCTTTCTTTTTAATGCTGTTTGAAGCATGGCTTGGTAAAACCGTTGTAGACTCTAACTTAAAACCTACAATAATCACCATTCACATGGTTGGTGGTTTGGTAATTATTGCCTTACTGTTATGGCTCCTTTATATTGTTTCTGATCGTAAAAAAGTATCTTACAAATACAACTCTTTGTTTAGTAAACTAGTTATTATTTCAGCTGTATTTTCTTTAATTCAAATTGCTTTAGGAACACAAGTACGTCAATTTATTGATGAACAAGTAAAACTACACGGATTTGAAAACAAGCACTATAGTTTGATGGATCCTAACCTTAAATTTTACATTCATCGCTCGTTTACCATCGCAATTGTATTGGTTAACCTTGGATTATTTTATTTAAATCAAGTAAAAAATTTAGGCTATAAACTGGTAAACTGGATTGTATTCTTAATCTTTTTAGAAACAATTACGGGTATTTTAATGTATTATGCGGACTTCCCATTAGGAACCCAAGCTGTACACTTATTATCAGGTGCTGTTTTGTTCGGATTGCAGTTTTATTTATGGTTGCAATCAAGAAATAAAAAATAAATAACTTAATAATATTAATCCTTCCACTCCAAGGTTTCCATCATATGAATCATATCTTTTTTAATGTATTCAACTGCTGGTAAAATAGAATCGTAATTTGGTTTGGTATAAAAGAATAAAGACCCTTTTAAAAAGTGTTTAGAGCTATCGGTTGCATGAAATTGCACTTGTGAAGCTGCATTTCCTAAAATTTGATACAAACTCCCGTAAACTTTTGTATTAGGGTTTACATATTCCACTGGTGCGGTAATTTGATCTGCTTTAATGGCATGTTCAAACACTAGTTTTTCCGACTCCATTAACAACTCTCTTAAATTTCCTTCGATAGGACGATAAGTAATATCTACCGATGCTTTTAACGTTGGATATTCAATTTTTATCCAGTTTTTTGGTAAGCTTTTAGATTGAGTTATTTGAGTTGTTTCAAACGAATATGGTTTTTGAAACGGCATTCTACTATACATTTTACTAGGATACTCTAAACTTAAATATGCTTTAGGTTTAGGTAAGGTTTCTTCATTACAACTTATCAAAAATATTGCTGATGCCAGCAAAAAGAATTTACGCATTTCGGGTAACTTTTATTTGTTTTATACGTTTTTTAGCCAACGCTTCAATAGTAAACGTATAATTACTGAAGTTTATTTTTTCGCCTTTTTTAGGAAACTTTCCTGAAACTTCTAAAATAAAGCCAGCTAAGGTTTCACTTTCTCCTTTAGCCTCTTCAAACTTTTCTTCATCTTCATCATCTAAGACGCGGCAAAAATCTTTGATGGTTATTTTTCCTTCAAAAATATAATTATTTTCATCAAGTTTCGAATAGATCAAATCTTCATCATCAAATTCATCATTAATATCACCTACTATTTCCTCAATAACATCTTCTAAGGTTACAATTCCACTTGTTCCACCATATTCATCAACTACAATAGCAAGGTGTTTTTTCTTTTCTTGAAACTCAATTAATAAATCGTCTAACTTTTTGTTTTCAGGTACAAAAAACGCTTCTCTTAATAGGTTTTGCCATTTAAAAGTCTTCTTATTCAAATGTTCCAATAAATCTTTTGCATACAACACACCAACAATGGTATCCATATTTTCGCGATATACAGGGTTTCTTGAATAACCATTCTTTAAAATCATTTGTAACACCTCTTCATAACTTGCATCTTCTGAAATAGCACAAACATCGGTTCGAGGCTTCATAATCTGCACTGTTTCGGTATTTCCAAAACTTACAATTCCCTCTAAAATTTTTTGTTCTTCTTTGGTTGTAGCATCATCTGACGTTAACTCTAACGCTTGCGATAAACGCTCAACCGAAAGATTGTTGTTTTTGTTTCCTAATCTATTTTCAATAATACTAGTTAACTTAATAAGTGGAGAACTTAACGGAGTTAACAAAGTGTTTAAAACCTGAATTGGTTTTGCCATCATTTCAGCAAACTGTAATGATTTTCTGCTTGCATATACTTTTGGTAATACTTCTCCAAACAACAAAATTAAAAAGGTAATCAGTACAATTTCAATCAAAAAAAGTACAGAAACATTGAAAAAATAAAAATCTAGTTCATAATCTAAACCTGTAAACAATACCTTACCAATGTTTGCAAACAACAACACAATAAGAATATTAATAAAGTTATTGGTAATTAAAATTGTACCTAATAATTTTTTGGGGTCATCTAATAGTTTTACTACTGTATTTTTTTCTTTCGAGTTTGATGACAACTCATCTAACTCAGTTTGAGAGATTGAAAAAAATGCTACTTCAGTTCCTGAAACTAGTGCAGAGCAAATTAACAAAAGCAGTAACAGCAAAAAGTTAACGGTTGTTAACCAATCAAAACTTGATAATAATAAAAATAAAGGTTCGGGTTCTGGATCCAATTTTTAAAATTTAATTATACTAAAATGGTAAATCGTCATCTTCTTCTGGCGCTACACTTGGTGGTGTAGGGTTTCCTTGCATTGGTTGTGCACTTGGTTGCGGACTATTTGGGTCTTTTTTAGTAGATAAAAACGTCATGTCTTGCACATGAATTTCAGTAGCGTATCGTTTTTGACCGTCTACTTCATACTGACGTGTTTTTATACGACCTTCGCAATACACACGATCTCCTTTGGTTAAATATTTTTCGCAAATTTCAGCCAATTTATTACGCACTACAATATTATGCCATTCAACATTGGTTACTTTTTCTCCAGTTTGGCGGTTAGTATAAGTCTCATTAGTAGCTAATGGAAAACGTCCTATCGAGTTTCCTCCTTCAAAATAGTGCATTTTAACCTCATCACCTAAATGTCCTATTAAAATAACCTTATTAATTGTTCCTGCCATAGCATTATAATTTAGTGTAAAATCAAATATACAAAAATTAGGAGTCCTCGTTTAAATATTCCTCCAAAAACTTATCTATCAACACTGGCACAGGTTGCTCTTTTACTTTTGACCAACTCATTGTATTCTCACTAACATTTGTAGTTTTTACTACCCAAAACTTGGTAACTAAATGCTGATGCGACAATTTATGAATAATCTCTTCTTTGTTAAACAATGAAATTGTAGTTTCTTCAGGAAACAGCTTTATAAACTGCTCGTGTTGAATTAGTTCATTTTCGTCAATTTCATTTTTGGCTTCCAAAAGAGGGAACTGATACAACCCTTGCCAGATTCCTTTTCCTGTTCGCTCTTCTAAAACCGTCTGATTATCATTAGTAACTGGCACTAAATAATTAAAATATCGTTTTTTAATTTTAATTTTCTTTTCCTTTACAGGAAGTTCTTTGGTACTATTTTTTACCAACGCCACACAACTATTAGCTATCGGACACTCACTACACAACGGATTTTGAGGTTTACAATGTAAAGCACCAAAATCCATAATAGCTTGATTATACACTCCTGGTTGTGATGCATCAATTACTGTTTGGGCTAACTCTTTAAACTCTTTTATTCCTTTTGTAGAATTAATAGGTGTAGCAATTCCAAAATAGCGAGACAGTACTCTATACACATTACCATCAACCACAGCAACTGGTTCATCATAACAAATGGAAGCAATTGCTGAAGCGGTATAATCACCTACTCCTTTTAATTGTAATAATTCTTTATACGATTTAGGAAATATTCCTCCCAATTCTTCTGCAACATATTTAGCTGTAAAATGTAAGTTTCTAGCTCTTGAATAATACCCCAAACCTTGCCATAATTTTAACACCTCGCTTTCTTCGGCTTTTGCTAAATCAAATACTGTTGGAAAAGCTTCTGTAAATTTTAAAAAATACGGCAAGCCTTGTACTACGCGAGTTTGTTGTAACATAATTTCACTTAACCAAACACGATACGGATCTTTTGTTTTTCTCCAAGGAAGCTCTCTTTTATTCTGTAAATACCAGTGAATTAATTGTTTAGATAAAGACATTTATGTAAATTGTGCCAGCAAAATTAACATATTTTATTTAGATATTTTTAATCTTATTTTTTTCGGAATAGATTAATTATCATATATTTGCACCCTCAATTTTTTAAGAAAACAAAACAAAATATATTTATAATGACAAAAGCAGATATCGTATCTAAAATTTCAGATAAAAGTGGAATTGAAAAAGCAGATGTTTTAGCGACTGTTGAAGCATTTATGGACGAAGTAAAAGATGCATTAGAGAGTGGAGATAATGTATATTTAAGAGGTTTCGGTAGTTTTATTATTAAAACTAGAGCAGAAAAAACTGGTAGAAACATTTCTAAAAATACTACTATTAAGATTCCTGCACACAACATACCTGCTTTTAAGCCTTCTAAGGTATTTACTGAGGGTGTAAAAACTAAAGTAGCTGTAAAATAATTAAAAAAGTATTAACCCAAAACCTTACTAACAAAGGTTTTACAAAACATTTGAACTATGCCAAGTGGTAAAAAAAGAAAGAGAGCTAAGATCTCTACACACAAAAGAAAGAAAAGAGCGAGAGCAAATCGTCATAAGAAGAAAAAGTAAGCAGTAGCTTACTTTTTCGTTGCTTTTATAAGCTACGTTCATTGACATTAAGGTTTTAACACCTTAAAATGGTATAAATTATACCTGTTTACAAATTTTAATCCGTCTTCGTAAGCAATTACGACGGCATAAAACCATATTCAGAATGAAAACAGAATTAATAATTCGTTCCAATTCTTCTGATATTGATTTCGCCTTACTAAGAGATGGTAAACTTATTGAGTTAAACAAAGAAACAAGCGACCATAATTTTTCAGTCGGTGATATTTTTCTTGCTAAAATAGGAAAAGTAATGACTGGGTTAAATGCTGCTTTTGTAAATGTTGGTTATCCTAAAGATGGTTTTTTACACTACCACGATTTAGGTCCACAAGTACAATCTTTAAACAAATTCATTAAGAAAGTAAGCACAGGTAATTACAAAGAATTCACTTTAAAAAACTTTCGTTTTGAAGAAGACATCAACAAAGACGGAAGTATTAACGATGTACTAAAATCAGGTCAAAATTTATTAGTACAAATTGTAAAAGAACCAATATCTACCAAAGGTCCGCGTATTAGTTCGGAACTTTCAATAGCAGGTAGATTTTTAGTTTTAGTTCCTTTTTCTAACCGTATATCGGTATCACAAAAAATAGCAGATCCGAAAGAAAAGGAGCGTTTAAAAAAATTAGCAAAAAGTATCAGACCAAAAGGGTTTGGACTTATTTTACGTACTGTTGCCGAAGGTAAAAAGGTAGCAGAACTTGACAAAGATTTACAAAACTCACTTGATCGTTGGAAAACAATGTGTAAACGCATTGCTAATAATAACACCCCAACCAAAATATTAAGCGAGTTAAACAGAGCATCTTCTATTCTAAGAGATGTAATGAACGATTCTTTTACAAGCATTGTAACCAACGATGAGACTTTAAAAGTTGAAATTAAAGAGTATTTACAAGAAATATATCCTGAAAAGGAAAACATTGTAAAACTTCATGCGTCTGAAGTACCTATTTTTGAAAAATATGGTATAGAACGTCAAATTAAAACATCGTTTGGTAAAACAGTTTCTATGAGTAAAGGGGCTTATTTAGTTATTGAGCATACCGAAGCTTTACACGTAATTGATGTAAATAGTGGTAACCGCTCTAATAAGTCTTTAAACCAAGAAGAAACTGCTTTAGAAGTTAATTTAATTGCTGCCAGTGAAATTGCTCGTCAATTACAATTACGAGATATGGGAGGAATTATAGTTGTTGACTTTATCGATATGAAATCTGCTGAAAACAGACAGAAATTATATCAACACTTAAAAGACGCGATGGCTTTAGATCGTACTAAACATAAAATTTTACCTCCGAGTAAATTTGGTTTAGTGCAAATTACAAGACAACGTGTACGACCTGAATTAGAGATAAAAACGCGTGAACCAAATCCAAATAAAAACGGAGAAGTAGAAGCTCCTATTGTCTTATTAGATAAAATAGAAGCTGAACTAGAACGCCTAATAAATAGTGGTAAAAATTACAAGGATATTACTTTAAACGTACATCCTTTTATAGCTGCTTATTTAACAAAAGGCGTAAATTCTATCCGTTTTAAATGGTTTGTGCAACACAAAAAGTGGATTAAAGTATTACCAAGAGATGCTTACCAATACTTACAATATAAATTCTATTTTAAAAAGAAGAAAAAAAGCAAGTAAGGCAATCTTATTATGAAATAAAAACCCGTATCAGACGATACGGGTTTTTTTATGTTTAAAACCAAAACCCTAAATTAAATAACCAATAATGTTCAGAGTGATCTGGTGACCATGAATATTTTAATTCAACAGGTCCCATAAAAGTTTCCACGCTGTACCCTAATGCATAACCTGATTTTGTGTTCTTAAATAAATCTCCATTCTCAAAAACATTTTCTTCTACACGAGCATAATTTGCAATAAACATTGCATAATGATTTTTTAAAACCTCATATCGCAGATTGAATTCTGATCTTAAGTAAGACTGGTTGTTTAAACCTCCTGTATCATACCCATACATTGGAATAAAATTATTAATATAATTTTGATTGTATCCTCCTAAATGATAGTCAAAAATTTCAAATGACTTTTTCCCTAAGGTATATCCTGCTTGTGACGTATATTGAAAGGTTAACTTGTCGTAAAAAGTAGTAGCAAACCCTATAGTTCCTCCTAATTGCGAAAATTGATGAAATGGCTCACTATTTGGCAATAGCCCGTCTAATCTACTATTTCTATCAGACCACAAAAACCATTTAAAACCTATATTAGCATAAAACCCCCTTGTTGGAAACATTTCTTTATTATAGGTGTCTAATTTTAAGTATGAATAAGCATTTATATAATTGCTTCGATCAAAAAAGTCTTCTTTTCCATCAGATGATATATTCATAGTACTTGCGTCTATGTTTTTATGCTCTGTTCCTATACCAATCGCAAATTTTTTATCAAAGGTTGTTTGAAAATACAATGAAGTTGAAAAGTCTGAATACTTTCCGTTTATAAGTCCTGTGTCATATATAAAATCACTATTGAAGGAGTTATACCTTGTACTAAAACCATAACTTGTTAAAAACCCGTTATCTACAAAATACTCTAGATTGTATCTAATTTTATCACCAATACCAACATCAACAGAGAGCTCATCATTTTGAAAAAGTAGTTTTTTATGATTGTAGTTTAACAGAACTGCCGACTTGTACAATAAATCATAATGTAAGCCAAGTCGTAAATATGACTGAATTTTTTCTTCTTTTACTGTTAACTCTAATTTTTTTCCTTGAAAAGACTTATCGAAATGATAATCAATTCTGGTAAAGTTTTTGGTAGCGGTTAACGTGTTAATTTTCTTAGATATTTCTTTGTAAGAAACACTATCTCCCTCACGCAACTGTAACTTTCCTAAAATATAGTTATTCGTGTAATTCTTATTTCCTTTAATAATGATTCTATCTACTATAAACTTTTTCTCTTTTAGCTCAACTTTAGGTATTTTTCTCTTTTGAGGCTGCATTTTTGCTATGCTATCAAAAACAACTTTATACTGCTTAGCTGCTTTTGTTCCTTCTTCTAAAATTTCTTTCTTTTCATCAAAAGATATCACGCTATAATCTATAACGTTTGGTCGTATATAAACATTTAGTAACTCAACTTGTTCATCAGATTTCTTATACATTTGAAAATTGATAATCTGTAATAATAAAGATGCTACAGAAACCAGCTCATCTCTTTTTAATAATTCTCCTTGAACACTAACCCCTATTATGATGTCAACTCCCTTTTTTTTCATAACGTCAACAGGAAAGTTATTTACAACTCCACCATCTACCAATAATTTTCCTTCTATATCTACAGGGTTTAACAAAGATGGAAAAGCCGCACTTGCTCTAAGTGCTAACGGTAACGAACCAGTTTCTAAAACTTCCTCTTCACCTGTTTCTATATTAGTACCTATACAATAAAAAGGTATTGGTAATTTAGAAAAATCACTAACCTCATCAACTGGCGCAAGTAATTCAGTTAAAAAATTTAATACATTTTGACCTTTAGACAAACCTAAAGGCAACCCTAAATTTCCTTTCTTGATAGGAAGTGATACAGCATATTTTTCACCATGGAGTTTGCTAAAAAAAGGTTTCTCTTTTCTTGGAACTTTATCTTGTAGTAAATTCATAAAGTCTGTTTCAAAAACAGCTTCTTCTATCTGATCTGCTGTATAACCAGCTGCATAAAGTCCTCCTACAATTGCCCCCATACTTGTACCTCCAATATAATCTACCTGAACACCTGCTTTTTCAAGCTCTTTTAGTATTCCAATATGAGCAATCCCTTTTGCTCCACCTCCACTAAGCACCAGACCTATCTTAGGTTGTTCTTGTGCCAACATCAATGCAGGAAACAATAATAAAATTAGTAACTTTTTCATTCTTCTTTTTTTTGATAATATTGATATATTTTTTGAGCTCTTGAGTTTCCAACAACTTCTTTCAATTCCTCTAAACTAGCAGTTTTAACACGTTTTGCTGACTTAAATTTACGCAATAAATTAGTGATTGTTTGTTTACCAATGTTAGGAATTTGTTCTAATTCTGATTGTATAGCACTTTTACTTCGTTTATTTCTATGAAAAGTAATTCCAAAGCGATGTGCTTCATTACGTAAATACTGAATTATTTTTAGTGTTTCTGATTTTTTATCTAAATACAACGGAACAGAATCTCCAGGATAATAAATTTCCTCCAAGCGTTTTGCAATACCTATAATCGCTATTTTTCCTCTTAAACCTAATGCGTCTAAACTTTTTAATGCCGAAGATAACTGTCCTTTTCCTCCATCAATAACTATTAATTGAGGCAACGGTTGTTCTTCTTCTAACAATCGTTTATATCTTCTGTATACTACTTCTTCCATCGAAGCAAAATCATCTGGTCCTTCAACAGTTTTGATGTTAAAATGTCGATAATCCTTTTTACTAGGTTTTCCATCTTTAAAAACCACACAAGCAGCTACGGGATTCGTTCCTTGAATGTTAGAATTATCAAAACATTCAATATGACGGGGTTCTTTTCCTAATCGTAAATCCTTTTGCATTTGTGCCATAATTCTTTTTACATGACGATCAGGGTCTACAATTTTTATTTGCTTAAACTGCTCTTGACGATAAAACTTCGCATTGCGTTCCGACAATTCAACAATACGTTTTTTATCTCCTAACTTAGGAACGGCAACCTTAATATCCTTACCTACATTCACCTTGAAAGGCACAAATATTTCTCTTGATAATGAATTAAAGCGTTGACGGGTTTCAATAATAAATAACTCTAAAAGTTCTTTATCAGTTTCTTCTAGTTTTTTCTTAATCTCTGTAGTATACGACTGTACAATCGAACCATTCATCACCTTAAAAAAGTTAGCATAACCATGCGATTCATCTGAAATGATAGAAAATACATCTACATTATTAATAGACGGATTCACAATCGTTGATTTTGCTTGATAATTCTGTAAAGACGCCAATTTTTCTTTAATTTTTTGTGCTTCTTCAAACCTCATATTAGCAGCAAAATCAAGCATTAACTTTTCAAATTGTTGTAAACTCTCTTTAAAGTTACCTTTTATGATATTTCGAATTGCTCTTATATCTTCTTGATAATCTTCTTCAGATTGATACCCTTCACAAGGACCTTTACAATTTCCTAAATGGTATTCTAAACAAACTTTGTATTTATCTGCATCAATCTTTTCTTGACTTAAATCGTAATTACAAGTTCTTAACGGATACAATTCTTTAATCAAATCTAACAAAGCATGTACCGTTCGCATATTGGTATAAGGACCAAAATATTCCGATCCGTCTTTAATTACTCTTCGCGTAGAAAATACCCGTGGGAACCTCTCTTTTTTAATACAAATCCACGGATATGATTTATCATCCTTTAACAGTACATTATATCTTGGTTTATATTTTTTAATCAGGTTATTTTCAAGCAATAACGCATCTGTTTCAGTATCAACCACCACATGCTCAATACGAACAATTTTTTTTACCAAAACCCGAGTTTTTCCGTTCTCATGATTTTTAGTAAAATAAGATGAAACCCGTTTTTTTAAGTTTTTAGCTTTTCCTACATAAATAATCACATCTTCTTTATCAAAATATTGATAAACTCCAGGTGAATTAGGCAGTGTTTGTATTTGAAGTTCTAGCGGTGTTGGCATACAACGAAAATACGATTTTTTAACCTTTTAAAAGAGTATCAACGCTAGTTTTAGTACCTTTACGATATGGGTAAACTTATTGATAATTTTGGTAGGCAAATTAGCTATGTTCGGTTAGCGGTAACCGACCGTTGCAACTTACGTTGTCAATATTGCATGCCTGCTCAAGGTATTGATATTGTACCTCGTAAAGAATTGCTTACCTACAAAGAAATGTACCGTATAACTCGCGTACTTACCGAACTAGGAGTAAACAAAGTTCGTTTAACAGGTGGTGAACCTTTTGCTCGTAAAGATTTTATGTCATTTTTAGAAATGTTATCCTATAACGATTTACTAGATGCCATCAATATAACCACCAATGGAGCACTTGTTTCTAAACACATTAAAGATTTAGAAAGACTTGAAAAAATAAAAACTATCAATTTAAGTATTGACAGTTTACATGCCGATAAGTTTGCCAAAATTACACGTCGTGATGTTTTTCCTGAAGTATATAAAACATTTGAATTACTAGAAAAGAGCCGACTCAATTTAAAACTAAATGTGGTAATACAGTCTGGTTTTAATACTGATGAAATAGTTGATTTTGTTGCGCTAACTAAAGAGAAAAATATTGCCGTTCGTTTTATTGAAGAAATGCCCTTTAATGGAAAAGGGCAACGAAACACCCAAGAGGTGTGGAATTACAACAAGATTTTAAACGAAATACAATCAAATTATAACGTTACTCAACTCATCTCAGAAAAGTCTTCTACTTCACGAAACTTTTCGGTTGAGGGTCATATTGGAACCGTAGGAATCATTCCTGCTTTTACCCGTACCATATGCAACGATTGTAACCGAATTAGAGTTACTTCAACAGGAACTTTTAAAAACTGTTTGTTTGATGACGGTGTTTTTAACCTACGAGATTTTATTAGAAACGGTGCCAGTAATGAAGATTTAAAAGCCTTGTTTTTATCACTCATAAAAGAAAAACCTGAAAATGGTTTTGTTGCTGAGGCAAATAGAAAAGGAGATGTAACCGAAAGTATGAGTACTATTGGAGGATAATTATGATATATAGTTTGCTTTCTATATTGATTGGAGTTATAACTTTATATTTTGTTTTTAAACTCAATAAAAAAGATGATAATTTATGGGATATTTCAACTTCATTAAAAGGCCTTGTAGGTGGGTTGGGTCTTATCATTGTAGGTTTAATAACTTTATTTAAAGGATGGAAATGATAACAGTAGAAGAAGCAAAACATATAATTTTAGAAAACACACAAGATTTCGGAATTGAAGAAATTCCGTTTTTAGAAGCTGCTGGAAGAGTATTGAAAGAAGATATCGTTGCCGATAGAGATTTTCCTCCTTTCAACAGAGTCGCAATGGATGGTATTGCCATCAATCATCGTTTTTTTGAATATGGTGTTCGTGATTTTAAGATTGAAGGAATTCAGCCTGCGGGAGCACCTCAACAAACTATGGAAAATGCAGCACACTGCTATGAAGTAATGACGGGTGCTGTGTTACCTAATAACTGCGATACAGTAATTCGCTATGAAGATGTGAGTGTAAACACTTTAATGGCAACTGTGAATATTGATGACATTACTGAAAATCAAAACATACACGCACAAGGTTCAGACAAAAAGAAAGACACCATTCTTATAAAAAAGAATACCATTATTTCTGCTGCTGAAATTGGGGTCTTAGCCACTGTAGGTAAAGCTACAGTTAAAGTAGCAAAACAACCTAAAGTGTTGATTGTTTCTACAGGTGATGAATTGGTTGATGTGAATAAAAATCCGTTAGACCACCAAATTCGTAGAAGTAATGTATACACGTTAGTTTCCTTATTGAACAATTTAAAAATTCCAGCAGAAACTGCTCATATTACCGATGAAAAATCAGTTTTAAAAGAGAAAATTGAATCGTATTTAAAAGAATACGACGTGCTTTTATTTAGCGGTGCTGTAAGTAAAGGAAAGTTTGATTTTCTACCTGAAGTTTTAGATGAATTGGACGTTCAAAAATTATTTCATAGAGTTTCGCAACGACCTGGTAAACCTTTTTGGTTTGGCACCACAGACAACTGCAATGTGTTCGCTTTTCCAGGAAACCCTGTTTCAACCTTTGTAAACTGTTTGGTGTATTTTTATCCTTGGTATAAAAAATCTGTTGGAGTTTCTTCAGTGAAAAAAACAGCAATTTTAACAGAAGACATCAGTTTTAAACCCAATTTAACCTGCTTTTTACAAGCAAAGTTAACTTCAGAAAAAGGACAAGTATACGCAACACCAATACAAGGAAATGGTTCTGGTGATTTAGCTAGCTTGGTAGAAGCTGATGGCTTTATAGAACTCCCAAAAACAGAAGAAGTTGAATTTAAAAAAGGAAGTGTTTTTCCGATAATTAGATATAGATAATGAAACTAATCATTAAAAGAACACCCATTTTTCTCCTTTCACTAATATTTATACCTTTATCAATATTTGGTTCAATTTATTACACCTTTATTGAAAACAAAGGAGGTATGGCTTTAGCTGGCACGTTATTTATAGGTGTTTTAATTTTTAATCTAATTATTTTATTTATAGAGCAATCTTTAATTAAAAAAGATTTCAATCATATCAAAGTTTGGATTACTGAAATTATCGTAATCTTATTAACTATCTTATATTTTTATTTGTTTGGATAATTTCAAATAGTAATAAATTCAAAAACTTATATAAAGTGAGTAACTTTTCACACATAAACGAGCAAAACCAACCTAAAATGGTCAATGTTTCTGATAAAAAAATCACGAAACGTATAGCCATTGCTAAAGCTACTATGTTTTTAGGTTCAGAAATTGTGAGTCATTTTACCAATGATGAACTCATCACTAAAAAAGGGCCTGTTTTTCAAACCGCTATCATTGCTGGAATTCAAGCTGTGAAAAAAACTTCAGATATCATCCCAATGTGCCATCCTTTGTTAATCAATGGAGTGGATATTGAAATCAATATTGTAGACGATGAGCATTTGGAGGTTTTTTGCAAAGTGACCATTGAAGGAAAAACAGGAGTAGAAATGGAAGCTCTTACAGGAGCTTCAGCAACTTGTTTAACCATTTACGATATGTGCAAAGCTATCAGTCAAAAAATGGTAATTAAAGAAGTGAAGTTAGTAGAAAAAACAGGTGGAAAATCAGATATTAAAAATGGGTAAGAAACATACTAAACATACAAGTCTAGAAAAAAAGTATAACGATAATTTTGCACCTAACGAAGTTGCTATTCTAGGAACCAAATGTGACACCATAACTAACCTTGTTCATCAAGTATCAACAAAATTAGCACAATACAACCTAGGATACTTTGACGCTTCTCATGCTAAAGACATTGAACAAAACATCTTGTCTGAATACACTTTTCACCATGAAGGTAATTTGCAGATAAATACTACTTCATCTGTAAATAAATACGAACAATGTTTACAGTTTTACAACCATGATTTAGTATTTATCAACGGGAATCATTACCAAGGAGCAAAACAAATTTTAATTTTAGATAATGAAAAAGAAGCTTCTGTAAAAAAGAGGCTAGACCAACTCACCAGTATTCAATTTGTAATTAAATTGAATGAAAACTCAACCTATTTTGATTGTTTACTAGAACGTTTTCCACATATAAAAAACATTACTAGCTACACAATTGACCAAGTGGATGAAATTACAAAGCATATTCAAAATTTGATTGAAGAATATATCGCTCCTGTGAAAGGTTTAGTATTAGTTGGTGGAAAAAGTACTCGAATGGGTAGTGACAAATCAGAATTAAGTTATTTTGGAAAACCTCAAAAACAATACGCTAAAGAGTTGTTAGAAAACTCCTCTTTAGACACTTTCTTTTCTGTTCAAAAATCTTCTGAAAAAGAAAATGAAATTCACGATACCTTTTTAAACTTAGGACCTTTTGGGGGTATTTGTTCTGCTTTTCAAAAGAACCCAAATACAGCTTGGTTAGTACTAGCAACCGATGTTCCTTTTGTAAATAAAGAACTTATTTCTCTCCTTTTACAGAAAAGAAACCCAAGTAAAGTTGCTACAGCAATCAAAGGGAAAAACAAAGAATTTCCTGAACCATTAATTACCATTTATGAGCCAAAGGCTTACGGAAAACTACTTCAGTACTTAGCCCAAGGGTATTCTTGCCCTCGTAAAATGTTAATTAACTCTGATGTAGAAATTGTTGAAGTTGATGATAATTTGGTTAGAAACATTAACACTCCTGAAGATTATAAAAAAGCTACAAAGGATCTTAATTCTTAACATAACAATCAAAAAACAATTTTATTTAATCCCTTATTAATGAAAAGTAATTTTCTACGTTTAATCATTACCTTTTTTCTTTTTCCTATTCTAAGTAAAGCCCAAACAAATAAAACTAAAATCTTAATTTTAGGAACTCCTCATTTACAACAAATAGAAGGGTTTAAACCTATAATGCTAGATAATGTCATTAATAAATTAGACACCTTTAATTTTGATGTAATTGCTGTAGAAAAAATGTCAGGAGAACTCTTAAACGACATAAAATCAAGACGCGATAATTCTTTTGACGGTATAACTAAAGGACGATTTGGAGCTGAGTTTCTCAAACTAGCCGATACTGTTCAAACAACTAAGAAAATAACCTTTTTAGATGCCGAGAAAAACATTTTAGTTCTAAAAAACAAAAAAGAACTTACTACAAGCGACCGAAAAGAACTTCTTTTCAGTTTTTTAGCTATAACCGACCTACCTTCTGCTGCATTACAATACATGTATATAAACGATAAAGCATTATTTAAATCTGATTTCGAAAAATATATCACAGGAATAATAGAAAAGAAAATTGCTAGCCATAATGAATATTATAGTTTGGCTGCTTCATTAGCTAAACGAGAAAAAATTAATCAATTATATCCTATTGACAACTTAGAAGATGAATCTCTTTTGTTTAAATATTACCCTAACTTCATTAAGGATTACAAGGACAACTCTAGTCCATTAAATAATTTAAATGAATTACCTATTTATCAAAAACTATCTCACTTAACTAAGGAAAGTATTCAGTCTAACGATTTATCAGAACTATATTCTTTTTTTAACAGTAAAACCTATAAAAATCAAGATTACGATAGTCAATGGAAAATATGGTTAAACACAAATTTCCCTTCTGGTTCTGATCTTGGAAGGTTTTCTTTATGGGAAATGAGAAATCTTCAAATTACAGCGAATATTATGAAAGTTGTTTCTCGTAGCGCAGGAAAAAAAGTACTTGTAATAATAGGAGCCTCACATAGTAGTTTTATAGAAAAATACTTGAGTAATATAGAGTTTGTTGAAGTTTTAAAATATGAATAAAAAGACTCTTTATATCCCTTAATCGTTAAAGTCTAATCTATTTAAAAATTCATTTTTTTTCTAATCACTCAAACATTTTATAAACAAAAAAAGAGCTTTCTATGATAGTAAAATACTACACACAGATTGCTCGCTCTCTTTTTCAACTATTTATTTAGACTTATAACAAAATCAATTTAATTATTTTTATTGCTTAGTATAATCTTTGTATAATTTTAAAGGAGTATCCTCAGTAACCCCACCTTCTTTTACATAAATCTGATTATCTATTAGTGGCGGGTATACATAGGTATATAATCCACCCCATCCATCATTTTCGTAGCAGAAAGTATTCCAGTTTTCACCATTTACCTCATTAGTTTGTAATAAAAAAGCACCAGTTGCTTCATTTTGGATTTGTTTTTTATGTCTCAATACCACACCATCAAACTCATTAGGAAGTCCTTTAAATCTAATTAACATGTCATCCCCTATTTCCACCATAGTCATTGTAAATGTATCTCCTATGTAACACTTCACATTATCCACCAATAATGAAATATCTGGAAGCTCTTCTTTTACCTCTTTTGGCTTATCATTTTTAAAAACTTCTATTTCTTTCACCAAAACCTCTGCTTCTTGTTTTCTTGGAGTGTTATCATCTAAAGATAAGTAATATGCAATCTCATGAAGTACATCGTCCGCAAAAATTAATTTTCCTTCACGATCATCACGCTGATTATACTTATCTAGTTTTTCCTGAACTGTTTTCCAAACTTTTTCAGTTTTTTCTTCTAATACTTTATATTCCCAAACCCCTTTTAATGCCTGAATAACTAAGTTGTCTGGGAAAGACTTTAAAGATTTTTTAATATTATCTATCACAGCATAAGCTGGAGCTTTTGTTGTATTAAAAACCTCTACTAAAGAATCTGAAATACTTCCTATTCCTATACCATATAAATTATTATAGTCTCTTATAACTAATAACTGTCCTTTTTTAAGTGCAGGAAATTCTAGTTCGTATAAGTGTTCTGCTACCTGTCTTATTCTAGGTTCTATACGCTTTGTATAATCATGATTAACTATATCGAGGTCCTGAGCAAAAAAAGATGTATGTTCGTAATACCAATCTGGACGAAATACAATAACTTTAAACTCTTTATCTACTGGAGCATATTTTAGATTTCCTAACTTATTAAATCCAAATTCCATTTTAATAGAATATGGTTCTATGGTATAAAAAATACCATCAACCATAACATAATATCCGTAGGCTGATAATTGATTACTCATTTGTGCTAATTGTGATGCTTCACTTGGGCTTGTCTGTGTCTGTTCCATAATACAGTTTTTTTGTTAAGTAAATTTCCAAGGGCAATATTAAGAGAGTATCAACCCAAAAGTGTTCCATCCGAACGAATGGAACATCTTTAATTAGCCTTAAATTTATATTTGTACTATATTATATTTCAATACAAATTAGTTATGCAACTTACATTCCATGAATAATGTTTAAACGCACATTTATCAAAAAGTTAAAACCGTCTATTATTTTTTTAATGAACCTTATTACAAATCACCCATATATTTCATTAACCTTATTTATACTCATTTTGAATTTTATAGTTAAAAAAGTTACTCGAGCTAAATATTCTCCACTTACAAAAACATTTTTATTTATTATTTCTTTAATTACTCAAGCCTGCAGTCCTTTTGCTGGACCTGTTGATAAATCTGTTTCTGACTCCTATTATTATTCAAAATCAAAAAATGATATTTATTATTCCTGTATGGGAAACTGGTTTGAATTAGGTAAAACCAAATTAAATGCTGATGTTAAGAGTTTTGAAGTATTAGGGTTGGACTTTGGCAAAGACAAAAATCATTTATACTTTAAAGACAATATAGTAGACCTAGAAGTAGATTACGACACTTTTTATGTTGATAAAAACAATTATAACATCTGTTTTGATAAAAACCATGTATATGTACCTTTTGGTTACTTACCATACGGTTTTGAAAAAGCTAGTCGAGAAAAAAATTATCTATGGAAAATACCTAAAGCTGACCCAAAAACATTCCAAAAAATTGATTCTGATTGGGCCAAAGACGGTAGTCATTTTTTTTATAAATACAATCCAATAAACGTAGACTATAAATCTTTTGAGACTTTAAACAAGAACTTTGCTAAAGACAAAAATCGTGTATACTTATTAGAAACCTATAAACTGCTACAAACATTAATAATAGATGCTCCTACAACAAAAAAAATTAACGATAGATATATTGCTGATAAAAATAATGTTTATGACTTTCAAGATTCACTAATCATAATACCATACAAAAATATAAACGACTTAAAGATTATAGAAGGTAAATTTTTATTATTTGATGACATTGTTATTTATAACGGAACAAGAATTGAAAATGCTAATGCCTCATCTTTCCATGTCATTCAGTTTCCTTACTCCAAAGATGAGAATCATGTCTTCTATCACGGAAGTATTATTAGAAATGCCGACCCCAAAACCTTCAGCATTTTTAAAGCCTCATATTATTCTAAAGACAAAAACCACATATTCTACGAAGGAAAGTTACTAAAAGAAGCTGACGTGGCTACATTTGGCCCTTCTAACAAAAAAAACTCTTTGTTGTATAAGGATAAAAACAACATCTTTCGCGGTAATGAAATTATTAAACATTACTAAAAACTTCAAAAACAATTTTGCTATCGTGAACCAAAACAAGTATGAAATCAAATTTTAATTGGTGTAATCTAAAACAATTGAATCTATTACAAACTTTTCTAGCGTTTTTTTTACCTAGTCTTTTTGCTTTTTGGGGGTTTCGGTATATATTACCTTGGACAGTTGAAGCTGGATATCCTAAAAATTTAATGTGGGCTATAATTGCTTCTATAATGTTATTATTCTTTGTAATTATAGGGCTTCTCCTGATAAAGGAAGATGCAAAATCTGCTGGTGTTTCTATTGGAGAAAGGTTATTAATAAAAAAAATGGAATTAAACAATGGTTAATATCTTTTGTTATAATAATATCAGGAATTATTTTGTCTATAATTGCTTCTCCGATTAGCGAACTCATAAAGGAAATTTCTATATTTTCAATTCCTGATTATATGCCCTTTTGGCTTAATCCATCAATAGACCCAATGAGTACTAATATGAATACCCTTTCTCCCAATTACTCTTTAAAGGGCAATTATTTATTTTTAACGATAATGTTATTTACATTATTACTTAACATTTTTGCCGAAGAGATATACTTTAGGGCATGGCTATTACCTAAAATGTATAGTTTAGGTAAATGGAGTTGGATTATTAATGGTTTTTTGTTTGCTTTATATCATACATATCAATTATGGCTATTTCCCACAATTTTTGTTGTAAGTCTAGCTACAACTCTTTCTGTTTACCTAAGTAAAAGCATATTACCTGCTTTTACAATACATATAATCGCAAACTTTTTACTAGGAATAATAACAATCACTGTGTTGGTTCTTAAATAATTTTTTATAATAAGTCAGTATATACAACTAACAAAAAAGATTATCTTTATAAAATAAAAAAAATAAAGGTATTTTTTTATACCGCAACCTCTCTGTTTTATTCCTGATTTATAGGAACACAGCTTATAAAACACTTAAACTCTTGTTTTAAAAGAGTTTTAGAATAATAAACAATTCCAGTCTTGATTTTAGCGTAGTTCACTGGTTTGCAGTCTACAAAGATTTTCGCGGAATTTTCTTTTTTAGGTTTTGACATTTTTTTATTACCCTTCATTTTCAACGATTTGAAAGGGAATAGTTAAATGACTAAATTTTGACACAGCTTTTTTACCTTTTTCAAGATAAAACACTGATTCTGTACTTATAACACAGTAATAGTACCAAAGGTGGGACTCGAACCCACACGCCCTTGCGAGCATCGGATTTTGAATCCGACGTGTCTACCAATTCCACCACTTTGGCTTTTAGTGAGTGCAAATCTATAAAATATTTCGTTTAAAATATCTTTTAAACTCTTAAAATAGTTTTATTTTTGCCCCAACAACAACACTAACTAAAATATCCTTTTCTAAATGGCTACAAATCAATTAAGCCCTAAAATATTTGCTTGTTCACAAAGTATTGAATTAGCAGAAGAAATCGCTAATGCTTACGGAGTTGAACTTGGAAATGTTACTACCACCCACTTTAGCGATGGTGAATTTCAACCTGCTTTCGAAGAATCAATCAGAGGAAGAAGAGTTTTCATTGTAGGATCAACTTTTCCTTCAACCGATAATTTAATGGAAATGTTACTAATGTGTGATGCTGCTAAACGTGCATCTGCAAGACACATTACTGCTGTAATGCCTTACTTTGGTTGGGCTCGTCAAGATAGAAAAGACAAACCACGTGTAGCTATTGGGGCTAAATTAGTCGCTAAATTATTGGAAACTGCTGGAGCTACTAGAATTATGACGATGGATTTACACGCAGACCAAATTCAAGGGTTCTTCGAAAAACCAGTAGATCACTTATTTGCTTCTACCATCTTTTTACCTTACGTAAAAAGTTTAGGCTTAGATAACTTAACGATTGCATCACCAGACATGGGAGGTTCAAAAAGAGCTTATGCCTACTCTAAATACCTAGAAAGTGATGTAGTTATATGCTATAAACAACGCCAAAAAGCCAATGTAATTTCTCACATGGAATTAATTGGTGAAGTAGAAGGTAAAAATGTAATTCTTGTAGACGATATGATTGATACAGGAGGAACACTTACAAAAGCTGCTGATTTAATGATGGAACGTGGTGCTAAAAGTGTCCGTGCTATTTGTACACATCCTATTCTTTCAGGAAATGCGTATGAAAGAATTCAAAATTCGCAATTAACAGAACTAATCGTTTCAGATACAATTCCTTTAAAAAAGAACATTTCTAAAATAAAAGTTGTATCTTGCGCCCCTTTATTCGCTGATGTGATGCATAAAGTTCAAGACAACACATCTATCAGTGATCAATTTTTAATGTAAATAAATTAATAATAAACAAAGTAATGAAATCAATTACAATCAAAGGATCTCAAAGAGAAAGCGTAGGTAAAAAAGCAACAAAAGCCTTACGTAATGCTGGGAAGGTTCCTTGCGTATTATACGGAGGAGACAAGCCTGTTCACTTTTCAGCAGATGAAAAAGCGTTCAAATCGTTAATTTATACTCCAGAAGTATTTACTGCTACGATTGAATTAGATGGTGCTACTTATAGCGCTGTATTACAAGACATCCAATTTCACCCAGTAAGTGATGAAATTTTACACATCGACTTCTATCAATTATTTGATGATAAAGCTGTAACTATGGAAATTCCTGTACGTTTAGTAGGAAAATCTAAAGGTGTTATGGTAGGGGGTGCATTACGTCACAACTTACGTAAATTAAAAGTAAAAGCGTTACCAGCTAACTTACCAGATTTTATCGAAGCTGATATTACTGAATTAGAAATTGGTAATAAGTTATATGTAACTACGTTACAAAACGATAACTTCACAATTTTACACCCAGATAACACAGTAGTTGCTCAAGTTCGTATGTCTCGTAACGCGGCAAAAGCAGCAGCTGAAGCTGAAAAGAAATAAGACTTACCTCGTTAAGTTTACAAAAAGCGTTACCAAGTGTAGCGCTTTTTTTTATTTTTGACGTATGATTTTTAATACTCTTTGGAAAAGATTATTTGGTTTTTCTAAAACACATTTAACAGCTACAGAAGACGATATAATGAAGAAATTTTTAATAGTAGGATTAGGTAATATTGGAGAAAAATATGACAATACACGTCATAATATTGGCTTTAAAATAGTAGATGCTTTCGTAAAAGAATTCGACGGATCTTTTGAAACCGAAAAGCTAGGTGATATTGCTAAACTAAAAATTAAAGGAAAAACAGTAATTGTTTTAAAACCGAACACTTATATGAATTTAAGTGGAAAAGCGGTTAAATACTGGATGCAAAAAGAAAATATTCAAGTTGAAAACTTACTAATTATTACCGATGATTTAAATATCGACTTTGGAAAGATTCGTATAAAAGGAAAAGGTAGTTCTGGTGGGCATAACGGATTAAAAGATATCCAAGATAAGTTTAACACAGGTTCTTATCCACGTTTTCGCTTTGGAGTTGGTGCTGACTACTCTAAAGGGCGACAAGTTGATTATGTATTAGGAGAATGGTCTGCTGAAGAAGAAAGCGCCATGATTGAACGTATTCCAACTTCTGTTAATGCTATCACCTCATTTATTAATGCAGGGTTGGCCAACACTATGAATGAATTTAATGGGAAGTAAAATCATTGAAGAATAATAGTTCTTCAATGATAACTACTTACTTTAATTAATTATCGCTTGCATACCACTCCGCAAAACTAGTTTCAGTTTCCTGTAACTTAATTGCGTGTAGTTTGATATTTTCTGGTAAGCGCGATTGGATTTTTTCAGCAAAATCTATCACCATCATTTCACTTGTTGGCTGATAATTTACTAAAATCACATGATGTCCTCTATCTTTTAACTCTTTGGCTAATTCAATATGAGGTGTGTTTTTATTGAATACTGTTGCATGGTCAAACACATCAACAATTTCTTCTTTTACGATTTTTTTTAGGTCTCCAAAATCGATAACCATACCGTATTTAACATTACTAGTATCTGTAATTGGAGAACCAATCACAGTAACAGAAAGCTTATAGCTATGTCCGTGAACATTTTTACATTTTCCGTCATAACCATATAAAGCATGTCCTGTTTCAAAATTAAACTGCTTTGTAATTCTAATCTTGCTCATAAGTTTTCTACCTTAAAAGAAGTTATAAAAGATTACTTATCATTTGTTGTCTTAAACAACAACTGAAAGATTCGTAAAACATTATTTTCTTTTAAATTTCTTGTTTGCTCTGAATTTGTTAAAGAAATACACTACTGCTACACCTGCTGCTAAAATGGCAAATAAATAATCTCCGCCCATACTATTTTGTTTTTATTCGCCGAAAGTACGAATTTGTTTTACAACTTTTGTTAATATCCACACAAAACCTACCGAAGCCACTACTCCAATTAACAGTGTTAATATCGGGTTCTGTGCTATCCATTTTCCTACTTCATAACCAATTTCATATCCTGCATTGTAAGCTGCAGAACCTTTTTCTTCTTGTATTAAAAACATAGCTTATTTTCTAAATTTTTCTAATGCCTTTTTGGTAAACTCAGACAAAACTAACTTACCTGATGTCTCAGCTCGTTCAATTAATAACTCTTCCCAATGCTCAGTACCTTTCCACAAAGCTTTTTTCATTTCAGCTAACGCTTCAGGATTATATGAAGCTAGTTTTTCTGATAAAATCTCAACTTCTTTATCCAATTCATTTTGCGTTTCAAAAACACGGGCGTACAAGCCTTTTTCTTTTGCCCAATATGCATTTTTCCAGCTGGTAGCATCTAAGGTTAATTCTGCTAATCCACTCACGCTTATTTTGCGTTCTACGGCTGGCGCAATTACAAACGGACCAATACCTATCGTAAATTCAGAAAGCTTGATAGAAGCCTGCTCTGTAGCTAATACATAATCACAAGCTGCCGCTAAACCAACTCCTCCTCCAACAGTTTTCCCTTGTACTCTACCAACAATTAACTTTGAACAACGACGCATCGCATTAATTACATTCGCAAACCCAGAGAAAAAAGCTTTTCCTTCTTCTAAGTTATCAATCGATACCAATTCGTCAAAAGATGCACCAGCACAAAAAGCTCGTTCCCCTTCTGATTTTAATACAATTACCGAAACCTCATCATTAGTTGAAAGTTTATCAAATTCGTTTGCTAAACGTTCTAACAATACACTTGGAAAAGAGTTACTTGCTGGGTGTCCAAATTCTAACGTTGCAACCTTGTTTTCTATATGGGTGTATAAACTTCCGTTTTCTCTAGTTGTAGTCATTTGTTTTTCTTGTTTCTTCAAAATTACATTTTTTGAGCTAGGGGTAAAAACTTTCTTCTAAACTTAACAATTAGTGGAGTTCCTCTCGCAATCATCCACAAGAAAAAAGCTATCCAAATAGCATAGAGTTTATACCCAAGAGAGTCAAAATATAACAATGTAGGAACAAACACTAATCCTGTTGCTAATAACAAAACATTTCGTAGAAATTTCATTTCTCCCATTCCTTTAAAAATTCCGTCATAAATAAAAGCGATAGAACATATAGGTTGCATGATTAAAATAATCCAAAAGGTATTGTAAAACTGCTCTAAAACCTCTGGTTCTTTAGTGAATACTTTTCCTATAAATTGATATAAAACAAACCCCACAACGGCTAATAATAATCCAAAGAGGAATCCGTAAGTAATTAATCTATTTCCTAAAGTTACCAATGTTTTATAAGCTTTAGCACCCAATAATTTACCTGATAAAATATTTCCTGCAGAAGAATATCCATCAATCATAAAAGCCCCCATAAGCCATATATTGAATCCGATGGTATAAGCTGCAATGTAAGCATCTCCATAGTCAGTAGCATAAGAAGTTCCAAAGTACAATGCAACATTTAATGCTATCGTTCTTACGAAAAGATTCAACACCATTACTATGAATTTTGGAATTTCAGTATTAAACGGTAAGCTGAATTTTAACGGAATATCCGTCTTTTTTAATAACAATACTGCCGATATTAATGCCATAATAATTTGTGCAATAACACTAGCATACGCTGCTCCTTGAATATACATTGCAGGAATATAGCCTTCTATTCCATAGACCAACACAACATCTAACACAATATTGATAACCGTACCTATTAAAGCAATCACCATTGGATAATAGGTGTTTTGCAAACCTCTAAATGTACCAAAGATTGCAATGGTAAAAAGGGTAAACGGAAATCCGAATACACGAATTTTATAATACTCTACCGAATAATCTAAAATGGTTCCAGAAGCATTGTAGAGCTCAAAAATTTCTTTGGCAAACGGATAACTCAATCCTAAAATAATAGCACTTACCCCCAATACAATTGCGATTGCTTGAGCTGGTAGGTTTTTAATTTCTTCTAGCTTGTTAGCTCCTAAATATTGTGAAACAATTGATGAAATTCCGCTACGTGTTTGCCCAAACACCCAAATTAGCATAGATAAAAAAGCACCTACAATTCCAATCGCCGCAATACTTTCGGTAGCATTGTGTTCAATATTACCTACAATAGCTAAATCGGTGGTAGAAAGTAAAGGTTCAGCAACTCCTGCTACCAATGCAGGAAATGCTAGTTTATTGATATGTTTAAAACTGATGTCGTGTTGCAAAACATTTATTTTTTTGTCAAAAATATTAAACATCTTCATTTTTTAGTTCTTTACTATAAGCAATTTAGCAGCTTTTTATTAAAAGAAATGTTAAAAAACCTCAGGGTTTTCCCTAATGCAAACTAAAAACAAATAGGGAAACCCCTTATTGTAAATAAAAAAAACGCATTATACTTTTATCCTCTGGTTTTTGTATAAACTTCTAAAATCAAAATGGTTAAAAGAAATATTAAAGACTAACCATCTACTATGAAAAAAAACAATTAAAAATTAAAGTAAAAATGAACAAAACTAATTACATAATTATTGGTATTAGTATAATTTTATTGTCGATAGGTATAATTGCAAAAGTTAACTTATTTACAATTCTATCCTTAATAATTACTATATCAATAGTAGCGTATTTAATAAAAAATGAAAAATCAAAATGAAAAATCAAAATGAAAAATCAAATCTTATCAATTATTTCAGCAATTACTATTTTATTTGTTGTAATTTCATGTAGTACTGAACCTGATAATAAACAACAACTTAACAATGAATTTGATTATAGTATTTATGAAAACAATAAACTTCAATTACACTCCTTAGTTAACAGAATAAACGACAAAACTTATAGATCTGAAAGTATTAGTAAGCTAGAGCAAGCAACTATTACTATAAATGAAATTAATGAGGAATTTAATTCTAATCTTGAACTAAATAATTTAGATTTAGATGTTATCAATTCTAATAATATAAATGAGAATTGGGAAGAGTTCTATCTGAACAATGGTTATATTGAACAACAACAAATTGACTTAATTAATCAATTTAAAATGGATGTTGTACAAACTGACTTTAATAATGCTATATCAAATTTAGAGTCTAGTATTTTAGAATTAAATTTAAATGATAGACAGTTTCAAGAATATAACTTATTCATTAATACTCTTTATATAATGAATGATTATTTTGTTAACTATGAAAGTTTAGGAACTAAAACAACTGTTTTAGCAAGAGAAAAACCTAGTTGGTTTGCTGATGCTGTAGCAGCAAATGCAGTTGCAACTTATGGGTTAGTTGCATGTGCAATTCCTAATCCAACTTCACCAGCAGGTTGTACAGTAGCTGTTGTTGGAAAAGCACTGAGTTTTGCAGGGATAATATTTGGTTGTTAAATCAACACAGTATAAATAAAATAGCAGTTAAGAGTTAACTATGAGGTTTGTGCTTTTCTGCTATTTTTATATTTAGCACCTAAAGATATATAGCATACAAATTTGTTAATTTTAACTCAAAACATAAGAATCCATACTAATCCCGCAATAATAATGTTAAGATTACTTTTATCAGAACAACTTATTTTTTCGTCAACATTCGTTTTATTTCATTCAACTTCATTAGCGCTTCAATTGGTGTTAAAGTATCGATGTTGGTTGTTAAAATTTCTTCTCTAATATCTTCTAACAACGGATCATCTAACTGAAAAAAGCTCATTTGCATGTCTTGATGTTGTGCTTCCTTCAACGTTTCCTTTACCTCTTTATGCGAATGCGAATCTTCTAATTCTTTTAATATTTTATTCGCTCTATGAATTACCATACTCGGCATTCCTGCAAGTTTGGCTACATGAATACCAAAACTATGATTACTTCCTCCTTTTACAAGTTTACGTAAGAAAATAATGCTGTGATCTAATTCTTTTACTGACACGTTAAAGTTCTTGATACGTTCAAACGTCGAAGTCATTTCGTTCAGCTCATGATAGTGTGTTGCAAATAACGTTTTTGCTTTCGAAGGATGTTCATGTAAATATTCCGAAATCGCCCAAGCAATAGAAATTCCGTCATAGGTAGACGTTCCTCTTCCAATTTCATCTAACAACACCAAACTACGATCAGAAATGTTATTCAAAATAGAAGCTGTTTCATTCATTTCTACCATAAATGTAGATTCTCCCATCGAAATATTATCACTAGCACCTACTCTGGTAAAAATCTTATCCACCATACCTATTCGAGCATTTTGTGCAGGTACATAACTTCCCATTTGTGCTAACAACACAATCAAGGCTGTTTGACGTAAAATTGCTGATTTACCAGACATGTTCGGACCTGTAATCATAATAATTTGTTGCTGATTACGGTTCAAGACAACATCATTGGCTATGTATTCTTCACCAATTGGTAATTGTTTTTCAATAACTGGGTGACGACCATTTTTGATTTCAATATCGGTGCTGTCATCCATTAACGGACGCACATAATTATTCTCGGCAGCTAAGGTTGCGAAAGATTGTAGTGCATCAATCTTAGCTACATTTTGTGCATTTTGCTGTACAGGTTGTACAAACCCAATAATATACTGTACTAACTTGGTAAAAATCTCTGTTTCTAACTGCTGAATTTTCTCTTCTGCTCCTAAAATTTTTGCTTCGTATTCTTTTAACTCTTCAGTAATATAGCGTTCAGCATTCACTAAGGTTTGCTTACGAATCCACTCTTCTGGAACTTTATCTTTATGCGTATTTCTAACTTCAATATAATATCCGAAAACATTATTAAAAGCAATTTTTAAACTCGGAATTCCTGTACGTTCTGTTTCACGAGCTAGCATGGTATCTAAATACTCTTTTCCAGAGTTTGAAATGTTACGTAATTCATCCAGTTCTTCTGAAACTCCACTAGCAATCGCATTTCCTTTATTAATATTTACAGGAGCTTCTTCTAAAACTGTCTCAGTAATTTTATCAATCAGCGTTTTGCAATCGTGCAATTGTTTTCCTATTTCTTGAACTGCTTTGTTCTTACTTTTTTCTGCGGAATCTTTTATTGGAAGAATAGCTTTTAACGAGTTTTTCAACAAAATTACTTCTCGTGGAGAAACCTTACCCGTAGCAACTTTCGATATCAATCGTTCGATATCAGAAATTTGTTTTAATTGGTAAGTTACAGTTTCAGAAAAAGTATCGTCATCAATTAAAAACTTTACTAATTCATGTCGCTGTTGAATTTGAGCTAAATCTTTTAATGGAAGCGCTAACCAACGTTTTAATAAACGCCCTCCCATTGGAGAAATGGTTTTGTCAATCACATTTAACAACGAAACAGAGTTTACCGAATTACCACCATATAACTCTAAGTTTTTCACGGTAAAACGATCCATCCACACATAATGATCTTCTGCAATTCTACTGATAGATTGTATATGTTCTATTTTGTTATGTTGTGTTTCAGACAAGTAATACATTGCTGCACCACCAGCCACAATTCCATATTCTAAATCTTCAACTCCAAATCCTTTTAATGTTTTTACCTTAAAATGATTTCGAAGTAATTCATCTCCATAATCTTTCTGAAACACCCAATCATCTAAGTAAAAAGTGTGAAAACGATTGGTAAAAGCTTCTAAAAATCGTTGTTTGTGTTTCTTTTCAACCAATACCTCACTTGGCGTAAAGTTTTGCAAGAGTTTATCTATATATTCTTCGTTTCCTTGCGCTATTAAAAACTCTCCTGTGGATACATCTAAAAAAGAAACTCCCAACAATTTTTTGCCAAAATGTACTGCAGCTAAAAAATTATTCGATTTCGATTGTAATACCTCATCATTCAAGGCAACCCCTGGTGTTACTAACTCCGTAACTCCACGCTTTACAATCGTTTTGGTCATTTTGGGGTCTTCTAACTGATCACAAATCGCCACTCGTAACCCAGACTTTACTAACTTAGGTAAGTAGGTATTTAAAGAATGGTGCGGAAAACCTGCCAAGGCAGTTTCGCTTTCACTTCCACTTCCTCTTTTAGTTAAAATAATCCCCAAAACTTCTGATGCTTTTACCGCATCTTCTCCAAAGGTTTCATAAAAATCTCCTACTCTAAAGAGCAACATCGCATCAGGATATTTTGCTTTAATTCCGTTGTATTGTTGCATTAATGGAGTTACCTTTTTTGCCTTTGTTTTTGCCAAGTTTGTGGATTTTTTGGGTTAGTTTTGCGAAGATAGAAAAAAGTCTTTAGCTTTTAGACTTTAGCTTTTAACAACAAGTCAAAAGTTAAATATAAAAAGCGTCATTACGAGGAGCAATAGCAACGAAGTAATCTGTTCCGTTTTGAACTCTAATAAATAAAAAAGATTGCTTCATTTCTCTCCGCTTCATTCGCAATGACATTTTAAATGGTAAAATTTATGAGAAAATTAAAAAACAGCGAACTAGGTAGAAAAACCGTAGAGGAATTTAAACAAACTGAAAAAACACCCATTATTGTGGTGTTAGACAATATTCGTAGTTTGAATAATGTAGGTTCGGTATTTAGAACTTCGGATGCTTTTTTAATTGAAAAGATTTATTTGTGTGGTATTACGGCAACCCCTCCTAATAAAGAAATTCATAAAACCGCTTTAGGGTCTACAGAATCTGTAGATTGGGAATATGTAGAAAATACTATGGATTTGGTAGAAAAACTACAAGCAGACAATGTAAAAGTACTCTCAATTGAACAAGCTGAGAACAGTACAATGTTAGATACTTTTACTCCAAAACCTAATCAAAAATATGCAGTGGTTTTTGGTAATGAGGTAAAAGGAGTACAACAAGAAGTAGTTTCTGCTTCTGACATCTGTATTGAAATTCCTCAATTAGGCACCAAACACTCCTTAAATATTTCGGTAAGCTGTGGTGTGGTATTATGGGATTTATTTACGAAGATGAAACACTAACGTCATAACGAGGAGTGGTAACGACGTGGCTATCTCTCGCTCCTATTAAAAAGATTACTTCATTTCGCTTTGCTACATTCGCAATGACGGTAACAATACACTTTTACTAGTAACGATCTAATTTGTTTATTAAAAATATCATCCTTACTATAAGCTTAGTAATACGGATAAAAAGTAATGTTAATTATTTGCCCTTTTGCTAAAAACCTACTATTTTAGACGTTTGGTTATCCCCCGTCCCCAAAAATTGTTTCATTAAAAAACTATATAATATGGAAAACAAAAACTTACAAGAAACAGCTATGAATTTAAGCCCTAAAGGTGGTAACGAAAACAATGAAAATGATAATACCGGTGGTGTTGGTGGAACAGGTACAGACGGACCTAAAACCGGTGGTGGTGATGGTGGTAACCAAGGTGATGACCCAAAATCTCCCTGTTAAAAAAATTTAATACACTTACTAAAACCATCACTTTGTGATGGTTTTATCACTATGAGACACTTATCCCTTATTTTTTTCTTTGCTTTTCCTTATTTTTTATTTTGTCAAAATAAATCAGTAAGTATTACATCAAAGCAAGATTCTATAGTATTTAATGATACGATGAAAAAAGCATTGTCTTTTTTCAGAGAAAAACAACTAGATTCTTTTAAAAAATATACTGAGCTCTCATCCAATTATAGTAAAAAAACTAAAGACCTACAAAAAGTACATTTTTATTTAGCTACCTATTATAAATATACTGAAAAACCAGATAGCGCTTATTATCATTACCATCAATCTAAAAATTTAGCAAAAAAAAATAATGATTCTTTAGCTATAGGAAGGCGTTTATTAAGCATTGCCAACATACAACGTGAATTTAAAGATTATTTAGGTTCAGAAATTAGCTCAATTGAAGCCTTACAATATTTAGAACCTATAAAATCTTATGAATATTTAGAAAGAGTCTATAATAATTTAGGTTTAGTCTCTAGTGAATTAGATCTAGAAAAAGAGGCCTTAAAATATTATAATACCGCCCTTGAAACAAATAAATTAAATAATAATATTATCGGGTATTTATATATAATCAATAATATAGGACTTTTATATCAAAACAAACAGCAACATCAAAAAGCTTTAATTTACTTTAAAAAAGGCTTAGCTTTTGACAGTATAAAAGAAAAACACCCTACCCAATATGCTTTATTATTAGAAAACTTAACTTATAGTAATTACTCGTTTGGTAATAAGGAAAGAGTATTACAACAATACAATGAAGTTTTATCTATTAGAAAAAAACTTCATAATTACAGTGGCATAAGTACAACCCACATAAACTTATCTAATTACTTCAAGGATTTTAACCTTACAAAAAAAGCTTTATTTCACTCTAATGAGGCCTTAAAATATGCAAAGCAAACTCATAATAATAAACGTTGGCTAGAAGCTTTGGAAAACCTTTCGCGGCTTACTAAAGGAGAACAGTCAAAACAATATTTACGAGAATACATTACCTTAAACGATAGTTTATTTCAAAAAGAAAGGCAGTTAAAAAATCAATTTGCTAAAATTAGGTACGAAACCGATAAAAAAGAAAAAGAAAATGTTGTTTTAAAAACAGAAAACCAACAAAAACAAGCTGAAATCACCTACCAAAAACAACAAAAAACCATTGGTTGGTTAGCTGCGGTGAGTGGGCTTTTATTCTCCGGGTTCAGTGTGTTGTTTTACTTTCAACGTAAACGAAAAATACTGTATCAAGCCCAGTTACAAAAAGTAGAAGCGCGTGAACAAGAACGTCAACAAATTGCTAAATCTTTGCACGACGAAGTAGCTGGTGATTTACGCTTATTACACAGAAAACTAGAAAAGTCGAATTTAGTAGAGGAAGCTATAAAGCTAAACGCTGTAAAAGAAAATGTACGAAACTTATCACATCAATTAAGTAGTGTAAGTTTTGACAAAGTATCTTTTAAAGATCAAATTATTAACTTAGTAAGCGATTATTTTGAATTAGATTTTAAAATAAAAGTCTACGGTATTCGAGATTATGATTGGACTACCATTGACAATTCTATAAAACGATTACTGTATTTAAGTACTCGTGAAAGTATACAAAACTGTAAAAAATATGCTAAGGCAAGCACTATAATTATTGATTTTTCGGTACACAAAAAATATGTACATTTGAATATTACTGATAATGGTATTGGTTTTAATACCAAAATTAGTAAAAAAGGTATCGGTTTACAAAACCTACAAGAACGCGTTGAAGAGTTAGACGGAACGCTAACCATAACAAGTGAAATAGGTAAAGGAACCCAAACCCATATTCAAATACCCTTAAATGTCTGAACTAACAAAAATCCTCTTAGTTGATGATCATCAATTAATAATTGAAGGTATTCTTTCGTGTTTAAAGAATATAGATGGTCTAGAAATTGAAACAGCTAACTCTTGTGATGAGGCTTTTTCAAAGATAAAATCGAACTTACAAATAAACCCTTTTCAACTTGTTTTTACTGATTTAAGTTTTGACAATCAAAGTCAAAATAATAATTTAGATAGTGGTGAAGCCTTAATAAAGGCAATTCAAGATGAAGAAATTCCTATTAAGGTTGGTGTAATAACAGGTCACTCTGAAACAAACAGAGTTTTTAATGTAATTCACAATTTGAATCCTTCAGCGTATATTTTAAAAGGAAATTGTAGCACTGATGAACTAAATTTTGCTATTCAAAAAATGTTAAAAGATGAAGTGTATTATACGCATGAAATACACCAAAAACTTTTAAAAAGAGCCTTAGTTGAAATTCAAATGGATGATGTTGCCATTCAAATTTTAAAAGAACTTCCTAGGCATGCTAAAATTTCTAACTTAGAAGGACTCATAAAAAAGAACGATGGTTCTTTACTTAAAGTTAGATCTATAGAAAGCAAACTATCAAAGTTAAGAACTGATTTACAAGCAAATAACAACACCGATTTAGTTCTTAAAGCCAAAGAACTTGGTATCGTAGATTAAACTTTGCGGAAAAACGCATTTCGTTTTACGGTTTTCCTCTTTTATCCCATAAAAGGAACCTATACTTTCGCAGGAGAATTCAGATCTTGTTGGGAGAATTTTGAAAAAGAGAAAAAACGTAAAAGAGCTTTTAGTATCCCCTAGAGGCTTTTTTTTATTTTAAGTAACTGGTTTGCAGAAATCTGCATTTTTTTCTGCGGAAATACCTTTTTTTAAAACAAAACTCCTTTTTAAATTTGCGACATCTTCTTTTCAAAATTAATTGGAAAAAAGACATTTAAGGGGAAAACTAACCTTCTAGAAAATCTAGAAGGTTTTTTTTATGTCTTTTCGGAATATTACATTTCTTCTTGCGGAAATACCTTTTTCTAACACAGTTTACCCATATACATTTGTAGTGTTCATTATTTAATGACAATTAATTAAAGGGGAATTAATTAAATTTTAAAAATGGGGAGACTATTACTACGTAAAACAAGCAAAGGGTTAACTACTATTCTTTCTGTATTAACCAAATTCGGTGAAGGGGCTGGATATGCTTTAAGACACTAAAAGTTTACTAACCAAACTAACATGTGTAAAACCTTCTAGAAAATCTAGAAGGTTTTTTTATTACTATGGGTAAAATTGTAAATTAGGCGTTTAATCATTTTACGTTTAAATGACTCATAAATACATTATTGCTTTAGATCAAGGAACCACAAGTTGTCGTACCGTAATTATTAATAATGAAGAAAAGATAGTTGCCAAAGTTCAACAAGAATTTCAACAAATTTTTCCACAATCAGGTTGGGTAGAACACGACGCTAACGAAATCTTACAAACACAGCTTCTCACCTTACAAGAAGCTATTAAACAAGCCAATATTTCACCTTCTGAAGTTGCTGGGATCGGAATTACAAATCAAAGAGAAACTACCGTTGTTTGGAATAAAAGCACAGGAAAACCTATTTATAACGCCATTGTTTGGCAAGATAAACGTACTGCCGATATTTGCGAACAATTAAAAGAAACGGGGCTCGAAAACTATGTTAGAAAGACAACCGGATTAGTTATTGATAGTTATTTTTCTGCCACTAAAATTAACTGGATTTTAAATCATGTTGAAGGAGCTCAAGAAGAAGCAGAAAAAGGAAATTTACTCTTCGGAACTATTGATACCTGGTTACTATGGAATTTAACCAACGGTAGAGTGCATGCTACCGATTACAGCAATGCTTCTCGTACTATGTTATACGATATTAAAAACCTCTGTTGGGATAAAACACTTGTAAACGAGTTGAACATTCCTTTTTCAATGTTACCTGAGGTAAAACCTTCTTCTTATAACTATGGAAGTTATGAAATAAAAGGAGTTCAAATTCCGATAGCGGGAATTGCTGGCGACCAACAATCTGCATTATTTGGTCAAGCTTGTTTTAAAAAAGGAGAAGCTAAAAATACCTACGGAACAGGTTGTTTTATGCTAATGAACACTGGTGAAAATCTAGAATATTCTGAAAATGGTTTAATTTCTACCATTGCTTGGGGAATTGACAACAAAGTGTATTACGCACTTGAAGGAAGTGTATTTGTAGCCGGTTCTGCTATTCAATGGTTACGTGATGGTTTACAAATAATAAACAGTGCGGAAGAAAGTGAGTTGTTTGCTGAACAAGTTACTGATGAAAATCCTGTATATGTAGTTCCTGCTTTTGCTGGTTTGGGTGCTCCATACTGGGATATGTATGCTAGAGGGGCTGTTTTTGGATTAACTCGTGATACTGGAAAAAACCATTTAATTAAAGCCACACTACAATCTTTAGCCTATCAAACCAAAGATATTTTAGATGTAATGCAAAAAGACAGCTTATTACAACTTTCATCTTTAAAAGTTGATGGAGGTGCCTGCGCTAATAATTTATTAATGCAGTTTCAGGCAGATATTTTAAATGTAGCTGTAGAACGTCCTGAAGAAATTGAAACAACAGTGATGGGAGCTGCTTATTTAGCCGGTATTTGTGTTGGTTTATGGAAACAAGAAGATATTGTAAACAGAAGAAAAATAGATCAAAAATTTGTACCTTCATTCACTAAAGAAAAAAGAGAAAGATTGTACAAAAAATGGCAAAAAGCTGTTGAACGCACCAAAGATTGGGTTGACTAAAAAAATAATCATGGCTAAATTTTACGATAAAATAACTACCAGAATCCAACAATTTATAGAAGCTCAAAAACTATTTTTTGTTGCTACAGCTCCTAAAAATGGAAGAATTAATCTTTCTCCTAAAGGAATGGATACTTTTAGAGTTATTGATCAAAACACGGTTGCTTGGTTAAGTGTTACCGGTAGTGGAAATGAAACCTCAGCCCATTTATTAGATACTAACCGAATAACAATTATGTTTTGTGCTTTTGAAGGTGCTCCTAACATCCTAAGGCTATACGGAAAAGCAAAAGAGATTCTTCCAAATAATGATGAATGGAATGATTATTCCTCACTATTTCCTTCTCTTCCTGGTACTCGTCAAATATTTATTGTTTCTGTTGAAAGTGTACAAACCTCTTGCGGAATGTCACTTCCGTTTTATGAATACCAAGGAGAACGAAACCAATTAAACGATTGGGCTTCTGAAAAAGGTAAAGAAGGAATTGAACAATATTGGAACGATAAAAATCAAACTAGCATTGATGGGTTAAATACACTACTTAAAAAATAACTTAACCTTTGGCATCTAAAAGCTATAATAAATATGAAAAAGTTACTTAGTGTAAAACGCATTACCTTCTTTTTAATACTCTCTTGTCTACTTATAGCATTTGTACCTTTTATACATTTCTTAGATTACAACGCAAAAGACGATCGTTTTGGTTTGTGGCCTTTAATTGCTATAACGATTATTTTAATCGGTTTATTCATTTTACTTATCGATTATATTCTATTTAAAATTGTTAAGGATAAAGTCTTGCTAAATCTTATTGAAGTAATATTATTACTTGTAATACTCTCTTTCATATGGTCTAATTAAGTAAAGTTAATTAAGCTTTATTTTAGTGTAACCTTACTGTTTTTTTTGAAAATCCTGATAAATATCATGTTTTAATTTCGTTCTTCCTTATATTTTTGAGACAACAAAGAATAAGGAAAAATGACACAATTAATAAATATTCCCTTGGTATCTTGGACAAACGGAACCATTATGATAGCTATTTTCGGTTTAGTTTGTATAGGTTTAGTAACCGCTCTTTTAATTCTTGTTAACAGTGGGAAGAAAAAAGATAATTAGACTATCTCTAAAAAGTAAATAAAGCTATGAGATAGCTTCATTTGAAAAATGAAAGTATTTTAAAAACCCATAAAGTGGGTAAACTTTAGTTTTAATAGTTGATTGAAGAAGCACTCTATAATAATGTGTTAGTGGTTTAACGTTTGAGTGCTTCTTCTTCTTTTTTATTTAAAAGCATTTAAGCCTGTAATATCTAATCCTGTAATTAATAAGTGTATATCGTGAGTTCCTTCATAAGTAATTACACTTTCTAAGTTCATTGAATGTCTCATTATTGAATATTCACCTGTAATTCCCATACCTCCTAACATTTGACGCGCTTCTCTGGCAATATTAATAGCCATATCTACATTATTACGTTTCGCCATAGATATTTGTGCTGATGTAGCTTTACCTTCGTTACGAAGTACACCTAACCTCCAAGCTAATAATTGTGCTTTTGTTATTTCAGTAATCATTTCTGCTAACTTCTTTTGTTGCAGTTGAAATTGTGCAATTGGCTTACCAAACTGTGTACGCTCTTTCGTATAACGTAAAGCTGTATCGTAACAATCCATTGCAGCACCAATAGCTCCCCAAGCAATTCCATAACGAGCAGAGTCTAAACACCCTAACGGAGCTCCTAACCCAGATTTGTTTGGCAACAAGTTTTCTTTAGGAACTTTTACATTATCAAAAATTAATTCTCCTGTAGCAGAAGCTCTTAACGACCATTTATTGTGAGTCTCTGGAGTTGAAAAACCTTCCATACCACGCTCTACAATCAGTCCGTGAATACGTCCTTCTTCATTTTTAGCCCATACCACAGCTACTTGCGCAAACGGTGCATTAGAAATCCACATTTTTGCTCCGTTCAATAAATAATGGTCTCCCATATCTTTGAACTTAGTTTCCATTCCACCAGGATTACTTCCATGGTTTGGTTCTGTTAAACCAAAACACCCCATCCATTCACCAGATGCTAATTTTGGTAAATATTTTTTTCGTTGCTCTTCATTTCCATACTTGTAAATTGGATACATAACCAATGAAGATTGAACAGAGGACGTAGATCGAACTCCCGAATCTCCTCTTTCAATTTCTTGCATAATTAAACCATACGAAATTTGATCTAACCCTGATCCTCCATACTCTTCAGGAATATAAGGTCCAAATGCCCCGATTTCTGCTAACCCTCCAATTATTTGCTTAGGAAACTCTGCTCGTTGTGCGTACTCTTCAATAATAGGAGAAACTTCACGTTTTACCCATTCTCTAGAAGCGTCTCTGACAAGCTTATGTTCTTCAGTTAATAAATCATCAATGTTATAATAATCTGGAGCTTGAAATAAATCCATAGTTAGTCGAGTTTTAGAATTCTTTCAAATGTAATTAAAAAAATGATTTTTATCTAGGGTTTCCGTATGTTTGTACCGATGAGATTTACTTTAGGAAAAGAGGAACGGTTAAAGAGTAAAAAGCTGATAGGTAGGCTTTACGAAGAAGGAAAAACAATTAAAGTTTTTCCGCTTCGAATGGTATATATACAAGCCGAACACACCTCTAAATTTCCTGCACAAGTTGGTGTTTCTGTTCCTAAACGGAATTTTAAAAAAGCGGTAGACAGAAACCGAATTAAACGCTTGTTACGCGAAACTTATCGAAAAGAAAAACATACAATTTATGAGGCTGTAGATAAACAATATGTGTTTATGATTTCTTATCTTGCAAGAGATGAATGGAAATATGCTGATATTGAGCATAAAATGAAGAAATTATTAACACAGTTTATTACAGAAATTACTCAAGATGAAAAATAGAACAGCTCTTATTTTAGGTTCCCTCATTATCATCTCTCTTTTCTTTTCTTTTCAATCTCGTTTTTTTGAGATTGCCAAACAAATTGAAATTTATAACAACCTTTTTAAGGAGTTAAACATTAATTATATTGATGAAATTAACCCTGGTGATCTTACTGATAAGGCAATAAAAAACACACTTAAAAACTTAGATCCTTACACCAACTTTTTTAACGAACAAGATGTGGAAGATGCTCGCATTAGTCGTGAGGGTGAATATGGAGGTTTAGGTATTTCTTCTTTTTCTATAAATAAGGGAATGGTTATTTCTGAAGTATACAAAGGCTTTTCAGCTGATAAAGCAGGGTTAAAAGTAGGAGATATTATTACTACTGTAAACGACGTAGAGTTATCTAGCACAGAAAAAAGCCAGTTTACACAAATGCTAAAAGGGGTTCCAGGAAAAAAACTCTCTTTAAAAGTAGACAGAAACGGAACAACAAAAAACATATTGGTAGAACTTGATAAAGTTGTTATAAATCCAGTTCCTTTTTATGACATGATTGATGCTGAAACTGGATACATTGTTTTAACACGATTCATAAGTCAAAAAGCTACCGAAGGTGTTGTTAACGCTTTTGCTGATCTTAAAAAAAGAGGAATGACAAAACTTGTGTTCGATTTACGATACAATCCTGGTGGGTCATTATATGACGCTGTTAATATTACAAACCTATTTATACCTAAAGGATTAAAAGTTGTAGATACTCGTGGTAAAAGTCAAAAAAATAGTAGAACTTATAAAACCAACAAAGATCCTTTAGATGCCAATATTCCTATTGTAGTGTTGATAAATGGTCGTTCAGCCTCAGCTTCAGAAATTGTCTCAGGAGCTTTACAAGATTATGACCGAGCAGTAATTATGGGAGAACGTTCTTTTGGAAAAGGCTTAGTTCAACGTTACTTTGATTTAAGCTACGGAACCCAAATGAAAATTACCATCTCTAAATATTACACTCCTAGTGGACGTTGTATTCAAGAATTGGATTATGCTAATAGAGATCCAAAAACAGGAAAAGTTCCTAAGTTTTCAGATACTACGCTTAATGAGTTTACAACTAAAAATGGAAGAAAAGTATATGATGGTGGAGGTGTAACTCCAGATATTGTTAGTGAATTTTCTAAAAAAACTGATGAAACTGATGAATTACTTAAATCAAGAGCTATTTTTAATTTTGTAACCGATTTCACTTATCAAAACCCTAATTTATCTGCCGAAAACTACACGTTTACACCTAAAGGTTTTAATAGCTTTAAAGAATACCTACTTCGTAAAGACACCGCTTTTATTTCTAACGAAGAAAAATTATTTCAGTCTGCATACAAATCGGTAGAAAATAATAAAATTATAACTCCAGAATATACTACCATTATTCAACAATTAAAAGCCATAAAAGTTGCAAAAATTGTCGAAAATGAAGATCTTATTTCAAAGGAAATTGAAAATGAAATAGTTGAGCGTTATACCTACAAAGAAGGAATGTATAAACATTTATTTAAAAATGATGTCACTATTAAAAATGCTGTTACGCTGTTAAACGATACCAAAAAGTACAACAGTATTTTAAAGAAATAGCTTCCAGAATATAATTTGTATATTTGTACTTTAAAAACATATGTCAAAACCTATCCAAAAAGAACGTACAAGAGCACACGAATCTACAAGCGCTATTGAGCGTTTATACATCTCAATGCGACACCTCTTTAGTCGTGGTTTTTATAAACCGATGGGAGTTTCAGGTGAAACTTTACGTAAATCACTTTTATCATTACGCCCAGAAATTTATGGGTCGATTGCTGAAGACAAAACCGAATTAAACGGATTGGTATACGTTATTGAACGTTTACCTGAAGGAATTGAAGAATGCCAATTTATTTACTTAACAGCAGACGAAGGATATCGAAATTCTAAATTCAAAGCGATTGTGCCTCCTAAAAGAAGGAGAAACTGCTATCGTATTGATAAAAACCAAATGAATATCGAAATTACTCGTGGTCGTTCAGAAATTTATGATATTCTAACACACTTGACATTTTTATTTATTGAATCTCACAAAATAAAAGATCGTGTTGTAATTAACAACGGAGAAAGCTTCATTCGCGAATGGTTACTTTTAGAAGATATCGTACTACATAACAAAACTCTTACTGATGAAGAAAAAGACGTAATTGTAGTGCATCTTGGTAACATTTTAGGAAGAACCTACGATGAAATTTACGACGCATATAACACCTTTTCTACTGAAGAAAATCCGAATAGATTTTTTCACTTAATTTACTGGTTAGGTAAATTAGCTATCAACGAATCTTTATACGATCAAAAACGTTCCATAAAATTCAGCTCGGTGTTAACTGAAGAAATCGGACATCATTATTACGGTGAATTATGGGCAAATAATATCAAAAAAGTCTTGTTAGATAACGGACTAATAGAGCGTCCTATCCATATTATTAGTGCAAACATGCACAGTGTAATGAACAGTATTTATGGTAAAAACGCGTTACCTAAAGAAGCTAAAAAACACAAAGATTTTCAGTTATTTGAATTGTTAAGTAACTCTAACAGTAGCGCTTTACAATCTGCTGTAAAAAATTATGCTTCTGAAAACGGGTTGATTTATATCAAAGATACTTCAGGAACCAACATTAATGTACAAGTTATTGACACTGATAAAATTGATTTTGACACCAACTCTTTTAACAAAGTAAATTCAGTTGGAGAAAAACCTGTAATTATTGTAATGGATTATGCATTTGGTGAACAGGCTTTTGAAACTATGGACGAACTTTTAAAGCCATACAAAACAAAAGGAGATAAAATTCATCTAGATGTTCAGTCTGTTTCAATTATGGGTAAAGCTGGTATTTTAGAAGGTGGTAAAGGAGATATTATGATTCCTTCTTCACATATTTTTGAAGGTACTGCTGATAACTATCCATTTAAAAACGAATTATCAAAAGAAGATTTAGAAGGCTTTGGAGTTCAAGTTTTTGATGGAGCTATGATTACTGTATTAGGAACATCATTACAAAATAAAGATTTATTACGATTCTTCCATGATTCTACTTGGGATGTAATCGGACTAGAAATGGAAGGAGCGCATTATCAAAAAGCGATTCAATCTGCCTCAAAAATTAGAGGTAATATTTCAGAAAATGTGAAAGTACGCTACGCTTACTATGCTTCTGATAATCCTCTAGAAACTGGTGCTACACTTGCTTCTGGCGGACTTGGAATGAGCGGAGTAACACCAACTTACGCTATTACACAAAAAATACTAGAGCAAATATTTTAGTTGCAAAGCGACAATGAAATAATAAAAAAAGGCTCCTTTTGTTCAAAAAGAGGCCTTTTTTGTTTTTTCTACAATTTTAAAGACAGGTTTTGCTCATAGCCTTTTTTCTTATTTTATATTTGCACTCACAATACAACAACACACAACAATGAATATTCTAATTTTAGGATCGGGCGGTAGAGAACACGCCTTTGCTAAAAAACTTTCAGAAAGTACTAAAATCAGCAACCTTTATGTTGCTCCAGGTAACGCAGGAACTGATGCTATTGCTACGAATTTAGCTATCAATCCAACTGATTTTGCACAGGTAAAAGAAACTGTTTTACAACACGATATTAATATGGTAGTTGTAGGCCCTGAAGCTCCTTTAGTAGAAGGGGTTCACGACTTTTTCTTAGCAGATGAAGAGTTAAAAAACATCCCTGTAATTGGACCTAAAAAAGACGGTGCTTTATTAGAAGGAAGTAAAGATTTTTCGAAGCAGTTTATGGAAAAACATAATATTCCAACAGCTCGCTACCAATCTTTTACTACTGATACTTTAGCTGAAGGAAAAAAATTCTTAGAAACATTAGATGCTCCGTATGTATTGAAAGCTGACGGATTAGCTGCTGGAAAGGGAGTTTTAATTTTAAATGACTTAGAGGAGGCAAAAGCTGAGTTAGAAGAAATGCTTTCTAATCAAAAGTTTGGAAGTGCTTCATCAACTGTAGTTATTGAAGAATTTTTAAAAGGAATAGAATTATCTGTTTTCGTATTAACAGATGGAAAGAATTATAAAATTTTACCTTCTGCTAAAGATTACAAACGTATTGGAGAAGGTGATACAGGACTAAATACAGGCGGTATGGGAGCTATTTCTCCTGTTCCTTTTGCAACGGATGATTTTTTAACGAAAGTGGAAGAATTGGTCGTTAAACCAACAATAGACGGTTTACAAAAAGATGGAATAGATTATAGAGGGTTTATTTTTATCGGATTGATGAACGATAACGGAAATCCATCTGTAGTTGAGTATAATGTTCGTATGGGAGATCCTGAAACTGAAGTGGTGTTACCACGTATTCAATCAGACTTACTAGATTTATTTGAAGGTGTTGCTACGCAAACCTTAGGAGATAAATCATACGAAGTTACCCCACAAACAGCAACGACTGTGATGTTAGTTTCGGGTGGATATCCTGAAGCTTATGAAAAAGGAAAAGAAATTACAGGTTTTAATACTGTAGATGATTCTATCGTTTTTCATGCAGGAACCACTTTAAAAGACGGTAAAGTTGTTACGAGCGGTGGGCGTGTTATGGCAATTACTTCTTTTGGAGACTCTATGGATGAAGCTTTAGAAAAATCGTATAAAAGCATCGACAAAATATCTTTTGATAAAATGAATTATCGAAAAGATATCGGATTCGATTTAAAATAATAATAAAAAAAGGAGTTGGTAACCAACTCCTTTTTTTTATTTCATTGCCTTTTCTAAAGTAAACGAAAACTCGGAACCTTCTCCATATTTACTCTTTAAAAGAATGGTTTCGTTATGTGCTTCAATAATATGTTTTACGATTGAAAGTCCTAATCCTGAACCTCCTTGTTCACGAGATCTACTTTGATCTACACGATAAAAACGTTCAAATAAACGTGAAAGGTGTTCTTGTTTAATTCCTTCACCATTATCGTTTATTTTAATAATAAACTTATTCTGATTATATGGTTCAACACTTACGGTGGTTACACCACCTACTCTACCATATTTTATTGAGTTTACCACTAAATTGATTAATACTTGCTCAATTCGTTCAACATCTCCTTTTACTAAATGAGGAAAATCATACACGCGATCGAAACGTAGTGTTATGTTTCTCTTTTTAGCTTTCATTTCAAACAAATCAAATACATTTTGAATCAACTCAATAATGTTGAATGTTTTCATGTTCATCTTCATCCCCTCCGTTTCTAACTTAGCAATCATATCTAAGTCTTTTACAATAGAGGTTAATCGTTCTACACCTTTGTTTGCTCTGTCTAAATACTTAGCTAGGATTTCTTTATCCTCAGCAGCTCCTTCTAACAATGTTAAAATGTATCCTTGTACCGTAAATAATGGTGTTTTTAGCTCATGTGCTACGTTTCCTAAGAAATCACGTCTAAAAGAATCTCGCTGAGTTAAATGGGCTATTTCTTCACTTTTTCCTTCAACGTATTCTTGTACACTTTTGGTAAGTTCTTCTACATCTGTTGTTACCTTTTTTCTTTTTAAATCGTTGATATCTAAAATAGAAATATCTTCATACATCTTTCTTACACGTTGGTAAATAAAATGTTCTGCTCGATATTGTATTACAAAAAACGACACAATAAACATGGCAATACCAAAAACGATAACTGCGCCAATTCCTAAAATATTAACTAAAAACAGGTACGATAACACAGCTATTATTAAAGATAATAGCGTTGAGTAGAATGCCGACCAGAGGGCGTATCTGTATGTTTTTTTTATTTTTACCATAGATAAAAAAATAGATTGCTAGCTAGCAATCTACTTATTATTTTTTGAGTTCAAAAATTATTTGTCTGTTTCGTCTAGCACAAACTTATATCCCACTCCTTTTACCGTTTTAAAATAGTTATCTCCTATTTTTTCGCGTAGTTTACGAATGTGTACATCAATAGTTCTACCACCAACAACTACTTCATTACCCCAAACACTATCTAAAATTACTTCTCTTTTAAATACTTTTCCTGGTTTTGAAGTTAGTAAAGAAAATAGTTCAAACTCTTTTCTTGGTAATGCTATTTTTTCTTCTCCTTTAAAAACAACATACTCATCTCTGTTGATAACAATATCTCCTATTTTGGTAGTTGTATCTGCTTTTTCTTCTGTTTTTAAACGACGTAATAACGATTTTACCTTGCTAATTAACACTTTTGGTTTAACAGGTTTTGTAATGTAATCATCAGCTCCTGCATCAAAACCAGCTACTTGTGAATAATCTTCACCTCTAGCAGTTAAAAAAGAAATTAAAACGTCTTCTAAAGATTTTATATTTCTAATTTTTTCACAAGCTTCGATACCATCCATTTCTGGCATCATTATATCTAGTAAAATTAAATGTGGAGTAACTTTCTTTGCTGTTTTTACAGCTTCTGCCCCGTTATTGGCAGTAAAAACCTGATATCCTTCCGATTTTAAATTGTATCCTACAATTTCTAAAATATCTGGTTCATCATCTACTAGTAGAATTTTAATATCGCTAGTATTCATAGTTCTTTATATTATGTTACCCAAAAGTAATCATAAAATAATAAACCCTTGATACACATGCTTAACTTAACGTTCATTTAATATTTAATAAACTTTTTCTTAAAAAAACACCTCATAAAGCACAATACTTTCTATTTTTTCTTTGTTTTTGTATCTTTATAAAAAGAAATTCTATGAAAATCATTCCATCACTTGGTGAGATTGTATCTAAAGCTAAAAATACATTTAACCGTTTTCCTGTAACTCTTTCTTGGGCAATCATTGGTACATTTTTTACTTTATTCTCTATCGAAAATGATACTTTTGATGATATTTTTACAGGTATAATTATTCTAATTTTTGCTTTAGGAATCAGTTGGTTGATAGCCACACGTTTTTTTCTAGATCAATTTAAAAAGAAAAATTACTGGGTATTTTTAATTCCCCTTTGCTTCTTAACAGCATTCTATTTTAGTATAGATATTGATGCATATCGTATAGATAAAAATTCTATTATACGTTTCTTTCTTTATTTCATAGTTGGTCATTTGTTTGTTATGATTGCTCCTTTCTTTATAAAATGGGATAAATCGGCTTACTTTAACTATTTAAAAGCTGTTTTTATATCTATTGTTAGAAGTCTATTCTTTTCACTAATTCTTTATTTGGGAATTGTATTAGCTTTGCTTGCGGTTAAACATTTGTTTAACGTTAATTTTAAAGGAGACCGTTTTTTGCAAGTCTTTGTAATTTGTATAGGAATTGTAAACACATGGGTTTACCTTTCTGATTTTCCTAAAGATATTCACAACCAACTTACTATTAACTACACCAAGCCTTTAGAGGTTTTAGTAAAATATATTTTAATTCCGTTGGTTATTTTATACCTCATCATTTTATATGCATACAGTTTAAAAATTGTTATTAATTGGAACTTACCTAAAGGATGGGTTTCGTATTTAGTAATTGCTTTATCTTTTTTAGGTTTTATAGTTCAAACACTTATAAATCCTATTCAAAAAACAATCAGTTCACTTACTATTAGAAGGTTTCACCCTTGGTTTTATTACTTATTATTACCTTTAATAGGACTACTTTTTGTCGCTATTTTTAGACGCATTAATGAATACGGAATTACCGAAAATCGCTATTTTGTGCTTGTTCTTGCTTTCTGGGTTTTAGCAATGACGTTGTACATGATTTTTAGCAAACAACGAAAAATTAGAATATTCCCATTAAGTCTAGCAATTATAACCATGTTAGTTTCCTTTGGTTTTTGGGGTGCTTTTTCAGTATCGACTAAAAGCCAAGTTCAACAATTTGAAAAAGTATTTACCGATATAAAAAACACGGAGTTTTCAACCACTTTTGAGAAAAAAAATCAACTACGCTCTATTATTCGTTATCTAAATGAAAAAGACGAGCTAGAGAAAGTTACAACAATTATTGGCTACAACCCTAAAACAACATTTAAAACTGAAAGTCATTGGCAACTACAAGAAAAATTAATGGATAGCTTAGATATTAAAGTAACTGATAAACCTGAGAAGCCATACAGAGCCTATTATTATAATTTAGACGATTTTAATATAACTTTAGATCTTAAAAACTATGATTTTTTAAAGCGTTTATATATCAACCTTCACGAAAATAAAAACTCTATAAATCAATACCAACTTACTTTAACTGAAAATAGTAATATTTTAAAAATTTACACGGGAGAAGATTTGATAGGAGAAATTGATTGTTCTGAAATGATTAAAAAACTTAAAGATCAAGAACTGAATTATAATTTACCTCTTAATTTAATGACCATTGAACAGCATTTTAAAATGTTGAATGTAAAACTTATTTTTCAAAGTATTAGCTTATCAAATATTGATGATGATACCAAAGAAGAATACGTATCTAATGCTACTATTTATGTTTTAATTAAAGAAAAAAATGCTGAATAAACTCAACTTACAAAACATTTTGTTTTTAGATATAGAAACAGTTCCGGAAGTGGAATTATTTGCTGATTTATCTCCTGAAATGCAAGAACTCTATGCTTTGAAAACACTATACCAACGCAAAGATGAATTTACTCCTGAAGAGTTTTACCATCGAGCAGGTATTTGGGCTGAGTTTGGAAAAATAATCTGTATTTCTGTAGGTTATTTTGTAGAACGAAAAGGTGTAAGTCAATTGCGAGTTACCTCTTTTTATGGTGACAATGAGCATAAACTGTTGGTCGATTTTAAAAATTTGTTAGATACACATTTTAACCATCCAAACCATTTATTATGTGCTCATAATGGTAAAGAATTTGATTTTCCGTATATCGCAAGACGTATGATTATTAATCAAATTGAGTTGCCTAATAAACTCAATTTATTTGGTAAAAAACCTTGGGAAGTTCCGCATATAGACACAATGGATTTATGGAAATTTGGCGACTATAAACACTATACTTCTTTAAAATTACTCACCGCTATTTTAGGAATTCCCTCACCTAAACAAGATATTGATGGCAGCGAAGTTGCCAACGTATACTACCAAGAAAAAAATCTTTCTCGCATTGTTGAGTACTGCGAACGCGATACAGTAGCCGTAGCTCAATTACTATTGCGCTTTTTGAACAAGCCTTTGGTAGACAAAATTGATATTATTAGTGTATGAAAAAAGAAATAAGATATAAAAGCCAACACGATAATTGGATCTCTAAACTCTATTTAATTTTTTCAATTAGAGCTAAAATCTTCATGCCTCAAGACCCATGGATTTTAAAAATTTATTTAAAAAATGGTGGTTCTTGGGAATACGAAACATCTCATAAACCTAATAATGAATTTAACACTATAATTAAACAGTTAAAAAATCAAATTAGATAATTTAACCCTCTAATTTCATTGAAAGTTCAAACCAACGTTCTTCTTTTTCTTCTAAACTTTCTATAATTTCTTGTAGTTCTAAAGATTTTTCATTGATATCATCCATCGCTATTTCTCCATTGGTAAATTGCGCTTCTAGGTTTACTTTCTTTTTTTGCAGCTTCTCAATATCAACCTCTAACTGACCAAACTCACGTTTCTCATTATAACTTAACTTTCCTTTTTGAGGTGCTTTTTCTGGTTTTTCAGCAACTATTTTCTCTTCTTTAGGCTCTGGTGGCAACGAGCTTTCATATGCCCTGTAATCAGAGTAATTTCCTGGAAAATTTTCTACTTCTCCATTTCCTTTAAAAACAAATAAGCCATCAACTATTTTATCCATAAAATAACGGTCGTGCGATACTACCATTAAATTTCCTGGATAATCCAATAAGAAGCTTTCTAATACATTTAGGGTTACCACATCTAAATCGTTGGTAGGCTCATCAAGAATTAAAAAATTAGGGTTTTGAATCAAAACAGCACACAGGTACAAACGCTTCTGTTCTCCTCCACTTAATTTTTCGACAAAATCATATTGTTTTTTTCTATCAAATAAAAAGCGTTCTAATAACTGAGCTGCAGAAATTCTTCTTCCTTTGGTTAGCGGAATTTCTTCTCCAAACTCTTTAATAACTTCTATTACTTTTTGTCCTTCTTTTATTTGGATTCCTTTTTGAGTGTAGTAACCAAATTTTACCGTTTCTCCAACAATTACTTTACCTCCATCTACAGGAATTTTGCCTGTTAGTATGTTTAAGAAAGAAGATTTCCCTGTTCCGTTTTTTCCGATGATTCCTATACGTTCTCCTCGTTTAAAAACATAGTCAAATCCATCTAAAATAACTTTATCTCCAAAGTTCTTTTTTAGTTTATGAAGCTCTACTATTTTACTTCCTAAACGCTCCATGTTAATTTCTAGCTGAACTTCATGCTCTTTTCTTCGTTGATGTGCTTTTTCTTTAATTTGGAAAAAATCATCAATACGTGATTTAGATTTAGTCGTACGTGCTTTAGGCTGACGACGCATCCAATCCAGCTCTTTTTTAAACAAGCTTTTTGCTTTGCTTAAGTTCGTTGCTTCTAAAGCTAATCGTTCTTCTTTGTTTTGAAGGTAATATGAGTAGTTTCCTTTGTATTTGTATAGTTTTCCGTTATCTAATTCTATAATCTCATTACACACACGTTCTAAAAAATAACGATCGTGTGTTACCATGAATAAGGTTATTTTTTCCTTAGCGAAAAATGCTTCTAACCACTCAATCATTTCCAAATCTAAATGGTTGGTTGGCTCATCAAGTATTAATAAATCAGGTTTATTAATTAGAATAATTGCTAACGACAGTCGTTTTTTTTGTCCTCCAGAAAGCTTTCCTACTTTTTGTGACAAATCATCAAGCTTTAACTTAGAAAGAATTTGCTTGTATTGTGTTTCAAAATCCCACGCATTATGCTGCTCCATCAACTCAAATGCTTTTTGATAGCTTTCAGTATCATCAGGATTTTGCAATGCTTTTTCGTACTGCTGAATAATTGGAAGAATAGTATTTTCTGTAGAGAAAATAGTTTCTTCTATAGTTAAGTCGGGATCCAAATCATCATCTTGTGCTAGATAAGCAATATTAATTCCTTTTCTACTGATAACTTGGCCTTCATCTGGTGTATCTTTTCCTGCAATAATGTTTAAAATAGAGGTTTTTCCACTACCATTTTTAGCAACAAAGGCTATTTTTTGGTCTTTATTAATTCCAAAAGAAATATCTTCAAATAAGACCTTTTCGCCATACGATTTTGCTATGTTTTCTACTGATAGGTAATTCATTCTCTAAAATTTTATGCAAAGAAACAAAAAACCCGAGCAAAATTGCTTGGGTTTTATCAGAATAAAAGAATCTTCTTTTACTTCTTCATTAACTTAGTTCTTAATAATTTTTGACCATCATTAACTTCTAAAATATACATTCCTGTTTTTAATTTTGAAACGTCTAAATTTAAAGTACTTAAAACACCTGACTTTAAAACTCCTCCTCTAGGGTTTACGATTCTATACGTCATATTTTCAGCTTTAGAAGCTAATTTAACTTGCACAAAATCTTCAGATGGGTTAGGATATACCATTAAATCAGAACTGTGCTCATTTCCTAACTTTTCAGCGTCAACAAAAGTTGAATTTTCTTGTCTTGCACTCGAAACAATATTTACAGAATAATCTTCTACTTCACCATACGAAAAAGTTTCGCAAGCTGTTTGCGCAGAATTATATTTCATAGAAACACGCATTCTTGTTGTTCCTAAAGTTGCTCCTGCTGGCACATTAACTGTGGCTGTTAAATTGTTGGCACTTGATGAAGATCCTGTTACAACTTTTTCACTACTCTCAAATGTTCCATTTTGATTAAAATCAATCCAAACAGCCCAATACTCTGTATATGAAGAACTACTAAATCCTGCACTTATAATCATCTGATTTGAGCTTCCTACTGCTAAGGTTGCTGTTTTTGAAGTAAAATCAGCATATCCTCCATTATCTCCAGTTGCATTAGTCATTCCTCCTAACTCAACATTATCAATCCACTCATAAGAAGAGTTGTTTCCTTTTGATTCACAGTATGAAACTGAGTTTGATAAAGTTGTTACGTTTATTGCACTACTAGAAGCAGAAACATTTCCTGCTGCATCTTTTGCTCTTACTGAAAAAGTATATGATGTCGCTGCTGTTAATCCTGTTACATTTGTTGTAGTTCCTGTTACAGAACCAATATTGGTAGTTCCTTGATAAACATCATAACCAGTTACTCCAACGTTATCAGTAGATGCTGACCAGTTTAATGTTAAAGAAGTTTGTGTTACACTAGAAGCTGCTAAGTTTGTTGGTGCTGTTGGTGCTGTTATATCTGCTGTTCCTGCTCCAATTACTACTGTATAGTCTTCTACTTCTCCATAAGAAAATGAAGCTTCACATGCCGTTGGTACTGCATTGTATTTTAAAACTATACGCATTCTTGTTGCTCCATCTGTAGCAGAAGCCGGCACTGTAAAAGATGTACTAACAGGTGTATCTTTAGAAGCAGCCTTTGTCCAAACAGTTTCTCCTGAATCAGAAAAATCTCCATCTTGATTATAATCTATCCAAACACCATAACCTTCGTTATATGTTGTTCCTGTCCAAGTTGGTGTAATAGTAATAGTATGAGAAGTTCCTTTTGCTAAGTTCGTTGAAATAGCTGTATGGTCAGAATAACCATTTCCCCCTCCAGTACTATTATCAATAGTTCCTAATTGTACTCTTCCAATATATTCATCAGAAACACTATTTCCTTTTGATGAACAATAAGTAATAGTAACTGCTGGAGTAGTAAAAGTTGAAGAAGCACTATATGCTGAATTTGAACCATCAGAACATTTACTACGTACTTGTACTTCATATTGAGTAGATGCTGATAATCCGCTTAAAGATGTTGAAGTTCCTGAAACCGCATTAGTTGTCCATGATGAAGTTCCTGTTTGACGATATCTTACATCGTATGTAGCTCCTGAAACTGCTGTCCAAGATACTGATGCTCCTGAAGAAGTAATACTAGATACAGTTACACCTGTTGGTACCGTTGCTGTACATGAAGTAGAACCTCCTGTTTTATCTGATAAAGCTAAACTTCTACGTACTCCTCCTGACTCTAAAACAGCACGCATTCTATTTTTTTGACCTAAAGTAAATAGGTTCATACAAGTATCATCAGAGTAATCCATGTAGTTTTCAACCATATCTGCTGATCCACAAGAAGAGTGACTTGAAGCACATCCGTAGTTTGCAGCATCAGATTCTGGAGTATCAGAAACAAAATCGTCAACACCACAACCACCATCACCCCAGATGTGTCTAAGGTTTAAAAAGTGACCTACTTCGTGAGTAGTTGTTCTTCCTTTGTCAAATGGAGATGATAAATAGAAACCTGATCCTTTATCTGAACTACCAAAATATTGTGGACTCATTACAACTCCATCAGTAGCAGCGCTACCTCCTGGAAATTGTGCATATCCTAAGATTCCACCACCAATATTACATACCCACATGTTAAGGTATTCTGAAGCATCCCATGGGTCTACTCCTCCTTGTGATGATTTTTTCATCGCATCATTAGTTCCCCATGAAGTTTTAGATGATGACTTTCTTGTAATACCAGTTGTTGGATTACCATTTGGGTCTACTTGAGCTAAATAAAACTCTATTTCAGTATCTGCTGCTTGAGACCACTTATTTGTTTTATCTGAGTTCGTTCTTCTGTAATCTTCATTTAAAACATCAATTTGTGATTGAATTTGTGCCACACTGATGTTTTCTTGTGAATTACTATAAATAACGTGTACAACTACTGGGATTTGAATAATATTTCCTACTATTTTTCCTTGGTAGTTCTTCTTTTCTGCAATTCTTTTTTGAGTAAAAGACTCAATTTCTTGCATTTTGCTTTTTAAAGAAGGATTAAGGGATTGTCTGTACTCAAGGTTTTCCATTGAGTGACAGTTTCTTTTTTCTTGGGCATACGAAGCACCAACAAAAAATAAGCACAGAAGTGCTAGAGTAATTTTGTTTTTCATTTTTGAAGGGTTTTTAGTTGAATTAATAAAACTTTAAGAGCCTTTTTTAAGCTTAAACCTTAAATAAAAACTCTTAATTATTTGTTAAAACATTGACAAATATATAAAAAAAGATAAAAAAAGATGTTTTTTAAACAGTTAATTAACTGTTTATGTTTCTTTTACAAAACCAAAACAACCCTTTATCCCAGTTAAACACTAGGTTTTTTTAGGAAAGAAAAAAAGATAATCTATTACTACTTACCTATCAAACAGTTAAGATAAATCCTCTTTCTGAAAACGCGTAATGGAAATATAAATTGTATTTTTATTAAAATTTTATGATTAATGCTTGAAGTTAAAAACTTAGAAATATCCTTTAAAAACTCTCAGCCTTTAGTTCAACAAGTATCTTTTAATGTTGAAAAAAATAAAACATTAGGAATCGTAGGCGAGAGTGGTAGTGGTAAATCAATAAGTTCTTTAGCTATTTTAGGGTTACTTCCTAAAACTGCTACAGTGAAAGGTGATCTATTTTTTAACCAACAACCTTTATTAGGTTATAATGAGCAAGATTATCAAAAAATACGAGGTAATGAAATTGCCATGATTTTTCAAGAACCCATGAGTTCTTTAAACCCAACATTAACTTGTGGTTTTCAAGTTGCTGAAATGTTACAGCAACATACACAGTTACCTAATCAAGAAATTAAAGAAGAAGTTATTTCTTTGTTTTCAAAAGTAAAACTTCCCAGACCTGAGGCTATATATAACTCATATCCGCATCAAATAAGCGGCGGACAAAAACAGCGTGTAATGATTGCTATGGCAATTGCTTGTAAACCTCAACTTTTAATTGCTGATGAACCTACTACAGCATTGGATGTTACTGTACAAAAAGAAATAATTTCTTTATTAAAAGAATTACAACAAGAATTTGAAATGGGAATTATTTTTATTTCTCACGATTTAGCATTAGTTTCTGAAATTGCAGATTCTGTCGTTGTTATGCATAAAGGAAAAATAGTAGAAAAGGGTAGTGCTAACCATGTTTTTTTACATCCAAAGAAAAGTTATACCAAGGCTTTAATCAATTCGAAACCCAATACTAAAAAACGACTAAAAACCCTACCTACAGTTAGTGACTTTATCAACGAAACTATAGATTCTACAATTTATACAGATGAAGAGCGCAATGCTTTTCATCAAAAAATATACAGGCGCCCTCCTTTACTAGAAATTATAAATTTGCATAAAGATTTTATTAGTAATGCTTCATGGTTTTCAAAACCAGCTATTGTGAAAGCAGTCAATGATGTGTCTTTTAAAATTTATGAAGGAGAAACATTAGGACTAGTAGGAGAGAGTGGCTGTGGAAAAACCACTTTAAGCAGAACTATTTTACAACTAGAAAAAGCTACTTCTGGAAGTATTTTATACAAGGGCACTGACATTACGAAACTTTCAAAATCGGCTTTTAAAAAACTCCGAAAAGATATCCAAATTATATTTCAAGATCCGTTTTCTTCTTTGAATCCGAGAATTACAGTAGGTAACGCGATTTTAGAACCAATGAAGGTTCATCACATACTTAACTCGAACAATGAGCGAAAAGAATATGTGTGTAATTTGTTAGAAAAAGTAGGTTTAGAAGCATCTCATTTTAACCGATACCCACATGAATTTTCAGGTGGTCAGCGTCAACGTATAGGAATTGCTCGTGCTATTGCTTTACAACCCAAACTAATTATTTGTGACGAATCTGTTTCGGCTCTGGACGTATCTGTACAAGCTCAAGTGTTAAATTTATTAAACCAATTAAAATCAGAATTTAATTTTACTTACATATTCATTTCTCATGATTTATCTGTCGTAAAATATATGGCCGATCAATTGGTTGTAATGAACAAAGGTAGGGTAGAAGAGATTGCTGATGCAGACGAAATTTATCAACATCCAAAGACAAAATATACCCAAACATTAATCGAAGCCATTCCAAAAGGGCTATAACTTTTTTCACTGCGTTATTAATGGTATATTGCACCGTTAAAAACGAAAAAAGAGAATATGAAGATTATAGTACCAATGGCTGGAATTGGGTCTCGTTTAAGACCCCATACATTAACAACTCCTAAGCCATTAACAGTTATTGCTGGTAAATCAATTGTACAGCGATTAGTGGAAGATATTACTTCTGTTGTAGACCAACCTATAGAGGAAATTGCTTTTATAATTGGGCCTGCTGCCAAAGGATTTCCTGCTGACACAAAAGATAAATTAATAAAAATAGCAGAAAATTTAGGTGCAAAAGGTTCTGTATACGTACAAGAAGAAGCATTAGGAACTGCACACGCTATTTACTGTGCTAAAGAATCATTAGGTGGTTCTTGCGTTGTCGCTTTTGCTGATACATTATTTAAGGCTGACTTTACCTTAGACGCTAATGCTGATGGGGCTATTTGGGTGAAGCAAGTAGAAGATCCAAGCGCTTTTGGTGTGGTAAAATTAAAAGACGGTTTTATTACTGATTTTGTTGAAAAACCTAAAGAATTTGTCTCTGATTTAGCTATTATTGGTATTTATTACTTTAAAGATGCTGACAAGTTACTTGAAGAAATAAAATACTTAATTGATAACGATATCAGACCTTCTGGTGAATATCAATTAACTGAAGCTCTTGAAGCTTTAAAAGTAAAAGGAGCTAAGTTTATTCCTGGTAAAGTAAATACTTGGATGGATTGTGGTAAAAAAGATCCAACTGTAGATACTAACAAGCAAGTTTTAGGTTTTGAACAAGCTGATGGCAACAATTTAGTGTCTGAAGACGTTGTATTAGAGAACGCTGAAATTATTCAGCCATGTTATGTTGGAAAAAATGTAGTGTTAAAAAACACTAAAATTGGTCCTTATGTTTCAATTGGAGAAAATAGTGTTGTTGAAAACTCAACAATAACAAACTCTTTAATTCAAACAAATGTGCATATTTCAAATGCCAATTTAGATAATGCAATGATTGGTAACCACGCAAAATACAATGCTAATTATACATCGGTAAGTATAGGTGATTATACAGAGCTTACATAAAACCTCTAGAGAAAAGAGAAGAAAGAACAGTCTTTTTTCTAAAACACTATTGTTTTTTTTCTTTCTTCTTTTTTCTTCCTTTTTAAATGCACAAGATAGCATTCCTTCTGCTGTGGATGTTAACGAAAGAAACAATTTTGAGTTTCAACAGCACTTTTTCAAAGCACTTTCAGACAAAGCTATTTTCAATTACAAAAATGCTATTGAACATTTAGAAAAGTGCAATAAAATACTTCCTAATAATACCGCTGTTTTATTTGAACTTTCTAAAAACTACACAAGCTTAGGCAGAAACCCTGAAGCTTTAAGCTATATTGATATGGCCTTAACTAATGATCCTAGTAATTTATGGATGTTAGAACATAAAGTCACCATCTTAAGAAAGCTTGCTAATTTTGAAGATGCCATAATCACACAACAAAAAATTGCAGAAAAATACCCTAAGAAAAAACAAGTTTTGGTTTATTTACATCTTCAAAACAAAGATGTTGACGCTGCTAAAACTGTCTTATCTGAATTAAGAGAGGCAAAATTATTAAACGCTCAGCTACGTAAAATTGAAGAAAACTTAATTGCTCGTACGGTAAAAGTAGTTGCCTCAAATAAAATATCTGAAAATGTAGATTCTAAATCGCTTTTTGAAAAAGAAAGGTCATTTATTAATTTAAAAACTTTACTGGAAGAGTTAGCTACCGAAAATAATTCTGATTTATTAAAGTACAGTGAAGAGGGATTGACGCTTTTTCCTGCACAGCCTTTTGTTTACTTAATGAATGGTAAAGCATATAATAATAGCAAAAATTTTAAAAAAGCATTAGTAAGCTTACAAAACGGCATTGATTTTGTTATTGACAATAACGAAATAGAAGCAAAGTTTTATTTAGAAATGGCAAGGTCTTATCATGGATTAAACGATATTAAAAAATCAAATTCTTACAAAAATAAAGCCGCAAAAATTTTAAAGTAAACTAGCATCGTTAGTATAAATTATATGAGATACATCACTCTTTTACTTATAGTATTCTTAGGCCTTACCTCTTGTAAGTCTACCAAAAATGTTACTAGTAGCACAGCTATTAAAGAACTTTCTGCTCGAAAAGTTGCGAAAAAACATAGCTCTGCAAACTTTGATAAAGAAACAATTGATGCTAGATTAAAGGTTAATTATAAAGATAACAGGGAAAATGTTGGTTTTTCTGTTCGTATGAAAATTAAAAAAGATGAGGTTATTTGGTTGAAAGGATCTAAAATGATTACCGTTTTTAAAGCTAAAATTACCCCAACCAAAGTACAATTTTACTCTCCTTATAAAAAGAATTTTTTTGATGGAGATTTTTCCATGTTAAAAGAACTGTTAGGAACCGATATTAATTTTCAACAATTACAAAACATGTTATTAGGCGAAGCTTTAGTTGATGTAAAGTCTGAACGTCAAGAAGTAACTATTAATGAAAACTCATATCAATTATCTCCAAAAAAGCAATCAGAATTGTTCGATTTGTTTTTTTACATCAACCCTTTGCATTTTAAACTCAACAAACAATCAGTTGTAAATCCACTAAAAAATCAACGCTTAGATATTAGTTATCTTAAATATTCTAAAAAAAATAGTACTTTATTCCCTGAAAAAATTAACATACAAGCTAAAGAAAATAATAAGTTTACTATTATTGATATTCATACGCGTTCGGTTGAATACAACACAAAATTAAATGTAGATTTTACTATTCCTAACGGATATAAAGAAATTCAATTATAATGAAGCACTCTGTTTATTACATCTTTTTATGCCTGTTTTTTATCGGACTTTCTTCTTTTGGTCAAAGTAGAAAAGAACTTGAGAATAAGCGAAAAAAACTTCAAAATGAAATACAACAGGTTAACAGTCTTATCATTAAAACCAACAAAAAGAAAAGTAACGCTTTAGACGATTTAAAAGATTTAAGCCAAAAAATTACGGTACGTGAACGCTTAATTGAAACGATAGAGTTAGAGTCGAAAGCCTTGTCTTTAGAAATTAAATCAAACGAAAAAGAGCTTAAAAAATACAACGATGAATTGGCTAAACTAAAAGCTGATTATGCTGATATGGTTGTAAAATCATACAAAAGTAAATCGCAACAAAGCAAAACCATGTTTTTACTTTCTTCTGAAAGCTTTTATCAAGCTTACAAACGTTTAAAATACATGCAACAATACAGTGATTTTAGACGAAAACAAGGAGAAGAAATTGTTGTAAAAGCCAAAGAAATTGAGCAATTAAACGATTCGTTAATTGTGCAAAGAAAAACAAAAGAGGCGTTACTTTCTGATGAGAAAAATCAGAAAAAAGAAATTGAAGAAGACAAAAAAGATCAAGAACAACTGATTTCAAAAATTAAAAAGGAAGAAAAAAAATATAAAAACGAACTACAACAAAAGCAAAAAGAAGAAAAAAGAATTGCTGCTAAAATTGACAAGTTAATTAGAGACGCTATTGCCAAAGCTAATAAAGGTAAAAAAACCGATAAAGGTAAAACGAGTAGTTCTGGGTTTATTTTAAATGCTGAAGAAAAAGCCTTATTAGCTAATTTTGAACAAAATAAAGGTAATCTTCCTTGGCCTGTTAATGGTATTATTACCAGAAAATATGGAGTACAACCGCATCCAACCTTTCCCGGAATTAAAATCAACAGTCACGGATTATATATCGCAACCAAAGCAAATACCGATGTAAAAAGTATTTTTAACGGAAAGGTATTGGTCATTCAATTACATCCTGATGGTAAAAAATCTGTTTTAATACAACACGGTAACTATATTTCTGCTTATAATAAACTAAAAGAAGTATATGTTAAAAAAGGAGAAACTGTAAAAACAGGTGATAAATTAGGGAAAGTTTTTACTGATAAAATTACTGGTAAAACACAACTTAGTTTTATGCTGTATAAAAACAAAGACCGATTGAATCCTTCACATTGGATTCGTTCATAATAACCATGAAAAACGCTGCCAACTTTATTATCGTAACCGTAGCTGTTTTAGCTACCTTAGTTATCGGAAAAGGAATTTTAATTCCTTTCATTTTCGCACTTATTTTTTGGTTTTTAACAAGAGAAATTCGAAAAACTATTTATAAAATCCCTTTTGCTAAACGATTTATTCCTTTTTGGTTGAGTAATGTGTTTGTGTTTAGTCTTATTGTTTTAGGTTTCGGGTTTGTTTCTGAAATTATTACCAATAGTATTTCCAATTTAACCACATCTTATTCGAAGTATGAACCCAATGTTGATGCTATCATCAAAAGTTTAGATACTTTTTTTCATATTGATATCATCACTTCAGTAAAATCGGTAGTAGGAGATTTTGATTACGGCTCTGTTTTAGGCGATATCGCCAACGGAATTAGTAGTTTGCTAGGCGATACCTTTATGATTATTATTTATGCCTTATTTATCTTCTTAGAGGAAAGTAATTTTAAGCTAAAACTACAACGTGTATTCTCTAATCATGAAGGAAGTTCAAAAAGCTTTCAATTTATCTTAAAAAAGGTAGAAAGCTCTATTTCTAACTATTTACGTTTAAAAACGTATGTAAGTTTATTAACAGGTTTTTTAAGTTATTTTGTTTTACTAATGGTTGGAGTAGATGGCGCTCCGTTTTGGGCCTTTCTTATCTTTTTATTAAACTACATTCCAACTATCGGGTCGTTAGTAGCTACAGCTTTTCCTGCTATTTTTTGTTTGATACAGTTTGGAGAATTCACTCCCTTTTTAATCGTTGTATTTGCCGTTGGTGCTATTCAGGTAGTCGTAGGAAATGTTGTAGAGCCTAAAGTTTTTGGAAAGTCATTGAATTTAAGTCCGCTAGTTACTATTCTTTCACTAGCTGTTTGGGGAGAAATTTGGGGAATTACAGGAATGATACTTTCGGTACCTATTACCGTAATTATGATTATTATCTTTTCTCAGTTTGAAAACACAAAAAACATTGCCATTTTCTTATCTGAAAGCGGCAATGTAGATGATATATAAGTGGTTTAATCCATGAAAATAGATTTTAGCTCTATGGCTTCCTTAGGATCCATTTTACCCGCTAAAACCAAGCTTAATTGCTTTCTTCGTAAAGCAGCTTCATATCGTTTTTTCTCTAACTCTGTTTCTGGTTCAATTTGTGGGATTGGTACAGGCTTTCCTGTTTCATCAACCGCAACAAACGTATAAATTCCTTCGTTAACTTTTGTTTTTTCACCAGATTGACGGTCTTCAATCCAAACATCAACATAAATCTCCATTGAAGATTTAAACGCTCGAGAAACTTTTGCTTCTAAAGTAACCACACTTCCTACAGGAACTGATTTTGAAAAAGCTACGTGGTTTACAGAAGCTGTTACTACAATTCTTCTCGAATGACGGCGTGCAGCAATACTACAAGCTCTATCCATACGAGCTAATAACTCTCCTCCAAAAAGATTGTCTAAATAATTGGTTTCTCCTGGTAATACAAGATCGGTAAGTACCGTTAACGATTCGCTAGGTGTTTTTGCTCTCATCAATTACATTTTGATGCAAAGATACAGCAAGAAAAAAATCTACCTATAATAAATTGGGTTTATTTAGCCAACAACCAAGCGTCTTCGCTTACCTTTTCTTTGATGATTTCTAAGGCTTTTCTAGCTTCTTCTTTGGTTGCATAACTAGCAAAAGCTACTTGAGTTAGTCCAAACTTGTTTTTTCCAAGAATCGTAGCTTCATATCCTTTGTTTTGTAACTCTGCTAATTTGTTTTCAGCATTGTGTACATCTTGAAAAGCACCTGCAATAATATGAAAGTTCTTAGCCTCTTTGCTAACGTTTAAATTAATCGTTGGTAACGGATTTTCAATCACAAAAGTAGCCGATTGAATTTTCTTTTGTACCGACTCTTCTTGATTAGCCAATAATTCTTGCTGTTGTTGATTCTGAACTCCATTCCAACCTACATACGCAACTCCTACAAATACTGCAGCTACCGCTGCTCTTCTTATATATAAAGGAATAGTTTTGCTTTTCTCTTCAAAAACAACAGGTAAAGGTTTTACAGTTACTTCTTTTACTCTCTCTACCGAAGGAGTAGTAACCTCAGCTAATCCAAAAGATTCTGTTAAGAAATTACTTGTAAGGTTTGGTTCAAAAACTACTTGACCAGCGTTATTTAATGCTAAACTTCCAACTGAAGCAACTTCAACAGAAGTCGTTTTTAAGTTTTTATTCCACTCAGCAACTTCACTTGCAATAAAAGTAGTAGCTTCTTCAAAAGAAATATTTTTGTCAGAAGCAATATAGTTAGCCAATAACCCATCATTATGCTGTAAATACGCATTAAAAGTTAATTGTTTTTTTGGTGGATAAAAAGTGTGAGTGGTAGTATTTACCCTTGCACCAATGGTATTGGTTACAAATCCTCCAAAATTAGGAACAATTACGCAGTCGTATCTATATAATAAATCGTTGATGTAGTTGGCTAATGTCATAAGAACAAATATAGCTTTTTCAATGTATAGTTTCAAGTGATTGTACAATTTTTATTAACAGATTTTTGTATATTGATAATCAAATTATTGCTATATGAATTCTGAAAAACTGCTTGCTGTACTACGATTACAGGCTACTAAAAATGTAGGTGATATCTTAGCAAAAAAGTTAATTACTGCTGTTGGAAATGTTGAAAATGTATTTAAAGAAAAACCACATGTGTTACATAAAATCAACGGAATTGGAACGCAGGTAACTCAGCATCTTTTTGATGATAATAACTTGAAAAGGGCAGAGAAGGAGCTCAACTATATTCAACAAAACAATATTGCTTTTTCGTATTTTTTAGATGATGATTATCCGCAAAATTTAAAACATTGTGTCGATGCTCCCATTCTTATTTTTAAAGATGGGAACCTCAACCTTAACAATGATAAAATCATTTCGATAGTCGGTACTCGAAACATGAGTTCCTACGGACGCGATTTTTGTAATCAGTTAATTGAAGAACTAAAAGAATACAATCCGATAATTGTTAGTGGATTTGCCTATGGAGTAGACATCTGTGCGCATAAAGTCGCTATAAAAAACAACTTGCAAACCATTGCTGTTTTAGCGCATGGTTTGGAAGAAATTTATCCGAAAACACATAAAAAATATATTCATGAAGTAAATAACTATGGTGGATTCATTACCGAATTCTGGCACGATGAACAGCCTATGAGGGAAAATTTTCTAAAGCGAAATCGTATTGTGGCTGGACTCTCAAAAGCAACCATCATTATTGAATCTGCTGAAAAAGGAGGGTCACTAGTTACTGCTGACATTGCCAACTCTTACAACCGAGATGTGTTTGCTCTGTCAGGAAGGGCTACAGATGTATATAGTAAAGGCTGCAATAACCTCATCAAAAATAACCAAGCACATATACTCACTTCTGCTGAAGATATTATAAAAATGCTTAATTGGGACATACCGAGAGCCTCGGCACCCATTCAAAACAAACTTTTTGTTGATTTGAATGAAGTCGAACAAAAAATCTATGATTATTTACAACAAAACGGTAAGCAAATGTTAGATGATATTGCTATTAATTGTGAATTGCCTATTTATCAACTATCCTCTATCTTAATTCAATTGGAATTAAAAGGCGTTGTAAAACCCTTACCTGGTAAAATGTTTGAAGTTTAATCGCAGTGCGATTACCAATAGTTTTGTTAAGAATCAACAAATATTATTCCAAAGAAATAAATTCAAGTATCTTTGAAAAAAGGTTTTTATATGACTTCAGAAAACAAACTTATATCACAAAAAAAACCAGCGTTTCCCGTTACTAAAAAGCTAGGAAATTATTTGAATAGACATAACCGAACGATTCAAATTCCTATTTTTTATGATGATTTATTGCGTTTTCAAGGGTCAATCGTTGTATATGATAAACACGAAAATGATACCTTGTGGGTGCGTGTATATTACAATGAGTTTGAGCGAGAAGAAATAGATTTGAGCCTAAAAAAAATCTATAACATCCTACATTCTAACGGTTCTGATGCCAGTATACAACACTTAAACATTGATGCTGTTGATTATTGTACCTTCGGAAATTCAAAGCCTTTTCGAGTAAAGGTTCGAAATATTTTGAATGATAACTACACGTATTTTTATGTAAAAAAAACCGATGCGTCTCGTATTTACGGTTTAGAACTTGAAGATATTTTATCGCCGTATAACTTGAACTTTTTAGTCTATCAAGACACCTTAATTGAAGAGCATATTTCTGGAATTCCAGGGGATGTGTTTATCAACGATTATTTAGATAATTGTATTGAAATTGAAAAGGCGCAAATAGCCAAAGAGTTTGTTAAGTTCAACGAGCGTTGTATGATTCGTTTGCTAGGAGATATGCGTTCGTACAACTACGTTGTAGTACCTACACACGATTTTGAAAATGTCGTGTATAAAATCCGCCCAATAGATTTTGATCAGCAGTGTTACGAAGGGAAGTTTAAAGTGTATTATCCGCAATTTTTTAAAGAAAACCTAAAAATGGTTCAATTAGTAGCAGATAAACTTACCTCATCATCTATAGAACAGTATCAGTTAGAAGAACGTTCTATTGTAGCCAAAAGAATTTTAGGGTCGCGTACACGTCTAAATCGCCTGATTAAAGCTATGAAAGCTGATAATATTTCAATTCCAAAGAATATTGAACGATTAAAAACAGAGATTTTTGATTTTACTGGGGATATTAACTTTAGAGATAGTGATGGAATGGGAGAAATCCTAGATAGCGCACTAACGTTTGTTCGTAGAAATTATGAAGATGTGAGTATGAAAACCATCATTCAACAGCAGCAAAAATTATATTAATTCTTTCTGCTTCGAATACTCTCAATTACAACCGTTGCTAAAATTAAACTTCCACCGATAAACGTGTTCCACGTGGGAACTTCTTTTAGGAAAATAAAAGCTAAAATAATTCCGAAAACAGGTTGAATACTACTAATTATGCTTGCGGTTGATGCGGTGAAAAACTGTAAGGAATGTACCATTAAACTATGTCCAATAGCGGTAGTTAACAACGCTAATAATAACAAATAGGGAAGTTGCTCTTGAAATCCTGAAACATCCATAAAAAATAAGACTGGAACTAATAAAACTGTAATGATTACGGTTTGATAAAACATCAACATTACTCCGTTGTATTGTATTACGTATTGCTTTAATATTAAAATTCTTATAGAATACGATAGGGCAGAGAGTAAGCCAAACAATACTCCTTGAACTTGGGTGTTTTTAATATCAAACTCAGGAGCTAGAATATACAGTCCTAATAAAACCATTAGACCTAATACAATGTGAATTGGGTTGAATTTTATCTTTAAAAATAGCGGTTCTAAAAAAGCAATCATTACCGGAAAAGTGTACAACGACAACATTCCGATGGCTACATTAGATAGTTTTAAAGCGTAGAAATATGTAATCCAATGTGCTCCCATAAAAATTCCGCCCATTAAAAACGGAAACAAATGTCTTCTTGATTGTATGGTTAAATCAATCTTTTTAAATCGGCAAAACACGTATAAAATTACCATAGCAAACACCGAGCGAAACCACACAATAACTTCTGAAGGCATTGCAATATACTTACCTAGTACTCCTGAAGTACTGATAAATAACGTAGCTAAAATAATTCCTGATAGATTTTTAATGTGGTTGGTTTGCAAACAGTAAAAATTTATTAAAATAAGCTTGAACCACATATACTTTGTATATGTGGTTCAAAAGTCATTATTCATAAGTTAAGAAGCAAAATATGTTAAAAACTTCAAGGAGTTTGTGAATAAGTATCACTTTTAATATAAATAAAGTCTTCCGATATTTGTGATAAGCCCCGTAAAAAATAAAGAGTTGGTGATGCTCTAAAGGAGTTAGAGATAATCTCTAATACAAAAACCTTGAATTTTAAATTCAAGGTTTTTTGTAAGTTTAATTTTTTTAAAACACAAATTATGAGTGATTTAAAAAATGCACCTGAAGGATATGAGTACATCTTTTGCAGGTACATCACCAAAAAAGGAAAAAGGATTTATCCAAAAAATTCTTCCTATTTCCGATTCTTAGTTAAAAAAAATAACTAAGAATTAATATCCTGGTAAGCTGCAACTTATCAGGATTTTTTGTTGTATCAACAACAACAAATATAAAAAAAAGTAAAACTTTGTATCACTAAAGTATCACTTTTTTATCATTAAACTTTCTGTAACGTCTCTAACGCTTTATGTACACTATCAATTTTTATAAATGTGATGAGTAAGCGCAATCCGTTTTTGGTTTTCTTTTCTTTCATTACACAACTTTTCGGGTTGTGCTGTACGTATTTCAACATCTTCGTAAATGCTTCCGTTTGATAAAAAGCACTTTGCTGATCGGATACAAAATATCCAATCAAACGTTTTTGCTTTAAAATCACTTTTTCTAAGCCTAATTCTTTCGCTAACCATTTAATACGAACACTGTCTAATAAATCGGCTACTTGGGTTGGATATTCACCAAAACGGTCGATAATTTCACTTTCAAAGGTTTGCAATTCTTCTTCCGTGGTTAAGGTTCCTAATTTGTTATATAAGCTCAAACGTTCGGTTACTGAATTCACATAATCATCTGGGAATAGAATTTCAAAATCGGTATCAATTTGCACCTCTTTTACATACTCTTTCGGTGCATTTTCATCCGTAGGGTATAAGTCTTTAAACTCATTTTCCTTCAGTTCTTCAATGGCTTCTTGTAAGATTTTCTGATATGTATCAAACCCAATATCGTTGATAAATCCGCTTTGTTCGCCACCTAACAAATCTCCAGCACCACGAATCTCTAAATCTTTCATGGCAATATTCAATCCGCTTCCTAAATCAGAAAACAGTTCTAATGCCTGAATTCGTTTACGCGCATCGTCGGTCATGTGATGATAAGGTGGTGTGATAAAATAACAGAAGGCTTTTTTGTTCGAACGTCCTACACGACCACGCATTTGGTGTAAGTCAGACAATCCGAAGTTATTTGCATTGTTAATAAAAATCGTATTCGCATTTGGTACATCCAAACCACTTTCAATAATCGTAGTAGAAACTAGTACATCAAACTCATTGTTCATAAAGCCAAGCATGAGTTCTTCTAACTTTTTTCCTTCCATTTGTCCGTGCCCAATCCCAATTTTTGCATTCGGAAGTAAGCGTTGTAGCAACCCTGCTACTTCTTTGATGTTTTCAATACGATTGTGGATAAAAAACACCTGTCCTCCACGAGAAATCTCGTACGAAATCGCATCACGAATGGTTTCTTCACTAAAGCGAATTACATTGGTTTCTATGGGGTGACGGTTAGGTGGTGGCGTTTTAATCACCGATAAATCTCGCGCCGCCATCAAACTGAACTGTAAAGTACGCGGAATTGGGGTTGCCGTTAAGGTTAGCGTATCTACATTTTCTTTAATTGTTTTTAACTTGTCTTTCGCTGCTACTCCAAATTTTTGTTCCTCATCAATAATCAACAATCCTAAATCTTTAAACTGAACTGCTTTATTGGTTAATTGATGTGTTCCTATCACTATATCTACACTTCCATCGGTAACACCTTCTAACACGCCTTTGCGCTGTTTTGTGGTTCTAAAACGGTTTAGATAGTCAATGGTGACCGGAAAGTCTTTTAATCGCTTAGAAAAGGTTTTAAAGTGCTGAAAAGCTAAAACCGTGGTTGGTACTAAGACTGCAACTTGTTTTCCGTTATCTACGGCTTTAAAAGCAGCTCTAATGGCAATTTCTGTTTTTCCAAAACCAACATCACCACACACCAAACGATCCATAGGTTGTTCTTTTTCCATATCGGCTTTTACCTCTTGGGTAGAAGAGAACTGATCGGGTGTATCTTCGTATAAGAAACTTGCTTCCAACTCGTGTTGCATGTGCGTATCGGGTCCGAAAGCAAATCCTTTTTGCAGTTTTCGTTTTGCGTATAACTGAATTAGGTTGAATGCAATATGTTTTACGCGGGCTTTGGTTTTTTGCTTGACTTTTTTCCAAGCATTCGACCCTAGTTTATATACTTTAGGCGGTTTTCCGTCTTTTCCATTGAATTTTGATATTTTGTGTAGCGAGTGAATGCTTACGTATAAAATATCGCGGTCGCCATAAATTAACTTGATGGCTTCTTGTTTTTTGCCTTCTACATCAATTTTTTGCAATCCTCCAAACTTTCCAATACCGTGGTCGATGTGGGTTACATAATCACCTACGTCTAATTTGGTCAATTCTTGTAGGGTGATGGATTGCTTTTTCGCGTATCCATTCTTCAATCGGAATTTGTAATAACGCTCAAATATTTGATGATCGGTATAACAAACAATTTTATTGTCTAAATCTACAAATCCTTGATATAACGGAAACACAATGGTTTCATAAGAAACTTCTTGTTCACCATCGTCAAAAATATCGTGGAAACGCTGTGCTTGCTTGTCGTTAGAACAGAAAATATAATTGGTAAATCCTTTGGCTGAAAACTCATTAAAATTCTGAATTAACAAATCGAATTTTTTGTTGAAAGAAGGCTGTGGATGGGTATCGAAGTTGATGCTTACTTCACCTTTAAAAGATTCCTCACTACGTTCGGAATGACGGTTTTTACCAATGTCTACCATGGTAAATTCTTGTAACTGATTACGAATCAGTTCACCGTTACAAAACAGTTCTTCTGGTTTTGCGTGCTTAATTTCTGTAGATAGTTCGTTGAACGACAATTCTGCTTTTCGGTAGAATTTGTCTAACGAATCGCTTAACAAGTCTACATTTTTAACAAAAACAGCGGTTTTAGACCAGATGTATTTTAAAAAGCTTTCTCTGCTTTCTTCCAACGCTTTGTTTTCTACATTGGGCATAATGCTTACTTTCTTCAGTTTTTCTTTAGAAAGTTGCGTTTCTACATCAAACGTTCGGATGCTGTCTACCTCATCACCAAAAAACTCAATACGATAAGGCTCGTCGTGAGAAAAAGAAAACACATCGATAATTCCACCACGTACCGAAAATTCTCCTGGTTCGGTTACAAAATCAACGCGTTTAAAATGGTATTCGAACAGTACTTCGTTGACAAAATCGAGCGATACTTGCTCGCCCACGGCTACTTTTAGCGTGTTTTTTTCCAGTTCTTTCTTGGTAACTACTTTTTCGAACAGCGCAGTAGGGTAGGTAACAATAATCGCAGGTTTTTTACGAGAATTGATACGGTTTAACACCTCTGAACGCAGTAATACATTGGCGTTATCGGTTTCTTCTATCTGATAGGGTCTGCGATATGAACCCGGATAAAACAACACGTTTTTATCGCCTAATAACTGCTCTAAATCGTTTAGATAATAAGCGGCTTCTTCCTTGTCGTTACAAATTAACAAGTAAGGTTTATCGGCCTGTTTAAAAGTTTCGGAAATGACAAAAGACAACGAAGAACCGACCAAATTCGTGATTTGAAAATGGTGTTGTTCTTGTTGAAGCTGATTTACAATCTGTTTTACATTATCAGATTGTTGGTATTGGTTTACAATCGATTGTTTGCTCAACGTACAAAAATTTTACGCAAATGTACGAGGATTATTTTTTGTGTGGGAGTTTTGTTTTTTAACATCTCCAGCTATGAGTAGTTGCGCGAATTAGCACTAAACTTTGCAAGTATACACCAAGCTGAAAATACTCGAAGGTTTTTAGAAGTAGGCGAGAACAAGCAATTACTTATAGCCATAGTTGCGGGTGGTTTTTATATTGTTATTTCTCTTATTCTGTCCGATAAAAATCGTTCAATCGGTTCCCAATCCCAATCATTGTAGACATTTAACAACTCAATTAAATCATTATCCACTAACGGTATCATAAGTCCTCTTCCATCATTAAACGTGTCTTTACACCTCTGAATTAATCTAGGCATATTATCAACATTTCTACACACTAAAAACCCAACTTTTCCTCTGTTTACAGAAAACCTACCTGCTAATTGGTCAACTTCTGGATTAGCAACATCTTTTGTGTAATTTTTACATTCTACAAAAATGTAGGGACAAGGTATATTATGATTCTCCGAGAGTCTTCTAAAAATTCCATCTTGAGCGGCATTATCGAATACTAAATCAATTCTTTTTCTACCATCGTGAATTTCTCTCTCTTTTATTGGATTTATAAGATGTGGGTAAAATATTAATTCTAAAATTCCAATAATAATATTATGGAAATTATCGGCATTAGCAGAACCTGTTGGTGTTGCATTTAATCTTTCAATTAAAGATGTCGCAACTGCTCTGAAATTAAATTCTGTAAACTCAATATTTGCCAAAGAGCTAACTTCTAATTCATCCTTGAACTGCTGTAAAATTTCCGGATGTTGTCTAGTGAATCTTCTCAAAAATTCTTTTGATAGTGGATTTATTTCTTTGAGACTTTTTTTGGTTACATATCTAGTTCCACTTTGACGTCTTTGAACTAAAGCTGTATTCATTCTGATGTTCTCATTTTGTAAAAAATCTAGGACAAATTGATTGTAATACCTATCAGGAACGTAAGCCTTACTAAAGGAAACTATTCCTTTGGGAACTAATAATAGTTTTCGCCCGTTTATTACGAGCATTTCTGTATGTTCAGATTCCCACTCTTCTTGTCGACTATTCCAAAAGAAACCTGAATTTACGCCAGCCGAAAGAGGAATATTGTGCAGTCTACATTGATTTTGAGTGTAATCAATCAAATGCTTTGTAATTATATTAGTCGTCATATCAGAAAGTTTGTCTTTTCCGAAATTATCAACAAATAAAATATTATCTTCTATATCTTGAATTAATCCTGTTTGTATTGCTCTACTTCTTAATAAGCTGTCATAGATTTTATCTGTATCTCCAGCTCCAACTCCTTTACCTTGAGGATTACCTCTTGACAGTCCTAAACAAGTTGTGTTCGGTTCGTGTAAATAGTCAAATAATTCTTTTGCCTCATTTTCATTTCCTGCTCTTATTAAGTCAATAACTCTTTGGAAAAAATTACGCAAAGTTAAAGTTGCTTGATTTGACCAATTATCAGTCTTTTTACTCAAAAAGAAAGGGTCTAAAAAAAGAGGTGTGTCAGTCGTAAAATCAATATCAATAAAATCTAATTCCGCTTGAGATTTATTCAGTCCAAAATGTTCACTTATTTTCATCTAATTCGGTTTTTTTGTTGAAATTGTACACAACTTGTTTAGATCTGTATAAAATACATCTCTATACTTATACAAATAGTTGTATAAACGTATTTTACGTTTCTTTTTTAGACACTAAATTAAATACATACAACCACAACTCTTTACGACAATCCATAAAGAAGTGTTTGTTGTTACTTTTTAAATAAAAAAATAGTTGAGATAAGGGGTAGTACTACTTTTTACTTTTTTTAGCGTGTTAAACATAGTAAAAAAAGAGGAGGGAGGCAAACCTTTTCGTCATTACGAGGGAAGTTATGACCGAAGTAAGCTGTTGGTTGGAAACGCATAACTTAAAGATTGCTTCGCTATCGCTCGCAATGACGGTATGAATAGCAACAACGAAACAAAAAATTTCAACGTCATTACGAGGAGGATACGACGAAGTAATCTGTTGGTTGGGAACTCACAACTTAAAGATTGCTTCGTTAACACTCGCAATGACGAATAAAAAATAAACCTAACGTCATTACGAGGGAGGTGACGACCGAAGTAATCTGTTGGTTGGGAACGCACAACTTAAAGATTGCTTCGCTATCGCTCGCAATGACGGTATGAATAGCAACAACGAAACAAAAAATTTCAACTTCATTACGAAGGAGGTACGACTGAAGTAATCTGTTAATCGAGAACGCATAACTTAAAGATTACTTTGTTAGCACTCGCAATGACGGTATGAATAGCAACAACAAAACAAAAAATTTCAACGTCATTACAAGGAGGATACGACGAAGTAATCTGTTGGTTGGGAACGCACAAGTTAAAGATTGCTTCGTTAACACTCGCAATGACGGTATGAATAGCAACAACGAAACAAAAAATTTCAACGTCATTACGAGGAGCATACGACGAAGTAATCTATTGGTTGGGAACGCACGAGTTAAAGATTGCTTCGCTAACGCTCGCAATGACGATGTAAATAATTTTGTAAATTAACACTATGAAAAAGCCTTGTATTTACCTCTTAACCAACAAGAATAATACTGTTATATACATTGGAGTTACTTCTAACCTAATCAAAAGAGTTTATGAGCATAAATCAGGAAAACACAATGGTTTTTCTCATCGATATAATTGTGATAAACTCGTGTATTTCGAACAATTTTCTACTATGGATGAAGCGATTGCTAGAGAGAAACAGTTAAAAGCTGGTAGTAGAAAAAGAAAAGAGAATTTGATTAATCTTGAGAATCCTGATTGGTTGGATTTAGCTGAGGGTTGGGTGTTCGATTTTTAAAATATTTTGTCATTACAAAGGAGGTACAACTGAAGTAATCTGTTTATTTACAACTCATAAGGAAAAGATTGCTTCGCTAACGCTCGCAATGACGATATATGAATGATAACAAAACATAAAAATAAGCGTCATTACGAGGAGGATACGACGACGTAATCTGTTGGTTGGGAACACACTATTTAAAGATTGCTTCGCTGTCGCTCGCAATGACGATATATGAATAATAGCAAAACATAAAAATAAGCGTCATTACGAGGGAGGTGACGACCGAAGTAATCTGTTAGTTGAGAACACACTATTTAGAGATTGTTTCGCTGTACTTCAGAATTACAGCTATGTTATTGTAAACAATTCCCTGTTTCGAAATCTTGTTTGGTAATTAGTTTTCCATTCATAGTATTGGTATCCCAATCTTGAGCTATAAACCATTGATTGTTTATTTTTTTCAATACCACGTGGAAACTTCCGTATGAAATAGTAGGTTTTTTATCTTTTTCTGTGGAAATGATTCGGTAATAACCTACTTCATAACCTGTATGTTCCTTATAAATTCTTTGGTCGAAACAAAAGTCTATCTTTCGTCTTTTATTAATTGGTTTCTGATAAGAAGCTTCAATAGAATTTTTGTATTCAGCTCCTATACGAATTCCATATTTGTTCGCTCTTAAAACATCATCGGTATGTAAACTGTTAAATGTTTTCCAATCTCGAGCTTCAAAAGATTTTTTAAATGGTTGCCAAACTTGCTCATTAATTTCATTTTCTATGTCTTGTTGATTTTGTGAAAAACCAAACACGGTTGAAAAAAGAAAAAAACAAAAGGTAAGTACTAATTTCATTTTTGCTTCTATTAAAATTTGCTCGTTAACAAGTTAGTTAATTTTTTATACTTTTTTTCGAAATGATAAAAAATACCTATTTGGTCTTCAATTTTTGGTTTTACAAAGCTAAAAACGCCATAAAACCATTTTAAACAACGATAATAACAAGATATAGGTATTTGTATTGCTGTTTTTAAAAAGCGTCTTAAATCACCAATTAAATAATCCTATTTTATTACTACTTTTTATACAAAACAAAACAACTATAAGAAAAAATAATACCTTGTTTTTGGGTAGAATTGTTAACTTTCGACGAAAGTTGACAGGCTTTAAACTTACCTGTTGATAGTATTTATAAAAATAAAATTATGTCGATATCAGATTTATATTCGAGCGGAAAACACAAACAAGAAATAGGGCATTTTGCCAGCATCGTAAAAATTGCTAAAGTTGACGGAATCATTTCTGAAGGTGAACAAGAACTATTAGATAGAGCTTCTAAGAAATTAAACATTAGTGAAGAAGAATATACTCTTATTTTAAAAAGTCCTGAAAAATTTCCTGTAAACTCACCAGTAAGTTACGATGAGCGTATTGAACGTTTATATCTTTTAACTAAAATGATTTTTGCTGATGAAGAAGTAGCAAAAGAAGAAGTTGGTATACTTCGTAAAATAGCACTCGCCTTAAACTTTTCTGATAAAAATGTTGAAAAAGTTTGTGATGAAGCCATCCATTTAATTTTAAATGATAATGATTTAGATGACTTTACTATCGCTATTAAAAATGTTAATCTCAATTAAATTTAATATACTAAAACCCTTTTAAACCAGTTATTACTCTTAAACACAATTCTCCCGATGAAACATAAAATTTTATTCATAGCAATCTTTACCTGTTTAACAACATCCGTTTTTTCACAAAACTTAAACGATTCTTGGCAAATAGGTATAGGTTTCGGAATAACGAAATTTAGTGAAAGTGATGCCGCTTTTATTGGTGATCAACACTTATTTCAAGTACCAACCTTAAGTTTAACTATGCCTATTGGCGATCGTTTTTCTTTAGATGGAGCCATGTCATTTAACACAATTGATGATGTAGGGTTTATTTCTAATTCAGTAAAGTATTTTTCTATGGATGCTTCTTTTCGTTATAATTTTGATGCTGTATTAGATAAACTTGCTCCGTATGTTTTTATTGGAGGAAGTTTAGTAGATTCTGAACGTAAAATGACACCAACATTGAATATTGGTGGTGGTGGAATTTACTGGGTGAGTGATAAAGTGGGTATCAATCCTCAATTATATTACAAGCACTCTTTTGAAGGATACGAAAGTATGCGTTCGCACATTCAAGGAACTTTAGGTATTGTTTTCAAATTAAATTGGAATAATAGTGGTTCTTCAGGAAGACGTAGTTCAGCTAAACATTTAGGAGGTTGTATGATTTAAACCTCAAAATATAAAATAAAAAAGCCGCTTAATAAGCGGCTTTTTTTGTATTATGATAATGCGTTTATTGCATTTTGTATTCTTGTAATGGTAGTTTCTTTACCAATCATTGTCATAATATCAAACAAATCTGGTCCTGCCAACTTACCTACTAAACTTAAACGAAGTGGTTGCATTACTTTACCAAAACCAATTTCTTTAGAAGTAATCCACCCTTTAATATCTGTTTGAGCATTTTCAACTGAGAAATCTTCAATTTTAGAAATTACTTCAATTAACTCTTGCATTAAAGCTCCAGTTTCAGGTTTCCATTGTTTCTTTGCTGCTTTCTCATCATATTCTGATGGGTTTTCAAAGAAAAAGTTTGATAACTCCCAAAAATCTGCCACAAACGTAGCACGTTCTTTTATTAAACCAACTACTTTTTCAGCATAGGCTTCATCCGTTTTAATTCCTTTTTCTTCAAGAATAGGTAAATATAAATCGGTTAAAACTTTATTCGATTTTTGTTGTAAATACTGTTGATTAAACCATTTTGTTTTATCTGGACTGAATTTCGCTCCTGATTTACTTACTCTACTTAAATCAAACGCTTCTACAAGCTCTTCTAAACTGAACATTTCTTGTTCCGTTCCTGGATTCCACCCTAAGAAAGCTAACATATTAATGAAAGCATCAGCAAAATACCCGTCTTCTCTATATCCACGTGAAACATCGTTAGTTTCTTCGTTAGTATATTCTAACGGGAAAACTGGGAAACCTAATTTATCACCATCACGTTTACTTAATTTTCCTTTTCCTACTGGTTTTAAAATTAATGGTAAGTGAGCAAATTTTGGTGCTTTCCAACCAAAAGCGCGGTATAATAATTCGTGAAGTGGGAGAGAAGGTAACCATTCTTCACCACGAATTACATGCGAAATTTCCATTAAATGATCATCAACAATATTTGCTAAGTGATAGGTTGGCATACCATCTGACTTAAACAATACTTTATCATCTAAGGTATTTGTTTCAACTTTAATCGTACCACGGATTTCATCTTGTAAAATCAAGGTTTCATCTTGTGGAGTCTTAAAACGGATTACATACTTTTCTCCTGCATTTATCTTTTCTGAAACTTCGTCAGCAGAAAGCGCTAAAGAATTGTTTAATTTTAATCGGTTATGCCAATTGTAGATAAAGGTTTTTCCTTTTTCTTCATGGTCTTTACGGTGTGCATCTAATTCTTCTGCAGTATCAAAAGCATAATACGCCCAACCGCTTTCAATCAACTGGTCGGCATATTTTTTATACAAATCTTTACGCTCAGACTGACGGTATGGTCCGAATTTTTCATTTTTACCTGGACCTTCATCGAAAGGAATATTACACCATTCTAAAGAATTGATGATGTATTGTTCTGCATTAGCTACATAACGAGTTTGATCGGTATCTTCTATACGTAAAACAAAAGTTCCGTTATGTTTTTTAGCAAATAAATAATTGAATAAAGCAGTTCTTACACCACCCATGTGTAAAGGTCCTGTCGGACTCGGAGCAAAGCGTACTCTTACGTTCTCAGTCATTTTTTATTGATTTGAAAACGCAAAGATAGTTTTATGTTTAGAAATAGAAAAGAGAATCAAGATCGCTTCGCTGAAAGAATAAAGACATGTAGCTAAAAGAAAAAATAACGCAACTATAACTAATCATCTAATTCTATTAATTCATGACTTCATACAACCGATTTTTAACGCTTTTCAGGAGTTTTCTCCCTAAAACAACATGTTTACACAAATCTTAACTTAGAATTCCTCATAAAACATGTATTTTTATAATTACTTATGGGAGAGTTTACGAAAATACAGCAAAAGCTACAGCAATTCAGTAGAAAATACTATACCAATGAATTGATAAAAGGAAGCATTTTATTTGTTTCATTAGGGTTACTATATTTATTTTTCACCTTATTTATTGAATATTTTCTTTGGTTACAACCCACTGCTAGAACCCTTTTATTTTGGTTGTTTATTGTTGTTGAATTGTTTTTACTATTCCGTTTTATATGTTTTCCTATCTTTAAAATTATAGGATTACAAAAAGGAATTTCTTTTGAAGAGGCTTCTAAAATTATTGGAAACCATTTTCCTGAAGTACAAGATAAATTATTAAACGTACTACAATTACAACAAACCAATCAGCAATCTGATTTATTAGTTGCAAGTATTGAACAAAAATCGAAAGAATTACAACCCATATCTTTCAACAAAGCCATCAATTTTAGTAGCAATAAAAAATATTTAAAATATGTATTGATTCCTGTTTTTATTTGGGTGCTTTCTCTGCTTACAGGAACTTCTGAAAAGCTTTCTCAAAGTTTAAATCGAGTAGTAAATCATTCGGTAGATTACAATCCGCCTGCTCCATTTTATTTTAATTTAACCGCAAAAGATTTACGTGTTATTAAAGGAAAAGATATAACTATATATTTTCAAACAACAGGAGAGGTTATTCCAAATGAAGCTAAAGTTCATTTCAATAATCAGCAATACTTTTTAGAAAACGAAGGAAACGGATTATTCTCTTATACTTTTTCAGAAGTACAAAACCCCATAACTTTTTATGCGAGTGCAAATGGTATTAATTCACAAGAATATAAACTTACCATAATCAATACTCCTTCAATACAAAACATTTCATTACATCTACAATATCCATCGTATATTAAAAAAGCTAATGAGACTATTAACAACACTGGAAACTTAAATGTTCCACAAGGAACATTCATTACTTGGAATATTAAAACTTCTGAAACCGATACAGTTACCTTCATCAATAAAGAAAAAAGAGAAATTTTTACACGAAAAGAAAACGAGAAATTTGAGTTTAAAAAACAACTGAATGAGAGTTTACACTATCAAATTGCCACATCTAATAAAAACTTAAAAGATTACGAACAATTACAATTTTCTATTGATGTTATTAAAGATGAATATCCAACGATTTCAGTCAATTCTAACATCGATAGTATTACTAGAGGTAATGCTCAATTTGCAGGTCAAATTGCAGATGATTATGGATTTAAAAAACTAGAAATAGTTTATTATGATAAAAGCAATTCTCAGAATATTGAGAGTAAATCAATAACCATTAATAAAGAGAATATCCAAACTTTCTATTTTGAATTTCCTGGTGATTTGAATCTAAAAAATGGTATCAATTACGAATTATATTTTCAAGTATATGATAACGACATTGTAAATGGTAGTAAAAACGCCCTGAGTAAAAAGTTTAGTTATCGTCAAAAATCTGAAGAAGAAATAGAGGAAGAACTTTTATTAGAGCAAAAAAATTACATTGAAAACATTAACAATTCTTTGGATCAACAACAAAAAAGTAAAAAAGAATTGGAGAAAATACAGTTCGATTTACAGAATAAAAAGAACATTAACTGGAACGATCAGAAGAAAATTCAGAATTTGGTTAAGCGTCAAGAACAGTATAAGGAAATGATGCAACGTCAAACCCAAAAGCTGCAAGAAAATTTCTCTGAAAAGAAAGAAGAAAATGAAACACTTCAAGAGAAAAAAGAAAACTTACAAAAACGTATAGAAGAACTTAAAAAACTTGAAAAGCAACAAAAGTTGTTAGATGAGTTAAAGAAGTTAGCGGACAAACTAAATAAGGAAGAGCTCATAAAAAAGACCAAAGAACTTGCTGAACAAAACAAACAACAAGAACGTAGTTTGGAGCGTATTTTAGAAATGACCAAACGTTTTTATGTAGAACAGAAGATGAATCAGCTAGCAAATAAGCTTGATGAATTATCAAAAAAACAAGAAAAATTAAGCGATAAAAACACAACAAAAGAAGAGCAAAAAGAAATTAATACTGAATTTCAAAAAGCAAAAAAAGAATTAAATGATCTTGATAAAGACAATAAAAATTTAAAACAACCCATGGAAATCCCTTCTATGGAAAATTTAGAAAAAGAAGTTCAAGAAGAACTCAATAAGGCTGATGAAAATTTAGACAACGATCAGCAACAGAATGCTAAAAAAAATCAGAAAAAGGCTTCTGAGAAAATGCAGCAAATGAGTCAGAAGATGCAACAAGCTATGCAATCGATGAGTGCTGAAATGGAGGAGGAGAATATGGAAGGTTTACGTCAAATCTTAGAAAATTTAATTACGTTTTCTTTTGATCAAGAAGCATTGATGGATGAGTTTTCTTCAACAAATTCTTCACATCCAAACTTTGGTAAAAATTTACAAAAACAACACCAGCTTAAAACTTATTTTGAACATATAGATGATAGTTTATTTGTACTTTCTATGCGTATACCTAGTATATCATCTAAAGTACAAGATCAACTAGCACAAGCTCATTATAACTTAGATCAATCATTAGAAAACTTTGCCGATAATTATTTTCAAAATGGCGTATCAAATCAACAGTATGTTATGACTTCTGCAAACACACTAGCAGATATGTTAAGTAATACATTAGATGCTATGCAAAACCCAAAACCAGGAAACGGAAAAGGCAAGGGGAAGGGCAAATCGTTTAGTTTACCAGACATTATTCAACAGCAAAATGAATTGATGGAAAAGATGAAAGAAGGCATGCAAAAACAAAATCAAGGCAAACCAAAAGACGATAAAGAAGGACAAAAAGAAGGTGAGGGTGAAGGCGAAAAGAATGACGATTTAGATGGTGAATTATATCAAATTTACAAAGAACAATCTCAACTAAGAGAGCAATTAGAAAATGCTATTAAAGAAGGAAACGGAGATAATAAAGAAGCTAAAAAAGCATTGAAGAAGATGGAAGAATTAGAAAATCAAATTTTAGAAAAAGGTTTTACTCAAGAAAGCATTAATAGAATGCAGCAATTAAATTATGAATTGCTAAAACTAGACAAAGCTACCTTTGAACAAAACAGAGAAAAACAACGTAAATCGAATACCAATTTACAAGAGTTTAATAACAATAACAGTAAAGAACTAAAATTTAAAAAGTTGTTTTATAACCAAACAGAGATATTAAACAGACAATCACTACCTTTGCGCCAAAATTACAAGAAGAAGGTTCAAGAGTACTTTAGCCTTCCAAAAGATAAAGAATAACGTATTAAAAAGCCTTAAAAAATAGTAATTACTATAGCTTTTTAATTAACAGTTTACGATTAAGAATATATAGTATTTAATATAAAGAAATGATTGCATTTAATTACGAAACCGAATTTCAATTACACAATGAAGAAAACACTTCAAAATGGATAGAATCCTGTATTGAAAAGGAAGGTTTTGAACTAGGAGAAATCAACTATATTTTTTGTGATGATGCTTATTTACACAAAATCAATGTTGAATTTTTACAGCACGATACTTTAACCGACATTATCAGTTTCGATTATACCTTAGGTAAATTAGTAGGAGGTGATATTTTTATTTCTGTAGAAAGAGTAGAAGAGAATGCTAAAGAGTTTAATGTTTCTTTTGAAAACGAATTGCACCGCGTAATTATCCATGGTATTTTACACTATATGAAATACAAGGATAAAACAGAAGAAGAGAAAGAATTAATGCGTTCGAAAGAAAACGAATGTTTAGAAATTTTAGATAAAAAATAAAAAGCGTTCCACGTGGAACTGAATAAAAAAAATGAGTTTATTTAATACAACATACGATGTAATTGTAGTAGGAGGTGGACATGCTGGTAGCGAAGCAGCTGCAGCAAGTGCAAACATGGGAGCACACACTTTGTTAATTACAATGAACTTACAAAATATTGCTCAAATGAGTTGTAACCCTGCAATGGGAGGTATTGCGAAAGGGCAAATAGTACGCGAAATTGATGCCCTAGGTGGTTACAGTGGTATTGTAACCGATAAGACCGCAATTCAATTTAAAATGCTTAACAAATCAAAAGGACCTGCAATGTGGAGTCCAAGAGCACAATCAGACAGAATGCAATTCGCAGAATGCTGGAGAACGATGTTAGAGCAAACCGAGAATTTAGATTTTTACCAAGATTCTGTAAACGGATTGTTGTTTGATGGTGATACTATCGCAGGAGTTAAAACAGCTTTAGGTTTAGAAATAAAAGCCAAAACAGTAATCGTTACAGCGGGTACTTTTTTAAACGGATTGATTCACATTGGTGAAAAAACATTTGGTGGTGGTAGAGCAGGAGAAGGTGCTTCAACAGGTATAACAGAAGATTTAGTTGCTAGAGGTTTTGAAGCTGGAAGAATGAAAACAGGAACACCTCCACGTGTTGATGGACGTTCGTTAGATTATTCAAAAATGACAGAACAACCAGGTGATGACGCTCCTGAAAAATTCTCGTATTTACCAATTACAAAACCATTAGCGAAACAACGTTCTTGTTATTTAACGTATACCAATCCTGAAGTTCATGATTTACTTCGTGAAGGGTTTGATCGTTCACCAATGTTTAACGGTCGAATTAAATCAACAGGTCCTCGCTATTGTCCTTCTGTAGAAGATAAAATTAATCGTTTTGCAGAGAAAGAACGTCATCAGGTTTTTGTTGAACCAGAAGGATGGAATACGGTAGAAATATATGTAAATGGATTCTCTACCTCACTTCCAGAAGATATCCAAGACAAAGCTATTCGTTCAATTCCTGGATTTGAAAACGTAAAGTTTTTCAGATATGGATATGCTATCGAATACGATTATTTTCCACCAACACAATTAAAACACAATTTAGAAACTAAGTTAATTAATAACTTATTTTTCGCTGGTCAAATTAACGGAACGACAGGTTACGAAGAAGCAGCTGCACAAGGTTTAATGGCGGGTGTAAATGCTGCTTTAAAAGTTCAAGAAAAAGAACCTTTTATTTTAAAAAGAAGTGAAGCATATATCGGTGTTTTAATAGATGATTTAATTACTAAAGGAACAGAAGAGCCATATAGAATGTTTACTTCTCGTGCTGAATATAGAACACTCTTAAGACAAGATAATGCCGATTTACGTTTAACAGAGAAATCTTATAAGTTAGGTTTAGCTTCTCAAGAAAGAATGGATAGAGTAGAAGAGAAGAAAAACAAAACTCAAAACTTAATTGATTTTATAAGTAATTTAAGTATTACAAAAGAAGAAGTAAATCCTATTTTAGAAAGTAAGAATTTAGCGACAATTAATCAGTCAATGAAACTCTATAAAATTGCTGCTAGACCTCAATTAACTTTTTCAGATTTTCGATCTATTGAAAACTTAGAAAACTATATCCAAGAAAATTCAATCGACGATGAAATTATCGAACAAGTAGAAATTCATTTAAAATATTCTGGTTACATAGAAAAAGAAAAAAGTAATGCTGATAAATTAAATAGATTAGAGAATGTACCTATTCCTTCTACTTTTGATTACAGCAAAGTAAAATCTTTATCGTTTGAAGCGAGGGAAAAATTATCTAAAATACAACCTACATCCATTTCACAAGCTAGTAGAATAAGTGGAGTATCACCTAGTGATATTTCTGTATTACTTGTATACATGGGTAGATAACTAACCGTATTTAGAACCATAAAAAATAAAATGTTCCATGTGGAACGTTTTATTTTTTTATGTATAATTGCTAAACCAAAAACCAATGTTCCACATGGAACACTCAACACACATAAAGTTTGATTACAGAAAAAGAGTTCTATAAGAACTTAAAACCTTTTTTAAACTGTATAGATTATACAGTTTCTGAGGAGAGTTATGAAGTAATGAAAAACGAAGTTTACGATATGCTCGTAACTTCTCCTGTTCCTAGTAATTTAGATAAATACTATTTAAGTGAAAATTACATTTCACATACAGATAGTAAAAAATCTCTATTTGATAAAGTTTACCAGCTTGTAAAAAATCATACCCTTAAGAAAAAACTCAAATTAATTAACTCATTTAAAACAGAAGAAAAAACTATTTTAGATGTAGGTGCAGGCACGGGAGATTTTTTAAAAGTATGTAAAACTGGTGGTTGGAAAATTACAGGTATAGAACCTTCAGACAAAGCTAGAGAATATGCAGAAAGTAAAAATATAGTTTTGTATGAAAATTTAAATCAAGTTGAAAACAATCAATTTGATGTAATTACTCTTTGGCATGTTTTAGAACATATTCCTAATCTGGTTGAATATATTAAACAATTAAAAAAATTATTAAAACCAAATGGAGTATTAATTATAGCAGTACCTAATCATAAAAGTTTTGATGCAAAACATTACAAAGAGTTTTGGGCTGCTTATGATGTTCCAAGACATTTATGGCATTTTTCAAAAACAGCTATTTCAAAACTATTTTCTTTGGTTGATATGAATGTTGAAAAAATACTTCCTATGAAATTTGATTCGTATTATGTTTCACTTTTATCAGAAAATTACAAAACAAAAAAATCTAGACCTTTTAACGCATTTTTCATTGGTTTACAATCAAATTTAAAAGCAAAAAGAAACGGTGAGTATTCTTCTTTAATTTATATCATTAAAAACAGGTAAAACTTAATTTAAAGGTTATTATTTCAGTTTAAAATATTAAAACATAGAAACACCTTAATAAAAATAAAAAACCTCTTAAAATTGATTTTTTAAGAGGTTTTTTAATAAGTAAAAATTATTAAATATTTAATTTAAAATAAAAATTATCTATTTAATAAATACACAGCTAAAATGGCTATTAAAAAATAAACTGCTAATGTCATTGCTCCGGCATAATCTTTTGCTAAACGTTGACCTATTAATAAAAAAATTAAAGTTAAAGCACATAATTCAGCTCCTATTAAAGCATAAGTATTATTTCCTGTAGTTGCTAAATGGAAAATTCCTACAAACATTAAAGCCCCTGCTAATAATTCTAAAACTAAAATAATAGCTAATAAAAGAGGTACTGAATTTTTTAATGGTGAGTTTTGAAAATGATCTTTAATAAAAGATAAATTTCCTTTCCAATCACTTACCTTATCTATTCCAGATTGTAAAAAAGTAACGATTAAAAAAAGTAATAACAAGATTTCTGTTATGCTTTGTTGTATAAGTTCCATAAAGTTGATTTTTTACAAATATATATTTTAAAATGGACTGTAACAATTCAAAAAAAGTTCGTCATATAAATAGTATCTTTAACAAAAAAATTACTAACATTTAAAAATTAAAACTATGCCTATTTACATGTATCCGGTTATCGTTATCGGTTTTTTTGTATTCTTATCAATCTTTTTTATTGTTAAACAACAAACTGCAGCTGTTATTGAACGTTTTGGTCGCTATCAAAGTATTCGTCACTCAGGATTGCAATTAAAAATTCCTTTAATGGATAGAATTGCAGGAAAATTGAGTTTAAAAATTCAGCAATTAGATGTAATCGTTGAAACAAAAACGTTAGATGATGTATTTGTAAAACTAAAAGTATCTGTTCAATACAAAGTAATAAAAGATAAGGTATATGATGCTTTTTATAAGTTAGATTATCCTCACGATCAGATTACTTCTTATGTTTTTGATGTTGTTCGTGCAGAAGTACCTAAAATGCGCTTAGATGACGTATTTGTTAAGAAAGATGATATTGCAATCGCTGTAAAAACAGAATTAAACGACGCTATGATGGATTATGGTTACGATATTATTAAAACCTTAGTTACCGATATAGATCCTGATGCTCAAGTAAAAGCTGCAATGAACAGAATTAATGCAGCTGATAGAGAAAAAACAGCAGCTCAGTATGAAGGAGATGCACAACGTATTTTAATTGTTGAAAAAGCAAAAGCTGAGGCTGAGAGTAAGCGCTTACAAGGACAAGGTATTGCCGATCAACGTCGGGAAATTGCTCGTGGTTTAGAAGAATCTGTTGAAGTATTAAACCGTGTAGGTATTAACAGTCAAGAAGCATCTGCTTTAATTGTAGTAACACAGCATTATGATACCTTACAATCATTAGGAGAAGAAACCAATAGTAATTTAATATTATTACCTAATTCACCTCAAGTAGGAAGTAATATGTTAAATGATATGGTAGCAAGCTTTACAGCAAGTAATCAAATAGGAGAGGCGATGAAAAAAGCTCAAGATAAAAAAGATAAAGAGTAATTATGATATTATCAACCACACCATCATTAGAAAATAAACCTGCTAAAGAATATTTAGGTATTGTTACTGGTGAAACAATTATAGGAGCAAACGTTTTTAAAGACTTTTTTGCAAGTGTAAGAGATATTGTAGGGGGTAGATCTGGATCTTATGAAAAAGTACTTAGAGAAGCTAAAGAAATAGCTATTAAGGAAATGACTGAAAGAGCTGAAAGACTAGGTGCAGATGCGGTAGTAGGAATCGATTTAGATTATGAAACCGTAGGAGCAAGTGGAGGTATGCTTATGGTAACAGCCTCTGGTACTGCTATAAAACTATAAACAAATAAAAAACCGAAACGTAAATGTTTCGGTTTTTTTATATAAAGTATATACTTATTTTTTTTCTTCTGCTTTATCAGCATCTTCATCTTCATTTTTGGTAGCATCTTTAAATTCTTTGATACCTGTACCTAATCCTCTCATTAATTCAGGAATTTTTCTACCTCCGAATAATAATAATACTAATGCAACGACAATAGCTATTTGCCAAGGCCCAATCATTCCTAAAAATATTGTAAGTAAGTTCATTTTTATAAAATTTTGCTGTACAAAGATACAAAATTAACCTCTGTGTTCAATTACTCCACCAATTACTTTTTTATCTCTAAAAACTTCAGGTTTTCCTTTGTAAAAAATAGAACCTCCAAACGATACTTTAGCGTCTAAAGTTTCACCTGCTTGTACTTCTACTTTAGATCCAGATCCTGCTTTAACAATAGTCATTTCTTCTACTGCTACTTTATATCCGTGATACATGCCACCTAAATCTGCATCAACATTTTGGTTCTTTGTACTACCAGAAAGCCTTATAACTGCCCCAGAAGAGCTTTTTACCTTTAAATGCTTAACCTTAACTACAAGATTGATAAAAGCTCCTTCTTGAGCCTTTATTTCAACTTTTTGTTGATTAATATCTTTACCAGTTATTGTTGCACCTTCATTGGCATCAATTACATCAATATCTTCTTTATAATACAAGGTAGCTTTTACCTTTCCATCGGCTGTAGTTTCAGGAAATTTTAATAATACTTTTAATGTATATCCTTCAACTTTTATCTTTACTTTATCAGTTTTTTCACCAGTAACTACAATTTTAGATTCGTTTGATTTAACTAATTCTAAATCAATTCCGTTATACACTTTTACTTGGTAAAAGCTACCTAATTCTTTCGTCATGGTTGTTTGAGCTGATGCTATAACAGTAATCAAAAACAAACTTATAAATACTAAATTCTTCATAATAAATCCATTAGTTTATTGTAGTAAAACAATAATTATACCAATACAATAAAGACAAATATTGAAATTTATTGTTAAAAACTAAATTTAATTTCTTGTTTCTTTAAAGTTTTCAATACTTTTCCTTCTTTAGGTTTACGTATGGTATTTATAAAAGTATATACAAAAAGTAAGGTAAGTAATCCTCCTACAATTAAAGAACCTGTAGGTCCTAAAAAATCAGCAATTCCTACAATAATTTTCCTAATTAAACTTCTTCTTCCACTAGTATCAAGATGCTGACCATTTTGAATACTTAAAGCAGTTGTGTACAATACCCAAGTAATACCTCCAAAAAGAGCAGTACCGAATAGTGAAGGTTTTATCTGTTTTAAAAGTGAATAATTTTTAATTTCTACTCCTTTTAAATTTGATACAAAGAAATTATTAACATCAGTAAAAACCTCAGAATTGGTGTTTATTTCAATATCTTTTATCTTACTATCCTTAAATTCAATTGTAATTTGAGAATCAGATTCGTTAAAAAGAACTTCTTTTATGTCATTTGTTTTATAAATAGACATGTTAGAAAGTTCGTTATTCTCTATAAGATCGTTAATGTTAACATCTTTAGTTTCTTCTGTTATCCAAATTGAGTTTTCAGTTGCAATTAAATAATTTTTTGTTTTTTCTGTTTCGTTTGTAATCCAAATTTTCATAGTTATTTATATATAATTTAATGTGATATCAAATTAAAATCTAGGTGTTTACGCTCTAAATCAGTGTGTTTTACTTTTACAACAACTTCATCACCTAATTGAATCATGTTTTTAGTCGACTGACCAATCACAGCATATTGTTTTTCGTCAAAGATATAATAATCGTCCTTAATGTCTTTAATACGCACCATACCTTCACATTTATTGGATTTTATTTCTACATAAATTCCCCATTCAGTAACACCAGAAACAACACCTTCAAATTCTTGATCTTTATGATCTTGCATGTATTTAACTTGCATATATTTGATAGAATCTCTTTCTGCTTTTGATGCTAATTCTTCCATTTTTGAAGAGTGTTTACATTTCTCTTCATAAATTTCAGCTTTAGGTGAATTTCCTCCATCTAAATAGTGTTGTAATAAACGATGCGTCATCACATCAGGATAACGACGAATTGGTGAAGTAAAGTGGCTATAATAATCAAAAGCTAATCCGTAGTGGCCTATATTTTGAGTAGTATATTCTGCTTTACTCATGGAACGAATCGCTAAGGTTTCTACCATATTAGCTTCACCTTTTCCATGAACATCAGATAATAATTTATTTAAACTGTCAGAAGTTTTTTGACGTGTTTCTGTATTAATCTTATATCCAAACTTGCTTACTATATTCTGTAAAGAAGCTAATTTTTCAACATCAGGTTCGTCGTGTACACGATAAACAAAAGTTTTATTACTTGGTCTTCCACCTGATAATCCAACAAATTCAGCTACTTTTTTATTAGCTAACAACATAAATTCTTCAATTAATTTATTAGCATCTTTGGCTTCTTTAAAGAATACTCCAGTAGGATTTGCATTTTCATCTAAGTGAAACTTTACTTCAATTTTATCGAAAGAAATAGCACCAGATTTCATGCGTTTCTTGCGCATTTTTTTTGCTAATTCATCAAGTTTAAGCGTAGCTTCAACAATATTTTCATCAACTTCATAGGCTTCACCAGTTAATGAGACATCTTCTGGAATAATATTACCTTTTGTTTCTATTATCGCTTGGGCTTCTTCATAAGCAAAACGTTTATCAGAATAGGTAACTGTTCTTCCAAACCATTGATTTACTACCTGAGCCTTTTCATTCATTTCAAACACTGCTGAGAATGTAAGTTTTTCTTCATTTGGTCGTAAAGAACAAACTCCGTTACTTAACATTTCAGGAAGCATTGGTACTACTCTGTCAACTAAATACACTGATGTTGCACGATCGTAAGCTTCATCATCTAAAATAGTTTTTGGTTGTACATAATGTGAAACATCAGCAATATGAATTCCTATTTCATAGTTTCCATTTTCTAGTACAGTAAATGATAAGGCATCATCAAAATCTTTGGCATCTTTAGGATCGATAGTAAAGGTTAAATCACCACGCATATCTCTACGTTTGGCAATTTCTTCTTTCGTAATTTCTATTGGTAATTCAGATGCTTCTTTTTCAACTTCAGTAGGAAACTCGTATGGTAATCCATATTCTAATAAAATAGAATGAATTTCAGTATCATGATCTCCTGGTCTTCCAAGAACTTGTGTAATTTTTCCAAATGGATTTTTAGAATTCTCTGGCCAATCAGTCATTGTAGCAACGACTTTATCACCATCATTAGCTCCATTCAATTTACTTTGAGAGATGAAGATATCAGCATACATTTTATTGCTGTCAGGTACTACAAATCCAAAATTTTTATTCATTTGTAAAACCCCTACAAATTCAGTTTTTGCTCTTTCTATAATTTCAACAACATCAGCTTCTTGTTTATTACTTCTACGTTTGTTGTATACATACGCTTTAACTGTATCGTTATGTAAACCTTTACCTAAATTAACAGATGGGACAAAAATATCGTGTTCAAAGTCATCACAAATAAAATAGGCATTTCCGTTGGAAGTAACATCTAAAGTACCAATGTGATATTTACGATCTTCATTAATTTGAAATTTACCTCGGTCAACTTCTTTTATCTTTTTATTAGCGGTTAGTTCAGCTAATTTTTGAATAATTTGAGTCTTGCCATCAGTATCAGAAACTTTCAATTTAGCAGCAATCTGCTTATAATTGTAATATTTATTGCTGTCTTCGTTAAGTATTTTGAAAATGTTTCGGGTAAGATCTTTAATTACCTTTCCCTTTTTTTTGTAGATTTTTTTCTTTCTAGTCATTAATCTTTCGTCTTATTTAATTTTCAACCAAAGTACGAATAAAATTAACGCTAATGATTTTAAATAACTGTTATAAATTCATTTCGTACATTTCAACTTTTTATTTAAAAGTATGTATATGAGTGATTCATGGTTTGTAATTGTAAATCCAGTTGCAGGAAAAGGTAATTTTAATAAGATTTGGAATACTATTCAACAAGAATTAACAACTCAAAATATTACCTTTAAGTATGCACAAACTACCCATACTAAACATGAAATAGCATTAGTTCAAGAAGCTATTAATGAAGGTTTTAAAAAAATTATTTCGGTAGGTGGTGATGGTACTTTACATCATATTATTAACGGAATAATGACTCAAAATACAATTGATAATCAAGAAATTACAATAGCTGTAATTCCGTTAGGAACCGGAAATGATTGGATTAAAACCTATAATATTTCAAAAAATATAAAAAAAGCAATTAGTTATATTCAACAAGGTAAAACGATACACCAAGATATTGGCTATTTAGAGTTAGAAAACACCTCTTCATACTTTTGTAATGTAGCAGGAATAGGTTATGATGGATATGTTGTTAATAAGTTGAACAAGTTAAAAAGATTTGGACCTATTGCCTACTTATTAAGTGGAATAGCGGGTTTATTACTTTATAAAAAAACTACTTTTATTATAGAAGTTAACAATCAAATTATTAAAACTAAATGTTTAATGACCTTATTCGGAATTTGTAAATTTTCTGGTGGGGGTATGCAATTAACTGATTATAATTACAGTAGTAATGGTTTATTTGATATAACGGTTGCTAAGAACTTCTCATTAGTAGATTTATTATTTAATATTCGAAAGTTATACAACGGAAAAATAGTACAACATAAAAAGGTAGAAACACATGCATCAAACTCATTGTTAATAACTCCTTTAAATAGTACAGATTTACCTTATATTCAAGCAGATGGAGAGTTAATAGGTCAAGGTTCAGTAAAAGTAAGTATGTTTAAAAGGGCTGTTAAAATCATAATTCCATAAAAAAGTTAAAAAAAACTTAAGAAAATTGTAACATATCTTAATTTTATACGTCTTTATAATAAAAGAAAGTCGTTATAAATGAAAAGCTTACGCAAAATAATAGCATTATTTATTTTCATATTCATTACAGGAATTATTGTTACTGTAGTAAGTATTAATACGACTTTAAACGAAAAAAATCCTACAGAAGTAGTAAAAGCAAAAGACTCTGTTTACCTTATAAAAGCAGCTAAAAAAGCCGTTTAATCGTAAGGCGATAGCCAAGTAATTTTCTATTAAACACACTTATCAGTACTTATTAACAAAAGTAGCTTACACAGCTTAATTTTTCGGAATTTTACCTTGCAGAAGGAGAAAGAACAGGATTCCTTCTCTCTATCTTATTTCAGCAACTTTCAACCAAAAGAAGTTTAAGAAAGCTTTCTAAGTAATAAATCACAAATACGTAAAAACTAAAATTGATCTTCAGAAAAAGAAAATCTAGAATTTCAAAAAAACGGTTATCAACATATTATATTATTAATAAAAAAGATTTTTAAAATTTAAAAAAAGAAATGATTGTTATTATAGCGTGTTAATATGTGGAATAAAAAGTGGATTTAATTTTTGGTAGAATGACTTATTAAAATAAATAAACAAGTTATTAGATAAATAAAATCTTTAAAATCAACTATAAAATAGAGTTATTAACAAAAGTTATAAACAGTAATTCACGTAATTTTATGAATAGTTAATTTATTTTTAAATGTAAAAAAAGGGTTAATTTTATGTTGATAAATGTTCATTAAAATCTCAAAAAAAAAGTTGCATAATTAATTCTTGTTCTTGTATTGTAAAAAATATTTAAAAAATCAAATTTTCTTTTTAAAATATACTATTAGTTCTTAACAATTAGATAACATGCTTTAATCCCTTAATTTTTAATGGGTTATTAAGAATACTAAAAAAAGCATTGTTAATTACTGTTGATAACCGTGAATAACTGTATTTTTGTAACTCACAACTGAATTAAAATCAACAAATTATGACAATCGCTGTAGGAAATGACCATGCAGGTACAGAATATAAGTTTGAAATTGTTAAACTTTTAGAAGAATTAGGACATAAAGTAATCAACTTTGGTACGAATGATACTGATAGTATGGATTACCCAGATACCATTCACCCAACTGCAGAAGCTGTAGAGACAGGACAAGCTGAAATGGGTATTATTTTATGTGGAAGTGGTAACGGAGCGCAAATGACAGCTAATAAACACCAAGGAGTTCGTGCTGCTTTGTGTTGGAATAATGAATTAGTTGAATTAACACGTCAACATAATGATGCGAATATCCTAACAATTCCAGCTCGCTTTGTATCGTTACAACAAGCCTTAGGTTTTGTAAAAATATTCTTATCGACTGAATTTGAAGGTGGACGTCATGCTAATAGAGTAGAAAAAATAGCTTGCTGTTAATGAATATCACGGTAAAAAAATTTCAAGAATTAACAACTTCAGAACTGTATGAGATACTTCAATTACGTTCTGAAGTTTTTGTTGTTGAACAAGATTGTGTATATCAAGATATTGATGGTAAAGATCTTAAAGCATTACATGTTTTAGGTGTAAAAGAAGGAAAAATAATAGCTTATACACGATTGTTTAATAGTGGTGAATATTTTGATACACCTAGTATTGGTAGGGTAGTAGTAAAGGAAAGTGAACGTAAATATGGTTACGGACACGATTTGATTAAAGCATCAATCAAAGCAATTGTTGATAACTATAATGAAACTACAATTACCATTTCTGCACAAACCTATTTACAAAAATTCTACGAATCTCACGGATTTAAACAAATAGGTGAGGGCTATTTAGAAGATGGAATACCACATATAAGAATGGTGAGGAAATAATTATTTTTTATTTTCTTTTTTACTCATTTTATAAAGTAAATATCCAAAGCCTATTAAAAAGTGTAGAATAATTATACCCGCTATAATGTAAATAAAAGTGTTTGAATTATCTCTCATACTTGTAAAAGTACTTAAAAGATACTTTTTAAAAAGTAACTTAGGTTACAGTAATTCCTCAACCTCTCTTACTTCACCCACCTGCATATTACCCAATAAAATATCACCCACACGAATACGTACCAAACGGAGGGTAGGAAATCCAACAGCAGAAGTCATTTTTCGTACCTGTCTAAATTTTCCTTCAGTTAAGATAACTGATATCCAAGGTGTAGGACCGTGACGAGCATCGCGAATTTTTTTAGAACGTTCAGGAAGATTAGGATCATCAATAATTTTAACCTTGCAAGGTTTTGTCATATATTTTTTTCCATCAAAACCAATTTCAACTCCGCTTTGTAATTGTTTAATAGCCTCCGTAGTAATAGCACCATCTAGTTGAACATAATATTCCTTTTCAACTCCGCCTCTGGTAGTAATAAAATCGCTTACTTTTCCATCTGTTGTAAGTAATAATAATCCTTCCGATTTTACATCTAACCTACCAACAGCCATTGTTTTTTCAGGAAAATCATATAATTCTCCTAACAACTTGTGTTTGCCTCCTTTTATTTGATTGGTTATAAATTGAGAAAGAAAACCGTATGGTTTGTAAATAATAAAGTGATGATGCTCTGACATCTGTTATTTTTAAGGAGTACAATATTACAAAATGTAACATAAAAAGATGGGGAATTAAAGTTAGTTTTTCATAACTTAGCCATTCTTATATATTAAAATAATTAGCACGATTTATGGCAGCAGATAAAGAAAAAGAAGCGAAATTAAAAGCGCTTCAACTTACACTAGATAAGCTAGATAAGACCTATGGAAAAGGAACGGTAATGAAGTTAGGCGATAGCCAAGTAGAAGATGTAGATGCTATTTCATCGGGTTCTTTAGGTTTAGATTTAGCTTTAGGAGTTGGAGGTTATCCACGCGGAAGAATTATTGAAATTTACGGACCAGAATCATCGGGTAAAACAACCTTAACAATACATGCAATTGCTGAAGCGCAAAAAGCAGGAGGTATTGCAGCTTTTATTGATGCTGAACATGCTTTTGATCGTTTTTATGCTGAAAGTTTAGGAGTTGATGTAGATAATTTAATTATTTCTCAACCAGATCATGGTGAGCAGGCTTTAGAGATTGCTGATAACTTAATTCGTTCAGGTGCTATTGATATTGTAGTGATTGACTCGGTTGCAGCATTAACACCAAAGTCTGAGATTGAAGGTGAAATGGGAGATTCTAAAATGGGGTTACATGCACGTTTAATGTCTCAAGCTTTACGTAAATTAACAGGAACAATTAGTAAAACTAACTGTACGGTATTTTTCATTAACCAGTTACGTGAAAAAATTGGAGTTATGTTTGGTAACCCAGAAACAACTACAGGTGGTAATGCTTTAAAATTCTACGCATCGGTTCGTTTAGATATTCGTAAGAGAACTCAAATTAAAGATGGCGATAAGGTAATTGGTAACAGTACTAAAGTTAAAATTGTAAAAAATAAAGTGGCTCCACCATTCCAACAAGCAGAATTTGACATCATGTATGGTGAAGGAATTTCAAAAGTAGGTGAAGTTTTAGATATTGGTGTAGAGTACGGAATTATAAAGAAAAGTGGTTCTTGGTTTAGTTACGGAGACACAAAATTAGGTCAGGGAAGAGACGCTGTAAAAGGTGTTATTAAAGACAATCCTGAATTAATGGACGAACTTGAAAATAAAATTAAAGAAGCTATTGAAAATCAAGAATAAGTAATTTAAATTTAAAGTTCAAACTATTACTATTTAAAAAGCTGTTCTTCTTAAAAGAACAGCTTTTTTTTAATTCATAAACCTAAAATTGTAGATAGATATTTTAAACTCCTGTACTACCAAAACCACCAGCACCACGTTCAGTTTTGTTTAAAACTTCTACTTCTTGCCAGTTTACTCGTTCGTGTTTTGCAATAACTAATTGCGCAATTCGCTCACCATCATTTACTATAAAATCTTCGTTAGATATATTTACTAAAATCACTCCAATTTCACCACGATAATCAGCATCTACTGTACCAGGAGAATTTAATACGGTAATTCCTTTCTTAGCAGCGAGTCCACTACGTGGACGAACTTGTGCTTCATATCCAACAGGTAGCGCAATAAATAAACCTGTTTTAATAATAGCTCTTTCAAGTGGTTTTAAAACAATTGCTTCGTCTATATTAGCGCGTAAATCCATTCCAGCAGATCCTTCTGTTTCGTATGTAGGAGTTTGATGTTTGGACTTGTTTATAATTTGTACGTTCATATGTTTCAATAATTTTTTAAAATTCAAATATAATAAGGTTTAAGATTAGAGAGTAGTTTATAGATTTCTTAATTTTGTCATACAAACAAATACTACTTATGAGCAATCAAACTAAAATAGCTGTATTAGGAGGAGGAAGCTGGGCAACTGCTATTGTTAAAATGTTATCCGAAAATTTAGAAACTATTGGTTGGTATATGCGTAGTGTGTATGCAATTGAACATATTAAACGCAATAAACACAACCCAAGTTATTTAAGTTCAGCTGAATTGCATCCAGAACAACTGGATTTGTCAGATGATATGAATTACATTATTGAAAATTACGATGTGTTAATTTTTGCTATTCCATCTGCTTTTTTAAACAAAGAGTTAGAAAAATTGAATGTTTCGTTAGAAAATAAAGTTGTGTTTTCTGCAATTAAAGGTATTGTTCCAGAATCAGGATTAATTGTAGGTGAACATTTTCATACAACATATAATGTTCCGTATGAAAGTATAGGAGTTATTTCTGGTCCTTGTCATGCTGAAGAAGTGGCGATGGAACGTTTATCATATTTAACATTGGCGTGTCAAGACGAAGAAAAGGCTAAAGAGTTAAGTAAATCAATAGCAGGTCGCTATATAAAAACAAAAATTTCCGACGACATTATAGGTACTGAATACGCAGCAATGCTAAAAAACATTTATGCAATTGCAGCAGGAATAGCTCATGGTTTAGGTTATGGAGATAATTTTCAAGCAGTACTAATGAGTAATGCAATTCGTGAAATGAAACGTTTTATTAAAAAAGTACATAAAATGAAGCGTAACATTAACAACTCAGCTTATTTAGGTGATTTGTTAGTTACAGGATATTCTACATTTAGTAGAAATAGAATGTTTGGAAATATGATAGGTAAAGGTTATACGGTAAAATCTGCTATGTTAGAAATGAGTATGGTCGCAGAAGGATATTATGCTACTAAAAGTGCATATCAAATTAATCAAAATAACGGTGCAAAAACTCCAATTATAAACGCTGTATATAATGTCTTATATGACAAAAAAGAAGCGAAAGATGAGTTTTTAAAGTTAACAAATAGATTAGATTAGTTGTTTGCATTTGTACAAATAATCCTTCTTAAAATGAATTAAGAAGCCCCATCAATCGCTTCTATAATTGAGTTGTTTATAGGTTTTGTATAAAAAAATAATAACAAAGTTAATTTAAAAATCTGATTAGTAAATATTTTTGTTAAATTTTTGATGAAAAATAAATAAAGGTATAAAATTACTAATTATTATATTTTTATTACTTTTAGTTTAAAAACAAACAATTATGAAATGAGCCATAACAACTCTTAAAACCTATTGAGATAATTATTGGCGAATTACATCTGACCCTAAGGAATAATTAAAATTAAACAGATGAAAACAATTCAAGAAGCTGTTGAAATTACTATCAGAAAAACGCCTTTTATAGAAGAGGCTTTAAATGAAAAGTTAATAAATGTATCTTCATTAGCAAGAGAAATCTTACCAGAAGTTTCAAAGCTTTTAAAGAAAGAAGTAAAAGTTGGTGCGGTAATGATGGCAATTAATAGGCTATCTCCAGCAAATGAATTGAGAGTTCGTAAAAACATTAAACGACTAGCATTAAATTTAGGTGATGTAATTGTACGTTCAGATTTGTGCGATTTTACATTTAAAAATACCACTTCATTACTAAAAGAAATTGCTAAAATTTTAAGCAAGTCTGCTGATAGTAACGATTATTTCTTAACCGTTTCACAAGGAATCTTTGAAACAAACATTGTTACTAGTAAAAATTTACAACCCTATGTTGAAGAAATTTTTAAGAAAGAAACATTAATTAATAATGTGAACGATTTAGCGTCAATCACGTTAAAGCTTCCAAAAGAAAATTTAGATCAATCAGGAATTTATTACTTTATTTTAAAGCAATTTGCATGGGCTAATATTGCTGTACAAGAAGTAATATCTACCACTCATGAAATGACCATTGTGGTAAAAGAACGTGATGTAAATGAAACGTTCTCCATTTTAATGGATTTGAAATTGAATTAATCCATGGAAAAAAAAGATCCCTACGCTTCCCTCAGAATTAAAGAGTTCAACATTTTTCTTTTAGTCCGTTTTGCTTTGGTATTTGCTTGGTCTATGCAATTTATCATAATTGAGTGGCAAGTGTACAGCATCACAAAAAATCCGTTATCATTAGGTATTATTGGATTGATGGAAGTAATTCCAGCTGTATCCATGGCATTGTTTGCAGGGCATATTGTTGATCAAAAGGAGAAACGAAACTTACTTGCTTTATGTATTGGGTTATTTTCTCTCATAAGTTTAGGTTTATTCTTTTTAACCTTACCTAGTTTTGTTGAAGGATGGGAACAAAAAACTATTCTGTATGCAATTTATGCATTGGTATTTTTTGGTGGATTGTTACGATCTTTTTTCGGACCAACAATTTTTTCATTAATCGCTTTAATTGTTCCAAAAAAATTATATCCAAATGCGGCAACATGGAGTAGTTCTACATGGCAAATAGCCTCAGTATTAGGTCCTGCTTTTGCAGGTTTAACCATTTCTTGGATTGGTGTGCATTGGTCTTTGTGTATTGTTTTTGGACTGGTTTCTGTATCATTTTTAACCGTTTTCTTTATCAAAAAGAAACCAATTTTAAATCCGAAGATTGGTGAGCCAGTCATGAAAAGTTTAAAAGAAGGAGTTCGTTTTGTATATAAGACAAAAGCAATTTTAGGAGCCATTACGTTAGATATGATTTCGGTATTGTTTGGTGGGGCTGTAGCTTTATTACCAGTGTATGCACAAGATATTTTAAAAGTAGGTCCTGAAGGGTTTGGTGTATTACGTGCTGCACCTGCTGTAGGTGCATTTTTAACAATGTTGGTAACGGCTTATATACCTATTAGTAGAAATGCAGGAATGAAGCTCTTAGCAGCTATTTTTGGCTTTGGAGTTTGTATCATAGTTTTTGGATTATCGTCTGTTTTTTGGATTTCTATTGTAGCGTTGTTTTTTAGTGGAGTTACTGATGGAGTTTCGATGGTTATTCGTCAAACGATTTTACAATTAAAAACACCCGATCATATGCGTGGTAGAGTGGCTTCAGTAAACTCTATGTTTGTTGGTTCTTCTAATGAATTAGGTGCTTTTGAAAGCGGAGTAACAGCAAAATTAATGGGAACAGTAACAGCCGTTGTTTTTGGTGGAACGATGACTTTAATTACGGTCGTAACTACGGGAATTTTAAATCCAACCCTTCGAAAGTTAGACCTGACAAAAGATTTGGAAGAACATGAAAAAATAGAGTAGTAAAATAATTAAAAACCCCTGAAACTTAGTTTCAGGGGTTTTTTGTATGTGTTTTTTAACTGTAATATCAATTAAGACATATCAAAATAATTGATTTTTGTAATCTTTTTTGTTGTTTGATCGAAGTCAATATTAATAAAAACATCACAACTATCACATTCAGCAAATAAAATGCTTTTATCACCATTTCTACCAGTACTTAGGTCAATAGTTCCTAATTTACTAATAGGGTCTCCTACAGTTACTGTAATACCTTTAATAGTAAAACTAGCTTCATTATTTAAAACATCAAACGATTCAATGTAAGGTTTTCTTCCAGAAGTAGAAAAATCAATTTTTAATCCATTGAATTTATAATAATAGTAAAAGCCATTATCTTCATAAGAATTAGAAGTACCTAACAAAGATTCTATCTTCGTTTGTTTTCCAAGCGTTTTTTTTAAATCACTCAAGGTGATATTATTGATTTTAATATTATTGAAATCAGAATTAGAAATAATATTAGTTTGACTTTTAGCTATAAGAGTAACAAATAAAAAAAAGACGAATACCAGTTGTTTCATATTACTAAAAAATTTAAAGTAAAAGCCTTTTGTATAGTAAGGCTTTTGAAGCCGCCAAAGATATGATTCTATGACAATTTTTTAGATAAGAAACTAGTTAAAATTTACTACTAAATTTATTTTTTCTTCTAGTTCTTTTTTGTGTAATAAAGTTGTTTCATTATTCCAGTTAAAACGTTTAGCAAATTCTTGTATTACAAAGTTTTTATGGATATCAACACTAGGTTTATCAAAAAACAAGCGACCAGTTCTTCTCATAAAAAAGTCCGTAGGAGTACAAGTCATTTCGTGTTTAGTCGTAAACCAAATTTCAGCTTGTAATAAACGTTTTTCAAGGTTTTCTTCTTCTAACTCATCAAACTTATCTAAAATAAGTTCGGTCTGCTTTCCGTAGTTATGCACCAAATAATTGGCATCTTTTTCAGTAAAACCAAACGATTTTATACGTTTATAAACCTGATTGCTATATAATTTTACCGATTTATAATTTTGAAATGGTCCACCAGCTAACACAATTTCTTCAGTTTGTATAGGGTCGAAATCTACCTCAAAACGACGTTTCATTTTTTTAGCAACGATATCTACAATACGTTCAGCCATTTTTCTGTAACCTGTTAATTTTCCTCCAGCTATTGATATTAATTTTGTGTCAGAAACAAAAATTTCATCCTTACGAGATAATTCTGAAGCTGATTTTCCTTCTTCATGAATTAACGGACGTAATCCTGCCCATGAAGACTGAATATCATCTATCGTTAAATGAATATCAGGAAACATATTATTAACTGCTTCAATTAAATACAAAGCATCTACCATTGAGGTTTCTACTGAATCTTTGTCTTGTTGATAATTGGTATCAGTAGTTCCAAAGTAGGTTACTTTTCCACGAGGAATAGCAAACATCATACGACCATCAGGAATATCAAAATATACGGATTGTTTTACAGGTAATTTTTCATGCGGAACTACCAAATGCACTCCTTTTGTTAAGTGTAAACGTTTTCCAATTTTGGAGTTATTTATTTGACGCAATTCATCAACCCAAGGTCCTGCAGCATTTACGACATATTTAGCTTTGATATCATAGCTTTCATTAGTAAAAACATCGGTTACTTTAGCGCCTACTACACGTTTATTTTCATAAATAAATTCATCTGCATTCGTATAGTTTAGTATTTGCGCATCATATTGACTTGCTGTTTTTAACACTTCTATAGTTAAGCGCGCATCATCGGTACGATATTCAGCATAAAAACCTGCTCCGTTTAAAATATCTTCAGGTAACAAAGGTTCTTTTTCTAACGCTTCCTTTTTATCAAGCATTTTACGTTTATCGTCTCCCTCAACAGAAGCTAAAACATCGTAAACTTTAAGTCCAATAGAGGTTAACCACGAACCGTAAGTTCCACCTTCAATTAAAGGTAAAATCATTTTTTCAGGAATTACCAAATGTGGCGCTAGTTTATGAACAATGGCACGTTCGGTGCCTACTTCTTTTACCAACCAAAAATCAAATTGTTTAAGGTATCGCAATCCACCATGGATAAGTTTAGTTGATTTACTTGAAGTACCCGAAGCGAAATCATTTTTTTCAATTAGGGCGACTTTCATTCCGCGTGATGCCGCATCTAAAGCAATACCTGCACCCGTTATTCCACCGCCAATTACTAAAATATCGAACTCAGTTGTTTGTAATTCTTGCTGAATATTGGCTCGGTTAAAAAAAGAAAAATTGTTCATAGATGTTTTTTATCTACCAAAAGTAAGAATAAAAAAGAACTGAAAATTTTAGATACAAAGGATTTATCTACGAATTCTTTTTTTCCAGTTGATATCTGCTTGTTTTTTTAATTGCTCAGGGTTTTCTTTTAACCATAGTTTTAATGTATTGGTCCCCCAGGAGTTATAGAAGAGATATAGTTTACCGTCTCTAATTTCGAAGGTTTTAGGATTAATACTTACTTTTTCGCCTGTTTTTCCAATTGCATAGGCACAATAGCCTCCATATTGTGGGATGTATTTTGTTGGATTTTCTTTGAACAAGGCTAAATTTTTTTCTGAAGAAAACTTAAATTTTACACCATCATAAATTGATTGATATTTTTTATTTCCCTCAAGTGGTTTCTTGTTAAAATAAGAAACAACATCATAACCTTCGGCTATATATCCTTTTTTAAGGTAATATTCTGTTTTTTGAGAGAATAAAGCACTTGAAATGATAAGTAAAAGAAGAGTAATGGTATTTTTCATCGTCTACTAATTTAGAAAGTAGTCGACGAAAAGCTGTAAGTATTACAAAATGAAAGTATTAAAATTGTTGTTTTTAATAGTTTAAGATAAAAAATTATAAAACCATCAAGTTACAACCTCTAATATCAGAATTATCAAAACGTCCAATGATTTCAAAACTATTGTCTTGATATACTTTTCCTAAATCTTGTGTTGCTATGAATGAGCAAGAATTATAGTTTGCCAAATCAATCACATTAATTCCTCCTGATTTTCCTTTTGGTAAAATAGTTAAAGCATCTTCAGGATCACGAGTTAGAATTTGCATCCAAGGTGGACAGTTAAAAAGACCATTCCCTTTTGAATATCCTTGACTTAATAATTCTGTCATTCCATATTCGGAATGTATATTTTTCACACCAAATCCGTTACTTAAAATAGTGTGTAATTCGTTACGAATAAGTTCTTTTCTTCTCCCTTTCATACCTCCAGTTTCCATAATAATAGTATTAGAAAGGTTGAAGTCATATTGCTCTATTAGGTCGAGCAAAGCAAAAGAAACACCAATTAAAAGTACTTTTTTTCCTTGGGTATCTAGGAACTTAAGCTTTTGTGCTAACTCATTAAGATTGTTGAGGTAGAATCCGCTTTCCGAGTGTTGAGAACGCTTAATTAAATCATCAACCATGTAAATTAAAGAAGATCCTTTGCGTTCTAAATAATTTGGCAACAAAGCTAATACTACATAATTTTCGATGTTACCATAAAAATGTTCAAAACCTTTTAAATAACTAGTTTCATACCATGATAAGTCAGTTACTAAATGTTTACTAGTTGTACTTCCTGTAGTTCCAGAACTTGTAAAGGTTTCTTGAATTTCATCAGTAGATGAAAGTACTTCACGAGTTTTAAAAAACTGAATAGGTAAAAATGGAATTTGTTCAATAGTATGTACATCAGAAGGATGAACATAGATTAAATCGCAAAAAGAGCGATATACTTTGTTATTAGCAAATTGATGCTTAAAAACTTGCAGTGCTATATTCTTGAAATCTTCAGTAGATTTTATGTTAAAAACGGTACTTTTCATAAACTTTGACAAAAATACAAGTATTACACGCAACCTTTTTAATTTTTTTTCATCTAGTAGATAAATCAGTAAAATATAAGTAATGAAAAAATTTTTGATTCTTTTTTTGAGTGTGTTTACGTTTTATTCTTGTTTAGACGATGATGGACCTAATTTTAGATATGAGTTTTTAAAGATTGACAGTGCCGAAACTCCTGAGAGCTTTACCTTCGGTGAGGTAGATACTATTAAAATAAAATATACACTACCTAATAGTTGTTATGCTTTTGATGGATTGTACTACCAAAAGGTTGATACCACTAGAATAGTTGCTGGTACAGCTATAGTAAATCTTGATGGAGCTTGTACTGAAGAACTTAGAGAAGAAGAGTACGCTTTTACTGTTGAAGCAACACAAGTAGAAGATTATGTATTCAAGTTTTGGAAAGGTAAAAATGAAGAAGGAGAAGATGTTTACGAAGAAGTGGTAATTCCAGTAAATTTGTAACATCAATTTAGAGAAACTCATACAAGAATGCTGTCGTCAAAATATAGCAGCTCAAGCTCAAGTTTATCAGTTATTTTCTGGTAAACTTTTTGCGCTTTGTTTAAAGTATTCTCAAAATTATCAAGATGCAGAAGATACGTTGCAAGACAGCTTTTTAACCATTTTTAAAAAGATATCTCAATACAAAGGTCAAGGATCTTTTGAAGGATGGATGAAGCGAATAACTATAAATACAGCTTTACAAAAATATAGAGAGAAATCGCCTTTACAATTGGTAACAGAAGGGGTGAGTGAAGAATTAGAAGAAGAAGTTGTACTTGAAACAGAAAGTGTAAATGTGGATGTGTTATTAGGGTTTATTCAAAATTTACCAGATAGATATCGTTTAGTTTTTAACTTATATGTGTTAGACAATTACTCGCATAAAGAAATAGCATCATTATTAAATATTACTGAAGGAACGTCAAAATCTAATTTATCAAGAGCACGTCAATTATTAAAAAAAGAGGTAGAAGTGTATCAAGCAACAGCGCAAAAGGCATAAATGATGGAAGAAAAAAACATCGATAGACTTTTTCAAGAAAGATTTAAAGATTTGGAGGTTACTCCAAACGAAAAAGTATGGAGCGCTATTGAAGAAAAACTGCAAAAAAAGAAAAAACATCGTGTTTTTCCTATTTGGTGGTTTTCAGGAGTGGTTGCTGCAGTATTTGTTTTAGGACTTTTATTGTATCCTTATATTGATAAACAAGAGAATTTAGAAAAAATAGATCCAGTAATTGTTGAATCAGAATCATTAAAACCTGAAGAAAATAAAAAAGATGATCTAAAAGATATTTTATTAACTGAACCAATAAAAGAAAATTCGCAAGAAATAGTTATTGTAAAAGAAGAAACGAAAAAGAAAAGAATATTTAAAGAAAAGCTTCATGAGAATGAAGTTTTAACCGCTAATCATGTTGTGAAGGTTAGCAAAAAAGAGTTGCAAGGAAAAGATAGCAACAACATAGCAAGTAAAGTAGTTGAAGGGGCTTTACTAGCAAAAAATGATGTTGTGAAACAAGAGCAACTTACTGGCAAGCTTGAAAATAGCTTGCCAGTTTTTAAAAAGAAAGAAAACACCTTTTTGAAAAAAGAAAATGATACAATTAATAAGGTTTTAAAACCTAAAAAAGACTTTTTAGCTGTTGTAAATGAAGAAAAAGTGGAAAATGAAGAGGAAGAAAAAAAGAAGTCTTGGTCTGTTTCACCAACAGTAGCAATATTAAACTCGAATTCATTTTCTGAATCATCTCCAATAGATGCAAGCTTATCAAATTCAACAAAGGGAAATACAAGTTATTCGTATGGAGTTCAAGTGGCTTATCAATTAAATAAAAAATGGACACTTCAATCAGGAATTCATTTACAAGAAATGGGGTACTCTAATACTAATGTAGCTGTAAACCCTGTAAAATCAAGTAGCTCTAACGTAGTTTTTAGTTCTGGTGAAAGTTATTCATTAAACGATACTTCTCAAACAGATTTTAGTACAAGTTCAGTATCTATAAGTTCAGGAAGCCTTGATGGAGAGTTAAATCAAAAATATGGGTATGTAGAAGTTCCTGTACAAATAAAATACAATTTCTTAGAAGGGAAAAAGCTTAAAACAGAATTAGTAGTTGGTTTTAGTTCGTTGTTTTTAAATAAAAATGATGTAACTCTTAATACCACGAATTTTTCTACTTCTGGTGAAGCTAATAACTTAAACTCTATTAATTTTAGTGGAAATTTAGGGGTAGACCTTAATTATAAGTTCAGTAAAAAATGGTCTTTAAATATTAACCCAATGCTAAAAACCCAGTTAAATACATTTAAAAATGATTCAAATGGGTTTCAGCCATATTTTATAGGTGTTTATACAGGTTTAAATTATCAGTTTTAATCGTTGTAAATCTTAATGATTAAATCACCTTTATCATTCATTGAAGCTCTGTACATTCCAGCAGTATTAAATTCAAAAGACATATTACCATTTTTATCAAGTGCAACAACACCACCTGTTCCACCAAGTTTGGTTAATTTGTTTTGAATAACATCTTTAGTAGCTTCTTTTAATGATTTTTGTTGATATTCCATTTGAGCAGAAATATCATAAGCTACTTGAGAGCGTATAAAGTATTCACCCCAACCAGTTGAAGAAACACCACAAGTTTTATTATTTGCATAGGTACCCGAACCAATAATAGGAGAATCTCCAATACGTCCCCAACGTTTGTTAGTCATTCCTCCTGTAGAAGTTCCCGCAGTAATATTTCCATTTTTATCTAAGGCTACACAACCTACAGTACCAAACTTACTATTTTTAATATCAGCATCATGAAAAGAAGCTTCTTTATCATCATGATCTAATGCTGTTTTTTCTTTGCCTTTAATTCGTTGTAAAGATTTAAAGCGATTTTCGGTATAAAAATAACTCGGGTCTACAATTTCTAACCCTTGTTCTTTAGCAAACTGAGAAGCACCAGAACCAGATAACATAACATGATCTGAGTTTGTCATTACTATTCTAGCAGCTTCAATAGGGCTTTTTATATCTTTTACTCCAGCAACTGCACCAGCGTTCAGTGTTTTTCCATCCATAAATGAAGCATCTAATTCATTAGTTTCTTCATGGGTAAAAACAGCTCCTTTTCCTGCATTAAACAAAGGAGATTCTTCCATTACCTGAATGGTTTTTACAACAGCATCACCGCTAGAACCACCATTTTTTAAAATCTCATATCCAGTTCTAACTGCTTCTTCTAATTTAGCTTTATAAGCAGCTTCTTTTTCAGGAGTCATATTCTTTTTCAGAATTGTACCAGCACCTCCATGAATAATAATTGCAAATTCATTTATAGGAGTGTCTTTTTGTTCATTAGAAGTTTTTTTAGGTGTATTACATGCTGATAAAAACAACAGTAAAGAAAGTAGTAGGTAAATGTTTTTCATGATTATTTGTTAATTTTTAAACAAAAACAACACTGTTTGTTTAATTTATTAATTGTAAAATTATTCGTAGTTTTGAGCTTTAAATTTAAACAACTAAAATTACAATATAAAATATGGCAGATTTTGGTATCAAAGAAGCATTAGCTACTTTAGGATTAAAAGAGATAAATGAAGGAACTTCAACAGGTTCAGTAAACTTTTCAAACGGTGAAATTATAGAATCATATTCACCAGTAGATGGAAAGTTAATAGGAAAAGTAAAAGCTTCTACCAAAGAAGATTACGAAAAAGTGATGGATGCTGCTACTTCAGCATTTAAAAGCTGGAGAACAATGCCTGCACCTCAGCGTGGAGAAATTGTACGTCAATTTGGAAACAAATTAAGAGAGTTAAAAGAGCCGTTAGGTAAGTTAGTTTCTTACGAAATGGGTAAATCTTACCAAGAAGGTTTAGGTGAGGTTCAAGAAATGATTGATATCTGTGATTTTGCTGTAGGTTTATCTCGTCAATTAAACGGACAAGTAATTCCTTCAGAAAGACCAGGACACGTAATGAGAGAGCAATGGCACCCATTAGGAGTTGTTGGTATTATATCAGCATTTAACTTCCCAGTGGCAGTTTGGTCTTGGAATACAGCTTTAGCTTGGATTTGTGGTAATGTATGTGTGTGGAAAGGTTCAGAAAAAGCTCCTTTATGTTCAGTTGCTTGCCAAAATATTATAGCTGAGGTTTTAAAAGCTAACAATTTACCAGAAGGAATTTCTTGTATCGTTAATGGAGATTATAAAGTTGGTGAATACATTACTGAAGATACACGTATTCCTTTAGTATCAGCTACTGGTTCTACAAGAATGGGACGTATTGTTGGTACTAAAGTTGCTGAGCGTTTCGGTAAATCTTTATTAGAATTAGGAGGAAACAATGCAATTATCATTACTCCAACAGCTGACTTAAAAGTAGTAGTTCCTGGAGCTGTATTTGGAGCTGTAGGTACTTGTGGTCAACGTTGTACTTCAACACGTCGTTTAATCATCCACGAATCTGTATACGATAAAGTAAGAGATGCGATTGTTGGAGCTTACGGTCAAATTAAGATTGGAAACCCATTAGATGAAAATAATCACGTTGGACCATTAATTGATAAAGATTCAGTAAATACTTATTTAGCTGCTATTGAAAAAGCAAAAGCTGAAGGAGGAAACGTATTAGTTGAAGGAGGAGTTTTAGAAGGAGAAGGTTACGAAAGTGGATGTTATGTAAAGCCAGCAATTATTGAAGCAGAAAACCATTTTGAAATTGTTCAACACGAAACATTTGCTCCGATTTTATACTTAATGAAGTATTCAGGTGGTGTTGAAAATGCTATTGAATTACAAAACGGAGTTGCGCAAGGATTATCTTCTTCAATCATGACAAATGAAATGAAAGAAGCTGAAAAATTCTTATCATTTGCAGGGTCTGATTGTGGTATTGCTAACGTAAACATTGGTACTTCTGGAGCTGAAATTGGTGGAGCTTTTGGTGGTGAAAAAGAAACAGGAGGTGGACGTGAGTCTGGATCTGATGCTTGGAAAGTGTACATGCGTCGTCAGACTAACACTGTAAATTATTCTGATGAATTACCTTTAGCACAAGGAATTAAGTTCGATTTATAAGAAAACACAGTTTTCAAAACATAAAAAAGTCTCATCATTTCGATGAGACTTTTTGTTTTTATCTAAGTTGTTGGTTATACTATTTTTCTAAAGCCGCCGCAATAGCTTTATAAGCTTCGTGTGCTTTCGACATTTTAGCATATTCTAAGGCAGTATATCCTCTTTCTGATTTTACTTTTAATTTAGCTCCATTATCAATTAATAATTGAACAATTTCTGCCTTGTTATATCTGGCAGCAAACATTAATGGAGTTAATCCTACAGATTTTCTGTTAATATCTGTTCCGTTTTCAACCATAGCTTTTACAGCTTCAAAGTTTCCAGCTCTAATTAATTTACAAAAAGTACTTACGTTGGAGTATTCAAGGTTAGTTTTAACAGGAGCTTCATATGAAGTTGAAGCAGCAGTAATAGTTCCGAAAGATAAAGCGATTGCTAAAGCAGTTAATACAAATTTTTTCATGATGTTACGTTTTTATTTTAAGATTAGGTTACAGCTAAAAGACGCTTGTTTCAAATAAACGTTTCAATAAAAATTGATGCTTAACAATTATTTAAGATGAGTTCTTAAAAATCTCTTAATAGATTAAATAATTTTTAATAAATTAACAATCAGTAAATTAAGATGTTTTAAATGAGTAAGAGATCAACATATTTGTATGGTATTTTTTTAACTATTGTAGTAGGTACTTTGTTGTGTTGGTATTTATGTTGTAAGAAACATTATTGTGCTATTGAAAAACAACAACATGTAATACATAACGATAAAAATCAGGAATCAACTAAAATAAATTTAAAACAGAAACTATGAATTGGTGTATATTAATTCCATTATTAGTAGGACTTATTACTGCTTTTTTTGGCTTTTTGATAGGGAAATTATCTTGTAAAAACATAAAAGAAGATGAGATTGTTCTTTTGAAGAATAAAATTGCAAAATTAGAAGCTAGTTTACGAACTTGTAGAGAGAATAACTCAAACTTAGAAACAGATTTAAAATTTGCAAGAAAAAGTACAGAAACTTCTTTTGATAGTGCATTAGTAAAGAAAATTTTTGGTAAAAAGATAAAAGAAAATGACTTGAAAATAGTGGAAGGTATTGGACCCAAAATAGAAAGTCTTTTTCACAATTTTGGAATTGATACATGGAAAAAATTAGGAGAAACATCTGTAGAAAAATGTCGAGAAGTATTAAATAGTGGGGGAGATCGTTATAAAATTCATAAACCAGATACATGGCCAAAACAAGCTCAGCTAGCTTCAGAAGGAAAATGGCAAGAGCTTAAAGGTTGGCAAGAAACATTAAATGGAGGAAAGTAAAAAAATTCTAACCCTTGATAATTTCAAGGGTTATTTTTTACCTAAAACATAGATTGATTCTTAATATAAAACCAAGTACCTTCGTTACTTAAAAGGTGCAAATGAAAGATATTAACTTTATATTTTTACTACTAGCTTTAGTGGCTGAAATAATTGGAACAATAGGTGGATTTGGTTCTTCTGTTTTCTTTGTTCCGTTAGGAAATTTTTATTTCGATTTTTATTCCGTTTTAGGACTTACAGCTATTTTTCACTTGTCGAGTAATGTGAGTAAAATCTTTTTGTTCAAAAAAGGATTAGATAAGAAGTTATTAATAAACATAGGAGTTCCTTCAGTGGTTTTTGTAATCTTGGGAGGTGTATTATCAAAACATTTAAACAGTATATATTTAGAAATATTTTTAGGTGTTTTTTTAGTAGCATTTAGTGCTTTTTTCTTGATTAGAAATAAGTTTTCTTTTTCTCCTAACAGAAAAAATGCTGTTGTAGGTGGTGCTCTGTCAGGATTTTCTGCTGGATTGTTAGGTACTGGTGGAGCCATTAGAGGGTTAACTATGGCAGCTTTTAATTTAGAAAAAAGTGTGTTTATAGCAACTTCTGCTTTTATAGATTTTATGATCGATTTTTCAAGAACTTTTGTGTATTATCAAAACGGTTATATTCATGATCACGATTTAAAATATGTGCCTTTTTTATTTTTTATTGGTTTGGTAGGTTCATTTATCGGAAAGAAAATATTAGCTCACATACCACAAGATAAATTTAGGAGTCTGTCGTTGTCTTTTATCTTGTTGATTGGAATAATTACGATTATTCAATTGGTGATGAGATAGTACGATTTAGGTAATTGACTTTGTTATAATGGGTTGATTGTTGAAATTTAACAAATTTGTATGAAAAAGAGGATATTTGGTGAAATAAAAGGGATTTTTGAAGGAGATTCTTTTGATAATAGGATAGATCTTTCTATTTCTAAAGTTCATAGGCCGACTCAAGCTGGAATTAGTGGTTCTGAAAATGAAGGATCAGATTCAATTGTGATTTCTGGAGGTTATGAAGATGATGAAGATTTGGGTAATATTATTATATATACAGGGCATGGAGGTAGAAGTAATAATTCAAAAGTTCAAGTTGCTGATCAAACCTTAACAAGAGGAAATAAAGCATTAGCTATTTCTTGTGAAAAAGGATTACCAGTAAGAGTAATTAGGGGGTATAATAAGCAGTCAAAATTTTCTCCAGAAGAGGGATATAGATATGATGGACTGTTTTTAGTTAAAGATTATTGGCGTGATAAAGGGAAAAGTGGTTATGTAATTTGGAGATTTAGATTAGAAAAAATAAGTAATAAAATAAACCTACTAGACGAAGTTAAAAGGAATACAGTTAGTGAACCTGTTTCAAATTATGGTTCAACTGTACGGCAAAAATATTTTGTAAGTAGAGTTATTAGAGAAACTAGAATAGCTCAGTACATAAAAGAATTATATAATGATGCTTGTCAAGTTTGTGGAATTCAAATAAAAAGCCAAGTTACTAGTTATTCTGAAGCAGCACATATCAAAGCCTTGGGAAAGCCCCATAATGGACCTGATACCAAAGAAAATATTTTATGCTTATGCCCTAATCATCATACAATGTTTGACTTAGGGATTATATCAATTGATGATAATTTTAATATCTTAGGAATAGATGGGGTAATTTTAAAAGTACATCCAAAGCATATTATAGATAAAGAGTTTGTTAAATATCATAGAGAACATCATTATAAAAAATTGAGCTAATGTTTTTGTAAGTAAAGAAGGTTTTAACTATACTTCACCTTACGTATTACTCGCATCGCTTCTTTGTATTTAATATAGGTGGTTTTATCTTCTAAGTTTTTAATATAGTTTTTTGCCTTTTTTAATTGTAAAGGAGCGTTTAAAAACCCATTTAAATAGCAAATTAAGTAGGAAGTAGGAAGCCTAAATACATCTTCATGCTCAGTAACCGATAGCGGCTTGTGTTTTACAATTTTTGCTATAATACTATTGTTGTTGTTGTAAATGAGTTGTAAAATGTTACTATCATATTGAGGCGCCTCAAATAAAAATTCGGTAACAATATCGTGCTTTCCGTTGTCTTTAAAATTAATGATTGTTTTTTCTAACGGATAGCGTTTTTCAGTTTTATCAATACCTAAAACGATGTATTCGGTAATTATAAATGATTGCTCATTATAGCTAATTTGTACATCATCTAACGAAGAAAAGAACAAACGAACTTGTTCATTAACTAACTCAATGTCTACTCGAGTAAAAAATTCTTCACCATTAATTAGTTTCTTTTTTCCTGCCCAACACAGTACAAATTGCTCGTTAAATACTTTGTATCTCGGATTGTACTCTGGCTTATGTTTATTAATAAAATCAAAAACACCATCTAAAGTAAGTTGTATGTTGTTTCTGGCGTTTTTTTCAATAGCTTCAACAATTGCTTGGTTATTGTTTTTAAGTTCAAAAACATCTTCAGCAGGCATAGAGTTGCTTCCTCTGCGATAAAAAATGGATCCTCTACGGTATTTCCATGCGTTTTTAGCTAAGGAAGTAATTAAATTGTTAGGGTAAATGGTTACTAATCCAATTACTTTATGACGCTGTAGGCGAGGAAAAGGAACGTTTTCATATTCTATTTTTGGAGGATTGTTTAAATAGGCATTTACCAAATTTTGAATTTTACTATCATCGTAAAAATCTACGCCAATAATCTTATTTTCCTCATCTTCAACACCAATAATAATGTATGAATTGTTATTAGGGTTAGAGTTAGAAAGCGCGCAAATATGTTTGATAAACTTTGCTTTTCCTTCTTTAGAACCTAAGGATAACTTTTGTTTTTTATCATAAAAACTATTTTCGTCGTTATGCGACAGCAAGTTTTTAATTAAAAGACGCTTGTTAATCACAACTTAAGCATTTTTGTTCACAATAGTTGCACTGGCTTGCGCTGTAGGGTATACGATTAAATCTTCAATATTTACATGATACGGACGCGTAACTACAAAATAGATAATATCTGCAATATCTTCAGGTTGTAGCGCTTTGTATCCTTGATACACGGTTTTTGCTCTTTCAGAATCTCCTTTGAAACGAACTTCAGAAAACTCGGTTTCTACCAATCCTGGATGAATAGCACACACACGAATGTTATGTTGATTTAAATCTATGCGCATTCCTTTGTTTAAAGCGTTTACAGCGAACTTTGATGCACAATACACATTTCCGTTAGGGTATACATCTTTTCCAGCAATAGAACCGATATTTAAGATAAATCCGTTGTTACGCTCTACCATTTGAGGAATAACAGCTTTTGAAACATATAAAAGCCCTTTTACATTTCCGTCAATCATGGCATCCCAATCGTCTATATTTCCATTTTGAAAGCTATCTAACCCATGAGCATTACCAGCATTGTTAATAAGAATGTTTATATGTTTAAATTCATCAGGTAAACTGTTAATTGCTTTTTTTACGTCATCGTTATAGCGAACATCAAATTGAAGTATATGTACTTTGGTAAATTGTGATAGTTCTTGTTGTAATTGTTGAAGCTTTTCAATACGTCTACCACAAAGAATTAAGTTGATATTATTTTTAGCAAAAAGTTGAGCAGTTGCCTTACCAATACCTGAGGTTGCTCCTGTAATTAAAGCAGTTTGTTGCATGGTTTTTTGTTTTGTATAAAGGTAACCTTTTTTATGTTAAGCAACTATTATAAAATGAAAAACCGCCCCTTACGGAGCGGTTCCTTTTAGTTGGCTACTACACCAACCAAAAATCAACTAACCAAACTTTATTTTTATTTCCTTTTCGGAACTGTTTCTCTTTCTATCTTAGTACGTTTTCTACCGCTATTCCTTACAGCTGGTTTAGTACTAGTGGTATCTTCACCTTTTTTGTACTGTATAAATCCTCTACCAGAAAAAACATAGGTTCTTTGAGAATTTACATGATACAATTCTATCTCACCATCATTAATAACGGTTAAGTCAAATTCTTCAGTATCTCCGTTATCATAATTAAGTGTTAAATATTTAAGGTTCTGTTCGCCTTGAACATTACGGACTATATAACTTCCTACAAAGTCCCAACTTATATAATCAATATTTGTGCCAAAAGGATCGTGTGATGAATAGAATGTCACGTCATTTTCTGGAGTAAATTGTAAGTAATTTTCATAATCAAAAGGGTTGTCAACTCCTCCATATTTATTAATCTTTTCCCAAGCTACATATTCTTGTAAAAAGTATTCAATATTATTATAGAATAACATATCATAATCAAAAGTATTTACTTGATACCCTACTAAATAATAGCTTACGTTTTGTGACAAATCATCAATTCGAATTCTATTGTCAGAAAGTTGTACTACCTCAAACTCAAAGTAACCGTCAATATCGTGTCGTGTTTCTAATACAGTTCCATAAGTTCCGTAACTTCCAACTGCAATTCCTAAACCGTTTCCTGTACGACCAATATCAACAATATTATTGTTTGCATACATGGTTCCATTTAAAAATGAAATGGTAAACGCTCTTGACAAAAATGGAACATCACCTGTACCTGTCGTTTTGTGATAATCTACATACCATAAATCATAACTTGAAATATATTGGCGTAAAGAAAAACCATCATCTCCAAAACCATCATGTACAATTTCATTTCTTACAACACATGATGTAAGTGTTACGCTACCAACAAGTAGTAATAAAAGTAATTTTATACGTTTCATAAGCTTTCGTTTTATGGTTATGCTTATGAGTTTTCAAATTACGTGCCAAAAATAAAAAACACCTCAAAAAGAGGTGCTTTTGTTAACTAATATCTCGTTAGAATTACTGCATAAAAACCTTGTCTTTTTTTACAATGTTCTCCACTTTTACATAGTGTATTTTCTCACCTATTGCGTACGAAATCATAGCTTCGTTTTCTTTTAATTCAAACGGAAATTTTTCTACAGGGTTATTTGGTGTATTACCAAATTCTTGTTTTGGATCTGCATGCAGAATAATATCTTTTCGATCATTGGATGAAGTTTTATAGCGTGCAGCTATATACTGTTTGTCTCCATTTTGTTCTATCACGGCATTGGTTATTTTATTTTGAAAATATACCTTTTGAAAATCAACAGCTTCTTTAGCCGTAAAATTGATAATTAAATTAGTAGAGTTGTAGCTTCCTTTTACACCTCCAGTTACGTGATTGTAAGTTGCCGATTCAATTTTAAAAGGATGATTGTTATCCATTTTTACACTTGCGCATTGTGTTATACTAAAAGCTAAAATTAAGATTCCTATTAGTTTCATCTGTTTAAATTTTTTATTGTTTTTAATGGTCAGATGTAATTCGCCATTAAACAGTTCTATTAGTAAAAAAGAATTGCGATGGCTCATTTCATAGAGTTGTTTTTTAATGTTTAAATTTAGACATTCAAGGAGTGTGCCAAGTCACAAATATAATCAGTTTTATATGATGTTGAATTTCAGTTATTGGGAGTTAAAAGAGTGGTTTACAGCTATAGATTTTACTGTAGTTGGTAGTGGAATTGTAGGATTAAATTGTGCGTTGCAGTTGCGAAAAATGCATCCAAAAGCAAAAATTCTAATTCTAGAGAAAGGAATGCTACCTCAAGGAGCAAGTACAAAAAATGCAGGCTTTGCTTGTTTTGGAAGTTTATCAGAACTTATTGACGATTTAAACACACATACCGAAGAAGAAGTTGTTAACTTGGTTAAAAAACGTTGGGAAGGATTACAGTTATTACGAACAACCTTAGGTGATAAAAACATCGATTTTCAGCAAAATAAAGGATATGAATTATTCTTAACAACTGAGTTGTACGAGTTGTGTTTAGAGCAAAAAGATTCAATAAATCAACTTTTGAAACCTTTGTTTTCTTCAGATGTTTTTACAATTGATGAAAATAAGTTTGGTTTTCAAAAAATTCATCAACAATACATTACCAATCAGTTTGAAGGTCAAATTGATACAGGAAAAATGGCGGCTAAGTTGTTGGAAAAAGTAGTGTCTTCAGGAATTAAAATCGTCAATAATATTCAGGTTGAAAGTTTTACTGAAAACAACGAACAAGTTGAGGTGCAAACCAATCAAAATACATTTAACACTAAAAAATTATTTGTTGCAACTAACGGGTTTGCCAATCAGTTGTTGAATGAAAATGTACAACCTGCAAGAGCGCAGGTATTAATTACAAAACCAATTAAAAACTTACACATTAAAGGAACTTTTCACTTAGATAAAGGCTATTATTACTTTAGAAATATTAATGATAGAGTTTTGTTTGGAGGTGGTAGAAACCTTGATTTTAAAGGTGAAGAAACTACTAATTTTGGGCAAACTGAACTTATTCAAAACAAATTAGAAGAAATTTTAAAAACCACCATTTTACCAAATACAGAAGTTGAAATAGAACATCGTTGGAGCGGAATTATGGGTGTTGGAAATCAGAAGAAAGCAATTGTAAAGCAACTTTCTAATAATGTTTTTTGTGGAGTTCGTTTAGGCGGAATGGGAGTAGCCATTGGCAGTTTGGTAGGGCAGGAGCTTGCGGAACTTTTAGATTAATACTATTTCACTTGAAATAAAAAGAATGAACATAAAAGAAGAGTTATATAAACAATGTGAATTGTATGTAAACAAACGTTTGCAAACAGTGGAAGAAACCATTGCATCTCATCAAAAAGCGCTGCAATCTGAAACAAAAAGTTCTGCAGGAGATAAACACGAAACAGGACGAGCAATGCTTCAGTTAGAAATGGAAAAAGCCAGCCAACAACTCAGTGGAATTGCTCAAATGAAAGAGGTCTTAGCAAAATTGAAAATAGATATTACTTCAGAAGTAGCTTGTTTGGGCAGCGTGGTGGAAACTTCTACTACAAATTATTTTATCAGTATAAGTGTAGGTTTACTAACGGTTGATAATAAAAAATACTTTGCCATTTCACCTTCTTCACCTATTGGAAAGCTAATTTTAGGAAAAAAAATAGGGGAAAGCTTCGATTTTAATGGAGCGAAAAACACGATTAAAAAAATTTTCTAAAAAAAAGTAGGGTAAATTAAAACCTAATTGTTTTAAATACAGGAAAGGTTGTTATAACCAAGAATAGAAAGAGAAAACTACAATACACTTTTATCTTTAGGTGTTTAATACGGTAAGAGTGTATTTTTTTTAAGAAACAAATTTATTTTAAGATAGTTGAGTAATAATTATGAGATAGTTATTATTGGTTTAAACAGCCTTTTTTAATTTAAAAAAGGCTGTTGTTTTTTCCTCAATATTTTCTTGATGATTTATAAAAATCGATTGGTTATTGTAAGCTACTTCTATCAACCAGTATCCTCCTTTAAAATAAGATTTTACTACAGTTCCTTTTAAATTAGAAGGTTCATCAACAATTTGTAGTTGATTAGGATATAATAATAGTGTTTGATTATTAATTGAAACTTCGTTTACATCGTCAAAAAGAGAGGCCACATATTTTTCCTTCGGATTTTGATATAAGTTTGAAGGACTATCGTATGCAAGAACTTGATGATTTCTGATTACCATCATATTATCAGCAAAAGATAAAGCATCATTTCCATCGTGAGTAGCAACAATACAAGCTATATTTTTCTTTTTTAGGTAAGCGAATAATCGTCTACGTAACGAGTTTTTCTTAAAATTATCTATTTGACTAAAAGGTTCATCTAACAATAACAACTCAGGTTCTTTAGCTAATGCTCTAGCAATAGCTACTCTTTGCTGTTGACCACCACTTAAATTCTTTACTTTTTCATTGGCAAGCTCTGTCATTTCAATTACTTCTAAAAGCTCTTGAGTTCTTTCTTCTGCTTCTTTAGGATAAAATCGAGAAAGAAACTTTTTTATGTTTTCACTTACCGAAGTAAATGGCATTAAATCAAAATCTTGTGCTACGTACTTAAAAAATTCCATCCCAGGAACTAAGTGATGTTCTGGACCTAAAATTTGAGTATTATTCCAAAATAAATCTCCTTTATCAACATCCAACAAACCATATACAATTTTTAAAAGAGTTGATTTTCCGCAACCACTTTCACCCATAACACATAAGTGTTCTCCTTTTTGAAGGGAGAATTGTATGTTTTCTAAGGTTTTTTCTTTTGAAGGATAGGTAAATGAAATATTGTTTACTTGTAGCATAAATGCAAAAGTAACGGATTAGTAGGAAAGAAAAAACCGACACTTTCGTATCGGTTTATATTTTTAAGCGCTTCTTTCTACAAAGCGAATAATACTTTTGGCAATGTCTTTTCCTGTGGCTTTTTCAATACCTTCTAAACCAGGAGAAGAGTTTACTTCTAAAATTAACGGACCTCTATCTGACTGTAACATATCTACCCCAGCAACACCTAAGCGCATTGCTTTAGCAGCTTTTAAAGCAGCATTTTCTTCTTCATCAGTTAATTCTATGATTTCAGCAGTACCGCCTCTGTGTAAGTTTGATCTAAACTCTCCTTCTTTACCCTGACGCTTCATAGCCCCTACAACCACGCCATCAACCACAAAAGCACGAATATCTGCTCCTTTCGCTTCTTTAATATACTCTTGAACGATTACACGTGCTTGAAGGCCGTTAAACGCTTCTAAAACCGATTCAGCAGCTTTTTTTGTTTCAGCTAATACAACTCCTAAACCTTGTGTTCCTTCTAGTAATTTGATGATTAAAGGAGCTCCTCCTACTTTTTTAATAATTTCAGAAGTATCTTTAGAATAATTAGTAAAAACAGTTTTTGGTAAGCCTAAATTAGCTCTAGATAGCACTTGTAAACTACTTAATTTATCTCTAGATCTCACTAAGGCTTGTGATTCTACAACCGAAAAAACTTTCATCATTTCAAATTGGCGTACTACAGCAGTACCATAAAAAGTAACTGAAGCTCCGATACGAGGTATAATAGCATCTACATCAGTTATTAGCTCATGATTGTATACAATAGCTGGTTTTCTTTTTTCAATAATTAAATCACATTTTGTATGATCTAATACCAACATTTCATGACCTCTTTTTTCTCCTGCTTCTACTAAACGTTTTGTTGAATATAATTTTGAGTTTCTAGAAAGAACAACAATTTTCATGTGTTTGTTTTTACTGTTTTTTTAATAGTCATAATATAACCTTTGTTAATTTAAATAATCAAGTAAATATTTTATAATTATTTAAATTACGCAGGTTTCATTTTATTTTTCTTTTGATGCGATGTTTTTTTGTGAAACATCAACGATAAACTTTTTATTTAAAAATTTTCTACCAATTAAAACTGGATAGGTCATTTTACCTCTATCAGATAAAGATAGTTTTATTTTATATTTTTTATCGAAAAAAACAACAGATGTTGATACTACATATCTTTTTTGTTTTTTACCGTTTGAGCTTCTTATACTTTTAACTTGATACTTGTTAGTTTGTAGTAATTTATTATTGTATTTTTCTGTTTTCGGACACAATAATATAAATTCTAATACACCATCTTTTTCTTTAATATGCTTACAATGTATCGCAGAAGTATAGGCGCCTGTATCTATTTTAGCAGGCAAATCTTCAATTTCCCAATTTAAAAAGGATATTTTTTCAGCTCTTCCTATTAGTTTCATTCAGATAAAAAGTTAAGGAGGGCGAATTACTTACTATTTTTTGAAATACGCAATACCTAATTATCTATTTATTAAAAATAAAAAACCAGTGTTTACACACTGGTTTAAAGGTACTTATTTTTTTTGTTGAATTTACCAAATTCTAACGCGATCTTCTGGTTTTAAGTACATATTATCTCCTTCTTTAACGTCAAATGCTTCGTAGAAAGCATCAACATTTTTAAGAGGCATATACGCTCTGTACTTTCCAGGAGCATGCGGATCGGTCATGATTTGGTTTTTTAAAGCCTCATCACGTACTTTAGTTCTCCAAATTGTTGCCCAAGAAAGGAAGAAACGTTGCTCAGGAGTATAACCATCAATGTTTTCAGGACGACCATTCTTTTCTAAGAAAATTTGTAATCCTTCATAAGCAGCTTGTACACCACCTAAATCACCAATGTTCTCACCTAATGTAAATTCACCGTTTAAGTTCATACTGTCTATAGCAACAATGTCACTAAATTGTTTGATTAATTTAGCACCAGCTTCTTTAAATTTTTCTGAATCTTCTTCAGTCCACCAGTTTTTTAAGTTTCCATCACCGTCAAAACGAGCACCAGAATCATCAAAACTATGTGAAATTTCGTGACCAATAACAGCTCCAATTCCTCCATAATTTACAGCTTCATCAGCTTTATAGTTGTAGAAAGGAGGTTGTAAAATTGCTGCAGGGAAAACGATTTCGTTGTTTACAGGGTTAAAGTAAGCATTTACTGTTTGAGGAGACATTCCCCACTCAGTTCTATCTACTTCTTTACCTAATTTAGCCATATCTTTTTCAAAGTTCCATTTACGAACGTTAACGGCATTATCAAAGTATGTACCTCCTTGTTCTAATCCTTTTACTTGTAAAGTAGCGTAATCTTTCCACTTATCAGGGTAGGCAATTTTAACAGTTAATTTGCTTAATTTTTCTAAAGCTTTTTCTTTAGTTTCAGCACTCATCCAAGGTAATTGCGCAATACGTTTTTCAAAACCTAACATTACGTTATCAATCATTTCCTTAGCTTTTTGCTTCGCCTCTGGTGGGAACTTTTCATCAACATATAACTTACCTAAAGCTTCACCAATGGCACCATTTAAGTTTGCTAAAGCACGTTCGTTTCTTGGTTTTTGTTGTTTAGCTCCACGCATTTCTTTGCTGTAAAACTCCCAATTAGCTTTTTCTAAATCGGTAGATAATAAACCTAAAGAGTTGTTAATTGCATTCCAACGTAATACTAATTTAACATCTTCAATAGGAGCATTTTTTAATACTTCGTTCATAGCTTTGAAGTATTTAGGATCGGTAACGATAACTTTTTCAAGACCTTTAGCACCATCTAAACCTTCAAGGTTAACACCAATTCCTTTTAAATGCGCTTCCCAATCAATTACTGGAGCTAATTCAGATAATTCAGCAATAGTCATAGGATTGTACATTTTACGAGTATCTCTACGCTCTTCTTTAGTCATCATTGGTTCAGCTAAACTTTTTTCAAAAGCAACAATAGTTGCTGCATTTTTCTTAGCTGTTGCTTCGTCATCACCAAATTCTTGTAACATATTCGCTACAAAGACTTGATATTTTTCAAGCTTGTCCTTTACTTTTTCATCTACATAGTAGTCTCTTGATAAACCAAGTCCACCAGCACCCATATAACCAGCATTCATACTACTGTTTTTAAGGTCATTGAATACCCCAAAACCATAGAAACCAGCGCCACCGTAAGGAGCCATGTTGGTAATATATGTTTGTACGTCGTTTAAGTCTTTAATTTCTTCAATTTTTTGAAGAAAAGGTTGTACTGGTGCTTTTCCAGCTTTGTTTCTAGCTACGGTATCCATAATGGTTTCGTAGTAGTTTACAGCTTTTTCTTGATCAGAATCTATTTCGTTTCCTTCAGCATCTTTTATTTTTTCGAAGTTTCCTTCTTCAATTGCTTTGTTTAAGATGGCTAAAACATCTTTAGTCGTAGTTTTTCTTAATTGGTTGAATCCTCCCCAAGAAGTTTCATCAGCAGGAATTTCTGTTTTATCAACCCAAGAACCGTTTACATATCTAAAGAAATCGTCTGTTGGTTGTACCGAAGTATCCATGTTTTCTAAAACAATTGCCTGCACTTTTTCTTCAGGCTTTTTGTCTGTTTTACAAGCAACGACTCCTAAAGAAGCAACTGCAGTTGTAAACAACATTTTGTGAATGGTTTTCATTTTTTGTGATTTTTGATTGAATCTTATATTTAACAAACTACCTCGAGGTTTTTGCCCCGAGGTAGTAAATTTACTCTAATAAGAGTGTGTTTTTATAAAAGTGTTACAGTTTTTAACTCTTTATTTTTGATTTTTGAGTATTTGGTAACGATTCAAATCCCATATTAAATAAAGTGAACCCGAAAATATCAGCATATTGCTCAATAGTTTTAGCTACAGGAGTTCCTGCTCCGTGACCAGCATTCGTTTCAATTCTGATTAACACAGGGTTGTTACCTTGTTGCTTATCTTGTAATTCAGCAGCAAATTTAAAACTGTGCGCAGGAACTACACGATCGTCATGGTCACCAGTAGTTACCATTGTTGCAGGATATTGAACACCTTCTTTTACATTGTGTACTGGTGAATATCCTTTTAAGTAGTTGAACATTTCTTCACTTTGCTCAGAAGTTCCGTAGTCGTAAGCCCAACCAGCTCCAGCTGTAAATGTGTGGTAACGTAACATATCTAAAACTCCAACAGCAGGTAAAGCTACCTTCATTAAATCAGGACGTTGTGTCATAGTAGCTCCTACTAATAAACCTCCGTTAGATCCTCCTCTAATAGCTAAGTAATCAGATGATGTATAGTTTTCTTTGATTAAGTATTCAGCAGCAGCAATAAAATCATCAAATACATTTTGCTTTTTTAATTGCGTACCTGCATCGTGCCATTTTTTACCGTACTCTCCACCACCACGTAAGTTTGGTACAGCGTATACACCACCTTGCTCCATCCAAACAGCGTTAGCAATACTAAAGCTAGGAGTTAAAGAAACATTGAATCCACCGTAACCATATAAAATAGTTGGATTTTTACCATTTAACTCTAATCCTTTTTTATAGGTAATAATCATAGGAACTTTTGTTCCGTCTTTTGAAGTATAGAATACTTGCTTACTTTCATAGTCATCTGCGTTGAAAGAAATAGCAGGTTTCCAGTATAATTCATATGTTCCGTCTTCTGGATTGAATTTGTAAGAAGAGCTAGGAGTGTTGTAGTTTGTGAAAGAGAAATATAACTCTTTAGCCTCAGTTTTTCCACCGAAACCACCAGCAGTTCCTACTCCAGGTAATTCAACCTCACGGATTAATTTTCCGTCAAAATCGTATTGTACTACTTTAGAAACAGCATCTACCATATATTTAGCAAAGAAATATCCACCTCCAGTTGAAGGAGATAATACATTTTCTGTTTCAGGAATGAAATCTACCCAGTTTTCAGGTGTTGGGTTTGCAGCATCTACAGTAACAATCTTTTTGTTAGGTGCGTTTAAATTAGTAACTAAGTATAATTTACTTCCTCTACTGTCAATTACACCTGTATCGCTATCAAAATTGTCAATAATTGGTGTTAACTTACTATTTGGGTCAGTTAAGTCTTTAATGAATAACTTGTTTCCTGAAGTTGAAGTTGAAGCAGAAATTAATAAGTATTTATTGTCTTCAGTTAAGTAACCACCTACATAACGGTGCTTTTGTTCTGGAGTAGCTCCAAAAATAACTTCATCAGAACTTTGAGGAGTTCCTAATTTATGGTAGTATAATTTGTGTTGATCAGTTTTTGCTGATAACTCACTTCCTTTTGGTTTATCGTAGCTAGAATAGTAGAAACCTTCGTTTCCTTTCCAAGCAATTCCAGAGAATTTTACATCAACTAAAGTATCTCCTTTAATTTCTTTAGTTTCAGCATCCATTACAATTACTTTTCTCCAATCACTTCCTCCTTCAGAAATAGCATACGCAACTGTTTTTCCATCTTTAGTAAAACTGATTGATCCTAATGAAGTAGTTCCATCTTCAGCAAAAGTGTTAGGGTCTAAGAAAACTTCTTCTTTTCCATCTTTATCTTTTCTATAAATAACGTATTGGTTTTGTAATCCGTCATTTTTATAGAAATAAGTATAATCTCCTTCTTTAAATGGTGTTCCCACTTTTTCGTAGTTCCATAATTCTGATAAACGATCTTTTAATTGCTCGCGATATGGAATTTTACTTAGATAATCGAAGGTAACTTCATTTTCAGCCTTAACCCAAGCCTCTGTTTCAGCACTTCTATCATCTTCTAACCAACGGTAGTTATCAGTTACTTTGGTGCCAAAGTATTCATCTACCACAGGCTTTTTAGCCGTTTCAGGATAATTCACACTAATATTATTTTTAGATTGTTTTTCTTCTTTACAAGAAACTAAAATTGCTCCTGCACAAATAATGGGAAGAAGGATTTTTTTCATGATTTAAAAATTGGTTAATTGGATCAAATTTAGAAGAAAAACAATCATAACAATTCATTTTAAGATGAATTTAACAAAAATACTACTGAAAGCTATTGAAATAAAAACGACTACCTTTACATAATTATAATACGACAGATAAACATGACAGAGAATTTAAATAAAGAAACTTTCTTTAAGAAGGTTTTTAACTATGAAGAGAATAAAGAGTGGAAATTTGAAGGAGAAATTCCTGCAATTATAGATTTTTATGCCGATTGGTGTGGACCTTGTAAAGCTTTAGCACCTGTTTTAGAAGAGCTGAGTGCAGAGTATGAAGGAAAAATCAATATTTATAAAATAGATACAGAAGCTGAACAAGAATTATCAGCTGCTTTTGGTATTAGAAGTATTCCATCGATGTTATTTTGTCCAGTAGGCGAAGATCCACAAATGGCTCATGGAGCGTTACCAAAAAAACAAATAGAACAAATTATTTCAGATGTTTTAAAGGTTGAAAAATAAGCTCTTTTTTAGACTAAAATGAGGAGTTAAAAAGTGATGCAATTTGCATCACTTTTTTTATGTGTAAGCACTAAATAAGAAACTCAGTGAGTATCACTGTTTAAGCGGTTTTTTGTTTTTTAAGTGTTTGTTTTTAAGTTTTTTATAAAAGGAGAGAGTTTTCTTAAAATTAGGTAAAAAATTCATTTTGTTAAAAACTTCAAGGGATTTGTGAATAAGTATAGCTTTCAATTTTTAGCAATTTTTTCAATCTTTGTTTCTCCCTCAGGCGATAAAAAAATAACACACTAAAAGAGCTAAAGAAAGCATGGCATCTATTGAACCAATTTTACAAGAAAATAAAGACAGATTTGTAATTTTTCCAATCCAACATAACGATTTATGGGAATGGTATAAAAAGCAACAAGCTTGTTTTTGGACTGCAGAAGAAATTGATTTACATTCAGACTTAAATGACTGGAATACCAAGTTAACAGATGATGAGCGTTATTTTATTAAACACGTTTTAGCATTTTTTGCAGCATCTGACGGAATTGTAAATGAAAACTTAGCAGAAAACTTTGTAAACGAAGTTCAATATTCAGAAGCAAAATTCTTTTATGGTTTTCAAATCATGATGGAAAACATTCACTCTGAAACCTATTCATTATTAATTGATACGTATATTAAAGATGAAGAGGAGAAAGACAGGTTGTTTAAAGCAATTGATGTTTTTCCTGCCATTAAAAAGAAAGCTGACTGGGCATTAAAATGGATTGAATCTGATTCTTTTGCAGAACGTTTAATTGCTTTTGCTGCAGTTGAAGGAATTTTCTTCTCAGGATCATTCTGTTCAATTTTCTGGTTAAAGAAACGTGGGTTATTACCTGGGCTAACCTTCTCTAACGAGTTAATTTCTCGTGATGAGGGTATGCACTGTGATTTTGCGGTACACTTACACAACCACCACTTAGTAAACAAAGTACCAAAAGAAAGAATTAAAGAAATTATTATTTCTGCTTTAGATATTGAAAGAGAGTTTATTACTGAGTCACTTCCAGTGAGTTTAATAGGTATGAATGCAACTTTAATGACTCAATATTTAGAGTACGTAACTGATAGATTATTACTTGAATTTGGTTGTGAAAAAGAATACGAAGCAACCAATCCATTTGATTTCATGGAAATGATTTCTTTGGAAGGAAAAACTAACTTCTTTGAAAAAAGAGTATCAGAGTACCAAAAAGCTGGAGTAAAATCTGGTGGTACAGGAAGCATCAGCTTTGATGCAGATTTTTAGGAACCAATAAGCTGCTATTTCCCCTACATGCAGTATTACTCAGCTAGAGCACTTTTTTCAGTGCTTTAGCGTTATAATCGTTTCAAAAGAAACAAACTAGTATTAACATTTTACATGTTGTCATAAACAACTATGTTTTGGCGACGCTATTAACCAACTAAAAACCAATATCAATATGTATGTAGTAAAAAGAGACGGCAGAAAAGAGCCTGTGATGTTCGATAAAATCACAGCAAGGGTTAGAAAAATGTGTTACGGATTAAACAATATCGTTGATCCAGTAAAAGTAGCAATGCGTGTTATTGAAGGACTGTATGATGGGGTAACTACTTCTGAGTTAGATAATTTAGCAGCTGAAATTGCTGCGACAATGACAACTGCGCATCCTGATTATGCGAAATTAGCAGCGAGAATTGCCGTATCTAACTTACATAAAAACACCAAGAAATCGTTTTCGGAAACAATGACCGATTTATACGAGTACATCAATCCACGTACAGGAAATAAAGCTCCTTTATTAGCAGATGATGTATATAAAATTATCATGGACAATGCTGATAAATTAGATTCAACAATTATCTATAGCCGTGATTTTAACTACGATTATTTTGGTTTTAAAACATTAGAGCGTTCTTACTTATTAAAATTAAACGGAAACATTGTTGAGCGTCCGCAACAAATGTTAATGCGTGTTGCTATAGGTATCCACAAAGAAGATATTGACGAAGCAATTGCTACATACGAATTGATGAGTAAAAAATACTTTACCCACGCAACACCAACCTTATTTAACTCAGGTACGCCTAAACCACAAATGTCTTCTTGTTTCTTATTACAAATGCAAGATGATAGTATTGATGGGATTTACGATACTTTAAAACAAACAGCTAAAATTTCACAATCAGCTGGAGGTATCGGGTTATCTATTCATAATATTCGTGCGACAGGATCATACATTGCTGGTACTAACGGAACATCGAATGGAATTGTACCTATGTTACGTGTATTTAACGATACAGCTCGTTATGTAGACCAAGGAGGAGGAAAACGTAAAGGATCATTCGCTATGTATTTAGAGCCTTGGCATGCTGATATTTACGATTTCTTAGACTTAAAGAAAAACCATGGTAAAGAAGAAATGCGTGCACGTGATTTATTCTACGCTATGTGGATTTCAGATTTATTCATGAAACGTGTACAAGAAGATGCTGAATGGACGTTAATGTGTCCGCACGAGTGTCCACATTTATACGATACGTATGGTGAAGAGTTTGAGCGTTTATATACAGGATATGAGGCTGCAGGTAAAGGAAGAAAAACTATTAAAGCGCGTGATTTATGGGAGAAAATCTTAGAATCACAAATTGAAACAGGTACTCCGTACATGTTATATAAAGATGCGGCAAACCGTAAGTCGAATCAAAAGAATTTAGGAACCATTCGTTCTTCAAATTTATGTACTGAGATTATGGAATATACTGCAGAAGATGAAGTTGCAGTATGTAACTTAGCATCGATTGCAATTCCAATGTTTGTTGCCGAAGATGAAAATGGAAACAAGTTCTTCGATCACCAAAAATTATTTGAAGTAACTAAAAAAGTTACGCGTAATTTAGATACAGTTATCGATCGTAACTATTATCCAGTAAAAGAAGCTGAAAACTCTAATTTCCGTCACCGTCCGGTTGGATTAGGAATTCAAGGGTTAGCAGATGCTTTTATCATGTTACGTTTACCATTTACTTCAGAAGAAGCTAAGAAGTTGAACCAAGAAATTTTTGAAACCTTATACTTTGCTGCGGTTACTTCATCTATGGAAGTTGCAAAAGCAAAAGGAGCGTATTCAACATTTGAAGGTTCGCCAATGTCGCAAGGAGAATTCCAGCACAATATGTGGGGAATTAATGATGATGAATTAAGTGGCCGCTGGGATTGGGCGAAGTTACGTAAAGAAGTGAAGAAACATGGAGTTCGTAACTCGTTATTAGTAGCACCTATGCCAACTGCATCTACTTCTCAAATTTTAGGAAACAACGAAGCATTCGAACCATATACTTCTAACATTTATACTCGTAGAGTATTATCTGGTGAGTTTATCGTAGTAAACAAACATTTATTAGAAGATTTAGTAGAATTAGATTTATGGGACAACAATATGAAAGAAGATATTATGCGTGCAAACGGATCTATCCAGCATATTGATGCTATTCCACAAAACTTAAAAGATTTATACAAAACGGTTTGGGAAATGAGTATGAAAGATATTATTGATATGGCACGCCATAGAGGATATTTTATTGATCAATCTCAATCGTTAAACTTATTTATGCAAGATCCTGACTTTGCGAAGTTAACTTCTATGCACTTCTATGCTTGGAAATCGGGCTTAAAAACAGGAATGTACTATTTACGTACAAAATCTGCAGTAAACGCGAAGCAGTTTACGTTAAATGTAGAAAAGAAAGAAGAAGACAAGCCAATGAGTACGGATGAATTCAAAGCGATGGTAGAAGCTTCTAAAAATGCAGGTCCAGACGATTGTTTAATGTGCGGATCTTAAGCTAGAATTAAATTAAAAGTGATAAAGAGAAGTCGAGAGGCTTCTCTTTTTTAGTATTTTCGACAAAATTTTATTCTGATGATAAATTGGGAATTATTAAAAAGTAAGGTTTATGATTGGGATGGAAGCTGGAGAGATATTTACATTTTAAATACCAATGTTTATGATTGGGAAAAACTTATTGTTTTTTTGAATCAACATTGTAAACTAGCATGGTATAATATTGATACTGATAAAAATGATTGTAAGATAGATTTGTCTCAGATAAAAAATGGTTGGAATAGTGGTGAAGGATTGTTATCAGTAGCTAAAATTTTTATCAAAGATAAAATTCAAATAAACTTACATTTTTTTACTCCTGAAGAAATAGAATTTGATATTGACCCTAGAGAGTTTAATTCAATAGAAGATCATAATGAATTAATGAAGCTTCTGATTGATATCTCTCTTAATGTTGGAAAGCAATTAATTATTACAGCTGAAAATCATTCTGATTATAGTTTAATTACAGTTGATAAAAATAAAATTATAATAAACCCTGATTTAATTTAAAAGAGAATGAACTGGGAACAACTCCTTTCTTTAAAACGTTTTGGTGATACTCAAAAACGTGAACGTGCTAAACAAGACGAAACTCGTTTAGGTTTTGAAGTAGATTTTGATAGAATTATATTTTCGTCGGCTTTTCGAAGTTTACAAGACAAAACACAAGTAATTCCATTATCAAAAACCGATTTTGTCCATACACGTTTAACACATAGTTTAGAGGTGTCAGTTGTAGGACGTACTTTAGGACGCAGGGTAGGAAAAGAGCTATTAGAGCGTCATCCAAATTTAAAAGAGTTAGGGTACACTTTTAATGATTTTGGAGCTATTGTAGCGGCAGCATCCGTAATGCATGATATTGGAAATCCACCGTTTGGTCACTCAGGAGAAAAAGCGATAGGTGAATATTTTAAAACAGGAAAAGGCCTTCAATACAAAGAAGAGCTTACTGATTTAGAATATCAAGATTTAATTGATTTTGAAGGGAATGCTAACGGATTTAAAATCCTTACAGAAAGCAGAGAAGGTGTTGAAGGAGGTTTACGCTTGTCGTATGCAACCTTAGGAGCTTTTTTAAAATATCCTAAAGAGAGTCTTCCAAAGAAACCAACCAAACATATTGTCGATAAAAAATACGGCTTCTTTCAGTCTGAAAAAGCTGCTTTTTTAGAAATAGCTGAAGATTTGGGTTTATTAAAAAAAGAATCTGAAGGAATTTCTTATTACCGACATCCATTAGCCTATTTGGTAGAAGCAGCCGATGATATTTGTTATACAATTATCGATTTTGAAGATGGAATCAACCTTGGCTTAATTGAAGAAGATTATGCTTTAGAATACATGATTAAGTTGGTAAAGGATACAATTGATAGTAAGAAATACCATTCATTACAACATCAAAAAGACCGTGTAAGTTATTTACGTGCTTTAGCAATTGGTGTGTTAATAAATGAAGCAGTTACTATCTTTTTAGAAAATGAAGAGGATATTTTAAACGGAACTTTTGATAAAGGTTTGTTAGACAAATGTAAATACGAAGCACAGATTAACGATATTATCAAAATAAGTGTTGATAAAATTTACAGAAGTAAAGAAGTAGTTGAAAAAGAGGTAGCTGGTTATAAAATCATTGCTGATTTGCTAGATGTTTTCGTAACCGCACTTAATAATAAGTTTGAGAACAAACAGTCAAACTACGATAAATTAGTATTGAATTTACTTCCAGAAGAATACCAACAAGAGAGAGAAGATTTATATGACAGAATTATGCAAGTATGTAGTTATATTGCAGGATTATCTGATGGATATGCTATTCGATTGCATAGAAAACTAATGGGGTATATTAGTTAATTATATATAAAATAGAACAAAAAACGACGCTATTTAGCGTCGTTTTTTTATGTTTAACTTATTTTTTCAAGTGTTTTTCAGCAACTTTTTCAAGTTCATCGTACCAATTTTGCCCAAACTTTCTAATTAAGGCTTGTTTTACAAATTTGTATACAGGTACTTGTAATTCTTTTCCTAAAGAGCAAGCATCATCACAAATTTCCCATTTATGGTAATTAACAGCAGCAAACTCACTATAGTCTTTTACACGAACTGGGTATAAGTGACATGAAACTGGTTTTTTCCAATCCACAATTCCTTGATTGTATGCTTCTTCAATAGCACACAAAGCAGTTCCTTTATCATCAAAAATAACATAAGCACAATCGGCATCATTGATTAAAGGAGTTTCTAATTCTCCAAAATCGCTAGTTATCCAAGTCCCTTGTTTTTCAATAGCCTCAATACCTTCTTTGCGTAAAAAAGGTTTAATTTTAGGATAAATTTCTTCTAATATTTTGGTTTCCTCTTTTTCTAAAGGAGCACCTGCATCACCATCAATACAACAAGCGCCTTTACAGGCAGATAAATTGCACACAAACTCTTTTTCTATAAGGTCTTCTGAAACGATGGTTTTTCCTAACTGAAACATAAATTAATTTTAAAATTGGAAGTTTATATGAACTTCTTGTAAATTTAAATGCAAAAATACTAGATTGTAACATTACTTATATAATTTTGCACACGAAAAACATCAACTATGGACTTTAACTTTAAAGAAATTTTTACAGCCTTTATGGTATTATTTGCGGTAATTGATATCGTTGGAAATATTCCAATTGTTATTGATTTACGTAAGAAAGTAGGACACATTCAATCAGAAAAAGCATCTGTTATTGCAGGGTTTATTATGATTTTATTTTTATTCGTTGGACAACGATTATTAAATTTAATAGGAATAGATGTACATTCTTTTGCTGTTGCAGGATCATTTATTCTATTCTTTCTTGCTTTAGAAATGATTTTAGGTATAACCCTCTATAAAGACGATGAAGAAGAAGCAATTAGTGCAACCGTTTTTCCTTTGGCTTTTCCACTAATTGCGGGTCCAGGAAGTTTAACAACACTTCTTTCCTTAAGGGCAGAATTTAAATTAGAAAATATAATTGTAGCTGTTTTGCTAAACGTAGTTGTAATTTATTTTGTATTAAAAACATCAACTAAAATTGAAAAAGTCATCGGACCTAACGGAATTCAAATTATTAGAAAAATATTTGGTGTTGTCCTTTTAGCAATCGCAGTTAAGTTATTTGCAACCAATATTAAAATGTTATTATCATAAATGAATTTTGACGCACTTATAATTGGAGGAGGTGTTTCTGGAATGCAATGCGCCTTAGTTTTAGGTTCTGCCTTAACTAAAGAATATGCAAAAGGAAAAAAGGTAGGAGTTATCATGCACCAACGAGCTTCTCATTTACAAGATGCTTTATTTAATAATGTTTTAGGATTAGCTCCTGGAACTTTAGGTGAAGATATTTTAGAGGAAGGAAAAAAGCAGCTAGAAGAATTATATCCTGAAGTTATTCAGATAAAAAATGAAAAAGTAGCAGCAGTTTTAGATGAAGGAGAAGGGTATAAAATAATCACAAACAAAGGTGAATATACAAGTAAAATGGTAGTGATTGCATTAAACTATTCAAAACCATTTGAAATTGCAGGATTGGAGCAATATGTAGAAAAGCACATGCGAGCAAATGCAATGAAAGATAGAATACAATTACGTAATTTTAACCATTTGATTAAAGAAGGACTGTATGTTTGCGGAACCTTAGCTGGTTGGCGTAGTCAGTTTGCCATTGCTGCTGGAAGTGGTGCTAGCGTTGCAACAGATATTTTAACGGTATGGAACGAAAATGTACCAACTAAAGTACATGATAAGAATAAAAAAGAATAATTATTAATAGTAGTAGATTATGAAGAAAGTAATTGGACTAATAGCAATGTTAGCATTATTTATAAATTGTGGAGGAAGTGATAGCGAAGTTATACCACCAAAAGAAGAAAAGGTTGTCGCTGTAAATGACTCTTATGAAGTAACCGAAGATACAGCTTCTGAATTAAACTTCTTATCAAATGATACATATACGCAAGGAAGTATAGAAGTGTCGTTCCCAACAACTTCTAATGAAAATGGTATTATAGTTCAAACCAACAATAAAATAACTTATACGCCAGCTAAAAGCTTTGTAGGGGCAGATTCTTTTACTTATACTATTTGTAGTACAAAAGAAGAAGATAAATGTGCAACAGCAACAGTAAGTATAACTGTTGTAGATCAAGGAAATCCAGAAGCAAAAGATGATGTCTATACTACACAAAAAAACACAGAAATTACGATTAGTAATTTCTTAGAAAATGACAGTCTAATTGATGATGCGCAATTAGATGCTATTAACAGTTCTAATGCAAATGGATCAGTTACCTTAAATAGTAATGGAACAATAACATATATACCACAAGCTGATTTTGTAGGTAATGACACGTTTACGTATACAATTTGTGATGATGATGCTACAAAAAGTTGTTCTACAGCCACTATAACCATTAAGGTAGAAGAGCCTTCTAATAACGCAGGGAGTTTTAATATACCTTCTGAATTAGCTGAATATTATAAAAATACCGATTTCAACTTGACGGGTAATGCCCTAAGAGAAGAATTAGCTACAACGATAATAAGCACACATACTACCAACTTATCATATACTCCTGGTGTATGGGACGTATTAAAACAATCTGATTTAGATCCTACAGATAATAGCAAAGTAGTCTTAATTTATGGGTATGATGATAATGACGGAAATTATGTAACAGATAGAACTCGTAGTAAAGATGCAAATGGTGGTACACAAGGAACTGATTGGAATAGAGAACACGTGTATGCCAAAGGATTAGGAACACCAACGTTTACTAACACTTCTGCACCAGGTTCAGATGCACATCATTTAAGACCTTCAGATGTTAAATTTAATAATGATAGATCGAGTAAAAAATTTGCTGCTGGCTCAGGTAATGCAGGTGATGTTTCTGGAAACTGGTATCCAGGTGATGAATGGAAAGGTGATGTAGCGCGTATGATGATGTATATGTACTTACGTTATGGTAGTCAATGTTTACCAAAAAATGTAGCTGTAGGATCTGTTGTAGCGTCAGATAGTAATATGGTTGCTTTATTATTACAATGGAATGCCGAAGATCCTGTTTCAGATTTAGAAATACAACGAAATAATGTTGTAGCTAATGCACAAGGAAATAGAAATCCTTTTATAGATAATCCTTATTTAGCTACTCTAATTTGGAATGGTAGTGAAGCAGATAATACTTGGAAGTAAGAACGTTTCTATATAAATAATTAAAAAGCCTGAGCATTTACTCAGGCTTTTTTGATTTAGTAATAAGATAGTCCCCCACAGATCATCATATTGTAATCAATGGTGGCAAATGTATTTTGTATATAGTTTCAGAAACAGAAAAAAGGTATAAGCGTTATGAAATAAAGAATAAGTGAAGTTAAAGATGTAAAAGCATAAAAAAACCGAAGCATCAGCTTCGGTTTTTTTATAACTAAGGTGTTGTGTTTTATCCTTTAAAACTCGCCTTTAAGAACTCAGAGTTCATACGAGCGATGTTTTCTAAAGAAATTCCTTTAGGACATTCAACCTCACAAGCTCCAGTGTTTGTACAGTTACCAAAACCTTCTAAATCCATTTGAGCTACCATGTTTTTAACACGTTCAGTAGCTTCAACTTGTCCTTGTGGTAATAAAGCATATTGAGATACTTTTGCTCCTACAAATAACATTGCAGATGAGTTTTTACAAGTAGCTACACAAGCACCACAACCAATACAAGTTGCAGCATCCATTGCTTTATCAGCGTTTTCTTTAGGAACTAAGATAGCGTTTGCATCTGTAGTGTTTCCTGATGTGTTTACAGAGATATATCCTCCCGCTTGTTGAATTCTTTCAAAAGAACTTCTGTCCACTACTAAATCTTTAATTACAGGGAATGCAGCAGCTCTAAATGGCTCAATTGTAATTGTATCACCATCGTTAAACATACGCATGTGTAACTGACAAGTAGTTACTCCACGATCTGGTCCGTGTGCCTCACCGTTAATGTACATAGAACACATACCGCAAATTCCTTCACGACAGTCGTGGTCAAACGCTACAGGCTCTTCACCAGTGTTAACTAATTGTTCATTTAATACGTCCATCATTTCTAAGAAAGACATATGCTCAGAAATATCGGTCACTTTATATTCGACCATTTTTCCTTTATCGTTCGCTCCTTTTTGTCTCCAAATTTTTAGCGTAAGATTCATGTTACTCATATCTCTTTTCTTATTTGTATGAACGTTGTTTTAGTTCAATATCGTTAAACTCTAATTCTTCTTTGTGTAAAACAGCATCAGCTGGTTCTCCTTTATATTCCCAAGCAGCAACGTAAGCGAAATTAGCATCATCACGTTTTGCTTCTCCTTTTTGAGGCCCGTCTAATTCAACAGACTCTTCTCTAAAGTGACCTCCACAAGATTCTGTTCTGTTCAAGGCATCTTTAGCGAATAATTCTCCTAACTCTAAGAAATCAGCTACTCTTCCTGCTTTTTCTAACTCAGGGTTCATTTCGTTAGCATCTCCAGGAACTTTTACATTTTTCCAGAAATCTTCACGTAACTCTTTAATTTCAGCCATAGCTTCTTTTAAACCTTGTTCGTTACGTGCCATTCCACACTTATCCCACATGATTTTTCCTAATTTCTTGTGGTAGTAATCTACAGAATGCTCTCCGTTGTTGTTGATGAAGAAATCAATACGGTCTTTAACCGCTTTTTCAGCTTCTTCAAACTCTTTAGTTTCAGTTGAAATTTTACCTGTACGGATATCATTAGATAAGTAATTGCCTATTGTATAAGGTAATACGAAATATCCGTCAGCTAAACCTTGCATTAATGCAGAAGCTCCTAAACGGTTAGCTCCGTGATCAGAGAAGTTTGCTTCACCAATAGCATAACAACCAGGAATAGTTGTCATTAAGTTATAATCTACCCAAATTCCACCCATTGTATAGTGAGTTGCAGGATAAATCATCATTGGTGTTTTGTATGGATTGTCATCTACAATCTTTTCATACATTTGGAATAAGTTTCCGTATTTAGCTTCTACGATAGCCTCACCTAATTCAGTGATTTTAGTTGCAGAAGGGTTTTCAATACCTTTTAATTTTGCTTGCTCTTTACCGTAACGCTCAATTGCCGATTTAAAATCTAAGTATACAGCTTCACCAGTAGCATTTACACCGTAACCAGCATCACAACGCTCTTTTGCAGCACGAGATGCCACATCACGAGGTACTAAGTTACCAAATGCAGGATATCTTCTTTCTAAGTAATAATCTCTATCTTCTTCAGCAATTTGAGTTGGTTTTAATTTTCCTTCTCTAATTGCTAATACATCTTCCATTTTCTTAGGAACCCAAATACGACCATCGTTACGTAACGATTCAGACATTAAGGTTAATTTAGACTGGTAGTCACCTGAACGAGGAATACAAGTTGGGTGAATTTGCGTGTAACAAGGGTTTGCGAAGAATGCTCCTTTTTTATGAACTTTCCAAGCCGCTGTTGCGTTAGATCCCATTGCGTTGGTTGATAAGAAATACACGTTTCCATATCCACCAGAAGCAATTACTACTGCGTGTGCTGAGTGACGCTCAATTTCACCAGTAACTAAGTTACGAGCAATAATTCCACGAGCTTTTCCATCAACAATAACAACATCTAACATTTCATGACGATTGAACATTTCAATTTTACCACGAGCAATTTGACGGTTCATTGCTGAATAAGCTCCTAATAATAACTGCTGACCAGTTTGACCTTTCGCATAAAAAGTACGAGATACTAATACCCCACCAAACGAACGGTTATCTAATTGTCCACCATAATCACGAGCAAAAGGAACTCCTTGCGCCACACATTGATCGATGATGTTTGCAGAAACCTCAGCTAAACGGTAAACGTTAGCCTCACGAGAACGGTAATCTCCACCTTTTACTGTATCGTAAAATAAACGGTAAAAAGAGTCACCATCTCCTTGATAGTTTTTTGCTGCGTTAATACCTCCTTGTGCTGCAATAGAGTGCGCACGACGAGGAGAATCTTGGTAAGCAAATGCTTTAACGTTGTATCCTAATTCTGCTAATGTTGCAGAAGCAGAACCACCTGCTAAACCTGTACCTACTACAATTACGTCAATTAAACGTTTGTTTGCAGGGTTTACCAAGTCGATTTTATCTTTATAAGTTGTCCACTTATCTTTTAATGGACCTTTTGGTATTTTTGAATCTAAAATTGCCATATTTAAGTGGTTTTATTAGTGGTTGAAAAAGTGAAATAATGCGATGATGATAAATCCTGCAGGAATACCAATAGCATATATTTTACCAAATGTTTTCAATCCTCTGGTATATTTGTTATTTGCTCCAACTGACTGGAATGCAGAGTTGAACCCGTGTAATAAGTGTAATGCTAAGAAAACAAAAGCAATTACATAAGCACCTACTCTAAGTGGACTTACAAATTTGTGTTGTAACTCGTGGAAGTATCTAAACTCTCCATCGTGTAAACCACTCCAATCACCTTGAATGAATTTGGTGTTGATTTCTGGAAACCAAAAATCGATAAAGTGTAATACAATAAACGCTAAAATAGCAGCTCCACTATAAATCATGTTTCTACTCATCCAAGTAGAGTTTGCAGCTCCGTTATTTTTAGCATAACTTACTTTACGTGCACTGTTGTTTTTCATTTCTAAGATGAATCCCATTACAAAGTGAAAAACAACTCCAAAAATTAAGATAGGCTGCATTACATACTGTACTAAACCGTTAGTTCCCATAAAATGAGATAGTTTGTTGAATGTAGCTCCATTATCTGGAAAAATAGAGGTGATGTTAATTGCAAAATGTTGTAATAAGAAAAACATCAGGAAGAATGCCGAAAGTGCCATGGCAAACTTTCTTCCAATAGAAGATTTTAGTAATCCGCTCATTATTTTGTTGATTGATTAAATAATAGCACAAATTTAAGCGGAACACACTACTTGAACAAACTTTACGAATTGTTTTCTTAAATATTTAGAATGGGTTTAAATAGAAGGTTTTTTTGAAGGGGTTTCGCTATCGGTCTCGGCTATGAGTAGCTGCGTGGTTTAGTATTTAACTTTGCAAGTACGCACCACACTGAAAACACCGCAAGGATTTTCAGAAGTAAGCGAAAACGAGCAATTACTTATAGCCATTGTTGGCAACTGGTTATTTTTTCATTAATAATCCTAATACTAAACCAATTGCACCTTGCTTACCTATGCTATTTAATAATAATTGAAGGTCAGATGTCATTAAACCAAGTTTATGAGCCATAGAAATATTTGCCTGACCATTTAAAAATTGTTGTAAAGAACTTGTGATTACTCCAATTTTACTTGCTGTCCCTATATCAGCAACACCATTTAATAAGTTATGTAAATTATGAGTCATTAGACCCGCTTTCATTGCTATTGATAAGTCACTCATAGTATTATTGATTTAAATTTTCTAATTCCTCAAAAACTAAATTTTCATCGTCGGTTGTGTTTTCAGTTTTATAATTTTCTAAAAGTTTTCCGTAGTTTTTCCTGAACAATTTAGTATTATCCGTTTTATTTATTATTTGGAAGAAAGCAAATTGAGCATTTCTTGTTGATAGAGTGTTGAAGACAGAAAAGTATAACTCTTCTAGATCTTTGTATTTACTATTTTCTATGATTTTTACAAAAATGTTTATTTCGGATTTAGAATTATTCAACCCTTTTTTTTGTAAAGCAGATATATAGTTTTGCGTTGAATTGACGATGTCATTTTTGAAAGAACATTTCACACACATATCTAGTTTTGAAAGTAGGTTATCTTTAATTTCTTCATCTATGACTGATAAACCTGCGAAATGTTGAAAAAACTGAATTAAGTATGAATCAGCAAACTCCTCATCATCCTTAATTTGGGTATAAGCCTCTTTCATTTGTAAAAAATGATTATCATTCAGTTCTCTAGAGGCAAGATTTGAAAACATATTACTAATATCTTCAGGTACTGAAATCAATCTATCTAAAATGTGATTAGCCTCTTCTGTTCTCATTACTTTATACAATCCTGTGCTATCGTTTACTATTTTTTCACTAAGTAATTCAATTTCTTGTTTAATCGTAACGTTTTTTTGAAGCAAGGTTTCATTATCTAGACTAATATTCTTAATATTTCTTGACATACGACTTACGTAGATGCTTAATCCTATTGAAAATAGGGCTATTATAATACCGAAAATCCCTATGAAGTAAGATGAAGCACTTAGTTGAGATGATACACCGTCAAATGATGTGTCTATTAGGACAGTTTGATTATTAATTAGGTTTCCTTGGTATTCTATTTTATTAGATAATTCTTTAATTTCTTTAGATTGTTCAAGCATTTTTTGTTGATTTGAATCAATCTCTTTTGATAAAGTATTTATCTGATTTTCTAAAAAAAGTATTTTCTCTTTAGTTTTATTCTGACCATTGACAGAAATAATTATGAATAAAAATGGTATAAGAAGGATTGTTTTAATTTTCATTTAATTTTTTTTAAACTTGTTGCCAACGGTTAAGATATCCGTCGTTTTAATGATTGATATCGTCTGATAGCGAAGTTAGTTGTTTAAAGGTTAAGAATCAAACCAAATTTAATATATGAGCAAGCTCCTTTGGCTTTTCTAACGGAATCATATGTCCGCAGTTTTTAATCGTAATATATCTTCCCTTTTTCGTTTGATTGACAAATTCCTTTATCTTTTTAGGGTTAATTAGCGCATCATTTTCTGCAGTAATAAAAAGACAAGGAATGTTTAATTTTAAAACTTCTTGTGAAATATTTATCCTAGTAGATGTAGCTTTTAACTGGCGTAATAATACTTTTTTCCCTAAATCTGTATCCATTTTTTTTATAATGGAAACGATTTCAGAATTACTGTGATTATCTGGGTGTAAAAACTGTTGAATCCTTGCTTGTGAAATTCCTTTATAGTTGTGTTTTTCTAAAAAATCAATAGTACTTTTTCGCAATTGTATTTCGTTATCGTTTAAACCATCAGTATTGGCAGCTACAATAACTAATTTTTTTACTTTTTTAGGATGATGAATTGCAAAATTCATAGCAGAAAATCCACCCAAGGAAAACCCCACAATAGTAGCTGGAGCTTCAATATGATTTAAAATAATTTCATTGATCTCATCAAATGAAGTTGCTGGTGTAATATCAATATGAATAGGTTGTATATTTTCTAACTTAGGAAAAACAAATTGCCATAAATCTACTGTACACATTGTACCTGAAATAAAATATACCTTTTGCATTTATTGGTTGTAATTAGAATTGACTAAACATTTGTTGTTTTTCCACTTTCCTTTGAGAGAGTCTTTAGAAATAATTTTATCATCACAAGTTAAAAAATTTCCTTTTTCATCTTTTTTAATGATTTTTAATTTTCCTTGATCAATAGCATTAATAACTCTGTAAATTAATCCGCTTTTTGGAAGGTTATTACCTTCTTCAGAAAGAGATAAGCCTATTTCGTTATTAAACAAGTCCATTTCTGATGAAATTTCATCAGGAACAACTCCATCTTCTAATTGTTGTTTTTTAAAGGTTTGATAGTTTTCTTTTTCATGGACTCTTCCAAGTGATCGAGCAGCTTTTTTGCCAATTTCTTGTTGTAATAAAGCCATCCAAAAAGCATGACGAAAAGCATCTACTTTTCCACCAGAATAATCACCATCTAACAAGGGAGAAACTCTTATAGAGTCACTTACTCTTAATGCTTCACGTGAAACAATTAAGGCTTGTTTAGCCTTAAAAGGGTGGAGTAATACCCACTTTTTTTTAGGAGAAGATAATTTTTTAAATTCTTGCCAATTAGACTGAGTATATGATGAAATACTTAATAATAAAAAGACAAGAAGTAGTATTTTTTGTAACAAAACAAGAATAATTATAAGTCAAATATACATTGGTTTTGTTAGCTCACCATATTTTTTCGACCAACGATTAAATATATGTAAGTATAATGGCTATACAGAATATTCAAAGTTACTCGTATAAAAATATTTTTTCGTTACAAACAGTTCAGTTTCAAAAGTTTTGTGTGGTAAATTCCCCACAACAAATAGAACAGTTTAAGATTTTTTGGATTAAAGAAGGAAGCGGAACATATAATATTGATTTTAAAAGTTATTCGTTTAAAGGGAATACGTTGTTTTTCTTATCTCCGGGTCAAGTTTTTTCTGTAGTTTCTGAAAAAATGAAAGAAATATATCAGTTGAGTTTTACGAGAGATTTTTATTGTCTTCAAGCACATGATACAGAAGTGGCGTGTAATGGTGTATTATTTAATAATGTATATGAAACACCTTTTGTTTTTCCGTCAGAAAATGAAGCAGAAAAACTAAATTTTATTCTTTTAAGTTTAGTTGAAGAGTTTGAGTTAGAAGAAACAGCACAACACGATATGTTACAATCACTTTTAAAACAATTTATTGTATATTCTGTACGTATGAAAGAGGAAAAAGATGTTGTAAAAGAGAATATAGAAACAAAACTTTTTAAAGATTTTAGTTTATTGGTAGAACTAAATTTCACAAAACTACACAGTGTTACAGATTATGCAAATAGGTTAGGGCTTTCACCGAAATCATTAACGAAGCATTTTAAAAAAATAGGAACTCAAACGCCAAGTGATTTTATAAAGAGCAGAATTATTACAGAAGCAAAGAGGTTATTGCTGTATACAAATAAAGCTATTAAGCATATTGCTTTCGAATTAGGATTTAACGATCCTGCTTATTTTTCTCGCTTTTTTACTAAAGCAACAGGCTCTTCTCCTAAAGAGTTTAAGAAAAACTATAGTTTATAAAAAAGAAAAAACCACGCAACGCGTGGTCAACTACACAACTAATACGTTTGTTACACTAATACAAACAACCTTTTTTGACGATTTAAAATTACTATTATTAATACACGGTAGTGTTATCTGCACTTTACGAAACCGTGAAGAAAATGAAGCTTTTTTGTAAGAAAATTGTTAGATAAAACAGATGTACAAGCTTTAAGAACTTTTGTCCATTTTTTGAGGTTAACTCCCGTCGCATCTTTGTATCAGAATTCAAAACCAATGAATTATGAAAACAGAAATTAACCAATGCCCTAATTGTTGGGGGTATCAAGAATATGATGAGCAGTTTCCAGAAAGAGAATTATGTAACTGTGAAAAAACAAACTAAAAAGACAATTTTAAAATAGTAAAATTATGAGTACAAGAATTAAAACATTAAACCCAGAAACTACAACAGGAAAATCGAAAGAATTATTCGAAGCTGTTCAGAAAAAAGTAGGATTTATTCCGAACATAATTAAAGTAATGGGAAATTCACCAACACTTTTACAAAGTTATTTGAGCTTAGGAGATATTGCTGTAACAGGTAATTTTTCTAATAAATTTAGAGAACAATTAGCATTGGCAATAGCTGAGGAAAATACTTGTGATTATTGTTTGTCTGCTCACACAGCTATCGGTAAAATGAATGGTTTGACAGAAGATGAAATAGAGCAAAATAGACAAGCAGAAGCATCAGACGTTAAAACTAAAGTAGGATTACAGTTTGCTCAAAGTATTACAAGAAATAGAGGAAATGTAAGTCCAGAAGAAATTGCAGAAGTTAAAGCAGTAGGATATACTGATGAAGACATTTTAGAAATTTTATTAAATGTTGTTTCTAATACATTAACTAATTATGTAAATCATATAGCAGAAACAGAAGTTGATTTTCCAAAAGTAGAAGCAGGAAAATTTACACAAAGCGTTTAAAAAACAAGTAAGTTTTGTATTCGTAAATAATATATTTTATTATTAATGGGGGACGGTTGCAGAACTACTTGTTTTAAAAAATGATAATCATAATAAAAACAATTAAAATGAAACGAATTATTATAATCTTAGTATTACTAGTTGGTGTTGTTTTTCAAGCCAATGCACAAAAAGTAAAAACAGTAACATTAGAGCAAACCAAAGGAGTTTTTACTCAAAAATCATTAACACTTCCAGCAGGGACTTATGTTTTTGAAATTTCAAATAAAAATGTAGGACATGATGTTGGGTTTGTATTAGCACCTAAAGGAAAGACAGATGAAAAACACCATATTAAAGAAGCATACGTAACCTCTTTAGTAAAGAATAACAGTAAGTCAAACACTAAAGAAGTAACGTTAGCAAAAGGAGAGTATGTATATTTTTGCCCGTTGAATCCAACACCTCAATACACATTGAAAGTAGAATAGATTTAAAAAAGCCCTTACCTAAGGGCTTTTTTAATTTGTGTTATTTATGGTTTTGCTTCAAATATTAGGTTGAATGGATTATGAGTTGCAACCCTAAATTTAGAAAAACCACCTTCATTAGCGACCATTCCTATCTTTTTTTCTCCTGCTTGAGCCCCTAAAGCAAGTCCAACTTCTTGATTTAAAGAACAAGGAGTACATATAGTGGTAGAAAATGCATAAAAAGCTCTTCCGATAGGATTAAGATTTTCTTCTAATGAATCATTAGCAAAAGGTTCTACAATCATACAAGTTCCATCAGGTTTTAGAGCTTCTTTTACATGTTTACAAGCTCCAACAGGGTCGCCCATATCGTGTAAACAATCAAAAAAACAAATAAGATCATAATCTTTACCAGGAAAATCTTTAGCTGTGGCAACTTGAAAAGTTATGTTGTTAACATTGGCATCTTCAGCTCTTTTTCTTGCTTGGTTAATAGATTCTTCATGAAAATCAAAGCCTATAAAAGTAGAATTTGGAAATGCTTTAGCCATTATAATTGTTGAAGCTGCATGACCACAACCAATATCAGCAACTTTAGCTCCTTTTTTTAATTTATCAACAACACCATCTAATGCTGGTAACCAATTATCAATCAAGTTTCCTTCATAAGATGGACTGAAAAACTTTTCGGTACCACAAAATAAACAAGTGTTATGATCTCCCCAAGAAATTCCTTTTCCTGTTTTAAAAGCTTCTTCAACTTTTGGTTCGTCATGATATACTGAAGACACAGCATAAAATCCTCCTGTCATAAAAACAGGGCTTTTCGAATTACCAAAAACAGCAGTTTGTTCAGGAGTCATGAAAAAATTATTATTAGCGGCATCATATTCTACGTACCCAGAAGCAGCTTGTGCAGCTAACCATTCTCTTACATATCTTTCTGATGTGTTTGTTTTATCTGCCAATTCATTAGAAGATAATGCTTCAGATTCTGAAAGAGATTTATACAATCCTAGTTTGTCACCAATGGTAACAAGAGGTCCATTAGCTGCAGCACCCATTTCGGTAACCACTTTTCCTAATAAGTCGTGTAGTTTTGTTTCGTTTAGTTCCATAATTAAATAGTTTAGTTGTTAGTAGAAAAACTAATGAGAAACAACACGTTAATTATGTACTAGATAAAGTAAAAAGTTTGCAAACTCATTAGTAACATGAGGAGCGAGCCGAATTTAAAAATTAAATAGATAGATAACAAAGTAAATCCCTGCTAATTAGTAGGGATTTTTTACTGTTTTTTATGATAAACTTTTGTTTACTCTTTTATTTTTTGTTCTCTTCCAATTAAGAAATATAAGACAGCGCCAAAAAAGTTGGCAAATAAAACTACTAAAACCCAAACAATTTTATTGTTTCCTTTAAACTCACTTTTTAAAATATCAACGAGAGCAATAATGGTTGGTATAATTCCAAGTAAAATAATTAAGATTAAGAGAATTTGCCAAGGACCAATCATTCCTAAATAAGTCATATAATAACAATTTTTGGAGCTAAAATAATAAAAAAGAATAGAGATCCAGTAGAAGTATTTTTTTCTTAGCTTTAGGATGAAATAAAAAAGAAAAACGTCATTACTTTTCTATTAGAAAAGTAATGACGTTTTTAATGTATGTAAAACGATACTATTTATTCATAATATCTTCTATTTCGTCTGCATCAATAGGTATGTTGCGCATTAAGTTAAATGGCTCACCTGTTTCTTGAATAACAACATCGTCTTCTAAACGAATACCAAAACCTTCCTTTGGAATATAAATACCAGGTTCTACTGTAAATACCATATTAGCTTCCATTGGTTGGTGTAACAATCCGTAGTCATGCGTATCTAATCCCATGTGGTGAGAAGTACCGTGCATAAAATACTTTTTATATGCTGGCCAATTAGGATCTTCATTTTGAACATCTGCTTTGTCTAATAAGCCTAAACCTAATAACTCAGAAGTCATTAATTTACCAACTTCTACATGATAATCAGCCCAAAGAGTTCCAGGAACTAACATTTTTGTCGCGTCATTTTTTACGCGATTTACAGCATTGTATACTGCTTTTTGTCTGTCAGTAAAACGCCCAGAAACAGGAATGGTACGAGTCATATCTGATGAATAATTTGCATATTCAGCTCCTACATCCATCAATAATAAATCACCAGCTTTACATTGTTGGTTGTTTTCAATGTAGTGTAACACGTTTGCGTTGTTACCTGATGCAATAATTGGTGTATAAGCGAATTTTTTAGAACGGTTTCTAATAAATTCGTGAATGTATTCTGCCTCTACTTCATATTCCCAAACACCAGGTTTTACGAAATCTAATACACGTCTGAATCCTTTTTCAGTAATATCACAAGCGGTTTGAATTAAATCAATCTCGATTTGATCTTTTATTGAACGTAAACGTTGTAAAATAGGATTGCTCTTTGCTACTGAATGTGCAGGATATTTATTTAATAACCATTTAGTAAAACGAGCTTCGCGAGTTTCAGTTTCAACAGTAGCACGGTAATGTTCGTTAGTGTTGATGTAAACTGTATCGGCTAAGGCCATCATTTCAGCTAATACTTTTTCTAAATCTTGTAACCAGTGTACGTTTTTTATTCCACTAGTTTCTAAAGCCTTTTCTTTGGTTAGCTTTTCACCTTCCCAAACAGCAATATGCTCATTAGTTTCACGTAAAAATAAAACTTCACGTAAATTTTCTTTCGGACAATCAGGGAATAAAATTAAGATACTCTCTTCTTGATCAACTCCGCTTAAAAAGAAAATATCTCGGTGTTGTTCAAAAGGCAGAGTACTATCTGCACTTACAGGATATATGTCGTTTGAGTTAAAAACAGCTAAACTATTTGGCTTCATTTGTGCCATAAAGTTTTTACGATTTTTAGTAAACAACTGGCTATTTATTGCATGGTATTTCATCTGTTAATAATTTATTGTTTTTTAATGGTCAGATGTAACATCTAAATTATTTTATCTCTGTTTAATTATGGATGTTTCATCATGTTTTAAATAAAACTTAATAAAGTCCTTCAAAAATACGGAAAGAAACTGTGCAAATATTAGCCATTTGGCGCTAATTTATGTTTTTTCGAATCCTACTCATGTGTCGAGTAGAAATCCCTAAAAAAGAAGCTAAATAATGTAAAGGAACTTCTTGAAGAAGCTTAGGCTCGTTAATAAGTAGTTTTTTATAACGTTCTTCAGGAGTTAACGTCAGTAAATCAATACGGTAATCATCAATTAAAAAAATTTGATTTTCTATAAAATTGTAATAAAATTGATGAAAAGCTCTGTTGTTTTTTATAAGGTGTTTAAAATCACCAATTGTTAGCCCCCAAAGTTTACAAGCACTTAAAGCTTTAATGTTTTTTGGGGAAGGAGTTTGTTGTAAAAAACTCTTTAAGGAAGAGGCGAATCCGTTTCTTAAAGCTAAATAGGTAGTTTTTTCTTGTCCAGAAACGGTAACAGCGTATTGTAAAATCCCACTTTCTACAAAACAGAAATAACGACAAGGATCTCCTTTTTTTACTAAAAACTCATTTTTAGATAAGGAAAACTCATTAAAACTATCAATAATTTCAGGGATTAAATTATTTAAGGTTTCATCATTTATGATGTTTTGTATACGCTGTGTAATAGCTTTTTTAGAAGCGTCCATTTATGGAAATAAATTTTAGCTTAAAAATATAAAAAAAGAAGCTATTTCAAAACATCTAATTTGATGTCATTTTGAATGAATTTGAGAAGTCAATTACAAAAAATATCCCTTAACTTGTAACAGATGAAATTTCCTATATTCGAAAATGACGTTTTGAAATAGCCTCTTAAAGAGTTTATCTTTATAAGAATTATTCTACTAACTCAATAGTTCCCATATCGGTGTTTTCACCTAGTACAGAATTAACTCCTTCAACAGTTTTTGGTGCTAAGCCAGAAGCCTCGTCTGGAGTAAAGGTTACGCTATAAGTACCTGCTGGCACTCCGTGTAACATAAATTTACCTTCTTCATTGGTATAGGTTGTGATTGCCTCTTCTTCTCCAGAAACAGCGCTAACTTCTACTTGATAATCAAAAGGATTTACCATTCCAGAAATAGCACCTGAAGCAGCTTCGGTAATAACTCTAATAGTTGGTTTTAAACTATAAGTACCATTACCTTCAACCACGATTGATTTGTCAACCATAAAGTCTAAAATAAAGGTATACTTTACACCTCCAACTAAATTTTGATGTACGTTTAATTTTAATCCTGATTGTTGAGCGCTAGGGGTTGCTAATGGATATAATTGTCCATCTACTACAATCGAGTTGTTATCACCTAAAACCAAACGGATTTGGCTAATTTTTCCAGCAGGAATTTCAGTATCAACTAATAAAGCATCAATACCTCCGGTTAATTCTAGTAAGTCATAAACTTGTGGGGTTACGTTCCCTAAGCTCTTCCATCCGTTTTCTCCATCATTTGCATTAATCATCACGTCTTGCACGTCAATGTTTACTGCATCGTAATCTCCTGGAGCATCAACTAAGCGAACTTCTACTTGAGATGTTTTAGGATCATCGTTAGAACAGCTAATAAAAGCGGTGAAAAAAGTTGCTAAAGCAACTAATAAAAAAACATTTTTTTTCATAATTATATTGGTTTTGTAATACACTACTATATAACAAGATTTGTACCGAAATATTGTTTTACCTAATAAGTAAAATGTCAAAAGCATTGATAATTAAAGGAGTAAAATGTTATTTTAGCTTTAACTAGTTAGATGTTTTGTTATTATTCCTTCTGTTACGGTTATTTCGCTTTCTAGGAGTATGTTTTTTTGAGCTTTCTGCCGAGGTCTTTTTTGTTTTTTTCTTTGGATCAGAAGACGTTCTAAATGATTTTTTAGCTGGTTTATTTCTAGGTTGTTGCTTTGGTCGTTCAGTTTTAACTTCATCTTTTATGGTAGATAAATCAAACCCTTCTAACTGAGAAACGATAATTTTTTGTCCTAATAACTTCTCAATACTTTTTAAGTATGCTTCCTCTTCTTGCGATACTAATGAAATAGCTTCTCCGCTAGCACCAGCTCTTCCTGTTCTACCAATTCGGTGTACATAATCTTCAGGAACGTTTGGAAGTTCAAAATTAATAACATGCGGTAGTAATGGAATGTCTAATCCACGTGCAGCAATATCAGTAGCCACCAAAACACGAATAGAGTTATCTTTAAATCCTTTTAAGGCTTTGGTTCTTGCTCCTTGACTTTTGTTTCCGTGAATAGCTGCGGCAGAAATTCCTCTTTTAACTAGTTTTTCAGTCAATCTATTAGCACCATGTTTAGTTCGAGTAAAAATTAATACCTGACTCCAATTTCCTTTTGAAATTAATTGACCAACTAATTCGGTTTTCTTGCTTTTCGGAACTTTATATAGTTTTTGATTTACTTTTTCGGCAGTTGTATTTTCAGGAGCTGCTTCAACCATCACAGGATTGTGTAAAATACCTTCTGCTAATTTTTTTATTTCTTTTGAAAAAGTTGCCGAAAACAACAAGTTTTGACGTTTTTGAGGTAAAAATGAGATAATTTTTTTAATATCTCGTAAAAAACCCATGTCAAGCATTCTGTCGGCTTCATCTAAAACCAAAACGTCTACACGTTTTAAAGAAAGTTGATTTTGTTCGTGTAAATCTATTAATCTACCAGGAGTAGCCACCAAAACATCAATTCCGTTTTTAAGTGTTGCTATTTGAGTGCTTGGTTTTACTCCGCCAAAAATAGCGGTAGATTTAATATTTAAATGTGTACTGTATTCGCGTACATTATCATAAACTTGCGCCGCTAATTCTCTTGTAGGTGTTAGTACCAATGCTTTGATTGGACGATATTTTGGATTCTTTTTTTCTGATATATTTTGTAAAATAGGCAAGGTAAATCCTGCAGTTTTCCCTGTTCCGGTTTGTGCAGAAGCTAATACGTCTTTGCCTTCTAAAATAACTGGAATTGCTTTTTCTTGAATAGGAGAGGGGGTTTCGTACCCTTTTTCGGTTACAGCTTTCACTAAAGCTTTTGATAAACCTAACGATGTAAATGTCATATATAATTCTTCAGTAGGATCTAAATTAAGACACCACTATGAGCTTACAAAGGTACTGCTATTTATTGGGCTTCGTCTATAAATAAAAAAGACGCCTTATTTAGGGCGTCTTTTCTTTAGTTTTATTTGTGTTTAACTTTTAGCCATGGCGCTTTTAATGATACCAACAATAACCAGTAAAACAGCTCCACCAACACCACTTCCAGCAATGTTTCCGATAATACCAGAAATATCAATGTTTAGCATTCCTAACAGTTGAGCTCCGAGGCCACCACCAAAAATCCCTACAACAGAGTTCCAAAGGGTGCCTAAAGAATACTTTTTTAATACAGCTCCTGCAAGATTACCTCCTACAGCACCGCTTAATAAGCTAATAAGAAATTCCATAATCTATAATTTTTGATTAGTTAATTAGTTAATTTGAATTGAAGAACGTAAAAAATAAATTATAAAACAAATAAAATCAATTAGTTATGTATTTCCTAGGTGAAATAAAGCATCTCCCATATTAATAATTGGAAAGTTATTTTTAGCAATGATATAGCCATTTGCTGAAGATTTTACAGTAAAGTTTGTTTCCCCATAAGTATCCATAATATGCCCTAAAATTTGTCCTTTTTCTACTTTTTCACCATTATGAACCGTTGGTGTAAAGAGTCCTGCAACTTTAGCACGTATCCATCTTCTTTTTTTAATGTGAATAGAAGATTTTTTTTTAGGAACTTGAACTTTTTCATGTATCATTTTAAAGTGTTTTAAAACACGAAGTGTTCCGTCAATTCCTTGTTGAATGGCTTTTTCTTCTAGTCTTAATGATTCTCCTCCTTCATATACAATTACAGGAATATTGTTTTTATAGCATTGATTTCTAAAAGATTTTGGAATAAGGCTAGAACCAAACATAAAAGGAGCATTAAAAATATTGGCTAGTTGAAGCCCTATCTCATCTTGAGGGGTGTATCGTATTTGTGGAAAATTGTTACGTTGTTCACCGCCTGTATGATAATCAATAGCGAAATCTACATTATTAGTTATTTCTTTTATCAGATAATATGCCATTCTGCTGGCTAAAGATCCTGTTTTTGACCCAGGAAAGCTTCGATTTACATCTTTACCATGCATGTCGCGAGACATGTTTAAGAAACCAAATACATTTAATAAAGGCACGACAATAACACAACCACGATGAATTTTATACGATTTATCAATTAACATTCTTCGTACCAATTCTACGCTATTTACCTCGTCTCCATGCAAACCGCCTTGTAATAAAATAGTTGGCCCCACTTCATCACCATTAAAAATATATACAGGAATTTCTATGAGGGTTCCTGTAGGTAATCGGTCAATTGGAATTCGGATGAGTTTAGATTCACCCAACTTTATCTTTTGCCCTCTTATTTCTATGGTTTCGTTTTTAAAGTTTTGGTAGAACATTTTCTTCTAAAAATTTAATAATAGTTTTAGCAATATTATCTTTGGTATATGTTTCAATTCCTTGTAATCCAGGAGTCGAGTTAACTTCAATTAATAAGGGACCTCTTTTTGATCGTATCATATCAACGCCAGCAATAGGAAGTTCTAAGTATCGAGCTGCTTTAATAGCTATTTCTTCTTCCTCAGCAGTTAAAGTAACTTTGTGTCCACTTCCTCCTTTATGAATATTAGAACGAAAATCATCATCTAACCCTTTGCGTTTCATTGAAGAAATTACTTTATTTCCAACTACAAAAGCACGAATATCTTCGCTATTACTTTCTTTAATGAATTCTTGTAATAAAATACCGGTATTAGAACTGTATAAAGTATCAATAATAGAAATAGCAGATTTTTTACTTTCTGCTAAAATTACTCCAGATCCGTGTGTGCCTTCTTGTAATTTAATTATGATAGGAGCTTCTCCTAATAAATCTATTTGTTCTGCTACATTTTCAGGATTTACTGAAAAAACAGTTTGTGGTATCGGTAACTCATTTCTATTGGCTATTTGTAAGGTCTCTATTTTGTTTTGTGCTTTTAAAATGCCCGATGAATTAGCAGTACTGTACACTCCGTTTAGTTCAAACTCTTTAACCACAGCAGCTCCATGTCTCATTGCAGAAAAGCCTATTCGAGGTATTATTACATCGGGAATATCAACAATGTCTTTGCCCTGATAAATAATTGCAGGTTTACCTTTGCCTAGTTTGATAGAGCATTTTAAATGATTGACAATTTCAACTTTATGACCTCTACGAAGAGCTTCTTTGTATATTCTTTGTGTTGAATAAATATGTTCGCTAACAGAAAGAATAAAAATAGTCATAGCTTTATGTAATTGAGTTAACACAAATCTAATAATTTTTTGTGGGTGTATTACTTGGAGGAAATACCCCAAATTTCTGTTAATTTTTTTGAAATAGTTTTTACTTACAGTATTTTCACCAACTTACTAAACCAAATGATCATGAAAAACTTAGCAAAAGTTTGTATTGCTTTGTTGCCATTTACAGTAGTTGCTCAACAACCTACTTCAGCAGAAAAAATACAAGAGGCTTTACAGCAAAAAGAAGCATTGACAAAAAACTCCACGGTAAAAAACATTTCATTTAAAAGTATTGGACCTACAGTAATGAGTGGACGTGTGGTAGATATTGATGTAAACCCAATAGACCCAACAGAATTTTATGTAGGATATGCCTCTGGAGGAGTATGGCATACCAATAATAACGGAACGACTTTTACTCCAATATTAGACAACTCTCCTACACAAAATGTAGGTGATATTGCTGTAGATTGGAAAAACGGAACAATTTGGGTAGGTACGGGAGAAAATAATTCTTCTCGTTCGTCGTATGCAGGAATCGGGATTTTAAAATCTACCGACAAAGGTAAAACTTGGGCAAATGTAGGACTACTTGATTCTCACCATATAGGTCGTATTTTAATCAATCCAAACAACCCAGATGAGGTAATCGTTGGTTCTATAGGTCATTTATACTCATCTAATAATGAAAGAGGAGTTTTTAAAACTTCTGATGGAGGTAAAACATGGACAAAAACCTTGTTTATTGATGAAAATACAGGAATTATAGATATTCAGCCTGTACCAAATAACTTTAATATTTTATATGCTGCTGCATGGGAACGTGAGCGTAAAGCATGGAATTTTGATGGAGACGGAAAAAATTCAGCAATTTATAAATCGACAGATGCAGGAAATACATGGACTAAAATTTCTGAGAACAATGGTTTTCCTAACGGAGATGGAGTAGGAAGAATTGGTTTAGCGGTTTATGATGAAAACACAGTGTATGCTTTTCACGATAGTCAATTCCGAAGAAAGAAAGATTCTACGAAGCAAGCTAAAGGTTCAGGAGCTTTGACAAAAGAAGAACTTGCTTCAATTTCGACAGATGAACTTTTAAATATGAAAGACAAAAAATTGAATTCATATATTAAAATGAATGGTCTTCAAGAGAAATATCGTGCAGAAAATATTAAACAAATCATTCGCTCAAGTCCAGGAGAAATGAGACCTAGTGATTTGGTTGGTTACTTAAAAGACGCTAATGCTGCATTATTTGATACTCCAGTAATAGGAGCGGAGGTTTTTAAAACGATCAACGGAGGAAAAACATGGAAAAAAACACATGAAGGGTATTTAGATGATTTGTACTATTCATATGGATACTATTTTGGGGAAGTTCGTGTAGACCCGCAAGATGAAAATGGAATTTACGTATTAGGAGTTCCTATTTTAAAATCAAAAGATGGAGGAAAAACATTTACATCTATTAGTAAAGAAAATGTACATGCCGATCATCAAGCATTATGGGTAAATCCTAAAAAACAAGGACACCTAATTGATGGTAATGATGGAGGATTAAATATTTCATACGATGATGGTGAAAGCTGGATTAAATTAAATCAACCAGCAGTTGGTCAATTTTATACCGTATATGCGGATAATCAAGAAGTGTACAAGGTATATGGTGGATTACAAGACAACGGAGTTTGGGTAGGAAATCATAATGCAAAAATTGACAAAAGCTGGCATCAAACAGGAAAGAATCCTTATGAAAGTTTAATGGGAGGTGATGGTATGCAGGTTGCTGTTGATGATAGAAACCCTAATATTGTATATACGGGGTATCAATTTGGAAACTATTATCGAATTGATAGAGCTACGGGAAAACAAACCTATATTCAGCCAAAACCAAAAAAAGATAAGCCAGCATATCGATTTAATTGGCAAACACCAATTTTGTTGTCAAAACACAATCAAGATATCTTGTATTTAGGAGGGAATAAGTTACACCGTTCACTAAATAAAGGTGATGATTGGGAAGAAATCTCAGGAGATTTAACCAAAGGAGAAAAAGAAGGCAATGTAGCTTACGGAACATTAACTACTATTTCTGAAAGTTCGTTTCAATTTGGGTTAATCTATGTAGGATCTGATGATGGGTTGGTACAAGTGACTAAAAACGGAGGAGGAAGTTGGGAGAAAATTTCTAATTCTTTTCCGCAAAACTTATGGGTAAGTCGTGTAATAGCTTCAAAGTATAAGAAAGAGCGTGTATATGTTACGTTAAATGGGTATCGTTTTGATGATTTTACTCCGTATGTGTACGTTTCTGATGATTACGGAAAAACATGGAAAAGCATTAGTAGTAATATTCCAACTTCTGCGGTAAATGTGATTAAGGAAGATCCAGAAAAAGAAAATATTTTATACCTAGGAACCGATAACGGATTGTATGTTTCTTTTAATCAAGGAGAAACTTGGGAAGCGTTTAGTAATGGTTTACCAAATGTAGCAGTGCACGATTTAGTAATTCAACCAAAAGCAAAACATTTATTAGTAGGTACCCACGGACGTAGTTTATACAAAGCAGATGTTACTTCGTTACAAGAGTTTAACAGTAAAGAAGCTATTTTTAGTATAAAGAATATTAAAAAAAGAAATTCTTGGGGAAGCTCTTGGAGTAAGTGGTTAGAGCCTTATACACCAAGTGTTACCATTCCATTTTATGTAAATTCTGATAAAGAGCTTGTGTTAGAAGTGTATTCTTCAGATGATATCTTGGTAAACACTATAAAAATGAATGCAACAAAAGGATTTAACGAGGTTGTATATGATGTTTCTTTTTCAGAAAAAGGAAGAAAGAAATACATGAAAAAACATAAAGAGGCTGAAATTAAAAAAGCAAAGAATGACAATTATTATTTACCTAAAGGAAAATATAAAGTGACTATAGGTGGATTGACTCAAACATTCGAAATTCTTTAAAAAAAGAAATTATAAAGGAGGAAAACAATTTTATTTTCCTCTTTTTTTTGAAATAAAATTTACACGACTTAAATAAAGAAACATTACTATTTTTGCGACATGGGAATAATACGTGTAAACGACATTCGTGTTTTTACAAATCACGGATGCTTAGATGAAGAAGCAAGAATAGGATCGGAATATAGAGTAGATATCGAAGTAAAAGCCGATTTACAAAAATCAGCACAAACTGATGATTTGGTTGATACAGTAGATTATGTGCATTTGAATCAAATTGTAAAAGAAGAAATGGCAATTCGTTCTAAATTACTAGAGCATGTTGCAAAACGAATTTTAGAAAGAATCTTTAGGGAGATACAATTAGTTGATGAAGCGGAGGTTAGCGTAGCAAAAATTAATCCACCTATTGGAGGAAATGTTGCTGAGGTAGCAATTGTTTTGTCGGAAGTGCGTAAAAAGTAAAAAAAGCTTGCAAAAAAAGATAAAAGCTGTAAATTTGCAGTCCTTATCAATATAAGGTGTCGTGGCCGAGTGGCTAGGCAGTGGTCTGCAACACCATCTACAGCGGTTCGAATCCGCTCGACACCTCTAAAAGCACATCGTATAGATGTGCTTTTTTGTTTTTATTAACAAATTAATTCGCTAAAATTCTGCATCTTTGTCGTTATGCGAATTTATCCGATAGAAACAGGTAACTTTAAATTAGACGGAGGCGCTATGTTTGGCGTGGTTCCAAAATCGATTTGGCAGAAGACAAATCCAGCCGATGAAAACAATATGATCTCAATGGGCATGCGTTGTATGTTGATTGAAGATGGAGATCGATTAACCTTAATCGATACGGGAATTGGAAATAAACAGTCCGATAAATTTTTTGGTTATTATTATTTATATGGAGACTTTTCATTAGACACTTCTTTAGCAAAATATGGTTTCCATAGAGATGACATCACCGATGTATTTTTAACACACTTACATTTTGATCACTGTGGAGGAGCAATACAATGGAATAAAGATAGAACAGGGTACGAGCCAGCCTTTAAAAACGCACGTTTTTGGAGTAACCAACGTCACTGGGATTGGGCTGTTCACCCTAATGCACGTGAAAAAGCGTCCTTCTTAAAAGAAAACATCTTACCAATTGAAGAAAGTGGACAGCTAAATTTTTTGCATCTAAACGCAAAAGATTATGTTGGTTTTGATGTTTTATTTAAAGACGGGCACACAGAAAAACAGATGTTGCCTAAAATAGAATACCAAGGAAAAACCTTAGTATTTATGGCAGATTTGTTACCAACAGCAGGACACGTTCCATTACCGTATGTAATGGGTTATGATACAAGACCGCTACTTACCTTAAAAGAAAAAGAAGCTTTCTTAAATGAAGCTGCCGATAAAGAGTTTTACCTGTTTTTAGAGCACGATGCTTATAATGAGCTAATAACTGTAAAACATACTGAAAAAGGAGTTCGCTTAAAAGAGACATTTAAATTTACAGATATTTTTAATTAAGATAGAGATTATGAGAGTTTTAAAGCCCGTATTTTACTCGGCAATTGCAGTAGCTACTTTAGCTAGTTGTAACACAGTAAGCAAAATCCCTGTACCAGCAGGAAGCAATACAGTAGTTAATATTCCAGCAAAAAAAGCTGAGTTAACAGATTATGAACAAGAAAACTGGCAACACTTAGATTTAGCAACTGATACAATTCCTGGAATGAGCGTTAACAAAGCGTATGAATTCTTAAAAGGAAAAAAACATGTTGAGGTTGTTGTTGGTGTAGTTGATTCGGGTACTGATTTAAAACACGAAGATTTAGTAGATGTAGCTTGGGTAAACACCAAAGAAGTTGCAGGAGATGGAAAAGACAATGATAAAAATGGTTATGTTGATGATATCAACGGATGGAACTTTTTAGGAGATTCATATAAAGAGCACTTAGAGTACGAGCGTATTTTAATGAAGCCAGAAGTTGCAGATGCTGAAACCTTAGCAGAAGTAAAAGCTTTTCAAGCTGAAAAAGTAGATGAAGCTAAGAAAACAGTTGGTCGCTACGGTAACTTAAAAACAGGAGCAATTGAGTCTGATAAAGCATTAACAAAATACTTCGGAAAATCTTCTTACACAAAAGAGGAAGTTGAGGCTATCAATACAAACGATCCAATGATAGGTAATGCAAAGGAATTTGCAACTAGAATGTTAGGATACTTTGATTCGTTAACTGAAGCAAAAGAGTACTTTGAAAAAGGTATTAAAAATGCTCAAAAAACAATTGATGGAGAAAACTTAAAAACAGATTACCGTACAGTAGTAGGAGACAATGCTTACGATATTAACGATAAGCCAGGATATGGAAACGGTAACACAGGGCACTCTGAAAAAGGAGAAGCTCACGGTTCTCACGTATCAGGAATTGTTGGTGCAACTCGTAGCAATGGTAAAGGTATGGATGGTGTTGCTAATAACGTAAAAATTATGGCAGTTCGTTCAGTTTCTGACGGAGATGAGTATGATAAAGACGTAGCGTTAGGTATTCGTTATGCAGTTGATAATGGAGCAAAAGTAATCAACACAAGTTTTGGTAAAGCATTTTCACCAAACAAAGAGTGGGTTTACGATGCAATTAAGTATGCGGCTTCTAAAGACGTATTAATTGTAAACGCAGCAGGAAATGATGGTAAAAACATTGATGTTGAAAAAACATTCCCTAACGATGCTCCAGATTTATTAACTGAGGTTGCAGATAACTTCTTAACAATTGGTGCAATGAGCGCTAATTACAATGAGAATTTACCAGCAACATTCTCTAACTACGGTAAAAAGAATGTAGATGTATTTGCTCCAGGAGTGCAAGTATATTCAACTACTCCTGACAATGAGTACAAGAAATTCAACGGAACTTCTATGGCTTCTCCAGCAGCAGCAGGGGTAGCAGCATTAGTACGTTCTTACTATCCTAAATTAACAGCAAGTCAAGTAAAGCACATCTTAATGAATTCAGGAACTAAGATTGATTTTGAAGTTGTAAAACCAGGAACAGGAGCTAGATATGGTAATGAGCCTGTAAAAGTTCCTTTCTCAGAATTATCAGTTTCAGGACGTGTTGTAAACGCTTACAATGCAGTTAGAATGGCTGATAGAATGGTTAACGGAAGAAAATAAGACTAATATAAATTAGCTAAAAAAGAGCATTATTTTTTGATGCTCTTTTTTTGTTATAATGAAAAAGCTATGCAATTAGAGTTCAATAAAAAAACAGAAGAACTAACTATTAAAGACGAAGTACCTAAGCATTCTTGGTTAGTTGTAATTTTAATGTTTGTTAACGGTGTTAATATGGGAGTTCAACTATACTTAATGAGTTATCAAAATAATGAATTATTGTTTAGTTTTATGTTTCTATTGGCTTTAGTTTCAGTAGCAGTAATATTGTATTACGTTGTAAAAAGATCGTGGAAGTCTAAATATTCATTAAAAGAAATAGCAGGACTAGAAACAAAAGTAGCTTACGGAAGAGAACGTATTTTTTTAAAGTTACAAAACGGAAAAAGACGTAGTTTTCCAATATTAAAAAATGAAGAAGAATTAAAGAGTTTGAAAAGAACACTAACCTCAATGGGAATTAAACCAGTTTAATATGAAGAAAATAATTTTTAGCCTTTTATTATTGCCAATAGTTTCATGTGCTACAATGAAAAACGGCACTGATACTAATGTGGTAAAAGCACATGAGAATAAGCAAACTACCAATAATGGCTATTGGCAACAGCATGTAGATTATACAATGGATATTGATATGGATGTAAAAACCTATCAATACAAAGGAATTCAAAAACTGGTGTACACAAATAATTCACCAGATGTGTTAGATAAAGTGTTTTATCATTTATACTTTAATGCTTTTCAGCCTAACTCTCAAATGGATGTTCGCTCGAGAAACATTCAAGATCCAGATAGAAGAGTAGGAGACAGAATTAGTAAATTATCACCATCAGAAATAGGATATATCAAAGTAAACTCTTTAAAACAAAATGGAACAGCGGTAAACCATGAAACTGTTGGAACTATTTTAGAGGTTACGTTAAATGAGCCAATTCAACCAGGGCAAAGCGTAACTTTTGATATGATTTTTGATGCTCAAGTACCAAAACAAATCCGTCGTTCAGGGCGTAATAGTGCAGAGGGAGTAGCTTTGTCTATGACACAATGGTATCCTAAAATGGCAGAATACGATTTTGAAGGTTGGCATACACCACCATACTTAGGAAGAGAGTTTCACGGAGTTTGGGGTAATTTTGATGTAACATTACATATTGACAAGAACTATGTAGTTGGAGGAACAGGATATGTACAAAATCCACAAGAAGTAGGTCATGGTTACGAAGATAAAAAGCAACCATTAAACCTTCCTTCAGGAGATAAATTAACTTGGAAATTTACAGCACCAGATGTACATGATTTTACATGGGGGGCAGATCCGGAGTTTATTCACGATACATATAAAATGAAAAACGGTATCGATTTACATTTCTTATACAAAAAAACATTAGATGCTGAATATTTAGCAAACTGGAAGAAGTTACAACCAAAAACAGCTGAGTTAATGGAGTATTTCAGTAAGCATATAGGTGAGTATCCGTACAAGCAATACTCAGTTATCCAAGGAGGAGATGGAGGTATGGAGTATGCAATGTGTACACTAATTACTGGGCAACGTAAATGGGGAAGCTTATTTGGTGTAACAGCACACGAATTAGCGCATACTTGGTTCCAATTCTTATTAGCAACGAACGAAAGCAAGCACCCTTGGATGGATGAAGGGTTTACAACCTATATTTCAAACAAAGCAGAAAATGAAATCTTAAGAGAAGGAAAAGAAAATCCGCATGCTGGTTCTTACAGAGGATACAATTATGTGGTGGGAAATAATATTGAAGAGCCTTTAACAACGCATGCTGATAGATATCATACTAATACAGCATATGGAGTTGCAAGTTATTCTAAAGGGAACATTTTCTTATCACAATTAGAATATATTATTGGGGAAGAAAATGTAGCAAAAACCTTAAAAAAGTATTTTGAAGATTTTGCGTTTAAACACCCAACACCCAACGACATTAAGCGTACAGCCGAAAAAGTTTCAGGACTTCAGTTAGATTGGTATTTAAATGAATGGACTCAAACAACACATACTATTGATTACGGAATTAAGTCTGTTAATGGAAAAGTAATTACCTTAGAGCGTATTGGTCAAATGCCAATGCCTATTGATGTTGAGGTAACGTATACAGATGGTTCAAAAGAATCATTCAATATTCCGTTACGTATGATGCGTGGAGAAAAACCAACCAACGCTACAGTTATTACCGATTGGACTTTTGCACATCCAACATATACTTTTACAACCCAAAAGGATGTGAAATCAGTTGAAATTGATCCGTCTAAATTAATGGCAGATGTAAATCAGGCAAACAATTCTTACGGTAAATAAAACCGAATTGTATAAAAATAAAAAAACGGAAACTTGTTTAGGTTTCCGTTTTTTTGTTGTAAAAGTTTAATCCTTAGTTTTCTTTGTGTAAATATCTCACAGATTCTATGTAATTTTGTGGCTTAATTTCACCAATAAATTCTTTTAAGAGGGATTGATGGAAGAAATTACAGAAGATTGAACAAAGACAATTAACAATTCAGAATGTCAGAAGAAAAGAAATCATTGAATTTTTTAGAGCAAATTATTGAAGAGGATTTGGCAAACGGAATGCCAAAAGAAAATTTACGTTTTCGTTTTCCACCAGAACCAAATGGGTATTTACACATTGGGCATACTAAAGCTATTGGTATAAGTTTTGGTTTAGGAGAAAAGTACAACGCTCCTGTAAACCTTCGTTTTGATGATACCAACCCAGCAAAAGAAGAGCAAGAGTATGTAGATGCTATTAAGCGCGATGTAGCTTGGTTAGGGTATCAATGGGAAAACGAATGTTATTCTTCTGATTATTTCCAGCAGCTTTATGATTGGGCAGTTCAATTAATTAAAGATGGAAAAGCGTATGTAGATAGTCAATCTTCAGAAGCAATGGCTGAACAAAAAGGAACACCAACGCAACCAGGAGTTGCAGGTCCTTATCGTGACAGAAGTGTAGAAGAAAACCTAGATTTATTCACACGCATGAAAAATGGTGAGTTTGATGAAGGTTCGCATGTTTTACGTGCTAAAATTGATATGACTTCACCAAACATGTTAATGCGTGACCCTATTATGTATCGTATCTTAAAAAAGGCACACCACCGTACAGGAAACGATTGGGTAATTTACCCAATGTACGATTGGACGCATGGTGAAAGTGATTATATAGAGCAAATTTCACACTCGTTATGTTCATTAGAATTTAAACCTCACCGTGAGCTTTACAATTGGTTTAGAGATAATGTGTATGAGTATAGTCAATCAGAATATCCATTACCACCAAAACAACGTGAGTTTTCACGTTTAAACTTAAGCTATACAGTGATGAGTAAGCGTAAGCTGATGAAGTTGGTAGAAGAAGGTGTTGTTTCTGGATGGGATGATCCACGCATGCCAACTATTTCAGGGTTACGTCGTCGTGGTTATACACCTGCTTCTATCCGTAGTTTCGTGGAAACTGTAGGGGTTTCAAAACGTGAAAATGTGATTGATGTAGCGTTGTTAGAGTTTAAAATCCGTGAAGATTTAAACAAAACGGCGAACAGAGTAATGGCAGTTTTAGATCCTGTGAAGTTGGTAATTACGAACTATCCTGAAGGAGAAGAGGAAATTTTAATTGCAGAAAATAATCCTGAAGATGAAAACTCAGGATCAAGAGAAGTGCCTTTTTCAAAAGAATTGTACATTGAAAGAGACGATTTTAAAGAAGAAGCAAATAAGAAATATTTCCGTTTAACCATTGGTAAAGAAGTTCGTTTAAAGAATGCTTATATCATAAAAGGAGAATCTTGTATAAAAGACGAAAATGGAAATATTACTGAAATCCACTGTACGTACGATCCGTTAAGTAAATCAGGAAGCGGAACAGAAGAAAGTAAGCGTAAAGTAAAAGGAACGATTCATTGGGTGTCGAAAAAGCACGCAGTAAAAGCTGAGGTAAGAGCGTACGATCGTTTATTTTTAGATGAAGCTCCAGACAGTCATAAAGACAAAGATTTTATGGAGTTTTTAAACCCGAATTCGTTGGAGAAAATTACTGCTTACGTTGAGCCTAGTTTGCAAACGGCAAAGATTGGAGACCGTTTCCAATTTCAACGTTTAGGGTATTTTAATGTGGATGATGATTCAACTTCAGAAGCTTTAGTATTCAACAAAACAGTAGGTTTACGTGATACTTGGGCAAAAAAGAATAACTAGAAAAAATATTAGAATTAATAATAAAAAACCGCTGCTTTTACGATAAAAGTAGCGGTTTTCTTTTAACAAAAAATCGATTTTCACTTTTCATCAGAATATGTATCTTTACAGATTAAGGAAAGACGTGATAAAAAAGATTTTATCTAGTTGAAAGTCAATAATAAAAAATGCTTTTTGATACTGTATAAACTACAGGTTTAAAAAGCTTTTAAAAATATACTATTGTATGAGTTGTAGCAGTTGCTCAACTAACAAAGACGGTGTGCCTAAAGGATGTAAGAGCAATGGAAATTGTGCAACAGGTACTTGTGGAAGCGGAAATAAGCTTGCTGTTTTTGATTGGTTATCGAATATGACTTTACCTACGGGTGAAGCACCATTTAATATTTTTGAAGTCCGTTTTAAAAACGGTCGAAAACACTTTTATAAAAATCCTGAAAACCTAACCATTTCCATGGGAGATGTGGTTGCGGTAGAAGGTTCATCGGGTCACGATGTAGGAGTAGTTTCTTTAGCAGGAGAACTTGTGAGAGTTCAAATGAAAAAGAAGAAAATTACTGTAGATAGTGAGGAAGTAAAGAAAATTTACAGAAAAGCTTCACAAAAAGACATCGATGTTTGGCAAGAAGCTAGAGGAAGAGAGCCAGAAACACAACGAAAAGGAAGAGAAATTATCAGTCGTTTAGGGTTGAAAATGAAACTTTCAGATGTTGAATACCAAGGAGACGCAACCAAAGCTACTTTTTATTATACAGCCGATGATCGTGTAGATTTTCGTCAGTTAATTCGTGATTTAGCAAGCGCTTTTTCTATTCGTGTAGAAATGCGTCAGGTAGGTATGCGTCAAGAAGCAGCTCGTTTAGGGGGTGTAGGGTCTTGTGGTAGAGAGCTATGTTGTTCTACTTGGTTAACCGATTTTAGAAAAGTAAATACTGCTGCTGCTAGGTATCAGCAATTGTCGCTAAATCCGTTAAAATTAGCAGGACAATGTGGTAAGTTAAAATGCTGTTTAAACTATGAATTAGACACGTATTTAGATGCGTTACAAAGCTTCCCAAAGCAAGATAAAGTTTTAAAAACAGAAAAAGGAGATGCCGTTTTTGTAAAAATGGACATCTTTAAAAAATTACTTTGGTATACTTATAAAGAAGAAAGTTTCAAATGGTATAAATTATCGTTAGATCAAGTTCAAGAGATTATTGAATTAAATAAAAATAATGAACTTGCTTTGCCGTTAGAAGAATATGAATTAGAGATAGCAGAGGAAACTCCGATAGATTTTGAAAATGTTGTAGGTCAAGATAGTTTAACACGTTTTGATACTCCTAAAAAAGGTCGAAATAACAGAAGAAGGCCAAAAAAACCTGTAAACAAAAAAACAGAGAATCAGGCTTCTATTCCTAAAACGACAAAGAAACCTCAAGCTAAGCAGGTAAAAAAGGTAGAAGGAGAACCGAAACCAGAGAAAAAAAGAGTTGACAATAGAAAGCCAAGACCTAAAAATAATCCTAGAAATAGGAAACCAAAACCAGAAGGAGGTACAACAGAAAAGCCAACTCAAGGACAACAAAAAAAACCTAGAAACCCGAGAAGAAGGAATAATAACCAACGTAAAAAGAACAATAGCGATACTAAAAACAACCCCAATAATGAGAACTAAAATTGGTTTACTTTTTTTTATAGCTACACTAATTGTATCGTGTAATTCAAATAGTGATTTTGATGAGTATGTGGCACTTCCAAAAAGTGCTTGGCATAGAACCAATACAATACAATTTACTTTTCCAGTTAATGATTCAATAAATAAAAAAAACCTTTTTATAAACCTTAGAAATAATAAAGATTACGAGTACAGTAATCTTTTCTTAATAACACAAATGAATTTTCCAGACGGTCAAGTTATTGTAGATACTTTAGAGTATGATATGGCAGATGTTACAGGAAAATTTTTAGGACAAGGTTTTTCAGATATTAAAGAGAATAAACTTTTTTATAAAGAAAACATAACATTTCCAAGCACAGGAGATTATACCTTTAAAGTTCGTCAAGCTATGCGAAAAAATGGAGAAGTTCAAGGCATAGAAGAACTGGAAGGAATTACTCATGTAGGATTTAGAATTGAAAAAACACAATAAATGACAAAGAAAAAAACAGCAAATTTTAGTAAGTATATTAAATGGTTTTGGGGTATTATTATTGGAGGCTTTCTAACATTAGGTCTTCTTTTTTTGCTGGCCTCATGGGGGGTATTTGGTGCGTTACCTACTTTTGAAGAATTAGAAAACCCTAAAAGTGATTTAGCAACAGAAGTAATTTCGTCAGATGGAAAAACTTTAGGGAAATACTATGTAAATGCAAATAGAACTCCAATTCAATATAAAGATTTACCAGAAAATTTAATTAAAGCGGTAGTTGCTACTGAAGATGAACGTTTTTATGAGCATTCAGGAATCGATTTTAGAGGAACTGCTAGAGCAGTTGCCAATTTAGGAAGATCAGGAGGAGCAAGTACAATAACACAACAGTTAGCTAAAAACTTATTTAATAGAGGTGGGTCTAGCAATATTTTTAAAAGACTATCACAAAAACTTAAAGAATGGGTAGTAGCAGTTAAATTAGAGCGTCAATATACCAAAGAAGAAATAGTAACAATGTATTTTAATACTCAAGACTTCATCTTTAATGCAGTAGGTATCCGTTCAGCAGCTCGTATTTATTTTGGAAAAGAACCTAAAGATTTAGACTTACAAGAGTCTGCTATTTTAGTGGCAATGTTAAAAAACCCAAGGCAGTTTAATCCACATAGAGAACGTTCAAAAGCGAAATCGTTAGTTCGTAGAAATGTTGTGTTTGCTCAAATGGAAAAAAATGGGTTTATAACAGAACAACAAAAAGATTCATTACAAAAGTTACCTTTAAAAATAAATTTCACTCCTGAAAGTCATAGTGATGGTTTGGCAACCTATTTTAGAGAGCATTTACGAAATTATTTAAAAGATTGGGCAAAAGAACACCCTAAGGCAAATGGTGAAGAGTATAATATTTATAAAGATGGATTAAAAATTTATACAACGATTGATTCGCGTATGCAACAATACGCAGAAGAAGCTGTAGTAGAACATATGTCTAATCTTCAAACGTATTTTGATAAAGAGCAAAAGCGTAACAAAACAGCTCCTTTTTATGATATAGATAAGAGAGATATAGAAAGAATTTTACGAAGAGCTAAACTAAACTCAGATCGTTACAAACGAATGAAGGCCGAAGGTAAATCTGAAAAGGAAATAGATAAGGTATTTAATACCGCAACAGATATGCGAATTTTCACATGGAAAGGTGAACGTGATACAGTGATGACACCTTATGATTCTATTCGACATTATAAATATTTCTTACGTTCAGGTTTAGTATCTATTGAACCGCAAACAGGTCATATTAAAGCTTGGGTTGGTGGTATTAACCATAAGTATTTTAAATACGATGCAGTAGAGCAACAAAAAAGGCAAGTAGGTTCTACCTTTAAACCTTTTGTGTATGCTACAGCAATTAATCAATTAAAAATGTCTCCTTGTGATAAGTTACCTAACACACCATATACTATTCCTAAGGAAAAATATGGAATGCCAGAAGACTGGACACCAAAAAATGCGGGAGGTAAATATGGAGAAGAGTTAACCTTAAAAGATGCTTTAGCAGGTTCTGTAAACGTAATCACTGCACAGTTAATAGACAAAGTCTCACCAATAAATGTGGTACGATTAGCAGAGTCTGCAGGAATAAAATCTAAATTAGAGGCAAATCCGTCTATTGCATTAGGTGCTATTGAATTATCATTAATGGAAATGGTAAGTGCGTATTCAACTTTTGCAAATAAAGGATTACGTGTAAGTCCACTAATGGTTACTCGAATAGAAGACAAAAACGGAACTGTTTTACAAGAGTTTGTCCCTGAAACCAAAGAGGTACTAAGTGAAGAATCAGCCTATGTAATACTAGATTTAATGCAAGGAGTAACAAGGGCAGGTTCGGGTGCAAGGTTACGATCTAATTATACGAATGCAGGAGATGCTGCTACTGGTTTTCCTTATGGGTTTACCAACCCTATAGCTGGTAAAACTGGTACTACTCAAAATCAATCTGATGGTTGGTTTATGGGAATAGTCCCAAATCTAGCAACAGGTGTTTGGGCTGGAGGAGAAGACAGAGCAACACACTTTGCAGGATTAAGATATGGTCAAGGAGCAACAATGGCACTTCCTACTTGGGGAATTTTTATGAGAAAGTGTTATGAGGACAAGACCTTAGATGTAAGCAATGGAAGTTTTGAAAAACCAAAAGATATAAGTATTAATTTGGATTGTTCAAAAGTAGATTCTTCGAAAGAAGGAGAAGAAGAGAAACTTGACGATACGGATTTTTAGTAACGAAGCTTTAAAACAACAACTATAATAATGATAAATAAAAAAGTAAATAACGTACAAGAAGCATTAGAAGGTGTAAAAGACGGAATGACTTTTATGTTAGGAGGATTTGGTTTATGCGGTATTCCTGAAAATGCTATTGCAGAGTTAGTTAAAATAGGAGTAAAAAATGTTACTTGTATTTCTAATAACGCAGGAGTTGATGATTTTGGCTTAGGATTATTATTACAAAATCGTCAAATAAAAAAAATGATTTCTTCTTATGTAGGAGAAAATGATGAATTTGAGCGCCAGATGTTATCAGGAGAGTTAGAAGTTGAATTAACTCCACAAGGAACTTTGGCTGAAAAATGTAGAGCAGCGCAAGCAGGTTTTCCAGCATTCTATACCCCAGCAGGTTATGGTACAGAAGTAGCAGAAGGAAAAGAAACTCGTGAGTTTGATGGAAAAATGTATGTGTTAGAACCAGCGTTTAAAGCAGATTTTGCTTTTGTAAAAGCATGGAAAGGAGATGCTGCTGGAAACTTAATTTTTAAAGGAACCTCAAGAAACTTTAATCCAAATATGTGTGGAGCAGCTACCATTACTGTCGCTGAAGTTGAAGAGTTAGTTCCAGTAGGAGAATTAGATCCAAATCAAATTCATATTCCAGGAATTTTTGTACAACGCATTTTCCAAGGAGAGAAATATGAAAAGAGAATTGAACAACGAACTGTAAGACAAAGAAGCTAGTTATGTTAGATAAAAACGGAATCGCGAAAAGAATCGCAAAAGAAGTAAAAAACGGATATTATGTAAATCTTGGTATCGGAATTCCAACACTAGTAGCCAACTTTGTTCGTGATGATATTGAGGTAGAATTTCAATCAGAAAATGGTGTTTTAGGTATGGGGCCTTTTCCTTTTGAAGGAGAAGAAGATGCTGATATTATCAATGCAGGAAAACAAACCATCACCACTATGCCAGGGGCGAGTTTTTTTGACTCGGCAATGAGTTTTTCAATGATTCGAGGAAAGCATGTTCACCTAACTATTTTAGGAGCAATGGAGGTTGCAGAAAATGGTGATATTGCGAACTGGAAAATACCAGGAAAAATGGTAAAAGGAATGGGTGGAGCAATGGATTTAGTAGCTTCAGCAGATAATATCATCGTAGCGATGATGCATACCAATAAAGCAGGAGAATCTAAACTATTAAAAAGATGCTCACTGCCATTAACAGGTGTAGGATGTGTTACAAAAATTGTAACCAACTTAGCAGTATTAGAAATTAAAGACAATAAATTTTACTTGTTAGAAAGAGCTCCAGGAGTATCTGTTGAAGAAATTCAAGCGGCTACTGAAGGTACTTTAATAGTGGAAGGAGAAATTCCTGAGATGGATATTTAATATGAAGTTCTTAGCAAAAAATAGTTTTATCATAGTTTTTGCAATTATATTTATAGGAAGTGCAATTCTAGATAAGATTTTTCACGTTGATAATTTTCTTATTAGGCTTATAATACTAATCCCTATAGGGATGCTTCTTTCTCCAAGAAAAAAGAAGATTCAAACCCAAACAGGAGAAAAAACACAAATCACTTGGTTTCTTTTAAAAGAACCAATCATTCTAGACTAAACTTTTTCTTAATAATTAAGAAAATATCAAATAGAGCTTGTCGAAGTTTTATACTTTTCGGCAAGCTTTTCAAATAAAATAAAAAAGCAATATTTTTACCCTGAGGTTAAATTAAAAGAAGTTTAATGAAAATAATTTCATACAACGTAAACGGAATACGTGCGGCATTAAAAAAAGGATTTATCGATTGGTTACAAGCAGCAAATCCTGATGTAATATGTATTCAAGAAACCAAAGCGCACAAAGAACAATTAGATGTAACTGAATTTGAAAATGCAGGATACCCTTTTCACTATTGGTTTTCAGCAGAGAAAAAAGGATACTCATCAGTCGCAATTTTTTGTAAAGAAGAACCAAATCATGTAGAGTACGGAACAGGAATCGAGTCAATGGATTTTGAGGGAAGAAATCTTCGTGTAGATTTTGACGGGGTGTCTGTAATGAGTATGTATTTACCTTCAGGAACTAACAGTGATCGCTTAGATTATAAGTTCAATTATATGGATGAAATTCTTGAGTATGCTACTGAATTGAGAAAAGAAATTCCGAATTTAGTTATTTGTGGAGATTATAACATTTGTCATGAAGAAATAGATATTCATAACCCAAAAATGAAAGGAGTTTCAGGATTCTTACCTGAAGAACGTGAGTGGTTAGGAAAGTTTATAAATAGCGGTTTTATCGATAGTTTCCGTCATATACATCCGGAAAAACAAGAGTATTCATGGTGGAGTTATCGAGCAAATGCCAGAGCAAATAACAAAGGTTGGCGTATTGATTACAATATGGTAACTGAACCATTGAAAGATAAAATTTCAAGAGCGTATATTTTACCTGAAGCTAAGCATTCAGACCACTGTCCGATTGCTGTTGAATTAGATTTATAAAAAACTAAAATGAAAAAATTACTAACACTACTCCTTTTTACAACCTCAATCATAGCACAACAACCAAACGATAGTCTTTTGGTCGTTAAAGATAGCATTGATGTTAAACTCATTGTAAAAGACTCTGTAAATTATCAAGAATTATTCTCTACGGAAGATTTAAAAATGATTGATAGCTTATTGATAGAAGAAAAATTTAATTCTTCATTGTTTGATAGCATCCAATATGTTCTTAATGATAAAGATATTCTAGCTAATACAACAACAGTACTAACAACGGAATTATTAAAGAAAAGGTTACACGATTTAAATGTAAAAACTCCTTTTCATTTAGAATATAATCCTGCGTTAGAAAAGGTAATTAATAGTTACTTAAAGCATAGAAAGAAATATTATCCAGCTTTAATGGCACGTGCTAAATATTACTTTCCAATGTTTGAACGATACTTAGATCAGTACGACATTCCTTTAGAAATGAAGTATTTGGCAATTGTAGAATCTGCACTTCGCCCAGATGCTCGTTCTTGGGTAGGAGCTACTGGTTTATGGCAATTTATGTATGGAACAGGAATTCAGTTTGATTTAAAGGTCAATTCGTATGTAGATGAACGTCAAGACCCTGTAAAATCTACCATTGCAGCATGTCAATACTTAAGTCAATTATATAAGATTTTTGGCGATTGGGATTTGGCTTTAGCAGCATATAATTCAGGGCCAGGAAATGTTTCAAAAGCAATAAAACGTTCTGGAGGTTATAAAAATTATTGGAATATTCGTCCATTTTTACCTACAGAAACAGCAGGATATGTTCCTGCATTTTATGCAACAATGTATATTTTTGAGTATGCAGATAAACATCATATTTATCCTGAATCTCCAAAAATTTACCATTTTGAAACAGATACAATTCGTGTAAAAAGAACCATTAGTTTTGATCAAATTTCTGAAAAAACAGGTATTAATTCTGATTTATTATCATTTTTAAACCCATCTTATAAGATAGATATCATTCCATATGTAAAAGAAAAAAACTATGCTGTTCGATTACCTCGAAGAGACATGATTGAGTTCTTAGAAAAAGAAGAAGAAATCTATGCATTAGCTAACGAAGATGATGCTAAAAGAGAAAAACCACTACCTAAGTACTTTGAAATGGACAAACGTATTCGTTATAAAGTTAGAAGTGGAGATTATTTAGGAAAAATAGCAAATAAGTTTGGTGTAAGAGTTAGCGATATTAAAAGGTGGAATGGTTTACGTACACATCACTTAAAAATAGGTCAACGATTAACTATTTACCCAAAGAGAATGGCAATACCGAAAGAAGTATCAAAGAAGAAGGTAGAGACTCCAAAAGGTAAACACGAAGTTTATGTTGTTAAAGATGGAGATTCCTTATGGACCATTTCAAAAAAATATCCTGCAGTTTCTATCGAAGAAATTAAAAAATGGAACAATATTTGGAGTGCTAAAAGTTTAAAGCCAGGAATGAAGCTTAAAATTTTTAAAAGTTAAAACCAAACTATTTTAAATCATATCAACTATGAATAAACTATTAACCTTTTTTGCATTGATTTTTATTACAATATCATGTAAAACAGAAGGAGGGAAAGATAATTATGTTTTGCCAACATCTACAGGTAACACCAATAAGATTTTGGTAGTTATAAAAGGGGTTGATTGGGAAGGAAGAATTGGAGATGAAATTCGTACTGTTTTTGGAGAGCATCAGGTAGGTTTACCACAACCAGAAACACTACTGTCAGTTAGCCAAATAGACCCTACAGGTTATAAAGGTTTTATAAGAAATGCAAAGGCTGTTTTAATAGTTAGAGAAGGAGAAAAAGAAAAAATAGCAGTTGAAAAAAATAAATATGCTCAACCTCAAATATTAATTTACGCAACAGCAAAAGATAAAGATGGTATCGTAAATTTAATTCGTAATAGAGGAAAAGAAATTACGCAGTTATTTAAAGATGAGGATATTAAATTTACTCAAAGAATTTTTAATAAAGAAAAAGTAGATGAGAGTAAATTTAAAACAATTAAAAATTTAGGGGTTACAATTACTATTCCTAAAAGGTACAATTTAGTCGAAGATACAGGTGATTTTTTATGGTTACGTCAACACTTAAAAAGCGGAATTGCCAGAGGAGATGGATCAAATAATATATTAGTATATAGTTATCCGTTGAAAGACGAAGCTAAAGTAGCTGATAATATCACTAAGATGAGAGATGTTATTGGTGAAAAATACATTCCTGGAAGCAAAGAAGGAATGTACATGATTACAGAACAAGCATATACACCGTTTACGTATGATGCAGAAATAGATGGAAAAAAAGCATATGAAACAAGAGGTAAATGGGAAGTGAAAAATGATTTTATGGCAGGGCCATTTATTAACTACACGATAGTTGATAAAGAACACAACCGAGTAATTGTATTTGAAGGGTTTACTTATGCACCCTCTGTAAATAAAAGAGACTTTATTTTTGAACTTGAAGCAATTGGAAAGTCGTTAAAAATAAAATAACTTTTTACGGTATAAGAAATAAGAAAAAGCATCAATTTTTAAATTGATGCTTTTTTTATGTAACAAAATTAAGTGACAATAGACTTATAAAACAATCAACCAAATTAGTAACCAAATGATTGCACATTTTTTTAAACTTGAGTGGAAACAATTTTTTCGCTCCTCTTATTTTGGGAAAAGTATTGCGCTAAAAATTATCATGGGCTTTTTTGCCTTATATATGTTAGCTTCTTTTTTAATGATAGGTTTAGGAGGTTATTTTTTTATTAAAAAAGAATACCCAAATACTGACCCTTTGTTTTTTGTAAATGGAATTATCATTTTCTTGTTAGTTGCTGATTTAATTTTCCGCTATTTAATGCAAAAACTTCCTGTGTTGAATATTAAACCATTTCTTGGATTACCTATAAGAAAGGAAAAGTTAGTGCATTTCGTGTTAGGAAAGTCAGCATTTTCGTTTTTCAACTTCATGCCGTTATTTTTCTATATTCCTTTTTCAATAGTACTAATAGGACAAGGTTACAATACTATAGGGGTTATAGGTTGGTTGTTTTTAATGATTACATTAGTGTTAAGTGCAAACTATCTCAATTTCTTAATCAATAAAAACAACTATGCATTAGGAATAATGGTTGCTGTTTTAGCGCTGTTGTTTTTGGTAAACAAATACGAAATTTTCAATATTACTGAGTTTTTTGCACCTGTTTTTCAATCAGTATATAGCAACCCAATATTAGCTCTTTTAGGAGTGCTTTTGCTTACAGGATTGTATTATTTGAACTTTAAACTTTTACGAAGTAAAGTATATTTAGATGATGTTATTAAAAGTAAAGAAGAAGTAGCTAGTACTACTGATTTATCTTTTATTGATAGTTTAGGAGATGTAGCGCCGTTTATAAAAAATGACATCCGACAAATTTGGAGAAACAAACGTACTAAAACAGTATTTTTTATGTCGTTTTTATTTCTTTTTTATGGAGCAATCTTCTTCGGACAAGAGATGTATCGAGAAAAAATGCCTGCTTTTTTAGTCTTCGCAGCAATATTTATTACTGGGGGATTTACACTTAATTATGGTCAATTTATTCCTGCTTGGGATAGTGAATATTACAAGATGCTTATGAGTCAAAATATTCGTTATCGAAAGTTTTTAGAAAGTAAATGGTACTTAATGGTTGTAGTATCGGCAGGGTTATACCTTTTAAGCATTCCATATTTATATTTTTATGGATTAGATATCTTTTTGATGATTACTGCTGGAGCTATTTTTAACATCGGGTTCAATTCTTTGTTTTTACTATTTGCCGGTGCATTCAATAAAAAACGAATCGACTTAAATAAAAGCGGATTTTCAAACTATCAAGGAACTAGTGCAACACAGTTTTTAATTATCATTCCTATTATGGGGGTTCCAATGTTCTTATTTTGGATTTTTAACAAGTTTGTAGGGTTCAATTCAGGTGTTTTAGCAATCGCTATAACAGGAGCAATCGCTTTAGTGTTCAAAAATTACTTTATGAATAGAATAGAAAAGAGATACATTAAAAACAAATATGCTGCAATACACGCATTCAGCCAAAAATCATAACCAACCTTAAAAGAATTAAAAATGATTTCAATACAAAATATTTCAAAAACCTACGGAACAGCACAAGTTTTAAACCTTGAAAGTATAGAAATCCCTAGCGGACAATCTTTCGGATTGGTAGGAAATAACGGAGCAGGAAAAACTACTTTATTTAATTTGTTGTTAGACTTAATTCGACCTACTACTGGAGAAATTGTGAATAATGAAGTAGTAGTGAATAAAAGTGAAGATTGGAAAACTTTTACAGGATCATTTATTGATGAGTCTTTTTTAATAGGTTACTTAACACCTGAGGAATATTTTGATTTTGTAGGAGATTTACGCGGAATGAACAAAGCTGATATTCAAGACTTCTTAACTGAGTTTGAAGAATTTTTTAATGGTGAAATCTTAGGAAAGAAAAAGTATTTACGAAGTCTAAGCAAAGGAAATCAGAAAAAGGTAGGTATTGTTGCTGCAATGATGGGGAATCCGCAAGTAGTAATTTTAGATGAACCTTTTGCAAACTTAGATCCAACTACGCAAATCAGATTAAAAAAACTAATTAAAAAATTGACTGAAAATAACGAGGTAACCGTGTTAATTTCTAGTCACGATTTAAGTCATGTTACCGAAGTTTGCGAGCGTATAGTGGTTTTAGATAAAGGAAACCTAGTAAAAGACATTCACACATCACAAGAAACATTACAAGAGTTAGAAAGCTATTTTTCTATTTAAAATAGGGTTAAAATCACCTTATAATTATTATTTTTACCTTTTTACGTACAAAAAAGACAATTATAACGTTGTTGTACAGTAAAAGCTTTATTTTATGAAAAAAGGGGGCAAGATAATAGTATTCAGTGTTTTAGTAGCTATCGTGTATTCGTGTAGTGTTAAAAAGGATGCTTTTTTAAATAGAAGCTATCACGCTGTTACTACCAAATACAATGTGCTTTTTAATGGCGAACAGGCGTATTTAAAAGGCCTTGAAGAAATTCAAGAAAAACATGAAGATAACTTTTGGAAACGTTTACAAATTGAACCCATCACATTTGATGAGAGTACAATAGATGCTAAGGTACTAACTCCAGGTACAGGATTTAACGCAGGTGAAGAAGACGAAGAAAATAAAAACCTTACTCCTTTTGAAAAAGCAGAAGAAAAGGCTGTAAAAGCAATTCAAACCCACTCTATGAATATTAATGGGTACGAAAAAAACAGTCAAATAGATGATGCTTACCTTTTGTTAGGAAAATCAAGATACTACACACAGCGATTTATTCCAGCGTTAGAGGCGTTTAACTACGTTATAGTAAATTACCCTAAAGCAAATTTAAATTACGAAACCAGAATTTGGAGGGCTAAAGCAAACATTCGTTTAGGTAATGAAAAAAGAGCGATACAAACGTTACGATTGTTGTTAGACGTTTTAGACGAAACGGAAAAGATAGGAAAATCTACTAAAGAGCAAGCCTATACAGCTATGGCAATGGCGTATGAGCAAACAGATACAATTCAAAAAGTAGTGGATTATTTAAAGTTAGCAACTACTACAAATTATAACAAAGAGCAAACGGCTAGAAATATGTTTGTTTTAGGGCAAGTGTATAGTGAATTAGATAGAAAAGATTCTGCTCGAATGGTATTTAAAAAATTAGCTGAAAGTAGAAGAGCTCCAGATAGATTTCGTATTAGAGCAGAAATAGAATACGCTAAAAATACTCCGAATGATTCAGCATCTATAGTGGTGTTAGCAAGAATGAAAAAACTTATAAAAAACACAGACAATCGCAAGTTTTTAAATGCACTGTATTATCAAGCAGGAGTTTTAGAAGAAGGAAGAAATAATCAAGAAAAAGCAGCTGAATACTATAAAAGATCACTACAAGCAAAGCATAATAATAACTATCAAAAAACTTATGCCTACGAACGTTTGGCAGATATGGCTTTTGAAAAAGAAGATTACCTACTAGCAGGCTCATATTACGATAGTGTAATGCAAGTAGTTTCTAAAGAATTTGATCAAGAAAAAAGAATTCGAAGAATTCGAAGAAAAAATAAAGGACTTACTGCCTTAAGAAAGTATGAAGAAACGGTGAAGAACAACGATAGTATTCTTCAATTAGTAGCCATGACTTCAGATGAAAGAACTTCTTTTTTTGAAAGCTATATTGAAAAAATCAAAAAAGAAGACGAAGAAAAACAACAACAATTGTTAAATGCACAAAATTTTGGAAATAGTTTTGGAGGAGGTGCTTCAATAAATAGTTCAGCAAATAAGGGAAAATGGTACTTCTACAATACACAAGCTCTTAATTTTGGAAGAGGAGAGTTTCAGAAAGTATGGGGAACACGTCCATTGGAGGATAATTGGAGGTTATCAGATAAATCAATAAACACTATTGACAACACATTAGCAAATACAGAAGAAACAAAAGTAAATACAAGATATCAACTTTCTACTTATATAGATGCTATTCCGACCGATGAACAAACAATTACAAATTTAGTTTTGGAGCGTAATGATGCATTGTATCAATTAGGGTTGATTTACAAAGAGCAGTTTATAAACCATACACTAGCTATTAAGAATCTAGAGCGTTTAAGAGAAGTAAGTGCCGATGACAAGTTAGAGCTACCTATAAGCTATCATTTATATCAAATTTATAAAGAACAAGGAGATTTAGTAAAATCTAATGAGTATAAGAACACCATTTTACAAAAGTATCCTGAAACAACTTTTGCTCAAATAATTAAAAATCCAGATGTAAAGTTAGTAGTGGAGAAAAAAGAAGATGAAATTTTAAACAAGTATAAAGAAGTTTACTATTTGTATAAAGAGAATAAATTTGAAGAAGCTGTTAATGAGATAGATAATTTTTCGTCTACACTGCAGAATTCAAATTTAATTCCTAAATTCGCACTCCTAAAAGCCCTAGCTATAGGTAAATATCAAGATAAAGAAACCTACAAGAAAGCGTTAGAATTTGTTGCGGTTAGTTATGCAACTACCGAAGAAGGTAAAAAAGCAAAAGAAATCATAGAACAATTAAATAAAACATAAATCCCTTAAATTCCCCGAATATGTTTGGTAAAGAGAGTAAAAAAGCCGGAGAAAACAAAGTTGCAGAAAGAAATATTATAGGAAAGAACACTAAAATTACTGGAGAAATCATTTCAGAAGGAGATTTTAGAATTGACGGTACTTTAGAAGGAACAATAGTTACAAATGGTAGAGTAATTATTGGTGGTTCAGGTCTTATCAAAGGAAAAGTAGAATGTACTGATGCTGATATTGAAGGGAAATTTTCTGGAGAGTTATTAGTTTCAAATGTACTTACCGTTAAATCAACAGCAAATATAAATGGTGATGTGGTTATAGGTAAGCTTTCTGTAGAGCCAGGAGCTGAGTTTAACGCAACTTGTGCCATGAGAGGAGCGGTAAAAGAATTAAATAAAAATGAGCAAGGACTCAAAGAAAAATCCGCTTAATAAATACATACGATTCACAGGAATCGCACTTCAAATGGGCTTAACCATTTATCTAGGAAGTTTACTAGGTGAATGGTTGGACCAAAAATATCCAAACGACAGTGAACTTTATACAAAAATTTGTACACTTGCAGCGGTTTTTGGTGCCATATATTCTGTAATACGCCAAGTAATTAAGATAACCGATAATAATGGGTAAACGAATACTAATATTTTCTTCTATCATCTTAGTTTTAGGGATAGGAGGCTTTTTTTTAAATAGCTTTTTACTTTCTAACGCAGAAGTAACACTTTCTTTTTCGGTGTTACAAGTATATTGCTTTAATGTTATAGCAACCATTTTAATTTATGCTTTAATAGAGTGGGTATTGGGGTATTTACCTAATGAAACAGGGTACCTGTATTTAGGAATGTTAATGGTGAAATTTGGTATTTTTATTTTGTTGTTTCAAAAGAGTATTTTCTCAGAGGCAGGGTTAACAACTCCTGAAAAAGCCACCTTATTAATTCCTATTATGGTATTTTTAGCTATTGAAACTATAGCGCTTTCAAAAATACTTAACGCTAAATAGATGAACTGTTTAAGGTATAGCACAGACTTCTTTAAAACTAAGAAAAAAAAGGGTTTGTAGTTTTAATTAAATGTGTACCTTTGCAGCGAAATTTACAGACCCAAAATCTATATTTAGTAAAGGTATGATGGTAGCAAACAGAACTATCAAGTTTTTAACACTTTTGACACTTGTGTTTTCATCGTTAACTGCATTTGCAGGTGGAGGCGATACAACTTCCAATGATAATGGTAGAGTTAACACTAAAGAATCGATAGACGCTTATATTAAGCATCACTTAGCAGACTCGCATGATTTTGCACTTTTTTCTTACACAAACAATGCGGGAGAACGTAAACATATTGGGTTTCCGTTGCCAGTAATTGTTTGGACAAGCGAAGGGTTAAGAGTTTTTATGTCTTCAGAATTTCATCACAATGATGACGGTGCTGTTGTCTTAGAAAAAGATGGAGTTAAGTTAACGAAAATTCATAGTAAAATATATGAATTAAATGCAGGAGAAGAAGCAGTTGCTTTTGATGAGGAACACCACGCTACAAATGCACAAAAAGTATTAGATTTATCTATTACTAAAAGTGTTTTTGGTATGCTGTTCGCAGGTTTGTTAATGTTCTTCGGATTTAGAAGTTTAGCTTCAGGGTATAAGAAAGGGCCAATCCCAACAGGAGCAGCACGTATATTAGAGCCTTTAGTATTATATGTAAGAGACGAAATTGCACGTCCTAATATCGGTGAGAAGCATTACCGTAAGTTTATGGGGTTCTTATTAACCGTATTCTTCTTTATTTGGGTGTTAAACTTATTAGGGTTAACCCCGTTAGGGTTTAACGTAACAGGTCAGATAGCAGTAACAGTTTGTTTAGCGTTATTTACTTTCTTTATTGTGCAATTCAGTGGAAATAAAGATTATTGGAAACATATCTTCTGGATGCCAGGTGTGCCGGTATTAATGAAGTTAGTGTTAGCGCCTATCGAGGTGTTAGGTATGTTAACTAAACCATTTTCTTTATTTGTGCGTTTATTCGCGAACATCACCGCAGGTCACTCTGTAGTAATGGGTATCGCAGCGTTGATGATTTTATTAAAAGCAAAGTTTGGAACAGCAGGTGCTACAGGAATTTCTTTCTTCCTAACTTTATTTTTAACTATTATAGAATTATTAGTAGCTTTTTTACAAGCCTATATCTTTACCATGTTATCATCGTTATTCATTGGTATGGCTGTAGAAGAACATGATCATCACTAAGAATTAGAATCAAAAATTTGTTTAATTATATATAAATCAATTATTATGACACTTAATTTAGTTGGAGCAGGATTAATCGTAATCGGAGCAGGATTAGGATTAGGAAAAATCGGTAGTAGTGCAATGGAAGCTATTGCTCGTCAACCAGAAGCAGCTGGTAAAATCCAAACTGCAATGATTATTATTGGAGCATTATTAGAAGGTTTAGCATTCGGTGCTTTACTTTTAGGATAAGCAACAAAACAAAAAAAACAAATTCCTGTAACGGTTGGTTGCAGGAATTGTTTACACAATTAAACAAAAAATACGATAAAAATATATAATAATGGGAATATTTAATGACTTTTCAATAGGGTTGTTTCTTATGCAACTTGTAATCTTAGCTTTATTAATCTTTATAATGGCAAAGTTTGCATGGAAGCCTATTTTGAATGCGTTAAATGAGCGTGAAGAAGGAATTCAAGGAGCTTTAGATGCTGCAGAAAACGCTCGTAAGGAAATGCAAAATTTACAAGCTGATAATGAGCGTTTGTTAAAAGAAGCAAGAGCAGAGAGAGACGCAATGATGAAAGAAGCTCGTGAGATTAAAGATAAAATTATAGCTGACGCTAAGCAAGAAGCAGAAGAGCAAACAACTACAATGATTGATAATGCTAAAGCTACAATAAAACAAGAGCAACAAGCAGCTATCGCTGAATTAAAGAAAACAGTAGGTAATTTATCTATTGAAATCGCTCAAAAGGTTGTAAGAAAAGAATTAGCTTCACAAGACGATCAATTAAAGCTTGTTGAAGGAATGTTAGAAGAGGTTACTTTAAACTAATCAGTAGATGAAAGAAGCAAGAGCAGCACTACGTTACGCAAAAGCAGTTTTAAACTTAGCTAAAGATTCAGGAAGCGAAACTTTAGTAAACGATAACATGAAGTTAATCGTTGATACAATTGCTGAGAGCGATGATTTAGATGTTATGCTTAAAAGTCCTGTAATCAAAGCTGCAGATAAACGTAAGGTTTTAAATGCGCTTTTTGGTGATAAAGTAGATAACATAGTAAAAGGGTTATTTAACTTATTAGAGGAAAATAAGCGCATGGTAATGTTAGAGTCTATTGCTAAGCAATATGCTGTTATATATGATTACCACAAGAACATCAACGTAGCTAAAGTTACTACAGCAGTAGCTTTAACAAAAGAGTTAGAAGATAAAATACAAGCTAAAATTGTTGCCCTTACAGGAAACAATGCAAGTATTGAGAATATAGTAAATCCTGATATTTTAGGAGGATTTATCTTACGAGTTGGAGATGTGCAGTATGATGCAAGTATCTCTAGCCAATTTAATGAGTTAAGGAGAGAGTTTGACAACGGTCATTACATTCCAAAAATTTAATTATACATCAAAAGAAATAAGATGGCAGCAATTAAACCAGCTGAAGTATCAGCAATTTTAAAGGAACAATTAACAAATTTTGAGTCTAAGGCTTCATTAAACGAAGTAGGGACAGTATTACAAGTAGGTGATGGTATTGCACGTGTTTATGGATTATCTAACGTACAATACGGAGAATTAGTAGAATTCGATAACGGATTAGAAGGTATCGTATTAAACTTAGAAGAGGATAATGCAGGTGTTGTATTATTAGGAGCTTCTACTTCAGTAAGAGAAGGATCTACTGTAAAGCGTACAGAAAGAATTGCTTCTTTAAAAGCTGGAGAAGGAATCGTAGGACGTGTTGTTAACACTTTAGGACAACCAATAGATGGTAAAGGGTCAATTCAAGGTGAAACTTTTGAAATGCCTTTAGAGCGCAAAGCACCAGGGGTTATCTTCCGTGAGCCTGTAACTGAGCCAATGCAAACAGGTATCAAATCTATTGATGCAATGATTCCAGTAGGACGTGGTCAACGTGAGTTAATCATTGGAGACCGTCAAACAGGTAAATCAACTGTTGCTATTGATACTATCTTAAACCAAAAAGAATTTTTTGATGCAGGACAACCTGTTTACTGTATCTATGTAGCTATCGGTCAAAAAGCTTCAACAGTAGCAGCTATTGCTAACATGTTAGAAGAAAAAGGAGCGTTAGCTTATACAACTATTGTTGCTGCAAATGCATCTGACCCTGCACCAATGCAGGTATATGCACCATTCGCAGGAGCTGCAATTGGAGAATATTTCCGAGATACTGGTAGACCAGCTTTAATTGTTTATGATGATTTATCTAAGCAAGCAGTAGCTTACCGTGAGGTGTCTTTATTATTAAGAAGACCACCAGGACGTGAGGCATATCCAGGGGATGTATTCTACTTACACTCAAGATTATTAGAACGTGCTGCAAAAGTAATTAACGATGATACAATTGCTGCACAAATGAATGATGTACCTGCTTCGTTAGTAGGAAAAATAAAAGGTGGAGGATCATTAACTGCTTTACCAATTATTGAAACACAAGCAGGAGACGTTTCAGCTTATATTCCAACAAACGTAATCTCAATTACTGATGGTCAGATTTTCTTAGAGTCTGATTTATTCAACTCAGGGGTTCGTCCAGCGATTAACGTAGGTATCTCTGTATCACGTGTAGGAGGATCTGCTCAGATTAAATCAATGAAAAAAGTATCTGGTACTTTAAAGTTAGATCAAGCTCAGTACCGTGAATTAGAAGCATTCGCTAAGTTTGGTTCTGATTTAGATGCAGCTACTTTAAATGTAATTGAAAAAGGTAAGCGTAACGTTGAGATCTTAAAGCAAGCTCAAAACGACCCTTATACCGTAGAAGATCAGGTAGCTATTATCTATGCAGGTTCTAAGAACTTGTTAAAAGATGTACCTGTAAACAAGGTGAAAGAATTCGAAAAAGATTATTTAGAGTATTTAAATGCGAAGCACAGAGATACTTTAGATACTTTAAAAGCAGGAAAATTAACTGATGAAGTAATTGATACTTTAAGAGACGCTGCTAAAGAAATTTCAGCTAAATTTTCAGCTTAATAAAAACAAAAAAGGCATCCCCGTGTAACAACGGGGGTTTTATAAATTTTAAGTTCAAATAAATGGCAAACTTAAAAGAAATACGTAACAGAATTACTTCGATTAAATCAACAATGCAGATTACCTCTGCCATGAAAATGGTATCGGCTGCGAAGTTGAAAAAAGCTCAAGATGCAATTACGGCAATGCGCCCGTATTCATCTAAGCTTACCGAATTATTACAAAGCTTAAGCGCTACTTTAGATAGTGATGCTGGTGGAGTATATTCAACAGAAAGAGAAGTAAATAAAGTATTGTTAGTTAGTATAACTTCAAACAGAGGTTTATGTGGTGGTTTTAACTCATCTATTATAAAAGAAACAGTTAAAACAATCAATGAAAAATATAACAATACTACTGTTGATTTATTAACGATTGGTAAAAAAGGTAACGATATTTTATCAAAAGACTATACAGTTATTGAAAACAGAAACGACATTTTTGATGACTTAACTTTTGATAATGTTGCTGAAGTAGCTGAAAAGTTAATGAATTTATTTGTAGATGGTTCTTACGACAAGATAGAAATTATTTACAACAGGTTTAAAAATGCTGCTACTCAAATAGCAGAGGTAGAGCAATTCTTACCAATTCAACCTGTAGAAGGAGAATCAAATGCTAATTTAGATTACATTTTTGAACCTTCTAAAGAAGAAATTATTTTAGAGTTAATTCCTAAGTCATTAAAAACGCAATTATACAAAGCAATTCGTGATTCATTTGCTGCCGAACACGGTGCTCGTATGACTGCAATGCACAAAGCAACAGATAATGCTACGGAATTACGTAATGAGTTATTATTAACTTATAACAAAGCTCGTCAAGCTGCTATTACAAACGAAATCTTAGAGATTGTTGGTGGAGCAGAAGCTTTAAATAACTAAGAGAAATACCTCGGAATATTCCGAGAATTATTATAAAAAAAGCGAACCAATTTGGTTCGCTTTTTTTTATTTACTATTTTGGTGACAGTTTAACCAAAAAAATTATTATGAAAACGAATTTTAAAAACTTCGCATTTATTGTCTTATCCTCTATTTTTCTTTTTTCATGTCAAACTGAAGACTCTATAGATGATATGTCTCCAAAAATTAAAACAGAAAAATCAAAAGATGAAAGTAACTTAGTCTCTAGGAGTGGAGTATGCTCTTATATTGAAGTGGATAATGAGAGCAAAGACTATATTGGACAGTACAGGACCTATACTGTTGTAGAAAACCATTCTACATATCAATGGTCTATAGAAAATGGTAATTCTGTGCAAATTGTAGGAGCTTCTAATCAAAAGTCGGTAACCTTATATTTTAGTACTGGATTTTCACAAGCAGAAATTAGAGTAGTTTTTGGTGACTGTGACGAAAGATTTACTTTAACAGATACTCGATGTAATGTTGACTGTGTGAATTACCCGACACGACCTTTAGCTTATCCAGTTTATTCAACCTTTGGATCTCCTGTACCCAATAATTATGAGAAAGATAGATTAGGAAGTAACTATATTTGTACAACAACAATAAACAATGAATTATCAGTTCCTTTTGAAAGATGTGCAAGTTATAATTGGTCTATAACACCAGCAGGAAATTTAGGGAAAGTTTTCCCATCACACAATTCGGCAATTGTGGCAGTTACTCAACCAGGTACATACACAGTTACATTAACAACAACTAATGTTGTGGGTTCTAGAGTAGAAAAATTTATATTATATGCAGAAGACTGTAATGCAGTTGGAGACCCTATAGGTTTCTAAATTTTATAAAAGAAAAGCGAACCAATTTAGGTTCGCTTTTTTTATTCTTATTATTCAAAATCGGATGGTAGATAATAATTTTCTAATGTTACAGGGAATAAACCATCTTCGAAAAATTGATTCATAATTCGAGTAGTAACAGGACTAATTCCTGTACTCACACCATTTACTTCATGAGGGTATGTCATATTTGAAGAATGATTATAACCTATTGTATGCCCAATTTCATGAGCTGTAATAAAACCAGTTTCTTTGCGAATATAATCTCTTAGCACATGTTCAGCTAAACCAAAAGTAGCACCACCTCCTAAACCAGAAACATTAACAACTTTACCACAATTGTAACGAGGTTTGTTTAAGATTATATTATAAGCTCCTAATTTTTCGTTTTCAGTTAGCGCAGTTGTACCATCATTTCCTACAATATGTTCACTAATAAATTCATTTTTAAAATTATCTGAGGTAAATACAACACCAAGGTTTATCATTAATCCTGTAAACCTACGAATGTCTTTTGCGCTTATATCTTCAGCCCAATTATTACTTGTATCGTTATTATGATCAAAATCGTGGTACTTTATAACCCATTTTAATTTACGTAAGGCTTTAAGTTTATGAACAATTTTATTGTCACCAGTAAAATCAAATGTAATATGGTTAGGATTAATACCTGTCTCTTCAAAGTTAGATAGGTCAACTATCTCATTGCTGGTATTTAGAAACAAAGAAGTATTACCTATAAACGGATAGTTAATTTCTTGTTTACCATGAGCTCTTATTTTATCAATATTAAAAAGTTTGATCGGTTTATCAATTCCTTCATTTTCTATCACGGCAGTAATTGTGATGTTTTCTAAATCTATTGGAGCAAAATTGGCAACTTCAATGGTTTTGTTATCAATAGGTTTAACACGTATTACCTTACTAATTTCATAAGCTCTCCATTCGGACGTCATAACTTCTTGTGATTCGCCATCTTGAAACATTAGAGTAGAATTCGTTTCAGAATCAAAAGAATAGCTTTGAAGCTTAACATTAGGAATACTTTCTTTGTCGCTACATGATGCTAAGAAAATAGAAGAGCATACAAGAGCTTTAAATAATAATTTCATGTATTAAATATTTGGGGGTTATATTCCGCGAATATAAAACATGAAAATAATTAGTCTTAAAAAAGATTCATTTTATAAAAAGTCTTGAATTGTTTCTTTAATAGAAGTAATATCTGTCTCACAAACTTCTTGTAATTGTTGAATAGTTCCGTGGTGTATAAACTCATCAGGAATTCCTAATAACTTGATTTTTCCTTGATAATTTACTTCGGAAGCATATTCTAAGACTGCACTTCCAAAACCACCTTTTACCGTACCATCTTCAATAGTGATAATTGTTTTAAATTTGTTGAAAATTATATTTAAAAGCTGGGTGTCTAACGGTTTTACAAAACGTAAGTCGTAATGTGCAATCGATTTGTTGTTTTCAAGCAAATTTATTGCTTCTGATGCATTATCAGCTATAGTTCCAATAGATAGCACTGCTATTTGTGTTCCTTCCTTTAAACAAGTCCCTTTTCCAATTTTTATGCTTTCAAAAGGAAGTTGCCATTGCTCTATTTTTCCCTTCCCTCTTGGGTAACGAATTGCAATCGGATGTTCCAAGCCTTGTTGGGCAGTAAACATGATGTTACGTAACTCAATTTCGTTGCGAGGAGCAAAGATAATTAGATTCGGAATGCAACGTAAATAAGCCAAATCAAAAACCCCATGGTGTGTTGCTCCGTCTTCACCTACCAATCCGGCTCTGTCTAAACAAAAAATTACAGGTAAGTTTTGTAAAGCTACATCATGAATTACTTGGTCGTAAGCGCGTTGTAAAAAAGTAGAGTATATGTTGCAAAACGGAATTAACCCTTGGGTAGCCATACCTGCAGCTAAGGTTACCGCATGTTGTTCAGCAATACCAACATCAAAAGTTCGGTCAGGAAAAGCTTCCAACATAAATTTTAACGAACTTCCTGTTAACATGGCTGGGGTGATTCCTACAATTTTTTCGTTTTGCTGTGCTAATTCAACAATGGTTTTACCAAAAACATCTTGATATTTTGTGTACTTGCTTTCTTCTTTTGGTAATACATCTCCAGAAATTTTATCAAACTTTCCCGGAGCATGGTATTTTACTTGATCTTGCTCTGCTTGTCGTAATCCTTTTCCTTTGGTAGTAATTACATGTAAAAACTTTGGTCCTTGAATGTTTTTTAAACGTTCTAGTTCCGATAATAATTCCTCAAAATTATGTCCATCAATAGGTCCAGAATAGTCAAAATTTAAGGCTTCAAAAATATTGTGTTGTTCAACTTCTAATCGTGGAGATTTAATTTTCGTTAAATAATCTTTTAAAGCACCTACGGATGGATCGATTCCAATCGCATTATCATTCAGAATAACCAACAAATTAGCATTAGTGTCTCCTGCATGATTCAAGGCTTCAAAAGCCATTCCGCTTGCAATAGAAGCATCACCAATCACCGCAATATGATGTTTATGAATACCTTGTAATTTCGAAGCAATTGCCATTCCTAAAGCTGCAGAAATAGCGGTAGATGAATGTCCTACACCAAAGGTGTCGTATTTGCTTTCAGATCGTTTTGGGAAACCTGAAATACCATCAAACTGACGATTAGTATGAAAAATGTCTTTTCTTCCTGTTAAAATTTTGTGTCCGTATGCTTGGTGTCCAACATCCCAAACCAATAAATCGTTAGGAGTATCAAACAGATAATGAAGTGCAATGGTTAGTTCTACCACACCTAAGCTTGCGCCTAAGTGTCCTTCTTTTGTTGCAACTACATCAATAATAAACTCACGCAATTCTTGGGCAAGTTGTGGTAATTTGTCTGATGTTAACTTACGTAAATCAGCAGGAATCTGAATGTGTTTCAATAGGTCGTTCGACATATAGCAAAAGTACAAAAAGGTAGAGATTCCTAACTTTTTAGACTAAAAACTTTGTAGTTTTGTTGTATGAGCAAATTGTACTTGGTACCTACACCGATTGGGAATTTAGAAGATATTACGCTAAGAGCGTTGAAAGTCTTAAAAGAAGTAGATTATATTTTAGCAGAAGATACGCGAACTAGCGGAAAACTATTAAAGCATTTTGATATTGCTACACCTATGCAATCGCATCATATGCACAACGAACACAAAACGGTAGAAACAATCGTAAAACGTTTACAAAGTGGAGAAACTTTTGCTCTGATTTCCGATGCTGGAACTCCTGCAATTTCCGATCCTGGTTTTTTATTGACAAGAGCATGTGTGCAAAATAATATTGAAGTAGAATGTTTACCTGGAGCAACTGCTTTTGTACCTGCATTGGTAAATTCTGGTTTACCGAATGATAAATTTGTGTTTGAAGGCTTTTTACCTGTAAAAAAGGGGCGTCAAACGCGTTTACAGTTCTTAGCTGAAGAAACTCGTACAATGATTTTTTATGAGAGTCCGCACAAACTATTAAAAACCTTGGCAAATTTTGCAGAATACTTTGGAGAGGAAAGGCAACTATCAGTTTCTAGAGAGTTGACAAAATTATTTGAAGAAACCAAGCGAGGAACTGTAAAAGAAGTACTATCATATTATACTGAAAAACCACCTAAAGGTGAAATTGTTATTGTTGTTGAAGGGAAGAAGTAGGTTAGATTGTTGGATCCTTGGATTTTTAGATTGTTGGATTTTTAATTGTTAGCAAATTTATATTCAGGATACTGTGCTTCGAGTAATTCTTCTGACTTTTTAGGGATTAACTCTAAAGTGATGTAAGAGACTAATATTAAAAGAACCGAAAAGACAGAAATAAGAAGTGTGAACTCTTTTCTATGCATCAGTTCTGCTAATCGAAAAATATTATACACATTACAAAAAAAGACAATAAAGTTAGAAGATGCCATTTTAAAAATGATATCTTCTAATAACCAGTTTTTACTAGTTTCTATTACTCGCTGCTTTTGTTGCTTGATTAAAAATTGACATCTAATTATTATAAAAAGGAAAAAGAAAACTTCTAAACTATAGAAGAAATACTTTCCATAATGTGGTATTTGGAATAAAAAATAAAAGATAAAAACAGAACTTACAGTTAAAATTATTTTAGGTAGCGTAAACCATTGTTTTAGGTAGCTCCAAATAATTTTTCTGTACTTTTTATTCATTTGTTTTTGTTTTTCTTCAACGACATTCATAAAACCAAACACACCAAATTTTTTAAATGAGGTATCTCGGGCTTGTTCGAAAGTCAGCGTTGGATTTTTCTCCCAAATTTGTTCAATATCGTTAGCTAGATGATCTACTAACTCGGTTTGTACATCATAATGCTCAACAAAATGTTGACGTGTAAACTTGTACAATTGTTCTATGTGTTGGTCGGTTAGTTTCATATCGCTAATTCTTTTTTCATTATTTCAATTTTTGTTATGGTTTTTTTACATAACCTATACCCTGAAAAAGACATTGTGTAATAAATTGGAATTAAAATTAACCACATTAAAATTTTATTTTCATATGAAGTATCTCTCATAAATTGAGGAATCATTTGAAGTATTAAAAACGAAAATGAAAAATAAAACATGCCATAAAGTAAGTTTGCAGATTTACCATATTTTTTAGTCCATGCTTTTATAGCAAAAACTAAATAAAAAATGATAGGGAAAAGAAAAAGAATAATATTAATCCTATCAAAAGTTTTGAAATTTAAATTTTTAGATAATAAATAATGGTTAAAACAAAAAGTGATTAAAAAGAATATATACTTGGCATTCTTTAAAAGGAGCAAAATTTCTTTATGAAATTGAGTTCTATATTTTCTATTTATATTTTTTAATGCTTCCTGATTAATATCAACCAGACTTTTGTCCCAATTAGCATTTTTTAATGCTCTTTGAAGCTCAGAATCAAAGTTTTTTGTATTAGCATTTCTTTCTATATCAGAAACAATATGGTCTAACATTTCAATACGGATATCCCAGTATTTTACACCGTCTTTAATTAATCGATTTTCGATATACTGTATTTGTTCTTTTGTTAATTCCATAGTAATCAAGCTAAATTTTTAAGGCGTTTTTGAATATTTGTTTTTTCATTTAGAAAGCACTTAAAGACTAAAAAATTAATAATTAGAGCTGTAAAGCATTTATATAGAAGAAAAGGTGAATAACTACCTTCACTAAAGATAGGGGTAATTCCAGGAAAGTGAAAAGAGACAATGTAGTTGAACATAAAAATGGATGCATAAGCATGAATAATTTTAATGGCACCAAATTTCTTTTTAAACTGATTAAACCTTATCGTAAAATAAAAGAAACTAAGAAAAAAAGAAACAAAGACAATTTCGCTGGCGTATTTTAGGTTAAAGTTTTCCAAGAGATTAATAGCAAATAAAAAGAGTAAAATAGCTATAAAGTTAATAGGTTTTATAGATTCTTTAAAAACAGCAACAAGTGTTCTTTTTATGTTAAACCAAAAAGCTTTTCTTTTTTGTTTTTTATAGCTTTCGAAGTATTCCTTTTTTCTGCTAAGCATATATTTTATGAAAGGAGTTTGAAAGCCATTATATTTAAAAAAAGCATTTATATCTTCAATGTTATTTTCAATTTCAGTAGCAATATGATCTACCATCTCAAATCGGATATCTATATATTCAATTCCTATTCCTTCTAAAAAGAGATCTATTTTTTGTATTTGTTCTTTTGTTAATTCCATAGCTTATACCAATACGTTAGGATACTGTTTTTTTATGGTTTGTTTATTTTGATAAAAGATATATTCACCAGACCAATAAAAAAGCAGTAATAAAACAAATATTCCTAAATGAATTAAATTATAATTGTTTTCAGTAAAACTTTGATCACTTCTGAAAGTAACACTACTGTTAAAAATGATAAAAAGAGAATTTATAAGATTTAAAAACATATCTGACTTGTTCAGAACAAGAAATTTATCTTTTTTACTTCCAATGTTAGTAGTTACACGAATGAACAATTGTGCTATAATTAAAAGACCAATTCCACTAAGTAAATTGAAGAAATGTTCTTTGTTTTCAAAGAGGTTCATTAATTCTTTAAGTAGATAAAAAATAGCAATTGTTATTATGAGTTTAGGTAATTTAAAAAATGATTTTAAGTGTAAAAAAGTCAGCTTATAAAAGCGTTTGTGAACAGTATCAGTTTTTGTTTTTAATAGTTTTTTAAATCCTTGGTCACTAAATTTTTTATGTTCTTCTATAATAGTTTTATGAATATCTAATTTAGGTTCTATTTCTAGGCGCTCTTCTAAAATTGAAGCAAAATGGTCTACTAATTCAGCTTTTACATCATAAAATTTAATACCACAAGCATTGATATAGTTGTCAATTTCTTGTATTTGTTCTTTTGTTAATTCCATAGCTAAAAAAATTACTCCAAACTAAACTTAGGGTTTACCAATTGTTGCATGGTATTCAAAAATTCTTGCATTTCTGAAAGACGATTTGCAGTTTCTTTTGTACCGTTTTCGGTAAGCTTATAATATTTACGTAAACGATTTCCAACCTTAGCAACTTCAACGTCTAACAAGCCTTCAGCTTCAAGTTTGTGTAGGGCAGGATACAAAGCCCCTTCTGTGATTTTTAATTCACCTTTGGTAAGTTCTTTTACTTTTTGCGTGATTTCATATCCGTACATTTTATCATTCTGAGCTAGTAGTTTCAAAATAATAGTTTGTAATGATCCTTTATATAATTTCTGATTTCCCATAAGTTCGAAATTTTACCTAAGAAACTTAGGTATGCAAATATACATAATTTTCTTATGTATAAAAATCTTAGGTATACTTTTTGTAAAAACCCTAACTTTTGTTCGTGCTGAGTTTCTTATTTTTGTAATCCTTATAAAATGAATAAATGTCTACATTTCACAAACTACGTATTGAAAAAATAATAAAAGAAACGACAGATGCTGTTTCTATCTTATTTGATGTACCTGCTGAGTTAGCAAGTAATTACACTTTTATTGCAGGACAATATATTACCATAAAAGCCAATTTAGATGATAAGGAGATAAGAAGAGCTTATTCTATTTGTGCTTCACCTAACAGTAAACAAATAAAAGTAGCGGTAAAAGCTGTTGATCATGGAAAATTTTCAACCTATGCTACTACGAAATTAAAAGAGAATACTTTTTTAGAAATTTCTGAACCTGAAGGAAAGTTTATTATTGAACCGCAAGCGCAAAAAAACTATTTAGCATTTGCAGCAGGAAGTGGTATAACACCAGTTTTATCAATGGTAAAAGCTGTGTTAGAAAATGAACCAACTTCAACAATTACCTTGGTTTTTGGAAACAAGAAAGCTGAGAGTACTATTTTTTACGATGAATTAAATGAGTTGGCTGAAAAGCATCCTTCTCAATTAAATTTGCACTATGTATTTAGCCAAGAGGTTAAAACTAATACTAAGTTTGGTAGAATTGACAAAGGACTTGTAAATTACTTTGTAAAGAATGTTCATAAAGATATTTCTTTTGATTCGGTGTACTTATGTGGGCCAGAAGAAATGATTCAAACAGTTTCTACTACACTTCAAGAAGATGGGTTTGATGAAAGAAATATCAATTTTGAATTGTTTACTGCAAGTGTTTCAGATGAGGAAGCGGCATTAAATATTCCTGATGGAAAATCTGAAATCACTGTACTATTAGATGATGAAGAGCATACTTTTATGATGGAGAAAACAGATACGGTTTTAGCAGCCTCTTTGCATCATAAATTAGACGCTCCTTATTCTTGTCAAGGAGGAGTTTGTAGCAGTTGTATTGCTAAAGTTACCGAAGGAGAAGCGGTAATGGCGAAAAACTCAATTTTAACAGACGAAGAATTAGAAGAAGGATTAATTCTTACTTGTCAAGCACATCCGACAACTCAGAAGATTGTGGTAGATTTTGACGATGTTTAGTAAGTCGTAACTTTATAATTATGGATTTCTACGATTTTAAAAATGCTTTTTTAGTAGGTGTTTTTATGGCTTTTATGATAGGGCCAGTGTTTTTTATGCTAATAAAAACAAGTATTTTAAAAGGTGCTCGAGCAGCTATTGCCTTTGATATAGGTGTAATTTTAGGAGATATTTCTTTTATGCTAATTGCCTACTTTGGAAGTAGAAGTTTGTTAGAAAAAATAAAAGACGATCCACGGTTATTTCTTATTGGCGGATTGGTGCTAATTGTTTACGGATTAATTACTTATTTAGATAAAAATAATAAGAAGGAAGTAGAAGCTCCTGATGTTGTTTTACCAGAAAGCAATAATTATCTAAAACTGTTGCTAAAAGGGTTCTTTTTAAACTTTATTAATATTGGAGTGTTGGCATTTTGGTTAGGGTTAATTGTGGTTATTGGTCCTACTTATGATATGAACCCTAAATACTTGGTTTGGTATTTTGGTACTGTAATAGCAGGATATGCCATTACCGATTTAGGAAAGATACTTTTAGCAAAACAATTAAAAAGCAGGTTAACCCCTTTGGTTATTTATCGTATAAAACGCGGAATGGGAGTATTACTTATTGTTTTCGGAGCTTTCCTGATGTTGAAAGGCTTTATTCCAGATGAAAAAATAGATAATTTGATTGAAAAAGTAGAATCTATAGATTAAACTACGGGCAAGATTGCTAAGTATTTAAGGGAGCTGTTTTTAATGTTTTTGATATATCCGTCTAACAATCAATTAATTGTTTATAATTCTGCGATTAAAAACCAATAATCATTTTGGCTATTGAAAAGTAAATTAGAATTCCAAAAATATCATTACTAGTTGTAATAAAAGGTCCTGTTGCAATAGCAGGATCTATTCCATATTTATCTAAAATTAACGGAATAGAGGTGCCAACCAAACCAGCGACAATAATAACTGAAAATAGAGAAGAAGCAATAGCTAAAGCTACCTGAAAATCTCCTTTAGTTATCCATACAAAAGAAAATAGTAAAACAGCTAGAATTGCACCATTAAGCATTGCTAATGAAATTTCTTTTAATAAACGATTCCAAATAGAACCTTTAATTCCATCGTTAGCTAAACCTTGTACAATAATTGCTGATGATTGTACACCTACATTACCAGCCATCGCCGCAATTAGCGGTGTAAATAAAAAGAGAATAGGACTTTTTTCCATAGCATCTTGAAAAACTCCCATAATACTAGCAGCACTTAGCCCTCCAACCATTCCTAAGAATAACCAAGGTAAACGTGCCTTGGTTAGGGCAAAAATACTATCTTCAGAATCTACGTCTTGGGTAATACCTGCGGCTAATTGGTAATCTTTTTCAGCCTCTTCTTTAATTACATCAACAATATCATCAATAGTAATTCTTCCTACTAAAACACCTAATTCATCAACAACAGGAATTGCTTCAAGGTCATATTTACTCATAATATTAGCAACTTCTTCTGCTTTATCATGAACATGAACAAAATCTACTTTAGGAATATAAACATCTGATATTTTAGCACGGGTAGACGCCATTAAAAGGTCTTTTAAAGACAAACGCCCTTTCAGCTTCCCTTCATCGTCTACTACGTAAATAGAGTGTACTCTGGTTACTTCTTCTGCTTGCAAACGCATTTTTTTAACACAGGTAAGTACATTCCAGTTTTCATTAACCTTTACAAGCTCTTTAGCCATTAATCCCCCAGCAGAATCTTCGTCGTAACGTAATAATTCAACAATTTCTTTGGCGTGTTCACGGTCTTCAATTTGTTGAATTACCTCTTGTTTACGCTCTTCTGGAAGTTCAGCGATGACATCGGCAGCATCATCGGTATCTAATTCATCAATTTCTTCGGCAATTTCTTTAGCAGAAAGTTGTTCAAGAATGTTTTCACGAACCTCCTCATCAACATCCATTAATACTTCTGAAGTGGTTTCACTGTCTAGTAATCGAATGATATATACAGCATCATCAAAAGACAATTCATCTAATACTTCTGCAATATCTGCATGGTGGAAGTCTGAGAAAAATTTAGAAAGCGATTTATCTTTCTGATTTTGTATAAGATCTTCTACGCGCTCTAGTAAGTCTTTCGTAATTTCTAATGCCATCGTTTACGATTTTAGCCGATAATAGAGAGTTGAATATTCTAAAACTAACTTAAAAATAAGCTTTTAACTATTGTCTTGAGCTATTTTTTGTGTCAATTCTATGAATTTTTGTACCGATAATTGCTCGGGACGCATCGCAAATATAGGTTCTTCTTTTAAGGTATCCGAAAGATTGAAAGATTTTAAACTAGAACGAAGCATTTTTCTTCGTTGATTAAAGGCAGTTTTTACCACTCTAAAAAACAATTTCTCATCTACAGGAAGCGTATAGTTTTCTTTTCTGATAAGTCTAATAACTCCAGAATCTACCTTTGGCGGTGGATTGAATACAGAAGGAGGAACTGTAAATAAATACTCAGCATCGTAAAAAGCTTGTGTTAATACTGATAATATTCCGTAAGTTTTACTCCCTTCTTTTTCAGCAATTCGTTGAGCAACTTCTTTTTGAAACATTCCTGAAAACTCTGGAACATACTCTCTGTTTTCAATCGCCTTAAAAACAATTTGTGATGAAATATTGTAAGGAAAGTTTCCTATAATAGCTACTTGTTGTTTGTTAAATATTTCTGTAAAGTCCTTTTTTAAGAAATCACCTTCAATGATATTAAATTTTTCTTTTGAGGTGTCTAGTTTAATATGTTCAACAGGAAAGGTGTCTTGTAAATAAACTACAGATTCCGAATCAAGTTCCATTACGGTAACTTTAGGCTTTTTTTCTAATAAATACTTTGTTAAAACCCCCATTCCAGGACCGATTTCTAATACATTTTCGTATCCGTTTTCGGTTAAAGTATCAGCTATTTTTTTTGCAATGTTTTCATCGTTCAAAAAATGCTGTCCTAAATGTTTTTTAGCTCTTACGGTCATTTTTTATTATATCTATTTGGTTGGTGGTTTTATTGTTAACGCTATAAATGTTAGTCCAAAACCTATCCCACTAATTACTCCACTAATGGTTTCCCAAGGGTTATTGTCATAAGTGTAATATCCCATAACTCCACCTAAAGTTGCTATGAGTATTCCTACTATGATAAGTAGTTTTTTCTTTTGATAGATTTTTTCTTGCATCTTAGTTGCTATTTACTGTAGGGTAAAACTCATTCACCACTTTCAGTTCTGTGCGGAATGCTAGCATTTTATCTGCAAACTTTTTTAATCCATCGTTGCGTAATTTGTCTGCACTATATTTATAATAGTTGTCCAAATCTTCACGAGTTCTTGCGGTATATTGAATAGAGTATGTAATTCCTCCCATTTCTTCTTCAACTAGTACTTGCGTCATTTTTGCACTGATAAAATGCCCCGTTGCTAACATTTCTGGGATATGGTTTTCAATCCAAATTAACCATTCGGCGTGGATACTTTCGTCTATATTTACGGTTACGTTGTATATGTACATCTTTTATAATTTAGTGAGAGATGAATTAATTTATTAAACAAGCTTTACTTGGTTGATAAACAATAAGATTGTTGCTTTAATTAACATCGTCTCCTCTTAGTTTTCTGAACTTTTTACGAGCTTCTACTAAATAGATGCTCGAAGGGTGGTCAAAAATAATCTTTTGATAGTATTCTTTAGCCTTTTCAGGGTTATTTAATTCGTTGTTGTATAATTCTGCCATGTAGTAATATACATCATCAACATAAATTCCTTTTTTATCTAAGGCTATGATTTTAGCATAATTTAAAATAGCTTCATCAAATAGCTTCTTTTTAATAAATAACTGAGCTTGTTTAAACAAGGCTTCGTCTTCAATAGCTTGTCCTCTATAAGTTGTAATAATTTCACTTAAAACAACAATAGCTTTGTCGTTTTTATTCTGAAAAGCTAACAAATCGGCTTTAGCATATTCTTTCAATCCAGAAGATATACTGTCTTTAGGTTCGTTGTCTGAAATAGTTAAAAACAGGTTTGCTGCATCGTTGGCAATAAGTTGAGATGCTGAACCTTTTAAAACTTTTAGTTGTGCTTTAGCCCATTTAAAATCATTTTTAAAGTAAGATGCTTGAGCTACTTTAAAACGAGCTTCTTGCCCAATATTATGATTTTTAAATGATGTTTGTACCTGTGAATAATAAATGAGGGCTTTATTGAATTTACCCATGTACACTAAAACATCTCCTAATTTTAGTTTTATAGAAGCTTTTATAAACCTTGAGTTAGAAAAATCTAAAGATTTTTGTAGAATAACTTCAGCTTCTTCAGGGGTGTTTTTGGTAAAGGTTAAATAATCGGCATAAGCTATTTGGGTGAATAATGTTTTTGAATTTATACCGTATTCTTTAAAAATAGCATCAAAACGTTGTTCTATGTCTGGTTGATTTGTATCTATAGCTATTCTCAGATTGTTGTTTATTGCAGCAAACTTATCTCTTGGATAATTGGTGTTTTCTATGATAAGATCAAAACATTCTTTCGCGGTTTCGTAGTCTTTATTTTCCAAAGCTAATTTACCAACTTCATTAATTCTATTTAAATTATCAGGATCTCTAGCAAATAATGCTTTGCTTTGAATAAGTGCTTTGCTGTATTGTTTTTGTCTAATAAATAACCAAGAAAGTAGATCGTTCCATATGTCTTTGGGGTTGCTTATAGATCTTTTTAATAAAGCTTTTTTGAACAGAATATTATTTTCATCCTCGCTATCATCAGTTAAGTATTTGCCAGCATAGCGTTTAACATTGTTGAGGTAGCCTTCGTTCTTATCAACCAAATCGATGTATGATTCGAACATTTGTTTAAAATCACCTTTCTCACCATAAATTTGAGCCATTTGAAAACCATAATTAGCTTTCGGATTTATATCCATTATCTTTTGAAAGGTTTCAATAGCCAAATCTAGTTTGCTATAATTTTTAAACATACCAGCAATTAAAGCCCCGTAATTAGCCTTGTTATTAATGGACTGTATTGCTAATTGATAGTGTTTGTTTGCAGTGTCTATTTTTTCTTGACGTTCAAAATTGTGACCAAGAACAACATGTAGGTATGCTAAATTTGGTTTTTCTTTTAACTTTTGAAAAAGAAGATCTTCAGCTACTGTAAATTGTTCAGTTTCTTGGTAGCAAGTAATTAATCTTTCTAAATAAGTAGTATTATAAGGACTTTGGTTGTATAACTCTTTATATAACTGAATTGCTTTTTCATATTCATTATTTCTAAAATAATTTTCAGCAATGATAAATTCGTTTTGCTGTGCGTGACAAAACAAACTAAATATCAGTAAATTAAATAGAATAACGGCTCTTTTCATTTATCAAAAATACTGAACATAATTGTTAAAATACTATTAAAAGAGGTGCTTTTTTGAAAAGGATTGTAACATTTTGGCACGAACTTTGTCTTATTAGTAAAACAACTAAACAATGTAAATTATGAAAAACTTTACTACACAATACGAGATAGCAAAGCAGAATGCAAATGAGTTTATGAGAAAAGGTCAAATAACTCAATATTTTGAAGCACTGCTAGAAATGAATAAATACAAGAGATTAATGGTAGCGGTAGTTGCCAACTAAACATATTTTTTTTCAATGGGGATTGATTAATTAAAAATCCCAAGTCTCGTAATTGAGGCTTGGGATTTTTTCATTTTTATATTGAAGATTGATTAATCAATCATATCAAAACCACAGTAAGGAACCAATACTTCAGGAATTTTAATTCCGTTTTCAGTTTGATAGTTCTCTAAAATACCAGCAAGCACACGAGGTAAAGCTAAAGAACTTCCATTTAAAGTGTGTACTAATTGACTTTTTCCTTCTTTATTTTTAAAACGTAACTTTAAGCGATTTGCTTGAAAAGTTTCAAAGTTTGAAGCAGAACTAATTTCTAACCAACGCTCTTGAGCGGTTGAATATAATTCGAAATCGAACGTTAAAGCAGAAGTAAATCCTGTATCACCCCCACATAAACGTAAAATACGATATGGTAATTTTAATTCACGTAAAATTTCTTTAATGTGTTCTACCATTCCGTTTAAAGCATTGTATGAATTGTCAGGATGCTCAACACGAACAATTTCTACTTTATCAAATTGGTGTAAACGATTTAATCCGCGAACATGTGCTCCGTAGCTTCCAGCTTCACGACGAAAACAAGGAGTGTAACCAGTTACTGTAATTGGTAAATCACTTTCTTGTACGATTTCATCTCTAAACATATTTGTTACTGGAACTTCTGCCGTTGGAATTAAGTATAAGTTATCACCAGTTACGTGGTACATTTGTCCTTCTTTATCAGGTAACTGACCCGTACCAAAACCTGAAGCTTCATTTACTAAATGAGGAACTTGTACTTCATTGTAACCTGCAGCCGTATTTTTATCTAAAAAATAGTTTATTAAAGCACGTTGTAAACGAGCCCCTTTCCCTTTATATACAGGAAAACCAGCACCTGTAATTTTTGCACCCAAATCAAAATCGATGATGTCGTATTTCTTAGCTAATTCCCAATGAGGTAATGCGTTTTCTCCTAAATCAGGAATAATTCCTTCTTTAAATACTTCTTCATTGTCCTCTTCATTTTTCCCAGCTTTTACTGAAGCATGCGGAATGTTAGGAATTTGGTATAACAATTCGTTTAACTTATCAGCAGCAGAGTTTAATTCTTCTGTTAATTGTTTAGATTGCTCCTTTAATTCACCTGTTTTTGTTTTAAGTTGATTTGCTTCTTCAACTTTACCAGACTTAAAAAGACCTCCAATCTCTTTGGATATTTTGTTCGATTCAGCTAAAACATTATCTAAAGAAACTTGTGTAGCTCTACGCGTCTCATCAGCAGTTAATACTTCTTCAATAATTGTTTCGGCATCAGCAAAATTACGTTTTGCTAATCCGTCTAAAACAGTTTGTTTGTTTTCTCTAATAAACTGAACCTGTAACATCTTTTTAATTTTTTAAGAAAAGCAAAGATAAAAGATGCGACAGACTTAAGCAATGCTAGAGGCTAATTGTTTTAAGGTAGTTTAAAGAAGTTTCTTTGTCTTTTTTGAGTTGTGATATTAAATCAGGAACAGAATCGAACTTTTGTTCGTCTCTTAAGAAGTATAACAATTCAATAGTTAACTCTTTGTCATATAAGTTTTGATTGAAATCGAAAAAGTGAACTTCAATGGTTTGATACTCGCCATCAACAGTAGGACGATTCCCAATATTCATCATTCCGTAAACAGAATTATTTTCTATGGTAGATTTTACAACATAAACGCCTGTTTTAGGAATCAATTTATAATCTTCAGGAACATCAATATTAGCTGTTGGAAACCCTATTTTTCCACCTAACTGTTTTCCGTTCACTACTTTTCCTGTAAGAGAAAAATTATATCCTAAATAGTTGTTGGCGGTTTTTAAATGTCCTTCAGAAAGCGCTTTTCTAATTTTAGTTGAGCTTACCGAAACTTCGTCAATATCTTGAGCAGGAATTTCTTCCACTATAAAATCGTATAAATGCGAATATTCGGTTAGTTGTTCAATGTTTCCTTCTCTGTTTTTTCCGAAGTGATGATCATAACCGATAATTAATTTAGAAATGTTAAGTTGATTCACTAGAACATCTCGAACAAAATCTAAAGCAGTAAGTCTTGAAAATTCTTTACTAAAAGGGTGAATAATTAAATAGTCTAACCCCAATTTTTCAAGATGTTGTGCACGTTCCTCAATCGTATTAATCAATTTGATAGAAATGTCTTTTTGTAACACCATTCTAGGATGTGGAAAAAAGGTAAGTAATACTGATTTTTTTCCACTAGACTTTGCTTCATGCACTAGTTTTTCAATAATCTTTTGATGCCCAATGTGCACGCCATCGAAAGTACCAATGGTAACTATTGTTTTTTGAGTAGGGGTGAAGTCAAAAATAGAATGTGTAATTTCCAAGGTTACGAATAAATTTAGGCAAAAATACAATTTGTATAAGAGGATAAATAATATTTCAAGAATAAAATCTAAAATTCAGATTTAGTAAAAAAAATATCTAATAATTTAATAAAATAGTAAAAAAGAACGCGGTATATTTCGTAAATGAAAAAAAATTGTATTTTGCAAAGCAGTTAACAAATTATTTTACATTATGATGAAAAAACTATTACTTGTTGCATTTGTGCTATTTGGCACGGCAATAATGGTTGCTCAAACTACCATTACAGGTACAGTTAAAGATGTATCTTTAGGTGAACCTATTCCAGGAGCAAACATTAAGGTTTCAAGAAAAGCAGTAGGGACTTCTACTGATTTTGACGGTAAGTTTACAATGACAGTAACAGATAACCCGCCGTTTACTATTGAAATATCTTCTTTAGGGTATCAAACACAAACAGTTGAAATAACTAAAAACAATCAAGTTGTTGAGGTTAGTTTAACCGAAAATGCTACTTCATTAGATGAGGTGGTAGTATCAGCTTCTAGAACTCCAGAACGTGTTATGGAATCACCTGTAACAATTGAGCGTTTTGATATTAGAGAAATTAAAAATACTTCAGCTCCATCTTTTTATGACGGTTTAGAAAACTTAAAAGGAGTTGATATTAATACAAGTAGTTTAACATTTAAATCTGTTAACACTCGTGGTTTTGCTGCATTTGCAAATGAGCGTTTTGTTCAGTTAGTAGATGGTATGGATAACTCTTCACCTGCATTAAACTTTTCATTAGGAAATTTATTAGGATTGTCTGAATTAGATGTGAAGAGTGTAGAGATTTTACCAGGAGCAGCTTCTGCATTATATGGTGCCAATGCATTTAACGGTATTATGTTAATGCGTAGTAAAAACCCATTTAACGAGCAAGGAATTAGTGCAGTAGTTAAAAGTGGCTTAACAAGTCAAGAAGCAGCAGGAGATAATAAGTTTTACGATGTTAGTATGCGTATGGCTCATACATTTAACGACTATTTCGCAGCTAAAGCAACCATTTCTTACCTAAAAGGAGAAGAGTGGCACGCAACAGATTATAGAAATACATCAGGAGTTGGTGGTACATACAAAGCAGGTTTTAGAAGAGAAGGAGATGCAGACTCTGCCATTGATTATGACGGTGTAAACGTTTACGGAGATGAAGTAGGAACAAATATAAGAACAGCTTCAGGTTTAGGGATTATTCCAGACGTGAGAGTTACTAGAACAGGTTATAACGAAGTTGACTTGATGAGTAATGAAGCAAAAAGCATGAAGTTTGGAGGAGCATTACATTTCCGCCCTTTAGGAAATGACCGTGTAGAAATTATTTGGAATTCTAAATTCGGTAGAGGAAATACTATATATCAAGGACAAAATAGATATAATATAGCTAACTTCTTTATGGAGCAACATAAGTTAGAGGTTAGAGGTAAAAACTTCTTTGTAAGAGGATATTATACAGGTGAAGACGCAGGAGATTCTTACGATACGCGTTTTACAGCAATCAACTTAAACAAGCAATGGAAATCTAATGAAGATTGGTTCGGAGATTATATTCAAACCTATGCAGATATTATGTTAGCTGGAAATCCACAAGGATTGTCTGAGAAACAAATGCATCAAGCAGCAAGAGAAGCAGCAGATACTGGGCGTTATATTCCAGGAACACCTGAGTTTAAAGCAGCTTTTGATAAAGTTACTAGTGATCCAGATTTAAAAACAGGATCTAAATTTAAAGACAATACACAATTGTATCATGTGGATGGTAACTTAAATTTACGTGATTATATCGACTGGGCAGAAGTACAAGTAGGAGGTTCTTACAGACAGTATAGCTTAAATTCATTTGGGACAATTTATACAGATAATGATGGACCAATTGATTATGATGAATTTGGTGTATATACACAAATTCAAAAGAAAATGATAGATGATCGTTTAAAGTTAACTGCATCTGCACGTTATGATAAAGCAATGAATTTTGATGGAAATGTTTCACCTCGTTTATCGTTAGCGTATGCGGCAGGAGAAATGAAAAACCATAACTTCAGAGCATCTTTCCAAACAGGTTTCCGTAATCCAACAACACAAGACCAATATATTGGTTTAGATACAGGAGGAGGAACTTTAATAGGTACAGCCGAAGATAACTTAGATAGATTTACCTCTGCACCAATAGATTTAAGTCCAACAGGAGCAGCAATCTTAGGTTCAACTACAACTACATATACGGGTAGAGATGCATATACTAATGCTTTTTCTGCAAAATCAATTGATGAAGGAACATATCAAAAGTCAAATTTTGATTTAGTAAAACCTGAAAAAGTAACATCTTTTGAAGTAGGGTATCGTGGAGCAATCTCAACAGGAGAAAATAAATTAGGTATTGATTTAAGTGCTTACTATAACGATTATAATGATTTTATTTCTGTTAAAAACATAGCAGTTCCTTTTTACGGAAAAGTAGGAAGTACAGAGCCAAGTGGTATTCCAAATGTAACACAAGGAGAATTAGCTTTATTAGCTTTACAAAATGGAGATTATGCAGGTGTAGGTTTTAGAACAAACTCTACTGCAGATATTAGCTCATACGGTTTAGGATTAGGCTTAAGCACAAAAGTTCTTAACGGATTTGATCTTGGATTAAACTATACATGGTCTAAGCTTGATTTTGACCAAGCTTCAGATCCAGATTTTGAAGCAGGGTTTAATACGCCAGAGCATAAAGTTAAATTACAATTTGGACACACAAGTTTATTTGAAAACTTCGGATTCAATGTTAACTTACGTTGGCAAGATGAATTTTATTGGGAGTCATCTTTCTTAGAAGGAACAATTGAAGACAGAACAGTTCTTGATGCTCAAGTTAACTACTCTATTCCATCAATTAAATCAATATTCAAAGTAGGAGGTTCTAACTTAACAGGAAAAGAATACTTAAGTGCTCCAGGAGTAGGAGCTGTTGGTTCTCAATACTACATTTCATGGACTATCAACAACTAAAAAAAGAAACAATGAAAAACACAATAAAATATACTTTTTTATCTGCGTTATTTTTAGGTTTTGCTGCCTGTGATGTAGATAATACCTTACCAGAAATTAAAGCAGAAGCAGAAGTAGAAAATAATATAGCTCTAAGTGCGGGAAGTGTAGATTTTTCTAATTATATCGCAGTGGGAGGTTCTTTTACAGCTGGGTATTCAGACGGAGCTTTGTTCAAGATTGGGCAACAACATTCTTTTCCAAATATTTTAGCAAGCAAATTTGCTATGGTAGGAGGTGGAGATTTTAACCAGCCTTTAATGGAAGACAATGTTGGTGGAATGATTCATCCAGTAACAGGTGAAGTTGTTTTAGATCCAAGATATTATTTTGATGCTACAACAGGGTTACCAACAGGGCTTGATAAAACACCAACAACTATAGCGGGTTATCCAGCAACAAATGCAACAAGTTTTAGTAACTATGGAATTCCAGGAGTAAAAAGTTTTCACTTTTTAGCCCCAGGTTATGGTAGCTCTGCTGGGTTACAGGTAGAACCAGCTACAGCGAATCCTTATTTTGTTAGAATGAGTCCTGCTCAATCTACTTTATTAGCTGAAATAGCATCTAAACAACCAACTTTTTTCACTTTATCTGAAATAGGGGGGAATGATGTGTTAGATTATGCTGTTGCAGGAGGTGCTGCTGGAGAAATCACTCCGCAACCAGTTTTCGAGCAAGTATTTGGCGCTATTATTAATACTTTAGCACCAACTTCAGATGCTAAAGGAGTAGTAGCAAATTTACCTTATATTACAACATTACCACATTTTACAACTGTGCCTTACGCACCATTAGACCCTTCAAATGAAGAATTTGCAGCGCAGATACCAGTGTTAAATAATGTTTTTGGAGCAATTAATGGAGCTTTCGAATTCTTAGGGGTATCAGAGCGTTCAATAGTTTTTGCAACAGATGCAGCGAGTGCAGTAGTTATTAAAGATGAGTCTTTACCATATATTGGAGAAGAAATGATACAGGTTTTTTTAGGGAGTCCTACTTTTCCTTCTTTTGTAGCAAGCTTTGGCTTACCAACAGATAATACTACTTTGCAAAAAGTTGCAGGATTGTTAGGAGCTTATTATGGGCAAGCAAGACAAGCAACAGAAGCAGATTTATTAGTGTTACCAAGTAGTGCTATAATAGGTGAGGTTAATACTGATTCAGTTGGTTTTTTAATGTCTCAAGGTTTACCACAACAGTTAGCGGGAATGTTTTCTGTAGAAGGTATTTCTCTGCCTCTTGGAGATAAGTGGGTATTAACTCCACAAGAACAAGCAGAAATCAAAACAGCTACAGATGGATACAATGCTACAATAAAAGCAATGGCGGAAGCAAAGGGATTGGCTTTTGTTGATTTGAAAGCCCTTTTAGAAAAAGCTTCAACTACAGGTTTAGAGTTTGGAGACTATAACTTAAATACGAGTTTAGCAACTGGAGGTTTAGTGAGTTTAGATGGAATTCATTTAACTGCTAGAGGATATGCCTTAATGGCTAACCAAATGTTATTAGCTATTGATAAAACATATGGTTCTAATTTTAAAGATGCTAAAGATGGTTTAGCAAAAGCAGTAGATTACCCAACAAACTACTCACCTATGTTACAATAAAAAGAAATTGTATAAATGAAAAAGCTGAGGATTAATCCTCAGCTTTTTTTTTGTTCTTATCAGAATTAATAATGTATTTTTTATACTTACCATCTTTGTATCTATAGTATATAAATATAGGCATTAATACAAAAGACATGTATAAAACGCCTAAGCCCATTACAACTTGACCTTTGGGGTGTTCAGTGTTTAAAAGGTAGGCTCCAACAATTATCCATAGTAAAAAAATGACAAATAATATTTTAAGTAATGTTTTCATCTGTTCTTTTCGTTTGAAATAGTTTTCTAATGCAAAAATAAAAATCCTAAACGGTTAGGCTTAGGATTTTTGTTTTATAGTTTTAAAAGACTATACTTCCATTTTTTGTAACCAAGAACGTACATTTACCTCTTGATTAATAATGTTGCTTAATTCTTCTATTTTAACACGTTTTTGCTCCATTGTATCTCTATGACGAATAGTAACAGTATTGTCTTCTAAAGTGTCATGATCAACAGTAATACAGAAAGGAGTTCCTGCAGCATCTTGACGACGATATCTTCTACCTACAGCGTCTTTGTCATCATAAGAAACATTGAAATCCCATTTTAAATCATCTACAATTTTACGAGCTATTTCTGGTAATCCGTCTTTTTTAACTAATGGTAAAATAGCCGCTTTAGTCGGTGCTAAAACAGCAGGTAATTTTAATACTGTTCTAGTAGTACCGTTTTCTAATTCTTCTTCTTGTAAAGAGTTAGAGAAAACAGCTAAGAACATTCTGTCTAAACCGATAGAAGTTTCTACTACGTATGGTACATAGTTTTTGTTTTCTTCAGGATCAAAATATTGTAATTTCTTTCCAGAAAATTCTTCATGTGCTTTTAAATCAAAGTCGGTACGCGAGTGAATTCCTTCTAATTCTTTAAATCCGAATGGAAATTTAAACTCAATATCAGCAGCAGCATCGGCATAATGCGCTAATTTTTCATGGTCATGAAAGCGATAGTTGTCAGCACCCATTCCTAATGACAAATGCCATTTTAAACGTGTTTCTTTCCATTTTTCGTACCATTCTTTTTGAGTTCCTGGTTTTACAAAAAACTGCATTTCCATTTGCTCAAATTCACGCATTCTAAATATAAACTGACGTGCAACAATTTCGTTACGGAAGGCTTTACCTGTTTGTGCAATTCCGAAAGGAATTTTCATACGTCCAGTTTTTTGTACGTTTAAGAAATTTACAAAAATTCCTTGAGCCGTTTCAGGACGTAAATATACTTGCATAGCGCTATCTGCAGAAGCTCCTAATTGAGTGCCAAACATTAAGTTGAATTGCTTTACTTCTGTCCAGTTTTTAGAACCAGTTAACGGATCAGCAATTTCTAACTCTTCAATTAAGGCTTTTACATCAGCTAAATCTTCATTTTCTAATGATTTAGCTAATCGGCTAAGAATAGTGTCAATTTTTTCTTGATAACCTAAAACTCTTCCGTTTGTTGATATAAACTCTTCTTTGTTGAAAGCATCACCAAAACGTTTTGCAGCCTTGGCTACTTCTTTATCAATTTTAGCTTCAATTTTAGCACAGTAATCTTCTACTAAAACATCAGCTCTATATCGTTTTTTTGAGTCTTTATTGTCAATTAATGGATCGTTAAAAGCATCGACGTGACCAGAAGCTTTCCAAGTAGTTGGATGCATTAATATTGAAGCATCAATACCTACAATATTTTCATGCATTTGCACCATTGCTTTCCACCAATAGTTTCGAATATTTTTCTTTAACTCTACTCCGTTTTGAGCATAATCATATACCGCACTTAATCCGTCATAAATTTCAGATGATTGGAATACATAACCATATTCTTTAGCGTGCGATAAAACTTTTTTAAATTGATCTTCTTGTTTTGCCATATTGCAAAAATAGAATAAGGATTTGAACTTAGGGTATTGAAAAAGAAAAAAGTGAAGAATTTAGTTAACTCTTCACTTTTGTTAAAATATTGTAAGTAATTATTGTTTTATTTAAGCTTGATTTTAGTGTTTCCAGAGTATACTCCGTCTACAAATGCACTTATAACGTAAGTACCTTTTTTAATATCGTCACGATTAACCAATACTAAAGAAACTAAGCTTAAGCGATTGTTATCGTAATTTACTTCGAGTGAATCGGTGTATTGAATTTTAACACCAGTTTTTAAACTAAATTTTCCTTTCGGAGCAATTACATTTTTGTTTTCATCAGTAATTTGAATGTATACTCTTTTTTCTCCAGCAGAAGTGATAGGGTTTTCTAATAAATCAAAATTTATTCGAAAGGCATCAGTTCTATTAGATCTAGAGGTTGAGGTAAGTTTTCCGCTACTACGTTCTTTCATTGCAACTGCTTTAACAGGACTTGTTTTAATAATACCTCCAATAGCTACTTTAGCTTCTAGTTCTTTATTTTTTTCTGCTAAATTTTCATTTACACTATCTTTTTGTTGTAAAATTTCATTAGCAATAACATTTTCTTGAGTTAAGGCTTCGTTAGCACTGTTTAAAGAATCTATTTGAATAAATAACTTTTTGTTTTCGCGCTCTAGGGTTGCAATTCTTCTTCGGTATTTTCGGATTAAATTGAAATTGTCAGATTTTAAATCTTTAATAGAGTCTCTTAAACTTTTCATTTTTGTTAGCTCTATTTCTAATCTATCAGCTAAACGTTTTTTACCTACAACAACATCTGTATAATCTTTAATCATTTCGTCAAGATCTTGCTGTAAATCGGCTTTTTCTTCTAAGAAAATGTTGTTAAGTGTTTTGTTTTCGCTTGATTTTTGTTGAGCATAAAAAATTAGGAAAAGAGTTAGGATAGCTAATATAATAATTAGCGTATTCTTCATTTTTTGATGAGTCATGATTTTAGGGGAATTGAATTTATATTATGTATTTTCTATCTATTTTGAGGTTAATTTTTTTATTTTAAAGCTAATGAATTGTTGCCTACATTAATATTATTTACAAAGGTATTAATGTGGTACACACCAGCATTAATTTTGTTATTTATATTTACAAATGATACTATTGATATTTGGCTATTGTTATAATCGGTTATAAAAACATCACTACATTGTATCTTTTTACTGTTATGTGAACATGGTTCTTTTATAGGAGCAACAACATTATTGTTATTATCAGTAATTTGAATATGCACTTCTTTAGGTCCTGGTGATGCTACTTTATTTTCTAACAAATCGAACTCTATTTTAAAAGCATTTACTTTTTCTGATCTTGTTGTAGAAGTATATTTTCCATTTTTCCGTTTTTTAAGAGCTTCAGCTTTAATTGTAGATATTTCGATAACTTCAGCAATGGCGACTTTTTCTTTTAAAACTTGACGTTCTTTGTTTAGCTGATTATTTATACTAAATAGTTTTGTGTTTTGGTGTTCTTTAAAAAGTAATGCTTGATTAACACTATCATTTTTTGAAAGCAACTCATCGTTTATGCTACTGAGGTAGTTTATTTTTTCAAAAAGCTTATGGTTTTCTTCTATAAGAATTTTTGTTCTTTTTCTATAGTATCGTATAAATCTGTAATCTGCTTCTTTTAAGTTTTTAACAGAATCTCTTAGTTGAACAACTTTTTCTAATTCGTCTTTTAACCTTAAAGAATATTCATTTTTCTTATAACTAGCTTGCTTGTAGTCTTCTATAATAGTAGTAAGTTCTTGCTCTAATTCTTCTTTATCTAATTCGAAAACGGCTTTTAATTCAGAATAATCTCTAGCGTTTTGATAGGAAAGAACTCCTATAACAACCACTAATAGAATCAAAAAGGCAGCAAAGCCATTGTTTTTTATTTTTGAAGGGATCATCATTTTTAGTGGGGATGATGCATAATTGTGTTTTGTGCTAATATACTATTTATTTTTTAACACATTTGTAAATAAATGCAGGTGGAAAGTTTAAAGGTTCAAAACTTAGGTCAATATCGTTACCAAAAACATCTTTTAATTTCTTGTAATAAGTTAAACTGTATTGGTATTGAATAAAAGCTCCGTTGGTGGCAAGAAAATTATAATTCTTAACTAAAATAGCATGAGAAATTTCTTTCGGAATAATAGTTAAGGGCAAACTAGAAATAATATAATCTGCTTTAGTGTAGCCTAACTTTTCAAGTTCAGTTTTAATTTTTTCAGCAGAAGCTTTTAGAACTATTAGTTGAGGGTGTTTTATCTTTTGTAACTCTTGATAAAAAGCATCATTAATTTCAAAACAAATTAATATAGTATTGGAGTTTATTTTGTTTAAAATATGATGAGTTATAGCTCCATTACCAGGGCCTAGTTCTACAATTACTTTCGCAGTAGTAAAATCAATCTCTTTTAGCATTTTATTAGCCAAATACCTTGAGCTAGGAATAATCGTACCTGATGTTTTGTAGTTTTTTACTGCTTCTTTAAAAAAATTAAATTTAGTGCTCAAAATATCGTTTTCTGTTACTTTTTGTATCTTTCTGTTAAAAAAGGCTTGTAAAGATGCAATTTTTAAAAGACATATTTTATGTATTCTATCCCAATTTATGTATAAATTGTGAAATAGCATTACTTCAAAATGAAAAATTTCTTTGTACATTTTGTAAAAATGATCTACCAATTATAGACGATAATGAGCATATAAATGTTACATTAATGTCAACTTTTTATGGTAGAGTTCCTATAGAAGATGTACGTTCGTTTTTATATTATCAAAAAGATGGAATTACACAAAAAATAATTCATCAATTAAAATATAAAAATCAACCACAAATAGGAGGGTTCATAGGTGAGTGGTTTGGATATAATTTAGTAGAAGCCAATGTTTTTAAGGGCATAGATTATATTGTCCCTGTTCCACTACATCCTAAAAAACAGAGGAAGAGAGGTTATAATCAAGTAACGTTGTTTGGAGAAACATTAAGCAAAATTCTTGGTGTTGAATATAAATCAAACGTGCTTATTAGATACTCAACAACTAAAACACAAACATTAAAGCAGCGGTTTGAACGTTTTTCTGACAGCAAAACAAAATTCAAATTAGCAAACACAACAATTTTTGAAAATAAGCATGTTTTATTGATTGATGATGTGATTACTACTGGAGCAACGATAGAAGCTTGTGCAAACGAATTATTAAAAACGAAAAACATAACCATTAGTGTTGCTACCATGGCGTATACTCAAAAAGCATAATAACTTTCCATCTTAATTTACTACTTTTGAAATTGGATTTAAAACCATCAGTTTGTGAAAAATAAACATCTTATTTTAATAACACTTTTTGCTTTTATCATTAGTAGTTGTGCACGTAAAGGAAGACCCGAAGGAGGGCCAAAAGATGAAACAGCACCCATTATGGTTACTGCAAATCCGCCATACGAAACCATTCATTTTAAAGAAGATAATATTCGTATTTACTTCGATGAGTATATTGTTTTAAAAGATTTACAAAAACAATTAGTGGTATCTCCTCCGATGAAAAATCCACCACTAATTACTCCTCAAGGAACTCCGAGCAAATATATCAATATAAAAATATTAGATACTCTACAGCCTAATACAACGTACACGTTTAACTTCGGAAATGCAGTTCAAGATAATAATGAAAACAACAAATTAGAGAGTTTTAAGTATGTGTTTTCTACAGGGAGCTATATTGATTCGTTAAGAATAAAGGGATCTGTTACTGATGCTTTTGATAATAAAGAAGTAAAGGAAGTAAGTGTGTTATTGTATAAGTTAGACAGTGTTTACAACGACTCAATTATTTACAAACAAAAACCAAACTATGTAACCAGTACGTTAGATTCTACAAACTTTGAGTTTAGTAATTTACGTGAAGGGAAATATTTAATGCTTGCTTTAAAAGAGCAAGCAAACGACTATATTTTTAGTAGTAAAAATGATAAAATAGGTTTTGTAACAGACACGATTACATTACCTGCTGATAGTATTATAAACAAGCCAATTCGTTTTTTTAAAGAAATTCAACTGTATGAATTTAAAAGAGGGAAAGAAGTAACTAAAGGAAAAATTCAATTTGGATTTGAAGGAAAGCAGAGTGATATGAATATTGAACTACTTTCTGAAGTTCCACAAGATTTTAAATCATTTTCTCAGTTTGAAAAAGATAAGGATACACTAAACTATTGGTATACCCCGATTGAAAGAGATTCGCTAAACTTTATTGTAAATAACCTAAACTTTAAAGATACAGTTACTGTCTTTTTAAGAAAAAAACAGATTGACTCTTTATCAGTGTCATCAAATGTAGGTAGTGTTTTACATTTAAAAGACACAATGTTTATTCAGACGAACAACCCGATTGTTTCTATTGATAAATCCAAGTTTTCCTTAATAGATAAAGATACTGTTGAGGTAGCGTTTGAATTAAAAAAGCAATCGATTAACAAACTAGCCATCTTGTTTGAGAAGAAACCTAAATTTGGTTACATTTTTAAAGGATTACCGCAAGGAATTATAGATATTTACGAAACTACCAACGATACGTTAAATTACAAGTTTACAACTCGTGCAGTGGATGATTATGGAGGTATAGTATTAGATGTTAAAAAGGAAACACCATACCCAGTAATTATTCAATTATTGGTAAAAGATGAGGTGAAAGAAACAGTGTATCTTTCAGAATCAAAAAAAATAGAGTTTACCCTGTTAGAACCCAAAGAATATGCTATAAGAGCTATTATTGATAAAAATAATAACCGTGTGTGGGATACGGGTAATTTCTTAGAACGTAAACAACCAGAGCAAATTATTTATTACGGAACAGAACTTAAGTTAAGGGCTAACTGGGTAGTACAAAATGAAGTTTTTGTAATTAAATAACACAAGCACTTTTCGAAAAAATACTTGTGTTATTTTGAGGTTGGTGTTAGTGCGCCTCTAACCAATTTGCCCCTGTATCAATTTCAACATCTAACGGAACACTCATTTTAAAAGCGTTTTCCATTTCTTGTTTAATAATGGGTTTTATAACGTCTAACTCGTCTTTATGTGCATCAAAAACCAATTCATCATGTACTTGTAATAACATTTTTGATTTGAAGTTTTCTTGCTCAAATCGCTTGTAAATGTTAATCATGGCAAGTTTAATAATATCTGCAGCTGAACCTTGAATAGGCGCATTTACGGCATTTCTTTCCGCAGCACCACGAACAATAGCATTACGAGAATTGATATCTTTTAAATAACGACGACGTCCTAAAATAGTTTCTACATATCCGTGTTCACGAGCAAAATCTACTTGTTCGGCAATGTAACTTCTCAATTTAGGGTAGGTTGCATAGTATGTGTCAATCAATTCTTTAGCTTCCGAGCGAGTTAAGTCGGTTTGATTGCTCAATCCAAAGGCAGAAACTCCATAAATAATTCCGAAGTTTACTGTTTTAGCATTACTACGTTGTTCACGAGTTACTTCTTCAATAGGAACATTAAACACTTTTGCAGCAGTTGAAGCATGAATATCTTCACCGTGCTGAAAGGCTTTAATCATGGTTTCTTCTTCACTTAAAGCCGCAATGATTCGTAATTCTATCTGACTATAATCTGCTGCTAACAATACATAATTTTCATTTCTTGGGATGAAAGCTTTACGCACTTCTTGTCCGCGTTTTGTACGGATAGGAATATTTTGTAAGTTAGGGTTGTTTGAGCTTAAACGTCCAGTAGCAGCCACTGCTTGTGCATATACTGTGTGTACTCTTCCTGTTTTTGGATTGATTTCGTTAGGAAGCGCATCAACATAGGTACTTTGTAATTTTTTATATTGACGATATTCTAAAATATCTGACACTATCTGATGGTCTTTAGCTAAGTAAGAAAGCACATCTTCCGCAGTAGAATATTGTCCTGTTTTTGTTTTTTTAGGTTTATCAACTAATTTTAATTTATCAAACAAGATAGGGCCTAATTGCTTTGGAGAAGCAATGTTAAATTCTTCACCTGCTTGCTGGTAAATATTTTGCTCTAATTGTTGAATATCTTTGGTTAACTCTACCGATAGGGACTTTAAAAAGTCAGTATCTAAGTTAATTCCTTCAATTTCCATAGCTGATAATACAGATACCAAAGGAGTTTCAACTTCGTTGAACAGTTTGGTAACGTTTCCGCTTTCTAATTCCTTAGAAAAATGTTCTTTTAACTGATAAGTTACATCAGCATCCTCAACAGCATATTCAGTTTGTTTTGGCAATTCAACTTCACGCATAGAAAGTTGATTTTTACCTTTTTTACCAATTAACTCTGTAATAGAAACAGGTTGGTAGTTTAAATACGTCTCTGAAAGTACATCCATGTTATGACGCATATCTGGATTGATAAGGTAATGTGCTATCATGGTGTCGAATAAGTTACCTTTTACAGGCATGTTATAATTTGACAGTACTTTGATGTCGTATTTTAAATTATGACCTATTTTTTCAATATTCTCTGCTTCAAAAAATGGACGAAATTCTTCTAAAATAGTTTTAGTTTCTTCTTGATTTTCTGGAAAAACAACATAGTACCCTTTACCAATTTCCCAAGAAAAAGCAATACCTATCAATTCCACTTCTAAGGCTTTTAAACCTGTTGTTTCGGTGTCAAAACAAACAGAGTTTTGTTGTAATAACTTTTCTAATAAAAGTTTTCTTGAAAGAGGTGAGTTTACTAATTGGTAAAAATGATTGGTATTTTCAATGGTTTTAAATCCGTTGATATTGGTTTCTTCGAAAGTATTTCCACTACCTGGAGTTGCAAATAAATCGAATTGTCCAGAAGTACTTGTTTTCGTAGCTTTTGGTTTTTCAGCTGAAGAGGTGTTTGCTAGGTTTTCTTCTGGAGAAGCAAATGTTTTTAAGAAGTTTTCAGTTAAACGACGGAATTCTAAATCGGTGAAAATTTCTTTGGTAGCTTCAATATTAGGTTGCTCAAAAATCAGTTTATCTAATTCCAATTCTACAGGAACATCTAACATGATAGTAGCTAATTGTTTCGAAAGCATACCAAGTTCAGCATTGGCTTCAATCTTTTCTTTCATTTTGCCTTTTAACTCATGAGTGTTAGCAAGCAACCCTTCCATAGAACCATAAGCAGCAATAAACTTTTTAGCTGTTTTTTCACCCACACCAGGCAACCCAGGGATGTTATCAACAGAATCTCCCATCATACCTAAAAAGTCAATCACCTGTAATGGATCTTCAACTTCAAACTTGGCTTTTACCTCTTCAATACCCCATTTTTCGTATCCATTTCCCATACGAGGCGGACGGTACATAAAAATGTTATCAGAAACTAGCTGAGCAAAATCCTTATCAGGAGTTACCATATAGGTTTGTAAGCCTACTTTTTCGGCTTTTTTGGCCAGTGTTCCAATAATATCATCGGCTTCATATCCTTCTTTTACAATGGCAGGAATATTCATTGCTTCCAATATTTTTTCAATATAAGGAACTGCTAAACGAATAGCCTCTGGTGTTTCTTGTCGGTTAGCTTTGTAGTGTTCGAAAGCTTCAACACGGTCAGTACTACCTCCTTTATCGAAACATACTGCTAAATAATCTGGTTTTTCTCGTTTAATTACGTCCATTAAAGAGTTTGTAAACCCCATAATAGCAGAAGTATCTAAACCTTTAGAGTTGATTCTCGGATTTTTAATGAAAGCATAATAACCTCTAAAAATTAGTGCATATGCATCGAGTAGAAAAAGTCGTTTTTGATCTGCCATGTTGTATATTGAGTCTGTTGAATTAATTTGTTGACACCTATTTGTTTACGGTAAAAAGGCAATAATGTTTCTTCGTAAGAATTTTGAAGGTAAAGCTACAAAACTTTAACAAGATGTTAAAAACCAATTTTAAGATTCGCTGTATCTTTGTTTATCCTTAAAAATGAAGTAAATGTCTCGTTGGGTAATAACACTTATTATAGTAACAGCAATTATTATTCTGCTCGAAACTTATGCGTTTCAGGCAATAAAAACACTTACTAAAAGTAAAATTGTACAGTATAGTTGGTTGTTTGTAAGCTTGTTGGTATATACGAATTTTTTCTATGTAATTCTTACATCAGATAGAGGCTCTGGACAAACAATTAAGTTTCAATGGGCTGTGGGATTGCTTTTACTAGTTTTGGTGCCAAAATTAGTGGTATTATTACTGATGTTTGGTGAAGATGTTGTGAGACTAGTTCAAAAAGGGATTTCTTTTTTTTCTAAGGAAGAAACCAAAGATTTGGCAGGAAGAAGAGCTTTTGTGTCAAAGGTTGCCTTAGGGTTGGCTGCATTACCTTTTGCAAGTATGCTATATGGTATGGTTAAAGGGAAATACAATTACAAAGTATTAAAGTATCAATTAAGCTTTAAAGATTTACCCGAAGCTTTTGATGGTTTTACCATTTCTCATATCACCGATATTCATTCTGGAAGTTTTGACAACCAAGAGAAAATTCAATATGGAGTAGATTTAATTAATGAGCAACAATCAGACATGATTTTGTTTACAGGAGACATTGTAAATAATTTTGCTCATGAAATGGATGATTGGGTCTCTGTTTTTTCTCAATTAAAGGCTCCTGAAGGTAAGTTTTCCGTTTTAGGTAACCATGATTATGGTGATTATTCAGATTGGAAAAGTCCAAAAGATAAAAAAGCAAACTTTGATGCTATTAAAGATATTCATCCAAAAATAGGGTTTGATTTATTATTAAATGAAAACCGTTATATTGAAAAAGACGGGCAAAAAATCGCTTTGATAGGTGTAGAAAACTGGGGGAAAGGTCGTTTTAGTAAAAAAGGAGATTTAGCAAAAGCTTCTGAAGGGGTAAAACAAGATGATTTTAAGATTTTACTTTCCCATGATCCTAGTCATTGGGAACACATGGTAAAGAAAGATGAACATAACTATCAACTTACACTAAGCGGACATACACACGGGTTACAATTTGGAATTGAAATCCCAGGTTGGTTTAAATGGAGCCCCTCAAAATATGTGTATAAGCAATGGGCTGGATTATATGAAGAGTTTGGTAGGTATATTAACGTAAATAGAGGGTTCGGATACCATGCTTTTCCTGGAAGAGTAGGTATTTGGCCGGAAATTACTGTAATAGAGTTAAAAAAAGCCTGATTTTCAGTATTTTTTAAGGATAAAATAATATTTACCTAACAAAAAATTAGTAATTTTAGGCTCTTTACTGATTAAACTTATGCAAAAGATGACAAAGTTTGGTGAAATTATAAGTATTAACAAGCCTGTGTTAATTGATTTTTATGCAGATTGGAGTGAGTTTGAACCTAGTTTAGACACACTTCGTGATGTTGCTGCTGCTTTGGGTGATAAAGCTAAGGTTATCAAAATTGATATTAAAAAGAATGAAATTCTTGCTGAAGCTTTGCGTGTAAAGGGAAATCCTACATTTATGATTTATAAAAATGGGGAAATGAAGTGGCGTCAAACAGGTGAGCAAGATGCAAACACGTTAATTGGTTTGGTGCAGCAATACGTTTAATTAATCGCCTTAAATTCGTAACCTCTTTCCGAAAATTCTCGAAGTATTTTTGGTAGTGCATAGTATAGCTTTTCACTAGCTTTTATGCTATCGTGAAAAACGATGATACTTCCGTTTTGTGTGTTATTAAGTACGTTTTTTAAACATTCTTTTTTTGTGATAGTCGGATCAAAATCTGCTGACAATACATCCCACATAATAATTTTATAACCGTTGGCAAGAAGTTGTTTGGCTTGTTTTCTTTTTATTTTTCCATACGGAGGACGAAATGATTTTGTTTTTTGACGTGGTAATAAGCTTTCACATTTACTAGTGTTTTCAATATAAGTCGTATCACTATTTTTCCAGCCGTTTAAGTGATTAAAAGTGTGATTGCCTACCGAATGTCCTTCCTTAACTATTCTTGAAAAAACAGCCGGGTGTTTTTGTATGTTGTCACCTATACAAAAAAAAGTGGCTTTCGCATTAAATTGTTTAAGTTGATCAAGTACAAACTCTGTTACTTCTGGGATAGGTCCATCATCAAAAGTTAGAAAGATTTCTTTTCTATCAGAAAAAAAAGACCACGTATACTTAGCAAATAAACGTTTAAGTATACGTGGCGTTTTTATAAAATAGAACCTCATTAATTAAGGTTTTATAGAGTCTAATTGTTCTAGTTCTAACTCTTCTTCGGTAGGAGCTCTAAAGAATCTTTCGTGAACCATATAGTCTTGGAATGCTTTTTTACCGTATTCTTCATCTTTGTCATAACGTACAATTTGCTGAATAATGTTTTGATACATGTATAAATTCGTTTGTATGTTATCTTCTACAAGGTAAAGATCTTTAGGTTTAAAAGTAATATAATATTGTAGTTTTTGTTGAAAAATGTCAATCAATGTTTCAGCAGTTTCACGAGCTTTATCAATGTCACCAATACGGTAGTACAATTCTGGATATCCTAAAGAGAAATTATAGTGATCAAAACTTCTAATAGGCATTTTGTGTAAGGATAAATCTAACACGTCTTTTGCATTTACAGAATCACCTTTTTGTAAAAATTCTTCCGATAAACGAATTAAGTTATTACGTAATGAAATAGCGTTACGTTTACTTTGCTCGTCTAAATAAATTTCTCCATTATTAATAGTTTTCCAATCCCATTTTTTAACATTAGCATACATTTTTTCTGGGTCGATACGTCCCATTTCAAAAATAGATTGTCCTTCATTAGAAGTTTTAATAGGAACTAGTTTGTAAGACATTCCATCTAGCTGTAAATAATCTTTCAACCAAATGTATTCTTCATCAGCATTGGCACCACCTGTGAAATAAAGAGGGCGTTTCCAATCGAAATTGTTTAAGATGTCTAGCATTAATAAACGTGCTTTTGATAAGCCTCTATCATCAACAGTAATATCAATATAATCTACCATTTTATCAGCGTCTTTTGCTGCTACTAGCCCTGTTTTTAACGCATTTTCTTTATTAACAGGAATACGGATTTTATTGGTTGGATAGAATTTTTCTTTAGCACCATCTCCAGCATCTAAATAGGTAGCGTCGTTATCACTAGCTATCCAACGCATAAAGTCACTAATAGAAAGAACAGAATCTTTTAATTGCGGAATAGGATAGTGGTACGCCATATCTAATGTTCCGTACTTATACTGATCGTGCGTTAATTGTGATGGAATAGGATCGGCTGTATACGTTTTCTTTTTCATTTGATCTATATACCAATCTGTTTGAAAAAGACTTGTGTTTACAACTTTAATATCTCTACGTACACCTTCAACTTGTTGCATATACCATAGAGGGAATGTATCGTTATCACCAATGGTGAAAATAATAGCATTTGGATCACAACTTTCTAAATAAGTTTGTGCATTTAATTGTGCTAAATAACGGTCAGATCTATCGTGATCGTCCCAGTTTTGGAAGCCCATTAAAGTAGGAACAGCTAGCAGTGAAACCACTGAAACAGCAATAGCAACTACCTTTTTACTAGCATACTTTTTAAAGTAATCATATAAGGCAAGTACTCCGAAACCAATCCAAATAGCAAAAACATAAAACGAACCAACTACTGCATAATCACGTTCACGTGGTTCAAATGGTTTTGGGTTGGTGTAAAATATAATGGCGAGCCCTGTAAATAAGAAAAACAAGGTTAACACATAAAAACTCTTCTTATCTCTATTGAGTTGATACAACAAACCAATAAGACCTAAAATAAAAGGTAAAAAGAAGTAAGTGTTACGTCCTTTGTTGTTTTTTACATCATCAGGAAGGTTTTGTTGTGAACCTAAGCGGGCTTCATCAATAAAATTAATACCGCTTAACCAATTTCCGTTTTCAACATCCAAATGTCCTTGAATATCGTTTTGACGACCTACAAAATTCCACATAAAATAACGCCCGTACATATAGCCAAATTGATAGTCGACCATAAACTTTATGTTTTCTAAAAAGGTTGGGCGCCTTTTACTTCGAGCAGGAATTCCAGCAATGCTTTTGTATTGTTGCTCCGAAGCAGGATTAACCATACGAGGAATGAATCCTTTGTGTTTACTAGAATAGTTAGGAAGTACGTTTTTGTATCTGTTTACAATAACATACTTTCCATCTATTTTTTCATATTTAGGTTTGTCATCTTTATATGGGTTTTCTGCATCTTGTTCTCTGTCAAAAGCAACAGAGTAGTAATTGTCATAAAAAACATTAGCATCACCGTATTGTTCACGGTTGTAGTATGCTAACAATTCACGCGCACTTGAAGGATTGTTTTCGTTGATAATCGTGTCAGCATTAGCACGAATAGGTAACATTAACCAAGACGAGAATCCAATCATGATAAATAATACAGAAAGCACTAAGGTGTTTGCAGTAACCATATTTTTTTTACGCGTGTATTTTAATCCGTAAAAGAATAATCCTATCAATACTAATCCGGCAATAATGGTTCCTGTGTTATATGGTAAGCCTATCTGATTAATAAAAAATAATTCAGACGCACTAAAGAACTTTAAAGTGAAAGGGAATAAAAACTTAAACACAAAAGCTAATACTAAAATTGCCACTAAGGTTGCAATAGCTGTTGTTTTTACATTAATGTTCTTATAGGTTTTAAAGAAATATACTAAAACGATTGAAGGAATAACAAGCAATGATAAGATGTGTACACCAAAAGATAACCCTACCACAAAACTTATTAAAACTAACCATTTATTTCCTCTAGGAGTATTTAACTCACTTTCCCAGCGTAAACCTAACCAAAATAGTAGAGCCATTAAGAAAGAAGACATGGCATACACTTCACCTTCAACAGCACTAAACCAAAAACTATCAGAAAAAGTATAAGCTAAAGCTCCTACTAAACCACTACCTAATACAGCAATAGCTTCATTTTTACTAAATTTCCCATTTTTTATTGCCATTTTTCTAGCTAAACTAGTAATGGTCCAGAACATAAATAAAATAGTGAAGGCACTGGCTAAAGCAGACATAAAGTTTACCATTTTAGCTAGTTGACTAGGATCGCTAGTAAACATAGCAAAAAAAGCACCTAGCATTTGAAATAAAGGAGCTCCAGGTGGATGTCCTACCTCTAAATTTACTGCGGTTGCTATATATTCACCACAATCCCATGAACTTACTGTAGGTTCTAAGGTTAGGGTGTAGGTAATTAGTGCTATTGCAAATGAAACCCATCCTAAAATGATGTTCCACTTTTTATAGTTAGGCTCAGTCATAGTTTTTTATCTAGATATAAAGTACGAATGTATTAATTACTAATGATTTTTTCGTTGAAAACAAAAATATAATTTTAACGGTTTCTCTAAAATAACCTCCAGTATAAAGTTCTGTTAAATGAAGTTTTAGAGGTTTAAAAAGAAGTAAACAAAAAAAAGTATAAAAAATTTGTTGAAATAAAACTTTGTTTTATATTTGCACCCGCAATAAGCAATTGGCCTATGGTGTAATGGTAACACACCGGTTTTTGGTACCGATATTCAAGGTTCGAGTCCTTGTAGGCCAACAAAATCCTTACGAACTTCGTGAGGATTTTTTTATAAAAAGTGTTTAATGATTTCTAAATATAAAAGTTTGTTTTTATATTTGCACTGTAAACATTGGCCCATGGTGTAATGGTAACACACCGGTTTTTGGTACCGATATTCAAGGTTCGAGTCCTTGTGGGCCAACTAAAAAGTCTTAACTGAATAAGTTAAGGCTTTTTTGTTTGTAACAAATTCTTATTAGCGTCGTCTTCATTTAAAACACTATTATTATGAAACGAATTGTAACTATCTTTTTTTGCCTTTTTATATTAAGTACTGCTTTTGCACAAGAACAAAACTTTAAAGAATTCTATCAATCTAATAAAGACAAAGCTGAAGTATCTTTAAATATTCCTAGTTTTTTTGCTAACATGTTTATCTCTGATGAAGACACTGATGAATTTGGAGTGTTTTTAAAGAAATCTAAAAACTATAAAATCATGGTGTTTAATAACAACATGGTTTCTGTTCAAAAAGACTTTCAAAAGTTTGCTAGAAAAAATAAATTAAAAACTTTAGTTAGAGTAAAAGACGGTAAAGAAAGAGTTACGGTGTATTTTAGAGAAAGTAAAGATCGTATTAAAGAAATTATTGTTAATGTTCATGATAATACAGATGAGTTAGTTTTATTAGGAATTAAAACCAACCTTACAATGGATGAATTATCAGCTATGGTAGAAGCATCTACAAAAAATAAAAGTATTGCTTCAAATTAAAATACTTCTAAGTTCTCTGAGCGAAGTTGAAGGGAAATTTAGTAAATCTAACCTTGATTATATAGAAAACTCCGACAATTTTTGTCGGAGTTTTTATTTAGTCAAGTATAGCTTTTAAGCTTTCTACTACTTTCTTACTGTTCCCAATAAAAATTTGGTTATCAACAATAAAAACAGGACGTTTTAAAAACGTGTATTCATCTAAAATATACTGACGATAATCAGCTTCAGTAACATTTTGATTTTTCAAATCCATTTCTTTGTACAATTTTGCTCTTTTGTTAAATAAACTCTCATAACTATCTGTCATAGCACGCATTTCTTCTAACTGAGCAACAGTAATTGGTTGGGTTTTTATTTCTTGCTTTTCAAATCCATCAAGATTCACTTCTTTTAAAATTCTTCGGCAAGTATCACAAGTTTGTAAAAAATAAACTTTCTTCATTGTATTATGTTTTTAAGACATTAGTTTTAACCATTAAATAATAAATACTCAATACAGGTTTTCATGGTTAAATAGGTATCTTTGAAATAGCTAAAATAAGTAGAAAAATGAACAAACAATTTGAAGTTTTAAAAAGATCAAGAGAATTAGTTATAAAAAGAATAGAAGGATTAACATCAGAGCAATTACATACAATTCCAGAAGGGTTTAATAACAATATTGCATGGAATGTTGCTCATTTAGTTGTAACACAGCAGTTATTACATTACAAATTATCAGGATTAAATTGTTTAGCTCCAGATGAATTAATTGAAGAGTATAGAAAAGGAACTTTTCCAACGAAAGAATTTACCGAAGAAGAATTTGAGGAAGTAAAAGAGTTATTACTTGGTTTACCAGATACATTACAAGAAGATTTTGAAGCAGGAATTTTTACAGAATACGAAAAATATGAAACTAGCACAGGTTTTGTAATTGATTCTATTGAAAGTGCTATTGCATTTAATAATTTACATGAAGGAATGCATTTAGGTATTATAATGACTTTAACAAAATTGGTATAATGGCTATTTGTATACCGAATTAACTCTGAAGAAAAACAGCAAATACAAGTAAATGAAGTTTAATACCAAAGCCATACACGGAGGGCAAGAGCACGAAGAAGCTACAGGAGCAGTAATGCCTCCAATTTTTCAAACGTCAACTTATGCACAGTCGAGTCCGGGAGTGAACAAAGGCTATGCGTATTCACGTTCAGCAAACCCTACACGTACCGCCTTAGAAAATGCATTTGCTTCTCTTGAAAATGGAACACACGGATTTGCTTTTTCTTCTGGTTTATCGGCTATTGATTGTGTGCTTCGCACATTAAATCCAGGTGATGAGGTTATTGCAGGCGATGATATTTATGGGGGAACCTATCGAATGTTTACCAACATGTTTGAAAAATATGGATTGAAGTTTCAGTATGTTGACATGAATGAAGTTGTCAATGTAGTTAATGCAATTTCAGAAAAAACAAAACTGATTTGGATAGAAACACCCACGAATCCGTTAATGAAAATTGCGGATATAGAGGAAATAACCAAAGCAGTGAAAAATAAAAAACCGGCTATTGTAGTAGCGGTAGATAACACTTTTGCAACACCGTATTTACAGCGTCCGTTAGATTTAGGAGTTGATATTGTAATGCATTCAGCAACTAAATATTTAGGTGGGCATTCCGATTTGGTGATGGGAGCTTTAATGGTTAAAGATGCTAAACTAGCAGAAGAACTACACTTTATTCAGTTTGCTGTGGGCGCTATTGCAGGACCTATGGATTCATTTTTGGCACTTCGTGGAGTAAAAACCTTGCATTTACGTATGCAGCGTCATTGTGAAAATGGGAAAGCAGTAGCTAAATATTTATCAGAACATCCAAAAGTAGGAGAGGTATTTTATCCAGGATTAGAGAATCATCCAAATCATGAAATAGCCAAAAAACAAATGTATGATTTTGGAGGTATGGTTTCTTTTAGATTGAAAGATGAAAGTAAACAAGCAGCTTTAACTTTTTTAGAAAACACTAAAATATTTACGTTAGCAGAATCACTAGGAGGAGTAGAAAGCTTGGTAAGTCATCCAGTAACGATGACGCATGCATCTATTCCTGAAGCGGATCGTTTAAAAATAGGAATTACCGATTCTTTAATTCGCTTGAGTGTTGGGGTAGAAGATATAGATGATTTATTGGCTGATTTAGAACAAGCGCTTTCAAAGTAGAAAGGCTATTAAAAATAAAAACAAAAAAAACCGAAGTACACGTACTCCGGTTTTTTTATTGTACAAAAGGTAAAATTATTTAGCTTCTGCGTATCTTCTTTCTACTTCGTTCCAGTTAACTACATTAAAGAAAGCCTCAATATAGTCAGGACGACGGTTTTGGTAGTTTAAGTAGTAAGCGTGTTCCCAAACATCTAATCCTAAAATAGGAGTTCCGCCACAAGTAACACCTGGCATTAATGGGTTGTCTTGGTTAGGAGTAGAGCAAATTTCTACTTTTCCTCCTTTGTGTACACATAACCAAGCCCATCCTGAACCAAATTGTGTAGCTGCTGCTTTAGAAAAAGCATCGATAAACGCTTCTTTCGATCCGAACTCAGCTTCAATAGCATCTCTTAACTCACCTGTTAAATACCCTCTATCTTCTGGGTTCATTACTGTCCAAAATAAAGAGTGGTTATAAAACCCACCTCCATTATTACGAACAGCAGCATTACTCATGTCTAAATTAGTTAAAATATCTTCGATAGATTTTCCTTCTAAATCAGTACCTGCAATAGCATTATTTAAGTTGTTTGTATATCCTTGGTGGTGCTTAGTATGGTGAATCTCCATAGTTCTAGCATCTATATTTGGTTCTAAAGCGTCGTAAGCATATCCTAATTCTGGTAATTCGAAAGCCATAATTATTTGTTTTTAAAAAGGTTAAATTTTTCGTTTTTCTGAATGTAAATTTAACCCAAAAAAATAAGGCAAACAACTGTTTGCCTTATGGATAATTTATTTAAGTATAAATAATAACTATTATTTAATTTTTGACTTGATGAATAGTAGTAAGGTAATAACTCCTATTATTTTTGAAATAATAATAGCTAAATGCCAATAACTCATAACAAAATACGTGTCATGTATGTTAATAGCTAGGTTTTTATCTTTAAAAAAAGAACCTATTGCTAATATTAAACAGATTAATATTACAAGCCATTTTACCACGATTAATAGTTTGGTTTATCATCAGCAGAAAATTCACTCATAAACTCTTCAGCTTTTTCTACCATTTGTATACTTCCGCAGTAAAAAGGAACACGTTGGTGTAACTCGGTTGGTTTAATGTCCATGATACGAGTAAATCCATCAGAAGCCTTTCCACCAGCTTGCTCACAAATAAACGCCATAGGATTACATTCGTATAATAAACGTAATTTTCCTTTAGGAGTGATGGCTGTAGCAGGGTAAATATATACACCACCTTTAATCATATTTCTATGGAAATCTGAAACTAACGATCCAATATAACGAGCCGTGTACGGACGGTTATCTGCTTCGTTTAATTCTTTACAGTGAATCAAAAAACGTTTCATTCCTTCCTGGAAATGCGTAAAATATCCTTCACTTACTGAGTAAATTCTACCAATCTCAGGATAACTCATGTTTGGGTGTGATAAGTAAAAAGTTCCGATAGCTGGATTTAACGTAAATCCGTTAACACCATTACCAGTAGTAAAAACTAACATAGTTGAAGTTCCGTAAGCTACATAACCAGCAGCTACTTGCTCGCTACCTTTTTGTAAAAAGTCTTCTTTAGTAACTGGAGTTCCTACAGGAGAAATTCTTCTGTAAATAGAAAAAATGGTACCAACAGATACGTTTACATCAATGTTAGATGACCCATCTAAAGGATCCATTAACAACACATATTTATTTTCGTTGGCTTTATTGTTTCCTTCAACAATTACAAAGTCGTCTTCCTCTTCACTGGCAATACCACAAACAATTTCACGGTTAATTAGTGTTTGTTTGAATAAATCATTAGCTAAAACATCTAGTTTTTGCTGCGCCTCACCTTGTACATTAATATCTCCAGCAGCTCCAGTAATGTCTACCAATCCTGCCTTCCTAATTTCGTGATTTACTACTTTGGCAGCAAGACGAATAGAGTTTATTAAACGAGATAATTCACCAGAAGAATATTTAAAGTCTTTTTGTTTGCTGATGATAAACTCACCCAGCGTCATATGCTTGTTACTCATGTCAAATTTTTGTGTTGTGCGTACAAAGATGCCAACTTTTATTTAGTAATTTAAAATTTTCAACAAAAAAATATGATGTGTTTTAATTTTTTATTTGTTTTAATAGAATATTTTAAGAAAAGTATCTTTACCCAAAAATTAAGAAATGAGTTTTATTATTAGAGTAGGAGAACAGAAAGACGCACAAGCTATTTTAGATTTAATAGTGGAGCTAGCTGTTTTTGAAAAAGAACCAGATGCAGTTGAGATTTCAGTTGAAGATTTAATTAAAGATGGTTTTTCAGATGCGCCAAAGTTTAAAACTTTTGTAGCTGAAGAGGATAATAAAATTATAGGGATGGCTTTGTTTTACGAACGCTATTCGACATGGAAAGGAAAGGCAATTCACCTAGAAGATTTAATGGTAACACAATCTAAAAGAGGTATTGGAGCAGGAAAAGCACTGTACACTTCTGTACTAAAGTATGCTTATGAAAATGGATGCAAAAGAGTAGCTTGGGAAGTGTTAGATTGGAATACAGGTGCTGTAGATTTTTATAGAGGTACTGGAGCAACAGTGTATGAAGAGTGGAGAGTATGCCATATGAATGAACAAAACTTACAACAATTTTGTAATGAGAATATTTAAGTTTGGAGGAGCATCAGTAAAAGATGCGAGTGGAGTGAAAAATGTTGCAAAAGTATTGCAACATGAAGGAATAGAAAATACGTTAGTAGTAATTTCTGCCATGGGAAAAATGACCAATGCTTTTGAACGTTTGGTCGATGGTTATTTTTATAAGAAGGAAGATTTTGAAGAAGCTTTAAGTTTTGTTGAGAACTTCCATCAACAAATGATGAATGATTTATTCACTCCAAATCACGAGATATACCACAAGGTAAATCATTTATTTGGCGAGCTGAGTGGATTTATGGTGCGAAATACTTCTAAAGATTACAATTTTGTATATGACCAAATGGTTGGTTTTGGTGAGTTATTATCAACAACTATTGTAAGTGCATATTTGTCTGAAATAGGAGTTAACAATCAATGGTTAGATGTAAGAGAATTAATTAAGACTGATGGTAATTACCGTGATGCTAAGATTGATTGGGGGAAAACCCAACAACAAATTCAAGATAAAGTTGATACTTCTCAATTGAATATAACCCAAGGATTCTTAGGAGGTTTTGGAGAACAAACAACAACGCTGGGTAGAGAAGGTTCTGATTATACCGCGGGTATTTTTGCCTATTGTTTGGATGCTGATAGTGTTACTATTTGGAAAGATGTTCAAGGAGTATTAAACGCAGACCCTAGAGTGTTTTCGGAAACAGCTTTGTTAAAAGAAATCTCGTATACCGAAGCTATTGAAATGGCGTTTTATGGAGCATCGGTAATTCACCCGAAAACTATTCAACCCTTAGAGCAAAAAAATATTCCATTGTTTGTACGATCGTTTGAAGATGTTACAAAATCGGGTACTTGCGTTGGTAGAGGTAAAAAAATAACTCCAGAAATACCATGTTACATTGTAAAGAAAAATCAAATTTTAGTAGCAATCTCTGCAAAAGATTTTTCATTTATGGTAGAAGATAATATCAGTGATGTTTTTAAAAAATTACACGAATACAAATTAAAAGTAAACTTAATTCAAAATTCTGCTATTAGTTTTTCTGTTTGTATTGAAGACAAGTACAATCATTTTAAAGATTTTTATAATGATTTAAAAGGAGCGTATAAGATTAAAGCTTACGAAGATACAACGTTGTTTACCATCCGTCATTTCGATGATGAAGCGATAGAAACTATTAGAAAGCGAGGAAAATCTATCATTCGACAGATTAATACAGAAACGGCGCAATTAGTGATTCAAGAAAACGTTTAAAGCTAGCAAAAAATGATTTATATTTGCAGTTATGTCAATTGATAACTGTGTATGGGATTAGTAACACCTAAAGAAGTTGCAAAAGCAATAGGGGCTGATAAGTTCGGGGTTTTCGGAACGTTTTCAGGATGGTTGCTGATGAAAGTTCTACGAATTTCAAAAGCTAATGAAGTTTATAACAAGCACAAGCATAAAAAAGATTTACCTTTTTTAAATGGTTTGCTTGATGAGTTTCAGATAGAGTTTGAAATTCCTGAAGAAGATTTAAAACGTATTCCAAAAGAAGGACCGTTTATAACCATTTCTAATCATCCGTTAGGAGGAATAGATGGTATCTTGTTATTAAAGCTTTTATTAGAGCATAGAGATGATTATAAGATAATCGCCAACTTTTTGCTACACAGAATAGAGCCGTTAAAGCCTTATGTAATGCCAGTAAATCCTTTTGAAAATCATAAGGATGCAAAATCGAGTGTTGCTGGAATTAAAAATGCTTTACTGCATTTAAAAGAAGGAAAACCTTTAGGGCTTTTTCCTGCAGGGGAAGTATCTACGTATCGTGATGGAAAGTTAATGGTTGATAAAGAATGGGAGCAAGGAGCTGTTCGTTTAATAAAAAAGGCGAAAGTACCTGTAATACCTATTTATTTTCATGCCAAGAATAGCCAGTTGTTTTATACGTTATCTAAAATTAGTGATACGCTAAGAACAGCAAAACTTCCATCGGAATTATTATCTCAAAAAAATAGAGTTATAAAAGTAAGGATTGGTAAGCCAATATCAGTAAAAGACCAAGATGCTTATCCTGAAATTCCAGAGTTTTATCAGTTTTTACGTAGAAAAACGTACATGTTGGCGAATCCATATGAGAAAGCTTCTCAAAAGATTTTATCAACACAAAACCTTAAAATTCCGAAGAAAGCTAAAAATATTACTTCTCAAAAGTCGCCAGAGCTATTTATAAAAGAAGTAGATGCTTTGCGTGAGAAAGGAAGCAGGTTGTTAGAAAGTAAAAACTATGAAGTGTTTTTTGCAACAGCAAAAGAGATTCCTAATATTTTACATGAAGTAGGTCGTTTACGCGAAATTACCTTTAGAGAGGTTGGAGAAGGAACTAACAAGCCAATTGATTTAGATAGGTTTGATAAATACTATCACCATTTATTTTTGTGGGATAACGAACAAAAGAAGTTGGTTGGAGCTTATAGAATGGGCTTAGGAAAAGATATCTTTAAAAAGCATGGTGTAAATGGTTTTTACATTCACACGTTGTTTAGAATTGAACCTGAGTTATACCCAATGATGGAAAAAACCATTGAAATGGGGCGTGCTTTTATCATTAAAGAGTACCAACAAAAACCAATGCCATTATTCTTATTATGGAAAGGTATTGTGCACGTTACGTTACGTTACCCAGAGCATAAATATTTAATGGGAGGAGTAAGTATTAGTAACCAGTTTTCTGAGTTTTCAAAATCGCTGATGATTGAGTTTATGAAGTCACATTACTACGATCCGTATGTGGCACAATACATTCATCCAAAGAAAGAATTTAAGGTGAAGTTGAAAGACGCCGATAAAGACTTTGTTTTTGATGCTACAGAAGCAGATATGCAAAAGTTCGATAAATTGATTGATGAACTTGAACCAGGAGAATTACGTATTCCTGTTTTAATTAAGAAGTATGTAAAGCAAAATGCGCGATTAGTAGCTTTTAACGTAGATCCGAAGTTTAATAATGCTATTGACGGGTTGATGTATATTAAAGTTGCAGACATACCGGAAAGTACTGTAAAACCAGTTATGGAAGAGTTTCAAGCAGAGTTAGAACGTCGTGCAGCTGAAAACTTAAATAAGTAATCAAGCAAAGTTAAAATATAGCATAAATAAAAAAGCATCGTACTACTTGAGTACGATGCTTTTTTATTTTGTATTGTTTATTAGGTTTACTTAAACAACCTAAATATATCGTTTCCGTTAGCAAATAGTAATAATGCTATTAATAAGATAAACCCTGTGATTTGAGCATACTCTAAGAATTTGTCCCCTGGCTTTTTACCAGTAATCATTTCCCATAAAGTAAATACTACGTGACCACCATCTAAAGCAGGAATAGGTAATAAATTCATGAATCCTAACATGATTGATAAAAACGCTGTAATATTCCAGAATGTTTCCCAGCTAAATTCTGAAGGGAATATACTTCCGATAGAAATAAACCCACCTAAACCTTTATAAGCACCTGTACTCGGATTTAAAATCTTTTTCATTTGCTTAATATAGTTGGTTAAGGTTGTCCAAGCTTTATTTGTTCCTGCAGGAATAGCTTCTCCAAAAGAATAACTTCTTTCAGCTAAAGTGTAATACCCTAATCTTTCTAAATCTGGTAAAGACAAACCAGCTATACTAACACCTAATTTTGCCTCTTCAGTTACTTTTACAGGAAGAGTTACGTTTTGGTTGTTTCTTTTAACGGTAATATTTATTTTTTGACCTTTGTTTTTGTCTAATTCAATTTGAGCCTGATCAAAATAGGTTATTGGTGTTCCATTAATAGAAGTTACAATATCCTTTTTCTGTAAACCACTTTTACTGTTAGGAGAATCTTCTGGAACTTGAGCAATTACAAAAGGTTGTCTATAACTTATAAAAGCACCAGCATCTTTACCTCTGTCAACTAATTTTGAGATAAAATCTGTTGGAATTTCTTTTTCAAGAACAGTTCCGTTTCTTTCTATCGTATAATTATGACCATTAATAAATCCTAAAGGAAGTTCTCCAAATTTCTCAATTTTTTGTCCGTCAATTGTTAAGATTTTATCTCCCGTTTCTAAACCTAAGTCTTTACCTAATTGATCTTGTACCCAAACACCATCTTTTAAGCTATCATTCGGAAGGTATTTTTCACCATACGCCCACATTAAACAGATGTAAATTAAAATACCTAGTATAAAGTTTACAATAACTCCACCTAGCATAATAATTAAACGTTGCCATGCAGGTTTAGAGCGAAATTCCCATGGTTGTGCAGGTTTTTGCATTTGCTCAGTATCCATGCTTTCATCAATCATTCCTGCAATCTTAACGTAACCACCTAACGGAATCCAACCAATACCATAAACTGTTTCACCAACCTTCTTTTTAAATAAAGAGAATTTATAATCGAAAAACAGGTAGAATTTTTCTACACGAGTTTTAAATAATTTTGCTGGAATAAAGTGTCCTAATTCATGTAAAACAATTAGGAGCGATAAGCTTAAAATAAATTGTGATGCTTTTATTAAAATTTCCATAAATGGTGTTCGTCTAAATTTAAAATCTGACAAATGTACGTTTTTAAGTACAGTTCTAAAAGTTTGTAATTGACTTGCGCTTTTGTTTTAACAAACTTTTTAGTGTTGCTGCATTAAAGCCTGTATTTTTAGTCGTATTTTTGTTGAAAATTTTAGTACTGTGGATGTTAAATTCTTTAAAAAATCAAAAAGCACCTTAATTTTTATACTTATTTTTAGTGCTATTGGAGTTCCTGTATTTTATCATTTAGTAAAGGTTGATACAAAATTACCTATTTATAATCCGGCAGATATCAATCCAAAACTAGTTGATGCTTCTGTAAGAAATAGAACCAAAAACCATAAAGTAGGAGATTTTAAATTGATTAATCAAAATGGAGATACCATCACCAATGCTGATTATAAAGACAAAATATATATAGCAGATTTCTTTTTTACACGTTGCCAAACAATATGTATTGCGATGGCATATAATATGAGTGAGTTGCAAGAGCATTATAAGAATGATGATGATATTATGTTTTTATCGCATTCTGTTACTCCAGTTATGGATAGTGTACCACAATTACGAAAATATGCTACTGAAAAAGGAGTGATTGATGGGAAATGGAATGTAACCACAGGTGAAAAAAAGCATATTTATAATTTAGCACGCAAACATTATTTTGCAGTGTTAGATGAAGGCGATGGAGGAGAGAGTGATTGGGTTCACACCGAAAACTTTGTGTTAATAGATAAAGAAGGTCGTATTAGAGGTTCGTATGATGGAACCAAAAAAGAAAATATGCAAAAAATAATAGATGATATTACTCTGTTAAAAGAAGAGTATAAAAAATAATCAATTAAGAGGTCAATAAAAAAGACACGTATGAGTTGAAAAATAGACCTTGATGTTTTTACAAAAATATCAAGGTCTTTTAGCTAAAACATCTTGATGAGTTTTTTTAAGAGTTTGTTGTTATCCAAACAAAGTCGGTTATATCATCATTGTTTGTATCTACAAATAGTATATTATCATAAATAATAGCGTTTCCAACACTGCCAATAACCATAGAACCTTTGTTTAAACTTAAATCTTTTGATACCCATTGCTTTGTGCCTTTTTTTAGTTGATTAAAATTAGTTCCCACCCCAAAGCCTTCTTGGGTTTTATAAGTATTAGAACGAATAATAATAGAAGTAATTATATCATCAGCATTTACAGTAATATCAAATATCTCTTTATTGTAATTTTTATCTTTTAAATATGTTTTAGGTTGTAGTTTCCTATGTTATTATTCGTGATTATCTTATTATCCTGATTGCAAGAAGTAGATAAAGTGATTAAAAAAAATGTTATCAGAATTTTCATAATTGATAGATGTTTTTAAATAGTCAAAGAAATTTATTTTTCCCAATCTGTTTTTCCCGAAACTTTATTTATAGAAATTATATCTTCTGTATAATAAATACTTTTATCTTTTTTAACTCCCTTAAATTTTATTATAATCTTTTCAGTGTCGCGGTTTAAACTATCTATTATGGGGTTAACTTTTTTGTAATTAATCTCATTAGTAAAAACATTTACTATTTCATCTTTAGAAAACTTGAGTTTAAAATAAGGTCTGTCTATTAAACCGTAATTAATTAGGTTCTCAAAGTATTTAGCATTAGTATCTTTGTGTTTTTTATCATAAATCGAATCTTTAGAGGAATTTTTAATTTTCTCAATAACATTTTTTGGAGCCCCATATAAGCTACCTACATCGACTAATTTTATGTAAACCTCACCTTGGTAGATTTTTAATGGTTTTGAGTTATTGCATGCTATAAAGGATATGAACAATAATATAGTTATTTTTTTCATTTGTATCCATGCAATTTTTACTGTTTTATTACTTCTTATTTCCGTCCTTATCAAAATTCTTATTGATTTCTTGTTCGGTTTTAATAACAGATACAGCTAGTGACAACAACATAATTGCCATAGGTTGCCATGTTAATTCTTTTGATAGGTACGCTAAAACCAAAGCTGCAACTAACGAAATTGCCGAATATTTCATAAACTCCTTAGTAAAAAACGCATTAGCGAATTGCCAAATAGTGTCATTTTTCATGGTTTTGTTAGTACGATAACCGTAAATAGCATTGATTTTTTTCGGAGGGAAAAAATGAAAAACAACACTGAATAAAAAAAGCAATCCGTTTATGGAAAGCACGTAATAAAAAGGATTCATGTTTTAATGTTTAATAGAATTTATAATTCCTTTTAATAAGGTATTTACATCTGCATTTTTGGTAAGCCCTGTACGAACGACAACCAAATCTTGATCTGGCAAAATAAATACATTTTGACCTTTATAACCATTAAAAGAATACATATTTTTAGGAATATCAGGATATTTTCCTTCAGCATTTAACCAAATTTGAGCGCCATATTCTCCGTTTGAAGTTGGAGTAGGTGTCGTGGCGTAGTTAACCCAGTCTTTGTCAAACAAATGTTCTCCGTTCCACTCTCCATTATGTAGGTATAACAAACCTAGCTTAGCCCAATCTCTCGTTGTTGCCCAAGCATATGATGAACCTACATAATGGTTACTCATATCGGTTTCAACAATCATAGAGTTCATGCCAATTTTATCAATTAAACCAGTATACCAAAAATCAAGATACTCTTGATGTGTGTCGAATTTTGTTCGTAAAATACCAGAAAGCACGTTAGAGGTTCCTGAAGAATAATTCCAAGTTTCATTAGGTTGCCCTATTAAAGGCTTTCGCACTTGTGTTTTAGTCATGTCTTTTTCTAAAAACAACATTTTTGTAACGTCAGAAATGGTATTGTAATCCTCTTCCCATTCTAAACCAGAATTCATTTGTAACAAATTATGAATTGTAATATTTTTACGATTGTCGTTTTCCCATTCAGAAAACAAGTTGTTTTCTTGAACATCAACTTTTCCTTGGCATTTTAAAATTCCGAACAAAGTACCCGTAATACTTTTGGTCATAGACCAACCTAGTTGTTTCGATTCTTTGGTAAAACCAGTATCGTATTTTTCAGCAATAATTTTGTTTTTATATACCACTACTACCGAACGTGTTTGATTCCTATCATTAAAAATAGTATCAATAGTCTCATTTAGTTTTGTATAATCAATGTTAGCGAAAATAGTGTCTTTATGATCTGCATTTCCGTAAGGAAAAGGAGTTGTATTGTCTGGTTTAGAACGTTTTGGAGTGAGTTGAGGTTTGGTGATGTCAAAATCATCTGTAACTAAAACAGCACCAAGTCCTTCTCTGTATACAGCCTTTCTTTTTAGTAAACCGTATACTGAACCTGTAGCTGATTTTTCTTCAACATTAATTTCATCAGAAGTTACGTTGATAGGTGAAAAATTATTGTCGTTTGCATCGGTGAATTCTAAACTTCTTCCTGCTAGAAAAACTGATGAAGCAGTGTTTTTGGCAGAGTATCCTGCAAGGATATTTAACTTTGGATAGTTGTAATAAATCGTAATAGCTAAGGCTATTACAACGAGTAAAAGTATTCTTTTAAAATTTTTCATAAAAAACACGGTTTCTAGCAAATGTAAGAATTTAATTGTTTGATGTTTGTATTTGAAACGCAAGCCCTACCTTTGTGCTAAATTTGATATTTTACATGTTTAGTATAGATAAAATTCGAGCTGATTTTCCTATTTTAAATAGAGAAGTACATGGGAAAAAATTAGTGTATTTAGATAACGGAGCAACTTCGCAAACACCTCAGGTAGTAATTGATGCTATTGTTGATTATTATTCTAATTACAATGCAAATATTCATAGAGGTGTACATACATTAAGTCAGGAAGCAACTGATAAGTATGAGGAAGCCAGAATTAAGATTCAAAAACATTTCAATGCGAAGCATTCTTATGAAATTATTTTAACATCAGGAACAACACATGGGGTTAATATTGTGGCATCAGGTTTTGCGTCTATTTTACAAGAGGGTGATGAGATTATTGTATCTGCTTTAGAGCATCATTCTAACATTGTGCCTTGGCAAATGTTATGCGAAAAAAGAGGAGCTGTTTTAAAAGTAATTCCGATGGATGAAGATGGTTCGCTACGAATGGATATTTATCATGAATTATTGAATCCAAAAACAAAATTAGTTTTTTGTAACCACGTGTCGAATGCATTGGGAACAATTAATCCTGTAAAAGAAATTATCCACGCTGCTCATAAATTTGGTGCTTATGTGTTGATTGATGGAGCACAAGCGGTACCTCACATAAAACCAGATGTTCAAGCATTAGATGCTGATTTTTATGTAGCTTCAGCTCATAAAATGTGTGGGCCAACAGGTGTTGGAATGCTGTATGGAAAAGAAGAATTGTTACAGTTATTACCGCCATACCAAGGAGGAGGAGAAATGATTGAAACTGTAACTTTTGAAAAAACTACTTACGCTGGATTGCCTCATAAGTTTGAAGCTGGGACACCTAATATTTGTGGTGGAATAGCATTTGGAGTTGCTATTGATTATATGAATTCAGTTGGTTTTGATAACATAGAAAAGCAAGAAAACGAATTGTTATCGTATGCAACCCAAGAATTAGAAAAAATAGATGGATTGAAAATTTACGGTACTTCTAATAAAACATCAGTAATATCTTTTAATTTAGAAGGAATCCATCCGTATGATGTTGGTGCAATTTTAGATAAACTAGGAGTAGCAGTTCGTACAGGACACCATTGTGCACAGCCTATTATGGATTTTTATTGTATTCCAGGAACAGTACGAGCTTCTTTTTCTTTTTATAATACTAAAGAAGAAGTTGATGTATTGGTAAGTGCTGTTAAGAAAGCACAGATGATGTTAAGTTAAAAGGAACTTAATTTAGATAAGAATAAAAAAAGCCTCCGAATGGAGGCTTTTTTAGTATAATAGTTTCTTATTAATCTCTTGACATAAATATTTGTAATACATACCAGAATAATAGCATCAAAGAAGCAAATAGTCCTAGTGCAGCAGGAATGTAATCATCTGTAGAGAATTTATGAACTAAGTTAGATGTTTGATACAAAATAGAACCAGCTGCTAATACACACATTCCAACTGAAAACCATAATCCTAAGTTAAAGCCGAATAAAACTCCAGCAATAATTAATCCTATTGCAATAAAAAATCCAACAGACAATCCTGCTCTGATAAAAGAAAAATCTTTTTTTGTTATAAATACAATTGAAGATATTCCAACAAATAATGCAAGTGTTACAATTCCTGCCTGTTTTATTATATCAAAGTTGTTGGTATAAGAAATAGCAATGTAAATTAAGGGTATAAAAATAAAAGCTTGGGCAAAAACATACCCTGAATAGGCTAAGTATTGCAAGTTTTTATCCGAAGTTTTTAAAGCGGTACTTTCAGCGTAGCTAGTAACTAACATAAAACCACCAAGTAATAATAGCCACTTGTAACCTTGGGTCATTGATAAGGCGAATTCAACAATTGTGGCACTTTGTAAAAATAAATATTCAAATAAAACGAATAATAATACACCACCAGCAACGTGTGTGTATGTCTTTTTGTAAAAAGCTATTCTGTCAGCTTCTGAAACGTGTGCTACAAGCACTTTTGGTTCAAATGAGTTTTCCATAATTATTTTTTAATAACTGAATGTAAATATATGTTTTTTGGATGATTTTAAATTCATGTATTTTATTGTAGAAAATATATCTTCTAGTTCTTAAAAATGCCATATTCACGATTTAAATTGTTTAAAATTGATGTTTTTTCTTTGTTGTTGTTAAATTTTAACATTTAAATAATGTTAAAAAATGTATGTTCCAAAGTGATAAAACCTAAGAAATTAACTTTTTTTTAACTTTTTTTTAGCATTGAAAAAAAATCATATATTGCACATCGTTAAAGAAACCCTTCAAAATATTATTAATAAAACAAGTATTTAACACTTTAAATTATGTAATTCTTGTTTGTTATATTTTTTTAACAGAATTAATGCCGTAGGGGCATTTTTGTATAACTAATTTTTTTAATTTTTCACAACATGAAAAGAATTTTTTTAACACTAGCTGTAGCTGCATCTGTACTAGTAGGATGTCAGGAAAACTCAAAAGACGATGCTGTACCTAATCAAGAAGCAATCGACATGAGCGATTTCTATGTAGAAACTGAAGAAGTTTCTCATAAAGGAGGAAGTGAGCAATGTCACTCAATGAGAGTTTTAAACAGACAAGTGAAAGAGAACCCAGGATTATACAAGAAAATGTATGATATTGAGTATGCTACAAGAAAGTTAACAACAGCTAAAGGTAAGCCAGGAGGTGGCGGATCAGGAAGTAGCGATGTAGATGTATTACCAATCGAAGATGGATTAGGTACTATTAACATTCCTGTATACGTACACGTTGTTTTACCAAACTCAAATAGTGTTACAAATTCTCAAATTCAAGCACAAATGAATGTGTTGAATGATGATTTTAGTAGTACAAATACAAATCAACTACCTTCAGGAGCTACTGATTTTATTAATGATGCAACAAATACAGGAATTCAATTTACATTAGCAGGTACTTTTAGACATGATGATCCTAAGTCTTCTTGGGGAACTAACGATGCTGTAAAGGCTGCTTATCCTCCAATTACTCCTTCAACTCACTTAAACATTTGGGTATGTGAAATAGGTGGAGGTATCTTAGGATATGCGCAATTCCCAGGAGGTAACTCTGCTACTGATGGAGTTGTGTTATTAGCAGGAAGCTTACCAGGAGGTTCTTCTGCTCCATATAACATGGGTAGAACTGCAACGCATGAGGTTGGGCACTACTTAAACTTACGTCACATTTGGGGAGACGGAAGATGTCGTCAAGACGATTTCGTAGCTGATACTCCATCTTCTGATGGTGCAAACTACGGATGTCCAACTTATCCAACAGTTAATTGTCAAACTGCTGACATGACTATGAACTACATGGACTATACTAACGATGCTTGTATGTACATGTTTACTGATGGTCAACGTAACAGAATGAGAGCTTTATTTGCTTCAGGAGGTGCGAGAGCTTCTATGTTAAACTAGAAAATAAACCAAAGTCTTTAAAAAAGACGTTCTCAATAATTATTTTTAATTATTATAAAGCCAAGAGATATTAAGCTCTTGGCTTTTTTTATATTTTTAACAGCTCAAATAAAACAGTGCACATTGAAAAATATAAAATTCCCAACGCCACACACTATTTTGTTATTAATAGCAGGTTTTGTTGCTATTTTAACATGGTTTATACCTGCGGGTAAGTATGATACTTTGCAGTATCAAGAAGCTAGAAACTCTTTTGTTTATAAACATTTAGAAGAAGAAAAAACAATGCCCGCAAACCAAGAAACCTTGGAAGGTTTGGGAATTAAAATTCCGTTAGAAAAATTCACGAATGGAGATATTGCGAAACCAATTAGTGTACCAGGAACTTACACTCAATTAGATCCAAAGCCTCAAGGATTTTTAGATTTTTTTAAATCACCAATAAAAGGAATTATTCAATCTTCAGATATTATCTTGTTTGTGTTAATTTTAGGAGGTATTATAGGAATAATGAACTTCACCGGAGCTTTTGACGCAGGTATTTCGTGGTTAGCAAAAACACTGAAGGGAAAAGAATATTGGTTAATTTTTGTAGTAACTACCTTAATTGCTGTTGGAGGAACAACTTTTGGGTTAGCTGAAGAAACCATTGCTTTTTATCCAATTCTAATTCCGATATTTTTAGCAGCAAAATATGATGCAATTGTAGCTTTAGCTTGTGTATATATTGGTTCTTCAATTGGCACTATGTGTTCAACAGTAAACCCGTTTAGTGTGATTATCGCTTCAGATGCAGCTGGAATTAATTGGACAACAGGTTTTACAGGAAGGTTATTAATGTTAATCGGAGGAATAATTATTTGTGTGATTTATATTTTGCGTTATGCGAACAAGGTTCAAAAAGACCCAACAAAATCAATTATTTATGATCAAAAAGAAATGATAGAAGGTCTTTTTGGGAGCTCAACATCAAATACACACAGATTAACAGGAAGATTACGTATCATATTAACTGTTTTTGCAATATGTTTTGTGATTATGATTTACGGAGTTTCTCGTTTAGGATGGTGGTTTGAAGAAATGACAGTGGTATTTTTAATCGGAGCTATTTTAATTGGTTTCTTAGCAAAAATGAAGGAAGAAAATTTTGTGACGACTTTTATAAAAGGAGCAAACGATTTATTAGGAGTAGCTTTTATTATTGGTATTGCTCGTGGTGTTTCGGTGTTAATGGAGCAAGGATTGATAAGTGACACCATCTTACAACATGCAAGTGAGTTTACCACAGGAATGTCCAAAGGAATTTTCACAAATGTGATGCTTTTTATTTACTCAGGATTATCATTTTTTATTCCGAGTTCATCAGGAATGGCGGTGTTAACGATGCCAATTATGTCGCCTTTGGCAGATACGGTTGGAGTAGGTAGAGAAGTAATTGTAAATGCTTATCAATATGGAATGGGTCTGTTTGCTTTTATCAATCCTACAGGGTTAATTTTAGCTTCGTTGGCCATAGTAAAAGTAGGATACGATAAATGGTTAAAATTTGTAATTCCATTAGTAATTATTTTAACTGTTTTTACAATGATAGCTTTAACCGTTCAAGTCTATTTATAACCAATGAAACGAATTTGTACCTTTCTTTTTTTTAGTATTTTCTTCGGATGTACACCTGTAAAAAAAACAAAAAATATGAATACAAAAATAGTCATAGCACATCGAGGAGCTTCAGGATATTTACCTGAACATACTATGGAAGCCAAAGCAATGGCCTATGCAATGAATCCTGATTATATTGAACAAGATTTGGTATTGAGTAAAGATGATGTTCCTATTGTAATTCATGATATTGAGTTGGATGATGTTACAGATGTTGCCCAAAAATTTCCTGAAAGAAAAAGAGAAGATGGACGTTTTTATGTGGTTGATTTTACTTTTGATGAATTGCAGCAACTAAATGTTACAGAACGTTTCAATACGAAGACGGGAGAGCAAGTGTACCCGAATCGATTTCCGAAAGGGAAAGGAAATTTTAAACTTCACTCTTTACAACAAGAAATAGAATTGATTCAGGGATTAAATGCTTCTACTGGAAAAAATATCGGGATTTACCCTGAAATAAAGAATCCAAGATTTCATCATGAAAATGGGAAGGATATTGCTAAAATCACTTTAGATATTCTTTCTGAATACGGATATAAAACAAAGAAAGATAAATGTATGTTTCAGTGTTTTGATGCAAAAGAGTTAGAGCGAGTGCGTACTGAATTACAATCAGACTTATTTTTAGTGCAATTAATTGAGTTTCCTGAGGAGACGAAACAATTATCACACTTTGCAACCTATGCAGACGGATTAGGGCCTTGGTACAAACAAATATTAGATAAAAAAGTAGACGGGAAGTGGCAGTTCACAACCTTAGTTGAAGATGCTCATAAACTCAAGTTACAAATACATCCGTATACGTTTAGAGCTGATCAGTTAGAAGAGTTTTCTTCTTTTGAAGAAATGATGCAAGTACTCTTTTTTGAAGCAAATATTGATGGTGCTTTTACCGATTTTCCAGATAAAATGGTTCAGTTTTTAGCTAAACAGTAACTTCTAATAATTTTTTACGGTAAACCGAAAGTAGTTTTGATTTAGAGATAAAGCCAACATATACCCCGTTTTTAACTACGGGTAGATTCCACGCGCCACTTTCTTTAAATTTTTCCATCACTTTTTCGGTGGTATCGTTGTAAAAAATAATGGCCGGGGCAATTTTCATGATGTCTCTCACTTTGGTGGCTTCGTACAATTCCTGATTAAACATCATAGGACGGATATCATCCAACAAAACAATTCCTATAAATTTGTTTTCATCATCAACCACGGGAAAAATATTGCGTTTCGATTTTGCTACGGCTTGTTTTAGCATGTCGCCAAGATTCATTTCAGGATGGATTTTTACAAAGTTTTTCTCAATAACTTGACTCATTCTCATCATCATCATCACATTTTTGTCTTTGTTATGTGTAAATAATTCTCCACGTTCGGCTAATTCAATTGTATAAATAGAATTTGACACAAAATATTTGGTGATAGCAAATGAAACGGCGGCAACCAACATAAGAGGAACGAATAAATCGTAACCTCCCGTGATTTCAGCAATTAAGAAAATTGCGGTTAAGGGGGCGTGTAGTACTCCTGCCATTAAGCCTGTCATACCAATCAATGTAAAATTGGTTTCAGAAACATCAAATCCAAATTGATTGATGACTTTTGCAACCACGTTTCCTAAAGTGCTTCCCATTACTAATGTAGGAATGAAGATTCCTCCAACTCCACCAGCAGCAAAAGTGGTGGTCATAGCAATCGCTTTAAAAATTCCGATAATTAACAAAAAAATGATGACCATCCATACATTTTCAAAATCGATATTGTAGTGAATACTTTTTAATGCTTCAGGAGCATTTTCTGAGAGTAGGTTATTGATGATTCCATATCCTTCACCATATAACGGAGGAATTAAGAAAAGCATTAAACCAATAGCAATGCCCCCAAAAACCAAACGTTTAAAAGGAGTGTATTTTTTGAAAAAATTTGTAATTCTGAAATATATTTTTGAAAAATATACTGATGAAAAACCTGTAAAAATGGCTAGAACAACGTAAAACATTAGGTCGTTAATTTCAAAAGCTTGTTGTAGTTTTACACTAAATAATACATCTTTCCCCAAAAAGAAATAAGACGTTATTACAGCCGAAACTGAAGCTAATAATAACGGAACTAAGGATGCAAAAGCGATATCTAAACTGAAAATTTCTACTGCAAAAATAATAGCAGCAATGGGTGCTTTAAACATAGACGACATAGCCCCAGCGGTTGCACAACCAATTAATAACATTCGGGTTCTCATGTTCATATGAAATAGCTGTGCTACTCCAGATCCCAAAGCTGCTCCTGTACTTACAGCAGGTCCTTGTAGTCCTGCTGATCCTCCAAAACCAACAGTTATAGGTGCGGTAATAAGTGACGCATACATTTTGTAACGTTCTATAATTCCGTTTTTTTTGGAAATAGATTGTAGGGTGGTAGAAATACCGTGACCAATATCTTTTTTTATCACATATTTTTTAATGCCGTACACTAAAAATAGTCCGATAATAGGAAATATAAAGTATAGTGAATGATGGTATTCTTCAATAAGACCGTCTTCCAAAATATTATGGAAAAAGAAAGTAAGGTTTTTTAAGATTAACGTACCTAAACCCGCTAAAAAACCCACTAAAACACTCAATATATAGATAAATTGACGTTCAGAAATATGTTTATACCTCCAAACAAGTATTTTCTTGTAAATTTCTTTTGATGATAGCATTGTGCTTCAGAGCCTTAGTTGATATATGAAAACCTAGTTATGAATAAATAAAGATAATACCATCTTTTTAATTTATTAATAATTTATTATACAATTAAGCGTACACCGCCTAGTTCTTCTACTTTATAAGGGAACTTTTCACTAGGAGCTCCTATAAACATGAAATTAATTGGGATATTCCATTTTTCGGATAATTCTTTGATTAATTCTGGGCAAAATTTTCCTTCAATTACTTGAAAATCAACTTTAATTTCAGGGTATTCTTTATCTAAGAATGTAATTTCACTTGGTAGGTTTTTAGGGATAGTTTGCCCTTTTTCTAAAGCCAGTACAATTTTTATTTTTTTAGTATGTTCATTTCTAATAATGTATAACATTACTTTGTTAAGAGTAGCGATATTGTCGCCTTTAGTAAAAAACACAAATTCTTGATCATTTATTTTATTTACAGTTTGTGTAATTTTTTTATCTACGTTAAAAACGAACCTTCTTAATGGATTAAATATTGCATAAATTACCTGTAGTACTAGTTTTAGTAAAACCGTACGGTTTAGCATAATAATGACAAAAATAATTGTAGGAATAAAATAATCTAAGAAGACTACAGTGTTGCTTGGTAAATCGCCTTTAGGATCCATTAAGATGTTACCAACAAGGGCAGAAGACACGGCTATAATAGCTAAAATAACAGATGCCCAAGTAGCTTTTTCTGGTCTAGGTAATTGGTTTCTTCTTATTTTTAATAGAATGTTTCCTATGGCAAATAAAGCCATTACTGATAAAAATGAAATTGTATATACACCAGCCAGTAAACCTACATTTCCATTAGTTATGATTAATACAGAAACTGCTAGAATAAAGAATAAAATAATGATTCGGTATGAACTTCCTCTTTTGTTTTTCTTTAAAAAGAATCGAGGCATGATACGGTCTAGAGTCATACGCTCTAAGAGTCCTGTAACACCCACAAAACTAGTTAAAACAGCACCACTCAAAACCAAAAAAGCATCAACAGCAATAATAGCAGCTACCCATTCACCACCAACAAAATCCCCCATTTGAACTAGTAAAGTGTTTTGGTAATCTGCACTTTGTAATACAGGAATTGCGAATAGAGATAAAGCAAAAATTGCCATTAAAGGGTTGATAATGCTTACGATTATCCACATGTTTTTTAGTGTTTTTGGAAACACCCCTTTTTGCTGTTCTTCAACAAAATTTGCTGAACTTTCAAAACCAGAAACTCCTAACATTGAAGCTGCAAAACCAAAAAATATAGCATACCAAATACTGTTTTCTGATTGATGTCCCCAGTTTTTAAAAAGAATATCTATACCGTTTTGAGATAAATAAAATACAATAAATAAGGTTAGTACAACTAGTGATAATAAATGAAATAAAAATATACCAACCGCTACTTTAGCCGATTCGGTAATACCACCAATAGTTAATAAAGCAAAAAATAATAAAAGACCTATGGTTGCTATTATAATAGGCATAGAAGGAATTAAATGATGTAGGTAATGAATAGCTTCATTGGCAGAAATTACAGCAGTAGCCATATAAGAAAGGATGGTTAATGTTGCAGCAAATGAGGCCATCATTTTACTTGTCGTATTCAATAGAGCATTGTAGGCTCCTCCGTTTAGAGGCATCGCACCAACAACTTCACCATAAATTTTCCGAAATAAGAAAAGTACAACCGATACAATTAAAAGAGTTATCCAAGCATATTGACCAGCAAAGGCTATTGCTAAAGCAGATACATACAAAACAGAAGAGCTGATGTCATTACCACAAATAGCAGTTGATTCTAGTTCATTCAGTTTTTTTGAAACGATTTGTTTCATAATATTATTGATTAGTTTTTCTGAGGTTTAGTTTTTTTCAAGAAGTGTAACGATTTGTACATTAAAGGTAATAAAAAACCCTGCATAATTTGCAGGGTTTTTATTTTTAGGCTTTTACATCTAGTTTGATGCTTAATTCTTGTAGTTGTTCATCGTCTATAGTTGCAGGTGCATCGATCATTACATCACGACCTGAATTGTTTTTTGGGAAGGCAATAAAATCTCTAATTGTTTCTTGACCTCCTAAAATAGCTACCAATCTATCTAAGCCAAAAGCTAATCCTCCGTGTGGTGGCGCTCCGTATTCGAAAGCATCCATTAAGAATCCGAATTGAGCTTTTGCTTCTTCTTCGGTAAATCCTAGGTGTTTAAACATGATAGCCTGAGTTTCTTTATCGTGGATTCTGATAGAACCTCCACCAATTTCATTTCCGTTTAATACTAAATCGTAAGCGTTCGCCTTAACAGCTCCTGGTTCTGTGTCTAATAATGCTAATTGACCTGGTTTTGGAGACGTAAATGGGTGGTGCATTGCGTGGTAATGACCTGTTTCTTCGTCTAGCTCTAATAACGGGAAGTCAATTACCCACAATGGAGCAAACTCATCAGACTTACGTAAACCTAAACGTTCTGCCATTTCCATACGTAAAGCGCTTAATTGTGCGCGAACTTTATTTTTATTTCCTGAAAGGATACAGATTAAATCTCCTGCTTTAGCTCCAGTAGCTTCAGCCCATTTTGCTAAATCGTCTTGATCGTAGAATTTATCTACCGATGATTTAAAGCTTCCATCTTCGTTGCATTTAACATATACCATTCCTAAAGCTCCTACTTGTGGACGCTTTACCCAATCGATTAATTTATCAATTTCTTTACGAGTGTATGAGTTTCCTCTTGGTACTGCAATTCCTACTACCAACTCAGCATCGTTAAATACTTTAAAGTCTTTGTGTTGTGCAACTTCGTTTAACTCGCCAAATTCCATCCCGAAGCGAATATCTGGTTTGTCATTTCCATACTTACGCATTGCTTCATCAAACGTAATTCTTGGGAATTTTTCCACTTCAACTCCGTTGATTTCTTTTAGTAAATGACGCGTCATTCCTTCGAAAATCTCTAAAATATCTTCTTGCTCAACAAACGCCATTTCACAGTCTATCTGTGTAAATTCTGGTTGACGATCGGCACGTAAATCTTCATCTCTAAAACATTTAACAATCTGAAAGTATTTATCCATTCCACCTACCATTAATAACTGCTTAAAGGTTTGTGGTGATTGAGGTAATGCGTAAAATTGTCCTGCATTCATACGTGAAGGCACTAAGAAATCACGTGCTCCTTCTGGAGTGGATTTAATTAAATATGGAGTTTCTACATCAATAAATCCTTTGTCAGATAAATATTTACGAACTTCCATCGATACTTTATGGCGGAAAACCAAGCTGTTTTTTACTGGGTTACGACGGATATCTAAATAACGATATTTCATACGAATATCTTCACCACCGTCAGTTTCATCTTCAATAGTAAAAGGTGGTAACTTAGCTTCGTTTAAAATTTCCAAGTTTGATACTAAAACTTCTACATCACCTGTTGGAATATTGGCATTTTTAGATTGACGCTCAATAACTTTACCAGTTACTTGTACTACAAACTCACGTCCTAAGGTCTTTGCTTTATCCATTAACTCTTTAGAAGTACGTTCTTCGTCGAAAATTAACTGTGTAATTCCGTAACGATCACGTAAATCTACCCAAATCATAAAACCTTTATCACGTGATTTTTGTACCCAACCAGAAAGGGTTACTTCAGTATTGATGTGCGATGCTCTTAGTTCACCACAAGTATGCGTTCTGTACATTTCTTGAAATTTTTGCTGTGCAAATTTAACTATAAATGTTAGTTTGTAAAAAATTACTACGGGTTAGTTTTTATGAGTTTTAATCTTTTGTTTTGCAGCATAAAACCTTTTTTAAATGAGACTAGACATATTTAAACAAACAATACAAAGTACACCAGAAAAAGTAGAGTTTTCTGATACTATGTCAGTGATTGAAAACGTATATAATTTTACACCCACTGCCTTTAAAAATGGAGATTTATACAATGAAGCTGAAAAAAATCAAGGTTCATGTAAAGTGTTTTCGTTTGCTATACAACAGGGGTTTAGTAAAGAAGAAACCTTGGCTTGTTTTGGACAGTATTATTTTGAAGATGTTTTAAAAAATCCTGAAGGAACAGATCATCAAAACATTAGAAATTTCATGAAAACTGGTTTTGAAGGATTACTTTTTGAAGGAGATGCGCTAAAAAAACGTTAAGGATTTTTTAGAGAATTAGTCTACTTCTTCTATCTCAAATAAATATTCTACAGTAACATTAAAAAAGCGCGCCATTTTTATAGCGAGTGTTACCGAAGGATTAAATTTATTAGTTTCTATAGCATGTATGGTTTGCCTAGATACTCCTAATTTTTCAGCTAAAACACCTTGAGTTAGGTTGTGGCGAGCTCTTTCTACTTTTATTAGGTTTTTCATGTTACTAAAGTCTTTTTTTAATGGCAAAAGTTATTAAGTATGTCCATAAAAATAAAATTATAAAGTAATCTAACGTCAGTTTTATATCTTTTGAAAAAGTATAGAGTACTATTGTAACACTTAATCCAAGCAGAGCTGTAATTTGGTAAGATTCTAAACGTAGCTTGTCAATATAATCATCTTCTATTTTTTCTTTTGATAATACATAAATAACCATTCCAATTAATGAGAGAATACCAAAAAAGTGCATTAAACTTTCTCCAAAATACTCTCTAAAAGTAAAAACTCCTGATTCTTGAAGTGAATGATAAGGTTTACCTGTAGCACCTTCAATAAAAGCATCTCTTCCTTCAATAAAAGCACCACTTACAAATGTGATTAAACCTATTTTCTTACACCAATTTGGTAATACTTGAAAATTCATAATTCTATAATTTTTATACAAATGTAAATAAAACCTTACATATTTAAAATTAAAATTTACTTATTTTAAACAATATGAGCTATGTCATTTATTGATTTTTTTGTAAATTATAGAGTAATATCTTGATTATGAAGAATTCAGCGATGTTTTTGGTGTTGTTTACCACTGTTTTTTTATTGGTGCTAACTGCTTTGGCTTTTGCTAAAATAGGTTTTAGTTGGGTGTTTGTACTTACGGTGATAGGTCAATTATTATTAGTTTTAATGGTGTACAAAGTACTACGAGACCATTATACCACAAATAAAACTTTTGAAGATTTTTACGAAGATTACCCTATAGGCAGAGAGTAAAGCTAACAACACAAACGGAAAATTACTACTTGTCATTTTTGCTTTTCAGAAATGGTGCTAAAACTCATTCATTTTTAAATTCTGAAAATACTTTGTAGCTTCTCTTTTTACTTTTGGTGCTAAAATTAGTGTTGAAAGTACAGTAGGAATTGCCATTAGGGCATAGGCGCTATCAATTAAGTTAATTACAAAGTCTAATTTTATAATAGAGGCAATTACAATAGTAATGATATAAATGTAGTTGTATGATTTTCCAATTTTGGTATTGGTTAAAAAACTTAAACAACTAAATCCGTAAAAAGAGTAGGTGAATAGGGTTGAAAAAGCAAAAATCAATACACAAATGGTTAAAATAACACTTCCTATGTTGTGAGGAAGCACAGCATCAAATGCAGCTAAAGTCATAGAAATTCCGTTACCTTTAAAACCTTTCCAAACTCCTGAAGCCAAAATAGCTAATGCAGTTAAAGAACAAACTAACAAGGTGTCAATAGCTGGTCCTAACATAGCAACCAATCCTTCTCGAATTGGCTCTTTTGTTTTAGCTGTTCCGTGCATCATAGGTGCAGTACCTAATCCTGCTTCGTTAGAAAACGCAGCACGTTTTACTCCAGTGATTATCAAAACTCCTAAAGCACCTCCTAAAACAGATTTTCCTGAAAAAGCATCTTCAAAAATTAAAGAAAAAATAGCAGGAACTTGTTCTAACCGTAAAAACAATATTGTTAAAACAGTAAGTAAATAAACCACAACCATTACTGGTACTAATTTTCCTGCAACACTACCAATTCGTTTAATTCCTCCAAAAATCACCATAGCTACAATAATAGCAGTGGAGATACCTAATAATAATTTAGCAGTAAAATGATTGGTTTCGTGTACTTGAAAAACATCTACTAGTGTTTGTGTAAGTTGGTTTGCTTGAAAAGCAGGCAACGTTCCTATCAACCCAGCAGTTGAGAAAAATATAGCCAAGGGTTTCCATTTTTTTCCAAGTCCTTCAGTAATAACATACATTGGTCCACCTTTTACGTTTCCATCTTCATCTTTTCCACGATACATAACCGACAAGCTACAGGTAAAAAACTTAGTAGCCATACCAACAAAAGCACTTACCCACATCCAAAAAATAGCTCCTGGTCCACCTGTTGCAATAGCAATGGCAACACCACTGATATTTCCCATTCCGACTGTTGCTGCAATGGCAGAAGATAAAGCTTCGTAATGCGATAAATCTCCAGGAGAATCGGCTTTATCATATTTCCCTCTTAAAATAGCAATGGCATGTCCTATATATCTAAAAGGAACCAACCCTGAATAGATGAATAGATATAAACCACCACCAATTAATAAAATTAGTAAGGGAATTCCCCATACCCAAGAAGAAAATTGTGCAACTAAGTCTTGAATGTTTAAAAACATGAAATAGGATTTTTACGAAAATACTAAAAAGTGATAGTAAAAAAAGAACGATAGCTGTGAATTAACAACTATCGTTCTATTGTGAATTTTTATTTACAAACAATTCCTCTTTTTCCTAAGAATTCAATATCTCTTAAAAAGCCCTCTTGAATAGTCTCGGCTTGAAAAATAAAGGTTTTGTCATGTAGTCTGTTGTTTTCAAAGAAAGTTACCTGAAAACGATTGTCTAAATCAAATAACTCAGGTTGCATTAACTCAAACTTTTGATAACTATTTGCAGGAAGCATGTCTATTTTTCTTCGGAAAACAGAAGTGGTTTTAGTGTCTGAGAATCCTTGAGAAACAATAACTACCATTTCTAAATCAACATCTTTCTTGTTAAGAATGTATACATTCCAATCCTCTTTGTTATCGATTTCATTTGTTTCTAAAACAACGGCTATTTCTACATCTGTTACCTTAGGGATTTCAATATCTTTCTTCATTTCGAAACTATTGTTTTATGTCTTTGTTAGTTTTCTTAATTAAAAAAATAAAATTAATTATTAAGAGTATTAGTATAATAATATATTTAACTCTTTGACTTTCAAAAGGAATAAATTCAAAGAAAGCATTGAATCCTAAAATAATTAATCCGATACTTGAAACAAGTAAAATAAGAGTGTTCTTAATCAAATTATTAAAATTAAATAACAGATTTAAACTGTTCTAAGAAACGCTTGTCGTTTTCGTAGAACATACGAATATCTGGAATTTGGTATAACAACATTGCAATACGCTCAATACCCATTCCGAAGGCATAACCACTATATTTAGTTGGATCGATATTACAGTTTTTTAATACATTAGGATCTACCATACCACATCCCATAATCTCTAACCAACCAGTTCCTTTGGTGATTCTGTAATCGGTTTCAGTTTCTAATCCCCAATAAATATCTACTTCAGCACTAGGCTCAGTAAATGGGAAATATGACGGACGTAAACGTATTTTAGATTTACCAAACATTTCTTTGGTAAAGTATAATAAGGTTTGTTTTAAGTCAGCAAAAGAAACATCAGTGTCAATGTATAATCCCTCTACTTGGTGGAAAATACAGTGTGCACGTGCAGAAATATCTTCATTTCTAAACACACGCCCTGGAGAAATTGTACGAATTGGAGGTTCGTTGTTTTCCATATAGCGCACTTGCACCGATGAGGTATGTGTTCTTAATAAAGTATCAGGATTCTTTTCAATGAAGAAAGTATCTTGCATATCACGTGCTGGGTGATATTCTGGTAAGTTTAAGGCAGTAAAGTTATGCCAATCATCTTCAATTTCCGGTCCTTCAGAAACAGTAAAACCAATACGGTTAAATACTTCGATAATTTGATTTTTTACTAATGAAATTGGGTGGCGCGAACCTAAGTTAATTGGCTCTGATGGACGTGTTAAATCGCCATAAACACCTTTTTCTTCAACAGCATTTTCTATAGCCTCTTTTAAAGTGTTTACTTTATCTTCAGCAGAAGTTTTAAGTAAATTGATAGTTTGACCAAATTCTTTCTTTTGGTCGTTAGGTACATTCTTAAATTCAGCAAATAAATCCTTTAAAATTCCTTTGCTTCCTAAATATTTAATTCTAAATGCTTCAATTTCTTCTTTTGAAGTAGTATTAAAAGCATTTACCTCTCCAATCAATTCTTTTACCTTGTCTAACATAATCTATCCAAAAGTTAAGTGGCAAATTTACGTTTTTTTGTTAAAATAAAAGAGAATTTAAGAGTGTTTACTGTAGTACTAGTAAAACAAAGAAAATAACCAATGAAATGGAAATTAAAAAATAGTAAATTAATTATATTTGTATAGTAAAATTAAAAAAATACAGAACAACTAAATTTATGGAATCTAAAATAAATGCATTTATGGATTACGTTAAAGAACGTAATGCATATGAACCAGAGTTTTTGCAAGCTGTACATGAAGTAGCAGAAACAGTAATTCCGTTTATAGAAAACAATCCAAAATATCAAGGTAAAAAGTTATTAGAACGTATGGTAGAGCCTGAGCGTACTATTATGTTTAGAGTGCCTTGGGTTGATGATAACGGAGAAACTCAAGTAAACAGAGGGTATAGAGTAGAATTTAACTCGGCTATCGGTCCTTACAAAGGAGGTTTACGTTTTCACCCATCAGTAAACTTATCAATTTTAAAATTCTTAGGGTTTGAACAAGTGTTCAAAAACTCATTAACTACCTTACCAATGGGTGGAGGTAAAGGAGGGTCTGATTTTAACCCTAAAGGTAAATCTGATCGTGAAGTTATGGCATTTTGTCAATCTTTTATGACTGAATTAGCACGACATATTGGTCCTGATACGGATGTGCCTGCTGGAGATATCGGTGTTGGAGGTCGTGAAATTGGTTACATGTTTGGTCAGTACAAACGTTTACGAAACGAATTTACAGGTGTTTTAACAGGTAAAGGAGCTACTTGGGGAGGGTCGTTAATTCGTCCTGAAGCTACAGGTTACGGAGATGTATATTTTGCTGAAAACATGTTAAAAACTAAAGGAGATTCTTTTGAAGGAAAAACTGTGGTGGTTTCTGGATCTGGTAATGTGGCACAGTATGCAACAGAAAAGGCAACTCAATTAGGAGCAAAAGTAGTTACAATGTCTGATTCTTCAGGATATATTTATGATGAAGCAGGTATTGATGCTGAAAAATTAGCTTTTGTAATGGAGTTAAAGAATGTAAAGCGTGGACGTATTAGTGAATATGTAGACCAATACCCATCAGCTAAGTTTTTTGCCGGAGAAAGACCATGGGGAACTAAATGTGACGTAGCATTACCTTGTGCAACTCAAAATGAGTTAAATGGTGAAGAGGCTAAATCTTTAGTTGCTAATGGATGTATTTGTGTTGCTGAAGGAGCGAATATGCCTTCTACTCCAGAAGCGATCGAAGTATTCCAAAAGGCAAAAATATTATTTGCACCAGGAAAAGCATCTAATGCTGGTGGAGTTGCTACTTCAGGATTGGAAATGTCTCAAAACTCATTACGTTTATCTTGGACTCGTGAAGAGGTGGATGCTAAATTACATTCAATCATGAATAATATTCACGAAGCTTGTGTTAAGTACGGTACACAAGAAGGTGGATATGTTGATTATGTTAAAGGAGCAAATGTTGCAGGTTTCGTTAAAGTTGCTGATGCAATGTTAGATCAAGGAGCTGTGTAATAAATTGCACATATATAAAGTAAAAACCTCATAGATATCTATGAGGTTTTATTTTTTACTAGGGGAATGAAAATGTGCTATTTTAAAGAGCTCTTTATGGTTAAGGGCATCTTATAAAAGCTATTTTTTAATGTTGATTTTTTACTAATCAATTTATAGTTCAACCTGCTTTTTACATACTGACAAATTTGTTCAGTATTACAGTTAACGTTCAATATAACAATCTCACCGTTTTTATTAATTAAAAATTCAACAGTAGTTTTTACTTCCTCATCAAGGATAAAGTTTGGGTTACCTAGTAACTCAACAATTTTAGTTCTGATTTCTTCTTTTTTAGAAGGATTTTCGTTTGTAGAAAATACTGAAGTGCTCATTAAGGTAACGAATACTAATACGAATAACTTTTTCATTTTTTAGAGATTTAGAGTTTTTTTTTAAGTTTATGAATTAAAGTTTGATGTAGTAAAAGTATTGCAAATGAGTAATCTAGATCTTTTTCATTGATTAATAAAATATTGTTTAATGGTAAAAGAATAAGAAGTTTTAAGGTAGTTTACATGTAGTTAATATTGAGAAAAGTTGTCTTTTTTATTCATTCTATTTATCTTTTTTCAATTAATTACTTGCTTTCTGTTTTGGTTGTTAATTTTATTCAGAAATTTTAAGAATAATTATTAATTAGTAAGGTTAGTTTTAGGTTATAAACTTTTTAAATTTTAAAAATAAGCATAAAAAAAATCCTGAGAATTTCTCAGGATTTATATTTTGAATTAAAATCAATTTGTTACTCTACTGTAACTGATTTTGCTAAGTTTCTTGGTTGATCTACATTTTTACCTAACATTACAGCTATGTGATATGATAATAGCTGTAGTGGTATTGTGGTTAATAAAGGTGTAAATGCTTCTTCAGTATCAGGGATTTCAATCACATGATCTGCAATTTCTTTAACAGTTTCATCGCCTTCAGTAACAATAGCCACAATTTTACCGCTTCTTGATTTAATCTCTTGGATGTTACTTACTACCTTTTCATAATGACCTCTACTAGTTGCAATTACGAAAACAGGCATATTTTCATCAATTAATGCGATAGGCCCGTGTTTCATTTCTGCTGCAGGGTACCCTTCAGCATGGATATAAGAGATTTCTTTTAATTTTAAGGCTCCTTCTAAAGCAACAGGGAAGTTAAAACCTCTACCTAAATATAAACAGTTTTTAGCGTCTTTATATACAGCTGCTATTTCTTTAACTTGAGCATCAATTTTCAATAAATTCTCTACTTGCGCAGGAATTTGCTGCATTGTTTGTAAATAAGTGTTTACAGCTGATGTAGATAAAGTTCCTTTAGCTTGCGCTAATTTTAAAGCTATTAAAGAAAGTACGGTTATTTGTGTTGTAAATGCTTTTGTAGAAGCTACTCCAATTTCTGGTCCAGCATGAGTATATGCTCCAGCATGTGTTTCTCTAGCAATAGAAGAACCTACTACATTACAAACTCCGAATACGAAAGCTCCCATAGATTTTGCCAATTTAATGGCTGCTAAAGTATCTGCAGTTTCTCCTGATTGAGAAATAGCAATCACAACATCATTTGGAGTGATGATAGGATTACGATATCTAAATTCAGAAGCATACTCTACTTCAACGGGAATACGAGCCATATCTTCAAAAAGATACTCGCCAACTAGCCCTGCATGCCAAGACGTACCACAAGCAACAATAATAATTCTGTCTGCATTTAAAAATTTAGACATATTATCATCAACACCAGCCATTCGGATAATTCCCTCGTTAGCTAACATTCTACCTCTATACGTATCGATAATGGCTTTAGGTTGCTCGTAAATTTCTTTTAGCATAAAGTGGTCATACCCACCTTTCTCTATCTGCTCTAAGCTTAGCTGTAACTTTTGAATGTTCGCATCGATTTCTTTATCGTTTTCAATCTTGTGAACTTTAATTCCTTTATCTTTTTTAATGATAGCTAATTCACCATCTTCAAGGTAAATAGCATCTTTGGTATACTCAATAAAAGGAGAAGCATCAGAAGCTACAAAAAACTCTTCGTTGTTTTTTCCAACTCCAATAGCGATTGGGCTACCTAAACGAGCTACTACTAACTCATTTGGTTTAGTTTTATCGAAAACAGCAATTGCATAAGCTCCAATTACATTAGTTAGGGCAATTTGAACAGCTTTACCTAGTTTACAGCCTTCACTTTTTTTAACTTCTTCAATAAGGTTTACTAAAACTTCTGTATCTGTATCACTTTTAAATTCGTAACCTCTTGATATTAGTTCTTTTTTAATGGTATCATAATTTTCAATGATACCATTATGAACAATAACTAAATCACCAGATTGAGAAAAATGAGGGTGTGAGTTTACATCATTAGGCACACCGTGAGTAGCCCAACGTGTGTGTCCTATCCCTATTTTCCCAACTTTTCGCTCTTCTTCTTTATTGGTAATTATTTCTAAATCAGAAACTTTTCCTTTAGTTTTTGACAGGTGCATTGTTTTTCCATCATACATCATGATTCCTGCACTATCATACCCTCTATATTCTAAACGCTTTAGACCATTGATTACAATAGGATAAGCATCTCTATGACCTATATAACCTGTAATTCCACACATAACAATTTCTTATTTTTCTTTTGAATATGATATTTTTAAAACAGCTCTTTTTGTTCCATTAGCAGTTTCACTTCCGTCTAATAAAGTTACTGCTCTAGGGTTCCAATTGTATGTTTTTACGTTTGTGTTAACTCCTCCAGTACTATTTGTAGTAGGAAAATCTGTAGGATTGTACACTTTTAATACCAATGGTTCAGTAGTGAAGCCATCTTCTCCAGCTAATAAATTAGTAATATAGTTAGTGATTCTAAAGGTGTATTTTTCAGGAATTTCATCTTCTGCTAAGATAAGTCTTCCTCCAAAAGTACCTGTTTCATTGTAAGCATCTGAAACATGGGTAGGAGTTATTTCTCCTGCTCCGTTATCTTTATTTTGGTATAAGAATAGTTGTTGGGGAATAATATTAGCTTCGGTATTGATGGTTTGATCCACATAAAAAGTAAGAGAAGCGTCGTTAATTAACCAGTTGTTTGCTTTTAATTCTTGAACTTTTGCGTTGTCTAAAATTTTAATCTCAGCAGAACTACCTGCAGTTCCTTGAATAACAAATTTATTAGCGGTAGACTGCATTGCTATTGGAGACATTTTATAGATACTATTTCTTATGCCTGATAAAGGAAAAGTATATTTACTCTGAATAGTATCTTTAACGTTACCAGCTTCTAAGACAGATTTAGTGTAATAAAAATCTACAGAAGGTGTTGGGGTAGAGGCTAAGTTGAAAGGGGCCATTGCTCCATTATTACCAAATGCTATAATTTTTACCCCTTTAAAATATTCATCGAAGTCGTCTTTGGAAGAAAATGAAGTGTTTTCGAATTCATCCCAGAAAATACTTTTCATTGTTGTAAGGTCTAAAGGAATAGCTAAAAAAGGAATATTAGCTCCTTGAGCGTTGTAAACTCTTAATGTGTCTTCGTACGTGGTTGTATTAGCTAAAGAAATAGATCTGTCAATTCTATTGAATTTAAAAATAGTGTCCGAGGCTTTAGGTTTAAAACTGTAAGGAGTGCTATTTTCATTTAAAACAGTATTTCCTAAATATTCGGCATCAGAAAAGAAAGAATTTTTCTTTGTAGGATCCAAAGGATCTAAGGTGTTTAAAAACGTTTCGTTTTGTAGTACTTGGATATCTACTGCAGTATTAGGATCTCCTAATATGGAGTCTAATTTATAACTAGTTACCCCACCAGATGTTTTTGCTGTGGCTTGGTAAGGTAATTTTAAAATTACTTTATCCAAGTTAAAAATAGTATCTCCATCTACTACATTTTCTTGAGTTTTTAAACCAGAAATGTAACCCAGTTGAGAAACGATAGAAGCTTCAATTTTTTTTCCGTTAGGATTGTTATATACACCTAGCCAATAATCACTAATACTAGCATTGATGTTATCAGCTTGAACATTTTGAAGGTCTATAGGAGTGATTTCAACATCTAATAAAATTTCTCCTGTTTCAAATTTATCGTTTGTAATAATATTTGTTCCTACTTCGCTAAAATCTTTTTCACATGATGTAATAGCTGTAAAACATAACAGGCTAATACCTAGTACCCCAATTTTTCTAATCATTATTCGCTTAATTCTAAAACGTTTTCTTTATAAAATTCTAAATATGCTTCGGTTAAAGTCTCTTCAGATTGGAAGTCTAACACTTTTGCATTTGTTTCTTCAATAAAAGTTTCAATTTCGTCTGGTAAAACTTCACTACCTTTTATAACAGCATCTGAGTTTTCAATAGCGCTTTTTAAAATATTTAAATGACTTGGCGTTTCTATCGTTGTTACTTTCGATTCTTCGATTTTATCAAAACGAACTTTGTTTGCCATTTCGTTATTTAAATCTTCAATATCACTATTGTACAGCGAAGTTACAATCTTACTTTCTGCAAACAAAGGTTCTTCTTTATAATATTCTCTTAAATATAGAGGTAATAAAGAGGCCATCCATCCGTGAACATGAATAATATCTGGAGCCCAGTTTAGCTTTTTAACGGTTTCAACAACACCTTTAGCGAAGAAGATCATACGCTCATCATTATCTTCGAAAAGCTTATCATCTTCGTCAGAATAAACTGCTTTACGCTTAAAATATTCATCATTGTCAATAAAGTACACTTGCATTCTTTCTTTAGGAATAGAGGCAACTTTAATTATCAAAGGCATATCCATGTCATTAATAATTAAGTTCATACCCGAAAGTCGAATAACTTCATGTAATTGATGCCTTCGCTCGTTAATTACCCCAAAGCGAGGCATGAAAATACGGGTTTGAATTCCTTTAGAATGTGCATTTTTGGCAACGTTAAATGCGGTAGACGATAATTCTGTTTCTGGTAAATAAGGGGTAACCTCAGACGAAACATATAAAATTCTCTTATCCTTCATTAAATCGGTCTCTTTTATTGAAGGTGCAAAAATACGAAATTTAATGCAAAAATCGTGTTAAATTGCTAATTTTGCATGCATTTCAATAAAATAACAATGAAAATTTTCACAAGAAAATCCGAATTAAAAGAGTTTTTATCAACTCAAAAAGATGATAAAAAGTCTATCGGATTTATCCCAACAATGGGAGCTTTACATCAAGGGCATTTGTCACTTATAAAAAAAGCAAAAAAGAAGCACGACCTTGCTGTTGTAAGTGTTTTTGTAAACCCAACTCAGTTTGATAATAAGGAGGATTTAGCTAAATATCCTAAAACATACGATAACGATGTAGCTTTACTAGAGTCGGTTAATTGTGATGTGTTGTTTTTCCCTTCAGTAGAAGAAATTTATGCTGAAAATGTGACCTCAGAAAAGTTCGATTTTGATGGTTTAGAGTATCAAATGGAAGGAAAATTTAGAGAAGGTCATTTTGATGGAGTAGGTACAATTGTAAAAACCTTATTTGAAATTGTTGAGCCAGATACTGCGTATTTTGGAAAGAAAGATTTTCAACAATTACAAATAATTAAGAAGTTAGTAGAAAAATATAAGTTACCTGTAAAGATAAAAGGAAGACCGATTTTTAGAGAAGAAGATGGGTTGGCTATGAGTTCTAGAAATGTACGACTAACTAAAGAACATCGTGAGGCAGCTCCTTTTATTTATAAAACTTTAAAAAAGGCAAAAAAGAAATTTGGTGCAAAAAATCCTGAAGAGTTGACCAAATGGGTAGAAAAACAGTTCAAAAAACATCCGTTGCTAGAGCTCGAGTATTTTACCATAGCAAATGAAAAAACTTTAGAAACGGTAACAATAATAGAACCAGATAAAAAGTATCGCGCTTTTATAGCTGTTTTTGCAGGAGATATTCGTTTGATTGATAATATCAGGTTGAATAAATAGCATAAACCATTGAAGTTGAAACTTCAGGTAAAGTTTTTAACAATGTTAAAATCATCAAAAAACAAATTAGTATTCATTAAAAAACAGCTATTTTTGCAGCATGTTAGTACAAGTAGTAAAATCTAAAATACACCGTGTTAAAGTAACTAATGCGGATTTAAATTATATAGGAAGTATCACCATTGATGAAGATTTAATGGATGCAGCAGGTATTATTGAAGGTGAACGTGTTCAAATTGTAAATAACAATAATGGAGAGCGTTTAGAAACGTACGCAATTCCAGGTCCAAGAAAAAGTGGAGAGATTACCTTAAATGGTGCAGCAGCACGTAGAGTTCAAAAAGGAGATGTACTTATCTTAATCGTATACGCTTTTATGGAATTGGAAGAAGCGAAGAAATTTAAACCACAATTAGTATTTCCTAACGAAGAAAATAACCTGTTAGAATAGTTTGAGTTTATCAGCAAAAAAAATCATAAAAATAGCATTACCTCTCATTTTGGGAGGTTTTTTAGTTTGGTATTCACTATCAAAAGTATCTGTAGCTACTTTATTACAGTATTTTAAAGATGCTAATTACTCATGGATAGCTTTAGGGCTATTTTTCGGAATTTTAAGTCACTTATCCCGAGCATATCGTTGGAAGTTTCTACTAGAACCTATGGGGTATAAACCAGATTTTGGTAATAGCACCATGGCTGTTTTAGTAGCGTACTTGGTAAATTATGCAGTGCCAAGAGCAGGAGAGGTATCACGAGCTGCGGTAATGACAAATTACGAGGATATTCCATTTGAAAAAGGTTTTGGAACTATCGTTGCCGAAAGAATGGCAGATTTGCTAATGATGTTGAGTATTGTTGCGATTACCTTATTTGTTCAATTCGACTTTATTTATCAATTACTGACTAAAAATTTCGATCCAACTAAAATAATGCTCCTTTTAGCACTCTTAGTTGTAGCCTTTGTTGTTTTTACACGTTCAGTAAAAAAAGCAGAATCGGGTATTGGTTTGAAAATTAAAAATTTTGTAGTAGGGCTGGTAGAAGGTGTTACTAGTATTTTTAAGATGAAAAACAAGTGGGCATTCATTTTTCATACTGTATTTATTTGGGTAATGTATGTGTTAATGTTTTGGGCAACTATACCAGCAATTGAAGGTTTACAAGTTCCTTTAGGTGGTGTTTTAATTGGGTTTATCGCTGGTGGATTTGCAATTGCTGCTACTAACGGAGGAATAGGATTGTATCCTGTAGCTGTAGCTGGTGCCTTAGCATTATTTGGAATCGCAGAAGAACCATCAACTGCTTTTGGCTGGATTATGTGGACTGCTCAAACGGCTATGATTATTGTCTTCGGTGGATTGGCATTTTTACTATTACCTATCTACAATAAAAACAAATAGTTTTCTTTTCTTTGTAAGTAAATCTTACAAATAGAATGGCAAAAACCAAAACAACTTTTTTCTGTCAAAACTGTGGAGCACAACATGCGCAATGGGTGGGACAATGTGGCTCTTGTAAAGAGTGGAATACCATTGTTGAAGAGGTAATTCAAAAAGAAGAAAAAAGAAATTGGAAATCGCCATCAAACTCACAAAAAAGAGTAGCGAAGCCTTTACGAGTTGAAGATATTCAACTGAATCCAGAAGAGCGTTTTGGAACGAAGAATCAAGAATTAGACACAGTTTTGGGTGGTGGATTGGTGAAAGGAGCTGTTGTGTTACTGGGAGGAGAGCCTGGAATTGGTAAATCAACCTTATTGTTACAAATCGCCTTACAAATTCCACAAAAAGTACTCTATGTTTCTGGAGAAGAAAGTCAATCGCAGATAAAAATGCGTGCGGAACGTATAGAAGGTAAAAATCCTAATTGTTTAATTCTTACCGAAACCAATACCCAGCAGATTTTTAAAAATATAGAAGAAGTACAGCCCGATGTATTGGTAATAGACTCTATTCAAACCTTACATACGGATACTATTGAAGCTTCCCCAGGAAGTATATCGCAAATAAGAGAAACTTCCGCAGAACTCATCAAATTTGCTAAGGAAACCGCTACTCCGGTATTGTTAATAGGTCATATTAATAAAGAAGGGCATATTGCAGGACCAAAGATTTTAGAGCATATGGTAGATGTGGTGTTACAATTTGAAGGAGACCGAAATCATACTTATCGAATTTTACGCTCGCAAAAAAACCGTTTTGGTTCTACGGCAGAATTAGGAATCTACGAAATGTTATCAGATGGATTACGTGAAGTCTCCAACCCTTCAGAAATTTTAATCTCAAAAAAAGATGCCGATTTAAGTGGTACAGCGATTGCGTCAACTTTGGAAGGAATTCGTCCGTTGATGATAGAAATTCAAGCCCTGGTTTCAACAGCAGTTTACGGAACGCCACAACGAACTACTACAGGATATAACCTAAAACGTCTGCACATGATTTTAGCGGTGTTAGAAAAACGTGCGGGCTTCAAATTAGGAGCAAAAGATGTGTTTTTAAACGTTACGGGAGGAATTCATGTAGATGACCCTGCAATCGATTTAGCTGTAGTTGCTGCTATTTTATCATCAAATCAAGATTTAGCCATCAATCCGGATGTGTGCTTTGCTGCTGAAGTTGGTTTAGCTGGTGAAATTAGACCTGTTTCCAAGATAGATCAGCGTATTACCGAAGCTGAAAAGTTAGGATATAAAACGTTTGTAACCTCAAAATACAACAAGATTACTAGTAAAAATCATTCGATAAAACTGATTTTAGTTAGTAAGATTGAAGAAGCTTTTGCTACGTTGTTTGCCTAGGTTAGTTTTCTTCCTTTTTCTTTCCAAAAAGTCTGTTGAAAAAACCTTTAATTCCTTTTTCTCTGTAGGGAGGACAGTCGATTGAGGAAGATATTTCTTCTGGAATATCAAAAGAGGTTAAATATTTATTTCTTAATTCAGGATTATTTTCCATTTCTTTAAGAATGTTAGCAACAATTGGCAGCGCTAAAGAAGAGCCTGAACCATTTCCACTAGTAAAATGTATGTCGTTTTTAGAAGTTCCTACCCAAGTTCCGAGAACAATATTTGATGTATATGCCATAAACCAAGCGTTGGTATAGTTTTGAGCAGTACCTGTTTTACTGGCTAACGGACTTTTAATTTTATAAGTACTTCTTATTTTAGATCCTGTTCCTTGTTCTACAGCTTGTTGTAAAATGGTAGTTAATGTTTGTGTACTTTCTTCTGTAAATACTCTTTTTGTCTTTTGCTTTTCGCTTTCGTAAATGATATTCCCTTTTTTATCGGTAATCTTGCTAATCATATACAAATCGTTCATTTCACCATTATTAGCAAATGTACCGTAAGCTCTTGTGGCTTCAAATAGTGATAAATCTAACGTTCCTAAAGCAATAGAAGGAGCATCGTCGTTAATTTCAGGGAACAATAATTTTTCACAAGTGTCGATAAGCCACTCTTTTTCTAGTTTAAAATAAAGGTTAACACTAGGAATGTTCATCGATTTAATTAGGGCATACCACATGGCAATTTTTTTATCAGGAGTGGTACTATGGTCGGCATTTTGTGGCTTCCAGTTATCGTATTCAGGATAGGTTTTTTCTTCGTTTTCAAAATAATCACACGGAGAAATTCCATTTTCCAACGCTGTAGCATATAAAAATGGTTTAAAAGCTGAGGCTATTTGACGGTGCGATAACACCATATCAAAAGGAAGTGTGTTAAAATTATTTCCACCCACCCAACTGATTACTGCTCCATTCTTCGGATTCGTAACTAATACAGATGCATTCAGCATTTTATCATAATACCAAAGACTATCCATTTTGTTACCAGTAATTGTTTTTGTACTGTCCCAATCAAAAAGTTGAATAGTTCTCTTTTGTTTATCTTTTTCTGTGAATTGTTGCTTTTTTAACCATCTATTTTTTAGTCTGTTTGAAGCTAATTCTTTGTCTAATTGTTGTTGTTTGATGATGAGCTGTTCCTTAGCAGATTTTTCCGCAATCTTTTGAATCTCATAATTCAGCGTTGTATGAATTTTTAATCCGTCGGTTTCTAAGTTATAGTTGCTGTTGGAAGCTTCATTGTTCTTTTTTATAAGTTCAGTAGCTTTTTTCTTTACCTGATAGGTAAAATAACCCGCTGTTGTATTTATATCAAGGTTATGATAGTTGAGTGTAATAGGTAGTTTTTGTAAACTATCGGTAACTTCATTACTTAAATACGCTTCGTTGTTCATTAATTGAAGCACCGTATTACGACGTTTTTTAGCATTTTCTGGATTTAATCTCGGATTGTAATAGGTGTTGGCTTTTAACATTCCCACTAATACAGCTGATTCTTCGATGTTTAATTCGTTGACTGATTTGTTGAAAAATCGATTAGCAGCAGATTCTACTCCGAAATTATTTTCTCCAAAAGGAACCGAATTCAAATACAACAATAAGATTTCATCTTTGCTATATAGGTTTTCCATTCGACTAGCGATGATGAGTTCCTTTATTTTATTAATAGGCATGCTCAAAAAACCATGATATTGCCTTCCGTAGAGGTTTTTAATTAATTGTTGTGTAATCGTACTACCACCACCACCTGAGGCATCTTGTAGTAAAATACTTCTAAAGAAAACGCGGGCATAACTTTGACCATCGTATCCGTTGTGTGAATAGAATCGTTTATCTTCTGTAGCTATTAAAGCTTCTTTTAAATGATTCGGAATTTGTTCTAATTTGACATTGGTTCTATTCTCAGCGAATATTTTTCCGATAAGTATCTCGTCTGATGAATAGATTAAAGAAGCTTCTTCGTTGATAACAGATGTTAACTCTTTTTTGTTGGGTAATTTACCAAACACCTCAAAATACACTAAGGAGAATAATAGTACTACTAAAAGAATTCCAAACAGCATTAAGCCTGTTGCATACTTTAACACAAGGAGTAGTTTTTTGTTTTCTCTAAGTTGAAGTTGTATTTCTTTCAATGTTTTCATTGTACTAAAAACGAATACTAGTTGGTAAAATTGTGGTTTTGATTTACTTTGGATTAAAAAAATGAAAAGAAAAAAATTTAATTATAAGGTCAAAAACTTAATAAAAAATATATGATTAATTTTTCCATTGACTTTTAAATAAGTTTTTCCCCTCTTCTTTAAAGGATGAAACTTCAATTTTAATTTTTGTGCTTTCTAAAATAACTTTTTCAAGAGAAAAATTGATGTCATTTTGGTTACTTATTGTGTAGAGTGAAGTATATTTTTCGCCTAATTTATATAAATTAGGAAACCCTAATTCGATTTTAAAAGTAACATCACAATTTTTAAAGTCAACTAGAGAAGGAGAGTCGTAATTAGTAACTATATTGTTAGTACTTAAATTTGAACCAATAAAATGTATTGATTCTGGAGCAACTCCCATAAGAAATGTATTGTTATTAGTTAGACTGGTATTAAACCCTACAAATTGTATTGGTGTTTGATCAAATCTAACAGTCATTTCTTTTTCATTATTTCTAAAAACTATTTCAATAATAATCTGAGCATCTTTCAGTTTATTTAACCGTTCAATTTTTTTGTTGTTTCTACTTACGGGTAGATGGTTTCCATTTTTACTTGCAGCCTTCTGAAGTTGCTTGAATTCGATAGAGTCTGCTTTTATTGATGAAAAAAAAGATATTTCAAATTCTTTAGGTATGGGATTATTGAGTTTTTCTAAATTCTTTATCTGAATTTCTGATTTTTCTCGAAGAGCTTCTTGTAACTCAATGATTTTGTTAGTTTTATCTTTAAGCTCTTGTTCTTGATTATTACTTTTAATTATACTGTTTATAGAGAGTCCTATTGTAATAATGCCACCCAAACAAATCAGAACTATTTCAATCATTCTATTGAATTTTTTCATTTTTAAGTTAAAGATAACATTTTAAAGATAACAACTAGCTGTTTAACAACACCCACCACCATCGTAATGATAGGTAGATTCTGAGAAAAATATATCGTCTCTTCCCAACGCTTTTAAAGCGGCGGCTGTTTTATCGCAAATAGCCAACGGTTGGTTTTTTAATAAGGTGTGTCCTGCGCCATCATCAAAATAATCTTCATCACCAAAGTAAATGGCAGCTTTTCCTGTAAACACACAAGGTCCGTCAGCAGGCATCGGATCTTTAATCGCTGCTACTTCAATCGATTCGATATAAATCAATTCATCGGTAGGATAATTTTTAGGGTCTAAAATTCTATACGGTTTACGCGCTCTAATTTCAATGGTTCCAAAACCAGCATCAGTCAACATTTTAACATATTCAGCAATAGGTAAACTACCACTTAAACATAAGGCACGCAAACGCTCATCGTTACGTAAGGTTTCGTTCATTGGTTGCTCACAGGTAGGGTCGCTCATTACCAAACGTCCGTGAGGTTTTAATACACGGTACATTTCAGTAATGGCTTTTTTTAGTTCTTCAGCTTTAAAAATGTTGAATAAACAGTTTTGAGCAGCCACATCAATCGAATTATCTTCTACAGGCAAGTGTAACGCATCTCCTTTTCGTAAATCAACAAACTCACTTTTAAACCAAGGATTTTGAGCTTCTGCTTCAACGAAATTCTTTTCAGAAGCTTCTAGCATTTCATCTACCACATCGATTCCAATCACTCCGTTTTTCTGACGTGAGAAATACGCAAATTGTAATAACTCCATTCCGCCACCAACACCTACATATAATATTTTAGGGTTGTTGGTTAAGTCGCGCGCATGCACAGTAGAACCACATCCGTAGTTCATTTCTTGCATAATTTTAGGAATTTTTAATCCAGGTAATTCCCAAATAGGGTTTGTTGTACAGCATAAACCAACATCTGGAGTTAAGGCCGCTTCTTTATATACATCTTTGGTGGTTTCTAAGTAACTCATATTTTTAAGATTAAAGACCGCTTCGCTGTTAGATAAAAGAATAAAGACTTGTATTGTTTGTCTTGGTTCTTGAGTCTAATAGTCTTGCTTCTATAAATTAGTAATCAATTCTTTAAAAAGCGTAATCATTTTTGGTTCTGCTTTTCCAGCAACTTCAATGATTTCGGTAATATCTACAGGTTGTAAGTTTTTTGGGTCACACTCATCGGTTAATACCGAAACGGCTGCACACGGAATGTTGAGTTGTTTTGCTACAATTACTTCAGGTACGGTACTCATTCCTACCGCATCTACTTCTAAAATTTGTAACATTCTATACTCAGCTCTAGTTTCCAATTGCGGACCTACAACACTTGCGTATACACCTTCTTTTAGGTCTATGTCGTTAGTTTTAGCAATAGCTTTCATTTGAGTGTTCAATTTTTTTGAATACGGTTCTAACATGTCGGCAAAAATATTCCCAAACTCGTTTGCTCCTTTAAAGGCTAGGGGAGAACCTCCTTGTAAATTCAAGTGATCTTCCAATAGCATTAGATCTCCTTTTTTATAAGAAAGGTTGATAGCGCCTGCAGCATTAGAAACTAACAAAGTTCTAATACCTAATGCGTGCATGGTTCTAATACCATAGGTAACTTCCCATAAATTATATCCTTCATACATATGAAAACGCCCAGACATAACCACTACTTTTTTACCCGATAAGGTTCCGTAAATTAACTTTCCGGAGTGAAATTCTACCGTTGCTTGTGGAAAGTGTGGAATATCAGCATACGGTACTTCCTGCTCTATGGTAATTTCGTCTACTAATTTTCCTAAACCTGTTCCTAAAACAATTCCTATTTCTGGGTTGGTAATTCCTTTATGTTGAAGAAATTCTTGTGTTTCTTGTAGTTGTTGTTTTTTTTGCATTTTATATTGTGTTTGTCATTGCGAGCGATAGCGAAGCAATCTTTAAGTTATGACTTCGAGATAGATAACTTCGGTCGTATACTTCCTTGTAATGACGGTTAGTTTAAAAATTGATTGAATACTGGGTTATTTTTGATGTCGTCAAAAACATCTACATCATTTAAGGTTTCTAACAAATGTACTGATTCGTTTTGTAAATCGTTTAAGGTGTCTTTTCTAACAGTTGAGGTTCCCCAGTCTTTATGTTGAAAAATGTTAGCATGTAGTTTTTTCATGCCTAATAGGTAATAACCGCCATCTTCAGCAGGACCTATAACAACATCGTTTGAGTTGAGTTTTTCAAAAGCTTTATTGATGTGTTCGGAAGTTAAATCGGGCAAATCACTACCAATAATCACTACTTTTTCATATCCAGTAGAAAATGCTTGTTGAAAGGCATTGTGCATTCGTATACCTAAATCGTTTCCATCTTGCAGGTGCTTTTGATATACTGAAGCATCCCAAATATCATTTTCACGAACTTTTACTGAGTAGTACACAGCTTTGTCGCAAGATAAATTTTGGGTGACTTGTTTAGTGTGTTCTAATAAGAATTTATAAATATCTAACGCAGCTTTGTCTCCAGTTGTTTTAGCTAAACGTGTTTTTACCTTACCTAATTCAGGGTTTCGAGTAAATATTAGAAGAAGATTTTTTGACTTAGGCAGTAAGGGCATATTGTTTGTAAAGGTGTTTCGGAATTAATGTGTTATGCTACAGATCCTTGGCAACTACTACCTGCACCAGCAGTACAACCATAGCAGTGTTGATTGATGATAATATTCCTGTCTTGCAACAATGCTTCGTTGTATTCAGAAATATGCTGCAACTTACTGGCTACTTTCAGGTTTAACATTTGGTTGAAATCACAATCGTATAAATATCCGTCCCAACTTACCGATAGTGTATTGGTACACATGACATTTTCTACAGCCATTGGATTATAGGCTTCTACTAATGAATACATATAGTCTTCATAATTTTCAGAAGCAATTAGGTAATCTAAAAATCGACTGATAGGTAAATTGGTAATGGCAAATAAACTATTGAATGAGATTTCGAAATCTTCATCTAAGGCCTTTTTAAAATCGTTTTCTAAAGCAACTTGATCTCCTGGTAAGAAAGCTCCTGACGGATTGTAGACTAAATCTAGCTGTAAACCAGTTCCTTCAATTCCGTAGCCAACCTCATTAAGCATTTTTAAAGCTTCTATTGATTTATCGAAAACACCATCACCACGTTGTTTGTCAGTTTTTCCACGAGTCCAATGCGGCATTGAAGAAACTACATGTACGTTATGTTTTTTGAAGAATTCAGGTAAGTCGTGATATTTTTTATTCGCTCTGATGATTGTTAAGTTAGAGCGCACAATAAAGTCGTTAATTCCTGCTTTGGAAGCTTCTTCTACAAACCATCGAAAATTTGGATTCATTTCCGGTGCGCCACCAGTTAAATCTAACGTGTGTGCTCCGGTTTTTCGAATCACTTCTAAACATTGCTCCATGGTTTCTTTGGTCATGATTTCTTTTCGATCAGGACCTGCATCTACATGACAATGTGCACAAACTTGATTACACATGTATCCTAAATTAATTTGAAGAATTTCTAATTTTTTAGGACGTAAAGGAAACTGATTGGTTTCTTTGAGTTTTTTTGCAAACGTAGGTAATTCACCATCAGCAAAAACTCCGTTTGATAAGATTTTAAGTTGGTGTTGCGTGTTTGCTAAGTCATTATTTCTTTCTAAAAGTGATTTCTTCATACTTACATTTCTAGTTTGTTCACTTTGTTCATCATTTGAACTCCGTGTACTAATGTAGCACCACTTTTAATAGCAGCTCCAACGTGAATAGCTTCCATCATTTCTTCTTTAGTGATTCCGCGTTGTAATCCGTCTTTTGTATACGCATCAATACAATAAGGGCATTGCTCAGTATGTGCAACAGCTAAAGCGATTAAGCTTTTTTCTCGTGCTGTTAAGGCGCCTTCTTCAAAGACCTTTCCGTAGTATTCGAAAAACTTATTTCCTAATTCTTCACTCCATTCTGTTATTTTGCCAAACTTACGTAAGTCTGCAGGGTCGTAATATGTTTTAGACATGTATTTTATTTTTGGGGGTTAGACGAGACGTTTATTAATACTTTACAAGCAATATTATAAAAAGTATAGGTACAAAAAAAGCCTTAACAAATTTGTTAAGGCTTTTGTACTGAAGGCGGGACTTGAACCCGCACGGGCATTACGGCCCATTGGATTTTAAGTCCAACGTGTCTACCAATTCCACCACTTCAGCGTATGCTTTGTTAATGACTACTTTTAAAATGAAACCTCACTCATACAAGTGAGGTTTCTTGGTACTGAAGGCGGGACTTGAACCCGCACGAGCATTACGGCTCATTGGATTTTAAGTCCAACGTGTCTACCAATTCCACCACTTCAGCATACTCTTTTAAAAAAGGCTTGAGCGAAAGACGGGATTTGAACCCGCGACCCTCACCTTGGCAAGGTGATGCTCTACCCCTGAGCTACTTTCGCGTAGTCATTTATTATTTTAATGAACGTGCATTACTGCGAATGCGGGTGCAAATATAAAACCTTTTTTTTAATTACAAAGCACTTTTTATTTTTTTTCAATTTTAATTCCAATAAAAATTTATGGTGGTTCAATAAGAATGGAATATCTTTGCAGAAATTTTTTAAAATTAGAAGTGAATTCTGTTTCATCTGTACATACTAAACCCTCTGTAAAATCAATAGTTAAAGATTTTAAACAATTAACTAAAGTTGGATTATCTATAAGTGTAGTTTTTACATCAGTTACAGGGTATTTATTAGGAGCAGAAACAATTGATTATACTACTATAGTATTATTAGCTTTAGGAGGCTACTTAATGGTAGGGGCATCTAATGCTTTTAATCAGGTAATAGAAAAGGATATTGACGCAGTAATGCAGCGCACAAAAAAACGTCCGTTACCATCAGGAAGAATGTCTACAACCGTAGCATTAACTATAGCAACTCTTTTTACAATAGCAGGTATTACAATTTTATATATAATTGACCCGAAATGTGCTTTATTTGGAGCGATTTCTATCTTTTTATATACAAGTGCTTACACACCGTTGAAAGCAGTAACACCTTTAGCAGTATTTGTTGGAGCAATACCAGGGGCTATACCTTTTATGTTAGGGTGGGTAGCAGCAACGGGTAAATTTGGTATTGAAGCAGGATTTTTATTTATGATTCAGTTTTTTTGGCAATTCCCTCATTTTTGGGCTATTGGTTGGTTACAGTTTGAAGAATACAACAAGGCAGGCTTGCACATGTTACCAATGGATAAAAAAGACAAAGGCGCTGTGGTGCAAATTATTTTTTATACCTGCATAATGATTTTAATGTCAATTGCACCTGTGTTAAAAGTAACAGGAGATTTATATATATATCCGTTAACAGCAGTAATTATCCTGTTATTAGGATTGTTAATGTTGTATTATGCAATACAATTATATAAAACAGAAAAAAACACAGATGCGCGTAAATTGATGTTAGCAAGTGTTTTTTATATTACAATAGTACCCATTATATATGTGGTAGATAAATTTTTACACTAATGAGTGAACAATCGTTACAAGAAGAATTAAAAGTAGCTAAACGTAAATCAGCTAAACCAATGCTATGGATTTCCATGGTGAGCATGGTTATGTTTTTTGCAGGATTAACTAGTGCTTATGTAGTAAGTATGAATCGTGAAGATTGGGTTACCTTCGATTTGCCTCAGGCATTTTACATTAGTACTGTATTAATTGTACTAAGTAGTATTACGTTGTTTTTCTCTCAAAAATTATTAAAAAAGGATAATATTAAAGGATCATTAATCTTATTGTTGGGTACATTAATACTAGGTTTAGGCTTTGTTTGGTATCAATGGGTAGGATTTAATGAATTAAAAAATACAGGTTTGTATTTTACCGGACCTGAAAGTACAGTTTCAACATCGTTTATAATAGGAATAACATTTATGCACGTTTTACACTTGTTAGCAGGGGTTTTAGTGTTATTAGTTGTTATTTATAATCATTTTAAAAAGAAGTATACATCAAGCAATATGCTTGGATTTGAACTAGGTGCAATCTTCTGGCATTTTGTAGATGTATTGTGGATTTACCTATTTTTCTTTTTCTATTTTATTAGATGATGAAAAATGCGTAATTTTGGCGCACTGATTAAACAAAAATTAACAAAAAGAGATTTATGGGAGCAAATATTGCTGTAAATTCTGACAACAAAGAGACCTGGGGCGGAGGTGGTGTAAAACCATTTGGCGCTAGTTATGGGAAAATGATGATGTGGTTTTTCATCGTATCTGATGCATTAACTTTTTCGGGCTTTTTAGCAGCGTATGGTTTAACACGTTTTAAGTTTATTGACTCTTGGCCTATCGCTGATGAGGTATTTACACACTTTCCTGGTTTACACGGTGTTCATGCGCCGATGTATTATGTTGCATTAATGACGTTTATTTTAATTGTATCATCGGTAACAATGGTGTTAGCGGTAGATGCAGGTCATAAAATGCAAAAGAAAAAAGTAGCTTGGTACATGTTTGCTACCATTATTTTTGGTATTATTTTCGTTGGTTCTCAGGCTTGGGAATGGAAAAACTTTATTAATGGTTCTTACGGAGCTGTTAAAACTGCCGATAATCACATTTTACAATTTGTAAAAGACGGACATCAAATAGCTTTGGCTGATTTTGTTCATAGTGATAGAAAAGATGGAAGAGTACAACATCAAAGAGAAAATGGATTATGGTTTGAAAAGGAAGCTACAATCTCTCAATATTCAGTAGCTCAAATTCAAGAAGCTTTTAAAGCAGATCCTTCTTTATTAGTTAGAATCGAAAAAATCAATCCTGATACTAAGAAAAAAATTATTTTATCTAGAGAGGAAAGTATCGCAAAGTTAGCTACAGCAACTAGAGTTGTTGAAGGAGCTAATTTAATTGAGAACGAATACGGTAACCCTATTTTTGCTGATTTCTTCTTCTTTATTACTGGTTTCCACGGATTCCACGTATTCTCAGGAATTGTAATCAACATTATCATTTTCTTTAACGTAGTGTTAGGTACATACGAGCGTAGAGGAAGCTACGAAATGGTTGAAAAAGTAGGTTTATATTGGCACTTTGTAGATTTAGTTTGGGTATTCGTATTTACCTTCTTCTACTTAGTATAAATTTTAAAAAAAAGAAGAGATGGCACACGCACACGAATCAAATACAAAAAGAATTTGGATTGTTTTAGCAATTTTAACAGTGTTAACAACTGTAGAAGTTGCCTTAGGTATAGTTAGACCAGATTTCTTAGTTTTCAATGACTTTTTAGGAACTCATTTGCTTAACTGGATATTTATTATTTTAACAATAGCAAAGGCTTATTATATTGCTTGGGCATTTATGCACTTAGAAGGAGAAAAACCATGGTTAAGAAGAGCTATTGTTTGGACAGGTGTTTTCTTAATATGTTATTTAGTAACACTAATTCTAATAGAAGGTGATTACTTACACGATACATTAGCACCATTAGTAAAGTGGTAATCAAAATAAAATGAGAAAAGAGGTGGTGTTAACCGCCTCTTTTTGTATATAAGATTTAGTAAAATGAATAAAACAAAAAGATACATAGTACTGTTTGCACTTTTTATAGTGCCTCTATTGTTTTATATTTTTCTGTCACTAGGAATCAATAATTTTGCAAAATTACCCGTGCTTACAGAAAATGTGATAGATATATCCTCCGTAAGTAAACAACATCAATTTGATAGAAAAATATCAATAGTTACTTTTTTAGGAAAGAATGTAACGGAAGTTAAAGGAGAGTTATTTAATCTTAATGAGAAAATATACAAGCCATTTTATGGATTTAAAGATTTTCAACTAATTGTAATAGCTTCTCCTGAAGTTAAAGACGATGTTGAGAAACTTGAAAAAGAAATAGGTGCTTATACAAATATGATTAGTTGGAAGTTTGTTTATGCTGATGATACTGAAATAAATGTGTTGTATGATAGTTTTAAAACGAACCAATCGTTAGATAATAAACTACATTCATCTAAAGCTTTTATTATTGATAAAGAAGGAAATTTAAGAGGAAGAACAGATGATGAAGATAGCGCGGGTGGAAAGTTGTTTGGATACAATATGACATCGGTAGCAGAGCTTAATAATAAGATGAAAGACGATGTTAAAGTTGTATTGGCAGAATATCGTTTAGCATTAAAAAAGAACAATGCAGATAGGCAAATTTAACCAGGGTTAAGTCATGAAAAAACAAAATTATTCATACGTAGGTATTTCATTAGTCATTTTACTTTTTGGAATTTATGCTATACCTAAAATTATAGCGCACTTTCAAACAGCAAACTTACACAAGTTTAATAAGGTCCCTGATTTTGAATTCATCAATCAAGATGAGAAAACTATTACCAATAAAGATTATGAAGGTAAAGTTTATGTGGTTGAGTTTTTCTTCGCTACATGTCCTACCATTTGTCCTTTAATGAATCAGAAAATGGTAGAAATTCAAAACGAATTTATGGGGAATCCTAACTTCGGAATAGCTTCGTTTTCAATTACTCCAGATATAGATACTCCACATCTACTAAAAGAATATGCTAAGAATAATGGAATTAACCATAAGAATTGGCATTTATTAACAGGGAAGTCAGACGATGTAGTGTATAATTTGTCTAATGATGGATTTAAGCTATATGCAGGTAAAGGAGAAGTTAGTCATGGCGGATTTGAACACTCAGGATTGTTTGCCTTGGTAGATAAAGACGGTTATATCAGGTCACGATATGATGAAAATGGAAACCCTATAATGTATTATAGAGCTTTAGATGAACATGGTTTTGGTGATCAGATAACGGAATTAAAAGAAGATATTAAGTTATTATTAAAAGAATAGCATGAGTAGTAGCACAGAAGAAAAAAAATATAAAAAATTTATTACGATAGTATCTATTGTAATTCCTATTGCGGTAGCAGCTTTATTTGGTATTAAAATACCTAATGTAGAACCGTTGTCGTTTTTACCACCTATTTATGCTAGTATTAATGGTTTTACAGCAGTATTACTAGTTGCATCTGTTGTAGCTATTAAAAACGGTAAAAGAAAATTACACGAGCAGTTAAATACAACAGCAATAATTTGTTCTGCACTATTTTTAGTAATGTATGTGGCTTATCATATGACCTCTGACTCTACAAAATTTGGAGGAGAAGGGATGATTAAATACGTGTATTTCTTCATTCTAATAACTCACATCTTATTATCAATAGTAATTATACCTTTTGTTTTAATTACATTTATGAGAGCTCGTTTAGGAAACTTTCCAGAACATAAAAAAATAGCAAAAATTACATTTCCATTATGGTTGTATGTTGCAGTGACCGGAGTAGTAGTGTATTTAATGATATCACCTTATTATGTATAAAAAACTTATCGTATTAGCTCTGTTGTTTTTCTTTTCTTTGAACATGTCTGCACAGTGCGCTATGTGTAAAGCAGTTGTTGAAGGAGGTAATGAAACCGTTGCAGAAGGAGTAAATAACGGAATTACTTATTTAATGGTGTTTCCTTATTTATTAGTAGGAGTACTTTTTTATTTTATTTACCGTCATAAAAAGAAAGGCAAAGCCTAATTTTAATTTAGCAATATTTTTTGTAACAAATTATATTTTTAATCGTCATATAGAGGCGGTTAAAAATAATTAATTGCTTTTTGTTGTTGATTATAAACAGTTTAAAGGTTTTTCTAATTAACAATAAAATAATATATTTCTTTTTTTGAAATATCAACTAGTTAATAATTTAAACAAAAAAATATTTGTCTTTTGAAAACTAAAATTGCATTATTCACAGCTATATTTACTTCTTTAGCTGTTTTTTCTCAAAAACAATGGACCTTAAAAGAGTGTGTAGACTACGCTCTAAAAAATAATATAACGATTAAACAAAATCGGTTAAGTGTAGATTTAGCAGAAAAAGACGTTGAGATCGCTAAAGGAAATTTCTTGCCTGATTTAGGATTTAGTAATTCTCATAGAGGGTCTTTTGGATTGTCTTCAGGGGTTAGCGGAGTTAATACCAGTCAAGATAGGTATTCAACAAACTTTGCTTTAGGAACTCAAGGTACTATTTTTAATGGTTTTAGAAACTTAAATTCTAAAAAGCAAGCTTTACTTAATGTTAAAGGGAGTGAGTTAGACTTAGCAAAAATAGAAAATGATATTTCTTTAAACGTAGTAAATGAATACTTAAATGTACTGTTTGCAAAAGAAAACCTTGCAGTAGCTAAAGTTCAAGCAGAAATAAGTAAAAAACAAATAGAAAGAGCAAAAGCTCAATATGAAGGAGGAGCAATACCTAAAGGAGATTTATTGAATGTAGAGTCTACAGCTGCTAATGATGTTCAAAATGTAGTAATACAAGAAAACACATTAAGTATTGCTTTACTTAGATTAAGTCAGTTGTTACAAATTTCTTCAGAAGATTTTGCTATTGCTGATATTGAAGTGGGGTCACCATCAGCGGCTTTATTGTATGATAATTCTAGTGTTGTATACGAAAAAGCATTAACACAATGGCCAGATATTGAAAGAGCAGAATTAAATCTTGAAAACGCAGATTTAGGAATAGAATTAGCTAAAGGAGCTTATTTGCCAACCTTAACCTATTCAGCAAATGCAGGTACTTCTTATTTTACAGTATTTGGAGAGCCTGATAGAAGGGTTATTGGAGTTGATCCAGTGACACAATTACCTATATATGAGTCTTATGGCTTTTTTAAGCAATTAGATAATAATTTAAGTTACGGAGTAGGGGTTTCGTTAAATATTCCAATATTTAATCGTTTCCAAACAAAAAACAGAGTAGCTAAATCTACTATTGATAAAGAGGTATCAGAATTAGCTCTTGAAAATCAAAAGTTGCAGTTGCAACAAGAAATTGAAAGTGCTTTTTTAGATGCCAAAGCAGCTGCCAAAACGTATGAAGCAGCACAAGTATCATTAGAGGCACAAAAGGAAGCCTTTAAAAATGCTCAAGTTAGCTATGACTATGGATCAATGACTCAGTTTGACTTTGACCAAGTACGTAACCGTTTAGTGAATGCAGAAGGAGCAATGATTAGAGCTAAATACGATTATGTGTTTAAAACGAAAGTATTGAAGTTTTACTATGGAGAGTCAATCGTTGACTAACTAAGAAAGATATATTTATTGTTGGAAGAGCCTTGTTAGAATTTTACTAATGAGGTTTTTCTTTATAATGTATCTTTGCCAAAAAATAAATTTCGGATTTGGTAACAATCTTACATATAGAAACTGCAACTAAAAACTGCTCGGTAAGCGTAGCAGATAAAGGTGAACTTTTAGCAATACAAGAGTTAAATGAAGGGAATTATTCACATGCTGAAAAACTACACCCATTTATTCAGCAAGTTATGCAAGAAGCAAAACTTTCTTTTAATGATATTGATGCTGTTGCAGTAAGTAAAGGGCCTGGTTCTTATACAGGATTGCGTATAGGAGTTTCAGCAGCAAAAGGTTTATGCTTTGCATTTGATAAACCTTTAATATCTATAGAAACTTTACAATCTTTAGCTTATAAACTTTCCATAGAGGAAGGAGTAATTATTCCTATGTTAGATGCTCGCCGTATGGAAGTATATGCAGCGGTATATAATTCTAAACACGAACAAGTAAGAGATATTAAAGCTGAAGTTATAGATGAAAATTCTTTTCAAGAGTATTTGTCAAAAGGAAAAGTATATTTTTTAGGAGATGGAGCAGAAAAGTGTAAAGAAGTTATTACGCACGAAAATGCAGTTTTTATTGACGGAGAGTTTCCTTCAGCAAAAGAAATGGTAAAGTTAAGTTTTGATAAATATAAAAAAAACGACATCGAAGATGTCGCTTATTTTGAACCTTTTTATTTAAAAGATTTTGTGGTTACACCCGAAAAAAAGCGTTAACCCTCTTTATGAATTTCCACAGAGTGAGGGTAAGGAATTTCAATTCCGGCTTTATCTAGAGCAATTTTAGTGTTTTCAGTTATATCAAAGTATACAGCCCAATAATCTTCTGTTTTAGACCAAGGTCTTACGGCAAAATTTACTGAGCTGTCAGCTAATTCAGATACATTTACTGTAGGTGCTGGGTCTTTTAATACCTTAGGGTGTGAAGTAATAACATTCATTAATATTTCTTTAGTTTGCTTAATGTCAGCATCGTAAGAAACACCAAAAGTTAAATCCACTCTACGAGTTCCTTCCGAAGAATAATTAACAATATTTCCATTAGATAAAGAACCATTAGGAATAATTATTTCTTTATTAGATAATCCTGTAAGCTTGGTAGTAAAGATTTCAATCTCCTTTACAACACCGATCTCTCCTTGGGCTTCAATTAAATCACCTACTTTAAAAGGTTTAAAAAGCATAATTAAAACACCACCAGCAAAATTACCTAATGAGCCCTGTAAGGCTAAACCAACAGCTAAACCAGCTGAGGCTAAAATAGCAGCAAAAGAAGTAGTTTCAACACCCAGTTTTGCTATTACTGTAATAATTAAAAGAATTTTTAAAGACCAGTTTAAAAGGTTTACTAAGAACTTTTGTAACGTAATATCTACATCTCTTTTAGACATTACTTTTTTAGCTGCTCTAAGAATTAAGTTGATAATGTAAGAACCTACAATGTAAATAATAATAGCAACAATAGCTTTTGGAGCATATGTAACTATCAGTTCTTGAAATTTTTCTAAATACTTTTCCATTAGTTATGGTAAATTTTAGTTGTTAATGAATGATTTTAGTTAGTAGTGGCTAGGTTTTATAGCATTAAACTGATTAATCCTAATAAAGCAGGTATAGACTGAATGACAAAAATACGAGGTTTTTTTGTAGAATAAGAACCATAAAGCCCTGCAATGAACACACAGATTAGAAAAAATATTGCAAAATCATGTTTTTGTGTAATCATTGACCAGATTAAACCAGCAGCTAAAAAGCCATTATACAAACCTTGGTTGGCAGCCATAACTTTAGTTTCTTCAGCAAAAGATTTAGATTTTAAACCAAAAGTTTTTATTCCTTTAGGTTTAGACCATAATAACATTTCTAGTATAAGAATATATAAATGAATAAAAGCTACAAAGCCTAAAAGGATGTATTGTATAGTGTTCATAATAATTTAAAGATAAAATATGCGGCTTAGATGATTATCAAAACCGCACATAGTAAGTAGTTAGTTTATATTAAGGTTAGTTTACTTCAAAAGTTACTTTAAGGTTTACTCTAAATTCAGTTACCTCATCATTATTAACAACGACACTTTGTGATTGTACAAAGGCAGATTTAATACCCTTTACTGATTTTGAAGCTTGTTTTATAGCTTTTCTTGTGGCATCTTCCCAACTTTTCTCAGAATTAGCTAAAATTTCAATAACTTTCATTACTGCCATAATAATTTTTTTTAAAGATTAATACATGTAAATATAAGGTTTTTAAACTTTTTTATAAGGATAAATAGATTTTAAAAAATCTTCAATGTTAATTTAATGTTACGTAAATGTTTTAAATATGTAAATTTTTCGTATATTTGTGTTATCAGGTGTTAACTTTAAAAGATTTAGATTATGAAAAAATTAGTATTAGCAGTATGTATGTTGTCGGTAGGATTGTTACAAGCTCAAGAAGTAGAGCCAAAATATGAAGTAACAGGAGAGTTAGTAAAAGTCACGTATTTTTACGAAAATGGTGCTATTAAAGAACAAGGTTTTTTCAAAGATAAAAAGTTAGAAGGTACTTGGACGTCTTTTGATACAAAAGGTAACAAAGTGGCTATTGGTCATTATGAAGCAGGAAAAAAAGTAGGTAAATGGTTTATGTGGAAAGAAGATGGATTGAAAGAAATCGATTTTAAAGATAATGCCATAGCAAGCGTACAAACTTGGAAGGAAGAGACCAAAATGGCAGTGAAATAAGTTAATATTTTGCAGAATAAGAGAATTAAACCGAGTATTTTAAATACTCGGTTTTTTTATTTTCTGCCAAAATCAGCAGGGATTTCGCCCCAAGCTTTAGTTTCCCACTTTAATAATGGGTTTTTAAATGAGTTTTGTTGTAACCAGGTTTCAGCACGTTTAATTAAGTCTAAGATCTCTTTATTAGAGCTGTCAAATGTAATGTTGGTTCTACATTGCTTCTTTTTAACCCAACTCATGGCTATCTTTGAATCAGAATAAATAGGGTAAGTGTCCATTTTTTTACTTTTCAATAAAGCAATTCCATGTACAAGAGCTAAGAATTCACCAATATTATTAGTACCATTCTTAAATGGTCCCATTCTAAAAATTTCCTTTTTACCATGTGTTAAAACACCTCTGTATTCCATTAACCCAGGGTTACCAGCACAAGCGGCGTCAACTGAGATGCTTTCAAGTATAGGAGAGCCATATTTAGCTTTTTCTGTAGCTGATAAGGTAGGTTTTTTTGTGTCTTTCCCTTTGTACTCGTTATAGCTTTTACTCAAAGCGATTTCTGCTTCTTTTTTGTCGGCAAATGCTTTGTATTGTGCACCTGTAAAACCATCAATTTGCTTTTTACAGGCATCCCAAGATAAAAAAATACCTGTTTTTTTACCTTTCCAAACAACATAGTATTTTTTCTTTTTACTCATTTTGTAAAATTACTTCTTCAATCACCTTCGGAAAATGTTCATATTCTAATTCATGAACTTTTTGAGCAATAGTTTCGGGTGTGTCTTCAGAAGAAACAGCAGTTTTTGCTTGAAAAATAATGGCTCCTTCATCATAATTTTCATTCACATAATGAATAGTGATGCCCGTTTCAGGCTCATTGTTCTCCTTTACAGTCCTGTGAACATTCATTCCATACATGCCTTTTCCACCATATTTTGGCAATAATGCAGGGTGAATATTAATAATTTTATTAGGAAAAGCTTCAACAATTTTAGCAGGAATACGCCATAAAAACCCTGCTAACACGATAAAATCGGCTTCTACATGCAAGAAATTTAAAACAGTATCATCTTTTGAAAAACTTTCTCTATCAAAGAGAGATGCATCTATTCCAAGTCTTTCACAACGGTCAAAAACTTTGGCATGTTCGTTGTTAGAGAGCACGTGAGTAACAATTGCAGTTTGAGTTGAGTTGAAGTGTTTTATGATGTTTTCGGCGTTAGAACCCGAACCTGAAGCAAAAATTACGATGCGTTTCATGTTAAAAATCAGTTGTTTTGTTACTACAAAAAAAAGAATAATTATTAACAATGGTGGTATTTGTAGCAAAATATTCAGGTATTTTTTTTAATTTAGACATCACATTTTTGTGCAAAAGTTAGAATTAATAACTAAGATTTGTATTTTTGCCACGATTTTAAATTTTAAAACAAACAAATTATGTCAGACATTGCATCAAGAGTAAAAGCAATTATCGTAGACAAATTAGGAGTAGACGATAACGAAGTAACTAACGAAGCAAGCTTCACAAACGATTTAGGAGCAGATTCTTTAGATACAGTTGAGTTAATCATGGAATTCGAAAAAGAATTTGATATCCAAATTCCAGATGATCAAGCAGAAAACATTGGTACTGTAGGTCAAGCGATTAGCTATATTGAAGACGCAAAAAAATAAGATTATATGCAATTAAAACGAGTTGTAGTAACTGGACTTGGCGCATTAACGCCAATAGGAAACAATAAAGAAGAGTATTGGAATAGCTTAGTTAACGGAGTTAGCGGAGCAGCACCTATAACGTATTTTGATGCTGCCAAGTTCAAAACTCGTTTCGCATGTGAACTTAAAAACTTCGACGCGACTGAATTCATTAATAGAAAAGAAGCTCGAAAAATGGATAGGTTTACTCAGTATGCAATGGTTGCCTCTGATGAAGCAATTGCTGATGCGAAGTTAAACTTAGACGAAGTAAACAAATTAAGAGTTGGTGTTATTTGGGGTGCTGGTATTGGAGGTTTAGAAACATTTCAAAATGAAATGTTAAACTATGCTGAAGGTGACGGCTCACCTCGATTTAACCCATTCTTTATTCCAAAGATGATTGCAGATATTGCACCAGGAAACATTTCTATTAAAAATGGATTTATGGGGCCTAATTATACTACGGTATCTGCTTGTGCATCATCTGCAAACGCAATGATTGATGCATTAAATTACATCAGACTTGGTCATTGTGATGTAGTTGTAACAGGTGGTAGTGAAGCTGCAGTTACAATTGCTGGTATGGGAGGTTTTAATGCTATGCATGCTTTATCTACCAGAAATGAGAGTCCAGAAACAGCTTCAAGACCATTTGATGCTGAACGTGACGGATTTGTATTAGGTGAAGGAGCAGGAGCTATTATCTTAGAAGAATACGAACATGCCAAAGCTCGTGGAGCTAAAATTTATGCTGAAGTTATAGGTGGAGGCTTATCTTCGGATGCTTACCACATGACAGCACCACATCCTGACGGAATAGGTGTAATTGCTGTAATGAAGAACTGTCTTGAAAATGCTGGAATAAAACCAGAAGACGTAGATCATATCAACACTCACGGTACTTCTACCCCTTTAGGAGATGTTGCAGAGTTAAAAGCAATCTCTGAAGTTTTTGGAGATCATGCTAAAAACATTAATATCAATTCAACAAAGTCTATGACAGGACATTTGTTAGGTGCTGCTGGTGCAGTTGAAGCTATTGCTTCATTGTTAGCTATGGAGCACGGTGTTGTTCCCCCAACAATTAATCACAGTAACGTTGATGAAAACATCAACCCAGAGTTAAATTTAACGTTAAACAAAGCTCAAAAAAGAGAGATTAAGGTTGCAATGAGCAATACATTTGGTTTTGGTGGTCATAATGCCTGTGTAGCCTTTAGAAAACTAGATTAATCTTTTATGAATTTTCTTCGTAGAATTGTCAAACCCCAAAATAAGGAGGACGAAAACTTCTACTACGAATTAAAAGAGTTACTTAATTTTAAACCAATTAAGTTATCACTTTATAAAAAAGCATTTACGCACAGATCTCTAAAGTTAGTTGACAGTAAGGGAAACCCAGTTAACTATGAACGTTTAGAGTTTTTGGGAGATGCTATTTTAGGAACGGTAATCGCTTCTTACCTATTTAAAAAAGTACCCGATGGAGACGAAGGGTACTTAACACAAATGCGCTCTAAAGTTGTTAGTAGAGAGCACTTGAATGATTTAGGTAAAGATTTGGACTTAATTAAATTTGTAAAAAGTAATATTTCCAAAGAACATGTTAGTAATAACATTCATGGAAATATTTTTGAAGCTCTCATTGGTGCTATTTATTTAGACAGAGGGTATAACTATTGTCATCAGTTCATATACGAACAAGTTATAATGCCTTATGTAGATATTGAAAGACTTGAGGGTAAAATATCAAGTTATAAAGGTTTTGTTATTGAATGGTGTCAAAAGCAGAAGAAAAAATACAAATTTGAGTCTTATGAAGATTCAGGTAACCAAAATAAGAAGCATTTTAGTGTACGTGTAAGTATAGATGGTAATATTATAGCAAAAGGTAGAGCAACCTCTAAGAAAAAAGCAGAAGAAATTGCAGCTAAAAGAGTGTACTATGCTATGCAAAGTCAAATGCTAAATCCTTAACATTTTCGAGAAAACGTTTTCGAAAAATTTACACACTATTATAGATACATTCATTAATTTAGCAAAAAGCAAATAGTTGTTTTATGCCAATTTATGAGGTTAATATTAATGATTTTTCTAACGACGATTACACGTTAATAGGCATCCATACTACTTTGAATGACTATAGGTTAGCGTATTTGTTAAATAAACACTTACAAGTTAACTTTCGTAGAGCAAATTACGATTTAGATTTTTTTCAAAAGAATATAGAATCTTCATACATCGTATACGAGTATACAAATACAAAATTAGATCAAGATTGGTTTTTAATATCCAATGTATTTAAATATACTCTTGAAACAGAATCAATAAGTCTTTTTGGTCAAAGTGATTCAACCAGTTTTTTGATTCCAGAAAAGAAAAAAGTTGATTTTTTCTTAAAGATAGAAGGAGGATTTGATTACGATTTTATCGTGAAGTTAATAGAAAAAATCAATCAAATTCAACAAATAATAACCTCTTACGAAATAGAGGTAAACTCATTAAAGTCGAAAGACTTTTTAATTTTTTAATAATATGCCACATAACAAGAAAACAAAAATTGTAGCAACATTAGGTCCAGCAACCAGTACTAAAGAAGTTTTAGCAGATATGGCTGCTGCAGGTGTTAATGTTTTTAGAATTAATTTTTCACACGCTGATTATGATGTAGTAAAAGAACGTATTCGTCAAATACGTGAAATAAATGAAGAAAGAGGGTATAATGTAGCAATTCTAGCCGATTTGCAGGGTCCTAAGTTAAGAGTAGGGGTAATGGAAGAAGGAGTGGAGTTAAAGGCAGGAGATACCTTTATTTTTACTACAGAGAAATGTGAAGGAACCCAAGAAAAGGCTTTTATGACCTATCAACATTTTCCTAAAGATGTAAAAGTTGGAGAAAAGATCTTAGTTGATGATGGTAAGCTATTATTTGAAGTAGTTGCAACAGACAAAGAGAAAGAAGTTGTAACTAAAGTTGTTGTAGGTGGTCCTTTAAAATCGAAAAAAGGAGTAAACTTACCTAATACTAAAATATCATTACCTGCTTTAACCGAAAAAGATAAGAAAGATGTTGTTTTTGCTTTAGAGCAAGAGGTAGATTGGATTGCGCTTTCTTTTGTAAGAACGCCAGAAGATTTACGTATTCTTCGTGATTTGATTAAACAGAAGTCACGTTATAGAGTTCCAGTAATTGCTAAGATTGAAAAACCAGAAGCGGTTGAAAATATTGATGCTTTAATTCCATACTGTGACGGTTTAATGGTAGCTCGTGGTGATTTAGGAGTTGAAGTACCAATGCAAGATGTACCTTTAATACAAAAAATGTTGGTTCGTAGAGCTAAACAAGCGAGAATTCCTGTAATCATTGCAACGCAAATGATGGAGACCATGATTGAAAATTCGGTACCAACTAGAGCAGAAGTAAATGATGTGGCCAACTCTATTATGGATGGGGCTGACGCAGTTATGCTTTCAGGGGAAACGTCGGTTGGTAAACATCCAGTTAGAGTTATTCAAAAAATGACTGAAATTATTGGTAGTGTTGAATTTTCAGACTTAATTGAAGTTCCGCAAGAACCGCCACATATTCGTACAAAAAGATTTATTACTAAATCAGTTTGTCACCATGCAGCATTAATGGCAGATGATATTAATGCAGCTGCTATCTCAACCTTAACTAATAGTGGATATACAGCTTTTCAAATTTCTGCTTGGAGACCAAAATCACATGTATTAGCATTTTCATCTGAAAAGAGAATTTTAGGAAAGTTGAATTTGTTATGGGGAGTTAGAGCTTATTTTTATGACAGAGATTTAAGTACCGACGATACTATTGAAGATATTAACGAAATAGCTAAAGAGAAAGGTTTTGTAAAATCGGGAGATTTTATAATTAACCTATCTTCAATGCCTGTTGAAGCAAAAGGAATGGTAAACACTTTACGTGTTTCACATATTGATTAGAAATAGCTATATAAATAATAAAAAAGCTCAACTTTTAAAGTTGAGCTTTTTTATTTAGAGTTTTATTTTTCTACTACAAATAATAGCATCGTTAACTACAAAAGGCATTGGCATCATTACTTCACTTCTTGGTTTGATAGTAAACTTAGGATGCGATAGTAAATCGTTAGATATTTCATTTAATGTAATACCTGGTTGTACGTTTTTATCAATAGAAAAAGAAATAGTCAAGTCTTTATCAGTATTTGCCATTTGGTAGATAAGTAAGGTACCTTTATCAGCAGTAAAAGCTTTTCCAGAATTATATAAAGTACCGTTAATAGTAAGGTTGGTTAAGGTTATCTTAGAAGCTGTAAACAATTCATATCTATCAATAGTACGTGTTGGAACTATACTAAAAGAGATATTTCTCTTCCCGCTAATAATAGTGTCTTTATTAATATTTATATTAGAAATAGCAATGTCTTTATTGTCTGTTTTTTTATAATAATTGAAAGAAGTATTGTACTTGCTATTTCCAGCAATTAAGTTTTGTCCTCCCTGAGGAGAATCTTCGTTAAAAAATTGTTTAGTATATCCGTCTAGGGTTTTATTATGACTAGCCCAATAGGATGTGTTAGTGTCAGAATCTTGAATAAAAACTAAGCTGTTAGGTTTTTTCTTTTCTATTGAAAACCCACTATTAAAAGTAGCCAAAACAAAAAATAATAACGCTACAAAACCTGTAAGAGACTGCCATCCATTTTTTAGTTTTTCTTGTTGAAAAACAGGAAGCATAAATCCGAAAAGAAGTACTAAAAGTACCGCTGAAATCAATAACATTTTTAAACCTAAAGCAACAGGGAATAGTTGTACCATTGGAGCAACCATATAAATAGTAGGAATCGATAGAATTGCAAACAAAGTACCTTTAGATTCCTTTTTAATGTTCATTAAAAGTAGAATTGCTAAAATAAATAATGAAGCATATACTGGAATAATTAAAAAACCAGCACCTGGAAGATTTATATATATGAGGTAATTTACAATTAATCCAAAGGTAATAGGAGCAATTAATAAGTCTGTTGTTTTGTGTTCTTTAAAGAATGAGTATGTTTTAAAAATTAACCAAAGGTTTAAAAATACAAAAGCAATGATGTATTGATGTCCGTTATAGGTAAATCCGTGTAATATATCGGTATATTGTGGATGAATAATTAATAGCAATTGCCATAAACCATACGATACCCCTATGCAAACTACCAATGAAATTATATAAGGGATAAATCCTTTTAACATTCCGACAGTAGTTATTTTTTTTCTTGAAACCCCTACAAAAACCAATGCAATAAAAATAACTAAAGCAATAATTAACATGGGTAAAACCCAAGAGAAAGGATAGGTTAAAAGTTTGGTAAAAGGAAAGTTAACATAAATATAGTCGGTGTCACTGTTTAAATTAGTTAAGTCAGCATCTGCAAAATAGTTTAATGTACTAGTTAAGTAATCAGCTTGATGAAGTAAGGTTTCTCTATTTAATCGTTCGTAAGAATCTTGTTCGGTATGATAGTCAAAATGATCATCAATAAAAGCGAAATTAAACCCATTAATATTTCCTTTTTCTCTAAAAATTGTTAAATCGGTATCGTTAGGAAGTTTTTTATATACTCCATACATTAGTGAGTTTGCTGCAGGGTAATTTGGGTTTGCTTTCAGAAATTCAGAAAGTAACGTTTTGTTTTTTCCGTTAGTTTCCATCAACATATAACTAGATCCGCCGCTACCACGTGCTTCAAAGTTTAAAACTAAACCAACATCTTTTGCCCAATGATGATTTTCAACAAACGCTTGAGCTCCTAATAAACCTAATTCTTCTGCATCAGAAAAAAGTATGATAACATCGTTTTTAGGGGTTTTATTTGCTGCTAAGTAAGCTCTAACACCTTCTAAAATAGTTACTACGCCAGAGCCCGCGTCACTAGCTCCCAAAGAAGAGTGTGGATTTGAGTCGTAATGTGATAATAGCAATAAAGCTTTGCTACTATCGCTTCCCTTAATCCTAGCAAGAATATTTTCTGTGGTTGTAGCAGCTCTCCATTTTTTATTGATAGCTGTTTGATATTGAATTTCAGGTTTTAACCCTAGTTTTTTTAATTCTTGAACAAGATATTCTTGTACAATTTTGTGTTCTTTTGTACCAGTATGATGTGGTTTTTGTGAAATTTGTTTTAGATGATATAGTGCATTGTCTATAGAAAAGTCAACAGCTTTCACTTCTTTTTTAGTAGATGAAACACTAGGTATCATATCGTTAAAGCTCCAATAAACTGTTAAAATGATAATGATTACAGCTAGGTAATTTCTTGATGTTTTCATAGTTTAATTTTATCCCTTATAAAAATAGGTAATTTATTTTTTAACACACTTGTTTTTAATTAGTTAAAAATCAGTATATTTAAGTCTATCCTAAAACTAATTATTATGGGAATTATCAATTTTCAAGGTAAACGAAATAATCCACCAGAAAAAGAGGAGGAGCCAATTTTAGTGTCAGATTACATGACAAAGAAGCTTATTACGTTTAAGGAAGATCAATCTATTGAAGAGGCTATTAATATTTTAATTAATCACAAAATATCAGGAGGTCCAGTTATAAATGATAATAATGAACTTGTAGGTATTATTTCAGAAGGAGATTGTATTAAACAAATTTCAGATAGTAGGTATTATAATTTACCGATAGAAAATAGTACCGTTGGAAGAGCCATGGTGAAAGAGGTTGAAACGATTGATGGTAATACAAACATATTAGATGCTGCCAATAAGTTTTTAGAATCTCGTAGAAGGCGTTTCCCTATTGTTGAAAATGGAAAACTAGTTGGGCAGATTAGTCAAAAGGATGTATTAATTGCCGCCATGAAACTCAAAGGAAATACATGGAAGTAATTACTCCTGTTTAACTAATAGATAGAATTCATTCTCCAACTCTAAATATCCTTGGTCGTATACATAAAAATAGGTGTTTCCTGTTTTTGTGGTATAGAGGGATGTGATGAATTTAAAGTCAAAACCTCTATCAAATAGTTTACGACGCGTTACTTTTGTTTTACCGGTAACGTTCAGTTCGGAAAGAATTTTATAGTTTTTTCGTAAGCGATTATTAGTGTTTCTAATAAGATTCTTACTATTCTTGTTTACTTTGTTATTGTATGCATTGCGACAGTAATCGGAACAGAATTTTTTATCAATTCGTCCGATAACCTTTTCTCCACACTCTAAACATTGTTTATTTTCCATAGTCTGATTTTTTAAGTTCGTACCAGTTAACATTTACTCCCTTAAAGCCAAATTCATTTACAAATTGTAGACCTATTTTTTGTAGAATTTTGTTAGAGCCGATATTTTCTACATCAGCAGCACCATAAATAACATCATAATTCATTTCTTTAAAGCCGAAGTCTAAACAAGTAAAAGCAGATTCTGAAGCATACCCTTTACCCCAATAACGAGGAATAAAACGATAACCGATGTCTATAAAATCAGTAAATCCATTTAATTCTTCTTTTTCCCCTGTATTGAGTTTTAATCCTGACCATCCAATAAATTCTCCAGAAGATTTTTCAAAAGCAGCAAACCTACCAATGCCTTTTTCTTTATATTGTTCTTTAAAAAATGTGATGATATCTTCAGCTTGCTTGTAGGTTGTAATGGGATTCTTTCCTAAATATTTATGTACTTCAGGATTTGAGTCTAACTTAAAAATTCCCTCAGTTTCACTTTCTCTAAACTCTCTTAAAATTAAACGTTCTGTTTCTAAATAAAATTTCATACTCTAACTATTTGATTTCAAATATATTAAAAATATTTAAACGATTACATTCAATTACAAACGAAAATAAACGATTACTAACCACTTTTAATTTGCAAGGTGTTTCATCTTTGCAGTGTCAATTAGTTTGAATGACAGAGTCTTAACTGTTTAACATTAAAAATAAATATTATGAACGCACTAAAAAACAGAGTACAGTTAATTGGAAATTTAGGAAATACCCCAGAAGTTATCACTTTAGAAAGTGGCAAGAAACTAGCAAAATTTGCTATTGCAACTAATGAAACTTACAAGAATTCGCAAGGAGAAAAAGTAACGGATACGCAATGGCACAATGTGGTTGCTTGGAATAAAACTGCAGAAATTATTGAGAAGTACTTAGAAAAGGGTAAAGAAGTAATGATTGAAGGCAAGCTTACTTCACGTTCTTTTGAAGATAAAGAAGGTAATAAACGCTATGTAACTGAAGTAGTTTGTAATGAATTATTAATGTTAGGAAATAAATAAGTGGGAAAACTACTATAATGAAAGAAAAAGTAAAAGAGCGGTTTTTAACCGCTCTTTTTATATTAAAAATCCATGCTTAATTGAATACGTTTCCTTGAAGTATCAACTTCCAATACTTTAACTTGTACATGTTGATGCAAGCTTACATGCTCATTTACATCTTTAACAAAAGTATCAGATAGATTAGAAACATGTACTAAACCACTTTCTTTAATTCCAATATCAACAAAACAACCAAAATTGGTGATGTTGTTTACAATGCCTGGAAGTATCATACCTTCTTTTACATCATCAATCGTTTTAATATGTTCATTAAAACTAAAGGCTTTGGCTTTTTCACGAGGGTCTAATCCTGGTTTTTCCAATTCTTTTACAATGTCTTGAAGAGTAGGTAGCCCGTAAGAGTCAGTTACGTATTGTTGTAATTTAATTTGTTTTAACACGGAAGAGTTTCCAATTAAATCATCCACTTTTTTACCTACATCTTTTGCTATTTGTTTTACTAAAGTATAACGTTCAGGGTGTACTGCTGAATCATCTAAAGGATTGTCACTATTTTTTACTCTAAGAAACCCAGCTGATTGTTCAAAAGCTTTTCCTCCCAAGCGAGGCACTTTTTTAATAGCGGTTCTGTTAGTAAAAGCACCATGTTCATTTCGGTAATTCACGATGTTTTCTGCTAGTTTAGGACCAATACCTGAAACATAACTTAATAAAGAAGCACTAGCTGTATTAACATTAACACCAACTTTGTTTACACAGTGTTCAACTACGGTATCTAACGATTTTTTTAGTTGTGTTTGATCTACATCGTGTTGATATTGCCCAACGCCGATTGATTTAGCTTCAATTTTAACCAATTCAGCTAAAGGATCAGCTAATCGACGTCCGATTGAAACTGCACCACGAACTGTTACATCATAATTAGGAAATTCATCTCGTGCAATTTTTGAAGCAGAATAAATTGATGCTCCTGCTTCACTTACTACAAATACTTCTACCGAGTTTTTAAAATACACACGTTTCACTAATTGCTCTGTTTCTCTAGAAGCAGTTCCGTTACCAATCGCAATTGCTTCTATTTTATAAGCATCTGCTAACGAGCTAAGTTTGTTCATTGCTTCTTTCGACTGATGTTGTGGCGCGTGTGGAAAAATAGTTTCGTTATGTAATAAATCGCCTTGAGCATTTAAGCAAACTATTTTACATCCTGTTCTAAATCCAGGGTCGATAGCTAAAATTCGTTTCTCACCCAAAGGAGAACCTAATAATAATTGTTGTAGGTTTTTAGCAAATACTTTAATGGCATTTTCATCTGCTTTTTCTTTGGCAATGGATAAAGCTTCGTTTGATAGTGCAGGGAATAACAAACGTTTGTATGCATCAGAAATAGCCAGTTCAATTTGTTCAGCACATTCGTTATGTGAACGAATAATTCTGTCTTCTATTTTTTGAAGTGCTCGTTCGTCATCAATACTAATCTTAACACGAATATACCCCTCTTTTTCGGCACGTAAAATAGCTAATAGTCGGTGAGAAGGAATGCGACTTAGGTTTTCTTCCCAATCAAAGTAATCTTTAAATTTTTGTGCAGCTTCGTCTTCTTTTTTAGTTTTTACAACTTTAGTGGCAATCGTAGCAAAACGTTCCAATTGATAACGAATATTATTTCGAACATCAGTTCGCTCATTAATCCATTCCGCAATAATATGACGAGCACCTTCTAAAGCATCATCAATATGTTCTACTTTGCTTGAAAGGTATTTTGAAGCGGTAAATTCTAAATCGTTTACTCGCTGGCTCATAATCATTTTTGCCAACGGTTCTAATCCGTTTTTACGAGCCGTTTCCGCTTTGGTTTTACGTTTCTTTTTATAGGGAAGATAGATGTCTTCTAAAGTAGTTAAATCTTCAGTTTTTTCAATTTTAGCCTTCAACTCATCGGTCAAGGCATCTTGTTCTTCAATGGTTTTTAAAATTGCTGCCTTTCTTTTTTCTAAGGCTTCAAAGTGTTCTTTGAATTGTACAATTTGACCGATTTCAACTTCATCTAAATTTCCCGTTTTTTCTTTTCGGTAACGAGCTATAAAAGGAATAGTGCAATCTTCATTTAACAGTTCAATAGTGTTTTGAATTGATTTTTGAGAGATTTGGGTGCGAGAGGTTATAAAATGTATCAAAAGAATAAGTTAATTTATAGGACAAAAATAACGAAAAAGGAATCGATTGATAACTTGATTTTTAAGCTAAGTTTGCTAGATTTGACTCTCGAATTAAATTCTTGATGAAGAAAAAATATCCACTTGATAAAAATGTTAAAGACCATTTATGGATTTCATTTGCACTTAGCTTATGGGTATTTCTATTTTTATATTTTGCCGAACCTTTTGATATTAATCGATTTACACTCACAGAGAAAATGACCTTTTTACCAATTTATGGGGCTATTCAAGGACTTTGTTATTGTATTTCTTTAGGATATCAAAGTATTTATGTTTCAAAACAAAAGTGTTGGGTATATATAAATGAGTTAATCTTTATCTTAGTAATGATTTTTGTTGGTTTTTGGATAAACTTTTTATTTTATAAAAATTTCATAGTTAATAATGAACCGCATACTTACGAATATTACGATTATTTTAAGAAGGTTTACCTCCCAGCATTGGCGATTATTTTACCTTTTTTGTTGATCTCTAGGTATGTTTTAGGAAAGTTTTCGGAAAGAATTGTTTTAGAAGATAAAATTACAATTAAAGGAAATGGAAAATATGAGGTGATAACGATAAACCCGAAAGAATTGATTTTTATTCAATCATCTGATAATTACATTGAAGTAAATTATGTAGAAAATGGTATTCTTCAAAAAAAATTGATACGAAAAACACTTTCAGAAATTGAAAAATCTTTACCTTTTTTATTAAAAACACATCGCTCATTTTTGATTAATCAAATACATTTTAAACAGTTTAAAACTGAAAACAAAAAACTTTTTATAGATCTTGGTTTTAATTCATGTGTACCAGTATCAAGAGCTTTACAAACTTCAATAAAAAAAGAATTACTCTTAGCCACAAATACATAACATTTCGTCACAAGCCTAGTGTTTAAAAGGGTTTTCAATAACTGAAAATATATTTTTGACATTATTAATTAATTTAAAAATGATGAAAAAAATAGTACTTCTTTTAACAGTTATGTGTTTACAATCTTGCCATATAGGTAGAATGATTAGATATTATAAGGCAGACATTGACGACCATAAAATTTTTCCGTACACAGAAGTCAATAAAGGAAATGAAACATTTTATTTTAAAGATGGAACAAACTCTGAATTAGCAAAAAGAATAACTAATATCAGTTTTACAGAAAAAGGAAAAGACTACGTTATAGATGATTACTTGGATAAAGAAACAGAAACAACCGCTTTTATGGTTATAAAAAATGATTCTATTCTTTATGAAAAATATTATGAAGGATATAAGCGTGATTCTATTTCTAATATTTTTTCGGTATCAAAATCAGTAACTTCTCTACTAATGGGGATTGCTATAGACGAGCAAATAATTGAAAGCGTGAACAACCCTATAACTAAATACATTCCTGAGCTTTCAAAGGCAAATAAGACATTTGATAAATTAACTATAGAGCATTTATTAAATATGCGTTCAGGGTTAAAGTTTAGTGAAACTTATAGTAATCCGTTTGATGAAGTAAGCAAACTATATTATGGTAAAAACCAGATAAAACAAATTTCAAAATTAGAATTTATTCATGAACCAGGAACTTTTCATGATTACCAAAGTGTATGTACTACACTTTTAGGGATAGCAATTGAACGTGCTAGTGGTAAACAATTAGGAAAATACTTAGAAGAAAAATTATGGAAACCATTACAAATGGAAAACAATGCTACTTGGAGTTTAGATGATATGGTGCGTAAAAATACAAAGGCATTTTGTTGTTTAAATACTACTGCTATTGATTTGGCAAAATTAGCTCGTTTGGTTTTAAATAAAGGTAAATTTAATGGTAAGCAGATTGTTTCAGATAAATGGGTGGAAAAGTTAACAAAGGCAAATAAGACTAATGATTGTTATCAATACCAATGGTATAGTTATGAATGTTCAGATGATTATTATGCTTTGGGTATTTTAGGACAAATTGTTTATATAGTACCTAATGAAGACTTAATTATTATTCGATTAGGTAAATCAAGTGATAAAATGTTTCTATCAGAAATAAAAGATGTAGTGAGTAATAATTAAAACACATACTTCAAATTTTTTTTGGGGTGGTATGTGAACCTATTAAGGATAGTAAATTCATAAAATAAAACAAATATAAATTTTTATTCGGGGGTATACAATCTATATGTTTTTAGACTATCTTTCGCGGTTAGTCTAATTGTAAATTTATTGATGCAAACAACTGTAAATGAATTGCATAAGCAACAGTATGAGCGATTGATTACTGGCTTAATTTCCAACGAGTTTGGAGTTTGTGATGATTTTTTTTCTGCTGATTTGATAGCAGGACTTCGGAATAATTTAATGCAACATTATAAAGAAGGAACCATGTATAGAGCGGGTATTGGAAAAGATTCCGACTATACAAAAGATAAAGAAATAAGACGAGATGTTATTTGTTGGATAAACGAAAAAACTGAAGATGATTTGGAGAAAATGTTTATCCAAAAAATGAATGAGTTTTCCAATTATTTAAACAAAACGTGTTATACGAGTATTAATGCTTTTGAGTTTCATTATGCGTATTATGATATAGGTAGTTTTTACAAACGTCATATAGATCAATTTCAAACCGATAATGGAAGATTATTTTCGTTCGTACTATATTTAAATGACGAATGGAATACTGATGATGGAGGAGAGTTAGTACTGTATACTAAAGAAAAGACAGAAACTATTTTACCAATTGGAGGAAGGGTTGCTTTTTTTAAGAGTGATGTAACCGAGCATGAGGTAAAAGTAGCGTTGACAAGACCTCGCTTAAGTATCGTAGGCTGGTTAAAGAATGTGTAAAACAAAAAACCTCGCTAACTGCGAGGTTTTTTTATCTTGTAAATATATTTTAAGCAATAAACTCTCCGTTATTTACTTTTTCTGAAGGTTGTACAAAGGCTAATTTACCATCAGGAGTATCGGTCATTAAAATCATACCTTGGCTTTCTACACCACGAATTTTTCTTGGTGCTAAGTTACATAAAACAGTTACTTGTTGTCCGACGATATCTTCCGGTTTAAAGCTTTCAGCAATACCAGAAACTATGGTACGAACATCAATACCTACATCAACTTTTAGCTTTAATAATTTTTTAGCTTTCGCTACTTTTTCTGCTTCTAAAATGGTTCCAACGCGCATGTCCATTTTAGTAAAATCATCAAACTCAATAGTGTCTTTTTGAGGTTCTGCTACTTTGTTTGCAGCTTCATTGGCTTTTTTAGTAGCTTCTAATTTATCTAATTGTGCTTGGATAGTAGCGTCTTCAATTTTAGAAAACAATAATTCAGCTTTATTTACTTGATGGTTTTCTGCTAATAAAACGTCTTTTTCAGCGATGTCATTCCAAGTAAGATTGTCATCGATATTTAAAATTGATTTTAACTTTGTTGAGGTGAAAGGTAAAAACGGTTCTGATAATACTGCTAAACCAGCAGCAATTTGTAAGGCTACATACATAATCGTTTTTGTACGTTCTTCATCTTCTTTAATAACTTTCCAAGGCTCCTCATCTGCTAAATACTTATTACCCAAACGTGCTAAATTCATCATTTCTTGAGAGGCTTCTCTAAAACGATAACGCTCGATTGATTTTGCAATAACATCTGGGAATTGTTTTAGTTGTTCTAAAGTTTCTTCATCAACTTCACTAAAATCATTTGGTGTAGGAACAACACCGTTATAGTATTTGTTTGTTAATACTACAACACGATTGATAAAGTTTCCAAAAATAGCTACTAATTCATTATTATTTTTTGCTTGAAAATCTTTCCAAGTAAAATCGTTGTCTTTATTTTCAGGTGCATTGGCTGTTAAAGTATAACGTAATACATCTTGTTGATTAGGGAAATCTTCTAAATATTCATGTAACCAAACCGCCCAGTTTTTAGAAGTAGATAACTTATTTCCTTCTAAATTTAAAAACTCATTTGCTGGTACATTATCTGGTAAAATAAAATCGCCATGCGCCTTTAACATTGCAGGGAAAATGATACAGTGAAACACGATATTATCTTTACCAATAAAGTGTACTAATTTAGTATCATCTCTTTTCCAGTAATCTTCCCAATTTTTTCCTTCACGTTCTGCCCATTCTTTAGTAGAAGAAATATATCCGATAGGTGCATCAAACCAAACGTATAATACTTTGCCTTCTGCGCCTTCAACAGGAACAGGAATTCCCCAATCTAAATCACGGGTTACGGCACGAGGGCGTAATCCATCATCAATCCACGATTTTACTTGTCCTAATACGTTAGGTTTCCAATCGTTTTTATGGCCTTCTAAAATCCATTCGCGTAAAAAAGCTTCGTGCTTGTCCAGTGGTAAAAACCAGTGTTTGGTTTCTTTTAAGGTAGGCACATTTCCAGTAATTGCCGATTTAGGATTGATTAAATCAGTAGCATTATGGCTTGTTCCACATTTTTCGCACTGATCACCATAACTTTCTTCATTTCCACATTTTGGACAAGTACCAATAACAAAACGATCTGCTAAAAATTGATTCGCTTCTTCATCGTATAATTGTTGTGTAACTTCTTCAATAAATTCACCATCGTTGTATAATTTGGTAAAGAAATCAGAAGCAGTTTTGTGATGAATTTCTGCTGAGGTACGCGAATAATTATCAAAAGAAATTCCGAAATCTTCAAACGATTTTTTGATAATCCCGTTGTATTTATCAATAATAGCTTGCGGAGTAACACCTTCTTTTTTAGCACGCATTGGTATGGCAACTCCGTGTTCATCTGAACCACAAATATAGGCTACGTCTTTACCTCTTTGACGTAAATAACGAGCATAAATATCTCCAGGAACATAAACCCCTGCTAAGTGACCGATGTGAATTGGACCATTTGTATAAGGCAATGCAGCTGTAATTGTATATCTTTTTGGTGTACTCATGTTTTTTGACTAAAATTAAAGCGCAAAAGTACGAAAAAGCAATTTTTTATACTGTTATAAATTAGGTACATTTGATGGATTTTAAACTTTTAGAATCGAGAAAGAGACTTGTTTATGGAAAAAAGAATTTTCACTTTATTTTTTTTATTGATAATTACATCGGTTTATACGCAAAATAAAACTATGAAATTAATAACACCGCCTTATTTACAAAAAGGAGATACAATAGCTATTGTAGCTCCTGCTGGAATTTTAAAAAACCGTAAACAAACAATTGATAAAGCAAAAAAGTTAGCAGAAAGTTGGGGGTTAGAAGTGGTTTATGGTAAACATATGTTTAATCAAAATGATCATTTTGCGGGTACTGATGAGGAACGTTGTCAAGATTTTCAAGATGCATTAGATAATCCGAATATTAAAGCAATTTGGAGTGCTCGTGGTGGATATGGTTCAGTTAGGATTATTGATAAATTAGATTTTACGAAGTTTAAACAGCATCCTAAATGGATTGTTGGTTATTCTGATGTTACAGCATTTCATAATCATATTCATAATTTAGGAATAGAAACGTTACATGCTATGATGGGTACAAGTATGGAAGAAAAACCAGAAGAGCTTGTACAAACCATTGCTACTTTTAAAAAAGCTTTGTTTGGTGAGGAGCTAGGATATTCAATTCCCTCTTCAAACAAGAATAGAGTAGGGAATGTTTCGGGAGAATTGGTAGGAGGTAACATTGCTATTTTAGCTTCAATGTTGGGGTCTGATAGTCAAATTTCTACGGATGGTAAAATTTTATTTATTGAAGAAATAGGGGAATACAAATATTCGATTGACCGAATGTTACAGAGTTTAAAGCGCGCAGGTTACTTTACAAAAGTTAAGGCTATTATTGTAGGTGATATGACTAAGATAAAAAGAAACACAACTCCATGGGGAAGTTCAATAGAACAGTTGATTTTAGAGGTTGTTCCAAAAGATATTCCTGTTCTTTTTAACTTTCCAGCAGGACATGAGCCAGATAACAGAGCTTTGATTTTAGGAAGAGAAGTTTCTTTAAATATTCAAAAAGAAACTTCTACAGTACTATTTAAGTAATTTAATTTTTGTCTTTTCGAGTATTTATACCAAATAAACGATATAATGGACAAAAATTAATAAAACTAGTAATTAGTAAAATAATAGCTAGTATGAGTAAGGCATTACCTAAAATTCCTGAGATAATCTCAAAGTAAGAAAGTGCCGCAATAATTAAAGCAATTAGAGTTCTAATAGCTTTGTCGGTGTTTCCCATATTTTTTTTCATGGTAAATTGTTTTAAGGTTATTCAAATATAAGTTTTTATATGGCACAACACAATGAGCTTGGTAAGAAAGGAGAGCAATTAGCAGTAGATTACCTATTAAAAAACGGATATGAAATTGTTGAAAAAAATTATCGTTTTCAAAAAGCGGAAGTAGATATTATCGCTAAAAAAAGTGACTTGTTAATAGCTGTTGAAGTAAAGACAAGGTCGTCTATAGATTTTGGAAATCCTGAGGATTTTGTGAATCCGAAGAAAATAAAATTACTAGTAAGCGCTATTGATAATTATGTAAATGAACGAGATTTAGATGTTGAAGTACAATTTGATATTATAGCTGTTTTAAAAGAAAAAGGAGTGTTTAAAATAGCGCATATTAAAGATGCGTTTCTATATTTTTAAACCATAAAAAAAGCTCAACAAATTTTGTTGAGCTTTTTTTATGGTTTAATTGAGGGGATTAATTGCTTTTCCCTCCATTAAAATATTTTTCTACATCTTCAACATGATCAGGCATTGCAATAATTTTTTTGCTCTTGTCTAATATGAAATAAGAAGGTGTGCCTAGTAAGTTATATTTCTTTACTGTTTCATTATCAAATTTGTACTCAGGATGAGTTCCTACTGCATTATGCCATTCTGGTAAATCTTTAACAAACTCTGTCCATTCAGTAGTGTCGTTTTCTATACCAAAAGAAATTACAGAAATTTCTTTATGAGTTTGCATGAACTTATATAATTCCGGTATTTCTTTTATACAGTGAGGGCAACCGGTACTCCAGAATACTAACAAGTACTTGTCACCATCGTTTAAGGTAGATAATTTTAATTCTTGTCCGTTTTCTTCCCAAGAAAAATCAGGAGCAATTCTATCTATAGTTGCAAGTAAGACATCTAACTTTTCTTTTTTAAATTCAACATCTTGGTCTTTACTAGGTAATTTGTCAAAATATTCTTCAAACATCCAATCTACAGCAGGACCATTTCTTTTATCGGTAAGTGCACTGATTAAGTAGTAAGTAACAGCCTTTTCTAATTTGTCAGAAGAAATTTTCTTCATAACATTTTTGATAGATTCTTTAATTAATTCTTGTTGTACTTCTTTATCTTCAGAATAGTTTAAATAAAATACATAATCACTGATTTTATCAATTAAGAATGAAGAGTTGAATAAGTCTTCACTTTTAAAATCAATATATTCAAAAAAGTTTTCACTAGTAGCAGATAAATAATCTTTTAGGTTGTCGTGAGGGTTGTATGAGTTGTATCGACGAGATGCTTTTATAAAGCTATTTACTAACATTCCTTCAGATTTATTCTCATACGTTTTTTGTACGTCTTCAAGCTCTTTTACTTCTTTCTTGTAGGCTTTTTTTGCATCTTTATCTTCAGTTTCTATATAAGAAGCTTGAAAAGAATCTATCTTTTTTTGCACTGCATTGTATGCTTGTAGGTATTCACTATACAATTTATTTTCTCTAGAACTTGTGAATACTACAGCTGATTGATCAGAAAATTTAGGATTAAAAACAAATTCAACATTTTCTTTGTTAAAGAAAAAATCAACAAAACCAGCACCTGTATTTCTATAGGTAGCTCTGTAAGCACCAGTAGGAGCTGTTCCAGGAAGTTCAAAGTTAAATTTACCTAATACTTGTTTTTCTCCACTAATAATTACAGTATCTAGTTGAATAGTAGTGTTTGCAACAAAGTTTTGTTTAGCGCCTTCTATCTTATATAAAATCACCCAATCACCTTTGTCTGGAGGGGTCATAGTACCTTTGATAGTATATTGAGCATTAACTAGTGATGTTGTAAATATTAATAGAGCGAGTAGTTTTTTCATCATAATATTTTAAAGGGTTGCTAATAAGGTTTTAAAACTAGGTATTTACAAGCTTCTATCCAAGAAGTATACCACATTTATTTTTTCTTATGTATTTTAGAAATGTTTTTTTAATTGTTTGATAACATGAAATTTAAAGATCAAGTATTTTGGATTACTGGTGCGTCATCAGGTATAGGGAAATCTTTAACGATTGAATTAGCTAATCTAGGAGCAAAATTAATTATCTCTTCGAGAAATGAAAGTGCTTTGTACGAAGTTAAGAAACAATGTAAGTTTCCTGAAAATATAGCTGTTCTTGCTCTAGATTTAGAAGCTTATGATGATTTAGTTACTAAAGTAGATGAAGCTATTTCAGTTTTTGGTAGAATTGACGTTTTAGTAAACAACGGAGGTATAAGTCAACGCTCATTGGTAAAAGATACTTCTATAGCAGTTGACAAGAGATTAATGGATATTAATTATCTAGGAACAGTTGCTTTAACAAAAGCTTTATTACCTCATTTTATTGAAAATAAATCAGGACATTTTGTGGTAACTACTAGCATAGTAGGAAAAATTGGAACTCCGTTACGTTCTACTTATGCTGCTACTAAACATGCTTTACATGGTTTTTTTGATAGTTTACGAGCAGAACACCATAATGATAATATTACTGTTACTTTAATTTGTCCAGGTTTTGTAACAACGAATGTTTCTAAAAATGCATTAACTGGTGATGGAAGTCCACAAAATACCATGGATATAGCTACGGAAAACGGTATTCATCCTGATGAGTTTGCTAAACAGATGCTTAAAGCTATTCGAAACAAACGAGAGGAGGTATATATTGCCGGAGTTAAAGAAAAATTAGGAGTTTATACCAAACGTTTCTTTCCAAGGATATTATCAAAAATGATTCGAAAATTAAGTGTTACTTAATTAAAAAAGTCAATTATTTCAAAATAATTAATAATAGCTTCTTTCATTAAAACCGACTGTTCTCCAGGTTTTAACGTTGGAAGCTCAGTTAAGGTTTTATAGTGAGGCCAACCATCATTGTCAAAAAAATCGAATTCATAGTACCCGTAAGGTTCTAACAACTTACAAATTGCAATGTGCATCAGATTAACTTTTTCATCTTTTTTAAACTTTCTATGACCTTGTCCGAGTTCTTGAACACCAATTAAATAAATAATCCCATCTATATTTAATTCATCTCCATCAGCGAATTGTTGTGATAATTGAGTTACCACGAAGTCCCATTTTTCTTTTAAGTTGGTTTCTTTAGTCATTTGTGTTTTTTAGAAAAAAGCAAAGATACAAATGAGTTGTGTATATTTGAGCATGTAATTTGTTTTCACACTTATGAATACTTTTGATATTATTATCACAGCTTTGTTACTCTTCGGTTTTGTAAGAGGTATAATGAAAGGATTATTTGTTGAAATAGCTTCGTTGGTAGCCTTAGTTGCTGGAGTATATGGAGCAATTCACTTTTCGTATTTTATTGGAGATTGGTTGAAAAATAGTGTTACTTGGGACGAAAAGTACATTTCTTTAGCAGCATTTGCAGGAACTTTTGTAGTGATAATTATTGTAATAGCTCTACTAGGGAAAATATTAACGAAAATAGCTGATTTTGCTTCCCTTGGAATTTTAAATAAAATACTTGGAGGTGTTTTTGGAGCTTTAAAAATAGGATTGATTTTAAGTGTGGTATTTATTTTCTTCGGAAAGATGAATGATACTATTCCGTTTGTAAAGCAAGAAAGTTTAGAAGAGTCTATATTATATAAACCAGTAAAAAAAATAGCACCAACCATTTTTCCTTCAATTATTAAGGATGATGAAAATGAAGAAGAAAAGAACACTTTAGAATTAGATCTCAGTATATAAAAACAAAAACGGATGAAACTTTTCATCCGTTTTTGTTTTTAGTCTAAATGGTAAATCTCCATAATATCTGCTAATATGTGTTCAAAATCGATGTTTAAATCGATGAGGTTACCTGTTTTAATATCAAAAACCCAACCATGTACTTTTAAACCTCTATCTCTGTAAGCTTTTTGTACAGCAGCAGTTTTAATAAGGTTAACGCATTGTTCTTGTACGTTTAAATCAACTAAACGGTCATAACGTTCATTATCATCTTTAATTTTATTCAACTCATCTTTATGTAAACGGTACACATCTCTGATATAACGCAACCATGGGTTTAATAACCCTAAATCGGCAGATTGCATTGCAGCTTTTACACCACCACAAGAATAATGACCGCAAACCACAATATGGTTTACTTTTAAATGTTCCACAGCATATTCAATTACTGAAGCAGAATTTAAATCAATTGCAGGAACCATATTAGCAATATTTCTGTGTACAAAAACATCACCTGGATCTAGTCCCATTAAGTCTTCAGCAGAAACTCTACTATCGGAACAACCTATATATAATAATTCTGGGTTTTGCCCTTCGTTTAATTTTTTAAAGTAGTCTTTATCGGAAGAAAGTTTGTTTTTTACCCACTCTTTATTGTTGTCAAAAATTTTAGATAGATTCATAGTTGTAAGTATTGTTTATTAGAAGAGTTTTTATCGTTTCTAATTAACGAGAAAAAAATAATTTCCGAAGTTAATAAAAAAAGAGAATCTAAAATTAAATTTAGATTCTCTTTGTGGTGTAAAATCAAGAGGGGAGATTTTTATTCGAAAAAAGTAACAGCACCGTCTTCAATGTTGTACATAGCTCCAACGATCATAATCTCACCGTTTTTATGCATATCTGCTAGCACTTCACTTTCGTTTAAAATTCTGTCAATTGTTAATTGCACGTTCTTTTCAGCAACGTTATTTACAAACTCGATGTTAGATGAGTTTCTTAAATTTTCATCTTTAGGCTCAGTTACAGCTTCTACAGCTGGCTTAATCTTAGCTAACATAGAGGTTAAGTTACCTAACTCAGCATTATCACAAGCTCCTTTAACGGCACCACAACTTGTGTGTCCTAATACTACGATTAATTTAGTACCAGCTAATTTACAAGCAAACTCCATGCTACCTAAAATATCTTCGTTTACAAAGTTACCTGCAATTCTTGCGCTAAAAATATCTCCTAAACCTTGGTCGAAAACTAATTCAGCAGAAACTCTAGAATCGATACAACTTAAAATAGTAGCAAAAGGAAATTGACCTTCTCTGGTATCGTTAACTTGCTCTAATAAGTTACGGTTTGCTTTTAAGTTATTTTGAAATCTTAAATTTCCTTCTTTTAAATATTGTAATGACTTTTCAGGAGTCATAGTAGCTTGAGTTTCTTTAGTATGTGCTTTCATGATTTATATTTTTTATAAAATTATTTATGTCTTTTTAATGAATACTAATTATACTTTATGTGAGGTATTCTTAGTATAGTATTTTTTAAATGTATTATGCTACTTTCGGTCTTAATTTGAAGAACTGAATAAAGCTATCTGGATTTTCAACCTCACCACGTTCAGAAATAAGTTTAATATTAATATTTCTTTCTTTGGCTTTAACGGCGAAATCTTCTAATATTTCAACAATATCATTGTCTAAATATCTTGTCTTGCGTACATCTAGCTCTAAATACGTATCTCTAGGTAAACTATCTAATTCTTTTAAGATAGCGCCTTTGTTAAAGAAAGTTACTTCCTCAGCAAGTGTCATTTTTATTTTGTGTGCACCATTACTCTTGTCTTCAATGTGTAAGAAGTGTGAGTTTTGGTAGCTCTTAATTAAAATAACAACAACTCCTACTGCTAAACCTAATGAGATACCAGTTAATAAATCGGTAAAAACTATACCTAAAACTGTTATAATGAATGGTACAAATTGCTTCCATCCTAAAGCATACATTTGCTTAAATAAGCTTGGTTTTGCTAATTTGTAACCTACTACAAGTAAAATAGCTGCTAAAACTGATAAAGGTATTTTATTTAATAAAGTTGGAATTAAGATTACCGATATTAATAATAATAAACCGTGAATAATAGCAGACATTTTAGATTTACCTCCAGATTGGATGTTTGCTGAACTTCTTACAATTACTTGCGTAATAGGTAAACCACCGATTAAACCAGATAAAATGTTTCCTGTTCCTTGAGCAACTAATTCTCTATTGGTTGGGGTTACATTTTTTTCAGGGTCTAATTTATCAGTAGCTTCAACACAAAGTAAAGTTTCTAAACTAGCTACTAAAGCAATAGTAAACGCAGTTACCCAAACTTCATAATTGGTAATAGCGCTAAAATTAGGGAAAGTAAATTGAGCTAAGAATGAATCTACACTTTCAGGAATTGGTACGCTTACTAAGTGAGAAGCTTGAATTGCTAATGTTCCGTCTCCTTGAGTAAGAGTAAAGAAAATAATACCACTAACAACAGCAACTAATGGACCTTGGATTATATGAAATATTTTACCTTTTTTACTTAAAACTTTATCCCAAAGGATTAAAATAGCTAATCCGATAAAACCAATAACCATTGACCCCATTGTAATATTATCTACAATATTAAAGATTGCAGAAAATGTATTTTCACCAGATGATTCAATAAAACTATCCGCTCCTTCTGGTTCAGCATCATATCCGAAGAAGTGAGGAATTTGTTTTAAAATAATGATAACTCCAATACCAGTAAGCATTCCTTTAATTACAGATGAAGGGAAATAATATCCGATTACACCAGCTTTAAGAATTCCAAAAAGAATTTGAATAATACCTCCTAAAACTACAGCTACTAAAAAGTTTTCATAACCTCCTAAAGAAGCAATAGCTGTTAATACAATAGCTGCTAAACCAGCAGCAGGTCCACTAACTCCAATTTTAGAACCACTAATGGCTCCAACTACAACACCTCCAACAATTCCTGCAATTACTCCTGAAAAAAGAGGGGCTCCACTAGCTAAGGCAATACCTAAACATAAAGGTAAAGCAACAAAGAATACGACGATACTTGCAGGCAAGTCGCTTTTAATAGTTTTAAACATAATATATGTGTATATTTTGATACTCCAAATGAAAATTTAGAGTGTATTTTTAAAATTATAAATGAATTATTTTACTTATTTAAGTTTTGGGTACGAAAACTTATTAAATCTTCGTCCAAACAACGATATTTTTAGATACTAAATGTCACACGGAGTTTTATTCCATGAAATAATTAGTCAAAAAATTAAGCAGTAAAAAACTCGGGAGGTGGAGTTAGAATTTTAGGGTACTGAGAAACATAGTTTTTAGATTCAAAACGTACGTTTTTCTTTTTTTGAATAGTTCTGTATAAAAAAGAAGTGTAATCACCGTTAGGATGAGCTTTTAATTCTGCAACCTTAACATGTTTTGTGTTTTCTTCTTCTTCACTTAAACTTAAGAAGATAGTAATATCTTGGTCTTTATCTACCAACGTAATTATCGAAGGAGCAACAATGATTCCTACGAATAGTACAACAAAAAATATGGCGATTTTAGACTTCAATCGATATAACTATTATAAGTTCAGCTGCAAAAGTAATTATTTTTTTAAAGCTAAAATGTTATAATTCTTTTAAATTTTTAGATTGAGTCCAACCTATCTTCCCATCAGCTAGTTTTATTTTCTTCCAATTGTCTACCGAATCTAAAATAAAAACTTTAGTTCCTTCATGTAAACTGAAAACATCGTCTGAATTAGAAATAGGTTCATTCTTAATAGAAATTTCTTCTGTAAAAATGATAGCCTCAACCGTGTTTTTAGACTGACTGTACTGTGAATAAGTAATGGTAATTGAAATTATTAAAAGTAAAAAAGAGATGATGCTTGTTGAAAAATAAAGTCTTTTCTTGTTAGGACTGTAAGCAAAATAAAAAAGTAAAAACAATATTGAAGCAATAAAAGATATTACTACAGTAACGATAGCCCAAGCGTTATAAGTAAGCTTTTGTAAATAATTTTTATTAAATTTTTGAAATACTGATTTAGGTAAGGCTTCAATTCTATCTAAAGTTAATCGTTTAGCTAAAATTAAATTGTTTTTAGCGTCTTCGTTTAAAGGGTTTAGTTGTAATGCTTTTTCGTAATTATAAATTGTAGGAGCTACTTTGTTAAGTTTATAATAACAGTTTCCTAAGTTGTAATATAGTTCAGAAGAAGCAATGTTTTGACTTTCAATTTGCTTATATAATTTAATTGCCTCATCATAATTACCTTCTTTATACAAAGAATTTGCATTTGAAAATAAATCGTTGGTGTTTTGTGCTAACGTACTAAATGACACCAATAAGAATAATAATATAGCTAGCTTTTTCATTATAATTGTCGGTCTAATTGCGTTATTAATTGTTTTGCCTTTTCGTACTCTTCTTTCATTTGTACATTGGTAATAGGAGTGTATCTAGCAAAATCACAATCATTAAAAACATCAATAAAACTATGTATTGTTGTGCTATCAACATTCTTATTAGCTAATAATTCAGTGATTTTCTCACGACTAATATCAGAAGTTTCTACGTTTAATTTTGCTTTTAAATAATTGTGTAGGGCTCTTTCTAACGCTTCGTAAAAAGCTTCTTTATTGCCTAATTGTTTTTGAGCTTCTGATAAGTATTTTTTAGCCAGTTTATCAGCTTTTCGTAGTTTGTTTCCTATAACATCGCCATCGCGTTCTTCTTTTTTCTTATGAATAAATATTCCAACAGGAATCGCTAAGATTGGAACTAATAAAAGAATATAAAATATGATTGATTTAAAGAAATCTTCTCTTTGTTTAGGTTGAAAACTAGTTGATGTTTGAATATACCTAAAATCACTACCCGTAACTTTTACGTCTTGTTTAATTGCAGCATTATTATCAGAATTTGTAGTAATTTCTTTTCCCTCTAACACATCAACATATAAATCATCTGTAGTTATGGTTTGGTATACTTTTTCTTTAGGATTGAAGTAAGAAAAACTAACTTTAGGAATTTTGTATTTCCCTTTATATTCTGGAACTACTGTATAGCTATCAGTAACTGATCCTTTTAAACCATCAGAAAGAACACTAACACTTTCTTTTCTTTCAGGTTGGTACACCTCTAGTTCTTTAGGAGTTTCAATTTTAGGAAGTTCAAATAGTTTCAAGTTTCCTTTTCCATTAACAGCAACTCTAATTTGAGATGATTCGTTTGCTTTTAAGGTGTTTTTACTAAGGGAAACATCAAAAGAAAACTGACCAACAGCGCCTGTAAAATCTTCAGGTTTATTTTGAAGTGGTAATGCTTTAGCGTTAATTACTTTTTTTGCTGAAGAAAACTCTTTACGGATTTGACGTGTAATTAAGTTTCCAAAGAAGTCTGCTTTTCCAGTAGGTACAGCTACGACAATATCCATTTTCATTGGATCTATTGTCAGTTTACCTGAAGTTGTAGGAATTAATAATGCTTTGTGTAAAACAGCGTAACGATGACGTTCTCCGTTATAAGTACCTATTTTTACTGGAGTTCCATTAACTTTTATTTCTTGATTCCAAAAGCCATTGTATTGCGGTGCCTCTGTAACCCCAAAATCATAAATGCTTACATTATCGCTAACATATAAACGATATTCTATATAAACTCCTTCACCAACATAGGGCTGTGATTTAGAAACTTCTGCAACTAAATGAATGTTTTGTTCGGCAATATAACTAGGGTCATTTGGGTTTTTAGGGATGTCTATAGCATCTAATACAATAATTTTTATAGGATTAGATTTAATGGTTTTTCCTTCTATTTCAATGCTTGCAGAAGGAATGTTAAATTCTCCTTTTTGTAATGGTTGAAGAATAAAAGTGTAGGATTGGTTAAAAGAAACTTTACCATTAATCCAAGATTGACTTACTGATTGGCTAGGGCCACCAACTATTTTAAAATTAGTAAAGTTTGGTGGGGTAAAGTTGTCGCCTCCTTGTTTGTTAATTGAAAACTCAATACGTAATCGCTGGTTAACTCCCAATTTGTTTTTACTAACCGTAGCCGTTAATGCAGCGTCTTGTGCACTAATGGCAATTGTTATAAAACTAACTAATAACGTTATATATACTTTCAACTTCATATTCATTTTTCAAAAATGCCTAAAAATAATTAAGATTTTAACAACTGAAAAAATTACCAGTCTTTTTCTTGTTTTACTTTTCTTCCTTTTGATTTTTGCGCATTTATTTTCTTTTGTGTTTTATTTTCCTCATTATTTAAACTCTCTAGTAACTGCTTCATTTGCTCAGGAGTCATATTACCCTGTTGAGGTTTAGGTTGTTGGTTTTGTTTGTCTTTTTGGTCTTGATTAGGTTTTTGCTGATTGTTTTGATCGTCGTTTTTCTGATCTTGGTTATCATCTTTTTTGTCCTTATCGTCGCCTTTTTGATCCTTGTTTTTATCGTTTTGCTTGTCTTTGTTGTCCTTTTGGTCTTTGTTTTGTTGATTCTGATTGTTTTGGTTTTGGTCTTCTTTGTCGTTATTGTTCTGTTTGTTTTGTTCTTGTTTCTTGGCTTCTTTTTGAGCTACCGCTAGGTTATAACGAGTTTCATCATCATTAGGGTTTCTTCGTAAAGCATTTTTGTATGCCTCAACTGCTTGCTGAAATTGTTTTTCTTCCATCATAGCATTGCCTATGTTGTGATAAGCTTCGGCCTGAGCTATCTTATTTTTGGAGATCTTAGTAGTTACTTCGTATTGCTCAATAGCTTCTTTGTACTTTTTTTCTTGATATAAGGTGTTTCCGAAGTTATAACTTGCTTTTTCGTATTTACTATCTTTACCTAAGGCTTTTCTATAAGCAATGGCGGCATCACTATATTTTTCTTTGTTGTATAGTTTGTTACCGTCTCTTAATAAAGCACGTGCTTCACGTTGTAACTTCAACGTGTCTTGTTGTGCATTAACCACTGCTGAAGTGATAAAAGATAGAATAAATATTAATTGCTGTAAACTTTTCATACTACATTACTACTTAATGGAATTTAAGATTCCTCATTAAATAAATCTACTTTCTTTAACCATTTGGTTTTCTTATCAAACAAAAACATGTCGAGAATTAGAAATAACAAGCCAATAGCTACAAACCATTGAAATTGGTCTTTGTAGTCTGAGAATTGTTTGGTTTCAAACTCGCTTTTTTGTGCATTACCAATAATTTTTTCGATAGCTTCAACTGGATTTTCAGTTTTATTTCCATCAAAATATTGTCCGTCAGCAGCATCAGCAATTCCTTGTAAAACATCAGGTTTACGTTGGGTAATTACTGTTTCTCCCATCCTATCTTTTTTATAACCAATAAGTGCGCCATTTAATTTGATGGGAATTGGACCACCTTTTTCAGTACCCACTCCAACGGTGTAAACTTTTACACCTTCGTTAGCGATATTTTGAGCAACTTGTTTGGTTTCTTCTTGATGATCTTCACCATCAGAAATAATAATTAAAAAACGATTAGTTTGTTCGTCGTTATCATAATAAGTTTTTGCTAAGTTTAAAGCTTCATTGATAGCGGTACCTTGACTAGAAACCATATCTGGACTTGCATTTTGCAAAAACATTTTTGCGGCAGCATGATCGGTAGTAATAGGTAGTAGAGGATAGGCATTACCTGCATAGATAATAATACCAACTCTATCACTTCCTAATTTATCAATAGTTTTAGAGATAATTTGTTTTGCTTTTTCTAGTCTATTAGGAGCAATATCTTCTGCCAACATACTTTTAGATACGTCTAGAGCAAAAACAACATCTACACCTTCTCTTTTTACAGTTTTTAATTTTGTTCCCATTTTAGGGTTTACTAACGAAAGAATTAAAAACGATAATCCTACTAAAAAGAAAACAAGTTTTAATACTGATTTAAAGGTTGAGGTGTTCGGTGCTATTTTAGCCAATGTAACTTCGTTAGCAAACTTTTTTTGTGTTCGTTTTTTCCACCATAAAACTAGTAGGAAAACCACAATTATTACTGGAATAATTGCAAAAAGATAAAAATATATTGGTTCTTCTAGTTTGTACATTTTGTTTAAATAAAACTTTTAAAAAGGGTGTTTTTTAAGGTGAATTCTAATAATAAAAATATTCCTGCTAGAAATACCAAAAAACGGTATTTCTCTGAATAATTATAATATTTAAACTCTTCGATTTTAGTTTTTTCTAACTTATCAATTTCGTCGTAAATCTCTTTTAACTTAGTGTTATTGGTGGCTCTAAAATATTTTCCATTGGTCTCGGATGCGATGTGTTTTAATAGAGCTTCATCAATTTCTACGGGTTTATTTTTAAATGAAATCTTGCCTGTTCTAGGGTCTCTTGCCCAAGGTACAGGAGCCATTCCGTTAGTTCCAATACCAATAGTGTATACTTTTATTTCGTTTCCTTTCGCTAATTCGGTAGCTGTTTTAGGATCAACAAAACCAGCATTGTTAACACCATCGGTTAACAAAATAATTACTTTACTTTTTGCTTTACTTTCTTTTAATCTGTTTACAGCAGATCCTAATCCCATTCCGATAGCAGTACCATCTTCTAATTGTCCCCATTTAATTTCAGAAATGGTTCTTTTTACGATAGATTTATCACTAGTAATCGGGGTTTGTGTAAAGCTTTCTCCTGCATATACTACAATACCAATACGGTCATTCGGACGACGATTGACAAAGTCGGTAGCTACTCTTTTTAAAGCTTCTAATCGGTTAGGTTGTAAATCTTTGGCTAACATACTTGCTGAAACATCAATAGCCATTACAATATCAATACCGCGATTTGTTTTTGTTTTTTTGCTAACTGCCACATTTCTTGGGCGGGCTAAAGCAATTATTAAACAAGCTAACGCTAGCAAGCGTAATAAATGTAGTAAAGGTTTTAGTTTAGGTAAAATAGAGCCTTGTGTTTTAAAACCTTTGGTGCTTGACATTTTTAATTTTGCACTATCTTTTTTTCGGGTATAAAAACTCCAAAAAGCTAATAAAGGAATTAATACTAGCAACCATAGAAACTCAGGATTATGAAATTCAAAATTATTCCACTTCATCTTCTTCTACTTGTTTTTTAGGTTTTAAATTGTCTATAATAAGCTTTGCATCTTTTCGGTCTTCTTCTATTTCGTGTGATAAAGGTTTAGACTTTGCAAATTTTACTAAGTCAGACTCTTGTAATAGACCTTTTAATTTGTCAATAATTTCTCTAGAAGTTTCTATTGATTTTGTATCGTTAAAATCTTTTAAAATGTCAATTAATTCATCAGTAGTACTTTCTAAGGCAGGTACATGTAACTCTCGTTCAATATATCCCCTAATAATATCAGTTAACTCGCTGTAATATTGTTTTACTTGATTATTTTGCCACAATAATTTCTTATCTAATTCGGTTAGTTTTTGCATTGCTTCTTCATAAGGAGCCAATAATGGAACAACAACTTTTTCTTGTTGTTCTTTTTTCTTTTTGAAAACAAAGAAATAAAGTAACAGTACTATGACTAGAATAGCTATTACGCCCCACCAAATGTATTGTTTAAAATCATCAAACTGATAAGGTTCTCCTTTAATTCCTTTAATAGGGAATTTTTTAACCTTGGTAGTATCGATAGGAACAGTAGTAACATTTACTAATAAACTATCCGTTAAATAGGCTTGGTTTCTAATAAATATTTGCTGCCTTGGAATGTAAAATGCACCACTATCAAATCCTGTTAAAATATATTTTTGAACCAATTTGTTTTCAATAGTGTCAATTTTTAGGGTATCAATTACTTCCAACCCTTTTAGGTTTTCTAATTTAGGAATGATAACATTTTCTGTTTCATCAACAGATATTTTATATTGAAACTGTTCACCAATTCTGATGTTTGTTGTGTCAATTTCTACTTTTACCTGAGGTTGTTGTGCAAAGGCAAAAGAAGTTAAAAACAAGCATATGTAAAGTAGTTTGTGTTTCATTGTTTGTTCTTATCCTTTTCGTTTAAAATAACCTAATAATTTACGTACGTAGCTTTCATCAACTCTAGTATTAATAGTTCCTGCACCACTTTTTGTAAATGTAGTTTCAAAATAATCAGTTAAACGTAAAGCATTAGCTTTATAGTGAGTTCTAACTGATTTTGAACTCGTATTAACCAATTGAGTTTTTCCTGTTTCAGCATCTAACATTTGAACCATACCTAAATTCGGAATTTCCTCATCATGTTTGTCGTACACACGAATACCTGTTACATCATGTTTATTACCAACAATTTTTAAGGTTCGTTCGTAGCCATCATCCATAAAATCAGAAAGCATAAAAACAATCGCTTTCTTTTTCATAATATTAGATAAAAATTTAAGAGCTTCACTAATATTGGTTTGTCTGCTTTTAGGCTGAAATTCGATAAGCTCACGGATAATTCTTAACACATGACTTTTTCCTTTTTTAGGAGGAATGTATAATTCAACTTGATCGGAAAACAGGATTAAACCAACTTTATCGTTATTTTGAATGGCTGAAAAAGCTAACGTTGCGGCAATTTCAGTAATAGTATCCTTTTTAAATTGTTCGGAAGTACCAAAAAACTCAGAACCAGAAACATCAACTACTAACATCATAGTAAGTTCGCGTTCTTCCTCAAAAACTTTTACATAAGGTTCGTTGTAGCGAGCGGTAACATTCCAATCAATAGCTCTAATATCGTCTCCGTATTGATATTGGCGTACTTCAGAAAAAGTCATACCACGCCCTTTAAAGGTTGAGTGGTACTCTCCTCCAAAAATATGATTAGACAACCTACGTGTCTTAATTTCTATTTTTCGAACTTTTTTTAGTAATTCTTTTGTATCCATGTTTTCAATTCTCAGTTAACAGTTATCAATAATCAGTAAAAATATATTCGGCTGATAATTGTTCATTGATAATTGATTAAGGTACTTGTACTTCGTTAATAATAGAATTAATAATATCTATTGAAGTAATGTTTTCTGCTTCTGCTTCGTAAGTAATTCCAATTCTGTGGCGTAATACATCATTTACCACAGCTCTAACATCTTCAGGAATTACATATCCTCTTCGTTTAATAAACGCATAACATTTTGCTGCTTTTGCTAAAGCGATACTACCACGAGGAGAAGATCCAAAACTAATTAATGGTTGTAATTTTTCTAGGTTATATTTTTCAGGGTAACGAGTTGCGAAAATGATATCTAAAATATATTTTTCGATTTTTTCATCCATATACACCTCATTTACTACCTGACGAGCTTTGATAATTTGTTCTATAGAAATTACAGGGTTTATTTTTTGAAAACTTCCATTTAAGTTTTGACGCATGATAAGTTGTTCATCCTGTAATCTTGGATAGTCAATTACAGTTTTTAACATGAAACGGTCAACTTGCGCCTCAGGAAGAGGGTATGTACCTTCTTGTTCAACTGGGTTTTGAGTTGCCATTACTAAGAAGGGTTCATCTAGCTTAAATGTTTCGTCACCAATTGTAATTTGACGTTCTTGCATAGCTTCTAATAACGCAGATTGCACTTTTGCTGGTGCACGGTTAATCTCGTCAGCTAATACAAAGTTGGCAAAAATTGGTCCTTTTTTAATTGAGAAGTCATTTTCTTTTACGTTGTATATCATCGTACCTACTACATCGGCAGGAAGCAGGTCTGGAGTAAACTGTATACGGCTAAAACTTCCATCAACAGCTTTAGAAAGTGTATTAATAGCTAATGTTTTAGCTAGTCCAGGAACACCTTCTAGCAAGATATGTCCGTTTCCTAAAAGCCCTATAAGCAATCGTTCAATCATGTGCTTTTGACCAACAATTACTTTATTCATTTCTGTAGTTAATAAATCTACAAAGGCACTCTCTCTTTCTATTTTTTCATTGATGGCTCTTACGTCTATATCCATAGTATTTGAAATAAATTAGAATTTTATGAAACAAAGCTACAATAATAAGAAAATAAGAGTTGTTAAAGTATGGTTAAAGGTAAAAAGCCATGATTGAATGATTTTCTGTTAAATAATAGTGTTTTTAATTGTGTATATGTCATTTTTATAATAAAAAATTTGTTATTCTGGTATAAAATTAACACTTTTAACATTGTATATAAACTAAATCTAATGAATACACTTATGAAAGCAAAAAACAAAATTTTTGTCTTTATTTTATTGATGTCATTTACATCAATGATTGGTCAGACAATTAAAGGTAAAGTGACTGATGAAAGTGGAACACCACTTGCTTTAGTTAATGTTTTGGAAAAGGAGACAGTTAATGGGGTAAGTACTAATGAACAAGGTGAATTTGTGCTCAATGTTAAACAGATGCCTGCTACGTTAGTGTTTTCTTCGGTAGGTTTTACTACGTTAGAAAAAACATTATACAATGTTTCTTTTGTTACTGTAGTTTTAAAAGAAGATAATGTTTTAGACGAAGTTGTGTTAACAGGTAACCGTGCTAAGCCAAGAACAATCTTAGATTCTGCAGTACCTATTGATAATGTAAGTGTGCGAGAGTTACAAGCTACAGGTCAAACAAATATAGACCAAATGCTAACTTATACAGTTCCTTCTTACAACTCAAGTAACCAGACGATTTCCGATGCAACAGCGCATTTTGATCCTGCTGATTTACGCGGATTAGGGCCAAGTAGAACTTTAGTTTTGGTGAACGGAAAGCGTAAGAACCAAAGTGCTTTAGTATATGTAAATGATACACCAGGTAAAGGAGAAGTTGGAGTAGATATGAAAAGTATCCCTACTGCTGCTATTGAAAGGGTAGAAATTTTACGTGATGGTGCATCTGCTCAGTATGGTTCTGATGCAGTAGCTGGTGTTGTTAATATAATATTGAAGAAGAATATTGATTTCACTCAGGTAAATGTAAACTCAGGGGTAACCAAAGAAGGAGACGGATTTAATATTGACGGAGATGTAAATCATACATTTACTTTCGGAGAAGGAGGTTTTGTTAATGCTACTTTAGGACTGAGTTACCAAGAGAAAACCAATAGAGCAGGAAAACCAGGTACAGATATTTTATTTGGCAAGACATGGGAAGGAATTTTTCAAGATGAGTTTGATGACGGAAACATAACACAGGCTGAATTAGATGCAGGATTAGCTTTTGCAGAAACATTATCAAATGGAACTCATCCTTGGATTCAAAATAATCCTGATTTAGGAATGACAATAGGACAGCCTGAAATGAAAAAGGGAGATTTATTTGTGAATGCAGAATACCCTTTAAATGAAAATGTAAAGTTATATGCTTTTGGAGGGTTTAACATACGACAAGGTAAAAGTTTTGCATTGTATAGAGCTCCTTATTGGCCAGGAATTTCATTTGACGGGAGTGATAATCCATTATACAATGGAGGTGAATACCAAGGATTTCAACCAACTTTTGAAACAGATATTCAAGATATTTTATTTACAGCAGGTAGCAATTTTAAGTTAGGAGGATTTAATGCTGATTTAAGTGGTAGTTACGGACGTAACTCTGTTGATTATACTATAGGTAATACTATTAATGTAAGTTTAGGAGCTAATAGCCCTACTTCTTTTGATGCTGGAGCGTATGCCTTCAGTAATATTGTTGGGAACTTTGATATGAGTCGTTCTTTTGGAGATGTAAGTATAGGGTTTGGAGTTGAAGCAAGACAAGAACGTTTTGAGGTAACTGCTGGAGAAGAGGCTTCGTATATTGACGGGGGAGCACAATCATTTCCAGGTTTACAACCAGGTAATGCTTTAAATGAAACAAGAACTAATATAGGTGGTTATGGGACATTAGATTGGGATGTCTCAGAAGATTTTTTAATAGGGGGAGCAGTTCGTTATGAGAATTATTCAGATTTTGGAGATAATTTTTCATGGAAAGTAAATTCTAGATACAAATTAGGAGAAGCAGGAGTGTTACGAGCTTCATATAGTACAGGGTTTAGAGCACCCTCGTTACATCAAGTATATCTGAGTAATGTACAAACATTAGTTTCAGGAGGTACTATTTCAAACCAAGGAACATTTAATAATGTAAGTCCAGTAATTCGAGATTTAGGAGTTGATCCATTATTTGCTGAAACTTCTGAAAATATTTCGGCTGGTATTACAGTTAAGGCTTCAAATGATTTTACAATTTCGTTAGATTATTACAATGTTAAAGTAGATGATAGAGTTGTGTTTTCTGGAGAAATAGGAGGAACTGATGATGACGGTAATCCAAATGCAGATGTTCAACAGATTTTAGATGATAACTCAGTAACAAGTATTAAGTTTTTTATCAATGCTGCTGATACTAAAACAGAAGGTTTTGATTATACAATGCGTTATAAAAACATCGATTTTGCGACAGGTAAATTAGGGTTAAACTTAGCATTAAATATAAATAAAACTAAACTAGAAGGAGAAGTAAAAACTCCAACTAAGTTAGCGAATTATAAAAATGCTATTTTTAATAGAAAAGAGCAGTCAAGAATTATTAGTGCTAGGCCTAATACTAAACTTCTATTTGGAGCGGATTATAAGTACAAAAAGTTTACAGCTTATCTTAATAATACTTATTTTGGAGAGGTAGCTTGGCAACATGCTACAGACCCAGGAAAAGATCAGACGTTTAGTGGAAAAATAATTACGGATGTGTCTTTTGGGTATGAGTTTTCAGACATGATTTCTTTTAATGCTCAGGTGAACAATTTATTTGATATTTACCCAGATGCAATTGATACTAAAGGAGATTTTGTAACTGACTTAGGAGGTCGTTTTAAGTATCCATGGGAGGTGAATCAATTTGGATTTAATGGAATGACTTTTAAAGCAGGATTAACCTTTAAGTTTTAAGCTTAATTGTTAGATAAAAAAGAGCACCTTTTTGAGGTGCTCTTTTTATTGTTTATATTCTTTTAAGAATAATTTATCGTTTTCAAAAACCGCATAGGTATAATACTGAATCCAATCACCCGTATTAAGGTAAACACTGTTCTCTTTAAGTTGAATTTCTAAAGGAAGATGTCTGTGTCCAAAAACAAAATAATCGTAGTGTTTGGTTTCTAATTTACGTTTACAATATTGTACTAGCCATTCATTGTCTTCGCCTAAAAATTTAGCATCCTCATCACCAGAAATTAATTTGTTTTTAACCGACATGTATTGTCCTAATCGAACACCTAAATCTGGATGTAGCCAACGAAACATCCATTGAAATAACGGGAATGTAAACACTTTTTTCATACGCTTGTATCCTTTATCTCCAGGACCTAATCCATCACCATGACCAATTAAAAATAGTTTATCGTTAATTTTAAATTCTTGAGGAGTATGGTATACAGGAATGTTTAATTCCTTTTCAAAATAATCATGCATCCATAAATCATGATTTCCAACAAAAAAGTAAATCTGAATACCACTATCTTTTATTTCAGCAAGTTTACCTAAAACACGAACAAAACCTTTTGGAACAACAGTTTTATACTCAAACCAAAAATCGAATAAATCACCTAGAATAAAAATTGCTTCAGCATCTTTTTTAACTTCGTTTAACCATGTAACAAACTTTTGTTCACGAGGAAAACTAGCTTCAGAAGTTGGAGCTCCTAAATGTTGGTCAGAAGCAAAATAGACTTTTTTATTCTCAGAAGTGTTGATTGAAATCAAATCGTAAATTTTGGTAAAAATAAGTATTTTAGGTAGAGTTTACACAAACAAATTTTGGCTACATTTGTTTAAACACTTGCATAAACTCACACTTATGAATCCGTTTGATGATGCCTACTTTATGAAAAAAGCCTTACAAGAAGCCGAAACCGCTTTTGATAAAGGAGAGGTTCCTGTTGGTGCAGTTATTGTTTTTAAAGATCAAATAATAGCACGAGCACATAACTTAACAGAGTTGTTAAATGATGTTACTGCACATGCCGAAATGCAAGCGTTTACAGCAGCATCCGATTTTTTAGGAGGGAAATATTTAAAAGACTGTACTTTGTATGTTACGCTGGAACCTTGCCAGATGTGTGCAGGAGCGAGTTATTGGGCGCAGATAGGAAAGATAGTGTATGGAGCAAGTGAACCAAAACTTGGCTTTAGTGTGTTGAAAACAAAACTACATCCGAAAACGAAAGTAGTATCAGGGGTTTTAGAAGAAGAATGTGGTTTTTTATTGAAGAAATTCTTTATAGAAAAACGCAATTTAAATTAAGGTTTAATCTCTTGGTTATCAATATGTAATTAAAACAACGTTTGCTGTTTTGCTCCACTTTCGTGTTCTAATAACCATTTTTTACGCCAAATACCTCCTGCATATCCAGTTAGAGAGCCATCAGAACCTACAACTCTGTGACACGGAATAACTATCCAAATTGGGTTTTTACCATTGGCAGAAGCTACCGCACGAATTGCTTTTACATCTCCTAATTGTTTGGTTTGTTCTAAATAGGTTCTAGTGCTGCCAAAAGGAATATATAATAACTCATTCCAAACAGATTGTTGAAAAGTTGTTCCTTGTGGGTTTAACTTTAGGTCAAATTCTTTTCTGGTACCAGTAAAATATTCATTTAGTTGAGTAACGCAATCTTGTAAACAAGTTGGAGTTTCATTTGAGGTAATGAGGCTAGTGGAAGTATCATCGTCTAATACAGAAATCGATTGGATTCCATTTTCATCACCATCAATTTTGGCAATTCCTATAGGAGTTTTATAATATGTAGTTTGTAGGTCAGACACCAAAAATGTCTTTAGAGTTCTGTGTTGTAATTTCCGAAATTTCATCGAAAGTCAATCCATAAATATCAACTAATTTATCCACAACATTAGTTATGTAGCTACTTTCATTACGTTTACCTCGATATGGAGTAGGAGCTAGATAAGGAGAATCGGTTTCTAAGACAATATGTTTGATATCAATTTGATTTAAAAACTTGTCAATTTTTCCATTTTTAAATGTCGCTACACCACCAATTCCTAATTTCATGTTGTAGGAAATTGCTTTTTCAGCTTGTTCTAAAGTTCCTGTAAAACAGTGGAAAATTCCGTATAAATCGTCTCCTTTTTCTGTTTCTAAAACTTCAAAAATTTCATCAAAGGCATCACGACAATGAATTACAATAGGTAGTTTTTTCTCTTTCGCCCACTGAATTTGCGTACGGAAGGCTTCTTGTTGTTGTGGTAAAAAAGTTTTGTCCCAATACAAATCGATACCAATTTCACCAATAGCATAAAAGTCACGCTTATCTAACCACTCTTTTACATGCGCTAATTCTTCTTGGTAGTTCTCTTTTACCGAAGTAGGGTGTAAGCCCATCATTAAAAACACATCTTCTGGATAGTTTTTTTCTAAGTCGAACATACGTTCTGTATACGAACTATCAATTGCAGGAATAAAAAAACGAGAAACACCAGCTTTTTTAGCGCGTTGTATCATTTCGTTTCTGTCTTCGTCAAACTGACTTGAATATAAGTGGGTGTGTGTATCTGTAATCATTTATTGCCGTATCTTTACGAGACAAAAGTACAAGAAATGGCAAGTTTGAAAAAAGTATTACTAAAAAAGAAATACATTAAAATAAAACTCAAAAAAATGATCACAAATCATTTAGAGTTAGATGCGGAGATAAATGGTGTTAAAGGAAGGTTTATTTTAGATACAGGCGCTTCCAATTCGTGTGTTGGGTTAGATTTAATAGAGCGTTTTAAACTTGTTTCTGAAGAAAGTGAAGTGAAAGCTGCTGGAGCAGGAGCGACGGATATGGAAACACATAAGTCAGGAAACAATTCTCTTAAAATAGGGAAGTGGAAAGCGAATGATTGTGATTTAGTATTGTTTGATTTAATGCATGTAAATACGGCTTTAAAACAGCATGATGCTGATGAGGTAGATGGAATTATAGGTGCAGATATTTTAGAGTTGGGAAAAGCCTTTATTGATTATAACAAAAAAGCATTGTATCTAAAGAAGCTTAAAAAGAAAAAAGTAAGGAAATTAAAAGTTCCATTTTAGAGCATAAAAAATCCGTAAGACACGTCTTACGGATTTTTTTATACTTAGTTGTTTAAGTTAGTTAACTTAAAACTTCTTTAATTCTCTTAATTGCCTCACGTAATTGTAATTCAGAAGCAGCATATGATAAACGAACACAGTTTGGTGCACCAAAAGCTTCACCAGTAACTGTAGCTACATTTGCTTCTTCTAACAATAACATAGAAAAATCGTTAGCATCTTTAATCTCTTTTCCGCGGATAGTTTTTCCAAAGAAATCAGAAATATCTGGGAAAATATAAAAAGCACCTTCAGGTACGTTAAGTTTAAATCCATCGATTTCACCTAATAACTGTAAGACTAAATCTCTACGGTTTTTAAACTCATCTACCATATATTGTACTTTTTCTGGTGATGCCTTTACAGCTGTAATTGCAGCACGTTGAGCAATACAGTTAGTTCCTGAAGTAATTTGACCCTGCATTTTAGTACAAGCCTTAGCAATCCATTCAGGAGCTCCAATATAACCAATTCTCCACCCTGTCATGGCAAAAGCTTTAGCCAATCCGTTAACAGTTATGGTACGGTCGTACATGCTTTCAATAGCAGCAAAACTAAATGGTTTTGTTCCGTAGTTAATGTGCTCATATATTTCGTCAGATAAAATATAAATATCTGGATGCTTTTCTAATACTTTAGCTAATGCTCTGTATTCTTCCTCGCTATAAATTGTTCCACTTGGGTTGTTTGGCGAGTTAAAGAAAATCATTTTTGTTTTTGGTGAAATAGCAGCTTCTAATTGTTCTGGAGTGATTTTGAAATCATTTTCAATTGAAGAAGGAATTTCGGTAAACTTAGCTTCACACAAAGTTGCAATTGCAGAATAACTTACCCAATAAGGAGCTGGTAATAATACTTCATCACCAGGGTTTAATAATACCTGGGCTACGTTAGCAATAGATTGTTTTGCTCCTGTAGAAACAACTACTTGGTTTGGAGCATATGTTAAGTTATTATCACGCTTAAACTTCTCACAAATAGCTTCTTTTAACTCTACATATCCATCAACTGGAGTATAAGCATTGTAGTTTTGATTGATAGCTTCAATAGCAGCATCTTTAATAAAATCAGGAGTATTAAAATCTGGTTCTCCTAAACTTAAACTGATGATATCTCTACCTTCAGCCTTTAATTCTCTTGCTTTAGCAGCCATGGCTAAAGTTTGCGATACAGGTAAACTGTTAATTCTGTTTGATAATGCGTTTGACATTGTGTTGTTATCTTGTGTGTTGATTTATGCTAATTGAGGTTTTCTTCCTAGCTCAGCTAAATGTCTGAAATGTTCAATAACTGCTTTACGAGTTGTTTTGTATTCGTTGTAAGGAAGGTTAAATTCTTTGGCAGTTTCTTTTACAATCTTAGCTAATTTATCATAATGAATATGAGAAATATGAGGGAAGATATGGTGTTCTACTTGATGATTTAACCCACCTGTGTAAAAATTAATAAACCAGTTTCTTGGTGCAAAATTTGCAGTGGTATATAACTGATGAATAGCCCATGTGTTTTTCATGTTACCATCTTCATCAGGTAAAGGAGTTTCTGTTTTTGGAACAATATGTGCTAATTGAAAAACTACACTTAAAATAATACCAGCAGTATAGTGCATTACAAAAAATCCGATTAAAACCTTCCACCAAGCAACATTCATAACCGCGATAGGTAATACAAGCCAAAGAGCATAATACATCACTTTAGAAACCACTAATTTAGTCCATTCTTTAGCTGGATTTGGAAACTCACCATAAGATAACTTACGCTTTAAATAGCTGTGCATTTGTTTAAAATCGGTAGTAATTGCCCAGTTAATAGTTAACAATCCATATAAAAAGATTGAATAGTATTTTTGGAATTTATGAATCCATAACCATTGTGAGTGTTTAGAAAAACGGATTATTCTACCAGCATCCATATCTTCATCATGGTCTTGAATGTTTGTATAGGTGTGGTGTAATACATTGTGCTGTACTTTCCAGTTATATACGTTACCAGCTAAGATATAAATACTACTTCCAAAAAGTTTGTTTACCCATTTTTTGCTTGAGAAAGATTCATGGTTAGCATCGTGCATGACATTCATTCCAACTCCAGCCATTCCAACTCCCATTAATACAGTTAAGGCTAATTTTATCCATTGAGACATGTCAATAGTTAAAATTAATACGAAAGGAACAATAAACATAGCTAACATAATTATTGCCTTTGTGTATAACTTCCAGTTTCCTGTACGTTTAATCTCGTTTTCTTTAAAGTAAGTATTAACTCTTTTGTTTAAAGTTCTAAAAAACTTTGTTTTGTCTATTCTTGAGAAGTTTACTGTTGTCATTTGTTGTTTGTTTGTATCGCAAAAATAAACGTTTTTGGTTCATGGTTATTGCTATACACTAACTTTTTAACCAGATTAATATCTTTTATTTAAAAATTAACAATACCAAATTGTTTTTTATTTTTGCAGCGGAAAAAATGACTTCATGGAACTTATAAAAAAATATTTTAGCAATTTAACAGAAACACAATTAGAACAATTTTCTAAGTTGCAAGAACTGTATCAAGATTGGAACTTAAAAATTAATGTTGTTTCTCGTAAAGATATTGATGAATTGTATTTGCGCCACGTATTACATTCGTTAGGAATTGCGAAGGTTATGGAGTTTAAAACAGGAGCCAAAGTAATGGATGTAGGTACTGGTGGAGGTTTTCCAGGAATTCCGTTAGCTATTTTATTTCCAGAAACACAATTTCATTTGGTAGATTCTATCGGAAAGAAAATTAAAGTGGTTAACGAAGTTGTTGAAGGATTAGGTTTAGAAAATGTAAAAACAATTCACGGACGTGTAGAGGAGGTAGATGAAACTTATGATTTTATTGTGAGTAGAGCGGTAGCGCAAATGGAAACGTTTCATCGTTGGGTAAAAAATAAGGTAAAAAAGAAAGAAAACCACGCGTTAAAAAACGGAATCTTATATTTAAAAGGAGGTGACCTTACAGAAGAACTTGCGAACTTCCCTAAAGCCACCATTTATGATTTGCCCGACTTTTTTGAAGAAGATTTCTTCGAAACTAAAAAAGTGGTACACTTACCAATAAAGTTTAAAGGTTAATTTTTTACAGTAGAAAACACATAGTGCATTTCAGCTGCAATTTGTAAACTACGCTCTAAGTATTTCTCTTTTTCAGAAGATGTACCGTCGTATAATTTAGGATCTTCATAGGTAACAGGAATCCTCTTATCAGCACCAGCAATAAAAGGACATCCTTCGTCGGCTTGTGAGCAGGTCATGATAGCACAAAATGCTGAAGTAGGATTAAACGTATCATCATATTTTTTAGAAAAACCTATTATAGAAGGTATGTTTTCTGCGTACTTTATTGCATAAATAGGATTTGTGCCTTCAGATAATTGCTGAATTCTAAATCCGTTACCTACTAAAGTATCTACAACTGTTGCATTCATAGCAGTAGCTTCTGTTCCTCCTGAATAAGAAAGTACATTCGGAATTTGATAATAAAAAGCCATTGTTTGTGCCCATACTTGCGATAAATGACTTCTTCTTGAGTTATGAGTACAAATAAAATTCAGATTTATAACTTCTTTATTGCTCAATTTTTCCTGAATGTAACTTACAAGAGGTTGTAAAAATTGTTTTCGCTCTTCTGAAATAGTTGGTAAACTCGAAAGAGTTTGCTGTATTTCAGTAAATAGTGATGAGGTTTGTGTATTCATATTAGCAGCACCCTGAATTTGGTTCACAAGCAGTTTGTTTTTGTAAATCTGATAGTTTTACTCTTGGCTTTTCTGTTGGAATTCCGCAGTTATCTTTCGCCAAACAATCCGTTTGTTTCGTAGTAAGTAAGAAGTTGGTTCCGTCAAAATCCAATCCGTATTTTCCTATGGTGTTTCCTTGGTATTCTACCTCGATTTCTAAATCAGGAATATTTAATACTTTTTCTGATAACTCAATAATGTGAATTAATTTTTCTGGGTGTAATCTGTGATCGTAATCATTTGCATTCCATAATTGAAAGTTAACTACTTCTTCATTTCTAACTGTTCCACCACAGTCGATAAAGTTTTTAGTAACCTTTCCAACTTCCGTTACATGAAAATGATTAGGAACTAGGCTACCGTCAGGTAATTGAAAAGCAATAGTTTTTAGTGTGCTTAAGTGTTGTTTGATTTCTGATAGTTTCATGGTTATAGTGTTTATTGTAATATTACGATTAATGATTCCAAATTTTTTTTAGCAACAATTTTTATTGTTTGTATCAAGGTCTAAAAAAGAAGAAAGTAAGGTTTTAATTTCTTTCCAGGTTGAAGGATTAATACAATAGCAAACGCTAGTTCCTTCAATAGTTCCTTTAATAATACCAACTTTTTTTAATTCTTTTAAATGTTGCGAAATAGTAGGTTGTGCCAAGCCAATTTCATTTACCAAATCACCACAAACACAAGAATTCAATTTGAATAAGTGTTGTATAATAGCAATACGAGCTGGGTGCCCTAACACTTTCGCAATCGTAGCTAATTGATTTTGCTCTTCAGTAAATATTTCTGATTTGGTTAACCCCATTGATTAATTATTATATTGCAATATTACGATTAATAAATAAAACACTAACTATTTTTAGTGTTATTTTTTATAAAAAGTTTAATACCAGCGTTTTTTCTTCTTTTTAGAAGCTTCTGATTTTCTTCCTTTTTTGTGTTTACTAACAGTGTTGGGTTGTTTTTTCTTCTTTGGTTTTGCTAGAGGGAATGGATGGTCTTCTACAATTTTTATAGTTCTATCCATAAATTCTTGAATTGCCTTGATGTAAGAAGTTTCATCAGCACTACATAACGAAAAGGCGATTCCAGATTTACCAGCTCTACCTGTTCTACCAATTCGATGTACGTACGTTTCAGGAATGTTAGGTAAATCTACATTAATTACAGCATCTACTTTGCTTACATCAATTCCTCTGGCAGCAACATCAGTGGCAATTAAAATATTGGCTTTGTTATTTTTGAAGTCTTCTATGGCTTGATTACGCAAGTTTTGCGATTTATCACCATGTACACTGGTTGCTTTATAACCGTTTTTTTGTAGTGTTTTTTCTAACTTATCAACTCCAAATTTGGTACGACGAAATATAATGATGCGTCCTTTTATGGTGTTTCGTAGTAAGTGTAAACACAAGTCGACTTTGTGTTTTTTAGGGGTGTAGTATAGTAACTGACCAATGTTTTTAGAAGTAGTTTCCGCAGGAGAAATATCTACTTTTTCAGGATTGCGTAACATCGATTTGGCTAAATCGTTTACCTTATCAGGCATTGTAGCAGAAAACAATAAGGTTTGTTTTTTACGCGGACATAACTCTTCTATTTTCTGTACATCGTCAATAAAGCCCATGTCTAGCATTAAATCGGCCTCGTCTAACACCAATGTTTTTAGTTGTCTAACATCAATACTTCCTTGTTTATGTAAATCGATAAAACGACCTGGAGTAGCAATTAAAATATCAACTCCTTTTGCCAATACATCTTTTTGAGGTTGTGTAGCCACACCACCATACACAACAGTACTTCTTAAATTAGTATACTTACTATATGCTTTAAAGTTTTCTTCAATTTGAATTGCCAGTTCTCGAGTAGGACTTACAATTAGCGCTTTTATCTTCTTAGCTCTTTTTTCAACATCTTCCTCTTTAGAAAGCTCTTGAATAATAGGCAACGCAAAAGCAGCTGTTTTACCTGTACCTGTTTGTGCAGCTACAATGACATCTTTTTTGTTAAGTACTAACGGAATTACTTCTTGTTGTACTAGCGTTGGTTTGTGGTGTCTTTCTTCGGTAAGTGCTTTTAAGATAGACTTGCTAAGTTGTAGGTCTGAAAACTGCATCAAATATTTTTTTGCAAAGGTAGGCTAAAAGGAATGATATTATGGGGTTTACCAATAAGTTAAAATATATCCTAACATAGCACCTCCTAAAACAATAAAAGCGCTGTTTACTTTTTTAAAATAAAAAACAGCAAGCAGACTTATGATGACAATAACAATAGTGCGCCAATCTGAAATAGTATCTTTAGCCATTGTTATACAAACAGCAATAATTAAGGCAACGGCAGCTACATTTACAGAGTCTAAAATAGCACCAATAAGCTTCGATTTTCTCATTTTAGGAATCAACGGATTTAAAACTAAAACAAAAAAGAAGGAAGGTAAAAATATTCCAACAGTTGCCACAAGTGCACCCGTTATTCCGTTCATTTGCCAACCAATAAAAGTAGCGGTAGATAAAACAGGACCTGGGGTTATTTGTCCTACAGCAACCGCATCTATTAGTACTTGTCTTGAAAGCCATCCGTTAGCGACCAATTCTGCATCTAAAAAAGCAAATAATACATAACCACTTCCATATAAAATTGCACCAACTTTTAAAAAGGTTAATAAAATTTTCAGATTGTTGGCTTGAAGCGTTTCACTTGCCTGAAATAGAAAAAAAGGAAGTATGCTGATTAAATTAGTACGGTTTTGGTTGAAAAAATAGAGTAACGCACCTAGTAAGCCACAGCCAAACAAAGCTGCTATTTCATTAACGCCTAAAAGGCAAGCAACTAAAGTTATTAATCCTAAAATAGCTAAAGATGTATTTTTTATAGCTTTTTTACCTAATCGATAAGCTGCCATAACAATAATGGCGATTACTGCGGGTTTTATTCCGTAAATAAAGGGTTCAACTTTAGGAAGCTGACCATATTCTTGGTATAACCAAGCTACTATTGATGTAATTACTACGGCAGGAAAAATAAAACAAAAGCCAGCGACAATTAGCCCTTTCCAACCAGCTCTTTCATGTCCGCAGTGCATGGTCATTTCAGTAGAGTTGGGCCCCGGTATTAAATTGGTAGCTCCCATTAAATCTAGAAAATGTTGCTGAGTCATCCATTTTCTTTTTTTAACAACTTCATCTTCCATCATGGCAATATGTGCAGCAGGTCCGCCAAAAGCAATACAACCTAGTTTAAAAAATAGTTTTGCGACTTCTTTAAGTTGAGTTTTTTGTGACATTTTAAAGTGTTAGAAAAATAGATTTTAGTGGTTTTTGGAGGTAAATTTAAATAAAAGTACACTGGTTAAAGCTTTTTTACACTTTTTTGACAATTGATTTACACTTTTAACGGAAGGTTGCGATAGTTTTGATGAAAACTTTAAATACGAATAGTATGAAAACCATTAAAAATAGAATTTTGTTAGTTGGGGCATTGTTAGTTATAGTACTTGTAAGCGGGTTTGCTAAAAGTACTTCAACAGTTACACCAAAAGAAATAAAAGAGGTAAGAGAAACTGTAAAAAATCAAACAATCAATATGTTTGTAACACACGGTCATTGTAGCACACCGTTTGGTGGTATTGTAAACGATTTAAAAGTGGATATTCCTGTGCGAATGGATGCTGGAAACCCGTTAGAAAACATGCGTATTTCGTTTGAGGTTAATCCAAACTCATTTAGAGTATGTAGAGGTGATGAGGCTGATTTAACTGCAAGAATTAAAACAAAAGGAGTGTTTATTAATGATAAGAACGACAACATAACGTTTAGAACTACGAATGTTTTTGTGATGGGAGTAGATTGGTATCAAATTAACGGAATGATGTCTATTAAAGGAGTTGAAAGAGAAGTGAAGTTTTTTGCCACAGGAATTAGAGATTCATACAAAAGCATGTCTAGCGAACTGGTATTACAAGGGCAAGTAAACTTATTAGATTGGGGGATTGATTATGATAAATTAGTAAACGGGCAATCATCAAACGTTCCAACAAAATGGTTGTACTTAAATATGAAAATTGAGTTGAGTTAGTCAGAGAGACTAAAAAAGACATAAAACAGTATCTCGATGCTGTTTTATTTCTTAGTATATGCTGAACGTAATATTTATTTTAATTTATACCTTTCTTTGAATTTTCTTTCATAAGTGTTTTTATAGTCAATACTATCTTTATATCCTAAATCCATTTCTGAGATTAACTCATTTTGAACTTCATGAGTAAAGTCTAAGAAGTCCCATCTTTTTGGAAAGTTATTAAATGGAAGTTTTATGGTTTTATATGGATGGGTTATTGTATTTTCTGCAATCGAAGTATAAACAGCTATGAAAGTTCCGATTTTTTCTTTCAACTCTTTTTTTGGTAAGTAGGAATTATTTAAGACAAACAATCGTGTAAGTTTGTTTTGTAAATCAATTGTCTCTGATATTTTTCTTAAACCTTTTACTTGTCTTAAGTAATTTTCTTTTTCAGATTCATTTTTTGTTCCTGAAATTATATCATTTTTAAAATAATTAGTGTCTTCAAAGTATTGATAATTCCCCATAAGAATATGAGTTATTTCAAGCATTTCTTCTAGTTTTTCAATCCGTAATTGTCTTTTTTCTATTCTAGAATTTTGTATGTATGCTATTACTGAAATCACAATAGCAATTATTGAAATTATTCCAGTTACATAATCGTTTATTTTCATTTTGTTATTAAAATCAAGTGTTTTTATATCGGACGTAACTTTTTTCAAAAAAAAATCCGTTTTAAAGGTTTATATTCAATGCTAGCCAAGTTAGTTTAAATTAAATCAAAAATCAACCTAAAAAATAGACTGTTCAGAAAGTGTGGTAAACTCCTCTAAAAAGCGCATACCTCTATAGGAATTTCCTTTTTTGTTTAATTTAGGGCTCCATACAGCTATGGCGTATTGGTTTGGGTGTATGGCAATAATACCACCGCCAACTCCACTTTTTCCCGCTAATCCAACTTTAAAAGCAAACTCACCAGATTCGTCATAAAACCCACAGGTTTGCATCAACGCATTGATTCTTTTCGATTGACTTTTGGTCAATATTTGTTCTCCTTGTCGTGTTTTTCCGTTATTGGCTAAGAAGAAAAACAATTCAGAAAGTTGTTCGCACGTCAGTTCCAACGAGCATAAATCGAAATAGAAATCTAGCACAACTTCAGGGTCGTTGTATATGTTTCCATAGGATTTAATAAAATTACATAAGGCTACATTTCTATATCCTACCGATTTTTCAGAAGCCGCAATTTTTGCTGAGTAGTCAATTTTCTTATTTTTGGAAAGACTTTTAATGAAATTCAATAAATCTTCCTTCGGGTTTACCAAGCTACTAATTAAAATATCAGCAATTACAATAGCACCTGCGTTGATAAACGGATTTCTAGGAATACCATTATCCGTTTCCAGTTGTATCAATGAATTAAAACTATTTCCAGATGGCTCAACACCTAATCTGTCCCAAATAGATTCGCCAAGATGCTTATACGCCAAACAAAGTGATAATACTTTGGCGATACTTTGAATGGAGAACTTTTCTTGAAAGTTTCCTAATCCAAAATTAGTATTAGCAACTGTTGAAATATGTACACCAAATTTATCAGCATCAATAGTTGCCAATTCAGGAATATAGGTAGCTAACTCTCCAATATTTTGAATAGGAGCTATTTTTTGATATACAGTTTCAAGTATTTCTTTGTAATTCATTGTTTATAACAAACGATTGCTAAACGAAATTAGTTGATTTCTATTTGAAAACAAATAAAAAAGCAACCTCATTTGAGGTTGCTTTTAGTTATATAAATTTCCGTAATTGGAATATCTTATCCTAAGAAAGGGTAACGGTAATCAGTTGGAGAAACAAAAGTTTCCTTAATTAAACGAGGTGATACCCAACGTAATAAGTTTTGAGCAGATCCTGCTTTATCGTTTGTTCCAGATGCTCTTGCTCCACCAAATGGTTGTTGTCCTACTACAGCACCTGTTGGCTTGTCGTTAATATAGAAGTTACCAGCACAGTTTTCTAATGCTTTTGTAGCTTCTGCAATAGCATAACGATCTGTAGAGAATACAGCACCAGTTAAAGCGTATTCAGAAGTTCCATCAACTAATTGTAATGTTTCAGCCCAATCAGCATCTTCATACACATATACAGTTACTACAGGTCCGAATAATTCAGTTTCCATAGTAGTATATTTAGGGTTGGTAGTTAAGATAACAGTTGGCTCAATAAAGTATCCTTTCGATTTATCATAGTTACCACCAGCAAAAATCTCTGCATCAGCATCAGCTTTAGCTTGATCAATATATCTAGCTAATTTATCAAAAGATCCTTCGTGAATTACAGCTGTGATAAAGTTGCTCATATCTTCTGGAGAACCCATTTTAAAAGAAGCGATATCTTCTTTTACATAGTTTAACGTTTCTTCAGCTAATGATTTTGGTAAGTATACTCTTGAAGCTGCAGAACATTTTTGTCCTTGGAATTCGAAAGCACCACGAGAAATACCAGTAGCTACTTGTTTAGCGTTTGCTGATGGGTGAGCAACGATAAAATCTTTACCTCCTGTTTCACCAACAATTTTTGGATATGTTTTATAGATGTGGATATTTTCTCCAATTTTCTTCCAAATATCTTGGAATACATTTGTAGAACCTGTAAAGTGGATTCCAGCAAAATCAGGAGAAGCTAATACAACTTCAGTAATGTCAGCAGGATTTCCTAAAACTAAATTGATAACACCATCAGGTAAACCAGCTTCTTTAAAAATTTGCATAATTACGTTAGCAGAAAAAACTTGGCTACTAGAAGGCTTCCAAACTACAACATTCCCCATCATTGCTGCAGATGCAGGTAAATTTCCAGCAATAGCAGTAAAGTTAAACGGAGTTACAGCGTACACAAATCCTTCTAATGGTCTGTATTCAACGCGGTTCCAAATTCCGTCGTCAGAATTAGGTTGCTCACTGTAAATATCAGTCATATACTCTACGTTAAAACGTAAGAAGTCGATTAACTCACAAGCTGAGTCAATTTCTGCTTGATGAACTGTTTTAGACTGAGCAATCATCGTTGCAGCGTTAATTTTTGCGCGGTAAGGACCAGCGATTAATTCTGCAGCACGTAAAAAGATAGCAGCTCTTTGCTCCCAAGGCATTTGTGCCCATTCTTTACGAGCTTCTAAAGCAACAGCAATTGCTTTTTCAGCGTGCGATTTGTCTCCAACATGAAATTGTCCTACTACGTGTTGGTGATCGTGAGGAGGAGTCATGTTTTCAGTCTTTCCTGTTCTAACTTCTTCACTACCGATATACATTGGTACATCCATAGATCCGTTAAAATATTCTTTGTATTGTTTAGAAACTGCTTCGCGCTCTGGAGATCCAGGAGCGTATCCTTTTACAGTTTCATTAATGGCAGTCGGTACGTGAAAAAATCCTTTTCCCATTTTGTATGTTGTTTGTTGAATTAAATTTCTTTCTTTGTTATTGAAAAGTCTATAAAAACTTTCTTAAATGACAAAGTTAAGGTTATTTTGGGAATATACAGGTGGACATAAGGCTTGAATTTAATAAAAGGAAAACAGCATGTGTACGGTAACTTATTTACCTTTAAGGGGTAATAATTTTATTTTAACTTCAAACAGAGATGAAGATCCGAAGCGTAAAACAATTGCGCCAAAAACCTATTGCGAAGAAGGAGTGAAGTTAACCTACCCGAAAGATGAATTAGCAGGAGGAACATGGATTGGTTTAAGCGAAAAGCATAGATTGATATGTTTGTTGAATGGAGGTTTTACCAAACATCAAAGAGCAGAATCCTACCGAATGAGTAGGGGAGTTATTGTAAAGCAGTTGTTAAAGGTTGATGATCCTGTTGAAATAATTAATGATTTTAATTTTGAAGGAATAGAACCGTTTACGATCGTACTGGTAGATTGGGCTACTGAATTAACAGCATACGAACTGGTTTGGGATGGAATTGAAAAGCATTTTCAAAAACTAGACAATGAACCAAAAATATGGTCATCTTCTACCTTATATGGTGAAGAAATGAAACAGTTAAGAAGAGAATGGTTTTCAGAATGGTTAAATACTACTCAAGAGATTAATCAGTTAAATATTGTTGATTTTCATCAAGATGAAACTAGAGGAACTCCAGAAATTTCATTAAAAATGAAACGTAGTTATGTTGAAACGGTAAGTATTACTTCTGTTGTAAAAAATGACAATGAACTGAGGATGACTTACTACGATTTACACTCAAATATTAACACAATACAAGAAGAAATCATTCGTTCGTAATTAAACCTATTTGGTATCTTTGCCAAAAATTTAATATGAACAAAAGATTAATATTGCTATTCTCTCTTATTTCTACTTTTTTGTTTACAAGCTGCTTTGAGTTTGTAGAAGAAGTTAGTTTTAATAAAGATGGTTCGGGTAGTGCTGTGTTAACAATCAATTTAAGTAAAAGCAAAACAAAATTAGCCTCAATAATGTTGCTTGATAGTATTAATGGTTACAAAGTGCCATCTAAAACTACTATAAGGAACAAAGTAAACGAAATAGTTTATAAAATAAAGCAAACTAAAGGGGTTCATAATGTAAAAAACACCTTAGATTTTAACGAGTTTATTGTAACGGTTTCGTGTGATTTTGATAATGTTGAAGCTTTAAATGAGGTAATTTCTAACTTCAGTTCAAAAAAACATATAGAAGCGATTAAAAAGAATAAGCATTTTACATATAATAAAGAAAACAAAACATTTACACGTAGCCATCATTTCGATTTAGGAAAAGAGTTTCAAAAAACAAAAAATCAAGATCGAAAAGTGTTTGAAACAGCTACTTATACAAGTGTATATCGATTTGAAACACCCATAAAATCAACCGAAAATAACCAAGCAAGAATATCAAAAAGTAAAAAAGCAATTATGCTGCATTTACAAGCTCAAGATATCATATCGAACAAACAATCAATCAAAAATAAAATTCAATTAGAGAATTAAAATTAGGGTGAAACCAACATGATTAAAAGAATCTTTTAAATAAGAAACATAAAGATTACTTTAATCATTAAAGGTTACATGTGATTTTAAAAAAGTAAAAACAAACAGATGAAAAAAATTATTGCTACACTACTGCTTTTAAACACATTTACAGTTATACAAGCTCAAAAATTAGAAACTAAAATACCTGAGAATGTTGATGTGCTAATCTCTGCAAATGCAGAAAACTTATTTAAGTTAATAAATGTATCAGATATTGATGAAAATGCTATTGGAAAAGAAATTTTAAAAGATTTAAATAGAGATTATAATATTTCTAAGGTTGAGTCTCAAGCAGTAGTTGTTGATGAGAATGAGGAAAGAAACAAAGAAAATGAAGTAATTAAACATAAAGTTTCTTCTGTTGCTAATGCAGGCGTAAATGTTAAAGCAAATGCATATTATTTTTTAACAAAGACTGATAGTGTTTCGTATCATAACTTTTATGTTGAGTTAAAGGATAGAAAAACATTTGAGTCATTGTTGTATGAAAGAGAAAAAAAGAAACTTAAAACAGAAGGAAACTATAGTTATATAGCAGGGCGTTCTTCTTTTAAAATTTGGAATGATCATGCATTATTACTTGTAAACGGAAGTATGTCTAAATCATTTTTCTCTGATAATAAAGAGCGTTTAGAGAAGTTAAAAGAAGAAGGAGAATACAATTATAACTTCAAGAGAAGATTAGCTAGAGAATGGTCAAAAGAACATGGACTGAATATTTTTGACAAAAACTATTCTAGATCTATTGCATCAAATAGTAAATTTCAAAAAAGCAAAAAGAAGAATTCATCAGCAACATTATGGGTGCGTAATTATGGTGAGTTAATGACTGATATTTTTAAGTCTTTCGGAAACAGCTTTTATCCTTTGTATGCTGAAGGAGATCATAATGTTTATGGTGTAGAAGAGGTAACTGCTAACTTATTTTTTGAAAAGGAAGATGCAAGAGTTTTGTTAGATATGGCGGTTAGTTCGGATATGAAAAAATCTTTTAAAAAGATTTACAATAAGAGAATGAACCGAAATTTAGTTAACAGTTTTGATCATGATAAGGCCTTAGCTTTTTGGAGTATTTCTTTAAATACTGAAGAAACATTAAAACAATATCCAGAATTGGTAAATAAAATGTACGGAGGTATTTTACCAAAGTTTCAAGAAGAAATTGAAATTGTTGGAGATTTATTTTCTTTAGTAATTGACGAAAAAGCGATAGGGGAATTAATTACAGGTGATGCGTTGTTGGTATTGAATGATTTTGCAAAAAAAGAAATCGAGTACACTACCTATGAGTATGATAAAGATTACAAGCGCAAGGAGGTAACAAAAACAAAAGAAGATTTTGTGCCAGATTTTACCTTAATGATTGGTTCTGAAAAAGAAGATTTATTAAATAAGTTCTACCAGATAGGAGAAAAGCATAAAGCGGTAAAAATTGAAAACGGTGTAGTTGAGTTTGTAACTAAAAAAGCTGACTTACCTTTCGGGTTATATTCTGTAGTGAAAAACAATGTGTTGTATTTAACGACTTCTAAAAAAGGAGCTTTAAATATTGCTAATGGCACTACAAATTTCAATACTAAAAAGCATAATAAATTGGTAAGAAACAACTCAACAGTATTGTATGTTGATGTAAACGGAATTTTAAAGAAGGTGCCAAACGAGTGGATGAGTAAGTCAGAAAAAGAAGCTTTACATTTTTCTACTGATAATATGAGTGATGCTGTATTTAGAGTATCTAGAATGAAAGGAAATACGATTTCATCTGAGTTAAAACTTTCAACGCAAGGTACAGAAGAAAACACCTTAAAATTATTATTAAAATTTATCAACTCGGTAGCTAAATAAACTGAATGATAAAAAAAATAGCATATACCTTTTTAATAGTATGCTGTATTATAGTTACGGTTGGGTTTTTTAGATATAATCCAACCGTAATTTATGCAGAAAAGGTTCCTGTTTCTGCTGAAACGGTTATATATATCAACCTTCGAGAAATAGAATACAACATACTTACTAGTTTTTTAAAATACCCATTTTCTCAGCTAGACTTTAAAAAACAATCTGCAGCAAAAAAAGAGGAACAACGTTCTTTACTAGATGAAATTGAAATTCCTAGTAGTGTCTTTCTGTATACAAATCAACAAGAGTTTAAAGGGTTTTTAATTAGTAGTAAGATCTCAGTTAAAAATAACTTTGCTGAGGTTTTAAAAGAAAAAGGATTTAAAGAAGAAAAGAGTGATGGAGTTATCATTTACGATAAACAACAAATTACCTGTGTAGTTAGTGATAAAGAAGCTCAGGTAATATATAAGGTTAATAAAAATGATAAAGTTTCCCATGAATTGATAAAAGCCCTTAATAAAAGGGATTACTTTTCAGAAGATGCTGAAATTTTTGCCAAGAGTAAAAAACATAAAAGCCCGATAACTTTTACTACAGCTAAAGGAGATTTTTTTAAGGTTTTAGTTGATAAAGGTCAGTTAAATATTGATGGGCAATTAAACGAAGCTAACGATATTTTCTTGCCTTTTAAAACAGGTTTTGATACTAATGGTATTGCTATTATTTCAGGGAAATTAAACACTAAAAAACTAACAAAAATTTTACCTGAAAACACTTCAGAGAAGTTTAGAAAGTTTACCACATTATCTTTAGATTCTATTGCTGCTAAATGGAACGGAACGATGGACTTTCAACTTTCTTCTTTTGTTGAAAAATCTGATACTATCATAACTTATGAGTACGATGATGATTTTAATAAAGTAGCCAAAAAAGAAATCCAAAATAGCATAACTCCTAATATAATTTTTAACCTAGAAGGAGAGGGCTTGTGTGAATATTTGTATAAAAAAGAGGTGATCAAACAAGTGGGCGGTAATGAAGTGTTAACCCTAATACCTCTATTTACTACCTATAGTTTTTGTGATAAGGATAAGCTACAAATTAGTTCACAAAAACAGCCAGTTTTAAATGAAATGAAAAAACTAGAGGATAAGTTTTATTTTTCATTCAATGTAGCTCAATATCAAGCAAAAGACAGAGGGATATATTCTTTCAAAAACAAATATTTAGATAAAGTTGAGGTATTACAATTGTCAGTAGCTAATAACAATCAGTTAAAAGGAACTATAAAACTAAATAACACTTCAAAAAATTTCTTTTTACAAGTATTAAATTAAAGATTAATACAGAGCGAAGGTTATAGCCCAAACAACTACTATACCGATAAACATTAAGCTTATGAAAACGGTGTTTACGATAAAGTATTTTATTAAGGTTTTAAAGAACGACTGACCGTAAAATTTTTTCATTGCTATAAATAGATATAGTAAAAATAGGATTGAAAAAATTGTAGGTAAGTTATTACTGCTTTTATTAATAAAACCTATGATATAAAAAATACTAGCGAGTAGAAAAAATACGGTTTGTACATGAAAAACAAATACTAAATGCTCGACATAAGTGTACTTTCTTCGAATGTATATAAAAGCCAAGAAAAGAGTAAATAAAGGAAGTAATACAAATAAAGAAATAGAGATGTACGAGAAAAGTTGTTTGTTGAATTTATTACGTTCATCGTCATTTCTTACATACGAGTTTACGAGTTTAACTTTAGAATATAAAAAACGATTGCTAAAGTTTTTTTCAATTTTTAAACTATCTAGAGCGCTTTCAGTAGAAAGATTTGGGTTTTCTTCTTCAAACTTTAAAAAATTATAAAATACAGAATTATTGACATGATTTTCAACTGAATCTAATTCGGTTATTGAATCTTTTTTATTAGGACTTAAAGAGTCTATTTTTTTTTGATTAAGTTTTATTTCGCCAAATACAAGGTCGTGTAACTGACTAATGTTAAGTTGTGTTTCTTTTTTGTTTTCAACGTTAATATTCAAAAATGAGCTATTAGGGTTTCCATTTCTAAGTTTTTCAAAATGGTCATAACTGTTAATTGCTCCCAGAATTAAAAAGAAAATAATTGTTGTAGCTAAATAAAATCGAAAAGGATTTGTGTATCGAATTCTTCTTCCTTCAATATAATCTTTCGAAACTTTCCCAGGGTTAATTAACAAAGGAATTAATGTTCTCCAAAACTTTGTGTCTAAAGAAAAGAAACCAGCAAAAAGTTCACGAAGAAAAACACTTAAGGTGATTTTTTTTCCTCGATTATGTTGTCCGCATTCAGGACAAAATTTTTCACCACGAGTAAAAGGATATCCGCAATTTAAACAGTTAGGGTCTTTTATAACTGTAACTTTATTTTTTTTGCTCATTAGTTTAAAATAGACGTAGTAGTTAGTTGAAAAGTTGGTATGATAACTAGGAACTCTTCTAAAGTCTTTGTGTTAATCATTTTGTAGTTACCACCCATTGCTCCTGTTGTTGAAAGTAAGAAGCAATTAGATTTATAGTTGTAAATGTCGTTTGGTTTTAAGGTAGGGGTTTCTCCAACAACGCCTTCACCTTCTACATATTCAGTGTTGTTAAGAGCATCGAAAATGACCCAAAAACGTTCAAGTAGTTTTACGGTTTCCTTAGATCTGTTTTCAATAGTAATATAATAGCTAAAGGCATAGTACTGCTGATAGCCCCTATAAACGGTACCCTTAAAAGAAGTTTTTACCGAAATTTTTATCCCCTTAGTTACTTGCTGAAACATAGGATAAAGATAGTTCTTTTTCATTTTTCAGTCAATGTTTATTGTAATGCTTACCTATTTTGATTAAAATAACCATTACCTACTCCAATTACTCTATCGTAAATTTCGCCAAAAGGTTTGTAGTAAACAATAACAGTATATTCATTTTCAGTTTGGGAAAATGACCCATCGATTTCATGTAAGTTAATAACGTCGCTTGAATTTAAGGTTGCGTAGCTATAGTTATAAAAGCCTTGTTTGAAAGGTAAGATAGCTTTGTATATTCCTTGACTAGAATCGTACGTCATTTTGTTATCTTCTGATAATTCATAATTGTTGAAAGCACCATACACATATACATCTTTGTTTTCATAAGGTTCAAAAGCGTCTAACGAAAAATGAACTAAAGAGTAATCAGCTTCAGTATCGTCTTGTTCATTGTTTACGTCTCGTTCGGTGGTTCTTATCACGAATTGCCCGTTTATATCAGGGTTATATGTGTAGGTTTTATCAGCTCGAGGTTCATCGGTGTATAAATAACTATGATATAAATTGTCGCGTGTAACTCTAGCTACATTTAAACTACTACTTCTAATATATTTGGTGTCAAAATTTAAAAACTCGTTACCTGCCCAAAAATTAGTTTCAACAGTATGATTGTATAGTAATTGTTGAGGTTTAATAAAAATAGGCTGTAAGTTATTAATGGCTGTATTCCAATTGTGATTTTGAAACAATGTTACATTAATTTCTTGAGAAGGATTGTTAATTTGTAAACCAGGGTGGTTTATTGAAAATTGAACAGTTTGTTGTTGATTAGCTGTTGATGTATTTCTACTTCTAAATACTGCTACACCTACAGTAGTTATATCTTCGTAAAATACACATTTTCTAGTAAAGACGACATCATAATTTTCATCAATAACAGAAATTAAATAATTACCGCTTTTGGTAATAATAGTATTCTGATTTGGAATTTCAACCCAATAATGAGTGTAAGGTTGAAGTGTATTGAAAGAATTTGCAAAATTGATAATTTCGTTTTGTTCAAAACCTTGAATGTATTGGTTGCTAGATAGTGAACTAGGTTTCCAGTCATGTGTCATGTGTTCAATTTTGTACTGATATTGTTTGCTGTCAGCGTTTAAATCATCAAAAGAAAGTTTTAAAATATCACCTAAGCGAACAATTGGAGTATACCGTTCAGTATTATTCTTAGGACGTAGCTGAACTGTTTTTATGTTTTGAGCATAGCTTGAAATAGCACAGAAAAAAACAGCAATAAATAAGTTTCTTGTTTTCATGATGTAACAAAAATATCAAAATATACGCCAAAGACAAGGTTTTTATTTAGAATAAATATAAATAAGAAGGTAAAGTAAAGATATGGATTGTTTTGTTCTGTAAAGGGGGGTAAAATTTTTAAATTTGCGTGTTTTTAAGAAAATCAAATTAATCAGTTCCTATGTCAAAAGACATCCGTATTAAGAAAGGCTTGGATATCAAGCTAGTTGGCGAGGCAGAACAGGTAACTACCGAACTTCCATTAGGTAGTGTGTTTGCAGTGAAGCCAGATGATTTTCACGGCGTTATTCCTAAAATTTTAGCAAAAGAAGGTACAGAAGTAAAAGCAGGTGAAGCACTTTTTTATTCAAAAAGTGATGAGCGTATTTTATTCTCTAGCCCTGTTAGTGGTAAAGTTACAGAAATCGTTCGTGGAGCACGAAGAAAAGTTTTAGCAATTAAAATCACTGCTGATGCACAGCAGGAATACAAAGATTTTGGTAAAAAAGATGTAGACGCAATGTCTGGAGAAGAGGTTAAAAACCACTTGTTTGCTTCAGGTTGTTGGCCGTTTGTAAAACAACGTCCGTACGACGTGGTTGCAAATCCAAATCAAGCACCAAAAGCTATTTTTGTATCTGCTTATGCAAGTGCGCCTTTAGCAGCTGATTATGATTATGCCTTGAAGGGTAAAGAAGCTGAGTTACAAGCTGCTTTAACAGCGTTAACAAAGTTAACTACTGGTAAAGTTCATGTTTCTGTAGCGGCGAATTCAACATTATCTCCATTTAAAGGAGTAAAAGGTGTTGAATTACATAAGGTTTCTGGACCACACCCATCTGGTAATGTGAGTACACAAATCGCACAAATTAGTCCTATTAACAAAGGAGAAGTTGTGTGGGTAGTAACACCGCAAGACTTGGTAGTTATTGGTGAGTTATTATTAACAGGTAAGTTTAACATTACTCGTACAATTGCATTAGCAGGATCTAAATTTAACAAACCACAGTATGTAACTGCAAAAGCAGGAGCGCAAATTGCTGATGTTGTTAAAGGAAACTTAGATGCCGATAATGCACGTGTTATTAGTGGAAATGTGTTAAGCGGAGAGCAGGTAGGTCAAGAAGGTTTCTTAGGATACTATGACAATATGATTACTGCAATTCCAGAAGGAGATGATTATGAATTCTTCGGATGGAATAAGCCAATCTTTAACAAGATATCTGCTTCTAGAGCATTGACGTTCTCTTGGTTAAACCCAAAGAAAAAATATGACCTAAATACGAATACTAATGGAGAACACAGAGCATTTGTGGTAACTGGTTCGTATGAAGAGATTTTTCCGTTAGATATCTATCCGATGCAATTATTAAAAGCTTGTATGTATAAAGATCTTGACGAAATGGAAGGATTAGGAGCTTATGAAATTGCACCAGAAGATTTTGCATTAACAGAATTTATTTGTGTATCGAAACAACCTCACCAAAAAATAATTCGTGAAGGATTAGATTTAATGAGAGAAGAATTAGGATAAGATATGGGCTTAAAACAAAATTTACATAATTTAAAAGAGAAATATAAAGGTACTAAGATGGCACCTGCGTTTAACGCAATCCACACCTTTTTATATTTGCCAAATGAGACTACTCATGGAGGAACTCATATCAAGGCAGCCGATGATTTAAAACGTACTATGAATACGGTAATTATGGCATTAGTACCATGTTTACTTTTCGGTATGTTTAATGCAGGGTACCAACATAACGCTGCAATTAATGGCTTTACAGAAGGAATGTCTTTCTTTAGTGGAGACTTTTGGAATATGGACAATTTCTTAGTTGGTTTAACTAAAATTTTACCATTAGTAATTGTATCGTATTTAGTAGGTTTAGTAATCGAATTTATCTTTGCTGTAATTAAAGGACATGAAGTAGAAGAAGGTTACTTAGTAACAGGAATGTTAGTTCCGTTAATTGTACCAGTAGATTTACCATTATGGATGTTAGCCGTAGCAGTAGCTTTCGGTGTTGTAATTGGTAAAGAAGTATTTGGTGGTACAGGAATGAACATCTTAAACCCAGCGTTAACAATTCGTGCATTTTTATTCTTCGCATATCCAACATGGATGTCGGGAGATAAAGTATGGGTTCACGGAGCAGTAGAAGCTGCAGGAACTGCTGATGCAATTTCAGGTGAAACGGTTTTAGGGAGTTTAGCACAATCACAACCAATTAGTTATTCAGTTTCTGATATGTTCTTCGGATTTATTCCAGGTTCTGTAGGAGAAACGTCAACATTATTAATCTTATTAGGAGCTTTATTCTTAATCTTTACAAAGATTGGAAGCTGGAGAATCATGTTATCTTCAGTAATCGGAGCTTTAGTAATGGGATTCATCTTTAATCAAGTAGTTGATATGGGGTGGGTTGGTGAAACTAGTAAGTTTTACGGATTAATGAGTTTAGATTTCTGGAAACATTTATTAATTGGAGGTTTCGCTTTTGGTGCGGTATACATGGCAACTGACCCTGTAACTGCAGCACAAACTAACAAAGGAAAATGGATTTACGGTTTCTTAATCGGGTTTATCTCAATTATGATTCGTGTATTCAACCCAGCATATCCAGAAGGAGTAATGTTAGCAATCTTATTAATGAATGTATTTGCTCCAACTATTGATCACTATGTGGTTCAAGGAAATGTAAAGAGAAGATTAAAACGTTTAAAAGCTAAAACTGCCTAATTATGAGTAAGAAGACAGATAGTAATGTATATACAGTAGTATTCGCAATAGGAATGGTACTAGTAGTAGGTGCGTTGTTAGCTTTTACAGCGTCATCACTTCGCCCAACAATCGATGCTAACAAACGTATCGAAAAGCAACAAAATATTTTGTATGCAATGGGTGTAAACGAAAATGATGAAACAAGTATTGTATTTGTTTCAAAAGATAAAGTAGCAGATGAGTTTGCTAAATACATCAAAAAGCAATTAGTAATTGAAGGAGAAAATGTTTCTGAAGATGCTAAAGCATATTTAATTGATGTTAAAAAACAACAAACAGCAGCTAAAGAAGGTAAAACAAGAAAATTACCATTATTTGTAGGTGAAAAAGATGGAACTACATTTTACATCGCACCAATTAGAGGTAAAGGTCTTTGGGATGCTATTTGGGGGTATGTTGCAATGGATAAAAACATGGTAGTTCAAGGAGTTTTCTTCGATCATAAAGGAGAAACACCAGGTTTAGGAGCTAACATTAAGCAACGTTACTTTATGGATGATTTTATTGGAGAAGATTTAATGAACAACGGTTCTTTTAAAGGAATTGCAGTTTCTAAATCAAACAATGATCCAAAGAATGAAGATAAAAATGATAACGAGGTAGATGCAATTGCAGGAGCTACTATTACTGGAGACGGTGTGGCTGCAATGATTAAATCTGAATTAGGTTTATACGTACCTTACTTTAAAACATTAAAATAAATATGGGACTTTTATCAAAAAAAGACGCAGCGTTAATTACTGATCCATTAGCAGATAATAACCCAATTACTATTCAAGTATTAGGTATTTGTTCTGCATTAGCAATTACGGCAGAGTTAAAAGCTTCTATTGTAATGTCTTTATCGGTATTATTTGTATTAGGAGTAGGAAACGTGGTAATCTCGTTAATGAGAAATATTATTCCATCAAAAATTAGAATTATTGTACAGTTAATCGTAGTAGCTACTTTAGTAATTATTGTAGACCAAGTGTTAAAAGCATTTGCGTACGATTTAAGTAAAACCCTATCGGTATTTATTGGGTTAATTATTACAAACTGTATTATCATGGGGCGTTTTGAAGCATTTGCTTTAGGAAACGGACCTTGGAGATCTTTCTTAGATGGTATTGGTAATGCTTTAGGATACGCAGTAATCTTAATTATTGTAGGTTTCTTTAGAGAGTTATTAGGTTCTGGTACTTTATTAGGATTTAAAGTATTAGGTGATCCTATTGAGAAAACAGGATTGTATGCTTTAGGATATGAAAACAACGGATTTATGTTATTATCACCAATGGCATTAATCGTTGTAGGTATCATTATTTGGGTACAACGTACAAGAAATAAAGCATTAGTAGAAGATTAAAATAGTAATGAGACGTTAGATATGAGAATTGAGATGCTATCAATAAACTCAATACTAACTACTCAATACTAAATACTATAAAAATATGGAACATATAGAATTATTTTTCAAGTCGATATTTATAGATAACATGGTATTCGCAACCTTCTTAGGAATGTGTTCGTACCTAGCAGTATCTAAAAAAGTATCAACAGCCGTAGGTTTAGGAGCAGCCGTTATTTTTGTATTAGCGGTAACTGTACCAGTAAACTGGTTGTTAGATCAGTATTTATTACAACCAGGAGCTTTAAAGTGGTTAGGAGCTGAGTATGCAGATTATGATTTAAGTTTCTTATCATTTATCATGTTTATTGCAACAATTGCAACCATGGTACAATTGGTAGAAATTATTGTAGAAAAATTTGCGCCAGCATTATATAACTCTTTAGGAATTTTCTTACCGTTAATTGCTGTAAACTGTGCAATTTTAGGAGGATCATTATTCATGCAATCTCGTGAAATCCCAACATTAGGTTTATCATTAACTTATGGAGTAGGATCTGGTATTGGATGGTTCTTAGCAATTTTAGCAATTGCAGCTATTCGTGAAAAAATTAGATATTCATCTGTACCACCAGCATTAAGAGGATTAGGTATTACATTTATCATTACAGGTTTAATGGCTATCGGATTTATGAGTTTCGGTGGAATGTTAACAGGAGGTGATGATGAAGGTAAAAAAGAAGAAACTACAGCAGTTCAGGTTGAAAAGAAAGAAGTAGAAGAGAAGAAAGTTGAAACAACTGAAGAGAAAGCTGAAGAATTAGCTAATAACACTAAAGAAATTACAGAATAATGGTATTTTTAGAAGTAAGCACAGGAGGAACAGTTGCTATTACAGTATTAGCGTTTTTAGCGGTAATCTTAGTTTTAGTAGCGTTATTATTATTTGTAAAACAAAAGTTAGCACCATCTGGACCTGTAAAAATTACAATCAATGGTGAAAAAACAATAGAAGTACCATCAGGAGGAACTTTGTTATCTACCTTAGGTAATGAAAAAATCTTCTTACCATCAGCATGTGGTGGAGGTGGTTCTTGTGTACAATGTGAGTGTCACGTAAACTCTGGTGGAGGTGAAGCTTTACCAACAGAAACGCCACACTTTACACGTAAAGAATTACAACATGGTATTCGTTTAGCATGTCAGGTAAAAGTAAAACAAGACATGGACATTTCTATTCCAGAAGAAATTTTCGGAATTAAGAAATGGGAAGCAACTGTTGTAAGAAACTATAACGTAGCAACCTTTATTAAGGAGTTTGTAGTTGAGATTCCAGAAGAAATGGATTATAAAGCAGGTGGGTATATTCAAATTGAAATACCACCATGTGAAATAAAATATGCTGACATGGATATTTCTGCTCATCCACAAGATCATCCAGGTGAACCTGATAAATTTGAGGCTGATTGGGATAAATTTAACCTAAGGCCATTGGTAATGAAGAATGAAGAAACTGTAGAGAGAGCATACTCTATGGCTTCTTACCCTGCAGAAGGAAGAGAAATCATGTTAAATGTTCGTGTAGCAACACCTCCTTTCGACCGTGCTAAAGGCGGATGGATGGATGTAAATCCAGGGGTGGCATCTTCGTATATTTTTAATCAAAAGCCAGGAGATAAAGTAACTATTTCTGGACCTTATGGTGAATTCTTCATCAATGATTCTGAAGCTGAAATGTTATATGTAGGTGGTGGAGCTGGTATGGCACCAATGCGTTCACATATTTATCATTTATTTAGAACTTTAAAGACTGGTAGAAAAGTAACATACTGGTATGGAGGTCGTTCTAAAGCAGAATTATTCTACATTCACTACTTTAGAGCGTTAGAAAAAGACTTTCCAAACTTTAAATTCTACTTGGCATTATCTGAGCCATTAGAAGAAGATAACTGGAAGGTTAAAAAAGATATTAATGATGAAAGCGGAGATGGTTTTGTTGGGTTTATTCACCAAGTTGTAATAGACCAATATTTATCTAAGCATGAAAGTCCTGAGGATTTAGAATTATATTTCTGTGGACCACCATTAATGAATAAAGCAGTACAAAAAATGGGTGAAGATTTTGGTCTAGATGACGAAAACATTCGTTTTGATGACTTTGGAGGATAATCACTTATTGACTCTACATATAAAACCGATACAGTATTGTATCGGTTTTTTTATACAATAAAAACAACCATTTATAATTAATAATCAACCAATTATAGATTTTTTAACGTTTAGTTAAACTGAATGGTTTTCTTTTGTAGCTATCTACTAAATATTTAAACCAAACTAAATCTATGAATTGTCCAAATTGCCAATCTATTTCGGTTAGAAGAAAAAGAAGAAGCCTCTTTCAAAAGATAATCTTTTTTAATAAGAAAAAATTTAAGTGTTTTGATTGCAAAACAATGTTTTTTGCAAGATGATTTACTCGTAAATCACATCAAATTTATAAACAGGATTATCTTGTTCATATTCAAAAACCTTAGCATAATCCATAACATTAGGTATGTTTTCTAGCTCGCATAAATGCTTAACCACTAAACACAAACCGTTAAACAAAATTTCTTTATTGGTTGGGTTTTGAGGTTTAGGGTTGTAATGACATAGAGGAACTGTAAATCCGCAAGCCTCTAAAAATACTTTTTCAATCTGTAAAAGCTCTAAAGGTGAGTAGCCATTAAATTTTCTGCCTAAATTTTGATGCACTCTACCCACATAGCTTAACTCTAACGAACCATGACCATTAGTTAGGTGTTTCCAGCTATCTCGGTTATCTAGAATATTACCTACAGCACAAGCTGAACAACATTCTGGGTTTAATTCGTCATTATGAAAAGCATTATAAAGCTTTATAAGTGCCTGCTCTAATCTTTTAGGTGTTTCCATAATCAAAATGAATTAAGTCCTTTAAATATACAAAATATTGGTTGTACCTTTGCATCAAATTATTGTTAATGACTACTTTTCAAGATTTAGACTTATCAAATCCATTAAGAAATTCAATTGAAGAATTAGGTTTCGTTAATCCAACACCTATTCAAGAACAAGCATTTCCCGTAATTCGTTCAGGAAAAGACGTTGTAGGTATTGCTCAAACAGGTACAGGTAAAACCTTTGGATATTTATTACCTATACTCCGAGATTTAAAGTTTTCAAAACAACAACATCCTAGAGTAATGATTTTAGTACCTACACGTGAATTAGTTGTGCAGGTGGTTGAAGAAATTGAAAAGTTAGCAAAATACATTACATTAAAAACTGTAGGGGTTTATGGTGGTGTTAACTTGAATCGTCATAAAGAAGCAGTAATGCAAGGAGCAGATATTATTGTAGCTACTCCTGGGCGTTTATACGATTTAGCATTAAGTAATGTGTTGAAGTTAAAATCTATTCAAAAATTGGTGATTGATGAAGTAGATGTAATGCTTGATTTAGGTTTCCGTTTTCAGTTATTAAACATTTTTGATTTGTTGCCACAACGACGTCAAAATATCATGTTTTCGGCAACCATGACCGAAGATGTAGAAGCTTTGATTGATGATTTCTTTATAGCTCCACATAAAATTGCTATTGCCGTTAGTGGAACTCCGTTAGATAATATTCAGCAAACAAGTTATGATGTTCCAAATTTCTATACAAAAGTTAATTTGTTGAACTATTTGTTATTTGATAAATCAGAATTTAGTAAAGTATTAGTGTTTGCTCCCAACAAGCGAAATGCGGATAGGTTGTTTGATTGTGTAGCTGAAGAATATCCATCACAAGCTTGTGTAATTCACTCGAACAAAACACAAAATTATCGTTTGCGTTCTATTGAACAATTCAACAAAGGAGAAAAAAGAATTTTAATTGCGACTGACGTAATAGCTCGTGGATTGGATTTAGAAGAAGTTACTCATGTAATCAATTTTGATGTACCACATTTCCCTGAAAACTATATGCATAGAATAGGTCGTACAGGTCGTGCAGAACACGAAGGAAAAACGATTTTATTTGCTACTGAAAAAGAGCAGGAAGCAAAACAACGTATAGAGGAGTTGATGGATTATACAATTCCGAAGTTAGAAATTCCTGAACAAGTTGAAATAACCAAACAATTAACTGAAGAAGAGCGTCCGAAGGAAGAAAGAGAAGTAAATAAAAATAGAACTTCTCAAGAGTATGAAGCAGGTCCAGCTTTCCACGAAAAGAAGGAGAAGAACAAAAAAACAAATCAAGGAGGTTCTTATAGAAGAGAGTTGGCTAAGAAATATAAAAAACCAAAGACTAGAGGCGATAAAAACTATAACAAACGCAATAAGAAGAAATAATGCAAGAACTTACTAAACAAGAGCTCCACAATTTAGGAATGAACATTGTGGGTAAGAAACTGCAGGAAATGGGTTATGAATTTGTTGCAATCAATAGCGAGTTAAAAAAACATCCGCAGTTTGTATTGTATAAAAAAGGAGAGCCTACCATTTTTGTGTTGGTAAAAACTACAAATAACATTCAGTCACCACAAGAATATGATGTGTTATGGATGGAAACTTTTAAAGAACACGCAAAAAATCAAAACGCAAAAGTTTGGTATGCAGGAATTGGTATTGCTAATGCAGAAAGTATAGAATTACCTGTTTTTAAAGATCAACCGTATTACATAGCTTTTGATGATTTTATCAAGTTTTAGTATTTGTCATATCGAGTGATTTTGTTCTTGAGTGAAGCGAACAAGAACAAAATTGTATCGAGACACCTTACTGGCATAGCATTTTTAAATCGATAGAGTTTTAGTATTTTTAACTATGAAAGAATTACTATCTGATATTCGAAAATGCACTATCTGTAAAGATTTTATAGAACCTAATCCTGTTGTTTTAGCAAGTAAAAAATCAAAGATTATTATTGTAGGTCAAGCACCAGGAACTAAAGTACATCAATCAGGAATTCCTTGGGATGACGCGAGCGGAAAGCAATTACGAAATTGGCTAGGAGTTACTAACGAACAATTTTACGATGCTAATAACTTCGGAATTATTCCGATGGGATTCTGTTATCCAGGAAAAGGAAAATCTGGAGATCTACCACCAAGAAAAGAATGTGCACCTCAATGGCATCAACCCTTATTAGATGAAATGAGTAAGGTGAAATTGGTTGTTTTAATTGGGATGTATGCTCAGAATTACTATCTAAAAGATAGAGCAAAACGAACGCTTACAGAAACAGTAGATGCTTTTCAAGAATATTTACCAGACTATTTTGTGTTACCACATCCATCACCAAGAAATCGATTTTGGTTAACTAAAAATCCTTGGTTTGAAAAAGAGGTATTACCTCAATTTAAGAAGATAATTAAAGAGTTACTGTAGAATTAAAAATAACCCAGTTCTCAAAGAAATAAGTTAATTACTTTACATCGATAAATTCGTACTTTTGCAACGTATGATAGAAACACGTGAAGCCATATCAGAAAAAGCGGTTTTAATAGGAATTATAACCCAACATCAAGACGAAAAACAGTCAGAAGAATATTTAGATGAGTTAGAGTTTTTAACACTAACAGCTGGAGGAGTTGCAGTAAAACGTTTTGTGCAAAAACTAGATAAGCCCAATCCTAAAACTTTTCTGGGAACGGGAAAGTTAGAAGATGTAAAAGCGTATATAGATTTAAACGATATCGGAACAGCAATTTTCGATGACGAATTATCACCTGCACAGTTAAGAAATATTGAACGTTTTTTAGATTGTAAGATTTTAGATAGAACTAACTTAATCCTTGATATTTTTGCAAGTAGAGCACAAACAAGTTCGGCAAAAGCTCAGGTAGAATTGGCTCAATATCAATATTTATTGCCTCGATTAACACGTATGTGGACCCACCTCGATAAACAAAAAGGGGGTATTGGTATGCGTGGACCTGGAGAAACGGAAATTGAAACTGACCGTCGTATTATTCGTGATAAAATTTCATTACTTAAAAAGAAATTAGAAACGATTGATAAACAAATGTCAATACAGCGCAAAAATCGTGGAAAAATGGTTCGTGTTGCTTTGGTGGGGTATACCAACGTGGGTAAGTCTACTTTAATGAATGTAATTAGTAAAAGTGAGGTTTTTGCTGAGAATAAGTTATTTGCAACATTAGATACTACAGTAAGAAAAGTGGTCATTAAAAATATTCCGTTTTTAATGACAGACACTGTTGGGTTTATTAGAAAGTTACCAACCCAGTTAGTAGAATCATTTAAATCTACCTTAGATGAAGTTAGAGAAGCAGATTTATTATTGCATGTAGTTGATATTTCGCATCCAAATTTTGAAGATCATATTGCTTCTGTAAACAAAATTTTAGACGAAATTGACAGTAAAGATAAACCTACTGTTATGGTATTTAATAAGATAGATGCTTATACTCATGAAACTATTGAAGAAGACGATTTAACAACAGAAAAAACAAAAGAGTATTATACTTTAGAAGATTGGAAAAGAACATGGATGAATGATTTAGAAACTGAAAGTATTTTTATATCTGCCTTAAACAAAGATAACCTAGAAGACTTTAAAGAAAAGGTGTATGAAGAGGTAAAAAAGATTCATATACAACGTTTTCCTTATAACGATTTCTTATATCAAGAGTACTAGTTTTTTACGCTAAAAAAACATAACGATAACACAAAAAGAACTTAGATAATTGCTGTTTAAGTTCTTTTTTACTATCTTTATAATTATTAACATAGAATTTTCTATGTTTTTTTAAACATTGTTAATCAGTATTTTTAAACATTTTATCCCCCTAAAAAATGAAAAATAAAATAACTTCACAAAAAAAATCAGCACGATTTTTATTAGAACATCAAGTAGGTAAGAGTTCATTTGTTAATACTCTAAATTTAGTTTAATACAGCCTTAAAACTTGTTAGTATTCATAAAGCTTTTAATTTTTTAATAAAGGCCTAAAGAATTGTCTACTCAATTTTATATTGAGTTACCGTGTTTTAACAAAACAGATCGTGATGAAAAAAATAATTATATTCTTGTTAGCTATTTTGTATAGTACGCATTTATTAAATGCACAAGAAAAATGTACCTCTCAAGATCATGGTTCAAAAGATATAAATACGATAGATAAATGCTTGATTGAAAAAGATAATGATAATCAAGACGAATCTCCTGTAATAGTAACTACGGTTTCTAGTAGAAGATATTTAAAAAAACGTATTTATTTTGAAAAAGCTACTCGCTTAGCTGAAGAATTAAAAGCGAAAGAATTACATTCTCTAAAAACAATTAATGAATTAAACTCATATCACTTAAGTAATCTTACTCCAATCATAAGAAAAACTGAGCGTAAAGGTATTTCTTTTGATATAGTTGATGAAATCCCTATGTTCTTAACATGTTCAGATCCATCAATGGATAAAATAGATTGTTTTAATTATGAAATGCAGCAACATATACTTGATACCTTAGTTTATCCTAATGAGGCATTGGATAAAGGTATAGAAGGTAATGTGTTGGTTAGTTTTATAATTGATGAAACAGGTAAAGTAACCAATATAAAAACAGAAGGAGAAGGTGTTCATGAACTTTTAAAAGAAGAGGCTAAGAGAATTGTGTTGTTGCTTCCAAATTTTAAACCAGGAAAACAAGGAGGTGAACCTTCAAAAGTATTGTATAGTTTTCCAATGAGTTTTACGTTAAATGCAGAAGCATATTAGTTATATAAATAATTTAATTTTTCACAAAAAAAGAGTACTTTTGCCCGCCGATTTTTCTGGATAGATTAATAAATTAATTAATTGACTAGGAAATCATTAAAACCCTTAAGTGTGAAAAAAGTAATTATATTTATATTTTTAGTTTGTTTGTATGCAACTAATGTAATGGCTCAGCGTGAAGTTTGTGAAACTCCCGAAGAAAATTTAGATTTAAATAGTATTACTAAATGTACTATTGAGCCTCAAAGTAAAAACAATAAAGGAACACGTCAAATTTCCGTAAAGGTTTCTGCTAATAGAAGATATTTAAAGAAAAGAGAAATCTTTAAAAAGAAAGCTGTCACTACTGCAACAGAATTATCAGGTGCAGGAACAGCAAAAGTTGATGATACTCAAGAATCAACAGAGATTGCCAAATCCTTAATAATTAAAAATAATATTGAAGATTTAACCAGTAAATTATCAGCCGAAGAAATAAGAAAAGCTGAAAAATTTAGTACTGTAGATAAAATACCTCTTTTTACTGCTTGTGAAAAAGCTAAAAAAGGAGATAGGTTAGATTGTTTCAATATTGAAATGGTAAAACATATTCAAAAACATTTCAGATACCCTAGTCAAGCAGTGAAAGAATCAATTCAGGGGGAGGTTTGGGTTCGTTTTATTATTGATAAAAACGGACAGGTAAAGAATATTAAAACCCTAGGACCAACGAATGGAGAGTTATTAAATAATGAAGCTGTTCGAGTGGTATCACAATTACCTCAATTTATACCAGCTATAAAGCAAGGAGGTAATACTTCAGTTAAATACGGATTCCCTATTATGTTTGCTCTAGATGAGTAAATAAATCAATAATAATTTACAAAAATCAATTAAAATAAACATTATGTTTAAAAATCTACTATCTATATTTTTAGTAGTTTGTGCTATATCTGTATATGGACAAACTACTATAAAAGGAAAAGTCTATGATGAATATCTAGAGCCTTTTTCTAACGCTGTAATTATTTCTAAAGATACAAGAGCTACTTCTGATTTTGATGGAAACTTTTCTATTACTGTAAAAGAAACGTTCCCGATAAGCCTTCAGGTTTCTGCTTTTGGATATAAAACTGAATTGGTAGAAGTATTATCTGCAGGTCAAGAAGTAAACGTTATTTTAAAAGAAAATATAGCGTTGGATGAAGTTGTAATTTCAGCATCAAGATCTCCAGAACGAGTTATAGAATCTCCCGTTACTATTGAAAGAATGGGGATTAATGATATTAGAAAAAATACATCTGTAACATATTACGATGGAATGGCTAATTTAAAAGGTATTGATCTTAGAGAAACTGGTTATGGTTTTAAATCAATCAACACAAGAGGTTTTTCTTCTTTTGAAAACACTCGATTTGTACAATTAGTTGATGGTATGGATACAGCGGTGCCAGCATTAACATTTTCAATGGGTAATTTAGCAGGAACTTCAGATTTAGATGTAGAGAGTGTTGAAGTATTACCAGGAGCCGCTTCAGCCTTATATGGAGCGAATGCTTTTAATGGAATCATGTTGTTAAAGAGTAAAAGCCCATTTAAATACTCTGGTATTAGCACTTATTTCAAATCAGGGTATAGTTCTCAAGAAGCAGGAGGAAACAATCCTTTCTATGATTTTGGAATGCGTATGGCTTATAAGTTCAATGATAAATTTGCAGGTAAAGTAAACTTTACTTATTTCAGTGCTGAGGAATGGCACGCTAATAACACAGGGAACTCTACTGAAATTGGAGGTGTTGAAATTGATGGAGATAGATCTTTACCAGGATATGACGGTATTAATGTATACGGAGATGAAGTGTTTGCTACATTAAAGCAAATTGCAACTGAAGCAAGTAAAACAAATCCATTAATTACACAAGATCTTATCAATTCGTTACCTGATGAAAAAATTTCAAGAACAGGGTATGATGAAGCAAGTTTAGTAGATTATAATTCAAACGGGTTAAAGTTTGATGCTTCATTGCATTATCGTCCTTGGGCTAATGAAAATTTAGAAATCATTTGGAATTCAAGATTTGCAAGAGGTAAAAACATTTATCAAGGAGCAAATAGATATGTTCAAGACGGGTTTTCTTTTGAGCAACATAGATTAGAATTTTTAGGAAAAAACTTTTTCTTAAGAGGGTATTATACTGCAAACGATTCAGGAGATTATTTTGATTCTCGTTTTAAGGCAATTAATATAAACCGAGTTTGGAAAGAAGATAAAAATTGGTTTGGTGATTATTTAAATGCTTATTTAAACCAAGGAAGAAATCACTCTAAAGCTAGAGATTTTGCTAATAGTGGTCGTTTTATGCCAGGTTCTGCAGAGTTTAATGAAGCTGCAGCTGATGTAGTTTCTAAATCAGTTGCAGAAGGAGGAGCGAAATTATCAGATCAAACATCATATTACCATGCTGATGGTAACTATAACTTCCGTGATATTATTAAATTCGGAGAAATCCAAGTTGGAGGTTCTTATAGAAAAATGAACTTAAACTCTCAGGGTTCAGTATTTACAGATGGAGATTCTAAAATTTCATTTGATGAATTTGGTATTTACACTCAGTTACAAAAGAAGTTTTTTGATGAAAGATTAAAGTTTACAGGATCTGTTCGTTATGACAAGTCAACAAACTTTAAAGGAAACTACTCTCCAAGGGTATCTTTAAATTACTCATTAGGTGAAAATAAAGATCACGTAATAAGAGCTTCTTATCAAACAGGATTTAGAAACCCAACTTTACAAGAACAATATTTTGGTCTTCCTATTGGAACAGGACATTTAATAGGAGGTGTAGCAGATAATTTAGACAGATACGTAGTTAATATTGAAGGAGGAAAAACTTTAACAGGGGTTGACGCTTTTCAAAATTCTTTTTCAAAGGCTGAGCTTGATAGAGGAAATTATAAAAAATCTCAATTAAGTACAATAGAACCTGAAAAAGTTATCTCGTACGAATTAGGATATAGAAGTATTATCAATTTAAATTCAGATAAGATTTTAGAGTTAGATATTAATGGTTACTATAACAATTATGAATCTTTTACAGCAATAAAAGATGTTATTGTACCTCACTATGGTGGATTTGATGCTGATGGAACTCCAAATGCTGAAGCGTTATTAGCGCTTCAAAATAATGATGTAACATCTTTCTCTGTAAATACCAACTCGAATGCAGATGTAACTTCTTATGGTATCGGAATAGGAATGTTGACCAAAATATTTAAAGGATTTGAATTAGGAGCAAGTTATAATTATGCTAAGTTTGATTTTGATGAAGCTTCAGACCCAGATTTTGAGCCAGCATTTAACACACCAGAACACAAAGTAAAAGTTCAGTTTGGTCACCCAAACTTATTTAAAAACTTTGGTTTTAATATTAACGCTCGTTGGCAAGATGAATACTATTGGCAATCGTCTTTCTTACAAGGTTTAGTTGATTCTAGAACAGTATTAGACGCTCAAGTTAACTATACGGTTCCAGCAATTAAATCAAGGTTTAAAATAGGAGGAACTAACTTAACAGGTAAGGAGTATTTTATAGCACCAGGAGCAGGATCAATAGGTTCTTTATATTACATATCTTGGACTATTAATGACTAATTAACTTAGTTGTATAAAATAAAAGAGGCGTGAATTGTAATTCACGCCTCTTTTTGTATAAAGATAAAAATGATTTATTCATTTTCTGTATCGTCATTAATAATCCCTAATCGCTTTGCTCGCTGTTCCCAGCTCTTTCTAGCTAAACTTTGAAGGTTTGCTACATTATCACTTTCATCCATAATTTCATAGCCTAAAAGTGTCTCTATAACGTCTTCTTGAGTAACTAAACCACTAACAGAACCATATTCATCTACCACTAAAGCTAAGTGTTCTCTTTGTTCAATTAATCGTTCGAATAAATTTGGAATAGATAGCTCTCTACTAGCTATTATAATTTCTCTTTTAATAGTTTTTAAAGGTTCATCTCCTTTATTATCTACTAATGAAAGTAATAATTGGTCTTTTAAAACATAACCAGTTATGTTATCTGGATTTTCAGCGTAAATAGGTATTCTAGAAAAGCGTAAAGGTCTGTTTTCATCAAAGAATGATTTTATACTTTGATTTTCATCTGCTGTAGTAAGTACCGTACGAGGAGTCATAATATGTTTAGCTTGTACTTGTTTAAAGTTTAGCATATTTCTAATTACTTTCCCTTCACTTTCATGAAAAACCCCTTCTTGTTCTGCAATATCGGTCATTGCGGTAAAATCCTCTCTACTAAGTACACTTTCACCATGCGCTCCTTTTCCAAATATTTTGGTGAAAAGTTGAAGTGTCCAGATAATTCCTGTGTATTTGCAGAAAAAGATTAAAATGTTCAAAGCCTTTGTTGAAAAACTAGCTAAAGATTTCCAGTAAGTAGCTCCTATAGTTTTAGGGATAATTTCAGAAGCAACTAAAATTAAAATAGTCATTACAGCCGAAACAATAAATACCCCATTACCTTCATCGCTAAATATTTTTTTTGCTTGCGCACCTACTAAAATGGCTCCTACAGTATGTGCAATAGTATTAACAGTAAGGATAGCAATAAGAGGTTTGTCCACATCTTTTTTTAAAGCTTCTAAACCGTCAGCGTAGGCTTTTCCTTCTTTCTTTTTTACATTAACAAAAGTGGGTGTTACACTTAATAAAACAGCTTCGAGTATGGAGCATAAAAAGGAAAAAAATATAGATAAAGTTGCGTAAACAATTAAAAGTGTCATTCGTTAAAATTTTTAAGCTAAAATACATAAAAAAGAAAACCTCAAGAAGTTCTTCTTGAGGTTTTGAATATGTGTTTAGTAATGTTTTTAAAAACCGTAATTAATACCTAAACCGAATACCTCTCTTGTTTGAAATCCTTCAAAAGCATTATCATCATAAATTGCTTGCATAGAAAGGTTTGCAGATAGATACTTGTTAACTTTCATAACAACATTAACAGTATAATCAATATCTACATTTTGAAAATCTTCTAAATAGTTGCTATAAAGGTTTAAAATGTTTTCTACCGAAACGTTTTTCATTACGTCTAATTTGTAGTAAGCGTTTAAAGCAGCCCCTAATTCATAGCGAGTAGTTTCTCCTTGTGCAACACCAAAAGCGTCTCCCATTTCAGTTAAATGCCCGTGCATTACTATTAATTTAGAGGTTGCAGGAGCAATGTTAACTTTTAAGTTATCATGTTTTTTCCATAGCATACCAGGTCCAAATTGAAAGTATGCAGGAGAAAAGAAGTGAGAAGTTTGTTCACCATTAACATCAGTTGATGACATTTGTGTTTTAAAGTTGAAAAAAGCAGAGTAGTACCAGTTTCCGCTAGCTTTTTTACCTACTAAAGAATTTAACTCTAAGCGGTCATCCGTTTTTTTCATTTCTTCTCCTTTTAGTTTTGTTAAACCATAAGAAGCAATTAATTTATTATCCCAAGTCCAATCACCTTTTGTGTAGTTGAAATCATAGTTTAAACCAATGGTACCAGAAATGTTATTTGTACCTCCAGCTAACCAATTATTAAAAGCAGATTGGTTAAATAGGAAAGAGATGTTACCGTTTCTTTTCCATCCTTCTTTAGGTTCTTCTTTTTTTTCTTCTTGTGCATTAGCTGTTAAAGCACCAAACAAAACAGCGATTGCTAATAATTTTTTCATTTTAATGAATTTTAATTTAATTTTTTTGAGGGCGCGAATGTACGCTTTACATAAAGCTTAGACAAAGTTATTGATTAAAAGTCACGTTTTGTGAAAAATATAATTTAAGCCAAGTCCAAAAACCTCTTTAAATTGTATTTTACTAGAGGCATCATCATCAATAATAGCATGCAAACCAAGATTTGTAGAAAGGTTTTTGTTAATCTTTACAAATATGTTTAATTGGTAATCGATATCTATATTCTGAGGGCTACTTAAATAATCTGAATAGACGGCAAGAATGTTTTCCATTGTTACGTCTTTCATGATTTCTTTCTTGTAATAGGCAGAAAGGTTGAAACCTAAACCTAGTTTTGAGGTTTTACCTTCTTCAACACCATATTTCCCAGAGAATTCATTAGAAACAAAAGTATAACGAGCTGTAGCTGGTGCAATGTTTATTCTGGCATCATCATTTCGTTTCCAAAGCATACCGGGACCAAAACTCCAATATGCAGGAGAGAAAAAGTCAGAAACAGCTAATTTGGGTTCTTGTTTATAGTCATATCCTCTAGCATATTGCGTTTTAAAGTTGCTAAAAAACGAGAAAAACCAAAGCTTAGAAGCTTTTAGACCTAGTAAAGAGTTATATTCAAATCTGTCTTCTGTCTTTCTCATTCCTTGGCCGTCAACATAGCTTAATCCGTAGGCAGATATAACTTTGTTATCCCAGTTCCACTTCTTTTTTTTGTAGTTGAAATCGTAGCCAAGTGTCATGTTTCCGGCAACAGTATTGTTTCCCCCAGCTGACCAATTGGCAAAAGATGATTGATTGAACAAAAAAGTATATTTTCCTGTAACCATCCATTTTTTTGGAGGATTCTTTTTTATTAATACCTCAGGAGCAAGGAATCGTCTTATAATAGTAGAACTATAGTTAACTTCTACAGGAGCACTAACTAATTTTAATGCAGAAATGCTATCCTTTTTAGTTTTTTGAGAAAAGACAGAAAAAGAAAAACATATAAAAAGAAATAAAAAGAGTTTTTTCATCTATAGTTAAGTTAAGGAGTTTATAAATCGAATTACTTTTTTTTCTTGTAAAGAGGTACGGTTGAACAAGCTTCACCAAACATAACGCTTTTTGCCACAGGTTTAACTTTTTGAATTAGTAAGGTGTATGCAGAAGAAGGTATAGGTTTGTTTGCACAACCTTTTATAATTATAGGCTTGTCTTGATAATCAGATATGTCAATTTGGTTTATAATATCTTGATAAATAACAGTTTCAAGTAGAGGTAAATCACCAACAACAACTTGTTTAGCAAAAGGAGTAAGCTCTACAGTTAGTAACAAGTAAGCCCACGAAGGAATAATAGCATCAGAAGAACAAGTAAGAGCAACATAACTATCTTGGTATTGAGACCAATCGTGATTTTTTACAGATTCTCTAAAATCCTTTTCACGTAGTATTAACTCTTCATACAGCCAACCTTTAATATCAAATACAATGCGATTTCCTTTTGGATAAAAGTCTTCAAGGTCTATCGTAGTAAGATTACTATTTGCAACTTTATTTATAATATTGTTTGACATTTGTTTTTTGTAAAAATAAAAAAAATCTTCATCTACAATGTTGTTTTAAAGATGAAGATTTTATCGTTTTGAAAAACTATTGATAATCTACTTATTGTATTCGTAAGTTACGACATATGAGTAGTCATTGCTTGATTCATCTCTTTCTATAACGAAATTATCAGAATCGTATTTGTAAATTGTTTTGTATGAACCTAATTCTTTATTGTCTTTATCAAATTCTTGAACTAATGTTATGTTGTGTGTCCCACCACCTTCAAAATCTGATTGTAAGATGGCTTTAACACCAACAATATTTATAAGAGGAGAATTTTTATTGTCAAATGTGTAAATTGTGTAGTTTGTATCTGTATCTGTAGTTTCTTTAACTTTATTGTCAGATAAATACTCGTAACTCGATACAACTGTATTAGTATTACTATTAAAGAATTGCTCAGTTGTAGTTTTTTCTAGTTTAGAATCAGAGTTATATTGATACTCTCTTATGCTGTTTATTGCGTTTAAAGAATTATAGTTTGTTTGTTTAGTAAGCAAATCACCAGTATACTCATACTCGCTATAACGGTCTGTTCTTCCATTACTATCTATATCTTCTGTTTTAGTAATTTTTCCGTTTGTATAAGTAAATAAGGTTTTTTCTACTACTTCAGGGGATTCATGGATTATTTTAAGTAATTCATATTTGTCATTGTAATGATAAGTACTAGTTGTGGTAGATTCTACATATGGAGTATCTGGGTCTCCATCATCATCGTAGCTTTCTACACTTATTTGTTTGTTCAATAACTTAGGAGATTCTTTTTCGATTATTTCTTTGTCAGAAGTACAAGAAGCAATTGTCATTAAAGTGACAAGTAAAAGTGCTGTTTTTTTCATAATTTTTTATGTTTTTTTAAAAATTTCATGCGAAATTAGTTATTTAAAATAGATAAAAAAAATATTGTTAATTATAACATTCCTAGCTCTAATTTAGCTTCTTCACTCATCATGTCTTGAGTCCAAGTAGGATCAAAAGTGATTTCAACCTCACAGTTGTTAATTTCTTTTAGTGTTTTTACCTTTTCTTCAACTTCAACAGGTAAAGTTTCTGCTACAGGGCAATTAGGAGAAGTTAACGTCATTAATATTTTGGCGTCATTTTCCTCCGAAATAAATACGTCGTAAATTAATCCTAATTCGTAGATGTCTACTGGAATTTCAGGATCGTATATCGTTTTTAATACACGAACTATTTTATCTCCTAATTCTTCTAATTGATCTTCAGTCATTTTTATTTGTTGTATGTATAATTTCTTGTTTCTCCCCATGAGTAACCACTAGAATCAACTTCATTAACTACAATTACAGTAGGGAAGTCGTCATTGTCATACGTAATTGTATTTGTTTTAGTGTAATTTAACTCTCCGTTGCGATAAGATTTTTCTTCTATAATGTTACCTAGTTTTATTAAAGGAAAAATTCTTTTTATATTATTAGCTTCCAAAAAAGGAAAGTTTTTGCCGTCGTATTTAATTATGCTATAACTGCCTGTATTCGTCGCATTCATTTTTTTTACAGTATTACCGTTATATTCGTAGTTATATATAGTTGTTGTTGATGGTGTGCTGTAATGATAAGTTTCTTTTTCTGAAATTAAAAGATTATTACTGTCGTAAGTGTACTCTATAGATCTAACAATAGAATTATCTTCAACTCTAGAGTGCTTTACAAGCTTATTATTTAGATATTCATAATTGTCAGAAATGTTATAATTCTCTTGGTCTAGTTTAACTAGATTATCATTACTGTCATAATGAGCTTTACTAAAAAAAGTATCATTATTAGTGATATTTGTTAAAAAGTTATCTGAATCATAATTATAATATGAAATATGTGTGTCAGAACTGCTTCCTGTTTCTATTTGCTCAAGTTTTATCAGTAGCTTAGGTATTTCTTTTGTAAGCTCTTCATCGTTGTTAGAACAGCTAACTAAAAAGAAAGGAATTAATAAAAAGCTAAATTTTTTTTTCATATTCAATAGGTTTCTAATTAGCTAACTTACTTTGCTGTGCAATCGCATACATTTTTATTTGTTTTACCATTGATACTAATCCGTTAGCTCTGGTCGGACTTAAATGCTCTTTGAGCCCAATTTCATCAATAAAATTAGTATCAGCCTCTAAAATAGCTTTTGGTGTTTGGTTTGAAAATACCCTCAATAATAAAGCCACAATTCCTTTGGTTAAAATAGCGTCGCTATCTGCAGTAAATTCGATAGTATCACCTTTTAATTCAGAATGTAGCCATACTTTTGATTGACAGCCTTTTATCAAATTTTCATCTAATTTGTAAGCTTCATCTATTAATGGTAATGATTTCCCTAATTCTATGATGTATTCGTAACGTTCCATCCAGTCTTCAAACATTGAAAACTCATCAATAATTTCTTCTTGTATTTCTTTGATAGTCATTTTTTAAAACTATTTTTGCAAAGTCAAAAAGACCGTTTTTAATTAAAGGGGCAAAATTACGACAAAAAAGGCAGTTAACATGACAGTTTGTGTCTTAATACATATAATTAGTAAAACTTTAAGTCTTAATTTGTTAAGGCAAAAAGAAAAGAAACATTTCTTCTAGTACAGAAGATTAGGTAGAGTTATGAGTAAATTATTAGCAGTAGGTACGGTAGCATTTGACGCTATTGAAACACCTTTCGGAAAGACAGATAAGATTTTAGGAGGATCAGGTACGTTTGTAGGATTAGCAGCTTCACAGTTTGGAGTAAAGACAGGAGTAGTTTCTGTTGTTGGAGGAGATTTTCCTCAGTCATATATAGATATGATGAACAACAAAGGAATTAATACCGACGGAGTTGAAATCGTAAAAGAAGGAAAAACTTTCTTTTGGAGTGGGAAATATCACAACGATATGAATTCTCGCGATACTTTGGTTACCGAATTAAATGTGTTAGAGCATTTTCAACCTGTAGTACCAGAGTCTTTTAAAGATGCACCTATAGTAATGTTAGGGAATTTACATCCATTAACTCAAGCATCTGTATTAGATCAGATGAATGAGCGCCCAAAATTAGTAGTATTAGATACTATGAACTTTTGGATGGACATCGCTTTAAACGATTTGTACGAAGTATTGAAACGTGTAGACGTAATCACAATTAATGATGAAGAAGCTCGTCAGTTAAGTGGAGAGTATTCATTAGTTAATGCAGCTCAAAAAATCCATGAAATGGGGCCAAAATATGTAGTGATTAAAAAAGGAGAGCACGGAGCTTTATTATTTAATGAAGGTAACATGTTCTTTGCGCCAGCATTACCATTAGCAGAAGTGTTTGACCCAACAGGAGCAGGAGATACGTTTGCTGGAGGTTTCTGTGGATATTTAGCGAAGACTGAAGATATCTCTTTTGAAAATATGAAGAGTGCTATTATCTACGGATCTAACTTAGCATCGTTCTGTGTTGAAAAATTTGGAACAGAACGTATGGAAGAGCTAACAAACCAAGAAGTGCAAACACGTTTACAAGCTTTTAAAGAATTAACACAATTTGATATTGAACTATCATAACAATAAATCCGCGCTTTTTGGTGCGGATTTTTTTATACAACACACAAAACCACAACACAACTAAATACTTGAAATTAAATGAGTGACGCTATTAAACATGAATGCGGAATTGCAATGGTTCGATTAAAAAAACCATTACAATATTATAAAGATAAATACGGTACCGCGTTTTATGGTGTAAACAAAATGTATTTGTTAATGGAAAAACAGCACAACAGAGGTCAAGATGGAGCTGGATTAGCAAGTATTAAATTTAATGTAGAGCCAGGAACAAGGTATATAAGTAGAGTTCGATCAAATGAATCGCAACCTATTCAAGATATTTTTGGTAAGATTAATAAAAGAATCAACGGGGTTTTTGAAGAAAATCCAGATAAAGTTGATGACGTTAATTGGCAAGAAGAAAATGTACCTTATTTAGGTAATTTATTTTTGGGGCATGTTCGTTACGGTACCTTTGGTGGGAATTCTATCGAAAATGTTCATCCATTTTTACGTCAAAGTAACTGGAAGCACCAAAGCTTAATTGTTGCAGGTAACTTTAATATGACGAACTCTAAACAGTTATTAAATGATTTAATAGAGTTAGGACAGCACCCTAAAGAGTCTACAGATACGGTTACTATTTTAGAAAAAATAGGACACTTTTTACAATCAGAAGTTTCTGATTTGTACCTAAAAGCAAAAGAGGAAGGGTTTAATAAAAAAGATGCTTCTCCTTACATTGAAGAACATTTAGATATTCAACGTATTTTAAAACGTTCAGCCAAAAATTGGGATGGAGGTTATGCTATGGCGGGTATGTTAGGGCATGGAGATGCCTTTGTGTTGAGAGATCCATCAGCTATTCGTCCAGCTTTCTTTTATGAAGATGAAGAAGTGGTAGTTGTAGCTTCTGAACGCCCAGTAATCCAAACAACTTTTAATGTAGATATCGATTCAATAAAAGAAATTGAAAGAGGTCACGCGTTAATTATTAAGAAAAATGGTCAAACAAGCATGTCTCCAATTTTAGAGCAGCGTCCTAAAAAAGCATGTTCATTTGAGCGTATTTATTTTTCAAGAGGTAGTGATGCTTCGATTTATGAAGAACGTAAGAATTTAGGAAAATATGTGTTTCCTGAAGTTTTAAAGTCTATTGATAGTGATATAGAAAATTCAGTATTTTCATACATTCCAAACACAGCTGAAACTTCTTTCTTCGGAATGATGGAAGCGGCGGAAGATGTGTTAAATCAACAAAAAACTGATGCTATTTTAGCTGGTGAAGGAAAATTATCAAAAGAAAAGGTAATTGAAATTCTATCTAAAAGACCACGTTTTGAAAAGATAGCTATTAAAGATGCAAAACTTCGTACTTTCATTACTGATGATAGTAGTCGTGATGATTTAGTAGCACACGTGTATGATGTTACTTATGGGGTTGTAAAACCAACTGATAACTTGGTTATTATTGATGATAGTATTGTAAGAGGAACTACATTAAAGAAAAGTATCATCAAGATATTAGATAGATTGAATCCAAAGAAGATTGTAGTGGTTTCATCAGCGCCTCAAATTCGTTACCCAGACTGTTATGGTATTGATATGGCTAAGATTAATGATTTTATTGCATTCAAAGCTGCTTTAGAATTGTTAAAAGAAACGGATCAATATCATATTGTTGACGAAGTGTATCAAAAGTGTAAGCAACAAGAAAATAGTGAGGATAAAGACGTGGTGAACTACGTAAAAGAAATTTATGCACCTTTTACTGATGAAGAGGTTTCAGCAAAGATTGCTCAGATGTTAAAAACTGAAGAAATTAAAGCTCAAGTAGAAGTGATCTTCCAGCCAGTTAGTGAATTACATAAGGCATGCCCTGATAATTTAGGAGACTGGTATTTTACAGGAGATTATCCTACTGATGGTGGACATAGAGTGGTAAACCAAGCATTCATCAATTTTTATGAAGGAAGCGATGCTAGAGCTTATTAATAAGTAGGTATTAGTTATAAAAAAAAGAGTGATCAAACGATCACTCTTTTTTTTTATTTATTTAAGCGTTGTTTTACATAGGAACAACAATGGCTCCAGAGAATTTCTCGCGAATTTCATTTAAAGCTCTGTCTGCATGTAAACGAGTTTTATAGTTTCCAACTTGTATTTTCCATTCAGGAGCAGAATATGTTAGTTTGGTATATATACCAGGATACTCAACCTGAAATCTATTTCGTAAGCTTCTAGCGCGTCCTTCCTGACCATTGTATAATTGTATTCTATAACCAGTTCCGTTGTGCTTATTGTAAGCTCTCTTTTTTTCTATTAAAGAGTTAATGTTTTTGTTGTCAGCATATTTAGATTGTGCATTTACGCTAAAAACACCAGCTGATAATAGAAATATAAGTGTTATTATTAAACTACTATTCTTCATTTTTGAATCTTTTTACAAAAGTAACGACTTGTCCGTTAATAGATTGTTAATGTTCATTATTTAGAATTGTTATAAATTGCAAATAAGCAATCTCTTTGCATTTCACAATTTAGACAGAAGTAGTACTTTTGTGCAACTTTCTGTGTGCTAAATTAAAATTAGTTGTACAGAAAAAATTGTACCAAAATAGATACAAAACTTATATTTTATAGTATGAAAAGTGTGAATCATCACAGTCGGTTAACCAAAACTCTAGTAAGGAGTTTAGCTTTCTTTTTAGTTTTCTTAGTAAGTTTTTCGGCGTTCTCGCAAGATGTAGACGAAGCGCGTCAAAAAGAAGGAAAAAAATTATTTAAGTCTCTTTGTGCATCTTGTCACAAATTAGATAAAAAACTTGTAGGGCCTGCTTTAGCTGGTATTGAAGACAAAAGAACCAATGAGTGGTTAAAAGCATGGATTAAAGATAATGCTGCTTTAAGAGCTTCTGGAGATAAAGATGCTATTGCGATTTTTGAGGAATATAACGGTTCTAGTATGAACGCATTCCCTCAGTTAACTGATCAGAACGTTGATGATATTTTGTACTATACAACTGTTGGTGAGTTGAAGAAGGCTCCTGCTGCAGGTGCAGAAGTTGCTGGTCAACCTCAAGGAGATCAAGCTCCTCAATGGCTAATCTATATATTAGCAGCAGCAATCGTTGTGGCATTTTTAATTATTGGTAGTTTATTAAAGACTATTAGTGAATTAAAAGGAGCTCCGAAAACTCCAGGTTTAATGGGGCAAACTGCTGAATTATGGGAAGGAATTAAGCGCAATACATTCTTAAAAGTATTAACGGTAATTTTTGGTGCTTTAGTGGCGGCATACTTCTTATTCGGTACGTTGTTTAAAGTAGGTGTTGATACAGGTTATCAGCCAATTCAACCAATCGCATTTTCACATAAAATTCACGCAGGAGATAATAAGATTGACTGTCAGTACTGTCACTCTTCTGCTAAACATAGTAAAACATCTGGAATTCCTTCAGTAAATGTTTGTATGAACTGTCATAAAAATATTTCAGAAGTAGCAGATGACACTAAAGTTGTAATGGATGATCATACCTTAGTAAAAGCAGATTTAGATAAAGAAATCGCTAAGATTTACGAAGCTGCTGGGTGGGATCCTGATAAATTAGAGTACACAGGTAATACTAAGCCAATAAAATGGGTTAGAGTTCATAATTTACCAGATTTTGCATATTTTAACCACTCACAACACGTAACAGTAGGTGGAGTTGCTTGTCAAAAATGTCACGGACCAGTAGAAGAAATGGAAGAAGTATATCAACATTCTCCATTAACAATGGGTTGGTGTATCGACTGTCATAAGGATACTAAGGTAGACTTAAAAGGTAATGAGTACTATGCTAAGATTCATGAAGATTTAGCTAAAAAGTACGGTGTTGAGCAAGTAACAATTGCACAATTAGGAGGAAAAGAGTGTGGTAAGTGCCACTATTAATCAAATTAGAAAGTAGAAAAACACATATATAAATGGCTTCAGACAAAAAATACTGGCAAAGTGTTGAGGAACTTAAAGGAAGTTCTATTGTTGAAACGCTACGTAATAATGAGTTTGTACAAGATATCCCTACAGATGAGTTTTTAGGTGATAAAGAGACCTTAGAAACTTCATCAACATCGCGTAGAGATTTCTTGAAATATGTTGGATTTACCACAGCAGCAGCTTCTTTAGCGGCTTGTGAAGGTCCAGTAAGAAAATCAATTCCTTATGTAGTGCAACCTAATGATATCGTAGTAGGTGTTGCTGATTGGTACGCAACTACAATCGCAGACGGTTTTGATTTCGCAAACGTATTAGTAAAAACACGTGAAGGGCGTCCAATTCAAATCATGCCTAACAAAGAGGCAGGAGGAGTAACCAACGCACGTACGCAAGCATCGGTTTTATCATTATACGATGGTAAATTACGATTAAGAGAACCAAGAAAAGGTGAAACTGAAATTTCTTGGGCTGATGCTGATAAAGAAATCGTGGCTAAGTTAAACGAGTTAAAGAACGCTAACGAACCAGTAGTGTTATTAACAGGAACTTTAGCAAGTCCTTCTACTGATAAAGTTATTGCAGATTTTATTGCAGCTTATCCAAACGTTAAGCATGTAGTATATGATGCAATTTCTGAAAGTGCTACAGCTGATGCCTTTGAAGCTATGTATGGTAAAAGAGCTTTACCAGACTACGATTTTAGCAAAGCAGGAGTTATCGCATCTATCGGAGCAGATTTCTTAGGGGATTGGCAAGGTGGATATGAGAAATCTTATGCAGATGGTCGTAGAGTAGCAACAGGTAAAATGTCTTACCACGTTCAAATTGAAAGTAACATGTCTTTAACAGGTGCTAGTGCCGATAAAAGAATTGTTGCTAAGCCATCTGAACAAATTTTCGCTTTAATCAATTTATATAATGCAGTAACAGGAAGTAGTCTTCCTTCTAAAGCAACCGTTTTTGATGCAGAAGTTAAGCAATTAGCTAATGATCTTAAAAAAGCAGGTTCAAAAGGAGTTGTAGTTACTGGGTTAAATGATAAAAATGCACAATTAATTGCTTTAGCAATTAACAAAGCATTAAACAGTCAAGTAATCGATACACAAGCGGTAAACTTAACTCGCCAAGGTAACGATACTGAAGTTGCACAATTAGTAGCAGATATTAAAGCAGGAAAAGTAAAAGGTTTAGTTACTTACAACGTAAACCCAGTTTACTCTTTAGCTAATGCCGCTGATTTTGCAGAAGGAATTAAAAACTTAAAATTATCTGTTGCTTTATCTACTCAGAATGATGCAACAGCTAATGCTACACAATATACATTGCCAGCACCTCATAACTTAGAAAGTTGGGGAGATGTTATGGCGAAAGAAGGTGTTTATAGTTTAATGCAGCCTACTATTCAACCATTATTTAATACACGTCAGTTACAAGATGTGTTATTAAAGTGGACAGGTAGTACTGTAAATTACTATGATACTTTAAAAGAATTTTGGAGTACTAATGTTTTAGGAGGAGCTTCATGGAATCAAGCATTACATGATGGATTCTTTAAAGCTACAACTATTGCAGAAGCAACTACTTTTGAATCTACAGTAGATGTAAATGCTGCAGCAGTAGGATTAGTAAGATCTGCTAACAGCGCATCAGGATTTGAGTTAAACTTATATTCATCAACTGCATTAGGAGATGGTAAACAAGCCAACAACCCTTGGTTACAAGAATTACCAGATCCTCTTACCCGTGCTTCTTGGGATAACTACTTAACTATGTCTATGGCTGATGCCAAAGAGTTAGGTTTTGAGAATCCAGTAAAAGATAACGGAGCAATTAATGGTAACTATGCTAATGTAACGGTTAATGGAGTTACAATTAATAAAATTCCAGTAATCATTCAACCAGGGCAAGCTAAAGGATCAATTGGTTTAGCATTAGGTTATGGTAGAACTCAAGGATTAAAACCAGAGATGCAAGTAGGTATCAATGCATATCCTTTCTACCAAAATGGAAACAACGTACAATTCAATGTTTCTATTGAAAAAGCTTCAGGATGGCACAAATTTGCTTGTATGCAAGTACAAAGTACTTTAGCTGGTCGTCATGATATTTTAAAAGAAGCTTCATTAAAAGAAGTAAACGATAAGAGTTTAGACCCTAAACATACATGGAACAAACCATTTATGGTTTCTTACGATCACCAAGAAGTTGAAGGAAGTAAAATCGACTTATGGGATGAGCATGATAGAAGTTTAGGACACCACTTCAACTTATCTATCGACTTAACATCTTGTACAGGATGTGGGGCTTGTGTTATTGCATGTCACGCAGAAAACAACGTTCCTGTTGTTGGTAAAGATGAAATGAGAGTTGGTAGAGATATGGCTTGGTTACGTATTGATCGTTATTATTCTTCAACTGTTGTTGATAAGCAACACGAAGCAACAATGACGTTAGAAGAGTTCAAAGCACAGAATCCTAATTTAGCGAACCAAGAAGTTGAAAGAAGATATACTGAAAAAGTATTAGAATTAAGCAAGGGAGATTTATTTGATGCTTTAGAAAACCCAGCTGAGAATCCTCAGGTTGCTTTCCAACCAATGATGTGTCAGCACTGTAACCACGCACCTTGTGAAACAGTATGTCCAGTAGCAGCAACATCACACGGTCGTCAGGGTCAAAACCAAATGGCATATAACCGTTGTGTAGGTACTCGTTACTGTGCAAACAACTGTCCATATAGAGTTCGTCGTTTCAACTGGTTTAACTATGCTGAAAACAACGAGTTTGACTTCAATATGAACAATGAATACGGAAAAATGGTATTAAACCCAGACGTAGTAGTTCGTTCTCGTGGAGTTATGGAAAAATGTTCTATGTGTATCCAAATGACGCAAGCTACTATCTTAAAAGCTAAGAAAGAAGGTAGAGCTGTTAACAAAGATGAGTTTGAAACAGCATGTTCATCTGCTTGTTCTACTGGAGCTATGGTATTTGGAGATATTAACAACTCTGAAGATACAGTTACAGCGTTAAAAGAAGATAAAAGAGCTTTCCACGTGTTAGATTATATTGGTACAAAACCAAACGTAGTGTATCAAGTGAAAGTAAGAAATACAAACGAAGCTTAATAGTAAAATTAATAAGTATATAGATTTATGTCGTCTCATTACGAATCATCTTATAGAGAACCTTTAATACTTGGTGACAAGAGTTACCATGATATTACTGAAGATATTGCTAGACCTATTGAAGGGAAAGCAAACAAAAATTGGTATATAGCATTCTATATCTCCTTAGCAGCAATGTTATGGGGATTTGGATGTATCTTCTACACCGTAGGAACAGGTATTGGTGTTTGGGGATTAAGTAAAAACATCGGTTGGGCATGGGATATCACCAACTTCGTATGGTGGGTAGGTATTGGTCACGCCGGTACACTTATCTCTGCCGTATTATTATTATTCCGTCAAAAATGGAGAATGGCAATTAACCGTTCTGCAGAAGCGATGACAATCTTTGCGGTATTCCAAGCAGGATTGTTCCCAATTATCCACATGGGACGTCCATGGAACGGATACTGGGTATTACCAATTCCTAACCAATTCGGATCATTATGGGTTAACTTTAACTCACCATTATTATGGGATGTATTCGCAATTTCTACGTATTTATCGGTATCATTAGTATTCTGGTGGACTGGTTTATTACCTGATTTTGCAACGATTCGTGATAGAGCTGTTAAACCTTTCCAAAAGAAAATTTATGCATTGTTATCTTTCGGATGGTCAGGTAGAGCAAAAGACTGGCAACGTTTTGAAGAAGTGTCGTTAGTATTAGCAGGTTTAGCAACTCCATTAGTACTTTCAGTACACACAATTGTATCGATGGACTTCGCAACTTCTATCAATCCAGGATGGCACTCAACAATTTTCCCTCCTTATTTCGTAGCAGGGGCGATCTTCTCAGGATTCGCAATGGTACAAACCTTATTAGGTATTATGCGTAAGGTTACGAACATGGAAGCATATATTACACGTTTACACGTAGAGTATATGAACATCGTAATCATTTTAACAGGAGGTATCGTAGCAGTAGCTTATGCAACAGAATTCTTCATTGCATGGTATACAGGGTCTCCTTATGAAAATTACACATACTTATCGTTTGGTGCAGAAGCAGGAGCTTATGGATGGGCATTCTGGTCGTTATTAATTTGTAACATTTTCACACCACAGTTATTATGGATTAAAAAAATCAGAAGAAGTTTTATCTGGTCTTTCATTATCTCGATTGTAATTAATATCGGTATGTGGTTTGAGCGTTTTGATATTATCGCAATTGTATTAAGTAAAGGACAATTACCATCTACTTGGTGGCGTTTTGAGCCAACGTTTGTAGACGTAGGTATCTTCATAGGAACTATCGGGTTCTTCTTTGTATTATTCTTATTATATGCAAGAACTTTCCCAGTAATCCCTACAGCAGAGATTAAGACTATTTTGAAATCATCAGGTGAGAATTTTAAAAAATCAAGAGAAGAGAACAATGAGCACTAATAAAGTAATTCACGCATTATATAATGATGATGATATCTTAATGGATGCCGTTAAGAAAGTAAAGTCAGAAAATCATCACATTGAAGAAGTATTTTGTCCATTCCCAGTTCATGGGTTAGACAAAGCAATGGGCTTAGCTCCTACACGTTTAGCAATTACTGCTTTTTTATATGGTATTACAGGTTTATCAGTAGCAGTTTGGTTAACATGGTATACTATGATTGCTGATTGGCCTCAAGACATTGGTGGTAAACCAAACTTTTCTTGGGCTGCTAACATGCCAGCTTTCGTGCCAATTTTATTCGAATTAACAGTATTCTTTGCAGCACACTTAATGGTAATTACTTTTTATATGAGAAGTAGAATTTGGCCATTTAAAGAAGCTGAAAACCCAGATCCAAGAACTACAGATGATCACTTCTTAATGGAAGTTCCAGTTCATGGAAACGAAGAAGAGTTAATGGCATTGTTAGAAACAACAGGAGCTGTAGAAATTAACGTAGTAGAAACGCACTAATAAAGAGATATGAAGAGTTTAAAAATAATTATCGCTTTAGCTGTAGTAGCAACAAGCTTAAGTTCTTGTAACGATAAACGTAAACCACAAGTACAATTCATGCCTGATATGTATGAGTCTGTTCCTTACAACGTAAATGGAGCAGAAGGGATAAACGGTAAAATGGTTAACAAATTACCTGTTGCAGGTACTGTAAGCAGAAACGGTGTAGTAGCTTATGATATTCCTGATACTAACGATGGATATGAAAAAGCAAAAGCTGAATTAAAAAACCCATTACCAACAACTGAGGTAAACTTAGAAAAAGGTAAGGTGTTATACGATATTTACTGTGCTTCTTGTCACGGAACAAAAGGTGATGGTAATGGAGTATTATCTCAAAGAGATAAATTCAACGGTATCCCAAATTACGCTGATAGAGAGTTAACTCCAGGAAATATTTACCATGTAATCATGTATGGTAAAGGAGTAATGGGATCTCACGCATCACAATTACAATACAACGAGCGTTGGCAAGTTGTACAATACGTAGAAAAATTAAGAAGCGAATTAAAATAAGTCTATAATAGATAGTTAAGATATGTACCAGTTTTCAGGAAAATTAAAAATGCTAGCTATTGTTTTAATGGCTGTAGGACTTTTAGGAACAGGTTATAGTTTCTTTTCAGCACCTAAAACATTAGATGACGCAAAAGAAATTTTAGCAAAACAAGATGCTCACCATGGTGGTCATGAAGCAACAGCTACTCACGCAGAAGAGGAGCATGTAGAGGAAGCTAAAGTTGAAGAGCATGTAGAAGAAGTTGTTACTGAAGAAACTCAAGCAGATAGCACAGCAACACAAGCAGAAGAACATGTAGTAAATGTTGCAGAACAAGCACAAGATTCAACAAATGTTCAAGCTAATGAAGCTGAAGTTAAGGAAGAAGTAGCACACACAGAAGCAAAAGAAGAAACACATGCAGTAGCTGAAGCACACGGTGAAGATCATGGAGATGCTCACGCAGAACATGCTTTACACCAAATGCAAAACAGACCATGGTCTGCAATGTATGTAGCTTTATTATTCTCTTTAGGAATTACGTTATTAGTATTAGCTTTTTACGGATCTCAAATCGTTGCTCAAGCAGGATGGTCAGTAGTATTACATAGAGTAATGGAAGCTATCTCTTCTAACTTACATTATGTAAGTTTAGTAATGTTAGTTTTCTTAATTGCAACAGCAATGCACATGAACCACTTATTTACTTGGATGGGAGAAGGAGTAACCGACCCTACAAGTCCAAACTACGATGCTATTGTAGACGGTAAGAAATGGTATTTAAATACACCAGGATGGTTAATTAGAAGTATTATCTACTTAGCAGGTTGGAATGTTTACTATTTCCTTATCAGAAAGTGGTCTTTAGCACAAGATAATGGTGATTTAAAACAGCACAAGAAAAACTACAACGCTACAGTTATTTTCTTAGTATTCTTTATGATTACTGAAAGTATGGCGTCATGGGATTGGATTATGAGTATTGACCCACACTGGTTCTCTACATTATTTGGATGGTATGTATTAGCTACTTTCTTAGTATCAGCTTTAACAGTGATTGCTATGGTAACTATTTACTTGCGTTCAAAAGGAGTATTACCATTAGTAAACGATAGTCATATTCACGATTTAGCGAAGTTTATGTTTGGTTTCTCAGTATTCTGGACATACTTATGGTTTGCTCAGTTCATGTTAATTTGGTATGCAGATATGCCAGAAGAAACAACGTATTTCTTATTACGTTTTAACGAATATAAAGTACCATTCTTAGCAATGGTTGTAATGAACTTTATTTTCCCAGTATTATTATTAATCAACAGTGATTTTAAGAGCAGACCTTGGTTTGTAATCTTAGGAGGTGTTGTAATCTTAGCAGGTCACTATATTGACTTATTTGTAATGATTATGCCAGGAACCGTTGGTGGTCAATGGGGATTCGGAATTGGTGAAATAAGCGGATTATTATTCTTTACAGGATTATTCATCTTTGCTACGTTTAGTGCTTTTGCTAAAGCTAATCCAGTACCAAAAGGAAACCCTTACTTACACGAAAGTGAAACCTATCATTACTACAACATCGAACACACAGGAGAAGATAGTAATCATCATTAATTAAAAAGAATTAATAAACAAATAGTTTAGATAATATGCTCGCTTTATTTTATATTTTCATAGCAGTTGCAATCGGAGTAAGTTTTTGGCAAATTACTCGTATAATGAATTTCCGTTCTGTAATTGCTACAGATGAAGACAACGAAAAACAAGCTAAATACTCGTTAGCTTTCCTAGCATTCCTTTATGCAATGATGATTTATTGCTTAATAGCAATGAATGTAATCATGTTACCTGAAGCTGCTTCTGTTGAAGGAGAGCATGACGATAACTTATTCAATATTACATTTTGGTTAATTGGAATCGTTCAGTTCGGAATGCAGTTTTTAATTTTCTTCTTTACTTATAAGTACAGAGGAAATAAAAACAACAAAGCATTATTTTATGCTGATAGCCACAAATTAGAGTTAATTTGGACAACAATTCCTGCAGTAACAATTGTATTGTTAATTGGATACGGTTTATGGGCTTGGAACAACATTATGTATGTTGGAGACGATGAAAACCCAATTGTTATTGAGGTTTACTCTCAACAATTCCGTTGGGATGCTCGTTATGCAGGTGAAGACAACCAATTAGGTCTTGGTAATGTAAACTTTATCAAAGGAATTAACACTATGGGTGTAGACATGTCTGACCCAAGTGCACAAGACGATAAGCAAGTAACAGAATTGTATTTACCAAAAGGTAAAAAGATATTATTCAAGTTCCGTTCACAAGACGTATTACACTCTGCTTATATGCCTCACTTTAGAGCGCAAATGAACTGTGTTCCAGGTATGGTTACTCAATTTGCTTTCACACCAAAGTATACAACTGCTGAAATGCGTCAGAATTCAGAAGTAGTTGCTAAAACGGATGGAATTAACAAAATTAGAAGAGCTAAAGGAGAAGACCCATATGAGTTTGATTATGTATTATTATGTAATAAAATTTGTGGAGCGTCTCACTACAATATGCAAATGAAAATTACTGTTGTAGAAGAAGAGGAATACAACAAGTGGTTGTCAGAACAAAAAACATTAGCTCAAGTAATTAAATAAGGTATTTTTTAAAAGTATATAAAGATTATGTCAGATCATCATCACAAAGAAACATTTGTAACTAAATATATCTTTAGTCAAGATCACAAAATGATCTCTAAGCAGTACCTAGTTACAGGTATATTTATGGGTATCATAGGAGGTTTTATGTCTATGTTGTTTCGTTTACAAATTGCATGGCCAGATACGTCGTTTTCAATTGTTGAAGCGTTCTTAGGTAACCATCAAACAGATGGAATTATGAACCCAGATATGTACTTAGCGTTAGTTACAATACATGGTACAATCATGGTATTCTTTGTATTAACGGCAGGTTTAAGTGGTACATTCTCTAACCTTTTAATTCCGTTACAAATTGGAGCACGTGATATGGCTTCAGGATTCTTAAACATGGTATCATACTGGTTATTCTTCTTATCATCTGTAATCATGATCATTTCATTGTTTGTTGAAGCAGGACCAGCATCTGCAGGTTGGACAATTTATCCTCCATTATCTGCGTTGCCACAAGCAATTCCAGGTTCAGGTACAGGTATGACATTATGGTTAGTATCTATGGCAATTTTCATTGCTTCATCTTTACTAGGATCATTAAACTATATCGTAACAGTTTTAAACTTACGTACTAAAGGAATGAAAATGACAAGATTGCCATTAACAATGTGGGCTTTCTTTATTACAGCAATTATTGGTGTAATTTCATTCCCAGTATTATTATCTGCAGCATTATTATTAATTTTTGATAGAAGCTTTGGTACTTCTTTTTACTTATCAGATATCTTTATTTCTGGAGAAGTATTACACTACCAAGGAGGATCACCAGTATTATTTGAACACTTATTCTGGTTCTTAGGTCACCCAGAGGTATATATCATTTTATTACCAGCATTAGGTATTAGTTCTGAAGTAATTTCTACTAACGCACGTAAACCTATCTTCGGATACCGTGCAATGGTTGGATCTATTATGGCAATTGCATTCTTATCTACAATCGTATGGGGTCACCATATGTTCGTATCAGGAATGAACCCATTCTTAGGATCAGTATTTACTTTTACTACAGTATTAATTGCAATTCCATCAGCAGTAAAAGCGTTTAACTACGTTACTACGTTATGGAAAGGTAATCTACAGTTAAATCCTGCAATGATGTTCTCTATAGGATTAGTTTCTACATTCGTAACAGGAGGTTTAACAGGATTAGTATTAGGAGATTCAGCATTAGATATCAACGTACACGATACATATTTCGTAGTAGCTCACTTCCACTTAGTAATGGGTGTATCTGCCTTATTAGGAATGTTTGCTGGTGTTTACCACTGGTTCCCTAAAATGTATGGTAGAATGATGAATAAAACATTAGGTTACTGGCACTTCTGGTTAACGATTATTACAGCTTATGGAGTATTCTTCCCAATGCACTTTATTGGTTTAGCTGGTTTACCACGTCGTTACTATACAAATACAAGTTTCCCAATGTTTGATGACTTAGCAGATATCAACGTATTCATGACTATCATGGCAATTATTGGTGGAGCTGCTCAGTTAATCTTTATTGCTAACTTCTTCATCTCTATGTACAGAGGTCAAAAAGCTACGCAAAACCCTTGGAATGCAAATACATTAGAGTGGACTACTCCTGTAGAGCATATCCACGGAAACTGGCCAGGAGAAATTCCTGAAGTTCACAGATGGGCTTACGATTACAGTAAAACAGATGAAAATGGTGAGTATGTTCACGGAAAAGATTTCGTGCCGCAAACAGTACCATTATTAGATGGAGAAGAGCCATCTTAATAAAAAGTAAAAAATAAAAAGCCTCCCAATTTTGGGAGGCTTTTTATTTTTATAAGCATAAGAAATCCTTATAATACGTATCTTAGCATAGTAAAGAGCTAAGTAACATATATTACAAAACAACCGTTTTATTTCAAGTATATTTGCAACTATATGAATGAAAACCTAAACCCTGAAAATAAACATTATTCTAATGAAGAATTAGACGTTGAAAAAAAGCTACGTCCACTGTCATTTGATGATTTTACAGGTCAAGATCAGGCAATAGAAAATCTTAAGATTTTTGTTGAAGCAGCGAATCAACGAGATGAAGCGTTAGATCATGCTTTATTTCATGGCCCTCCAGGATTAGGAAAAACGACTTTAGCACACATTTTAGCGAATGAGTTAGGAGTAGGAATTAAAGTTACGTCAGGTCCTGTTTTAGATAAACCAGGAGACCTAGCAGGGTTACTAACTAACTTAGATGAACGAGATGTGCTTTTTATAGATGAAATCCATCGATTAAGCCCTGTAGTAGAAGAATATTTGTATTCGGCTATGGAAGATTATAAAATCGATATTATGATTGAATCTGGGCCTAATGCGCGTACAGTACAAATCAATTTAGAACCGTTTACTTTAGTTGGAGCTACAACACGATCAGGATTGCTTACGGCACCAATGAGAGCCCGTTTTGGAATCAGTAGCCGATTGCATTACTACTCAACTGAACTGTTAACAAACATCATCCAACGAAGTGCCTTTATATTAAAAGTACCAATTTCTATGGAAGCTGCTATTGAGATTGCAGGAAGAAGTAGAGGAACACCACGTATAGCCAATGCATTATTGCGTAGAGTACGTGATTTTGCACAAATAAAAGGAGATGGCACCATAACTATTGAAATAGCTAGATATGCGCTAAAAGCCTTAAATGTAGATGCGCATGGGCTAGATGAAATGGATAATAAAATACTATCTACGATTATTGATAAGTTCAAAGGTGGTCCAGTAGGAATTACCACCTTAGCTACAGCTGTTGCAGAAAATTCAGAAACAATAGAAGAAGTGTATGAACCTTTTTTAATTCAACAAGGGTTTATTATGCGTACGCCAAGAGGAAGAGAAGTAACCGATTTGGCATATAAACATTTAGGTAGAATTAAAGGAAGTAGTCAAGGAGAGCTCTTTTAAAAAATGAAACTGTTAAAAAAACTCATACCGATACTAGAATGGTTGCCTAACTATAAAAGATCACAATTAAGAGGAGATGTAGTTGCAGGTATTACCGTTGCTATTGTGTTAATACCACAAGGTATAGCGTATGCACTTATTGCTGGCTTACCACCTATTTATGGGTTATATGCAGCATTAATGCCTCAATTAATGTATGCTATTTTTGGTACATCACGCCAAGTAGCAATTGGTCCTGTGGCAATGGATTCATTAATCGTAGCAACAGGGGTTTCTACCTTAGCATTAACAGGTTCTGAGAGTTATATAGGCATAGCAATATTGCTAGCGTTGGTGGTAGGTTCTATTCAATTTTTAATGGGAATTTTCCGCTTAGGGTTTGTAGTTAACTTCTTGTCGAGACCTGTAATAACAGGGTTTACATCTGCCGTAGCTTTAATTATTGGACTAAATCAATTTAGAAATTTATTCGGGGTAGATTTTGTACAAAGTGATCAAATACATGTATTGTTAGAAGATATTGTATTCCGACTTCAATACTTTAAAACAAATACTACCATCATAGGTTTAATTGCCTGTATAATTATTATAATTTTTAGAAAAGTTAATAGGAAGATTCCAAATGCATTAATTGTTGTGATTTTAGGAATTGTAACAATACGTCTTTTTGGAGATCAACTTACAGATGTAGCTATTGTAAAGGATATTCCTTCAGGACTTCCTAAATTCTCAATACCAGTTATAGATGTAGCATTAATACGTGAATTGATGCCTATAGCAGCAACCTTAGTTATGGTAGGATATTTAGAAACCATTTCTATCGGAAAAACGTTGGAGGCTAAACAAGACGAATATAGAGTAAGACCAAATCAGGAGTTAGTAGCTTTAGGTTTAAGTAATATGGTTGGGTCATTATTTCAATCATATCCTTCGGCATCAAGTTTTTCTCGTTCGGCTATCAATGCAGAATCAGGAGGTACTACAGGAGTTTCAGCAATTGTTTCGGCATTATTAGTAGTAATCACCTTACTTTTCTTAACACCGGTGTTTTATCATTTGCCTAAAACTATTTTATCAGCAATTATTATAGTTGCAGTTTTTAACTTGATAAATGTACAAGAAGCAAGAAGGTTATGGAAAGCGAATAATTTAGATTTCTGGTTATTGCTAGCTACTTTTTTAGCAACGATTTTCTTTGGAATTGAGTACGGAATTTTAATAGGAGTAGTTTTATCGTTAATTGTTTTAATTTTTAGAACGTCAAGACCTTATGTGGCTGAGTTAGGAAAAGTGCCAAATTCAGATTTCTATCGTAATAAAAACAGATTTAAGGAAGTTATCATAGAAGAAGAAATCTTAGTGTTCCGTTTTGATGCGCAATTATTTTATGCCAATTCAAACTATTTTCGTGATAGATTAGACGAAATGGCAGCAGAAAAAGGAAAGGCATTAAAGTTGATTGTTTTAGATGCAGAGAGTATTAACAGAGTAGATAGTACAGGTATTGATATGTTAAAAGAACGCATTATTTATTTTAACAAGCATAATATTCAATTCTATTTTGCAGGAGTGAAAGGGCCAGTAAGAGATGCCTTTTTTAGAGGAGGTTTATTAGACGTTGTAAGTTTAGATCACTTTTTTATGCGTGCCAACGGAGCCGTAAATTTTTATAAAACAGGAGATAATCAAAACCAAAAAAAATACGCACAATACATACATCAAGCGTATAAATAACTATATAATATTATGAAAATAGAGCAAATTTATACAGGTTGTTTAGCACAAGGAGCCTATTATATTGAAAGTAACGGAGAAGTTGCAATTATTGATCCATTACGTGAAGTAGATCCTTATATAAACAGAGCTGAAAAAGATGGCGCTAAAATCAAATATATTTTCGAAACGCATTTTCATGCAGATTTTGTAAGTGGTCATGTTACGCTTGCTGAAAAAACAGGGGCAACAATTGTATACGGACCAACAGCAAAAACAAATTATGAGGCTCATATAGCCATAGATGGAGAAGTGTTTACATTAGGAGATATTACTCTTACCGTACTACATACACCAGGACATACCATGGAGAGTGCTTCTTATTTATTAAAAGATAAAGACGGGAAAAACCACGCAATTTTTAGTGGTGATACCTTATTCTTAGGTGATGTAGGTCGTCCTGATTTAGCGCAAAAAGCAGCAAACTTAACACAAGAAGAGTTAGCAGGGTTATTGTACGATAGTTTACGTACAAAAATCATGACGTTGGAAGATGAAGTAATTGTATATCCAGCGCACGGAGCAGGATCAGCTTGTGGTAAGAATTTAAGCAAAGAAACAGTTGGAACAATTGGTGATCAAAAGAAAACCAATTACGCACTTCGTGCAGATATGACTAAGGAGGAATTTGTAAAAGAGGTGACTGATGGTTTATTACCTCCACCAGAATATTTCCCTTTAAATGTAAAAATGAATAAGGAAGGGTACCAATCTATTGATGAAGTTATCAAGAGTGGAGCAAAAGCCTTATCTGTAGAAGATTTTGAAAAAATAGCTAACGAAACAGATGCATTAGTGTTAGATGTTCGTAATCAAGCAGAATTTATTAAAGGATTTATTCCTCAATCAATCTTTATTGGTTTAGGAGGAACATTTGCCCCATGGGTAGGAGCATTGATTAAAGATGTTACACAACCAATTTTATTAGTTACTCCTGAAGGAGAAGAAGAAACAACTATTACACGTTTATCTCGTGTTGGTTTTGATAATGTGTTAGGGTATTTAGATGGAAGCTTTGATTCATGGAAAGCAGCAGGGAAAGAAGTAGATACTTTGCGTTCGGTTCCTGCAACTGTTCTAGCAGAAGAACTTACCAAAGGAGCTCCAGTTTTTGATGTTCGTAAACCAGGTGAATATACAAGTGAGCATATTATAGATGCACCAAGTACACCACTAGATTTCTTAAACGATTATATTGAAGAGTTTCCAACAAAAGGAGATTTTTATGTGCATTGTGCAGGAGGGTATCGTTCAGTAATTGCAGCTTCTATTTTAAAAGCAAGAGGATTCCATAATATAATTGATGTTGCTGGAGGATATAAGGCTATTAAAGAAACTGATATTCCAAGAACAGCAGCTGTTTGTCCATCAACTTTAAAATAAGAATAATGAAGAGAGGTATATTTTTAGTAGGTTTATTTTTAACACTGGTATTGTCGTGTAAGCCACAAACCAATGAGGCAAAAGATATCACGGTAGAAAACCTACAAGTAGTTTTAGAAAATGAAGATAACGTACAGTTATTAGATGTTAGAACACCGCAAGAATGGGCAGAGGGAGTAATTAAAGATCCGATAAAAATAGATATTACAGGAGATGATTTTGAAGGAAAGGTTTTAGAAAAGTTAGACAAAACACAACCTGTATATATTTACTGTCGCTCAGGGGGTAGAAGTAAAAAAGCTACGGAACTCCTAGCCAAAAAAGGGTATAAAGCCTACAATGTTTTAGGAGGAATTTTAGAATGGGAAGAAAAAAATAAAGAATAAAAAAATCCCGAGCATTTGCTCGGGATTTTTTGTGTTTTGTTATTAGGAAATCCACTCAGTAATTAATTATGTTTTATAACCTTTCTTTTAAGGTTTTTTCAATAGAAGAAGGTGGAGGTGCACTAGCAGAAATAATTTTACCTTCCGAATCAAGAAGTATATATCTTGGTACTCCTGTTACAGTATATTTATCGAAAAATTCTTGGCTTTTTGGAAGAAAAAATAATTGAGTCCATTTTGGCTTATGAGCTTCGATAAACTCACTCCATCTATCTTTAGAATCTAAATAGCCAATACTCACTATATTAATTTGATCACCATATTTTTTGTGTAATTCCTCCATCTTTGGGTAATCTGCTAAACATGGCTTACACCATGTAGCCCAAATATCGATGTATGTTATTTTTCCTTTAAAATTTTTCAAACTTAAAATGTTCCCTTGGTTATCAGTGAGCATAAAATCGGGAGACTGTTTTCCTTTAGATACTTCAGAAAATGAAAGATATAATTTCGAAATAATTTTTTTATGATTTTCATTTTTAGATAAATTTATAAAAGTATCGAAGTAAACATCCTTTTTAGGAAGGTACTTAATCAATTGCCAAGAGTAACTAAACAAAAAACTATTTAGAACTTGTTCGTCAGAAATGTTTTTACTGGCATATGATTGAACTTCTTGGTTGTAATCGGTACCTAGACCTTGATGGTAATATTTTTTAACTTTTCTATCGAAATATTTAGACAGAAAGTCTTCATATCTAAAATCTTCTAAAGCAAGTGCTTCTGTATCATTAAGATTGATTTTATAAAAGGGATTGGTTATTTCAATAGGGAATTTTTCTAAAATTTCTTTTGAAACCTCTTTTTTTCTACCCTGATAAAATAATACTCTACGGGCAATTTCTAGATTTATTGATTTCGTTTCTAAGGTTTTAAAAATTTTAGAATCAAAACTAAAATTATTCAGATTCTCGAAGAATAAATTTCGGAATTTTAAAATTCTTGTATAAAAATCATCTTTAGAGAGTGATTTTAAAGTGAAAAAATCTAATTCTTTATTAAGGGAGTCTATTATTTTTCTTTTACTAATTAAATAGTTGTTTTCTATAGCTCCAATTCCTTCAAAACTAATGGAATCATTTAATGATTTCCCTTTAATTCTAAGATCAAACAAAGGCTCTAAATAAATAACTCTATAATTCTCTGTACTAATACCAAAAAATTGAGGTTTTGAAATTTTAAAGTTTATAATTCCCTTTTCATTTAAATGAATTTCAATATCTTCTTTATTCACATTGTATTTAATAGTACTAGGATTTTCTTCTAGTTCAAAAGTTAATTGTTGTGATGTAACTTGAAGTGAAAAAATATACAAAAAGATGAATAATACTTCCTTTTTCATATGTTTAGCTTAATAATAATGATTAAATAATTCAAGAATAAGATTCTAATTAAATCTTTAGCAATTTGTTTTTATAAATTGTAAGATATAAAAAAAACCGAGACAATTGTCTCGGTTTTACTTTTTCTTAGCTCTTTTCCCACTTAAAATTTTAAGGTTGCGCCTACTAAAAAGTTTCTAGTAGCTTGCGGATAGTATCCTTGTACTTCAAAAGAAGTTCCAGGAGTATCCCAAGTATTTAAATAGGTGTATCCTCTATCAACATATTCTTTATCAAAAAGATTGTTAACCAATCCTGTAAACACAATTGATTTAAAAATTTTGTTCATTTCAAGTTCATAACTAACATTAAAATCACTAACGTAATAGCTATCTAGTTTAGAGGCTTCTGTATTAGTGTTACTCAAATATTGTTCACCAACAAATTTAGAAAGTAAAGCTAATTGTAGCCCTTTTGTAGGTTTATAAACCAATGCATTTCCAGCAATAATATTTGGAGAAAAAGCAATATTCGTAGTCCCAATATTACGTTGAACACCATCACGATCCAACATGAAATTCTTGATTTTATTACTACTTACGGTAAGGTTTTGGTTAATGCTAAACTTATCTGAAATGTTAAAGTTAGCATCAATTTCTACTCCTAAACGATAACTGTCTTTCACATTTTCTCTTAAATATTCTCCTACATCATTTAATCCACCAGTTTGAATTAATTGGTTGTCGTAAGACATGTAGTAGATGTTGGTGTTTAATTGAACCGTTTTATTATACAAACGCCATCCCAATTCAAAATCATCTAACGTTTCATGTTGTACGTTGATACCATTTTGAAAATCATCACGGTTCGGTTCTCTGTTCGCACGTGCATACGAAGCATAAATGCTATTTTCTTTATTTATAGTATATGTAAATCCTAACTTAGGATTAAAGAAACTAAACGAAGTGTCAATATTTAAAGGGTTTAAGTCAGAAGTAAATCCGCCAGTTGTATAATCAATAAATCTACCTTGCACATCAACAAAAGCTTTTAAGTTGTCAAAAACATTAAAAGTAGCTTTAGAGAAAACACTAAAATCATCCTTTTTAGCATCACTAAAATAATAACGATCTCTAATATTAGCCCCATCGGCAAATTGTGTAGCCCAAATAACTTCACCAAAATGATCTCCTTTATAATTACTATAAGAAGCACCAGAGATTAACTCGAATTTTTTAGTTTTATAAGTTACATTAGCATTAGCTACGTAAAAATCATTGTCTAACCAACGGCGAACAATAACATCACTTCCATCAACAATTATTTTGTTATAATCATCAGCGTCTCTATCTTTTTTAAACTGCTCAAAATATCCTTTACCAGGTGTATAATTTAAACCAATATTGGTAGACCAATTTTTAGATAATTTTTCATTCCAGTGTAACTGGTAGTGATCTTGCCAATAATTATCGGTTTCATTTTCGTAGGTATACGGATTTTGACGACGGTTTTCTTGTAATTCCTCAGCGCTTAACCCATACCAAGCTTGATAAGTTTGTTGTTTTCCCCCAAAAGCTAAAGCTTTAATCAACGTATTATCATCGGTATAGCTACCTTGTAAGAAATACGATTTTAGGTCGGTGAAAGCACGGTCAACATATCCGTCAGAATAAATGTTAGACAAACGACCAGAAAATTCAAAATGATCGTTTAATTTTCCAGTAGTAAACTTTACGGTGTGTTTTCTTGTTCCATACGAACCAAAAGCATTCGAAATTTCTCCAGTAGCTTCTTCTGAAACAGCATCGGTTAAGATGTTTAAACTAGCTCCAAAAGCTCCAGAACCGTTCGTAGAAGTTCCTACACCACGCTGTAATTGTAAACTTTGGGTAGAAGAAGCAAAATCTCCCATATTAACCCAAAAAGTTCCCTGACTCTCGGCATCGTTATACGGAATTCCGTTAATGGTAACATTTACACGAGAAGCGTCAGAACCACGTACACGAATATAAGTGTATCCAATACCTGCACCAGCATCAGATGAAGATGTTACTGAAGGTAAATAGTTTAATAATACAGGAATGTCCTGTCCTAAATTACGTTTTTCAATTTCTTGATTGTTAAGATTAGAGTGTGTTACGGGCGCATCTGCTTTTACACGAACAGCAGAAACTAATACTTCATCTAATACTGTTTCGTTAGAAATTAATTGAAACGTAATTTGTTGGTTGTTGGTAAGTTCAACTTCTTGAGAGGTACTTTTAAATCCTACATAAGAAACCTCAATAATGTGAGTTCCTTTAGTTAGGTTTAATTTGAATTTACCATTAAAATCGGTTGAAGTTCCTTTGGTTTGACTTCTAACAGCAACGGTAGCACCAATTAAAGGCTCTTGATTTCCATCAACTACTTTACCAGACAAAATAAATGTTTGTGCACTCGTTGTTAATGTTGTAAACACTACGAGTAAAAAAGCGATTACTTTCACTTTCTTTTGAAAAGACATCGGTCTCATTTTATAAAAAACAAAATCGAATAAAAAGAGGTAATTATTCTTTAGTTAAACATTGAATAATTAAAATTTGTCATTACAAGTAGTTTACAACAAAATATTCTTTGGTTTATAAACAAATTTCTTGTAACAATTGTTTTCCAAATGGCGATTATCGCCTCCCTAAACAGCATTACCTGTTCCAGGTTCGTTGGGTATGATCTCAGCCCTACTTTTAATTATAAGTTATAAATGTTGAATTTTAAGTTAACTAACAACTATTCACTAAACACTAATAACTCAAAAAGGCACCCCTTTATGAGAACGGTGCAAAGGTAAATATGAAATATGAATTAAGCGCGATAAATAGCGGGTTTTTCTAGGCTTGTTTATAAAAGAATAAGGAGTTATTAAGTAAGTAAAAAAACATTCTAATCAATTTATAGATTTAACTCATGCATTCCATTGTAAATTTAATATTTTAGTGGTGAAAATATCAGATATTTATGAGTAAATCTTTTAAAACGAGCGTTAATAAAACGCATGATTTTGACTTTACTGAAGCGCAAATAGAGACGCTAGATATAGTAGAAAAATCAAAAAATAACTACCATGTACTTGAGGGTAACCAATCGTATCAAGCTACCATACTTCAAACAAATTTCAATAAAAAAACATATACCATTCAAATCAATGGAAATACTTACGAGGTAAATATTGCTGATGAATTAGATATGTTAATTGATGAGTTAGGATTAGAAGTAGCTGCAGAGAAAAAAGAAAACGATATCAAGGCACCAATGCCTGGGTTAATTGTTTCTGTTGATGTTGAAATTGGTCAAGAAGTGAAAGAAGGAGATGGGATTTTAGTGTTAGAAGCCATGAAAATGGAAAATACCTTACAAGCACCAAGAGACGGAGTCGTAAAATCGGTAGCGATACAAGCAGGAGATAAAGTAGAAAAGAATACGGTTTTAATAGAAATGGAGTAATATGAAAAAGATATTAATAGCAAACAGAGGAGAAATTGCGTTGCGTGTTATGCGTACGGCAAAAAAGATGGGTATTAAAACGGTAGCTGTTTATTCGGAAGCAGACAGAAATTCACCACACGTAACTTTTGCAGACGAAGCAGTATGTATTGGTCCTGCACCTTCCAATCAATCATATTTATTAGGAGATAAAATTATTGAAGTAGCGAAAGAGTTAGATGTAGACGGAATTCACCCGGGTTACGGATTTTTAAGTGAAAATGCACCCTTTGGAGAAGCCGTAGCAAAATCAGGAATTGTATTTATAGGGCCAAAAACCCATGCTATTGAAGTGATGGGAAGTAAATTGGCTGCAAAAGATGCAGTAAAAGCCTATGACATTCCAATGGTTCCAGGGATTGATGAAGCGGTAACCGATGTGGAGTATGCCTCGAAAGTAGCGAATGAAATTGGGTATCCGATTTTAATCAAAGCCTCTGCAGGTGGAGGAGGAAAAGGAATGCGTGTTGTTGAAAAAGAAGCAGATATTAAAGAACAAATGCAGCGTGCAATTTCAGAAGCAGAATCAGCTTTTGGAGACGGTTCGGTGTTTATAGAAAAATATGTAGGGTCGCCACGCCATATTGAAATCCAAGTATTGGCAGATGCTCACGGAAATGTAGTACACTTATTTGAACGTGAATGTTCGGTACAACGTCGCCACCAAAAAGTAGTTGAAGAAGCACCATCAAGTGTATTAACTCCAGAAATTAGAGAAGCCATGGGAGCCGCAGCGGTAAGAGTTGCGAAAGCCTGTGATTATTTAGGAGCAGGAACCGTAGAGTTTTTATTAGATGAAAACAAGAACTTCTATTTCTTAGAAATGAATACACGTTTACAAGTAGAGCATCCAGTTACCGAACTTATTACAGGAGTAGACTTAGTAGAACAGCAAATAAAAATAGCAAGAGGAGAGGAGCTATCATTCACGCAAGAAGATTTACAGATTAACGGACACGCACTAGAATTAAGAGTGTACGCTGAAGATCCGTTAGATAATTTTGCACCGAGTATTGGAGTGTTGGAAGTGTATCAACATCCGAAAGGAGAAAATATTCGTGTAGATGATGGTTTTGAAGAAGGAATGGAAATTCCTATTTATTACGATCCGATGATTTCTAAATTGATTACGTACGGAAATACACGTGAAGAAGCCATCGAGCTAATGAAGCAAGCTATTAGTAATTATAAAGTAAAAGGAATAGAAACTACGTTGCCGTTTGGAAAGTTCGTATGCGAACACGAAGCTTTCACCTCAGGGAATTTCGATACTCATTTTGTAAAGAAATATTATACGCCTGAGTTGTTAGAAGCAGGATATGAAAAAGAAGCAAAGATTGCTGCACAAGTAGCCTTACAGCAGTATTTAAATGAGCAACGTATTTTAAAAACTTGTTAATACATAATGTGCGTTAGGGATTAAAGCGGCATCCTTTTTTGTGTTAATAAATCCGTCATTACGAGTGAAACGAAGTAATCTCATCAATTTAAGAGATTGCCACAGCAAATAGTTATTTGCTTCGCAATGACTCACAAAAAAGATACAGCGGAAAGCCCGACCCTTGGGGAACGCCCAAAAAAAGAATATAGATGAAATCTAAAATAGAAGAATTACAACATAAAGTAACCGAAGCAAAATTAGGAGGTGGACAAAAACGTATCGACCGCCATCATCAAAAAGGAAAATTAACCGCCCGCGAGCGTATTAATTATTTCTTAGATGAAGGTTCTTTTGAAGAAGTAGGTATTTTGGTAACACACCGAACGACTGATTTTGGAATGGAAAATCAGAAGTTTTATGGTGACGGAGTGGTAACTGGATACGGAACTGTAAACGGACGTCTTGTGTACGTATTTGCACAAGATTTTACGGTGTTTGGAGGTTCATTATCAGAAACACATGCCGAAAAAATCTGTAAGATTATGGATTTAGCCGTAAAAGTAGGTGCGCCATTAATCGGATTGAACGATTCTGGTGGAGCGCGTATTCAAGAAGGAGTACGTTCGTTAGGTGGATATGCCGATATTTTTTACAGAAATGTACAAGCATCAGGAGTCATTCCACAAATCTCAGCGATTATGGGGCCTTGTGCAGGAGGTGCAGTGTACTCACCAGCCATGACCGATTTTACCATTATGGTAGAAAACTCAAGTTATATGTTTGTTACGGGACCTAACGTGGTAAAAACAGTAACCAATGAAGAAGTTACTTCGGAAGAATTAGGAGGAGCTAGTACTCATGCAACTAAATCGGGAGTTACGCATTTAACGGCAGCAAACGATGTACAATGTTTGGAAGATATTAAAACTTTGTTGAGTTATATGCCGCAAAACAATCAAGAAACTACAGCAAAATTATCGTTTGAATTAGGTGATGAAGTTCGAGAAGAACTAGCCAATATTGTTCCTGATAATTCCAATAAACCGTACGATATGCGAGCGGTGATTGATGGTATTGCAGATTCAGATTCATTCTTTGAAATCCATAAAGATTATGCCGATAATATCGTAGTCGGATTTGCGCGTTTAGGAGGAAGAAGCGTAGGAATTGTTGCCAATCAACCGATGAGTTTAGCAGGATGTTTGGATGTAAACAGTTCTAAAAAAGCAGCACGTTTTACCCGTTTTTGCGATTGTTTTAATATTCCGTTATTGGTGTTGGTAGATGTACCAGGATTTTTACCAGGAACCGACCAAGAGTGGAATGCGATTATTACCAACGGAGCAAAATTATTGTATGCGTTGAGTGAGGCTACCGTGCCAAGAGTAAGTGTAATTACCCGTAAAGCTTATGGTGGAGCCTATGACGTAATGAACTCAAAACATATTGGTGCCGATATGAACTTTGCATGGCCTAGTGCAGAAATTGCGGTAATGGGAGCCAAAGGAGCGAGTGAAATTATCTTTAAAAAAGAAATTGCCGAAGCTGACGACCACGAAGCAAAACTTGCCGAAAAAGAAGCAGAGTATGCTGATAAATTCGCGAATCCGTACCGAGCAGCAGAACGCGGATTTGTAGATGAGGTTATTTTACCGCAAGATACCCGTAGAAAACTAATCAAAGCTTTTGCTATGTTAGAAGGTAAAAAGGTAGAACGACCAAACAGAAAACACGGAAATATCCCATTGTAAAAAATAAAGATTACACAATTTTTTTAGGAGGCGCTTCTTTTTAGGAGCGTCTTTTTTATTTTTTAAGGGTTGGTGCTTACTCAGTGACTTCCCTTGTAGTGGTTAGTATATCTTGATATCAGCGACCCAAAACCATGATATAAAGAACAGTTACTACTCTAAAAAACAACTTTTATGACTTAAATAGCTGAGGTTATGGGATTCCGTAAGATTGTGTGGTGGAGTTTTTTTATGTTCGCAAGAATTGTAAGAGCAACTAGCTTTTATAATTAATTAACAAATAACAATAATTTTATTTTAAGTAAAGTATTGGATTTGATATATTTGATAGCGTAAAAAATTGCTAAACCTTATGATATTCCATGTTTTTTTCGGGATAAAAGAACTAAAGTTTGGTATATAACGAGTTGTGCATCATTAGAAAAAAACCTATGTCCGAAATAAGACTAAAAAAAATAAAAGTAAAAAATTATCGCTCATTTGGAGAAGAACAAACGTTTGACTTTCCTGAAAATGATTATAACAAACCAATTTCAATAATCGGATATAATAATTCAGGGAAAACAAATCTAATGAATGCAATTATGTACGGCATCGGAGAAAATTTTGTTAGTGCAAAAACTTTTGAAAAAACTGATTTACATAATTTAAATTTAGCAAATCAACTTGAAATTAAAACAAGAATAGAAGCAACACCTTATGGGCATAATTATTATGGACCTCAAACAATAGCAGGCGATTACACAATAAAAACAACACTTGAGGATAATGAAATAAAATCGAGTATCAGTAAATCGTTTTTTGGAGCAAATAAACATTACAATATTTTTTACATTAATTTCCACAACATAAAAGAAGAAATTTCAACAAAAAAAACAAGTTGGGGTAACTTAACTTCATTTTTAGCTAAGCATATAAAGTCAATTGTTGACAATGATGCTGGAATGATAGCTAAAAAGGAAGCTTTTAAAAATAGTACTAAAGAAGCAACTGAAGAAGTTTTAAATGATTCGCAGTTAAGTAATTTTATTTCGAAAATAAAAGAGAACTATGCGCAAAATTTAAGAAACAATAACTGCGAGGTTGAATTTGGATTACCAGACTATGAAGATATCTTTCTTCAAATGGTTTTCAAAATTGGGCTTAATGGAGAAATTAACAACTTAATCCCAATAGACCATTTTGGGGATGGATATATCTCAATGTTTGTAATGGCTGTAATTCAAGCAATAGCAGAAAGTAATATCGATGACAAATGCTTATTTCTTTTCGAAGAACCAGAAAGTTTTCTTCATGAAAATCATCAAGAATATTTTTATAAAATGGTTTTATGCAGTTTAGCAGAAAAAGGACATCAAGTCATTTACACTACTCATTCTGATAAAATGATTGATATATTCGATACAAAAAGTATTATTAGAATAGACTTTGACGAACAAGAAAAAAGAACTGTAAAGAAATACAATAATATTGAAGATTTTGATTCTCAAAATGAAGAAATAATATCAATTGAGAACTTCAATAGTTTTATAAAATCTGTAGAACCTAATATAAATAAAACATTGTTTAGTCGAAAGGTTTTATTAGTTGAAGGTCCTAACGATTTATTAGCTTATAATTATGCTATTGAAAAAAAGATTAATGACATAAAAAATGACAGTAAGTTTGCTAATACTTATCTTAATTTTAAAAACATTTCGATTGTCGTTCATCACGGAAAAGCAACCGCCTTATTACTAATTGACTTATGTAAACATTTTGGAATCGATTATTATGTTATCAATGACTGGGATTTTGATTTAGATTTTATCGAGGAACTAGCAGTTATTGATACAGAAGTAGAATTAAAGGCTTCTCAGTTATATTTATCTGAGAACGGAGAAGATAGGTCAGTCACAAGAAAAGGTATGGTAACAACAAATTGGAAATTAATCAAAACGGCAGATATTGATAAAATTCATTTTAATATTCCAAAATTAGAAAATGTTTTAGGTTATGAATCAGATAACAAGAGTAGTTTAGGCATTTGGGAAAGACTAAATGAAATTCCTGAATTTGATAATGTGTTCTTTCCTGAGAGTTTAATTAACTTTCTTGAAATTAATGAATTATCTGAAAATAACATTCCTGAGATTCCAATTGAAGAAGCGAATGATTTGCCCTTTTAAAATAATGAACGCACAACATTTGTATAATTAATTGCTTGTTACGAGCCTACTTATCAAAATCTTCACGGATTTCCAGTTTGGTGCGTATTCGAGAAGTTAAAAGTTAAACCATGTTAAAACCGAAATTTCTTTCGGTTTTCTTTTTTTTCAGCGTGTTGTTTTTTAGCGTCCAATCGTTTGGCAATCGCTGCTTTTTTAGGTTTGGTGGCTTTGCGTACTTTAGGTACTACTAAAGCCTGTTCTATAAGGTTAAAAAAGCGTTCAATAATGAGTTCTTTATTGCGATGTTGTGAACGGCTTTCTTGAGAGCTTAGGGTTAGTATATGGTCTTTAGATAATCGGTTCCCTAAATTTTTAAGCAACAACTCTTTTTCTTCATCTGTAAGTCCTAAAGAGTCTTCAATAGTAAACGTCAGCTCTACTTTCGAGGATACTTTGTTTACATGCTGTCCGCCCGCACCAGAGCTTCGTACGGCTTTAAAATTGAGTTCTTTTAAAAGTTGTTCTTTGTTCATAGGGTTTGTGAATGTTTCAAATATAGAAAATCTATTGTTGTTTGTAAAGAGGCTTGTCCTAGTGAATAGTTAAAGATAAAAAGGAAAAGATTATTTCACTGTCGTTCGTAATGACGTTTATCTATTATAGTAATGAAGGTATGTTTTTTAGGTTCGTCATAACGAGGAGTGTTAACGACGTGGTTATCTTTTTGTCGACAAGCAGATTACTTCTCCCGAAGTATCGGGATCGCAATGACGAATAAAATGGACGTCACTACGAGGAGGATACGACGAAGTAATCTGTATATAGAGAACTCATAATTTAAAGATTACTTCGTTTCACTCGCAATGACAACACATGTGTTTTACATATCGTAATTAGGTGTGTCGGGTGATTGGTGCATGAAGTGCATATCTAAATCGGTAAGGGTGTCGGAAAAAGAGTATAAGTTTTCTTTTTTAGTGAGTAACGCATCAATAACTTCCACTGCTTTTTTCAAACGGGTTTCTTTATCACCTTTCAACAACACATACGGACGGTTGTATTTTTTCAACGCATTTTCAAAGGCTTTGAACATTTCCAAGCGTTGCTCGGGTCTGTCGCGTAAATCATCAGCTTCCCAAGGCGTGTCGATATAGGTTAAAAAATAAATATCGTAGGTATTTGCAATCGCAGCTTCATCTAATTTCGGATCTACGAATCCGCCATAATACTCTTCAGAATATACTTTGGTTTCCAATAAATCGGTATCACATATGAGTACTTTATCCGCTTTTTTAGCCAATTCATTTTCCAAGCCCATTTGTCCTTCAGCAATCGGAATCAAGTCTTGCTGCTCACAAGTTTTACGTTCGTTGTTCCACTTGTCTTGCAAGTATTCACGTGCAAATTCGGGAGCCCAAACAGTATTGTAATGACGCGCTAACTGACCAGAAAGTGTTGTTTTTCCTGTGCTTTCAGGTCCAAATAATACCACCTTTACAAGGTTGATGGGTTGTTGTGTAAGTGCTTTTTCCATGCTAAATATCCTGCAATTGCAATAAAGGTAAATAATAAATATTGAAAACTGGTAAAGGTAAATCCTTTGTAAAAGTACAGTGGAACGGAGATAATATCGCCAATAATCCAATAAATCCAGTTTTCTATTTTTCGTTTTGCCATCAGCCACATTCCTACAAAGAAAATAGCAGTAGTAACGGTGTCTACATAAGCTGTCCAGCTCGTCCATTTATCAAAAACGGTATAAACAGCATAGACGAAAACTAAGGTGGCTAAAAATATGGCTATGCTTTGTTTTTTTTCTTTAGATGTTGTTCTAGAGATAGGAGTTACATGGGTGGCGTCTACTTTTCGTGTCCAGATATACCAACCATATACACTCATAATAAAGTAGTACCCGTTGATCATCATATCGCCTAATAATTCCCATTTTAATAGGAGGTATACAAAAATAGCGGTGCTTATCATCCCCGTAGGGAATACCCAAATTTTATTCTGTTTAGAATACCAAACGGATAAAAAACCAAAGATTACCGCAATAATTTCTAGCCAAACATGGATAGGGTTGTAATCAGCATACTGCCCAAAAAGGAAATCAAAAAGTTGGCTCATAATCGCTACGATCTGTTTTTACGATTTTCATAAATAGCAATCCGTTGTCAATTAATTCAAAAGTATTTTTTAATTCAGAAGTAACTAAACGCATCACGGTATCATAATCACCATACACTTGGGTGCTTAACGGATTTTCTAAAACGGTTAAACCAGAAGCGCGTAGTTTTTTTATGAAATTGATAATTGGTTCTTCAAATTCGTTTTGAAGTGGACTTAGCGTAAGTTCTACAGAGATTTTCATTGTTCTTTTTGTTGAAAAGAAACAAAGTTACAAAGTTTCAAAATTGTTTACGATGTTTTAAAAGAATAGTTCCTTTTTTTTAGTAGGCATACACACAGGTAAATCCTTCCATTTCCAAAAAGCGAATATCGAAATCGGAAGTTTCACCTTCATATAAAATTTTACCTGTAGTTTCATTGGTGTCGAAAGAGAAATCTTCAATATAAATGTTTTCTAAAAAGAGTAGTTTTTTCTTTCCATAGATTTTATACAAACTTTCTTTAGCACCCCAAACGATGGTGAGTTTACTAACTAAAGCATCATGGTTAGCTATCGATTTGTACTCTTCTATCGGAGTAAATTTGTGTGCGATTTTTACAATTTTATCGCGCTGCATTTCAATATCGATTCCCACGGGTTGTTCTGTAGAAATAATGATTGCCGAAAAAATGAATGAATGTGTTATCGAAATAAAATTTCCGTCTTTTAAATGTGGTTTTCCGTACTCATCATATACCAAATCGTTATCGGAATAGCCAATTTCTTTTAGTAAATGGCGCACACTTAAAAAACCCCTCTGATGTAAATCGGACTTCATACCGTTTACTCGCTGTTGATTTTCATCTGTAAGAAAAATCCCTTTTGAAAGTTCTTCAAAAGGTTCATCTATCTTCCAAATCAATGCTTTAGCATGATTGTTTACCGTTAATGTTTTGTAAAGAGGCATATTTTAGAAAGTTATTTCGTAATTTTGCGACTCAAATTTAAGATATATAAATATACAAAAATATGAGCACAAAAACCGCAACATATGTTCCTTACAAAGTTAAAGATATTTCTTTAGCCGATTGGGGAAGAAAAGAGATTGAATTGGCAGAAGCTGAAATGCCAGGGTTAATGAGTTTACGAGAAGAGTATAAAGAGGAGCAACCTTTAAAGGGAGCAAGAATTGCAGGATGTTTACACATGACGATTCAAACTGCGGTTTTAATTGAAACATTACAAGCTTTAGGAGCTGAGGTTACTTGGAGTTCTTGTAATATTTTCTCTACGCAAGATCAAGCTGCTGCTGCTATCGCTGCTGCAGGTACTCCTGTGTATGCTTGGAAAGGAATGAACGAAGAAGAGTTTGACTGGTGTATTGAGCAAACTTTATTCTTTGGAGAAGATAAGAAACCATTAAATATGATTTTAGATGATGGTGGAGATTTAACCAACATGGTATTGGATAAATATCCTGAATTAGCTGAAGGAATCAAAGGTTTATCTGAAGAAACAACTACTGGTGTTCACCGTTTATACGAGCGTGTTAAGAATGGAACATTACCAATGCCAGCGATTAACGTAAATGATTCGGTTACTAAATCGAAATTTGATAACAAATACGGATGTAAAGAATCTGCAGTAGATGCGATTCGTCGTGCTACTGATGTGATGTTAGCAGGTAAAAGAGTAGTAGTTTGTGGTTACGGTGATGTAGGTAAAGGTACTGCGGCATCTTTCCGTGGAGCTGGTTCTATTGTTACTGTTACTGAAATTGATCCTATTTGTGCATTACAAGCAGCAATGGACGGTTTTGAAGTGAAGAAATTAGAAACAGTTGTAGGTAAGGCTGATATCGTAATTACTACAACTGGTAACAAAGATATCGTTCGTTCTGAGCACTTCGAAGCAATGAAAGATAAGACTATCGTTTGTAACATTGGTCACTTCGATAATGAAATTCAAATGACTTGGTTAAACGAGACTTATGGAGATACTAAGGTTGAAATTAAGCCACAAGTTGATAAGTATACAGTTAAAGGAAATGATATTATTGTATTGGCAGAAGGACGTTTAGTAAACTTAGGTTGTGCTACAGGTCACCCAAGTTTTGTAATGTCTAACTCATTTACAAACCAAACGCTAGCGCAAATCGAATTATGGAAGTATGCTGATAAGTATGAAAATGATGTGTATATGTTACCAAAACACTTAGATGAAAAAGTAGCAAAATTACACTTGGCGAAGATTGGTGTTGAGTTAACTGAGTTACGTGAAGACCAAGCGAAATATATTGGTGTAACTGTTGAAGGTCCATACAAACCAGAACATTATAGATACTAGATTCATAGAGTCAAGACATAAAAAAATCCCGCAACATTGTTGCGGGATTTTTTTATACTGTTTATAAAAGTTTTATTCAGTAGGAATACGCTCATCAATCATTTTTAATGGCATACCTTCCATTAAATCGATTAAGTCTAAAATGTCTCTTACTTTTTCTTCTTCTTCGGCTTGTTCTGTTACAAACCATTGTAAAAAGATTTCAGAAGTAAAATCACTTACTTTTCTTGCGGTTTTAAATACGTGGTGAATAGATTTAGTTACTTCTATTTCGGCATCTAAAGAAGCTTCAAAAATAGCTCGTAAGCTTTCAAATTCGTGAGCAACTTCAGTAGCTACAGGTGACATTGCACTGCCTCCATTATCGTTAACGAATTTGAAAATCTTCATCATGTGCTCTCTTTCTTCTTCAGCTTGCTTATAAAAGTATGCTGCGCTATTTCTAAGCTCTCTTTGGTCGCACCATGATGCCATGGCTAAATATTTAGAAGAAGCTTGTTGCTCCATCGTTATTTGGTGGTTTAGCAAATCAACTACTTCCACATCTAAAATCATGTCTCTTCTTATTGCTGTTTCCATAATATTTTGTTTAGTTTTAATACTATAAAGATACAGATTATAAGGCTCTAAAAAGAATAGAGGGGCTAATTTAAAGCTAGTCTTAGTAAAGACTTTTCTGCTTAAATACTGATAAAAGAAGTTCTCGTAACTCTATGAGTTGAGGTACATCTAAAAATAATAGGTGTTTGTTGTCTGCTGCAAAAAGGAGTACGAAGTTATCACCGTCGATAATCGTTTCTAAAGATTCATAAGAAGCGTATTCTAGTACTTTTTTTCTGAAGGTTAATAGTTGGCAGAAAGTAAAGTCTATTACTTTATAGCCTAAATCTAGTTGGTAACAGTTTCTGCCACCATAAGAAATTTTAAATGATAATTCTTCTACAAAAAAATTCATTCGGCAAATATAATTATTTTTAATGAATCTAAAGAAGAATAATTTAAGCAATAAAAAAGCCCACTAATTAGTGGGCTTTTTAAGTTATAAATGTCTTTTAAGACTTAGATGTTTAATGATTCAAATAACTCAACTAACTTAGGATTAGAAGGTCTTGGAGCATTGGCATCTACAATATTTCCTTGAGGATCTAATAAAATAAATCTTGGAATTCCAGATACTCTATAAGCATCCATAAAAGACTTGTCTTCTTTAGCGTATAATTGAACTCCTGTTAATTCTTTGTCAACAATCATTTGTTTCCAAGTTTCATAATCTTTTTGTCTGTCAACAGAAATACTTACAAACTCGATATTTTTCTCGTGATATTTTTCTTCAACTTGCTTTAAGAAAGGAATTTCGTTTTTACAAGGTTGACACCAAGTAGCCCATAAATCGATATAAACGTATTTTCCTTTTAAATCATCTAAAGAAGTAGTACCTCCAGCATTGTTTTCGTAATCTACAAACTTAGGAGACTCCATTCCTTTAGCTAAGTTTTTTGCTAGGTATTGTTTGTCGTTATATACTTTAGTTAAGTATTTTTCTAAACCAGTAATACTTTGTTTTTGATTTGCAGCAAAAGTAGAATCTAAAGCAGCTTCATCTACTCTTTTGTTAAATCCATCAACAAATTCAGAAACTTTAGCTCTAAAGTCTAATTCTGGTAAATCCATTAATTCTTTATCTCCAAATAAAGCTTCTTGCTCTATAGAAGATTTAGCGATGAAAGCACTTTCTTTAGAACCTTCTCCTGTAAAAGTGATAGTTTCATCAAACTCATTAGTATCAAGAGTCATGTTAATATCAGCTCCGTTTTTTAAGTATAAAGTAGCGTATTCTTTACCATCAAAAAGTCTGTAAAAGCCATCTTTTACATTCATAGTATCTTTAAACATACCATTTTCATCAACTTTTATCACTCTGTTGAATTTAAATTGAGGGTTAGATATTACAACAGAATCAGAGTTTTTGTTGGTTATTTTTCCAGAAAAAGTCACATAATCTTTTTGTTCCTCTTTACATGAAACTAAGGCAAAAGAAAATGCCAATAAGTAAACTAGTTTTTTCATTAGGGTGTGTTTAATTTTGCTATCCAGCGTTATAATAAGCGCCTAAATTAGTGATTTTAAATGAAAGCACAATTTTTTAACATTTCCCTAACTGTTTTAAAGTTGTATACTTGCTTGAATTCTAGCTTTATAATTATCCTAGCCAACCTTCACGGTCTAAGCTTCTATATTGAATAGCTTCAGTAATATGCTCTGATTGAATATCTTTTGAGTTTGCTAAATCTGCAATGGTTCGAGATACCTTTAAAATCCTGTCGTAGGCTCTAGCAGAAAGGTTTAGTTTCTCCATAGCTATTTTTAAAAGTTGTTTGCTCTCTTCTGAAATTTTACAGAACTTACGTATTTGTTTTACGTTCATTTGAGCATTGTAATGAGTGTTGTCAAATTCTTTAAATCGTTCCGTTTGTAGTTCTCTAGCCTCAGTAACACGGTTTCTAATATCCATACTACTTTCTCCTTTACGTTCTTCAGAGAGTTTTTCAAAAGGGACAGGAGTTACTTCTATATGGATATCTATTCGATCTAATAGTGGGCCCGATATTTTACTTAAATAACGTTGCATTTCAGCAGGAGAGGAGGTAATAGGAGCGTCTGAGTTATTAAAATACCCTGAAGGACTAGGGTTCATACTTGCTACTAACATAAAGCTACTGGGATAATTTACTGTAAAACGAGCACGAGAAATCGTAACTTCTCTATCTTCTAGAGGTTGACGCATTACTTCTAATACTGTTCGTTTAAATTCGGGAAGTTCATCTAAAAAAAGGACTCCGTTATGTGCTAAAGAGATTTCACCCGGTTGAGGATATTGTCCGCCACCTACGAGTGCAACATCAGATATTGTATGATGAGGTGAACGAAAGGGACGTTGATACATTAAACCAGTATTCTTTACTTTTCCTACTACAGAATGTATTTTAGTAGTTTCCAAAGCTTCATACAAGGTCATTGGAGGTAAAATTGAAGGAAGTCGTTTTGCTAGCATTGTTTTTCCTGCACCTGGAGGCCCAATTAATATAATATTATGTCCGCCAGCAGCGGCAATTTCCATACAGCGTTTAATTGATTCTTGTCCTTTTACATCGGCAAAATCAAACTCTGGAAAATCCATGTGTTTATAAAATTCAGCTCGAGTATCCACTGTCGTCGGCTCTATTAGTTTATTGCCTTCAAAATGATTGATAACTTCCATAATATTATCTGCGCCCAAAATATTTAGGTCATTAACTATAGCAGCCTCTTTCGCATTTTCTTTAGGTAGAATTAAGTATTTAAATCCTTCTTCCCGCGCTTTTATAGCTATAGGTAATGCTCCTTTAATAGGTTGTAAACCTCCATCTAAAGAAAGTTCTCCCATAATTATATAATCTCCTATGTTTTCATATTGGATTTGATTAGACGCAGCTAAAATTCCAATAGCTAAGGTTAGGTCATATGCAGCACCTTCTTTTCGAATATCAGCAGGAGCCATATTAATGATTATCTTTTTACCAGGAAGTTTATAGTTATTGTTTGCCAAAACAGCCGAGATTCTGTACGAACTTTCACTTACCGCTTTATCAGGTAGTCCTACCAAATGATAACCTATTCCTTTATCAATATTTACTTCAACAGTAATGGTGGTTGCTTCTATACCAAAAACAGCGCTTCCATAAACTTTTACTAGCATATTTTTTCTCTTTCTGTTAAAGATATAAAAAATATGTTAAGATGTTGTTGATGATTTGGTTATGGTAAATCTTCTTCTTTTTTTAATGAAGGAAAAACAAATCTGTATAATTTTCGCATGCTTAAGAAGATAAGAACAACAAAAATGATAGCTATTATAGGTAAAAAAATGGAGAAAGCAGACATAACTACAGAAGAGCCTGTTTCTACCGTTGAAATTATAGGATTTGCAACTCCAGCAGTTGTAGCTGTAGAAGTTAAACGAGCCGAAGCAGTAGTGCCTTTTATAGCACTTGCAGTTCCTCCACCAGCAATAATTGCCAAAGCCCAAGTAATTACAGGTGATAAATCGGCAAGGGTTGAAACCATTACTGCTGTACCTGCAATAGCAGCTAACGGAATTGCTATGGTATCGAGTAAATTATCAAACCAAGGGATGTAATAGGCAAATATTTCAAGTAAAGTGGCAACACCTAAGGTAATAATAGCAGGGGCGCTTGCTACCCATACCCAGCTTTCATTTAAAGGAATAATTTGGTAATACCCAGCTAAACTTAAAGCAAATAAGGGTAAAAAGACTCTAAATCCGACTGAAGCGGCTAACCCAATACCTAAAAAGATACTGATGATTGTTTCTGGCGTCATCTATTTTTTTATGGTAAGATATAAAAAAAGCCTCTTTTTTTAAAGAGGCTTTATAAATATTATGAAATACTGTATTAGTTGTTATTGAAACGGTCTAAACCAGTTTTTAACCAATTGTAGTATGTTGTATGATCTGTATACTGTTGAGGTGAGTTTAATACTTCTAACTCAGGACTCATTAATACATAGAATGGTTGAGAAGCAGTTTTAAAGTTAGCTGCTTGTAATGTAGCCCACTTATCACCATACGTTCTAATTCTTTTTACCTTACCGTTAGATTTGATAAAATCAAACTGCTCATCTTCAGGTAACATTCTTTGGTGGTCATCTACATATAATGAAATTAATACATAATCATCATTAATTAAAGAGTAGATGTTTGGTTGACTCCAAATATTTTCTTCCATTTTACGACAGTTAACACAAGCCCATCCTGTAAAATCTAGTAAAACTGGTTTGTTAACAGATTTAGCGTAAGCAATACCTTCGTCAAAATCTTTAAAACAGTTTAAGTTAAGTGGACAGTGATTGTCTTTTTCATAAATACTATGGAATTTAGGTGGAGCAAAACCACTTAATAATTCATTTTGATTCCAAGCTGGTTTTTCCATTACTCCAGGAGCTAAGTATACAGATAAAGCTAATGCACCTATACCTACTAACACTCTGAAAAGAGTCATCTTTCCATATTTTTTTCCAATAAATCCAAATAAGTATAAAGCTAATAAGAATGCAATTAAAGCCCAAATACCGATAAAGATTTCTCTTTTTAATAGTCCCCAGTGACCAACTAAGTCTGCGTTAGATAAGAATTTGAAAGCGAAAGCTAATTCAATAAAACCTAAAACAACTTTAACTGTGTTTAACCAGCCACCAGACTTTGGTAAAGTGTTTAACCAGTTAGGGAACATTGCAAATAGAGCGAATGGTAATGCTAAAGCTAAACCAAATCCTACCATACCTATAGATAATTGCATAGCACCACCGCTTAACGATCCTGCTAATAAAGAACCTAAAATTGGACCGGTACAAGAGAACGATACAATTGCTAATGTTAATGCCATGAAGAATATTCCTAAGAAACCTCCAACGTTAGAAGCGCTATCTGCTTTATTACTCCAAGAACTAGGTAAAGTTAATTCGTAGAAACCAAAGAAAGAACCTGCAAAGAATATTAAAATAACAAAGAAGAATAAGTTTAACCAAATATTGGTAGAAATGTTATTTAAGATTTCTGGATCTAATGTGTCTAAGAAATGGAAAGGAAGACTTATTAATCCGTAGATTAATACGATAAAGAAACCATATAAAACTGCACTACCAACACCTTTACCTTTTTTTTCTGTACGTTTTGTAAAGAATGATACAGTTAAAGGAACCATTGGGAATACACATGGAGTTAAAAACGCTAATAATCCACCAACAAAACCTAATAAAAAGATATTTAATAAACTGTTATCCTTTTCTTCTCCATCAGCACTTGTGTCTGTTGAGCTTTTTAATAAAACAGTATTTTTTAAATCTAAATTTAAAGATTGTGATAACTCTTTACTTTTATCATCAACTTCTGCAACCGTTTGTTCTACAACTTCGCCTGTTAAAGAGAATGTAAAATCTTCATCAAAAGGTAAACAGTATTCCTTACAAACTTGAGCATCAAGATTTAAAGTTACCTTCGTTAATGTAGAGTCAGAAACAGTAATTCGCTGTACTAATTTACCTTCTTCAACGAAAAAGATTTCGTCTTTTCCCCAGATTTCACTAAACTGTGTTTCAGTTTCACTTTCTTTAGCTTTACCGTTTAGGGTATATCCAGTTTGTCCTTCTGCAGGTGAAATTGTCATAGGTAAAGAAGCGTCTTCTGGGTTATACTGAGAGTATAAGTGCCAGTCTTCAGCTATTAATACGTCAAAAATAAGGTCGTACTCGGTATCAGAGATCTTCTCTACCTTAGGAGTTACAACAACAGGGTTATCATCAGATTGAGAATAAACCGCTAAACCTATGAATAATAAAAATAGAGTAAAGAATTTTTTCATTCTATGTAGTTTGATGGGGTTAATTAAATACTAATTTGTAATAGTTTGGTCGTTTTTTCTGTTGGTAAAAAGCGTCTGTCTTGTCGTTTTCCTATAATCCAAATAATCTCATTTTTACTAGAACAGAGAAGCCAAATTTTATTTTTATTTATGATTGATATTTTCTCGTCTTTAAAATACTTACTTATTTTTTTCTTACCTAGCATTCCTGCAGGATAAAAAAAATCGCCGGAATTCCACCGTCTAAGTTTTAGGGGGTAACTAAGAAGTTCATTATCAACATAAATACTTTTTTGATCAGTATCTGTTTTTTTTTGAACCCTTTTCAGTAGCAGCCTAATTGGAGCTGTAATTTCTTTGTTTTCCTCCCTAATAGTGTAAACCTCCTCTTCGTTAGAGGATTTTTCACTAGTGCGTAAAAGTAATAAAAAATCTCTGTCTTTCAACAAAGTATAATTTTTTGTTAAAATTTGCTTTCCAGATTGCGCATAAATAAGGTTGTAAACATCGTTCCATTCCTTGAATTCATAGGGCTTTAGCAACTGATAGAGGTAGGGTTTTGGATTGGATAACTTTAACAGTTTTTCAATGTTGATTTTTAATAAATCACCCTCTTTTGCAATAATTTCATGGGTAACTTCCTCTATTTTATCATCAATAATTTGTTGAGATTCTTTTAAGTGATCAATTGTTTTATTGAAATTTTTTAAAGTACTAGCATTCAGTTCTTTTAATATAGGAGTAACCTGATGGCGTATTTTATTTCGAAGATATTTGATTTCTGAATTACTTTCATCTTCACGCCATTCAATATTATTTTGTTTTGCATAGTTTAAAATTTCCTCGCGAGAAAAAACAAGTAACGGGCGTACAATACTTCCATTAATAGGAGGGATGCCTGTTAAGCCTTCCAATCCTGTGCCACGAGATAGGTTAATTAAAAAAGTCTCCAAATTATCATCGGCATGATGAGCTGTAAGTAAATGTGAAAAAGAATGTTCGTTGCTTAATTTTTCAAACCAACTATAACGAAGTTCTCTCGCAGCTAATTGTGTTGATAATTTATTGTTAACAGCATATTCATTCGTATTAAAACGAATTGTATATGTGTTAAGGTTTAGTTTTTTTCCTAGGTTTTTAACGAATTCTTCATCTTTATCACTTTCTTCACTTCTTAATTGAAAGTTGCAATGCGCTAAGGAAATATCAAATTTAAGTTGATGTAATAAATGTGTTAATACAACGCTGTCAACTCCACCAGAAATAGCAATGAGTAGTTTTTTACCTTTTAAAAAAGAAAAATGTTTGTCAATATGTTTAGCTAATTCTTGGAGCATAAAAAACAACAGTAGGTAACTATTATAATTGAGTATTTAACCAGTTTACTACGTCTTGTAGCATTTCTTCTTTACATAAGTCATTTTGTAACTCATGATATCCACCTTCGTATAATTTTAAACTAGCTTTTGAGCTATTGTTAGCAAAAGCTTCAGTTCCTTTATAATCAATAATTCTATCGCCAGTACCGTGTAGTAAAAGCATAGGTGTTTTTAAAGAATTGGCATTGTTAATAGCCCATTCGCCAGTATCAATAAAAGATAAAGAGAAATTAGGGCTTACTTTATCGTGCACTAGTGGATCATCAATATATTTTTGAACTTCAACCGGATCGCGAGATACATCATTTACATCTAACTCATTGCCCAAAGTAATTGAAGGTGCGATTTTTTGCATAAGCTTTCCTAATGATAATTTCCATGCAGGTGGCTCAAATGCTAATCGTAAAAACGGACTTGTAGCTATGGTTCCTTGTAGTTGATGTTCTTTTCTAAGTGTGTAGTTAATTACAGTATTTCCTCCCATTGAATGCCCATATAAAAAGATTGGTTTATCACCAAAAACCTCTATAGCTTTATCAATAAGTTTGGTTACACTTTTTAATACATATTCAAACCCTGGGTTATGACCTCTTTTTCCTGTGGTTTTTCCATGACCGAAGTGGTCAAAAGCAATTACTCCAAAATTGTTGTCAGTTAATTTTTGAGCTACATGGTCATATCTACCAGAGTGCTCTCCCATTCCGTGAATAATAACAACTATAGCTTTAATAGTTTCAGGTTGCCAATATTGACCAAAAAACTCGGTTTTATGAAAATTGAATGTAAAAGTATTGTGTGTCATTAGTCTCTGGTTATGTTTCCGTCTTCTAAAATATTAAAAATAATAGTAGAAGGAGAATCAGAAATGTATTCAACTAATTCAATACTGTTTTTGTTAAGAGTAGAGGTAGTTCTTAGCATTCCTTCAGCAATTTCATCATAAGCTAGTATTTGACTGTTAATTATATTGAATTGCTTATCATAAGTTACTAACATCGAAATAAGCTCGTTGTTGTTTGGATAAAAATAATAAACAACTGATTGGAAATTTTCTGATAATTTAGGAAGATAAGAAACACCAATTTTACTTTCTTCAGTTAATTGATCTTCAAAAATTGAAGGTAATTTTAAAAGTTCTTGCTGTGATTTTGTTAATAGTTTACCTTCTGCATGATTGCTAAAATTAGTGCTGTCAGTTAAAGGAACAGTTTTAGTCGGATACTCATTTAAAAATGAATATTTGTTTGATTTACAAGAAACTGCTGTTGCAATTACAGCAACAAAAAGCAAAATTTTAAAGGCGTTGTTCATCTCTTTATTTTTTTAAATAGTTTTTTGATTGTAAAATACTCAGTGAGTATTTGCTATAAATATAGTTAACTTTTATTAGTATGTGTTAAAACATACTTCATAGCCTTGGCTTTTAGTAAACATTCTTCATATTCTTTTTCTGGAGTAGACTTTGCTGTAATAGCACCACCTACTGAATATGAAACGTATCTGTTTTCTGAATTGTATAAAATACTTCGGATAACTACGTTAAAATCGAAATCACCATTTGGAGTAAAATAGCCAACGGTTCCAGAGTATAAACCACGTTTGGTTTCTTCTAATTCTTCAATGATTTTCATGGCTGAAATTTTGGGAGCTCCGGTCATGCTGCCCATGGGGAAGGTGTCTTTGATTACATCAACTGGGTGTGTAGTGTTTTCAATTTCTGAAACTACAGTAGAAATCATTTGGTGTACTTGTTTAAAAGAGTATACTTTACATAGTTCTTCCACTTGGACACTTCCTTTTTTAGCTGTTCTTGATAAGTCGTTACGGACTAAATCTACAATCATAATATTTTCTGATCGTTCTTTCTCATCACGAGCTAAATCAAAAGCAATTTTCTCGTCTTCAATAGGATTGATAAGTCGTTTTGCAGTTCCTTTTATAGGTTGAGAAATAATTTTAGCCCCCTCTTTTCTAATATACCGTTCTGGAGTAGCAGAAAGCAAGTAATGATTGTCATTTCTAAAAAAAGTAGCAAATGGAGGTTCTGATATTTTGTTTAACTGCGTGTATACTTTATACGGATTTATGATTGTGTCTTCTGCATAGAATTCTTGACAGAAGTTAGCTTCATAAATATCTCCTCTATGGATATGCTCCAGTACTTTTTCTACTTTTTGATGGTATTCATCTTTATGTATTCGGAGTTTTATTTTTACTTCATCTGTTTCTTCTTGTTCATGATTTTGAATAATAGGATTGGTTTCAATAATGTCTTCAAAATCTTCTTCTAGCTCATCATCAATCATTTGTAAATAGTGAAATTCAACTGTATTTCCTTTGATGAAAATTAATTTTTGAGGTTGAAAAAAGTACAAGTCAGGAAAATGAAGCCTGTCAAAATTATTAGAGATTAGTCTTTCAGTATCATTTTTAACATCATAACTAATGTAGCCAAAGATGTAGTCTTTGGTGAAAGATTGATACTCTTTTAGTTTATCAAAAGCGTTATAGTAATCTGTTTTAATAGAAGTAAACTCTTCTACAGCTAAAGCACAATCAAAAGAGCTGTATTGTTGCTCATAATTATTAGAATCTAGCCAAATAGCTGTTTCAAATTGTTTAGCCCAAACAAATAGTTTTTGTTTGAATTTATTTGGCTCATCTATAGGAAAAATGCGTACAGTTCTTGACATCGCACAAAAATAAGAAACCCGATAGAAATACTACTATCGGGTTCGGGTTTTATATAGGTTGAAGTTTACTCTTTTTTTGAGTTTTCGTACTCTTTAATTTTCTGTTTAACTTCTTCTAAAGTGCCTTCAAAAGTTTTTTCTTCAGTTACTTCTTCACCATTTTTAATAGTAGTGGTTGTAATGGTTGCTTTAGCAGTACCATCGTCATTCTTTTCAATATTTACTTTAACGATGTTTTCTAATTTGTTTTCTGTAGTAAATTCAGCATCAGTAGAAAGTTTTATTTCATGTTTTTCACCATTCTTGTCAATCCAAACTTTAATGTTTTCTGTCTCTTCATTTGTTTCAGAAGAAGTATGCCCGCCTAATATTGGAGCAATAACTAAACCAACTAAACATGTAAGTTTAATTAAAATATTCATTGAGGGGCCAGAGGTATCTTTAAAAGGGTCACCAACAGTATCACCAGTAACGGCTGCTTTATGAGCATCAGAACCTTTGTAGGTCATTTCTCCGTTGATTTCAACGCCTGCTTCAAAAGATTTCTTAGCGTTGTCCCATGCACCACCAGCATTATTTTGGAAAATAGCCCACATAACACCCGATACACAAACACCTGCCATATAACCACCTAGAGGTTCAGCACCAAAAACTAACCCTATAATTACTGGGGTAATAATGGTAATTAACCCCGGTAAAATCATTTCTTTTAAAGCAGCTTTGGTTGAGATATCTACACATTTTGCGTACTCGGGAGTTCCTGTTCCTTCCATAATTCCTGGAATTTCTCTAAACTGACGACGAACTTCATGTACCATTTCCATAGCTGCTTTTCCTACAGATTGCATTGCTAATGCTGAAAATATTACAGGAATCATTCCTCCAACAAATAGCATAGCTAATACATCTGCTTTAAAAATATTTATTCCGTCAATTCCTGTAAAAGTTACATAAGCTGCAAATAAAGCTAAAGCAGTTAAGGCAGCAGAAGCAATGGCAAAACCTTTACCAACCGCAGCAGTTGTGTTTCCAACAGAGTCTAATATATCAGTACGCTCACGAACATGATCTTCTAATTCGCTCATTTCAGCAACTCCACCAGCATTGTCAGCAATAGGTCCGAAAGCATCAATAGCCAATTGCATAGCAGTAGTTGCCATCATTGCTGAAGCTGCTAAAGCAACTCCGTAAAATCCTGCAAAATAATATGAACCGTAAATTGCAGCTGCAAATAATAAAACAGACAAGAAAGTAGACTTCATACCTACAGCTAAACCAGCAATAATATTAGTACCAGCTCCTGTAGCACTATTTTGTACAATAGTTAATACAGGTTTTTTTCCTAGGCTTGTGTAGTAAGAAGTAACCATAGAAATTAAAGCACCTACGGCTAAACCAATACAGGCTGACCAAAATACATTAATAGAAGGCACTTCTTTAAAACCTGCCCCAAAGAATTTCATTTGCATTGTTTCAGGAAGCATCCATTTAATTAAGAAGAAACTTGCTGCTAAGGTTAAAATAATAGCAACCCAGTTTCCTGTATCTAATGCTTTTTGTACTTCTGCTTCTTTTGCTGTATTGTCTTTAATTCCTACCAAGAAAGTTCCAATAATGGAAGCTACAATACCAACTCCGGCAATTACTAATGGAAGTAATATTGGTCCCATTCCGTTAAATGCATCGGAAAAAGTAGAGTCTATTGACATATCTCTAATAACATAGTTTCCAAGAACCATGGCTGCTAATACTGTTGCTACGTATGAACCAAATAAATCGGCTCCCATACCTGCAACATCTCCTACATTGTCTCCTACATTATCAGCAATGGTAGCTGGGTTACGAGGGTCGTCTTCAGGAATTCCAGCTTCTACTTTTCCTACTAGATCAGCTCCTACATCGGCAGCCTTGGTATAAATACCTCCACCTACACGAGCAAATAAAGCAATAGATTCAGCTCCTAGAGAAAAACCAGCTAAAGCTTCTAGTACGACAGTCATTTCATTGTAGAAGTTTCCTCCTTCAGTAATAAATTGACCGACGAATATTAGAAAAAATAAACTTAATCCTAAAACAGCTAAACCTGCTACTCCTAGTCCCATTACGGTTCCACCACCAAAAGATACTTTTAAAGCTTGTGGTAAACTAGTTTTGGCAGCTTCAGCTGTTCTTGCGTTAGCATCGGTTGCAATACGCATTCCTATGTTTCCTGCTAGTGCAGAAAAAATTGCTCCTATGATAAATGCAGGAACAATCATAATGCTGGTTGTTTCTACTAATTGAGAGATTCCGAATAAAGCTAATGAAGCGATAATAACAAAGATTAGTAATAATCGATATTCGGCAGCTAAAAAAGCAAGAGCTCCTTCTTTAATACTTTTTGAAATGGATTGCATTTTTTCATTTCCTGCATCTTGTTTTTTAACCCAGATCATTTTTATATACATAAAAATGAGTCCTAAAAGTGCCAAAAGTATTGGCACATATATCATGTTTTGTTTCATGTTATTGTTATTTGATTAGTTATAAGTGTTCGTAAATATAACAAAATCAATAACTAAACAAAAAACCTCTTAGTTGTAACTGAGAGGTTTTTTGTTTTATATAGGATAATTTTTACAGATTAAATCTTGAAATTTCCATTAGCTTTATGTTCGCTATTCTCATAACGCTCTAAACATTTATCTAAAATTTCGTAAGCTTCATCTGCATTACCCCAATCTCCAATATCAACTTTTTTCTTTTCTAAGTCTTTATATACTTGGAAAAAGTGAGTAATTTCTTGTTGACGGTGAGGGTTTAAGTCAGATAAATCATTGTATTTGTTCCAAATAGGGTCAGATACAGGTACACAAACGATTTTTTCATCTGGACCTTTTTCATCAGCCATATGAAAAACACCAATTGGCTTTACTTCCATAACACACATTGGGAAAGTTGGTTCTGCTCCTAAAACTAATACGTCTAATGGATCTCCATCTAATGCTAAAGTTTGAGGAATAAATCCATAATCACCAGGGTACATCATTGAAGAAAATAACATTCTGTCAAAACGAATTTTTCCTAAATCAAAATCGTACTCGTACTTATTTCTACTTCCTTTTGGAATTTCAATTAAAACATCTACTGTTTTTCTTTCTTTTGCGGTCATATATTCTTAACTTTTCTTCGTTTCTAAAATCGGTTTGCAAAAGTAACGATTTATTAGTTTTTATAAGAAAAAAAGTGGTTTATTTTATGGTTAATTGTATGATTATAAGCCAGGTTTAATTCCTATACGAATAGCAAACTTCGGTGTTGGTGCAACTGTAGAGCCTACAGGAGGGGTGTAATTACTTCTCCAAATAGCATCAACTCTAAGAAAACGTAAGTTACCATATCCTATATTTTCTAGTCCAAAACCATATTCATAGTATACTTTATTTGGAGCATTATAATTTACGTTTCCAGCGTTTATAGCTTTGTTTTCTGCTGAAACGGTTCCATAAGCTGCTCTAAAAGTTACTAAACTTCGAAGTTTTAGTTTTTTTAATAATGGAATTCTATTTAAAATATAACCATTAAAATGGTGTTCAAAATGTCCTGCTAAATATTCATCAGTAACAAAATCGTAATAATTTAGTAAGGTAAAAGTATCTTTCACTAAAGAAAAAGATTGGTTAGCAGGTACCGGACTTAGTAAAGCTATTGGTACATTTCCAAAAGTTTTTCCAGCTTCAAAAGTAGCATCTAAAATTCCGAATTTACTTAGTAAAATAGGTTGGTTGTACTTGAATTGAATTTTGTCATAGTTATGTGTGCCGTTGAAAACATCTTTGTATCCTTTACGGTAGTTTAAAACTAAGGTAGGGAAAACATTTTTCCCAAAACGTCTTTCTACCCCTAAACCATATACAAATCTACCTGGGGTATATGTAAGATAGATGTCTGAGGCTACATCTGTTAATTTTGACTGTATATCTCCATTTTCATCAATGTAATCCATAGAGAAATATCTTTCGTCTGCAGAGGAGATTTTAGCATGAGAAAGATTTATGCCAAAGTGTAAATTTTGTTGAATTTGATAGTCAAAATTTGTAGCAATCTTTTCTACATTAGATAAGAAGTAGTTATCGCCTCTTGAAAATACAGCAGCAGTACCAAAACTTCTACCTAAAAGTTGTGTGGTGTTTAACAAGGTACTACCTAATTGTTCAATATCTTTTTGATAAGCAGCTCCTATTGCTATTCTAGGTTTGTAGGATAATAAATAGCGACCCTCGGCAGCATATTTCACTTTTTTGTCTTTAAACCCATAGGCAACATGACCTGTTAGGCGAAACCTATCGTCTTTAGTTACAAAGGTTCTAAATCCTAATTTAGTTCTAAATCCTTCTACTTGATTGTTTGCGAAAAGAGTCCAAAAAGGACCGACTTGAAAACCTAAATTAGTGTTTATATATCCGCTAGAAACAGTGTTGATAAGTCCTGTGATGTTTTTGATTTGCTTTTTCTTTTTAACGTTTTTGATTAATTTATACGTTTTCTTACTTTCATCATTTTGAACAGAATCCCAGTATGCGTCTCCTTTTTCATACTGATTAGGTCTTATTTTTTCAATTTTTTCCTCGTAGAATTTTTCAGAAAGAGGTTTGTTTAAAATGTAGTTTTCAAACGTAATGTTTTTCTTAATTGTTAATCCTTTATTACTGTCGTTTTTGTCAAGAAAGGTAAAGTCTCCTTCGTAAGCATTTTTAGTAGGAATGTATATGCTATCATTTCTAACCTCAAATTCTTTCTCAAAAGTTAATCCTCTTACAAAGTTTAAGTTAATACTTTTATGTACTTTCATTTTTAGCTTTTTCACTGAAAAGCTTTTGTCTGCAATCCATAAATTTCCTTGAAATGCTAAATCACCATCTCTTCTAGGAAAGAAGTAAATATTGTATAATTTTCGGTTGTTGTCAACAATACTATCGTATAGAACATAATCGTAAGTAGAAAAACCATCTGTAGATAATGGGCTTACAAATGACTTTCTTAATAATGTAATATCGTTTTGAAATACATCAATATTTTGAAAAGTGTTAGCCATTCGATCAAAAACAAACCCTTGCGCATTTAATCCTTCCGATTTTTCAGCTTCAATATCTTCTCTTACAGCATTACTTACATTATTACCATAAATATTAGAAACCTGTTCATTTATATAAATAGGTATGTAATAATTAATACCATCACTATCGTATTGAACTTCTTTAATTGCTTGTTTGTATTCGTTTTTAAATAACTTCTTCAGGAAAAGTGTGTCTAAGTTATTAAGACCAATTTCTATTGAAGTATTCTTCTTGTATTGATAATGGTTAACTAAATCAAGCCCGTTTTTTCTTTTACGTTTCCAAACTTCTTTTAGAATTTTATAAGCGGGGTTTTCTTTCTTTTTCAAGCGTTTTTTAGGTTTGGTAACAATAACAACCTCGTCTAATTGATTACTTTCTTCTCTTAAAACAATATTTAAAAATTTTGTTTTTTGATTTACTTTTAATGTTTGTTTTTGAAAACCTACAAATGAAATCTCTAGGAGACCTCTATTTTTAGGGGTTTTTAAATAGAATTTACCGTCATCATCGGTAGTAGTTCCAAAAGTGGTGTTTTTTAGAACTACATTAACAAAAGGTAAAGGAGTGTTAAATTCATCAACAATTTTACCTTGCAGTGTTATTTGAGCACTTAAGTAGCTGGTTGTTAGGATTAATAGTAGTGTTAGTAGGTTTTTCATTTGTGTACTTACTACAAAATCCTTTTGACGAGTGCCAAAAGGATTTTATTTTTTTCAATTTCTTTTTTTTCTTTTAATTACTTACGATACATTACCTCTTTTACAGCGGCTATAACATCATCAGCATTAGGTAACCATTCTTCCAATAAAACTGGTGAATATGGTGCTGGTGTATCGGCAGTTGTTATCCTTTTAATAGGAGCATCTAAATAATCAAATGCTTCGTCTTGTACTCTAAAAGTAATTTCTGAAGATACACTTCCGAAAGGCCATGCTTCTTCTAAAATAACTAATCGGTTTGTTTTCTTTACAGATTCTAAAATGGCTTTATGATCCATTGGACGAACGGTACGTAAGTCGATAATTTCTATTGAAATACCTTCTTTAGCTAATTCATCAGCAGCCTTGTAAGCTTCTTTAATAATTTTACCGAAAGAAACTACGGTTACATCTGTACCTTCTCTTTTAATATCAGCTACACCAATAGGGATAATGTATTCTCCTTCTGGGATTTCCATCTTATCACCGTACATTTGTTCAGACTCCATAAAAATTACTGGATCGTCATCACGAATAGCTGCTTTTAATAATCCTTTAGCATCGTAAGGGTTCGAAGGAACAATTACTTTTAATCCAGGACAGTTTGCATACCAACTCTCAAAAGCTTGTGAGTGTGTTGCTGCTAATTGACCTGCAGAGGCTGTTGGCCCACGGAAAACGATAGGACAGTTAAATTGCCCACCACTCATTTGACGAATTTTGGCAGCGTTGTTAATAATTTGATCAATACCCACTAATGAGAAATTGAAAGTCATATATTCAACAATAGGACGGTTACCGTTCATTGCTGATCCTACAGCAATACCACCAAAACCTAATTCAGCGATAGGAGCGTCTATTACACGTTTTGCTCCAAATTCGTCTAACATTCCTTTACTAGCTTTATATGCTCCGTTGTACTCTGCAACTTCTTCACCAATCAAATAAATGCTTTCATCTCTGCGCATTTCTTCGCTCATTGCTTCGCAAACGGCTTCTCTAAATTGTACTGTTTTCATACGTTTTATAAGTAGTTGTTTATCAAGAGTGCAAAAATAATAAAAATAGGGGTAATATTGTAGCTTTAAAATCAATAAATGATAAAGTCATATTAATACCTTAAATTTGAAGCAGATTAAAGTTGAGCAAAAAATTTATTATGCACGCATAGTAAATTAAAAAAAATGCTTAACTTCGTCGCACAAAATTAAGTTTCTTTAAAACAACGATATATGAAAATATTAGTTTGTATCAGTCATGTACCTGATACTACTTCAAAAATCAACTTTACAGATAACGACACAAAGTTTGATACTAACGGAGTTCAATACGTAATAAATCCATACGATGAGTTTAGTTTAACTCGTGCAATGTGGTTTAAAGAAAAGCAAGGAGCAAGCGTAACAGTAGTGAATGTTGGAGGAGCATCTACAGAGCCTACTTTACGTAAGGCGTTAGCGATTGGAGCAGATGATGCTATCCGTGTAAATGCTGAACCTACAGACGGATTTATGGTTGCTAAAGAGTTAGCTGAAGTTGTTAAGAATGGAGGATACGATTTAGTGTTGGCAGGAAAAGAATCTGCTGATTATAACGGACAAATGGTTCCAGGAATGTTAGCATCTTTATTAGATTTTAACTTTGTTAATGGTTGTGTTGGTGTTGAAGTAGACGGAACAAATGCAACTTTAAGTAGAGAGATTGATGGAGGAGAAGAAAAAGTGTCATCTACGTTACCAATGGTAATTGCAGGACAAAAAGGAATCGTAGAAGAAAAAGATTTACGTATTCCTAATATGCGTGGAATTATGATGGCTCGTAAAAAACCATTAAGTGTAGTTGAACCAATTGGAGCAGCAGCGGCAACATCAACTCAAAACTTTGAAAAGCCAGCGCCAAAAGGAGCAGTAAAGTTAGTTGATAATGTTGATGATTTAATCAATTTATTACACAACGAAGCAAAAGTAATCTAATTAAAATTTAAAACACATCATTGCGAACAAAGTGAAGCAATCTTGTCATTTGTACTCGTAATGATATAAAATATATTAAAATATGTCTGTATTAGTTTTTGCCGATTCATCGGAAGGAAAATTCAAAAAAACAGCTTTTGAGGTTGTTTCATACGGAAAAAAAGTAGCAGAGCAATCAGGAAGCGATTTAGTAGTTTTAACTATTAATGGAGGTGATGCTTCTGAATTATATACTTATGGAGCAGAGAAAGTTGTTGAGGTAAAGAATAATTTGTCTTCATTCAATGCTAAAGCATATGCTTCAATTATTAAACAAGTTGCTGAGGCGAAAGGAGCAAACACAGTAATTATTGATTCTAGTGTTGACGGATTAACAGTAGCGCCATTAGTAGCGGTAGCTTTAGAGGCTGGATATGCATCTAATGCTGTAGCTTTACCAAGCAGTACAAGTCCTTTTGTAGTTAAGAGGAAAGCATTCTCTAACAAAGGATTTAATAATACTGAGATTTCAACAGAGAAAAAAGTAGTTGGTGTAGCTAAAAATTCTTACGGAGCACATGAAAATACAGTAAGTGGATCAACTGAAAGTTTTGATGCTGCATTGCCAGAATTAGGAGTTAAATCTGAAAGCATCAGTAGAGCTACAGGAAAAGTAACAATTGCAGATGCTGATATCGTTGTTTCTGCAGGTAGAGGTTTAAAAGGACCAGAAAACTGGGGAATGGTAGAAGAATTAGCAGAGGTTTTAGGAGCTGCAACAGCATGTTCTAAACCAGTGTCAGATTTAGGATGGCGTCCTCACAACGAGCACGTTGGTCAAACAGGTAAGCCAGTAGCTTCAAACTTATACATTGCTATTGGTATTTCTGGTGCAATTCAGCACTTAGCAGGTATTAACGCATCAAAAGTAAAAGTGGTAATTAATACAGATCCTGAAGCACCTTTCTTTAAAGCTGCAGATTATGGTATTGTTGGTGATGCTTTTGAAGTTGTACCTCAGTTAGTAGAGAAATTAAAAGCTTTTAAACAAGCATAAAATAGTGGTAATTTTTTCTTTTTCTATAAATTAGAGTACAACTCATAATTTTTAGTAAATTGTGCCCACTTTAGAAGGCTGTCTAAATTTTTAAGCAAAAGGCCTAAATTTAGACAGTTTTTTTGTATTTTATGATGATTGATTGTACATGAGTTTAATTAAACTAACTATAAAAGGGATTTCGTATAGCCAAACACAAAGTGGGGCATATGCTTTAGTGCTAAGTGAAATGGAAGGAACTAGAACGCTACCTATTATTATAGGAGCTTTTGAAGCACAATCAATTGCCATTGCTTTAGAAAAAGAGATTCGACCACCAAGACCTCTTACCCACGATTTATTTAAAACATTTGCCGATAGATTTTCTATATTAATAAAACAAGTTATCATTCATAAATTGGTTGATGGTGTGTTTTATTCAAGTTTAATTTGCGAGCGAGAAGGGGTAGAAGAAGTGATAGATACGCGAACATCAGACGCTATTGCATTAGCAGTTCGTTTTGAAGCGCCAATTTACACATATGAGAATATTTTAGATAAAGCGGGTATTTATCTGAAAATGGATGAAGAGTTAACTATTGAAGAAGATTTGGAGTCGGATGAAGAAGATGAAATAGAGTTTTCTTTAGATGAGGACGAAAAAGAAGAAGACTACTATTCACACTTATCTCTAGAAGAATTGCACGAACAACTTAACGAAGCTGTAACAAACGAAAACTATGAGTTGGCGGCTAAAATCCGTGATGAAATCAGCAAACGTTCTTAATTAAAATTATTTAAAATGAAGAAACTATTTACTTTCATAATGCTTTGCGTTACGATGATAACTTTTGGTCAAAGCATTGAAAAAAAGTGGAATTTCTCATCAATCACAACAACTGAAGGAGATTCAATTGTTACGATAAATCCTGCAGATATTCTTAATCTGTCAGAAGGAAAATTCAACTATTCATTAGTTGATAAAGATAGTTTACAAGCTTCAGGAAACTATATTCATCAAAACAACTTATTAATTTTTAATTACAACCAACCTAACGATACTGTTCGGTATTACAATGTGGTTGAATTAGCAGAAGACGGATTAATACTTTCTGAGAAAAACGTGTTGTATAAGTTTACAACAGAGCCAGTAGTAGTTTCAGTTATTGAAGCTGAAGAAGCTGAACAAAAAGTGAGTGAAATAATTCCGAGTCAAGGCTTTTCTTTTCAGAGTTTGTGGAGGGGAGTTTTAGGAATGGTTTCATTATTAATTTTAGCTTTCTTATTTAGTGCTAATAGAAGAGCGATTGATTGGAAAATAGTAGGATTAGGATTAGCCTTTCAATTATTGATTGCTGTAGGAGTATTAAAAATTCCTTTTGTACAAAAAGCATTCGAGTTGGTAGGAAGTTTATTTGTAAGTGTGTTAGATTTTACAAGGGCAGGAAGTGAGTTTTTATTCAGTGGTTTGGTAGCTGATATGGATTCTTTCGGGTTCATTTTTGCTTTTCAAGTATTACCAACAATTATATTCTTCTCAGCATTAACTTCACTTTTATTTTACCTAGGTGTTATTCAATTCATTGTTAAGATTTTTGCGATGGTTTTATCAAAAATCCTTAAAATTTCAGGAGCAGAGAGTTTATCGGTAGCAGGAAATATCTTTTTAGGGCAAACAGAAGCGCCTTTATTAATTAAGGCATATTTAGAAAAGATGAACCGTTCTGAGATCTTATTAGTAATGATAGGAGGAATGGCAACTGTGGCTGGAGCAGTGTTAGCTGCGTACATTGGTTTCTTAGGAGGAGATGATGAAGCATTACGATTGCTATATGCAAAACACTTGTTAGCAGCATCTGTTATGGCAGCACCAGGAGCAATTATTATTTCAAAGATATTATATCCACAAACTGAAGAGGTAAATACAGATGTACAAGTATCGTCAGAAAAAATAGGTTCAAATATTTTAGATGCTATTGCAAACGGAACAACAGAAGGTTTACAATTAGCTATGAACGTAGCAGCTATGCTATTAGTGTTTATTGCTTTTATTGCAATGATTAATGGAATTTTAGGAGGAATTGGAGGTTTTGATGGAATTGAGTATTTCAGTTGGAAGTTTACATCTTTGAATGAGTTAATTGCTAGTGTAACACCATATGAGGCATTGTCCTTAGAGTTTATTTTAGGATATGCTTTTGCACCATTAATGTGGTTAATTGGTGTGGCAAAAGAAGATATGGCGTTAATGGGACAGTTATTAGGTGTTAAGTTGGCAGCAAGTGAGTTTGTAGGCTATATTCAGTTAGCAGATTTAAAAAATGCAGCGAGTGCAACACATTTAACATACAATAAGTCTATTATTATGGCAACTTATATGTTGTGTGGATTCGCAAACTTTGCTTCAATTGGTATCCAAATTGGAGGTATTGGTTCTTTAGCTCCAGGTCAGCGTAAAAACTTATCAGAATTCGGAATGAAAGCATTAATTGGAGGAACTATTGCTTCATTAATGTCGGCAACTATAGCAGGAATGATTATAGGTTAGTAGTGAGTTGCAAGAGACAGATAAAAAGTTAATAACTTATTAATATAATTTTAAAGAGCATCTACATTTTGTGTAGATGCTTTTTTATTTTTACTTTGTTTTATAACATAAAGGTTTAACGATTAAACGGAGAAGGATGAAGCAGTATTTAGATTTAGTACAACACGTTTTAGACAACGGAAACGAAAAAGGAGATAGAACAGGAACGGGAACCAAAAGTGTTTTTGGTTATCAAATACGATTTGATTTAAGTGAGGGTTTTCCAATGGTGACGACTAAAAAATTACATTTAAAGTCGATTATTTATGAATTATTGTGGTTTATTAAAGGTGACACGAATGTTAAATATCTTCAGGAAAATGGAGTGCGTATTTGGAACGAATGGGCTGATGAAAAAGGTGATTTAGGTCCGGTATATGGTCATCAATGGCGCAATTGGAATAGTGATGAAATAGATCAATTAAAAGAAGTAATTGAAACCTTAAAAAGTAATCCTAATAGCCGTAGAATGTTAGTGTCTGCATGGAATCCGTCAGTGTTGCCAGATACATCTAAATCGTTTGCAGAAAACGTAGCGAATGGTAAAGCAGCACTTCCTCCTTGTCATGCCTTTTTTCAGTTTTATGTAGCTGATGGTAAACTTTCATGTCAATTATATCAGCGCAGTGCAGATATTTTTCTAGGAGTACCGTTTAACATTGCATCATACGCATTGTTTACAATGATGGTCGCTCAAGTTTGCGGTTATGAGGCTGGAGAGTTTATTCATACTTTTGGAGATGCACATATTTATAACAACCATATGGAGCAATTAGAATTACAGTTATCACGTGACCCAAGGCCGTTACCAAAAATGAAAATCAACCCTGAGGTTAAGAATATAGAAGATTTTACTTTTGAAGATTTTGAGTTGATTGATTATAACCCGCATCCTCATATCAAAGGAATTGTAGCTGTATAATTTAACTTTATTTTTTGTAGTTTGTTTAGTAAATTTGTAGAAAACCAGCTAAAATCTATAAAAAATGACCACAGATATCGATACCTTAAAGGATGCTCTCTATGAAAAAATAGCAGATATTCAAGATGAAAATGTATTAAAAGCTATTCATACTTTAGTAGATAATATTAGCACTGAAGAAGTGATTATAGAGAAAAGAGATCTTACAGGATATATTAAAGAGTGGGTTAAAAGCATGTAAACCCTTCAACAAAGATTTATGATTACACTTATTGCTGCAATTGCAAAAAATAATGCTTTAGGAAAAGATAATGACTTAATTTGGTACTTACCTGCCGATTTAAAACGTTTTAAACAAATTACTTCTGGGCATCATATTTTAATGGGACGAAATACCTTTGAAAGTATAGGTAAGCCGTTACCTAATCGTACATCTATTATTATTACCAGAAATAATGATTATTTTAAAGATGGTTGTTTAATAGCGAATACTATAGAACACGCAATAGAACTTACAAAAGGAAATAATGCATTCATCATAGGAGGAGCTCAAATTTATAAGCAAGCTTTAGAACAAGACTTAGTAGATCGTTTAGATATAACTATTGTTCATCACAATTTTGAGGCAGACGCTTTTTTTCCAGAGATAGATAAAACTGTTTGGAAAGAAGTAGCTAGAGAAGATTTTAAAGCAGACGAGAAAAATAAATATGATTACAGTTTCGTTTCTTACGAAAAGAGAAAAGATTAAGGGGATAAGGTTAAAGTAAATAAGCCCCGAATCTTTTATCTAAAAATCTATTAATCTAAAAGCATGTCAATACAACTTACTGAAATATCAAAAACTTACGGAGCACAAAAAGCAGTAAACGCTATTTCTTTTGAAGCTAAAAAAGGAGAAATAGTAGGGTTTTTGGGGCCAAATGGAGCAGGGAAATCAACTACGATGAAAATCTTAACAGGTTTTATTCAGCCATCAAATGGAAGTGTTTTGGTAAGTGGTATAAATGTAATTACAAATCCTATTGAAGCTCAAAAAAAGATAGGATATTTACCGGAGCATAACCCATTGTACTTAGATATGTATGTTAAAGAATATCTACAATTTCAAGCATCTTTACATAAGGTTGATAAGGTTAAGGTTGCTGAGGTAATTGAGCAAGTAGGTTTATCGGTAGAATCACATAAAAAAATCAATCAATTGTCCAAAGGATACCGTCAACGTGTTGGATTAGCAGCAGCTATTTTACACAATCCGGAAGTATTGATTTTAGATGAACCTACCACGGGGTTAGATCCTAACCAACTGGTTGAAATTCGTGAATTAATCAAAGAATTAGGTAAAGATAAAACGGTTTTACTATCTACACATATTATGCAAGAAGTAGAGGCAGTTTGTGATCGTGTCATTATAATAAACAAAGGAGAAATAGTAATTGATAAGCCGATATCAGAATTAAAAACAGATGCGAAACAAGTTATACGAGTAACTTTTGATTATAAACTAGAAGAGCAGTTTATTAAACGATTACCTAATATTAAAGCCTTTAAAAATACTGTAGAAAACAACTGGATTTTAACTTTTGAGACTACTGAAGATATGCGTCCTGTAATTTTCGATTTTGCTCAAGAAAACGGATTAAAAATCCTCGGTTTAAATACTGAAAATAAAAATTTAGAAAGCTTGTTTAGAGAGTTGACTACCCAGAAAACTGATGTTTAAACCATACTTTTTTCCAAACTCTTTTTAAAATTAAGAAAGTAGCATTTTCAGAATACTCATCAATATTAGTTGACTCAATATTTTGCATTTCTCTTTCAGAAACATCAATACGATATAATAGGTTCGTATAAGAATTAAAATCATATTGAATTAATTCTTTCATCAATTTTTGAAGCGCTTCTTTTAATTGTGTAGGTGAATAATCTTCTAAAAAAGCAACGTCAATACCGGTTAAGTTAAGATCTTTGTTAAGTTGAATAATAAGATCTTTGTATAACTTGGTATTAGCTACATTATTTAGTAAATCAACGCTATTTTGATAGCTAGGTAGCATTTATGGTTAATTCAATTTGTAATTAATAAATTGCTCGTCTAAAGCTTTTAAAAATTCACTAGACACTTTAATTTTAGTCGTTCTACTTGGTAAACTTAGTTCAATTTTCTCTTCAGTATCCCAAATAGTAAAATATAAGCTTTGAGAACCTTTGTTAGTAGCAAATAAGTGTTGTAACTCTTTAATAGTGTTTTCTTTTACTTCTTGTAACGGAATTTTAATGGTCAATTTTTTACACATTTTGTCCATGATATCATGCAATAGTAAAAACTCATTAAACCCGATTCTAGGCTCTCCTTTAATTCCTTCTTTGTTGGTCCACCCAGGTTTGATCGTTGTTTTTATAAATAAGAATGAATTCGGAACTAAAAAGTGTTTGAATTTTAAATAATCTTCTCCAAAAATTCTGAACTCATAGCTATCATTGTAATCTTCCATAATAAAAGAAGCCCATCCTTTTCCAGCTTTCGACACACGATGTTGAACATCAGTAACAATTCCTGCGAAAGATAAACCTAAACCTTCATATTGAGCTATGTTTTTAAAATGTGCTAAGCTAGCGTTGCAAAACTTTAGTTCATTTTTAAAATCATCTAGAGGATGAGCAGATATATACATTCCTACGACTTCCTTTTCACGAGCTAATAATTCCATAGTTCCCCATGTTTCACATTCTGGAACTTGAGGTTCTGGCAAGTCAACTTCTGAAGCTTCTCCAAATAAAGATACTTGCGAAGAGTTTTGATTTTCTTGATATTTATTCCCAAAACGGATAGCTTTCTCTAAAAAAGTTTGCCCTTTTTCATCTTTTACATAATATTGAGCACGATGTGTGCTGGTAAAGGAATCAAATCCGCCAGCTAATACTAATCCTTCAAATGCTTTTTTGTTTGCTACACGTAAATCCACGCGTTTTGCTACATCAAAAACAGAAGAGTAATGTCCGTTTTCTTTACGCTCATCAATAATAGCTTTTACGGCAGAACCACCAACACCTTTAATTGCTGCCATACCAAAACGAACAGCACCGTCTTTGTTTACAGAAAACTTAGCATACGATTCATTTACATCTGGCCCCAAAACCTCTAAGCCCATTCGTTTACATTCTTCCATAAAAAATGAAACAGATTTAATATCGTTCATGTTGTTTGAAAGAACTGCAGCCATATACTCAGCAGGATAATGAGCCTTTAAATAAGCAGTTTGATAGGCAATCCACGCATAACAAGTTGAGTGCGATTTGTTAAAGGCATAGGATGCAAATGCTTCCCAGTCTTTCCAAATCTTTTCTAAGGCTTTTTCGTCATGACCGTTAGCTTTTGCTTGATTTACAAACTTAGGTTTCATTTTTGCCAGTACTGCGGCTTGTTTCTTACCCATTGCCTTACGAAGTACATCGGCTTCACCTTTGGTAAAATCAGCTAGTTTTTGCGAAAGTAGCATTACTTGCTCCTGATATACAGTAATTCCGTAGGTTTCTGCTAAGTATTCTTCCATTGCAGGAAGGTCGTATTGAATCTCTTCATCACCATGTTTTCTTCGAATGAATGAAGGAATATATTCTAAAGGGCCTGGACGATATAAAGCATTCATTGCAATTAAATCGGCAAAAACGGTAGGCTTTAATTCACGCATGTACTTTTGCATTCCTGGAGATTCGTATTGGAAAATCCCCACGGTTTCTCCTCGTTGGAATAAAGCATACGTTTCTTCATCATCAATAGGGAAACTCTCTGGGTCGAGTTCTACTCCGTGACGCGCTTTTACAATTTTTACAGTATCCTTAATCAGGGTTAATGTTTTTAACCCTAAGAAATCCATTTTTAATAATCCTGCACTTTCTACTACCGAGTTATCAAACTGGGTAACATACATGTCAGAATCTTTTGCAACCGATACAGGTACGAATTTGGTAATGTCATCAGGAGTAATAATTACTCCACAAGCATGAATCCCTGTGTTACGAACAGAACCTTCTAGAATTCGGGCTTTGTTAATGGTCTCTGCTTCTAATCCATTACCATCGGCAATGGCTTTTAGTTCGTTTACCATTTCAATTTCTTCGGAACGAAGCTTTGCTTTTAATCCAGCTTCATCTAAAGAAAATATTTTAGCCAATTTCATTCCAGGTATTAACTTGGCAATTCTATCAGCTTCAAATAGAGGTAAATCAAGTACACGAGCGGTATCACGGACAGATGATTTAGCTGCCATGGTACCATAGGTAATAATTTGTGCTACTTGATTAGCACCATATTTTTCAATTACGTAATCCATTACACGACTTCGACCTTCATCATCAAAATCAATATCAATATCGGGCATCGATACACGTTCAGGGTTTAAGAAACGCTCAAAAAGTAAATCATACTGAATAGGATCAATATTGGTAATCCATAAACAATAAGCAACTACCGAACCAGCTGCAGAACCACGCCCTGGTCCTACGGATACATCCATGTTTCGAGCTTCTCGAATAAAGTCTTCAACAATTAAAAAGTACCCAGGATATCCTGTTTTAGCAATTACATCGAGTTCAAAATCTAAACGTTCGCGAATACTATCTGTAATTTCTCCATATCGTTTCTTTGCTCCTTCATAGGTTAAGTGACGTAAAAAATTATTTTCTCCACGTTTTCCTCCGTCTTCTAAATCTTTTTCATCTCTAAATTCTTCAGGAATATCGAAAGCAGGTAATAATACATCACGAGCTAAACCAAAAGGTTCAACCTTGTCTACAATTTCTTGAATGTTAATGATAGCTTCTGGTAAATCAGCAAAGAGTTTTTTCATCTCTTCGGTAGATTTAAAGTAGTACTCATCGTTAGGTAAACCGTAACGATAACCTCTTCCTCTACCTTTCGGAGTTGCTTGTTTTTCTCCGTCTTTTACACACAACAAAATATCATGTGCGTTGGCATCTTCTTTTCCTAAATAAAAGGTATTGTTTGTAGCAACAATTTTTACGTTATGTTTTTTTGAAAACTCTAAAAGAGTTTCATTAACTACTCTTTCATCTTCTTGTCCATGACGCATTAATTCGATGTATAAATCGTCACCAAATTGTTTTTTCCACCAAAGTAAAGCTTCCTCCGCTTGGGTTTCACCAACATTTAATATTTTACTAGGAACTTCTCCGTATAAATTCCCTGTTAAAACAATTACATCTTCTTTGTATTGTTCAATGATTTTTTTATCAATTCGTGGAACATAGTAAAAACCATCCACAAAAGCGATGGAAGACATTTTTGCTAAGTTGTGATATCCATTTTTATTTTTGGCAAGTAACACAACTTGATATCCATTGTCCTTTTGGTTTTTATTTGTGTGATCTTCACAAATATTAAACTCACAACCTACAATAGGTTTTAAAATAGTTTCTGTAGGTGTTTCACCTTTCTCTATAGCTTCTTGATTAGCGGCTTCTGCTGCTTTGTTATGTCCTAAAACTGCTTGTACAAAATGAAAGGCAGCCATCATATTTCCAGTGTCGGTCATAGCAACTGCTGACATGTTATCTTTTGCAGCAGCATTTACGATATTACCAATTTGGATGGTAGACTGTAAAATTGAGTATTGTGTATGGTTGTGTAAATGGGCAAATTTAACTCCCTCAAGTTCAGCTAAACCTTCTGCAGTAGAAATGGTAGTAGCTTCCTCAGTTTCTGAAGATTTTCTTTTGCGGATTTTTTCACTTTCCTTTTTAAGGTTTAAGTGTTTAAGTCCGATAACTTGAATCGGATTAGGGTTTGCTTCGGTATAACGCTTAAAATAATCTGAAGGAACATCTAGTTGTTCCTCGGTATACTGGCGTAAACGAATTAATTCTAAGAAACATCTAGTTGTAGCCTCAACATCGGCAGTTGCGTTATGTGCTTCTCCAAAGCCAGTTCCAAATAAGTGGTTGTGTAATTCTGTAAGTGTAGGAAGTTTGAATTTTCCTCCACGACCTCCAGGAATTTGACACATTTCAGCCGTATGCTCAGTACAGGTGTCTAAGACCGGTAATTCAGTTAAATTGTTTTGAACACCCAAACGATGGAATTCACATCCCATGATATTTACATCGAATCCAACATTTTGCCCAACAATAAACTTTGTTTTTTGCAAAGCATTGTTGAATAACTCCAGTCCTTCACTTAGTTGAATACCTTGCTCAATAGCTAAATCAGTAGAAATTCCATGAATACGTTCTGCATCGTATGGAATGTTGAATCCGTCAGGTTGTATTAAGAAATCGTTGTGTTCAACCAAATTACCTAATTCATCATGTAATTGCCATGCAATTTGTATGGCTCTAGGCCAGTTATCGGTATCGGTTATTGGAGCGTTCCAGCTTTTAGGTAATCCAGTAGTTTCGGTATCGAAAATTAAATACATGGGCAAAAATTACTTGAAGTGTTTTTCTTGAGTAAAGCAAAGTGTAAAAGTACGAAGAATTTAGATTGCTAGATAGAGAAGTTATTAACGATAGTTTTTGAGTTGAGGTAAAGGCTTGATTGGTTGACTGTAACTAAATATTGTGTTATTAATAGGTTAAATTAAAAATAAATATCAGAAAAAGTGATTGATAATCAATTAATAAGATTACATTTGCACTTTAATATAATATTTTTTACAATGAAAGAAGGAACAGTAAAGTTCTTCAATGAATCTAAAGGTTTTGGATTTATTACAGAGTCAGGGTCAAACACAGAACATTTTGTACACGTATCAGGTTTAATCGATGAGATTAGAGAAGGTGATACAGTTGAGTTTGAGCTTAAAGAAGGAAAAAAAGGATTAAACGCAGTTAGCGTTAGAGTATTATAATATATCTCATATTTTATTTTTCTTAAGAGTCTGTATTACAGACTCTTTTTTATTTTAATAAAGTGTTTTTTTTGATTTTAAATCAAAAAGATTTTATAAATTTGCGCCCACTTATCACGAGATGATAAGATTTATTAATAACCAAGGTCGCGAACCTTAAAAATTAAAAATTATGCCTGTAAAAATTAGATTACAAAGACACGGTAAAAAAGGAAAACCATTTTATTGGGTAGTAGCTGCTGATTCTAGAGCTAAAAGAGACGGTCGTTTCTTAGAGAAAATTGGAACTTACAACCCTAACACTAACCCTGCAACTATCGATTTAGATGTTGATGGAGCTGTAAAATGGTTACAAAATGGTGCTCAACCAACTGATACTGCTAGAGCTATCTTATCTTACAAAGGAGCTTTATTAAAGAATCACTTAGCTGGTGGAGTAAAAAAAGGAGCTTTAACTGAAGAGCAAGCAGAAGCTAAATTTACTGCTTGGTTAGAAGAAAAAGCATCTAAAGTAGCTGGTAAAGCAGATGGTTTAGCGAAAGCAGAAGCTGATGCTAAAGCTAAAGCTTTAGAAGCTGAAAAAGCTGTAAACGAAGCACGTATTGCTGCTGCTGTTCCTGCTACTGATAGTGAGGATGCTGCTGTTGCTGAAACAGGTGCTGATAGCGAAGAATAAAAACATGTACTACGATGATGCAAAAAGAAGATTGCTTTTATCTTGGCAAAATCGTTAAAAAACATAGTTTTAAGGGTGAGGTAATTATTAAGTTAGATACTGATGAACCCGGTCTTTACGAAAATTTGGAATCAGTTTTTGTCGATTTAGGCAATAATCTGGTTCCTTTTTTTATTGAAAAATCTTCGTTGAGTAAAGGAACTATGTTTAGAGTAAAGTTTGAAGATGTAGATACGGAAGCTGATGCAGAAGCTATTTTGCGTTCAGAAGTGTATTTACCTTTAAATTTGCTTCCAAAACTTTCTGGAAATAAGTTTTATTATCATGAAGTTATTGGGTTTACGGTTGTAGATGATAATTTTGGTGAAGTTGGAACTGTCGTTAGTATTAATGATGCTTCTGCACAACCTTTGTTTGAAATTGATAGAGAGGGTAAAGAAATCTTTATCCCGATGATAGACGATTTTATTAAAAAGGTAGACAGAGAAAATCAAGTAATTGAAGTAAGTACACCTGAAGGGCTAATTGAGTTGTATTTAGGATAAAATTAGTTAGAGGTATTTATTTAGATAGTATAAAAAACGGAAGGAGTAACCCTTCCGTTTTTTTTAGCTATATAGCTTTTTTACAACTTTTAATTTATAATGTTTTTTGTTTATCTCTTTTTCAATCAAGTCTTTTGATCTAATAACATCGGTTATTTGAAGGTTTCTACCGTTAAAGTTTCTTTTTATAATAACTCTTTCTAGCCAAAAGAACTGTCCTTTAAAAATTAAAGGGAAGATTAGGAAGCGACTAATTTTGTTTTTTACTTTTTTTTGAGCAGGTTTTAGGTTAATTTTCATTTCCTTTTTTTAGTTTGGTTGAGTAAAATTTTATGTGTAATACAACAAGAATAACTCCTCTTTTTTTTTAAAAAAGGACAGATAAATGTAATTGGGGAGGGGAATGATTAACAAAGCATAATTATTTTTAAAGGTATACTTTGTTAAAGCATTGCAATAATAATTAAAACTTTATAAAAAAGAGTTTGAATTCATCCAAAAACAAGAAAATTAACATAGAGTGTATATGTTTGTTAATGTCTAAAAAACATACTCAAATACGCAATCTTCTCCATTTTCAAAAACTTGTTGCATTCCTATGTAATTAAAACCTAAGTTTTTTAACAGTTTTTGAGATTTTTCGTTTTTAGGCATAGTTAAAGCCAATACTTTTTCTTGTTTAAATTTTGTGCGAACGTATTCAATAATTAATTTAGTAGCTTCAGTTGCATAACCTTTGCCTCTTCCAATTGGTAAAAAAGCGTAGCCAATATCAATAAAATCAAGAGTATTTCTTTGTAAGGCGGTAGATGCACCAATAGGCCTGTTGGTTTCTTTTAAAATAACCGTAAAAAAACTTAATCCACCTAATTTTAAATTTTTAAATAAAATATCTTTTAAATAGACTTCAGTTTCTTCAATAGATTTTAAGTTTTTGTCACCTATAAATTGAATCCAATCAGGGTCGTTAAATAACTCAAAATAAAAAGGAGCATCACTCACCAGAGCGTCTCTTATGATTAATCGTTCGCTTTCTAATAACATGGTTTAAATATAAATTAAAAATGTACTTTTGCGAAGCAAAAAAATAACAAAATGAGTTTATTACAAGAATTACAAGATAGAAGCGGAAATCAATGCGAGCTATGTGCATCAAAAGATAACTTATCAATTTATGAAGTGCCACCTATTTCTACGGGGGGAGTAGATGGTAGTTTACTGGCTTGTAGCACTTGTATTGAGCAAATAGAAAATCCTGAAACTACTGATGCAAATCGCTGGCGTTGTTTAAATGATAGTATGTGGAGTGAATATAGAGCGGTAAAGGTTGTAGCTTGGAGAATGTTAAATCGTTTGAAAAAAGAAGGGTGGCCACAAGATTTGTTGGATATGCTATATTTAGAAGATGAAGATGTGCGATTTGCAGAAGCTACAGGAGAGCATTTAGATGAAAGCGAAAAAATTATTCATCGTGATGTGAACGGAGCAATTTTACAAGCAGGAGATAACGTGGTGTTGATTAAAGATTTAAAAGTAAAAGGTTCTAGTATGGTAGCTAAACAAGGTACTGCAGTACGTAGAATTTCATTAGATCCTGAAAATGCTAAATACATTGAGGGTAAAGTAGACGGAACACAAATCGTAATTATTACCGATTATGTAAAGAAAATGGCTGAGAAAGAATAGGTTTTATATTTAGAATAAAATGTCTGCTAAATATTACAAAGAAAAGCATTTACAAGCAACAAGATATAAGATAGAAAACGTTATCAGGCAGCAAGACTTTTTGTTAAGACACAGATGGAAAGTAATTGCTGCTGGTATTGTTTTTAGCTTTTGGGCTCCAACTTATGGCGTGGGGCATTCTTTTTCTAATAAAGAATCAATACTACAAAAAACAGAATATAGTTATTTAAAATTAGTAATGCTTTGCGCAACTATTTATATGATTTTTTGACTTCTTTACCATTTTTCTAGCGGGTATCAGGATAAGAAGAAACTAAAAGAATTGAAAGAGTTGGCAAAAAGATTAGAAAAAGAAATTTCGGAGTTAGACTAACTTTTTATTTCTCTGTATTATAATACACCTTGTAAAACTTCATTTTTTTCTCTTCATCATATCCCTGTTCTAAATATTCAGCAGAAGCATCAGGAGCATCTACGTCTATTTTAATTTGGATATTGGTGTCTAGCTTTATTTCGGTTTTGAACTTACTTTTTTCCTTCTTTAAAACAACATCAGATACTTCGAAGTTATTACGAATTAATACATCATTTAATTTTTCAAAGTGTTGTTTGTAGTCTTCAAATAAATCTTTGTGCTTGGTTTCTTCAAAGATTTCATCTTTAAAGTTATGATAATCTACACTTTCGTGTTCTTTAAAGTAATCAACAGTATTGGCTAAAAAGTTACTTTGTTCTTGTTTTCCGAACTCAGGTTTTATAACTTCTTCAGAAAATTCTTTACACATTTCTAAATAGTTCTGAGTGTGTAAGTTACGGTCATCTGCATATTTAACACTCAAAAAGTTTTTAATCCAGTATTGAGCATCGTATTGATTGTTGTCTACAGATAAAACTACAGTACCTTCGGTGTCAGAAGAGTTTAATATCAAACAACCTTTGTCCAATCTTTTGGTTGAAATTCCTTTTTGTACCACTACATCAAAACTGTCATCATCTTGATAAGTTTGAAAAAAATCTACCTTGCTTTCAATTTTAAAAATTCCGACAGCCTCTGTTAAAACATCTTTATACTCGATGCCTTCAAAATAAGCAACAATTACATCTCCTGTTTTAATATTAGCAGAGTTTGATTGTTCGTATAAATGATTTACAATGTTTTTAGAATGCTCAATAAACACTTCATTGCTGTCATCTTCAAAAATATCAGAAGAGTATTTGTTGATTTCATTTAGACGTACATCTGCATGATGACTAAAACGATAACTTTGTGTAACCGCACCAAAAGGCTTTAGTAAGAAAGGAAGTAGTAATTCATAACTTTCTTCATCAAAACGAACTAAACTTTCAGAAAAAGCATTTTGTCCGCTATTATATTTATTAGCTACTTTATGAATAATACACTTACTAATTTCGGTACGAGTTCTTTTAATCATCTTCTAAAAAATTGGAAGACAAAAATAGAAAAATTAAAGTTCCAATTTTAATTGTTCCGGTAACAATTTAAATGATTTTCGATGGTAAGGTGTTGCTCCAAATTGACGGATGGCTTCGCGATGTTCTTTAGTGGGATATCCTTTGTTTTTTTTCCAGTTATACTGTGGGAATTCTTGGTGAATTTTCTCCATATATTCATCCCTGTAGGTCTTTGCCAATACTGAAGCTGCAGCAATACTCATAAATTTAGCATCACCTTTTACAATAGTTTGATGAGGAATTTCTTCATGTGGTTTGAATTTATTCCCATCAACAATAATAAATTCAGGTTGAATATTTAATTGTTGAATAGAACGATGCATACCTGTGATTGAGGCTTGTAAAACATTTAATTCATCTACCTCTTCTTGATGGATGAAAGAGACTCCAAAAGCCAATGCATGCTCTTCAATATATGGACGAAGTTTTTGTCGTTTTTTCTCAGAAAGCTGCTTAGAGTCATTTAGTAATTCATGTTGAAAATCATCAGGTAATATGACAGCGGCAGCAACTACAGGGCCAGATAAGCAGCCTCTGCCTGCTTCATCAGTGCCTGCTTCTAATTGATGTCCGCTAAAGTTTAATTTCAACATGCTACAAATTAACAGTTTTCAAAGAAATTAAACTTAAAATTAATCGTTAAATTATTTTACTTTTGCTGTTATGAAGAAAAATCTTTTAGTATTCTTTTGTTTGATAAGTGTTCAGGTGTTTTTTGCTCAGTTAAGAACAATTGATGGAGGCTTTGCAAGAGGTAGAGGAGGACTTAATCAAGGTAGAGACTCGTTGCCTGAAAATGAAATCAATGTAAAATTAAGTGGAAAAACAAAGTATACCGATTATAAAATTATATCTCATAAGAATGATACTACTGTTGTAGATACTACATTAACTATTCAAAAAGAGTATAAGTTTAATTTTCTACGAAAAGATAATTTTGAATTATTGGCTTTTCATAATCAAGGGCAAACATTTAATAATTTAGCATACGACTTTACGAATGTTTCACAATTTCCAGATATAGGTTTTAGGGCTAAAATGTTCAATTATGCGGGGATAGAAGATGTAAATTATTACCATGTACCTACGCCAACATCTGAAATTCTGTATCGAACAGGTTTGGAACAAGGGCAAGTTGTAGACGCATTGTTTACTACAAATTTTTCTAAACGATTTAATTTAGCGATAGCCTATAAAGGACTTCGTTCATTAGGGAAATATAGACATTCATTAGCAAGTACAGGTAATTTTAGAGTAAGTTTTAGTTATGAAACTCCAAAAGGACAATATGCGATAAGGGGACATGTGGTAAATCAAGATTTTTTTAATCAAGAAAGTGGAGGGTTAACAGAAACTTCTTTAGCAGCTTTTCTAAACGATGATCCTAATTTTAGCACCAATAGAGGTAGGATGGATGTGATTTTAGATAATGCGGAAAATAATCTAGATGCTAAACGCTTGTACTTTGAACACTCTTTTAAACTACTTTCATCGAAAGATAGTGTAACGCAAAAAGATTTTTCGAATTTAAAATTAGGACATTCATTTACGAGAGATTCAAAATTTTATCGTTTTAATCAAGGAACAGCGACACCAGATGTATTTGGTAATGTTAATGTTTCTAGCGGAATAAGTAATAAGACAAAATATTTGCTGTATGATAATCAACTGTTTTTAGATTTTAACTCAAAGTATGTGCTAGGAAAGTTTCGTGTTAAAACAGGTGTAACTTCATATACTTATGGATATGAAAATTTACAAAATAATACAGTTGGAATAACAAAAAACAAGTTAAAGGGAGATGCTGTTTCATTTGGAGCAGATTGGAATGGACGTATAGGTAATTTTCATGTAAATGCTTCAGGAAGTCTTACTCCAGGAAGCGGACGTTTATCAGGAAATCAATTTTCAGGAGAAGCTTTTTACAAGAAAGATAGTGTGTTTACTGTGAAAGGTAGGTTAGGTATTAGTACCAAATCTCCAAATTTTAACTTCTTGCTGCATCAAAGTAGTTATGATGATTATAACTGGGAAAATAATTTTTCTCAAATAGGAACTCGAAGTTTAGGAGGTGTAATTGATTCTAAATGGGGTAATGCTTCGTTAGATATTACTAATATTAGTAACTATGCTTATTTTGATGAAAATGGGCAACCAAAACAATTTTCAGGAGATGTTAATTATTTAAAGGCGAAAGTTTCTAAAGAGTTTACCTTCGGAAAATTTGCTTTAGATAATACTTTAATGTACCAAAAAGTAGCAAGCGGAGAAAGTGTTTTTAGAGTGCCTGAATTTGTTACTCGTAATACATTTTATTATACTGATGAATGGTTTAAAGGAAAACCTTTATTGGTACAGATAGGAGCAACGTTTAAATACTTTTCAGAATATAAGGCGAATGCTTATAACCCATTATTAGCAGAGTTTACGTTACAAAACGATACAGAAATAGGTTATCCAACAGTTGATTTATTTTTTAACGCACGAGTAAGAAGAACTCGAATTTATTTTAAAGCAGATAATGTTAGTTCTTTCGTGTTAAAAAAGAATTATTTCTCAGCACCTAACTATCCATATAGAGATTTTGTAATTCGTTTTGGAGTCGTTTGGAATTGGTTTATTTAATAATATGAAAGAAAAATTACGACAAAACTGGAAGCTGTTTTTAATAGCAAGTTTAACTTTAGGCTTAGCACCTTTTAAACCACCTCATATTGTAGGGAAACTACAGTGGATTGCAGGAGGAAATGCTTTTTCTGGAGAGCATGCTATGAAGTTTATGGATTGGTTTGATGTGTTTTTACATGGAACACCTTGGATACTTTTAATAGTTTCCATAATCTTAAACCTTTTAACTTTAAGCTCAAAAAATAAATAGAATACTTGCTTTTTTCTATAAAAAAACCTCACAAAAAGTGAGGTTTTATTATATGTTATTTAGATGTAAGTTGTTTTATTTTAATTCTGAAGGCAGCATATATTAGGGTAGTAAAAGGACTTAGCCAGTTAAACATAGCGTAAAAAGCATAGTCTATAACAGGGACTCCTAATACACCGGAGTGGTAAGCACCACAAGTATTCCAAGGAATTAAAACAGAAGTTACCGTACCAGAATCTTCAAGTGTTCTACTTAAATTTTCAGGAGCTAAACCTTTATCTCTATAGGCTTGGGCATACATTTTTCCTGGAACTACAATTGCTAAGTATTGATCAGAAGCTGTAAAGTTTAACCCGATACAAGTAGCAACTGTACTGGCAAATAATCCGAATACAGAGTCAAATAAGCTTAACATAAAACTGCTAATTTTAGCTAAAGCCCCGATAGCATCCATCACTCCACCAAAAACCATTGCTAATAAAATTAACCATACAGTTCCTAACATTTTTTTCATTCCTCCTGCTGTAAATAAATCTTTTAAAACTTCATTGTCTGTGGCAACAGATGTTTCAACAGTAATAGCTTGCATTACTCCTTTGTATGCAGCTTCAAAATTTAATTTTTCAACTCCAGCAACTTGTGCAACAATGTGTGGTTGGAAAATTAAAGCGAAGACTCCGCCTAAAATTGTACCTGCTAAAAGAGCAATTAAGGGAGGTGTTTTTTTAATAATTAAAATGATAACTAACACAGGTACAATAAACAACCAAGGTGTGATATTAAATGCTTTGTTAATATCTGTAAGCATTTGTTGTGTGTTAGCATCTCCAGTAGTTGTTTGCGTAAATCCAAGTATGATAAAGAAGATAATGGTAACAACAAATGTAGGAATTGTAGTATAAGCCATGTATCTTATATGGGTAAATAAGTCGGTTCCTGCCATAGCTGGAGCTAGGTTAGTAGTATCAGACATTGGAGACATTTTATCTCCAAAGTAAGCTCCAGATAAAACAGCACCAGCTGTCATTCCTAAAGAAATTCCTAAAGCTTCTCCAATACCTATTAGAGCAATACCTACAGTAGCTGAGGTTGTCCAAGAACTTCCAGTGGCAACAGAAATTACAGCACAAATTATTAAGCAGGCTACTAAAAATATAGTAGGGTTTAAGATTTGAAGTCCGTAATAAATCATTGAAGGAATAATACCACTAATAAGCCATGTTCCTGCTAAAGAACCTACCATTAAGAGTATTAATATGGCTCCTGCTGTAGATTTAATATTCTCAGCAACTTCCTCTATCATTCTTTCATAAGAAACCTTGTTTCTGAATCCTACAATAGCAGCAACAGCACCTCCTAGTAATAATATAAATTGATTACTACCACTTAAAGCATCATCACCAAAAACATATACATTATAAGCTAACATTGCAATTAAAGCAAAAACAGGAATTAATGCTTCCCAAATACTAAGCTCTTTATTTTGAATTATTTTTTGATCTTCAATTTTAATTTCTGAAAGGTTTTTGTCGTCTTGCATGTGTAGTATTTTTCGGATTGTAATGTTACGATTTTGAATAGAATTACACAAATCGAATCAGTTAAAGACTTTCTTTAAGAAAAATTGAAAAGAAATGATAGATAAACAAAAATGTCACTTTAAACAGTGTGAAAAAAGTCAATAGCTTTTATACTGTTTAAAGTGACAGGTTTAAAAATATGAATTTAGTGTGTTTACAATACACCAACTTCCTTCATACACTCTTTCATCATCTGATAGGTGCGTTCAATATCATTGTCTAAACCAATTGAAAAACGAATTAATCCATCGGTCAATCCCATTTCTTTTTGTTCATCTAAAGGTATTTCAGAAGAGGTTGAGGTACCAGGAGCAGAGAATAATGTTTTGTAAAAGCCTAAACTTACTGCTAAATATCCTAAGTTTTTATCTTGCATCAATTCCATTAAGGCATTGGCTTTGTCTAAAGAACCCGCATCGATAGTTAGCATTCCTCCATAACCATATTCTTCATTCATCATTGATTTAAAAACTTCATGAGAAGGATGTGATTTTAATCCAGGATATACCGTTTTTAAACCATCAGCTTCAAACTTTTCGGCTAAATAACTAGCATTTTTACTGTGTTGTTTTATTCGGATGTGTAAAGTCCTCATATTCTTTAGAATTGATGAAGCACGTAAAGAATCCATAGAAGCTCCTAATAACATACTAGCACCATCAATAACACTTTTTTGTGAATTGATAAAATCTGTACTTCCGCAAACAACGCCACCCATGGTGTCAGATGAACCGTTGATGAATTTTGTTAAACTATGAACTACAATATCTGCACCTAATTGAGCTGGTGAGATTGATAACGGAGAAAAAGTGTTATCTACAACTAGTTGTAAGTTATGTTTTTTTGCTAAAGTTGATAAAGCTTTGATATCTGCTACTTCTAATAGTGGATTACTTACAGTTTCGCAGTAAATCATCTTAGTGTTTTTGTTAATAGCAGCCTCTACGATGTCTAACTTTGTTATGTCTACAAACGAAGTTTCAATTCCAATTCTAGGAGTAAAATTTTTAAGAAAAGCATAAGTTCCTCCGTAAATAGTTCTGCTAGAAACTATATGGTCGCCTGCACCACAAATCTGCAAAATGGTTGGGGTAATAGCTCCCATACCTGTAGCAGCAACATTGGCTGTTTCTGTTCCTTCCATAGCAGCTAAAGCTTCGGCTAAGTATAAGTTTGAAGGAGAAGAATGACGAGAATATAAATAACAACCGTCTGTGTTTCCTTCAAAGGTATCAAACATTGTTTTTGCTGATAAGAAAGTATAAGTAGAAGAATCTGAAATAGATGGATTGACTCCTCCAAATTCTCCAAAATATTGTAAGTCTTGTATGTTGTTTGCAGGTTTGAATTTCATGTTAATTAGAATTAGTTATTAAACGACTACTAAAATCAATATTATGAGTTAAAAAATCAATTGAAAATAGTTTTTGTGGTTTTTTAGACTAGATTTGTGGTGATTATTAGATTTTATTACAGCTATTGTTGTGGAGAATCTTAAATAAATAGATTTTTTTTCAGATGAAGTTAGATAAAATAGACAGAAAATTGTTGGAATTACTCCAAGTAGATAGTAAACAAACAACTAAACAGTTGTCTTTGCAATTGGGGTTATCGGTTACTGCAGTTTACGAACGAATAAAAAAACTAGAAAAAGAAGAGGTTATTAAGCAGTATGTTGCTTTGGTAAATAAGAATAAAATAGGAAAATCGTTTTTGGTGTTTTGCCATATTCGATTAGAAAAGCATACTAAAGAATATATTGCTGTTTTTGAAAGAGAAATTAATAAGCTAGAAGAGGTAACTGAATGTTTTCATGTAAGTGGAGATTACGATTATATTTTAAAAATCTACGTAAAAGATATGGATGAATATCGTGAGTTTATGGTAAATAAAATTACGGCCTTAAAACATATAGGTAGTACTCATAGTATTTTTACTATTGGTGAAGTTAAAAATTCTATAGCAATAGCTTTATAAAAAAAATCGAGTAACTAATTACTCGATTTTTCAATTTCAATAAAAGTATCTTGTGCTTTTATTATTTGGTTGTAAAACTCTTTTAAATAATGATATTCTTCGCTCGTATAAACTCTTTTATTTAGGTTTATTCTTGAGTATACACTAATTACATTATTTAAGTTTTTAAAATTAATAATAAACCTACCGCCTTTATTTGGTAAAGACAAAACTTTATTTTCTGGTAAATTATTTACTATATATCCTTCTGGTAGTTTTAAAGAAAGCATATAGGTATGATTTCTAGGGTAGCCATAATCAACAGGATAGTCTCTTTGATTAAGTTTGAAAGGATTTTGAGTATACCTGTCTATCAAAAAAGGGTTGATTCTGAGTTTAGTTTCAAAATTTATAGGATCGGTTGTGATTTCATAAATTTGATGTAAAGTGTTTTCTTTATCTTCTAAGTTTTGATGTTCTAAATTTATTACTTCTATGTTTGGGTACTTAGACTCAAAATTTTCAATATAACTTTCAGAGTCTGTAGAGTTCAAGTTCTCCCTATCATTTACAGCGTAGAAACCATCACTAGAAACCATCAAATTACCACTTAAGCTATTTTCTTGATTGAAAGATAATTGGGCTTTAATATTTCTAAAGCTTTTTCTATTTAGCTTAATAGTTTCCCAGTAGCTACCACTAGCAAAATTCATAGTTCTGCCATCACCATTTAACGATTCATGTTGTACTAGGCCAAAAGGTAACTGTTTATTAGTAGCATCTAAAAAGTATGTTTTATTGTTTATAATAGCTTTTACTAGTAAATAATTAAAGTCGTCAATTATTGGGTGGAGTCTTGTAGGGACTGCTTTGTTTCTTGTTGAAGTTAAAACTAGATAGCTTTCAATATTTGCTGCTTTTAAAGAGTTGTATAATGATAAATTAATATCAAAAACATTCCCTGTTTTATTTTCAAAAGCATCTTTAATTCTTACTTTTTTTGATGGCCAGTATTTTTCATTCCAAGTAAAATAATTTTGAATAAAATAATAAACTTTTTTGGCTCTTTCTAAATCATCGTTAATTAAAAGAAGAGAAGGGGGTAAGTTGTTTTTAAAGAAACTTTTTTTAGAGGTTTGATTGTCTAAGAAATCATATTTCAAAGTTTTATCTGCATCTTTCCATGTTTTAGTATATTTATCAACTCCGCCTCTAGGGTTTTGAAAAGATTCTAAATCAAAACAAAGCTTAGAAATAAAGTTTTCTTTACTCAACATATAATCTTCTTCCTTAAAAGCAGGAATATTGTCTATTCCGTAATCTAATATCAAACAAGCACCATCACCTAACCCAGGAACATAAACACATCCTTTTTTTACAGAAACATCTCTTCTATTCAAATTAAGAAATCCTACAAGTCTTATGTTATACTTCCAGTTTCCTAAAATTGCTGCAGTAAAATCACTTCTAATTTTAGGAATATCAGATTGAAAATACCAATCATCAATTTTAGAGTAAGGAGAGGTAACAGAGTATGTATATTCAATTACGCTACCTTTTTTAATGTTGGGTAAAGTAAATGTAACTTCCTTCCATCCTCTATAGAGATCTTTTGTATAAACTTGTTTATCAATTAAATGATTTTTAATAATTGTATTGTGTTCTGAGATGTTATAAGTTATTCCTTTTATTGAATGTATTTTTTCATCTCCATAAAAGGGTATTTTTATGGTGGCTCTATTAGTGCCTTCTTTTTTTAATATTTTTACTTTAAAATAATAATCGGTAGTTTTTTTGTAGTCTCTACTTTCATCTATATAGTAATTGGCATGTTCGTAAAGAACAACTGCATTTGCGGTTGTATCTTTTTCATACTGATTCATGTTTAATTCATGTACGTCTACGTTCCCAATTTTTGTGGACCTTTTCTTTTGGGAAAAACTATTAATGAAGAATAAACAAGTAAAAGTAAATAATATGATTTTCATTATATTTTTGTTAATACAATTTTTTCGGTTTGTTTTTTAATTAGTTGATTATAAAGATCTTTTACTGCTAAATAATGTTGAGGAGCTATTATATTAGAATTAAATTGGGTTACTGAAAAGAGTTTGATTTTATTGTTTTGTACTGTTACTTTGTATTTGAATACTCCTAGGTTATCAGGTAAACCAATAGCTAATTCATCTGGATAAGATTCTATAGAATAAGATTCTGGAACTATTATTGAAACAGAATTTTGATCTTGCCAAGGCATACCAAAATCAATAGGAAAGCTTCTTTCTTTTGATTTAAAAGGACTTTCTTTTGTGGCTAAGAAAAGTAAAGGAGATAAATATAATTTATCGTTAACCTCTTCAATAAAATCTTCGCCAGAAAATTTTAAGTTTTGAACAATGGGTTTTGATAGGTTTTCTTTGTTTAAAATTTTAAAATCTTCTATTTCTATATCATATTTATCTTCTATAGAGTTTATAAGGTCTTCTTCTTTTTTTAGATTATTCTTTTGGCGGTAAAACATTGCGGAATGCCCTTTTAAAGATTTTCGTAACATTCCGCTTACTTCTCCTAATTCATCAATTTTTATATGTAAAATATTATTTTCTTCAGCAAGGGTTGAGGGGATAAGTTTAACCTGTTGAGAATTTCCGTTTTCAAGAATTTCTGTTCCGTACCAGTTCAAGGTTCTAAAAGGAAGTATATTGAAGTCTGATAAAGCTTCAGTAGCATCTAATAAAATATATTTTCCATTAGGTAAGTTTACTTTGGATATAACATAGTTAAAGCCTTCACTTGTAGGGAATAATGAAACTCCATTATCTCTAGTGCTTGTTAGAACTGGATTTGCATCAAATCCTGTATATTGAAGCATTGAGGTTAACATTAAATTAATTTCAGCTACGTTACCAACTCCTTCTTTGTAGGCTTTTTTAACCCCTTTTTCTGTAAACTTTCCATAATATTCATTCCATTTGACTTTTGATTTAACGAATTGGAATATTAGTGCAATTTTATCAATGTCATTTTTTGTAATACTTACTAAATTAGTTATATCTTCTTTAAAATAATTAGTTTTTTCTAATTCAGCTCCAAAACTTGAAGAGTTATAAATTGTTTTACAAACACTTTTCCAATCTGTAGCATAATTTTCATACATTGAGTTTGGAAAACGAGTACCTGAAAGTTCAAACTCTAGACCACCTCTGTAGTTATTGATGTTACCCGAAAAAGGCTCGTTTTCTTTAAGAGGAAGAATATTTTCATCGTTAAAGTTGTATACATTTAAAATAAACTTTTTAGTATGGTTTGAAAACTCAGTACTAATAGAATGTCCCATCATGCCAGATCTGGTTTGATGTCTCGTTTTTGAGGTCCAATTTATAGAGCCTTCTTTTGAGGTTTGTTTTGGGGTGATATTAAAAAAACCTTTAGCTCTTTGGCTGAAAACAAAATACTCCGGAATTTCTATTTGTGTATTTAGTTGTTTAACAGGTATCCCGTATTGGAAATTGAGAGTTCTTATATCGTAATAAGGCGAAATAAGAGTGTATTTTATGTCTATAATACTTCCCTCTTTAACATTAGCAAATGTTATTTTTTTTTGGCTTCTGTATTTATTAAGTTTTATATCAAAAATATCCTTTTTAGATGGTTTTTGTTCTACAATTTTACCATTTTCTAGGTTAAAGGTATATGCTTTTAATGAGGTGATTTTTTCAACCTCTCCCGTTTCAGGCTTATAATAGATTATTTTTTTTGTAGCATACTCAAGCCCTTCCTTTGTATAGACCTTAATTCGTTCATGATAATCAGTAATAACTTGAAATCCGTTATTTTGGTCAAATTTAAAATAAGTTCTTCTATTTTTTAAAAGATAGGCAGCATCAGCAGTAGAATCTATAGGGTGTATACTTTCTTCTAATTCTTCTTTTGAAACTTTTCCAAATTTTGTTTCTTGAGCATTTAAATTATAAATAAATATTAAAGTAAATAAGAGTAATGCTTTTTTCATAGTAATTTTATAGTTTGGTTAATTCTGTTCTTAGATTATCGTATTTAGCAACTGTTTTCCTAAATTTTCTGTAGTCTTTATAGTTTTCTTTAGGGTGCACTCCTTTAATAAGAGAAAACTCTCTTTTATATTTAAAAGAGGTGCTATCTATCTTTTCAAAATGAACACTATAAGTTCCAAATTTATTTGTGATGTTTATGTCATCAGGTAAATTCGTTAAAGTATAACCTTGAGGAATACCAAAGATAAATTCGTCTTTATCTGTAAAACCTCTTTCTATTTCTAAAGAACGTTGCCTGTTTCTGTATTTTTTTGGAATTCCAGTTACTCTATTAAATACATTTAGTTTGAACAAATAACTGCTATCTCTAACTGTAGCAAACTTTTCTATTTTGATATTAAGACTTTCTGTAAACTCAACTTTTTCTTTGTTATTTACATGCTTAATGTCTTCGATTTCTAAATTATTATTATAACTCCAAACATTGGTTTTGTAATGTTTGTTAAGCTCTTTTTGAGTATAATTTTCAATATAATATTTGTCATCATATTGAGTTCCATATGATTTTCTTTCAAGTTGAGCTGAAATATTACCTTCAGGTAATAACCTAATGGTCGCTTTGTTAACCTGTAAATTGTCTTTATTAATATAAGCAGGTGTCCTTTTAGCGATAGCACCTTCAGGAGTAATTACAAGCACATTTCTGTCGTCAGTAAAATCACCTAAAAATCCAAAAGGTAAAGTTTGACTGGTACATTCTAACCAAATATCATTTCCATTATTAGGAATGTTTAAAATAACATGATTACCTTGTATCTGAGGAAAAGTATAATCCATATTTTTTTTCTTGCTTCCGGCAAAGACTTCAGCAAAATATGAATCAATATTAATTAGTTTCAATAGTGCGCGAGTATAATTTGTTAAACCTTTACAATCACCATACCCAACCCTGTCAACTACATGAGATTCTATAGGTTTTAATCCGCCTATTCCTACGCTAACATTTATATATCTTGTTTTGTTTTGAACATATTCATATACTTTCTTAGCTTTTTCAATAGGGTCAGTAATGTCTTTGGTTAACTCTATTATTTTTGATTTAGTTTGTTCAGAAACTTTTTGTTCTTGGTTGTAAAAAGTATTGTATTCCCATTTACCTAAATCTATCCAATTGGAAGCACTTCCTTTTATTCCTTTTACACTAAAGTTTTCTAGTGCTAAAGATAAATTTGGGACTAATTCTTCAAAGTCAATAGTATAGTACTCAGGTTTAATAGCTTGTTGGTTGGTTAGCATGTAATTTAAAACATTATCATTAGAAGAGTTTTTAATAGAAAAACCATTGAAGTTTTTTTCTCTTTTCTTAAAAGGAATGTTTTGTGGGTTATTTACAATATAGACACTTTTTTCTGTAGATAAATAGTAATTTTCAATAGGAAACCATCTAGGAATAAAAGCTGTTGAAGAGTTTTTTACTTCAGATTCAAAAACTACGGTATAGGGATATGATGTAGGGGTATGTTCTAAAAATTTAATCCTAGAGTCTGAATATAGTGTACCTCCATCAATAGCGCTAACATCTTGAAAATCGTTCTTAGAATATTTTTTTAACTTATTTCCTAATGCATCATAAATAATAGCAGATAAACGAGTAATTTTAGTATCATTATTATAATGTTTATAAGCATCAATATGATCTTTCCCTAGTTTATTAAGAACAGTAACAATTCTTTTTTGTTTAATTGTAAGTTGATCTACGGCTTCTACTATTATGACTAATTCGTTTAACCGTAGTATAGCGTTGGCATTTTCTTTTAGTTCTTTTGAAATGAAAAGAGAAGAGAGGTTTTGTTCTTCTTGAGAAAAAATAGTACTACATAGCATCAACACTATTAAAAAAATAGTGAGTTTGTTAGTTTTCATGCAATTAATTCATTTTGTTTTCAGCAAAACGAAAATATAAAAAATAATAGAATATAAAAATCGTAGTTTTTACAAATTCTCCTGTTGATTTTTATAAAATGAATCGGTTTGTAATTTCATTAAGTTACGAGCCATTTTTTGTTTGTAATTGTGTAGTTCTTCTTCTGTTTTTAAATCGGAGTAAACTTTATCGTTAAGATCCTTGTCGGTTTGTAAAATAGCTGCTCTTTGATGAGCTTGTTGCTGAATCCAAGTTTTTACTTGTGATTCATAATTTTCCAATTTATAATCGTATTCACTTTTTGAACTGATGAGTTTCGCAAAAATAGGAGCAGTTTCTATCGCTAAAAATAAAAGGAATATAAAGAAGGAAGGTAGCCAAGGTAATTTGTTTAAAGCATTAACGCGCGCCATTAGTCCATCAAAATTAGAAATAATAGGTTGGCTTTGTGTTTCTTTCAGTTTCTGATTTTCTAGTAAATTAACAATAGCAGCTTCTTTTTGTTGAATCTTATTGGTGTTTTCAGTTTTTAACTGATTCAATTCAGCAAGAGTAACATCGTGTTTTTCTCTTTTTTCTTTATAAACAGGACCTTTACCAAGAAGTTTAGTTCCCTTTCTTCCTTCAGCTTCCGCAATATAAGTTTCATAAAGTGTATTGACTTCCTGTTCTTTGGAGATAATCTCGTTTTTTAATGAAGCGATTTCAGTATTTATTTTATCTATTTCAGGAGTAAATTGTTGCGCAATTTGAGTTTTGTTGTCTAATGTCATTTGGTTTTTTTCAGTCAATAACACTTAGTTGATTTCTTTTTCAAAAATTTTTAATTCTAACGGTTTAGAGATTACGATAGCAATAATCATTGCTAATAATAATCTAGGAAGTACTTGTATAAGTTCTTTTCGTTTAGATTCACTTTTTTTAATGGTAGAAACGATAAATCTATCTAAATTAAAAATTAACAACCCCCAAACAATTCCGAAGAAAACGGAAGTATACATATTGTCAAAAACAGTATACAAAGCGTAAGCAGATGCAATAGTTGCCATAAGTGCAGTGAAGAAAACTGTAGCACCAATACCCGCATATTTATTTTGCTCTCCATTAGCACATTTTTGTAGCAAATCTAAATCAGCTCCAGAACAAAGAAGGAAAAATCGTTTTAACATAAAATAAGCTTATAGTTTAATAACGAGTTATTTAGGGTTCTGTTACAAAAAAAGCCTCATTTAAGAGGCTTTTAACAAAATTAGTTTTTTGTGGTTATGTATATGTTAATTTCTTCATCGCTTATCTTTTTCATCCTTGTAGTTTCCAAATTCAAGTAGTCTATTTTTTTAAGGTGTTGCTCTGGAACTTCTTTGTTGTTTAAAAAATATCTTTTGATAGTATAATTATTTAAAATTTTATCATGACTAATTATATCAAATACATTAAGTTTTTCATTTGATTTATTAGGTATGTTAATCTCGTGTGCTTTATTACCTACTATCCACCCTAATTTTTTCTCGGAATTAACGTTCTTTTTATTTTTTGAAGGAGGAGGTGGTAACTGTTTTTTGATTTTTTGTATGTATTCTTTTGTGTTTAACTGATATTGATACTCTTGAGGAAAACGCTTACTTCTTGCATTTTTGTGAACAAAACTTCCAGTGTAGTTATAAAAGTCGGTGTTTTTATAACTATTTAAAACATTGTTGTTAACTGCTTTTCCGTCAATCCAAATGGCATACTTTTTAGTGTTTTTAAAATCTTGGAATAGTTTATTAGATAAAGTCTTCTGTTTTAATTTAACTGGAGGTGGAGGTGGTGGTAGTATTTTCTTTTCTTCTTCAGTTAATTCAGATATCTTTTTAGTAATTTCTCTACCATCTTTTGTTGTATAAGTAAAAGTCTCATTTTTACGGTTAACAATTCTTTTTAATGCTGGAATTGAATCATATTCAATTTTTGAAGTTTTAAAAGAAACTCCATCCTCATATAAATATGAAAGACTATTAGTTAACACAATCTCATCCAAATATTTTTTACTCAGTTTCTCACGAATAGTTTTTATAAGAGACATTAAAACTTTTCCTGTAGTAAAAATTTTTAAATTTGATTTTTCACCTTTTGTTTCTTTAAGAAATTCACTTCTGATATTATCAATATTTATTAATCTGTTATTTAGGTAATAGTTGTTAGTTTTTTGATCAATAAATAGGGTTGGAGCTTCTAATTTGACATATTGCTTAATTACTTCTTCTAAATTATCTTTTTTGTACTCTAGAGAACCTTGTTGATTAAAGAAATGTTTTTTGTTGTTTAAAGGTGGTATTATGCTATTCCAAGAAATATTTTTTATTCCTTTTAAAATAACTTCTTTTTCTGTTGCTTTAATGGTAAAAGCATATTTTGCAATTTCTACGTGTTTATCTGTTGAAAATCCCCAATCTGTAATAGTATATTCTTTATTTAAAGGGATTTCTAGTCCTGACCATCTTTCACAATTGTAGCATTTTAAATGAACATGGTTGTCGTCCCTTTCAATTGAAGCAATAAAAAGGTTTTCTTTTGTTTTTTTCTCAATAACAGCATCTAAAAACTCGATATTATTTGCGCTTTCATAGGCTTCTACTCTTTCGGCAAAAAGTAATGTAAATCCAGCTAGTACCGGTATTACTGCCAGTTTTTTTAGTAAGATTTTGGTACGAGAACTTTGTTTTGTCATCATTAGTAATCTTTTTTTAGTTAATAAATAATTCAAATTACTGGCCAAGTAATAATCGTTGTTCCAAGCAGCTCTATTTAATAGTAAATATTGGTACTCGGTAGTATTTTTATGAATTGTAATTACCTTGTTATCAGCTAAAAATTCATGGTTTAATTTAATAGCTTTTTTAAGGAATATAAACGTAGGGTTTATCCAAAAAATCACCTGTAAAAACTCAATAAGTAATACATCAAACGTGTGTTTTTGTAAGGCATGTGTTAATTCGTGTGTGTAAAGTTCAGTTTCAATCTTATTTGAATTGTACTCTTCTTTGTTAATGAAAATGTAGTTCCAAAATGTATGTGGACTAATAGCGTCATCAACCAAGATGATGGTAGCTTTTTCTTTTTTAATTTTTTGATGATGTTTAATTTTGAGATAAATGCTAACCAGATTTTTTATAAAGCGAACCAAAAGAATCAAAGCAATTATTGTATAAGCAAAGGCTAGATATAGCATATAATCTATTTCTTGTGTTTGAGAAGTAACAATCTCTGTTGCCGTGTTGCTGTCAACAATCATTGGAACAAATAGTTCGGAAGCTTGTGGGGTAACTTCAATATATATTTTATACAATGGAGCTAAAAAGGAAAACAACACGCTACCCAACAGATAAAATCGGTTGAATTGATGCATTTTTTCTCGCTCTAATATCAAGTGATAAAAGGCAAGTAACAACGCTAAACAAATTCCTGATTTGATAAAATACGTTATCATTATTGTTGCTTTTTAATTTGCTGATCGATGATCTTTTTTAAATCTTCCAATTCTGAAACCGATAAATCCGTTTTTTCAGTAAAAAATGAAGCAAATTGACTCGCAGAATTGTTAAAAAAGTTTTTAATTAATCCGTTTACATGCTTCGAAAAGTAATCTGATTTTTTAACCATAGGAAAATACTCTCTTGATTTTCCGTATAGTTTATAATCTACAAAACCTTTATCCTTCATCCTTTTTAATAAGGTGGCAACAGTTGTTGTTGCAGGTTTCGGTTCGGGAAATTCAGCTAAAATATCTTTCATAAAAGCTTTTTTTAGCTTCCATAAGTATTGCATTACTTGTTCTTCGGTTTTTGATAATTGCATTTCTACAAGATTAGAATTAACTCTACAAATGTAGAAATAATTTTTAATTCTACAAGTGTAGAGTGTTTTTTTAATAAAGAATTAATAAATTCCTTATCTAAGTAACAGGTAAATATTTGTTATTTTGAAGAAAAAAATAAAGTATGAGATTTATAATAACACTTTTGTTATTCTGTGTGTTTTCGGGGTTTTCTCAAGAAAAATTTGAGCGTGAGTTTCGAATTTCATTAGAAGAAGTTCCGTTAAAAGCACAAAACTTTATTAAACAATGTAAGTTTGATAAAAAAGTAAAATGGTACATGGAAGAAAGTCAAGATGGAAAAGCGATTGAAGCAAAGTCTTATAAAAATAGTTATAAGTACAGTGTAGAATTTGATATAAAAGGTAATGTGCTAGATGTTGAAAAGAAGATTAAATGGAAGCAGATAGAACCATCTATTAGAAAGAATATTGAAAATTCATTAAAGAATGAATTTGAAAAGTTTACGATAAGGAAAATTCAAGTTCAATGGAAATCGGATGAGCAAACATTGAAAGGGCTGATTAACGGTGATAAAGAATATAAAATAGACACGCTTTATGAAATAGTACTTAAAGGAAGAAAAACACAATCTACAAGTTTATATGAAGTACTTATTAACCCTGACGGAACAATTGTAAAGCAATTAAAGTTTGCCCCGTCTAATTCACTAAATTTAGAATTCTAATGAAAAAGGGACTTGTGTTTTTAGTGCTTGTATTGTTTGTAGTGTCGGTTAATGGGCAAACAAGTTTTACATCAGGTTGGTTACCTAAAGTAGTAGTATCAGCAAAAACATCTTCAACTACAAAATGGGTAAATAGTATAGAGGCAAGGGAAGTTTTTTATGAAGACGAGTTTGCTTTTTCTCATAGTTTAGTAGATGTATCCAGTATTTTTTCGATAAAATCAGATGTGAATAAATCTTTTAATGTAGGGTATATTATTCGATTTAAAGATGATGATATTATTCATCGTACAGTTCAACATTTTAATTTAGTGCAAAGTTTTGATGCACTTAAATTAGGGCATCGCTTTGGTTTTGAACAATTTTTTGAATCAGGAGCTAAACCTCAATACAGAACTCGTTATCGAGCCTCTTTAGAAAAAGCATTGTCAGGAGATAAAGTAGATGTTAAAGAATGGTATGTAAAGTTGTCAAATGAATATTTGTGGCAGTTTAATGAAGAAGATTTAGAGGTACGATTATCTCCATATTTAGGATACCAGCTTTCTAAAAAAGACAAACTAGAGTTTGGACTTGACTATCGTTTAGGAAAATTGCTAGATACACCAAAAAAGAATTCGTTGTGGTTTAGAACTACTTGGTATATATCTTTATAAAAAAAGTCATTACAGATGTAATGACTTTTTTTGTGTTATTATTTAGATAACTCAGTAAAATACTGATAGAAATATGGAATGGTTTCAATTCCTTTTAAGTAATTCCATACTCCAAAATGCTCGTTTGGTGAATGAATTGCATCTGAGTTTAATCCGAATCCCATTAAAATAGTCTTACTCTTTAATTCTTGTTCAAATAAAGCAACAATAGGAATACTTCCACCACTTCGTTGTGGAATTGGAGTGACTCCAAACGTTTCTTGGTAGGCTTTACTTGCTGCTTGATATCCAATATTGTCAATAGGTGTTACGTATCCTTGACCTCCATGATGAGGTTTTACTTCTACTTTAACCGATTTTGGAGCGATACTCTCAAAATGTTTTTTGAACAATTCAGTAATTTCTTCCCATTCTTGTCCTGGTACTAAACGCATTGATATTTTTGCATAAGCTTTTGAAGCAATCACAGTTTTTGCTCCTTCACCAGTATATCCTCCCCAAATTCCGTTTACGTCTAAAGTAGGGCGGATAGAGTTACGTTCGTTCGTAGTATAACCAGCTTCTCCGTGAACATCATCAATATCTAACGCAGCTTTATAATCTTCTAATGAGAATGGTGCTTTTGCCATTTCATCACGCTCTTCACGAGATAACTCTTCTACTTTATCATAAAATCCTGGGATGGTAATATGATTGTTCTCATCGTGTAAAGAAGCAATCATTTGTGTTAAAATGTTAATAGGATTTGCTACTGCGCCTCCATATAAACCTGAATGTAAGTCTCTATTAGGTCCCGTTACTTCAACTTCTACATAACTTAATCCGCGTAAACCAGTAGTAATTGAAGGAATGTCGTTAGCAATCATTCCCGTATCAGAAATTAAAATCACATCATTGGCTAACTTTTCTTTGTTTCTAGGAACAAACCACGCTAAGCTTTCAGAACCAACTTCTTCTTCACCTTCAATCATAAACTTCACATTACAAGGTAAATTTCCTGTATGTGTCATGTATTCTAATGCTTTTACATGCATATACATTTGCCCTTTGTCATCACAAGCACCACGAGCAAAAATAGCTCCTTCAGGGTGTATGTCTGTTTTTTTAATAACTGGTTCGAAAGGAGGAGAAGTCCATAAGTCGATAGGGTCAGCAGGTTGTACATCGTAATGACCGTAAACTAAAACTGTAGGTAAGTTAGGATCAATTATTTTTTCTCCATAAACAATAGGATATCCAGGAGTTTCACAAATCTCTACTTTATCACATCCTGCTTTTTCTAAGCTTTCTTTTACCGCATAAGCAGTATTTAATACATCTTGATTGTAAGCTGGATCTGCACTTACTGATGGAATTTTCAATAAATCGATAAGCTCATTAATAAATCGATCTTTATGTTGAGCTATGTAATCTTTTACGTTTTGCATGGGTTGAATATTAATGAACTTCAAAAATAAGAAAAATAGTATACTTGTTCTTGGTAGTTTGCAAGTAATGTTTATATTTGCATCCACAAATTCAAAGTACGCGGGCGTGGTGGAATTGGTAGACACGCTAGACTTAGGATCTAGTGCCGTGAGGTGTGAGAGTTCGAGTCTCTCCGCCCGTACAAATAGAAATAGTAAAGCCTTAATTCGTAAAGAGTTAAGGCTTTTTTTGTTTTTATACTTGTACAAAATCTGCACATTTTTTGAGAAAATATTTTTATTTTAAAATCTAGAAATAAATAAGGGGCTGAAAAAGTGGTGTTTATAATCCTTTAGCTGATCTTTTAGGGGTAGTGTTTAGGCTTTTAAGGGTATATAAGAAGGGGTAATGAGAGTAAATTTGTGCTATTAATCTTTTTAGTATAAAATTATGAAGCTTTCAGTATTAGATTTATCTATCGTGCCAAAGAATGGAGACAGACACAAGAGCTTAATGAATAGTTTAGAATTAGCACAACAAGCAGATGCGTTAGGGTTTTCTCGTTTTTGGGTAGCTGAACATCATGCGGCAGGAACAGGGGCAGGACGTACACCAGAAGTGATGATTCCGTTTATTGCAGCGCAAACTAAGAATATCAAAGTAGGTTCAGGAGCTGTTTTGTTAAACCACTATAGTCCGTTTAAAGTAGCAGAAACTTTTAATAGTTTGGAAGAATTGTTTCCTAAAAGGATAGACATGGGAATTGGAAGGGCTACTGGAGGACAAATAGTGGATATGGCATTGCAACGACATCGATCTGTATATCGTCAAAACATAAATGATTCAGCAGATCAGTTGATAGAATTGTTGCATTGGATGAATCAAGATTTTGATGCTGAAAATCCTTTTTCTGAGATAAAGTCACATCACAATGGCACTACTCCTGAGTTTTGGTTGTTAGGGTCTAGTCCTTGGAGTTCTAATGCTGCTGCCGAGTTAGGTTTGCGTTATGCTTTTGCAGGTTTTATCAACCCTACAATGTCTTACGGAATAGCTCAGCATTACCATCAAAATTTCAAACCAATAGCACACGAATCGGGAAGCAGAAAACCACAATTAATGTTAGCGTTGAATGTTTTTGCTGCGGAAACTGAAAAAGAAGCGCATCGAATGACTGCTCCTTTTCAATTATTTGAACATCGTTTAAGAACAAAGGCAGATACTCAAAGTTTGCTTGAGGATGAAGATACTGCTTTAGAATTACTAGGGGATAGGTTTAAGAAACCAGAAGAATTAATAGACCCGAAACAACCACCAAAAGTTTTAGCAAGTACTCCTGAAAAATTATACGGTTGGTTAACTCAAATAGCTGAAGTTTATGGAACTGATGAAATTATGTTGCAAACTATTACAGGTAATCACGAGGCACGACTAAAATCGCAAAAACTATTAGCAGAAGTATTTTTAAAAAAGGGTAAGTAGGTTAAAATATACTTTTAGGAGTAGTGTTTAGGCTTTTAAGGGTATTGATTAAGAGGTTATAAGAAGTAAATTTGTAAAGTAATTATAGTCTATTGGATAAAATGAGTATGAAAACAATAATGAATCTTTTAAGTAAGATAGAGAGTGTCTTATTAAGAGTAAATACTCTGACACAAAAACAACAATTAGTTCCTGTTAGAGTACGTAGTAGAAGATAATAAATGTTTAAAAACAAGAATTATGAAACCATCAGAATTAGCAAAAAAACGCTACGCAACCAAAAAATACGATAGTAGTAAAAAAATACCACAAGAAAAGATAGAGGAGTTAAAAGAAGTATTGCATTTAGCACCTTCGTCTATTAATATTCAACCTTGGAAGTTTACGTTTGTACAAAATCCAGCAATAAAAAGTAAACTAGCGGATGCTTCACTTCATAACACTGAAAAAGTGAATCAGGCAGATTTATTAATCGTTTTTAGTGTGGCAGAAGACTTAGATGCTTTTCAAAAAGTAGTTGATAAAGAGCTACCAACAGCTCTTGGTGATTGGTATAATAGCATAAAAGCTAACATACCAGAAAACGATTTACGAGTATGGTTAGCAAAACAAGTATACATTGCGTTAGGAGTTGCTATGAGTACCTCTATCGCATTAGGGTTAGATTCTACCCCTATGGAAGGTATAGAACCTGAAAAGTATATGGATATTTTAGGAATGTCAGCTTACAAACCTCTTTTTGCTTTATCAGTAGGGTACAGAGCCAAAGACGATCGTTATCAGCCTGAAGTTATGCCGAAATCGAGAAGACCTTATAAAGATGTAATTGAGGTTGTTAATTAAGGTAAATTACTTTTTTAATAGCTAAGTATAGGATTTATGATATTTTAAATATCTTTAACCAAAAGGTATTTATATTGTGCTCACAACATTACTCTTAATTCTATACATAGCTATTGTTCTTACCGTTGCGGTTATTATCATCAATACCTCAACACCACCTAAAGCAATAGCTTACTTATTTTTACTTATCTTTTTTCCTGTCGGAGGAATAATTATTTACTTAACTGTAGGTATAAACCATAGAACCTATAAGCTCTACAATAAAAAACTCGAAGTAGATAAGAGTATTTTTATAGAACTTAAAGAACAGCTTAAAAACTACACAAAGAAAACGTTATCAACATCAAAAGTTCAACTAAAACACTTTTACAATCTTTCTAAGTTTATACATCAAGAAAATGTTTTAACAAGTAATAATAAAGTTAGTTTGTTACTAAACGGAGAGCACAAATTTCCTGAAGTTATCAAAGCATTAAAAGCAGCTAAAAACCATATACATATTGAATATTATATCTACCAAAACGATGCTATAGGAAAACAGATAGGTGATGTTTTAAAAGAAAAAGCTGCTGAAGGTGTAAAAGTACGTTTTATATATGATGATTTTGGAAGTAAAGATATTCGTAAATCATTCGTAGATTCTTTAATTGAATGTGGTGTTGAAGCATATCCTTTCTATAAAATAAAATGGTTACTGTTAGCAAACAGAATCAACTATCGAAACCATAGAAAAATTATTGTTGTTGATGGTCAAGTTGGTTTTATAGGAGGAATTAATGTTTCAGAAAGGTATATAAATCCTAATAAGTTCAATCGTTATTGGCGGGATACACATATAAAAATTGAAGGGTTGGCTGTGTTGAACTTACAACGTGTTTTTTTAGCAGATTGGAACTTTTGTGCTGATCAAAATGTTATCGTAGAAGAAGAACTTTTCCCTATAGATAAACAAAAAATAACAAGCGAGCATACTCAGTTAGTTCAGGTGATTTCTAGCGGACCAGATTCTGATCACCCAGATATAATGTATGCGCTCATTCAAGCAATTTTATTATCAAAAAAAGAAATTCTGATAACTACGCCTTATTTTGTTCCAAGAGCGTCTTTTTTAGATGCGCTTAAAATTGCTAGTTTAAGTGGAGTGAATATAAAATTATTAGTACCCAGTGTTTCAGATTCTAAATTGGTAAACGGAGTGTCTAATTCTTTTTATAAAGAAGTGTTAGAGATTGGAGTTGAGGTATATAGATATAAAAAAGGGTTTGTACATGCAAAAACTATGGTTTTTGACGAGTTAATTAGCTCCGTAGGAACTGCAAATTTAGATGAACGTAGTTTTGAGCTCAATTTTGAAATTAATGCTTTGGTTTATGATAAAGAACTAGCTCTTCAGTTAAAAGAAGCCTTTTTAGAAGATTTAAAGCACAGCGAAAAAATAGATGTAAAGCAGTGGAATAGCAGGTCTATTTTTATAAGATTTGCAGAAAGAGTAGCTCGTTTGTTAGCGCCTATTTTGTAAGAAATAATAAAAAGTAAAAAGCTTCTCTATGCAAGAGAAGCTTTTTGAAAGAAAGAGTTATTCTTTAATAATAAACATTGATCTACGGTTGAGTTGATGCTCTTCTTCAGTACATTTTGTAGAGTTTGTACACTTGTTAATTAGTTGTGATTCGCCATAACCTTTGGCTGATATTCTATCTTTGTCTATTCCTTGTTTGAGTAACCATTTTAACGTGGCTTGCGCTCTTTGCTCTGAAAGCTTTAGATTATAAGCATCGTTACCTCTTGAATCGGTGTGTGATTCAATATGAATTTTTAGAATAGGATATTCTTTTAAAGCAGCTAAAATTTTAGCCAATTCAATTTCAGCATCTGGACGAATGTTAGATTTATCATAATCAAAGTAAATAGGTTGTAGGGTTAGTCTACATCCTAAATCATTTGGAGGACAAGGATCTGAAAGTTCTAGATTTAAAGGCATATTCAGTTTAATAGGCATTTCAATGGTCTTAGGGTTATTGGGAGTTTCTATTATTTTTTCTTTAGGATGATATCTTTCCTTTTTAGCTCTTAAAGTGTATTGCTCTTGACAGTCTAATAGAAAGGTGAAAGTAGCATCATTACCAACAGTTATTGTTTTTATTTCGTTATTATTACTGTCTATTAAAGTAACTTCTGCATTCGGAATTAATTCACCAGTAGCTTTATCGGTAACAGGGCCTTGAATGGTAATTTGGCAACGTTCCCAAATTTGATAAATATCATCACTTTCACTTCCTTTTTTGCCTTCTCTGTTTGAAGCAAAATAACCAATTCTTCCTTCCTTTATAATAAAACTAAAATCATCTTTTATACTATTTATAGGTTCTCCAAAGGTTGAAATTTCTTTGTGAGAATCATTTTCTAATTTAGTAACAAAAATATCTAAACCACCCATGCCTGAATGTCCATCACTTGAAAAATATAGGTTGTTTTTTTTACTTATAAATGGAAAAGTTTCTCGTTTAGCGGTGTTGATTTTATCACCAAGGTTGGTAGGTTGAGTGTAAATATCTTCCCCTAAAATTTTCACATACCAAATATCAGACATTCCTAAAGTTCCTGGCATATCAGAAGAAAAATATAATTTATCTTCTTCAGGACTCAATGCTGGATGACCTACGGAATAATTGTCATTGTTAAAAGGTAATTCTTTTACATTACCCCATGTATCTCCATTTTTAGTGGCTTTGTATATTTTAAGTCTAACAACATGGTTTTTGTCTTTTTTCTTTTTACCATTTAAATAGTTGTTTCTGGTAAAATACATGGTTTTTCCATCTTTTGTAAAAACAGCGGTTGATTCATGATAAGGAGAATTAACAGTTCCATTAAACGCGGATACTTTTCCAAAATTCATGTCTTTATCTAAAGTAGCTTGATAAAGATTTAGAAAAGGTTTGTTGTTCCATCCATCTAGGTCATTAGACTGTTCATTTAAAGCAGGAGACATTTTTCTGCTAGAAGCAAATACTATGTTGTTGCCATAAAAAGCAGGGCCAAAATCTGAAAACTCGGTATTAATAGGGATTTTCTCTATTTCAAAAAGTTTATTATGAACTCCTTTTTTAAAAAGAGTATCAGCAACATTCTCATAGGATGTTACATCGATAACTTGCCCACCTTTATCTTTGTAAATTTTCATTAATTTTTCTGCTTCTTCGGGTTGGTTGATGCTTTTTAAGCATTGAGCAGCTCGAAAGTAGTCTATTCCAGTAGTTTCATTAGGAAACTCTTTGGTTAGGTTATAATACCATTTAGCAGCACCAGAGTATTGGCTGTTAAAATAGTAGGTGTCTCCTATTTTTCTGTATAATTCGGCAGATTTGTATCCTTTTTCAGCGACCTTTAAATAAATTTCTCGAGCATCAATATAATTATACTTATCATAATTGATATTAGCTTTTTCTAGCTTAGAAGCTTGAGCTAAAACACTAATGCTAAAACATAAAAGACTTATAGTTATATATTTTTTCATAATTTTTTGAATTTAGAAGAACCTTGGGGTGAGTATGCGTTCAGGATTGTTAAAAAGGTCAAACTTTAAGAAAAACTCATAGGAACCATTACTATGATCTTGTATATCGGTAGTTTGAAAATCATAGCCCACTCCTAAGAAAAATTGTTCTGAAATTTGAAATCCTGCCATGGCGCTAATTGCGGCATCCCATCTATAAGAAGCTCCTAAGGTAAATTTATTGTTGAATAAAAAATTGGCAGAAACATCAACTTGAAATGGAGACCCGTTAACCCATTTAAGCATGGTTGCGGGTTTAAACCGTATGCTCTCATTAATATCAAAAACATACCCTGCTATAAAAAAGTAATGCAAGCGCTCTATTGCAATAGCATCTTCATTACTATTATTAGTGTTATTAGCATTGTAATGTTTTGAATTAAAGAAATTAGGTACTGATAATCCAAGATAGAGTTTGTCATCGTTATAATAAATACCAGCACCTATTTGGGGTTGGACTTTCTTATCAATATTTTCTGCAAATTGCCAATCATTTTCATCATAAATATTAAGTTTAGTATAGTCTACATCGAGTATGCTTAATCCTCCTTTAATACCGAACGATATTCTTGAATTTCCTGACAATAAAAGAGAATACGCATAGTCTATTGTAATACCTGTTTCGTTAGAAGGACCTATTCGATCGTTAACAATAGAGAGTCCTATTGCGTTTCGTTTAAGTAACCCTAAAGGAGTATTAAAAGTAAAGGTTCCAGTATTGGGCGCTCCGTCAAACCCCGCCCATTGTGTTCTGTATAACAAACCAAAACCAAGAGCGTTTTTTGAGCCAATATAACCAGGGTTTATAATTTGAGTGTTATACATGTATTGTGTGTATTGTGCATCTTGTTGAGAAAAACACACATTTACACTAGCAATTATTAAGAGTAATATAGAAAAATGTTTCATTAGATTTCGGGGTTTTTAATTTCTTTTTAGGTATAAATACCCTTTGTTAGTCATAGCTTCTTGGTCAGAATCCCACCGTGTGAGTATATAGAAATAAGTACCTGTTGGTAGTTTTTGTTCTTTACTAACTGTAGCACGTCCTTCTGACATTCCTCTGAATACATTTCCGTTAATACCATAAGCATCAGTTTGATAAACTAAAACACCCCATCTATTAAAAATTTTAAGATTATTATTAGGGTAGTTTTCTATACCGTTAATTCTAAAGAAATCATTTGAACCATCTTCGTCAGGAGACATAGCATTGAAAATTTCAAATTCAATATCCTCTATTGGTAAATCAGTTATTGTTGGATCATCAGGATCACCATCATTATCTGGGTCAATATTGTCCAGGTTTTCTGGATCATCTGAAGTATCGGTAACCTGATTTCCAGAGAGGTCTTCTGCAGTTACCAATGCTTGATTTGTTACCATTTCATTGTCTAAATCTTGTTGGGTTATGGTATAAGTAGCTGTAAAAGTTGTGTTATCTATACCACCAGGAGACAATTGAGAGATAGATCCACCATTTATTAAAACACCAGGAAGATTATCTTGTAAGGTAATATTATATAGCGTTAAAGCTCCAGTGTTGTAAATAGTGAAATTATATGTAATGGTTTCTCCTAAGTTAGCATAACCATCTCCGTTAGAATCGTTGAAAGTACTTGTTTTTTCAAGGGAAATATTACTCGATTGACATAAGATAGTTTGTGTTTGATCATCTTCAAGAATACTATTATCATCTGATAAATCACTTACATCTTTACCGTTAATACTTACACCTGTAACGGTTGCTTGATTACTAACAGAACCTGTAATAATATCATTTAATGTAATATTATAATTGGCCGTATAAATCCAAGTTTCGTTAGCATCAAGTTGGTTGTCGTTATCTGTGTCCCCTGAAGCTAGTGTTATAGTACCTCCAAGCATGTTGTCAGTTAGAATTACATTTGTAATACTTGTACTCCCTGTATTGGTTAATGTAAAATTGTAAGTTATTGTTTCTCCTACATCGCTACAACCATCTGTATTTTCGTCATTAAAATTAGCAGTTTTAATAAGTGCAATACCATCTGATTGACACAATGTAGTTTGTGTTTGATCATCTTCAAGTATACTATTATTATCAGATAAGTCACTTACATTATTACCACTGATACTTGTACCTGTAACAGTTGCTTGGTTGTTTACAGAACCGTTATCAATATCAGATTGAGTAATGGTGTAACTAGCAGAATAATTCCAAGTTTCATTAGTGTCAAGTTGATTGTCGTTATTGGTATCACCAGATGCAAGAGTAATTGTACCACCAAGCATTGGGTCAGTAAGCACTACATTTGTAATAGTAGTGTTTCCTGTATTTGTAAGCGTAAAGTTATAAGTTATCGTTTCACCAATATCACTACAACCATCTGTATTTTCGTCATTGAAAGTAGCTGTTTTAATAAGTGCAATACCATCGGATTGACACAATGTAGTTTGTGTTTGATCGTCTTCAAGAATACTATCATTATCAGATAAGTCACTTACATTATTACCGCTAATACTTGTACCTGTAACAGTTGCTTGATTATTAACTGAACCATTATCAATGTTAGCTTGAGTAACGGTGTAACTAGCAGAATAACTCCAAGTTTCATTAATATCAAGTTGATTGTCACTGTCATTGTCACCAGATGCAAGAGTAATTGTACCACCAAGCATTGGGTCAGTAAGTACCACATTCGTAATAGTGGTATTACCAGTGTTTGTAAGTGTAAAATTATAAGTTATTGTTTCCCCTATGTTACTACAACCATCTGTATTTTCGTCATTGAAAGTAGCTGTTTTAATAAGTGCAATACCATCGGATTGACACAATGTAGTTTGTGTTTGATTGTCTTCAAGTATACTATCATTATCAGATAAGTCAATTACATTATTACCACTGATACTTGTACCTGTAACAGTTGCTTGGTTGTTTACAGAACCGTTATCAATATCAGATTGTGTAATAGTATAACTTGCAGAATAATTCCAAGTTTCATTAGTGTCAAGTTGATTGTCATTGTCAGTGTCACCAGATACAAGAGGAATTGTACCACCAAGCATAGGGTCGGTTAGAACAACATTTGTAATGCTTGTATTTCCTGTGTTGGTTAGTGTAAAGTTATAAGTTATTGTTTCACCAATATCACTACAACCATCAGTATTTTCGTCATTGAAAGTGGCTGTCTTAATAAGTGCAACACCATCGGATTGACACAATGTAGTTTGTGTTTGGTCATCTTCAAGTACACTATTGTCATCAGATAAATCTGTAACAATTACGCCTAGTGATGATTCTCCACTAGCTGTAGCTTGATTAGTAATTGATCCAGTATCAATATTTACTTGTGTTAAGGCGTAATCAGCAGTATAAATCCATATTTCACCTATATCAAGTGTATTGTTGGTGTTTAAATCTCCTGAATCTAGAGTAACAACTCCACCTAGTAGAGGATCATTTACAGTTACATTTACTAAACCAGTATTTCCTTGGTTGGTAACTGCCATTGTATACGTTATAGTTTCACCAACATTACTACACCCATCTGAATTTTCATCGTTAAAAGTAGCTGTCTTAACAATGGCGATATCTGGTGCTTGACATAAATCAATAGATGTTATGTCATCCTCTAGAACACTGTTGTCGTCTGATGCATCAGTTACTGTACCTCCGGAAACGGTACTTGCTTGTACAGTTGCTTGATTTTCTACAGATGTATTTGCGATATCAGGCGGAGTAATAATATAAGCCCCTGTGTATATCCACACTTCATCAACATCTAATTCATTATCTGAGTCAGTGTCTCCTGAACTGTAAGAGACTGATATTAAGGGGTCGATTACTACTACCGAATTTAGTGTTGTGTTTCCTGTGTTTATTACAGAAAGGAAAAAAGTTATAGTTTCTCCATCATCGCTACAACCATCACCGTTTTCATCATTAATTGTACCTTGTTTAATCAGTGCTATATCTTCAGTTTGGCATAAACTAACTATAGTTGGATCGTCTTCTAATATGCTGTTATCGTCAGATAGATCACTTACGTTAGTTCCTCCTGCGCTCACTCCAGTTACAGTAGCTTGACCAGTAACAGAACCATTGTCAATATCGTCTTGAGTAATAATATAGTCTAGTGAGTATATCCATGTTTCGTCAACATCTAGTTCGTTATCACCATCAGTATCACCAGAGTCTAATGTTAAAGGAGAAGGAGAAATAGGGTCTGTTAATTCAACGTTTGTAATGCTAACATTGCCTGTATTGGTTACGGTATAAGTATATGTAATTGTTTCACCTGGATTTGCACATCCGTCATTATCTAGGTCATTAAAAACACCTTCTTTCAATAAAGCAATATCTGCTTGTTGACAAAAAGATGTACTAGTAGCATCAATATATCCACCGTAAACTTCAATTGAGTTTACTGCTGCAACTAATGAGTTTACAGTTAATTGAACTTCATCAAAACTAGTGCTAGTGTCAAAAGCTACAACATAAAAACTATCTGTGCTAGTTGGAGTAATATTTACTAAACCTAGAGCTTCAATAGCGAGTAGGTTGTTTGCTGTTTGTTGCTCTTGTTGAACGCCATCAAGATAAGTTGTGATGGTGAGTGTATTTAACAAGTCTGCTTGAAGTAAATCATTTGTATCTCTAATCACAAATCCAGCTTGTGTACCAGCAGGGTAATCAACAAGTACATCTTGAACTGAAATTGAAGCACTTCCTGCTACACCAGCTACAATGTTTATAAGAGCATAATCAGAATTGTCTTCAGATATAACATTTACGGCATTGTCAACTTCGCAAGCAATACAAGCAACACCATCGGTTCCTGTATTTTCGTTGTTAATAATAACCGAATTACTGGGGTTTGATATTACGTAAGGTTCATCACAATTAATTGTTCCTGGGCAGAAAGATTGAAGTACCATTCCATAAATTCGGGTACTACCTAAATTTAAAGAAAGAGTTTGTGTTATAGAAAGTTGTACTTCGTCAAAGGGGGCTGTGGTTATGAATCCTAATCGTACAGATTGACTTCCTGTTAATAATAATCCAGAATATATAGGAAGTAACTCAGTTGCACCTGTTTTTGATTCAACAAGTACTCCATCTAAATAAGTTGAAATAGTAATGGCGTCAAACAATTGAGTGTTTAGAAGAGAGGTGTTTTCAATATTAAAACCAGCAAAAGTATCAGCGGCATAATTGGTAATTTCGTTTTTATAAGCTATAGATGCTGTACCTGCTACCCCAGCTAATAAGTTTATAGAAGCATAGTTTGAAGTGTCAGAATCGATAGCATTGTTAATGTTGTTAACGCTTCCCAGTGTTAAAAGCCCTCCATTTCCTGTATGCTCCTCTACAGCTCTAACAGGAAAGTTTGGTTTGGTAAGTTGAGTAGCCGTGTTACAAGTTAATTCAGGTCCTTCACAAAATCTATTTGTTACAGCTGCATAAATGTTTGTTGTTGATGCTACTCCAGCTAAACTTGAAATTGAGATTTCAACGGCATCATAATTCATTGAGGTGTAAAAGCCAACGTAAAATTGATCGTCTCCTAAAATAGGACTATCTAAAGTTAGTAAGGAAGTACTTGTATTCGTTTCTTGCTGTGTTCCATCAAGATAAGTTGTTATTGTAATGGCATTTAAAAGATCGGCTTGAAGCAAGGAAGTATTCTCTATCAAAAAACCTGCGTAACCACCTGATTCGATAAACTCACTAGCTGTATTATCTGTTACTGTTAAAGTATGTGTTACTCCAAGACCAACAAGCGTTGATACAGAAGCAAAGCTAGAAGGGTCGGTATCTATAATATTATTAGCGTCTGAAATTCCACAGCCTACTACACAGAGTCCAGAAGTATTTTCACCTACTGTTAAATCTGTAAAATTATCATTTGTTATAGCTACAGGATTTTCTGTATTACAAGGAATAGGATATTGTACACCATCAGTAAAAATAATATATTCTGCTGTAGATTGACACTCGTTAGCATCTGTTACTGTTACATTGTAGCTTCCTTGGGTTAAACCAGAAATAGAAGAAGATGTTTGACCTCCAGGACTCCATAGATAGGTGTAAGGAGGTGTTCCTCCAGATACAGATAGAGAAATACTTCCATCTGAAGCTCCTATAGATGTTTCTTTTATTGTACTTCCAGATATTTTTATTGAATTGTCTACATAGCTACCATAAACTTCTATACTATTAATAGTAGCAGCGAGTGAACTGACAGTAAGCTGAACTTCATCGTATTCAAGTGAAGTAGAAAATCCTACTAAATAAAAACCATTAGTTGTAGATGGAGTTATATTTATTAACCCCAATGCTTCAAGAGCTAGTAAATTATTTCCAGATTGTGTTTCTTGTACTGAACCATCTAAATATGTTGTTATAGTTAGAGAGTTTAATAAATCTAATTGTAAAAGGTCATTTGTATCCCTAATAACAAAACCTGCAGAACTTCCAGAAGGAAAATTACTTAGTACATTTTCAACTGAAATAGAAGCTGTGCTTGCAACACCAGCAGTTACATTTATCATAGCAAAGTCAGATTCACTTTCGCTAATAATATTTGTTGCGTTATCTACTTCACAAGCTACACAAGCTACTCCGTTTACACCAGTGTTTGTGTTATTAATTATTACAGGTTGAGAAGGATTATTTAATAACGTAGCTGTATCACAGTTTAAATCACCCTCACTAAAAGCTTCTAATATGAGACCATAAACTCTAGTGCTTCCTAAATCTAAAGAAAGAGTCTGTTGAATGGATAATTGAACTTCATCAAAAGGTAATGAAGTAACAAAACCTACTTGAGAACGTTCAGTTCCAGTAAATAACAAGCCGCTGTCTACGGATAGTAGTTCAGAGCTTCCTGTTTTAACTTCTTGTAGAACTCCATCTAAATAAGTTGTTATGGTAATTCCATCAAGTAGTTCTAGATTTAAAACAGATGCATTTTCAATATCAAAACCTACATAAATTTGTGCAAGATAATTTGTTAATTCATCTTTTATTGAAATACTACCAGTAGCTATAACTCCTAGGGTAAAATCAATACTAGCGTATGTGTTACTGTTTGAATCAATTGCTGAATTGGTGTTTGTAACAGTACCAACATTTAGAAGACCTCCCATTCCAGTACGTTCATCAACAATACGAGCAGGAAAATCAGGTTTGTTTAGTACAGTAGGGGTATTGGACTCTAAAGTAGGACCAACGCAAAAACTGTTAGTAACAGGATAATAAATATTAGTGCTTGATGCAATACCAGCTAAACTAGTAGCGGAAATTTCAATACTATCATAATCTAAAGTTGTATAAAAGCCTACATAGAATTGATCATTATTAAGTAGAGAGCTATCTAATGTTACCAATGAATTTCCAGAACTTGTTTCTTGTTCAGTACCGTTTAGATAAGTTCTTATGGTGATTGAACCGAGTAAATCTATTTGAGCAACAGAACTATTTTCTATTAAAAAACCAGCATAACTTCCAGCTTCAAAATATTCATCGGTTGTTTCATCGGTTGCTGTAATTGTATGGGTTACTCCTAATCCTAGCAATGTGGATACAGTAGTGTAGTTTGTAAGATCGGAATCTGTTAAATTGTTAAGATTAGAAATTCCGCATCCTAACAAACAAAAACCACTTGTATCACTTGATGTGGTTAAGTCGGTAAAGGTGGATGAGGTGATTGCAACGGGTTCTTCTGTGTTACAAGGAACTGTAATAGGAGGTGAATAATAGTTAAGTTTTTTGTAGTTGTTATTAGTGTTAGAAAAAGAATGGTTTGTGAATAAAAAAATACATATCACGACGAATTTTACTTGTAAGCAAAATTTTAAAGGCACTAAAAGTGCATGAGTAGTTTTTCTCATAATAGTTGATAATTGGATGCAAAAAAAATCAGGTACCACTCAGTAAGTATATTAGTGGTTTGTTTACTGAGTTGAGCAACGCATTATTTAAAATGGTAAAAAAGACTTTTAAGATTGAAAAACTTTACGTTTGTATCAACCCTTTTTGAAAAGAATGAAGTAAAAACTCATAGCTGAGGGACTTAAATTTTAAAAAAAACAAATATCATAGCTGGCTGAATCATTAAAATAGATTAAAGCCGAATTTCAACAGTATATATTTAATAATATACAGTAATATGTCCTTTTAATTTTAAGGAGAATTATTACGAATAAGTTTGTGTTTTTTTAGCTTGTTTTAAACAAACTTAATTTCGTAACTGCTTGTGAATATAAGATTTTTTTAAAAATAAATCAAATTACATGTTAATAAGTTGATTTTTATGTTTTTTATATGGTGTTTGTTTGTTTTTTTTAAAATGAATGAGTTTTGATTTTTTTATGTTGGCTTACTTTTTGAACGTTTGGGGGTAATTGATAATCCTTGAGGAGTAGTTGTATGGTTTTTCGAGGCTTAATTTTGTAAAGATTATTAATACTGTAAATAAGATAAGTAAGATGAAAAAAGTGAGTTTGTTTTTACCAATAATTGTTTCATTAGTGTTGCAATCATGTGGTAGTTTAAAGAATGCAAAAAATACAGAAGAGGTGTTTTGGGTAAGTGGTATAAAAACAGAATGTAGTGCTGGTGCTGGCAAGATGAATTGCTTAAATATTTATAAAGGAAATAATATTGCGGATGCGACTTGGGAATTTTTTTATGCCCCTATTGAAGGATTTACTTTTGAAGAAGGAATGCTTCAGAAAATAAAAGTGAGAGTAGAACGATTAAACGCTAAAGATGTACCAGCAGATGCCTCTAGTTTAATGTATACGTTTATTGAAAAAATTGAGAGTCATGTAGACATCAGAACTTATTTAGCTGGAGAATGGAATGTTACAAGTTTGTATAATAAAGAGTTTAATGAAACAACAAATGCTCCAAGTTTAACGATTGACTTAAATAAAAATAGAGTTTCAGGAAATGATAGTTGTAATAATTATACAGGTCAAATATCAAATGTTACCTCACAAAGTTTAAAAATTAAAACAGTGGCAACTACTAGAAGAATGTGTTTTATAATGGATGTAGCCAATAGTTATAATAAAGCTTTAGGAGAAATAAATACCTATTTAATTAAAGGGAACAACTTGATTTTCTTTAATAAAGAAGGAAAAAAAATCGTATCTTTCACAAAATCAGCTAAAAAAGAATTAGAAGTTTCGTTGGGTGGAAATTGGATTGCTACTAGAATAGAAGGAGCTCCGATTAATCGAATGGTAAAAACTCCTCGTATAAATATTTCATTAGATGAAATGATATTGTCTGGAAATAATGGGTGTAACAATTATACAGCCCAGATTAATAAAATCTCAGAAAGTAAAATTGTAATAGGGCAGATAGCAGCTACACAAAAAATGTGTAGAGATATGCAAGTTGGTGCTGATTATCTTAAAATGTTACAAAGTTCAGTTAGTTTTAAAGTCAAAGGCGATTCACTAAAATTTTACAATAAAGAAGGGATAGAAACCATCTCATTTTTAAAAGTAGTGAAGTAAAATACTGAAAACAAATACATATCATCTTTGTTAAAAAACTATTTAACAATTTTTTAACTTCGTTTAGTTCGGTTTGTTCCGAACTAAACTTATTTTTGCAAAGTAAATTTTTAAATGAAGATGAATCAAGTAGAAAAGAGAAAATGTGAATTAGTTGAAAAGCTAGGGATCTTTATAGAGAAAAAAGAACAAATGGCTCCTGTAGCTGCAAGAATTTTTTCACATATCATTTTAACAGGAAAACAAGGGACAACTTTTGAAGACCTAGTATCTGGTCTTTGCGCGAGTAAAAGCACAATATCAACACACCTTAACCACTTACAAGATTTAAAAAAGGTGAATTACTTTACTAAGACAGGAGATAGAAAAAAGTATTTTGTTTTAAATAAAGATACAATGCTTCAGGGGATTAGTGACATGGTTGAAGAATGGAAAGGAGAGAAGCAATTACATATAGAAATAAAGGCTTATAAAGAAGAAGCTAATGAAACTTTAGAAGAAGAAAACCAATTTGAATTAGGTTTTCACGATAGTTTTATCGAATTTTTAGATGGAGCAATAACATCTATTATCAAATTGAAAGAAACAATTGTAAACCACAAACACTAATTATAAAAAAATGAAAAAAACAAGAATATACGGTATTACTATGCTTGGTATTGTTGCTATGGCTTTTACAAGCTGTAAGAAAGAGCAACAACAGGCTGCCAACCAACAAAGAGCTTTGCCTTTAGCAGTTGTAGCTGTTCCTCAAAAAAATGTTACAGCATATACAAGTTATCCAACAACTATTGAAGGTACTGTCAATAGTGAAGTAAGAGCTAAAGTTTCGGGTTATATCCAAAAAGTTTTGGTAGATGAAGGGCAAAAAGTAAGAAGAGGTCAAACTTTATTCAAACTAGAAACACAATCGTTAAGCCAAGATGCAGGAGCAGCAAAAGCAAATGTTAACGCTGCACAAGTTGAGGTAGAAAAACTAAAGCCTTTAGTAGAGAAAAATATTATAAGTCCAGTTCAATTAGAAACGGCAAAAGCAAAGTTGGCGCAAGCTAAAAGTGCTTATAATAGTGTGGTGGCAAATATAGGTTATGCTACAGTAAGAAGTTCTGTAGATGGTTATGTAGGAGCAATTCCTTACAGAGAAGGTTCTCTTGTAAGTGCTACTAGTGCAAAACCGTTAACTACTGTAGCAAGTATTAAAAAAGTGTTTGCATACTTTTCTATGAATGAAACAGAATATTTAAATTTTCTTCAGCAAACAGAAGGTAAAAATCTACAAGAAAAAATTAAGAATTTTCCTAAGGTAGAATTAGTTTTAGCTAACGGGCAAGCTTATGAAGAAAAAGGAACGATTGAAACTGTTACAGGTCAAATTGATGCTAAGACAGGTACAGTGAGTTTTAGAGCTGTTTTTGATAATCCTAACAGGTTATTAACTAATGGAAATAGTGGAACAATTAAAATACCTAAATTGTATGAAGAAGCTTTAGTAGTGCCACAATCAGCTACTTATGAGCAACAAGGACAAACTTATGTTTACAGTGTAGGAGAAAACAATACAGCAAATTCAACTTTAATTACTGTTAAAGATAAAAGCGAAATGTTATATGTTGTTGGTTCAGGTATAAAAAAGGACGATTTAATTGTAGTTAAAGGTATTGGTAAGTTAAGAAACGGAATGCCTGTTCAACCACAAAAGGTGGCTTTCGATAGTATTGTAAAGCCTATTAAACCCCTATTTCAATAATATTTTAGATCAGTAAATTATGTTAAAAACATTTATAGAAAGACCGGTATTATCTACCGTTATTTCGATTATCATAGTTATTCTGGGTGTTTTAGGGTACACAACTTTACCTGTTGAACAATATCCAGATATTGCACCGCCTACCATTCAGGTAAATGCAGTTTATCCTGGTGCGAGTGCTGAAACCATTTTAGAAAGTGTTATCATTCCCATAGAAGAACAAATTAACGGGGTAGAAGGAATGACTTATATGACTTCTTCTGCATCTAATAATGGTACAGCAAACATTACAGTATATTTTGATCAAAATACTGATCCGGATATTGCTGCAGTAAACGTACAAAACCGTGTTGCTAGAGCAAACCCTTTATTACCACAAGAGGTAATTCAAACAGGGGTAACAACTCAAAAGCAACAAACATCGGCGTTAATGTTCTTATCAGTATATTCTGAAAACGAAGATTATAACGCTACTTTTGTTCAAAACTATTTAAAAATTAATGTTATACCAGCACTTCAAAGGGTAAATGGTGTAGGTAATGTAAATGTGTTCTCTAACCAAGATTACGCTATGCGTATATGGTTAAAACCAGAAAAATTAGCAGCGTATAATTTAGTTCCAACCGAAGTTACAGCTGCTTTAAGAGAGCAAAGTTTAGAGGCTTCTGCAGGTTCATTAGGACAAAACGACGGACAAGCATTTTCGTACAATATTAAATATAGCGGACGCTTTAAAACAGAAAATCAGTACGAAAATATCATTATAAAAGCATTAGATAACGGAGAGTATTTACGATTAAAAGATGTAGCTAAGGTTGAATTAGATGCACAAGGATACGATTCTTTTGGTTTTACTGAAGGACACCCTTCTGTAAACATGGGAGTTTATCAAACAGCAGGATCTAACGCACAAGAAATTATTGAAAATATTAAGTTAGAATTAAATCGTTTATCACAAGATTTTCCTGAGGGGATTAAATACGAGATTAATTACGATACAAATAACTTCTTAACAGCTTCAATGAATAAGGTAAGAAATACGTTAATAGAAGCTTTCTTATTAGTATTCTTAGTAGTATTTATTTTCTTACAAGATTTCCGTTCAACGTTAATTCCGGCAATTGCAGTACCAGTAGCAATTGTAGGTACGTTCTTTTTCTTAAACTTATTCGGATATTCGATTAATCTCCTAACATTATTCGCATTAGTATTAGCAATTGGTATTGTGGTAGATGACGCAATCGTAGTTGTTGAAGCGGTACATGCTAAAATAGATGAAGGAGCTACAGATGCAAAAGCAGCTACCTTAGATGCAATGCATGAAATTTCAGGAGCAATTATTTCGATTACTTTAGTAATGGCAGCGGTATTTATTCCTGTAACCTTTATTCAAGGACCAACAGGAGTATTCTACGAGCAGTTTGGTATTACACTTATTGTGGCAATTTTAATTTCGGCAGTAAACGCATTAACGTTAAGTCCAGCGCTGTGTGCTTTATTCTTAAAAGGGCATGATGATCATGAAGATGAAAACAAAAGTTTTTTACAAAAGTTTTATGACCGATTTAATGCAGGATTCAATGCTACGACAGAACGTTATGGAAGATCATTAGCCTTTTTATATAAAAATAAATGGGTAACAGGATTAATATTAGTTCTTTCAGGAGTAGGAATTTGGTGGGCTGCTAATACAACGCCTACAGGATTTGTTCCTAGTGAAGATCGTGGTATTATCTTTATGAACGTAGAGTTACCAGCAGGTGCTTCTATGGATAGAACAAATGTGGTAACACAGGAAATGTATAAGAAAGCAAAAGAAATTCCTGGAGTTAGAGGAGTAACGGTAATTAATGGTAGAAGTTTAATTAGTGGAGCAGGAACCAATTACGGTTTAGGTTTCGTGAAGTTAGAAGATTGGGATAAGAGAGAGGCAGATGATCAATCAGCTAATGCTATTATTGGTAAACTGTTTGGTGTTGCAGCTACAATTCCTGATGCTAATATTATTTTCTTCGCCCCACCTAGTATTCCAGGTTTTGGTCTTTCAGGAGGATTTGAAGTAAACTTATTAGATAAATCAGGAGGAAGTTTTGAAGATTTAGATAAGACAACACAACAGTTTATTGGGAATTTGATGAAACATCCAGAAATTCAGTATGGGCAATCATCATTCAATACAAAATATCCTCAATATGAATTAGATATTGATGTACCGTTAGCTAAAAAATACGGAGTTTCTATAAGTAGTATTTTCTCAACCTTACAAGGATATATTGGAGGGGTTTATGCAGCTGACTTTGCAAGGTTTGGTAAACAATACCGTGTATATGTTCAAGCATTACCAGAAGATCGTAGCGATGCTAATTCATTAAATGAATTGTATATAAAAACGGGTAGTGGAGAAATGGCTCCAATAACACAGTTTGTAAAATTAAAAAGAGTGTATGGTCCACAATCAGTAACACGTTTTAATTTATATAACTCAACAAAAATTAACGGAGCAGCAAACCCAGGATATAGTACAGGTGATGCGATAGCTATTGTAAACGAAGAAATTAAAAACTTACCAAGTAATTATGATGTTGCTTATTCTGGTTTATCTCGTGAAGAGGTAAGTGCGGGTAACCAAACAGTTGTAATTTTCTTATTAGTTCTTGTTTTTGTTTACTTTTTACTAGCAGCGCAATATGAAAGTTATATTTTACCATTAGCAGTAATCTTCTCGTTACCTTTAGGGGTTTTCGGAGCATTCTTCTCAACAAAAGTAATGGGCTTAGAAAACAATATTTACTTCCAAATTGCACTGATTATGCTGGTAGGACTCTTGGCAAAAAATGCAATTCTTATTGTAGAATTCGCAGTACAAAGAAGGAAAAACGGTGAAAGTATAGTAGATGCGGCTATTCATGGAGCAAAAGCACGTTTACGTCCAATTTTAATGACATCATTTGCTTTTATCTTAGGGTTAATGCCATTAGTATTAGCAAAAGGAGTAGGAGCAGAAGGAAACAATTCTATCGGAACAGGAGCAGCAGGAGGAATGTTAATTGGTACAATTTTAGGAGTATTTGTAATCCCTATTTTATTCATCCTTTTCCAATGGTTACAAGAAAAAGTATCAAGTAAGCCAGCTGTTGTTGAAACTAAAGAAGATTAATTATGAAACTTATAAATAAAACCTTGGTTGTAGTCGTAATGGCTACAACCTTACAAAGTTGTTTTGTAGCAAAAGACTACGCTCGTCCTGAACTAAAAGAAACAGAACACTTGTATCGTACCGATAATTTACCACAAGATAGTCTTTCAATGGCAGATGTGTCTTGGAAAGATATGTTTACTGATGCTCATTTAAAGCAATATATTGATGAAGGGCTTCAAAACAATCTTGATATTCGTGTGGCTATTCAACAAATGGCAGCTGCTGAGGCTTATATGAAACAAGGTAAAGCAGGGTATTTACCTACTTTAAGTGCTAACGGCTCTGTGTCAAGAAATTATTTTTCAAAAGGTAGTCAGGTAGGAAGACAAATAGAAGCTTCAGGTTTAGATATTGATCATTTTGATCAATTTAACTTAGCAGCTAATCTTTCATGGGAAGCAGATATCTGGGGAAAAATACGTAGTAATAAAAGAGCAGGAAAAGCAGGTTATTTACAAAGTGTTGCAGCTCACCAAGCGGTTAAAACAAAATTAGTTTCAGCTATAGCGTCTACATATTATCAATTAGTAGCGTTAGATGCACAGTTAGAAATAACAGAACAAACCATTGAGACTAGAGAGAGTAGTGTAAGTACTATTAAAGAATTGAAAAATGCAGGTCAAGTAACACAGGTTGCTGTAGATCAGAATATAGCTCAATATAACAAAGCTAAAGCTTTAAAAGTTGATTTAGAAGCAGCAATCTTTAAAGCAGAAAACACGTTAAATCTATTGTTAGGTAGAACTTCTGTAGTTATTGAAAGAAGTAAGTTAGATCAGCAAGAGCTTAATGCAGCTATTAACCTTGGCGTACCGGCTACATTATTAAGTAATAGACCAGATGTAAAGGCTGCTGAATATGGTTTAATCAATGCTTTTGAAATGACTAATGTAGCAAAAAGTAACTTTTATCCATCGTTAACCGTAACTGCAAATGGTGGTTTTCAAAGCTTAGAGTTAGATGAGTTGATAAGTGCAAATTCGTTGTTTGCTAATATTGTGGGCGGATTAACTCAACCAATTTTCAATCAAAGAAAAATTAGAACGCAACATGAAGTAGCAAAAGCACAACAAGAACAAGCGTTGTTAAACTTTAAGAAAACATTGTTAACAGCAGGAAATGAGGTTTCTAATGCACTTTTCGATTATAATGCAGAAACAGAGAAGTTCGAGTATAGAAAAAATGAAGTTGAAGCGTTGCGTAGAGCAGAAGCAAACTCTGAAGAATTATTGAAAAACGGATATGCAAATTATTTAGATTTATTAACCGCAAGAGAAAGTGCATTGAATGCTGAATTAAACGTTATCAATAACAAATTAAATCAGTTATTAAGTGTAGTGAATTTATATGAAGCATTAGGAGGCGGTTGGAAATAAGATTGTTTTATTATGAGTAATAGGAAAAAACTTATCGATGTAGCTAAAGAAAAGTTTATAGCTTTTGGTAGTAAACATACTACAATGGATGAAATAGCCGAATTACTCGGAATATCTAAAAAAACAATCTATACTTGTTTTTCATCCAAAGAAGAATTGATTATAGAAAGTATCAAAGCGCTAATAAATGAATTTAAAATTGATGTTGAACCTATTCTTAATTCTAATGAATTAGCTTTAGATAAGGTAATAGCAGTTTATGAAGTAATTTTTAAATACGTAGTTAAATTTAAACCGTCATTTATTTTCGGGTTAAAAAAGTACTATCCTAATGCGTACGATGCTTATAAAGAAATTACTAAAGATGTAGTTTCAACAGATGTAATGAAGTTACTTGAAGAAGCTAAAAGTAATGGAGAAATAAGACCAGATGCAGACCTTGAATTATTTAGCAAATTATATTTAAGTGATTTAGAACGTCGTTTGTTTGATGCCGATAATTTGTTTGACGATTACCCGAAAGAAGTATTATTGGAATATATGATTGTTAATAATTTAAATTCTTTAAAACCTACCACTAAATAGGGATGTAAGTTTGTGGTTTTAAGAAGTGTCATGGAGTTGTAAAACTTATGGCACTTTTTTTTTGATAAAAGAGATTGTTTTAAAATAATTATTTTTGATGTTAGAGATCGTCATATAAGTAAATGAAGGAAAGAATAATAAAATATCAACTTGCACAACCCAAAGATTTTTTTGCAGAGTTAGGTAAAACATTACCTATAGAAATCATAGGGACCGAGCTTACTCTTAAAGAAGAGTTAGGTAAAGGAAAAATGAAATATATAGAAGTGCAAGAAGGTTTATGGGCGCAACAAATAGATTATACTTTGCATGATGAAATAGGTTTATTTCGAATACCTAAAAACACAAATGATTTTTATTTAGTTGATTTTTATTTGTCCGATACAGAAATAATAAGATGTGCAGAAGGAAAAACGTTTAGGCAAAGTTTTGAAAATGTAAATATGGTATTGAGTTCTTCTACCACAGCATCAAAAGCATTACTACCTAAAAACCAAAGAATAAAAGCTTTTAATATTCTTATTTCTAAAGAATGGTTGTTTAAAAACGTATTAGACGATCATAAGAGTTTAAGAGGTTTTTTTAGTTGTGAAAGCCCTATATATTTATCGGAAAATTTAGATTATAAACTCAAAGATTTATTAAAGAAAATTGATTTAAACCAAGATAATAGGTTAACATCAATTTCTAACGTTATACAAATAGTCGATTATTTATTTATCCGTTTTGGAAGTAGACCTTTAAAAGAAGGTAAACAAAATATACATCCAAATGATTTACAGCAGTTAATGAAGGTAAGAAAAGTGCTAGATACAAACCCTGAAAAAGAAATTTTGTTAAACGATCTTTCAGGTATAGCAGGAATGAGTTTATCAAAGTTTAAACGTCTTTTTAAACAAGTTTTAGGAACAACTCCGTATAAATATCATTTAAAAAATAAAATGGAAAAAGCGATGGAAACCTTAAAACAAGGTAACTACTCTGTGTCAGAAACAGGTTTTTTAATGGGGTATTCTAATTTAAGTCAGTTTTCAAAAGCGTTTAAAAATCACTTTGGAATGTTACCAAGTGAAGTAAGTGTTTGATTTTGTTATGGAAAGAGGTCATGTTTTTTATTAATAAAACATTTTTAAAATTGTACATTACCTTAATTTTGTAAAAATTGTATGTAAACCTTAAAAGAAGGAAAGATTGATAAAAAAAATAGCACTTTATTTATTTTTATGTGTAGTCACTCAAGTTTATAGTCAAGATGGTTTAGAAGATCAAGCTACAGAAAATCTTGAAGAGACTGAGCGCTATTTAAAGCTGGTACAAAAAAGCTATAAAGAAGGGAATTATAAATTACATAAGATTTATAGTGATTCATTATATTTTATTTCAAAAAAAAATAACCTAACAGCTTTTCAAGTTAAAGCAATGGTCAATCAGGCGATAAACTTAAATATGCAAGCAGCATATGTAGAGGCTATTACATTGTATAGGAAAGCTTTAATCATAGCAGAGAAAATACCAAATGACAAACATACTCAAACACTAGTTTTGGTTAATTTAGGAAACACCTATAATAACGTAGAGCTATATGAAAAAAGCATAGAAACAATGAAAAAGGTGTTAAAAAATGCTGAAGATACTAAGACACCAGATTTAATGAAAATGGGGGCTTTAAATGGTTTGTCAATAAGTTATTCAGCTTTAGATAATGAAAAGGAATCTTTGGTATATGCAAATCAGGTAAAAAGAATAGCAGAAAAAAAGGGTAATGAAAGTATTATATTAACATCGTTAAATCATATTAGTAACTCTCACTATAAATTAGGTGCCTACCAAAAAGCTATAGAAACAGCAAGTGAAGCCAATAATTATAAGTATTTTAAAAAAAACACAAGAGTAAAAGCATGGCTTTTGGTAAATATAGGGGTAGCAAATTTAAAGTTGAAGTCTTATAATGAGGCAGAAAAACATTTAAATCAGGCACTAAGTATAGCTGCTGAAAAAAATATAGAAGAAATAATAATGGTATGCTATGAAAACCTTACCAAAGTGTACCAAGAATTAGATAAAAAAGTAGCTTTTATAAATGCAGAGAAAAAATACAATGAAATACGTATAGCTGTTCTTAATAACCAAAAAAAAGCAATAACAGACGAGTTAAAAGAGGAAATAAAAGCAAAAGAAAAAGCAATTTTAGATCAAAAAGAGACGGCAATTTTTTTGTCAGAACAGCAAAAAACAATATTATGGTTTAGTACTTTTTGTGTTTTTGGGTTGGGAGGGTTGTTCTGGATTTATATAAAAAGGAATGATCAAAAAAATACAATTAAGAAAACAAAAAGAGAAGTAGACGGAATAAATGTTATAACAGAGAAATACAAAAACTCCTCATTATCTCCAGAAGATAGAATCTCTTTCAAACAAAAAATAGCAAAGGTGATTGAAGAAGAAAAAGTATATTTAAATCACGATTTAACTCAAGCAAGTTTTGCTCAAAAATTAGCATTAAGCAGTCACCATTTATCAGAAGTACTTTCTTTTGAGTTTGATACCAATTTTTATCAACTTATTAATTCATATCGAATCGAAGAAGCAAAGAGATTGTTAGGTTTACCAACTAATAAAAATTATAAAATACTAGCTGTTGCTTACGATTCTGGTTTCAAAAGTAAAACAACTTTTAACCGTGTATTCAAAGAACAAACAGGTTATACCCCTACTGAATACCGTGAAAAAATGAATAAATCAGGTTCCACTCTTTAGGGTGATACCTCTAAAATAACGAACAGTTATATCTTGCGCATCTTAATTTTAAGGTAACTATACGGAGTATAGGTTTGCTAGTACAATTACCTTTTATATGTTAAGGCTAAAACGATTTAGTCGATATAAAAAGCATGCGAAAATGAAAAAATCAAGACATAACTTTTCAAGAAATGGATTAATATTCCTATTTTTTGTTTTAACAAATCAATTATTTTCACAATCATTTACTTCTTTGTGGAATACAGCAAATGTTAGTACTGGTTCTTCTGCAGATAATGAAATAACCATACCAACCAATTCAGCTTATACGTATTCTTATACCGTTGACTGGGGAGATGGAAATATAGATTCAAATGTAACAGGAGATATTACTCATACCTATGCTACACAAGGAACTTACACAATTAAAATAGATGGTACGTTTCCTGCAATCTATTTTAACAATACTGGAGACGTTGACAAAATTATTGAAATATTGTCTTGGGGTACAATTCAATGGCAAAGTATGGAAAATGCATTCTATGGATGTTCAAATCTAAATTTTGATGCCATTACTCCACCAGATTTAAGTCAAGTTACTAGTTTACAAAATGCTTTTAGAGGTTGTTCATTATTTAATGGGATTATGAATAATTGGAATATGAGTAACATAACTAATATATCAGGATTATTTATGGATTGCGAAATTTTTAATAGACCTTTAGATCAGTGGGATACATCTAATGTAACAGATATGTCTAACACCTTTAGATCTGCAGAAAACTTCAATGAGCCTATAGGTAACTGGGATACATCATCTGTAACTACCTTAGAAAACTTCCTGTTTAAAGCTATTAAATTCAACCAAAATATTAATAATTGGAATGTAGCGAATGTTGTTAACATGCAAGGTGCCTTTTATTATACAAGTGCATATAACCAGCCCATGAACAACTGGAATGTTAGTAACGTTACCAATATGATTGAGACATTCAAAGAGTCTAGTTTTAATAACCCAATAGAAAATTGGAATGTGAGTAATGTTACAACAATGAAGGGTACATTTAGTCGATCTAAATTCAATCAGCCTTTAAACACTTGGAATGTAAGTAATGTTACTGATATGTCTCAAATGTTTTTTAGTAATCGAACTTTTAATCAACCTATAGATACTTGGAATGTAAGTAATGTTACTAATATGTCAGGTATGTTTGATGGATGGCTAGGGAGAACCGTTTTTAATCAACCTATAGATACTTGGAATGTAAGTAATGTTACTGATATGAGTTATATGTTTCGTGACAATTTAGGTTTTAACCAAGATATTGGTAGTTGGGATGTAAGTAGTGTTATTAATATGAGAGGAATGTTTGAGGGGGCAGGTATATTTAATCAAGACATAAGTACTTGGAATATTGGTGGTGTTACAATTATGGAAAGCATGTTTGAAAGAACAGAAGCTTTTAATCAACCTTTAAATACTTGGGATGTAAGCAATGTTACTAATATGAGTAACATATTCCAGCAAGCAGAAGTTTTTAACCAACCTTTAAACAATTGGAATGTAAGTAAAGTTACCAATTTTCAATATATGTTTGATAGAGCTATATCCTTTAATCAAGATATAAGCATGTGGGTAACCACGGCTGCCAGAAATATGTCTTATATGTTTAATCAGGCTAGCTCATTTAATCAAAATATAGGAGTTTGGGACATATCTAGTGTTACAAACATGACAAATATGTTGTCGAATAGTGGTGTTTCTCAAGAAAATTATGATGAAATTCTTACAGCTTGGTCTTTACAAACAGTAAAAAGTGGTGTTAATTTAGGAGCAACAAATCTTAATTATTGTGATGCGTTAAACCAGAGACAGAGCTTAATAGATAATAATGGATGGATTATAACGGGAGATGTTGTAAACTGTTCTTATGTATTATGTACAGAGATAACGATGCCGAAAGTAGGTGACACACAAGTTCCTGCTAATAGCGATATTCGTTGGAATCCAGCACCTAATGCTACAGGATACAGAATTAGTGTAAGAAGAGAAAACGGAGCGATTTCACAGGTTATATATAATAATGAAGATGTAGGAAATGTAGTAGGAGTAGACTTTACTAATGAATTTAGCCCAGGAGACACTGTATATGTAACAGTTGTTCCGTATAACGCTGAAGGACCAGCAACAGGTTGCCAAGAAATTAGTTTTACAGTAATAGAGAGTTGGGTAAATAGTCCAGAAGCATTTAAACTTACTTACGATACAAGTATACAATCACCATACTCATTTACCACACCAATAAATCAATTAAAAATAGAAACAAATTCAGGTTACCCAAAATACCTAACATATAATTATTCTATAGATTGGGGAGATGGACAATACAACCATAATGTCACAGGAGATATTACGCATACATATCTTACACCAGGAGTTTATACAGTAAGCATTATAGGTACTTTTCCCTCTCCTAAACATGAGTACGTTGGAGATTCCTATAAGCTACTATCAATAGATCAATGGGGTACTCAAGTATGGGAAAGTATGTATGAAGCTTTTGAAAGCTGTAGAAATATGGAATACAAGGCTACAGATATTCCCAATCTTAGTAAAGTAACGGATATGGAAAGCATGTTTAGTTCGTGTATAAAATTTAATGGAAATATTAACGATTGGGATGTAAGTAATATAACCAACATGCGTAGTATGTTTAGGGGAGCCTCAATTTATAATCAGCCACTTAATAATTGGGATGTGGGTAATGTTACGAACATGAACTATATGTTTGGTAGTGCTATAAAGTTTAATCAAGATATAGGGAATTGGAATACTGGAAATGTTACAGATATGGGAAGAATGTTTCTGAGTGCAGTTGTATTTAATCAGAATCTTAATAATTGGGATGTAAGTAATGTTACTAATATGGGTAGTATGTTTGAAGGAGCAAAAGTATTTAATCAACCACTTAATAATTGGGATGTAAGTAATGTTATCAATATGAGTAGTATGTTTGAAAGAACAGAAGTGTTTAACCAACCACTTAATAATTGGGATGTAAGTAATGTTACTAATATGTCTGAAATGTTTCTAGCATGTGTTGATTTTAATCAATCACTAAATTCGTGGAATGTGTCTTTAGTTACTGATATGAACTCTATGTTTCAAAGTGCAAGATCTTTTAATCAACCATTAGATAATTGGAATGTTAGTAATGTAACTAATATGAGTTATATGTTTTCATCTGCCTCAGAATTTAATCAAAACATAGATAGTTGGAATGTTACTAATGTAACCAATATGTCTGGAATGTTCAGGTATAGTATTGCCTTCAATCAACCTTTAAATAGTTGGGATGTAAACTCTGTAGTTAACATGTCTAGTATGTTTCAAAGTGCAAAATCTTTTAATCAACCATTAAATAATTGGGATGTTAGTGCTGTAGCTAATATGAGTAGCATGTTTGAAAGAGCAGAATTGTTTAACCAACCATTAAATAATTGGGATGTGAGTTCGGTTACCTTGATGCCTTCAATGTTTGAAGAAGCTATTGTTTTTAATCAAGATATAGAAAGTTGGGACGTAGCTGTGGTTACAAATTTTGAAGCTATGTTTAGGGGAGCAAAAATATTCGACAAACCATTAAATGGATGGAATACAGGAAAAGCCCAAACAATGGCTGAAATGTTTTATGGAGCTTTAGTTTTTAATCAAGATATCAAAAACTGGAATGTTTCCTTTGTAACGACAATGCAAGATATGTTTAGAAATGCAGCATCATTTAATCAATCTTTAGATTCATGGAATGTAGCATCTGTAACTAACATGCAAGGAATGTTTTACGGAGCAAAAGCTTTTGATGGTGCTATTGGAAGTTGGAATATCAGGAGAGTAACCACCATGCAAGATATGTTTAATGGTGCAATAAACTTTAATCAACCTATTAATAATTGGAGACCAACAGCAGTGATAAACATGGATAGAATGTTTCAAGGTGCAAGTTTGTTTAATCAATCTTTAAACCAATGGTTATTAAATACGGTATCTATGAACGCTATGTTTAATAACGCTACAGCTTTTAATCAAGATTTAGGTGATTGGAATATTAGTGGTGTAACCAACATGCAAAATATGTTAGATAATACAGCTCTTACCAGAGTAAATTATGACAATACGCTTATTGCATGGTCTGAACAAACACTAACACCTGGAATAAATCTAGGAGCTAACACTCTTCCATATTGTGATGCTGTAGAAGAAAGACAATCAATGATTGATGATTTTGGATGGTCTTTTACAGGTGATGTCTTAGATTGTCCTATTCCAGAATGTACACAGTTAATAGCTCCTTTAAATGGAGCAACAGATGTTCCTGTAAATACCAATTTAACTTGGGAATCTGTTTTGTATGCACGTGAATATGCTTTAACAATTAGAATTGAACCATCTGGAACCATAATAAATGAAACTGTTGTAAATGCTACCACTTATGAATTTGCTACAGATTTTTCAGGAGGAGAAACAGTTCATGTTACTATTGTACCTTCAAACGAAAATGGAGATGCAGTAGGACCTTGTTCAGAAGAAAGTTTTACCCTGTCTACAACTCCATCAACAGTACCAAATTGTACCAATTTAACCTTACCACTTGCTGGCGGTACAGATATACCTGTAAGTACAAATTTAGAATGGAATGTTATAAGCAATGCAGATGGGTATAGGCTTACAGTAGGAACTACTTCTGGAGGGTCAGATATTCTTAATAGTATTGATGTAGGTAACAGTACAACATATGATTTACCTGTAGACTTACCAGAAGACACCGATATTTTTGTAACTATAACTCCTTATAACGATGAAGGAGATGCAATAAGTTGTGGAGAAGAATCTTTTAAAACAGAGTTTATTCCAGTAGCACCTAGTTGTACAAGTTTAGTGAATCCTATAAATGGTTCAACGAATGTTCCGTTGAATACTGATATTTCTTGGAATGAAATTGCAGAAGCAACAGGGTATTTAGTAAGTGTAGGAACTACTCAAGGAGGAATAGAAGTTGTGAATAGTATTGATGTAGGAAACACTACTTCGTATAGTTTTACCCAAGATCTACAAGAAAATAGAATACATTATGTTCGTATAATTCCATACAATGATGTAGGTGACGCTACAGGTTGTGTAGAAGAAAGTTTTACTACAGGAGATGCAGTTGTAAATGTGCCAAATTGTACCACAATCACAGTTCCAAGTAACGGAGCAACGAATGTTAGTGTTAGTACCGGAATTAGTTGGGACGCAGTAGCTGATGCAGATGGATATTACCTGTCAATAGGAACAACTTCAGGCGGAACTGATATTGTAAGTAATGAAGTAGTAACAGGAACGAGTTACACGCTAGCAAGTGATTTACCAGAAACGACCATAATTTATGTTTCGGTAATTCCATACAATTCTCTAGGAAGTGCTATAGGTTGTTCAGAAATTAGTTTTACTACAGAAATATTACTAACAGCACCGAATTGTACAACAATCACATTTCCAAGTAACGGAGCAACGAATGTTAGTGTTAGTACCGGAATTAGTTGGGACGCAGTAGCTGATGCAGATGGATATTACCTGTCAATAGGAACAACTTCAGGCGGAACTGATATTGTAAGTAATGAAGTAGTAACAGGAACGAGTTACACGCTAGCAAGTGATTTACCAGAAACGACCATAATTTATGTTTCGGTAATTCCATACAATTCTCTAGGAAGTGCTATAGGTTGTTCAGAAATTAGTTTTACTACAGAAATATTACTAACAGCACCGAATTGTACAACAATCACATTTCCAAGTAACGGAGCAACGAATGTTAGTGTTAGTACCGGAATTAGTTGGGACGCAGTAGCTGATGCAGATGGATATTACT
>NZ_RAQM01000006.1:0-146175 GCF_003610735.1 Tenacibaculum lutimaris | reverse complement strand
TGTACAACAATCACATTTCCAAGTAACGGAGCAACGAATGTTAGTGTTAGTACCGGAATTAGTTGGGACGCAGTAGCTGATGCAGATGGATATTACTTGTCAATTGGAACAACTTCAGGAGGAACAGATATTATAAATAATGAATCAGTAACAGGAACGAGTTACACACTAGCAAGTGATTTACCAGAAACGGCCACAATTTATGTCTCGGTAATTCCGTACAATTCGGTAGGAAGTGCTACAGGTTGTTCAGAGATTAGTTTCACTACAGAAACATTACCAACTGCACCGAATTGTACAACAATCACAGTTCCAACCAATGGAGCAACTGACGTTAGTGTTAGTACCGGAATTATTTGGGACGCAGTAGCTGATTCAGATGGATATTACTTGTCAATTGGAACAACTTCAGGTGGAACTGATATTGTAAATACTGAATCAGTAACAGGAACGAGTTACACACTAGCTAGTGATTTACCAGAAACAACAACAATTTACGTGTCGGTAATTCCATATAATTCGGTAGGAAGTGCCACAGGATGTTCAGAGATTAGTTTTACAACCGAAACATTACCAACAGAACCGAATTGTACAACGATTACATTTCCAACCAATGAAGGAACTAATGTAGCTGTCGATACAAATATTAGTTGGGATGCAGTAGCAGATGCTGACGGATATTACCTGTCAATTGGAACAACTTCAGGAGGAACAGATATTATAAATAATGAAGTAGTAACAGGAACGAGTTACACACTAGCTAGTGATTTACCAGAAACGACCACAATTTATGTCTCGGTGACTCCTTATAATTCTGTAGGAAGTGCTACAGGATGTTCAGAGATTAGTTTCACTACAGAAACATTACTAACAGCACCGAATTGTACAACAATCACATTTCCAAGTAACGGAGCAACGAATGTTAGTGTTAGTACAGGAATTAGTTGGGACACAGTAGCTGATGCAGATGGATACTACCTGTCAATCGGAACAACTTCAGGCGGAACTGATATTGTAAATAATGAATTAATAAGAGGAACGAGTTACATACTAGCTAGTGATTTACCAGAAACAACAACAATTTACGTGTCTGTAATTCCATATAATTCGGTAGGAAGTGCTACAGGATGTTCAGAGATTAGTTTTACAACCGAAACATTACCAACCGCACCGAATTGTACAACAATCACAGTTCCAAGTAACGGAGCAACAAATGTTAGTGTTAGTACAGGAATTAGTTGGGACACAGTAGCTGAAGCAGATGGATATTATATATCAATCGGAACTATTTCAGGCGGAACTGATATTATAAATAATGAAGAAGTAGTTGGGACTAGTTACACTCCAACCAATGATCTACCAGAGGCTACTACGATTTATGTTTCGGTGACTCCTTATAATTCTGTAGGAAGTGCTAGAGGTTGTTCAGAAATTAGTTTTAGAACAGAAGAAGGTTTAGTAGGAGAAACTAAATATGGTTTTTCTCCGAATGGTGATGGAGTAAATGACTTTTGGGAAATAAAAGGAATTGAAGAATATCCTAACAATTCAGTAACTGTTTTTAATAGGTGGGGAGATATGGTGTTCCAGATAGAAGGATATGATAACCAGTTTAATGTTTTTAGAGGTGTTGCCAATAAGCTAACAAGTATGGGAGGTGATAAGTTGCCAGCAGGAACATACTTTTTCAATATAAAAATTTCAAAAGGGGGAAATTCAACAGAAAAGAAAGGGTTTTTAGTTTTAAAAAGATAAGATGAAAGAGATAAGAAACTATATTCTACCATTAATTTTTATAATGGTATTTCAGAATAATTGGGGACAACAGACGGCTTTGTATCCAGAGTATAATTATAATCCATTTATTATAAATTCGGCTTATACAGGAATGTCAGATGGAGCAGAAATAACACTTAGCAATTACGGTTATATAAATAGTGTTGAAGGAAGTCCCAGAACATTATCATTAAGTTTTCATTCTCCTATAGCTAGGAAGAAAATGGGAATAGGTGGAGCTATTGTAAGAGACAAAATAGGTGTGAGCACTTATACAAATGCATATGCTGCATATTCGTATAAAATATTTTTTGATACTGAGCTTGATAGACCTTATTGGCAGCATTATAATGAACATGCAATATCGTTTGGACTAACAGCAGGAGTACAGCAGTTTCATGAAAATCTGTTAGAGCTAGGAATTACTGACGATATAGAGTTTTCAGAAAATATGAATGTAACTGTGCCAACTGTAGGGGTTGGGTTTTTGTATAATCATGCAGATTTTTATGCAGGAATTTCACTACCAAATCTTTTAGGAGATAAACTAGCATCAAGAGATGATTTAAATATATCAAATCCTGTTTATGGTTATTTTGGGTATCGTTTTTTTACCAATAGATTTGAGGAAGTAATGATTAAGCCTAGTATTTTCTTAAAGTATGAAGGTGGAGCACCTATGCAGATTGATGCAAATGTTGCAGTTAACTATAAAAACAAATTCGAAATAGGTACTGGTTATCGAAGTAGCTCTTCAATTAATTTTATGGCAGGTATTTATGCTCTAAAAAACTTAAAGTTTGTGTATTTCTACAATGCTGCGTTTAGCGATTCAGTGTTAGGAAATAGCCATGGAGTTGTTCTATCGTATGTTTTTGAGAAAAAACGTAGGTACTAAAAGGAGTATTATAGAATTGTTACCTAAAACTCCAATTTTTGTAATTTGTAGAAGCTTCTAGTTTATTTTCTATATCATCGGGAAGTTCAGGAAAAAAATCAATACCTGTTTTTTGTTCTAATTCATCAATAGAAACTACAAAATCAGATAGAGGCTTGTTGCTTTCCTTATGTGGAAGTAAAAAAGCGATGGCTTTAATTTCAGGCTGAGTATAATCTAGTAAAACCTTATAAAAATAATTAGGAACACTTACTTTTTCCTTTCCTATAGTTTTCAAATTAGGTTCTAAAATACCACCAGTAACAACATACAAGTGATTATACTTTTTTGCCCAATAACGAGTTTTTTGTTCTAGTTTATTCCAAATACCAGCGTTAAATTCATGGTTTTGAGGGGAAATGTTTGAAGTGTAAAAAGTTTCATCATGAGCACTTTTAGAGGCACGTCTATCACCAGCAGGACATAAGTGTCCTTTGTCATAACCAGATCTTTTATAGTTTCTCCAGTCAGCAGATTTGGTTTTTACTTTAGGATCTTCAATAAAAAACGGACGTTTATAGTTGGTGTAAACAATATCACTTTTATCTAAAGTATAAGCTACCCACTCAGCTTGTTCGTGCTTTTCGCTATATGATAACTGGTAGCCATTATGTTTTATAATGACTCCAGTTGTTGAGGTAGGAAAGTAATTGAAGTTATTAGTTTCATTGCTAGTTGTTTCTGTTGTAGATTGAGAAGAACTATTAGTTTCTTCTTTCTGTTGTAACCAATAACCAACAAGCAAAGCAATAATGGTAATAACAACTTTTATTTTCCTTGAAGTACTCATTTAATTACTTAATACAATTTCTTTAAAATCTTCAGTTTTTTCAACTTCATTAAAAATTTCTTGAAACTTAATAGGAGGTACTGTTAATTTACGCTTAACTAAATTTAACCAAGCACCATAAACAGTTATAATTGCAGAGAGTTTACCTGCTTGATTAAAAACTTCATGTTGAATTTTCCAACGTTCACCTTTGCTAGATAAACCGATAACCTTTAAGTTAACAGTTATGTCTTCTCCCATGTGTATTTCACGTAAAAACTTAGTATTCTCTTCAAATAAAATAGGACCAACGTTTTCTTTTGTGAAATCTTGAACAGTTACATTATGCTCTTTAAAAAAACGTAAACGTAATTCAGCAGCATAGTCATTATATGCGGTATGGCGCATGTGTATATTGGCATCAAAATCTGCCCATCGTGTTTTAAACTCAACACTAAAACTCATATCAAAAAAATTTAAGAAAGCGAATTTACAAATTTTATGCTTTCACATCCAAAGCATCACGAAGTGTATTTCCAATTAACATAAAAGCCATTACTAAACTCATAATTGCTAATCCAGGAATCAATGCTAAAAATGGTTTGCCTAAAATGATATAATTATAATGATTTTTAATCATAGCACCCCAAGAAGGAGTAGGAGGTTGGGCTCCAATACCTAAAAAACTCAGTCCACTTTCAATTAAAATAGCAGCTGCAAAATTTGCGGCGGAAATTACAATGATAGGAGCTAAAATATTAGGTAAAATATGTTTGAAAATAATTCTAAAATCAGAAAAACCTAAAGCTTTGGCAGCTTCTACATATTGCTGCTGCTTAGTAGTAATTACTTGACCACGCACTACACGGGCAACTTCTACCCACATAGTTAGACCTACAGCAATAAAAACCTGCCAAAAACCTTTTCCTAAAGCCAATGTAATAGCTATTACTAGTAAAAGTGTTGGAATAGACCAAGTGATATTGATAATCCACATAATAAAATCATCAATTTTTCCACCAAAATAGCCTGCAATAGCGCCAATAGGAATTCCTATTAAAAGTGAAATAAACACAGCTATAAACCCAATAAAAAATGAAATTCTAGCCCCAATTAATAACCTGCTTAATAAGTCACGACCATATTTATCAGTTCCTAAATAAAACGTTTTTTGCTGAATGTATTTTTCGTAGGAAGAGGGAAACTCTTTGGGTAAACCATCGGAGTATTTAATAACTTCTAACTGATTATTTTTAAAAGAAAATGATTTTATAGGTATTTCTGTTGATGAATTTTGCTTTCCCTCCATAAAAACAGAAAACCACGATTGTTGTTTTTTAGTTTCAGAAGGAATACTCAACATTTGAACAGAAAAACCTGGGGATTTAGAGTGAATTTCTAAATGCATTTGATTGGCAGAGTTACTGTTGTCAGGAGCCAAAACATAGCAAAAAACAGCAATAAATCCACATAAAACAATATACCAAAAACTAAACATACCTGTTTTACTACGTTTAAATTTTTGGATGGCTATTTGCCATAAAGATGTGCCTGTATTATTATTCACTCTTTTGTATTTCTTTCAAGTTATTGACATCAATACTTGATGGATTTTGAAAAACTTCCAAATCAAAATATTTTACAGAAGCTAAAATATGATCAAAAATGTTCGCCATAACACGTTCGTAATCTTGCCATACTTTTTCTCTACTAAATGCATAAATTTCTAACGGAATTCCGTTAGGAGTTGGCTCTAACTGACGAGACATTAATAACATGTCTTGATTAATTTTTGGGTGATTTTCAATATACTTGTCTAAATAAATTCGAAAAGTTCCAAAATTGGTTAGGTTTCTACCGTTTAGTAAGACTGATTTATCAATATTGTGTTTTTCGTTATATGCTTTTACTTCTTCACTACTTTTTGTAATGTAGTCGGAAATCAGTTCTATCTTTTTAAAACGCTCGATATCTTCATCGGTAAGGAAGTGGATACTATTTATTTTAATCAAAATAGCTCGTTTAATACGTCTACCTCCCGAACTATTCATTGTTCGCCAGTTTTTAAACGAATCGGATGTTAGGTAATAAGTAGGGATGCTGGAAATAGTATTGTCAAAATTTCTAATAATTACTGAAGTTAAATTGATTTCAACTACATCACCATCAGCACCATATTTTTCCATAGTAATCCAATCACCAATTCTAACAGTATCGTTAACCGCAACTTGAATACTCGATACAAAACCAAGAATAGTATCTTTAAAAACTAACAAAAGGACTGCTGAAAAAGCTCCTAAAGCAGTTAAAAAACGAATTAGAGGTTTACCTGTTAAAACTGAAAAAGATGAAATAGCAGCAATAAGCCATAACACAATCATAAAAATTTGAACGTAACTTTCTAGAGGTTTGTCTTTAAAAGCTTCGGTGGTACGTAAAAAATCTTTAACCGTTAATAAAATACTACGGATAAACCAGATAATGGCAAAAATAATACCGATAGTGGTAATACGTTCTGCGTAGGTAAATAGGTTAGGAAAATCAACAAGAATTTCTTTCAGAAGATTATATATCAGTATAAAAATAATAATTCTTGTTAAATTTAAAAAAGTTCTATTTTTAATAAGTAAATCGTCAAAAGTTGTAGATGTTTTATTCGCCATTTTGCGAATAGCTTTTCTACCAAAGTATCTGAAAGCTTTAAAAAGTATATACCCTAATAGAGAAAGCACAACAAGGTTTGCTACCAGATTAAGGTATATAGCGGTGGTTTCAGAAAGAGAAAAATGCTCTTTAAAAGTTCTGTAAAAAAACTTGTTTAACATAGTAGTACAAGGTTATAAGTCTGTTATTTCTTCTCCAGCTTTTAAGCCGAATTTTTTTCGGAACCAATACACCACAATATATAAAATAGGGGTATCTAGGGCAGCTATAATTACTTTAAATAAAAATCCACTTAATAAAAGGCTTCCAAAGATATTCCAAGGAAGAATTTTAAAAGAGCTTAGTAAAAATAATACGGTAAAAGTATCTATAAATTGTGATAAAAAAGTAGAGAAATTATTACGAAGCCATAAATGTTTTCCTTTGGTTAGATTTTTCCAAAAATGAAAAATTCGAATGTCTATAAACTGAGCTGCTAAATAAGCTAGCATTGATGCTAAAACGGCCAATGGAGATAATCCGAAAACTTTTGTAAATGTACCGTTATCAATAGGAGAATTATTTATTGCGGGGGTATAATCGGCTACTAGAATAATAAGCATAGAAAAAAAGGAGGCAAAAATACCAGCGATTACTACTTGGTTGGCTTTTTTCTTCCCATAAATCTCTGATAAAATATCTGTAATTAAAAAAGTGATTGGATAAGGAAGAATACCTACCGAAACCTCAAAACGAAATAAATTAAATGGTTCCCAATAAAAAAACTTCTGAAAAATTAAATTCGAAGTTACTAAAGATGCAATAAATAAAGCTGCTAAAACTAAGTAAATAAGTTGCGCTTGATTTTTTAGTTGTGCCGTCATAAAACGAAGATAGTAATTTTAAAAATTGTATGTTTGCATCGTTAAACAAACAACAAAATAAATAGATGAAAGCATATATTTTTCCAGGTCAAGGAGCACAATTTACAGGAATGGGATTAGATTTATATGAAAATTCACCATTAGCTCAAGAACTTTTTGAAAAAGCAAATAATATATTAGGTTTTAGCATTACCGATGTGATGTTTGAAGGTACTGCTGAAGAATTAAAACAAACAAAAGTAACGCAACCAGCGATCTTTTTACATTCGGTAATTTTAGCGAAAGTTTTAGGGGATGATTTTAAGCCAGAAATGGTGGCAGGTCATTCATTAGGAGAATTATCAGCATTAGTAGCAAACGAAGTATTATCTTTTGAAGATGGATTAAAATTGGTTTCTAAACGTGCTTTAGCAATGCAAAAAGCATGTGAAATTCAACCATCAACAATGGCAGCTGTTTTAGGATTAGAAGATAAAGTTGTGGAAGATACTTGTGCAGAAATAGATGGAGTAGTAGTAGCAGCAAATTATAATTGCCCAGGTCAGTTAGTAATTTCTGGAGAAGTTGAAGCAGTTGAAAAAGCATGTGCAGCGTTAACAGAAAAAGGAGCAAAAAGAGCGTTAGTGTTACCTGTAGGAGGAGCATTTCACTCACCAATGATGGAGCCTGCTCGTGAAGAGTTAGCAGCAGCAATTGAAGAAACTACTTTTAACGAGCCTATTTGCCCAGTATATCAAAATGTAGTAGCTAAGGCTGTAACAAATCCTGCTGAAATTAAAGAAAACTTGATAGCTCAATTAACAGCACCTGTAAGATGGACACAATGTGTACAAGCAATGGTTGCTGATGGTGGTACAGAGTTTGTTGAAGTAGGTCCTGGTAAAGTATTACAAGGCTTAATGCGTAAGATTGATAGAAACGTAGCAGCTAGCGGAGCTAGTTTTGAAGCGTAATAAAATTTATATAAAAATAAAAAAGCGAACTCATTTGAGTTCGCTTTTTTTATGATCGTAGTTCAGAATCTTTAATATCTAAGGTTCTAACAATTTGATGCTCTTTAGGCGCCAAGAGAATCATATAAATTAATAAGATTACTCCTAACAGTAAAAAGTCAGGTTTTAAAAATAAAATGATAAAACAAGCCCCTTCAATAGTAGCCCATCTTACCATTGAAGCTGTTTGGTAAACCGCAAACTTTTCTTCATTAGTAGTACTTTTTTGTACGTTTTTCAGCATGTTTTTAAACATGAAATTACTAAAAACGTAAGCAATTGCAGGAATAAAAGCAAATAGTAAAGAAGCGTCATCGATAACCATACTAAAAATATTTTCAAAATCTCCTAAAATAAAATATGCCAAAGTAACCCCAGCAACTAAAGCTAGATGGATAAATTTTAATGTTTTAACTTTCTGTTTCATAGTTTGTTGTTTTTTAAAAAATTAACTACTTCCCATGAGGTTATTCATAGGAAGCTATTTTAAGTGTTTCGAGGCAATTCTCAGGAAATTAAATCTTGGCTATCGCTCTGCGATTAAATAAAATCGTTAATAGTTTTCGTAATAAAAGCTAATTGCTCTTCATCCAATTCTGTATGCATAGGTAACGAAATTACTTCATCAATTAATTGATTGGTAATCGTAAAATCAGCCTCGTTATATCGGTCATCTTGATATGCTTTTTGAGCATGTAGCGGTACAGGGTAATAGATAGCGTTAGGAATTTCGTTATCTAATAAATGTTGATGTAATTCATCACGTTTTCCATTGGTAATTCTCAAGGTATATTGGTGGAAAACATGCGTTGTAAAATCACTAATTGTTGGTGTGATAATATTTGGGTTGTTAGCAAAAGCGTTTGAATAATATTCAGCAGCCTTTCTACGAGCATCACAATAGCTATCTAATAAAGGTAGCTTAGCTTTTAATACAGCTGCTTGAATAGAATCTAAACGAGAGTTTACTCCAACTACATCGTGATAGTAACGTTTATACATACCATGGTTTACCATTCCACGAAGCGTGTGCGCTAATTCATCATTATTGGTAAAAATAGCACCACCATCACCATAGCAACCTAAGTTTTTAGAAGGGAAGAAAGAGGTAGTACCAACATCACCCATAGTTCCTGCTTTCTTCTTTGTTCCGTTAGAAAAAGTATAATCAGCACCAATAGCTTGTGCGTTATCTTCAATAACAAATAAGTTATGTTCTTTAGCAACTTCTAAAACAGCTTCCATATTAGCACATTGCCCAAATAAATGAACAGGAACAATTGCCTTCGTTTTTGGGGTAATCGCTTTTTTTAAAGCTTCAATATCTATGTTAAACGTATCTGGTTCAACATCGACTAATACAGGAGTTAATTTTAATAAACCAATTACTTCTACAGTAGCAGCAAATGTAAAATCAGCAGTGATAACTTCATCTCCTTGCTCTAAACCTAAGCCCATCATAGCTATTTGTAAAGCATCGGTACCATTAGCACATGGAATTACATGCTTAACCCCTAAATATTTTTCTAAATCTGCTTGAAACTCATGAACATACGGTCCGTTAATATATGCTGAAGAATTTAAAACCTCTTGAATTGAAGCATCAACTGTATCTTTTATTTTTTGATATTGACTTTGTAAGTCAACCATTTGAATTTTTCTCATTGAACATGATTTTTATAAGCATCAAAAATACGAACAATCTTTCATTGTTTTAAATCTTTAAAGAAAATTATAAAAGGTGTGATTTGTAACTAAAAGTAAGTGTTTAGAGGTGTATTTAAAGAGTAAAGTATTAACAACAAAAATTACAAGTCTTCGTTTTGTACATATAAAGAGAATAAGGTTAATTAATGAAAGAATCGAAACGTAAAATAGCTTTTAAGGTTTTAGTAGGATATGCTATTCTTGGTGTGTTAGCTATTATTTCTGGAACATTACTTTTTTCTGAAATAAAAACATATATAGAGATTCAAAAACAAGGTATTTCAGATAGAAATAATATTATACAAACAGGAGGTTTAATAGCAGATATTTATGAAAATGAAAATTTAGGTAGAGCAGCTATTCAGCTAAACTCATCTAAACGTTATAATGAGTATGTAGAAGAAAATAAATCATTAATTAAAAAAATTGATTCTTTAAATTTTATAGTAGAAGATACCTCTAAAAAAAATATACTAGATAGTGTAAAGCTTGTTCTAAATAATAAACGTATAAACATTACAAGTTTAAGAAGATTAAATCAGCGAAATGCTTCAGATAAGTCTATAAACGAGGCTATTGATAAATTAGGATCTATTGATTCTCTTTTAGGGAAAGAATCTGTAAAAGACCTTGTTGGTAATCCAGAAAAGTTCAATAAAAAAACAGGATTAAGTTTAGAAAGGTATTTAAAATTATTTGATACTGAAGAGGAAGAAAAATCAGTAGGTGTAACAGAACAAAAACAAATTGATTCTTTGGTGACTGCATCAAAAGAAATACTTCAAAAAGCACAAAGAGAAACAAATGTTAAAAGAAGGTTTTTACGAATAAAAGAAAGAGAATTAATAGAAAACGACGTTACAATTTCAAGAAAGTTACGAGAGGTTTTAAGTGTGCTAGAACGAGATGTTATTTCGAATGCTAATGACGCTTATAAAAAACATGAAGAAACACTTGATAGAAGTAAAAGTATAATTTTTTTAGCGGCTGGTGTTGGTTTTATTATTATTGTCTTGTTCTCAATTATTATTTTAAATGATTTTTGGAGGAGTCAGCATTATAGACAGCAATTAGAAAATGCAAATGCAACTACTTCTTCACTTTTAAAAAGTAGAGAACAGCTTATATCTATGGTAAGTCACGATTTAAGAACCCCCTTAAGTACTATTGCGGGGTTTAGTGAGCTGTTACAAAAATCAATACAAAACAGGAAGGAGAAAAATTATACAACGCATATACAAAATGCTTCAGTTTATATGAAACAGCTTGTAGAGGATCTTTTAGAGTTTTCTAAACTAGAAAATGGAAAAATTACTATAGAAAAAGTTCCTTTTAATTTAGAGGAGAACCTAAAAGAAGTACAAGATAGTGCCAAGAATTTGGTTCAAAACAAACCTATATTAGTACATTTAAAACACGATAAGAGAATCAATTCTTTAGTGGTTAGTGATCCGTTTAGAATAAAGCAAATTCTTTATAATTTAGTTACAAATGCGTGCAAGTTTACAAAAGAGGGAGAGATTACAATTCAAAGTAAGTTAAGAGGGAATGTTGTTGAAATTATAGTAAGCGACACAGGTATCGGAATAAGTAAGGAAAAACAAGATAAAGTTTTTAAAGAGTTTACACAGGTATATGATAAAGAGAATGGATCAAATGGTTTTGGACTTGGTTTGACTATCTCTAGAAGGTTGGCAGAACTTTTGAGAGGTTCTTTAACTCTACAAAGTAGTTTAGGAAAAGGAAGTAGGTTTTCATTGTTTGTACCTGTTACTTTTGCTGAAGAAAAAGTGGTAGAGGATCAAATAAAATCTCAAAATGAAGTGCTAAATATTAATGCTGTAGTGGTAGAGGATGACACTTCTTTAAGAGTGTTTTTAAAAAATATTCTAGAAAGGTTGGGTGTCACGGTAATTTCTTTTAGTAATGCACAGGAAGCATTAAATCAGATAGATAATATCGTTTATGACTTAGTCTTAACGGATATTCAACTTCCAAAAATGAATGGTATTCATTTTATGGAAACTCTAAAGAAACATAATTCTTATAAAGGTCAGCCAATTATTGCAATGACTGGAAGAGCAAATTTGTCGGAAAATGAATATGTAAAAAATGGATTTTCAGATGCTTTAATTAAACCTTTTGAAAGTGAAAGACTCATAGAAGTTTTACAACGTTTTTTTAATGTAAATGTTGATTCTGAAAAGAGAGAAGAAAAAAAGACCAGTAATAAAGAAAACCTAAGCTTTGATATTACTTCATTAAAAACATTTTTAGGTAACGATATTTCAATGGTAGAAAAAACATTAGACTTGTTTGTTAAAGAAACAGAGCAAAATCTATTGTTGTTAGAGCAATCAGTTCATAAAAATGATTTACAATCTTTTCAAACCATTAGCCATAAAATGTTAGGTATGTTTAAGCAGTTAAAGATTGAATCATTGGTAGTGATTTTAGAAAACTTTGAAGTTACCGACAAAATAAACAAGGATAATTGGGACTACTTTAATGAAAAAGTAATGCAATTGTTAAAGGAAATACGAAGTTTTATTAGTTAATTTCGTATTCTTTTAACTTGTTATACAGAGTTTTTCTTGTAATGTTTAATAGTTTGGCAGCTTTTGTTTTATTGTTTCCAGTTTCTTTTAGTGCGTTTATGATAAGTGTTTTTTCATTTTCTTTTGTAGAAAATTTGTTAGAAAAACTATACTGAGCATCAGCATTTTTTAGTTCTTCTGGTAACACTTCTTTTTCAATAATTTCAGTTTGAGATAAAAGCGTAGCTCTTTTAATAACGTTGGATAACTCTCGTAAGTTACCAGGCCAATTATATTGTTGAAATAAAGCTAAGACTTCTTGAGAAAAACCAGCGACTTCTTTATGTAACTGTTGATTTGCTTTTTCTAAAAAGAAGTCAGCGTATAGAATTAAATCATCTTTTCTGTCTTTTAAACTAGGTACTTTAATTGAAAACTCATTTAATCTATGGTATAAATCTTCTCTAAAATTACCGCTTTCAACAGCAGAAAGTAAATCTTCATTAGTAGCGGTAATCAAACGAATGTCTACCATAATTTCTTTACTACTTCCAACAGGCTTAATCTTTCTTTCTTGTAAAGCGCGTAAAAGTTGTACTTGACTTTCATAGTTTAAGTTCCCAACTTCATCTAAAAAAAGAGTTCCTCCGTTTGCAGCTTCAAAATGACCTATTTTATCATTTATAGCTCCTGTAAACGATCCTTTTTGATGCCCAAAGAACTCGCTTGAAGCAATTTCTTTAGGTATGGCTCCACAATCTACAGCAATAAATGGTTTGTCTTTACGTAAACTTTGGGTATGAATAGTGTTTGCAACAACCTCTTTACCTGTACCACTTTCACCTGTAATAAGAACAGACATATCGGTAGGGGCTACTAAATTAATATGCTCGAATAAATTTTTAGACGCAGCACTAATACCAGCAACAATATTAGTATTTGTGGTAATGTTTCTCTTTTGTTCTTTTACAGGGGCTACAAAATCAGTTTTTTCCTCAAGAGCGTTGCTAATCACTTCTAAAACTTCATCAGGGTTAAAAGGCTTAGAAATATAATCAAAAGCTCCTTGTTTCATTGCTTGCACCGCTGTAGAAACTTCAGCATACCCTGTCATTAAAACTACGGGAATATTACTGTTATTGTCCTTACTTAATTTTAACAAGTCAATACCGTTTCCGTCAGGAAGGCGTAAATCAGTAAAAATTAAGTTATAAGGATGATCTTTTAAAAGAGTTGTAGCATTTTTAATTGTATAACTAACATCTACCGTATATTGATGGCGTTCTAAAAAATGCTTTAACATATTTGAAAATGTAACATCGTCTTCTACCAATAAAATCGTTTTCATAAAATATGTTTGTTCTAAATAGTTACTCTAATATAAGCCCTTTATAAACTAAAAAAAAGAGCGTTTTATTACAAAACGCCCTTTTCTCACTAAAATTGAGGGATTATCAATTATTTAACATCTTTGGCATCTAACCAATTTCCGTCTTTGTCAGAGTAAAGAGTTTTAGCTTCGTTTTCAACACTAATTTCTAGTTTGTACTGTTCTTTTCCATTAACATAAGCTTTGCTTAAAGTTGCAGAAGGAAAACTGCTTTTAAGAGCATCAACGATTGCTGTAGGTAGTTTATCTAAAGAAACTTCTTGGAATCCGTTTTCTACAACTGTATATACTGGTGTGATAGGAGAAACAGTATTGTTTGCTGTTGCGTAAGTTGAAACTCCTGTTAAAATTGCTGCTGCTAAAATTAAATTTTTCATGATATTAAGTTTTAAATTGTTTATATATAGATTACTATTATTGGGGGAATAAAAGTGAATTATTTTACGTCTTTAGCGTCTAACCAATTTCCGTCTTTGTCAGCGTAAAGAGTTTTAGTTTCGTTTTCAATACTAATTTCTAGTTTGTATTGTTCTTTTTCGTTAGCATAAGCTTTGTTTAAAGTTGCAGAAGGAAAACTGTTTTTAAGAGCATCAACAATTGCTGTAGGCAGTTTATCTAAAGAAACCTCTTGAAATCCGTTTTCTAAAACTGTTTGTATAGGTGTTATAGGAGAAACAGTGTTGTTTACTGTTGCATAAGTTGATACTCCTGTTAAAATTGCTACTGCTAAAATTAAATTTTTCATGATATTAAGTTTTTAAGTTATTTACTGTTTGCTAGATATATTGAAATAAATATGCCAACGACTCATTTTAAAACTGTATTGAATGTACCTTGTTGTAATACAGGTGCTTGTGTTTTTTTTGTTTTTTGAAGATGGATAGCCAAGTGTGTAAAAAGCGTGTAAACTAAAAATAAAACTGTGTAAATTTTACACTTTTATATCTGTTAGTAACAATAAATAATTCTGTTATCTTTGATAAAAAATCATCCCTAATGAAGTTATTTAAAAAATCTTTAAAAATTGTTCTATTGCTTTTAGTGCTATTAAGTGTTGGAGTTTGGTTATTTACAAAAACGTTACACCCAACGTATAAAGGAGAGTTAGCATTAGCTAATATTTCAGATAAAGTTACGGTGTATTATGATGAGGTTGGAGTACCGCATATCAATGCGCAAAATCAACTAGATGCTTATACTGCTTTAGGGTATGTGCATGCTCAAGATAGATTGTGGCAAATGGAACTAATCAGAAGAATTGCAGCTGGAAGATTAGCAGAAGTTTTTGGAAAAGATTTGGTAAGAGTAGATAAATTTTTCTCTGGATTAGGGATTGAAGAAGCGGCAGAAAAAACAATTCAAGAATTAGATAAAAATTCAGAAGCCTATAAATTAACGGAAGCTTATTTAAACGGAATTAATCAGTTTATTGAAGAAGGAGCCACTCCTTTAGAGTTTTATTTAGTAGGGCTTGATAAAGAAAATTATACAGTTAAAGATGTGTATAATGTTTTCGGTTACATGGCATTTAGTTTTGCTATTGCGCATAAAACCGATCCGTTGTTAACTGAAGTTAAAGAAAAGTTAGGTGAGTCTTATGTAAATGAGTTGTTGAATTCTTTCGATAAAAATTTAACACTGAATAAGACAACGAATAAAGAAGCAATTAAAGCAGAAATGTCTGTTGCGGTTAATGAGATTATAGAGCAATTACCAGTTGCACCTTTTATAGGAAGTAATTCTTGGGTAATTGCACCCCCTAAAACTAAAAACGGTAAAGTAATTTTTGCTAATGACCCGCATATTACATTTTCTCAACCATCGGTTTGGTATCAAAATCATATAAAAACTCCTGATTTTGAAATTTACGGATTTAATTTAGCGTTGATGCCATTTCCGTTATTAGGACATAATAAAGAGTATGCTTACGGATTAACAATGTTGGCAAATGATGATTTGAATTTTTATGTGGAAGAAAACAATCCTGAAAATCCGTTGGAATATAAAACTCCTCAAGGGTATAAGAAATATGAGTTGTGCGATAAGCATATAAAAATTAAAGGAGGAAAAGACACTACGTATCAAGTAAAAGTAAGTAAGCACGGACCAATTATGAATGGGCTGATAGAGCATATTACTGATGATAGACCCGTGGCAATGAACTGGATTTATACGCAGTTACCAAATAAATTATTGGAGGCTTCGTATAAAATGTCGCATGCAAGTTCGTTACAAGATTTTAAAACAGGAACTGCTCAAATACATGCACCAGGACTAAATGTAATGTATGGTGATGCTAAAGGGAATGTGGGTTGGTTTGCCTCAGCAAAACTATATGAGTTAAGAGATAGTTTATCTTCTAAAATGTATTTAAACGGAGCTTCTGGGAACGATGAAATTGTAGAGTATTTAGATTTTGAAGAAAATCCGCAAGCTGAAAATCCTAGTTGGAATTATGTGTATTCAGCAAATAATCAACCTGATTCGGTAAGAGGAAAATTGTATCCTGGATATTATCAGCCTGAAGATAGAGCGAAGAGAATTGTTCAGTTATTAGAACCTAAAAACGATTTTACGAAAGAGGATGTAGCTGAAATGATTTACGATGTAACTTCACCTGTAGTTCCAGAAATCGGGAGAGAATTATTAAATAGTGTGGATAAATCAACACTTTCACCTTCAGCTAAAAAAGCATATTTGGTGTTAGAAAAGTGGGATGGAGAATATTTAAAAACTAATGTAGCTCCGACTATTTATAATCGATTTTTATATGAATTTTTAACCGCTACTTATAAAGATGAATTAGGAGATAGTTTTCAGTTGTTTATAGATACGCAATTACAAGATCAAGTGTTAGCAGAGCAGGCTAAAAGAGAACAATCAGTTTGGTGGGATGATATTTCAACAACAAATAAAGTTGAAACTAGAAATGAAATAATTACCACAGCTTTTCAAAAATCCATCACATTTTTACAAAATCAATTAGGAGAGAATGTAGAAAATTGGACGTGGAATCGCGTAATTTCAGTGGAATACGAACACGCTATTGGTAAAGCTGGTGGTTTGTTACGAAAGTTTTTTAATGTAGGTCCGTTTGAAACCATTGGAGGAAATGAGGTGATTAACAATCAGATTTTTAAGTTGGATAGTACAGGTGTATATAAAATTCACGGAGGGCCTTCAACACGTAGAGTCATTGACTTTTCTGATGTAGAAAATAGTATTGCGATTTTGCCAACTGGGCAATCAGGAAATGTGTTTAGTCCATATTACAAAGACCAAGCTCAAAAATATGTAGATGGTGAGTTTGTGAAAATGAGCCTCAATGAGGTAGCTATAAAGAAGAGTAAAAATAAATTGGTGTTTTTACCGAAGGAATAATTTAGCGTCATTGAGAGGAACGAAGCGATCTTTCTGTTGAAATTTCTTAATATGAAAAAAGTTAATACTTTTACTTAAAAAAAATCTATGAATAATGAAGTCGATATCACTAGCGATGGTATAAACGTATACGTTAGTTTAAGAGTGGTTTCTAACAAAATAGCGAATGCTTTTTTAATATTAGTTAATTGTTTGGTGTTAGTAATTTTAACACTTGTTTTAAGTAAAATTAACATTAAGGAAGAACCTAAGTTAATACTTCCAATAATTATAGTTCCGTGTTTGTTTTTTTATTTCGTGGGACGTTATTGTTTATGGAATTTGTACGGCATAGAAAATATTATAATTAATAAAAACTCACTTAGTTCTTCTTTCGATTATGGCTGGTATAAAACGAACCTAAAAACACAAAAAGTAGGCGAACTTGGTGTTGGTTTTGAAGTTCAAAGAGTAGAGGGTGAAACTAAAAAAGGAGATCTAATAATTGTAGATTATGCTAACGAAGCAAGATTACCTCTAAGAATTTACACAACAAGTGTTTTAATTTCTGAGGATAAAGCAGAGGTCATTCTAGAGGGAATTTCTAAGATTTTTATCAGTGATCTAGATGAAGAGTATGATTTTGTTCCTTTTTCAGAGAATTAAATTTCCCTATAAACCTCTTCAAAAGGAATTCTAAAACGTTCTCCATAAACACCTTCGGGTTTACGGATTCCGCAAGAAACAATCATATTAACTTCTACGCCAAAAGGTAACCCCAGCAAACGTTTTACACGCCAAGTGTCAGAACCTTCCATAGGGCAGGTGTCGTAACCTTCAGCAGCCATTGAGAGCATGAATGTTTGTGCTGCTAACCCACAAGTTTTGTGAGCTACAATGCGCATATCACTGTTGCGAACTTCGCGATAAATAGGTCGAAATATCCCAACAATCGAAAATAGTATATATTTCAACCAGCCAAAAATTCCTAAGAAATCAAAATACGTGAAAGGAATTAGTTTTCCGTAGTAGTTGCGCGCTACTTTTTCTCTACTTCGTTGTTCTGATTTTGGATTGTTTTTACCAAAAACTGTATCCATAAAAGCTAAATTAGCTTTGGCTCTTTTACGCCACAAATCTTTACGAGTAACAAAAACCACTAGCTGCTGAGCAGTTTTAGCTGCATTTTGATTAAAGCATAATGGAGCCATTTTTTTTATAATTTCCTTATCAGTGATATGATAAAACTCCCATAGTTGCATATTGCTACTTGTAGGAGCTAAACTCGCCTGTTCTAAACATTTTTTTACAATGGAAGTGTCTATCGGTTTTTCAGGGTCGTACACTCTTACCGAACGACGATAGTTAACAGCTTCTGATACGGTTTTTTCACTCATTTATTAGGGGTGTCTTGATTCTTATGTCTACTAATCTTTTGTCTAATAAAACTATCCTAATTTCATTAAGGTTTTTAATTGTTGTAGTTTCCCTTTATATGGAGCATATCGAGTAGGAACATCTAGCCAAGTTCCGCGAGAAACCACTCCTTTATGATGAGAAAAAGTATCAAAAGTTTTTTTTCCGTGATAACTACCTATACCACTTTCTCCCACGCCACCAAAAGGCAACCTATGATTAGCAAAATGTACTGTAGTATCGTTTATGGTACCTCCACCAAACGAAAAACGCTCAATCATTTTCTTAGCAAATGAATTTCTATTGGTGAAAACATATAAAGCCAGAGGCTTATCATATTTTGCTGTTATTTTTTCAATATCAGCTTCATTTTCATAGGAAATTAGAGGTAAGATAGGTCCAAAAATTTCGCCTTTCATTACTTCACTATCCAGACTAGGTTCATCAATTAAGGTAGGGGCAATGTAGCAATCATCTCTATCAGTTTGTCCACCAATTACACACTTTTCATTTTCTAGCATAATGGCTAAACGATCAAAGTTTTTAGTGTTTACGATACGTGGAAAATCAAAGGAATTTTGAGGGTTTTCGCCGTAAGATCTAAAAATTTCCTCCTTAAACTCTTGTATAAACTGTTCTTTTACCGACTTATGAATTAATAAATAATCAGGAGCAATACAAGTTTGTCCACCATTAATAAATTTCCCCCAAACCAAACGCTTTGCAGCAAGTTTGATGTTTGCGGTTTCATCAATAATTGATGGGCTTTTTCCTCCTAATTCTAAAGTAACTGGAGTTAGGTGATTTGCCGCAGCTTTGGCTACAATTTTTCCCACAGGAACACTTCCTGTAAAGAAAATATAATCCCAACGTTGTGCTAATAATTCTGTAGAAATAGCTACGCCACCTTCTACCACGGCAACATGATTTTTATCAAAAACAGCTTCGATGATTTCTTTGGTAATTTTACTCGTGTTGGGTGTTAGTTCTGAAGGTTTTAAAACTACAGTATTTCCTGCTGCAATGGCTCCCAATAAAGGAGCAAATGCTAGTTGATACGGATAATTCCAAGGAGCAATAATTAAAACAGTACCATAAGGTTCTTTATAAATTTTTGCTGATGATGGAAAGTTTAATAAAGAAGGCAATACACGCTTGGGTTTGCTCCAAGAATATATGTTTTTTATCGCCATTTTTAACTCAGCCAGTACGATAGAAGTTTCAGTCATCACAGCTTCGTATTCTGATTTTTTAAAATCATCATGTAAAGCTTTAATAATATCTTGTTCCCTTGCAATAAGTTCTTTTTGTAGTCTTTTTAAAGCATTTTTTCTAAAGGAAATATCTTTGGTTTGTTGAGTGGCAAAATAGTTTTTTTGTGATTGAACTAAAGTAGGGATATTCATAGGCTATATATCTTGTAATTTTTTATTCATGATTGAAAACCATAATGGAGGTACCAAAGCTACGAGCATCATACCTGGATAACCAGTAGGCATTTGTGGGCTCTCAGGTAATGATTTTAATAGTTGATAATGTTTACTACCATTATAATGATGGTCGGAATGACGTGATAAATTAAATAACATTAACATACCAATTCTGTGGTCAGAATTCCAAGAATGGGTTCGTTTTACACGTTCGTACCGTCCTTTTTCGTTTTGTTTACGTAGTAGTCCGTAATGTTCTATATAGTTTACAGTTTCTAATAATAAAATTCCAAAAACAGCTGCTGCTGTAAAAGAAAGTAGCGCATTTAATCCAAAGAAAAAGAAAATACCTGCTAATAACAGTATGTTGCAAATCGTATAGATAACCATTCTGTTTTGTAGATGAAACCAATTTCTGTCAGAATTTTTCAATCGTTTATTTTGAGCTTCCCAAGCTTGGTAATAACTTTGAAAATGAGAACGGATCCAGAATAGATATACTATTTCATTTTTTCTTGCGGTTGCAGCATCTTTAGGTGTAGCTACATTAAAATGATGTCCGGCATTATGATAGGGTAAAAAGTGAGTATCTAAAGATGTTAGCAGTAATATTTCGCCTAAAAATTGCTCAAAACGATTGCTGCGATGCCCAAGTTCGTGACCTACATTAATACCAATCACGCCACACATTAATCCCATGGCAGAAACTCTTCCTATATACTCTAAAGTAGTTAATTGAGAGTCTTTCATCATCCATAAAAACCATCCTAAGAAAATTAATTGAACAGGAACTGTTATATATAATATGTAAGTGTATAGTTTGTTTTCTTTTTCTCGCTCTTCCTGTTCTTTGCTGAGGTTTTGTTTGTCTGGGTTGAAAAGTAGTTCGAGCAGTGGAACCAAGCCAAAAAAAATGAATAAAGGTAATAAAGTTAGCCATCCTGTATTGGTAAACGAAATGTAAACAGTAACAGGAAGAATTAAAATCGCTAAAAATTTAAGAGCCTTCATCTTGCATGAAATTTGTCTAAATATACAAATTACAAACAAGCATCCCAAATAGGGTCAGAAGGGGTTGGTGCAGTAATTTTTATGAGTTCTTTACTAACAGGATGTGTAAACTCAATTTTACGAGCATGTAAATGAATACTTCCATCTTTATTGCTTCTCTTAGCTCCATATTTTAAGTCTCCTTTAATGGTAGAGCCAATATTAGAAAGTTGTACACGAATTTGATGATGACGACCTGTTTCTAAATCAACTTCTAGTAACGAATAATTGTCTAATTTTTTAAGTGTTTTATAATGAAGTATAGCTTTTTTACTTCCTTCTACTTCTTTCGTAAAGGCAGTTGATTTATTATTCTTCGGATTCTTTTTAAGGTAATTTGTTAAGGTGTCAGCTGCTTTTTGAGGTTGCTGCTGAACGACTGCCCAATAGTTTTTTTTGATGGTTTTGTTACGTAACATCTTGTTCAAGCGCTCTAAAGCTTTAGATGTACGTGCGTAAATAACAATACCTGTAGTTGGGCGGTCCAATCGGTGAACGGTTCCTAGAAAAACATTACCAGGTTTGTCGTATTTTTCTTTAATGTATTCCTTTACAACATCTGAAAGAGGTTTGTCGCCAGTTTTATCACCTTGCACAATATCACCAGCACGTTTATTAATCACTATAATGTGATTGTCTTCGTGTAGAATTTGTAAGTTTTCTTTAGTGGAGTGCATTGAAGATACTTTCTTAGGGTATGTTGAAAATTATTTAAAATTTTCAGCTACATCTTCGTTTACTTGATTGATGAAGTTTAAAAACTCATCGCGCCCCATTCCTGTTGATGAAGAGGTAACAAAACTCATAGGTAACTCTTCCCAGTAATTTAATAACTTCTTTTTATATGAGGTAATTTGCTTATTTAGCTTTGAGCTTCCTATTTTGTCAGCCTTAGTAAAAACGATACAAAACGGAATGCGGTTTTCACCTAAAAATTGCATAAAGTCCAAGTCTATTTTTTGAGGATCGTGGCGAGAATCAATTAAAACAAAAGTGCAAACTAATTGCTCACGCTCTTTAAAGTAGTTTTCAATAAAAAATTGAAAGATTTGTCTTTTTTTCTTAGAAACCTGCGCATAACCATATCCAGGAAGATCTACTAAAAACCATTCATCATTAATTTTAAAATGGTTGATAAGTTGCGTTTTTCCTGGTTTTCCAGAAGTTTTAGCTAAATCCTTACGTTCCATCAACATGTTGATTAATGAGGATTTACCAACATTAGAACGACCAATAAAAGCGTATTCTGGAATACGATCTTTTGGGGCGTTGATAACATTGCTGTTACTCATTACAAAATCAGCAGATTTAATCTTCATATTATAAGTTAAGCTGTTGTTATATTTCGCGTTTAGAAAGCCAGCTTTCTAAAATTTCATTAAATTCTTCAGGCCTTTCCATCATAGCTGCGTGCCCACATTTATCAACCCAAAATAAATCAGCATTAGGTAATAATTTATGGAAATCTTCAGCTACTTCAGGTGGAGTAACACTGTCTTGTTTTCCCCAAATTAAACAAGTGGGTTGGTTCATATCAGGCAAATCTTTAGCCATGTTGTGTCGAATTGCACTTTTAGCAATCGCTAATGTTCTAATCAATGTATTTCTATCGTTGATAACATCATATACCTGATCTACAAGTTCGTCTGTGGCAATTTCTTTGTCGTAAAAAACATCTTGTGCCTTTTTTCTAACAAATTCTTTATCACCTCTTTTTGGGTAACTATCTCCCATGGAGTTTTCATACAATCCTGAACTACCAGTTAAAACTAAAGCTTTAACTTCTTGAGGGTAATGTTTGGTAAAGTATAAAGCAATATGCCCTCCTAAAGAGTTTCCTAAAAGAGTTACTTCTTCAAGTTCTTTAAATTCGATAAAGTCGTGTAAGAATTTAGCTAAATTCTTAACATTAGTTTTAAGGAGAGGTAAGGTGTATAAGGGTAATTCTGGAATAATAACTTTGTATCCTTTTTTTGAAAGGTGATTAAAAGTTGAGTCAAAATTACTTAAAGCGCCCATTAAGCCATGAAGTATAATAATCGGACTTCCTTCTCCTGCTTCTGCGTATGTAAATTTGCCTTCTTTCTTTAAAAATTCAGTCATAGATTTCTTGTTTGACTTAACCACAAATGTAGTTCTTTTTTGTTAAAATTTCATTTTTATTATTTCAGAGGTTTATATTCTTTGAAAGAGCTTAAGCATCAGTTTTTTAGGGTAAAAACCAAAACTTATTAACAAAGTGGTAAAATGTGGTAAAAAGTGGTAAATATTTTTTATTTTTGATGCAAACTATAGTTTCTTTACGTGGTAAATTTAATTGGGACATACGAATGTAAAGTAGATGCTAAAGGAAGGATGATGATGTCATCAGCTTTCAAGAAGCAGTTGTCTTCTGTGTTGCAAGAAGGTTTTGTGATTAAACGTTCTGTGTTTCAGTCTTGTTTGGAGTTGTATCCTATGCAAGAGTGGAATTTGGTGATGGCAAAAATCAATAAACTAAATCGATTTGTAAAGAAAAATAATGACTTTATCAGGAGGTTTACAGCAGGTGTGAAAGTGGTTGAAATGGATGCTTCCGGTAGGATATTAATTCCAAAAGATTTGTGTCAATTCGCAGAAATAGAAAAAGAAGTAGTGCTTTCGTCTGCAGTAAACATTATTGAGATTTGGGATAAGAATAAGTACGAAAAAGTAATAGATGATGCTGTTGTTGATTTTGCTGATTTAGCGGAAGAAGTAATGGGTAATATAGGAGAAGATGAGTTATCATAGTCCAGTTTTGTTGAAAGAAAGTGTAGATGCACTCAATATTAAAGAGGATGGGGTGTATGTGGATGTGACCTTTGGAGGAGGTGGGCATTCGCGTGAAATATTGAGTCGACTGGGAGAGAAAGGAAGGTTGTTTGCTTTTGATCAAGATCCAGATGCGCAACAAAATAAAATTGACGATCCGCGTTTTGTATTGATTGGTGAGAACTTTCGGTTTATTTCTAGGTTCTTACGCTTTTATGGGGTGAAAAAAGTTAATGGAGTGTTGGCGGATTTAGGTGTGTCTTCTCATCAGTTTGATGAGGCGGAAAGAGGCTTTTCAACTCGTTTTGATGCTGATTTGGATATGAGAATGGATCAGAAATCAGAATTGTCTGGTAAGAAAATCATAAACACATATACTGAAGAGCAATTGTCGGATATATTGTTTTTGTATGGAGAGTTACGAAATGCGCGAACATTAGCGAAAACAATTGTTGAAGCGAGAGCTGAGAAAGAAATCAAAACAAGCTTCGAGTTAAAAGAGGTGTTGCAAAGATTTCTTCCGAAGGCAAAAGAACATAAAATTCTAGCGCAGATTTTTCAAGCAATACGTATTGAGGTGAATCAAGAGTTGGAGGTGTTGAAAGAATTTTTGAAACAGATTCCACAGTTGTTAAATGAAGATGGTAGGTTGAGTGTGATTTCATATCATTCTTTAGAAGATAGGTTGGTGAAGCGATTTATAAGAACAGGGTTGTTTAGTGGAGAGCCAGAAAAAGATTTTTATGGAAACACGAATGAGCCAATGAAAAAAGTAGGTAAAATGATTGTGCCTACAAAAGAAGAAATTAAAGAGAATAATAGAGCGCGTAGTGCAAAACTGCGAATAGCAACGCTAAAGTAATGTCGAACGGAAAGAAGAATATTGTATACAATCTTTTAAGAGGAAGTTTTCTTACAGATGAAAGCTCGTTTAAAAATTGGCGGATTTTAACCTTTGTAGTGCTTCTGTTATTGATGATGATTTATAGCGCGCATAGTGCAGATGCTAAAGTGGTTCAAATAGCAGAGTTGAATAAGAAGAAAAGAGAGTTGCGGGATGAAGATGTAGATACAAGTATACTACTTATGAAGATGAAATTAGAAAGTAGTATTCGAGATAGAGTAAAAAGTAAAGGATTGTATCCTGCAAAAACACCTCCTCAAAAAATTAAAGTAACATATAATAAAGAATAATATAAATGGTCGTTAAAAAAAGCATATTAAACAAACTCTATGTAATAGTTGTTTTAATGACGCTTTTCTTTGTTGTTATCATTTTTAGAGTTTTTAATCTTCAATATGTTGAGGGTGAGAAGTATCGTAAATTATCCTTAGAGAAAACTACGAAGAACGATACTATTTTTGCGAATAGGGGTAATGTGTATGCTGCTGATGGGAATTTGTTGGCAACTTCAATGTCAAAGTTTACAATTCGTATGGATGTGGTAGCTGTAGATTCAGAAGTTTTTGAAAAAAATATCCGTGGATTATCAGAAGCTCTCTCTAATTTATTAGGAAAGCCTGCAAGTTATTATCAGAATAGGTTGCGAGAAGCTAAAAGACGTAAGAATCGCTATTTGTTTATTGCTCGAAATGTTGGGTATAATGATTATGTAAAGATGAAAAGCTTCCCAATTTTTAATCGAGGAGTATATCGAGGTGGTTTTATTGCTGAGCAGCAAACAGTACGTGTGCATCCAATAGGTAAAATAGCTGAACGAACTATTGGGTATGATGATTACAGAGGAGGAGCAGGAATAGAAGGTGCATTTGCTGATTATATGGAGGGAGAAAACGGTTGGCGACTAAAGCAAAAAATAGCTAAAGGTCAATGGAAGCCAATTAATGATGTAAATGAAAAAGAGCCTATTGATGGAAGTGATGTGATAACAACAATTGATGTGAATATTCAAGATATTACACATCATGCTTTGTTACGACAAATGGAGTATTTCGAGGCAGATCATGGTTGTGCTGTAGTAATGGAGGTGGAGACAGGTGAGATTAGAGCGATTTCAAACTTAGGAAAAACATCAAAAGGGAAGTATTACGAAAAAAGAAATTATGCTGTTTGGGAGAGTCATGAACCTGGTTCTACATTTAAACTGGCAAGTTTAATGGTGGCGTTAGAGGACAAAGTGGTAGATACTTCAACAGTGGTAGATTGTGAAAAAGGACGAATTTATATTAATAATCACAAAGTAGAAGATAGTAGATGGGGAGGTTTTGGAAAAATATCTATGGGTAGAGTGTTTGAAGTTTCTTCTAATGTTGGAATTGTAAAAACTATACAAAAGTACTACGATAAAAATCCTAAGAAGTTCACTGAAAGAATTAAATCATTTGGATTAGATCAATTGACGGGAGTGAAAATAAAAGGAGAAGGTAAGCCTTATATACCGGATCCGTCAGAAAAAAGTTGGAGTCCTATTTCGTTAGAATGGATGGCGTGGGGGTATGGAGTGTCATTAACGCCTTTACAAACTTTGGCGTTTTACAACGCAGTAGCTAATGATGGTAAATTAGTAAAACCTTATTTTGTTAAAGAGTTAAGAGTAGGTGGTAAGGTAGAACAGAGTTTTGGTACAGAGGTGTTGAAAGAAAAAATAGCTTCTCAAGAAACTCTAGACAAAGTAAGAAAGGTAATGGAGAATACTATTCAATATGGAACAGGTAAAAAAATCTATTCTCCAAATTTTTCAATGGCAGGAAAAACAGGAACAGCAAAAAAATATATTCCTCGAACTAAGAATGATAAAGGTGAGTATGAAGGAGGTTATTACTCTAATGAGAAATATGTAGCTTCTTTTGCAGGGTTCTTTCCGGCGGATGAGCCTAAATATTCTTGTATAGTAGTGGTACATAGTCCAAAAAAAGAAAAAGGATACTACGGAGCTACAGTTGCAGCACCAATTTTTAAAGAAATAGCTCAGAAAATATATACTTCAACTGCTATTAACAAGCAATTTGTTGCAGATAAAATTTCAGATGAAGTTATTGATGGAGAATACCAAGAGTATTATCAAAATTTAAGGAAATATAAAACCATTATGCCTAAGGTAACAGGTATGAGTGGTATGGATGCCATTGCTTTATTAGAAAACATGGGGTTAAAAGTTAAGTTTTCTGGTATAGGAAAAGTAACAGAGCAATCTGTTGAAAACGGAAAGAAAGTACAAAAAGGTGCAACGGTATATTTAAAATTATCATAGTTGAAGAATTTAAAAAACATATTATATAAGGTAGCTGTAAAAGAAGTTTACGGAAACACGGATATTGATATAAACAATATTCAGTTTGACAGTAGACAAGTGCAGGATAATGATGTTTTTGTAGCGCAAAAAGGAGTAACGGTTGATGGTCATCAGTATATTGAAAAGGCTGTTAGTCTAGGTGCAAAAGCAGTGATTTGTGAAGAGGTTCCTGAAAAAAGAAGCGAACAAATTACCTATATTAAAGTAGAAGATTCAAATGTTGCTTTAGCAATAATAGCAGCAAATTATTATAACAACCCGTCAAAAAGCTTGCAATTAGTAGGAGTTACAGGTACCAATGGTAAAACTACAATTGCAAGCTTATTGTATCAGCTGTTTAAAAAAGCAGGGTATAAAGTAGGATTATTATCAACCGTTAAAATCATGGTTGATGAAATAGAATATAAAGCAACACATACAACACCAAACTCGGTAGCGATAAATGAATATTTGTCTAAGATGGTTGACGAAGGTGTGGAATATTGTTTTATGGAAGTAAGTTCTCACGGAATTCATCAAAAGCGCACCGAAGGATTAGAGTTTGTGGGAGGGGTGTTTACGAATTTATCTCACGATCATTTAGATTATCACGAAACCTTTGCAGAGTATCGTGACGTGAAAAAGTCTTTTTTTGATTCTCTACCAAAATCAGCATTTGCTTTAGTGAATATTGATGATAAGAATGGACAAATAATGTTACAAAACACTAAAGCTATTAAGCAAACCTATGCGCTAAAAACGATAGGAGATTTTAAAGCAAAAGTGTTAGAAAAACGTTTTTCAGGAACCTTGTTGACAATTAATGGAGTTGAAGTTTGGACTAAGTTAATAGGTGAGTTCAATGCGTATAATTTATTAGCTATTTATGGAGTAGCGGAGTTGTTAGGGCTTGAAAAATTAGAGATTTTAAGAATTGTAAGCGAGTTGGAAAGTGTAAGTGGGAGATTTCAATATACAATTTCAAATGAAGGGGTAACAGCAATTGTTGATTATGCACATACTCCTGATGCATTGAAAAATGTATTGCAAACTATTAATGATATCCGTACAGGAAATGAAACAGTAATCACAGTAGTAGGTTGTGGAGGGGATAGAGATGCAACTAAGCGACCAAAAATGGCGTTGATTGCTTCGCAGTTAAGTAATCAAGCAATTTTTACATCAGACAATCCAAGAACTGAAGATCCACAATCGATTATCGATCAGATGGAAGAAGGAGTTGCTGCTGAGAACTATAAAAAAACATTATCGATTTTAGATAGAAGACAAGCGATAAAAACAGCTTGCAAATTGGCAAAAACAGGAGATATTATACTAATTGCAGGGAAAGGACACGAAACCTATCAAGAAATAAATGGGATACGACACCATTTTGATGATTTAGAAGAAATAACCAATTGCTTTAATCAACTAAAAAAACACTAACGAATGCTATATTATTTATTTCAATATCTAGAAAGTGAATTCAGTTTAACTGGAGCCAGTGTCTTCCAGTTTATCACATTCCGATCTGCAATGGCGTTCATTTTGTCTTTGTTGATATCAACCATTTTTGGTAAAAAAATCATTAATTATTTAAGAAGACAACAGGTTGGGGAAACTGTAAGAGATTTAGGTTTAGAAGGACAAGTACAAAAAGCAGGGACCCCTACAATGGGAGGTGTTATTATCATTCTTGCTACGTTGATTCCTGTATTGTTATTGTCGAAACTTGGAAATGTGTACATCATAATTCTATTGATTACGACTATTTGGATGGGGTTCATTGGTTTTACTGATGATTATATAAAGGTATTTAAAAAAGATAAAGCTGGATTAAAAGGAAAGTTTAAGATTTTAGGTCAAGTAGGTCTAGGTCTAATCGTAGGCTCTATGCTGTATTTTCATCCAGATGTAACTATTAAAGAGCAATTACCAGTATCAGAGCAAGTTGTACAAGTAGATGGAAAGAAAAAAGTGTTTGGAGAAGAGCATAAATCAACAAAAACTACAGTTCCGTTTTTAAAAAATAATGAATTAGACTACGCAAAAGCTTTAAGCTTTTTGGGAGATGGATATGAAAAATACGGATGGATAGTATTCATTTTTGTTACTGTTTTTATAGTAACAGGAGTTTCAAATGGAGCAAACTTAACTGATGGTATAGATGGATTAGCAGCAGGTTCTTCTGCAATAATGGTGATGGCTTTGGCAATTTTTGCTTGGGTGTCGGGTAATATCATTTTCGCTGATTATTTAGATGTAATGTATATCCCGAAATCAGGAGAAATGACCGTATTTATTCTAGCATTTGCAGGAGCATTGATAGGGTTCTTATGGTATAACACATATCCAGCTCAAGTATTCATGGGAGATACCGGAAGTTTAACTATTGGAGGAATTATAGCAGTTATAGCCATTGCTATTCGAAAAGAATTGTTGTTGCCAATTTTAGCAGGAATATTTGTGATAGAAAACCTATCGGTAATCTTACAAGTATCATGGTTTAAGTACACAAAAAAGAAATTTGGAGAAGGAAGGAGAATCTTTAAGATGTCGCCTTTGCATCACCATTACCAAAAGTCAGGGTATCATGAAAGTAAAATTGTAGTCCGTTTTTGGATTATTGGAATCCTACTGGCAGTATTTACCATAGTAACATTGAAGTTAAGATAAATGAAGAAGTTAGTTGTGCTTGGTGGAGGAGAAAGTGGTGTAGGAACAGCGCTTTTAGGAAAGAAAAAAGGATATGATGTCTTTGTTTCTGATAAAGGAAGCATAGCAGAACGATACAAAAAAGTTCTTTTACATAATTCAATCGATTTTGAAGAAAATCAGCATACTGAAAGTAAAATTTTAAGTGCTGATGTGGTAATGAAGAGTCCGGGAATTCCAGATAAAGTGGCGCTAGTAAAAAGACTACATTTAGAAGGAGTAAAAGTAATTTCAGAAATTGAATTTGCTGCCCAGTTTACAGATGCAACTATTGTGGGAATTACAGGTTCAAATGGAAAAACGACCACTACAATGTTAACACATTATGTGTTGCAAAAAGCGGGATTGAATGTAGGAGTTGGAGGGAATATTGGTGATAGTTTCGCGGAACAAGTAGCTGATGATAATTACAATGAATATGTGTTGGAGTTGAGTAGTTTTCAGTTGGATGGAATTGAGAATTTTAAACCACATATAGCGGTAATTACAAATATTACACCTGATCATTTAGATCGATACGAATATGAATTTGACAATTACATAAACTCGAAATTCCGTATTACTAAAAACCAAACGGAAGACGATTTTTTAATATACGATGCTGATGATGAAGCAATTCAAAATTGGTTAAAAAATAACAAAACAAGAGCAACCCTAGTACCATTTTCAATAGAGAAAGAATTGGAATACGGAGCTTTTTTAAGACAAGATACGATACTGATGAAATTAAATACAGAAGAAAAATTAATGAAGGTTTCTGAATTAACATTACAAGGAAAACACAATACTAAAAATGTAATGGCGGCATCAATGGCTGCGCGATTGCTAAAAGTAAGAAAGGAAACGATTGCTGAAAGTTTGTCTGATTTTGAAGGTGTAGAACATCGTTTAGAAAAAGTACAAAAAGTTAACGAAATAGAATTCGTTAACGATAGCAAGGCGACCAATGTAAACGCAGCTTACTATGCATTAGAGTGCATGGATAATCCAACAGTTTGGATTGTAGGTGGTGTTGATAAAGGAAATGATTATTCAGATTTATTGCCATTGGTAAGAGAAAAAGTAAAGGCAATAGTTTGTTTGGGCTTAGATAATCAAAAGATAATAGACACTTTTGCAAGTGTAGTTGATATTTTGGTAGAAACTGCAGGAGCAGAAGAAGCGGTTAAAGTAGCCTATAAAATTGCACAAAAAGGTGATACTGTATTATTATCTCCTGCCTGTGCTAGTTTTGACTTATTTGAAAGTTACGAAGATAGAGGAAGAAAATTCAAAGAAGCTGTAAGAAACTTATAAAAGCTAAAAAAGATTGATGAAATACATCTTTCGACATATTAAAGGAGATAGAGCTATTTGGGCCATAGTAACAATGTTGGCAATATTTTCGTTTATGCCAATATATAGTGCTAGTACCAATTTAGTATATGTAGTGGGTAATGGTTCTACTTTTGGGCATTTAATAAAGCATATCGTGTTGTTAATTACAGGTTTTGCTGTGATTTACGGGGTACATAAAATTCCATATAGGTATTTTAGTGGAGGGTCTGTTTTAATGTTTCCAGTTGTTATTGTTCTGTTGATTTTTACCCTAGCTCAAGGAACAACCATTGAAGGTGCAAATGCTAGTAGATGGATACGAATTCCGTTTGTAGGTATTGGTTTTCAAACATCTACATTGGCGGGTCTTGTGTTAATGGTATATGTAGCGAGATATTTAGCGAAACATAAAGAAAAAGTTATTTCTTTTAAAGAGAGTTTGTTACAGTTGTGGTTGCCAGTTGGTATTGTATTGGTGTTGATATTACCTGCAAACTTTTCAACAACAGCTATGATATTTTTTATGATTCTGTTAGTGTCATTTATAGGAGGGTATCCCTTAAAGTACATTGGCTATATATTAGGAATGGGGCTTTTTGCTTTTTTGTTTTTTATTTTAGTAGCTAAAGCGTTTCCAGATGCAATGCCAAACCGTGTAAATACATGGAAAAGTAGAATTGAAAGTTTCTCACAACCCAATGGAGAAGAGAATTATCAAGTAGAAAAAGCAAAAATAGCCATAGCTACGGGTGGTGTTGTAGGTAAGGGGCCAGGAAAAAGTGTTCAAAAAAACTTTTTACCTCAATCTTCATCCGATTTTATTTATGCAATTATTGTTGAAGAATATGGTTTGGCAGGAGCAGTCGTAGTTATCTTTATTTACTTTTTATTACTTTTTAGAATATTAATAACAGCTAAAAAAGCTACTACCATATTTGCAACTTTGTTAGTTATAGGTGTGGGAATCCCTATTGTTTTTCAGGCGATGATAAACATGGCGGTAGCAGTGAATATTTTACCAGTAACAGGACAAACACTCCCTTTAATTAGTAGTGGAGGTACCTCTATTTGGATGACATGTTTCGCATTAGGAATGATTTTAAGTGTAAGTGCTTCTAAAAACGAAACGGAAGAAACAATTTTAGACGACAACCCTTTAGATATTTTACATGAAACACTTGATTAAAAGTATAAATTTATGGGTTGGAACTGCTATAAGTGTTACATACAACCATAATGTTAAAATAAAATAGATTGTATGAAACAGTCGATTAATATCATAATAAGCGGTGGAGGTACTGGTGGACACATTTATCCTGCCATAGCAATTGCTAACGAAATTAAAGTTCGTTATCCAGAAGCTAATATTTTGTTCGTAGGAGCAAAAGATAAAATGGAAATGGAGAAAGTTCCGCAAGCAGGATATGAAATTGAAGGATTATGGATTTCAGGTATTCAAAGAAAACTAACTCTTACAAATTTAATGTTTCCATTCAAATTGTTAAGTAGTTTGTGGAAGGCACATCGAATTATAAGTAAATTCAAGCCTGATGTAGCTATTGGTACAGGAGGTTTTGCTAGTGGACCAACATTAATGGCTGCTAATCAAAGAGGAATTCCAACCTTAATTCAAGAGCAAAATTCATACCCAGGGATAACTAATAAATTTTTAGGAAAAAGCGCACAGAAAATATGTGTAGCATATGATGATTTAGAGCGTTTTTTTCCAGAGGATAAAATTATAAAAACAGGAAATCCAGTTCGACAAGATTTACTATTTATTCATACAAAGATTGAAGAAGGTAAAGAATTTTTCGAGTTAGATGCTTCTAAAAAAACATTATTGGTTTTAGGAGGAAGTTTAGGGGCTCGTAAAATAAATCAGCTAATAGAAGCTAATTTAGACTTCTTTAAAAATCAGAACATACAGCTTATTTGGCAATGTGGTAAGTTGTATTTTGATGAATATAAAAAATACAATGAGATTGAAAATGTACAAGTACATCAGTTTTTAAACCGAATGGATTTGGCTTATGCAGCGGCCGATTTTATTGTGTCTAGAGCAGGAGCAAGTTCGGTGTCAGAGCTATGTATTGTAGGTAAACCAACCATTTTTATTCCGTCACCTAACGTGGCAGAAGATCATCAAACAAAAAATGCTAAATCAATAGCAAAAGAACACGGAGCAATTGTAGTTAAAGAAAGTGAGTTAGAAACATTTCCTGTGGTATTAGAAACTTTATTGAAAGATAAAGGGAAGCAAGAGAGTTTAAGTGAGAATATCAACGAATTGGCGTTGCCTAATGCTACAAGTCATATCGTTAACGAAATAGAAAAATTAATCAGTTAGTGAATTTAAAAACGATACATAACGTTTATTTTATAGGTATTGGTGGGATAGGAATGAGTGCCTTGGCTCGATATTTCTCTGAGAATGGTAAGGTGGTTGCTGGTTACGATAAAACACCGTCTCCTATCACTAAAGGTTTAGAGCAAATAGGGGTGGAGATTCATTTTGAAGATGCTGTAAAGAATATTCCGATTTCATTTTTAGATAAAAGGGCTACATTGGTAGTGTATACACCAGCAGTTCCTAAAAATCATCAAGAATTAAATTACTTTACAAATAATGGATATACGGTTTTAAAACGAGCTGAAGTGTTGGGAGAAATTACTAAAAACACTTTTTGTTTAGCAGTAGCAGGAACACATGGTAAAACAACAACATCTTCAATTTTAGGGCACATAATGCAGCCTGAAAAAGCTACTTCTTTTTTAGGTGGAATTGCAGAAAATTATAATTCCAATTTAATTTTAGGTGAAGATAAAGTATCGGTGGTTGAAGCAGATGAGTTTGATCGTTCGTTTTTAAAATTATCTCCAAATATTGCCTGTGTAACTTCTATGGATGCAGATCATTTAGATATTTATGGAGAAAATGAAATGCTTCAGCAGTCTTTTGTTGAGTTTGCGAATAAAGTTTCTGATACGTTAATTGTCGCAAAAGGATTGCCATTGAAAGGGTTGACCTATGCAGTAAATGAAGATGCGGATTATAAAGCTTTTAATGTTAGGGTTGAAGTGGGTAAGTACATTTTTGATGTACAAACACCAACATCAGAAATTAAAGATATCGAATTCCATTTACCAGGAAATCACAATATGATGAATGCATTGGCAGCATTGGCAATGGCAGATGTATACGGAGTTTCGTTAGAGAAAATAAAGGAGCAATTAAAATCTTTTAGAGGAGTACAAAGAAGGTTTTCATACAAAATAAAAACAGATGATGTTGTTTTAATTGATGATTATGCACATCATCCAACAGAGATAAAAGCAGTAGCACAATCGGTTCGAGAAATGTTTCCAAATAAAAAAGTGTTAGCAGTTTTTCAACCGCATTTATTTAGTAGAACAAAAGATTTTGTTGATGATTTTGCAGAAGCATTATCATTGTTTGATGAAGTGTTGTTGTTAGATATTTATCCAGCAAGAGAATTACCGATTGAAGGTGTTACTTCAAGTTGGTTATTGGATAAAATGACATTAGAAAATAAAAAGCTAGTATCTAAAGAAAAATTAAGCGATGAAGTGCTTAAATCTGAGTCAAAAATAGTGACGATGTTGGGGGCAGGAGATATTGGTTTATTGGTAGAAGAAGTAAAAAATAAAATTAAAGAAAAACACAAAATCTAGTATGAAAAAAGTAGCAACTTATCTATCTTTTTTCTTGTTGTTGATGTTTTTGGCGTTCTTGTATGGCTTTACAACCAATAGAAATGGCTTAAAAAAGGTAAAAAACACCGTGGTTGAGTTTGAAGCAGGTGATAATAACTTTTTGACGCACAGTATGGTTGATAAATTGTTAATACAAAATAATGAATTTGTTAAAAACCAACCGAAAAGATTGGTAGATTTACACTTTCTGGAGGCTAATGTTTCGGCGAATCCGTATGTTGAAAAAACAGCGGTGTTTTTAACTGTAGATGGGGTGTTAAAAACATTAATAAAACAACGAACACCGATAGCTCGAATTGTTGATAAGAACAAATCTTTTTATGTTGATAAATATGGGGCAGAAATACCTTTATCAACAAATTTTTCAGCAAGAGTACCGTTAGTTTCAGGAATAAGGGGACCTGAAGAAATCAAAGAATTAACAACGTTAATAAAAACAATTAATAGTAATAGTTTTTTCGCTAAAGAAATTATTGCTATTCAAAAAGACGCCCAAAACGAATATACATTTACAGTTCGTAGCGGTGATTATGAGATAATTTTTGGTGAGTTTAAAGATGCAGCAGAAAAGTTTAAAAAGCTAACAGCGTTTTATAACAAAGCTCTTAAAGATAAAACTATAAGTAATTACAAAACGATAAATGTAAAATACCACAACCAAGTTGTGTGCACAAAACAAAATCAAGATGGAAAACAATAAAATTGCAGTTGGTTTAGATATTGGTACAACCAAGATTGTTGCCATGATTGGTCGTGAAAACGAATACGGAAAACTTGAAGTTTTAGGTATTGGTAAAGCAAAAAGTTTAGGTGTAAAAAGAGGGGTTGTTAATAATATTACACAAACCATTCAATCCATTCAACAAGCTGTTGACGAGGCTGAAAGTGTTTCAGGACAAAAAATAGAAAATGTTGTAGTAGGTATTGCTGGTCAGCACATAAGAAGTTTGCATCATAGTGATTATATAACACGAGAAAAGGCTGAGGAAGTTATCGATGCAAATGATATTGAAAACTTAGTAAATCAGGTTCATAAATTAGTAATGTTACCTGGTGAGGAAATTATTCATGTGTTACCTCAAGAGTTTAAGGTAGATAGTCAGCCAGATATTAAAGAACCTATAGGAATGTATGGAGGTAGGTTAGAAGCTAACTTCCATGTTGTTGTTGGTCAAGTATCTTCTATCCGAAATGTTGGAAGGTGTATTAAAAGTGCTGGTTTAAATTTATCTGATATTACATTAGAGCCTTTAGCATCAGCATCAGCAGTATTAAGTCAAGAAGAAAAAGAAGCAGGTGTAGCGTTGATTGATATAGGTGGCGGAACAACAGATTTAGCTATTTTTAAAGACGGAATTATTCGTCATACAGCAGTTATTCCTTTTGGAGGTAATGTAATTACTGAAGATATTAAAGAAGGTTGTTCAATTATTGAAAAGCAAGCTGAGTTGTTAAAAATAAAATTTGGTTCTGCATGGCCAGGAGAAAATAAAGAAACTGAAATTGTTTCTATTCCAGGGTTACGAGGAAGAGAACCAAAAGAAATTACGCTTAAGAACTTATCTAAAATAATACACGCTAGAGTACAAGAAATTATTGAGCATGTGTACTTAGAAATTAAAAACTACGGACACGAAACTCAAAAAGGAAAACTCATTGCAGGTATTGTTTTAACAGGTGGAGGAGCTCAATTAAAACATTTACGTCAGTTAGTAGAATATATTACTGGAATGGACGTTCGTATTGGGTATCCAAATGAACATTTGGCAGGAGATTCTGATGAAGTCTTATCAAGTCCAGCATTTGCAACTGCAGTAGGGTTGTTAATGGAAGGATTGAAAAAAGAAGAAAGTGAAGTAGTAGCAGTAGAAGAAGCTCCAGAAGTGTTTGAAGAACCAGCTATTGAAGAAGAAAAAGAAGCTATAGAAGAAGCTCAAGAAGAGAAGGAACTACCAGCGAAAGAAAAGTCTAAATCAATCTTTGAAAAGTTTACCAAGCGATTCACTGAAGGATTTAAAGAGTTTTTAGATAACGCAGAGTAAAAGTATATATAAAAAACTACTCCGAATTAATCCCCTAAGAAGGAGAGTGTAAATTGAATAAGAATAAAAAAAAAAAGAAAAGTTATTATGAGCGCAGAATTTGATAACATTTCATTCGACATGCCGAAAACACAATCGAATGCCATTAAAGTAATTGGTGTTGGTGGGGGAGGAAGTAACGCAGTAAACCACATGTATAGCAAGCAAATTCACGGAGTAGATTTCGTAATTTGTAACACAGATGCACAAGCATTAGAAAACAGTCCAATTCCTAATAAAGTACAATTAGGAGCACATTTAACCTCTGGGTTAGGTGCGGGTGCAAACCCTGAAATAGGAGCACAGGCAGCGGCTGAAAGTATTCAAGAAATTCAACAAATGTTGAGTACGCATACCAAAATGGTATTTATTACCGCAGGTATGGGTGGAGGTACCGGTACGGGTGCAGCACCAATCATTGCCAAAATTGCTAAAGATATGGATATTTTAACGGTAGGAATCGTTACTATGCCATTTCAATTTGAAGGAAGAATGCGCTCAAAACAAGCTCAAAAAGGAATTGATGAGCTACGTAAAAATGTAGATTCGTTAATTGTTATCAATAATAATAAACTGCGCGAAGTTTATGGTAACTTAGGGTTTAAAGCAGGATTCTCAAAAGCAGATGAAGTTTTAGCTACAGCGGCAAAAGGTATTGCAGAAGTAATTACACATCACTACAAACAAAATATCGATTTACACGATGCTAAAACGGTATTGTCTAATAGTGGTACTGCGATAATGGGGTCTGCAAAAGAAACTGGAGCTAACAGAGCTAAAAATGCAATTGTAAAAGCGTTAGATTCACCGTTATTAAATGATAACAAAATTACAGGAGCTAAGAATGTATTGTTGTTGATTGTTTCTGGAGGTAATGAAGTTACTTTAGATGAAATTGGAGAAATCAACGATTATATTCAAGATGAAGCAGGATATGATGCCAATATTATTATGGGTATTGGTGAAGACGAATCATTAGAAGACGGAATAGCTGTAACAGTTGTAGCAACGGGTTTTGCTGCTGATCAACAAGGAAATATTACTAATACAGAAGTAAAAAAGATTGTTCATACTTTAGAAGATGAGCAAAAAGCTACTTACAATTTTGGAGATCAGAAAATTCAAACTTCACCTAGTATAAATGAACCTTTACCTACTAAACCAACAGATAAAGTTGTTCATGTATTAGAAGAGGAAATTGTTGAGCCTAAATCGAATTTAATTCCTACAACAGAGGCTATTAAAAATATAGATGTAGTGTACGATGAAATCGCTATCGAAACTATTTCAGAAGACGATTTTATTATTACAAATATAGCTGAGCCAAAAGTAGAAGAAGAAGTAAGACAACAACCAGTTCAACAAGATTTATTGTTTGATTTACCGTTGAATTCTTACGAAGAAATAAAACCAGCTTCTCATTTAGTTGAAACTACAAATGAGATTAAAAATATTGAAGTAACTGCACAAGAAATTAAATTTCATAAGGTAGAAAAACGATATGTTTTAGATGATTTTAACGCAGAACCAACCATAGGCAAAAGTTCTACACCTATTATAAAAGATGAAGTAGAAGAAGAATTACGTTTTGAAGTAAAATCTAAAACGCAAGAGGAAATTAATAACATTAATACTTCAAGCGAAGAAGTTTCTCCGTTAGACTTAACAATTTCTGAAGTGCAAAAAAGAGCACAAGAAAGACGTGAAAAGATGAAAGGTTTTAACTATAAGTTTAACGATCAAGTAAGTAAAAATATAGATGAAATTGAGCGTCAACCGGCTTATAAAAGATTAGGAGTTGATATTGATTCTGGTTCAGATATTAGTAAATCAGATACAGCATTAAATACGGATAATAACGATTTATTACGATCAAATAACTCGTTTTTACACGATAATGTAGATTAATAAAAGAATAACACGTATTTTTAAAATCCCGATTTATCGGGATTTTTTTTAATAGTTAAAATTATAAAATTATGAGTTTGCAAAAACAGGTAATGGATAAAATGAAAGAAGCTATGAAAGCGAAAGATACAGTAGCTTTAACAGCTTTAAGAGCCTTAAAATCGGCTTTTATGTTAGCAAATACAGAAGCAGGGGCAGGGGAGTTATCAGAAGCAGAAGAGTTAAAAATTGTTCAAAAGCAAGTAAAACAACGTAAAGATAGTGCAGCTGTATTTACAGAGCAAGGACGTAATGATTTAGCAGAACCAGAATTAGCTGAAGCAGCTGTTTTAGAGCAGTTTTTGCCAGAGGCGTTGAGTGATGATGAGATTGGTGAAATCGTTGAAAAAACGATTGCAGATGTTGGTGCTGAGGGAATGAAAGATATGGGTAAAGTAATGGGAATTGTTTCTAAACAATTAGCAGGACAAGCAGACGGAAAAACTATCTCAGCAATTGTAAAAGCTAAATTAGCTTAATAAAATTTATAGACTCAGTAGTTCAACTGGATAGAACATCAGATTTCGGCTCTGAGGGTTAGGGGTTCGAGTCCTCTCTGGGTCGCTAACTATTTATATACCTGATAATAATTATTATCAGGTTTTTTTATTTAAGCTTTACGATTATTTAATACTAAGTAGTAGATAAGGAAATGTAAAGAAAATACATTTGACCTCAATTTTAAAATAGTGAATGTAATTGAGGAAATAATAGAAGGGAATCAAAAGGCTTTTAAAAAGTTTTATGATAAAACTCACGCAAAATTATTCTCATTTACATTTAAACATACTTCTGATTTTGAACTTTCTAAAGAAATAATACAAGATTCATTTGTTATTTTATGGGAAAGGAAAAAAACACTTACACCTAGCTGGGAATCTTTCGAAGCTTATTTGTTTAAAGTAATTCGCAATAAATGTATTGCTGAGTACAAACAAAAAATAGTAGTAGCTGAAGCTTTATTATATTATAAAGAAACACAAGAATTACTACAAACTGAGTCAGATAGTAATTCAAATATACCTAGTATAAACAAACTTTTAAATACACTACCAAGTAGACAACGTAGAGTTATAGAATTGGTGAAACTACAAGGCTTATCATACAAAGAAGCTGCGTTAGAATTAAATATATCAGAAAGAACTGTAGAAGCCCATCTTAGAAAAGCTTTTGATACATTACGAATTAAAGCAAACTTGTTGTATTTTTTTGGTTACTTCTTATTAACCTTATCTTAATCTTTAGAAGTAAGGGATTTCTTTAAAAGCTCACTCTTTATTAATAAGAAAGAGTTGAGTATGAAACAAAATTTACGAATAAAATATTTGCTAGAAAAGCTTACTAATAAAAGCTTGCATAAAAATGAGCTAGAAGAACTAAAAGAAGCTTTAAAAAACGAAGAGCTATTAGAAGATATTTTAGAAGAGTCTTTTAATAATCAAGATCAAGTTCATTATTTAGATAAAAATAACCTTAAAAAGTCTGTATGGGAAGCAATTGAGAAAAGAATTGAGAGTAAACAAAATCAGGTAAAGATAATCACTTATAACTATAAGTGGATAGCCGCTTTATTTATTATAGCTTTAGGAGTCTCTTTCTTTTTTCAAAAGAACAATTCTTCATCTTTGGTAGAAATAGCGAATAACGATATTCTCCCTAAGACGATACAGATGCCAGATGGGTCAAAAATTACATTAAGAGAAAACTCAAGAATCAGTTATCACGAAAAGTTTGCTACTAATAGAAATCTTACGCTTACAGGAGAAGCTTTTTTTGAAGTAAAACGAGATTCTTTATACCCATTTTCTGTAAAAGCAGATGAAGTAACAACTAGAGTTCTTGGGACTTCTTTCACAGTTAAAACAAACGATTCTATAACTAAAATAAGTGTTAATACAGGTTTGGTGAGTGTTCAAAATTCATCAAAGAAAGAGTTTTTAAGACCAGATGAATTAGCAATATTTAATAGAAAACATAATACATTTTATAAAGGAAAAACAAAGGCGGTTGCGCATAATTTATGGGCAATGGAACAAGTGTCTTTTAAAGAAATTACACTTTTAGAATTATCTGAAGTTTTTAAAACTTTATATGAAAAAGAAATAATTTTTTCTAATGAAGACCTAAAGGCTAAAAAGTTATACGCCTTTTATATAAAGAGAAATGAATCTTTAGAAAAATTGATTGACAGAATTAATTATATAAACGAAGTAGAACTTAAAAATTATAATAATGATATCAGAATAACAGCTAAACTATAAAAGGACCTGCTGGAACAGGTCCTTATTGATAAGTATTGAAATCCGAAAAAAAATCAACACCTAAATGTAATATGAAACAATTTAAAAAAACACGCCTGTTTGTAATAGGCATATTCCTGATTTTTCAGGCAAATTACGGGTTTTCTAAAAACCTAGACAATGAAAAAATCTCATTAGAACTCAATGATGCTACTCTAGTAACTGTTTTTGAGCAAATGACAAATTTAACACAATTTAAATTTACTTATGGAGATTACATCGCAAATAATTCTAACAAATACACTGTAAGCTTTCAAAATAAGGAGGTTACTATAATTCTTGATGATCTTTCTAAAAAAGTAGGTTTTGATTATAAAATTGAAGAGAATAATATAATCATAGGAAAAAGAGAACAACAGAAAGAAAAAACAATTCAACAAAAAATTAGTGGAAAAGTAGTTGATAAAACAGGTGAGCCTTTACCTGGAGCTACAGTGAGTATAAAAGGAACATCTATAGGTGTATCAACAGATTTTGATGGGAATTTTCAATTAGAGTTAACAAACGAAGCTAAAACTTTAGTTGTAAGTTTTGTTGGTTTTGAAACAAAAGAAATTAATATTGGTTCAGAAACAGTTTTTAACATTACTCTATTAGAAGACGCTCAAGTATTAGATGAAGTTGTTATTATAGGTTATGGAGAACAATCTAGAGCTAAAGTAGTTGGTGCAGTAGGAGAGTTAAAAAATGAAGAACTAACGAAAGTAGCTTCAGCCTCTATAGAGCAACAAATAGCAGGTAAAATGTCTGGAGTAGTAGTAAATCAGTTCAATGGACAACCAGGAGCTGCTTCTCAAATTGTAATTAGAGGTACAGGAACATTAACTGCAGGTGCGAATCCATTAATTGTAGTAGATGGTTATCCGTTAACAGAAGGAAGTTCGTTAAACTCTATAAATTCAAATGATATTTCTGATATAAGTATTTTAAAGGATGCCGCTTCAGCAGCAATATATGGTTCCAGAGCAGCAAATGGAGTAATATTAGTAACTACAAAAAAAGGTAAATCAGATCAAAAAACTTCTATTTCGTTACACACTTACATGGGAATACAAGAACAAAGTTCTGGAGTTGAACTTGTAGATGCTTATAAGCATGCTCAATTTTTAACTGAAGCTCGTAACTGGGGCTATGTTTCTAAAGATCCTTTAAACAGAAGTGAAAGTGACCCAAACTCAGTTAGGGTAACTAAAAAAATTAATGGTAGAAATATTGACGGAAGAGAGTTGTATTTAGATTATCTACAACCTTACCTTGATGGAGAGCAAGGATTAATCAACACAAATTGGATGAATGAAGCGTTTAGGGCTGCTCCAATGTATAATTATGATCTTTCAATTTCTGGAGGTAATAAAAAAACAAGGTATTATACTTCTTTAGGATATTTTCACCAAGAAGGTATTGTAATTGGTAGTGGTTTAAAACGTTATTCGGCAACCTTAAATTTAGATTCAAAAATATCAGATAAAGTAAAATTTGGAATAAATATTAAACCAACGTTTACAGTTCAAGATGCTTTAAATCAGAGTAGCAGAAGTTCTGGAGCTTTAGCGCTTATTCCTTTGAATTTTCCTTCTTATTCTCCGTACAAGTTTGATGGAAGCTTGAATATAAGTGATCAGTTAATTAATGAACAAAGAGAAATAGAAGGAGTACGTATTAATGGAACACCTGTTGAAAATTTAGTAGCTACTTCAAGAAAAGTTATCGATCAAAAAGATCGTTTTAGAACTTTTGGTAATATTTATTTAGATGCTGAAATCTTCAAAAATTTGAAATATAAGTTTTCAATGGGAGGAGATTATGATGCGTATGTACGAAACTATTATTACCCATCGGATGTAGGATCATATCGTACACCTGCACCTAGAAGTGATGCAGATGCTACTGAACGTAAATTAAATAGATATAATTATTTAGTTGAAAATACTTTAAATTATCAGTTAAAATCTAACAAGCATTCGTTGAATGTACTTGTGGGGCATACTTTTCAAAAAGAAAAAATAAGCAGTACTACTGTGAAAGCTACAGGGTTTGCTGATAATAATATTCAAAACATTGCAGGAGGTAGTTCGTTTACCGTTGATAATACTCTTGATATTTGGACTTTAGAATCCTATTTATCTCGTGTACAATACGATTATAATTCAAAGTATTTATTCTCGGCAGCTATAAGGGCAGATGGATCTTCTCGATTTGGTAGTAATAATAGATGGGGGTATTTTCCATCAGTTTCGGCAGGATGGGTATTTAATAGAGAAGAGTTTTTCCCGCTAAAAGATATTATCACATTTGGAAAAATTTCAGGTAGCTGGGGACAAACAGGTAACAATCAGATAGGGAATTACAGTTCTCAAGCATTGGTAACAGATTCTAATTATGTATTTGATGGAGGGTTGGCTCCAGGGTATATTACCACAACGGCTCCTAACCCAGATTTAGGTTGGGAGGTAGCTTCTTCTTTAAATGTAGGATTAGACTTAGGGCTGTTTCATAAAGTAAATTTAAGTGCTGCCTATTACAAAACTAATACACGCGATTTGTTGTTAGATGTACCAGTGCCTCAACAAACAGGTTATACTACAGTATTGGCAAACATTGGAGAAATGGAAAATAAAGGGCTAGAGCTTCAATTGTCAGGACAAGATTTTTCTTTAGGAAATGTAAAAGTTGGATTCAATGCAAACTTAACTTCATATAACAATAAAGTACTAGCTCTTGGTCCAGGGCAAAAAGAAATAGCTACAGGAACAGATCAAAATTTTGTAACTAAAGTAGGGCACTCTATTGCAGAAATTTACGGTTATGAAGTTGATGGAGTTTTTAAGACCCAAGAAGAAATAGATAATACACCTCATTTACCAGGAACGCTAACAGGAGATTATAAAGTGAAAGACATGAATGGTGATGGAGTAATTAATGTAGATGATAAAGTTTCAAAAGGATCATATATGCCAGATTTCACATATGGTTTTGGGGCTAATTTACAGTATGAAGGATTTACTTTTAGCTTTGGATTTAACGGAGTAAAAGGAAGAACGTTAATGGATGGAGATATGTCAAGCTTAACAGAATCAGGAGAAGGTTTTGCTGTACCAACCACATATTATTTTGAAAATAGGTATCACCCAGAAAACAATCCGAACGGATTTTTAGGGCAACCAAACTTTGGAAACTTTTCTAATTCGAGAAAGTTATTGAGAAGTTCAGTTGTAGTTGAAAGAAACAACGGAGATTATATACGATTAAGAGATGTTCGTTTAGCATATGATTTTTCTGAGTCTCTTTTAAATAAACTTAAGCTTTCAAAATTACAAGTTTACGTATCAGGAAATAACCTTTTTACTTCAACAGATTATAGAGGGTGGAATCCTGACGGAACTTCAGGGAATATTTTAACCTCTGGTTTTAATAATGGAGGAAATTACCCAGTAGCAAAAACATATTTAGTAGGAGTAAGAGTAACTTACTAACAAATAAAATAAAGAAGAAATGAAACGTACAATATATTTTTTAATTGTTATTGCATTAGTTACTGCTTCGTGCGATAATGAACTGATACAAAACCCTAATACCAGTAAGGTTGCAGATAATTTTTATTCAAACGAAGCAGAGCTAGAAGAAGCTGTAAATGCTGTTTATGCTTCTTTACAGTTTACAGGAAACTTTGATACAGCAATACCTGCGATAGGAGAGCTTCCTGGTGAAGATGCTTATGACCAAACACCCGCTAATGACGGAGGTGTTTACGGACAACTTGATGATTATAACGTAATAGCTCAAAGTGGATTGATAGCTAATATTTGGAAAGATGCTTACAAAGGAATTCAAAGAGCGAATATTGTTCTTAATAGAATAGAAAATATTGAATATAACAGTGAAGAAACTCGTAAAAATAGAATAGGAGAGATGAAGTTTATACGAGCACTATATTATTTCAATCTTGTAAGGATTTATGGAGACGTTCCATTGATAACTAGTGAAATTATTAATCCTCAAGATTCTTTTGGACAAGAAAGAACACCTGCAAATGAAGTGTATACTCAGATAACAGAAGATTTATCTGAAGCTATAGATTTACTTCCTGTTAGAAGTGAAAGTAATAAGATGAGAGTAGTTAAATCTGCAGCACAAGTATTGTTAGGTAAGGTGGAATTAACGCTTCAAAATTACGATCAAGCAAAATTACATTTAGAAGAAGTAGTAAGTTCAGGAGCGCACAATTTAGTAGATGTAAATGAGGTGTTTTCAACAAGTAATGAACTTAATGAAGAAATTATTTTTGCAGTACAATTTTCTTCAGGAATAAATTCAAATAGTGAAGGATCTGATGCTTATCGAATGTTTAATCCTACAGGAAGAGTCGTTGGGAATTTAACAGGAACTAAAGGACATGGAGTTTTAAAGTCAGATTTTTATAGTTTATATCAAAATAATGATAAACGTAAAGATGTATACGTAGGTACTTTAGAATCAGGAGTAGCATATAATAATAAAATAGCTGTTCCAACTACTGTGGTAGGTGATGCAGAAAGTGATTGGGTAGTATTGCGTTATGCAGATGTACTTTTAATGTTAGCTGAGGTTGAAAATGAGTTAGGAAATCAAACTAATGCCATTAACTATATAAATCAGATAAGAAATAGAGTTGGGTTAGAAGATTATAACGGAATGGAAGATAAGTCATCAGTATTTACTGAAGTTGATTTACAAAGAAGATTGGAGCTTGTTTGGGAAGGACATCGTTGGTTTGATATTTTAAGACAAAATAGAGCTTCTGAGGTATTAGGTATTTCGGATAATACTAAACTATTAATGCCTTTACCAGCAAGTCAAATAGCAGCAGATCCAGCTTTACAACAAAATCCAGGGTACTAATTTTAAAAATAATTAAATGATGAAATTTAAGAGTTTAATATTATCAATACTCCTAGTCAGCGCTGTAAGTTGTAAAAAAATCACTGAATCAAAAAATGAGGAAGAGCCTAATAAAAAGCTAAGTAAACTAGAAAGTTTGCTCGCTAATTTGCACGATTCAACCAATAAAGAAGTTATAGTTGTAGCTCATAGAGGAGATTGGAGAAATGCTCCAGAAAATTCACTTCAAGCAATACAAAGCTGTATTGATATGGGGGTTGATATGGTAGAAATTGATGTAAGAGAAACAAAAGACGGTCACTTAGTTTTGATGCATGATAAGACTATAGATAGAACAACTAAGGGTAAAGGAGCAGTAAATGAATGGACTTTAGATAGTTTAAAAACCTTACAGCTTTTAGATGGTTTAGGAGTGGCTACTTCAAATAAAATTCCAACATTAGAAGAAGCTTTAAACTTATGTAAAGGTAAAATACTGGTTAATTTAGATAAGAGTTACGATATTTTCGATAAATGTTATGAAGTTGCTAAAAAAACTCAAACATTAGATCAGATAATTATAAAAGGAGCGAAGTCTAAAAAACAAGTAGAAAATGAGTTTGGAGAGTATTTAGATAAAGTAAACTTCATGCCAATTGTAAGGTTGGCAAACCCAAATGCAAAACAAACAATAGATGAATATTTGGAAGGAGATATTCCTTTAGCGTTTGAGTTTACTGTCCCTCAAGATACAATTTCGCTTATAAAAAAATTTAAAACTATTCGAAATAAAGGAGCAAGTGTATGGGTTAATTCATTATGGGCTAAACATAATGGAGGTCATGATGATGAGAAAGCATATTTAGATGTAAATGTTTACGATTGGTTTATTACGAACAATATAGATATTATTCAAACAGATAGACCGAAGTTGTTATTAGATTACCTTAGAAGTAAAGGACTTCATAATTAAAATAAATAGTATGGAGTTTTTTACTCCATACTATTTTAAAAACAATCAAAAAATGAAAAGAATAGTATTTATAATAACTGCATTGTTTTTATTCAGTGTAGTTAGTGATTCTAATGCACAAGAAAAAAATTTAGAGAAGGCAGCTTTAGTTTTAGAACAGCTAAAAAAGCCTCAGAAGAACCATGTTTTGGTTGTGTCACATAGAGGAGATTGGAGGTACGCACCAGAAAATAGTTTAATGGCAGTACAAAGGTGTATTGATTTAGGGGTCGATATTGTTGAAATAGACGTACGTTTAACTAAAGATGGGCACTTAGTAGCTATTCACGATACAACTGTTGATCGCACAACCAATGGTAAAGGAAAAGTTAGTGATATGACTTTGGAAGAAATTAAAAAGTTAAGACTTAAAAATGCCTGCGGAGTAAGACATTCTAGGCAACAAATACCTACACTTAAAGAGATAATGTTGTTAGCTAAAGGGAAAATAATGATTAATTTAGATAAAGTTGAAGGAAATACTGTAAGGGAAGCCTACGAGGTTTTAAAAGAAACTGGAACAGTAAATCAAGCAATTTTTAAAGGAAGAGAAACGGTTGATTTTATGCTTAAAAAGTATGGAGATTTAATGAAAGAGATCATATATATGCCTATACTAATTGATAATACTGATAACCCAGAGGAATTTGTGAAGGATTATAACAAAAAATTATCACCTATAGCTTATGAGGTTACCTTTTCAAGTACAAACACTAAAAATTTTAAAGAAATAAAAAGATTAAATAAAAAAGGAATAACTGTTTTAAATATCCCACTTTGGGATGCATTAGTTGCAGGAAGAACAGACGAAATGGCTCTATTAGAAGGACCAGAAGTATCTTGGGGCTGGTTAATAAAAAATGGAGCAAATGCAATTATGACTGATAGGCCAGAAGAATTATTAAGCTATTTAAAAAAAGAAGGATTGCGTAGAGAAAAGTAGTTTTTTATAAATTTCTGTTTATTTTGAAGAGGGTTGGAAAAGTTATTTTTCTAGCCCTTTTTTATGAGACAGAGTAAAAATTAAAACAGCAGAAGATAAGCTCTCTGCTGTTTTTTTATCTTTAAGGGAAATATTGGGGAAAGGTTGCTTAACTGATTGTAAAATTAAAAAAAGCTATTGTTAAGTAATGTAACCTAAGTTACATAAGCTATATTTGATTTTTTCAAAATTGATATGAAACCTATTTTTTTAATTAAATATACTGCCATTTTTATTGGTTTTATTGGGGTTGGAGTTAATGTTATTGAGTCCGTTTATGTATCTATTTTTAACAAACCTATTTTTGTGCATTTTTACCCAATAAAGAAGAAATTGCCTAAGAAAAAGAAAGCGTTTTTAGTTGAAAATGTAAGGTTCTATAAAAAACTAAGTGAAAAACAAAAAGTGTATTTTGAACATCGACTGACCAAGTTTATCAGAACCTATGATTTTGTTGAAAGAGATGATTTTGACTTAACTCCAGAAGCAAAAGTTCTAATAGCAGCATCGTATATTAAATTAACTTTCGGAATGCGTAAATACCTTACAACAACTTTCGATAAAATTATAATATATCCTACTAGTTTTTATTCAACAATAACTAAACAATATCATAAAGGAGAGTTTAACCCAAGATTAAAATCTATTGTGTTTTCTTGGGAAGATTTTTTGTTAGGAGATATTGTATTGAATGATAATTTAAACTTAGGAATTCATGAGTTTTCACATGCGTTAACCTTTCATGGAAGAAAATCGAAAGATGTAAGTGCCCGAATTTATTACCGTTTATTTGAAGAAATAACCAGTTTTATGGATGATAAAGCGAATGCTGAAAGAATTAAATCATCAGGTTATTTTAGAGCATATGCATTAACAAATAAATTGGAATTTGTTGCTGTAATTATGGAGCACTTTTTTGAAACTCCAAAAGATTTACAGCAACAATTTCCACAATTGTATAAAAAGATTCAACTCATGTTAAACTATTCTGTAGTATAAATAGTTACTCTTTTACTTTAAAAACCTTGGTTAAAATATCATCCATTAAACACCATTTGGTTAATGATGATTGTAATAAATTGGCACCTACAAAAGCAGTAAACCATAACCAATTAATATTTACTTTAATAGCTAAGATTAAACTAATAAGTATAAAACTACCAGCAATACCACGTACAATTCTATTCTTCATAATTAAATATATTTATCAATAGGAACCACAACAGCTCGTATTGGATTATTTGTTTCTAAATTTTTATTAAAAGTTTCAATTAAGTTAAACAGTGTATCTATTTTATCAGTTTCAGTAAATGAGAAATACATATATGAACCAGTTGCTTTTTCATTTCCAGAAAACCAATCATTTACAGAAATTACAGGAAAAGAATTTCGAAAACCTTCAATATCAGAAGCACTAAAATTATCTATAGCTGCTTCTTTTAATAGTTTCATTACTTCATTTTGAAGCCCATCAACTACGGTTATTATTAATAACTTCATCTTATTTATAGTTTTTACGTTCAATTAAATAGTATACTAATGGTACTACCAATAAGGTTAGTACAGTTGCAGTAATAGTTCCTCCCATTAAAGAAATGGCTAATCCTTGGAAAATAGGGTCAAATAAGATTACAAATGCCCCAATAACTACAGTACCTGCAGTTAGTAGAATAGGAGTAGTACGAACAGCACCAGCTTCTATAACAGCTTGTTTTAACGGAATTCCTTCTGCTAAACGTAAATTAACGAAGTCAATAAGTAAGACGGAGTTTCGTACCATAATTCCTGCTAGGGCAATCATTCCAATAAATGAAGTAGCTGTAAAATAAGCCCCCATCATCCAGTGTCCTAAAATAATTCCTACCATAGATAATGGAATTGCAACCATCATTACAATTGGAGCTTTAAAGTTTTGAAACCACCCTACAATCAACATATAAATAATAATGATTACTCCTAAAAAGGCGATACCTAAATCTCTAAACACTTCTAAGGTAATTTGCCATTCACCATCCCATTTTACGGTGTAATTATCTTCAAAATCGGGTTGTTTAATGTATAGCTCATTTAATTCATATCCCTTTGGAAGCGGAATCTCTTTTAATTTTTCTTCCATCCCTAAAATAGCATAAGCAGGACTTTCCAATTCCCCAGCCATATCAGCCATCACATATACCACACGTTTTTGATTCTTTCTGTAAATACTTTTTGCGCTGTTCTTTTCTTCAATAGAAACTAAATCACTTATAGAAACCATGTTGCCGTGTTGCGATTTAATCTGTAACTGAGCAATATCTTGAACAGAAGACTTCTCTTTCTCATCCAAAGCAAACACAATTCCTACTTGATTAGAAGCGTCTTCATCATATAAGGTTGAAACCGCTCTGTTAGACAATGCCATATTCAATGTGTAAGCAATTTGCTGAGGTGCCACACCATACAACATTGCTTTTTCCTTGTCGATTACAAATTCATATTCAGTTTGATTGTCTTCTACCATCCAATCGATATCTACAACGTCATTTGTATTATGTAAGATATTTTGAACTTCATTAGCAATTTCAATTTGCTTTTCATAATCTGGCCCGTACACTTCAGCAACAATGGTTGATAATACAGGTGGTCCTGGTGGAACTTCTACTAATTTTACATTTGCTTTGAACTTTTTAGCAATGTTTTGAATATCACCACGCATCAATTTAGCTATATCGTGACTTTGTATACTTCTATCTTTTTTGTCAACCAAGTTTACCTGAATATCCGCCATATTACTACCACCACGTAAATCGTAGTGACGTACCAATCCGTTAAAGGTAATTGGGGCAGAAGTACCCACATAACTTTGGTAGTTTACTACTTCTGGTCGTGTAGCTAAGTACTGTGCAATTTCTTTGGTTACCGCATCGGTACGTTCTAATGTGGTACCTTCAGGCATATCAATTACTACCTGGAATTCGTTTTTATTATCAAAAGGCAACATCTTTACAGCTACCGATTTGGTAAAGAATAACGACATAGAACCTAGTAATAAAACAATAGTGATTCCTAAGAATGCCCAACGTTTGGTTTTATTTTCAATAAGCGGACGCTCGAATCGTTCATACAATTTATAGATTAGCGTGCTTTGCATTGCTTTGGTTTCATCTTCTTCTACCTTTTCCTCGGCACCATGCTTGTCTTTTTCGCGTAAGAAAATATATCCTAAATACGGAGTAATCGTTAACGCAACAAATAATGACAAAATCATGGCGATAGAAGCTCCAATAGGCATTGGACTCATATAAGGCCCCATTAATCCAGAAACGAATGCCATTGGTAATACCGAAGCAATTACGGTAAAAGTGGCTAATATAGTTGGGTTACCTACTTCGTTAATAGCATATAAGGCAGCTTGCTTAAACGGTAATCGTTTCATTTTAAAATGCCTATGCATATTTTCGGCAATAATAATGGAATCATCTACCACAATACCTGTTACAAATACCAAAGCAAATAAGGTAATTCTGTTTAAGGTATAATCTAACATGTAGTAACTTAACAAGGTAAGCGCAAAAGTGATGGGAACTGATAAGAATACCACTAAACCACCTCGCCATCCCATGGCCAACATTACGACTAAAGTTACGGCGATAATAGCACCGATTAAGTGTAATAATAATTCTGATACTTTTTGTGAGGCTGTTTCACCATAGTTACGTGTAACTTCAACATGTACATCATCAGGAATCAAGTTGGTACGTAAATGATCAACCTTAGCTAAAATAACATCGGCAATTTGCATTGCATCTGCACCTTTTCGTTTAGCTACCGATATGGTTACCGCTGGATATTCTGATTGATATGTCGAAGCATTACTACTCGCTTGTCCGTACCCAAAACTTACATAGTTTTTAGGAATTTCTGGACCGTCTAGTACGTTCGCAACTTGTTTTAAATAAATTGGTTGATTTTGTTGTACACCAACGACTAAGTTTTTAACATCTTCAGCAGATTGTAAAAACTTTCCTGTAGTTACTAAAAACTCGGTATCATTTTTATCATAACTTCCAGCACTCAGTTGCTGATTGCTGGCTTTTAGCATTTCAGTAACCGATAAAAAGTCTAGCCCACTAGCGGCTAATTTATCTTTATCTATTACAACACGTACTTCACGATTTCTACCTCCAATTTTTTGAGTAATCGCTACATCGTTTACCTTTTCGATTTCGTTGGTAAGTTCTTGTGCCATTTGTTTTAATTGATAGTCATCATAGTTTTCACTCCATAATGTCAACCCTAACATAGGTACATCATCAATTGCACGTGTTTTTACCAAAGGCATCGTAACACCTTTCGGCATTTGATCCATATGTTTGTTAATCTCATTGTATAGTTTTACAAACGAGCGTTCGATGTCTTCTCCCACATAAAACTGAACAATGACCATTCCTTGTTCTTTCATCGAAGTAGAGTATACGTACTCTATTCCTTTGATGTTCGAAATTATTTTTTCTAAGGGTTTGATAACTCTCGATTCTACTTCTGTAGGGCTCGCTCCTGGATACCCTACAAAAATGTCAGCCATAGGCACATCAATCTGTGGTTCTTCTTCTCTCGGAATTAAAAAAGAACTATACACACCAATTACCATAAACACTACCATTAATAATATGGTAAGTTTAGAGCCTATAAACCCTTTGGCTATTTTTCCTGCTAAACCTTCTTTCATGTTTTATTATTTTGGGCGTTACCACTATGTGGTCGGGCTATTCGCGCTACATGGTAGCCTGCTTCTATCCCTAACGCAATTTTTTACTTATTTAATTGTAATGTTCGCTCCGTTGTATAGCTTACCTTCAGAAGAAATGATATAACTTTCATTGGCAGATAAACCTGATAAAACTTCTACTTGATCTCCAAAAGTTCTTCCTAAGCGTAACCAACGCAACACAGCAGTATTACTTTGACTTACCGTATAAATTCCTGATAGTTGTCCTTTGTGTACTAAAGCTTCTGACGGAATTAAAACCATGTCAGTACTTTTTTGTGTTTTTTCAACAGGAAACTGAACAGTAGCAAACATTCCTGATAACAATTTCACATCGGTTTTATCTAGGTTAATTTTAACTAAGTATTGTCCTCCTGTGTTTTTTGCTGAGGTACTTACTTCTGATACGTTACCTGTAACTGTTTTGTTGATTGATTTGATAGTTACATCAACCTTAGTATCCTTTTTAATTTGAGAAATATCACTTTCTGGTACTAACGCAGTAACTTCAAATCCGCCTTTTCCTTCTACAGAAATTAAAGGCATTCCAGGATTCGCCATTGCACCTTTATCAATAAATTTGTTAGTTACCACTCCTGAAAAAGGGGCTCTGATATTCGTGTAAGCAAACTGAGAATTGATTTCATTTCTCATCTGTTTTGCAGCTTCTAAATTAGCTTTGGCAACATTGTAATGAACAGTGATATCGTCAAACTCCTTTTGAGAAGCGCTATTTTGTTCAAATAAGTTTTTAAAGCGATTGTAATCTTTTTCAGCACTTGAAAATCCTGCTTTCGCTTTAATAATGTTAGCCTCTACTTGAGCTTTCTTAGCTTGTAAATCGCTGTTATTGATAGATAATAATAATTGACCTTTGTTTACTTTATCACCAACTTTTACGTGTATGTTAGTTACATAACCCATCATACGAGTACTTAATTCAGCACTGTTGGTAGCTTCCACTTTTCCGCTTGCTGTTATAAACGGATTGTTATCATTAGCCGTTACTTTGGCAACTTTTACAGCTACTGTTGGTTTGTTGTTATTGTTTGTTGTTTCTTTTTTACCACAACTTATTGTTAAAAGTGATGCGGCAAGGGCGATTGTATATATAGTTTTCATTTGTTGATTATTCTTTAGTTAAAAAATCTAAGTAAGCTTTGGTATAATTATATTGATATACAGTTTGGTAATATTCTAGTTGCTTTTGAGCATATTGCGTTTCAGCGGTTAATAAATCAGATGTTTTTTCTAACCCTTCTTTAAATCTATTTTTTCTGATTCGTAAGGCTTCTTCTGATTGTTGTAAAGCCAATTCGGTTAGTTTTAACTGTTCCTCAGCATCAGTTAACAATCGTTTGGTATTATTTAATTCTAATTGACTTTTAGATTTGTACTGTTCGTATTCTAATCTAGACTTTTCATACTGCGCTTTACTTTTTTGTGCTTTTCCGTAGCGTTTAGAGCCTTTGAAAATATCCCAAGTTAATTGCGCTCCTATTACGTAACCACTTGCATCAACATTGAAAATTTTATCATCGTACAACTCGTAACTACCAAAAGCATTTAAGCGTGGAAGAAAATCCATCTTATCGGCTTTGTGCATTTTTTGATAAGCCTCAGAAGCTAATTCCATTGCTTTAATATCTGAACGGTTTTCAGAAATAGTAACGTCAGCTAGTTGATTCGTTAAGTGTACTTGCAAACTATCTGAAGGTTCATAAATGTTGTTTTGTGTTTCATTCATTAAAAAAGACAAATAGTTAGAAGCATTTAGCACATTGCTTTTTGCTGTTTGTAACTGATTTTTTACTTCAGTAACTCTAACTTCAACTGCTAGTACATCTGCACGTTGTAAATATCCCTGCTTAAAGCTGTTTTCTGCCATTTGTTGGTTTACTTCTGCAGCTTTTAATGCTTTTTCTAATACTGAAACTCCCTTGTGAGCTAATTGCAATTGCATGTATGCTTTTTCTACTTCAAGTAATAAATATTCTTGAGTACGTTGTGTTTGCAAGTTGGTTGCTTCCATTTTAGTTTTAGCAGCCTTACGTTGGTAAATACCGTCTAAATTCACTAAAGGTTGTTGTACTTCAATTTTAGTAGCGAAGTTTTGTGTTCGTTTTGGGTTATTCAATAAATCAGGATTGAAATCTGCCTGTGTTAAAATTTCCTGATTCAATTTACTACCAAATGCCATTAATGGGTTGGTTGTTACAATTCCTGTATGAGAGGCAGTAATATTTGGTAAGAATACAGCATTGGTTTGCTTATAATCGGCACGTGCTTGCTGATAGTTTTGTTCAGATATTTTTAAAGAGGTGTTATTTTCCTGAACTCTTTTTAAAACTTCACCTTTTGAAATGGAAATTTTAGTTTGAGCTAGGGTAGTAGCAGATATAAAAAGTGCCACCGTAAATAAACTAATATATGATGTTTTCATTTTTTCTGTTTTGTTACAGCAAATTTAGTGGCATAAAACACAGTAGTCAGTAACTAATGTTACAATGAAAAAACGCCTAAACAAAAGTCTAGACGTTATTAACTAACAATTAAAAATCAACTAATACTTGGAAATGTTTCTGTTAAATGCGTTTAAGTGATTGTATGAAGCGTTTAATAAATTGGTATATACATTTATACTGTATTCATCATTGGTGTTCTTAATAGCTAACTGTAGATCTTCAATATCTTTTTCTTCAATTAACTTACCTACTTCAAGTGCATCTAGTTTAGATTTTTGTCCTTTACTTATTAACTCATCATATAACTTTTGAAGTTCAGAATTTTTAAAAACACCTCTTTCTTTATTTAAGGTAAAGGCAATATTATTGTATTGTAATAAACCTTTCATGGCGTTCATATGTCGTTCTTCGCTTTGACTGATGTTTTCAAAAACACGTAGGTTCCATTTTTCATTAAGGAAGTTATAAACATCAAAAGCTAATTTTTCTTCTTCTAACATCAAAAGCATTTCATTTTTTTCTTGTTGAGAAAGAGTAAGACTGGTGTTGTTTGTATTTTGGCAAGAGCTACTAACACTTGAAAAAAGTAATAAGAATAGCAAGCCTATTGTGTTTAAAGTTTTCATGATAACAGCTTTTAAATTATACACTAATTTAAATATTGTATAGGCTGTAGTCTGCAACTTTAGTTACATAGGAGTAAGGTTTTAATAGAATGTTTTTTATTTAGCTAAGTATAAGAAGTAGACTAATGCTCACCATAGTCTACATCATCCATTTTTCCTTTAAAAACTTTATACTGAATAACAAAATAAACAATTACTAGTATTGTAGCTATAAAAAACCAATTTATACCAACAGATAAACCGTATTCGTCAGCAGCTACATTGTAAATTGTTAAATCAGGATTTATATTATTAGTTGAAGGCAAAACTTTAGGGAAAATTGAAGCGACTGTAGTTGCCAAGCCTCCTAATAAAAACAACGAAGAATATAAAAAACCAGTGATGTGCTTTGTATATTTTTTTACGTTGAATAAACCAAACAAGCCTATAAACGTTAGTAAAGGAAATATCCAAAGGAAAGGATGTTCTATAAAATTATGAAATGGTTTAGGTTCTATAATATGCCAAGCGAATAATGAAATAATTACTAAGCCTAATAAAACAAAAGAAAGAGTAAAAACAACTTTCTTTAATTGGTTATTAATACTAGCATTGGTTTTGAAAATTACCCAATTGGCACCATGAATTGTTAGTGATACTACTGCAATAATTCCTAGAAGTAAAGTAAACCAATCAATAACACCAAGTGTTTCAGAATGAGGAGAGAATTCCGAATTCCATAAAGGAAGGAAAAAATAATGTGCTTCATGAGTAGAAACACCATCTACCACATTTCCTAGATTAACACCACGTACGACATTTCCTAATGCAACTCCAAAAAATAAGGCAAGAAGTAAACTGGCAATTCCAAAAGCTTTATCCCAAATACTTTCCCATATTTTATTATGTATTTGTCCGCGAAGCTCTAAACCAATAGCTCTAAAAATTAGTAGCCATAAAACCATCATTAAAGGGAGGTAAAAACCACTAAATGATGAAGCGTATAAAGTAGGGAAAGCAAAAAATAAAACACCACCAGCAGCAATCAACCATACTTCGTTTGCATCCCAAAATGGACCTATTGCTTTTACAACCTTTTTTTTGTCTTCTTCTTTTTTAGCAAAGAATAAATGAATAATTCCTGCGCCAAAATCATAACCATCTAAAATAACATAAATGGCTAACATTGTAACTAATACTACATACCAAAATAGTTCCATAACTTAACGTGTTGTTTGAGGTCCTTTGTTAATGATTTTTCCAACTAAAATTAAAAATAACATTCCTAATAGTAGGTATAATCCGATAAATCCTAAAAGAGTAAATAAAGTGTTTCCTGAGGATACTGTAGGAGATGCTCCAGCAGATGTTCGTAGTAAATTATAAACTAACCAAGGTTGACGGCCTAATTCAGCAGTATACCAACCAGTGGTATTAGCAATATAAGGAAATGGAATCATAAAGAGTAATGCCCATAAAATCCATTTTGTATCATATAACTTTTTTCTAAATAATTGAACAATGCTAGCTAACATCAAAGCAATAAAAATAGTTCCTAATCCCACCATTATATGATATGCATAATACAAACCCGGTATGTTTGTTGGGTAGTTTTTTTCATCAAACTCATTGAGTCCTTTAATTTCTGCATTCCATTCTTGATAGGTTAAAAAGCTTAAGATGTTAGGAACAGCAATTTTATTGTCTAATTTTTTCTCCAGCATATTTGGTTGTCCAATTAATATTATTTCAGAACCTCCTTTTTCTGTTTCAAATATACCTTCCATAGCGGCAAAGGTTATAGGTTGATATTTTACTACATTTTTAGCGGCTAAATCACCTGTAGGAAAAGCAACTAAAATAGATGCTACAACTCCGAAAATAACTCCAGTTTTTAAAAATAATTTACCAAATTCTAAGTGCTTCTTGTTTAAAAGATAAAGAGCTCCTATACCAGCGACTACAAAAGAACTGGTAACCAAGGAGGCTGCTTGATTATGTAAATAAGAAGGCCATAACCATGGGTTTGAGAATAAAGCTGAAAAGTTATTTAGTACAAACTTACCGTTGGCTAGTATTTCATAGCCTACAGGATTTTGCATCCAAGAATGTGTAGCAATGATTAAAAAACCACTTGCCCAAGAACCTAAAAAGACAAGGAATCCAGTTAAAAAATGAAGTTTATGTCCTAGTTTTTTTTCACCAAATAAAAATAATCCTAAAAATGAAGATTCTAGGAAGAAAGAAAACATTCCTTCCATAGCTAATGTTTGACCTATAATACCACCAGTAAGCTCGGAGAACTTAGCCCAGTTAGTTCCGAATTGAAATTCCATAGGAATCCCAGTAACTACTCCCATGGCAAAGTTTAAAGCAAAGATTTTCATCCAAAACTTAGCAGCATCGTTGTGTTTTTCAAGTTTAGTTCTTAAAAATTTCCATTTAAAGAAGACTATCATTAAAGATAGTCCCATTGTTAATTGTGGAAATAAGTAGTGAAAAGTAATAGTGAAAGCAAACTGCATTCTATCATAAAAGAGCATGTCTTCCATACTGAAGATTGTTTATGAGGTTATTAAATAAGAACGTTTTTTTAGTAGCAATAAGGTGTAATAAAAATAATGATATTATTTCACATGGTTATTAATAATACTAATCAAATCGTTCTTATATAACATTCCTGATTGTCTCCATAATAGTTTGCCTTCTTTAAAAAGCATAAAGGTAGGAACACCCCTAATTTGGTAGGTATTGGCTATTTGTTGATTTTTATCAATGTCTATTTTTAAAATAATAACATTTTCTCCTAAATCTTCTTTTACTTCTTTTAATATAGGAGCCATCATTTTACATGGACCACACCATTCAGCAAAGAAATCAACCAAAACAGGTTTGTCTCCTTTAATTATTTCAGAAAATTTTCCCATAATTTTAATTTTTAAATGTTATGCTCCAAATTCCTCGTACCTGATTTACATCGTAACCTTGAGCTTTATCGGTGGGGTATAGGAGAGCTAATTCTTTTAAAGTTTCAGGTTTTATTTGTGTGTTAGGGGTTCCATGGCATTGTAAGCACATGTTATTCGTTATAATAGGGTAATAGAATTGGGTTTTGTTACCTACTTGTTTCGTAACAGGTTTAATTTCCTCTTTGTTACTTACAATTCTTTTGTATCCTTCAATAATATTTAACTCTTCAGTGTTTGCAGTATTGTTGAGGTTTCTTGGTTTGTCTGAAACTCTTTTAATGGAAGCATTAAAATTTGTAGCCATACTATCGGTTAGCTTGTAAGCTTTTTCATTACAAAATTGTAAAGCGTGTAAAGTTCCTTTTTTTTGAATTGCACTCATTAAGTTTTTACCTAATGTTTTTTTAGTTTCCATGGCGTACTCTAATCCAGTTTCTTCAGGAGTTTTGCTAGATTGGATATCGCTTACCTCTCTACCTGAATTAATATAGCTTTTACTTTGCTTAGACTCCCAATGCTCTTTAAACCAGCTAGGTTCTTCAATTTTATAGTTATATAGATAATTTGCTATCTTCTTGAGATCTTCTTCTTCAAACTTTTGATAAGGCATCACTCCAAATCTTTTGATAGCGCCTCTCATTTTAGCGCTTTCTTTTGTAGGGTTTGCTACGAAATTTATGAAACTTTTAGTAAACTCTTCTTCTGAGGTGTTCTCGTTAATATAATGCGCTTTAATGGCGATCATTGGTGGAGCAACCCTTTCGTCATGTGGTGTAGCGGCATTATGACAAACAAAACATTTTGTTTCAAGCAGTTTTTTTCCAGGAGGAATACTAGCTTCTTCTGTTACAATATTTTTGGAGTTTTTCTTAGAGTAATCACTTTTTTTAGCTTGATTACAGCTAACAATAGATAAAATAGTAAGTAAAGCTATTAATTTTTTCATCGTTCTAAAATTTACTATAAAGGTAGAACGATTCTCCTGTAAAATATGTAACTTAAGTTACAGGCTTATAATTCTAACACTTTAATTTGGTTACGATATAACTCTATTTTATGTTGTTTTTCTAAAGCTTTTAAAAGTCTAGATACAACAACTCGAGAGGTATGTAAATCATTAGCAATTTGTTGGTGTGTTACATTTATAGTATCGTTATTATTTACCAATGCTTTGTCTTTTAAATATTTTAATAAACGTTGATCCATGTTTAAAAAAGCAATGGTATCAATAGCATCAATGAACTCTTGTAATCTGCTATGATAACTATGTAAGATGAATTCTTGCCAGCTTCTATATTTACTAAGCCATTCACTCATTTTTTGTTTAGGTATCATTAAAAGTTTCACATCAGTTTCAGCAACCGCTTTTATTTTGCTTTTAGTTTCCCCCATACAGCAAGAAAGAGTCATGGCGCAAGTGTCACCTTTTTCAATATAGTATAAAACAAGGTCGTCCCCTTCTTTATCTTCACGTAAAATTTTAATGGCACCACTTAACAATAGAGGTATAGAGGTAATGTAGCTTCCTATATCAATAATAACATCGTTTGCTTTTACATCTTTTGCTATGGCGACATCAGCTATTTCTTTTAATAATGCATCTTCAAATAAGTAGCCGTAGTATTTCTTTAAGTCTTCAGTCAAGATAAAATGTTTTTTGTAAAAATAAGTAAATATTTACACTTTAGATATAAATAAAATAGGAGTGAATCTATGATTTAAATCAGTTTTTTACTTAAATATAATGCTGAAATTTGAAATAGATAATAATACAAAACTATAGTAAAGATGAAAAAAAGAACTCCAGTTTCAGCAATAATGACAAAAGAAGTAATCACTTTAAGTAGTACTGATGATTTAATGACTGCTGAAAAAATATTTAAGAAAGAGAATATTAGACATATTCCAGTAGTAAGTGGAAGCGAAATAAAAGGAATGTTAAGTTATACAGATTTATTACGAATAAGTTTTGCAGATGCAGTTGATGAAAATGAAACCGACGTAGATACAGTAGTGTATAATATGTTTACAATAGACCAAGTAATGGCGAAAAATCTGGTAACTGTAAACTCAGATACAACGATTAAAGAGGTAGCTGAGATTTTAGCAAAAAAAGAGTTTCATGCGTTACCTGTTGTAAATAATAATGAATTAGTAGGTATAGTAACAACGACCGATTTGATTAATTATTTATTAGAACAGTTTTAGTTTTTATATAGGAAATAAACACAGATAATAAGTTAATAATAAGGAAATACCTTACTTTTATTATGGCTTTTTCTGAAGCGAATTATTTGACAGAATTTATTTTTGAGAAACTTAAAACACTTTATTATGTTAAAAAATATTTCAAGCTTAGGTTCAGTTTTAAATAAGTCAGAACAAAAATCAGTTAATGGGGGATGGATTTATGTTTTATGTCATAACTGTGAACCTCTTCCTAGAGGTTATGTTTGTATGAATGATGTTATCTGCGGAGGAGAATAAGCTTTCGTGAAAAAAAGCCATATAAATATTTATATGGCTTTTTTTAATAATATTATTTAGTCCTACTTATTACTAAAGTATGTTGTTCTTAATTTATAATATTTTTTAAATTTTCAATTGTATCTGTAGGGTTGTCACTTTTAAAAACAAAACTACCTGCTACTAATACATCAGCACCAACTTCGATTAGCTTATTTGCATTTTGGTCAGTTACACCTCCATCAATTTCAATTAAAGTGGATGCTTCGCTAAATTCAATTAAGTTTTTTAATTGTTGAATTTTCTTGTACGTATTTTCAATGAATGATTGTCCGCCAAACCCAGGGTTTACACTCATAATACAAACTACATCTAAGTCTTTTATTATGTCTTCTAAAACTGCGATAGGTGTGTGCGGATTTAAGGCAACCCCAGCTTTCATACCAGCAGCTTTTATTGCCTGTACAGTTCTATGTAAATGTGTACAAGCTTCATAATGTACGGTTAAAATATCGGCGCCTAAATCAGCAAAAGTTTGAATGTAACGATCAGGATCTACAATCATTAAGTGTACATCAATAGTTTTATTAGCATGTTTTGCAATTGACTTTAAAACAGGCATTCCGAAAGAAATATTTGGTACAAAAACACCATCCATAATGTCAATATGAAACCAATCTGCTTTACTATCATTAACCATTTCAACATCACGTTGTAGGTTACCAAAATCAGCCGCTAAAATTGATGGGGCTACAAGTTTTTCCATTAATATATAAGTTGTTGTGTTGTTATTAATTGCAAATATAGTTAAAACTAAGAGCATTAAAACCAAAAAGAAAGCTCTCAAATTTGAGAGCTTTCATTCATTAATCAAAAAACGAATAGTTACGATAACTATTTGTTGTTGTTTATATTATTAACCTAAGTAAGTCATTAAAATCTTACTACGAGATGTATGTTTTAATCTTCTGATGGCTTTTTCTTTAATTTGACGTACACGTTCACGAGTTAAATCAAATGTTTCACCAATTTCTTCTAAAGTCATTGGCTGGTGCTCTCCTAAACCAAAGTATAACTTTACAACATCAGCTTCACGTGGAGTTAATGTTTCTAAAGCACGATTAATTTCGATACGTAATGATTCGTGTAATAAAGTTTTATCTGGATTTGGCGATTCACCAGAGTTTAATACATCATATAAGTTAGAGTCTTCACCTTCGATTAATGGAGCATCCATCGATACGTGACGACCAGAATTTTTCATCGACTCTTTAACATCATTTACAGTCATGTCTAATTTCTTGGCAATTTCTTCAGCACTTGGAGGGCGCTCATTTTCTTGCTCTAAGAAAGCATACATTTTGTTGATTTTGTTAATAGAACCAATTTTATTTAATGGTAAACGAACAATACGAGATTGTTCAGCCAATGCTTGTAAGATAGATTGACGAATCCACCATACAGCATAAGAAATAAACTTAAATCCACGAGTTTCATCAAAACGTTTCGCAGCTTTAATCAATCCTAAATTTCCTTCGTTAATTAAATCAGGAAGTGTTAATCCTTGATTTTGGTATTGTTTTGCAACCGATACCACAAAACGTAAGTTAGCTTTGGTTAATTTTTCAAGAGCTCTTTGGTCACCAGCTTTAATTCTTTGCGCTAATTCTACTTCTTCATCGGCAGTAATTAAGTCTACTTTTCCTATTTCTTGCAAATATTTGTCTAAAGACGCGGTTTCTCTGTTGGTAACCTGTTTTGTAATTTTAAGCTGTCTCATTCTACTTCAAATGTATTTTAATTTCACTCTACATTATCTTATACGTAAGCATAGAATCTTTTGTTACAAAAAAAAGATGTTTTTTTGAGATAATTCACTTAATTGTTAATGTTTTGTTAATTTTGTAAATTAAAAGAAAAAGTTAGTGACCCCCGTTTAAAATTCTGTGTCTTACAACTATTATAACTAAAGGAAAACTAACTATACTGCCCCTTGGAGAGTATTGATGTAACAAAATTAAGCGACGAAGAATTGGTTCGTAAAATAGTAGAAAAAAATGATACTCATTTGTTTGCTGCTTTATACGACCGTTATGCTGGTGTGGTGTATAACAAATGTTATGGATTTTCATCAAGTAAAGAGGAAGCACAAGATTTAACGCATGATGTGTTTATTCGTTTATTTGTAAAATTGAGAACTTTTAAAGGAAAGTCGAAGTTTTCTACATGGTTGTATTCTTTTACCTACAATTTTTGTGTGAATTACGTACAAAGAAATAAAGAGAAAAGAAAAGAAAAAGTAACTGTAGTAACAGATGAGATAAAAGAGGAAAATAGTGTTAACGATATAGATGATACTACATTATTCGAGTTAAAGTCAGATAAACTGGCTAAAGCACTCGAAATGATTTCTCCTTCTGAGAAAATGATATTATTAATGAAATATCAAGACGAAATGAGTATAAAGGATATTTCAGAGGGGTTAGAATTAGGGGAAAGTGCTGTAAAAATGCGCTTAAAAAGAGCTAAGGAGAAAGTAATTAAAGCGTATAATGAATTGTAATAATTATGGATAACCCATTCAAAAAAATATTACATAACGAAGAGTTGCCCGAAGTACTTAAAAGTAGAGTGCTTAATGATGTCGCAATGATAAAACTATCCATTGATATGGCTGATTTATTTGTTGTAAAATACCCCAACACGATTATAGATTTAATGGGAGGAGGAAAAGCCCAAGATAAAAAAGACGATAATAATTAATTGAACCAAATATAGTATAGCAGTTATGAATTTTTTAGAAATAGATGTTTTACAGCCTTTTAAAGATATTTTTCAAGAAATTATAAACACGTTGCCAATGGTAGCAATGTTTATTTTTTTTATAATCCTTTCATGGCTAGTAATAAAGGTATTTTTATATGTAGTTAGAAAAGCATTAGCGAAGACAAAAATAGATGAATGGTCAAAAAAATTACGAAAGACAGAAATTTTTGGTGATAGTACAATAAATATTGTATTAACGAATGTGATTTTGGCTGTATTAAAGTGGTTTTTAATTTTTGTTTTTGTAATGGTAGGAGCAGAAATGTTTGGCTTAGAAGTTGTTTCGGAAGGAATAAAAAGTTTCTTTGCTTACTTACCTAAATTATTAACTGCGTTAGGAATTTTTGTTGCGGGGGCTTATTTAGGAACTATGGTTAAAAAAGCAATCCAATCAATGTTTAAATCTTTTGAGGTTTCAGGAGGAAACTTAGTAGGAAATATTGCTTTTTATTTGATAGTTGTGTTCTTGTCTATCACAGCACTAGACCAAGCAGGAGTTGATACTTCAGTAATAAAAAGTAATGTAACATTATTAATAGGATCAGTACTTTTAGCTTTTACTTTAGCCTTTGGTTTTGGAGCAAGAGAAGCAGTTTCTAGATTACTTTATGGTTATTATTCTAGAAAAAACATAGAGATAGGAGCTAAGGTTATTATTAATGATATAGAAGGGGTTGTTGTTGCTATTGATAATATTTGTGTAACTATTGCTACTGTAGAAGGTAAGGTTATTTTACCAATTAGAGATGTGGTAGATAATAAAATAGTTATAAAAAATTAGCAAAAAATTAACATTTTTTTATATCTTTGAAGTTGTATAAAAACAATGTTTTTACAGTACGATAGATTTCGGGGGACTTCTATCTAATAATAAAGAGAAATCTTTATGAAAAGAGGTCACGAAAGTGACCTTTTTTTATTTTAAAAATGTGACTTATAGATATAAAATGTGTCTAAACTAATAGAGTAAATAGATTTCGGGGGATTTCTATATCTAATGTAAAGAAAAAGGCTATCAGAATTCTGATAGCCTTTTCTATATATATATAGAATAAAATATAATCTTACTCAAAAGCTAGATGTAAAAATACCCCTCTTGTTCCTAAGTAGTTAATAGGATCTGTCCATTGAGAAGCTTTGTTGTCATATTTAACTTCGTTATTTATGGCAAAAACCCCTCTAATAGAAGGAGAGAATTTAAAGTAACTTAGGTAAAAATCTACACCTATACCAACTTCATACATAAAATTATTAGTTGTTGTTCTAAATTCGCCAGCATAATTATCATCATTGTTACGTTCGTTACTCGAAAAATTATGATCGTACGAAACTCCACCTATCACATAAGGCCTCATGTTGTTAAGTCTGTTTGTGCTAAACTTTAATAATAAAGGTAAATGTAAGTATGTAGCACCAACTTCACGTGTGTTTATGTTTTCTGGACCTGGTATATGATTAAAACGTAATGTTTTGGTGTTAGACATTAAACCAGGTTCAAAACGTAGATTTATGTTATTGTGAAGTCTTAAATCAGCAATTAAACCAACATTAAAACCTATAGACGATTCTACTTCAATTTCGGGATCGCTAATACTACTTGGTTTGTAACCTATTTTGTAACTATTATTATTAGCTCCTAAATAAAAACCATAATGAAAAAGAGGTTTGTCAAAACTAGGTAGTTTTAATATTTTTTCTCTTTGAGCTTGAGCAGAGATTGAAGCTGCGAAAATTCCGAAAAGTAAAAGCCTTTTTAACATACTATTTTAAAGCGGTATAAATTGATGCTACACCAAATGTAACAGGTGTATTCCTTGCATTCTTAAACCCATTTTTTTGCAAAATATTGTTGAAAGCCTCTCCAAAAGGAAAAGAATTTGCTGTTTCAGATAAATATGAGTAAGCAACTTTGTCTTTTGAAAAGAGTTTGCCAATGATAGGTAAAATAAAATTTGTGTACAATTTATACCCTTGTTTAAAAGGAAATTTAGTTGGATTTGAAGTTTCTAATACAACAAATTTACCTCCAGGTTTTAATACACGAAATATTTCAGTTAAACCTTTATCTAAATTTTCAAAATTTCTAACTCCAAAAGAAACTGTAATAGCATCAAAAGTGTTGTCAGGAAAAGGAATGTTTTCACTATCGCCAACAACCATTTCTATTTTGTTAGATAAGTTGGCTTTGGCAACTTTTTGTCTTCCTACTTGTAGCATACCTTCAGAAATGTCTAAACCAACAATTCTTTCAGGGTTTAATTGCGACATCATCAAGGCCAAATCACCAGTACCAGTTGCAATATCTAAAATTTGCTTCGGATTATTTTCTCCTACTAGTTTTACTACTTTCTTACGCCAACTAACATCTATTCCAAAAGAAATAACACGGTTTAACCCGTCATAATCTTCAGAAATATTGTCAAACATTTTAGCAACTTGTTCTTTTTTTCCTAATTCAGAATCTTTATATGGTTTGATGTTTTCAGACATGTGTTTTGTATAGTTTACGGTGAAATTATCCGTTAATAGCGACTACTTCGTTGATTTGGTTTGGTAACATTTCTTTTAGCATGGTTTCAATACCATTTTTCAGTGTAACTGTTGAAGACGGGCATCCGCTACATGCTCCTTGTAAAATTACGCTTACTCGTTTGCTTTCTGAATCGTATGATTGAAAAGCAATATTTCCTCCATCAGAAGCAACTGCAGGTTTGATATATTCATCAAGAATATCAACAATTTTAGCTTCAACATCAGTTAAACTTTCTTTAGGAATTTCAACGTTTTGTTTTGTTTGTTGTTTTGGTAATTCAGTAATGATTGCTTTACCTTCTTGAAGAAAATTGCGGATAAATGTACGAACCTCTTGGTATACTTCATTCCATTCAATCATATCGTATTTTGTAATAGAAATATAGTTTTCAGAAATGAAAATTTCTTTTACAAAAGGAAAATTGAATAAGGATTGAGCTAGAGGAGAAGATTTACTGGCTTCTTCAATATTTGTAAACTCAACATCGGTTTGTGTTAAAGCTTTGTTGGTGCCAAATTTCATAACAGCTGGGTTCGGAGTAACTTCAGCATATACTTCAATAGCATCTTTTTTGGTAGTTTCTTCTTTTACTACCGAATTTCCGCTTTGAATATAAGCTTCAATTTGTTCTCTAACTTCCTCTTCAACATCACTCCATTGTACAATATCGTATCGTTGAATTGCTATAAAATTAGCAGTAACTAATACTTTTTTTACAAACGGAAGATAAAAAAGTTGTTGAGCTAAAGGTGAGTTTTTAGCTTCGTCAATATTATTGTATTCATAACTACCACCGTTGACTAAAATTTTATTGCTAACAAATTTTAAGATGGTTTCGTTATTGGTTTCTTGTATGTTTATTTTGATAGAACTCATAAGTTGTAAATAAGGAGCAAAATTAAGGTAAAAAACTGAGATATGGATATATAAAAAATCCTGCATGGAAGCAGGATTTTTATATAGTATTGTTAAGAATTATAAACTGAATGTTACAGTTCCTGAAATTCGAGAAGTATTGTTTTCTATGTTTAAATCACTATTTTGATAAATTGTATAATATTCATTGTTGTTTGATTTGCTATAACTTAAATCAATTTTCATGTTACCAAAATTATATCCTAATCCAGCAGAAAATCCTTGTATATTATCATTGTTAGTGTTGCTGCCTAAAAGTAAATTAGGGTCTTTTTCATAATGATATCCGCCACGAACACTTAAATTATCAAAGCGCCACTCTGTACCAATATTTAGTGCATGTGTGTTTCTATAATCGTTAGAAAAATTAGTGTTTGTATTAGTGAAGTTTCCTCCACTATATTTTATGTTTTTAAAATCTTTATAGGTGTAGTCTACACTTATCAACCCTTGTTTCCCTATTACATAAGCTCCACTGGCAGTAAATCTACTAGGGGATTTAAATTTGTATAAATATGATTCAGGACCAATAACATCAAAATCTTCAGGGATGCCTAAATTTTCAACTCTTTTCATTAAAAGCTCATCATAATAGTCTTCTAAAACCTCCTGATACCAAGTAGGTGTTTCATAGGCTAAACCAAATCTAATATTTTGGTTAAGTTTATATATAAATCCTAGTCCTATAGAAAAACCAGTTCCTTGTATGTAGCTCTCAGTATAATTTTCTACATCTAATATGTTGCCATCTATGTCGTCATTTACTTCATTAAAAAGGTGTTCTCTGTAAAATTCTAAATCATGAAAGTTTAAAGAAGCACCAACATATAATTTGTTTTGGTGTACAGAAGAGAAACCTAAACTAAATACACTCGATTTACCATCAATATAACTAGAGTTATATTGATCGAGACTTCTGTCGAATTGAGTTTTTATAGTTTTTGGATCAGCAACGTGTTCATTATAAATTAAATATTGACTATTACCTTCTGCAGCATGGAATCCGCTAAAATCTTTTTTGATTCGGTAATTAAAAGTCAATGCAAAACGATTCCAATCAGAGCTAAAGGCAGAATCAAAAGATAAAATACCACCTGCTTGAGTTATGTTGAAAAAATCATCTGCTGTACTAGTAGAATTTCCATAGTAATTAGAGGTGTACTCTGTGTTTCTATTACTTAAAGTAACACCAAAGGTGCTTTTAATAGCAACGGCACTACCTGCTGGGTTAATTCCAAAGGAAGAAATATCTCCTCCCAATGCTCCGAACGCACCACTCATGGCTTCAAAACGAGCGGTTCCATAATTATCGTCTTTAGAAAATAAAACTCCTAAATCATTATAGTTTAAAGATTGTGAATAGGCGGTATATGTACTGGCAATACCAATTGCAAGAGCTAAAATTCTTTTCATGTGTTCTTTTTTAAATTATCTCCTTAGACTTCTTGAATTACTACTTCTTGAGCTTGAATTATTTCCTGAAGAGTTGCTTCGTGAGTTTCTTGAAGGAGCAGAATGACTTCGAGAAGATGAAGATCTGTTAGAAGATCTTGAATAGCTTCTGTTATTTCTAGCATTGCTGCTTCGAGAAGCATATTCTTTTTTACTTCGGTTATTAGATCTAGTGTAGCTACGAGAACTTCTTGTTTGTGTAGATTTTTTTACAGATCTAGTATTGTTGGTGTTATAACTTCTAGAGTTTCTGGTAGATCTTGTTGTACTTCTGTTGTTGTATGAGTTGTCGTTATGACTTCTTACAGCATGTCCTCTAGAGCTTCTACTTCTAGTAGTACGTGGTACACTTCTGTAGCTTCCGTTAGAACGACTTCCACTAGAATTGTAACTTCTTGTTCTAGTAGAACGGTTTATATTTCTGTCGTTAGATCTATTGGTTCTTGTATTGTATCCTCTTGTGTTTCTTGTAGAGCGTGTGTTTCTAGAACTTCGATAGGTTCTGTCACTGCTTTTTCTATAAACATCAGATGAGCGTCTTGAGGTTGTAGTTCCTCTGCGTCCAGTTGTATAGCCTCTTCTAGAAGTTGTTGCTGTTCTGTTGCTTCTATAGTAGTTAGCGCCTCTATAAGGTCTGTAATAGTTATTGTTATAATATCTGTTGTAATAGTATGGTCTATAATAATTATAACCATAATAAGGAGAGTTCCAGTAAGAACCATAATAACCTCCTCCTAAACCAACATAGAATCCAGAGTTCCAGTGATAAGGATGCCAGTGATGGTTGTATCCCCAATAGTTATAATAACGAGGTCTCCACCAAGGTCTGTAATAATTGTATCCATAGCCATAATAAGAATCCCAATACCAGTCGTTATGATAGCCCCATCTAGGATATGTATTAATGTTTATAACTACGTCACTACTGTTACTATAACCCCAAGGCTCATTGTCATTATAAGTAATTCTTGTTTCAGGTTCATCTTCATAAATAATATCTTCGTCATCATAATAATCAGCATTTTCAGATTTGTAGTTTTCTATATCTGTAAAAATATCTGTTCCGTTTAAAGTACCTAAGCGTTCTACTTCTTTGGTAAAGTAATTTTCTTCATATTCATCATATTGCCTATCATCAGCAATAATTACTCTACGTTGTGGTTGTTCAATGTCGTCCGCATAAATTCCGTCGTCGTTACTAGTAACCGTTTGTGCAGACCCACAAGAAACGAATGTAGCTACCGTAATAATAGATAGAATATAAAGAGGAAGTTTGGTATTGGCGTATTGGAACTTCATGACCTTATGTTTTTAGTTAATGCAAATTATTTTTTTATTGAGCAGCAAAAATTAATTTCTTTGTTGGGCTTGTTACCTTATTTAATGTAGTTTTGCAGACACAATTTACGCATAAAAAATAACAATATTTATGCCAAACTTTTGATTATGAGCAAACATTTAACAAAAAGAGCCGAAGATTACTCGAAATGGTATAACGAATTGATTGTCAAAGCTGATTTAGCTGAAAACTCAGCGGTTAGAGGTTGTATGGTTATTAAACCCTACGGATTTGCAATTTGGGAGAACATGCAAAAAGAGTTAGATAGAATGTTTAAAGAAACAGGACATCAAAATGCATATTTTCCTCTTTTTGTTCCTAAAAGTTTGTTTGAAGCTGAAGAGAAAAACGCTGAAGGTTTTGCGAAAGAGTGTGCGGTAGTTACACATTATCGTTTGCAAAATGATCCTGAAAATGAGGGGAAACTTCGTGTAGATCCAGAGGCAAAATTAGAAGAAGAGTTAGTTGTTCGTCCAACTTCCGAAGCAATTATTTGGAATACATATAAAGGATGGATTCAATCACACAGAGATTTACCATTGTTAATTAACCAATGGGCAAATGTAGTACGTTGGGAAATGCGTACACGTTTATTTTTACGTACTGCAGAATTTTTATGGCAAGAAGGTCATACTGCACATGCTACAAAAGCTGAAGCAATAGCAGAAGCAAAACAAATGCAAGAAGTGTATGCAACTTTTGCAGAAGATTTTATGGCTATGCCAGTAGTAAAAGGAGCAAAAAGTGAAAGTGAGCGTTTCGCTGGAGCAGATGACACTTTAACTATTGAAGCATTGATGCAAGATGGAAAAGCATTACAAGCAGGAACTTCTCATTTCTTAGGTCAGAATTTTGCTAAGGCATTTGATGTAAAATATACTTCTAAAGAAGGAAAGCAAGAATATGTATGGGCAACATCATGGGGGGTGTCAACTCGTTTAATCGGAGGGTTAATCATGACACATTCTGATGATGCTGGTTTGGTATTACCTCCAAGGTTAGCGCCAATTCAAGTAGTAATTGTACCTATATATAAAGGAGAGGAGCAGTTAAATGCAATCTCAGAAAAAGTTGATGTAATTGTAAAAGAATTACGAGCTAAAGGAATTTCAGTAAAGTTTGATGATAGAGATACTTTTAGACCAGGAGCTAAGTTTGCAGAATACGAATTAAAAGGTGTGCCTGTGCGAATTGCTATGGGAGCACGTGATTTGGAAAACGGAACTGTTGAGGTTGCTCGTCGTGATACTTTTGAAAAACAAACTGTTTCTAGAGAAGAGGTAGTTGACGTTGTAGCTAATTTATTAGAAGAGATTCAAGAGAATTTATATACAAGAGCATTAAACTACAGAAACGACCATATTACGGAAGTAAATACGTTTGATGAGTTTAAAGATGTAATAGAGAATAAAGGAGGATTTGTTTCTGCACACTGGGATGGTACTATTGAAACAGAAGATAAGATTAAAGAATTAACAAAAGCAACCATAAGATGTATTCCTAACGACGCAAAAGAAGAGGAGGGAATATGTGTGTTTACAGGTAAACCATCTGGTAAAAGAGTGCTTTTTGCCAAAGCCTATTAAAAAAAATAAAAAAAAACTTTGTGCAATAAAAAACAGTTTCTATATTTGCACCCGCAATCGCAAAATAGATTGTTTTGGTCCGTTCGTCTAGGGGTTAGGACGCCAGGTTTTCATCCTGGTAACACGGGTTCGATTCCCGTACGGACTACAAGTTCTAAGTTAGTTTTAGAAGAAAAAATAAAACTAATAAAAAGATAAAAATTATTGCAAATAACAAAAAGAGTTGTATATTTGCACCCGCAATCAGAACGATTGTTTTGGTCCGTTCGTCTAGGGGTTAGGACGCCAGGTTTTCATCCTGGTAACACGGGTTCGATTCCCGTACGGACTACAAGTTTTTTATAAACAATTAACGAATTTAGTACAATGGCAAATCATAAGTCAGCATTAAAGAGAATCAGAAGTAACGAAGCAAAGCGCTTGAGAAATAAATATCAGCATAAAACTACACGTAATGCTGTTAGAAAATTAAGAGCTACAGAAGATAAGAAGGAAGCAGAAGGAATGTTTTCGACTGTTGTATCTATGTTAGATAAGTTAGCAAAGAACAACATTATTCATAAGAATAAAGCAGCAAACTTAAAGTCAAAGTTGGCTAAGCACGTTGCAGCTTTATAAGAGTTTTAAGGTTAGTTAATAGTTAAAACGCCTCGATTTAATCGGGGCGTTTTTTGTTGTTTTATTAAATTGAAGTTTATTTTCTTTTTTGCTGCGTAAGCATCTATATGTTTAATTTGATTAAGGTAACCGTCGGCTACAGCTACTAAATCAACAGCTTCAGCTTCTTTTATGTAAACTGTATAGTGCCCCATTATTTGTCACTTTGATAGAATCTATTAATGGGTAAGATTCGTCTAGTTTAATGTTATAAACCCAGGTTCTACTGTGTATAGTTGCATTATTAATGATTTTCTTGGAGTTAATATCAACTACTTTTCCATAAATTTTCATCCCTTTTTTTGTTACATGAGATAAAGAGAAAAACAAAAGCAAATATTTTTAAGGTGTTACCAATCATACTTCTTATGAGCATCTAAACGAATAAAGATAAATAAGAGTAGCGTGAATCCCCATAAGGATGAACCACCATAACTAAAAAAGGGTAGAGGGATTCCTACAGTAGGAAATAAACCTATTACCATGCCTATATTTACAGCAACATGAAAAAAGAAGATAGAGGCTACACTGTAGCCATATATCCTTGCAAATTTGTTAGTTTGAATTTCAGAAAGGTATATAATCCTATATAGAAGTATCATAAATAAAATAATAACTAAAGTACTTCCAATGAAGCCCCATTCTTCACCTACGGTACTATATATATAATCCGTATGTTGTTCTGGAACAAAGTTTCCTTGTGTTCTATCTCCTTGTAAAAATCCTTTTCCAGAGAGGCCACCAGAACTAATAGTTTTTTCTGATTGAAATGAGTTGTATCCGATTCCTTTATTGTCTTCAACTTTTCCTAACAAAATGTCAAATCTATCTTTTTGATGTTGCTCAAGAACATTGTTATAAGTGTAGCTTATACCTAAAATAAACAAAGTAGTAAAAACATATGAGCTAAGTATTTTTAATGCATTAAAGCGGAAAAAACGTTTGTCTTTATAAATACCATATAGTGTGGCAAGTGTTATAATAAATAAACAAGAGCTAAGAACCCATTTAGAACCAAAAGAAATGGTTAATATGAATAGAATAATAGTTGTTGCTCCAAATAAGATATAACTTAATGTAAGCCCCTCTCTGTTTAATACAAAAAAGAAAGCAAAGTAAATTAATACAGAACCCATGTCAGGTTGAAGAGCAATAAAAAAAGCGGGTAAAAAGATGACAATAAAAGTTTTTGCTTGGTTTTTTAATAGTTTAAGGTTGTATTGCCGATCACTCATCAATTTAGCTAAGGCCAATGCAGTGAAAGCTTTTGCAAATTCAGAGGGTTGTAATCCAATTCCTCCAAAGTTATACCAAGAAGTTGCGCCATTAATTTTTTTTCCAAAAACTAAAACGCCAGCCAGTAGCACTAGCGAAATTATATATAAAACACTTGCAAATTGTTCGTAAAACTTTGAATTAAAGAATAGGATAAAAATAATTACAGGTATACTTAATCCTATAAAAATAAGTTGCTTTCCATATTTTGTTGAGAAGTCAAATATTTCTCTAGATTCTTCTGTTGAAGAGGAAGCATAAATGTTCATCCATCCAAAACCAACTAAGATGATATATAATAAAACAAGTAGCCAGTCAATTCCTGCAAAAATATTATTTCGTTCTTGTCGCAATTGTATCTGTGTTTTGAATTAGTAATTGGTTGTCGTATCGTTCCTGAAGACTTAAATTAATCATCCTATCTTCTACATGTTTTCTTGTAACTTCACCGTTTAAATATTTTTCAATTAAAAGGCTTGTGATAGGTGCTGCGATTGTAGATCCGTAGCCTCCGTTTTCAACAAAAATGGCAATGGCTATTTTTGGGTTATCTTTAGGGGCAAAAGCAACGAAGATTGAATGATCTACTAACTGAACTTTTTTTCGGTTAACTCTAATAAAGTTTTCAACTGTTCCTGTTTTACCACACATTTCAATTCCTTCAACTCTACTTCTTCTGGCTGTTCCTTTAGTAAAAGATTCATGCATTGCCTCTATGGCAATAGGAAAATGCTGAGGTGCCACAGTTGTTTTTCTACGAGTAGTGTAAGCGGAGTCTAAACTAGTGTTTCCTGCAATTTTTTTAACAATATGAGGAGTATAGTAATAGCCTTTGTTAGCAATTGCAGCAGTCATGTTTGCTAATTGAATAGGAGTAGTTTCTACTTCACCCTGACCAATAGAGTTAGAAATAGTAGTCGTGGCTCCCCACCTAAAATTATAACCTCTATCGTAGAATTTTCCATCAGGAATTCTTCCTTTTTGACCAGAAGGCAAGTCGTATCCTAAATAATTTCCTAAACCAAAACTTTTAGCATGTTCACTCCAAGCGTCTGTGCCAATGGTTGCATTTTCGTATTTGTCGACAATTTTTCTGTAAGTATTAGCAAAATATGTGTTACATGATTTAGCAATAGCTGTTTTTAAACGAACAGGACGACCAACAATTCTACAATGACACCCCATAAATTCATTAGGTCTTCTACCATAACGATAACCATGGTTACAGAAGAAACCTGAGTTTTCATCAATAACTCCTTCTTGTAAACCTATTAGTCCTGTAAGTATTTTAAAAGGAGAGCCTGGTGCGTATGAAGCTTGTAAACCTCTGTCGAAAGTAGGCATGCCAATTGTGTCATTAAATAGTTTTACTGAGTTTGGAGAGCGATTTCTTCCGACTAATAAATTAGGATCATAAGAAGGGGCAGTTACCAGTGCTAAAATTTCACCTGTTTGAGGCTCAAGAGCTACAATTCCTCCTCTTTTACCAGACATTAATAGTTCTCCGTATTGTTGTAATTCGCTATCAATGGTTAATATTAAATCTTTTCCAGGAACTGCTAAAGTGTCATAGATTCCATCTTTAAAAGAACCAGTAATTTCATTTAAGTTATTTCTCTTATAGTATCTTTTTCCTTTTACTCCTCTTAATTCTTTTTCGTATTGTTTTTCTACACCCCAGGCACCAATTAATTCTCCTTGTTCGTAATAGTCGCTTTGTTTAGCTTTGTATTCACTTACCTCACTAATATATCCTAATACATTTGCAGCGGATTTAACGGGGTAGTTTCTAATAATACGTTTTTGAATATAAAAACCTTTGTATTTAGGTAGTTTTTCTTGAAGGTAGGCGTAATCCTCTTTGGCTAATTGTTTTAAAAATACAGATGGTAACCAACGAGCATAATTTTCAGCTTTAGTAAATCGTTTTTTAAAATCTTCTTTGTCTATTTTTAGAAGACTACAAAACTCTAACGTGTCAAGAGGTTCTACTTCTTTCGGAACAATCATTACATCATAAGATAATTGATTTGCTACGAGTAACTTTCCGTTTCTGTCGTATATATAACCTCGTTCAGGGTAATCATACTCAACTTTAATTGTAGCGCTATGAGTAAGACTATTTTCACTTCCTTTCATTATTTGTAAGTGAAACAATCTTGAGATATAAATAACTCCGATAAGGGTAATTAAAAATATGAGTAAAAAACTTCGTTTCATGTTAGCTTTTTCCTAAATATAAAACTTCCTAAAAAATACAAGAGTAACGTAAAAACACTAGAAAATAGTGTGTTTATAAGTACGTTAGTAAAATTGTAAAAGCTAAAGTTAGTTAAACTAAACAAGATAAAATGATGAATAAGTGTTAAAATAGCAGTATAGTTAAATACCTTATCAAAAGATTCGTGTCTTAAGTTAAAAAGTTGATAGTCTGTAGTAGTTTTTTTAAAGATAACCTTGAAAAAAAATAGTCTAATGTAAGCTATAAACAAGGTAGCAAAAGTGTGTATACCTCCGGAGTTAGAAAATGCATCTATCGAAAGTCCTAATAAAAATGCAGTAATTAGAATAGGAAAACGATTCTCTTTAATAGGGTATAAAAAGATAAATACAATGTATATATAAGGATTTACATATCCTAAAAATAAAATATTATTAAGAACAAGTACTTGTAGTAACAAGAGAAAAACAAATAAAAGTATTAAGTAAATAGTTCTATTCATTATTATTGTCTAAATTTTTAATTTCTTCTTTGTGAAGATTTGTTACGACATAAATATACCCTAAGTTAGACATGTCATTAAAAAGTTTAATATCAATACTGTTAACAGCAGATAATTCTTCAGGAACTTTTATGATAGTACCAATAGGAATTCCTTCGGGAAAAATAGTAGATCTACCTCCTGTAATAATTGTGTCACCTACTTTGAATACTGCTTGACGAGGAATGTCTGTTAATTGAACAATATTATAATTTTCACCATTCCAAATTAATGTTCCGTAGTGATGGTTGTTTTTAAACTTAGCGTTAATGTTACTTTTAGAGTTTAAAATAGACTGTACTCTAGCAAAATTATTAGATACATTATCAGTGATTCCAATGATACCCTTACTGTTTATTACAGCCATTTCTTTTGAAATATCATCGTTTTTCCCTCTATTGATTGTTATAAAATTATCAGTTTTGCTATAGGAGTTTTTGATTATTTTCCCTGAGGTATAAGTGTAATCAGGGTTCAGTTTAATTGTATCTATAACCTGATGGCTTGAAATACTGTCAAAGTAGCTGTTCAGTCTTTCTAATTTATTTTTTAAGGATAAATTTTCTTCAACTAAAACTAAATTTTTTTCTTTTAAACTGAAATATTCGGATAAGTTAGAAGATTTTTGATATAAACCACCAGTAATAAAATTAGTAGAACTGATAAATTTACTTTTATGAAAAGAATGGTTGTTAATGATTAATGCAACAGCTATAATTTCTAGAAATAGAAAAAATAAGAAGAACTTATACTTCTGAAAGAAATAAATAAGCTGTTGCATAAATAATCATTCAATTTTATTTGATTAATACTGTTTTGTATTTCTCTATGTTTTTTAACGCAATACCAGTACCACGAACAACCGCACGTAACGGATCTTCAGCAACGTATACAGGTAAATCTGTTTTTCTAGACAAACGTTTATCTAAACCTCTAAGCATAGACCCTCCACCAGCAAGATAAATACCAGTATTATAAATATCGGCAGCTAATTCAGGAGGAGTTTTAGATAATGTTTCCATCACAGCATCCTCAATACGTAGAATAGACTTGTCTAAAGCTTTAGCAATTTCACGATACGAAACTTGTACTTGCTTAGGTTTTCCACTTAATAAATCACGACCTTGTACCATCATGTCTTCAGGTGGATTATCTAAATCTTCAGTAGCAGAACCTATTTGTAGTTTTATTTTTTCAGCGGTAGTTTCTCCAACATATAAGTTGTGTTGGGTACGCATGTAATACATAATATCGCTTGTAAATAAATCACCAGCTACTTTTACTGATTGATCACATACAATGCCAGCAAGTGCTATAACAGCAATTTCAGTGGTACCCCCACCTATGTCAATAATCATATTTCCCTTAGGTTCCATTATGTCAACACCAACACCAATAGCAGCAGCCATAGGTTCAAAGATTAAATAGATTTCTTTAGCGTTCATGTGACGACCAGAATCAATTACCGCTCGTTTTTCTACTTCGGTAATTCCTGAAGGAATACAAATTACCATACGTAATGATGGTGGAAAAAGCCTCTTTTTAATTGCAGGAATTTGTTTTACAAATTCCTTAATCATTTCTTCAGAAGCTTGGAAATCTGCTATGACGCCGTCTTTTAAAGGACGTATAGTTTTGATATTTTCATGGGTTTTTCCTTGCATTCTATTTGCCTCATGACCTGTAGCAATAATTTTACCTGTTATTCTGTTACGAGCAACAATAGATGGGTTGTCGATAACAACTTTACCATTGTGAATTATAAGTGTATTGGCAGTACCTAAATCTACTGCAATATCTTCTGTCATGAAATCGAAAAAACCCATAAAGATTTCGTTATTTTATATTTATTTTAATGTATTTTCACAAATCTAATAAAAATCTGTGGGTAATTTACATTGAATATAATTAATGTTTAAAATGTCTTGTTCCAGTAAAAACCATTGCTACATTGTTATCATTACAATAGTCAATACTTAATTGATCTTTAATAGAACCACCTGGTTGAATAACACTTTTAATTCCTGCTTTATCTGCAATTTCTACACAGTCAGGAAAAGGGAAAAAAGCATCACTAGCCATAACCGCTCCGTTTAAATCGAAGTTAAAGCTTGTTGCTTTTTCAATCGCTTGTCTTAAAGCATCAACTCTACTTGTTTGACCAGTACCACCAGCTAATAATTGCTTATCTTTTACTAAGATAATTGTATTAGATTTTGTGTTTTTACATAGCTTAGATGCAAATAACAAATCCTCTAACTCACTTTCTGATGGTTTATTGTTGGTAGGGTATGATAAATCTTCTAATTTATCAGTAATATAGTCTTTATCTTGAACTAAAACCCCGTTTAAAGCAGTTCTAACTGTTTGTTTTGGTAATTCAACTTCTTTTTGAACTAGGATAACTCTGTTCTTTTTACCTTTTAAAATTTCTAAAGCATCAGCATCGTATGCAGGAGCTATAACAACTTCACAGAATAAATTGTGAATCTCCTCAGCAGTAGCTTTGTCAATTTTTGTATTTGCAATTAAAATACCTCCAAAAGCAGAAACAGGATCACCAGCTAAAGCATCAACATAAGCTTGATGAATTGTTTTACGTTGTGCAAAACCACAAGCATTATTGTGTTTTAAAATGGCAAATGTAGGATCTTCACCTTTAAACTCTTCAATTAAGTTTACAGCAGCATCAACATCTAATAAGTTATTGTAGCTTAACTCTTTTCCATGTAGCTTGTCAAACATTGCATCTAAATCGCCAAAGAAAAATCCTTTTTGGTGTGGGTTTTCTCCATAGCGTAACACCTTAGAAGTAGTTTCACTTGCTTTGTAAACAACTTCATCTTCATTAAAATAATTAAAGATGGCTGTATCGTAGTGAGAAGAAATATTAAATGCTTTTGCAGCAAACTTTTTTCTATCAGTTAAAGAAGTGTTTCCGTTGTTTTCAGAAATAATATTTAGGAACTCTTCGTATTGTTCCATTGAAGAAACAATAACAGTATCTTTAAAGTTCTTAGCAGCTGCACGGATTAGTGAAATTCCTCCAATATCAATTTTTTCAATAATATCTTGTTCAGAAGCACCAGAAGCTACTGTTTTTTCAAAAGGATATAAATCTACAATCACTAAATCTAATTGTGGAATATTATACTCTTCCATTTCAGCAACATCACCATCGTGGTCTTGTCTGTTTAAAATTCCGCCAAAAACTTTTGGATGTAATGTTTTAACACGTCCTCCTAAAATTGAAGGGTATGAAGTAACGTCTTCTACAGGTACAACTTCAATACCTAAGTCGTTGATAAATTTTTCTGTACCACCAGTAGAATAGATAGTAACCCCTAATTCGTTAAGCTTTTTTACGATAGGCTCTAATCCGTCTTTATGAAAAACGGAAATTAATGCTGATTTAATAGTTTTTGTATTGTTCATTATTGTTGTGTTGTTAAGCTTGCAAAGCTAGTAAAACCCTAGGGCTTACACAATAAAATTTTAAGTTTTGAAAAGTAAAAAACGCCGCCAAAATTAATTCAATTCTGGTGGCGCTTTCATACAACAAATATGAAAAAAGAAAACATTACTCTGCAGTTTCTAAAAAGTTACGAAACCAAGTAGTAAATTTTTCTAATAAAGATTGTTGTGATGCTGAACGAGCATTAGCATTACCTAATGCTGCATAAGAAGGATATTCTCTATTGCTCATAATTAAGGGGATTAAATGGGGTTTATTATAAAACTTACCAAATAAAATAAAAAAAATCCTAATAATCAAATGATTATATAAAAAAATTAGATAAAACTTGCTACTCTTTCACATACATACTCTAGTAAAGCCTCGTCATTTGAGGTGAAAGGGTTAACGGTGTGAGAATCAATGTCTATTTGACCAATATTTTCTCCGTTCACAAAAATTGGAATTACAATTTCTGATTTTACTTTCCATCCACAAGAAATATAATTGTCTTGTTGATTTACATCTTGTACAACAAAATTTTCATTACTTACAGCAACTTGACCACAAATACCTTTTCCGAAAGGTATGATAGTGTGTTCGGTTGGCTCTCCGTTAAATTGTGCTAGCTTAAGCTCTTCTTTATTGCCGTTTCTAAAATAAAAACCTACCCAATCATAGTAAGCAATTTCTGAAGCTAAATAATCACAAATTTGTTGTAATTTTTCTTCTTTAGAAGAGGTGTTGTTAGCTATAGTGTCAATATTATTTTTTAGTTCTTGTATGTTCATTTTTTTATGTTTCTTATCTTGTTCGTAAACAGTATTTAAAGCTTACAAAAATAATTGGATGTATTGTGATAAAAAACGGAATTTTTAATTTTTTGTATGTTTGTAATGTATGAAGAAATTTTTTTCTAAAATAATAGCTACACTCTTAGCACTAGTTGTTTTACTATCTACGTTTTCTTTTAATGTAGAAAAACACTTTTGTGGAGATTCTTTAGTGGCAATTTCTTATGTAGGTAATGTAGATAGCTGTAATGATGTAGAGAAAGACAGTTGTGAGAGTAAAACAATAGAGCCTTCATGCTGTAAAGACGATACAGAGTTTTTAAAAGGACAAACTCAAATTCAAAAATCACCTGTTGAAAAAGTAATCTTTGCAAAGATTACCACAGCAGTTACTTCATATATTTATAACAAACAATTATTTCTAAATTTAGAAAAACAGTTTGTTCCACACAGGTTGTATATACCACCCAAACTGTTTTCCGACATACAGGTGCTTCACGAAGTTTTTATCATATGATTTTAAAATTCTATTACAAGTAAATAAGAATTTTAAAATAGAGTATGATAGATAAAAAATGAAAAATAAATTTTTAATCAGTATATGTTTACTGATACCATCCATGTTTTTTGCTCAACAGGCATTAATAGGAACTATTAAAGATAAAAATAATCCAAAAAAGAATTCAGGAATTTTTGGAGCCAATGTATATTGGTTACATACAAGTGTTGGAGTTACAACAGACCAAAAAGGAGAGTTTAAAATTCCGTATAAAAAAGAATATCAAAAGTTGGTAATAAGCTTTGTTGGTTATAAATCAGATACTATAACAGTTAATAGCTTGACTCCTGTTCGTCATTATTTAACGGAAAGTAATACCTTAGAGGAGGTGGCTGTTTCAGCTAAAAAAAGCTCAACACAACGATCGTACTTGCAAACACAAAACTTGGTAACTATCAATAGTGATGAATTGTTAAAAGCAGCTTGCTGTAATCTGTCCGAAAGTTTTGAAACCAACCCATCTATTGATGTTAATTTTTCTGATGCATTAACGGGTACAAAACAAATTCAAATGTTAGGCTTAACAAGTCCGTATTTGTTGATTACTCAAGAAAATATCCCGTCAATTAGAGGTGCAGCACAAGTATTCGGGTTGACCTTTACACCTGGAACTTGGGTAGAGAGTATTCAAATTACCAAGGGAGCAGGTAGTGTTGTTAATGGTTTTGAAAGTATTTCAGGTCAAATAAATACCGAGTTAGTAAAACCATCAACCAATCATAAGTTTTACCTTAATGTTTATGGAGCAGTAGGAGGTAGGTTAGAGCTAAATACACATTTTAACCAAAAAGTGAGTGAAAAATGGCAAACAGGTTTGTATGTTCATGGAAATTATAGAGGAGAAAAGTTTGATAAAAACAATGACAACTTTTTAGATAATCCGTTAGCAGAACAAATTAACGTGATGAATCGTTGGCAGTATACAAATGCTGAAAAAGGCTGGGTAAGTTTTATCAACTTTAGGTATTTAGATGATTCAAAACAAGTAGGAGAGATTAACTTCAACCCAGAAGTGGATAAAGGGTCTAGTACTGTTTGGGGAAGTGAAATTAAAACCAAGCGTTTTGATACATCATTAAAAATAGGATATGTTTTTCCAGAAATGCCTTTTCAAAATATGGGCTTTCAAGCAGATTACAGCAACCATAAACAAGATTCGTATTTTGGATTGAGAGACTATAATATTCAGCATCAAAGCTTTTATAGCAACTTCATATTTAGTTCTATTATTGGAGATACTCGTAATAAATTTAAAACAGGGGTTAGCTTTACCTATGATAAATACGAAGAGTTTGTTAGTACAGTAATGAATCCGAATTTTGATAGAAAAGAAAACTCTATAGGTACATTTTTTGAATACGCTTATGATAATGCCGATAATTTAAGTGTTACTGCAGGACTTCGATTAGATCATCATAATTTATTAGGAACTTTTGTAACACCTAGGTTACACATGCGTTATGTTCCTTGGGGAAGAGGTGTGTTAAGAGCTTCTGTTGGGAGAGGAAAACGAAGCGCTAATATTTTTGCAGAGAATCAACAGCTTTTTGCTTCATCAAGAGCAATAATTATAGAAAACGCAGGCGGAAATATTTATGGTTTAGATCCAGAAGTTGCTTGGAATTACGGAGTGTCTTTTTTACAGGGATATAAATTCTTTGGAAGAAAAGGAGATGTAACATTTGATTTTTATCAAACAAACTTCTCAAATCAGGTGGTAGTCGATTGGGAAAACCCACAAGAAATTTCTTTCTATAACTTAGAAGGGAAAAGTATAGCGAATAGCTTTCAGGTAGAGATGAATCAAAACATTATTCCATACTTTAATACTCGATTTTCGTATAAGTTTTATGATGTTTCTGCAGATTATAAATCAGGAAACTTAGCAAAGGCTTTACAAGCAAAACACCGCTTTTTTGCTAATGTATCTTACGAAACAAAAAAGGAAGAAAGTGATGCTAGCTGGAAGTTTGATGTAACTTATAATTGGATTGGAGAACAACGTTTACCCAATACAAATAACCAGTTGCCAAAGTATTCGGATAGCTATAACTTGTTAAATACTCAAATAACAAAAGTGTTTTCAAAAAAGTTTGAAGTGTATGCAGGGGCTGAAAACATCACAAATTATAAACAAAAAAATCCTATATTGGGAAGTGACAATCCATTTGGAGCAAATTTTGATACTACAATTATATACGCACCAGTTTTTGGGAGTAACTTCTATGCAGGATTACGATTTAAAATAGATTGATAAATAAAAAATAAAGAATAGATGAAAAATATATTTTTATTAGCAGTAGTTTTACTAGTAAGTACATCAGCATTTGCTCAGAAAAAAAATGCTAAAGTTTCTTTTGAAGTAGATGGCGTTTGCATGATGTGTAAACAACGTATTGAAAAAGCAGCACTAAAAACTAAAGGTGTAAAGTATGCAAAATGGGATGTTAATACACATGAATTAAGTTTAATTATTGATGAACGTAAGACGAATACAGAAGTAGTTAAAAAAACTATTGCGGGTGTAGGTCACGATACGAAAGATTTTAAAGCACCTAAAGAAGCGTATGATAATTTACATGAATGTTGTAAATATCGTGATGAACAAGTGAAGGAAGACCACAAAAAGCCTAAGAAATAATAAAAAACCCCGAGTCTTAACTCGGGATTTTTTTATTACATCATTTGTAAATTGTTAATTTCTTGTTGTGTTAACTCACGCCATCTTCCACGAGGTAAATTCTTTTTAGTTAAACCAGCAAAAACCACTCTGTCAAGCTTAATAACTGTGTATCCGAAATGTTCAAAAATCTTACGAACAATACGGTTTCTTCCTGAGTGAATTTCAATACCAACTTCTGTTTTCTTTTCTCCATCTACATATGAAACAGCGTCAATAAATACTTTTCGTCCTTCAATAACTACATCGCCACGTAATTTTTCTAAATCAGCTAAAGTTAATTTTTTGTCTAACGAAGCGTGGTATAATTTACGCACATTGTGTTTTGGGTGTGTTAATTTTTTGGCCATTTCACCGTCATTAGTGAATAGTAATAAACCAGTGGTGTTTCTATCTAACCTTCCTACAGGATAGATACGTTCTTTGGTAGCATTAGCAATAATTTCCATCACTGTTTTACGACCGCGATCGTCTTCCATAGTAGTGATGTAATTTTTAGGTTTGTTAAGTAGCACGTAACGCTTTCTTTCCATAGAAATTAACGTTCCGTCAAAACGAACTTCATCAGTAGGTTGTACTTTGTACCCCATTTCAGTAACCAATTTTCCGTTTACTGAAACGCTTCCATGCTCAATATAGGTGTCAGCTTCTCTACGAGAACATATTCCAGAATTTGAGATAAACTTGTTTAAACGAATACCAGTGTCTTCTGCTTTTTTCTGAACAGGTTTGTTGGTTTTAGGTTTTCTGAAATCTTTTTTGAATTGATTTTTTCCTTGAGGATTGCTGTTGCGTCCAGCTTGTCGTCCTCTCGACGAGTTTTTTGAATTCATTCTTAAGTTTTTTTAAAAAGTGCGCAAATTTACGCTAATTATTTGGTTTTTAATCTAAAACTTCAATTACTTTATCTAAAATTAAAGACCTATCAATAAATAATAAACTGAATACTCCAATTAATAATAATACTTTTAAAATGTTGTGTGCCAATCGATATTGATTTTTTTGAACAGAATTCCATGTGTAGAACCCTACAAAGATTAAGGTAATTGCAGCTAAATAAAAGTAATATTTCATGTACTCAATAGCAGGGTAGGTATTTATAATTCCGATAGGTATTAATGTGAGAAACATTAATAAAATAATAGTTTTTTTGGTGTTGCGTTCACCATAAATTACAGGGAAAGTGTTGTAACTGTTAGCAATTGCTCCTTTTATGTTTTCTAAATCTTTAATTAACTCTCTTGTCATAATAACCAAAAAGAGAAAAATGGCATGTACAAAAATTACTTTAGAAAAATTTTTATAGTAAACAAAGACGACAAAAAAAGGAAGTATAGTTAAAATGGTTGCAGTGATGAGTCCAATTAGAGAATATTTCTTTAATTTATGTGAGTAGAACCAGATGCCAAAAATATACACAGCAAAAAAGAAGGCAGCTCTCCAAGATACTAGCCAGCCAAAACCAAAACCTATAAAATTCAGTAAAAAATAAAGTCTGAGTTTTGTTTCTTGTTTTACGTAAGAGTCAATTCCTGTTTTTATAGGGCGATTAATTTTATCAGCATTTTTATCATAAAAATTATTAATGATATATCCTGCTGCAACCACGCAAACAGTAGCGATAACCAGGTAAAGTAGGTGCCAGTCGAAAACAACGGGTTTTACTGATTTTGTATCAGAAAAAATAAAAATAGCAGCTAAATATTGAGCTGCTATTAATACTAAAATGTTGTAACCTCTTATGACAGATAAAAGGCTAAATATTTTTAAAAGTAAGGTGTTGTTTTTAAATGTACTCATAGTAGCATTTTAAAAGCGATACACCAACTCTAATTTATAATCTTTTAAACTATTTTTTGCTTTTTCGTAATCTTCAGTAAACCCTAAGATGTAACCTCCACCACCAGAACCACAAAGCTTTAAGTAGTAATCGTTAGTTTGAATTCCTTTTTCCCAAACTTTATGAAAAGCGGTAGGAATCATAGGTTTAAAGTTAGCTAATACTACTTTTGATAACTTTTTTACATTGCCAAATAACGATTTTACGTTTCCTTGTAAAAAATCTTCAATACAAGCATCAGTATGAGTAGCAAACTCTTCGCTAATCATTTTACGAAAACCTTCATTTTTCATCTTGTTCATAAAGATGTTAACCATAGGTTCTGTTTCGCCTACTTGTTCTGAATCTAATAAGAAAACGGCTCCTTTTCCTTCTTTTTGAGAAGGAATACCTGCTGGTTCAATATGTTCTTTTGAATTGATTAGGATTGGTAAACTTAAATATGAGTTTAACGGATCTAATCCAGAGCTTTTTCCATGGAAAAAAGATTCCATTAAAGAAAAGATTTGTTTTAACGTAAGTAACTTATCGCGTGTAAGGTTTTCTAAAACAGTAATTTTATTATTAGCATACTGGTCGTAGATAGATGCTACTAAAGCACCAGAACTTCCTACTCCATATCCTTGTGGGATAGAAGAATCGAAGTACATACCATTATCGATATCATTTTTTAATGATCCTAAATCAAAAGAAACTAAATCAGAATTCAAGTTTGCCAAATAGGTGTAAAATTTAGCTAGACTTTGATTTGATTTTTCAGCTTCTCCCGTTAGGTTTTTAGCAGACTTTAATGCGCCTTTATAAGAGCTAAAAGGAATAGCTAATCCTTTAGAATCTTTGATGATTCCATATTCTCCGAAGAGTAATATTTTAGCGTAAAATAAGGGTCCTTTCATAGATAGTTTAATTACAGTGCAAACATACAAGTAAAAGTGCTAGTTTACAAACTAGTATACATTTTTGTAAAAAGTTTTCCAAATACCAACTTTCTCATTTTCGCGGTACTTTCCTTTGGATTCTATTTTACCATTTTTGTAAAAAGTTTTCCAAATACCTTCTCTTTTACCGTCTTCATATTTACCTTCTTCCTTAAGTTCTCCCGATTCGTAATAAACTTTTCGTATACCATGTAATTTTCCATTCTTGTAATTGGCTTTGTGAAAAGGTTTGCCATTTGGGTGATAATACAAAACTAAACCGTCAAATTCCTCTTCATTAGGAATGTTAACAGTGCTAAATCCTTCCATTTGAATTTGGCCATTTTTGTAGTAATCTACAATCCAATAGCCATTATTCATTCTTTTAGGAGTGGGTCTGTAAAACTCGTGATTTTCTTTTGTCGTTTCTTGCCAGTTTTTATCAAACCATACTGTGTCTTGTGCTAAGATAGACGTAGTAATAAAAAGAGCAAAAAAGGATAGTAGTATAGTTGAATTTCTCATAATAATGGAGATTTAGGTTACATAGGTTTTGCGCCAAAACCCACACTATCACAAATATACTGATTTTTTTGGCAGTATGTAGCTAAAACATTCTTAATAAACGCTTCTATTTCAGACTTTTCTGAATTAGGGTATAATACGTGTACATTTGCACCTGCATCTAAAGTAAAGCAGATATTACTGTTGTTTTCCTCTCTGTATTCCCAGATTTTATTGATAATTTCTAGCGTATTAGGCTTCATCAAAATAAAATAAGGATTACTAGTTAACATCATTGCATGTAGCGTTAACGCTTCGCTTTCTACTAAATTAATGAAAGCTTTGATGTCTCCGTTTTGAAGGATTTTAGATAGTTTATCAAGGTTTTGATTTGCTTGAATAAAACGATTTTCAGCATATGGGTGGTCGTGCATTAAGTTATGACCAACTGTACTTGAAACTTGTTTCTCTCCTTTATCAACCAACAAAATTGTGTCTTGATAGTTTTCGAAAATAGGATGTACTTCGTGTGGAAATTTTACTCCAAATAAATTTGAACTCCCTTCGATTTCTGGATGTTCACCCCAAACAACTAATGGACCCTCGATACTTCTGCTGGCGCTTCCTGAGCCTAAGCGAGCTAAAAAAGAAGCTTTTTTATTAATGTATTCTTTAGTTAAAGTGGGATTTAATTCTTTTTCTAAATTCATTAAACACATTGCGATAGCACTCATTCCACTTGCTGAAGAAGCAATACCGCTACTATGAGGAAATGAATTTTCCGAAGAAATAACCATAGAATATTCTAAGATATACGGACAATAGTCTTGAATTCGCTCAAAGAATTTAGCGATTTTAGGCTTAAAATCATCTTTCTTTTTTCCTTCAAAAAACAACTCAAACTCTGCTTGATTTTTAGAGTCAGTTTTTGTAAACTCAATTTTTGTAATAGTATGGCAGTTATTTAGCGTGAAGCTTATTGAAGCATTTTTAGGTATTTGCGGTTCGCTTTTTCCCCAATATTTTACCAAAGCAATATTGCTAGGTGTTTGCCAAGTAACTGTTAAGTTTTCTACTTTTTTGTCTTGAGATTGAAATATAAAATCAGATGTATTCAAGGTGTAAAATTTTGCGGTAAAGATAAAGTTTCACTTACACTTGTGCTAATTTTTGTAAAACAGTGTCTTTGTAACTTCTACTTATTGAAATAGCTTTTTTTTGAATTTCGATATACTCGTTGGTGTATGAGTCAATTTTATTAAGTGCTATAATAAAAGAACGATGTACACGTAAAAATTGCTCTTTAGGTAATTTATCATCAAAACTACTAATTGTTTCTCTAGTTATTATTGTGCTATCGTTGGTAAATACTTTTACATAATCACCTAAACTTTCAATGTATAAGATGTCACAGAAGTTAATTTTTACCATTTTTCTATCAGCTCTTACAAACATAAAATCTTTAGAAGTTTCATTTTCTTTAGAAGTATTTATAAAGGAGTTTGGTGTTGAAATTTTTTGAACAGCTTGTAAGAATCGATCAAAGGCAATAGGTTTTAGTAAGTAATCTGTAACTTGTAAATCAAAACCATCAACAGCATAGTCTCGATAAGCTGTGGTAAAAATTATGTTAGATTTTTTATTAATGATTTTAGCTAAGCTTAATCCGTTAATTTCTGGCATATTAATGTCTAAGAAGAATAAATCGATTGCATCAGTTTGTGTAACCTGTAATGCTTCTACTGCATTTTTACAGCTTGCAATTAACTCTAAGTTAGGTGTTTTTTTTATAAACGATTCGAGAATTTCTCTAGCTATTGGTTCATCGTCAACAATTACACAAGTTATTTTCTTAGCCATTTTTTAACGGGATTTTTAAATCAACAATAAAGAGATCGTTTTCAGATGAAATAGAAAGTTTAGACTGTTGGTTGTACAACATTTCTAATCTTTTTTGAATATTTTCTAGTCCAATTCCTTTCTTGTTGTTTGTGTTTTCTTTGAATGTGTTTTTGATATGGAAACTCAAAAAATCTTCAGTAGTTTTTAAATTAATATTAATATGTAAAACATCGTTAATTTGTGTACCGTGCTTAAAAGCATTTTCAACAAAGGGTAACAACAACATTGGTGGAATTTGAATAGTGTCATCATGTAAGTTTTTGATAAAATTAACTTCTAAACTTTCTTGAAAACGCCTTTTTTCTAAAGAGATATAATCTTCAATATGTTGAATTTCATTTTTTAATAGTACTGAAGGTTTATCAACTTGATAGAGGATATAATCTAATAAGTTGGAAAGCTTTAAAATCATATCTGGTGCAGTATCCGATTTTTTAAGGGCAAATCCGTATAGGGTGTTTAAAGTGTTGAACAAAAAATGTGGATGGATCTGCATTTTTAAGAATTTTAGTTCTTGTTCTTTTAGCTGTAATTGAGTCTGTAAGAATTTATTTTCTAAGGTTTTTTTCTCTTCAATCGATTTATAATTATGGCTTAGTATTTTATATCCACTGGCTAAAACAATGATTAAAAATACACATACCAAAATAACAGAGGAACTTTTGGTTAAGGCAGGCATGTTTTGAAATTCTAAATTAAAAAAGAAAACAAACCCAAAAACAACAGTAGCCAATACACCAAAAAGTGTAAAAATGATAGCATAACTAGTGTATAGTAAAAACGACCAATATTTTTTAGTAAGTAAATAATTAGGAATTAAGTTGTACGCAAAAACATAGGATGTTATAATAGAAATAGCGGATAAAATACTAGTGAACCAAAAAAGGAATTGAGGGTTGTTACTCCCTGTACTAAAGAATAAGTAAAAAAATAACCATACAAGCCCCCAAAATAAAATATGAAGAGGAATTTTGTATAAAAAAGGAGTAAATATTTTTAACATCTTGTAAAAAAGCACAATTTTAAGCTCAAATAAAAGTAAAAATAGACGAAATAAGGATTAAGTAGGCTTTTTAACCAGTTTTCTATTTTGGAAGTTAAACTTGTTAAAAGAGGAGAGAAGTAGGTTGTTTATCGTAATTTTAATTTTTTATTTGAGGTCAATCATACTTTTACAACATATAATTTAAAAACTAATTTTATGGATTTTATTATCGAAGGTGGAGCACCGTTTATGATTACTCTTATCGTATTATTAATACTTACAGTTTTCTTATTTATTAAAGGTTTGAAGAATAATACAGAGAAAAATGCTAAACTTATCAAATCAATTAGCTTGTTTTCTTTTGTTTTTGGAGTTTTTGAGTTTGTTTTAGGGATGTTAGGAGGGTTGGAAGCAATAGCAATGGCAACAAGTGTTTCTCGTTCAGTTTTGGTAGGAGGACTTAGAGTAGGTTTATTGGCACCAACATTAGGATTGTTTATTTTCCTTTTAGGACGACTCTTTGATATAATCTTGCTATGGAAAAGAGAAGACTAATCTAGTTTTTTGATCAGTTAGCTCTTTTAATACCCATTTCTAATATAGAAATGGGTATTTTTGTTGCATGAGAAAAATTAAATTGATTTGGGATTTTAAAGGTCCAGATGGATTGGAAACAGCAAAGCATCACTGTATTCATTTAAAAGAATTTTCGCAGATAGATAACTTGCCATATCATGAAGTAAATTTTGTATCTTTAAACGAAATGCATACCACAGCTTTTATAGTGGTTGATGAAGAGTATATGAAAGTTTTTAGAGATGCATTAAAGCCTCATAGAGGAGAATTAGCTTAAGTAACACAAAAAAATAAACCTATGTTTTTAATTAATGCCTTAGCAAAACCTAAAAAATCTTCTGAACATTACGATGAAGTTTTAGGAGCTTATGTGAGTTTGTATATCGACTATAAAGATATTGAAGGAGCTATGCAATTAGCTAAATTTTACATCAAAAATGAAGACTGGAAAATAGTAGAAATAGAAGATGAATATTTTACGCTAGATTCTGTTGATGATGTAGAAGATGATGAGCAAAAAGAATTATATGAAGAAGCTGTAGAATACGGATATTCAATTATTTTTAATTGCTACGAAGAAGAAGGAGAAGACGAAGATTAAAAAAAGTAAAGTCATTTCGAACGAAGAAAGAACTCTTAAAACTTTGTTCGAAATGATTTTTTATTCAGCAATTGCATTAGCGCAAATAAAACCACCTGTCCAAGCATTTTGAAAATTGAAACCACCAGTAACGGCATCAATATTTAACACTTCACCTACAAAGAATAAATTTTGATGTTTTTTACTTTCAAAACGTTTAAAGTTAATTTCTTTTAAATCCACACCACCAGCGGTAACAAACTCTTCTTTAAAAGTAGTACGTCCATTAGCATTAAATAACCCTTTGGTAAGTTCGTTTGCTAAGTTTTGAAGCTGTTTATTAGAGATATCAGCCCAATTTTGACTATTTTTTATTTCAGAAGCTGTAACCAATCGTTCCCATAATCGGCGTGGGATATCATTAAAAGGTGATTTTAAAAATATCTGTTTTTTAGCCTGTGATTTTTTTAGTTCTTGTAACTCTTCGAGAACAGAATTTGTATCTTGTCCTAACCAATTTACCAGTACATTGTATTGATAATTTTTGTCAGCTAAAATATGAGCACCAAAAGCTGATAATTTTAAAATAGCAGGTCCACTTAAACCCCAGTGAGTAATTAATAAAGGATCAGAGTTTTCTAAATTAGTTCCAACAAGTGAAACTTCTGCATTAGGTACCGAAATTCCGCCTAAATCAATAATTCGTTTGTCTTTTATGTTGAAAGTAAATAAAGAAGGAACGGGTTCAATAATAGTATGGTCTAGGGTTTTACATAAATCCCAAACTTTTTTACTGCTTCCTGCAGCAACAACCACAAAATCAGCTTCAAAATCTTGATTTTTTGTGTTGATAAACCACTTTTTATCTTGTTGATAAATGGAGTTTACACCATGGTTTTTTAACACAGTAATTCCGAGGTTGTCAACAGCATCTTGAAAACAATCTATAATAGCTTGAGAAGTATTAGCTTCAGGAAATACTCGATTGTCTTCTTCAATTTTTAAAGGAACTCCACGATTTTCAAACCATTCAAAAGTATCACCAGTCATAAATTTATGAAATGGGCCAAGTAGTTCTTTTTCACCCCTTGGGTAGAATTTTGTTAGTTCTTTGGGTTCAAAACAAGCATGAGTAACATTACAGCGACCTCCACCAGAAATCTTCACCTTTTGTAAAACCTCTTTTCCTTTTTCGAGAATTGTAATGTCTAATTTAGGATTGAGCTCTTTTGCATTTATTGCAGTAAAATAACCTGCTGCTCCACCACCTATAATAACTACTTTTTTCATTATAAAATCATTTCTTTATACGAAAGAACAGTGTCGAATCCTTTTTGTTTAAAATAACTTATTGTGTCTTCGTTTCCAGTAGCTAAAACAAAATCACCACCCCAAGCTCCTAAACTTTTTACTTCACCAAAATAATCAGAAAACAATCTCTCTTTTACAGTGATTTGCTTTGTAATAGAACTAATGATTCGCTCATGTTCAATGATAATTTTACCCAGGTCTTTGGAAGTTTTAGCTTTTAAAAACTCTTGAGTTAAATCATTGAGTTCTGGAATTAATTGTTGTGCTTCTTCTTTGTGTTTTTTATAATGAGCAATTCCTTCTCTACTATTTTGTTTTTGATTCAAATGAATAAAAAATAACTCTTCAGAAAAACTAGGTTTAAAATTAACTTCTTCAACAAGAGGTTGTTTTTCTTTTAGTTTATATAGAATTGGTGTATTGTGTTTTGCACAAGCAATATCGTAACCACTACCAGAAAAAGCATTCCAAAGTAAGGTAAACGGATTCACGTTTGCCCAAGTAGCAATATTGTTAATTAAGGTTGATGAACTTCCTAATCCCCAGTTTTGTGGAAAAGTTAAATTGGTTTTTACAATAAAACCGTGCTCAGTATTTAAAAATTCTTGATTTAAACGTTTTGCTTCTTGTAAAATATCTCGTAAAGTCTCAGCAATAAACTCGGCACTTCCTTCTTTGTCTGAATTAAACGTTGCTGAAGTTAATCTTAGTTTGGGTAAATCAAAAGAAGCCTCGAACCAACATTCTCCAGTATGTGTAAAACTTCCCCAAATAAGTTGAGGTTCCTTGATGGGTTCAACAATTAAATCTTGCCCAAACTTAGTAGGAACAGCTAAAGAAGTTGCACCATCCAAAACAACATATTCTCCAGTGAGTAATAATTTTCCGTTAGAATAGTGTCGCATTATACTAATCCAAATTGTTTAAAGTGATGTGTGAAATGTTTTACTTGGAATTTTTTCCAATATTCATAATCTAGTTCACCAAAAAATGGGTGTACTACCTTTCTGTTTGGATTTTCATTAAAAACAGTTTCAAAATGTTGTACTTGTTCGATTAAATCATCAACAGCTTCTTCCATAGAGTTAAACTTTAATGGAGTTGGGTCTTCTGATAAAAATGGAGCTTTAAATCCGATTTGTAATTCACTATCAGAATTTAAAAACGGTTTTCTTCTAGCTGACTTCTCATCAGAAACATAAATGTCGACATTCCAGTTTCCATTAGCTATTTGAGTTACTGCACTTACGTGCTCCACCATTTGCTGTCCATTCATTTTTCCAAATAAAGGTTTTGCATCAGTTCTTAAATTAGCAAGTGTACTACGTACTTCTTCCTCATTTAAAAAATCTACCCATTGTACTTTGGGTTTACGTAACTCGTTTAATTTTTCTACCACAGCACTATGTGAGGCAGTTCTGTCATCAAAATAAGCTACCACAGCTTCCTTTTCTTCATTGGTTGCTTTGTGCTGATTTAAGATATTCATCAAGTGCATTTTCATGTGCCCATGTTGAATACCTTTAGTGGTTAAGGCGCGTAAAGCAGCAAAGTTTTGAGCTAAACCAGCAGCAGCAATAATTTGCATTAAAGTGCGTGCACTTGGTTTTTGCATCATGTCTAACGATAATTTAGCCATGGGGTGTAAAGCAGTTAAACCACCAACAGTTCCTAATGCTAAAGGGATTTCAATCCAAAACCTAAAAATACCGTCTTTTACTTCGCAGTGTGTTAAGCTTTTATATTGTCCATCTTTTGAAGCGTATGCATGTGCACCAGCTTCAATTGCTCTAAAGTCATTACCAGTAGCAAGTACAACAGCATCAATTCCGTTCATAATTCCTTTATTATGAGTAACTGCTCGATAAGGTTCTATCTCAGCAATTTTAACAGCTTGTTCAAATTTTTGAGCAAACTTCTCAGGGTTCTTTCCACCTAACTCTTCTACTTTACAGCTCACTTCAGCTCTAACTAAACATTCAGGAACATAGTTAGAAAGAATACTCATTACAATTTCAATATCATCTTTTCTAAAAGCTTTTGCAATAGCTTCTAAGCAAGAGTTAATGAAGTTAGCCCCCATACTATCTTTTGTTTCAAACGTAACATGTAATTGATAGTAATCAGCTAGTTTATCGGTTTTATCAACTAATTGAATATCTAGAATTCCACCACCACGTTTTTCCATATTTTTTGTGATGGATGCTGTAGCAGCACGTAATTCTGTTTTTTGTTGGTTGAAGTAAGTTTCTAACTCTTTTTTATCACCAGCATACATAAAATGTACCTGACCTATTTTAGTTGTAGAAATCACTTCTGTTTTAAACCCACCTCTGGTACTCCAGTATTTTGCTACCTTAGAAGCAGCGGCAACAACTGAGCTCTCTTCAACTACCATTGGTATTGCATAACTACGTCCGTTAATTACAAAGTTAGGAGCAACGCCATAAGGCATATAGAAGTTAGAAATAGTATTTTCGATAAAATCATCATGCAACTGTTGTAGTTTTTCATCTACATTCCAGTATTGCTTAATGGTTTGTGTAATTTCTGGTTGATTGTTAAAGTAACTTTTAGCCAACCAGTCTATTTTTTCCTCTTTGGTAAGTTTTGAAAAACCAGAGATTGTTTTAGACATCCTCAATTCATTTTTTGATGGTTCAAAGATAAGTTAAACGTGTTAAAATAGAGGTGATATTTAGTTTTTATGATTTTTTTGAGGGGATTTTTGGCTATTTTTCCGTAAACTTGGCAAACTTTTTAGATAAACAACAACTTAATATGAAGAAATTATTACTATTATTTATAGGGATATCTTCGCTAGTGCAAGCTCAGAAAAAAGATATTTCCTTAGAGGATATATGGAGAAAAGGCACGTTTAGAGCAGATTATATGAATTCTTTAAACTCTATGAATGGAGATTTTTATTCGCTACTAAACTATGAAAACGGAAGTACTTCAGTAGATAAATACAGCTATGAAACTCTAGAAAAAGTAGCCACTATTGTAAATAGTAAAGATTTAGCGGGATTGAAAACATTTCAATCATACAGTTTTAACAATGACGAAACTAAATTGATTTTAGGTACCAACTTTAAACCAATTTTTCGTCATTCTTTTTTAGGTACATTCTATGTGTACGATATTGCTAAAAAGACATTGGATCTTATAGGTACAGATATTCAAGAACCTACATTTTCTCCTGATAGCAAAAAAGTAGCCTATGCTAAAGCAAATAATTTATTTATTAAAGATTTTTCTAATAATACAGTTATTCAAATAACTAGCAACGGTAAAAAGAATGAGATAATTAATGGTATTACTGATTGGGTATACGAAGAAGAGTTTGGTTTTGTAAAAGCTTTCGATTGGAGTGCAGATGGTAATAACTTGGCTTTTTTACGTTTTAACGAAACTGAAGTAAAAACGTTTTCTATGGATGTTTACGGAAAAGAAAAGTATCCATCACAACACGTTTTTAAATATCCAAAAGCAGGAGAAGCTAATGCTAAAGTTTCCTTACATATTTTCTCATTAAATACTGGTAAAACTGCTGAGATTAGAGTGGGAGATTACGAGTATATTCCGAGAATTAACTGGACAAAAGATGCTAATTTATTAGCTGTACGCACTTTAAACCGTCATCAAAACGATTTAAAAATGTATTTTGTTGATGCTAACTCATACAGAAGTCACTTAGTTTTAAATGAAACAGATAAAGCTTATGTAGACATTAATGATGATTTAACATTTTTAGATGATAACAGTTTTATCTGGACAAGTGAAAAAGATGGTTACAACCATATTTATCATTATAGTAAAGACGGGCAGTTATTAAATCAAGTAACTAAAGGAAATTGGGAAGTTACTTCTTACTATGGTTATAATGCTGATAAGAAAACTATCTATTATCAATCTGTAGAAAATGGTTCTATCAATAGAGGAGTATATAGTGTTTCTCTAGACGGAAATAACAAGAAGTTGTTAAGTAATCCTTCAGGAACAAATAGAGCTTCTTTTAGTAAAAACATGCACTACTTTATCAATACATTTTCTGATGCAAACACACCGCCTGTATATACATTAAGAAATAATGAAGGAAAAGTGTTAAAAACGATTATTGATAATGCAGCTTTAAAAGAAACTATTACAGGATATAATTTAAGTAAAAAAGAGTTTTCTACAATTAATGTTAACGGAAACGACTTAAATATGTACACTATCAAGCCTGTAAACTTTGATGAGAACAAAAAATATCCAGTATTAATGTATCAATACTCTGGTCCAGGTTCTCAAAATGTAAAGAATAGCTGGAATGGTTCTAATGATTATTGGCATCAAATGTTAGCACAAGACGGTTATATTGTTGTTTGTGTTGACGGAAGAGGAACAGGTTTTAAAGGTCGAGACTTCAAAAAAGTAACCTACATGAACTTAGTAAAACATGAAACTGAAGATCAAATTTCAGTAGCTAAAGAATTAGCTAAGTTACCTTATGTAGACGCAAATAGAATTGGTATTTGGGGGTGGTCTTTTGGAGGACATATGAGTACCAACTGTTTATTAAAAGGAAATGATGTATTTGCAGCAGCAATAGCAGTGGCACCAGTTACTACATGGCGTTTTTATGATACTATTTATACAGAACGTTACATGCGTACACCAGAGGAAAATCCAGCAGGATATGATGACAACTCACCTTTAAATTATCCAGAATTATTAAAAGGAAAATATTTATTAATTCATGGAACAGGTGATGATAATGTGCACGTACAAAACGCTTACAGAATGGCTGAAGCTTTAATTCAGGCTAATAAGCAATTTGAATGGGGTATGTACCCAGATAAGAATCATGGTATTTATGGAGGGAACACTCGTTTACACTTGTATACCAAAATGACTAACTTTATTAAAAACAACTTATAAACTAAAACAATATATTATGGCTAAAAATGTAGCAACCGAAAGGGAAATATTTGGGCATCCTGTAGGATTATTTATGTTGTTCTTTACAGAAATGTGGGAACGTTTTTCATATTACGGTATGAGAGCTTTACTGGTTTTATATTTAATTAGCGAAGTAGCTAGTGATAATCCAGGGTTAGGATGGACTAAAAGTGATGCTAGTAGTTTATATGGTTGGTACACAATGCTTGTTTATATTACTCCAATTATTGGAGGAATTATAGCTGATAAAATTTTAGGATTTAGAAAAGCAATTATCATAGGTGCTGTATTAATGACTTTAGGGCATTTATCATTAGCTTTTGAACCAATGCCTGCTTTTTACCTAGGGCTTGGTTTATTAATTGTAGGTAACGGATTTTTTAAACCTAATATTTCTTCAATTGTAGGGCAGTTATATCCAGAAGGGAGTGATAAAAAAGATTCAGGATACACTATTTTTTACCAAGGAATTAACGTGGGAGCTTTCTTAGGATCAATATTATGTGGTTATTTAGGGGAGACTTTAGGTTGGCATTATGGTTTTGGATTAGCAGGTGTATTTATGTTTATAGGGTTAATTCAGTTCCATTTAGCACAAAAAATGTTTGGAGAAATTGGATTAGCACCAAAGAAGGAAATTTCAGAAGAAACCGCAGTAGTAGAAAAAGAGCCGTTAACAAAAGTAGAAACACAAAGATTAATTGTTGTTGGTGTTTTAGCGTTTTTCTCTATCTTTTTCTGGGCAGCTTTTGAGCAAGCAGGTTCAAGTATGAATATTTTTGCAAGTGAATATACTGATAGAAGTTTAGAAGGAACAGGGGTGATTGTATTTAAAGTTTTTGGAGCTTTACTATCAGCTTTACCAGTAATAATTTTAACATGGTTATTTGTAGGAATGTTTAAAGCAATTGGTAAGACGTATGCTACAGCAATGATGTTTATGGCGTTAAGTGTAGTTATTTTATGGGGAATTATCGGGTACATGATTTATAACCAGTTTTTTGATGAAAACCCAGAAGTGCCTGCAACATGGTTTCAGAGTTTAAATGCATTATTCATCTTTACCTTAGCACCATTGTTTTCTTGGATTTGGCAAAAATTAGCCAAGACAAAATACAACCCTAATGGGCCACAAAAATTTGCTATCGGTTTAATATTATTAGGGTTAGGTTTCATACCTATGGTAATAGGAGCGGCAAATATTGGTGGAGATTCAGTACAAAAGGCTAGTATGATCTTTTTAGTTTTAGCATACTTATTACACACAATGGGAGAGTTAAGTTTGTCTCCAGTAGGACTTTCTTATGTAAATAAGTTATCGCCGAAAAGATTACTAGGTATTATGTTTGGTATTTGGTTTTTTGCTTCTGCTATGGGGAATATGATTGCAGGAACTTTTTCTAGTTATATGGAAAAGATAGCTCAAGAATCTTCTATGGCAGATTTCTTTAACATCTTAGTTTGGATTCCAATAGCAGGAGGTATAGTATTATTCCTTTTAAGTTTTCCGCTTAAAAAGTTAATGCACGGAGTAAAATAATAAGGAACATTTAACCTCATGATAAAAACTATCATGAGGTTTGTTATATATAAACGATAAATAAATATGAGTTCAGTAGCATCAAATGATTTTTTTAAATCAAAAGTATTAGGTCATCCTTCGGGGTTATTTGTGCTGTTTTTTACAGAAATGTGGGAGCGTTTTTCGTTTTACGGAATGCGCGTGTTATTAATAAACTTTTTAACAGCAGCAGCCATTGGCGCGAACCCAGGTTGGGAGTGGTCAGCAGAAAATGCAGGGGCGTTATTTGGTACCTATGCAATGTTGTTATACTTAACACCTATTTTAGGAGGTATTATAGCTGATAAATTAACTGGTTATCGTTGGGCAGTAGTTATTGGTTCGATCATTATGACCTTAGGGCATGCTGCAATGGCTATTGAAACAGAGTTTTGGTTATATGTTGGTTTAGCTTTATTAGTAATAGGTACTGGTTTCTTTAAACCTAATATGACGTCTATTATTTCTGAAATGTACAAAGACTTACCGGAAAAGAAAGATGGAGCATACACCATTTTTTATATGGGAGTTAATGCAGGGGCTTTCTTCGGAATGATGTTATGTGGATACTTAGCAGAAAAAGTAGGATGGTCTTGGGGATTCGGTTTAGCAGGAATCTTTATGTTATTAGGAACGTTACAGTTCTGGTTAGCAAAACCATTATTCGGTACCATTGGTGATGTTCCTTCTAAAAAAGATGAGGAAGAAACTACCGAAGTATCAGTTGCTGATACGTCTAATGAGAGCGATAAGGCAAACCCTTTTACAAGCTTAGATAAAATTTTAATAGTTATTGCTTCTGTTATTGGTTTAGGATATGCAATTAACGATCCGTTGTCAAAAATTGGAGGAATAGATCTTTTTGGAGCTTTAAAAATTGGAGACTTTGATGGACAATACGTGGCAGTATTATTTGGTTTAGCAGTATTCTTGTTCTTAACAATTTCTCGTATATCACGATATACAAGAATTGTAAGAGATAGAATGATAGCGGTAATCATTTTTGCATTTTTTACTGTGTTCTTTTGGATGAGTTTCGAGCAAGGAGCAACTTCATTAATCCTTTTCGCTCGTGATAATGTTGATAGAGTTTTAACAGGAAATGCACAAACAATTTTTAACATAGTAAATACTCTATTAACAGTAATTCCTCTACTAATTATCACTTGGGTGTTATATTTATTAGGAAAAGAAACTGGTAAAAAAATCCCAGGATCAAACATTGTGTTAGCAGTATGTTTCTTAGGAGTATGGGCATTAGTAGGATGGATGTTGTACGTTGAGTTTTCTGCGGAAGCTTCAGAAATTACAGTATCTTGGTTCTCAATTTTAAACTCGTTCTTCATTATTGCATTTGCAAACTTATTCTCTAAGTGGTGGGATTCAAAATATAACCCATCTGCAGCTGTTAAATACGGTTTAGGATTAATAATCATGGCTGTTGGTTTTGGTTTATTAGCATTTGGAGCTTATGGAATTACGGACGGAGTTAAAGTAAGTATGATATGGTTAATCTTAGCATATTTATTCCATACATTAGGTGAATTATGTTTATCACCAGTAGGACTTTCGTATGTGTCTAAATTAGTGCCAGCACGTATGATTGCGTTTATGTTTGGTATGTGGTACTTAGCAATTGCGATAGGTAATAAATTAGCAGCAGTATTTGGAGGTCAAATTGAAAATATTACAAAAGAATACAGTTTATCAACTTTCTTCTTAATTTTTACAATTGTACCAACAATAGCAGGGCTTTTAGTTATAGCTTTAAACCCAGTAATAAAAAAGTTAATGCACGGGGTGAAATAACCCTAAATTTAGGTTAAAAGAACTTTTAACAACCTGTCAAGACAATAACTTGGCAGGTTTTTTTGTAAATTTGGAACACTTATTGAGACTTTAAGGATATGAAAAAAATAATATTAGTAGCTGTTTTTACCATTATTTCATTTGGAGTAAGAGCACAAGATGATAAGATTAATTGGTTAACTTTTGAGCAAGCAATGGAAATGAGTGAGAAAGATCCTAAACCAATTATGGTAGATATTTATACTGATTGGTGCGGTTGGTGTAAAAAAATGGATAAAACTACTTATAAAAACAAGGTGATTGTAGATTATATCAATACACATTATTACCCTGTAAAATTAAATGGAGAGGCTAAACATGATATTATGTTTCAAGGAAAAACATTTTCTTATCAAGCTCAAGGAAGAAGAGGGTATCACCAGCTAGCAGCTGCTATAATGAGAGGTCAGTTAAGTTATCCTTCAACAGCTTTTTTTAATACAGAAAGACAATTGTTGCAAAATGTACCTGGGTATTTAGAAGAAAAAAGGTTTGAAAAAATACTAGCGTACTTTAACAAAGATAACTATAAGAATACACCTTGGCTAGAGTTTGAAAAAAACTTCAAAAGTGCTATGTAAAAGTTATTCTTTAAAAATATAAGCACCATTTTGACCAGTATACCAAAATGGTGTTTTTTGTTTATTACAAGTTTCTTTCCATCTATTAATGTATGACTTGTAATTACTTCCATCTGCAATAATTTGCTGAGGTTTTAGCGTAGTAATTAATCTATTTAAATTGATTTTAGGACTGTTTTGTAAAATTACAATAGGCTTTCGAATTCCCTTTATTTGATATACTCCTAAACTATCTATTACCAATACCTGCTTATTGTTGAAAGATGTAACGTTGAATATTGAATCTATGTTTTTAGAAAGAATATGTTCTCCTATTCTGTATGATTGTAAAAGCTTTTCTTGTTGAAGAATAGAATCATTTATCGAACTAAAAATGTGTAGTTCACCGCCATTTCTTTTTCCATAAATTGAGTGTCGACTTTTATGAAACACAATAAACTCATTTTTGTTTACTCGCTGGTATTTTTCATAAAAATAAACTCCTTGTAAAAGAAGAATTGAAGTCAGAAAGAAAACAATACTTTTAGAAGTTTTCCGAATCCAAACTTGAAAGAAGAAGATGGTAAATACATACCAAGCCAACATCGCCCAGAATGACATCGATATTTCTTTCAATAGAAAATCTTCCTGATGTGAAACCCAGCCAACAAAATAATTCATCAAAGAAATAACGAACCCGTATATATCAGCTATAAATTGAGGTAATATATTGAATGTAGCTAGAAGAACAATTACTATTCCACCGAACAAAATTGCACTTAAAAAAGGAATGATAATTAAATTAGACAGAATAAATAACCCCGGAAACTGATGAAAATAATACAAACTAATAGGTAATATGCCTGCTTGTGCAGCTATTGAAACCGTAAACAATTGCCATCCTTTGTTTAGAAATCGTAATTTAGGTTTCCATAAATCATAGAGTAATGGTTGTACCCAAACAATTCCAAAAACGGCTAAATAGCTAAGTTGAAATCCAACATCGAATAAAAACATCGGTTTTATCAATAGTAAAAATAACATAGAGCTTATCAAAGAATACTCAATAACTTTACTTCGTTTAAATGATAATCCGATAGCTACAAAAGTAAACATAGTTACGGCACGTACTACTGAGGCTGATAAACCAGCGATAAAAGCAAAAGACCAGAGTAGTATTACAATGCAAACAGTTTTAAGAATCATCCCATACGGAAGTCTTTCTAAAAGTTTAAATAGATAGGAGAGTAGTAGTAACAAAATACCTATATGAAGGCCTGAAATAGCCAAAATGTGAATTGCGCCTGCATTGGTATAGCTTTCTAATAATTCTTTTGATATTTCTTGACGCTGACCAAGTAATAATGCATTAATCACAGCAAATTCATCGTCAGTAAAACGATGTTGGTTTAAAGAATTCTGTATTTTTTCTCTGATACTAGCCGATAAATTGATTATAGAAAAACTAGCATTGTTAAGTTGTTTAAACTCATGTTCGCTTAAAAATAATTGATGATAAATATATTGTTTGGCTAAATATTGCTTGTAGTCAAATTGATGCGGATTTAAAGGTGGAATCAGCTCTTTAAAAGAAGTTTTTATAAAAATTCGATTACCTACGGCTAGTGAGGTTTTTGTACTATCTTTTTGAATGTTTAGAAGAATATATCCAGTGGTTGTAGTAGAATCTACTTGTGAAACTTTAGCTACATATTTTGTATAATAATTCCCTGGTTTTAATACTTTTTGTATAGTAAGTATAGAATACGAGCCATCTGTTAATTGATGTTCATAATAATTCACATAATTCTTTGGATTATGAATATAGGTGGCGCTAACTCCAATGAAAACAAACAGGAATAAGCTAACTAAACTAAAAATTTTACGCTTTTGAAGTCTTTTTAAGAAATAGAGAATAGCTATAAAACTTAGTAAAAAGTAGCCTAAATAAAGAAAATTAAATTGCCAAATCTGTGTGTAAAACTGAAGTGTTATTCCTACAATAACACATAGCAAAAAATGAAAAGGAGGATATGTTAGCAATTTTTTCATAGCTCTTTAAAGTTATGAAAAAAACTGAAAATTATTGTTGTATATTTAGAATATGAAATATAAAAATATTGAACATAATTTAATAAATGTTTCTAAAAAACAAAAGTATGAATTAGAAATAGCTGAAATTATATTAGAAAATATTAATTCAGAGGTTGATATGAAAACTGAAATATACTACGATGGATATAGTTTTAAAGTAAATAAGTACGGGTATGAATCTATATTTATAATTAGAATACTTAATTTAAGTATTGAGAGAGATTATGAAAGGTTTATTAATTATGTTACAGAACATTTAAGTAGTTCAATTAGTTCTTTTAACGTAAAACCTAATGATATAGAGAATAGAAGATCTTTTTTAGTAAGAATGGGGAACTTTTTTAAAAATTATCCTAAAAATATTTTTTCAGAAAAAGATAATAATGATATATCTATATTAGCCAACAAGCTTTTAAAAGCTATATAAAATAAGTAGTTAGATTAATTTATAGCCAATGTATTGTACATTACCCATTGTGTAGGATATTATATTTGTTCCAATTTCTTCAATATTTAAAGTGATTTTATTAATCTCTGAGTTTTTATTTAGGTTAAGGTTAATTTTATTTTCATTAAGGCTCCATTTACCAAATCGACTAATTCCGTTATCCCATTTAATCACAACTTTCTTTTCTAAAGAATCATCATCTTTATCAAAATAGATTTGTCCACTTTTGAAGTTCCATATACCTAAGAAATCATTATCATCATAGTCTTCTGTTTTTATTTTTGAATTAAGTTTTATATAGTAAAACAATCTCCAGTTAAATTCAGAATAATTATTGTCACCAAATAAAGATACATATTCTTTGTGTTTTTCAACTAAAACATTTACTTTATTATCAAAATGTTCTTTAGTTAACAATTTACTATCATATACTTTTTTTAGGCTTTTATATTCAGTTGATGTGTGAACTTTTTTTAAAATAGATTTATTTTTAATTAGGTTTATTTTTTCTTGATATTCAATTTCTGTTAAGATACCTTTTTTTAAAAGAAATAGTAAGTTTTCTTTTTGGTCTTCAATTGATTGAGGTACTGTGTTTTGTGTAGTTTTTTGAATTTTTAGTTTTGATTTTAGTGAAAGTTTTTTTTTGTTAAAAAAAAATAATAACATAGCTAAAATCCACTGAGCAGGAGGAAAAAGAAAACAAAAAGTTAAAAATATTTTTTGTAGTTGTGTAAATGTTTTCGCTTTCAATATTAAAATAGTAGTAGTAAAAGTTAAACCAATAATAAGTCCAACACCTATTTCTTTCATATGCTTTTAATTTTTAATAAAATAAATAAAAGCTAAATTAATAAAAAAGTAACCATATTTTAAATGCGCTCAATAAGATTGCTTTTCAATTCTATTTAGTCTTTGAAATACATTACATAACTTCAACAATTAAACCTTCATCTGTTTTTTAAATTTAACGCTTGTGTGTTGGTAATTTTCATAGGGTAAATTCTAAATATCTATTTTAAACTTATAGATATCCTTTTCAATTCATTCAATATTTTATTAACAGTTATATCATTTTTTTCATTAGTAATCATTTTTAAAGTTGTAAAAGGTTTAATGTCAGTTTTTTCCCATATAAAACAAACCCCATCGATTTGACTTGCTATTAATCTAATAGAAAAAGATATTTCATCGTAGTTTAGAGAAATATCTTTAACAAGTTGATTAGGGCGGTAATTTTCTTCAGAAGTATAGTCTATTTTTAAATTAGGAATATTTGTTGATGTTAGTTTTTCGAATATAGCATTGATTTTTATAACATTATTTATATATTCAGGAGCTTTTTTATACAACTCTTTCTGCGTAGTTCTACATTTTTAAATTTTTCATTTCGTTTAATCTGATTCTTTTTCTCTTTGTTTTGTTCATAGATAATGTATCTCATACCTAGAATTATTACAATAGTCATATTCAGTTTATATTTTTTTAAATGAAATCCATAGCTAGGTAATTTACCCAAAATAGCATAAAAACCAAACAAAAAAGCAATCTCAAACGAGATTGCTTTTTAATTTTATATAGTTTTTTGAAATACGTTATACGATTTCAACAATTAAACCTTCTTCAGTTTTTTCAACTTTAGCAAGGTTGTTTTTAGTTAATCCTTTAATGGTTTTGTCCCACTTTTTGTTAGACAAACCACTTTGAGTTTTTAATTCATTCAACTCTATTTTTTCAGCTTTTTCAATTAAAGTTAACAATGCTTTTTCGTCATCGTTTAACTCAACAGAAGGAGCTTGCTTCTCTGGTTTCATTTGTGGGAAGAATAATACTTCTTGAATTGAAGGATTGTTCGTTAAATACATAATTAAACGATCCATTCCAATTCCTAATCCAGAAGTAGGAGGCATACCATATTCTAACGCACGTAAGAAATCTTGATCGATAAACTCACCAGCTTCATCATCACCACGAGCAGCTAACTTTAACTGAGCTTCAAAACGCTCACGTTGGTCGATTGGGTCGTTCAATTCAGAATATGCATTGGCAATTTCTTTACCACAAACCATTAGTTCAAAACGCTCTGTTAATTCAGGATTGTCACGATGCTCTTTACATAACGGAGACATTTCCTTCGGATAATCTGTGATAAACGTTGGTTGAATGTAGTTTCCTTCACATTTCTCACCAAAAATCTCATCAATTAACTTTCCTTTACCCATCGTTTCATCCACTTCGATACCCATGTCTTGAGCAGCTTTACGGATTTCATCTTCCGATTTTCCGTTGATATCAAAACCAGTAAAGTGTTTGATAGAATCTGCCATAGTAACACGTGCATACGGAGCTTTAAAGTCAACTTTATGCTCTCCAAAAGTAGCTTCAGTAGTTCCGTTTACAGCTAAAGCACAATGCTCTAATAATTTTTCGGTGAATTCCATCATCCAGTTGTAGTCTTTGTAAGCTACATAAATTTCCATTGCGGTAAATTCTGGATTATGTGTTCTGTCCATTCCTTCATTACGGAAGTTTTTAGAAAACTCATATACACCATCAAAACCACCAACAATCAAACGCTTTAAGTATAACTCATTCGCAATACGCATGTATAACGGAATGTCTAATGCGTTATGGTGTGTAATAAATGGTCTTGCAGCAGCACCACCAGGAATTGGTTGTAAAATAGGCGTTTCTACTTCAAAATATCCTGCATCGTTAAAAAACTGACGCATAGCGTTGAATAACTTTGTACGCTTTACAAATACTTCTTTTACTTGTGGATTTACCACTAAATCAGCATAACGTTGACGGTAACGCATTTCAGGATCGGTAAATCCGTCAAAGGTATTTCCTTCAGCATCAACTTTTGGTAGTGGTAATGGTTTTAAAGATTTACTTAATAATTTAAAATCTTTAACCATAACAGTGATTTCTCCAACCTGAGTTTTAAACAACTCTCCTTCAATTCCTACAAAATCACCAATATCTAATAATTTTTTGTACACTTCGTTGTACAAAGTTTTGTCTTCACCAGTACAAATTTCGTCACGGTTAAAATATACTTGCACACGACCTTCGCTATCTTGTAATTCAGCGAAAGAAGCTTTTCCTTGAATACGACGTGACATTAATCTACCTGCAATCACCACCTTTTTTCCTTCTTCAAACTCCTGTTTAATCTTTGTTGAATTTGAATTTAAAGGAAATAAATCAGCTGGGTAGGGATTGATGCCTAATTCTCTTAGCTTCCCTAACTTTTCTCTACGTACAACTTCTTGTTCTGATAATTGCATGGGTTAATTTTTATTAATTTTTAATGAAGCTGCAAAGATACAATCAATTGCAGAATTAAACAACGCTTAACAGATTCACATTTTTTGTAAAAAAAGAATAAAAGTTTGCAAACTTTAAAAAAGGGTGTATATTTGCAGGCTGTCTAATTTTAAAAGGACAGCATTTAGTTGTGTTGTTAGGTACTTTAAATAGTACCATGGTTTTGTTAACCAATGGAAAGCTTCCCTGAGATGGGTTGCTTTTTTTTTGCATTAAATTTAAGTGTTTTTTAGAAGCTATTTCCCGCTTTTCGCACTCGCTCTCTGCGAGGAGCTCAAACAAATGCTGCAATCGGGGCTAAATAGTTAATTATGAGAATCGTCATTTCTACCGAAGAGAGAAATCTTAGAGTTATCAGCTAGAATTGAAATATAGATGAAGTTCTTTTCTAAAAGAAAGAATTACTGTATTCAAAAAACTTCACAATAAACAATACTAAGTATACTGTAGCAATAGAAAATTTAATAGTTGCCGAAGCTAAAAAACCTAGAAAAGCACCAAATGAAGCTTTAATAGCTCGGTTGGTATCTTTACTGTCATAAATTAATTCACCAACTAAAGCACCTACAAAAGCGCCGATTAAAATTCCGAAGGGAATAGGAGTAAAGAGTCCAATAATTAAACCTATAGTTGTACCATATACACCATATTTTGTACCTCCAAAGCGTTTGGTTCCCATAGCGGGTATAAAATAATCGAGAATAAATATAATAATAGCAATAGCTAAGGTAATTCCTAAGAAGGTCCAGTTTTGAGGGATAACACTAGTTAAGTGTAATAATAATAAACCTACCCAACTAGTAATAGGTCCTGGTAAAACAGGTAAAAACGATCCAACCATTCCTAAACAAGCAAATACAAACCCTAGTATAACTAAAAATATATCCATTAATTTTTTTATTAATAAGACGAAGATATTAAAGCTTTGTTACATATTTATTAACTAAAAAATTAGTTTAAACTAATTTTTTAGTTATATTTGTTGTTATAATTTAAAAATATAAAGCGTCAAATATGAAAAAGTTATTATTGGTTTGTTTACTTATTGTGTTGTTCTCATGTAATAAAGAAAATGAAGGAGTAGTTGTAAATCTTCAAAATGAAGTAGCAATTAATAAAATAAAAAAGCTAGATCTAGATACTAAGTATAAAAATTTATTAAATCCAGAATTTACAACAGATGAAAAATATAAGGAAGTAACGAAATCATGGAGTGATTTTCATAAACAAGTAGGGAAGATTTTAAAAGATAATGACTTTGATTGGGGAATAAAAGACAGTTCTGTGAAAATACTCAATAAAATTTATTGTAATAAAGACGGAGAAGTGAATTATATGGTGTTTAAAGTAATGAATGAAAATGTTACTAATAGTAAAAAAAGAGAATATGAACAATTGCTGACTGAAAATATCACAAAGTTAAAAATAGACTTAACAAAGAAAGAAAAATTTTCCCAATGTGGTAAAGTGAAATATTTAAATAAATAAAATGAGTAAGCAATTAACGAAAGCAGAAGAACAAATAATGCAAGTATTATGGGAACTAAAAATAGCTTCTGTAAAAGAAGTAATAGAAGAGTTGCCAGAACCAAAACCAGCATACAATACGGTTTCAACAATCATCAGGATTTTAGAAACTAAAGAGTTTGTAGGGCATAAGCCAAAGGGTAGAGGATATGAGTATTATCCGCTAATAGAGAAGGCTGAGTATAGTAATGAGAGCTTGCATAAGCTTATGGACGGCTATTTTGGAGGTTCGTTTAAAAGTATGGTATCGTTTTTTATGAAAGAAAACAAAATGGATATCCAAGAACTCGAAAGTATTTTAAAAGAGGTGAATAAAAATAAGGAGTCATGATAAACTATATTATCCAAGTTATATTATTTCAAGTACTTTTTGTAGCGGTGTATGATTTCTTTTTAAGTAAAGAAACATTTTTTACAAAAAATAGGTGGTATTTGCTAAGTACAGCGGTGTTGTCCTTTGTGTTGCCATTGTTGAAAATTCCAACAGTTCAAAAGGCGGTGCCACAAGAGTATTATATTTTATTGCCTGAAGTAGTTTTATCTCCACAAAAAGTAATCGAAAAAGCTGCTTGGTATCAATCTGTTAATTATTTAGATGTATTGTTTTGGATTGGGTGTTTATTATTTTTTGTAGTGTTTTTAGTAAAATTAGAACGAATCGTACGATTGGTCTTACAATATGGGGTTGCTAGAAAAGAAAATTATAAATTGGTATTACTACCAAAAGAAACTAAGGCATTTTCATTCTTCAATTATATTTTTTTAGGAAAGGATATTCCATCATCAAAACAAGAAAAAATCATTCAACACGAATTGGTACATAGCGTACAAAAACACACATTAGATCTGCTGTTTTTTGAGTTTTTAAAAATTATTATGTGGTTTAACCCAATGGTGTATGTGTATCAAAACCGCATTTCGCTGGTTCATGAATATATTTCAGATGCTGTAGCCAGCAAATCAGATAAAAAAGAAAACTATATAAACCATTTACTCGCCGATATTTTTCAGGTCGAGCATATTTCATTCATTAATCAATTTTATAAACATTCATTAATCAAAAAACGAATTATTATGATGACGAAAGCACAATCAAAAAAAGTGAAACAATTAAAGTATTTGTTGTTAATTCCGCTCTTAGGAAGTATGATTTTATATACGGCATGTTCAAGTGAAACAAGTAATGTTGAGCAGCAAAAAGAAAATTCAGTAATGTATTTAGATGAGTCAGGAATTAATAAGCGAATTTTTGAATCAAAGCAATCTTATATGGATGTGTATATGGGGATTGAAGAACCTAAAACAAAAGAAGTGCAATTAAAAGATCTAACGAGTTTAGAGTTGTCCGAATACAATGAAGTTGTAAATAGGTTTAAAGAAAAAGGTCAAGACATAGACTTAAAAGTTTATGAAGGGTTTGAAAATAAAGCTCGTAAAGTTTTATTTATGGATATGAGTGTTTCACTTAAAAAAATTAAATCTAATAAAGGAAGCATAATAGAGGGAGACGATGTTCCTTTTGCTATGTTGGATAAAGCACCAACGTTTCCTGGATGTGCAGAAGGAGATAAAGATTGTTTTCATAAAAGTGTGAGTAAGTTTGTTCAAGATAATTTTGATATGTCGATAACTAAAGATCTTGGGCTTTCTGCAGGAAAAAAGCGAATTTATGTTCAGTTTAAAATAGATAAAGAAGGTAAAGTAATAGATGTAAGAGCAAGAGCACCACACCCAACATTGAAAAAGTACGCCGAAGAGTTGGCACAAAAATTGCCGCAAATGGAACCAGGTGAGTATAGAGGTAAAAAAGTTCAAGTAGGTTATACCTTACCAATTACTTTTGAGGTGAAATAAAATAAGTATCTTGGTCACAGATAACCAATGAATAATATCAAAAATAGAAACGTGAAAAATAAAATTTTACTTATTGTTTTTGTAGTAGGAATAATAAAAGTCGAGGCGCAAGTTTCGGCTTTTCAAACTATTGATAGTTTACTAAACAAAGGGCGCTATCAAACAGCATTAACAAAGTTACATGAGTTGGATACTACTTTTCAATCAACTTCAAAAATAGCAGCAATTTATGCTTCTATAGATAATCATAAGCAAGCTTCTAAATATTATGAGCAAGCATTGGCATTGCAAGATGATTATGCTGTAAAAGTAAATTTGGGAAAAGCGTATCAAAAAGAAAAAAAATTAGAAAAGGCAATTGAAATTTATGAAGGAATTGTAAATGAGGATGCTGAAAACTTATTGATACAGTATCAACTAGGAAAATTATATGCAAAAACCAAACAACCAGCTAAGTCAATAGAGACTTTTAAGAATATAATTCAGCAAGATAGTACCAATGCAAACTACTATTATCAATTAGGGGTTGGATATGCAATGTTGAATAAGAGAAATTTAAAAATTAATAGCTTTTTAGAAGCTTATAAAAATGATGAAGAACATATTAAATCGATTCATCAATTGGCGTTAGCTTATACTTTTTTAAGAGATAAAGATTCTGCAAGTATTTTTATTAATAGAGGATTAGAAGTAGATCCAAATCACATAGCTTTAAACAAGCTTAAAATTAATAATCTATACAGAAAAGAAAAGTATAAAGAAGCAATTAAGCTATTAGAAAAGATAGATTCTATAGAACCTAATGAGCATTATACTCAAAAAATGTTAGGGCGCAGTTATTTTAATTTGAAGAAGTATAAAAAAGCAAAAGAGTATTTTAATAAAGCACTTAAAATAGATCGATCAGATTTTAAAGCATATACTTATTTGGGAGATATTGATTTTAAACAGAGAAAATTTCAGAAAGCACAATTGAATTATATGTTAGCTACTTTTATAGGGAAAGAACCAAGAGATGTGGAATATTACCAGTTAGCTAGGGTGTATAAAGAATTAGGTAACTCTAAAGAAGAACTTAATTTCTATAAAAAAGCTTTTGATGAGAATAAAAAAAATTACCAAGCACTGTTTCATTTAGCTTTAAAGAGTGAAGTTTATTATGAAGATAAGAAAATTGCATATAAGCACTATAAAACTTATATAAATCGTTTTGAAAGAAAAGATGTTTCATATACTGAATATGTGAAAACGCGATTAGAAGCGATAAAAAAACATTACTTCTTACTGGGAGAAATCTTAGATTAATAGTAAAATTCGTATATTCATCTTAAAATCAATAAGATGAATATACGTTATGCCGTCTTTTTACTTTTACTAACTACTTCTTGTGATTTTTTTTTACCATCTAAAAAAGGTGGTTTTCGAGCTTTTGATACTATAGTAGATTTTACGAAAGTAGATGTTTCCCCTGCTTTCAATAGATGTAGAAGTCTTTCAGAAGAAGAAAAATCAAAGTGTTTTAGAGAAGAAATCCATGAAAGGTTTGCTAAAAGTTTACAAGAATATTCTTTCGTAATACAAGAAGGAATAGAAGAAGAGGTACTTATCGACTTACTAATTAATGCAGAAGGTAAATTTATATTGAAAAATATTACCGCATCGAAGGATGTTAATCAGCAGCTTCCAGAGTTAGACAGTATTTTAAAATCTACTATTGAAAAATTACCACAAATACAACCAGCAACAAAAAGAGGTATTCCTGTAGTTACGCAATATCACTTGCCATTAAAAATTCAAACAGAATAAGCTTAGAGTTTTAACAGTTCTTCAACAAAGCTACGCTCATTAGATAATCTCGGAACTTTGTGTTGCCCACCTAATTTCCCTTTTTCTTTCATCCAATCGTAAAATAAACCTTTGCGGGCTTGATGTACTTTAGGCATTGCCAAAGTCATGTTGTTATAACGTTTAGCCTCGTAGTCAGAGTTACAGTTTTTTAAAGCATTATCTAACATTTCAGTAAAGAAGGCAAGATTTTTAGGAGGTTTTTCAAATTCAATGATCCATTCGTGAGCTCCATTTTCCTTTTCATTCATAAAAATAGGTCCAACGGTATATTCTTTTATTTCACTATTGGTTTTATCGCTAGCAGCTTTCAATGCCTCTTCAGCATTTTCAATAATCAATTCTTCACCAAAAACGTTAATGTGATGTTTGGTACGCCCAGTAATTTTTATACGATAGGGGTCAGTTGAGGTAAATTTAACCGTGTCTCCAATTAAGTAACGCCATAAACCGCCATTAGTAGTTATTACAATAGCATAGTTCACATCTTTTTTAACTTCGGATAAAGGAATTGCGTTAGAGTTTTCTCCATCGTATTGATCCATAGGAATGAACTCGTAAAAAATTCCGTAATCTAACATCAATAACATTTCGTCAGAGTTGTTCCGATCTTGAATAGCGAAGAATCCCTCAGAAGCGTTGTAGGTTTCATAGTATTTAAAATCGTCTTTCGGAATTAATTTTCTATACTGTTCACGATATGGATTAAAGTTGATTCCTCCATGAAAATATACTTCCAAATTAGGCCAAACTTCTAAAATATTATCCTTTCCGGTTTTTTCTAGAACTTTGTTTAGCAGAACTAGCATCCAAGAAGGAACTCCTACTAAACTGGTAATATTTTCATGAATGGTTTCGTTAATAATGGCTTCCATTTTGGTTTCCCACTCACTCATCAATGCTGTTTCTTGTCTTGGAGCAGAGCTAAAATCTGCCCAAAAAGGCATGTTTTCAATAATAATTGCCGATAAGTCTCCGAAATAAGAGTTGTTGTCTTCGTACACAGCTGAGCTTCCACCTAAACGAAGGCTTTTTCCTGTAAACAATTTAGCATTTTCATTGTTGTTAATATACAAACACAACATGTCTTTTCCTGCTTTGAAATGGCAATATTCAATAGCTTCATCACTTACAGGAATAAACTTACTTTTTGCATTGGTAGTACCGCTAGATTTTGCAAACCAACGAATTGGCGTTGGCCAAAACAAATTTTGTTCTCCTTTTCTACAGCGTTCAATAAGTGGTTCAATACTTTCGTAACGTTGAATAGGAATGTTATTAGCAAAGTCGGAGTAATTTTTAATTGAAGCAAAGTTTTGTTGTTTTCCGAATTCAGTATTCTTAGCAGTACTTACGAGTTTGAGTAACAATTCATCTTGCACATCAATAGGATACTTTAAAAACAACTCTACTTGATGTTTACGCTTTTTTAAGAACCAAGAAATGATTGAATTTATAAATGGAAACGTCATAGTTTAACTCTTAATTCAATTTTTTTACAGTAAGTTTGTGAAGCTAAAAGTAATAAAATTTAAGACATGCAATACCAAGGAGTTTTAAAAAAAATGCCTACCGAGAATCTTACAACTGTTCAGTATTATTTAGAGATGCCATCTGGTTATTTGAATATGAATCAGTTATTGAATAGAGACATGTCTTTAAGTTTTGTTACTTATGAGTGTTTAAACTGCCATTTAGAAAAGAAAATTTATCGTCAAGGTTTTTGTAAGAGCTGTTTTTTTGAAATCCCTACTGCAGGAGATTGGATTATGCGTCCTGAATTGAGTAAAGCGCACTTGGGAGAGGAAGATAGAGACTTAGAGTATGAGAAAAAAGTGCAGTTACAACCGCATATCGTGTACTTAGCAAATTCAAGTAATGTAAAAGTTGGTGTAACTAGAAAACAACAAGTGCCAACTCGTTGGATAGATCAAGGAGCACATGAAGCTATTGAAATAGTTGAGGTGCCAAATAGATATTTAGCAGGAATAACAGAAGTTGCTTTAAAAGAGCATGTAGCCGATAAGACCAATTGGAGAACAATGTTGAAAAACGATATTAAGGATGAAAATTTGGTGGAGTGGAGAGAGCGTTTACAAGAGTTTATTCCTGAAGAAGTGAAAGAATATTATATAGCTACGAATACGGAAACAAATATTCAATTTCCTGTAGAGAAATATCCAAAAAAACCTAAGAGTTTAAACTTAGAAAAGCAAGAAACTTATACTGGTAAATTGGTTGGTGTAAAAGGACAATACCTAATTTTTGAAGACGAAACGGTGTTTAATGTTCGTGCTAATGAAGGGTTAGTAGTGAAGATAGAACTTTTATAAGAAGTCAATTTCTCGTTGAATATTTTTTCGAGCAGTTTTTTCAAATTTTTTATAGAAATATTCAGTTTTAAATATGTTATCCATGGTTAAAAAATGCTTTAGTGCTTTTTTTCGACCAGAATTGTAAACTAAGTTAGGATAGACAACGTACTCTTTTCTTACATTTTTATAGTATTGCTCGTATGTTTCCCAATTCGCGCCTAAAATAGCTAAATCAGCATCGGTAAAATAATTAGTATCAGTATCTTCTGATAGCTTATGGTGTTTTGTAGCCAAAATTTGATTTTCACACCTTTTAATAATTTCTTGGGGAACAGAAAGTAGTTGCATTCTTTGAATAGCGAATTCAGCACTCTTTTCTTCATTGTTACTTTTAAGTGAATTGTAGATTACATCGTGATAGAAAAGTGTAAATAAAATGGTGTTCCAATGGTTTATTTCAGTTTTTATTGGAGTAAGTTGAAAAAGTAAACTCTCAAGATGTTCTAATGTATGATAGTATCGCTTTTTGTTAGTGTGATTTTCAACGATTTCTTCCCAAAGAGTTAGGTGTAGTGTTTTGTCACTTGAATAATTAGCAGCCAAACTTAGAAAAGTGTTTTTTAGCATAAGTAGTAATTAGATAAAAAAAACGGGGATATCCCCGTTTTTTTAATTCTTGATAGCAACTTGGTGGTTATTCATTCGTAACTCACTCAATACATTTAATGCTTCATTAATGTAAATGTCTTTTTGTAAGTTTTTATGCCAAGTAACGCGTTTTTCTTCTAAAACCGTATCTTTTTTAAATAGGTTCAATTCGTATTTAGGTGATTTAAATGTTAAATGAGAATCGAATTTAAAAATATCTTTGAAATTTTCTCCTTCTTTAACTTTTGCTTCCCCTTCTTTTTTAAAGGTCTCGTAATTTAATGAGTATATTCTTTCGTCTTGGTTTTTCTTTAGCCATTTTGCATACTCGTTTATCTTATTAAATTTTTCATTACTCATTACACGTTGCTTACTATTGTAAACAACATCAGCAAAATTACTATAGGTATTGGTAGCAGTATAGTTAGCCTGCTTAACTTTATCCCATGGTAAAGCACCTTCCAAATCACGCTCACCAAAATCCATGTAACTGTATCTGCTTGGTAGTGAAATATCAGAATAAACACCTTCAATTTGTGTAGAACCACCATTAATTCTATAAAACTTTTGAATGGTCATTTTTAAAGCACCTAAATCGTCAGGGTATTGCTCATAAAAACGATTGATTGGTAATACGTTTTGTACGGTTCCTTTACCATAAGTTTGTTTACCACCAATAATAACTCCACGTTTATAATCTTGCATTGCTGCAGCAAAAATTTCTGATGCAGAAGCAGAGAATTCATTTACCATTACTACTAATGGACCTCCCCATTGTATTTTAGAATCAGTATCATTTTTTACCAAAGGGTCTTCCCCTCGATACTTTACTTGTACTATAGGTCCTTCTTTAATGAATAAACCTCCAATTTCAATGGCTGTTTTTAATGAGCCACCTCCGTTATCACGTAAATCAACGATTAAACCTTCTACATTTTCTTTCTTTAAACGCTCAATTTCTTGCTCCATGTCTTTTGCAGCATCTCTTCTGCTTAAGTCATTAAAATCAATATAAAATCTTGGAAGGTTTATAACTCCGTATTTTTTACCGTCCTTTTCAACAATACTCGATTTTACAAAAGTTTCTTCTAGCTCTACCACATCTCTAATAATAGGAATAATCTTAATAGAACCATCAATTTTTTTCTTAACGGTTAAACGTACCTCTGTTCCTTTTTTTCCTTTGATAAATTTAATAGCATCATCTAAACGCATTCCTACAATATCTAGAGGTTCTTCGTCTCCTTGAGCAACTTTTAATATGATATCATCAGCTTCTAGTTCTCCTTGTTTCCAAGCAGGACCTCCAGAGATTAACTCAACAATATGCGTGTAAATTCCTTTCTTTTGTAAACGAGCACCAATTCCTTCAAGTTTACCAGACATTTCTTGGTCGAAACGTGTTTTAATGTTAGGTGACATATATGTTGTATGTGGATCAAAACCACTTACCACACTGTTTAAGAAAGTAGAGTACCAGTCAGAATTTTCCAATTCTCCAATACGCATGTACAAATCGTCCATGTTTTTTAATACTTTCTTTCTAGCTTCAACTTCTAATTCTTTAAAAGATTTCTTTTTAAAGTTTTTATCTTTTTTAGCCTTTTCGTTTTGCTGTGCTTCAGCATCTTCTATATTGCTTAAAATAGATAGTTTTAATTGTTTTCTCCAGTAGTCTGTTAATTCGGTTTCATTTTTAGCATAAGGAACTTTGTCGTAATCAATATCAATTACCTCATTTTTTTTGTAGTTAAAAGGTTGTTTTAATAAAGCACGATAGTTAGCTTTTCCTGATTCCATTTTTTCAAGGAAACGATTATAAACTAGTTTGTAAAAATCAATGTTAGATTCTCTTAATTGATTATCTATTTGATATTTATATTGAGAAAATTCTTTTAAATCTTCTTGCGTAAAATAGCGTTTACTTGGGTCTAAACCATCAATAAAAGTAGTGTATACATGTTCAGAAAAATCATCATTCAAATCTTTTTGAACATAGTGGTAACGACTTAAAATATTTTTTAAAACATATACTATAACTCTATCTTTTTCTGGGTCATTATTAGGAAGTGTATTCGAGCTAACAGAGTTCGAAAATAATAATGTAATTGCTAAAAATGGAATAATAAACTTCGTCTTCATAAAACCTTCTATCTTTAAATTTGTGTTGGGTAGTTTAGTTGTGTTGCTAAGCTACTAAAATAATGCCAATTTTTTAAGTTTTGATGCTTTTTATAAAAGCAGCGATTTAATTTATATACTCTTAATTCAAACTTTAGGTTCATTCAAGTAAGTAACATTACTATTTATCTAAAAATACTTAGATAATATATATTGTGTTAGATTGAAATAATAGCACAAAAAGCCGAAATAATAAAAATAGTGAGATGAACAATAATTTGTGTCATGACGCTTGTGTTTGATTACCACAATTTTACACATAAAATAAACGAATCTGTCTTTACGAAATGTTAAAAAAAGAATCCTTTTTTTGTGTTACATTTGTTGTAAAACTTACATACCATGCAAGACAGACCTTTAATTTTGGTTACTAATGATGATGGAATTACTGCTCCAGGTATTCGAATGTTGATTGAAATTATGAATAAAATAGGAGATGTAGTCGTCGTCGCTCCTGATAGTCCACAAAGTGGAATGGGGCATGCAATTACAGTAAATAATGTCCTACATTGTAATCCAATTACTATAGATGAAGGTCCGCAAATTGAATACAGTTGTTCGGGTACTCCAGCCGATTGTGTAAAAATGGCAAAGAACGAAATATTGAATCGTACCCCTGATTTATGTGTTTCAGGAATTAATCACGGGTCTAATTCATCCATTAATGTAATTTATTCAGGAACGATGAGTGCTGCTGTTGAAGCAGGTATTGAAGGGATTCCAGCTATAGGTTTTTCATTGTTAGATTTTGATTGGCATGCCGATTTTAGAGCTGCACGTAAGTTTATAGAAAAAATTGCGTTAAATGTGTTACTAAATGGTTTACCAGATGGGGTGATTTTAAACGTAAACATTCCGAAGTTAAAAGAGAAAGATATTAAAGGAGTTCGTATTTGTAGACAAGCAAATGGATATTGGAAAGAAACGTTTGATAAACGTAAAAGTCCGTTCGGAAAAGAATATTACTGGCTCTCAGGAGAGTTTGTAAACAGAGATAAAGGACAAGATACCGATATTTGGGCGTTAGAAAACGGTTATATTTCTGTGGTGCCTGTTCAGTTTGATATGACAGCGCATCACGCAATTCAAAAATTACATACATGGGACATATAAAGAAAGAAATAGCCATAGGAATTTTAGTATCGTTATTGGCAACAGCATGTGGATTTTTTGTGTACATACAATACATTTCACAATCAGATATATCTGAAACACTAAGCAAAATAAAAGAAGGAGGTATGTTAGGATCGGTAATAGCATTATCGGCAATACCTAATTTATTTGTGTTTTGGGTCTTTTTAAAAAAGAAACAAGATTACAGAGCAAGAGGAGTGTTAATAACTACGATTGCAGTAGCTTTATTAACCGCAATTTTAAAATTTTTCTAATTTTAGTAGATGAAGTATTACATTCTTGTAGGAGAAGCTTCGGGTGATTTACACGGAGCAAACTTAATGAAGGCGTTGTTGAAACAAGATCCGAAAGCAGACATTCGTTTTTGGGGTGGAGATTTGATGCAAGAAGTAGGAGGTACGTTGGTTAAACATTATAAAGAACGTGCTTTTATGGGGTTTGTTGAGGTGTTGATGAACTTACGAAAGATTTTGGGTATGATTTCTTTCTGTAAAAAAGACATTGCTCAATTTAATCCTGATGTACTAATTTTTATAGATAACTCAGGCTTTAATCTTCGTATTGCTAAATGGGCAAAGCAACAAAGTTTTAGAACCAATTATTATATTTCTCCACAAGTTTGGGCAAGTAGAGCAGGTAGGGTAAAAGATATTAAACGTGATATCGATGAAATGTTTGTGATTCTTCCGTTTGAAAAAGAGTTTTACAAAAAGTACGGATACAATGTACACTTTGTAGGGCATCCTTTAATTGATGGGATTGCTGGTAGAAAGCAGGTGTCGATAGATAAATTTAGAAAAGAACACGATTTAGGTTATAAAGAAATTATAGCATTATTACCTGGAAGTAGAAAACAGGAGATAACCAAAATGCTATCGGTAATGTTATCGTTGGTAGATGATTTTCCTGAGTATCAATTTGTAGTAGCGGGTGCTCCTAGTCAGTCGTATGAATTTTACAAAGAAATTATTGGTGATGCGAATGTGAAGTTCATCAATAATAAAACCTACGATTTATTAAGTATTTCGTATGCTGCTTTGGTAGCGTCAGGAACCGCAACCTTAGAAGCAGCACTATTTAAAGTGCCTCAAGTGGTTTGTTATAAAGGAAGCAACATATCGTATCAAATAGCAAAACGAATAATTACGTTAAGTTATATATCACTTGTCAACTTGATTATGGATAGAGAAGTGGTAAAAGAGTTGATACAAAATGATTTTACGAAAGAAAGCTTAAAGTATGAGTTAGAGCGTATTTTAGAAACAGAACATCGTCAGCAATTATTTTTATCGTATTTCGATTTGGAACAAAAACTAGGAGGTAAAGGAGCCTCTGCCAAAGCAGCAAAATTAATTGTTGATGGAGTAAAAAAATAAAACACCTATGATTAAAAAAATCCTCTTTGTATGTACACTGTCGTTTTTAATGATTTCTTGTGGATCGTCAAAAAATGTGAGTGGAACTTACCAAAAAACAGCATCAACAATTACTCCTAAAGCAGTTGATGTAGCAAGTGTTAAGTCAGAAGCTACTGAAGAGGTTAAGGTGAACGAAGTAACAGTTGCCGATAAAATTATATGGACAGCAGTTACCTACAAAGGAGTTCCGTATCGTTTTGGTGGAATGACAAAAAAAGGAATGGATTGCTCGGGGTTAATTTTTACGTCATTTCAACAACGAGATGTATCCATAGCTAGAAGTTCTCGTGAAATGTATCGACAAGGCGAAAGAATTTCGTTACGAGAAGTGCAAAGAGGCGATTTATTATTTTTTAAAACAAGAGGGAGGAGAGGACCTATAAATCACGTAGGTTTGGTAACTTCTGTTGATAATGGGGATGTACGTTTTATTCACTCCACTACTTCGCAAGGGGTTATTGTAACCTCACTACATGAAAACTACTGGAAACGTGCTTTTATAGAAGCGAAAAGGGTGTTGTAGTTTTTAATAAACTTCCATAAGTTAGCATAAACATAACTTTTAATTAAAGATAAAAATAATTTAATACTTTTGGAGATACCTCTTAAATCTCTATAAAGTAAATGAAAGTATTAGATGTAGTTATTATTGAAGATGAAGATTTGGCAGCATCTTCTTTAGAAAATTTATTACTTAAAAGTCCATATTCAATTTCTGTAAAAAAGCGATTAGAAAGTGTTGAAGATTCAATTGTATGGCTTCAAAACAATACATGCGACTTAATTTTAAGTGATATTCATTTGGGAGATGGTTATAGTTTTGAAATTTTTGAAAAATTGAAAACTTCTACACCTATTATTTTTACAACAGCTTTTGATGAGTACGCTATAAAATCATTTCAGTTTTTTGCTATAGATTATTTATTAAAACCTTACAGTGAAGAAGCATTGCAAAAAGCTATAGAAAAGTATGTTGGCTTAAATGAAGATAAAGGTTATAGCGATAAATTAGAACAACTGTTACTACAAATGAGTAGCAAAATAAACGATCAAAAAGAAAAAGAACGTTTTTTAGTGTCAAAAGGAAATTTATCTATTTCTATAAAAAGAGAAGATGTAGCCTATTTTATGGCACAAGGAAAATATTTGTTTTTGTTTACTTTTGATAATGAAAGCTATCTTTATGACGGAACGATTTCTAGTTTAGAAGAAGAACTTTCTGAAAAATACTTTTTTAAAATCAATAGAAAGTATATCATACAACACTCTGCTATAAAAAATATTTCTAAGTATAGTAATAATCGTATAAAAATAGATTTACAGTCTGATCTTAATGTAGAAGAAATACTTCTAGTAAGTGCTCAAAGAATTAAAGACTTTAAGAATTGGTTAGATAATTAGAAGGAATGAGATTTCTGTTAAAAAAAAGAAAACATCAATATTACCTTTTAGTAAGTGTATCGTTGATTGTGTTATTTTTTATAGGGTACAGACTTATAACTCAAAAAATAACTTCGGAGGCAGAGAGGTTAGTGGGGGAAGTGATAAGTCAAACTGTAAGGGAGAAGAAGAATATTTTACAATTTGATTTTAATGAGTTTAATAAGTTTATTTCAGGAGCGCAAAAAATTTTAGACAAAGGTGTAAATTTAGAGGAATCCGAATTAAAAAATAGATTATTATTTAATAGTGAGCTTGCTTTTTCGGAAGAAGTTATTGATGCAAGTTTCATTTATTTTTTTAAAAGAAACGAAGAAGTTACATATACGTCCTTTTTAGGAACTAAAGAGCTAGAAGAAGAGACACTTGAAAAAATAAGAGGGTTTAAAAAAGAGAACCAAACCTTTAATGTGGTGTTAGGATTAAATAACATTACGTACTACCAAAAAATTATTACATACAAGTTGCCTGATGAATCAATGGTAGTATTTGGTTACAATATAAATTTATTAAAATATTGGAACTATTTTTCACAAAAGTATAAAGGGTATGGAGGCTATGTTATTGTTACAGATAAAGAAGGCGTTTGTATGCTACATCCAGATACTAGTTATATAGGGAAGCAAGAAAAATCTTTTTTTAACAATATTTCACCAAATAGTATTATCAAATCTTCCAAGAGAGGAATAAAAAATAATCAACAAATTAAATCAACGGTTACTTCAGAGTATTTAGGCTTAGAGGTGTTAAGGTACTATAATGTAGTACAGGCAGGTAACTCAGAGTTGGTTTTAATAACAAGTTTCCCCTTAAATATTTTAATTAAAGAATCTGTAAACAACATAAAAGAATATTTGCTTTGGATGAGTTTGTTGGCATTATTAACTTTTATGCTAATATTCGGATTTTCTCGTAGTCAGCTTAGGAGTCAGCATTTGAAAGCACTTCAATATGAAAAAGAACGAAAAAAGTTAGCTATAAGCAATGAGCAATATCAACAAAAAAATGCGCGCTTACAATTAAGTCAGTTACGTAAAAAGTTAAATCCTCATTTTTTATTTAACACTTTGAATTCATTACATGTTTTAATAGGTGTAGATAAAACAATGTCTCAACAGTTTGTGTTAAAACTTTCGGAAGTTTATAGGTACTTACTAAAGGAAAGAGATGCTAATAAGGCCACAGTCAAAGAAGAATTATATTTTTTAGAGCAGTATTTCTTTTTGCAAAAGATTAGGTTTAATAATAGTATAAACTTAGAAATTATAAATAGAGCAGAAGAAAAAACACTATTAAAAAAAATACCTTTTTTAGCTTTAGAAACCTTAATTGAAAATGCAATTAAGCATAATGAAATAACAAAAAAAACGCCTCTTTTTATTAAAGTTTTAATAGAAAAAGATATAATTATAGTAAGTAATAATTATAACCCAAGAAAAAACAATACTGAAACAAGTTATGGTATTGGTTTAAGTTATTTGAGTGATTTTTATACGTTTTATAGCGTAACTTCATTTAAAACAGTGATTTTTGAGAAAAGTTTTAAATGTTACCTTCCTTTATTGTCAAAATAGTAAAATTCACTCCTGTTAAAAGGCACTTCACTCTCATTTAATTTTTAAAAAGCATCTTCAGTTCTACATTTGGTTGCTTATTAATCAAAATAATTTATGAAGAGTTATACTCAAATGAAGGGTGTTAAATTAAAAACATTAAGCTTACTGCTTGTGGTTTTTACCACTTCTCTTTTTGCACAAAAGAAAGAAGAGGAGAAGAAAGATTCTATTAAAGATAGTAGTAATGTGTCTTATTCTAAATTAAAGAAAGAAGGGAATGTAAAAAATGGATTATTCAATATTTATAAATTAAAAGAAGATATCTATTTTGAAATTCCTGATTCATTGTTTTCAAAGGACTTCTTAATTGTCAACAAAGTATCTAAAGTACCTTACGAACTTAATGGGCATGGGTTAAATAAAGGAATGGCTTATGAAACTAAGTTAGTAAGGTTTTATAAAGATACTGTATTAAACAAGGTTTGGGTAAAAACATTAACTCCGAGGGTTAAATCGCCAAAAGACAACGCAATAACTCTTTCAGTACAAGAAAACTTTGGAGAATCTATTATTGAAGGATTTAAAATAGAGTCTGAAAATGAAGAGAAGACTACAGCTCTTATTAAAGTAAATAGAGTGTTTAATGGAGAAGATAAAAGTTTTAATGATTTACTTTCAAACATAGGTTTGGGAGGAAGCGTTAAAACAAAGCTTTCTAAAGTTGAAAAATTAAAAACGTTTTCAAAAAATATTGTAGTTAAATCACTTTTAACTACATCAGTTTCTGAAGGAAAAAGTACTGCACTACCTTTATCTATAGGGGTAACAACAAACATCGTTTTGCTCCCAACTAATGTAATGAAACCTCGTTTTGGAGATAAAAGGATAGGGTATTTTAGTAAACCTATGGATTATTATTCAGATAGTCAACATGAAGTAGAGCATAGAGAGTTAATTACACGTTGGAGGTTAGAGCCTAAAGAAGAGGATATAGAAAAATATAAAAAAGGAGAGTTAGTAACTCCTAAAAAACAGATTGTTTATTATATAGATCCAGCAACACCAAAAAAATGGGTGTCATATATAGAAAATGGAGTATATGATTGGAATAAAGCCTTTGAGCAAGCAGGATTTAAGGATGCTGTGGTTGTTAAAGAAGTGACCAAAGAAGATAAAGATTTCGATATTGATGATGTTCGTTATTCAGTAATTACCTATGTAGCTTCAGAAAGGCAAAATGCAATGGGACCATCTATAGTAGATCCACGAAGTGGAGAAATTTTAGAATCAGATATTATTTGGTGGCATAACTTAATGAAAGGGTTGCATCAATGGATTCGTGTACAAACAGGGCCTATAAACCCAGAAGCAAGAGCTAATGTTTTTTCAGATGAAATTATGGGAGAATCAATAAGGTTTGTGTCTTCTCATGAAGTAGGACATACGTTTGGATTAAAACACAATATGGGGGCATCGTTTAGTTACCCTGTAGACTCGTTGAGGTCAGCTAGTTTTACCAAAAAAATGGGAGGAACAGCTCCATCTATAATGGATTATGCTCGTTACAATTATGTTGCTCAACCAGGAGATAATATAACAGAAGTCAGTCCAAAAATAGGAGTGTATGATAAGTACGCTATCAATTGGGGCTATCGTTGGTTAGATGTGAAAACACCCCATGAAGAATTACCTATACTAAATCAGTGGATAAGAAAACACGAAAATGACCCTTTATACTTCTATGGGCCTCAGCAGGGAAAAGTTATAGATCCAAGATCGCAAAGTGAAGATTTAGGAGATAATGCAGTGAAAGCAAGTGAGTATGGATTGAAAAACCTACAAAGAATTGTACCTAATATTTTAATATGGACCAAAGAAGAAGGGGAAGATTATTACAAAGCTGCCAAACTATACAAAGCAGTGATAGATCAATGGCAACTATATAGCGGTCATGTAATGGCTAACATTGGAGGAATTTATATTAATAATACTATTTATGGTGATAATAAAAATACCTTTGTGCCTGTACCAGCCAAAGTTCAAAAAGAGGCATTAGAGTATATAATAAATGAGGCAATTTTACCACAAAAATGGTTGTTTACTCCAGAGTTAATTCACAAAGTATATCCTGTAAGAGATGCACCAGACGGAGAACGTTTTTATTCTCCAATATCTATGCATCGAGCTTATCAAACGAATATGATATATCGTTTGGTGCATACAGATAGACTAATGCGTATTACAGAAAATAAAGTGTTGAGTTCAGATACAGAAGAAGTATTTACCGAAGAGTATTTATTTGATCAGCTTTATAAAGCGATCTTCAAGAAAACAATGAAGAATGAGCCATTAGATATGTTTGATCGTATGACTCAAAAAAATTACGTAGATGTACTAACTGTTGATAGAAATACACTTTTAAAGAAAACCAGACAGACAACAATTTCTAGTGATGATAAGAACTTTAAAAATGTACACTTTACATATATACCTAGGGTATCAGATGCAGGTTCAAATAAGAGAGCAGAATTAGAAAGAATTTTAAAATTATTGAAGAAGAAAAGGAAGAAAGGAAATATAGCTACACAAAACCATTACAATGATTTAATAGCTAGAATTGAGTATAATTTGAATAATTAAGATGATGAATAAAAAAATAATTTACTTGCTGCTACTTATACCATTTTCAGTTTTTGCGCAAGAAACAAAAATAATTAGTGGTACAGTTATCGATGAAGCTAGAAATGAAACACTTCCAGGAGTTTCTATTTATGCTTCAACAAAAATGATTGGAAATAAAACCAATATAGATAATGTTATACAAGCTTCTATGATTGGCACAACTACCGATTTTGATGGTAACTTTTCTTTCAATGCTCCAATAGAAACAAAGTATATTATAATTTCTTACATGGGATTTGAAACAGAAAAGATTAATGTAGAAAATAGAAGTACTAACATTATAGTATCTCTAAAAGAAAAAGAAGAGCTTTTAGGAGAGGTGGTTATAACAGGATACCAAAAAATTGAAAAGAGAAAAGTAACTTCATCATTTGCTAAAATTAAAACAGATGACGTTAAAAAAGCAGGTACTGCTAACGTAGATCAAATGCTTTCAGGTGAAATATCAGGGGTGTTAGTACAACCAACTACTGGAGCACCAGGAGCACCAGCAAAAATTCAAATTAGAGGTACATCAACATTAACAGGTTCTTCTGATCCTTTATGGGTTTTAGATGGAATTCCTTTACAAGGAAACGATATTCCAAAAGATTTTAGAGATAAAGACAATATCGATAATTTAAAATCTTTTCCTATTGCAGGAATTAACCCAGAAGATATTGAAGAGATTACGGTGTTAAAAGATGCTTCGGCAACTTCTATCTACGGTGCAAGAGCTGCAAACGGAGTAATTGTAATTACTACGAAAAAAGGTAAAGAAGGAGCGATGCGAATTAACTTTAATTCAAATACCTTTTTAACCTTACGACCAGATTTTGATAAGTTAAACTTAATGAATGCTTCTGAGAAAGTAGATTTTGAATTAGGTTTAGCGAGCAGACCAGATTTAACTTACCAAAGTAATAGAGGAGAAGTGGCTAGAATTTTAGATGCTTATGGAGAATACGATAATTTTCAAAACAACGGATTTTCTAGCATAAATCCATTAGCTCAAAATGTAATTAATAACTTAAGAAATCAAGATGTTAATTGGGGTAATAAGTTGTATCAAGCAGCAATAAACCAACAATACGGATTAACGCTTTCTGGGGGTAGTGAAAAATCAAGATACTATTTCTCTTTAGGATATTTTGATGAAGAAGGAACTACTAAAGGGACTGGGCTGAATAGATACAACCTTACGTTTAAAAATGATTATGATGTAAACGACAAATTAAATGTAGGCGTATCAGTTTTTGCAAGTAGAAATAAAAACACATCATACATAACAGGTGCAGATGCTTATACAAACCCAGCTTATTATTCAAGAAGGGTAAATCCTTACTTTACACCATATAATGCAGATGGAAGTTACAATTATGATCCTGATTTAATTGAAAGGTATGATTTAAGTGTAAGTTTCAAGTATAATCCTTTAGAAGAAAGAGAAAACACAAATCAGGAGCTAACATCGTATTCTATCAAACCAATTATAGATCTTACTTATAAGTTAAATAGCAACTTAAAACTATACACACAGTTTGGAATGCAATTTGACTTTGATAAAACAGAGAAATTTTCAGATAAAGAAAGTTATTATACAAGAAAATATAGGTTTAGATCTAGATATCAAGACGATAATGGACAAAATGCTTTTTTCTTACCCGAAGGAGGGATAATTCAAAACTGGAATAGCGATGCTTTTCAATACAACTGGAAGAGTACTTTAAATTACAACACGTCAATTAATAATATCCATGAGATTGATGTAATGTTAGGAACTGAGTTTAGAGAAGATAAGCGTACAGAGATTCATACAAAAGGATTTGGTTTTAACCCTAATACATTAAGCACTGTACAAATAACTGATGAAAGAGCATTGAAGAATAAGTTGTTTGAACCGTATAGAAAAACAGTTAATGAAAATGCATACGCATCATTCTTCGGAACAGCTTCGTACACTTATGATAGAAAATATACAATTTTCGGAAGTTTAAGATATGACGGTTCTAATTTATTTGGTGTAAATCCTAAATTTAGATACTTACCATTATGGTCTGTAGCAGGTTCTTGGAACGTAGCAAAAGAGAACTTTTTTGATGTAGACGCTATTAATGAATTAAAGATTAGAGGTTCGTATGGTGTACAAGGAAATATAGATAAATCTACCTCTCCTTACGTTGTAGGTCTTTATGATGAGGTAACTATTTTACCAGGAACAACAGAAGAAGGTATTAATGTTATTTCAGCTCCAAACAAAGATTTACGTTGGGAAAAAACAGTTTCATCAAATGTTGGGTTTGATCTGGGAATGTTTAATAACAGAGTATATGTATCGGCAGATTACTACTATCGTAAAAGTACTGATCTAATTGGTTTACAAGCTATACCGTTAGAGTCTGGGTTCAACTTTATCAATACAAACTGGGCAACGCTAAGTAATAAAGGAGTTGAATTAGCAATTAATACGAGAAATATTGTAAAAGATGATTTTATATGGACAACTAGCTTTAATATTTCTCATAATAAAAATACTGTAGAAAGAATTCAAACGAGAGATAATCAATTAAGACCATCGTTATTAGGATACGGAGTAAATGCAGTTTTTGCCATTAAAACTGCTGGTATAGATAGTAATGGGTTGCCATTATTTTGGAAAGATGGTAAGAAAGTAACAGCAGTAGATTTTTATAACTTATCAGAAGGAGTTGATGGAAGTCAATTAACCGATGAAGAGCATAGAAATTTATATACCTATGTAGGTAATGGAGATCCTGAGTTTAGTGGAGGTTTCATCAATAAATTTCAGTATAAAGATTTCAGTTTAAGTATAGCTACAAACTTTAACTTAAATCAAACAGTTAGAAGAACACCTTCGTATCACCCAACACAGGTAAGTCCAAATTACAACTTTAACAAAGAAGTATTAAAAGCAGGTACAGGAAATTACCCAGCGTTGATAGGGAGCACAACACCAGGTTTTGACACAGATTTAGTTTACAGTTGGTATCATACTTACGATTCAGGTAATACGTTTAGAGATTTAGATATTTGGGTAGATAAAATTTCATACATAAGAGTTAACAGTATAAAGTTTGGATACAATGTACCAAGTAAGTACTTAGAAAGTATGAATGTTTCAAGATTAAGCTTTAACCTAGAAGGAAGAAATCTATTTGTTTTCGGAACAGATTACGATGGATATTTCGACCCTGAAACTTTTGGTAGTCCATACTCACAACCAATACCAAAAATTATTTCTTTCGGATTCAACCTTTCTTTTTAAAAAATACAGAAATGAGAAAACACATATATATATTATTCATAGTAGTAGTGAGCATGGTTTCGTGTGATGACTACTTAGATGTAGAACCAATAGGACAAATAATTCCTAAATCGGTTGAAGATTACAGAAGTTTTTTAACAACAGCTTATGGTATAGAAAAGAATAACCATGTGTTAACTACATACAGAAGTGATGAACTTCAATTAACTAAAGCATCTTTAGGGTCAGAACAGTATGAAGATCTTTTTATTTGGAATGATGCCGGTGCGTCACCACTAACAACAGCTTTTTCGTATGCTAGTTTTTATAAAATAATCTTTCATGCAAACCACGTTATAGAAAATCAAGCTGAAATTACTGGAGAGGCTACTCAAATTAATCAATTGGTAGGAGAGGCGTATGCCTTAAGAGCTTTGCAATATTTTCAGTTGGTTAACTTATATGGTAAAACTTATAACAGTACAACTGCTAATAGCGATGGAGGAGTACCTGTAGTAACTGAGTACAATTTAGATCAGAAGTATGATATTCAGTCTGTTGAAGAAGTTTATAAGCAAATCTTACAAGATATTACAAATGCAGAAACACGTTTAAATGTTACACAACAACAAACAGGCTTAAATTATAGATTCTCAACAATAGCTTTAAAAAGCTTAAAAGCGAAAGTGTTTTTATCTAAAAATCAATGGCAACAAGCTATTGATGCAGCTAAAGAAGCATTGGCTATAAAAAATACTGTTCAAGATTTAAACTCAGATAGTTCTATAATGCCTTCAGAATTTAATTCAGTAGAATCTATTTTAGCCTTAGATATGGTATCTTCTTTTGATATCACTACTTACGCTTCTATGTCTGATACTTTTTTAAGTAAATACGATAGAACAAATGATTTAAGATTCAACATATATTTTAAGAAAGAAGGAACAGTTTATAGAGCTGCTAAAACAGCTAATATTAAGTATAGATCTACCTTTAGGGTAGCAGAACTGTATTTGATTTTAGCAGAAGCGTATACGCAACAAAGCGAATTAAGTTTAGCAAAAACAGAATTGTTAGCGTTTGCAAAAAACAGATATACTCCGTCTAAAATGACGACGTATACAACATATATCAACTCTTTAAACAAACAAGAGTTGTATGAAGAAATATTAGATGAGCGTGCACGTGAGTTTGCAATTGAAGGTCAACGTTGGAATGATTTAAAGAGAACTACACAACCACAAATTGTAAAGTGGTATGAAGGAAAAAATTACACATTACAAAAAAATGATAGTAGATATGTAGTTAAGTTTCCTAACGATGCTAAAATAAATAACCCAAACTTTTAAAGTATAATCCGTGATTATCGAACGGAATAAAAGAAGTCGATAGTAAAATACTAATTTTTAAATTTTTACATTATGAAAAAAGTTTTCCCTTTTTTGTCTTTAATTATAGCACTTGTAATGGTAAGTTGCTCTAGCGATGATAGTGACAAAATAGTACAATCATCATTAAACAGTATTACAAGTTTTAATATAGACTTTGAAGGATTAACTGAAGACGATGTTGTTTACGATTTAGGAAACAATATTACAATCAGTGTTCCTTTTAATACAAGCATTTCAGGTTTAGTACCTAATATTACTATTTCAGAAAAAGCTACAATTTCTCCAGCACCAGGACAACCAGTAAACTTTGTTGATGGTGAAGCTATGCCTTTTACGGTTACTGCTGAAAACGGTGATGAAAAAGTATACAATGTTACTATTAATATTCGTGGTGAAGTAGGTAGTGGTTCACAAATAAAAACGTATCATTTTAAAGATGACTATAGCGAAAGTATTACTACATATACTTATGACGAAAATTCTAATTTTATTAACTCATATGTTGTAGAAGAAGGTGGAGTTACTAGAACTTATACGATTGTATATAATAATAAAAATCAAGTAATAGAAGTAAAGTCCGATACAAAAAGCACTGTGTATACATATAATGATACAGATTTAATTGTAAGTGCTGTTGAGAAGGAAGATGGTATAGAAGTATATACATATACATATACATATGATACAGAAAATAGATTGGAGAAAAAAGAGAGGCTGAATAAAGAGAATGGTAGAGTAGCTAATACAAGTTATATATATAACGAAGAAGGAAATGTTAAAACAGAAACAGTAGGTACTGAGGCGTTAGAGAATACTTATGATGAGAAAAACAACCCTTTTAAAGGAGTATATCCTACAGCTTTTGCTAAAATTAATGTAGGAACAGGGTTAGATGGAGTAAATATAAATAATCCTACGCAGGGAAGTTTTTCAAGCGATACTCCGGTAACTTATGTATATAATACAGACGGTTACCCATTAACGGCTTCGTATGTTGTATTCGGTTTTATCAATACTAGTATTACATACACATATTATTAATTAATGTTTATTCCCCAGCAAAGCACTCTTAGAATTTATTTCTAAGGGTGTTTTTTTATTCTAAAATTTATGAGAAAAATAATAATGCTTATCACAGCTTTTTTAGTAGTAAGCTGTAATACTAGTGAAACTAAAAAAGAAGAAATAGTAGAAAACGTAACAAAAGAAGATAAATTAAAAGAACTGTACTTAAAAACAGTAAAACCGTTGTTTAAAGAGTTTGCAGGTGTTGATATTCCAAATGAATTTAGAATTGACAAAGAAGACACTACTGTAAATGCAGGAGCGGCAATGAACTATGTTGAAGTAAGCCAAGGTTTAATAGAGTACGATAAAGATTATATAAAAGCTTTTGTATTGGCACATGAGTTAGGACATATTGTAACACTAAAACAAGCAGAGCAATTTAATTTAGGATCAGAAATACCTAACGGAAATAAAACAAATGCATATAAAAAAGCAGAATATCTTGCCGATATTATAGCGGTTCATTTAATTACTACACAAGAGGTGGAGCTAGGAAATGATTTAACAACAAATTTTGAAGTTTTACAAAACTTGTTAGGACCAGAAATCTTTACACATCCAGGAGCAGTTGATAGAGTAGTGTTAATGAGAGAGTATGTAGAAAGAAGTACGAATAAAAATGCAAACACCATCTATCAAGAAATAATTGAAAAAATATGGAATATGGAATAAAAAAACGCCCTTTTAAAGGGTGTTTTTTTATCTTATTGTTTACTCTAAAATTATTGGAAACGTGCTTTTATAGAAGCGAAGAGAGTGTTGTAAACAGTTTTCACTAATGTCTGTAACACCTTCCGCTGCAGTTAGTTGTTCTATTTCTACATCTAGAACCCTTTTTTGTCCTTCCAGTGCATTGAGTACTCGAACATTTGCTTTTATAAGTTTTGCCTGTAGAATAGTTAAAAGAATTCGAAGTAGTGTTTTTTTTGAAAGAATTATAATATTCTTTTTTTTGACTTAATAAATTAATTGGAGGCTCTAGATTTGAAATAAAAGTAAATCCAATCTTATCTTTAATTTTTACTTTTAGATAAATATCTTCTTTACCTATAACAAGAAGCTTTTCTCCATCTTTAATTTTGGCGATAATTCTCCCTCCTTTAATTTTGTTTTTTACCTCTAAATACTTTTTATAATAAGGAAGTTTAACTGTGATTTCATAACCTTCAGCCTTAATAATCTTGATTATTTCTTTTTCGGCATTTTTTATTTTTTCATCTATGATACTTTTTTCTTCTTTAAGGTTGTTAATTAAGATTTCTAAACTATCTATTTTAGTTTGACAAAAAATATTAGTTGAAATTAATAAAATCAGTATTAGTAAACTTGTCTTTTTCATGTTTTTTTTTAAAATGAGTAGTTAATTTACTAATTTAATTTTTTGTCTATTAATAACCAAAACAAAAAAGCAACCTCATATGAGATTGCTTTTTGTAATGTTATTTAGAAAGAAGAATTAATTCAACATTTGCCATAATTTATCTTTCAGTTCTGTTAAACCTTGTTGGGCAACAGAAGAGATAAATATAGTTTCAATACCTTCTGGTAAATCTTGTTTAATTTCTTCTTTTAATTCGTCGTCTAACATATCCGATTTCGAAATAGCTAACAAACGATCTTTATCTAACAATTCAGGATTGTGCTTGCGTAATTCATTCAATAAGATTTCATATTCTTTTTGAATATCTTCACTATCGGCAGGAATTAAAAAGAGTAGGGTAGAGTTACGCTCGATATGACGTAAAAAGTGATGTCCTAAACCTTTTCCTTCAGCAGCTCCTTCAATAATTCCAGGAATATCGGCCATTACAAAACTCTGGTGATTACGGTATTCTACAATTCCTAAGTTAGGTTTTAGGGTCGTAAACGCATAATCAGCAATTTTCGGTTTTGCTGCGGTAATAACTGATAATAACGTTGATTTTCCAGCATTTGGGAAACCAACTAAACCAACATCAGCTAAAACTTTTAACTCAATACGGTACCAACCTTCCTGTCCGTCAATACCTGGTTGTGCGTAACGAGGAGTTTGGTTTGTAGATGACTTAAAATGCCAGTTACCACGACCGCCTTTACCACCTTCTAATAAGATGATTTCTTGTCCGTCTTCAATAACTTCATGTAAAATTTCGTCAGTATCAGCATCACGGATAATAGTACCTAACGGAACAGGAATTATAACATCAGCACCATCATGACCTGTGCTACGACTAGCACTACCATCACCACCATGTTCTGCTCTAAAATGACGTTTAAATTTTAAATGGAAAAGTGTCCACATATTCTTATCGCCACGTAAAATTACGTGTCCACCACGACCACCATCACCACCATCAGGACCACCTTTGGTGATATACTTTTCGCGATGTAAGTGAGCAGATCCACGACCACCTTTACCAGATGATGCGTAAATTTTTATATAGTCGACAAAATTTCCTTCAGTCATTGTTTTGGGTTTTAGGTTAAAGATAAAAGGCAAAAGAACATTTGCCCTTAACCTTTACCTTTTTGTTTGTTTATAATGTATCAAATACGTCTGATAAACGTTGTGTGATCTCTTCAATAGAACCAACTCCGTTTATGCCGTAGTAATTGCCTTGAGCTTGATAAAAATCTTTTAAAACAGCTGTTTTAGTGTTGTACTCGTTAAAACGATTACGAATTTTACTTTCGTCCATATCATCTGAACGACCACTTGTTTTTCCTCTTTCTAAAATACGGTCAACTAGTAAGTCTTCAGGAACTTCTAAAGCAACCATTCCGTTAATGCGCTCACCTTTTTCAGCTAAAAATGCATCTAAAGCTTCTGCTTGAGATTCTGTACGAGGAAAACCATCAAAAATAAATCCTGCTACGTCAGCATTTTTGTTAACCTCTTCTTTTAACATGTTAATTGTAACTTCATCAGGAACTAAATCACCAGCATCAATATATGTTTTTGCTAATAACCCTAATTCAGTTTGATTTTTAATATTAAATCGGAATACGTCTCCTGTAGAAATGTGTACTAAATTGTATTTTTCTTTTAAAATTTCTGCTTGTGTGCCTTTTCCTGCACCTGGAGGACCGAATAATACGATGTTTTTCATTTTGGGTTGTGTTGTTAATTGATAAATAGCGGGTAAATTTCTACCATAACCTTTGTAATCTAAACCGTAACCAACAATAAACTTGTCTTCAATACCTTTTCCGATATAGTCTATATGTAATTCTTTACGATATACATCTGGTTTGTAGAAAAGTGTAACTATTTTTAATTCTTTTAAATTTTTTGTTGCAAAAATCTCGTAGATTTCTTGAAGTGTTGTTCCGGTATCAATAATATCTTCTAAAATGATAACAGTACGTCCTGTCAAGTCTTCGTTAAGACCTATTAAACTTTTTACATTTTCTGTTGAACTAGTACCTTCATAGGAAGATAATTTTACAAAGCTTATTTCACAATCACCTTTGTATTGACGTAAAAAATCGGCAGTAAAAACAAAGCAACCGTTTAAAATCCCTATAAAAACAGGAACCTCGTCTTTTGGTAAGTCATTTTTAACTTGTTTAGCTAAAGATGTAATAATGCTAGAGATTTCATTAGCTGAAATGAACTCTTTAAAATATAAATCGTGAAGTTTTGTAATTTTCATCAGAATGCAAAGATAGTTTCTTGATATTAAATGAAAAAACCGTTTTGAATAAACTTCAAAACGGTTTTATATATGTTTAAGTAGCGCTTATTTGTTTTCTTCTTTTTTAGAAACGTCGAACATAATTGGTGTTGCAACGAATAAAGAAGAGTAAGTACCTACCACTACACCCACGATTAATGCGAACATGAATCCTTTAATACTGTCTCCTCCGAAGAAGAAGATAGCTAACATTACTAATAATGTTGTTAAAGAGGTGTTGATAGTTCTTCCTAAAGTACTACATAATGCTTTGTTTACTAAGTTAGCAGTAACTGAATTTTTACCTTCAGTAAACTCTCTAATTCTATCAAAAATTACCACGGTATCGTTTAATGAGTATCCTACTACTGTTAAGATAGCAGCGATAAACGACTGACCAATTTCCATATCAAATGGCATGAATTTGTATAATAAAGAGAATACTCCTAATACTACTAATACATCATGGAAAACAGCAACTACTGCACCGATAGAGTAAGCCATTTTTCTAAAACGTAATAAGATATATAAGAATACTACAATTAACGATCCTAATACCGCCCATAAAGCAGCCTGCTTAATGTCGTCAGCAATTGTAGGTTCTACTTTCATATAACTCATAATTCCGTTTCCAGCTTTTTCAAAACCTGGTTTGAAATCCTCGTAAGAAGTATTTCCTAAGTGAGACTTTAACCCATTGTATAAAGCAGTTTGTACTTCGTCATCAACTTCAGTTCCTTCCTCGTCAATTTTAAAGGCAGTTGTAATTTTTAATTGATGATCAGATCCATAAGTTTTAACCTCAGGAGCAGTACCGAATACAGCTTTTAATTCTTCAGCAACCTCGTTACCTTTCATAGCTTCGTCAAAACGAACTACATAAGAACGACCTCCTTTAAAGTCAACTCCTTGTTTTAATCCTACAGTGAATATAGAAACTAAACCAACAACGATGAAGAATCCTGAAATGATATAAGCGATTTTACGTTTTTGTAAAAACTCGATAGAGATGTTTTTAAACCAGTTTTTAGATAATCCAGTATTGAAAGGTAAACTTGTTCCTTTAGTAACTGCTCCGTCAATAAATAAACGAGTAATAAATACAGCAGTAAATAAAGAAGTAGCAATACCAATCATTAATGTTAAAGCGAATCCTTTAATTGGTCCTGTACCAAAAGTATATAAGATAACACCCGTTAATAAAGTGGTAATGTTAGCATCAATAATTGCAGATAATGCTCCTTTTATACTAAATCCTTCCTCTACAGAGTCACCTAAGTTTTTACCTCCGCTTAAAGCTTCTTTAATTCTTTCGAAAATGATTACGTTCGCATCAACCGACATACCTATAGTTAAGATAATACCCGCAATACCTGGTAATGTTAATACAGAGTTGAAAGAAGCTAAAATTCCGAAGATGAATAAGATGTTTACCACTAAGGCAATGTTAGCATATAAACCAGCTCTTCCGTAATATAAGAACATCCAAACTAAAACTAAAATAATAGCTAATCCGAATGATGCCATACTTGCATCGATAGATTCTTTACCTAAAGAAGGTCCAACTACTTCCATTTGAATAGCTCTAGCAGGTGCAGGTAATTTACCAGCTTTTAATACAGTTGCAATATCTTGTGCTTCTGTAACGGTCATAGAACCTCCAGATATTTGAGTGCTACCTCCAGAAATTACTTGGTTTACACTAGGGGCTGTATATACATAATTATCTAAAACAACAGCAACGAATTTACCAACGTTTTCACCTGTCATTTTTGCCCATTGCTTAGTTCCTGTAGCATTCATTAACATAGATACCACAGGCTTACTCATTTCATTATATTCTTGCTTAGCATCGGCAATAACGTCACCATCAATTGGAGCTTTGTCTTTTCTATTAGATTTAATAGCGTATAAATTTATAAGTTCACTACCATCAGCACCTGGATGTGCTTTATAATCCCATAAAAACTTAGTGTATTTTAAGTTGTTAGGTAATAAAGCTCTTACTTCTTTGTTATGTAAAAAGTTATTAACTTTTGCTGTATCTTGAACTCTAGATTGAGCTACTAAAGGACTCACTTCTTGAGGACTTCGAGCTACATTAGGGTATAAGTAAGTGAATAAGTTCTTTTGAGTTTCAACATTTGTTGAATCAGCAGACTCACCTAATAAATCATCAATATTATCAGCTGTTTTAGTAGTATCTTTAACTTCTTCAGTAGCTGAGTCATCTTTTAATAATTCAGCAACTTTAGCATTCGCAGTAAAGAAAAAGTTTTGTACATCAGCATTTGTGTGTACTTCCCAAAATTGTAATTCAGCAGTACTTTGTAATAATTTTTGAGCACGATCAATATCTTTTGCTCCTGGTAATTCTACTTGAATTCTACCAGAGTTTCCAATACGTTGGATGTTTGGTTGAACAACTCCAAATTTATCAATACGGCTACGTAATACTTCAAAAGCAGTGTTGATAGAAGTGTTGATTTCTTCTTGTAAAGTCGATTTAACCTGCTCGTTGGTTTTATTGAAGTCTATTTTATCACGTAAAGCTTTAGTTCCAAAAATGCTTGGGTCGCTTAATTTAACGTTACCGTTGCTTAATTTTTCGAACTCATCGTAGAATAAATCTAAGTAATTCGCTTGACTGTTCTTTTGAGCTTCATCAGCATTTTTTAATGCTTGCTTAAAAGTTGTGTTTTGAGAATCGTTAGATAATCCAATTAAGATATCTTTTACTGATACCTGTAAAATTGCATTAATACCCCCTTTTAAATCAAGACCAAGGTTCATTTCTTTGTCTTTGATGTCGTTGTAAGAGTACTTAGCAAATCCTAAGTTTACTACCTCTTTGTTAGCTACGCTATCTAAGTATTTTCTTTCATATCTAGCTAAAGCTCTTCCATTGTTATCACTAACATTTGCTTTCGCATACTGTTTCGCGCTGTCTTCTACCTTATTGGCGAAAAACGAGAACGATAATTGATAAATACTTACTAAACCAAAAAGTATAGCAAATAATTTAATTAATCCTTTGTTTTGCATTGTAAATAATTTAAATCGACTTTATTTTAAAAACGTGCAAATATAGCGTTTCGTTAAAAGAAAAGCCAATTCTTTTATCATATTTATGTAATAAGCTAATAATTGGGGAATAAATGCTAACAAAAGTCAGTTTTTGTAGGGATTATATTGCGTATATTTACCTACTTTTTACAACAAACAAATAACTTAAATTTTAAACAATTTGCCATGGCGCATTTAACCGATATCGAGATTGCTCAAGCAAAAGAATTACAACATATTAAACATATAGCCAGTAAATTAAAAGTAAGTGAAGATGATTTAGAAATGTATGGAAAGTACAAAGCTAAATTACCACTTGATTTAATAGACGAAGAAAAGATAAAAGAGAATAATTTGGTGTTGGTAACAGCATTAACTCCGACACCAGCAGGCGAAGGAAAAACAACAGTTTCTATTGGGTTAACTGAAGGATTAAATAAAGTAGGAAAACAAGCTACTGTCGTATTACGTGAACCATCATTAGGACCTGTTTTTGGTATTAAAGGAGGTGCCGCAGGTGGGGGATACTCTCAGGTAGTTCCTATGGAAGATATCAATTTACATTTTACAGGAGATTTTAATGCTATTGAAAAAGCAAACAATTTATTGTCTGCCTTAATAGATAACAATTTACAGAGTAGCGTTAATAATTTAAATATTGACCCAAGAACTATTTTATGGAAGCGTGTTATTGATATGAACGATCGCTCTTTACGTCAAATAACGATTGGACTGGGAGGAACAGCTAATGGAATTCCTCGAGAAGACGGATTCAACATTACACCAGCATCTGAAGTAATGGCAATTCTTTGTATGGCAACTAATTTTGACGATTTAAAAGAACGTTTAGGGAATATTTTTATTGGATTTACTTTTGATAAAAAACCAGTTTTCGCTCGTGATTTAAAAGCGCAAGATGCTATGGCTATTTTATTAAAAGATGCTATAAAACCTAACTTAGTACAAACATTGGAAGAGAATCCTGCAATTATTCATGGTGGACCTTTTGCAAATATCGCACAAGGAACAAACACAATTATTGCGACTAAAATGGGATTGTCATTATCAAACTATGTTGTCACAGAAGCTGGTTTTGGCGCAGATTTAGGAGCTGAGAAATTTTTGAATATTAAATCACAATATGCAGGATTAAATCCTAAATGTGTGGTGTTGGTAGCTACCATTAGAGCGTTGCGTCATCACGGAGGTTCACCAAAAGAAGAATACAATACGCCGAGTTTAGAACGTGTACAGAATGGATTCAAAAACCTTGAAAAGCATATTGAAAATATTAGAAAGTTCAATATTGAACCTGTTGTAGCTATTAATTCTTTTATTTCCGATACTGATGAAGAAGTACAGTTTGTAATTGACGCTTGTGCTAAATTAGGAGTGCAAGCAGTCGTTTCAGAAGGATGGGCTAAAGGAGGTGAAGGAACTAAAAAATTAGCCAAAGCTGTGGTTGATGTAGTTGAAAATAAAGCAACTCAATACAAACCGTTGTACAATTGGAAAAGTCCTGTAAAAGAGAAAATAGAAAAGATAGCTAAAGAGATTTACGGTGCTAGTGGAGTAACTTACGATAAAAAAGCAGAATTAAACTTGCGAAGAATAGATAGGTTAGGTTTTAATGATTTTGCTATTTGTATGGCTAAAACTCAAAAGTCTTTTTCTGATAATGAAAGTTTAACAGGAAGGCCGGAAGGGTTTACCGTAAATGTTCGTGAAATAGAAATAGCAGCTGGTGCACAATTTATCATTCCTATTTTAGGAAAAATGATGCGTATGCCTGGGTTACCTGCAGTGCCAGCATCAGAAAACATGAAGATTGATAATAACGGAGTAATCTCTGGTTTATCTTAATAGGTAGAATAACACATAAAAAAATCCCGAGTTACAAACTCGGGATTTTTTGTTAAAAATATTCGAAGCTAAAACTTATTTGCTGATTAGATTGTCTAATTTTATGTTTTTCAGAGTTTCTAAGCTTCCTTCTATAGAACTTAGTTCTCCTTTTAAATCGTATTTTTTACCATTTACCGTAACAAGTATTCCAATGCTATTAATTTTGTTTTCTTCACCTTTTTGATAGATTTGGTAAGTTGCATTCCTGTTTTTAAAGGTCAATGTGTTATCTTTCCTATTGAGGGTGAAATTATGATTTTCTTGTATCGTTTCAAGAGGAAATGAAAATTCTACAACTCCGTTAGGCTTAATCAACGCATAATTAAGTTCTTGGTCATTCATGCTGAATAGAACTACCTGTTTTTGGTTTTTAATAAGATTAAATGATAGTATTTGAGAGATTCCATCATATTCTAAATCTAGTGTTTTAGTAGTTTTTTTGCTTTTTTTATTGTTACTCCATTCTGTTGTAGTAGTCGAATAAAAAGGAGCATTTTCAGCACTTTCTTCTATGATTAGAGTAGGGGTTGGTATATTGTTAACTACTTTAAAAGTTGAATATTGATGCCAGCAACAACCACTTTTTGTGATAGTGTGAATGGTTTTTGTGTTGTCATTCGTTTGAAACATACCACAATATTCTTGTGCTAATCGAGTAAACTCAGGACTAAATGTTAGTTTGTTGTTAATTTCTAGATATATTCTAAAAGATGGACCATGATAGCAGCTAAATTGACCATCCATAATGGCTAAATCTTTAATGCCATCAAAATTAAAATCTTTATATATTAAAATACTTTGTTCTCCATAAGGAAGTTCTAAAATATTAGTTTTAACAACTCCTATGGTCTCTAATTCAAAGGTTAATTCGTCGGAGTAGATTTCTATTATTTTTGTATTTGTTTTAGAGTCAAAAACGACAACACTTCCTTTTTTAAAAATTTCATTTTCATAACCTTTTTCAATAGTTAACAGTCCTTTATATTTTTCTGAAAAACCTTTAATCTCGTATTTGGTTTGACTAAATGTGTTCAGGAAAGTGAAAATTAGTAAGAGTGTTAAATTCTTTTTCATTAATTAATTTGTTAAGTGTATTAATTTCAAATAGCTTTTTTATACAGACAAAAATTATCTAAATAATGTAAAAGGTTAAACCAAAAAACAACCCTTAGGTTACAGAAGTAGCCAGATGAGGGTTGCTTTTTTATGTTAACGAGTGGTGAGGTTAATTTACACCACGTTGTTTGTTTATTTCATCTTGTAATTGTCTACGTAATTTTTGTTCTTTTTCTATAGACTTCCTTTTGTACTGCTCAAACTCTTCTTCAGTATCAGCTAATAAACTCTTAGTTTCTTTAGTAACTACATTACTATTATTAAAACGATAAATAAAGAAAGCTAATCCAGCTAATAATGAAAAAATAATACCCCATACAATAGTGTTATAGGTAGCCTTGTCTAAAGGAATTCCAATAAATGAAATCGCATCTTCTTTACCAATAGAAGTAGCTAAATCCGTATTTAGAGTATCAATTTTTGTTTGTAACTCAGTAATACTTTTTTGTTGTTCATTTATTTTAACTTGTTTAGAAGCAGCATCTGTTTTAATTACCTTTATACTGTCTAATATACTTTTTTGAAGTCTTAAGTATTCATTCTTCTTTATTACTTTATAAATCTGGTAATTATTTGATTTTTTATAAAGTTCATTAAATTGGTTCTCAACAGTATTTGGTTGTTCAGGAAGGTTTTCTTGAGCGATAATACTTTGAGTAAAAATAAAGATGAATGCTATTTTGAAAAATTTCATAGGATTGGTATTTTATTTCAATTGATGAATATAAGATGGTTTAAAAAAACCCAAACGTTTAGGTTTGGGTTTTTAGTATAAGCAAGGTTATGAAACTTATTTTACTTTCTCTACAATGGCCTTAAAAGCTTCTGGGTTGTTCATAGCTAAATCAGCTAAAACCTTACGGTTTAACTCGATATTATTAGCTTTAACTTTACCCATAAACTGTGAGTAAGACATTCCGAACTGACGAGCTCCAGCGTTAATACGTTGAATCCATAATGAACGGAAGTTTCTCTTGTTGTTTTTACGGTCACGGTATGCATAAAGCATTCCTTTTTCAACCGCATTCTTTGCTACTGTGTAAACGTTTTTACGACGTCCAAAGTAACCTTTTGCTTGCTTCAAGATTTTCTTTCTTCTATTTCTTGAAGCTACTGAATTTACTGATCTTGGCATAATTCAAATGTGTTTTTGTAGTAGGCGACTTATTTAAAAGTACTTTATTGAGCCTAACTCCATGGTTAATAATTAATTTACTACCTGGCTAACAATTATTTTAATACTAATTGTTGCTTAATGTTAGCTTCATCAGACTTGTGTACTAATGTAGCGTGTGTTAATGCAAGCTTACGTTTTTTAGACTTCTTTGTTAAGATGTGACTTTTAAACGCGTGCTTTCTTTTGATTTTTCCAGAACCAGTTAACTTGAAACGTTTCTTGGCACTAGATTTTGTTTTAATTTTAGGCATCTTTGATCTTTAGTTTTATCTTGCTTATATTATTGTTACAGATTTGTTTATTTAACCTTTTTAGGGGCGATAAACATAATCATACGTTTTCCTTCCAATTTTGGCATTTGCTCTACTTTACCATATTCTTCTAGTTCTTGAGCTAGTTTTAATAGTAAAATTTGTCCTTGTTCTTTAAATACAATCGAACGTCCTTTAAAGAAAACAAATGCTTTTAATTTTGCTCCGTCTTGTAAAAACTTAACGGCATGTTTCTTTTTAAACTCATAATCATGTTCATCAGTCTGAGGTCCGAAACGAATTTCTTTTACAGTAACTTTGGTAGCTTTTGCTTTTAAAGCTTTTTCACGTTTCTTTTGCTCGTATAAGAACTTTTTGTAATCAATAACTTTACAAACAGGAGGAACAGCTTTAGGTGAAATTTCAACTAAATCTAATTCTAACTCTCGTGCAATCTCTTTAGCTTTAGCTAAAGGATATACACCTACTTCTATGTTATCGCCTACTAGACGAACTTCGTCAACATATTTAATCTTATCGTTAATTCTATGTTGATCTTCTTTAATTACTCTTGCGGGTCTTCTACCGCCTTTTCTTCTAATTGCTATGACTTATAAATTTAAAATTACTATCTATTTTTTTAACTACCGAAAGGAACTAATGTTTTACTAACTTCATTCTGTATTAAAGAAATGAACTCTTCTATAGTAAATGTGCCTAGGTCTCCTTCGCCATGTTTCCTTACAGATACTGTGCCATCTTTTTCTTCTTGTTCACCAACAATTACCATAAATGGTATTTTGTTAACTTCGGCATCACGAATCTTTCTTCCCGTCTTTTCGTTGCGATCATCAACGAGGGCGCGAATTTCGGAATTTTCCAACAAAGTTAAAACTTTTTTGGTATAATTTTGATATTTCTCACTGATTGGCAGTATAATAACTTGTTCTGGGGTTAACCAAAGTGGGAAATTCCCACCGGTATGTTCTAATAAAACAGCAATGAAACGTTCCATAGAACCAAATGGTGCACGGTGAATCATTACAGGGCGGTGTAATTGGTTATCAGCTCCTTTATAATGTAAATCGAAACGTTCTGGTAAGTTATAATCTACCTGAATAGTTCCTAACTGCCAACTTCTACCTAAAGCATCTTTTACCATAAAGTCTAACTTCGGTCCATAAAAAGCTGCTTCACCTTCTTCAATTACATAATCTAAACCTTTATCTTTTGCTGCATTGATAATTGCTTGTTCAGCTTTTTCCCAATTTTCAACAGAACCAATATATTTATCAGGATTTTTCATATCTCTGATAGAAACTTGAGCGGTAAAGTTTTCAAAACCTAATGATCCGAATACATATAATACAAGGTCAATTACGTTTTTAAATTCTTCATCTAATTGTTCTGGAGTACAGAAAATATGTGCATCATCTTGAGTAAAACCACGTACACGTGTTAAACCGTGTAATTCGCCACTTTGCTCATATCTATATACAGTACCAAACTCAGCAAACCGTTTAGGTAAATCTTTGTATGAATAAGGTTTATGGTTGTAAACTTCACAGTGATGCGGACAGTTCATAGGTTTCAATAAAAACTCCTCATCTTCTTTTGGAGTTGTAATTGGTTGAAAACTATCTTCACCATATTTAGCATAGTGACCAGAAGTAACATATAATTCCTTTTGACCAATATGTGGAGTCATTACCATTTCATATCCTGCTTTCTTTTGAGCAGCTTTTAAGAAGTCTTCAAGTCTATTACGTAAAGCAGCCCCTTTAGGTAACCATAAAGGTAAACCTTGACCTACTTTTTGAGAAAAAGTAAAAAGTTCTAATTCTTTTCCAAGTTTTCTATGATCACGTTTTTTGGCTTCTTCAAGAAGTTCTAAATATTCTTTTAATTCTTTTTGCTTCGGAAAAGAGATTCCGTATACACGAGTAAGCTGATTGTTCTTTTCATCACCGCGCCAATATGCACCAGCAACATTCATAATCTTTACAGCTTTGATAATTCCAGTATTCGGAATATGACCTCCGCGGCATAAATCAGTAAAGTCACTATGGTCACAAAAAGTAATATCACCATCCTCTAAACCTTCAATAAGCTCTACCTTATATTGGTTATCTTGTGCTTTATAATAAGCTAAAGCATCAGCTTTAGAAATAGAACGCATTTTAAACTCTGCTTTTTCGCGAGCACGCTCTAAGAATTTCTTTTCTATCTTATCAAAGTCTTTTTCAGAAACGGTATCCTCACCAAAATCAACATCATAGTAAAACCCGTTTTCAATAGCAGGACCAATTGTCAATTTTGCGTTCGGATAAAAATCTAAAATAGCTTGCGCTAATACGTGAGCAGACGAGTGCCAAAAAGCCTTTTTACCTGCTGTATCATTAAATGTATATAAAACTAACGAGCCATCTGTGGTAAGTGGGGTAGAGGTTTCAATAGTGTTTCCTTCAAAACTAGCCGAAATAACATTTCTAGCTAAACCTTCACTAATACTTTTAGCAACATCTATTGGAGTGCTGTTCTTTTCAAACTCTTTGACGCTCCCGTCAGGTAATGTAATTTTAATCATTATATATTATGTGTTATGTGTAATTTCCTTACAAGTGGAAATTTTGAATCGCAAAGATATTGTAAAAGCATTTTTAATACAATATATATATAAGGTATTTCAAATAAGCTAATCTATTTGTGTGGGCGTTCCACTTTGTCATTGGTTTCCGCTGCGCTACAACAATACAAACTGTCGGGCTTTCCACTATATCTTTTGTTTTTAGTCTCAACTAAACTTTAAAAATAAAAACAAAAGGATGTCGCTGCAATCCCTAACGCGAATTGTTACCGTTATTATGATGTATAAATAGAGAACTCTACCTTTTTAATAGCAGGGGGAGGGCTAAAATAGAAGTGTACTCGTTGAAGAAGGGTGATGGAATAAAAAAAGTTTACATGTAAATAGTTAAGGTTTAACAGGTTAAAAAGAGGGGTAAGAAAAAGGTAAGAAAAGTGCTTGTTGAATGGAAAAAGGGTTCTATATTTGCACCCGCTAACGGAAAAGCGGTAAGCTAAAAAGTTAGTAAGAGTTCATTAAAATAGGGTGTGTGATACAATAAGAAAAGGTTAAAAAATAGTTTAATTTTTTCTTGTTTTATTTAAAGTAAAGGTAGTATCTTTGCAGTCCGATTTTAACGGAGACAGTTCATTAAAACAGCGAAAAACAGACTAAAAAAACTTTAAAAAAGTTTTTGTCAGAATAAAAACAGTTTGTATGTTTGCACCCGCTTTAAGAAAGCGATACGATCACAGGAATTTTGGAAAGCGATCAGCTAC